>NZ_CP031941.1:57500-2907500 GCF_003443655.1 Nostoc sphaeroides
TCCTCCTCCACGAATGGTTGGAGTAATGACTTCGGGCACTACCAGCTTCCATGGTGTGACGGGCGGTGTGTACAAGGCCCGGGAACGAATTCACTGCAGTATGCTGACCTGCAATTACTAGCGATTCCTCCTTCACGCAGGCGAGTTGCAGCCTGCGATCTGAACTGAGCTCCGGTTTGTGGGATTTGCTTGACATCGCTATCTTGCTGCCCTCTGTCCGGAGCATTGTAGTACGTGTGTAGCCCAAGGCGTAAGGGGCATGCTGACTTGACGTCATCCCCACCTTCCTCCGGTTTGTCACCGGCAGTCTCTCTAGAGTGCCCAACTTAATGCTGGCAACTAAAAACGAGGGTTGCGCTCGTTGCGGGACTTAACCCAACATCTCACGACACGAGCTGACGACAGCCATGCACCACCTGTGTTCGCGCTCCCGAAGGCACTTGAAGCTTTCACTCCAATTCGCGACATGTCAAGCCTTGGTAAGGTTCTTCGCGTTGCATCGAATTAAACCACATACTCCACCGCTTGTGCGGGCCCCCGTCAATTCCTTTGAGTTTCACCGTTGCCGGCGTACTCCCCAGGCGGGATACTTAACGCGTTAGCTACGGCACGGCTCGGGTCGATACAAGCCACGCCTAGTATCCATCGTTTACGGCTAGGACTACTGGGGTATCTAATCCCATTCGCTCCCCTAGCTTTCGTCCCTCAGTGTCAGTTACGGCCTAGCAGAGCGCCTTCGCCACTGGTGTTCTTCCTGATCTCTACGCATTTCACCGCTACACCAGGAATTCCCTCTGCCCCGAACGTACTCTAGCTATGTAGTTTCCACTGCTCTTATCTAGTTGAGCTAGACTCTTTAACAGCAGACTTACATCGCCACCTGCGGACGCTTTACGCCCAATCATTCCGGATAACGCTTGCATCCTCCGTATTACCGCGGCTGCTGGCACGGAGTTAGCCGATGCTTATTCCTCAGGTACCGTCATTGTCTTCTTCCCTGAGAAAAGAGGTTTACGACCCAAGAGCCTTCCTCCCTCACGCGGTATTGCTCCGTCAGGCTTTCGCCCATTGCGGAAAATTCCCCACTGCTGCCTCCCGTAGGAGTCTGGGCCGTGTCTCAGTCCCAGTGTGGCTGATCGTCCTCTCAGACCAGCTACTGATCGTCGCCTAGGTGCGCTCTTACCACACCTACTAGCTAATCAGACGCGAGCTCATCTCCAGGCAGTTAACCTTTCACCTTTCGGCACATCCAGTATTAGCCACCGTTTCCAGTGGTTGTCCCAGACCTAGAGCCAGATTCTCACGCGTTACTCACCCGTCCGCCACTAAATCCCGAAAGATTTCGTTCGACTTGCATGTGTTAAGCATACCGCCAGCGTTCATCCTGAGCCAGGATCAAACTCTCCGTTTTGAAGCGTTTGTAAGCTCAATTAGCTGCTCTTTTTTAACTTCAGCTTAGTTATCTTTATTTTCTTAGACCCAAACTACTTGCTGTATAATCGCTTTCAAACTATAATATTTTCAAGGTTCGGTTCACCTTTTGGCGTCGCTTTTCTCGCTCCGCTTCAGGCACTTATTCAATATAGCGAACCTACTTCATTGTGTCAACCATTTTTCCAAATTATTTTGGGACTGTTTCACAGTCACTATGAAAGCCTTAGAGAGCAAGGGTTATAGGCTATAGTATTGCTGGAAGTCACTAAGGAAGCAATAAAGTTGTGAGGAATTCTGGTGTTTTGCCACCCTGGTTGGTTTTAGATCCACTGTTGCGTGGCTGGTTGATGGAGGATATTGGCAGGGGCGATCGCACAACAAATACGCTACTAGTAGAAGATGTGACGCTAGGCTCGGCTAAATGGATAGCTAAAGCTTCAGGAATAATTGCTGGCTTACCACTTGCTGCTAGGGTGTTTCAGATTTTGAATGAAAAAGCCAGCTTTGTGGCGGTTGCGGCTGAAGGTACATGGTGTGAACCGGGACAGGTAGTAGCTGAAATTCATGGTTCGCTGGATACGCTGCTCATGGGGGAACGAGTTGCGCTCAATTTGGCTATGCGGTTGAGTGGGATTGCTACGCTGACTAATATATATGTAGAGAAAATTGCTGATTTACCTGCTCAGTTGGTGGATACGCGTAAAACGACACCAGGACTGAGACTGTTGGAAAAGTATGCGACTGCTTTGGGTGGGGCGATTAATCACCGCATGGGGTTGGATGATGCAGTGATGATTAAGGATAATCATATTGCGGCGGCTGGGGGAATTGGAGAAGCTGTTACCCGTATTCGTTCTCAGATACCTTATCCCTTGACTATAGAGGTTGAGACGGAAAGTTTAGAGCAGGTGAAAGAAGCTTTGCAGTACAACGCTGACATTATTATGTTGGATAATATGCCTTTGGATATGATGCCTCAGGCGGTGCAATTGATTCGCCAGCAGGATAGTCGGGTGAAAATTGAAGCTTCGGGGAATGTAACTTTGGAAACGATTCGCGGTGTGGCGGAAACCGGTGTTGACTATATTTCTAGCAGTGCGCCGATTACTCAGTCGAAGTGGTTGGATTTGAGTATGAGGATTGTACTTTAAATATCATGAGGTGAATTATCCTACTGCAAAGTCGGTGTAATGTCGCATTTTTGGAGGATCAAAGCCTAAAACAATGTCTTCTTTGGGGACACCGAGTTCAACTAACTGGTTTGCAATCCCAACTTCGGTACCATCTTGTTGAATCCAAATTTTGCGATCGATGATGTCGAGGTGAAGGACAGTGCCATACAGTCGCTTTGAGCCGCGCCAACCAACGTAGACTAGTTGGTAGTGGTCGCGTTCGGTATCGAAAATAGTTTGGGCTTGGATGCGATCGTCCCACACGAGTTTGGCGCGTTCTGTTAGCAGGTTTTGGATGTGTTGTCGGTATTCGTTGACGGTAGCCATTGTTGAATTACCTCCCCATCAATATCGTAGACTAACAACAGAAGTTGGTTTTGCTGAACGAGTCCCTGAATAAAGGGAGTTACAAAAAATCGCTCGTAAATACTGAACGATAAATATTAAATTCATTTTTATCCGTTGATTCGGTGTTGATTTTGTCGTCGAGTACCCGAACAATGTGTGTTATTACACCATATTGTCTTAAAATTATCAGTTCTCCTTTTTCTGGTTTTTTTGCATTTTTTTCATCTCTACTATTATTTATATAGTTACCCAAAAGCCATCTAAAATAACAACTAATTTTAGGTAATATCTGTCCGCTTGATTGCTTATTAAACCCGAAGAAACCCACCCCCACCAAAGCTACGCTTTGTCTCCACTCCCGAAGATCCTACGGTGTACACACAAGTTGAAAACCCTCTAGCCAGATTTTTGTCACAGTGAAACTGTCACACTCACCGACATCCCGCCCAGAACTGAAGTTCAGGGCTAATAGCTGAAGTCCACTCAAGTGGACTGAATTGATCATTTAGTCCACTTGAGTGGACTTCAATTATCAGACAATGTTATTTTATGAGTTCTGTTTATGTAAGCATTTATTCCCTGATTTAAGCAATACTGCCGCGCTTTCTGGCTTCTTTATAGGAAGTTCCCACATTTTTTAGACCGGCTTTAATCATTTGTTGTTCGAGGAGGGCAAAGAAACGCGTTCTATCGCCACCTTTTACTACTGCTTGGTTATGGGCTTCTGCGATCGCAACTGGGTAGCCATATCCTTTTTGGACTTGTGCTAGCATTAGCCCCAATGCTTGATCTAGTATGGTTACACTCTCTGCTACCCATGCTGGAACTTCAATCCGGGCGATTTCGGTGCCAACGTGGACATAGCAAAAGTAAATGGTTTGATCTCCGTAGAGTTCGAGGATGGGGGAATTACTGCGCCACAGGGTACTACGTTGTCCTGGTTTGAGTCGGGTTGCCCAAACAGAAGTATCTCGCAACTGTTCAAAAATTTTACAAGCTACTTTTTCTAACTGATTTGGGCAATAAGTTTTACAGTCAGGTGCTGGATGAGGACAAGCTAATAAGCGTAAAAAGTTCATTGTTTCGATGCTGCGAGAGGCACTAAGATAGCCCATTAAGGGAATTTGAGCATCACGCATTTGCTGCCAAGCTTCTAATATGGGGGGTAAAATGCGATCGCGGGCATCCATCGGTAATTGTTCTAGAAACCAGTAAATTAAGGAACCATCTACCATCGCTAATGCTGGTGCTTCCCCTTTGGCTGCACATGCAAGTTCTGCTAACACCGTTGCTTCTGAAGCAGTGCGGCGAAAACTCATCCATTCCTCGGTTCTAATTCCCCACTGCCGAGACATATATAAATCTTCTGGGCGGTAAAATACTTCTGGCAAACTATCGAGTATCGGATGGCGATTTTGTCCGTAGTGTAAAACTACTCTGCCGATATTTAGGAGATAACAGTAAGCAATTTCGTGATGGTTGGGGGCAATTTGGGAACCATCGGTAGCGATGACAGTATGAATTTTGGGGGGAACTGGGATATCAATGCAGGTTTCTAACGGCTCTATTGGGGTAGCATTAGCAAAGAGAATGCGATCGCGCCATTTTTCCTGGCGATCGATTAAATCTTGTTGAGACTCGTAAGCATTTTTGAGATGTTGTTGCGCCAATTCTAAACGCTGACGACTCGCAACAGCTTCTAAAGTAAGATGCTGACTTAAACCCTGCATTTGTCGCGCCAGTTTTGTGAGATCAAGCATAAAAGTAAGTGCTAAATGAGGAGTGAATAGTTATGAGTTATTATTTTACCTAAATAGAAAAACGTAAGCTTCTGGTTTATAATCTTTGCTATATATCCACCTTTGTTACAATTTGGCGTTGGAATAAATTCCAAAGCTAATAACTAAAGTTCTCTTCAGACGACTAAATAAATGATTTCAGTCCACTTGAGTGGACTTTGGTTATAAGCCAGGAACTTAAATTCCTGGCGGGATATCGGTAAACGCAACAATTTGACTGTTACAGAAATCTGGACAATGATAAGCCGTTTTAGGATAAAGGCATCAAGAGATGATTGCAAGGTATTTCATCTATTTAAAGCCAAGCAGAGAAATCTTTGGCAAAGTGAGACAGTGATAACAGATGAATTCGCGGATCATTTTGGGCGGATTCCCTTTCTGCTTGGGTATTATAGCCCCAGTCTGCGAGGAAGAGTTTCACTTTTTCAAGGTCTGCTTGCTGTTGGACTAAGTGCAATGTCTTGAGTCTATCTTCTACAAACCAGAGACTAACTGGCTTGTTTTCTGCTTCCTGCTTTAATTCTCGCAGAATTTCATATTTAGGACGTTTGACTTCTTTGCCAATAATTGATTCTGCTGGTAAATTCACTCCTTCTTGTTGCAACAATTGCTGGACAAAACGCCCTTCTTTAGTTGTCACAATGTATAGCTTAACTCCACTGTCAAGAGTTAATTTGATTTTTTCTATTACACCTGGATAAAATCTATGCAGACTTAGCCAACCATCTAAATCTGTGGTAATCCATTCATCTCGTTGTTTATCTAGTTTCGCGCCAATTTCTCTTCCTTGCAGCTTGTCATCTAACAAGAGTTTTGGAGCGATACTTGTCCATTCATGAAGAATTTTATCATCAAGAATTCCATCTACCAAAGCTTTGATTAAAACGGGCATTTCCCAACCTGTTTCAATTACAGGTCGTAGACGATAGAATCTTAAAGCTAAATCATCTGGTGGTGTGTCGTTAGCAAAAGACCAAATTTCACAGTAGGTACGCCATGCTACCTCAAAATATTCAATTAGTCCGTCGCAAATCACTCCATCAAAGTCCAGGGCTAAAATCGTGGGACTACTTGCGGTCATTGTTTTGAGGATTAAAACTGCTCTTGTCAGCTTACCCGACAAATTTAAATCATGCAGTAATTTTTGTTATTTTATAACTTGCTCAAAAAGTATGGTGGCATTGTCTTATCTAATCTGATACTGGTGGGTTAACGAGGATCAACAGCAGGTTTGTGATCAAATAAACGAACTTGGTTTTGCTTAACCACTATAGTGCTCAGGGCTATTTCGTTCTAGACATAACCGCCCAGAACTAAAGTTCACAGGCTTTTAGCCCAAGTCCACTAAAGTGGACTAAAAGCCTTTCTTAGTCGTCTTTAGACGAATGAATGCTATTAGCCTCAGAATTTATTCTAAGGCGGGCTAGATGATAATGAAATAGCCCTGCTATAGTGATTAGTGGTAAGGAACGCTTTGCTGGGCCATGAGCGGCTCGACCCTGAGAATCGTATTGAGATCCATGACAAGGACAAATAAAGTGATTTTTCTCAAGATCCCACTCAACTGTACATCCTAAATGGGTACAAATTGGATTGATAGCGTACTCAGCAATCTTTGGCCCGTCTTGAATGATGAGATAATCAACGCTATTGTCTGGCAAGCCTTTTACAAAAATCGGAATTCCTGGTTTTGCGATTGTCAACAGTGCATTAGTGTCAATTTGTTTACCCTCTTTGTCCAGTGCCACAGATCCTGGAATATAATTTTGACAGCCCGAATTCTTTGGATACAGGGAGCAAAGGGTTTCTAGACTTATTTCACTTTGGGAAATAGATATGCGATCGCTACTGATGCGATTGTAAGCTAATGTACTTTTAATTTGCATAACCAGGGCGGGCAAGATGCCCACCCCACAATAGTTTTACTTCCAGATAATATGCAAGGTTATTTGTCCAACAGCTTACTAGCTAGTGTGTAAGTTAAAAAATCCCGGCGCGTTTTTATCCTAGCTGGAATTTTGCCATTAGTAGAAAAATTTTCTTTCATGACCCGATTTACCAAGAAAGGTCTACCAATATACTACGGTGCGATCGCATTACAATTATTCTTTGGTTTTAAGTTGTCTATTAGTAAAAATACCGTATTTAGGACCAAATAGTAATGCTAGCAAAAATAATCCAGATACTACTAATACGATCGCAGGCCCAGAGGGCAAGTTATAAAAGTAGCTAAGATACATACCGCTAATACTAGAAATTACGCCAATTACCGCACCCAAAATCATTACTTGGTTGAGGCGTTTAACTAATAAATAGGCGGTAGCTCCTGGTGTAATTAAAAGTGATAATACTAAAATTACACCGACAGCTTTCATGCTGGCGACTATTGTTAAAGCTATTAGCACCATCAGTCCAAAGTTTAGCCGATTCACGGGTAAACCTGCGGCTTGAGCGCCTAAAGGATCAAATGTGTAAAATAAAAGCTCTTTGTATAATAAAATAACAACTATTAAAACAATAGTGGCAATAATAGCAGTATCCCGCACTTCATCAATAGTAACACCGAGAATGTTACCGAAAAGGAAGTGGTTCAGGTCGATTTTGTTATCTTTTTGAATAACAGTAATTAGGGTGATACCAAGGGCAAAGAATGCTGAAAAAACTATGCCCATTGCCGCATCTTCTTTGATTGGCGATCGCACTCTAATCCAGGCGATCGCCATTGTACTCAAAACTCCGGCAATAAATGCCCCAATATATATATTTGCTCCTACCATAAAAGCGATCGCTAGTCCTGGTAAAACTGAGTGACTGATGGCATCACCCAGCAAAGCTAGTCGCTGCACCATTAAGTAGCTGCCTACAACTGCACACAACATCCCAACTAAAATCGCAATCACTAGCGATCGCTGCATAAAGCCGTATTGCAACGGCTCAATTAATGCTTGTAACATATTTTGTCATTTGTCATTTGTCATTTGTCATTTGTCATTCGCTACCAATGACATTTTATGCAGCGTCTGAAAAGTACATTACTTTACCACCATAAGCGAGATTTAAATTCTCTTGTGTAAGTACTTGTTGGCGTGAACCTGTGGCGATTAATTCACGATTTAGTAATATTAAATCATCAAAGTGGGTGATTGATTCCCCTAAGTCGTGGTTGACTACTAGCACAATTTTGTTATCGGCGGCGAGTTCATGGAACACTTCAAAAATCACTGCCTGGGTTTTTTGATCAATGCCTACTAGAGGTTCATCAAAGCAAAAGATTTCTGCTTGCTGTGTTAAAGCACGGGCTAAAAATACTCGTTGTTGTTGTCCTCCTGATAATTGTCCTATGGGGCGATCGCAATATTCGCTCATCCCAACTCTTTCTATGGCATTTTTTGCTACTTGGCGGCTAACTGTCGAGAAGCTACGCAACCAACCTGTTTTCTTTACCCGTCCCATCATGACTACATCCCAGACTGTAGCGGGGTAAGTCCAGTCAATTTGGCTACGTTGTGGTACATAGGCAACTTTATCTAATTGTTGCATCAAGGGTTTGCCTTGGCATAGCACAGTACCACTACTAACAGGAACCAAGCCTAACATTGCTTTCATTAGCGTACTTTTGCCAGCACCGTTGGGGCCAAAAATACCAGTCAGTTTTCCCGGTTTGACAACACAGTTAACGTCCCTTAAGGCTTCTTGTGTTCGGTAGTATACCCCTAAATGGGCAATGTTAATTGCTGCTTTAGAACTCGTGTCAAATTTGATAGTTTTTGCAGGCATTTCCTCTATTTTTGTCTGGGATAGGCTCAATTTTGCAGGAAAAGAGATATTTTTCATAATCAGGTTTAAATATTTATTTCTTGAGCTTACTATAAAAATGAGAGAAATATGAAAAAATCTATAATTAGATGTAATAAACAAGATAAATGAAACTAATACTAAAGATAGACGGCAGTAATCCTTACGGCGAGGGAATAATCAGCAGGATGAAGGGAAAAATGCTTTTCCGGCTTTGTTTGGGAATGCTTGTGTCTTTAGCTTTACTCAGTTGTACGCAGAAAGACTCTAACTCCAACACTGCCAAGGGAGATAAGCCGCGAGTGGTTGCAACTAGTACCATCATTGCTGATTTAGCACAAGAGGTTGCAGGAGAGAAAATTCAACTAAGTGGAATCTTGAAACCGGGTACTGATCCCCATGTTTACGAACCAGTACCAGCAGACAGCAGGGTTTTGGAAGAAGCCGACTTAATTTTGTATAACGGCTACAACCTGGAACCGGGGCTGATTAAATTGATGAATGCTTCTGGTAGTAAGGCACAAAAGTTAGCTGTAGGGGAAGTTGTCAACTCTTTGCAGCTTGATAAAGGCAAAGGAGAAGTTGTACCAGATCCGCACGTTTGGGGTAGTGCAGAAAATGCGATCGCAATGACGAATGCAATACGGGATGCTTTGATTAAGCAATCACCTGAAGATAGAGAAAAATTTACTCAAAAGGCATTGCAACTTACTAATGAATTAAAACAGTTGCATAGTTGGATTAATCAACAGATTCAAACTATCCCTATAGATAAGCGCAAACTGGTAACAACCCATGATGCATTCCAATATTATGGACATGCTTATGGGATTGCGATCGCAGGTACTTTAATTGGCATTAGTACCGAAGAACAACCAAGCGCTCAAACAGTTCAGCGATTGGTAGAGTCGATTAAAAAAATCGGCATTTCTGCAATTTTTGCTGAGACTACAATTAACCCGGCTTTAATTAAAACTGTTGCCCAAGAAGCAGGGGTGAAATTAGCACCAAATCAACTCTATTCTGATTCAATTGGCGCTAAGGGAAGTCCAGGAGATTCTTACATCAAAATGATGGAGGTGAATACCCGCACAATTGTAGAAGCATTGGGGGGTAAATATACCCCATTTCAACTAAAGAAGTAAATTCATCAGAGTAAATATCTAACCTAAGACGTGTTCTTCTCAAAGTCTCTCCAGAGAAAGAACTCTTCGTATCCTCGATTTTTTAGAATGTTACTACTAAAACTAGTATTTTCAATACCTGAAAAAGCCATGACTAATCAAAATCAAGAAAATCAAATTAATCAACCAGTAAGTGAGGATACACATTTGCGCCAAGAACCCAACGTCAATGAAAGAAACTTAACAGCAAATCCAGGAGATAGAATTGCTGATGAGTCTCAATCTGTTGAAGAAAAGGCTAAACAGGTAGCTGTAGATGATGTACCAGATATTACAGGTGACAAAATCACAGTCCCGACTTACTTCGTTGTAGATGAACCCGATGGCACAAAGAAAGCACTCCACCACGTTAAAGATGCCGAAGAGATTTCTGACATGATTCGGGAAGCACGAGTTGACGAAAATGGAAATCGAATTTGGTGGTAGCCCTTCACTAAAGAGACACGGGGACACAGAGATAGGGAGAGTTGTTCTTTGCGTCCCCGTATCTGTTTTCTTTGATCAAGCTAGTCTATACGTAATTTAAAAAATCTTCTGTGTAGGCATAAATAAATTAACGCTACTTCTATACTGCCAGCATCACGCAAAATTTTGCTAACCAAATTAGGTATACACTCAGCAGTGAATCCAAAATCATGCTTTCGGGGCCCAAAGGCTGCGACAGCGAATAAAATTTCCTGTTTACCCAAAAGGCGATCGCAATACAACAATGCAGCATCGGCGGTGGAAGGCTATGAGTTAAATCTGCCGGTATTTACGCAGGGACGATTACTAAAACTTCAAAGTATTTTCATTATAAATATTTTTTAGCGCTCAAAGATTAAAATTTGTAACAAGTAGTCATTTACACCTTTGACATCAGAGAATATACCTTCAATAATGTTATTACATAAAAAAATTGATCGTGATATAGAATTTTTATTTGATTTTTGCCAAAATTACTGAGAGCAAAACCCAATCCGGCTAGCTCTCAGTCAGCTTTGCTGTTAAAAATCAAATGGAATTGCTATATAATCTGACATTAATAGGGTTGCATTATGCTTTTCTCGAATTCCAAAACCAGTTTAAAAAATCCCAAAAGAAATAAGAAAATAAGCAGAACTTTTTGGACACCTACTAAAATTGTGCTGCTCAGTGGACATTTAATCGTTCTACCTATTTGTACATTGATAATTTTATCCTTCTTATTGCCTTTATTCACTGCTAGCTTATCCGCTTCCATTGGAACGTCGCACCACTCTACATCGATTCCTTGGATAGATGATGCATCTGAATGTGAACATACTGGCAGAAACTGGCGCGATCGCAAGTGTTGGGATAATCAACACGATCCCACCTTCTGAATGGACATTGCATTAAAAGGTATGCAAATCATCAAAATAATTGCTTAAGAAAGACAAAACAGGTTAACAGCCTTGGAATTAGATCAAAATGGATATGTAGCCTGTTGTTTGTCCAACCTTGAATCAACCTAACTTCGTGCGAAATCTGCAAGAAACTCATTTAAATCGTGCCCGCGCCAGTCTCAGACAAGCGCTGTCTTGGTATGGATATCTTCGTAAGTCAGGACAGCTTTCATCCAACCCAGAATTGGCAGGTTTGTTGAAACCAGAATTGGAAGCTTTGAACTCCACACTCAACAAACTGGATTCTAACGTCATTAGAATTGCTGCCTTTGGTTTGGTGAGTCGTGGTAAGTCAGCAGTTTTGAATGCCTTACTAGGAGAGAAGATTTTGCAAACTGGGCCCCTGAACGGTGTCACTCAATGGCCCCGTTCCGTTCGTTGGCAGCCCGGTGGTAAGGTACTAGTAGAGTTAATTGATACTCCCGGATTAGATGAAATTGAGGGTGAGTTACGGGCAGACATGGCGCGAGGAGTAGTACATCAGGCTGATTTGATTTTGTTTGTTGTGTCTGGTGATATCACACGCACTGAGTATCAAGCACTGCTAGAATTGCGGCGATCGCAAAAACCCCTGATTTTAGTATTTAACAAAATAGACCTTTACCCAGATACAGACCAGGGAGCGATTTACCAAAATTTGCAACAACTCGGTGCCGGGCATCCTCAAGCGAAACCTTTACTACCAGATGAAATTGTCATGGTGGCGGCGGAACCAGCAGCAATGGAAGTGCGGGTTGAGTGGCCTGATGGGCGTGTCAGTTACGAATGGGAGACACCACCACCGCAAGTAGACGAACTCAAAGAAACAATTCTGAATATTCTCAATCGGGAAGGGCGATCGCTTTTGGCTTTAAATGCACTCATCCAAGCACGAGATGCAGAAGCCGCGATCGCTCAAAAAACCATCGAATTACGCGAACAAGAAGCTGAAAATATCATTTGGCAATTTACCAAATACAAAGCTTTGGCAGTAATGCTCAATCCCATTGCTTTTTTAGATATCCTTGGCGGAACTGTTGCTGATTTGGCTTTAATACGCGCCCTAGCTAGATTGTATGGTTTGCCGATGACTAGCTACGAAGCCGGGAAAATTTTAAAAACGATTTTATTTAGTTCTGGTGGCTTGCTACTGGGAGAATTAGGTAGCAGTTTGCTTTTGGGTTTGGGTAAAAGTACGGCAGCAATAACCAGTGGTGACAATCCCAGCAATATTACTGCCTTTGCTAGCAGTGCGATCGCTCAAGGTGGTATCGCCGGTTATGGCGCATACTCCGTCGGCAAAGCCGCCCAAGTCTATCTCGAAAAAGGCTGCACTTGGGGACAGTTGGGCGCTAGCAGCGTCATTCAAGAAATTCTCTCTCAAGTTGACCAAAATACAATTCTGTATCGCTTGCGACAAGAGTTAGGCATAAAATATTGAGAATAAATAAAAATTGTTAAGCATTTGTTACCGATTATAAGTGTTTATCAACTTCTATCAAACTCTTCTGACAATTGACTGACATTCCGAATTTGGGATGCAAGACTGAGAACATGACCATCACTAGCAGTGACTCCACCTAGTGCAATTCCCTTAGCTTTGTAAATTAAAGGTAAAAGTATCATGACAACTACCCTAAACTCATTTGATGCTGGGGCAACAAATCTTGAAGAAGCCATTATTGAAGCCATTACTGAAGCCCGTAAAACTTGTGAGCTAGATGGTAGTGATTCTGCTGGTTGTGCCGTAGCCTGGGACATTGTAGAAGAATTACAAGCTGAAAAATCCGATCAACAGCAAGCAAAATCAAAGAAAACCTCTTTGGAAAATTACTGCGATCGCCATCCTGAATCCGTAGAATGTCTAATCTACGACGTTTAACTCTTCCGTAAATCAGTTGTTGCTGATTGCGTTATTTGCTTAATTCCTTCTAAATCAGGTGGTGGCGTTTCACTTACCATTCCCAACCACAAAAGATATTCAATATTCCCAGCAGGGCCAGTGATCGGCGACCAAGTTAAGCCTTTGTATTTCCATCCTAATTCGTGGGCTGTTTGCAACACCTGGAAAATGGCATCAGCTTGGTCGTTTGGATCGCGCACAACACCTTTTTTACCCACACGGGATCTACCGACTTCAAACTGTGGCTTGACTAACAACACAGCTTCACGGTTAGCTTGAGTTAGTTGCCACAAAGCAGGCAGAATCTTCGTTAAAGAAATAAACGATACATCGACCACCGCCAAATCAGGAATTTGGTCATTTTCGCCATATAACTCATCTGGTCGTAGTTGCCGTAAATTGGTGCGTTCCCGTAAAATCACCCGCGAATCATTTCGCAAGCGCCAGTCAACTTGTCCGTAACCGACATCAATACCGTAAACTTTTTTTGCTCCAGCTTGTAAGAGACAATCAGTAAAACCACCAGTAGAAATCCCACCATCTAAACAAATGCGCTCTGCTACGGGAATGGCAAATACTGACAAAGCTTTGGAGAGTTTTTCACCGCCTCTAGAAACAAAAGGCGATCGCTCTTTAATATTTATTTGAGCAGTAATATCAACTTCAGTACCAGGTTTATCAATTAACTGCTGATTAACAGTAACTTCCCCCGCCTGAATTAGCCGTTGTGCTAAGGCGCGAGAAGAACATAAATTTAGCTCTACTAATAGTGTATCGAGTCGCTGTTTAGCCAATTAATTAGATTCTCCTGGTAAGATTAAAGCCAAAGCACGATTGATAATTTCTTGGCGGTTAACCAGCTTTTCTAATTCTTGGACTTCATAACGACCTTCTTCTACTTCTAAGGAAGCTTCATCAATGGCATTTAAATAGGCTTCTGCTAAGATTTCTAACAATTCTTCTGCCGTGAGATAATAACCTCCATCTTTGCGCTGCTTATTTTCTCGTTGAATTTCCCGAACCGAATTCCGAATTGATACTTCCCAAGAGCAAGTCGTGCGATTTTCAGCTTGTTGCTTAATCAGATGCAACAGCAAAATCACTGCATAGCTACGAATTGTCTTAATTATGTCATTTCGGCTCATTTCTGTTAATTCTTCAACTATAATCAATGCTCCTTGAACATCGCCTTTAACAAGTAAGTCTTTCAGAGTTAATAATTCTTCCATAATCAGCGCCTCAAAGCTCGGCAACTTCTATTGTGGCTTATAGTGGTTATAGTTCACTCTAGTAATTCCTAGCGGTAATTCAATGAATTACCGCTACTGACAAAGTATTTTGCGTAGCCACAGAAGACAAGAGACTGCCGCAACCTCAAAACGTCGTCAACAAGAGCTGCCTTCTCTTAATAAGCCGATATTTTCATTTTGGACGTTTAGGCATAATTACAGTTGAATAGTTTGAAGTTTCGATCTACAAAATTGCATAGACACTCACGAGTCAGGGAAAATAACTCAACTTTTCCGTAAACAAACCTCTGATACGAGTAGTTATTACAGATACTAAAAACTTCAACTTTATTATGAAACATCTCTTAATCGCTAGTTTCTCAACCCTACTTTTTACCGCCGGAGCTTATGTTTTACCAGCTCCCTCAATGGCACAGTTTGCAAATGTCAAACAGCATTTGAATTCTCTGAGTACAAGCCGTATAGCTTTTGCTAGAGGAAAAAGTAGTACCACAATTGAAAATGCCGAAAATAACATCTATATATTAAGAGCTAAAGCTGGACAAACATTGACTTTAAAAGTTAATAGTTTAGGCGCTCGTGCCAGTGTTACTCTCTATGGTGTTAATGGTAAACCTTTGAGTCCAGTTTTCGCGGGTGCTGACGGTGAAGGTAAAACTTTTCGCCTGCGTCTTGCTAACACAGGTGATTACTATATTGTAGGCGGTTCTGGGCCGAGTAATCATTTATACGATTTTACAGTTTCCATTAAATAACAACATTACGAAGCTTTTGGGCATAGAAGAGTGCAGATCGTCAGTAGTTAAAACGATTTGCCTCTTTTATTATTTGGGAATGCACGACATAAAGATAATTAAGATACAGCAAAATCCGTCTATTGCCGTAGTTCAGCCGGATGGAAACCCAAGACAATATCTTCGCGTAAGATACCCGCTTCTAATAATGCCTCTGCTACTGGCTGGGAAGTACCATCATATTGAATCCACACTTTATCATTAATGATATCTACATGCACCACCGAACCATGTACGCGGCGCACTCCATCCCAACCGATATGTAACACTTCGTAGTGGTTTCGCTCCGAGTCAATAACTGGTTCTGTCTCTATTTGACCGTTAGCAGGCTTGTGACTAGCATAATCAAATATCAACTGACGAATAATTTCACGATACCGAGCTAGTTTATCCATCTGATAATCCTTTCTAGTTGCTCCTCAAAGACAATTAGGTTTATTCCTATGCTATTAAGAATTAGGCTGACCAAAGCGTTCGGAAAATATACCTTCATAGACTCGCTTGGGAACTGCTAAATAAAGTTGGCGTTTTGGTTGTAGTTCTTTTAGCACACTGCGATAAGCTTCATACTTTCCTACAGCTTCCTGGAGATCACTTACAGGAGAAGGACTGAGAAAATTTTTGATTTCAACAGCTATTTTTTGATTATCTCTCTCAGCAGCAATGGTAACTCTTTCTGCTCCAATATCTACGTAAAGTTCTCTACCTCTGTATGCGAGGTATAATGGATCGTTGGTTATTGTCCAACCATCTGCTATAAGTGCTTTAATGACTGCGGCATGATAGATATCTCTGGCTGGCATTAATCGAAAGATAGCTCCAAAAACACAGCTTTAATCTAGCAAAACTATTTTACCGAGGCGCGATGTTGCAATGTGGTGGCGAAAGCTTGGATAAAGCCCTTATAAAAAAGCGATCGCTCTTTCCCAACAAAGACAAAAGTGCGATCGCTATATTTTATACTTGTTCTTGAATGACTAAATATCCTGTTCGCTCAACTCGCGTGTGATGTGATCAAATGGTTCATCCACAAAAGCAGTATTAACTACACCTGCTGCTGCTACTTGTTCCTTAATCAGATCCTTGAGAATTTGGATACCGCGAACCGTAGGCCCAATAGGCACTCCTAAAGAATTGTAAGTTTCCCGTAGCCCTTGTAGCACACGCTCATCCAATACATTCGTATTCCCCGCAACCAGCGCATAGGTGGCGTAGCGCAAATAGTAGTCCATATCCCGCAGACAAGCTGCATAACGACGAGTTGTATAAGCATTTCCACCGGGGCGAATCAATTCTGGCAGTTCTTCAAATAACTTTAAACCAGCTTGCTTGACAAGTGCAGCTGCATTA
Organism: Nostoc sphaeroides; assembly: GCF_003443655.1. NCBI lineage: Bacteria > Bacillati > Cyanobacteriota > Cyanophyceae > Nostocales > Nostocaceae > Nostoc > Nostoc sphaeroides. Next base: position 73,915 of record NZ_CP031941.1, read on the forward strand.
GAGTTGATCGCCGCCGCCGCTTGGACTCGGACTGTACCACTGTCAAAGTAAGACTTCAGGCTATCGATCGCATTCCGGTCAAAATACCGACCAGCTAAGTCATAATTCTTAATTAAACTTGTTACCGCATCGCGCATTCTTTTTTCTCCCAATCCTTGCTATTTATGCTTTGATATTTATTTGGCTGCACTTATCCACCAGTAAACTTTTGTGCTATTTAAATATAGATTTGGCACAAAAACAATTTATCCACTATCTAAGGATTTTATGCCAAAGTTGACCCCTGATGTGATGAACTTTCCAGTTTTGTAGAGATGATCCCTGAAAGGTTAATATAACCTGTAATCCAGATATCTGTAGCACAAGCTACAAAATCTCCTAATGTCTAGTATTTAAGATATTTCTGGTGTGTCACGGCCTGATTGAGATCAGCAGGGTTAGGATGCAATGTAAGATTCTGGTTTACTTTAGGAAATTGGTAGAGAAGGAGTAACAATGACAACACCCCAAGAACTCTTGAAGAGAATTCAAGATGAAAAAATTCAACTGATTGATCTCAAATTCATCGACACAGTAGGGACTTGGCAGCACCTCACACTGTACCAAAACCAAATCGATGAGACTGCGTTCACTGATGGCGTACCTTTTGATGGTTCCAGCATCCGGGGTTGGAAAGCGATCAATGAATCTGACATGACGATGGTACTCGACCCCAACACTGCTTGGATCGACCCATTCATGGAAGTGCCAACACTAAGTATAATTTGTAGTATCAAAGAACCCCGCACGGGTGAATGGTACAATCGTTGCCCACGCGTTATTGCCCAAAAAGCAGTAGATTACCTGGTTTCTACTGGTCTTGGTGACACAGCTTTCTTTGGCCCTGAAGCTGAGTTCTTTATCTTTGACAGTGCTAGATTTGCCCAAACCGCCAACGAAGGCTACTACTTCTTAGATTCTGAAGAAGGTGCTTGGAATTCCGGTAAAGCCGGTACAGAGAACAAACCCAACTTGGGTTACAAACCACGCTTCAAAGAAGGTTACTTCCCAGTCGCACCAACGGATTCTTTTCAAGATATCCGTACAGAGATGCTGTTGGTAATGGCAGAATTAGGTGTACCCATTGAAAAGCATCACCATGAAGTAGCTACTGGTGGTCAGTGCGAACTAGGTTTCAAGTTTGGCAAGTTGATCGAAGCGGCTGACTGGTTGATGATTTACAAATATGTCATCAAGAACGTTGCCAAAAAATACGGTAAAACCGTTACCTTCATGCCAAAACCGATTTTTGGCGATAACGGTTCGGGAATGCACTGTCACCAGTCCATCTGGAGAGACGGCCAACCTCTGTTTGCAGGTGATAAGTATGCTGGTTTGAGCGACATGGCATTGTACTACATTGGTGGTCTTCTCAAACACGCACCAGCGCTGTTGGCAATTACCAACCCCAGCACAAACTCATACAAGCGCTTAGTACCTGGTTATGAAGCACCAGTGAACTTAGCTTACTCCCAAGGCAACCGTTCTGCTTCTATCCGTATTCCTTTATCTGGCACTAACCCCAAAGCCAAGCGTTTAGAATTCCGTTGTCCAGATGCTACTTCTAACCCCTACTTGGCATTTGCTGCAATGCTTTGTGCTGGTATCGATGGCATCAAGAACAAAATTCATCCTGGTGAACCCTTAGATAAGAATATCTATGAACTCTCTCCAGAAGAACTAGCAAAGGTTCCTTCAACTCCAGGTTCTTTAGAACTGGCGTTGCAAGCACTAGAAAAAGATCACGCCTTCTTGACAGAATCAGGCGTGTTCACGGAAGACTTTATCGAAAATTGGATTGACTACAAGCTAGGTAACGAAGTCAAGCAGTTGCAGCTGCGTCCTCATCCCTACGAGTTTTACCTCTATTACGATGCTTAATTAAGTACCGTATCTATCTATCTAATATATAAGTTTAGCCACCCTAGAGTAGAGGGTGGCTTTTTTTCCAGAGTTGTGAGTTGAGACATTCACTTAAAAAATCAACCTTAAAACTCTTGAAACTTAGCTCATAGAAGCATGGCTTGGCCCATAAATCATCCGAGTATTAGCATCTACCTTCCCTTGAATTGGGTTCCAGTAGTGAGATGCTTCTTCAGGAAGACCAAGTTCTTGTGCAGCCCTCATCAACATTGATTGTTGGCGATTCTTGACTTGCTGATGTTCACGCACCATTAACGCACGAGATTTATCTGCAATAGACATAACGTATGAAACAGCACGCATCCGGCAACAGCCCATGCAGTTCCAATAATCTAATATTCTTTAATAAAAGAATTAATATTTTTTCTAAGTATTAACATCTACCTTAAGAGCTAGTTTAAAACTACCTAAAAGCAAATATGCTGCTCATACAAAGTTATTTGCTTCGGTAAAGTCAACTTCCGCCTGGGCTTGGTTGAGATTGTTCTCAATAACTTAAACAATCTGATATTTGTGTGTTCAGTTCAGACACTTTGTCTTAGATGTTCCCATTGCCTAAATAATACTGATGCCTTTTGAGATCATTCCTGAAAGTTGAAAGGAAAAAACACATGGATATTATTGGTACAAATGAGGACGATTTTCTTGCTGGCACTATTGGCAGCGATCGCATTGATGCTTTGGATGATGACGATACTATTGTAGCCTTAGCCGGTGACGACGTAATCTTTGGTAACGATGACGAAGACCTGATCGTTGCGGGAGCAGGAAACGACACAATTGATGGTGGGAATGGCGACGATTTAGTATTTGGAGATGCTGGGAACGACTCCATTGATGGCGACAATGGGGTTGACGTGATCAATGGGGGGGACGGCAATGACCGCATCATTGGTAACAATGACAATGACCGCATCTTCGGTGATGCAGGGAATGACACCATTAATGGTAATGATGGAAATGACATCCTCAATGGCTCTGATGGCGCAGATGTAATTTCTGGCGACGCTGGAAATGATCGAGTTTTTGCGGGTACTGGGAATGACACGGTATTAGGTGGCGGGAGTTTTGACCAACTCAATGGTGATGCAGGCAATGATCTTGTTCAGGGTGAGGCTGGGAACGACACCGTATTTGGTGGGACTGGAGTTGGAAATGACACCCTTACTGGTGAAACTGGCACAGACTTATTGATTGGTGGAGCTGGAAACGACTCTTTATCGGGTGGTGATGGGAGCGATCGCCTGATCGGCGTTGAACCTTTTGCCCCAGGATTTGGATCGATTGTTAACGAAGTTGATACCTTAACTGGCGGGGCTAATGGCGATACCTTTGTTTTGGGAGCAGGTAATGAAATTTTCTATGATAATGGCAGCAATAGTGACTACGCCCTGATTACTGACTTCAATATCAGCCAGGACTCTATTGAACTACCTGAATCTACCTTTAGCTCCGGTATTATCTCTATTGTGGGGACAGGGATATTTTTTAACAACGACTTAATCGCGGTTGTTGAAGGAGTTTCAAGTTCAGATATTAGCAGTGGCTTTGATTTCGTCTAAACACATATCACTATGAGTTGTGAACTTTGAAGTAAAAGGGACTGGGGCTGGGGACTTCTACTGAGGGGAGCCGAGGTAAGCCGAAGTAAGCTGTTCCACATTTAAATTGCATATACTGGGCGGGCAAGATGCCCACCCCACAAGAGTTGTATTTAATTCGATTATGCAAATTAAATGTTTTTTAGCTTATTAGGGATTAAGGATTGGATGCCAACTAAATATATAAGTTTAGCCACCCTTTACTATAGGGTGGCTTTTTTTTCGGAGTTGTGAGTTGAGACATTCACTCAAAAATCAACCTTAAAACTCTTGAAACTTAGCTCATGGAAGCATGACTTGGCCCATAAATCATCCGACTATTAGCATCTACCTTCCCTTGAATCGGGTTCCAGTAGTGAGATGCTTCTTCAGGAAGACCAAGTTCTTGTGCAGCCCGCATCAACATTGATTGTTGGCGATTCTTGACTTGCTGATGTTCACGCACCATCAACGCACGAGATTTATCTGCGATAGACATAACCATAGTCCTCTCTATTTTGTTATATTTTTTTGTTTCCTCTATAAAGAACTATAGCAAAAATTCTGTAACATAAGCTACTTTTTACAAAAATTTATATTTGACTTTGCTGACAATATCAGGTGTTTTTCCCCAAAGCTCGAAAAATCTTCCCTAATCTACTGGTCTGTCAAATTCATTTTGACGGTTAGGGAGACGCGATAAATCGCCGTCTTAATCTATCCGTCAATTATTTCTTGACAGACCAGTAGTAGTCTGTCAAGAAAATTTTGCGGGGTTGTAGAGACGCGAAATTTCGCGTCTTTACAGGGTTTTGGTAACAAATTAATCAATCAGAATTAATGGGACAGACCAGTAGTAGTCTGTCAAGAAAATTTTGAAGGGTTATAAAAGTTCGTAGTAAGGACTTTAGTCCTTGATTTGAGCGATAGCTCACTACAAACCCACTACCTTTGATGGCTAAAATCATCAGGCTTCAGATTTGTCTCACCTGGGAGCCTTTACCTTTCCAACAGTCAATAATTTTTCGTTACAATTATTTACATAGAAGTATCAAAACTTGAGCTATTTTTATGTCTGAGAGTTTAACCAAGCTGACTTATCAAACCTTTCAGCAGAGCAAAAGTTACTTTGGTCTGGCTCACAAAATATTAAGTTCACGGTTGATGAACCTGGTGTATCCGACACTTGAACAAAAGACCAAACCCATCCCGAATGAGCTTTTACTCAAAATTCAACAGAGATTGAATCAGTTGCTGGAAACAGACTGGCAAGATGCTCAAAAAGGTGTATACCCGGAAAGTTTACTGTTTGACAACCCTTGGGATGAATTTTTTCGCTACTATCCGTTGCTATGGCTAGATTCCCCTCAAGTGTGGGAGCGGGTTCAACAACAGAATTACCAAGATTTTTCGCCCGAAATTGACACAGATGGTTATCCTAGCTACTACGTGCAGAACTTCCATCACCAAAGCAATGGCTATTTGAGTGACTTGTCAGCTAATTTATATGACTTACAAGTAGAAATTCTTTTTGGTGGGGCTGCTGATCCAATGCGGCGGCGGATTCTCGCTCCCCTCAAGCGAGGACTGAAAGCAATTGATTCAGTTGCACCACGGCAAACCCGTATTTTGGATGTAGCTTGTGGAACTGGGCGGACTTTGAAGTTGATTCGGGCAGCATTGCCGCAAGCATCCCTGTTTGGTACGGATTTGTCACCAGCTTATTTGCGTAAAGCAAATGAACTACTATCCCAAATTCCAGGAGAATTGCCGCAACTTTTACAAGCCAATGCCGAAGAGTTACCCTATCTAGATAACTATTTTCATGCTGTGACTTCTGTTTTTCTCTTCCATGAGTTACCAGCGATCGCCCGTCAAAGTATCATTGAGCAATGTTTCCGGGTGACAAAACCAGGAGGAGTCTTTATTATCTGTGACTCAATTCAGTTGAGTGATTCACCTGAGTTGGAACATATAATGGATTCTTTCCCTGAAACTTTCCATGAACCCTATTACAGGCATTACACCACTGATAACTTACTAGAACGTCTACAGAGAGTAGGCTTTGAGAATATTGAGACGCAAGTCCATTTTATGAGCAAGTATTTCATTGCTCATAAACCAGCTTGAGATAAAACCTCCTCATTGCCTTTTCTTTAAATAAACTTTACCTAAAAAGGGCAAATGCAAAATTTTGCATCTGCCCTTGGATGTAGAATAATTAAGAGTGACTCAGAGGATCTAGCAAATCATTCTTAATATTTATTTTGTCAGGAGCCATCTGGGAGAAGAATGAACTAGTTGTAAAGACGCGAAATTTCGCGTCTCTACAGGGTTTTGGTAACAAACTAATCAATCAGAACTTATGAAACAGACCACTAGTGGTCTGTCCCAAAAATTTTGAAGGGTTATAAAAGTTCGTAGTAAGGACTTTAGTCCTTGATTTGAGCGATAAATCGCTCACTACAAACCTGGGCATTACTAATGGGACAGACTACTAGGGTGTAAGAGTAGGTCATGAATAGTAAGATTCGCTGCCAAGTGCAATAAACCTATACTACTTGTGCGAATCTATGCTCTAGATAAGCTCAGATGCAGCGCAAGAAATTTTATGCTTTGGCAAAGCACGCCAAAAAATGCCAGAGCGAAGATAAATTATTTCCTGATGTAGATAGCCAGCTACTAAATGTATGAGAAAACCTATTTGGGAATAAAGTGAAGTTGCCTTAAGACTGTTTCCTCAACAAGCAAAATGTCTGAATTAGATGTGCTTTAGATTAACTGATAGCCTAAGTAACATCTATTTCAAGAAGAGTTGAGGATTGAGACGCAAAGCTTCCACCGAATATGAGCAGCAATTGTGTAACTTTTGAGAAGTTGGTGATGCTGTTAATCGAGGCACTTAATTTAATTTGCGTTTTGATCGCCAGGATTAACGCTAACTATATATACAAAGCTTGCAGTTGAAATACTAAGCGATCGCTGAAGATTTTCGTGTGTCAACTGTATATATATCTGCCAGAAAAGCTGTGTAACCGTTGTTAGCACAACACTGTGTTTTCTGGTACTTTGTTTCCTTTGAAAAAAAAGGCATTAACCTACAGTAGTTAAACCACAACATAGGTATTTCCAGATTTTTGTGACACTTCTCTACGCCCACTACCGCGATGACGTGGCGCATCATCTGAAGCTTGTTCAGATGCCGCCGAGAGCCACTGTTCCGAAGCAGGCGTGGAAGGCAGCCCATAGGATAAGTGATTGACCATTGCTTGGCAGTTAGAAGCTAAGGGGCCGAACATCAGACTTGAGACTAAAAGAGAAATGGCAGCACGCATAGCAGATGTCTATTTTGGAACTCTCCACTTCACTGATACTTAGCTTTTTGATTAATATCCGGACAATTCATCAAAAAGTATTCTGTTTTACTGAAAATAAACTCTTCTTATCCTCCGTTTAAATGTTCGACTAATAACCAATTAGCAAAGTGGTTTTGATGACCGCACAATGTAATTAATTGTTCGTGAGGATAAGCGCGTAATTGCTCGTCGATATGCGATCGCAAAGTCACAAGTTGCCAATTTTGCCCTTGATATGCGGCTGGTGCTGTGACAGTGAGTCTGTATTCCTGCTGATCCAAGCGGTAAAAAATGCCTTGAAAACAGTTACTTTCCCGAATTAATCCCTTGCCAAAAGTAGAGTCAGAGTACTCACTCGACGATGGGCAAGGGCAATCGCCACTAGCTGGATAGGCTTCTGGGTTATTTAAGTAATACAGTTGCCAGTGCAGCCAATCCGAATGATTGGGTGGAAGATTAAATAAAGGAATAATTGCTGCTTTTGAGCGATTATCTTCCAATAAAGCCATTTGCAGCGCCCTAACAGGTAAATCCCTCGGTTGGCAGTTTAACTCAACACACATCGCTGCTGCCATCCCTGCTGCTTGACCAATGCCCATAACCACAGGTTGTAATCTAGTGGCCCCATTGGCAATGTGGGAGACAGAAAGGTTTTTTTCACAAACCAAGAAACCATCTGTTGTGGCTGGAATCAGGGAACTGTAGGGAATTGTAAAGGGCGTTCCAGTCCAGCGTCCCCCCCAACGGATAGATTTAGGTTGCAGTGGGAATTCAATACCAGGATAATGATGGTCATTGGCGTAGTTACCAACTGCGATCGCTTCATATATAGATGCAACTCTACCTGTTGCGATCGGCAAAATATCCTGTTCTCGGACAGTAGTTAGTCCCACTAAGCGGCGGCTTTCCCGGTAATAGGGATGGAGTGCAAAAGCTGTAGGGGTGTGAGGAAATACTTTTTCTGCTAAACCATAACGACGACCAAGCTGATTTTGGATAAAATGGGCAAAATTTTGGCTGTGCGAGCGAGATTCTTGGATAAATTCACCTCTGGATACATCTGACTCTATCAACCGCTCTACTCCTTCGCCGTAGTCATTGCCACAGATTGGCCAATTCATCATAAACAGGCCATTAGGCAAACGTCCATAATTCAAAAATGTCTCTGCGCCATAGCCATCCCAAGCGCCTGTAAATTGGGATGGATTATAGTTAGGCGCAGGCGGAATTTCTGGTGCTGTAGCTACGCCCGTCGTAGACATCGCTTCACCAAAGTCTTGCATAATCACTACATAAGTGGGCGCTTGTACCGGATATCTTTCAGTTAAAGAGTTAAAACCTACTGGGGCGCTGGGTTCTCCCCACTCAGATTGCAATTCCCAGCCCCAGCGATAAGGTATCTCACCTAAAGCCAATAAATCTCCCAATTCTGTGCCGTCGAGAATAATTTTGGCTGTGACAGCAAAATCAGCAAAGCGCACACCAGTAATACAATCACCTTGGCGAAACACTTCAATTGGTACTTCTCCAGAAATCCAGTGCAGATTTGGCAATTCCTGCACCCAATCTGCAAAAATCTCTGCCCCAATTCGAGGATTGTAACTAAAAAAGCTTACCCAGCTATTATCTAATCCTCCCGGCTGTCGTTGTCGCAATTCCTGCAAAAACGCACCCCATAATCCCGTTTGAAAGGCTTCTAATTCGTTGCCATCGGGTGCGGATACTCCAGCCGAAGTCAGCATTCCCCCCAACCAAGAAAATTCACTCACTAGAATCGTTTTGGCTCCCCGTCGCGCCGCTTGGATAGCAGCCGCAGTGCCTCCGGTTCCACCACCGACAACTAAAACATCAGCTGTGTATATTTGATTAACCATTGCTTATACCTCACTGGAGTTTTGACATATTCTCCCCAGATAGCTTGGCATCAAACAAGGCAAATTATCAGGATTTACGCAAAAATCCCCAAATAAATATCAGTTCTATATAGGGTTTCTATTTGATTGCGTGAAAAGACAGGTAGGGGAGCCAGTTGTGTGGGCGAGTTTCCCTACTTAAGCTAACTGGCGTTGTATTACCGCCGAGAGTACGGCATCCTTTATTGTCAGGAAAAATCAACTTTTTTATCTAGCTAGATATACCGATTTTGAAAAAATGAGATAATTTCAAGTTTTGTACTCAGCCAGCAGAAAGATTTTAGTAAAGTTGTTATTTTTAATTTATGCATCAGAGAAGTCAATATAAAATCCTTTACTGGCAAGACTTACAAATAATTTGATTTTGACTAGATATACATAGCATTTGGGATTACATCTAACAAAAGCTGGATATTAAACAGCTATTAAAAAAGGCATCTTGTATATACAGCTAAAGATAGAGGTTGTTACTATATTTTGTATTTAAACTTAATATAAATAGTAAATTTTTATGAATTGCTAATATTAAGTAATAATTAAAATATTATGTTTACTAATTGCTTTAAAAATAATGATAAATTAAGTGTAAATAAGGATAGGAATATATCAAATGTTGAGATAGCACTTTTTATAGATCAAATCAAAAGTAATATTTGGCTCTTTGGTATTCCATCTTGGCTTTTTGGCATAACCGATAGAAGCATAGCTGCATTCGCCGATGGTTATTTATCTCCTATAGAAATATTTCAGCTACTTACAGCCTCTTTCTTTTTTCTGAGTTGGCTATATCTCAAGCCTGATGAAAGCTTTAATAGCAATGATTTAGGCCCCAACGAATATCAAGAATATCTCGCTCGTACTCAAGCTAACAAGCTTCAAGTAAAAAAGCTCCACATGATTAGCCAGGAGTATATTTTACCGTTTCCTTATATTTGCCAAATTTATCATTTATTGAATTTAAGACATTTGGAAACAGTTCATAGCTTTAGCCTTAATAACCTGAAAATTTTTCAAATTAGCCATTTTCAGCCCACAAATACGGGTGGAATAATCAAATTCCAAACAATATTGGATTCGCCAGGTAATGCTCTGAGAATTTGGCGTCAACCGATTGTAGAGGTAGATTTAATATTACATACTCCCTATACTGTTGAACTGAGTATTCCAGTCTACAATGACAAAAGGATAATTGTTATATTTCATGCTTTTCCGTTAAATGACTTAGAGCATCACTTTTTTATAGATATTTATAGTGATTTAGAGTGGCCAAAGCCATTATTACAAATAATATTGCATTTTGCTTCTTGTTTGACCCTATTTGAAGATTTGCCGTATCTAAGAGCTTTAACTGATAAAAATATAGGGCGTTTATTCAATTTAAGTAGAACTTCAAATAACGAAGCTGCATTGCTGTTTAAAAGATATGTTGAGCTATATGGTTCGACTGGAGAACCAATTAAATTACTTGAGGGGAGGGAAGAGAGTTAGAGACGCGATGAATCGCGTCTGTACAAGAGTGAGGAATTGGAGACGCGATGAATCGCGTCTGTACAAGAAAGAGTAGGAGTTTGTTTGGTTAAGCGCGTGCTAGTAGGGGGGCAGCAGCTAGTAATGTTTTGGTATAAGGGTGCTGAGGATTAGCAAAAATAGTTTTTGTCAAACCAAGTTCGACAATTTTACCGCCATTCATCACGGCAATACGATCGCACAAAAATCGAGCTAACCAAAGATCGTGAGTTATGAACAGATAAGTTAACTCAAACTCTTCTTTTAATTGCAACATCAAATCCAGCACTTGCGACTGCACGCTAGCGTCTAACATACTTACGGGTTCATCGCAGATCAAAAGTTTAGGGTGAGTAATCAAGGCACGAGCGATCGCTACTCTTTGCTGTTGTCCCCCAGACAAATCTGATGGATAACGCTCATAATACACTTCTGGCGGTGTTAACCCAACTTTCTCTAGCATCCACAAAACCTGTTCTTTTGCCTTCACGGGATCGGCTAAATTGTGGATAAATAAAGGATCAGCGATACTTTGTCCCACTGTCATCGCTGGATTGAGACAAGCATGGGGATCTTGAAAAACCATTTGTATTTGTCGCCGCGAGGAGCGAATTTCTTGACGCGACAGTTTCGTTAAATCCTGTCCTAAAAACTCAACTTTGCCACTAGTGGGACGAATTAATTGTAAAATTGTCCGTGATAGCGTACTTTTACCACAACCTGATTCCCCAACTAAACCGAGAATTTCTCCGGGATAAATATCCAAGTTGATACCATCTACTGCTTTAATTGTCTGGGTTTGTGTCTTAAACAGTCGTTCGATAAAGTTAGGTTCTATGGTGTAGTGTTGCTTGAGTTCACTGACACTCAAAATTGGGGATTGTTTATTAATAATCGGTAATTGCTTTTTTTCCCCACTCCCCACTCCCCATTCCCCACTCCCTATTTCATCTACTGCTTGAATATGTAAAGCTGCTTTTAAGAGCGATCGCGTGTATTGATGTTGAGGGTGTCTAAATACGGTTTCTGTAGAACCCATTTCTACCATTTTGCCGTTGTACATCACGCCAATGCGATCGCAATACTCAGCCACCATTGCTAAATCGTGAGAAATCAGCAACAATCCCATGTTTTCTTCACCGCACAGACGAGTTAATTCTTTCAATATCTGCGCGGAAACCGTAACATCTAAACTGGTGGTGGGTTCATCAGCAACAATTAACTTGGGGTTGAGGAGTAAAGCTAAAGCGATCGCTACCCGTTGACGCATTCCCCCGCTAAACTCGTGGGGATATTGATTCCAACGACTAGCTGGAATATTCACCTTTGCCAAGGTAGCAAGTGCTTTTTCTTTGGCTTCGCGGGTTGATAATTCTGGTGAGTGCGCCTGAAGGGTTTCAATACAATGCTTACCAATCGTCATCAACGGATCGAGGCGTGTCATGGGATCTTGAAAAATTAAGGCGATCGTTTCTCCCCGAAATTTCCGCAATTGGTTAGGCATCAAGTCAAACACCGACTGTCCTTGAAATGTCACCCGTCCCTCAATCCGACTAGAGGCTGGTAGTAAGCGCATTACTGCCCGTCCTATAGTTGACTTACCACAACCCGACTCTCCCACCAATCCCATTCTTTCGCCTGGTTGCAAGGTGAAAGATACATCATCAACCGCCCAGGTTGCTTCTTCTCCACTCCGTGCAGGATAGGCAACTCGCAAATTTTCGATACAGAATAAGGCTTCACTCATAGATTAGTTATCAGCCCTGAGCTACCAGTTTTTATAATTTCAAATTTAACCTGTCGCGGAAGTCCCCACCTTCAATGTACTCATCTCTGTGGGGATTGTGAGCGGATGGCGACGAAGACATCCCTAAACGGTAATAAGGGAACTCCAAAAAATAAATTATTCCACATTCAAGTCGTTGACTGTTGACTGTTGACTGAAAACTCGTGAACCGTCAACGGTCAACGGTCAACAGTGAACAATAGCAATGGAATATTTTTTTACTTGGAAGTCCCTAACCGCAGGTTATTCAATGCAAGGGATGTTCAAGGAGTCATCAATCTGAGTGTTGGGTAATCGGTCGATGTAATCTTCAATGATTTGAGTCACTGTTTTTTCCTTCAATGTGGCATGGTTTTTTAGTTTGTTGAAACGCCTTTCTGATATACGGATATGTACTTCCTTTGTTTTCATAAGTATGTCCACAATATAGACATATCTATGGTAACATATAAATGATCCATGACCTCCTGACCGTATTGAACAGACAGGCTAACTTCAAAGTAGGTGTACTAGCCAAGACGTGCGATAAATCGGTAAATCAGGGAAGGAACGCTGTTAGCTGGTTGACTCATATCTTGCACCTCTACGTACACCCCCAGGTAAAGTAAAAAGATGTGCAATAAAGATACCTTACTTTTATAGGCTTTTGTCGTTAAATCAATGCTTTTGCTTTTTTACTGAGTAATAAAGTTACATCAATTTTTCTTGGTGCAAGATGTGAGTTGACTATTGTCGTAAATCCAAGCGGTGTTGTGCGAAACAAAAAATCAAACTCCCTGTGGTAGACGCGGGGCTGCCTGTGGACGCTGTGTAAGACCAAAAGCTAGATCGCTAGTGGAGGCATTGGCGGATGAGACGGGAAACCCAAGAGACGAATAAGACCGTCATTGTTTTTCTGAAATTGGAAGCTCCTTTTTCAGCGAAGCAAAAAGGGGTACTTCACACCTCGGTAGACAACACTAATTGCTAATACGGGAAAGCGATGCCTGCGGCGGGCTGCGCCTACGCTCAATGTTGTTGCATCTGCCGCCAATGCTAGACGTTTTTCCGATTCAGCCCTTGGTAAGGGGAGGGGAGACAAAGCGTAGCTTTGGCGGGGTGGGGTTATTACTATGCATCTTGAGGATTTAATTCTTTTAACTCGTCAGTGGTATAAGTACCAATAGGAGTCCAAACCAAATAAGGAAGGAGTAACAGCGCCGCCATTATAGAAATCGGCAAAACGCAGATTGCCAGGACAACGCCTGAAATCAAACCGATTAGCCCAAGGATTTCACCAACTTTGAGACTACGGAACCTCAACATTAGAGGTATGTAGGCGACGGTAATAATTTCCACCAAGAGGTACAAAGCCATTAGTAGCCAAGTAATTATACTTCCTGGATTCTTTTCCCAGACAACATAAGCTGAAGCCCCACCGCTAATAAAAATCACAGTCCAGATTACCGGAATCAACGGCTCAAAAACTAGCCAACGCGGGCGACTTAAATTTGCAAACCATTTAACATCACGCGGTGTGATCAAGAAACTACCAAGGGCGACGAAGAAAGTTACAGCCCCAATTATTATCCAAGATGGAATCATAATGCATTCAAGTTTTGTGTATTTTGTCAAGTCATATACTGCAAGTTTGACAATTTAGGCTATATGTTTAATCATTCCCTGGTGCGAATCTTAGGCATCTTGAGGATTGAGACTGATCATCTGCCAAGTGGTATAAGTACCAATGGGACTCCACAGCAAATAAGGAACAAGTAATAGTGCTGCCCAACCAGAAATACTTAAGACTGCAAGTATCAATAAAGCAGAAATTATAAAACCTGTGCCACCAAGAATTGTACCGACTTTTAGGCTGCGGAGCTTAAACATTACAGGTGTATAAGCAATGGTTACAATTTCTAAAAGCAAGTATAAACCCATGATTAACCAGGTTGAGGTGCTTCTGGGGTCTTTTTCCCAGACAATATAAGCTGACCAAGCACCGCAAATAAATATTACAGTCCAGATAATGGGAATCGCACCCTCAAAAGTTAGCCATCTCGGCCGTTGTAAGCGCTTGAACCATTGGCGATCGCTAGGCGTAATCAAGTTAGCCGCTAAGGCAACTAAGAAAGCCACACCCCCAATCACCATCCAAGATTTAATCATGGCCGTTATTCCTTTACAAGCGCTATCTATCGCTTAATATCACTCTTTATAGTGTGATTTTGTCAATTTAGTTGCTAATTCCTCATCATCCCTGAGTTTGAAACCTTTACATCGTTTGGCAGGATTTTAAATTATGGGCATTGGGAATTGGGAATTGGGCATTGGGCATTGAGCATGGGGCAGGGGCATGGGAATGAGTCTTTAATACTCGTTAACGAGTCTTTGAACTCCGTTAATGAGTCTTTGAACTCCGTTAATAATAGCCATCCCAAATGTTTCTCTAGGCTAAGGTGGAACATAGAGTTTCTAATACCAATTTAATGTGAAGCTGCACTAAATGAGTAACTCTCTATTCTTGGCGCTCTTGGCGTACTTGGCGGTTCGTTTAAGAGGATGAATGAACAAGTCCTCTTGTCGGTATCAAAAATTTTAGATCCCCCTAAATCCCCCTTTTTAAGGGGGACTTTGATTCCGGTTCCCCCCAATTTATCGGGGGGTTAGGGGGGATCTAAAGTGCCTAAAGTCACAGCGAAATACTTGTTCATTCAACCTCTAATATTCTATGTATCTTCATACAAAATTGGTATAAGAGTAAGCGAAGTAGGGCAGGGTGACTGAGGAAAGGCAATTAAAACAATTCGCAATACTTCGGCTGCGCTCAGTACAAGTTCGCTTTTTCGCCCATTCGCAATTACGTTTTGGGACGGGGATTTAGACCCCGACTCAAAACGCGCTGCTTAATAGAAGCTCTTGACTTAAACCCCCAAAGTTCGTTAAAGCAAAATTCAAAGATTTTTGATGCTATTTTCCACCAGATATTTAAGAACGATAATTTTCAAAGAATAATTGCGTCAAAAGACAACCTGTCAAACTTTGCCCGAAAATTCCTTACTCCCAACTAAAAACTCGTTGACTCCTGAACTTTTATCTAAATATCTAACTTAAAGCTATATCAGCTTACTTCTTATGATACTTACTAAAACTCATTTGGATGAGTGAAAGTAGTGAGAGTGATGAGTGAGAGTAAATATACTTAGTAGCTGAGGTTCAAAGCATGGACTCGACAGGTAAGGTTCAAATTGTGGACTCGTCCTGGTGCGTTCCACTGCCGTTGAAAGAGTATGCAATGAGCCGAGTAACTGTCTACTTTTATAGTGACAGATGGGTTCCAATTAAATATTGTTCTTTGGAAAAGGCTATTTTGCTTCACCAGAAGGCAAAATTAGAAGGCAAGGAAATTTTATTATTTCCTGCTAATCTAGACCCTAATCAATTCTCAAACTCTTTTAACGAAAATGCATTGATGTAGACTATTTTTAAAACATCTTGACAAAATAAATCGACTAGAAAGGCGTACATAAGTACGCTTTTATTTCTTGGGATTCAAATATTTACTTATTTATATAGCAATTCTAAATGAGTCTAAAAATCTCTGATTCTTCTCTCTGCGTTCTCTGCGCCTCTGCGGTTAATTTAGGATTGCTATCTTTACGCCAAAGAGCGATGTCTACGGTGGTCACTGAGCTTGCCGAAGTGCGGGCTATTCGGCGTCGCCTCAAGTAATATGTTGTCAACAAATCACATAGGCTTTCTTATCGTACCAATGGGTTTTTGTTCGCGGCTGCTGAGTTTATAGTTTGTTCAATCCTTTTTAACCTTGTTTCTGGACGTTTTGCATTGTCAATCCAAAAAAGAATATTCTTTTTGGATGAATTACTAAATGCTTCAAAATAGCCTTTAGCAATTGTATTTGCTTCTAATGCTTGCTTTAAGTCTAAGGGAATAATTAATGCTTCGATCGCATCTAAAGTCTTCCATGAGCCATCTTGTTTTGCAGCTTCAATTTTTTCCAGACCAACTGTAGTCATCAAACTTTGTTCTATGAGTTCTTCAATATATTGTTTATTTAATTTTGACCACACGCTTTTCGGTTTTCGAGGTGTAAATATTTGCATATAACGTTCTTCGTCTAAGGATTTGACTTTACTATCAATCCAACCAAAGCATAAGGCTTCTTTTACGGCTTCGCTATATCGAACACTTGGTTTACCACTTTTTACTTTATAGTAGATGAGCCACACACCAAGAGAGGCGCGATGGTTTTCTTCTAACCATTTCCGCCATTCCTCGCGGCTTTGAGGGCAGAAAGTGGAAAATTCATTATTAAGTTTAGATACACCAGTAATCTTACTTTTGCTGAGATTTATCTCTGTATTTTGCTGCATTTGTTTTATGTTCAATACGTAATTGATGTAAAACTTTCATCTCCTCTAAAATCGTTTTGCCATAAAAATCAAATGCTGGCTTCTTTGATAGCCATGCTTGGTGTAAAAAGCCTCTGCTTGTCCATCTTTGTTAGTCAACAGATAAACCCCAGTAACTTCCATCTTAGTTAGAGTGTCCATTAATTGGTTAAGTAGCTTTGTCCCAATTCCTTGATGCTGCTTATGAGGTTGGACACAAATTTCTTCTAGATAAAAGCTTTTACTTTTTGGCCCTTGCTTACAATAACCTGCCACGAATCCTAATAGTTCATCCTGTTTGAATACAAATCCAACAAAACCCGGTGTATTCAGAATTTCAAATAACTTTGCTCTTGCAGTCTCGAAAGTCCATTGCTCGTTCCAAGGTTCAGTATTGAACACTTCAACATATAAATGAGCGCACTTGTCAAGATATTCAGTCGTAAAGGTTTGAATTTCTTCTGACATCAAACCAACCCAGAACGTAGTGCTACAACTGCTGCTTGCACGCGATCGTCTACTGCTAATTTATTCATAATCCCTCGGACATGAGTTTTAATGGTATTGGGACTGAGATAGAGTTTTTCGGCAATTTCTGGGTTACTCAAGCCGTCTACCATAAGTTTCAACACTTCTAACTCCCGCCCAGATAAGTTGGCGGTGTTGGTGGTGGGTGAAGGCGGTTTGAGATTATCAATTACTCGCCGCGCAATTTGGGGATCGAGATAGGCTGCACCATCAACTGCGGCTGCGATCGCACTTAACAATCTTTCCACACTTGCACCTTTGATACAATACGCATCTGCACCGCTAGAGAGTGCCGCAATAATTTCTGTCTCTGTTTGATGAGATGTCAGCATCACCACATGAGTTGCTGGCAGTGCCGCCTTAATTTGCTGTGTCGCTGCAATGCCATCCAATCGCGGCAACCCAATATCCATAACCACCAAATCAGGTTT
The DNA here is from genome assembly GCF_003443655.1 of Nostoc sphaeroides. Classification (NCBI taxonomy): domain Bacteria; kingdom Bacillati; phylum Cyanobacteriota; class Cyanophyceae; order Nostocales; family Nostocaceae; genus Nostoc; species Nostoc sphaeroides. The sequence goes on from NZ_CP031941.1 coordinate 91,368, forward strand.
CAGTTGCAGTGCGGCTTGAACTCCCAAATAACCATCTTCAGCTTGTCCAACAATCTCCAACTGAGGATGAGCCATTAACGATTGCTCTAATCCGAGTTGCATCATCGGATCATCTTCAACAATTAACACGCGCAACGGCGGAGCATTGGCGGGTAAATTTAAAGGATAGCGAGTATCTAAAGACATTTTTATTAATTAGGAGTTAGGAGTTTGGAGTTAGGAGTTTGGAGTTAGGAGTTAGGAGTTTGGAGTTTGGAGTTAGGAGTTTGAAGTTGGGAGTTGGGAGTTGGGAGTTGGGAGTTAGGAGTTTGGAGTTTGGAGTTAAGAGTTGAGAATAGCTTTCAAGGTTAAGTATTTAGGTTTCCAAAAAATAATTGAGGAACTTCTCAATTATTGAACTAATATTGAACTAATATTGAACTAATCTTTAGGGCTTCAGACAATTATGTTGGTTCTCAAACTCAATAAATTGGTCTAATCTGAAAAACCTACCACTCATAAACAAAGTAGAAAGTCAAGAGTTATTTATTCATAACTCTTTAATTCCTAACTCCTAACTCCTAACTCCTAACCCCTAACCCCTAACCCCTAACCCCTAACTCCTAACTTAATTTTATTCTTCCACCCGATAGCCTAATTCTGCTAAACTTATCCGCGACTGTCGCCATTTTGGCTGAACTTTCACAAACAATTCTAGGTAAACTTTACCAGAGATTAACTTTTGAATTTGTTCGCGGGCTTCGCTACCAATTGCTTTGAGCATCGCTCCACCTTTGCCAATGAGTATGCCTTTTTGGGAATCGCGCTCGACGTTGATAGTAGCAAGTATCCGGGTAATGCTGGGAGTTTCTTCTACTAGATCAATAGCGATCGCTACTGAATGGGGTACTTCTTCACGAGTCAATAATAAAATTTGTTCTCGGATTAATTCACCCATAATAAAGCGTTCTGGCTGGTCAGTTACCAAATCTGGCGGGTAGTATAACGGCCCAATTTCTAAATGTTCTATTAATAATTCTTGAAGTTGCGGTAATCCTGCACTCGTCTTGGCAGAAAATTTCACGATTTCCCATTCATGGGACTGGGCCATCTGCGCGTAACTATCATCTAGAAACTGAGAATCGGACGGTTGTTGGTCGATTTTGTTCACGCCCAAAATCACTGGTGTTTTGCTGCGACACAGCAATTCGGCAATATAGCGATCGCCTGATCCACAAGCTACTGCTCCATCTACCACAAACAGGATTACATCTACCGATTCAATGGCAATTTTGGCATTTTGCACCAAAACTTCCCCCAATTGATGATGGGGCTTATGAATTCCTGGCGTATCTACAAAAATTAATTGCGCCTCTGGTGTAGTTAAAATGCCGCGCAAACGGTTACGTGTTGTTTGCGCTACTGGTGACGTAATGGCAATTTTTTGTCCTACCAATTGATTCATCAACGTAGATTTACCGACATTTGGACGACCAACAATGCCGATAAAACCTGATTTAAATTCAGGAGGAGCCTGTGGGATTGTTACTTCTCCTGGAAAAGAGAAGTTGTAATTATCAATACTAGTCACCTTTGGCTCCACCCTCATATTTTACAGCTGGGATAACTTGGTTTTTTCTTAGACACAAAACAAGCATAAAAACACCCTAGCATTTTCGGGGATTGCTTTTGCTTAGGTTTAATCTACTACTGGCTCTACACTTAACATTTTACAGCTGAGATAACTTTGTTTTGTTTTAGATACAAAAGAAACATAAAATTACTTTGGCATTTATAAGGAGCGCATTTGCTTAGGTTTAATCTGCTGCTAATGTCTTAAGTTTCATCGACTACTAAATATATTTGGATCAAAATGTCAATAAAAAATATGGGAGAACCCAAACGCATAGGAATTCTTACCAGTGGAGGTGATTGTTCTGGCTTAAATGCTGTGATTAGGGCTGTAGTGAATTGTGCTGTGGATACTTACGGCTGGGAGGTTTTGGGAATTCGTCAAGCGACTTTAGGATTAATGGCGCGTCCCCCACAATTCACTAAGTTGGAAGTCGATCAAGTTGACTCGCTGTTAACTGCGGGTGGCACAATGTTGGGGACAACCAATAAAGGCGACCCTTTTGCTTTTCCAATGGTGGATGGGAGTGTAAGCGATCGCTCCGAAGAAATCATTGCAGGTTATCATGAGCTAGGTTTAGATGCTTTGATTGGGATTGGCGGTGATGGTAGTTTGGCAATTTTGCGTCGCCTCGCCCAACAAGGCGGCATTAACTTAGTTGGTATTCCCAAAACCATTGATAACGATATTGGTGTTACTGAACATGCCATCGGTTTTGATACAGCAGTCAATATTGCCACAGAAGCATTAGATCGGTTACATTTTACTGCTGCAAGTCATAGCCGAGTCATGATTTTGGAAGTAATGGGGCGTGATGCCGGACACATAGCAATCGCTGCGGGAATTGCGGGGGGAGCGAATGTAATTTTAATTCCCGAAATTCCTTACACAGTTGAGCATATTTGCCACAAAATTAAAGAACGCCAAGAGAAAGGCAAAAACTATTGTTTGATTATTGTTTCTGAAGCGGTTCGTACCCACGATGGGGAAAATGTGACGATTACAAATCGCTTAGGTCAATCTCGATACGGTGGAATTGGCGAGTATTTAGCAGATAAAATTATTGAACACATTGGTGTAGAAACGCGAGTCACAGTTTTAGGACACATTCAACGGGGTGGAACTGCTTCACCACTAGATAGATTAGTTGCAACTGCTTTTGGTGTTGCAGCAGTTAATCTCATTGCAGAAGATAAATACGATCGCATGGTGACTTGGCAAAATCGCCAAGTATTAAGTGTACCAATTACAGAAGCGATCGCTCAATATAGCGCCGTCGATCCCAATGGTACTTTAGTTAAAACCGCTCGTGGTATGGGTATTTATTTAGGAGACTAAACATTAGACATCTCCAGAAATTAAATATGCGTTACCCAGAACCCTTGTAGAGAGGTAGCAGTGCTACGTCTCTACGTTCATTTTCGGAGATGTCTATTAGAGATATGAGTGAAATTAAATATGCGTTACCCATAACCCTTGTAGAGAGGTAGCAGTGCTACGTCTTTATAATTCAATACGCTTGGCTTTGTGGAAAATTGTAGGTTGGGTTAAGCAAAGTGCAACCCAACAAAGTCCCGAAATGTTGGGTTTCGTTCCTCAACCCAACCTACACATTTCAATGTTTTTGGCGCTAACACCAAGCGTATTGCTCTATAATTCTTTTTCACTGATATCTCTCATCATCCCCCAACCCCTTCTCCCTTGGGGAGAAGGGGAGCTAGAATTTCAAAGTCCCTCTCCCAGATATGGGAGAGGGATTTAGGGTGAGGGCGAAAACTACGGTTCTCAACTTAGATGAGGTTTAGCTTAACAGCTTAAAAGCGATAGTTGCGATCGCGCACCCACATACTAAGTGGCACTGCTTTACCCTGTGGATCAACTTTCGCCTTCACTACAATGGGCGGTACTTGTCCTCTACGGGCGCGTTGGGCTTGCAAATCGTTCCTAATTTGTTGCCGTTGGTTTTCTGGGATGTAATATGTTTCTAAGCCGTAGTTAACAGAGCCATCTTGATAAACACCTTTTAAGGCTACCTGATTGGCTCTTAGAGTTGTGGGGCGATCGCTACTTACTCGCAACGGTCTCCAAGCTCTAGGAACACCGCGACCAGAGGATAATTGCTCTTGCAAGGTCACGTAAATATTAGTTCCTTCAGGCAATCTTCTGCCACTTCCCCGACCTTTGCTGACTAATGTTTGCCAACCAGGTAATCTGCTCAAATTTGCAGTGCGGGATATGTTGTAATCTAAGTCTAAGGTGTTACCTTCTAGCACATTGTTAGGGTCTACAGGTACGGTTTGCAAAATCACCGTCTTACCTGTCACGTCTGTATAAAGCGCTTGGGCTGGTACTGCCATAATTAGCCCTGTTTGCAGCGCCAGGGGAGCTAGTAACCGCCAAAAAGGTAAGGACTTATTCGATTTTTGTTCACTAGCAATCAAGTAATCCCGAAAAGTCACCTTATTGGAGAACTCGGCTTCGGGAGACAAGGGTTTATTTTTAGATTCAGAAGAAGTATTAGTCATGAGCGTAGTCCTAAAAAGCAGAGGTATTGAGGAGGTCAAAAGTAACGAGATTAGGACTGACGCAGAGAAACTTTAAAAACTTTGACGCACAGAGATTTCAGAATAAGTTAGGAGTTAGGAGTTAGGAGTTAGGAATCATTCAATTTTAGATTAAGTGAACTTTTCCTGAATTCTGACTCCTGAATTCTTTCATCCTTTGCACTACTTTTTACTTGCACTACCACCAGGTAGGCGGCGTTCAAACCAGAGTCCAGCGCTAATTAAAGCAGAACCGCACAAAACAAAGACTAGGGATTTGAAAAGTAAATCGGTATCGTACTCTTGCACGCGACTGATAATTTGCAGTGTTACTAACAGCATCCCGCCCCAAAAGGAACTTCTGTTGTTTAATTTCAATCCTTCTTGAATTAGTCCCCAGGCTAATGTTGCTAGAAGTACATTGAAAATAAAAATGCCAAGTTCATCAATCCGGCTGATAGTTTGATGCCAAAAAGGTACTAGGGTAATAAAGGCAAGAAAGGTAGTAATGACAGCAGTAGTGAAAATCACTTCGCGGCGCGGTGGGTTATTTCTTTGACGCAGTAGAAACAACCATTGCAATACCGCCAAGCCACTAAGAATCCCCAAATCGATAATCGGCAGAGACTCGAATAAGTTTGTCACATTCGTAGGCTGATTATAACTATAATTTGGAGATTCCCAGACCCAACGAAAAGACAAGATATAAAAGACCATGCCAAAGCTTACCAACGCTAAATTACGGGCCAGAGATTGAAACAACCTGTAATTTATGCTTGGAAACAGCAAGTCATCATAACTCCAGAATAATGCAGGTGGGAGTGCAAAAGCAAAAGATGCCACCCAAGGGGCTATATCAGCATAATTCAGCAGTGGTAGAGGATTCAGGTTGGCTTGTAAGGAACTAGCAAAAACAAAGGCTGCTAGACCAAAAATCCAACGCGATCGGCAGAAGTAGGCTAAGGGTACAAACACTAGCCATGCCAATAAAGGCATGTGCTGCACCACTAGGCGCGACCAAGTTAGATCACCTGAAGCGTACCACAAGTCTTCTAATCCTGTCCAATAGCCGATTTCCACGAGGACAATTGACAGAATTCCTAAAGAATTTAAGCACAAACTGAAGGCCAGCACTACAACACCGAACCCCCAGGCGAGAAATAGTTGGGAAGTTGAACCGGCAATATTGAACATCTGGGCCATCAGCAGTAAATTTGCACCGAAAATGAAGGCGCTTAAAATTAGCAACGCCTCTCCCAGTATGCGTTTGCTTTTTTGTGGCTTCTTTCCTTCAGGTGTTATCCAATTGTAAAAACCAGTGATTGCGATCGCAAAAAACAAACTTATCATCAAAATAAACTTGACTTCTCGCGATCCTCCCTGCCAGTTTCCTGCTACAAAGGTAATTATGCCTAAGCATAAAAGTATGCCGCCTATGGCAATAGCGATCGCTTGATTGCGATCGCGTGCAGCAGCTTCCAAGTTCTTAAATTGATAACGTTCTGCTATCTGCTCATACAGCGAAGAACTAATTAATCCTTCATCCCTCCATAATTGTGCTTCTTTGCGTAATTTTTGCGGAAAACTATCTAATAACATGACCTTCTCCGGTGCAGTGGGGTAGCTTGGCCATTGCGTTCCCAATGGCGGTCATTATATTTTGAGTATGAAGCCAAAAGCCTTAATTACATTGTTCTTGTGTAACAGTTTTATTTTGATTTGGATAAAGCTAATTCGTAATTCATAATTCATAATTCATAATTACTAATCTACATGGAAAAACCTTCTAATTTATTACTTAAAGTCTCGCGGCGTTTGTTCACTAATCTAGATGAACAAGAAAAATTTATTGAGGCTTTGATGAATCCTCAGCCTTTTTCACCCAGTATTCTTTGGTGTAAACAAAAGCCAGATATTTCGTCTTTGGCAGTGGAAACACCAACTTATTGGCAACCAGAATTTATAGACCGTTTATCTTTGGGAGAAAAACCCGGTCAGCATCCCTTGCATCAACAAGGATATTTCTATTGTTTAGATTTTTCTTCGGTGTTTGCAGCTACTACTTTGTTAGCTATTCCTGTGCCAGTAAGTTTAGTTTTTGATATGTGTGCTGCACCAGGAGGTAAAAGTATCTTTGCTTGGAAAGCTTTACAACCTGACTTACTCATCAGTAATGAAGTAATTGGTAAACGTCTGGGAATGCTAATTTCTAATTTGAAGCGTTGCGATATTAGCCCTAGTGCAGTAGTTAATAGAGATTCGAGTATATTTGCCGAAATGTTTCCCTACTCTAGCAATCTAGTAATAGTAGATGCTCCTTGTACTGGACAATCTTTACTTGCTAAAAGTGAAAAAGCTCCCGGATGTTTTCACCCGACTGCTATTAATAAAAGTGCAAATCGACAAAAGCGTATTATAGCTAACTCTGCTAAAGTTGTTTCACCACAAGGGTATCTTGCTTATATGACTTGTACATATTCACCCGAAGAAAATGAGCAAGTTTGTGAATGGTTTTTAGAACGCTTTCCCCAGTTTCAGGCGATAGAAATTAGTCATTTAGCCAAATATCAGTCACATTTAACTAAAATGCCTTGTTATCGGATGTTTCCTCAAGATAGGCTAGGTGCTGGTGCGTTTACAGTACTGTTTCAAAATACTAATGATCATGAAAATGAGCTTAAAGAAGTAGATTTAAATACAATATCTTCGCTGTATATCTATCAAAATCTTAAAAAGTCAAGCAGGGCTATTTCGTTCTAGACATAAACCGCCCAGAACTAAAGTTCCGCAGCTCATAGCCCAAGTCCACACTTAGTGGACTAAAAGCCTTTATTAGTCGTCTTTAGACGACTTCTGCTATTAGCCTCAGAATAAATTCTGAGGCGGGCTAGATGAGAATGAAATAGCCTTAAAAGTCAAGTTAGTTATATTGATAGCAGGTATTCTGGCATGTAGTCAGAACATTTAATGTTATTAATAGTGCTGCATTTGTAAATCAGTCATCAGGAGTACACCTTTTACAGCAGTTGATTTTATATTTATAAGGTTACAAAACTATTACAGCATGGTGAAATAAGCATACCATTTCAAAAGGTGCAAAAGCTTAGAATACAATTACGCGTCTGACAATTCATCGGTATCTGGAAAACCTTACTTCTATTTCTCTCTTCCTTTGAGGAGAGAGGCTTGGAATTTTCCCCCTTAGAGCGTCGGGAAGGGGGTTAGGGCGTTAGGTGAATCGTTAGCTTTTCCACATAACGTGAAAAGTCAGAATTATGCGTGACTTTTGACTTCCGCCTTGCGGTTGTGCGGTACTACTTCAATAATAATTAACTTTTATAGTTACAAATCTTTTTTAATCCTTCCATAACCTGAAGTTAACTAAAATTTATCCAGTATCAGCTCTAGACTTTTTGAAGTAAACATTGTACAAAAAAGCTAGGCTGTAAAGGATGTAAATTACATGAGTCGAAAAGTTAGCAAAGTGTTTAAACAGTCTGGGGTGATTCCTTATAGAGTGAACAATGGCAAAATTGAAATCTTGCTAATCACAAGCCGTAACTTTCAACACTGGGTAATTCCGAAAGGAGATATTCCTAATGGCATGAGTCCGCCCGATTCAGCAGCCAAAGAGGCGTGGGAAGAAGCAGGGGTAATTGGGCAGGTAGATACTAATGAACTCGGTAGTTACAAGTACCGCAAAGGAGGCAAAACTTATCGGGTAAGCATGTATTTGTTACCAGTTGAGATGCTGAGTGAAGATTATCCAGAAGCAAGTAAAAGAAAACGGCAATGGGTAGAAGCGGCTACAGCTATCAGGTGGGTTAAGTTTAATTCACTTAAACGAATTCTTAAAGGTTTTTTCCAGGTAAAATCTCACTTTTGTGCATTTCGAGATGCTAATTCAGTATAGGAAAATATATTAATTAAATATGCATAATTAAACATACAAGAAAATCCTAGTTTGTAGTGAGCGATTCATCGCTCATAGCAAGGTTTTTCAGGACTAAAGTCCTTACTACAAACTTGAATTTATTTATGGCTAACTACTTAGGGCTTGCTGGTAACGCTTGCGGCTCTTTGGTAACAAGTGTAGGTGTGAGTGCAATACTGTTCGGTTAAGCCTAAAAAATAACTCCAATGTAGGTTGGGTTGAGGAACGAAACCCAACATTTTCAGGGATTTGTTGGGTTTCACTAAAGTTCAACCCAACCTACAAATCTTCTTAACCGAACAGTATTGGGTGTGAGTGGGGTTAAGTATGCTGGCATCACTATTAATACTGTCACACTTACCGATATCCCGCCCATAACTGAAGTTCAGGGCTGATAGCCCAAGTCCACTCAAGTGGACTAAATGACAATACAGTTCAGTTAAGCATTTATACTCTTTCTTCTCTCTGTGTTCTCTGCGCCTCTGCGGTTCGTAAAACAAGAGTTTTGGCCTTAAGTGAACCGTATTGGACTAAATGAGCGATTCAGTCCACTTGAGTGGACAGTGGCTCTGAGACTCGGAATTCATTCCGAGGCGGAATAGAAATGCAGTGCGAGATATTAATAAAGATATCGCTGCGGTAAGATTTGTGTATACACCGTAGGCTCTTCGAGAGGGGGCTATCATGTACTTTATATCATTGGGAAACGCTATATAAATCTAAATATTTAACCTAATTTAATATTATCTGTTGCTTCAATCAAAGCATTGCAAATTCCTGGTTCACTCATCGAATGCCCAGCATCAGGAACCACAATAAATTCTGCTTCCGGCCAAGCGCGATGTAATTCCCAAGCTGATATCATTGGACAGACTACATCATAGCGTCCCTGAACAATTACAGCCGGAATATGGCGGATACGATCTACATTTAAGAGTAATTGATCTTCTGTTTCAAAAAATCCCTTATTCATAAAGTAATGGCATTCAATTCGAGCGAAAGCTGAAGCAAATTCACTTTCGCCAAACTTTTGCATAAGTTCTGGATCTAAAAACAGTCTACTGGTACTACCTTCCCAAATTGACCAAGCACGCGCTGCTGTTAATTGAATTTCTAAATCTGGATCGGTCAAGCGTTTATAATATGCTGCGATTAGATCATCACGTTCATCTATGGGAATTGGTTTAAGATATTCTTCCCAAGCATCAGGGAAAATATAACTAGCACCCTCTTGGTAAAACCATCGCAACTCTTTTTGCCTCAGCATGAAGATACCACGGAGAATTAATCCCGCGCAGCGAGAGGGATGGGTTTGACTGTAGGCTAATGATAAAGTGCTACCCCAACTACCACCGAACACCACCCATTTTTCTATACCTAAATTTTGGCGCAGTTTTTCGATATCACTGACTAAATCCCAAGTGGTGTTTTCTTGTAATTCTGCATGGGGTGTACTTTGACCACAACCGCGCTGGTCAAACATGACTAACCGCCATTTTTCTGGGTGGAAATATTGCCGATAAAAAGCTGGACATCCACCACCAGGGCCGCCATGCAGCAAAACGATGGGTTGACCTTGGGGATTTCCTGACTCTTCAAAATGAATGGTATGAAGGTCAGAAACCTGTAAACTACCTTCTAAGTAAGGCTCGATCGCTGGGTAAAGTTCTCGCATTTTGAATATCCTATCAGTAATATTGTCATAGCGATCGCTTGTCAAATCAAATAAACCCGATACCTATGATACAACCCTCTAATGGCCTTCCACCTAGAGAGCGATCGCCTTAGAAGAGGTGGGCAGAAAACTGCAAAAAATGGCAGGTAGGCTGATTGACAAGTAAAAAATAAAAAAATCCCCCTAATTTTAATTAGGGGATCAGGAGTTACACAAAAACTTTTGGAAAACTAAATTAGGGAACTCCAAAAAATAAACTATTCCACATTCAAGTAGTTGACTGTTGACTGTTGACTGTTGACTGAAAACTCGTGAACCGTCAACGGTTAACAGTGAACAATAGCAATGGAATATTTTTTTACTTGGAAGTCCCTTACGTTAAAGATGTACAGCTATCATACATATCAACTTAAGCTATTTCTAGCTTAAATCTTTGAACACTCAACAGTCATAACTGTTAACTGTTGAGTTGCTCACCCGCCTGGAACTTAAGTTCAAAGCAAGACGTAACTTTTACGTTTAGAAGGTGAAAGTTGTTCTTAGCGTACCGATAATGGCATCGTCGTTACCGCTATTTTGACCAGGCGAGGTCAACCAGATGACACCAGGGGTGATTGAGATGTTATCTGATACGCGATACTTGTAAAAACCTTCAAAGTGATAGGGTATATCATTACCAGCAAGATTAGCAGCTAAACCTGTCCGATTAAAGGAATAGGGTTCTGCGCCAGCAAAAATACCTAAAACGTTACCCTGTTTACCGAAGTCAGGTAAGGCTATCCCAACTCCGTAGCTCCAAGCTTCATAATCATCACCAGCACCGAAGCCTGTGACATCGTGGTAAGAAACGAAGCCACTAATTGACAGTTTATCGCTGGGTCTGAAGGCTGCCGATACACCGTATGAATTACTGGAAGATGCGTTTAGGGTACTTAGGGTGTTAGCTTGACCAGTACCTACGACGCGGCTAGCGCCAGTTGTCAAACCACCACCTGCATCAAATAAACCGATACTTCCAGCACCATGATAACCGTGAACGTAGGTAGCAGCGATCGCCAAGCGATCGCCAACACTAAAGTTCAACTGTCCAAGAGCTGCATAGTTACCTTCAAGCAAACCTTGATTTGCTATAGGATTATTAGCATTTGACGCCAAGTAGCCTATTGTTAGTGAACTTGGTTTGAAAAAACTGCCACCGCTACCAAAGGGTAAAGTCAGTGCTGCACCAGCACCACCACCAATGCGATAGATGGGACTTTCAGAAGCAAAGGTAGACAAAGCACCATTACCGCCATCATAGTCCTCAAAGTAAGGGTTATTAGTGGCAACATAATCGCTATGAATACCTCCGGTGGCCGCCAAGTAAACTTGGGCTGGGCCGATGGGTACGTAATACGCCAGCCAGTCTATATTGACATTGTTATTGGTGCTTCCACCGTTGAGTTGAAATGTTTGTGTACCTTCAGAAGTATTGAGAACCCCATTAGCGTTATCCCTTATTGAAAACGCTTGTGCATTACCGGCTGCAAGACGGGTGTGTAAAACGTCTTTACCTGTGAAGCTGGTTTGCAAGTCTAAACGTACCCTATTTTGGAAGACAGTATTATTAGCATCGCCAGTATTACCGCCAAATACATCAGTAGCGACAAAAATAGCTTCACCCACCAATTTTGTGGTAGTAGAAAACTGATTTGCTTCCAGTTCAGCAGTCCGTGCTTCTACAGCATCTACTCGGCCACGCAGAGTTGCTAGTTCTGCCGAGAATTCCTCTTGCAAACGTTGGAGGGTTGCTAAATCCTGTTTTGTCACCAAGTCAGCAGTTGCTGTGGCAATCAGTTCATTAACTCTATCTAAACAAGCATTCAAACCTGCGGCAAATTCATAACGGGTTAGTGCCCGGTTACCACGGTAAGTGCTATTGGGGTATCCAGCAATACAACCGTAGCGTTCAACCAGGGATTGCAAAGCTTGGAATGCCCAGTCAGTCGGCTGTACATCAGAAAACTGAGAAACTGATGTGACTTGAGACAGTGAATTCTGGTTCTTGCCTTCACTGCTGTAGCGGTTAACTTCTTCTAAAACCTTATTATCATCAGTCTTTGCCTGGGCAACCAATTGCTGATTTTTTGGTTGCCCTGTTTGGATGAATATTGAAGCACTAGAAGCTAGTGGCGCTTCTGTCTGAGCAACTTTTGCATTTATACCTTCAGAAGAGGCTGGTACTTTAGTAGCCATAGCCCTAGCGGAAACCAACACCGTCACTCCCAAAACTACTGGGCTTAGTACCAGAGTTTTCCACAATAGATTAGACATTTTTTTATTTTCCTTTCCCAAAAAAGGCCCAAAATCACTGGCTTCAAGAAAAAAGAGAACAAGCAGTTATTGTACTTATTGGAAATTTTATCAGATTCCAGTAACTTATAAGATATGCCTGACAAAATTGTTACAAATAAATAATATTAACTCATCCCACAGCTTCAAGCTGTGGGGAAATCTAGTGAACCCCAACTCTGGGAGACGCTGTGTTTCGACTCTGCTCAACATAAATTCGCGTTCGGGGAAGTCACGCATTCATGCATTCACGCATTCAAAAATTTACCAAGCCCATTTTGCTCTTGATCCAGAGGTTGCATACACCACTGCGCGATCGCATCATTGTGTTTATTAATTAGTTATACAAGCATAAGTAGAGCGGCGTGAATAATTCCAGGTTTCTAGTGAACTCATTTCAAGATTTTTTATATTACTTAATGTACTTTGATTTATTCTCGCCTACTTGCTTATATTTCAAGATATAGATTTGATATATTCCTATTTAATCATTCGTGAAAATATCTTTTTATTATCTCTGCGTTCTCTGCGCCTCTGCGGTTGGTCTTTGAAGACGCGATAAATCGCGTCTCTACATGAGGGTTTTGGGCTTATCTGAATTGTAGATAGGATTGCTATATAGCCCTACTTAATCATTTCTAAATAACAAAATTCCCGACTTATTTAATAAATCGGGAATCTAAGCCTTTCGATTTTAAGTAATCATTAAAAATTGATTCTGAATAAAAGGGGTGGCAATAATTAGGAACATCCCTTTTTGGCTATTTTCTATGCCTTTATTCTTTAATCTGATCCAGAGCTAAATTCAGCTTCAACACATTAACTCCAGGTTCACCAAAGATGCCGAGAAAGCGACCATCGGTATTTTGAGCAATCAAAGTTTCCAACTGGTTCGGCTGAACTCCTCGCGCCTTGGCTACTCTTGCAACTTGCCCGATCGCAGCTTCGGGAGTAATGTGAGGATCAAGGCTGGAACCAGAGGTGTAGACTAAATCGCCAGTCGGCTGCACACCTGCTGTTTTCAGACGAGTGAAGTCACCTTCAACCTTTTTGCTGGGGTTTGGGTCATCTTTACCTTTGATGCGTTCCAGCAATGCGGGATTACTGGGAGCCAAGTTACTAGCACCAGAAACCCCAGTTTTCAAAACTCCCCCATCATCCTTTTTGGGATCGGCTGTACTGTAACTGGTGGTACTGGGACGGCTGTTAAAATAGCGATCGCTACTAAAAGGTTGACCAATTAAAGCAGAACCGACAACTTGACCTGTACTTTTGTCAGTTATTAGACTACCGTTTGCTTGAAACGGAAACACAATCTGCCCAATGGCAATCATCGCAAAAGGATAAATAATCGCTGCAATAACCCAGAGTACCAGGGTAGAACGAACGGCTCTACCGGCTTCGCGTGCAAAACTCATTAGAATTTCTCCGGTACAAACATTACAAAAAATAAATAGATGGAAAGCCCTAGTGTCACCAGTCCTAACAGTCCCAATCCCCAAGATTGACTGCGAGAAAGTTCTTCACCAGTAGCGGCATAGACTAGAGGTGCAACCACTAGGTTGAAACACATCGCCAGAAATAAATACAGTGGTAGCTTTTGTCTACGCCATTGACACCAGATTTCAGTTATTTCTTCTAATACTTGGGATGCAAGAATAGTGCGGCGGATCTGAACAGGTTTCATAGTAAATTAAGACAACGGTAAGATAATATCTATCAGTTTGATGGCAATAAAGGGAGCAACGATGCCGCCCAGACCAAAGATCAAGATGTTGCGACGTAGCAGTTGATCTGCTGTTAAAGGTAAAAACTTTACCCCTCTAAGTGCCAGTGGAATTAGTGCCGGAATAATCAAGGCATTATAAATCAGCGCCGAGACGATCGCAGATTGGGCGCTCTTTAATCCCATAATATTAAGTGCGCCGATTCCAGCAGCTGCGAAGATAGTCGGAATGATGGCAAAATACTTGGCAATATCGTTAGCGATGGAGAATGTTGTCAAGGCTCCACGAGTAATTAGCAACTGTTTACCTATGGTTACTAAGTCAATTAGCTTCGTGGGGTCTGAGTCTAAGTCCACCATGTTAGCAGCTTCTTTGGCAGCTTGCGTCCCAGAGTTCATTGCCACACCCACGTTTGCTTGAGCTAAGGCAGGTGCATCATTAGTACCATCCCCAGTCATTGCCACCAGTTTACCCTGAGATTGTTCAGAGCGAATCACCTCAATTTTGTCTTCTGGAGTTGCTTCGGCAATGAAATCATCCACCCCAGCTTCCTCGGCAATCACCGAAGCGGTAATCCGATTGTCACCTGTAAGCATGATAGTCTTAACACCCATGCGCCGGAGTTGGTCAAATCGTTCCCGCAGACCAGGTTTCACAATATCTTTGAGGTAGATGACACCATAAATCTTGTCATCTTGGCAGACAGCTAAGGGTGTACCGCCTAACCGGGAAACTCGCTCATAAGCTACGTCTACATCATCAGGAACGTAGCCACCACGAGAACGGACAAATCCCTTAATGGCATCCACCGCCCCTTTCCGAATTTGTTTGCCATCGGGTAGATTCGTGCCACTCATCCGGGTTTTCGCCGAAAATTCTACACCCTCGGCTTTTTCGAGATTGAAGTCTACCGCAGCCTGAGACTTTTCTGCCAAGATCACAATTGACTTGCCTTCTGGCGTTTCATCAAACAAGCTAGCAGCTAGGGAGACTCGCGCCACATCTTCTATTGAGTGATTATCCAGAGGAATAAACTCATCAGCCATCCGATTACCCAAGGTAATCGTGCCTGTCTTATCTAGCACCAAGGTGTTGATGTCGCCGCAAGCTTCTACGGCTCGACCAGAAGTAGCAATGACGTTAAATTGAGCAACTCTATCCATCCCAGCAATACCGATCGCACTGAGTAAACCACCGATAGTTGTCGGAATTAAAGCTACCAGTAGCGAGATGAGGATAGCAACGCTAGCACCCGCCCGTAAACTGTTTCCCGCCTCAGCCCCAAAGGCCGTACTGATAAAGCTGGCGATGTAGGCAACAAATGGGGGCATTGTCGCCACTACAATCAAGAATACTTGGGTTAATACTGCCAACAATACCGTCAAAGCAATCTCGTTAGGAGTCTTGCTGCGTTCTGCCCCTTCTACCAAGGAAATCATGCGATCGATAAAGCCTTGTCCAGGATCAGCACTAATGCGAATTGTCAACTCATCAGAGAGTAGGCGTGTACCGCCTGTCACCGAACTAGCAATATCTGTACCTGGTTGCTTCAGTACAGGGGCAGATTCTCCAGTAATTGCAGACTCATCCACCGAGCCGATGCCTTTAATTACATCTCCATCGGCGGGAATCATGTTGTTTGCACTGACTTTTACCAAATCGCCCCGTCGCAGTTCCGTAGAATTGACTTGTTGTATAGAACCATCAGGGAGGATTTTGTTAGCGATCGTATCCGATCGCGTTGATCGCAGTGAATCAGCCTGTGCTTTACCGCGTCCTTCAGCTACAGCTTCGGCAAAGTTGGCAAAAACGAGGGTGAAAAAGAGAATAAAGGTAATCAACCCGTTTAACAAACGTTGTTGATTGATATCCGCCTGAATTGTGCCAAACAAATTTGGGTTAAGGCTAACAAGAAAGGTGACAATTGTCCCCACCCAAACAACAAACATAACTGGGTTTTTGACAGTAATTCGCGGATCGAGCTTGATAAATGACTCACGAATTGCTCTTTGGTAAAGCCCCCGCATATTTGTTTTAGGGGTGTGCTTGCGCGAGTCACGAGTTCCAGATGCAATACGATGCGAAGGAGAATCAGTAGTAGTGGGCATAAATTAGATTTGGGGAATGGGAACTGGGGAATGGGGCATTGGAAGATAAGGTAGATGAATCCAGTTCCGAGGTGGATGAACGGTGTTCCGAAGTCGATGAATGGTGTTCCGAAGTCGATGAATGGTGTTCCGAAGTCGATGAATGGTGTTCCGAAGTCGATGAATGGTGTTCCGAAGTCGATGAATGGTGTTCCGAAGTCGATAAATGGTGTTCCGAAGTCGATGAATGGTGTTCCGAAGTCGATGAATGGTGTTCCGAAGTCGATGAATGGTGTTCCGAAGTCGATAAATGGTGTTCCGAAGTCGATGAATGGTGTTCCGAGGTGGATGAACGGAGTATCTAATTTTTCTTGTCTCCTTATCCCCTTGTCCCTTCATCCCCCACTCCCATACTCCCTAGCCAATGCCTTTAGCGATAAAAAAGGCTTCACCGATGGGGCCTAATGCAAGTACTGGGAAGAATGTAAGTGCGCCCAAGATTAAAATTACGCCTGCGGTAACGCCTGTAAATAGTCCGGTATCCGTTCGCAATGTACCAGTCGTGTAAGGAACAGCTTGCTTACGAGACATACTATCTGCTAAAAACAGCAAACCGATGATTGGAACATAGCGTCCAGCAATTAAACTGAAGCAGGTACTTAAGTTCCACCACAAAGCAGTTGCAGTGGTTTTTGCACCCGTAGCGATCGCCAAAGGAGACGGTTGTGAATCGCCTAAACCTTCAAAGCCAGAACCGTTGTTAGCAGTAGCTGAGGCGTATTCGTAGATAACTTGAGCAAAGCCGTGAAACCCCGGATTACTAATTCCTGCTAGTTGATCAGCAAATGCTAGCGTGATACCTGCGGGAATCATAATAGCGATCGGGTGAACCAGCAAAAGCAAGAAACTAGCAAGCACGACTTCACGTTTCTCAATCTTGCGTCCCAAAAATTCTGGTGTGCGTCCTACCATCAGCCCTGTAGCGAACACAGCTAGAATCAGGTAAGCAAATAAATAAGCAGTTCCAGTACCCTGTCCACCCCAAATAATTTGCAGGAACATATTAGAAAGGGTAATAAAACCGCCGTTGGGCATGAAGGAGTCGTGTAAACTGTTGACAGCACCGGTCATCGTGCCCGTCGTAACTGTTGCGAACAAGGCAGATTGTGCCCAACCAAACCGCACTTCTTTACCCTCCAGGTTCGGTTGCGAACTTCCCAAAAGTGCATTCACAGCCGGGTTGCCGTTGTATTCTCCAATGGCATTGATAACAACAAATACGATGAAAAGCACACTAACCATGCCATATACTAACCAGGCTTGCTTGGTGTTATTAGCAAATAAACCGTAGGCGTAAATCAGGGACGTGGGGATTGAAATCATCGCCACAATTTGAATCAAATTAGAAAATCCGTTGGGATTTTCAAAGGGGTGTGCCGAGTTGATGGCGAAAAAGCCGCCGCCGTTTTCCCCTAATTGCTTGATAATTTCAAAATGGGCAACAGGGCCACGAGCGATCGCTTGACTAATATTCGGATTTTCTAAGGTAGGGAAGACAACTGCACCCCCCAGAGTTTCTGGAACACCAGATGCCATGAGAGCGATCGCGCCCACAATACAAATAGGTAGCAAAATTCGGGTAATCGAGCGAATTAGGTCTACATAAAAATTGCCTAACGATCTACCAGTCAATCCCCGAATAAAAGCAATTCCTACCGCCAAACCAGTCGCCGATGAGGTGAACATGTGATAACCAAGCCCCCACATTTGGCTGCCATAGCTCATGTAGGTTTCACCAGAATAGTGCTGCTGGTTGGTATTAGTAATAAAAGAAATAGTAGTGTGCAGCGCTGTATCCCAAGTTGGGGCATTTATCCCCGTAGGGTTGAGGGGCAACCATCCCTGATTCATGATGATAAAGAAAATCAGCAACCCCATTACTACGTTGCTGTATAAAATTGCCCGGCCATACTGCCAGCCCGTCATATTTTCTTTGTTTTTAACACCAACCAAGGCATAAAGCACTCGCTCAACCGGATTCAAAACTGGGTCGAGAAAAGTACTCTGCTCAAGGTATACATGCGCCATATAGCGCCCAAAAAAAGGAGCGATCGCTACTACAATTAGTAACGTTAATGCAATTTGAATCCATCCTTCTAACATTGGATTAATCGAACTCCGACATGAATAAAGTTTAGATGAATATCAGATATGTTTCTGCTATTATGATTCCGAGCAACTAATGAATTAATTTTACATGGTTATTAGCTAACCTATAACTATCGTTTTCTCAATTAATTATCGATCTTTTTGTTAGAGAAAAAAAGGTATAAACTAATATTTAAACTAGCCTATACAAAGAATATATTTGTCTATATATACAAGTCTTCCGAGCGTTTATCTCGATATATATCTGCAAATATAGAAAGACAGCTAAATCCTAAACAAACAGCTATTTTGCGCCCAAACAAAAGCATCCCACTTTGGCGAATAGCTAGCTGATTTTTTACGTCATGTAGAAAAGTTAACGCGAAACCTAACGCCCTAATACAGCACGGCGTAAATAAACCACTCATTCCAAATCAATAAAACTCTTACGCTGTATTCATTTTGGATGCGTGAATGCGTGACTTTCGCCTTGCGGTACTAGCGCCCTTGCCTACTAGAGAATGGGAGAATTCAAAGCCTCTCTCTTGATAGGCTAGCGTGTATACACAAGTTATACCAATTTGAAAAAAGAATGCGACAAATAAACCATTTGTAGAGACGCGATTCATCGCGTCTTTACCCAAGGATATGTTGCAATCATTAATTAAATTGGTATTATCCGATTACCCAAAAGTCCTTTAAAACCTCAAAGAATCCTGACGAATATCCCTCTCCAAAGCATCGGCTACGGTGTACACACAAGTCTTGCCGCAGCCATATCATTAATAAATCTCGCACTGCGTTTCTATCCCACCTCGGAATGAATTCCGAGTCTCATAGCTCAAGTCCACTAAGCGTGGACTAAATGATTAATTCAGTCCACGCTTAGTGGACTTGGGCTATCAGCCCTGAACTTCATTTCTGGGCGGGATGTCGGTGAGTATAACAGTTTCACTCTGACAAAAATGTGGGTAGAGAATTTTTACTTTCTAGTTTAATAACAAGCTACTATAGCAATCCTAAATCATTCGTGAAAAGTCCAGTTACCCGACAACTTTTACGAAGTAGGGGAACTGGACACCGTGAATTTTCACAAATTAGATAGGATAGAGTCAGAAGTTTAATTCATCACTCATAACTGATTTTGGCGACAAATTCCAAATGCGGAAGTGTAGGCGTGTAAGAAAGTTCTGCCACCAACAGGGCCGATTTCACCTCCACAGAAAAAGCCGCCTACAGGAATATCGCTAACGTAGCGCCGAAATAGTTCAGAATCGAAATTGGGTTTACCATAGAGTCCTTCACCTCGCCCCAGACAGGCAAACATTAAGGCAGCTACGGCAGAGGGTTCAGAGTCTCGTTGGGTTTGATAGCTTTGGAGGAGTAATTCTAGGTCTTCAGCAGAGGCTTGAGCATCGCGGAGGTGGAATTGCAGCCTTTGTCCTGGACGGACGCGATCGCCAATTGCGATCGCCCCAGCTGTTGGATCGACCCCAAGAATACCACGAATTAAAAAGTCTCCCTGTTGCAAAGCCAGCTTAAATTCATCCATCGCCACACCAACAAACAGAGAATGCTGTGCTAAAATCCGTTCGTGTTCGCTAAGACTAGCAATCAAATCTCGCAATACCACTAAAGGCACTTGCTCATCTAACTCTAAGATGATGTTGCGATCGGCTTTTGTAACTTGCAATGGTTTGCCAATCGGTCGGCATCCTTGGGCTACAATCGTTTCCAAAACAATATTGCCAGTCAAAGCTATGCCGATAGTACCCTCACGATACAAACTTTGGCATTCCCCGCCCTCAGTATCATTACAAAAAAGGGCAACACGACCACCCATACCCCCACCGCTAGCCTGTCCCCCCACAATCACCGATCCTGGATAAGCAAAATCCAACCCCTGTAATAAATCGTTGATTCCAGAAGCGAAAGAACTAGACAGCAAAATGAACTGGGGCGTCGGTGATGTTGGCACACCAATCAAATCAACCCAAGTATCTGGAGAACTATCTAAATCAGGTAATTCTTCAGCAACAACATGAAAAACTTGAACCTTCACCCCTGGAAGGTGTGCCAAAGTCAAGCTAATAGCTGGTTCAGCTTCTAATTCTTGGATTTCTCCGTTAACTGTCGTCCCAATCACACCTCCACCACTACAGCCAATTAGCACAGGTACAGAAAGTTTCTCAGCTAACAAGGGTAACAATCGGGAATACTCACTCGCAAAAGCAGACGAAATGAATACCAGTCCTAGATCCGCAGGTGCTGTTAACGAAGAGACAGCGCGTTCCACCACATCTGTAACAGCTGCTTCCAAAGAATGACGGGTTGATAGGGCGTTTGCCCACTGCATTTGGTCTGCCATGAGTTTTGAGCTTCTTTCTCTTTTGGGCTAGTAGGTTTTGATTTTTGATTTTGGGAAGAATTGCATCCGACAAAAATTAGTGCCAGCCTTTTGTCTCCTCCATCCCAACAAGCTGGGGTTGTCATTCCCTAATAGATGCATCTAAATATATTGTATGATTGTTTATCTATGGTACTAATTCCACAAAATCTTAAAAAATAAAGATGAATGCATTATAGATGCGGCAGTTTAGTGTATTGGTTATAAATCAATAGGTTAAAGTACTAAGTTATGAGATGAATGGTTAGAATGGTTAGTAATCGAGCTAAAATCTGCCATTTCTGAAGTTTTTCTATACCAGTATTAACAACACACAACGAGACTAAAGCAATGACCAACATCCAAGAAACAGCAAAGATCGATATTCAAGAGAAAATCCAAGAAGAAGTCGAGCAAGCACGTACTGTCTGTGACATCAACGGTAGCGGTTCACCAGAGTGTGCTGCTGCTTGGGATGCAGTAGAAGAATTGCAAGCCGAAGCTTCCCACAAGCGCCAAAGCAAGCCAAAAAATTCTCTAGAACAGTATTGTGATGACAACCCAGATGCAATTGAATGCCGGGTTTACGACGACTAGAAATTTAGACAAGTGAATTTTATAAGAAAAATGCTGAAAACCCTTGAGAAACAGCAACACAGTTGCGTCCAAAGTACTTCAGGCAAGGGATGAAAGCTAGTTGAGTCCTTTAGGACTCAGCCATGTTAAAATAGTTCAATCAGTACAAGATTTAAAAACCTACCCTCGGACTGGGGGAAAGTCTACGCCCGAAAAACCTTGAGGAGATATCACTACGCACCTTGTGTGCAAACGTGGTGAGCCTGGGAACCTGTGTAAACAGGATATTAAGTCCGTGAGGTCTTAAGAATCTCCGTACCTTTAGGTCGGAGAGTGTCAAATTCGTTTGGTAAACAAGCAACCAAAATTTACTTACTCAAATCTTGCACTCTCACCTTACTCCCGCTTAAAATCTTATTCCCCGTGTTTCATTATTTGCCCCAACAGGTAAATAATTGCTGAAATATTTGGTGTTAAGGATGTATTAGGGTTAGAATTTGAGAGTTTTTTTATCTTAAAAAGGAAACTTTTACACCCAAAAAAATTAGGGTTTTGTCCGAGAGTGCCGAGTATCTAGTCGGTGGATGGGTTTTATAACTCTTCCTGACGCTACTTAGAAATAGGTGCAAAATCTGAGATGAGAAGCTTTGAGTTGCTTGTTTTTTAGCAAATAGAGAGATTGAGGAAAGTGACTTAAACAATTTACCATTTAATACCTTTTCCAAAATCTTTGCAACAAATGAATTGGCCGTAGGGGCGTACATCTGTATGCCCCTACAAACGTGTTTATAGTATAAATTCTGTGAAATGGTATAAGTTGGGTAGCCACTTGCTTGCACAAAGAAGTTAGAGCGCAGTCTTGAGGCTAGACTTTGTGCTTTGATTAAACTGTTATGTAATATAGATAGACTATTAGCTAGCTAATAGCTTACAGGTAGGGCTATTGCATTCTCATCTAGCCCGCCTCAGAATGAATTCTGAGTCTAATAGCGAAACTCGTCTAAAGACGACTGAGAGGATGTTTGAAAAGTCATCTAAGGTATGTTTGACTACTCTGGCTATCGAGAAGTTGAACGAGATAATGAGGGTTATGGGAATTGCGATCGCTTCTCGGAGTTGCATTTAAGGCTCAAACTGACACTTTTCAAACATCCTCTGAGAAAAGGTTATAGTCCCTTTTAACGGACTTTAGCTAAAAGCCAAAGAACTTTAGTTCTGAGCGGTTTATGTCTAGAACTAAATAGCCCTAACTTACAGGTTTATTAGTTATGGATACTTATTTTTGGTTAAAAATGTTTTATTTATCCTTTGATAAAAACTATGGACTATAACGTTTGGTTTCGCCCTTTCGTCTGGATGGATTACCGACTGGCAGTATTATTCCTGGTAGTTATTCCGCTAATTCTTCTAATTTGGGCATTTGTGCAAAAAGCCGAAGCCATACAACGCTTATTGGCTATATACTGGCGAGTATCAAGCCTGGTAGCAATCACAATTTACTTAATGATTGCCCAGTATCCAGTTAGCTTTATCTCTGGGTTGATAGCTCAGATTTTGATCCCGATTTCGCTGTGGTTCTGGGTGGATATCAACGATGAAATTGAGTATCAAACCAGTGGCTCTTTGAAATTGATTTTTACTTCTTGGCGCTGGGCGACAACTGTTTATTGTATTTTGGGTACACTAGCCTTTATCCCTTTTTTGGGTTGTGCTTTTTCTGGTAGTGCGCTGAAGACTCCCTTTTGTCGCGTCTGGTTTGAGGCTCCGTTGCTATTCAAAGAATATTTCCATGCTAATAGCAAAGCTGAGTTTTTAGGTTTTCTCGGCATAGCTAGTTTAGTAATTTATGTGCTTTACTTAAGCTACTTTGTTCTGATTAAGTTAGGCAAGCAGGGACGCTCGGCTACACCACAGTAAGCATCGTTGCACTACCATACCCCTACTCTTAAAAAAATGGATTCTATTGGCAAGCGACTGGAACAATACACTGCTAAACGTCCCCAAGAAGTTCTAATTGTAACGGTGGAAATTGCTGATGAGGAAGATACAATTGCTATTTTCAAAGGCTTTTCTAGTTCTTTGATGCGCCCAACGGCATTTGATGCAGATGTACCAGTTCTACCAGATGGGGCAAACATCCTCAATATTGATCGAGTAGCCAGTCCTTACAATCCTGAAGTACCCCGTTATATTCAACAAGGAATTTCTTGGGAAGCTATGGAAGCTCTATTATTAGAAGTGGGAGTCTAACTAATTCGTAATTCGTAATTCGTAATTTTACGGCAAGGCTGACTTTGAGATTTTTGATTTGGAACCGATTATTTCACTTTCAGTCTTTTGAATTTATAAAATGTCCCGTTCTAGATACACACTTCCCGTCTTTGCCTGTGCTGCTGCTGTTGCAGCTTTACATTGGTTACACGATCGCCAACCCCTAACTTTAGGGCTAATTGTAGAACCTATCTTCAGTCTCAGTGGGTTAAACCAGATCCATAGCTTAAGTGTGATTGTGCATCGTGGATGGGCTAACATAAGCCCCTGAGCCAGATGGACAGGCGATTCCCTGCTTAAAATAGGAAAATCCACAGCCTGCCCAACATGAGCGAAACCGTCTACATCGAAACCAGCATTCTTGGTTATCTCACAGCTAGATCGACCAAAAATTTGATTATTGCCGGAAATATTGAGGTTACAAAAGATTGGTGGGAGTTGCGTCGAAGTGCATTTACCCTCTACATCTCACAAGTCGTTCTAAGTGAGGTAGCACAGGGCGATGCAGAAATGGCTGCTCAAAGACTTGAGGCGGTGCGTGGCTTGCCATTACTTGAAGTGACCGAAGCTGTAGAGGATTTAGCAGCACAGTTTATGATGCAAAGCAACCTTCCCCCCAAAGCTTCTGATGATGCGATCCATATTGCACTGGCTACAGTCAGCAGTCTCAATTACCTGTTAACCTGGAATTGCAAGCACATTGCAAATGCTCAAATCCAAAGGAAACTGCTGGAGATTTGTTCTGATTGTGGATACACTTTGCCAATAATCTGTACACCTTATGAATTAATGGGAGAGTAAATTATGTGGCAAGATGAAATCTTAGAGGAAATCGAGCGAATTCGTGACGAACACGCAAAGTCTTTCAACTATGACATGAGGGCAATTTGTGAAGATTGGCAAAGACAGCAGGCGCAAAGTGGCAGGCAGTTTGTTACCCTAACTCCTGCGCGGCGGTCTAACAAGGCGGTGCAGCCGACGGAGCAGAAATAGTCGTTGGAATGCGAAACGTCATCTGCCGCCCTTGAATTGAGCCGTTACCCTAAAGGGATCTTGCTACAGTTGGGTTCTAAGTTGCCGTCTGAAACTGTTTTCTCTACGAGAAGCTGCGCGTAGCAAGATCCCTGTAAGGGTACAATTTTGAAAAATTATTTTGACTTTTAAATTTAAAAAATGTCCCGTTCTGGATACACACTCCCAGTATTTGCCTGTGCTGCTGCTGTTGCCGCTTTACATTGGTTACGCGATCGCCAACCCCTAACTTTAGCATCTATAGATTTGATTGAACCCGCTCAAATCGCAGAAATCCCCATTGAACAGGTAGCAGGATTATCTGAAAATACAGCTTTAGCGATCGCCCGCAGCGATCCTGGTGATAATCTCGATTTGACTAAAGATACACCGATTTGGGCATTGGTGGAATGGCGAGAACAGGGTGATGAAGCTGTAATTATTAAAGGTGGGGAAGGGATTGGTAGGCAATTAAATGCTGACGACAAACCAGCTATTTATGCTTATGCTCAAAAGCTGTTGCAAGAGAATTTGCAACGGATGCTAGCACCTGGGGAAAAAATCACGGTGACGATTATTCTACCCGAAGGGCGATCGCTAGCTGTTCGCACTTCAAATTCTGCTTTTGGTGTGGTTGAAGGACTTTCCCTTTTAGGCACAACCGGCATTTCTCAACCCTTAAGTACACCAGATCAGCTTGCAGTTTTTCGGGCTGAGTTACAAAATAAAGCCAGTCGTTTTGAAAGTTTAGTATTCTGTATTGGGGAGAATGGCCTAGATTTAGCGCGTAAACTAGGGATTAATCCTGAGCAATTGGTAAAAACTGCTAACTGGCTTGGCCCAATGTTAGTAGAAGCGGATGTGCTGGGTGTAAAAGAAATTTTATTATTTGGCTATCACGGTAAGTTGATGAAACTGGCTGGAGGGATTTTTCACACCCATCACTACTTAGCTGATGGACGGCGGGAAATTTTGACAGCCCATTGTGCGATCGCAGGTTTAAAATCACCAGATATCCAAGCTGTGTTTAACAGTGCAACCGCCGAAGCCGCACTAACATACCTAAAATCCCTAGATGCTGCAACTGGTAGTGATTGGGTAAATCAAGTTTACAGTGCGATCGCCGAAACCATCGATGTTCGTTCTCAAGAATACATCCAAAATCATAGGGAAAGCAGCACAGGAAGTACAATCTGTGGCTCTATTCTCTTTGATCGCGATCGCAAAATTATCGTGAAGAGTAAAACTGCTGGTCTGTTGATGGGAAAATTATGTTAATTTATTATGAATAATCGTAAACAATTCAAATAAATAATCTTCTAAGTAACCACTCTAGGGTAAATTTATCGTTTTAATACCCTCTCCGACTCAGGAACTCGACAAACGCACATAACCTTGCGTTTGTAAAGGCTCTCTATACCATTATCAGCCCACCCAGGCTGAATAATAGCATCATCATAGACCACAAAGCATCTACCCTTAACAGACATAACACTCCCGTCATGAATACAGCGGTGATACCAACAGAACAAGCGCCCCAAACATTAGAAAATTTTGGGAGACTTGATCGCCAATTGATTGTAATTCTGGACTTCGGCTCTCAATATTCTGAGTTGATTGCCCGTCGCATCCGCGAGACTCAAGTATACTCGGAAGTTTTATCCTATCGCACTACTTCTGAACATTTGCGCCAACTCAATCCTAAGGGAATCATCCTCTCCGGTGGGCCAAGTTCGGTTTATGGTGATAACGCTCCCCATTGTGACCCAGATATCTGGAATTTGGGAATACCCGTCTTGGGTGTTTGCTATGGAATGCAGCTGATGGTAAACCAACTCGGTGGGGAAGTGGCAAAGGCTGACCGAGGTGAGTACGGCAAAGCCTCATTATATATTGATGATCCCACAGATTTGCTCACTAATGTTGAAGATGGTACTACGATGTGGATGAGTCATGGAGACTCAGTTATCCAAATGCCATCAGGGTTTGAATTGCTGGCACATACAGAAAATACTCCCTGTGCTGCGATCGCCGACCACGAAAGGAAACTTTACGGCGTTCAGTTTCATCCAGAGGTAGTGCATTCGGTTGGCGGTATAGCATTAATCCGTAATTTTGTCTATCACATCTGCGATTGCGAACCTACTTGGACAACAGCAGCTTTTGTCGAAGAGGCAATTCGGGAAATTCGCGCCAGAGTTGGTGACAAGCGGGTGCTGTTGGCGTTGTCTGGGGGAGTGGATTCTTCTACCCTGGCCTTCTTGCTGTATAAAGCCATTGGTGAGCAACTGACTTGCGTATTTATCGATCAAGGCTTTATGCGAAAGTATGAGCCAGAGCGATTGGTAAAGCTGTTCCAAGAGCAGTTTCACATTCCTGTTGAATATGTTAATGCTCGCGATCGCTTTTTAGCTAGAGTTGCTGATATCACAGATCCTGAAGAAAAACGCCGCCGCATCGGACACGAGTTTATTGCTGTATTTGAAGAAACATCCAAACGCCTTGGTCACTTTGACTATCTGGCTCAAGGGACTCTTTATCCAGATGTCATCGAATCTGCTGACACCAACGTTGATCCCCAAAGTGGTGAGCGGGTAGCGGTGAAAATTAAGAGTCATCACAATGTTGGCGGTTTGCCCAAAGACCTAAGATTTAAATTAGTGGAACCACTGCGGAAACTATTTAAAGATGAAGTCCGCAAAGTTGGGCGTTCCATTGGTTTACCAGAAGAAATTGTCCAACGGCAACCTTTTCCTGGGCCTGGTTTGGCAATTCGCATTCTGGGAGAAGTCACATCTGAGCGGTTAAACATTTTGCGCGATGCAGATTTGATTGTCCGGCAAGAAATTAACCAACGCGGCATGTATCACGATTTTTGGCAAGCGTTTGCTGTATTGCTGCCAATTCGTAGTGTTGGCGTTATGGGGGATCAACGCACTTACGCTTACCCAATTGTTTTACGGATTGTGACTAGTGAAGATGGCATGACTGCTGATTGGGCAAGAGTGCCTTACGATGTACTGGAAGTGATTTCCACTCGGATTGTGAATGAGGTGAAAGGGGTGAATCGGGTGGTTTATGACATCACCTCCAAGCCGCCTGGAACCATTGAATGGGAATGATGTAAACCCAAACAAGCGCAGAGGGTTCATCTATTCTTTGCGCTTTTTGTCTTTTGAAAAATTAATGCGATCGCGTTTACAATTCGCGATCATCTAGATGCTCCAAGACAGTTTTAGAACACAAGAACCTCTGACATGTATGGTGTTGAAGGCATTCATCTTATAAGCCTCCTTCATTAGCAAGAGAAGGGTTGTCGGGTGAGGTTCGAGAGTCACCCGACAACCCCTCCCCTAAAAACCGGACATGGGATTGATTTCGATAGGCAGACGTTTCAGTATCCCTGTCACCCTATCAATTAAAATCGCCGACGAAGTGCTGATCACCACCACCAAGATTCCAGCCGCCAATCCAGTCGAACTGAACCGAATTTGTTTGGAAGCCACTACCATTGTAGGTCAGCATTCCTGCGTATTCAGCACTGCGGATGAATACATCGTCTTTGCCATCGCCATTGAAATCGCCGACGAAGTGCTGATCACCACCACTAAGGTTCCAGCCGCCAATCCAGTCGAACTGAACCGAATTTGTTTGGAAGCCACTACCGTTATAGGTTAGCAGTCCTGCGTATTCAGCGCTGCGGATAAATACATCGTCTTTACCATCGCCATTAAAATCGCCGACAAATTGCTGATCACCACCACTAAGGTTCCAGCCGTCAATCCAGTCGAACTGAACCGAATTTGTTTGGAAGCCACTACCGTTGTAGGTCAGCAGTCCTGCGTATTCAGCGCTGCGGATAAATACATCGTCTTTACCATCGCCATTAAAATCGCCGACAAATTGCTGATCACCACCACTAAGGTTCCAGCCGCCAATCCAGTCGAACTGAACCGAATTTGTTTGGAAGCCACTACCATTGTAGGTCAGCATTCCTGCGTATTCAGCACTGCGGATGAATACATCGTCTTTGCCATCGCCATTGAAATCACCGACGAAGTGCTGATCACCACCACTAAGGTTCCAGCCGCCAATCCAGTCGAACTGAACCGAATTTGTTTGGAAGCCACTACCGTTATAGGTTAGCAGTCCTGCGTATTCAGCGCTGCGGATGAATACATCGTCTTTGCCATCGCCATTAAAATCGCCGACGAAGTGCTGATCACCACCACTAAGGTTCCAGCCGCCAATCCAGTCGAACTGAACTGAATTTGCTTGGAAGCCACTACCGTTGTAGGTCAGCAGTCCTGCGTATTCAGCGCTGCGGATGAATACATCGTCTTTGCCATCGCCATTGAAATCGCCAACGAAGTGCTGATCACCAGCACCAAGGTTCCAGCCGCCAATCCCATCTGTGATAGGTTAAGCAAACTGCGCGTTTGTCAAGGGGGGTAAAGGAAAAGGTGATAAATCGAGCTTGGGGACAGGCTTTCGCAGGGCTTTGACCACGCCTAAATCCTGATTTTCTTTTGCAGCGAAGTACTTAACTGGGTCTGTGGCTTTACCTTTGTCATAGGCAACGCTAAAATGGTACAAACCGCGATATAACATCTCCAAAGAAATCCGATCAAATGGCAGAGATAATTCGTCGGCGATCGCGTCACCCAGATCCACCAAAACCGCATAAAATAACCAAGTTGCCCACACTTGTAATTTGATACCATTAATCGAACCAGTCCATAAATAAGACAATCCCAACAAGCGTTTTACGATGTGAAAAGCATCTTCAATCCGCCAGCGCCGACGATATAAATCAGCAACAACATCTCTGAGGTAAAACATTTGGATCAAGAACTGAAGTTATGTAAGAATGGACGGATTTCCCAACTTTAATCTCTATTAAACGTAGAGTAAGAATTGGTGCGCCACCTCGACCAGTACCAAGTTGAATCAATTGATCCTTAATAGAATAATCATAAGTAAAAAATTTTAATACTTTAATGGAAGCTTTAGCTTTCAATCGAGTAATAAAGTGAACATTTTGATTAATAAGTTTTTCAAAAAATAGAAAATGATAAAACCCTCTATCTAATAAAATTAAGGTTTTAGCAGTCAGTAAATTGAGAAGTACTGCCTCAAAATTAGTATCGCTTGCCGATGGATTTGTATGAAACCAAATTTCGATTGGTAGTCGAGTTACCAAATTGATTACTGTGCAAATCTTTCCCGCTAACTGACCTGTTTTCAAGTCTTCTAGGCTTTTCAGATTACGGAATAAAGCTTCGAGTGTTGTCCCATCTGCCACCCAAACTTGCTCAAAATTCCGCCGAGCAAACTTAATACTATCTGGTAGTGGACGTTGAGTACGTTGCTGCCAATTGTGTTGTAATTGAGGCAGTAAATCTTTAAAGACTCGTTCAAATAATTCTGCCGGAAAAACTAAAAATCTTTCAGCGAGTGATTGTTGAGCAATTTTAGTTGCACGACACCATAACAAATTTTCTCGTGCCAACAAGCGAGTTAATTCTTGTACACTTGGAACTTGTCTCCATAGCAGTGTTAGTACTGCGGCTACCATCAACGACAAATTAATTATACGATCTCGTAATCCTAATTGCTTATAATGTTTTTGTTGGGCAGAAATAGCCGGAGTTAATAAAGCCTGTAAATGTTGAGCAATTACTTCGTTATTGATGGTAGGAGTATTGTGTCGCTTGATATGGTCGGGATTACGCTTTGTTTTTTTAGACATCGTGGTGAGCCAAAATTGTCATCACTTAGTTTGACATCTTTGTGCGACCCAACAATAACCGATTTCTCCTGAAATCCTTCTATTTAAGATTGGCCATAGCCCTACAAAATTGGATTTTCTCCTCACTATTAATAATGATAATCAAATTGAAGGGAGGAACAGCCGAGCTTGGCTCGGCTGTTCCTCCCCTTCCTCTGAACGATTATCATTATCATCATCATATTTTCTCAACCTTTAGAGATATTGACAAAATGCATAAAATTTTAACCTATCACAGATGCGCCAATCCAGTCGAATTGAACCGAATTTGTTTGGAAGCCACTACCGTTATAGGTTAGCAGTCCTGCATATTCAGCACTACGGATGAATACATCACTCATCGATTTAATTCCTCCATTTTCCTGCAAGAGTTATTAGTTGCGATGCACTTTGGGTGCATCTCTGTTAGCTACCAACTGAAGTTGTAGGATTCCGGATTCTGTTCTAGAATTTTGGCAAAACTGAGATGCTTCCTAAGCTTGATAGCTATTGAAAAAAGTGTAATCTATTGGTGTATAAAATAAATTATACTTTTTATTATTTCCAAGTACTGAATAGGAAAAGAATATCACACTTGCGTAAGTCCTAAAATTATTCTTTCTTTCTTTCTTTCTTTCTTTCTTTCTTTCTTTTAACTTTTGTCTTGTTCGGTGAAATTTGTCAATGGGATTTTATACAGGAGAACTCTTGCAAAAGTGTTTTGTGGTATAATTAAAAATTTGGCAATTTGCGATTAGGACTTTGAGGAGCAGTGAAAATAGAGAAAGCTAAACACCTGACTGCGAGAAAATTTAAGCGCATGGCTGGAGTAAGTCGTCAAACTTTTGAGTTAATGGTTGATTTAGTTAAAGCTGATGCTCAAAAGAAAAAGAAATCAGGTCGTCGTCCTAAATTAATTATTGAAGACCAAGTTTTAATGGTTCTTCAATACTGGAGAGAGTACCGTACTTATTATCATATTGGGTTGGATTTCGGGCTTTCTGAATCTGCAGTTTGTCGATTAGTTTTTAAAATTGAAAATATTTTGATTAAGTCAAGAAAGTTTCGTTTACCAGGGAAAAAAGAATTATGGAAAATGTCATCCCAAGAAGATTTAGTTGTGATGGATGTCACAGAGAGTCCAATTGAAAAGCCTCAGAAAGGCCAAAAAAGATATTTTAGTGGAAAACAAGGAGAACATACTTTAAAAACCCAGGTAGTAATTCGCCAAAAAAGCAGTCAAATCATCTGTTTAGGGCATGCTCAGGGAAGAATTCATGATTTTAAGCTATTTAAAAGCAGTGGGATAAAATTTGGAGAATTACTGAAAGTAATAGCGGATAAAGGCTATCAAGGAATTGCTAAGATTCATCAATTAAGTGAAACACCAATTAAAAAACCAAAAGGAAAAAAGTTGACGAAAGAACAAAAAAAATACAATCGGGAACTCAATCGATTAAGAATTGTTGTTGAACACGTAAATCGTCGTCTAAAGATATTTAAAATTTTGTCTGATAGATATCGAAATCGTCATCGACGTTTTGGGTTAAGATCGAATTTAATTGCGGGAATTTATAACCACGAATTAGCCCTATAAATCGGATAAAAATTGGATAAAAAATCGAATTAATCAAATAATTTCAGTATTAATCAATGACTGGAATGATGTTTGCTGCCATCTTTTTAACTAGCGTAGGCGCAGCCCGCCGTAGGCATCGCCAGATAATACTTGCTAGAGGAAAATGATAACCTCTTACTATTTTAATGTCCCAAAATTGAAATTAAAATAGCCTTTGATTATACCACAAAATATTTATGCAAGAGTTCTAGGCAATAAATATAAATGCCAGCGAATAATTAACCATCAATTAGATGGTAGTTGGACGACTTGAGTTTTTTCTAGTAAAAGAGGCGCGATCGCAGTAAAATTACTAATGGTGTGGTCACTGAGAAAAACAAGCATCTCTTAGAATAACTTTCATTTGATCAACATTAATGGAGATGTTATGGAACCTGCTCTGCCCCTTGCTGGCTTAAACATCCTCGTAGTTGATGATGATGACGATAGCCGCTTTTACATTACTACCGTGTTGGAAGCTGATGGAGCCACCGTCATGGCAGTTGCATCGGCAGAGGTAGCATTGAAAGTATTACCTGAGTTGCAACCAGAAGTTTTGATTTGTGATATTGCTATGCCTGGTGAAGATGGCTACACTCTCATCCGCAAGATCCGGGCGCTGAAGTCTGATATTTGGGGAAAACTCCCCGCTATAGCTTTAACTGCATACGGCGATAGCGAGTATCGTAGCCGTGCTTTGGAAGCGGGCTTTCAGTCTCATGTGGCAAAACCAGTTGATCCAGGAGAACTAGTTGCGATCGTCGCTAATTTGGTTGCTTCTTATAAGAGTTAACGCAAAGATGCAGTCATTTGTGGGTCATTAAATGAATAGGGCGTGATTTGGAATTGCTGAGACTACTTTGCTCCAGCTTCAAAGCTAATTTGCTCAGACTTATAGGCTGGTGGCTCGACGTGAATTAAAATCCTGACTGGACGGAACCGTTCTTCTAATCGGCTTTCTACTTCTTCGGTGATGTGGTGAGCGGTTTCTACGTCTGGTGCATCTACTATTAAATGCATTTCGATGAAGACTTGACGACCAAGAACACCGCGAGAAGCAATATCATGACAGTTAATTACACCTGGAACAGAAGTAGCGATCGCATGAATTGCTTCTGGTGCGATCGCCATTTGATCCACAAGCCAAGGCAAATTCTCTTTTAAAACTGACCAGCCACTCCAAAATACTAACAAGGCTACAGGAAAAGCTAACACCAAATCCATCCATTGATAACCTAGCCAAACTCCGATCAACCCGCCAATTACAGAGATTGTCACCCAAATATCGCTCATGGTATGTGTGGCGTCAGCTATGAGGATTGAGCTACCTACACGCCTACCCACACTACGTTCGTAAAACGCCACAAAAATATTCACGCCCAGCACAATTAGTAATAACCACAACTCAGGTGGCGATATTCTCACAGGTTCACCACCACCTTTGAGAATTCGTTCGATTGCTCCTTGCAAAATTTCAAAACAGGCTATTCCTAAAAATGAAGCAATTCCTAAAGCTCCCACAGCTTCAAACTTGCTGTGTCCGTAGGGATGCTCGCGATCGGGTTGTGGAGAAGAAAATTTACTTGCAATTAATCCCAAAACGTTATTGGCGCTATCTGTCACACTATGCAAGGCATCAGCTAGCAAACTCAACGAACCTGTCCAGTAGCCTACAAGTGCTTTCAATCCTAGTACAAACAGGTTAAGCAGTAGCGTAATAATTAAAACCTTTCGCACTTCGGCGCGGTTATCGTAAATCATAGATAATTTATCACATCAAGTTCTATGACTTCTAATGTAGAACTTAAAACATAAATAAACACAAATGAAATGTATCAAAGTCTTACGCAGTAAGAATTAAGTCTCTCTATAGGCTCTATCTTTTATCTCATTTTGTTGAGATTCTTTATAACTAACAGCAGCTACAAGCTTTATAGGTATTAGTAATGCCTTTACAGATAACAGCATATTTTTAGCATTAATACTAGAAATATTTTAATTAATTTTGTTATTCATACATCCACTAAGTCCAGACCGAATTGTATTCAAAAAGATGATGACGTCCGTCAGCAAGCTGTACTCAATCAGGATAAATACTTAGCAGCACGAGTTTTATTTATTACCTTTAACCGACAGCGAAATCGAAAAACATTTACAGGTTTTGGAATAATAAGTAAACCTAGTAGTCTGTCAATACTGCGTAGGTTTTGAAGATTTGTAGGTTGGGTTGAACTTTAGTGTTACCCAACAAAGCCCTGGAAATGTTGGGTTTCGTTCCTCAACCCAACCTACACATTTTTATTTTTTAGCCAAAACCTACGCAGTATTGAGTAGTCTGTCCCATTAAATTTGAAGGGTTATAAAAGTTCGTAGTAAGGACTTTAGTCCTTGATTTGAGCGATAAATCGCTCACTACAAACCCTTTCGCAGCCTGATTCGGCAACCACAGCAAAACCAAGAAAAGTCCGATTATGCAAATCTGTCTGACGACAATACCAGCGCCAAGGTTGGGGCGCATCCTCGAAAAATTGGGCTTAGTCTCTTCTTCCGGTAAGATTAGTACTTATCAAGAAGTTTTAATAAAAAAGATATGTCTTCAATTCCTCTAACATTGAACCTAATTGAAGGTTCTGTCTCCTTCAGTTTTTCACCCCAAGCAGCACGAGAATTAAAAGCAGCAACAGATCAATTGATGGAGCGCCTGAAAGCTGTCGCCGCTAAACCCACTCCTGGCGGTGGTAAAGTAACTCCCCAGCCTCCCCTGGAATATCGTTATACGGGTGAAGTATTTTTAGAAATTTTCTGTAATCCTAATATCTGGCCAACACCCTTCGCAGCCAAAGTTTTGCTGACTGTCCGCAACGTCAACATCCGCTTGACTACTGAAGCTGAACTTACTCGCATCATTGAAGACATTAATAATTACTTAGAGCAAGTAGGATAATAATTTACGTGATTTTTCTGCGCTTTTCGAGATTTTAAAAAAAATACCATACAAATTTTGGATTTTGCAAAAATTGAGCCAGTTGCTTGCCGAGGTTCTCTCTGTTGTCGCAACTGGTGACGATTAGCCCGACTTAGCAAACTTTTGAAGACGGATTTTGGCTTTGAACAGCAAGCAGACTATCGCTTACTTCAGGGAAGCGATGCAGTGAATTGCCAATCAAAAGCGAAGTTCCTACACTTACCTATTAGATAAATGTAGGAACGTCACAGAATCTACCTACTAGACTCAAGCTCTAGCACCAGATATACAAAACCAATGGTTCTGATGCCTTCTTTAACTTGAAAAGTTGTATAAATTCACACTCAAATGCTTCTGTGTTAATGAAAAACGCAAGATTCTATATGGGACAATGCTCATCAAAAACCAGAGATCATCCCCCAGATTGGGCGGCGAATTGTTGATGGTGATATCCACACATCGAAAATGAAGCCCCAATCCCAAATTTGAAATCAAACATTGATTAGTCGTTGTCCCACTGTTCACGACCAATTAGGTCGCCAATGCGATCGCGTAACAAAAAGTCACATTTTTCTAATTCACATTCAACGCAAACCCACTCTCTCGCTGGAATGTATTGGCAGAGGGTATATATTGGCTGTTGTCGGCTAATCATTCCCTTTTGCACCAGTCGGCGTGCTTCGTCTTGAATCAGATCGAGAGAGTAGTAATTGATAGAAGGCACCGTATTCACACTCATGTTTTTTACTCACAAATTAACACTTACGATAGTGTTCCTGTTAAAAATTAGGAACAAAGATTACAGAAATTAGACTTGTGGCTAGGATTTTGTAGTTTGCTATACGGAACTATTTTTATTTTGACGCTACATCTCCTGAAATTATCTCAAGATATGTTAAGAAAGTCAACGAATCCTGACATTTATCTAAAATCCGCTTTACAAAAAAAATTCCGAGTAGTTAACTTAACCTGCTATGCAGGCTGGATAGTTTTTATGCAACAAGTCTGAAAGTCTTGCCATTACTGTATTTAGGCAAGATTTGGCGGTTGTCCAGAGGTTTAGGGCGCGTAGGCGTAACCCGCCGCAGGCATCACTTACATATCAAATAATCACCTTAAAGCCGGATATAGAACTGCTGGTATTTATCTAAGGGTAAACAACATAAGAATATTTGTCAGATACTAGGGTATAAAGTGTTGCAAAACATAAAGGCTAAAGTACACTACGAAGGCTTTGGCCCCAGCATCTGTTAACAATTTCTTAAATATAACCGTAATAAATTGGTTAATTTTAACACTAGTATTACACAGTTTTCTTTGGATAAACATCTGTAGAAGGTTGGAGTATAAGGACTTCCAATTGAAGGCGGGGGGGTAGAGGTAAAGAGGAATAGTAGAGTAGGGACGGAAGCCAAGGCAAGCAAAAAACGTATATATGCAACTAGCGATCGCTGAAGTAGATTATGGTCATATTAAAACAGACGCAATTTGGTCACGTCTGTAAATTGTTTGGCGGATTTGCTGAGATTAATTGTTCTGAAGTTACATTGTTATTTCAGTTACTTATTCATCAGATGATTCATCATCTTGATCGGTGCTGTCTTCTACTGCTACCAGATTTTCTGGGGGACGCTGATGGTTAAGTTGGTTTAGTAGTGCCAGTACCTTATTACCGCGTTCTATGGAGCGATCTTCGAGAAATAGCACTTCTGGCGTCCGACGTAGCCTTACCCGCGCCCCAAGTTCACTGCGGACGTAACCTGTAGCCGATTTTAAGCCTGCCATTGTTTCTGCTTTCGCTTCATCTGTACCATAGATACTGACGTAGATTTTGGCGTGTTGGAGATCGCCGGAAACATCAACATCAGTAACACTTACCATTCCTGTACCCACACGGTCATCCTTGATGCCGTTGAGCAGCATTTGGCTAACTTCCCGTTTGATCAATTCAGCAACGCGGGAAACCCGACGATTTGTAGCCATAAAAATTTCGCCTCATCACAGAGGTTATACGACAAAAATAAATGCAAGTTGCGTAGACAGTACTTAGCGCAAGCAACGCCAAGAGCAACGGTCTGTAGGGCACAGCCCCGATATAGCGCTAGTCTAGATTGTACTCAAGCCCAGCATTGCCCGTAGGGTGAGAGTAAGAAAGACTAGGCTGCTCACAAAGAAACCCAAGATAGCGATTAAGGTGACTGGGCGCTTCAACAATGGCACTAACGGCGCAAAGGTGTTCAGAAACAGTCCTAAGACGATAGTAATTAAGTACCGGGGGTAGCGAAAGACGTTATCCCAAAATCCGTCAAACATTTGAATGTCAACTGCCTTGTTATATACTTACGTTTGTTTTGATATTCTTTATCTACTCAATTGTAATCTATGCGGCTGGGAAATTAGCAGTTAATATAAAATATGCTCCGTCGGCTATATTGGCTCTATTTAGTCACGATTATTTTCAGTTAAATCGCAAGTAAATGGTAATTCAAATCCCCAAGGAAACTAGCCCGCGTCCATTTTTGAAGTGGGCAGGGGGTAAAAGTAGGTTGATACAGCAATATATTCCTTATTTTCCTAAAAGTTATAAAAATTACTATGAGCCATTCTTGGGTGGTGGTGCTGTTTTTTTCTATCTCCAACCAAGTACAGCAATTTTAACTGATATTAATGCCGAATTAATTAACACTTATTGTTGTGTTAGAGATCGTGTTGAGGAATTAATTTCTCTATTGAAGGAGCATAAAATTCGACATGATAAAGATTATTACTATAGTGTCAGAAATAACTCTGGTGGTACTGATATAGAAAAGGCTGCTCGTCTAATTTATCTTAACAAGACTTGTTTTAATGGTCTTTATCGAGTTAATTCACAGGGTAAATTCAATGTGCCATTAGGCAGATATGAAAATCCAAATATTTGTTCTGAGGTTTTATTAAAAGCTGCCTCAGAAGCGCTTTCTCATGCAGAAATTAAACAAACAGATTTTGCTGATGTTCTAAATTATGCCACCAGCAGTGATGATTTTATTTATTTTGATCCACCATACTATCCTGTAAGTGAAACTAGCTATTTTACAGCTTACAGTAGTTATAGCTTTGCTGAAGATCAGCAAGTTCAACTCAAAGATGTATTTGAAAAATTAGCTGGGCGTGGAGTTAAAGTGATGCTATCTAATTCCGATTGTGAATTTATTCGCAACCTTTACAGTAGTTTCCATATTCACACTATATCAGCATCTAGGGCAATTAATTCTAATGCCAAAAAACGCGGAAGAATTACAGAATTACTAGTAACTTCGTATTAAAGATTATTGTTAGACCAAGCAATGAATGAACTTAAATTATGAACAGAGAGAAGATTTTGGTTTAAGACAACTTGTTTCCTTAACCAGGATACAGCTTGCGGTTTCATACCTCCACCGTCAATTAATACAACTGCTTGTGCAGGATAGCAATTTTGAATATTCAAGTTAAGGTAAGGAAGTTTTTCATCAACTGAACCGCTCGTTTGCTGCCATTTACACTCAATAATCAGCCCGGAAGAAACGGATGCAGCACCAATAATGTAAAAGTCTACATATATATAGCTCCCATAAATTCCTGTTCCGATATAAACCTGCCTTGCATATCGTTTTGGTATAGTATTCGAGCTTAAAAGGCATCCAAGGCGCTGTTTTTTTGGTAAATCAAAGCCCACTTGGACATATCCATGACCCAGTAAAGTCCCTTCTACAGCTTTTTCCAAGACATTGCCAGAAGTAACTGCTCTTGCGCCTTGAGTCATCTTTATCCTGATTATCTTCAAAAGGTTTCCTGATTTTAGGATTCCCTGGAAGCAACAGTAAATGCTAGGTTATATAAATTTTTGATTTTTGATGCATAAGGCTAGATTGATTAGGTATGAAGTAGGAAAAATTTGGTATTTTTGTAATAAACAAATACAAATGTATTAATAATTTGGATAAAGAACGAGTTACTAATTCAGATAATAGTTAAAATAAGAAATTTTTTATATCTCGTGAAAAATTAGATCCCCGACTTCTCGAAGAAGTCGGGGATCTGGACATCGCGCATTTTCACAACTCATTTAGGATTGCTATATTACTAATTCAGATAAGAGTTAAAATAAGAAACTTTTTGTATCGGCTCAAAAACGAACTATTGCAAGCGACTCCGCCATTTTTCTGGGTCTTGGGAACAATGGAAAACAGCGTAGATAATAATCTCTTGTTCATTAAACTCGTAAAAAACGACGTAGGGAAAACGCCTGACTGTAGCGCGGCGATAGGTTTCATGAACAATCTGATATGTGCTGGGGTGACGCTGAATTAAATTCAGGCAGGCATCAATACATCGTAGGAACTGGGCGCCTAACCCAAATTCGCGCCCCTCGTACCAGTCATAAGCTTCAATAATGTCTAGTTCTGCGGCTATAAGGATAGTTAAGTTTCTAGCCATGCCGTTGAGAGATTCTGGCTTTTACATCTTCCCAACTGCTACCAGTGGCCGGGTTTTGTTGATATTCGGCTTTGCGACGGGCTAGTTCTTGTTTCTGCCAATCTAAAACTGGGAGTGCTGCTGGTGTAGCGGCAATATCATCCCATAAATCTTCTACTAGTTGAAGTTTTTCCGCTCTCGAAAGATTAAAGAGTTCGGGAAATACTGGGTTCATGGTCTTCTATGATTTTATTCACCTTAATTATTACACCCTGAAACCGCCATATCTATAACAACATTTCTAATAACTGGAATTTAGCTTGGATGAATTTTAGTTATTTCGTTTTGACTTCAACCTGTCTGTGCCTCACTATGACCGTTGCGAATAGACCATGCTAGTTCTAAAAGTTGAGTCCAGCGTTTTTGTAACTGTTTGGGAGTGCATTTGATGGTTTTAGCGATCGCAATGTCGTTTTCCCGTGCAGTTTTTAACTGTAATATTTGCTGTTGCTGTTCTGTTAGTTGATTCACAAATATTTCCCACTGCTGGGAAGATAAACCCAATTTTTGCTCTAAACCTGCGCCTAACCATTGATGTACCAATTGCCAATGGTGTTGTTTGGCAAACTTTTCTACGTGGTATTTAAACCGTTGTTGGAGATAATCGCGCTGACGGCTGGTTAAACCGAGAATTTGGTCAATTTCTGGGGCTGAAAGGTCTTGGAGTTTCAAGCTGAGGTAGTTCATACAGTCAGATTGTCCTTGAGAATCCAAGTATTTCATCAATTCACTGATGACGCGATCGCGTTCTGACTCTTCTGAGGGATCAAAATTAGTTTGGGCAATCATCTGCGATCGCAACTGTTGCACTGCCGAGTTACGCTGGTAAGATTCCGCTTCTTCACCCTTAGCAGACTCTACCGCCATTTCAATATCCACGGTAGTTTCTTGCGGCTGACGACGAGCAAAACCTTGGGCCCGCAAGATAATCAATTGCTGATTTGCACCACCAGGTAAGTTGATCCGGCGTTTAGCATACTGTTCTGTAAAGGCCATATATTCAGCTAATTGCAGCTGAGTACGCGGCGTATGATCATTAGGTAATTCGTTTTCTCTGCGGAAAGCTTTGATAGCTTCGATATAAAATGCTTGTAAAAAATCTTCAATCAGGCTGTAACGAGCCTCAAAACCCAATTCAGAGCCGGATATAGTTACATGACGGTAAACCATAGCACCCAAATTGCTATGTAATTCTACGCGCCCTTGTTTGGAACCTAGTTGGTAGTAACGTAAGCACTTGTGCATCCGATGCCTTCCCAACGTAAGCTGCCAGGATTTGATTTCCCCAGATGTTTGGATACGGGAGCTTTTATCGCAAATGCGTTCTACTTCTACCGCTATGCGGTTTGCTAAAGCTTCTACGCACTTGGGTGCTGCTTTCACTTGCGCTTGCATTTCGTGACACAGCAATTCAATCAAGGTTTCGCTGCTGCTGTCTGAAAATTCTTCAGTCGAAAGGTGATTATCAAAAATGGGTGTAGAGTTTGGTAGATTAATGACGTTAGATTTCATGACTTTTCCAGGGAGTAGTATTGCACCGTAATTACAACGCAGAGACAACAATCAAGGCCAGCCTTGGCTTACGAATCTTTAGGCATTCATCCATTAAGGCTTGCCGCATGTAATGCTCACATCTAAAGCTCATATATAAAACTGTAGGAAATACGAGAGAGTTACAGTTATGCCAATGTGTCGGTTTTTTCACAAGCCACCACATTGACGCTGGGACATAAGTACCCGCCATTTGCTCAAAGTTGCCAAATCCCTTGCTGTACCAACTTTTGCCACCATCCTGTTATTGGATCTGTGCCCGTCGTAGACATCGCCTTAAAATATGACAATTTCAAAACTGGAGTCGCTTTTATCACAATTTCCGAAACGGAGAGGTGCGCCTGTGAAGTGTAATTTTTATACCCATGCTGCTGCTGCTTCCCAACCTAAACCCCTCCGTATAATTGCTGCTTCGTCTCCGGTCATATCCAAGATGGTAGATACTTCATAAGTAGGTTCTTCGCCAGTGTCTACAATTATGTCTACCAACTTGTCCAAACGGTCAAATAGCTCTACCCGCGACTGAACAGTTTCTGGATCTATCCGAATCATGCCATTATCTGCTTCATCTGGTGGCAGATGTGCTGAAGTTGAGATAATCGGATTGCCCAACGCTGCCAGCAACTCCAAACACACAATATGGTTTGGTACTCTAATTC
Organism: Nostoc sphaeroides; assembly: GCF_003443655.1. Classification (NCBI taxonomy): domain Bacteria; kingdom Bacillati; phylum Cyanobacteriota; class Cyanophyceae; order Nostocales; family Nostocaceae; genus Nostoc; species Nostoc sphaeroides. Next base: position 132,729 of record NZ_CP031941.1, read on the forward strand.
CAGTACTTTTCCGCTTGGGGCTTTGCACCAATCGCGGTACTAATTTAGTCGCTGGGAGCAAAAACGTGTATGGCCCTGGAATCAGGCGTTTCATAATTCGATAGGCTGTGTCACTTACGAAGGCATAAGTTGCCACATTTGAAAGCGAGGGACATAAAAATGTCAGTGGTTTATCATTTGCTAGCTGTTTAATTTGCCGCACTCGTTCTACCGCCGACTTGGCATTCAAATCACAACCGATCGCATAGACTGTATCAGTAGGGTAAAGCATGACTGCGCCACTAGAAAGCGCCGACTTTATTTCCTCTATTCGGCGAACTTGAGGATTATCCGGATGAACTGGGAAAATTTTTGCCATAACACGAAGAGTGGGGAGTGGGGAGTGGGGAGTGGGGGCAGGGGGCAGGGTGCAGGGGAGGCAGGGGAGGCAGGGGGAGCAGGGGAGAATAGTTAATGACTAATGACTAATGACTAATGACTAATGACTAATGACTAATGACTAATTTATTATGAATAAAATTGCTTATCTTCAATGTCCGACAGGAATTTCTGGTGATATGTGCCTGGGCGCTTTGGTGAGTTTGGGTGTTCCTGTGGAGTATTTAATTGAAAAACTCAATGGGTTGGGTATTGAACAGGAATATCAGTTAAGGGCAGAATTTGTCCAACGGAATGGTCAACAGGCGACTAAAGTCCATGTGGATTTAGTACACGGCCACCACCACCATCACCACGATCGCGAACACAGTCACGATCGCACACGCCACTTGCCAGAAATAGAGCAGATGATTCTCAAAGCTCAGTTGCCATCACGGGCAGAAGCTTGGAGTTTGGCGGTATTCCGACAGCTAGCAGTCGCAGAAGGGGCGGTGCATGGGATTTCTCCTGAAAAAGTTCATTTTCATGAGGTGGGTGCTGTAGATGCGATTGTAGATATTGTGGGTACTTGCCTGGGGTTGGATTGGTTGGGCATTGAGAGTAATGACGAAGGATTGCCCCTACTTTATTGCTCGGCTTTCCCGACTGGTGGCGGCACTGTTCGGGCTGCACATGGTCAGATGGCAGTACCAGTACCAGCAGTATTAAAGCTGTGGGAAATGCGGGGCTGTCCAGTTTATAGCAATGGAATTGACAAAGAACTGGTAACACCAACAGGAGCCGCGATCGCTACTACTTTGGCAAGAGATTTTGGTTCACCACCTGCGATCGCTATCAAGCAAATAGGATTGGGAGCAGGAACCATAAATCTACCCATTCCCAATATTTTACGTCTTTGGGTGGGTGAAAGCGCAAGTTTACAGTCAAATTTCAGTGATTCTGAAGCTACTAGCTCAAATTTGGAAACCATCTCGGTACTAGAAACCCAAATTGATGATTTAAATCCACAAGCTATTGGCTATGTGTTTGAGGCTTTATTTGCGGCTGGTGCAGTAGATGTTTTTACCCAAGCGATCGGTATGAAAAAGTCCCGTCCGGGGATTTTGCTGACTGTGATTTGTCATCCAGAAAATTTACTCAGTTGCGAAGCCGTTATCTTTCGTGAAACTACAACTTTGGGTATTCGGCGAACAACTCAGCAACGCGCCATTTTACAACGGGAAATTCAACAAGTGGAAATTGAATATGGCAAAGTGCGCGTCAAGATAGCATGGAAAGGGCAATCACCAGAAAAAGTTATTGCAAATGTGCAGCCAGAATATGAAGATTGTGCAGACTTAGCTCGAAAACATAATATTCCCTGGCGCGAAATTCAACGGTTGGCGCTACAGCGTTGGTATTTACTCAACAGCTAAATCTCCTCGTTTCCTCGTTCCCAGTCGGAGACTGGGAATGCCATCCTCAAGGCTCTGCCTTCCCTCACACATCAATCAACTCTACCTGTAATAAACCTAGTTCCCCCATGTAACTACGGCAACTAGAATACCGCCAATGTACCGGATCATCCACATAACCACGCCTGACAGGATTGTTGTGAATATAATCTAACTTTTGTCTAAACATTTCTTCATCTAGAATTGCCTGCGGATGGAAACCTTCTTGCCAAAGTTGATATTCTTGTTTTATCTTATGTTTTAATTTGTAAAGTTCAAGCTGATTAAGTATGTAGTGAGAATTATTTTTCTCAAGTAAATCAATAATACAGCGAGCCGTGAATGATTTAAAATTTCCTATTTCTTTAGATAAACTCGCGGCGGAGGCGATTAGATGGAGATGATTTTCCATAATTACCTTTGCCGAATAGTGGTATCCAATTTATAACTGTGCAGGTGAGGAAGTGCGGCTGAGTTCCTAGTACGTGGTAGCGGCTGCGTCCCATGATGTTATTTGAATTAGAGGCGGAGCCTCTAGGATGGCATTCCCAGTCGGAGACTGGGAACGAGGGAAATGACTAAGTTAGAGCTTTGATTAAATATTGTGTGAGTGTAAACGCATCTACACCCAATTCAGTACGCTCTTGGGCGGCTATTATACCGGCTTGCGAATGCCACCATGCAGCAGTTGCCACAATATCTTCTATGGGAATCTGTTTAGTTGCTGCTTGCACCAACAATCCACCAAGTAGCCCAGTTAATACGTCGCCGCTACCACCACGCGCCAAGGCGGGTGTGCTTTCAGGAAGAATCCAAACAGCACGTTGAGGGTTTGCGATCGCAGTTCTCGCCCCTTTCAACAATACTATCGCCTTACTTTGCGCGGCTGCTTCCTGTACTGCTTGCACCCTGTCATGTTTGGCATCGGGGACATCAGGAAACAATCGCTCAAATTCGCCAGTGTGGGGTGTGAGTACTGTTACAGCAAGACGTTTTTTTAATGTGGCGATCGCTCCCATTTGTGCCAAAATATTTAAACCATCGGCATCGAGAATTAGAGGGCGATCGCTGTTGATCGCTTCTTGGACAATTGGAGTAGCATCTCGTGTTAAACCGGGGCCACAAGCGATCGCATTAAAAGAACTCAGATCGGTTTTTTCTGGTAGTTGTAGGTGAGCGATCGCTCCAGTTTCCGTCTCTGGACAACCGACAATTAGCGCTTCTGGTAAATGTGACACCAAAAGAGATTTCAGCGATTCGGGTACAGCGATCGAAAGCATACCCACACCACTAGCCCTAGCACCCAAACCAGTTAAAATTGCTCCACCTGCATAGCGCCGCGAACCACAAATCAGCAGTAAATGTCCTTCCTTATATTTATGGGTGACTGGTGGACGGGGTAGGGGTAAATTAGTAAGTGCCGTTGCTGGTGTAATACGTTTAATGCTGGGTGCATCTTTTAGAACAGCTTCCACATCAGCTAAAGGAATATCAAAATCGATTAACTCAGCTTTGCCGAGATATTCCAGCGCCTGATCTTGGAACAAAGCTAATTTCCATAAACCCAAGCAAAAAGTGTGAGTGGCACGAATGGCAGTTCCTAATACAACGCCAGTATCGGTGTGTAAACCTGAAGGTATATCAATACTATAAATCGGCACAGGCAATTCATTTAACTGATTAATTGCAGAGGCGATGGGATCAGTGAGGTTTCTTTCTAAACCAAACCCAAACAAGCCATCAATCAACAAATCAGAATCTGGTAATTGCTCAATTGTTTGATAAATTGGAATGCCCAAACTCTGAGCATACTGCAAGTGCTGTGAAGTTAATTCCTTAAGCTTAGAGAAAGGAGAATAAATCCAAACTTCATACCCGCGAAAGTGTAATTCACGGGCTACTACTAAAGCATCTCCGCCATTATGACCCGGCCCGACAAGAATTCCAACACGAGATCCCCTTAAAAATGCTGTGTTTGAAAGGATGTAGCCCCCCTTTTTAAGGGGGGTTGGGGGGATCTCTTGAATGCGACGGGCAATTAATCCTGCCACCTTTTCCATCAAAGCGACTACAGGCATTCCTGCTGCAAAGATCCGATCTTCAATATCGCGCATCTGCCCAGCAGTCACTATCACTTGGGAAATTTTTTCTTGCCTATTCTGCATCAGTCCTAAGTCCTGTTAGCGGATAGCTATGGTTTAGCCAGTGCTGAGTTATGAGTTTTAGGGTAACTGAAACTTTAGCAGATTTCACACAATTATATTTAAGAGAGTTCCAAATAAAAAATATCCCAAAACTGACGCAGAAATTCTCTTTATTTCTCCTCTCTCTGTGTTCTCTGCGTCTGGAGTGGTAGCCTGCGGCAAGCCGATGCAGCGTCTACGTTTATTTGGATAATTTATTTCTTGGATAATCCCTAATCGTGACTAATCCATGTATGCCTAGCGCTGCAATTACTCCTCCCAGTAATCCCCAAGTCCCATCGGCAAATACATTGATGCGATGAATGTAGGTGCGATGATAGGCATACTCTAACTGTCTATCATTAACTTTTCCTACCTCTACTAGGTTTTCCACATACCTTTCAGCTTTTATTAGTGCTGCATAATCGAGATTAAACCAATATAACGATACTCCCACCACTGCCAAACCTGGAAAAACCAAGGTAATTAAGAGAATTGCTATACGTGTGTTCATACATCTCATCGGCTGATATACCTACTTAATGCTGACATAGCTGGAATCTTTGTGTTACAACTTGGCAGACAATTTAATAATGCGTTGGAGTGGGTGAATCAGATTTTGGGAATAATCCTCATAGTGTTTGAAAGCATCGTTTTGGTTGGGCTTCACGCTATGAGAGCGCGATTTATCAGAAAAAAGCAGATTTTTGGCTATTTATCTATTGCATTTTGCTGCATTTTGTGGATTTGTTTGGCATTAATTCCAGTCAACGCAACCTCCACAGCGCCTATTGATAATTTGCGACAACAACAGCAACAAATGAACCAGCAGCGTCAGAGTGTGGTTAACGATCGCAATCGCTTAACAAATCTCCAACAAGAGGCCCAAAAACACCTCACTGGTTTAAAGCAAAATCTGCAAACTACAGATAACTATATTCAAGAGAGCGAATCACGATTACAACTCGCCACCCAACGCCTCCAGCACTTGGAAACTGATTTAGCAGTAGCGCAACGTTCTTATGAGGAGCGGCAAATAGCAACAGTAGCACGATTGCGTTATCTCCAGCGATCGCCTGCATCTGTTGGATGGGCAGTTTTGCTCGAAAGTGAAAATATCAGCGACTTTTTCAGCCGTCGTCATCAGTTGAAGTTAGTGTATCAGGCAGACGAACAAATTTTGGTAAAACTCAACCAACAAGCAAAGCTGATAAATAAACAAAAAACGGACGTAGAACAGCAAAAAAACGAAATTGCCTTGATTCGTGAGCAATTGTTAGCACAAAAATCCGATTATCAAAACCAGGCGGAGTCACAATCGGAATTGGTTCAACGCCTCAATAGCGATCGCCTAGCCTTGGAAGCGGCGCAAAACCAGCTAGAGAGGGAATCCAAAAATCTGGAAGTCTTAATTCAACAAAAGGTAGCAGAAGCTAGAGCAACAGAGGAAGCGCAAACAAAAACCAACAGCCGCACAAGTGTGATTATTCGGGGAACTGGAGTAATGGCATATCCTAGCGATGCTGCTACTAGCAGTCCCTTTGGCTGGCGGATGCACCCAATCCTTGGCTATCGTCGCTTTCATGCTGGGTTGGATTTTGCTGCTAGCTATGGTAGTAAAATTCGGGCAGCCGATTCGGGCAGAGTAATTTTTGCTGGGTGGTATGGTGGTTATGGCAGAGCAGTAATTATCAACCACGGCAATGGTATGACTACACTCTACGGACATACCAGCGAGTTGTATGTTTCCGAAGGGCAAGCAGTCGAACGCGGACAAGCGATCGCTGCTGTCGGTTCCACAGGTTTCTCAACTGGCCCCCACCTCCACTTTGAAGTCCGCCGCAATGGTACACCCGTAGATCCAGCTAATTATCTTTGAATCCAGAAACCAAGTTTCTCTAGGCTGCAAATTTTATCACAGACGTGCTATAATGTGTAAGACTAAGGGCGCGTAGCTCAGTGGATAGAGCAACAGATTCCGGTTCTGTGGGTCGGGGGTTCAAATCCCTCCGCGCTCGTTACTTTTACAAGACTAACCTTTAAAGATTTTCAGTAGAGTTTAGTATCAATAATAACTATTAAGTAGTTTTTTAAAAAGTACACCCAATTTCACCACAGATTTTAAACTCTCAGCTTGACCCACGCTCCTAACTCTGGATTTTGGAGAGTTTGTTACTGCTTTGGAATTTGGGGGTGTGAGTTACTTTGGGGTAAGACCATAGTGCTTTAGCTTGGTTTTGATCAATGGATGATTGAGCAATTCCTTTATACTTTAAAAAATACACTAGTTATACTGGAAAATGGAAATAAGCAGTATTGAGTTTGAAAAGAGTTTGGAAAAAATTACTAATAATTTGGTATATGCATCTATACATTATCGTTTATATACAAATCTTTGTAATGCAAGTGAAGAATATAATATTGAAATTAATCAATCTCCAGTATTTTGGCAATTGACAATTGAAGCTCATGCTACCAGTACAATACTTATGTTGTGTCAAGTATATGACCATCATAAAGATAGTTTAAATCTTAACAAACTTCTTAATACTATTCATTCAAATCCTTCGCTTTTTAAAGAAGAATGCTTTTATGAAAGAATTAAAGATAGACCACTTGCTGACGACCTATATAAAACTCCAAGAATAGTTAATAATAAAACTTTAGAACAAGATATGCAATATGTTAACAAAGAAACAAATCCACTTGTTAAAAAATTAATTGATTTTAGAGACAAGCAGGTAGCTCATATAGATAAAAATTATGTTTTAAACGCTGAGAATAATTCTGAAACTTTAGTTTGGAAAGAAGTGGAAGAACTTATTTTAAAAGGACATGAAATTGTTTCTACCTATGAAAGTTTATATAGAGCATCATCTTGGTCTTCAAATATAATAGGCGACGAAGATTATAAAAAAGTTTTAAATGCTATAAGAAAAGCAGACTTAAAGTAAATTTAATTTTACTTATTTTTTAGATTTTGGATTGATTTTTTCAGGAGGATAGGATAATGACTCAAGCAATTGATAAAGAACAAATGATAATTGATGAACTTAAAAAGTTATCTCCTGAGAAGCAGCAGGAGGTATTAAATTTTATTGAATTTTTGCATTTTAAAGCACAAAAGCAGGATGTACAGCATAAAGAAGAAAAAGAACCTATTTCTGCCTATGAAGCTGCAAAAGAGTTTGCTGGCTGTGTTGATGGAGGGCCTGGGGATCTAGCTACCAATAAGAAGTATTTAGAAGGCTTCGGTTGGAAATGAAAAAAAAGGTACTTCTAGATACAGGCCCCTTAGTCGCATTTATCAATAATCGGGAAAATTCGCATGATTGGGCAGTTAATGAATGGAAAAAGATTGAACCGCCTTTCTTTACTTGCGAAGCAGTAATTACTGAAGCGTGTTTTATATTGCAAGATTTTTATGGCGGAGAGGATGCAGTTATGTCTTTACTAGATATTGGCTTAATTCAAATCTCTTTCCGTCTCAGTGATGAAATAGGAACGGTTAGAGAGTTGTTGAAGCGGTATCAGAATGTGCCGATGTCGTTAGCTGATGCGTGTTTAGTAAGAATGAGTGAGTTAATTGTGGGGAGTTGTGTCTTGACGCTAGATAGTGATTTTCGGATTTATCGGAAGAATAAGAATGAGATGATGGATTTGATTATTGCTGATGGGATATAAGAGGAGATAGATACAAGTACTTAAAATTACATCTAATCACTTTTAAAAAATCCTCTAAACTTGACATTTTGCCTGCCTATGCTATGTAACTTAAAAGTTCAAAAGGCGAAAGGCAAACATGGTTTTCCAGTACACTAACGCATTTGTCACTATAGCATCGGTTAATTGCGATAATTTAGTGAATTTCTATACTAAATTACTGGAGCAAAAGCCAGTTATTTTGATTCCGAATGTCTATGCTGAGTTTAATTTGGTTAGTATGCGTTTAGGTATTTTTAAACCAAAGAACATAAACGAATCGGAATTTGAAGGGATGTCTAATGCCAAAAGTAAGATAAGTTTGTGCTTAGAGGTGAGTAACTTAGAAGATGCGATCGCTCACCTAACAGCTTTAGGATATCCCCCACCAGGAGACATTTCTATTGCTTCCCACGGCAGAGAAATTTATGCCTATGATCCTGATGGCAATCGGATAATTTTACATCAAGCCCCAGTGAATGATAATTAATAAGTGATAATAATTTATTTGGTAATTAACTATGGCTATAACTCAAAATTATAGATTAAACCTGATTCAATGGTATCCGGGTCACATTGCGAAAGCTGAAAGGAAGCTCAAAGAACAGCTAAAGCGGGTAGATGTGGTGTTTGAGGTACGAGACGCGCGGATTCCCTTAGCAACTCACCATCCCCAAATAGGTGAGTGGGTGGAGGGTAAGACACGGGTGTTGATACTTAACCGAGTAGATATGATTACGCCGCAAATGCGATCGCTATGGATAGATTGGTTTAAACGTCAAGGAGAAGTCCCCTATTTTACCAACGCTCAACATGGTAAAGGTATAGCAGAAGTGGCACGGGCAGCACAAGCTGCTGGAGTAGAACTTAATCAAAGAAGAAGCGATCGCGGCATGTTACCCCGTCCAGTCCGAGCTGTGGTGATTGGTTTTCCCAATGTTGGTAAATCAGCTTTGATTAACCGCCTGTTAGGACGACGAGTAGTAGAAAGTGCAGCCCGTCCTGGGGTGACGCGCCAGCTACGCTGGGTGCGAATTTCCGAACATTTGGAATTGCTAGATGCTCCTGGTGTCATCCCTTTAAGATTAGAAGACCAAGACGCAGCATTGAAATTAGCGATTTGTGATGATATCGGTGAAGCATCTTACGATAACCAGCTAGTAGCAGCAGCCCTAGTGGATTTACTCAACTATTTGGAAGCTGTAGCCGCAGATTTGTTACCAAAAAAACCATTACAGTCCCGTTACCAACTCGATTCGACATCAGACACCGGAGATACCTATTTGCACGCCTTAGCGGAGCATCGTTACAAAGGTGATATAGAGCGAGCTGCAAGACAACTTTTAACAGATTTTCGCAAAGGTTCGTTAGGTGAAATGAGTTTAGAATTACCGCCTAATTAAATAAGGATGAATCAATTCTGGATTTTGGATTTTAGATTTATTCTCGCGTTTGAATTCGCTTATTCTCAAACCCGAAAAATTTTTAAATTTTTAATCCAAAATATAAAACTCAGTGACAGGAAAGGAAAATTTGTTAACTTCTCATTTTTAATTGAGCAGCCCGCACTCTCAAAATCAACATAGTTCCTCCTGTAAAAAACATACCCAGTAACAGGGTTTTTAAACTAAGGTTTTTTCCGCTCTCACTTACTAAAATACCTTCCAATATTAGAGAAGGTATTAATATTCCCCCATAAATTAATAAATTAGAAAGGATCAATCTTCTTTTTGCTAGTAGGGTTAATATCGTTAAGCCAAACCCTAGAGGAATAAAAGTTAGTGCATAGTAAAAAACTCTCTGATTTTTAGGTATTAATTCTAATAAATTCAAAGAGTAAAAATTATGTAAATTATCTACATATACTTGAATAGTTGCTCTGGAATAAGTGATGATTATATGGTGAGGTTTAGTGTCTGTAAAAATATTAGGTATATTCAGTGTTAAGTCTGCTCCATTTTCTCCAGTTATCGGCGTTCGTAATCGAAAATCTAAGTCATTTCCCTGCTGTCCCAGTGTCAAATTGCGACGTAGGGAAGTGCCGGAAATCGAAATAATGCGGGCAGGGCCAAACTGCTCTAAGTTGCTAGTAGCCAGGGTAGTGCTGAGTGTAAATTCAGATGTTTTACTGATTCTTTTGCTGAGAGTTGTGACAGGAGTAGCTGTTTGTAGCCAATGACTAGAACTCAAAAAAACACCTTTACCTTCCTGTGCATCTGAAGGCTGTCCTTGCCACAATAGTTCTGGTAATTGTCCAGTCTCTTCTTTATAGCAACAGTTTCCTTTAAATTGATAATTAGCTATTAGTGAATTACCAAGATTATTAAAGTAACTGGAATCAGCTAATCCTTGTGCTACCTCATTTGTTGAGATGGCTCTATCGGCAATATAAATTTCAGACATGTATCCTTGCCAAGGTCTATCCCTCGTCTGTTCGTTGCCAATCAGCAGGGGATAATTTGTATCCCAATTACTCAAATTTATCGTATTCTGCCACAACAGCGAAATCAGGAATGTCACAAATATATATCCAATACAAAATACTACTATCTGTTTAATTGAGCGGCTAGCTCTACTGTTTTCTATCTGTGCAACAGTTTTTTTAAAGCTTTGACTATTCCATAGATAAAAGCAAATAAAACCAATAAATCCACCAATACTATTGTTCAGAATATCCGATGGAGTAGGCATTCTTGAAGGTAGAAATATTTGCAAGACTTCAACTGTCAACGATAAGCCAGCACTCACCAAGGTAACTATAAAAACTTGTACTCCTGTTTTTATCCCTCTTTTCTGCAAGAGCCTAGTGAAGCCGAAACCTAAAGGCATAAAAAGCAAAAAATTATTTACCTGGTCTTGAAAATTACTAGCATTGTTAAAACTGCCAAAAATTTCTGGTAGGTAAAAACTGTCTGGAATGGAAAAATTAAATGGATAAAGTGTAGCTAATAGTACTAATAAAATGCTGGTAATGACAATCAGCAGATTAAATATTTGAGAAGAAATCGGGCATTTATTCATAAATTATTGTGTTATTACTATGAATAGTAATGGATAGTAATAAATTTAGTTACTTTCAATACATAAAGGATTTTGAGAGCAAGTAACTAAATTGTTTTATTACTTTTTAGTGCTAAGTATAAATTATTAATCACAAAGAATAGATGCTTAATGCTACTTTTGAATTGCACGCGATATTAACACTGCCTTAATCTTATTTACTAGTAGATAATTATGATCGCTAAATTATGAAGAGATCATCAAGGTATTATGAAAAATACATATAGTTGGGTTTGGGCTTAAGTTGACTCTATAAACAGCCGCAGTCTGAACTTACGGCGCTGGCTCACAAAATTGAAAATTTGGTGGCTCCTCTTCACAAAGGGATTCAAACCCCCTCGGAACTAAACCTCCAGCAAAATTGCTTCGTTCAATGTAATATCTGTCACATAAAGTTGTCGGAATCCAGTTAACAGTGTCATAAAGAAAAGGTGAAGGTTAACCTGTAGGGTATAACTTACCTTAGAGTTGCTTGCACCTCTAGCTTCGATGGATCACACTCATGACTGAACTGACGCTACGCCTACAAGAGGGAGATACGGAAAAAACGATCGCAGTTGATCAAGATATATTCACAATTGGCCGTTTGCCGGAATGTAACCTGTACCTACCTTTTGCTGGAGTATCTCGCAACCATGCCCGCTTGGTGAAAACAGCTGACGGTGTGTGGACTATTGAGGATATGGGCAGCAAAAACGGGACGCAGGTAAATAAATATCTTGTTAACTTTCCCCAAGAGCTACATCACGGCGATATCATTTGGCTGGGCAATGTTAGTCTGGTAGTGCTGCTCACAAGCCCTGTTTCCCAATTAACATCTGGGTATCCTGGAACTTCAGACATTAATGAACAAAGAACAATCCTTCACAATGTCGAACAATTACAACAGCAATGGATCGCAGCTGATAGCAAAGATGGCAACAATAATAAAGACAAAACCATTGCCCGTCTCAAAGACTTAGTGGACATAGCTAAAAATCTCTGTGCGGCGGCATCTATAGAAGAGATTTTTTCTCAGGTGCAGCAAGTGGTTTTCCGTTACCTTGATAGTATCGAGCGCTTGGCATTATTAATTGATGTTAATGGTTGCGGTCAATTAGAATTAGTGAATGCTGCTACTAGAAATATTTCTCAACAAAAACATCTCCCCTCTGATGGAAGTTGGATTAGTCGGAGTATCTGTCAAAAGGTATTTGACGAAAAAGTTGTCATTCAAACCGCCGATACCCAGCAGGATGAACGGTTTGCTAGTGAACAGAGTATTTTGGTTAAAGGCATTCGCAGTGCGATGGCAGTGCCTTTATGGGATGAAAATAAAGTTGTGGGCGTATTGTATGCCGATGCTAATCTTTCTTCTTACCATTGGGCAAATGAAGGCGAAGAAGAACTCAGCTTTTTTTCAGCTTTAGCAAACATTGTGGCTTCTAGCGTCCAGCGTTGGCTACTGGTAGAGAAACTCAAAACTGAAGAAATGATTCGTCACCGACTAGAACGCTATCATTCTCCAGCAGTTGTGCAGCAGTTGATCTCTGTAGGTGCATTACCGGGCGGACGTTTAGCTCCCACCGAGAGCGAAATCAGTATTTTGTTTGCAGATTTGGTTGGTTTTACGGCAATTTCTGAACAGTTAACACCAACTGCGATCGCTCAATTATTAAATAATTTATTTGAAGAAATGCTAAAAGAAGTGTTTACCTACGGTGGCACTTTAGATAAATATATTGGCGATTGTATTATGGCATTTTTTGGCGCTCCAGAACCGCAACCAGATCACGCCGATCGCGCTGTTAATGCAGCCAAGGGAATGCTGACTCGTCTCGAACATCTTAATGCCAATGGTTTTTGGCACGAACCGCTTCAATTACGTATTGCGATTAATAGCGGTAAGGCTGTTGTGGGAGATGTCGGTAGTTCCCAAAGGGTAGATTATACGGCGTTAGGGGCGACGATTAATCTTGCTGCTCGCATGGAAGCAGTTTGTCCCCCTAGTGAATGCGTGATTAGTCAAGCCACTCATAAAATGCTTTCACTGCCTTCAGACTTTGAGGAAATGGGAGATTATCGTTTCAAAGGTATTGAGCGATTAGTTAAGATTTATCAGACAAAATTGCAGCCAATGCCAACAATTATTACTCCATTTATGAATCTTTAGGAATAGGGGACAAGGGGAAAATTGCTAATTTATGAATGACGTTAGGGACTTTCAAATAAAAAATATCTAACTATTTATTGTGGAGTGGGCGAATTTAGCTGACTATGCCAGCGCGAAAAATTTGCTCTGCGGTCAAATTCAACTCTGGAAAAGTTGGCGACTGGATTCGGTCATTTCCTCGAAACTTACTAATGCGATACTCACCTTCTTCTAAAGAGCAAACTAAAAAAGTAGGTTGTTTTGGTTTGCCAATAAATTCTCTACCGCCTAATGCACCATAATCTGCAATCCAATATTCAGGAATTCCCATTTCTTCATAGTCAGCATATTTTTTCAGATAATCATCACGCCAGTTTGTACTTACTACCTCAATTACTAAAGGAATTGATGCTGCTTGAGTAACAGTTGATTCTTTTTTCCACCGAGGTTCATTAACTAAATTAGTAAGATTTAGGAGCAGCAAATCTGGCGAATAAGCTGATTCGTTTTCAAGTGGTTTAACTAATACTGTTTTTGGTATACCATACCGCAGTCCGAGGCGACTATATTCTAAAGTGATTTTTGTAGATAAAAATACAATAATCTCTTCATGGTCGCCTGTTGGTTGGGGCATTTCTACTACTACTCCATCATATAGTTCGTAACGTTGCCCTGTGTTATCTGGATATTTAGCAACGAATTCATCGAATGTAACTACTTTGCGTAAGACTTGAGTCATAAGCTTGATTCCTCAATTGTGCAAATTATAACAACTTTAATTGGACTTAATTCATCAATATTAATACTTATTGATTGGTATACTTTAATTCAATTAAAGTTGCGAAATTGTAATACTGGGCAGCTAATTCTTAGCTAAAAGACTAGAATTTGGGTAGTAGCTTCCTAAATTTATATGTATAACATTAGGAAGCCTACTTCAAGCTATTTTTTAACGGGAGGTCAGGTAATGGCGATCGCCACCATTAATCCCGCCACTGGGGAAACGCTCAAAACCTTTGAGCCACTCAATGATGCAGAAATTATCGCTAAACTCGATTTAGCTAATCAGACTTTTGAACAGTATCGTCAGACTAGTTTTTTGACGCGATCGCACTGGCTACAAAAGGCTGCTGATATTTTAGAGCAAGACAAAGCAGAATTTGCGAAGTTAATGACTCTGGAAATGGGTAAGCCATTTAAAGCAGCGATCGCGGAAGTCGAAAAATGCGCCGTTGTCTGTCGCTACTATGCCGAACACGCCCCTGGTTTTTTAGCTGACGTCAGTATAAAAACTGATGCCAGCCAGAGTTTTGTGCGTTATCAACCAATGGGTGTGATTCTCGCGGTGATGCCGTGGAATTTCCCTTTCTGGCAAGTTTTTCGTTTTGCCGCACCGGCGCTAATGGCGGGAAATGTCGGCTTACTCAAACATGCTTCCAATGTGCCGCAGTGCGCCTTGGCAATTGAAGAGATTATCCGACGGGCAGGTTTTCCTGAAGGTGCGTTTCAAACTCTATTAATAGGCGCTGCCAAAGTCGCCGATTTGATGGCTGATGACCGCGTAAAAGCTGCTACCTTGACCGGAAGCGAACCAGCTGGCGCATCCCTCGCCGTCGCCGCCGGTAAACAAATCAAAAAAACAGTTTTGGAATTAGGAGGAAGTGACCCGTTCATTGTGTTAGAAAGTGCTGACTTAGAGACAGCAGTTGTCACAGCTACTACAGCACGGATGTTGAATAATGGGCAATCATGTATTGCAGCGAAACGTTTTATTGTCGCAGAAGCGATCGCAGATAAATTTGAAAAATTACTTTTAGAAAAATTTGAGGCGCTCAAAGTTGGCGATCCCATGCAACCAGATACCGATTTAGGCCCACTGGCTACTCCTGGTATTCTCCAGGATTTAGACCAACAAGTGCAAGCTGCCACAAAAAGCGGTGGTAAAGTCCTCACCGGTGGACATCCTTTATCAGATCGTCCTGGTAACTTTTATCCACCAACGATTATCATAGGTATCCCGCCTGAAGCATCAATTGCCAAAGAAGAATTTTTTGGCCCAGTAGCCTTGTTATTCCGGGTTCCAGATATCGATGCTGCCATTAAACTCGCTAATGACAGCCCCTTTGGGTTAGGTGCAAGCGCTTGGACAACCAACGACCAAGAGAGCGATCGCTTAGTCGAGGAAATCGAAGCCGGTGCCGTGTTTATCAACAGTATGGTCAAATCCGATCCTCGGTTGCCCTTTGGTGGCATCAAGCGTTCTGGATACGGCAGAGAATTGAGTATCCAAGGTATACATGAGTTTGTCAATGTTAAAACCGTGTGGGTTAAATGATTAGTCATTAGTCATTAGTCACTTGTACTGAGCGGAGCCGAAGTATTGGTCATTAGTCATTAGTCATTAGTCAAATGACAAAGGACAAATGACTAATGACAAAAAACAAAAGTCTTATTCGTTAATAGAGTTGTCGGGAAATAAAATGAATACAGCAGAATTATTGGTGCAGTGCCTAGAAAATGAAGGAGTGCAATATATTTTTGGACTCCCTGGTGAAGAAAACTTGCACGTTTTGGAAGCGTTAAAACATTCTTCGATTAAATTTATTACGACTCGTCATGAACAGGGTGCAGCATTCATGGCGGATGTCTACGGACGCTTAACCGGAAAAGCCGGAGTATGTCTTTCTACTCTTGGGCCTGGGGCAACCAATTTAATGACTGGGGTAGCAGATGCTAACCTCGATGGTGCGCCCTTAGTGGCGATTACCGGTCAAGTGGGAACAGATAGAATGCATATTGAATCCCATCAATATTTAGATTTGGTGGCAATGTTTGCACCTGTTACCAAGTGGAATAAGCAGATTGTGCGACCAAGTATTACACCAGAAGTAGTGCGGAAAGCATTTAAGCGATCGCAATCTGAAAAACCTGGTGCAGTTCACATCGATTTACCAGAAAATATTGCTGCTATGCCTGTAGAAGGCAAACCTTTGCGTAAGGATAATAGCGAAAAAACTTATGCATCTTTTGCTAGCATTCGGGCAGCCGCCGCCGCAATTTGCCAAGCAGTTAACCCATTAATCTTAGTCGGAAATGGCGCAATTCGCGCTCATGCAAGTGATGCAGTAACACAATTTGCCACCTTGCTGAATATACCTGTTGCTAATACCTTCATGGGTAAAGGCGTGATTCCCTACACACATCAATTAGCTTTGTGGTCAGTGGGATTACAGCAAAGAGATTACATAACTTGTGGCTTTGATAACACAGATTTAGTAATTGCGATCGGCTATGATTTGATTGAGTTTTCCCCCAAGAAATGGAATCGTAATGGTGAAATTCCCATTGTGCATATTGGGGTAAGTCCGGCAGAAATTGATAGTAGTTATATTCCCAACGCCGAAGTAGTGGGAGATATTTCAGATTCCCTCTATGAAATTTTAAAATTAGCAGACCGACAAGGTAAACCTGATCCTTTTGCTATTAGCTTAAGGTCAGATATTCGGGCCGATTACGAACAGTATGCCCATGATGACGGATTTCCGATTAAGCCGCAAAAGTTAATTTATGACTTACGCCAAGTGATGGGCCCAGATGATATTGTCATCTCAGATGTTGGCGCACATAAGATGTGGATGGCCCGTCATTATCATTGCCATAGCCCCAATACTTGCATTATTTCTAATGGTTTCGCGGCTATGGGTATTGCCATTCCTGGCGCTTTAGCAGCAAAACTCGTTCATCCCAACCGCAAAGTTGTTGCTGTAACAGGCGATGGGGGCTTTATGATGAATTCTCAAGAATTAGAAACAGCCTTGCGTGTCGGTACACCCTTTGTCACGATAATTTTCAATGATGGTGGCTATGGGTTAATTGAGTGGAAGCAAGAAAATCAATTTGGCAAAGGAAACTCATCCTTTGTGCATTTTAGTAATCCTGATTTTGTCAAATTTGCCGAAAGTATGGGTTTAAAAGGCTACCGAGTTGAATCGGCTTTAGATTTGATTCCTACTTTGAAAGAAGCCCTCGCTCAAGATGTACCTGCAGTGATAGATTGTCCCGTAGATTATCGGGAGAATCACCGATTTAGTCAAAAAGCCGGCGAGTTGAGTTGCGCGGTGTAAAAAGTTAAAAGTTAGGAGTTAAGAGTTAGGAGTTAGGAGTGATTTATTCTTAACTCCTTATTAATTTCCACTCCTTTAACGTTTTGGTAGGGTGCGTTACACCAAGGGCTAACGCACCGCTTTACTTCACTTCATTTATAGAGATAAGCTGTTGGACAAATAACCTTGCATATTATCTGGAAGTAAAACTATTGTGGGGTGGGCATCTTGCCCGCCCTGGTTATGCAAATTAAAAGTACATTAGCTTATTTCTTCTCCTTCTTCGCGTCCTTTGCGTTCTTCTCTTCGAGACGCTTCCCTTGGGAACGCTACCTGAACGCCAACACTTGGTTCGCAAGGGTTGGGATTGCTTCTCTTCGAGACGCTCCGCGAACGCTTTGCTCGCAATGACAAGTATTGAGCCAGACATGATATCAAAAACTTATTCACGAGTATCAAAGGCTCGTTAACGGAGTTCAAAGACTCATTCACGAGTATCAAAGACTCGTCCGCGAGTATCAAAGACTCATTCACGAGTATCAAAGACTCGTCCGCGAGTATCAAAGACTCATTCACGAGTATCAAAGACTCGTCCGCGAGTATCAAAGACTCGTCCACGAGTATCAAAGACTCGTCCGCGAGTATCAAAGACTCGTCCACGAGTATCAAAGACTCGTCCACGAGTATCAAAGACTCATTCACGAGTATCAAAGACTCGTTTACAATAAATTAGAAGTTATTGATTTTAACTCATCACTGATTTTTACTCTTACTTAATCGTTTTCTGGTTGGAATCTGTGCTTTCCTGCTTTTGGGCAATATCTTCTACTGCTTTGCATTGCCTTTTGTCAATATCTGACTTAATAATTAGTCCCTTAGTATTGAGCGCCATTTCAACTCGGTATTGACCATTGACCATATTAATAGCGGCGTAAGTTACTGTACCAAACATCATCACTCCGCAAAGTGATAAAGTAATTTGCAAAACTCCCAGTACTCGTTTCATTTTTAAAACCCTTCATTCCTTACATTCTCATTACAACTTGGTGGTGGCTGAGAACGGAGTTGAGAAATAGTCACCTAATAGACGAGTTTTAGTTGATTATCGGTTAAGTTCGGGATGACTATAATTTCTAGAGTGTAAGACGTTATGGCTCAACAGCTTTGCTATTTAGCGAGTATAAAAACCTGATATACTCACAGCAGTTTCTCGATGAAGAATGATGGCGCGATCGCTCCGAGTAGCTCCAGAGTATATAGGACTTACGCACACTCTACGAATTCTTGGCGTTCTTGGCGTCTTGGCGGTTCGATAAATTAAGCTTTTCGGCAATTTTTGCGTAAGTCCTGGTATATTGAAAAAGTAAAGTCATCACTTGGGCGTAATGACTATCACAGCCAGCAGTCTTTGGCTGATGACACAGAAATTTCTCTCTCCACAGTCAAAAGCTTTCTCACTGGTAAACCTGTTGACTATCTAAATTTTGTAGAACTTAGCAAAAAACTGGGGTTAGATTGGCAAGACATTGCATACAAAGAACCACAAACTCAACCGCCTAAACCTCAGCCAACTAACGGCGAAGCATCACCCTTCATCACTGGCGCACCCATCACCCAGCCGCGTTACTTTTTTGGACGTGACAAAGAATTAAAACGCCTCTTCAACTTACTCAAACGCCATCCCCTGCAAAACGCCGCCATCATCGGAAAAAAGCGTAGTGGTAAAACATCCCTGCTGCACTACCTCAAAAATATCACCACCACCCCAGCAGAACAGCTGCGTCCTGAGCAAAAATCTGACTGGCTACCGCATCCAGAAAATTACTGTTGGATTTTCGTAGACTTGCAAGACGCACGAATGCAAAGCCGAGAAGGACTGCTAAAGTACATCCTAGAATCACTGAAGATGCAAGTGCCTACACCTTGCGATTTAGATCATTTTATGGATGTAGTCAGCGATAATTTGCATTTTCCCACAGTCATCTTATTAGATGAAATTAGTGTTGGATTGGAACGCTGTCCAGAATTAGATGATGGCTTTTGGGAATGTTTGCGGTCTTTGGCAACTAACCATACAGGGGGCAATTTAGCATTTGTTTTGGCTACTCCCGAATCACCGATGGAAATGGCGCGAAACACAGAACACAGCTCACCCTTTTTTAATATTTTCGGCTACACCGCATATCTGGGAGCATTGACTGAGACAGAAGCGCGGGAATTGATAGCGAGTTCGCCCATTGCTTTCACTGAGGAAGATATAGAGTGGATTTTGACACAAAGTTGCTGCTGGCCACTGTTGTTACAAATTCTATGTAGAGAAAGATTATTTAACTTAGAAGAAGGGGAGAATGATGATAATTGGCGTGAGGAAGGTTTACGACAAATGAAATCATTTACTCATTTATTAGATTCATAACTAGCAGAGTAACTATGAAAGCACACCGAATTGAAACAAAGTTAACTAAAAACGGAACCTTGATTCTTGAGGATTTACCGTTTCAAGCTGGGGAAGCCGTTGAAATTATCATTCTAGAGAGTCACACTCATCCCCAAGAAGCGGATTTGTATCCTTTGCGTGGCAAACAACCGTACCGTTATGATGATCCTTTTGAACCTGCTGTGCCTCTGGAAGATTGGGAAGTCTTGCAATGATTATACTGGATACCCATATATGGGTTTGGTGGGTTCAAGGTGATGCAAGACTGACCAAACAACATCAGAACTGGCTGCAACAATATGAATCCCAAGGATTAGGAATCAGCATCATGTCTTGTTGGGAAGTTGCCAAATTGGTAGAGATTGGCAAGCTAACTCTACCGTATCCAGTTGAGGAGTGGTTAACAAGAGCTTTAGCTTATCCAGGGGTGCAGCTACTCGAAGTGACAATTCCAATTATCGTTGAATCAACCCAACTCACAGGTTTTCACCGAGATCCATTTGACCAAATTATTGTAGCCACTGCCAGAATTTACAACTCTCCTTTACTAACTGTTGACGCCAAAATTCTGGCATATCCTGGGGTGCAAACTCTCAAAAATTGAAAGAAAAGTTGGCGTTGCTGGATTAACCTATGAATTGTTCTTTGCGTCTTTGCGCTGCGTGAAACTCTTTAACATCCTGATTCACCAAAGCCGAGTATTAAATAGGAGTGTGCGATGTGCGACTTATTCTTAAAACCCCTCTCCAAACCTCTCCCCGTTGGCGTCAGCCTGTCGTCAGACAAGCGGGGAGAGGCTTTAAGTCTTGCTCCCCTTCCCTACAAGGGAAGGGGCTGGGGGTTAGGTTTGAGAAAAAGTTGCACACCGCGTTAGGAGTGCAAAAACGTTGACTTCACCACAACTACCCCCCAACGCCTACACCAATGCACCCCAGCAGCACCCCAACTTAATACTCGGTAGCTTGCAACTACTTTTCTGGCTTGTCTTCCGCCCCTCAGCATGGCATAACCACCTTGAGCGTATTGACCCTGCTTTAGACTCTGGCTCCTCTCTAATTATCTTGTTGAGACAAGGGCGATGGCGGAACCTTGCTCTGTGGCGGCTGTTCATCCAGGGATACTTTATCTTACCTATCCTGGCTAACTTATTATTCGGCTTGGTGCTGTGGGCATTGGGTGAACCAATCGCAAATATAGCTTTTCGCGTGGCGTGGGGCGTGGTGTTCGGCGTGGCGTGGGGCGTGGCGTGGGGCGTGGTGTTCGGCGTGGCGTTCGGCGTGGCGGGAGGCGTGGCGGGAGGCGTGGCGGGAGGCGTGGCGGTAGGCGTGGCGGGAGGCGTGGCGGTAGGCGTGGCGGGAGGCGTGGCGGTAGGCGTGGCGGTAGGCGTGGCGGTAGGCGTGGCGGTAGGCGTGGCGGTAGGCGTGGCGGTAGGCGTGGCGGTAGGCGTGGCGTTCGGCGTGGCGTTCGGCGTGGCGTTCGGCGTGGCGTTCGGCGTGGCGTTCGGCGTGGCGTTCGGCGTGGCGTTCGGCGTGGGAATCACTATCAATTCATGGCGGCCTGTTTTATCCTTTCCATTTCTCATTCTTTGGAATTCTCTGCTCTATAGATTAGACAAAGGACGTAATGGTAAAAGCTTTTGTTTATTACGCTTTCACTCCGCCTTCTGGGATGAGTGGCAGCGTTTATATCTGCCTGGTTTGGATAAGCATCTCCTTTTCATAATCGAAAATAACCCAGTTGAAGGAAAAGCTGCTTTAGAATATCTCAGTATCAGCCCCCAGCGCTGGGCGGCTCAAGCTGCACAAATTGAACTGGATGCACGCAGTTTACAAGGCTGTGCTGATGTGGAAGCTATTCGTAAAGCTCATCGTAGTCTGGTAACTGGTGAACTAGAGAGTGAAGTTAGCCCTCTACTACAAATCTTTAGCCGTATCAGTGAGGATGTAGATGCTGCACTCAATCAAGCAAGTGCTTATAACCAGCGCTTAGTTCTTAGAGATATTGCAGATAAATTAAATCTACAGTTGCAGAACTTCGCTCGTAGCAGCGACAAATACACAGTCCGTTTCTACCCGATTATCAAAAGTTGGCGTGAGATAGTAACTAACTATATAGATGAACTGGCTAAAATTACTGAACTGCGCCAAGAAATTGACTCGCCTTACATTACTGGGAATCCCATTACACTAGAGCAAGAAATTTTCACGGGGCGTGATGATATCGGCTTACGCATCGAGCAACTACTGAGCGATCGCCGTCGTCCACCTCTGCTACTATACGGTCAGCGACGTATGGGTAAAACTTCTCTCCTCAATAACATCGGAAAGTTACTACCTAATAACATCATTCCCATGTTTGTAGACTTGCAAGGCGCACCTTCATCAGCTAGTGACCATGCAGGTTTTCTCTACAACCTGGCTAGAGAGATGGAGAAGTCAGCGAAAAAGCAAGGTGTAACTCTACCGTCCCTAGCCCGCGAAGTGCTACAATCTGACCCGTTCACCTATTTCGATGAATGGCTAGATAATGTAGAACACGCTCTAGAACAAAACACCGCCTTACTAGCGCTAGATGAATTCGAGGTGCTAGACAACGCTATAGCCAAAGGTCGCTTTGATGAACAGGATGTTTTAGGAATGCTGCGTCACCTCATCCAACATCGTCCCCGCTTCAAGGTCTTACTGGCTGGCTCTCATACTATCGAAGAATATCAGCGCTGGGCAAGTTATCTCATTAATGTCCAAGTAGTGCATATCTCGTACCTCAAAGAAGCGGAAGCACGACAATTAATTGAATGTCCCGTCAAAGATTTTACTCTCCGCTATGAACCTAACGCCGTTGAGCGAGTATTGCAACTCACCCGTTGTCATCCATTTTTAGTACAACTACTCTGTGCAGAAATTATTGTCCTTAAGAACGAACAAGACCCCTCTATCCGGCGATTGGCAACTTTAGCAGATGTGGAAGCCGCGATACCTGAAGCTTTGCAAAGTGGGGGCTTTTTCTTTGCTGACATTCAAAACAACCAAGTAGACGCGGCTGGACAAGCTATTCTACGTTTTATTGCCGCTCAAGGAGAAGGGGCTATAGTTAGCCACCAAACTTTATTGCAACATTTCCCTGATGCTGATATTACTTTCAATTTGCTGTTACAACGTGAGTTAATCGAGGAAGTTGACGACGGCTATGGCTTCCAGGTGGAGTTGATTCGTCGCTGGTTTGTTTGAATCATGTTCGGTAAATTAATTTATGATATGTTATTGCGAGTGAAGCGTTCGCGGAGCGTCTCGAAGAGAAGCAATCGCAATGACTGGGATTGCTTTTCTACGAGACGCTACGCGAACGCAATGACGGGTTTTGGATCATTTATTTTTTGGAACACTCTAATATTCTGCCCCTACAATGATTTTGAATATTAGAAGTTAGTACAGTGGTGCGTTACGCCAAAGGCTAACGCACCCTACTAAAAATAGAAGTTAAAATACACGTATATCAGGCTTAGGTGGATCTTTACCGCTTTTGCTGGCGTAATTGCTCTACTATATAGTCTTCCAGTTCTTGCCTTTCTCTCTTACTGGCATTTCGTTGATAAGTTCTTGCTGTTTCTTGCATAAACTTGCGTTTCTCGCTTGGAGAAGATTTGATACCTCCAGTGCCTTGCAGCTTTTGCTGTAATTCTTCCCAAGTCTTTTCACCCACACTTTCGCCTAGTTTGGCTAGTACCTTTGGTAATAATGTTCTTGCCTCTCTTTGAAAATCTTCTTCTGTCTCAAGGGAAGCTAAATCTATATTGCTAAAGTCTATATCGATTTGAAACTTACTCATAGAATTATCTTTGTTCTTTTAACGATTATTACCACTATAGGGGGAAGATAGATTTTACTTTATTGTCAATTCTAGTACAGCACGGTCTAAATCCAGCTACCATCTAAATTAACAAAGACAAGTTGCTCAGAGCAAATTGCTCTTGTTAGTAGGTTGCAGCAAGCAACTCTGTTAAAGACTATTAACTTAACATTGGAGAAAAATTCTGATTTGGGTGTGATCTTATCACTTCGCATCTATCTCAAGAAGTTATTTGTTTGAGAAAAAATGCAAATTCTGATAATTAAATCTCACGTTGAATCATTAAAACAAGTTTTTACAGATAATTTCAGACTGCTAATCAGAAGGATTTTACATATAGTTAATACCTCCATAACCAGGTTAGGAATATTAAAAATGCTATCTTAAAGGCAAAGGTCATTTGCTCAATTGTTGAGGAAAACGCTATGACTACAACGCTCATAGAGGCTAATTCTATCGAGTCATTGCTAGGTAAAGAGGCTGAAGACTTGCTTACCTACAAAGCAAAAGTTCCTACTGATTTACTACATTTGCCGGGGCCAGACTTTGTAGATCGCATCTGGCTCAACAGCGATCGCAATCCTCAAGTATTGCGTAATCTCCAGCTACTTTATTCTACTGGTCGTCTTGCATATACTGGATATCTGTCTATTCTACCGGTAGACCAAGGGATTGAACACTCAGCAGGTGCGTCTTTTGCGCCCAATCCGATTTACTTTGACCCAGAAAATATTATCAGGCTAGCGATCGCCGCAGGTTGCAATGCGGTTGCTACCACTTTGGGGACATTAGGGATTGTTTCGCGCAAATATGCCCACAAAATTCCCTTTATTGCCAAAATCAATCACAATGAATTGCTGACTTTCCCCAATCAATTTGACCAGGTATTGTTTGCTGATGTCGAACAAGCTTGGAATTTAGGGGCCGCCGCCGTCGGTGCGACAATTTACTTTGGTTCAGAGCATTCTACCAGACAAATTCAGGAAATCAGCAAAGCTTTTAAACGCGCCCATGAACTGGGGATGGTGACTATTCTCTGGTGCTATCTGCGGAATAACGCTTTTAAACAAGATAAAGATTACCACCTTGCAGCCGACCTCACCGGACAGGCGAATCATTTGGGTGTAACCATTGAAGCCGACATCATTAAACAAAAGTTACCAGAAAATAACAATGGTTACGGTGCAGTTGCTAAAGCTAGTGGTAAGAGTTACGGGAAAACCGATGAGCGGGTTTACACAGAATTGACAACCGATCACCCAATTGATTTAACTCGTTATCAAGTACTAAATTGTTACTCTGGGCGGGTGGGTTTGATTAATTCTGGTGGCGCGACTGGTAAAAATGACTTCGCCGAAGCAGTTCGCACGGCTGTAATTAACAAACGCGCTGGTGGTTCAGGATTAATTTCTGGGCGAAAGACCTTCCAGCGTCCCTTTGAGGAAGGTGTGAAGTTGTTTCATACCATTCAAGATGTTTACTTGTCGCCAGATGTGACGATCGCTTAGGGACTGGGGAGAAATCAATTCAAAACTTGTACTGAGCTTGTCCTGAGCGTAGCCGAAGGGCGTAGCCGAAGTATTCAAAATTCACGCATTGTTCGCGCAGCGTCTCGTAGACAATAAAAAGACTAGTACAGCACGGCGTAAATAAACCACCCATTTGAAATGTCTGAAACCCTTGCAAACAGATAATTACGAATTACGAATTACGCGCAGAGGTACTAGTCCCTTACTTCCCAAAACGAGTTTCTATATCATCTGTGAGAGAAGCACCATGACCAGAGTTAATCTTTAAGCTTGTCCGATCCTGAGAAAGGTTATAGACTAAAGGCGAACTTGCAGATATTTGGCTTTCACCATCCTCTACCAAAGACTGAGGTGGATATTGGCTCATAATCGCATTCAGCGCTTCTATGCGTTTGGGTATAGATGGATGGTTTGTGTCATATTCAAATCCAGAATTTTGCGCCAGTAACTGAAGAACTCTGAGACATCCTTCTGCTTCAAAACCTGCTTTGACAGAAGCTACGTAGGCGATTTCATCTGCTGCAATTTCTTGTGCTTCGACTTCTTCGGCGAGGCGTTGCTCCAACTCTTGCGTCTTTTTCGCTAAAATCTCATTGATACGTTTCTGGGATGCTGCTAGGCGATCGCTATTTTGTTTTTCGATCCCAGATCCTACCATACTCCCTGCAAACGCTTGCTGGACATTATTCGCTGTGAAATCCGCAACCGCAAACACAATTCCCTCCGCAGCAGCAGTTTTTTTCTCTCCCAAAACTTCTTTCTCTGCTTCTACTTTTAATTGGGCAATCAATTCTGCCTTTTTAGTTTCGTTAATACTATTGTGATTCTTAATATGATGACCCATCTCGTGAGCAACTACACAAGCCAAAGCCGAGGAATCACTCGCTAATTCGTCTAATATGCCGTTGTAAATGGGAATCAAATTGCTATCATCGCCAAATGCATTAACGTTATATTTCTGTACAATTTCCATCAGCCATGAACGATTATCATATTGATTAGCGCGTGCAATCCGATCAATTATGCGATAAAGCCCATATAAACCTTCCGGTAATTCCTCTTTCGCTCGCTGGTACACTGTTGAACCTAGTGAAATAGGTATCTCTTGTTGTCCTGGTTGAGCCTGGGCTGGTCGCCAACTGGGAAGTAACAGTAAGCACAAACAGCTGATACTCACAAATGTTCTGTTTAAGTACGACATCATAATCAACCTGACTGGATAAATATTATTTTTATCAATTCTAATCAGAACATACCCCGGAATATAACTGGTAGTTGGGCAAAATTTTTGTAAAAATTTCACAATTTAATTCTAGCTATTTCCTAGTAGAAATACTGATAAAATGCTATTTGATATCTCAGTATTTTTTTAATATGCTCCATGCCGTATTGTTATCTAACGTTTCTCAGTAAGAAATCTGGCTGACCACAACTTTTTTGCGATCGCTTCAAAATATCGGCGCTACAAATACCAGGTTCACCGTTTTTGGAATAACAAAAGAAGACTTCTTGCAAAAATCTTCCCGAACCAGAACAAAAAGGTGCTAGACCATCAGCAGTAATTTGATTATTAGCACTCACAAATGAATTTTTAAAATTTGTAATTGTAGTACGCAAAGGTTTCGCGGGACGATTATAAGCTGCGGGAATAGCGATCGCATCTTTTAATTTTTTACTCAATGCCAAGTATTCCGCAGGAGTTTTACCTGAACAAGTACCATGTTTTTCCCATTCATGATCATAAAGTTTAGTACTAGGAAACAAGTTGGGAAACCGTTGCTTTACTTGGGACGGTAATTTTTGTGTGGAACAATTAGCAGGATAACCACTTTGGTACTGCGGCCACAAACCATGTAATACAAAACCAAGTTTCCTTCCAGAACCGCACTGTTGCGGATCACGGATACCATTTGTCGCACAATAATCCGGCGACCAAGAGAGTGTCAGTACATAAAAATCAAATTTTCCCGGATTACCGGGATTTTGAGCAATGGCAGCACTAGGTATAAAAACAGCAGTAACTAACAAAGAAGATGCGATTAAAAGTGTTTTGATCTGCATATAAATAGCTAGCTTTATCTAAAATTAAAGTTATACAAAATACATTGTTAAGAGTCAAGGGCAAGAATCAGGAATTCTTTCCAATTCTCCAATCCCCAAGGAATTCAGAAAAAGCAAATCTTGGTAATGATTCTGGGATATCCTTAGATAAGTGAAAGATTTGCCAAAAATAGTAAGAATGAAGCTGGCAGCAAGAGTAAGTCAGGTAACACCTTCATTAACCTTAGCGATCGCAGCCAAGGCTAAGGCACTGAAGGCAGAGGGAATAGATGTTTGTAGTTTTAGCGCTGGAGAACCAGATTTTGATACCCCAGCCCATATCAAAGCCGCAGCAATAAAAGCTTTGGAAGAAGGCAAAACCAAGTATGGTGCAGCAGCTGGAGAACCAAAGTTAAGGGAAGCGATCGCCCACAAGCTTAAAATCGATAATGGTCTTGATTACAAGTCAGAGAATGTAATCGTCACTAATGGTGGTAAGCATTCTCTGTATAACTTGATCGTGGCGCTGATCGATCCAGGTGATGAGGTAATTATCCCTGCACCTTACTGGCTAAGTTATCCCGAAATGGTGACTTTGGTCGGTGGAGTCTCTGTAATTGTACCCACAGATGCAACGACGGGTTATAAAATTACTCCCGAACAACTCCGTAAAGCAATCACGCCTAAGACGAAGTTATTTATCCTCAACTCTCCATCTAATCCTACAGGGATGGTTTACACGCCAGATGAAATCAAAGCACTGGCGCAGGTAGTAGTTGATGCAGATATCTTTGTCGTCTCTGATGAAATTTACGAAAAGATTCTCTACGACGGTGCAGAACATATCAGCATCGGTTCTCTTTCTAAGGAAATTTTTGACCGCACTTTGATTAGTAATGGGTTTGCGAAGGCTTATTCCATGACTGGGTGGAGACTTGGTTATTTAGCGGGGCCAGTGGAAATCATTAAAGCAGCGAGTACCATCCAAGGACATAGTACATCTAACGTGTGTACCTTTGCCCAATATGGTGCGATCGCAGCGCTACAAAGTCCTCAAGATTGCGTCGAAGAAATGCGCCAAGCCTTCGCCAAACGCCGCCAGGTAATGCTAGACAGACTCAACGCCATTCCCGGATTGAGTACTGCAAAACCAGATGGCGCTTTTTATCTGTTTCCTGATATTAGCAAAACCGGTCTAAAATCTCTAGAATTTTGTGACGCTTTGCTGGGAGAATATCAAGTTGCAGCCATTCCCGGAATTGCTTTTGGGGCTGATGACAACATTCGCCTTTCCTACGCCACAGATTTGGCGACGATTGAAAAGGGAATGGATAGATTGGAGAAATTTGTCAAGTCGCGTATTTAGTTCTTTGTCATTTGTCATTTGTCAGTCGTCATTTGTCGGGAGAATTTACTAGCTCTCCAAGTTCTTAACTCCACCTTTTCAACTCAGAATGGGTGGATTTCATTTTTAAATCTGAAGTTCCGAGTTCTGAGCTTGGCGTTCCGAGTTCTGAGCTTGGCGTTCCGAGTTCTGAGCTTGGCGTTCCGAGTTCTGAGCTTGAAGTTCCGAGTTCTGAGCTTGAAGTTCCGAGTTCTGAGCTTGGCTGCATAGAATTCGATCCCCCCTAGCCCCCCTTAATAAGGGGGGAACCGGAGTCAAAGTCCCCCTTTTTAAGGGGGATTTAGGGGGATCAAGATATGTGCAACTTCACATTAAATTGGTATTACGATAAATAAATATACTTGAAACCTTTACCAATGACAAATGACAACTGAACGTCAGCGTCCGCCGATACTTAAACCAAATGAATTCTACACTTTCCGCAGCTATTTCCAAATGAAATTTGCTCCCGCCGATATTTTGCGGGAATTAGGAGTAACTTTAACTAAAACAACAATTAATTTACCTGTCGCTGCGTCAGAATTACTAACTCGACTATCAGACTTACGCCAACGCCTAGAAGAAGCGATCGCTCGTGTTAGTCTAACTAGTGAAGCGGCTAGACGCGAAGTATTAATCGCACCCATTTTGTTAGAAGTAGCCCACATCACAAAAGCAATAGTTAATATTGAGTACCCCATTGAAGTTAACCAATATCTTAGAGGTGACTTAGACTACTATCTTCAGTCAAAACATAATATCTTAGTGGTAGAAGCAAAACAGGCAGACTTAACACGGGGATTTACCCAGTTAGCGACGGAGTTGATTGCTTTGGATACGTGGGTAGAATCAGATGAGCCAATTTTGTATGGTGCTGTGACTACTGGTGATATTTGGCAGTTTGGTAGTTTTGATCGTCAAGAGCAAAAAGTGAGTCAAGATTTAATGTTGTATCGCGTACCAACTGATTTGGAAATCTTGATGCAGATTTTAGTAGGAATTTTGATGCAAAGCTAAACAGATGCAACGCCTCAAGCATCTACTTCTGAAGTTGTTTGATAATTTCCAGCGCTTTTTGGGACTCCTGTATTTTTCCTTGTTGTTTAAAGATATCTGCGGCTTGCTGCAAGTCAGTAATTGCCCCCTTTTTATCTCCCAATTCGGCGCGGGCATTTCCCCGGTTGTAGTAGGCTTGGGCATCGTTGGGATTAATCCGCAAAGCTTGGTTGTAATCTTCGATTTCCCCCTTTTTATCTCCCAATTCAAACCGAATAACACCCCGGTTGCTGTAAGCTTCGGCATCGTTGGGATTAATCCGCAAAACTTGGTTGTAATCTTCCATTGCCCCCTTTTTATCTCCCAATTCAGTGCGGAGAACACCCCGGTTGTAGTAGGCTGAGGCATAGTTGGGATTAATCCGCAAAACTTGGTTGTAATCTTCCATTGCCCCCTTTTTATCTCCAAATTCAGTGCGGAGAACACCCCGGTTGTAGTAGGCTTGGGCATAGTTGGGATTAATCCGCACAGCTTGGTTGTAATCTTCCATTGCCCCCTTTTTATCTTCCAATTGCGTGCGGGCAATACCCCGGTTGAAGTAAGCTAGGGCATCATTGGGATTAATCCGCAAAACTTGGTTGTAATCTTCAATTGCCCCCTTTTTATCTCCCAATTGGGTGCGGGCATTTCCCCGATTACCGTAAGCTTCGGCATAGTTGAGATTAATCTGCAAAGCTTGGTTGTAATCTTCGATTGCTCCCTTTTTATCTCCAAATTCAGCGCGGATAACACCCCGGTTGAAGTAAGCTAGGGCATCATTAGGATTAATCCGCAAAGCTTGGTTGTAATCCTCGATTGCCCCCTTTTTATCTCCCAATTCAGAGCGGGCAACACCCCGGTTGCTGTAGGCTAAGGCATAGTTAGGATTGAGGCGGATTGCTTCAGTATAAGCTGCGATCGCTCCTCGCAAATCTCCTTTTTTTTGCTTATCCAAACCCTGATTAAAGAGGTCTTCAGCCGTGAGTGTTGCAACTTTGGGAGCATCAGTTAGACCAATTTCCAAGAATTTTATATCGCTAGCATAATTGGACTGATTAATAGTTCCAGTAGTGGAAAATATAGCTAAAGTTGCTATAACAAAGGTTTTTGCAACGCCTATCGACAATTGACGAAACAATAATTGTTTTATAAATAACATAAACAATCAAGCCTGAAGTTTTATGTTCTGTTGTCTAATGCTACCGCACATCTATCTACATCAACTCCATTTCTCGCAACCCCTGGCGTAATCTTTTCGCCTCTTCGGGATTATACCTTTCATGAATAGCGATCGCTTTTCTAAAAGCTGTTAAACTATCTTGATGATTGCCAACTTTCAGCAAAACTACCCCTAAATTTTGATAGGCTTCGGCATAGTTAGGATTTAATGTGATTGCATTTTGATAATATGCGATCGCATCTGTAAATAAACCCAAAGCTTTAAATATCATCGCCAAATTATAATGTCCAAAAACAAAATTAGGGTCAATCTTTAAGGTTGTGGCGTAAGCAGTTTTTGCACCATTTAAATCTCCTGCTGCTTTGAGTAAGTTACCCAAGTTAATGTATGCTCCTAATTTGAGCATGGGGTAAATTGGCAATTTAATCGCAGCTTGATAATGAGAAATAGCCTGTGGGGATTTTTGCAACCGACTGTAAGCAATACCTAAATGGTAGTGGAGTTCATATAAAATATCGTAGTTTTCTTCAGCAGTGGTAATTCCTCGTCGAAGCAACTCCATACCTTGGGTAATTTTCCCAGTTTCCACATACAATGCCCCTAATTTACTGCAAACATAAGGATCGTCAGGATGAGTAGCGAGAAATCCTTCCATTGCTGTAGCTGCTTTGGCATATTTGTTATTTTGAGCGATCGCACTTTTTTGATATCCTACGTGTAAAAGTGCCACTCCTGGTAAATAACCTACTTGCCAATGGGGTTCTTTGGTTATAATTGCTGACACGCTATCATCCACTAAGGCATGATAAGGACGGTCAAAACAAATATCTGGATGATTGCGAAACAGCCTAGAAACCAGAGAATAGGGAGATTGTTCTGCACCAATTTCGTGGCGGACAAGGTTGATGAGCAGGTATTCATCTCTTGCGATCGCCTCTCGCAACTGCGGTACAATTCCTGGTGTGAGAGTTTCATCAGCATCTAATACCAGAATCCAATCTCCAGTGACATATTTTAGAGCTGCATTGCGGGCAGCACTGAAGTCATTACACCATTTAAAATGATAGACTTTTGCACCGAGTTGTTGGGCAATATTGGGAGTGTGATCGATTGAGCCTGTATCCAAGACTACCATTTCATCCACCACTTTTCGGACACTGCTCAGGCATTTAGGCAGTGTTGCTGCTTCATTTTTCACAATCATGCACAGACTGAGTTTCATATTGCCAATAAATTCTGGTTCAAATTTTTTGCTTCTAGTGACCAACTTTTATTTTGTGCCTATATAGCATCAGACCATCATAAGGCGAGTTTTTAACAAAGGACAGTCATTAGTCATTAGTCGTTTGTCATTTGTCATTTGTCAAGAGTTAGTCTCCCCCTCTCCCTATCCCCTACCCCCAGCAAGAACTGCTTTATCCCAACGACTTGCTCAGGGCATCGCAAGGGATGGAGTATGCACCAATGACCAATGACTAATGACTAATGACTACTTAATCAAAAATCCTCGAATTCTACTTGTTAGACAAGCTAACTGAAACTAACTCAAGATATATCTATTTTAGTTTTTTGACAAGATTTCTAAATAAGGCTAAGAAATCTTAACAGGCTGAGTCTCTACAAAGCTTGCTATTATTAAGCTGTATGTAATTTTGATTCCTGTCACACTAGTAGTCTGTCAAGAAATAATTGACGGATAGATTCCTTGTAGAGACGGCGATTTATTGCGTTTCCCTAACCGTCAAAATGAATTTGACAGACCACTAGTATAAGTTGGCGAAAATAAACCTACCATTAAATCAGTGAACAGTGAACAGTTAACAGTTAACTGATATAGTGGAGGACTCTGACTCCCAACCGACAAATTAACTATGTTGGGCAATGATTAATAATATTTAAAACTAGATGTTAGCCGTTTTTAATGTTTATATAACTATCATACACATTATATAGAGAATCATACATATATAATGAAAAATTCCTTCGCCAGAACAGCAAATTTACTTCGCCAAAATATCAAAGATTATTTGCGATCGCTTAACATTTGGTTTTTAGATACACCAGAAAGGGCACTCTTAGAAGCTCAACAAGCATCTGAGAGAATTAAAAACATTGAGATAGAACATTTTGAAGGCAAGAAAATCTCTTCACAATCAGTAAATTATACTGAAAATGTGATGTCTTATTGGCAAGGATACCTCGATAATAATTTAACTACTATCAAAGTAAGACTTATAGAGTTTAAGCTTAGTCGCAAAATTTTAAATCTCTCTAATCACGTATTGTTAGAAAAATTGAAAATTATTGATGAAGTTGTCGAAAAATACGCTATAAAACATGAAATGATTAGCACCAAGGCGTTATTCTCAACTTCTCAAACACTACAAATTAACCAGAGCAAAATAAACAAACATCCATCATCTAATATTATTATTAATATTATTAATAATAATAATAATAATAATATCCGACCTAAACCTCCATCTCATCAAACTAGATTCTTATCCAGGTCAATGGGTGAAAGAATTAATAGAATCAAAGCAGATATTACACCGCAGACGGAAGAAGAGTTTGTCAGAAATCACCGAATTTCTAAAAATAGGACAAGAATTGCCATAAGATTTATACTAACGTTAATCATTGTACCATTTTTAACTCAGCAGTTATCTAAAGACTTTTTAGTATATCCTATCTTAGAAAGAAGCAGAGAAAACAATATAAATCAAATTTTTATTAATTCTGATATGGAAAAAGAAGCTCTCCATGAATTACATAATTATCAGCAAAGCCTGATGTTTAAATATTTACTAAATCAAGCGCCACCAATTTCTTCAGAAGTAATAAAAGAAAAGATAAAAAACAAAGCCGTTGAAATAGCTGAGGAATTTCACAGAAAAGATAATAGTACTATTAGTAATGTATTTGCCGATTTAATTTCACTAATTTTTTTTAGTATAATTGTCATCATAAGCAAAAGAGAAATTGTGATTATTAAATCTTTTCTAGATAATATTGTTTATGGACTAAGCGATAGTGCGAAGGCTTTTTTAATTATTCTCTTTACAGACATATTCGTAGGATTTCACTCACCAGAGGGGTGGGAGGTTATTCTTGAAGGATTAGCAGAACATTTAGGACTGCCGACTAATAGAAATATAATATTTTTCTTTATCGCTACATTTCCGGTGATTTTAAACACTATCTTTAAATACTGGATATTCCGCTATCTGAGTCGCTTATCACCGTCGGCATTAGCTACATTAAAAGAGATGGACGAGGGTAATTGATAATTCATAATTCATAATTCATAATTCATAATTATTTTGGCGTATTTGTCTCTGATTAGCTAGGCTATGTATATCCTGGTTCTTTTGAAGCGTACTATGGATCTTAAAAGCAAAGCCAATGCCTCAACTCCTACAGATAACATAGAGTTTGCTCAACCAACTACTACCCGTAAGCCATTAGAATTGCTGCGAGATACTGAGGCTTTATTACGTCGCCCAACCGTAGCAACACTGTCGCCGATTTTGCCACCAAAACTGAGCAATAAATTCCAAGCAACGTCATCTTTGGCAGATGATTCTTTTAAGGAATTGGCAGAAATTGACCTAGACACTATTAGTGATTTTGAACTCCGACATGCACGAATTGGTGTTGGCTTAAGCTTTGTTGGTTTTGGGGCGCTGATGATATTAGTGCTGCTGCTGTACTTAAACACCTTGCGTCCAGAACTCAGTCCGGGTGAGCAGATTCGGCAATACTGGTATCAATATATTTGGATTGTCAGTTTGGGTGTTGCAGGGATGTTTATGTTGGGACGTGAAGCGATGCGTCCTATGCCAAGGCGACGGAAATAAAAATAGCAAGTGCTGAGTAAAAGTAATTCGTAATACCCTACGGGTTCACATCGTGTTTCCCAGGAAAGGGTTGTCTATGTTCCAATATAGTTCAGATAAGACCGAAACACTTGTAGAGACGGCGATTTATCGCGTCTACAAAAACCCACAATTTTGTATAATTAGCCCTTAACTGCACCTACCTTGCTTAAGAGTAGGGGTACGCCTATGTAATTAAGTTTTATAACAGGAATTTAGAAAGAACTACAAAACTTACCGATGATGAAGAAGGATTTAAACTCCCAGAATTGGTTAAAAGTTATGAATCACGATGCTTTCATTGTTCCACCAGGTTCAAAGATTTCTTTGAAAAAAAAACTATGACCCAGCCTATAAAACTGAGTTTCATCAAAAAGCTGATGCTACAACTAAATTACAGGCAGATATTGAACGACTAGCAAATTACCAAAATATTCTCTACGCTCAAAATACATATTCCTTGTTGATTATTTTTCAGGCAATGGATGCTGCTGGTAAAGATAGCACAATTAAACATGTGACTTCTGGTGTAAACCCGCAAGGATTTCAGGTGTTTAGTTTCAAAGGCCCCAGTGCGGAAGAATTAGACCATGACTACCTGTGGCGAACAACTAACAATTATTTCTTGACAGACTATTAGTTTAAACTATTGAAAAATCCAAAATCTAAAATTGATTGACTCTGTGCTTACTCAGTTACCGACTATCAACGCCCTGAAACAACCCACTAGCTTTGCTTGGGTTGAACAAGCGATCGCTAATTTAGATATCATCTTACTCGACCACTCCCACTGTGAACGCAAAGCAGCAGGCGTAGCCTTGAACATGATGTTTCGCTACCCTTCCAATACTAAAATGGTTCGGGAACTAACTGCGATCGCCCGCGAAGAACTAGAACACTTTGAGCTAGTTAACCAATGGTTAGAACGCCGGAATATTCCCCTAGCTCCCTTACCACCGCCTCCCTACGGCGCTGGTTTAAGAGCTACTGTCCGCCCTAAAGAACCTGAGCGATTCCTGGATTCCTTACTAGTCACTGGTTTAATAGAAGCTCGCTCTCACGAACGCCTGGGACTATTAGCTGCTCACTGTCCAGAGCCAGAGTTAGCAAAATTTTATCGTGGACTAATGGCATCCGAAGCGCGTCACTACGGTATATATTGGGTTTTAGCTGCTACTTATTTCGACAAAGAAATTGTCATGCAACGGCTTGATGAATTAGCAATTGTCGAAAGTGAGTTGCTGGCGACTTTGCATCCAGAACCTAGAATTCACAGTTAGTAGACTAAGGGAACAGATATGAAGCTTCAGTTAACACACCTGAGACTGCTTGTCTCCAACTACAAAGATTCTTTTCTGTTCTACCGGGATCTGCTGAAATTTGATGTTGATTGGGGCGATGAAGATAGCGGATATGCTGAGTTTAATACCGGATATCTCAAGCTGGGTTTGTTCAAAAAAGAATTAATGGCTGAAGTAGTCCCCAGAATTGAACAACCTTCATACATTGCCAATCGAGATAAAATTGTCTTGATTTTCGCAGTCGATAACGTGGATGAGGTCTATGAGCAAGTAAAAGATCAGAATGCGATCGTTGTAACTCAACCACAAGATCGCCCCGACTGGGGAATCCGCACAGCTCATTTTCGCGATCCTGATGGCAATCTCATCGAAATCTACAACAATCTGGGAATTGTCAGTTAAAAGTTCGCTGTTAGTTTGATTTATTATTGCCCACTTACTTATTGCACATAAATAGGGGACATATTGCAATACGTCCCCCTAAAATTTTTAGGCATTTCTAGCCTTCCAAATTACAAGAAAGGCAGAGGGCAGGAGGCTCAGTTGGCAGAAGGAAAGGAGTATTAATAAAAACTTTAGTTCTGGGTTATTGCCCAGTTTAAAAAAAGAATTGTATCGAGCGGAAAGTGCCGCGAGATACAAAGCGTCATTGCTTCAATCCCACGTTTTTAAACGTGGGTTCCATAAAAGCCTTCTGCCTTCATACTTCTGCCTTCTGAATTACAAAATAAAAATTATTAATATTGACTAACCCTAAATTAAATAAAGCATTACCCAAAATTAATCAAAATAACATATTTTTTATTCAGCATTATCTTTAAGTAACCAAACCATCCTCATGACATTCTCAAGACGTAAATTCTTTGCAGTAGCAGGTACAACTGCTGTCGGCACTTTGATGGTGTCTCCTATGGAAGGTCTTCTGTCCAGACAAGCTTTTGGTCGAAAATTAGGTAAAGGATATGGGCCACTTGTACCAGATCCCAATGGCTTATTAGATTTACCAGGCGGATTTAAGTATCGAACTTTTTCTCTAACAGGTGAACTCATGAACGATGGCACTAAAGTGCCTGGTGGTCATGATGGGATGGCGGCTTTTCCCGGCCCCAGAAATACAGTTATTCTGGTTCGCAATCACGAACTTAGCCCTACATCTGAGACACAAGTCCAAGGGCCAAATCCTTATGATCCATTTTGCAAAGGTGGCACAACAAACTTAGTTGTTGGGTCTAATCGCCAACTAATCAAACACTTCACTTCTCTAAGTGGAACCTATCGTAACTGTGCAGGTGGACTAACTCCTTGGGGTTCATGGATTAGTTGTGAAGAAAACACCTCCACTCCTACTTCGTTTCCGCTAGGCGATAGAAACTATGTCTCGAAGTTCCACGGCTATAACTTTGAAGTTCCAGCTAGTACCACTACTGCTGTGAAGCCTGAGCCTCTAATAGCTATGGGAAGATTTAACCATGAAGCTGTTGCCGTAGACCCCAAAACTGGAATTGTCTATGAAACAGAAGACCGGGGAGATAGTCTCTTTTACCGTTTCATTCCAAAAGAACGTGGCAAGTTAGAAAAAGGAGGCACTCTTCAAGCTTTAAAATTCAAGGATATCTTTCAAGCACAAACCTTTGCGGATTTCCCCAAGCGGAAGCCGATGAAAGTGGAATGGGTGACGATTACTGAGCCAAATCCCCCTGAAGATACTGTACGAGTAGAAGGTTTCGCAAAAGGAGCAGCCCAGTTTGCTCGTGGGGAAGGTATCTGGTATGGTGACGGTGAATTTTATTTTTGCTGCACAAGTGGTGGTGCTTTAGGGCTTGGTCAAGTCTGGCGCTATATTCCGGCTAAAGAGACAATTGAACTGTTTGTAGAGTCTACATCTGCTGCCGAACTGGAAAATCCAGATAACATAGTTGTTTCACCTTACGGCGATCTCATTCTTTGTGAAGATGGAGATGATCAGCAGTTCCTAGTAGGTGTTACTCCAAAGGGTGAACTCTATCAATTCGCCCGTAATGCTATCAATGACAGTGAGTTCGCTGGTGCTTGCTTCTCACCTGATGGTAAGACTTTGTTTGTCAACATCCAAACTCCTGGTATTACTTTCGCAATTTGGGGCCCTTGGACAAGTCATAGAGGCTAATATCAAGTTGTAATATCAATGCCACTGACGCCGATAGCGTTCGCGCAGCGTCTCGTAGAGAAGCGTTAGCGAGTCTTCTCCCAAGGGGAGACGCTTTAGCGCAACGAGCGTCATAGCCTGCCGCAGGATCGCTACTAGGGAACTCCAAAAAATAAATTATTCCACATTCAAGTCGTTGACTGTTGACTGTTGACTGTTGACTGAAAACTCGTTAACCGTCAACGGTCAACGGTGAACAATAGCAATGGAATATTTTTTTACTTGGAAGTCCCCTATATCGTTGAATTATCTTAGGCAAGTAGACAAGGGGAGGAGATTTTTTTTCTCCTCCCCTTGTCTTTTGATTGACACCTTGAGAGTATCGCCTGAAATTGACTCTGCAAGAATTGCTATTTGCTGAGTAAATTGGGATATAGAACCAGGAAAATTTTCTGTGTAAACTTGCCCAGCAAATGGTAATGAAAAACTATTATCAAGATTTTTTAATTCGTGATTGGGTGAAAAGCGATCGCACAAGAGCCGCCGAAGTCATCAGTTATGTATTATCAGAATACGGTCTGGGTTGGGAACCAAAGGGCGCTGACCAAGATGTGCTGCGAGTCGAGGAATATTATTTAGCTACTGGGGGAGAGTTTTGGGTAATTGAACACCAAAGCCAGTTAGTCGGTACTGGAGCATACTACCCCATAAAACGTGGCAAAAAAGCTGTAGAAATCCGCAAAATGTATCTTTTGCCCAGCATCAGGGGTTTAGGATTAGGGAAATATTTGTTACAACAGCTAGAAGCAGCGATCGCAGAGCGTGGTTTTGAGCAAATTTGGATTGAAACCGCCAGCGTTTTAGTCGAAGCAGTCAAGCTCTATGAAAGCAACGGCTACACTCCAGCAACGGGAGTAAAAACAACAAGGTGCGATCGCGTGTATGTTAAATCACTCCACAACGGTTATGAGTTATGAATTTTTAACTCCTAACTCCTAACTCCTAACTCCTAACTCCTAACTCCTAACTCCTAACTCCTAAAATGCACACTTGGATTAAAAATCTTACAGGCTTACTCAATCTTTTTCTCCAATCCCATTGCCCTTTGTGCCAACGTGCAACCTCGCAAGAATTCTGTCATAATTGCACCAGACAACTGCAAAAATGTCAACGTCAAGATCCAATTTCTTTGTGGCAAAAGCCAATACCAGTATTTGGCTGGGGGGAGTATGGTGGCCCCGTGAAACGGGCGATCGCAGCGATGAAATACGAAAATCAACCCCAAATAGCTCGTCCTTTAGGTCACTGGTTAGGAGAAGCATGGTTGTTAAATTCACCAAGCCGAGATAGCCAGCCTGTAGTAGTTCCCATCCCACTCCACCCTAGCAAGCAAAAGCAACGTAAATACAATCAAGCCGCACTCATAGCCCAAAGCTTCTGCGAAATCACTGGATTAAAATTGAAAGTAAACGGTTTAGCAAGAGTGCGAGAAACTGAAGCGCAATTTGGTTTATCGGTATCTAAACGAGAAAAAAACTTGGCTAACGCTTTCGCTGTTGGACAAGAATTTCGCCATCGTCCCCCAAATGTCCCAGTGCTGTTAGTGGACGATATTTATACTACTGGTGCTACTGCTAGGTCTGCGGTGGAAACACTTCGTCAGTATGGAATTGTGGTTTTAGGATTAGTAGCAGTAGCCACTGCCGTCAAAGACGGATAAATCAAGAATTAATGGGCAGGCTTTAGCAGATAAGTGCATAAATTGACCGAATTACCCTATTTTTGTAGAAAAAATTGCTTGAAATGTATGAATAAAGTTTTTGCGGCAGGTTTAAAACAACTTATCATCATTCCTGCCACATTGCTGGCAATAAATATAAGTACAAGTGCAGCTTTTGCTCAAAATAAGTTCTATAGTCCAATTCCTTTATCTAACAGTACTGAATTTTCCGATCGCCTCTCAGACAAAGATATTCCCACAGGTCAAGGTGGGTTTGCCCGTGATTATACAGTGAAGTTAGAAAAGGGCGATAATTTAGCAGTTGACCTGTCATCAGAAAACTTTGACAGCATAATCACCCTGCTAGCACCTGATGGATCGACTTTAGCAGAAAATGATGATGGCCCTGATGGTAGTAGCAATTCCCTACTATTTACTCGCATCGTAGAGACAGGGAATTATGTGATTCGTGTCCGGTCTTTTGGAGAAACTGGAATTGGGGCTTTTAAACTCAAGGTGACAAAGCTGCAACCGATTAAATGAAGTAGTCATTTGTCATTTGTCATTTGTCATTGGGCATTAGTCATTGGGTAACTCCAAAAAATAAATTATTTCACATTCAAGTCCGTTGACTGTTGACTGTTGACTGTTGACTGTTGACTGTTGACTGTTGACTGAAAACTCGTGAACCGTCAACGGTCAACAGTGAACAATAGCAATGGAATACCACATCTTAAAAAACAGTCAATACACAGAGAAATAAGGCTTCAGTCCACTCAACGACTGCGCCGTAGGTATCTCCTGTGTGTCCGCCTAATTTGTGGTTGAACCACGCACCAGTTAAAGTAGCGATCGCACTTCCAGCAATTATCATTGTCAGTGCGAGAAATAGCTGCTGTTTATCTATCAACCAAACTAAACCACTCAAACTAAACAGCAACAACAATCCTGGTAACAAATCTTTGTAAGAACGAATGGCTTGTTTGTGAAGGGCACCTTTACCAGTTGGTTTCAGATAAGGATATCGGGCGATCGCTAGCTGTTGTCCCCAACGTCCCCAGCCACAAGCAGCCATCAGCAACAACCAACGATTTTCTGGCATATCCGTCAAAGCTGCTATTTTCAGTATCACCAAGGCGATCGCTGCCATTGCCCCAAATGCACCTGTAGCACTATCTGTCATCACTTCCAGCCGCCGATTTGGGTCGCCCACTGCCAAACCATCGGCAGTATCCATTGCCCCATCTAAGTGCAGTCCTCCAGTTATGGCAATCCAAACGCTGACTACTAAAGCACTACGGGTTAACACTGGCATACCCAGATAATCCATCCCCGTATCCAGTAATCCTAAAATCCCCCCAATTATCAACCCTACAAGCCAAGCAAGACGTGCCACTCCCCGAAAATCTAACCCGTGCAAATACGGTAGTGGGATAATTGTGTAAAATATAATACTAGCTGCCAGCTTTAACAGCAGCTTTTTCCACCACTGTTGCTGTTTCGTCATCTTAGTAACATTAATATATGGTTAATTGCTGGATAATAGACTTGGGTTAAGTAAAACCAACATGAGCATACTTTAAAACTTTAGATAAGATTTACTTCTATTAGAGATTCTTCTTCAAAATTTTGTTATGCTGTTCTAAGTGGTAAATAAATAATAAAAAGTACTTTTTATACAAAAAACGAATGATTCAGGAAATTAAAATTCCATCAGGCATCAAAATTGGTGTTTTGTATTCGTTAACTAAAAACTTACTCGAAATTATTAGACGATTGCCCCACAAAATTGATATTTTTTTAAATGTAGGAAGTAAACAAGCTATTCAATTATGAAAGTTTAGCTATGTTGTCGCTCTCCTTAGCTCAATCGCTATTTTCCTATGAGTCACCATCTACCCGACATCAGGATACCAGCTCCGTGCATTATTAACACGGGCATCATTGTGAATAAGCTCGACATCCGGCGATTGCTGACAGATTTAGGTCGAGTCCACTACATCTACACCCAAGAAGATAAGGTACTGAGCCAGGGTGAAGGGGATGTGATGGAAGTTTTCGCCAATCCGGAAAGGTCTACCTTAGTGGCTAACCACGCGCTATATCTGAATGTTTGTAGTTTTGATTACTTGGAACTCAAACAGTCGTCGCAACAAGAAACCTATTTTGACTTGATGCAAGAAGGAGTGTGTCTGCGGTTGATTCCCCGCTCAACCCCCCTACAAGAGCGACGAGAGCGAACCTTCAATGTCAGCGCCATAGAAGCGATGATGGAGCAAGTCCTCTCAGCTAGGTGGGATGCAGAAATTGACGATGACTGTTCTGATTCTTTTTAAATAACAATTAGCACAGTATATACTCGTAAAATTGGTAACTAGGTTATGGGTAGTTCACCCAAATAATATTAATCTTGCCCTAATACCATTTGGTTTTATGGCTACTATTTATGGATTTCTGAAACTCTTTACCAATTAGCGTTTCACAATCCAAAATCTAAAATCGTTCGACTGAGCGGCTTGTGCCGAGCGGAGCCGAGGTAAGCCGAAGTCTAAAATCCAAAATGGTATGAGTGCGAATTTTTCCTTTGAATGTCTCGCAAGCTGTAGCCAAACCAAAGCTAGAGCAGGAGTGTTTTTCACTCCTCACGGTGTTGTGGAAACCCCCAGATTTATGCCAGTGGGAACGCTGGCGAATGTCAAAACTATCACCCCAGCGCAACTACGAGATACTGGGGCGCAAATGATCTTATCTAATACTTATCATCTTCACCTACAACCAGGGGAAGCGATCGTGGCTGGGGGTGGTGGGTTGCACAAGTTTATGGGTTGGAATGGCCCAATGCTCACAGATTCGGGTGGGTTTCAAGTCTTCAGCTTAAGCGAGATGCGGAAAATTACTGAAGAAGGTGTAACTTTCCGCTCACCCCATGATGGACGAATTATTAACTTGACACCAGAGCTATCCATTGAGATTCAAAATACTTTGGGGGCTGATGTGATCATGGCCTTTGATGAGTGTCCGCCTTACCCAGCGACTCGCCAAGAGGTTGAAACTGCAACTGAGCGCACTTATCGCTGGTTAGAACGCTGCATAACGGTTCATCAACGCAGTGATCAGGCGTTGTTTGGGATTGTGCAAGGGGGCGTATATTTGGATTTGCGTTGTCGTGCGGCTGAAGCTTTGGCTAAGTTAGATTTGCCCGGATATGCCATTGGTGGCGTGAGTGTGGGGGAACCGCCAGAAATGATGGCTGAGATTGTGAAAGTGACAGCACCGCTTTTACCGCCCGATAAGCCGCGTTATTTGATGGGTGTCGGTACTTATCGGGAAATGGCGATCGCGATCGCATCTGGGATAGATTTATTTGATTGCGTAATTCCCACCCGTTGGGCGAGACATGGTACAGCGATCGTGCAG
The DNA here is from genome assembly GCF_003443655.1 of Nostoc sphaeroides. NCBI lineage: Bacteria > Bacillati > Cyanobacteriota > Cyanophyceae > Nostocales > Nostocaceae > Nostoc > Nostoc sphaeroides. Next base: position 175,611 of record NZ_CP031941.1, read on the forward strand.
GGCGGACGCTGGAATTTAAAAAATGCTAAGTTTCGTGAAGATTTTAGACCATTAGATGAAACTTGTCCTTGCTACACTTGCCAAAATTTTAGCCGTGCTTACGTATCTCATTTAGTGCGATCGCAGGAAATTTTAGCTTATACCTTGTTGAGCATTCACAACATTACCGAACTAATTCGCTTTACGCAGCATATTAGAGAAGCAATATTAAGCGATCGCTTTGTTACAGAATTTGGTCACTGGCTCAACCAAGAAAGGAAAGATGAGGGAGATGAGGAAGATGAGGGAGATGGGGGGGTAAGAGGGGCGTAAGGATTCAGGGGAATAATATTTATAACTCCTGTACAGACGCGATTAATCGCGTCTCTCCTAACTCCTAACTCCTAACTCCTAACTCCTAACAACTGACCAAACCATGTTAAGATACTTCTCAATTATGAATGCTTTGTTGGATAGTTGGATTTAAACAAACATGGAAGCAGCACTTTTATTAGCAAAACTGCCTGAAGCTTACCAAATCTTTGATCCCTTGGTAGACGTTCTCCCAGTCATCCCCGTATTCTTCTTGTTGCTTGCTTTCGTTTGGCAAGCAGCTGTGGGATTTAGGTAAGTTAATCTATTTTTCAATTTATAGGACAGGTCATATACCTGTTCTATTTTTTTGTGGCGCTATATTTGATAAAGTTAATATTTATTAATATTTTGTAATAATTTAATATAATAAATAAGATATGAATCAAGCCATGTCAATATGAAGCCTTGAAAGCCAAGCTTAGAGTCAAGGAGGAATCAGTTATGGGTAATATCAAATTCGTTAAAGAGAATAAAGAAGTAGTGGCGGCAGATGGTGCCAATCTCCGGCTCAAAGCGATGCAAAATGACATTGATATATATAAGTTCATTGGCAAGATGACCAATTGCGGTGGTAGTGGTCAGTGTGGTACTTGCATTGTCGAAATAGTCGAAGGACTAGAAAATCTTTCCCCCCGCACAGACGTAGAAAACCGTAAATTCAAAAAAAAGCCAGAAAATTACCGCCTTGCCTGTCAAACTTTAGTGAATGGCTCAGTCAGTGTAGTCACCAAGCCTTAAGTTGTTAAATCTGCCATTGCTTCAATTTGTATCCAGTCAGTAGTCAAAATACTTACCAAAATTAAGTTTCCTGATTTTGAATTTTGAATTGGTATAACTGTGTCGTCGATGATGCTATCCTAATCTTGTTGACTGGAAATTTAAGAGAGGTTTTCTTGCCATGCAAGTTAATGACCTGGGGTTCGTAGCGAGCATTTTGTTCGTACTAGTCCCCACTGTGTTTTTACTAATTCTTTACATCCAAACTGCTAGCCGCGAAGGTGGAAAAGATAATTAAGAGTTTGTGTATCAAATAAAGAACCCCTGCACCAGTAGTGTAGGGGTTTTTATTTATTATTAACTCTATTTTGACTTTAAGCGATCGTCCGCGCCAACAATACCGGACAAGTGGCATTAACTCGAACATAGTCAGATAAGGAAGATCCGATAAGTCGGTCTATATCAACAAAACTCTTAGCGATAGATGGACGACGATCTGGAGAACCGAGCAATAGTAAGTCTATATTCAACTCCTCTGCCAACCGACAAATTTCTTCACCAGGTTTGCCACTGCTGATATAAGAACGAGATTGGATACCTTGGTTTTTAGCTTCTGCAACTGCGGCTGCCAAAACTGGATTTTTATCTGAACTAACTTCAGTTATTTCCGATTTTTTCCCGCCTAAATCTGTGGCAACATTTGCCAAAATTAACTCGCCGCCCTGAATATCTCGCAGTAAAAACAGTGCCAATTTCAAGCAGTTTTTTGCGGAATCAGAGTTGTCTATTGCCACCATAATGCGCTTAATTTTTTTGACATAAATATCATCTTTTACCAGCAACATGGGGCGAGAAGATAGCTGGAAAACATATTGACTGACTGAGTTCGATAAAATGGATTGCAACCGTTTAAGTCCGCGTGAACCCATAACAATCAAGTCAGCGTCGATTTCATCAGCTACTTGGCAAACTACATCTTTGGGGTCGCCTTCGCGCAAAATTGAAGAAACCTGGCTAGGATCTAAGTTCAAAGTTTGAATAGCATTCGCCAGAATTTTACCACCATTTTCCCATTTAGTTGTCATGGTAGCAGCAGTATTTTGTGCCTGAACAACATGCAAAATTGTCACTTTTGCAGATTCAATAGATGGGATTTCTCTCAGGGTTTTGAGCATTTCTTCTGCGTGTCCCAATCCCGATACAGCCAGCAAAATTTTTCTTATCATATTACGTAATTTTTGTTAAGTTTACTTTTGTTTACGCTGTTATTACTTGGCTCTGGTAATATTTTTACCGCCTTGCTCGACAACCTAGTTAGTAAGTTGGCACAAATAAACTTTGTTTTTTAGTATTTAACACTCAAACAAATGACAAAGTACAAAAACATAAACAAATGTTCAAGTTTACTTGCACCTAGTTACTTAAAATTTCAACTAGACTTCAATTATTAACCATACTCTCAAATTAGTCTGAATAACTTAATAAATTATGATGTTAGTTATCATTTTTAATCTATATTCACTTTTTTTAATTAGAAGTTAGTTAAGTATTGCAAAGAAATGCCAAAATAACTCTTCAGAAAGATTTATTTACTGTAAGCCGATACGCTTGGGTTAAGGAAATTTATTTGTTGAGGTACTATAAAGACCTCTAAGAAGGTTTTACTACGTAAAACCGTCCCTCTCCGACTCGCAATACGGTTCGGTTAAGCCAAAAGACGCGATAAATCGCCGTCTCTACAATAATTAATCCTTTGTAGAGACGGCGATTTATCGCGTCTTTGTGATTTAGAATTTTCATCAAAAAACCTTAACCGAACCGTATTGCTCCGAGTCGGAGGGAGAGACTTGAACTTTAGTTTAGGGACTTCCAAATAAAAAAATATCCAGTTAACTCCTGTGGGGTGGGCATCTTGCCCGCCCAGTTTATATGGCGGGCAAGATGCCCACCCCACAATATTGGATAATTTATTTCTTGGAGTTCCCTTAACTTAGGGAGGGTTTATCGAACTTCCCTTAACTTAGATGCGCTCCTGGTTGTCCGTTTTGGACTACAAAAGAAGCTAAGGTTTTGACAGAGGCATTCAAATCAATGATGCTTGATACAACACGGTAGTCACTTTGCCAGCGTTGTGGGGTAAGCTTGCAGCGCACGTATCCCCGGAAAGCACCGTCAAAAAACTTAGTATGGGGATTGTTGGGTAGGGCAGCTTGAACTGGTGCGATGAATTGGGTGGGAAAGTCAGAGGTAATTGAGGTTCCTACGAACTCAGTGCCTACCGTCGGTGAGTTTGGGTTATTAAAATCGAGCTTCAAGTCATGTACCCAACTAGAATGGATGTCTCCAGTAATCACCACTGGATTAGAAGGTTGGCGCTGGTTTAGAAAACTCAAGAGTCGATTACGTGCAGCCACGTAGCCGTCCCACTGATCGACATTAAATACACCTGCACCTGGACTACTATTAAAATTGTACTGGCCAAGCATAGTCTGTTGAGCAATCACATTCCAGCGCGATCGCGACTGATCTAACCCTTTTCGTAACCACTGCTCTTGTTCTGAGCCAGTCATGGTAGCATTTGTATCCAAAGCTTCAGGACAGAGAGGCTTAAGTCCGTCATCACAAGGTTGGTTAGTGCGGTACTGCCTCGTATCTAGGACATTGAACTCAGCTAAATTACCGAAAGTGAACCGTCGATAAAGCAGCATATCTGGGCCGTTGGGCAATGAAAACCGACGTAGAGGCATGTGTTCATAATAAGCCTGGTACGCGTTAGCTCGACGTTTCTTAAAAGCTTCTTGGGTTTGGTTATCTTCGGGGATTAAGTTGGCGTAGTTGTTGTCAACTTCATGATCATCCCAAGTGACAATCCACGGAAAAGCAGCATGAGCCGCTTGGAGATTCAAATCAGTTTTGTATAGGGCGTGGCGATCGCGGTAGTCGTCAAGAGTAATGATTTCTGGACTATTATGCTGACGGGGCCCACCAGGTTGTGGCCCGTATTCGTAAATATAATCACCCAGATGAACCACAAGGTCGAGGTCTTCCTCAGCTAAATGCCGATAAGCCGTATAGTAGCCATTTTGCCAGTCTTGACAAGAGACAAAAGCAAAATTCAGTTGTGAGATAGAGCCATAAAATGCTGGTGCTGTGCGAGTCCGTCCAATGGGGCTAACTTCCCTACCCGCTTGAAATTGATACCAGTAGCAACGGTTAGGGTCTAGTCCACGGACATCAACGTGGACTGAGTGCGCTAACTCTGGTGTCGCCAGTACTGTTCCTCGACGTACAACCCGTCTCATGTTTTCATCAAGGGCGACTTGCCACCGCACTGGAACATTTACAAGTGGCATTCCCCCTCCAGAGAGGGGATTTGGAGCCAGTCGTGTCCAGATAACAACACTATCCGGCAAAGGATCACCAGATGCAACACCAAGACTGAAGGGATAATCAGAAAACCTGGAGTTAGCCAATACTGGATGCCATTGGCTGGCTATTGTTAACCCCGTTAAGAATCCTGCACCCAACAAAAAACTCCGCCGTCTGCACCGATTTGCTAGCAGTCCGCCATCCATAAGTTCCATATTCACCTCTACCCAGATGTAAATACGGTTGGCAAACTTCAGGGAAATAAGTTGTCAAAAGCACAAATAATGCTTGATTTGACTGGTTTCCCAATTGCTGCTCAACCAAATACAAGGAACCTAGCAACCTTGGATCAAGCTGAAATTAAGATTTTGTTAACTTTACCGTGAGTTCAATGAACCTCTCCCTCCGGGAAACAGAAAGCAGGGTGCTTTCATACGGAAAAAGAAAAATACATAAGTCTTGATTTCTCATGTATAAGGGATTTCCAAGAAATAAACTATACAATCTTGTGGGGTGGGCAACATGAGCGCCCTTGATTACGGGCGGGCGAGACGCCCACCCCACAATAAATAATTGGATATTTTTTTATTTGGAAGTCCCTTAGACCTCAACTAAGCAGCACTGCTGCTATAGGCTACTTTTGTCAAACCCTTTTCTAATTACGAATTACGAATTACGAATTATTTAAAACCTGCCATTTCCCTGAACAATGTGCTTAACAGTGGTCAATGTTTCCAGGCTGATAAATCCCCGACGATGACCTTTTTGGTTAGACATGCCCAGAAACACTGAATCTCCCCGCGAGGGGTTGCGGGAAAAACGCGGGGAAGTGTTGATGTAGGTAGAAGCACTGTTAACTCCTAAAGCAAACTGCCGACTTTCCTGATAGGATTCAGTAACGATAGAGTCAGCATGACCACTGCTGTATTCATTAATCCAGGCGATCGCAGCTTCTAAGCTATCCACCAATTTAAAAGCTACTGTTCTAGTTAAATAAGGGTTTCCCCATTCGCCCTCTTTCACCAGCTGCAACTGAGGAAAGGCTTTTACTAGTTCTGCATCCCCTTTAATTTCAAAGCCTTTTTCCATCAAGCTGTTCCACAGAACGGCTAAAGACGATGGTAAGGCTTGACGATGAATTAGCACCTTTTCAATAGCATTAACTTGGTCTGGTTCGCTCTGATGGCTATTAAGAATCATTAAGCGCACCATTTCTAAACTGGAATTTAGCGACCAGTAGAGATAACAGTTACCCATCGCTGACTTTAAGACTGGGCAAGTTGACTGTCGTACTACTTGCTGTACCAAACTAGAACGTCCGTAGGGAATCACTAGATTCACGTACTGGTCTTGGGTGACTAAATCCCGAACCGAAGCACCATGTTCTGCTGTGATCAGTTCTATACAGCCTGGAGGTAGTCCAACTTGGGCGATCGCACTTTGCAGTACCTCAGCGATGACGGCGTTAGAATGGCTAGCTTCAGTACTGCCTTTGAGAATTATACTATTGCCAGTTTTAATACAAAAACCTGCTGCGATCGCTCCTAAATCTGGAAACGCCTCATAAATAAATCCAATCACTCCCAAGGGCATTAACTGGGTGTAACTTTGGGAATCTTCCAGTTGATAATCAGCAGTTCTAACGCGCCGCAGCGGATCTGATAATTCCCCCAACCGTTGTAAAATGTCCACGGTCATCTCTAGCCTTGTGGGAGTCAGCTTCAGCCAGTCTAATATCAACTCAGGCACTGCCATTTCCCGACTGGCTTCTAAATCCAAGGTATTGGCTTCTAGAATGTCGTCAAATGAGCGCTCAAGGGCTTGTGCCATTGCCAGTACTGCACGACTCCGATCTGCTCCCTTGGTGATCCCCAACTTTAGGGAAGCATGATAGGCGCGTTGGGCACTAGTAATTGGTTCGGGGTAATCATCCAAAACTTCAACAGTCATTGAGTTAACGTCTGTAGGTAAGCCAGACCATTAGCGCTGGCAGAATAGCCAATAGCACCGCCACCATTGCCCAAGCAACAATGCTGGAACTATTTGCCAATCGCAGCGCTAATGGCAGCCATATAATCACTAGCACGAAAATAATGCCAAGTGCTATAGGCAGATAGCTTTCTCCCAAGCGCGGATGGACAACATGCCAACTATTTCCCATCCAACGCCAAGCCCGCTTATAGGGATAGGTGGTAGAAAGCTGTTCTAGGACATGACCATTATCTTCTACTACAAAGATTTGCTGACAGCGATCGCAACCAAATGCTTCTGTCAACGTAATCGGAATTAACTGACCCCGGCGACGACAGGGACAGGGGTATTCAGCATTGAAATCTATTTTTTCGGGTTTTTGAGATTGCACAAGCGTTCTAGTAACTTGAGCGTGTTTTACACGAACTACGACAATATAATCTTTTGGTAAATGCAATAGAAGCTTCTGCTACTATAGATTGCTCTCTTTATATACATATAATATTGCAAACAGTAGATGCAGGAGACTCTAAGTATCCTAATTTTCATATCAGTACGGAGTTTTTATTTTTAGTCTTTCCCCGAAGCTGACAATCTTATTTAAAATTTACTTCTACTAGATAAAATCTAGACAAAACTAGATTTTATTTGACATTTCAAAGGGAGCATAGGAGCGGTTATCCCTTAAGGTCGAGACACGATTTAGCTATCCGTGCATAAGTTTCAAAATCTTTAGATGTATTTAACACTTCGGCTAGGCTCAGTGTGAAATCTTAGTCAGTACACTGCTGATATTTATGACATACATGAATCTGTTTAAGAGACTAATACCCTTGAATTCCCCCATAGTTTGAACAAGTTTTACTAGATGGGTAAAATCTATTCCCAAATAAATAGTTCCACCATATCTAAATTACTTTATATTCTACCTATCTATGAAATTCATAAAAATTAGGAACGATTCACAGGAATACAGCACGAATCGCTAAAAACTTCAATGCACCCTAAAAATACTAAACCTCTTGAGATTTTTAACTTCAAGAGGTTTTAGTTGGAAGCGGGTGACGCGATTCGAACGCGCGACATTCACCTTGGCAAGGTGACGCTCTACCACTGAGCTACACCCGCAATCAATTGCCATATATCAATATCTCAGATTTATCCTTAATTGTCAACCTCTTTATTTATTAATTTGTCATTGGTCATTGGTCATTGGTCATTGGTCATTGGTCATTGGTGAATGACAAAGGACAAATGACTAATGACTCATTTAGCCTAGTTCTTCTGACTCCGCAGTTAAATTGCCGATGCTGGCACTTTGAAAAGAGGCTGGCAAAGACTGGTTATTACGAGAATATGGCTCTGCCAGGTTAGAACGCAGTTGCCGCATGAGGCTTGCCATTTCTAGGGCATTCAGGGCATAATCCCAGCCATGATTACCTTTGATGCCTGCCCGTTCTAAGGCTTGCTGCATAGTGTCTACTGTCAAAATGCCAAAAATTACTGGCACTCCAGTTTGAAAGCTAGCGGCGGCGATACCTTTAGAAACTTCGGCTGATACATAATCAAAATGGGGTGTTTGCCCACGAATGACTGCACCTAGACAAATTACAGCATCATAACGATGGGAAAGTGCTAGTTGGCGAGCTACTAAAGGTACCTCAAAACTTCCTGGAACCCAAACATAGTCTACCTGATTACCTTGGGGGTTAGGATCTACACCGTGGCGTTTCAAGCAATCTTGACATCCCTCTAGCAGCTTTCCGGTAACTAGGTCATTAAATCGACCAATCACCACTGCAAACCGGAAAGGCTCCGTTTGGGTAAAAGTTCCCTCGAAAACTGCCATGACTGCCTCTTAATCAACTATAGTTCTGGCCAATATACATTTCTTATTTAAATGTAGAGGAGCAGGAAAGCGCGGTTAAAAAAAGGAAATCGGAAAAAATTTCTCCTTTTATCCTTTGGTCTTTGACCTTGGCTTTTCTGCTCCTCTAGTTCTTATATTATGTGCCTGCGCCAGAGTGAAGCCGTCGCCTACACAACAAAAAAGTTTAACAAACCAACTAAAAATACCAAACCAATCCAGGCGGCGGAACCAACCCAGAGTAACTTCTTAGATTCAACCCAATTTTGGGGAGTGGCGTAAGCTACGGGGACGCCAACAACCAGGACAAAAGACAATAGAACTAGGCTTATCAAGGCAAATTGGAATATTATGGTCATTTTTGATTCTCCCAATACAGCTAAATACTAAGGATAGAATATCCTTAAAGGGCGACACTGACACTTTCTTATTATTTTTAAGCTAGCAGAAATTGCAACATTTTAGCCATTTGTCCTTTGTCTAAGTACCAATGACTAATGACTCTTAACTATGGATTTAATTCTTTGCCACACAACAGCAGATTTTGACGCACTAGGAGCAGCAGTAGGGTTAACGCGCCTACTACCGGGAAGTAAGATTGTGCTGACTGCCGGTTCTCACCCTCCTGTACGGGATTTTTTAGCATTGCATCGGGATGAATATCCGCTAATTGAACGCCGTTCGGTGAATCCAGAAAAAATTCGTTCTCTGAGTGTGGTGGATACGCAACAGCGCGATCGCTTGGGTAAAGCTGCTGAATGGTTAGATTTACCCAATCTGAAAGAAATTATAGTTTATGATCATCACTTAGGACAAGAATCAGATATTTCTGCCACGCGATCGCATCTTTCCTCGGTAGGAGCCGCCACAACTTTAATTGTGGAGCAATTGCAACAACAGGAAATTTCCTTGACTTCTGCTGAAGCCACGGTGATGGCTTTGGGTATCCACGTTGACACTGGCTCTTTGACTTATGATCAATCTACACCACGAGATGCCCTAGCTTTGGCTTGGTTGATGGAACAAGGTGCGAGTTTATCAGTAATTTCTACCTACCGTGACCCTGGCTTGTCTTTACAATTGCAGCAGTTATTAACTGAATCGCTGGAAAATTTAGAATATCTTTGTCTACGCGGATATACGGTTGCTTGGGTAACTCTAAGAACTAAAAATTTTGTGCCTGGGTTATCGAGTTTGGCATCGCAACTCGTGGAATTAACCGAAATTGATGCCCTACTGTTGGCCAATGAATATGATTTGGATGAAAGTGATTCACGGTTAACTGTAATTGGGCGATCGCAAATTCCCAAAACAAATCTTAACGTATTATTCCAACTTCTCGGTGGCGGCGGTCATTCACAAGCCGCATCGCTAAATCTAAGGGGAGTTGATTCAGAGGCAATATTAAAACAACTTCTGGACGGGGTAAAAGCGCAAATTCCCCATCCTCTCACCGCAAGAGACTTGATGTCTTCTCCGGTTCGCACAATTCTACCTGAAACCACAATTGCCGAAGCCCAGCGCATTTTATTACGCTATGGACACTCTGGTTTATCTGTAGTCGATGCCCAAGGGCAACTAGTAGGTATTATTTCGCGCCGGGATCTTGATGTTGCGCTGCACCACGGATTTAGTCATGCGCCAGTTAAAGGCTACATGACCACAAATCTTAAAACGATCGCACCAGATACGACATTGCCACAAATTGAGTCGCTGATGGTGACTTATGATATCGGACGCTTACCAGTATTGGAGAATGAGCAGTTAGTTGGTCTGGTCACTCGTACTGATGTCTTGCGGGAATTACATCAAGAAAGGGATGAAGACGAAGAGGACGAGCAAAAATTCAAAATTCAAAATTCAAAATTCAAAATTTCTCTCAGCACTGAGTTACAAAATCGCCTTGCTCCGCAACTTTGGAAATTGCTCACCATAGCATCGCAAGAGTCAGAAAAACGGGGTTGGCATCTTTATCTTGTTGGGGGTGCAGTGCGGGATTTACTGCTAGCTGAAGCAGCATCGGGTACTTTGATGATTAAAGATATTGATCTTGTGGTTGATGGCTTTCACAAATCAGCAGATGTGGGTGCTGGTGTGGAATTAGCAAAGGCACTTCAACAAGTTTACCCTGCGGCTCGTTTAGAAATCCACGGGGCTTTTCAAACTGCGGCTTTGCTGTGGCACAAAGACCCAGAATTAGATTCTCTATGGGTAGATATTGCCACCGCTAGAACAGAATTTTATCCTTATCCAGCAGCAAATCCAGAAGTTGAGGCGAGTTCTATTCGTCAAGACTTGTATCGTCGAGATTTTACCATCAATGCGATCGCCTTGCGCCTAACTACTCCCCGTGCTGGTGAATTACTCGATTTCTTTGGCGGATTACTAGATTTACAAGCCAAGCATATTCGGGTTTTACACCCCAACAGCTTTATCGAAGACCCCACCCGGATTTATCGTGGCGTGCGCTTTGCTGTGCGCTTTGGGTTTGAGATAGAACCGCAAACTGAAGAGTTTATCCGCTATGCCATCAATAGTGGTGTTTACGATCGCACTGCTCAAGAGAATAGCAAAACTCCAGCCCTGCAAACTAGACTGAAAACAGAATTAAAACACATTCTAGAAGCGCCCTACTGGAAATCGGCTTTAGAGTTACTCGATAATTTAGGGGCATTGCAATGCATCCATCCTACCCTGAAGCTAGATGTAGAACTGCTGCGGCAATTACGCTTACTAGAACGATGCTTGCGGCGATTTGATGCTGAACAAACTCTCATCCATTGGGAAATGCGCTTAGAAGCGTTAATCAACCATCTAGCACCACAATATCGAGGGAAAGTAGCAAAAAATCTGCAACTGCAAGAGGATAGCATAAAACGCTTGCAAAACTTGGCTTCTGCCCAAACTGAAGTGAAGGAATCTTTGCCTAAGTGTCAAAGTCCCAGTCAAGTAGTGCAGTTGCTGCGACAGTACGATTTACCAATGCTAATTTTAATTGCTTTGCAAAGTCCGCGATCGCTTAGACATCAAATTTGGGAATATTTAACTGTTTTGGCTAATGTGCAGCCACTATTAAATGGCAATGATTTAAAGAAACTTGGTTATAAACCAGGGCCTCAATATCGGCAAATATTAGATGATATGCTTGATGCTACCTTGGATAGAGTAATTAAAGATAAGACTGAAGCTAGGGAGTTTTTAGCCAAGCATTATCCTCATTAATTTATATTTCACACATCTAGTTTTTATGCAAACACAAACACCGAAAAAATCCTACAGTCCAGAGGAATATTTACAACTAGAGGAGACATCAGAATGCAAAAATGAATATAGAGACGGGGAAATAATTCCTATGGCTGGTGGTACAACTAATCACAATGAAATTGCAGGTAATTTTTACGCCAATTTTAAATTTACAATGCGGGGTAAAAATTACAAAATCTACATGGGTGATGTGAAATTGTGGATACAGCGTTATCGGATCTACACTTATCCTGATGTCATGGTTATTCAGGGAGAACCAATATATGAGGGAACTGGCACTACTACAGTCACCAATCCCATAATGATTGTGGAAGTATTATCTAAATCGACAGAGAATCACGATCGAACTAATAAATTTAGATTTTATCGTTCTATTGCGACACTCAAAGAATATATTATGATTAATCAATATGAATATCTTGTTGAGCAGTTTAATAAAAATGCTGAAGGGCAATGGGTATTAACTGAATACGAATCAGTAGATGCTGTATTATCACTAAAATCAATAGGTTTTCAAATTTCCTTTAGCGATATTTATCAAGAAGTTAGTTTTGAAATACAAGAATAATCATAATGCGATCGCAGTAATCTAAATTGTATCTGGATCAATATTTAACTCGCGCAGTTTTGCTGCCAAACGTTCTGCCTTTTGTTCTGCTTGTTCTGCCGTTTCTTCAGGTGTTGGTACTAGTTGACCATCTCGTGTAAAAAACCGCAATAGTCCCTGATAAACTCCCAGATATAACCCTAGTTGATGACTCCATAAATATCCTTGCTCACTTGGTTGTAGAGGTTGATATTCTCCATCTACTAAATGAAATCCTGCAAATTCTTGTGTGTAAGGGTCAAACCAAAAATAATCGGGTGTGCGGAAGGTATCTTGATAAATTGTTTTCTTTAAACCTTTATCAGTATTCGCTGTTGAGTCAGACAAAATTTCTAAAATTACATTCGGATATTTGCCATCTTCTTCCCAAACTACCCAACTTTTACGGGTTTTACGTTCAGTTCCGAACACTACAAAAAAGTCTGGCCCTCGGAAGTGTTCTGATTTGCGTTGGCGCGGACTGTAGTAGATAGTCAGATTTCCCGCCGCATAGAAATCATTTCTATCTCGCCACAACCATTCCAGACATGTTAAAAGTAGGATTATTTGCCGTAAATGCAGTTCGCTTTCCAAGGGAGGTTCGTCACTATATAAATCACCAGGGGGAAATATAACATCTTGGCAGATGCCTTTTTGATCATTTAATTCTTGAGCTATGGTCATAGAATGGATACGGCATCAAGTAGTTATGGATTTATTTTAGCAGTTTTGTAGTTAGCGATCGCGTAGCGTACCGTAGGCGATCGCCTATTTTTAGGGTAAGGGTAAATAAACTATTCTGTCTTGATATTCATCGTCTTCTGATGCCAAAGTAGGTATTATTAATTCTTCTATATTTTCCAGGGCTATTTCATTCTCATATAGTTCGCCTCCAAATGAATTCACCTCTCTTATAGCGAAAATCTTCTTAAGACGACTGAGAAAAGTTTATAGTCCGTTTTAACGGACTTTAGCTATTAGCCCGGAACTTCAGTTCTGGGCGGTTTCTGTCTGCAACGAAATAGCCCTGTTATATTTTCACGTTAGCTTGTCTTTCGATTCGGAGTTGGCGCAGTTTTTCTGACACTGGCGGCGGATTAAGCCTCTGTTCTTCTCGAATTCTATGACCGTGTTCTATCCAGTTTTTGATGTAAGCACTGACAGTTTCTTTGTTTTGCAGATAATAAAGAATTGTTGCATATACTTGTTCTAAAGATATTGTTTGATAAATTTGGGCAATTTCTTCTGGAGAACGTCCACAATCAATGTATTCATAAAGAATTGTTTCAATACCAATTCTTGAGTCTTTTAGTCTAATGTCTTCAGAAGAGAGAAAGTTGAAATACTCTGCGATATTTTTGGTAGACATAGATTAACCTATATTCATAGTTAGTTATTATATATAGTAATCTTTTTGTTCAAGCGATAAGCTTGACGGCATAGCGATCGCTTACCGCACTACATTAACGCTTTGCAAAAAAATGCGATCGCATTCTTAGCTAGCTAGATTAAATTGAAAATCTGTAGCTGGCTTTAAACAACAGCATAATTTACTATTAATATGAGAATATATTGAGGATAAAGCATCCTACAATTCAAGGATGTGAGACTATGCTGCATATCTAATAATCTCAACTTCTGCGCCATTATTAACAGCCACTTCTGCCCTTTCTAGGACTTGTTCAGTGATTGAATCACTTAAATAATATTCCCCACAGTTATCACAAACTTCTGCTGGAACTTTTTTAATTACAATAATACAGTCATCTCTTTCCAAGGTAACAGTTACTAAACCTGGTTGAGTTTCTCCGTGCTTGCAAATGACACATCTCATAATTTTTGTATCCTATTTCTAAAATCATTTGACCAAATATTGGGGTCAGGAATATAAGCAGTTACTATATATCCTGTATCTGTAGATTCATCGTAGGAACATACGACATGAATTGGTTTACCTTCTACAAAATCAAATATTAGATAACTGGGAAAGGGTGTGTCATCGAGATTTTCTTCTATTACTTCTCCATAAACGATTACAGATTCTACTTCCTTTTTACTTATTCGACGATAAAACATCTGTTGGATAGCATGACGGGAAAAACTAGATTCTGACAATACATGAATATTTATTACAAACTTAATATAAAACTATGGTTTGATAAGGTGAACAGTTGAAAATGGATAGATTTTAAATCTTCTGGGCGTTATTAACTTTTTCTCCTGCTCTAATATCAGTTAAGTCATCATATACTGCTTGGGGTATATTCACTTGACCATAAATATTTTCAAGCAAAGACAATTTATCTACCTTTGCTAAACTGCTAAGAGGTGAAGTATTACTAACAATAATCATAGCCAACCTGTCTCTTGAAGAGTTTTAATATCTTCTTCAAACTCTTCTACATCATAGTGGATAGAGATATTACGTTGAGCAAGTAATTGTTGAAATTCTACATAATTCATCTCAGCAATTTTACTGGCTTTACCTAGACTAACCCTTTCTTGTTGAAAAAGCATAACCGCAATTTCTACTAATAGTTCACTCGCTGTCATTCGACTAGAATTTAGAATTTCATCAGAAATAGTTAAACTCATAATTTAATCTCCTTAAAAACAGCAAAATGTCTGCAAAATTAGCCCCGAAAATTACCCAAGATGAGCTAATTTGATCAAGCGAAACTGGTCTTAACCAAATATCTATTATAAACGATTATTTTACCTGTGTCCCTATCCTGAAAATCCTTATTCAGACATTTTCACGGCTGGATTAAAGATTCTTCAGACTGGCGATATTTAGTAATTAACTTACGTGTTTTTAGGGGTGAATAAAGCAGCATGGAAAGTGCGGGTAAACTGGTTCCTGTTAGTGCTAACAAAATGAATAGATTTAAAAAACCTGCTATTATTCCAGTTCCTACACTAGCTCCAAATCCTAATATTAGTAGTATCAGCACAGTTGTAAATGAGTCTTCAGCCAAATCTATAAGCCAATACAGTTCAGTTAAAGATTTTTGGTACTGATTTTAAACCTGTAGACACGCGAAATTTCGCGTCTCTAGCAAGGTTTTTCGGCTTAACTGAACGGTATTGAGTTATAGGTGGAGGAAATTTCTATCAAAATTGCCCCTAAAAGTCTTCCTCTGCGTTCTCTGTGCCTCTGCGGTTAAAAATCTTAACGTATCATCTAGCGATCGCATACCGCTATATTGGCGCAAACGGTTCTGGTAAATCGAGTCTGGTAAAGGCAATTTTAGGAATCAATTCTATGAGACTGTTGGCGAATTGATAGGGGGTCTAACCCATCAGCCCCAATCCATCTTAATTTCAGTGCGTTTAAACGCACTTTAGCTATGAGCAATCAATTTATTGCAGGGCGGGAAAGCAACGCAAAACCAGGATTTTAGGGATGGGGGGTTAAACAAGAAAGTAAATCGACCAACAGTATCTTCTATTCGCCAGGGCTGAACTAGCACATCACGTCACCCAAATCTATGACTCCGCAGCAGAAGCCGTAAAGCATACAGGCAAGTTATAATTCTCTTGCGGATCAACGTAACAAAAATTTATGAGTAACCCCCTTGTGCAAGCCTTTTTCGTAGGCAGAGCAGTAGCTGAAGTAGTTAATGAGCGTTTAGAGGTCGCTTTGACCGATGCTTTGAGTGATCTGGGCAAATTTGATGCGGAAGCTAGAGAGCAGCTGCGCCAGTTTACAGACGAAGTTCTAGAGCGGGCAAATCGGGCAGCAGAAGCTGCTAATGGTGGACAAAGTACCACAGGTACTAGACAAGGCACTTCTGATTCCGGTGACTTGCAAGCAGATATTGATGAATTACGAGCAGAAATTGCCCTGTTACGAACAGAATTGCAACATTATCGTAGAACTTCTGCATAAATTTTAGTCATTAGTCATTAGTCATTAGTTATTGGTCAAAAATTATGCACAAATGACAAAGGACAAATGACAAAGGACACTTCAAAAAAAACAGTTTAGGAATCAAAGTGTCTTTTCTTTCAAGGAATTCGGTTGCAAACCAACGGTACACAAAAGTATATGGAACAAGGTTATTCAGATAAAGCATACCGTTGGAATCGGGAAAAATACTCTAGCAGACGGCGTTTTGTGGACATTTGGTCTTTTGTCTTGACCTTATTGTTCAAACTTTGGCGATACAACAAATCTTGGAGTTATCCGGGTGGTGTGACTGAGGCAAAGCAAGCCACAAGACGCAAAACCCAAGCGGTGTGGATTCGCAATACCCTGCTAGATTTAGGCCCAACCTTCATCAAAGTAGGGCAATTGTTTTCTACCCGTGCTGATATATTTCCAGTTGAATATGTAGAAGAACTAGCCAAGTTACAAGACAAAGTACCGGCATTTAGCTATGAGCAAGTAGAAGCGACCATTGAGAGAGAACTAGGCAAGAAAATTCCTGAACTCTTCCATAATTTTGAACCGATTCCTTTGGCAGCTGCTAGCTTGGGGCAAGTACACAAAGCTGTGCTGCATAGTGGGGAATCGGTTGTTGTCAAGGTGCAACGTCCTGGATTAAAGAAGTTATTTGAAATAGATTTACAAATTCTTAAGGGAATTACCCGCTATTTTCAAAACCATCCCAAATGGGGACGGGGGCGAGATTGGTTAGGTATTTATGAAGAATGTTGTCGCATTCTTTGGGAAGAAATTGATTATCTCAACGAAGGCCGTAACGCTGATACTTTTCGCCGGAACTTTCGCGGCTACGATTGGGTGAACGTCCCAAAAGTATACTGGCGTTACGCCTCGTCTAGAGTGTTGACTTTAGAATATCTCCCTGGAATTAAAATTAGCCAATACGAAGCTTTAGAAGCAGCCGGTTTGGATCGAAAGGCGATCGCTCGTCAAGGCGCTCAAGCTTACTTACTACAATTACTCAATAGTGGCTTTTTCCACGCCGATCCTCACCCAGGCAATATTGCTATTAGTGCAACTGGTGCTTTGATATTCTACGATTTCGGCATGATGGGGCGGATTAAGTCAAATGTCCGTGAAGGACTAATGCAAACACTGTTTGGTATTGCCCAAAAAGATGGCGATCGCGTTGTCCAATCTCTAATCGATTTAGGCGCGATCGCCCCAACCGATGACATGGGCCCAGTCCGGCGTTCCGTCCAGTACATGCTGGATCATTTCATGGATAAGCCTTTTGAAAACCAATCAGTAGCAGCAATTAGTGACGATCTTTACGAAATAGCTTATAATCAGCCATTTAGATTTCCAGCAACCTTCACTTTTGTGATGCGAGCCTTTTCTACCTTAGAAGGGGTAGGCAAAGGTTTAGATCCAGAGTTTAACTTTATGGAAGTTGCCAAACCGTATGCAATGCAGCTTATGACCGATATGAATGGTTCTGAGGGGAATAGCTTTATTAACGAATTAAGTCGTCAAGCAGCTCAGGTAAGTAGTACCGCGTTTGGTCTACCACGTAGATTAGAGGATACCTTAGAGAAGCTAGAACGGGGAGACATGCGCTTGCGCGTTCGGTCTATCGAAACTGAACGCCTATTACGCCGACAGAGCAGTATTCAGCTCTCAATAAGCTATGCTCTGTTAATCAGTGCTTTCACCCTTTCAGCTACGATCTTAGTCGTTACCAATTATGCATGGTGGGCACTAGCGCCTGGTTTAATTGCAGCAGGGCTTTCAGTGATCCTAATCAGACTACTTTTACGCCTTGACCGTTACGATCGTATGTATTAATTGTTGCAAAAATAATTTATGAAACTTAATTTCACGGGTTTTAGCGATCCGGGACTTATTCGTTCTAATAATCAGGATGCTTATTATATCGACCCACAAGGGCGGTTTTTTGTTGTAGCCGATGGTATGGGTGGTCATGCGGGAGGTGAGGAAGCAAGTCGGATTGCCACTACGGAAATTCAAGCCTATTTGCTGGCAAATTGGCAATCTCCTAAGTCTTCCCAAGAATTGCTAGAGCAAGCTTTGTGGGGTGCGAATGAAGCGATTTTGCACGATCAGCAAAATCATCCCGAACGCGCCGACATGGGTACAACGGTTGTAGCAGTAATTTTTCGCGCCCCAGAGACGCCCTGGTGCGCTCATGTTGGCGATTCGCGGCTGTATCGCTTCCGAGAATCGCACTTAGAACAAGTAACAGAAGACCACACTTGGGTAGCACGGGCAATCAAAATCGGTGACATCACCTTAGATGAAGCACGATCGCATCCTTTTCGTCATGTACTATCGCGCTGTTTAGGACGTGAAGACTTGCATCAAATTGATGTGCAACCACTAGATGTAAAAGCTGGCGATCGCTTCCTGTTATGTAGTGATGGTCTAACAGAAGAACTTGTCGAACACAAGATTGCTAGCTGTCTCCAAGACACTCCTTGGCTTGATAAAGCCGCCATCTCTCTAGTTGAGGCTGCCAAAGACCAAGGAGGGCACGATAACATCACAGTTATCATCGTCTCACTCGACTAAATAGTTATTGGTTATTGGTCACTTGTACTGAGCGGTGCCGAAGTATTGGTCATTGGTCACTTGTACTGAGCGGTGCCGAAGTATTGGTCATTGGTTAAGAGTTACCAGCTATTGGACAAAGGACAAATAACAAATGACAAATCTGGTAGATATACTCAGCAATTTGTTCAGCATGAGCATTTTTACTTTTTACAATTTGATACAAATATTTTTAGCCTCCAAAGTGACTTAAAAGAGGGTAAATTTGCATAAATTGGTAGATTTACATCTTGCACGTCATAAGGTAAAGCGACTATAATTCACGCTTATTACCATCCATTCTCCAACCTCCTTAAAGTCCAATCCTCCAAAGCTTTCTCCATATTGGGCGGAGACAGCATCTTAGTTTTTCTCAAACAGGGAAACTATGTAGGATTCAGGACAAAATTTGCTCATCTCCTCAAAGGAGAGTTATGCAAAGCAAAAAGGAATCAAGAGGTAGTTATACCTATCCAAGACCAAAAAGAGAATATTTTCCGGAATATGGCTTGGCTGACTTGGGTGGTATATCAGTAGGATTAGGTGCAAGATATCAGAGCAGAAAAAGTCCACACTTCGGATGTGGGCAATGTGTCAAACACTTGTTATCTTTCTTAATACGGAGGAACAAATGTTGGACAGATATCAGTCCAATTCTCCCATTTGGACTTCTGTAAGCGATATCACCTTTACTCGTTGTTTTTTCGGAGTTAATTATGAACCAACCAATGAAACTATCCTTGGAACAGCAATTCAGCATCTGCTCATTTGCTACTCAGGTGCAAAATATGAGCCACGATCAAGCTAAAGACTTTTTAGTAAAGCTCTATGAGCAAATGGTCGTGCGCGAGGCAACTTATCAAGAGCTTCTTAAGCACCAGTGGGGCTTAGATTCCGGTTCCACTATGGCATAGAGTCGTTCTACTGTCGCAGTGGGCGACCTCCTTCTCTTGCTTGGTTCCAAGGAGGAAAACAGCTGGGGATGTCGGGGCGTCAACTTCGATAACTAATTTTGCAAAGGTTGGACAAAAATTAAATTAAAAAAACTAACAAGGAGTAAACTTTTCGACGATACATCTGCTAGAGTCTAAACTTACTTTAATTTTGTAGTACAAATCTACTTTTGGCTTTAGACAGACTTCCTTTTGCTTCGTCTAGTGTGAGAATTAACCTGCGTAAATTTACAATCCACCGGAATATAAACACAGAAGGATTGAGAGAGAATTTAAATAGCCGTGATTTGGCAGCTAGTTTTTTCACTCTTTATACATCTAACTAGAAGTTACATCTTTATATATATTTTGTTTATAAAAGTTTACATTATTCCAGAAATCACCCCTTAGTTACATATAAGACATGTAACATAAAGAAATTATTTTTAGCTGGAAAGATCGTATGGAGAATCTGTATCAATACTTTCCAGTTTTGCGAGAATTTGAGGCTTAATCTTTTCGTACTCACTTTTGAGTAAGCTTTTACTAATTTGCGGGTCGGCAGAAGATATCAATGTGTTGCTCATAGCAATCCACTCTTGCAGTCGTTGGCGCTGGGCAGAAGCGACGCTGGAAAGTAAGATATGGGTACAGCGATTTGGTGTTTCTCGTGCAAAGAACAACAGACGATAATAACCTGTGTGCTTTAGTAACCGGGCAATTTCAAGACCTAGACTGGTTTTGAGATCGAGGTAGTAAGGTAACCATTTAGCGCCATGTTTGCGGTTGTAGATGACAGTAATCCATAGCAGTATGGGATGGGGAACAGAGATGAAGAGAAATTGGTTATAGCGGGTACAGAGTAAGCGCTTTTGAATTTCCTCTTGCGGTAGCATCACCCACAAAGCTGGTAAAACCTCCCCATTGGTATAAATGGGCTGGGGAAAGACAATATCGGCAACTGGTTTATTGTCAGGCCAGGAAATGCCACGAGCGATTTCATCATTTGACGAGGAAACCCGCGAATCGCCTTTTGTCTTTTGTTCAAGCTCATTGCTCACTCTAGTAGCAGGAACTAGCGCCTGGCTATCTTGCTTAATTTTGCGTGAATGCTCAGGCTTTTCTAGAGATGCTAAAACTTTGAGGATTTCAGTGATACTTTGGGGGCGATCGCGTGGTACTTTAGCTAGACAACCCATCACCAAATTTTCGATTTCTTTTGGTAATTCTAATCGTGGCGCAACCTCAGCAAAAGAACGTGGTTTTTGATAGTGATGTGTTTTATACCATGCTCCAAAAGAGTGAATCTGTGGCACCAGTGGCATTTTGCCTGTGAGCATCTCAAACATCATGACGCCCAAACTATAAATATCAGAACGATTGTCTAATTCTTTACCCTCCATCTGTTCGGGAGAAGAATAAGCCAATGTCCCCAAATAGAATTTTGTATGGTCGCCATCTGACTGTAATAATTTAGCAATACCAAAATCTAGAACCTTGACCAATTCTCCGAAACTGGGATCTTCAATCACCAGCATATTGCTTGGCTTGACATCGCGATGGATAATTGGGCAAATATGTCCCTCAACTGGGATGCCATCATGAGCGCACTGTAAGCCCAGGCTGAGTTGACGCGCCATACTCAAAAATCTTGGTAAAGGCAGCCGTTCCTTGCGAATAATATTGTTCAGGCTTTGTCCTTGTAGGTATTCCATGACGTAGAACGGGGTGTTATTGTCATCTACGCCATAGTCCATGACTCGGACAATGTGGATGCTTTTTTGCCCTAGTAAAGCACAGGTTTTTGCTTCTCGCTCAAAGCGGTCTTGCAATCGCATCTTTTCATTTTGGATTGATAGCGCCAGAAATTTAACCGCAACCGGTACACCTCCCAACAAAGTATCTTTAGCACGATAAACCCGACCCATTGCTCCAGTACCGATTAACTCCTGGAGTTGGTAGCGTTTGCTTAGTAAGCGACCAATGTTGGGGTCTGACATAGAGAATTTGAATCCAAAAGCAGGTTGTAAGTGTTTAGGAAGAAAAGTGCATTGAAACTGATATCTGATTATTGCGCCCATAAATCAATGACTTTCTAGGCTCATACCGTAAGGCAGTTATTCAGATCAAACAAGCAGAAAGGGTAGATTTATAATGACGCTTTGTACCATTTTGCACTTTCATTGTGGTGTAATTTTAGTTTGCCCAATTTTGACTAAATAGATTACTCTATGCCCATTGGTGTCAACTTAACGTAAAAGCCAGCCTAGACAGACCTTTGCTCGATTGCCTCGTTGCCTCGTTAAGAGTCTCTGACTGGGAATGCCATCCTAAAGGCTCCGCCTCCCTTTCTGGCGGCAAAGCCGCAACGATCGGCATTTCCAGCCGGAGGCTGGAAACGAGATTTGAAAAGGGTTTTAGCTTAAGTTGACACCTATGGGCACTGCCGTGCCCCTATGGGTGTACCTCACGTAAACGAGAACTGCATAGGGATAATTAAACATAAGTAGCTAAACAAAATTAACTACACAAAATTAAGCTATAGCAATCCGATTTGATTTCTGAATCACTTGTAGAGGTAAGGGACTGGGGATTGGGGACTGGGGACTGGGAAGAAAGAATAAAGGTGTACTGAGTTTTGTTCAAAAATCAAATATGAGTCCTATATGAAACCCTTATCTACACTAGAATCTCATGTGTAAATAATTCTGTGCGATTACTTACTTATTGCCTTACCAGGTTTTTGACCAAATAATTATTAATTCATAATTCATAATTCATAAATTTTAAAATGGGTACAGCAGCCCACAATGAATTTTTAAATCAGTGGTCAAAAAGACAGCGGAGCATTTCTTAGCTCCCACTGATAGCGCCGGCGGCAAGCGAGTCCTCGTACCCTTACTCTTAAGCAAGCTACGCTTTTAGCCTCTCGTAGAGAGCGTCTTTAAATTATGAATTATGAATTATCAATTATCAATTAGTTTGACCTTCAGGTTGATTCTGACTACGTAAGGATGGATTATTTTTTGAGGAAAAGATGATAGTACTAATTGGTAGTTTTTCGTTCTCTTTGTATGTTATAAGAAATCTCAAAAACTGATTTATTACCCATCACATAGTATTGAATCCGACGTTCGATAATATTGTTCAATCGGGAAATAAAATCATAAAAGAAGTACGGATTTTTAGCCATTTCTGTCAATGCTTTTAGCCATTTACCTTCCTTGAGAGGCTCTACAACTTGAAGGTAAGCTAGATGTTTTTTATACACTGAATTATTATAAGACATAGCACGCATTAAAGCTGGATTTTTTTTCACAACTTCTTGTTGCATGAAAGAATTACTAGCATTCAAATATTGATTTAGACGTGACAATTGGCTTTTATGTACAAGAGATCCGGGGCGTGAGCGGTAAAAATAATAGGGTTTTGGCTCAAGGAAAAAGCGAGCTCCTTTGATTAAGCATTTCATATCAATCCAAAAATCTTGACCCATCCTGATGGCATCATCGTACTCGATGCCGTGCTTAACCAGAAATTCTCGTTTGAATAGAGGCTTACTTATACCAAGATGCAACCCTGGTTGTCCATAGATATCAGTTTCTACAAAATAAACGATATCAATTTGGAGAATATTATCTATACGTTCTTCACTTTCTTGAATCAATGTGCTCCAAGGAGATGTTTCGCCATCGTTGATTAAATAAAGATCGTCAGCAATCATATCTGCATTTTTTTCATTTGCCAGTGACACAAGCTTGGACAATCTTTCGGGAGCATACCAATCATCTGAATCAAGCACAGCAATCCATTCTCCTTGGGCTGCTCTAAGGGCACGATTACGCGCAGCAGCAGCCCCAAGGTTTTCTTGATTAACTATTACTTTGAGACGTGGGTCAGTAAAACTTTTAGCGACTTCTACAGTTTTATCAGTTGAAGCATCATCGACTATGATAACTTCAATATCTGTGAGCGTTTGCTCTAAAACTGACTCTATTGCCTTCGCAAGATAAGCTTCAGTATTGTAAGCAGGGATAATTACAGAGACTTTAGGATTCATAAAACTGGACTCCAGACTACACGGTTCGGTAAAAACACTAAAAGTCTAACGATAATTTGATAATTTCTTATTTAGTATACAACTCAGTAGGTCAGCAAGAATAAACGATGACTCCTTAAGATCAGGCATGAGACATTGGGCGTTGAGGAAGCAGTGCATTGGCATTGTTTGAGCGGCAAGCTTCCAGCCTAGACGGACAGCAGCGCTACCTTTAGGTTGACTGACGCTCTAAGCTAACTTCCATTGTGTTAGTTAAAAAATGACCAGCCAAAATGCCACTACTGAGGTAATATCTATCTTCTGAAATTCGGTGTAGGGTTTCAAAGCCACTACGACGCTGACGATCGCCTATTACCCAATAACGCTGCACAATAGTATCTAAACCAATCCAGCCTTCACCTTCAATCTGCCCCAAAATACTATGCTGGAGTAAAAAAGTATACTGACGCTCTCCCTCATGCAGCCGCCCCTTGTATTGTAGAGATATTTCTGAGCGATCGCTACCAGGAAATATCAGTTTTGTAGCCATAGTAAACCAGTTATCTCGGTTCCAAGCTACCAAGGTCATACCCTTGACACTGATTGGCATACCATTACGTTCCAGCCAATTTCCTTGCATTGTCCAGCGTCCTGGTTCCAATAAAAAAGTATGAGCCACCTTATATATTCCCTGTCTTGATCGAGTGCCACCAAGACTATAGTTATAGCAGTGCTAAGTTGTGTTAGCGATAGCGGGGCGTTGAGCCGGTGTTGAGAAGAAATTTTTATCTTGTTTATTGTTCGTGTCTTAGCACTGAGTACTGACTTTGGTGAATTTCTCCCAAAAGCACTTCTTGAGATGCCCCAGTCGCAGTAGGTAAGTTGCCAGGAATACCCAAATGTCGCCAGTAGGCTAAAATTGCAAAGGCGATCGCTTCTTTAAAATCTGCACTCAAACCAACTTCATCTGTAGTCAAGACTGGTATTGATGGCAACAACAATTCTAATCGACGTTTCAAATACAGATTGCGACTACCACCGCCACATAATAGTACCCTTTGTGGCATTTCCGGCAAAAAAGTGCGGTAACTATGAACAATTGAAGCAGCTGTAAGTTCCGTGAGAGTTGCCAGTACGTCGGCAGCATTGAGTTGGTACGCTTGGGTATCTTTTAAACACTCATGCAGGTAGGTAACACCAAATAACTCTCTTCCAGTGGATTTGGGCGGCGGCAGATGAAAATAGTCTTGGTTGAGCCATTGTTCTACCAATGGATGGCAAGGAGTACCACTGGCTGCCCAATTGCCATTTTCATCGTAAGTTTTAGCACCAGCGCTTAAATGCTCCACCGCTAGATCCAACAGACTATTTCCTGGGCCAGTATCCCAAGCGCGAATTTTTGAGAGCCAGTCGCCATGCCGAGGCGGAATATAAGCAACATTACCGATACCACCAATGTTTTGAATACAACGCCCTTCTTCAGGATGACTGAGTAAATAGGCATCTACTCTAGGTACGAGAGGCGCACCATGACCACCAATAGCGATATCAGCAACGCGAAAGTTGCTCACAGTTGTAATGCCCGTAAGATGGGCAATTAATGCACCGCGCCCTAGTTGGAGACTGTAACCCAAGGGAGTGCTGTTAGCGGTAGCGGGGCGTTGAGCCAGTGAGGAGTTAGAAATTAAAATTTCTCTCCTCCCCTGCTCCCCTGCTCCCCCAGGTGGTCGATGATAAACTGTT
Organism: Nostoc sphaeroides; assembly: GCF_003443655.1. Lineage (NCBI taxonomy): Bacteria > Bacillati > Cyanobacteriota > Cyanophyceae > Nostocales > Nostocaceae > Nostoc > Nostoc sphaeroides. The sequence continues at coordinate 200,952 of NZ_CP031941.1, forward strand.
TGACCGTGGGAGCCAATGAGAGTGGCTGGCTGATGACCAAGTTGAATATTTTGGGCGGCTTGGGCAAAAACTTGAGCGATTCGCATCATCTATTTCTGCCAATTCTGCCATTGAGATGGCAACGCCTGCACCAACTGCCAATATTCTTTCTCTGAGTTCGGCTGGATAAGGATATGTCGCCCCAGCCAGCAACTCAATTTTGAGATCCAATTCTGTACCAGAAATCTCTACCAACGCAGCGTCTATGCCATCTACGGATGTGCCACTAATTAAACCGATAACGCGAGTAGAGACAGCAGTTTCTTCGGTTGGATGCATTGATAAAGATTCTTTTGTTGATTGCAAGAGGTAGTTTAACAGTTATCAGTTACCACTAAACAGTTATCAGTTAAGATAATTGGGTTTAACAAGTGGTAGGGGTTTAAGTCCCCTGCTTCTATCAAGCAGCGCGAATTGAATGCCTAAATCTAAATCCCCGTCACAAAACGTAATTACGAATTGCGAATTGCGAATTGCGAATTGTTTTAACTCCCCGACTAGATCGGGGTTAATTGATAAGTGATTAGTGGTGAGTCACTGATGCAATCGGTTGTCAGATAGAGATTGTGCAGTTAATTACTCTAGCATTATAAAGAAAAACCAAGGTAATCTTGATCGTGAGGTTGAAAAACTATTCAGCCAAGGGATAAGCACAGGTTTTCAAGAAATTGGCATAGCATAATGCCTCATGTTTTCTTGACCTATAACCCTAAAAATATGAAATGCCTGCGAATCGCAAAATGGCACTTTTTATAAATAAAGCTTGTTTACAATTTAGCACTGATAACTTTGCGCTTTCTACATAAAGCGATAAACATCACAGAACATAATATCAGTGATTACCCTCTAAATAAAGTCCAATAACTTAAATTTTCATCTAAGTATAATCAAATAAAAAAAGTAGTAATCTCTCTGATGTTGGAATCTAGAATCACATCCCACAATGAGGCATGAACACGAAATATTTTAAAAACGAGAAGGATTTGTCAAATGAAAAGTCTTTTAATTAAGTCTGCGATCGCTTCTACTGTCGTTTTGTATTTAGCTACTTTTACCCGCCCTGTAATGGCTGCGTCTTTTACGATATCAATAGAAGATGCAGGCAAACAAATTGCAAATTACTCAAATCTTGATAGTTATAGTTATCATGTACAAAATTTTGATGCTTCAACACTAAAAACAGGTTACAGTGCAACAGGCTTTCAATGGACTGGTGTTGGTAGCTATACGAATACTCTAATCGTGGATAAAAACGTATATGGTGGGGCTGGTGGAACAGGCAAATATTTTGATGTAGACTCGAAAATATCGGGTAACGATAAGGACGGTAAACCAAATCAAACGTTTTCCACCTTAACTTTGGCAACCGAACAAAAGTACTTTGGACTTTGGTGGTCTGCAGGAGACGCCAATAACGTACTTGAATTTTATTCAAAAGGTAATCTTGTAGAAAAAATTACTACTGCTGATGTCGCTAGTTATATCGGAAAGCTAGCAAATTCAGGCGGCTACAAGGGTAATCCTAATTTGCAAAAAGATAATAATACTACAGAACCCTATGCGTTCATCAACTTCTACGATGTTGCCGGAACTTTTGATCAGGTTAAATTCACCAATATTGGCGGAACTGGTTTTGAATCAGATAATCACACAGTCGCCACTGGTTACAAGAGTATCACCGGTAATGTCATTAGAGCAGTTCCTGAGTCTTCTTCTGTATTAGGAGTTTTTGCGATTGGTTTTGTGGGTGCTACTTCAGTTCTGACTCGTGGAGTCAAGAAAAAGTCAGTTTTACAATTGTCATAAGTAGAGTCTAAGCCACGAAGTCTCCTACAAAACCAGGCTCCACATTCCCGTAACGTGCTGTAGGCAGGATTTCCAAATTTCCGATAACAATTGAATATTAAATACAAGTTAGGGCGAGCTTACTTCCGGTAGGTTCGCCCTAATCCTTTGATTTAGGATTGTTATAGAAATACCTTGGTAGGGGTACAATGCTTGTCTGACAATTCAGCGGTATCTGGAAAACCTCTCTCTAAATCTCTCTCCTCTTAGGAGAGAGACTTTGAATTTTTCCCCTTCGTCGGGAAGGGGGTTAGGTCAATCGTTGGCTTTTGCACATAACGTGAAAAGTCAGCAATGCTTATCGGTATCAACTTGAGCAATGACGAATGGAATTTGCGGAATTTAGGGGCACACAAACAAAGCCCACTTCTTAAGAATCGATATGATAGAAAAGTAGATAAAACTTCAAAAATATTTATCGAATGGTGCTTCAATCATCTGGCTTGTCCAAGGTCAAAGACTCCATAACACAGAAAATCTTCTTGGGTAATGAACCTAATGCAGAGTTAATTGCAATTCTCACCGTTTATTTTGTCCAAGGAATTTTAGGATTATCGCGTCTAGCCGTGAGCTTTTTCCTTAAAGATGAACTGCTGCTGAGTCCCGTCGAGGTGTCGGCACTGTTGGGAATTGTCTTCCTACCTTGGATGATCAAGCCGGTGTTTGGTTTCATCTCTGATGGCTTGCCTATATTTGGCTATCGTCGGCGTCCTTATTTGATTTTATCGGGGATACTAGGAACTGCTTCTTGGGCGAGTCTGGCCACAATAGTTCATACTAGCTGGGCAGCTACATTAGCGATCGCTCTTGGTTCTCTTAGTGTTGCCATGAGTGATGTCATAGTTGACTCACTGGTTGTGGAACGAGCTAGAGGCGAATCCCTAGCAAAAGCCGGTTCATTACAATCTCTGTGCTGGGGTGCTTCTGCGATCGGAGGTTTAATAACAGCATACTTTAGTGGTCTGCTGCTGCAATACCTTACTAGCCGTACCGTCTTTGGAATAACCGCCTTATTCCCTCTCATCGTCTCAGGGGTAGCTTGGTTAATTGCTGAATCCCCAGTTAGCAAAGATGCTGAAGATAGTAATCAGACCAACCCTTTACCAATCAAACATCAACTGGGGCAGCTACGCCAAGCCATTAGCCAAAAAACAATCTGGCTACCAACGGCGTTTATCTTCATCTGGCAAGCTACCCCAAATGCTGACTCAGCCTTTTTCTACTTCGCTACCAACGAACTCCACTTTGAACCAGAATTTTTGGGGCGGGTGCATTTGGTGACAAGTTTCGCTTCTTTAGCAGGTGTTTGGATTTTTCAACGTTTCCTCAAAAGCATCCCTTTTCGCGTAATTTTTGCTTGGAGTACTGTCCTTTCCTCAATTTTGGGGATGACGATGCTGTTGTTAGTGACTCACACAAACAGGCTATTGGGTATAGATGACCACTGGTTTAGTTTGGGTGATAGCCTGATTCTCTCTGTAATGGGGAAAATTGCCTTTATGCAAGTGATGGTTCTAGCAGCAAGGCTTTGTCCCTCTGGTGTGGAAGCGACATTATTTGCCCTGTTAATGTCGGTGTTTAATTCAGCAGGAACGGTTTCCCATGCACTTGGGGCATTAATTACCTATTGGCTGGGCATCACTGCAACGAACTTTGAATCACTTTGGCTATTGGTGCTAATTACTAACCTCAGCACGCTGTTACCCCTACCATTTATCAACTGGCTACCTGCTGCTGAGGAACAAACTGAGACATCCATTGATGGTGAAGAAGGGTTTTTGCCAGATTTGATGTCTGAGTTGGTACTGAGAGAACCAGAGTCGAAAATAGTCGAATAGTGTAATAAATCTCGCACTAAGTCGAGGTGGTTTCCTGCCTTCGCGTTGTACTAAAGTTACAAAAAAACCTTTTTAGCTGTTACATCTTTTCGTCCAAAATAACAAGAAAAAACAAAGTATATGCATTTAAAAAGTCAAGAAAGCCAAGTTGCAGAAAAATCCTACACCCGTGCAGACTGGCAAGGAGGATATCAATCTCTAACCCAAGAGTTTGATTATTGGATTGATGATATAGAAGGGCAAATTCCCACAGAGTTACAAGGTACGCTGTTTAGAAATGGCCCCGGTTTGCTGGATGTGAATGGGCAACCTCTTCATCACCCATTTGATGGGGATGGGATGATTAGCAAAATTACCTTTATTAATGGTCGTGCCCATTTTCGCAACCGCTTTGTCCGCACAACTGGCTATTTGGCAGAGCAAAAGGCGGGAAAAATTCTCCATCGCGGTACTTTTGGTACTCAAAAACCCGGCGGTTGGCTAGCTAATATTTTTGACTTCAATCTTAAAAATATCGCCAATACAAATGTTATCTATTGGGGTGGGAAACTGCTAGCAATGTGGGAAGCGGCGGAACCATATCGCCTCGATCCTTATACTCTTGAAACACTGGGAAATGAATATTTTAATGGTGCTTTGTCAGCAGGTGAAGCTTTCGCTGCACATCCCCGTGTGGAAAATAATTGTTACCAAGATGGGGGCGCACCTTGCCTGGTAAATTTCTCGATTAAGCCAGGATTATCTACCACAATTACTATTTTTGAGCTAAATCCATCGGGTGAAATTATCAGACAGCACGCTCATAGTGTTCCAGGTTTCTGTTTCATTCACGATTTTGTTATTACTCCCAATTACTGCATCTTCTTTCAAAATCCTGTTACCTTTAATCCTATACCTTTCGCTTTGGGAATACGTGCGGCGGGAGAATGTATTAAATTTCAGCCAAATCAGCCAACTCAAATTTTAATTATTCCCCGCTTTCCTAAAGAAGGGCAAGAAGAGATAAAATTTCTCGAAACTCAATCTGGTTTTGTCTTCCACCATGTTAATGCTTTTGAGGTAGGAGAGGAAGTTTTGATTGACTCCATTTGTTACCAAAATTTGCCAGAAGTGGAACCCGAAAGCGATTTTCGACAAATTGATTTTGAAGCTTCTTCACCTGGGCAACTTTGGCGATTTTCTCTGAATCTAAAGGATGGAACAGTCGGGCGGGAGTTGATCGATGGCCGTTGTTGTGAATTTCCCACTATACATCCGGCGAATGTGGGACGCCCTTATCGATATCTATATATAGGTGCGGCTCATGCGGAAACTGGTAATGCTCCCTTACAAGCATTGCTAAAAATTGATTTAGAGTCTCTTGAAAGACAATTTTGGAGTGCTGCACCCCGTGGTTTTGTTGGTGAACCGATTTTTGTCCCGCGCCCAGGTTCTGAAAAAGAAGATGATGGTTGGGTATTAGCTTTGGTTTATGATGCTACCTATCACCGTTCAGATTTGGTAATTTTGGATGCTAGTGATTTCTCTAAAGGAGCGATCGCTCGCCTACATCTCAAGCATCATATTCCCTATGGTTTGCATGGAAGCTTTACTTCTGAGGTTTTTGGGGAAATTTGATCGCCTATTTGGGTGAAACCATTTTTTCGCTGGCAATAATATGCAAATCAATATTTTTGAGCAAGCGGACTAATTTTTGCGTCAAAGATCCTTTGAGGAGCATTTGCCAGCGCGATCGCTGACTCTCTCCAATTACAATTTGGGTAATCCGATATTTCTCGGCAACTTGGGCGATCGCATTTGCTACGTTACTGTTGGTAACACGAATAAAACTACCTTCAAATTCCTTACACAATTTCTCACAAGTGTGGATGTGTAAGCTTTCCTCTTTGGTGAGGAAGCGTTCTGGATCGGCGACAAATAAGGTATAAAGCGGCGCGTTCATGTAGTTAGCTAGCCTCGCACCCCGCCGTAACAACTGCACTGAGTTGGGATAAGTGGATACACACACCAAAACCCGCTCGTGAATATTACAAAATTGCCCATTGGGGGTAGTAGCGATCGCATTTTCTTCCACGTTGTCTGCCACTTCCCGCAAAGCCAATTCCCGCAAAGCAATCAGGTTACGGCGTTGAAAAAAATTATCGAGAGATTGTTGGATTTTTTCTGGTGCGTAAATCTTGCCTTCTAATAACCGTTCTTGCAATGTTTCCGGTGTGACATCTATTACCACTATTTCATCTGCTTCATCCAGAATCCTGTCAGGAACACGCTCACGGACGACTACGCCTGTAATTCTAGCTACTAAGTCATTGAGACTTTCCAAATGTTGCACATTCATTGTGGAGTAGACATCAATACCTGCTGCTAAAACTACTTCTACATCTTCGTAACGTTTTTCGCGCGGGGAACCAGGGACATTGGTATGGGCAAGTTCATCGATTAAGACTAATTGGGGCGATCGCTTTAAAATTGCATCTGTATCCATATCCGTCAGCGTCAACTCACCGCGAGGATATTCCTTACGGGGTACAATTTCCAGTCCCTCTCCCTTCTCAGCTGTCTCCTTGCGTCCGTGGGTTTCTAAAAGCCCAACGACAACATCAAGCCCTTCGTGTTTAAGTGCGTGTCCCTCTTCCAGCATCCGGTAAGTTTTGCCTACTCCAGGAGCCATGCCAATAAATATTTTATGCTTACCCCGCCGTCGTACCGGATAAAGCGAGTAACTTGCAGAATTTAAAGGTACAGTGCCAGCTGAACCAGTCTTACTATTATCTGACATTTGAAAATAGGGAGTAGGGAGTGGGGAGTAGGGAGTGGGGAGTGGGGGAGCAGGGGGAGAATAACTAATGACAAATGACAAATGCCCAATTTACTGATTTTACTGACGAGAAAAATCTTGCACGTCAAGAGCATAATTCAATCGGAGAACATTGACTCCCGGTTCGCCAAAAATCCATAAAAATCTGTCATCAGTATACTTATTAATTAAACGTAAAATCTCATCTTCTTTTACTCCCCGCGCACCAGCAACCCGCGTCAATTGCTGCCGTGCTGCTTTCAAGGAAATATGCGGGTCTAAACCAGAGCCAGAGGTATAAATCATATCAGCGATCGGTTGAAGATTTTCCTCTCGCAATTTATCTGCCTCTTCTAAAATCCGTTTTAGTAATTCTGGATTGCTTGCAGCGAGATTGCTCGCTCCAGATATGCCAGTTGGCTTGGCTTTTTTGCCTTGGCTATATCTAACAGTACTGGGACGAGAATGGAAATATCGCTCAGATGTGAACACTTGACCAATCAAAGCTGAACCAATTGGTTCACCATTTTGACCCAGCTTGATGCTGCCGTCAGCTTGATCAGGGAAAAAAACTTGACCCACTACAAGGATTATCAGAGGATAGATGATTGCAGTCAACAACCAAAGCATTAGAGTTATAAAAATTGCTCTGATAGTTTCTCGAATAATAGCCATAAAAAGTTTTCCAATTACTGATAATATTTTATTTTTTACTATTCTTAAGCCAAGCCTACAACTGTAATCAGTAAATCTATCAACTTAATGGCGATAAACGGCGCAATCACCCCACCTAAGCCATAAATTAAGATATTGCGTTGCAGTAGCTGATTAGCTGTCAGCGGACTAAACCGTACACCCTTCAATGCCAACGGAATAAAAGCGGGAATAATCAAAGCATTATAAATCAACGCTGATAGAACAGCAGAATTAGGGCTAGTTAAATTCATAAAATTCAAGCTTTGCAAATTAGCCGCGACAAATATCACTGGGATAATCGCAAAGTATTTAGCAATATCATTAGCGATGGAAAATATCGTCAATGCCCCACGAGTAATTAATAATTGTTTACCAATGCTAATAATATCGATCAGCTTTGTGGGATCGGAGTCTAAATCTACCATGTTGGCAGCTTCTTTTGCAGCTTGCGTGCCTGTATTCATGGCAACGCCGACGTTAGCTTGGGCTAATGCGGGGGCATCATTAGTTCCATCTCCTGTCATGGCAACTAGTTTACCTGCTGCTTGTTCTTTCTTAATGACGCTGATTTTGTCTTCTGGTGTGGCTTCAGCGATGAAGTCATCAACTCCAGCTTCTTGGGCAATGACAGAAGCTGTAATCCCGTTGTCTCCAGTTACCATGATGGTATGCACTCCCATCCGTCGCAGTGCAAGAAAGCGATCGCGGATACCAGGTTTAACTATATCTTTGAGATAAACAATTCCATAGATTTCGTTATCTAGGCTAACTGCTAGGGGTGTACCTCCCAGGCGAGAAACTCGTTCGTAGGTAGCATCCAATTCTGGCGTATCGCGTCCGTTGCGGGAACGAACAAATTCTTTAATGGCTTCTACTGCTCCCTTTCTCGCCTCATACCCACCAGGCAAGTTTGTACCACTCATCCGTGTTTTGGCAGAAAAATCAACTCCTTCTGCGTGGTTGAAGTCGAAATCAAACCTTGCGCCTAACTTTTCTGCCAGTCGCGCAATAGATTTACCTTCTGGTGTATTGTCAAAGACACTAGCCGCCCACGCAACATTAGCAATTTCTGATATTGAATGACCGTTGATCGGAATAAACTCTTCCGCCAAACGGTTGCCGAGGGTAATTGTACCTGTTTTATCCAGAACTAAAGTGTTGATATCTCCACAAGCTTCGACTGCTCGTCCTGAAGTGGCAATAACGTTAAATTGGGCAACTCGATCCATCCCAGCAATACCGATTGTACTTAGTAAGCCGCCAATAGTTGTAGGAATTAATGCTACTAATAGGGCAATTAAAACTGGTACGCTAACTGGACTGTTGACATAGTAAGCAAGTGCGGGCAGAGTTACTACAACTAACAAAAACACTAAGCTGAGAACTGCCAGCAATACTGTCAGAGCAATTTCATTGGGTGTTTTGCTGCGTTCTGCCCCTTCTACTAAGACAATCATCCTGTCAATAAAGCCTTTACCTGGGTCATGAGTGATGCGGATAATTAGCTCATCTGAGATAATCCGCGTCCCACCAGTGACGGAACTGGCAACGTCGGAACCTGATTCTTTTAATACTGGTGCGGATTCGCCAGTAATTGCCGATTCATCCACTGAGGCGATGCCCATGATTACCTCGCCATCGGCGGGAATGATATCGCCAGCAATAACGTAGATGTTATCGCCCTGTCTAAGGCTGGTGGATGAAACTTCACTAATTATGCCGTCAGCAGCAAGTTTTTTAGCGATCGCTTCTGATTTCGTTAATCGCAAGGCATCGGCTTGGGCTTTACCCCGCCCTTGGGCAATTGCTTCGGCAAAATTGGCAAACCAAACTGTAAAGAATAAAATTCCCGATAACAAACCGTTGAAAACTTGCGGGTTCTTTTGCAGGGCTGGGCCAAATAGGTTGGGATCAATTGTTAGCAATAAAATGATGATTGTCCCCACCCAAACCACAAATATCACTGGATTTTTGATTGCATACTTAGGGTTGAGCTTGACAAAAGCATCTTTCATTGCCCTTAAGTACAGCCACTTATTAATTGTTTTGGCCTTTTTACGTGCTTGGCGGCGATCGCCAGAACGAGGATTTGTCCGTCTAGCTTTGAAGTTAGTTCCCACTTGATTTATGAATAAAGTTAGAAGAGACGCGATGAATCGCGTCTGTACAAGAGTATTGTGGAGACGCGATAAATCGCGTCTGTACAAGAGTTAGGAGTTAGGAGTTAAGAGTAGCGCTGTCAAGGTGAATCTTGTTTTCATAACTAGCTTCTGAACTCAAGACGCTTGGGTTAAGCAGAATCGTAGGTTGGGTTGAGGAACGGAACCCAACATTTTCAGTGGTTTGTTGGGTAACACTAAAGTTCAACCCAACCTACGCAGTTTTTAGTTTTTGTCGCTAACTGAACTGTATTGTCTCTGAACTCGGAAGTTGAGCCTCTGAACTCGGAAGTTGAGCCTCTGAACTCGGAAGTTGAGCCTCTGAACTCGGAAGTTGAGCCTCTGAACTCGGAAGTTGAGCCTCTGAACTCGGAAGTTGAGCCTCTGAACTCGGAAGTTGAGCCTTTGAACTCGGAAGTTGAGCCTTTGAACTCGGAAGTTGAGCCTTTGAACTCGGAAGTTGAGCCTCTGAACTCGGAAGTTGAGCCTTTGAACTCGGAATTGTCAAAATTCTAAAAGAACAACTGAAGATTTTGTTTAAGCGAATATGAAATTTAAGCTACATATCACCTTGACATGGTTAGAGTTAGGAGTTATTTGGAACTTCTAATATAGAAAAGATCCAATTTGTAAAGTGCGTTATAACGCACTATCTGATGAAGGTGTATTACGCGATCGCTAATACACCCTACGAAACCGGATAATTTAACGCAATGTGCAACTTATTCTTAGAACCCCGCTTCCATTTGAAAAGTCGATAGGCTTTGATTCTTGCTCCCCAACGCTACAAGGGTTGGCGTTGGGGGTTAGGTTTGAGATAAAGTCGCACACAACGTTAATTTATTTTTTAGTATTCTCTTAATATCCCCAACTTATAACTCATAACTCATAACTCATAAATTTTCTAACTGCCAGATGCTAGTTTCATCCCCTCGGCTATGGGGCCTAAAGCCAGAACGGGAAAGAAAGTCAATACTCCCAAAACCAATGTCACTCCAGCAGTGATACCAGTAAATACTAGAGAATCCGTTCTTAGAGTACCAGGGGTTTCAGGAACTGGTTGTTTACGAGACATGCCGTCAGCTAACAAAAGGATAGCAATTATCGGAATGTAGCGTCCTCCGATGAGGCTAACTATTGTACTCAAGTTCCACCACAGGGTATTATCTTTCAACCCTTCTAAGCCGGAGCCATTATTTGCTGCTGCTGAGGCGTATTCATAAACTACTTGAGAAATACCGTGATAACCAGCGTTGCTAATTCCAGATAGGGAGATGGGATAAGCCAAGGCGATCGCACTGGGAATCAAAACTAAAATTGGGTGAATCAACAGCACGACGCTGGCGAGAACGATTTCTCGCTTTTCAATTTTGCGCCCTAAAAACTCTGGGGTGCGCCCTGCCAGTAGTCCAGTTAGGAATACTGTGAGAATTAAGTAAATAAATAGGTAAGCTGTTCCAGTTCCCTGTCCACCCCAGATAACCTGAATAAACAAGTTGAAGAGAGTCGAAAATATTCCTGGCGGCATTAAAGAATCGTGCATCCCATTCACAGCACCAGACATTGTAGCGGTAGTCATAACTGCCCAAAATGCCGTTTGTGCCCACCCAAATCGAACTTCTTTACCCTCTAAATTGGGCTGATCTAATCCAAAGGCGTTATTAACAAGGGGATTACCTTGGAGTTCTCCTACGGCTGTCACTCCCACCAGAACTACAAAAATCACAAAAACCATCCAGAAAAGTAGCCAAGCTTGCTTGATGTTGTTGGCAAATATACCGTAAGTGTAAATCAAGGCTGCTGGTATAGAAATCATGGCGATCATTTCTATCAAGTTAGAAGCACCATTGGGATTTTCAAAAGGATGGGCTGAGTTTACGCTAAAAAAGCCTCCGCCGTTCTCGCCCAAAAGTTTGATCATTTCAAAGGATGCCACGGGGCCTCTGGCAATATATTGCGTTCCACCTTCTAAGGTTCTCAGAACCAGAGTCTCTTTTAATGTTTGTGGTACACCTGCTACAAGTAAGGCGATCGCTCCAATAATCGAAATCGGCAGCAAGATTCGCGTAATTCCACGCACAAGATCGACGTAAAAGTTCCCCAATTTTCTCCCTGTCAACCCGCGAATAAAAGCAATTCCCACGGCTAACCCGGTGGCTGCGGAGGTAAACATCAAAAAGCCTAAAGCCGCTACCTGGCTAAAATAGCTTAAAGTTGTCTCACCAGCATAATGTTGCTGGTCGGTATTCGTCACAAAGGAAATAGTTGTGTGCAGTAATACATCCCATTTGATAGCACCTAAACCGTTAGGATTCCAGGGCAAGAGTCTCTGAAAATATATCAGTAAATAGACTGAGATACCCATGATTAAGTTAGTAAAAATTACAGCCCGGATATACTGCAAACCCCTCATATCATCTTTCCTGCGGACACCCGCTAGTACGAACATACTTCGCTCTATGGGGTTCATCAAAAAATCAAGCAGTGTTCTTTCTCCCAAGAAGACACGCGCTATGTATTTACCCAGTAACGGAGTGATTGCTATGACAATACATAGCGTTAAGCCAATTTGCAAAAAACCTTGTCCCATATATTTCGCGCTCAATTAAATTTAAGTACTAGCAAGCCAATTCTTAGAAATAACAGATTAACTGTTGAGGTATTTGATTTCGAGGGATTTGGTGATATCTCATGTCACCGTCATTTTTAAATCTAGATTTAGTATTTTCAGTTATTATTATCCAGATATTTATTAATTTTCTTGTTAAGAATATTTAATTTTTTATTATTAACAGGACTTACGCACTGTACAAAATAACTATCTTGTGTACCAACGTAAATACGTTGTTTCAGGCTTTTGTCTATCACCCTTGATTGGGCGCGATCGCCAAAATATCATTGAAAAATCTAGCTATAAGCCTTGAAAATTATACCTGCTATTTTGGCTTTTCTGTCAATGCGTAAGTCCTAATTAATTCATTTATCTCACTAGCTAGGATTATTTGTTTATACAATACATTATCGAAGTTTGCTACTTTCAAAGAATATAAACATCCCAGAGAATTTTAGTAAAGGGATTACGGATTCGGAAGGTTGTGGTAAATACTCCACCCCTGGAGGGGAACTACTTAGCCCCCAATCTTCAGTTAACCAAGGCTATTTCATTCTCATCTAGCCCGCCTCAGAATGAATTCTGAGTCTAATAGCGAAAGTCGTCTAAAGACGACTGAGAAAAGGTTATAGCCCTTTTTAACGGACTTTAGCAAGAGAGGAACTTTAGTTCTGGGCGGTTTATGTCTAGAACGAAATAGCCCTATCAATCCCCAGTCACGGTTTTTGGATCTGGACAATCAGAATTTTCGGGTTAATGGTCGAGTTAAATTTGCAGATATAGATTGCAGCTAAATCATAATCGCTGAATTAAATACTTGTAAAGATTGTAGGATAACGATTTTTTAGTAAATCAGAAATGAAGAGATTAAATCGATTAGTGGCTATGAAAGAAGCTATAAACGAGCGTGGAGAGACTTATGGGCTAATAGCGATCGCCTTTGCGATCGTGATAGTCTTGGAATATTTAACACCACCTGAGTACGTATTTGGCTACCTCTACACAGGGACGATTTTGTTAGCAGATTCACGATTAAATCGGGGTGCTGTATTGGGGATCACTCTTGCAGCTACGGGATTAACATTATTGAATTTGTTTATTCCTGGAAGAGAAATAGTTCATCTCCCAACCTTGGCAAATAGGTTGATTGCAGTTTTGGCGTTGGTGGTAACAGGTTGGTTAAGCGATCGCAACCACCGCAATGAAGAAGCGATCGCTTATACGCAAGCACAATTACGCTCTCAAGAACAACTAGCTACCATGCGTGAAGATTTTGTTTCTACCCTAACCCATGATTTGAAAACACCCTTATTAGGAGCAATTGAAACGCTGAAATATTTGCAAAATGAGCAATTTGGTGAAATTACGCCAATGCAAGCCAAAGTTTTACAAACAATGGCTCGTAGTCATCGGAGTACACTGCAATTAGTCCAAACGCTTTTAGATGTATACCGCAATGATGCCGAAGGGCTGAAACTACAGTTATCACCTGTTAATTTGGCAACTGTGGCGGAGGAGGTAATCGCCACCCTGACTGAACTAGCGAGAACGCGCCAGGTTTATATTTCTCTCCACTATGGGGAATCAGATTTTCGCAGCTTTATTTGGGTAAACGGTGATCCTTTGCAACTGGGGCGAGTCTTCACCAATCTCCTGAGTAATGGCATAAACCATACCCCTCGTGGCGGTAAAGTAGAAGTAGTACTTGAAAGTTATTCTAGCGATCAAGTAGTAAAAATACTCGATACTGGTTCCGGCATTACCGAAGAAGAGTTACCCCACTTGTTTGAAAGATTTTATCAAGGACATAGCGATCGCCACGTCTGTGGATCTGGACTAGGGCTTTATTTGACCAGGCAAATTATTACCGCTCATGGGGGTACAATTTGGGCAGAGAATCGCTCACCACGAGGCGCACTCTTTGGTTTCCGCCTCCCAGCTTGTCCACCACCGGGGAGATGAGGGGCAGGGGGCAGGGGGAGCAGGGGGAGATGTGGTTCGACTTCGCTCACCAACCGGGAGATGAGGGGGCAGGGGAGCAGGAGGAGAATTCATAACTCATAACTCCTAACTCCTAACTCCTAACTAATGACTAATGACTAATAATAAATGACGAAAATCTTACTTGTTGAAGATGATGAATTATTTCGGCTTGGGCTGCGGATGCGGTTGCAACAAGAAACCAGTTTGGAGATTGTCGCAGAGGCAGAAGATGGGGAACAAGCTGTAGAATTAGCAAATCACTATCCCCTGGATTTGGTCTTGCTGGATATAGGTTTACCGGGAATTGGCGGAATTGAGGCTTGTCGCCAAATCAAGCAGAAGCACCCAAATTTACCAATTCTTGTTTTAACCTCTCGTTCTGAAAAACCCCTGATTTCGCGGTTAATTGCCGCCGGAGCGCAAGGTTACTGCCTCAAAGGTATTCCGGCTGAGTCTCTGATATTAGCAGTGCGATCGGTTGCAGCAGGGGCTTCTTGGTGGGATCAAACGGCAACCACAGAAATTAGAGCAGCTTTTGAGGGCAATTCTACTATGGTGCTGCCTGCAAAAACTGAGGAATCTTTAGAAAATCCCCTAACCAAGCGGGAGCAAGAAATTTTGGCACTCGTAGCAACTGGCAAAAGCAATCAAGAAATTGCCGAGGTTCTCTACATTGCCCCTGGTACAGTGCGGGTTCATGTCCATACTATTTTACAGAAACTAGAAGTACGCGATCGCACTCAAGCCGCAGTCTTAGCTATCCAAAAAGGATTAGTAGCACCAGAATTGTTGATTAATTAATTAGTAGAGACGCGAAATTTCCCAACTGTATTGGATTCACTCTGAATTTATTTAAGTATAAATACAATTGTTTGGCTACTTTTAAAAGTATAAATTTGTATCATCTTAGAAAAATATAACTAGAACATAGCTTAGTTTTTCTAGGGTGTACTTGGTCATATACCCCTCTTCTGTCACTCTCCGAAAACATTTGCCTTTTCTAAAATCTAGAGCTTTTGTATAGCAAGCGATGTCTACGACGGGCTACGCCTACGCGCGATTCTTTTCTAATAAGAAATACAAGACCTATTTTTTTTCTAATAGTATAGCTTGTATTGATTGCCTCATGAGGCTTCTAGCGATCGCCCTCCCGGAGAGTGACAGAAGAGGGGTAACCAGTATAAATATTGCACTTTTTCCCAATCAAGAAGAGGTTTTGTTGTCAATTCGATTTGGGAATGGAAGCGAATGGCTCAACATTCGCTTCCTATTTAGTGCTGGGTGACAAACACTAACAAGCTAAATGTTTAGAGCCAACAAGTATTTTATTCAATCTAAAGTTTTATTAAAGGACGAGAATTATGACGTTAAAAGAAGCAAGCACAAATATTGTTTTTATAGATACAGCAGTTATTGATTACCAAAGCCTGCTAGCTGGTATCATACTCGGCAGTGAAGTTGTTATCCTTGACCATAATCAAGATGCTTTAACACAAATCACCGAGTTTCTCGCAGGACGTAAATCCAATTCGGTTCAATCAGTTCACATTGTCTCCCACGGCGGCGTGGGGAGTTTGCAATTAGGGTCAACTGACCTCAACCTCACCAACCTGAATAGCTACACAAATCAGTTACAAAAGTGGAGAAATGCTTTAACTGATAATGTTGACATTCTACTTTATGGCTGTGATGTGGCAAGTGGAGAAGGCACGAAATTTGTACAGCTTTTTAGCCAAATTACTGGAGCAGATGTCGCCGCTTCCACCGACAAAACAGGAAGTGCAGCGTTAGGTGGCAACTGGGATTTAGAGGTGAAGACGGGAAAAATTGAGGCTAATTTGGCATTTCAGCCTGAAGTAATACAGGCTTACAACTCTATCCTGCCAGCGAGTTTTACTGGCATATCCTACTCTCAAAACTTTAACTCCTTAGCTAATTCTGGAACATCTATTCCTTGGGCTGATGATTCAACCATTGCGGGTTGGTACGCGACAAGAACAATTTACGACGCTGGTATTGGCAGTGATAACACAGATGGATTGTACAGTTTTGGTTCGACTTCTGCGACTGAGCGATCGCTTGGTTCAATAGCTTCTGGTACTACAGGAACTATTTACTATGGGTTACGCCTTACAAACAACACAGGTTCACCGATTACTGCGTTGAAAGTCGGTTACACAGGTGAACAATGGCGTAATGGTAATAACCTATCACAGCAAGAGCTGAACTTTAGCTATCAAACTGGGTTAACTCTCACAAGCCTAACAACAGGAACATGGAAACCTGTAACATCGTTGGATTTTACTGGGCCAATTGCAACTGCAACACCAGGTTCCCTAGATGGGAATGCGGCTGCAAATCGAGTTTCCATAACACCTATAGTTTTTAACCTAGCTACCCCAATAGTTCCAGGCGAAGAGATTATATTACGTTGGGAAGACCTCAATGACGCAGGCTTTGATCATGGGTTTGCGATCGACGATGTTTCTGTTATTAGTGCTAACGATTTAATTCAATACGCAATTTCTACTAATACCCTAACTTTGACTGAAGGTAATAGCGGCACTCAATCTGTTACCTTTACCGTTGCCCGCAGTGGTGGTATTGGTGTAGCAAGTACAGTGGATTATGCCATTACTGGCACAGCAATTTTTGATAGTGACTATAAGAGCATTCTAATTAGAAGTGGAGAAATTAGTCAAGTTGGTGAGTTTATAGATAGTGATTTATCCGGGACTTTAAACTTCGACATTGGGGAAAAGACAAAGACAATTACAGTTGATATTTTAGCTGACAAACAATTTGAACTCGATGAAAACATTAGTGTCACCTTGAGTAACCCCAACCTGACAGCTGCGCCGCAAAGTTCCACAATTGCTGCCAGTTTAGCTACAGTAGATATCATCAACGATGATCAGCAACCCACTATCGGTATTTCGGATGTCTTGCTCTCTGAAGGCAACGCAGGCTTACCAACTAATGGCAAGTTTAACGTTACTCTTTCCAATGCCAGCTATCAGCAGGTGATTGTCAATTACAACACTAATGATGGCACTGCTAAAGTTTCTGACCTTGATTATAATTCTGGGCTGGGGACACTCATTTTCAATCCTGGCGAAACTCTCAAAACCGTTAGCTTTGGCATTAAAGGCGATGACAAACCAGAAGCCAATGAGACGTTTTCTGTCAATCTGTTTGGTGCCTCAAACGCTACGATTACCGATAGCCTGGGAGTTGCTACTATCATTAATGATGACATTAACCAAATTCCCAGTATCAAGATTTCCAATGTCTCGGTCGCCGAAGGCAGCACAGGTATGATAACTAACGTAAACTTTGCCGTTACCCTTTCCAATGCTATCTATCAACAGGTTATTGTCAATTACAGTACGAGCGATCGCACTGCCAAAACTTCTGACTCTGATTACAATTCCGGAATGGGGGCAATTATTTTTAACCCTGGCGAAACCAGCAAAATTCTAAGCATTGGTGTCAGAGGTGATAGAAAAGTTGAAGGTAACGAGACATTTTTTGTCAATCTCTATGGTGCAGCAAACGCCATATTCGCTAATAACCAAGGAGTCGCTACTATCATAAATGATGACCGCTAAACCTTTGACTTTTAGCTCTCGATAAACCTTGTAGAAACGCGAAATTTCGCGTCTCTACATTATATTTAATGGGTCTACATCTATTGTCAAGCTAACAGATGAAGGACAAAGCGATCGCACTTCTTCCCAATCTGGCAATTGTGGTAAAGCATCGGGGGCAAATTTAATCAATATCTGCCAGCGATAACGATTAGCTACCCGCAAAATACTTGCTGGTGCTGGGCCTAATATCTCGAATTCTTCTTCTGTACTCAAGGTTGTGGCAATTATTTGCGCGGTGTTTTGCACTTGAATGGGATCGAGACTACTTAAGCGCAATAAAATTAACCGCCCATAAGGGGGATAATTGAGGGCTTGGCGTTGTTCTAATTCAGCTTGGGAGAAAGAGTGATAATCGTGCGATCGCACTGCTGCAATTACCTGATGTTCTGTAGTATAAGTTTGTACAATCACCCTCCCCGGATCATCGCCTCTACCAGCACGTCCAGCGACTTGAGTCAAGGTTTGAAATGCCCGTTCACTGGCGCGATAATCTGATAAATTTAGCAATCCATCGGCGGCGACAACGCCCACAAGTGTCACTTGTGGTAAATCTAATCCTTTGGTGAGCATTTGCGTACCGACTAATAAATCTGCTTCGCCGTTGGCAAATTGGGTGAGTAGGGTACGGTGTGAGCCTTTGTTACGAGTGGTATCGCTATCAAAACGAATCAAGCGTAACTCTGGGAATTGTCGCGCTAGTTCTTGCGTTACTCGCTGAGTACCGCTACCGAAAAATTTCAGGTAAGGGGAACTACAATCGGGGCAGAATTTGGGGTGCGATCGCGCATAGTTACAATAATGGCAGCGCAATAATTCCGGTGCTTTTTCTTCGGTGTGGTGATACGCTAACGACACGTCACAGTAAGGACATTCCAATACATATCCACAACTGCGGCAAGATACAAAAGTACTGTGTCCCCGCCGATGGATAAATAAAATTCCCTGTTGTTTTCTCTCTTGCAACTGTTGCAAAGCAACTTGGAGCGATCTACTAAATATAGAACGATTTCCCTGCTGCAACTCTTGCCGCATATCGACTATTTCCACCGGCGGTAAAGGGCGGGAGTTGATGCGTTCGGGGAGTGAGAGGTAAAGAGTAGAGACGCGATTAATCGCGTCTGTACAAGAGTTATGAGTTACGAATTCTTCCCCTGCTCCCCCTGCCCCCTGCCTCCTCACGCTTACCCAACTCTCTAACGAGGGCGTCGCGGAACCTAACACTAAGGGGCAATTTTCTAACTCTGCTCGCCACTGGGCGACGGTACGGGCGTGGTAGGTGGGTATGGGGGAGTCTTGTTTAAAACTGCTATCGTGTTCTTCATCTAAAATAATTAAACCCAGGTTGGGCAAAGGGGCGAAAACTGCACTGCGCGTACCAATGACAACTTGAGGTTCTCCTGTGAGCATTTGTCGCCAAGTGTCGTAACGTTCACCATCGGAGAGGGCGCTGTGATAGACGCTGACTTTATTACCAAAACGGGCGCGAAAACGATCGGTTAGCTGGGGTGTTAGTCCAATTTCGGGGACTAAAACAAGGGCGGATTTGCCGACTTTGAGGAGAGGTGCGATCGCTTGCAAATATACTTCGGTTTTTCCTGAACCTGTCACCCCATGCAATAAAACTTCAGCAAATCCATCTAGTGTTTGGATTGTTTCTAAGGCGCTAGCTTGAGCAACAGTTAAAGATTTAGCCCCATCGCCTGCTAATGCTGGCCCCTGTTCGGTTCGCAATACTTCCCGTTCTTCGATGACGATGTAACCTTTTTGTGCCAACGTTTTGAGTATAGAAGAACTAGCATTGCAAATTTGTAGTAATTCATTTTGCCACAACTCTCCACCATGCCGCCGCAGCACTTCTAAAATCTCTCTTTGGCGAGTAGTTAAGTCGTGGTCAATTGTACCTGTAAGCGTGACTGCTTTTTGCAACTTTGGTCGAGTTAATCGCGGTGGTTCTAAGTAGCTTTCTACTAAACCAAATCGCAGCAACTCCCGAATTCCTCGATAGGCAGATTTGACTTTTTGTTGGATGTAGACAAAACTGTAATCTCCCGCCGGTTGCCCTTGTAAAATTTCCCAAACTTGCCGTGCAGTAGGAGTCAAAAAAGCCAAAGGATCAGCAGATCCTAGTAAATAACGACTCCCCTCCGCTCCTCTGCCCCCCTGCCCCCCTGCCCCCCCGCCTCCAACAAGGCGGATGCGGCGCTGCGATCGCCCCAGTAACCCTGGTGGCAGAGCAACCCGGATTACTTGAATTAGGGGCGTATAGTAATATGCAGCAACTCGATTGAGTAATTCCCAATAAGCACTTGGGAAAAATCCAACGCTGACTATATCTTCTACTTCCCGGATTTTTTCTGGTGGTAAATCGACATTTGGTTGTGCCAGTAACCGAATTGCGATCGCTCCTAATTGTTGTGCCCCAAATGGCACGCTCAAAATATCCCCTGGTTTTATTTCTAACTGGGCTGGCAATCGATAAGTAAATAGTCCTGTACTTCCGGGACAGTCTACCAGTACTTCAACCCACCTATTAACAGTTATACCTGACTTGTATGATTCACTAGGTTCAGATACTAATAAAGGAGATAATTTTACGTCATTAATATACATAGTTTCTGACTTTATAGTTAGATATTTACCTCACATAGCTGGTTAAAAGTAACCTAGCTTAATTAAGTCTAATTTTTTATTTTGTTAGACTTAAATGGTATTTCCCAATACTGTTATCCTTCATAATACTTGATAAGTTTCCTCTTATGTAATCTACTAGACAAATTCGTATCAACTGTACATGCAATAAATATTTGGTACCCACTATACAAATAAAACCATGTCAGCCCTTCCTGCAACAGTTGCTCCATCTACTAAATAGGGAGTAGCCTTTATCCGCCTATCGATAGATATTCAACCCTTTCTGTATATGAGATGCTTTTATACAAATAAGAATATCTTGAAATTAAGCTGCCATTATTATAATTTCTCTCATCTGGGTAAATTGAAATCAGGAATGCATAACTCCAGCACCAAGTTTTTAATTTATCCAGTGATTTCCAAGAGATAAACATTAAAAATATTTATAAAAATATATGAAAGTTTAAGATATTTGGATGGTTAGCTGAGAATTCTATGTTTGTTAAGGTTGAGAAAGTTTGAGGGGGTTTGACATATTTGGTAATTAAGAAAAAAATGAAGAATATAATCTGTTAGGAGCCTGAGAAGAAAGTTTTGTTGGGTGCGAAGGCCAGTTTAGTTATAGGTTGTATCTAACTGTAACGTATATGTGTTAGGTAGATGCCGATTTTCATTCCTGAAGAAAAATTAGCATAAGCCTGAATTTCGCTATATAAACGGGTGCATTCGTCCCTTAGGGAAAACTACCAAGCCTCAAAGGAGTAGCTGTAACTAAATTATGTACCAAACAAAGCAACAATCCCTAAAGGAAACTATGAATATTGTTGAATTAGGAGAAATGGAAATACTGGAGAACACTGCTGATATTGAAGAACCATTACTCGATATTTTAGAAGCAGTGGCAGATGAAGAACCTCCAATTGTAGTAGAAAATCTGGAATCAGACGAACGCGACGGGGATGATATGGCTGCGGCTCGTCCTTCGGGATACAATAAAACCGAGCATGATGATGCCGTCGGCGCGTTTTTTAAAGAAATGGCGCGTTATCCCCTTCTAAAAGCTGATGAAGAGGTAGAGTTAGCGCGGCGAGTTAGGTTTCTAGAAGAAGTTAGGGAATTACAAGCAGCCTTAGAATTAAAACTGGGACAGGAACCTAGCAAGGTAGAGGTGGCTTCCGAGCTAGAAATGACGGAAAAGCAATTAGAAAGTCGCTTGTATCAAGGTAGAGTAGCGAAACGCAAAATGATTCGCTCGAATCTGAGATTGGTAGTTTCTATTGCTAAACGATACCTAAATCGGGGAGTGCCTTTCCTGGATTTAATTCAAGAAGGAGCGATGGGTTTAAATCGCGCTACAGAAAAGTTTGATCCAGATAAAGGATATAAGTTTTCTACTTACGCCTATTGGTGGATTAGACAAGCGATTACCAGGGCGATCGCTAACGATGCGCGGACAATTCGGCTACCTATTCATATTGTTGAAAAGCTTAACAAGCTAAAAAAAGCACAACGAGAACTCAAGCAAAAACTTTGTCGCAATCCTACCGAAGGAGAAATGGCAGAAAGTTTGGAAATTAGTGTGCAACAACTACGCCAGCTACAACAACTACGGCGTCAAGCACTTTCTCTCAACCACCGTGTAGGTAAAGAAGAAGACACGGAATTAATGGATTTGCTAGAAGATGAAGATAACCTGTCTCCAGAAGCAAAAATGAATGAAAACATGATGCGTCAGGAGATTTGGGAAGTCTTGGGTGACGTGTTAACTCCACGGGAGAAAGATGTAATTTCTCTGCGGTATGGTTTGACAACCAGCGAACCCTGTACCTTAGAAGAAGTTGGCAACATGTTCAATCTTTCTCGTGAGCGAGTGCGACAAATTCAAAGCAAAGCCATGCGAAAATTGCGCCGTCCCCACATAGCCAAACGTTTAAAAGGTTGGTTGATTTAATTACATCTACGAAGATAGATTAGCTTCATTAACGAACATGGATCAAATAAAGTGCAAAACTTTAAATCTAGGATGGTGCGTTACGCTACGCGATAATGCACCCTACTAGATTTTAGGTGCGTTAGGACAAATGCGCTTAACACACCTTACAAAAGTTGCTCTTTATTAAATCCACATGCCTCATGAATGAAGGCCAAGTACTATCTTGTAAATTGCATAAACAGGGCGTTTTGTACCTTTTTTCAGCTTTTTTTTAATCATTAGTCAAAAAAACTTGCACAGTTGCCTATAGACTATGGACTATCAACTATAGACTATAGACTAATGACTTTGCATAGCAATTTGATTGTGCGTTTTGCTGAACCAACTGATTACAGCGTACTGTTTAAATTAATTCAGGGGCTGGCTGAGTATGAAAAATTATCTCACGCTGTCACTGGCAATGCTCTCGAACTTAAAGAGCATTTATTTGGAGCGCACAAATATATAGAAGCGATTTTAGCAGAATCTGCGGGTCAAGCTGTTGGTTTTGCCCTATTTTTTCATAATTATTCAACATTTCTGACTAAGCCAGGAATTTATCTGGAAGACTTATTTGTTTTACCAGAATATCGTAGGCAAGGTATTGGTAAGGCTCTCCTGACTAAATTAGCTCAGATAGCTGTAGAACGTGATTGTGGGCGCTTAGAGTGGAGTGTGTTGGATTGGAACGAATCAGCCCAAGAATTCTACCGTAGTATGGGAGCATCTATATTAGATGATTGGCGAATTTGTCGTGTTACAGGAGATGCGCTTACTGAGTTAGGGGCTGTTAAAAGAATTCACAATTGATAAATTGAGAATGACGCTCTTACCTTGCTAACGTAATTCCTAATAATAGCAGTAAGCAAGTTCGTAGTAAGGACTTTAGTCCTTATTTTTAAGGGACTTCCAAATAAAAAATACTCAAAAAACTGGGGAAAAAACTCTCTTTTCCTTATTCTTCTGTGTTCTCTGTGTCTCTGTGGTTCGTTTATTTGGATAATTTAAACCATACTTAAATACAAAAAAGAAAAACGAACCACAAAGAACGCAAAGGACACAAAGAAAGAAGAAGTTAAGAGGGTTTAGTGCAGCATCAAAAAACTTGATAGCGAAGTTTGACAGCTTGTCATTTGACTATAGCAGCACCTCAACTGACAATTATGGAGGATATCGCAGCGAATAAGCTATTATTGGAGAGAGAGAACACGAAATGAAAAAAATTATTACAGTGATGCTGTTAGGCATAGCAATCTTTACTTTTGCCTTCAGTAGTCCAGCTTTGGCAGCAGATGCTGTTAGTGGAGCTAAAGTATTTAGTGCTAATTGTGCCTCTTGTCATGCGGGAGGGAAAAATCTGGTTAATGCTGCCAAAAGCCTGAAGAAAGCGGATTTGGAAAAGTATGGTTTGTACTCAGCAGACAAGATTATTGCTCAGGTTACAAAAGGTAAAGGTGCTATGCCCGCCTTCGGCAACCGTTTGAAGGCTGACAAAATTGAAGATGTAGCTGCTTATGTGCTTTCACAAGCAGATAAGGACTGGAAGTAGACTAAAATAAGCTGTTACGCATTTAACTTGAACATTTACATGAAGGCTGATGACCGATGACTGATGACTGATAACCGAAAACCTGTCAACAGTTAACAGTTAACGACCGTAAAGAGTGTTTATACAATTTAGGCGCACATCAGCTTATCACTTCAGTAATTAACAATTTGCGGGGCTTTTTGTCCCGCTAATTTTAGTGTTGCCGAAATTGTCAAATAGGATGCTTTTACCAATTTTGGATTTTAGATTTTGAATTTTGGATTAAGGTTTTTACAAAAAGACTGTTCCAAGAATATCAAACAATACTCCCTATCCTCATTTGGTATTATGAGTTATTTGTGGCGATTATTTCTCAGTGTAGTTATTGCTTTACCGCTTACTTTTCTGACTTTACCGGCACATTCAGCACCCATTTTAATTACCCAAATTACAGCAAGTAACTTCTTGGAATTGGGTATAGATAAGATGCGGCGGGGTAATTACCAGGAAGCAATAGAGAATTTTAACCAGGCAATTGACGTTGAGAAAGATTTTGCTGTAGCTTATAGCGATCGCTGTCTAGCTGATCTCCAATTACAAGATTACCATCAAGCTGTCACAGATTGTACTCAAGCCATAAATTTTGCACCGGATAACTCTGAGGCTTATCTGAACCGGGGAGTAGCACACTACAGACAAGGGGATTATCCTGCTGCCATTGTCGATCTTAATCGAGCGATCGCACTTAAACCATCCGATTTTCGAGCTTACTACAATCGAGGGCTAGCCCGTGCTGGTGATGGGAAAGATTCTGAGGCAATTCTTGACTTTAATTTAGCTTTAACTCAAATTAAGAGAATCAGCAGCTTATTACTTGCAGATATCTACAATGACAGAGGTTTAGCGCATTTTGCCTTGCAAGATATCCAAGCAGCCATGCTCGACTTTAATCTAGCAATTCGTCTCAATGCTAACGATTATAGAGCGTACTTTAACCGGGCTTGTGCTTGCGGCAGAAATGGAGATAACTTTGGTGCAGTGCGTGATTTTTCTCAAGTTATCAGACTTAACCCCAGCAATGCCCAAGCTTATGTTAATCGGGGAATAGCTCAATATCGCTTAGGATATCATTTAGGAGCGATCGCTGATATGCAAAAAGCATCTAAGTACTTTGAAAACCAAGGAAAAAAAGTTGCCTACGAAAAAACTCTTGATTTACTAAAGAGTTTGCGACAACAAATTTCGTCTGTAACGGAAATTGCTCTTTTCTAATAGTGTAAGAGTTATACAGGGTATCCACCAGCTTGAAAAATCTGTTCGGCGGTTAAATTTAATTCGGGGAAAAGAGGTGAGATAATGCGTAGTTTACCGCCGCAGGCATCGCTACCTTGAAACTCGTTTACGTGAGGTACACCCGTAGGAGCACGGCAGTGCCGCCCTTACACCTCGATATATAATGTTGTACCGCATCTGAATGGGAACCGCTATATATGGACTTAAACATTTTTGAGGGAGAAACAAGCCTCAAGCCCATGCAGGGTAAGGTCAATACACCAAATCCTCAAAAATTCCCCAAACCCAGATATATCAATTAACCAAGCAAAACGATGTCAAAGTCTATCTTTATACAGGCTTGAGGCTCTTTTTTAGGTATTTTTTGTCCAAGCCCTACTAGCTGTAAAGTTATGAAAATACAGAGGTAAAATAAAATATAGATAGATGACGATCGCCGATTCTAGGGTATATCGGAAGCTTTGCGCTAAACGCTCTTTTGCCGTTGTGCAGAAGACACCTCTACTTTTGCTGGAGCAATCCTGCCTAAGCAAGTGACTTGGTTGAATCAAGAATCGAGCGTGTCTTTAGACCTGAGAGTGTCATTTCTCCAAACTCTTGCTGTCTTGGTCGGTAAAGATTAACATAATCTGTGGGCAGACAGCAATATGTCCTCAAACCAACCCTGACAACAGTGAAAAACCCTTGGGCTGTGTAGTTTCGATTCTGTTTAGCGTCAGTTAAGTTTATCTGCATGTAGTGACTTAAGACCATTACCTGCTAGGGTTATAAATCAGCACAGACTAGACTATAGTATAAACAATTTACCCAAAACTCTTTCCAGCTTTAAAATCAGAGGTATCAATGATTATAACTAATTTTAGCAAACAAAGAAATGAATTTAAGGAACCTAAAATACTCAAAGCTAAACCACATTGGCAAGGGCAAAATTTGAGCGATACTTCTGTCAAAGGTAAAGATACTAAGACGGAAGATACAGCACCTGATAGTTCTATTTTAAATAACTTGAATCGTGGTCGAGTTGCTATTTTTATTGATGGCTTAAGCCTATTTCATACAGCTTTACAACTCGGTATAGAAATTGACTACGTTAAA
The DNA here is from genome assembly GCF_003443655.1 of Nostoc sphaeroides. Taxonomy (NCBI): domain Bacteria; kingdom Bacillati; phylum Cyanobacteriota; class Cyanophyceae; order Nostocales; family Nostocaceae; genus Nostoc; species Nostoc sphaeroides. The sequence goes on from NZ_CP031941.1 coordinate 227,092, forward strand.
TTGCTTTATCATTTAACCAATGGTTCAAGACTGTTGCGTGCTTTCTTCTATACTGGGGTTGATATCAGCAATGAAAAGCAACAGGGTTTTCTATTGTGGATGCGTCGTAATGGCTATCGTGTAGTGGCCAAAGAGCTAGTTCTGGCAGCAGAAAATTTTAAAAAATCAAATCTGAACGTAGAAATTGCTGTAGACATGATAACTTTAGCCCCTTATTATGATACTGCGGTTTTAGTCAGTGGCGATGGGGATCTAGCATACGCTGTGAACGCCGTCAGCAGAATGGGGGTTCGGGTGGAAGTGGTGAGTCTACAAAATACCACTAGTGAAAGTTTGATTGATGTTGCTGACTGCTTCATTGACCTCGATAGTATTAAAGCACACATTCAAAAAGATTCTAATGTTGGCTATAGTTATCGCACGCCGTCAAATTCAAACCTTTAAAACTCTTGTTAAAGGTAGGTAAACTTCCCCCACAGCATACTAGTGGTCTGTCTCATTAATTCTGATTGATTAGTTTGTTACCAAAACCCTGTAAAGACGCGTTAGCGTAGCGGGACGAAGTACAATTTCGCGTCTCTATAACCCAGCAAAATTAATGGGACAGACCACTAGTCCCCAGTTCTATTTGCGTATTTTGCTCGTCCCTAATTGAAATGGATATTTTAATCGTTGAAGATGAACCAGAAATTGCTCATTTAATCGAACTCTCTTTAGAAAAAGAAGGATTTTTTTGTCGCACTAGCCGTGATGGCATGAATGCTTTGCGAATGTTTCAGGAGCAACCACCTGATTTAATCATTCTAGATTTAATGATTCCTGGTTTGGATGGGTTAGAAGTTTGTGCGAGAATTCGCCAGAAACCAGGTGCAAAAGATCCTTATATTTTAATGCTTACGGCTAAGGGTGAGGAAATCGATCGCGTCATTGGTCTGTCTACTGGTGCTGACGATTACATGGTAAAACCCTTTAGCCCTAGAGAGTTGGTAGCTAGGGTGCGGGCACTATTGCGGCGTAGCCTCCGCCAAGGGGGACAACATCAAGTCAATCGTACCCAACATTTTATTGTCGATGTAGACCAGCGCACTGCCAGTCGTCAGATGGATTCCAAAGAGGTTGAGATTTTGGACTTAACTACCCTAGAATTTAACTTGCTAACTACCTTTGTCAGCAATCCTGGTCGAGTTTGGAACCGCACTCAACTAATTGATAAACTTTGGGGAGATAACTTTTTTGGCGATGAACGAGTGGTGGATACTCATGTAGCTCGGTTGCGAAAAAAGATTGAGCCTGATTCGGCAAATCCTACTTTTATTAAAACTGTTGTTGGGGTGGGCTATAAATTTGAAGATTCTCTGGTAGGGTAAATCTTATGAAAATGGGGCTGAGAGAGCGCCTATTTCTCTCCCACTTAGTAGTAATGCTCGTGGGGGTAGCTAGTCTGGTTAGCATCAGCAAAATCTCTTCCCCTCGCTTGTTTGTCTTGCATTTGGAACGATTAGAAAATCAGGGGTTCAACTTAATCAATGTTCGTACTAAATTGGTTACAGGATTTGAACTTGCTTGGCAACGAAGCACTATTTGGTCAGTGTTAGTTGGCACCACCGCCGCCGGAGGTTTGAGTTACTGGGTGTCCAGACGGATTATGCGGCGGTTGACCGAGATGGAACAAATTACCCAAAAATTTGCTGCTGGTCAGATGGATGCACGACTACCGATGTCTGATATTCCAGAACTTAATGGACTGGGTGCTAGTTTCAACCGGATGGCAGCCAGTTTAGAAGGGGTAGAAGCGCGGCGGCGAGAAGTGATTGGAGACATGACCCATGAGTTACGAACACCGTTAACAGTGGTGCGTGGTTACTTGGAGGAACTGGCTGATGGGGAAATTGAAGCGTCTCCTGAAATTTATCGGCGTTTAGCTAGAGAAACTAGGCGCTTAGAGCGATTGGTGAACGATTTACAAGAACTGTCTAAGGCAGAAGCTGGTTATTTGCCAATTAATATCCAACTGGTAAATCTGCGTCCGTTGTTAGAGTCGTTAGTGGAGAAATTCACCGACCAGCTGTTGGAGGATGGGCCTGTTCTGGTATTGCAATGTCCATCTGTACTGCCTCCTGTATTAGCAGATATTGACCGCACAGAACAGGTGTTGGTTAATTTGCTGGGTAATGCAGTGCGTTACACGAATGAAGGTTCAATTACTATTCGTGTTGCGATTGAAGCTTCTCAACTCTCGATTGCCGTTATAGATACAGGTATTGGTATCGCTCCAGAAAATTTCCCCCATGTGTTTGAGCGCTTCTGGCGAGCCGATCAGTCGCGCGATCGCCATTCGGGAGGTACTGGTATTGGCTTAACTATTTCCCGTCGTTTAGTTGAACTACAAGGCGGTCAGATTCAGGTAGAAAGCGAGTTGGGAGTTGGCAGTACGTTTCGGTTTTTTCTGCCTTTAGCTTGAGATAAAGGATTGACACAATGTAGTCACTGCTGTGTCATACCCAATTGCTAATTTAAAAGTATCCAAAGTCTTTGTTTTTTGTGAATGCCGAGATTTTGAGTATTATGTCTACTTTTATTTTGGCTGCTTTTTTGATTAGTTTACTCAGTGCTTCGGGTTATGCTGCGATCGCCTACCTGTTCCCTCAAAATCGTTCCTAAGACTGAGCAATTGACACTCTCTTGCTATTTTTGTTTTACCCAGTTTCAATCTCTAATAGGGATTGGAAAGAGAAGATTTAAACGCAGAGGAACGGCGGAGGTTAACGCAGAGGAACGCAAAGTAAAAACTAATATAATCACCATATTTCGCATACTCTCCTATATGGATCGTAGCTAACGGGGTAATAATACCACTAGACCCATCCTGAGTAGAAGATTGCGAGTCTGCAATGGCGTAAGGATTTTTCCCACCCACTAACATTACTGCGATGCCTACGGCGGCAAGCAACGCAACTACAGCTATTTGAACTCGCATATTGAAAATTCATTAGTGTTATTAAGTTTACAACATAGAACGGATATTTTGTGCGTAAGTTTTATATTCACCTGGGTCTGAATCCCCATCTGAGGTAAAATGTAAAAGCCCTTTGCATTCTGCCTTCTTCAACGTTTCAGAATGTTACTTTAAATATTATAAAATAAAGGGGAACAAACAAATTTATTTAGATTCTAAGATAAGTTTTATGAAAATAGCATATATAATCTTAGCGCATAATTATCCCCAACAATTGGGGCGTCTTCTTTCTAAATTGAATAGAGATGATGTTTCATTTTTTATCCATATAGATCAAAAAGCAGATAGTAAAATATATGATCATATATGGACTCAATTTAATGACTTTAAGAATGTGTTTTTTATCAAGAGATATAATTCAGGATGGGGAAGTTTTGATGCTGTTAGAGCTACTCTTGAAGGAATAAAATTAATAATCGAAACAGGTACTTACTTTGATTATGTTATTCACTTATCTGGTCAAGATTATTTGATAAAGTCCAATACAGAAATACGTAAATTTCTCCAAAATAATCAAGGCAGAGAATTTATCGAATATTTCCCGCTACCTTGTAGTAAATGGAGAGGTGGTGGCTTGAGAAGAATAGAATATTGGCACATTCGTTGGAAAAATGATTATTTTTGTATTCCTGAAAAACAGGAATTTAAATCTCCTATTGCATCTTTTTTTTATTCATTTTTGATTTTGCTTTTACCTAAAAAACGCAAATTTAGTAAAGGGTTTGCTCTTTATGGAGGTTCTGCATTTTGGTGCTTAACCGGAGAATGTGTAAAGTATATAAATGATTTTGTCAAACAAAACCCTAAGTTTGTTAATCGTTTTAATTACACTTTACTGGCAGATGAGCTATTTTACCAAATACTTATTTTAAATTCACCTTTTAAAGATAAGGTAGTTAACGATCACATGAGATATATAGACTGGGGTGACGTTAATGCCTATCATCCAAGAATTTTAGAGAAACAGGATATTGAAAAAATCAGGCAATCAGAAAAATTATTCGCTAGAAAGTTTGATACAAGTAAAGACTCGGATATATTAGATATGTTAGATGAAATGATATTATTAAATAAATAGGAAATTGTATAAGGATGGGAGTAAATGATGATATGATTGGGATTGCGATCGCAGGCACTGGATTTGGTCAAAAAGTCCACATCCCTGGATTCCAAGCACATCCTCAAACTGAGGTAGTTGCTGTTTATCATCGAGATATAAATAAAGCTAAAGCCATAGCAGAATCCCATAATATCGCCCACGCCTCCGACTCACTTACAGATATTGTGGCATTGCCAGAAGTGCAAGCAGTCAGCATCTCGACGCCGCCTTTTTTGCACTATGAAATGGCAAAAACCGTCTTGCAAGCTGGGAAACATTTATTATTAGAAAAACCGACAACTTTAAATGCAGTTGAGGCTAAAGAACTTTATCAGTTAGCTAAAGAAAAAGGTGTTATTGCGACTGTAGATTTTGAATTTCGCTTTGTACCAGGATGGCAGTTGTTTGCTGAATTATTGTCAGAAGATTATGTGGGAAAGTTGCGCCTAATTAAAATCGATTGGTTGGGTTCTTCTCGTGCTGATACTTCACGCCCTTGGAATTGGTATTCTGACCAGGAGAAAGGAGGCGGTGCATTGGGATCTTTGGGTTCCCACGCCTTCGATTACATTCACTGGTTATTCGGGCCAGTCCGTAGATTAAACGCCCATTTAACCACTGCTATTCCTACACGAGTTGACCCTGTTAGTGGGGAATCTAAGCCAGTGAATACAGATGACAACTGTATATTAACACTGGAATTAGCAGATGGTACACCTTGCCAACTTTCTATCAGTGCGGTGGTTCATGCACCAAGAACTCATTGGGTAGAAGTATATGGCGATCGCGGTACATTAATTGTGGGCAGTGAAAATCAAAAAGATTATATACATGGTTTTCGTGTTTGGGCTTCCCAGCTAGGTAAACCTTTGACAGAAATAGAAATACCAAATCGATTAATTTTTCCGAACAATTATGCTGATGGGCGCATTTCGGCATTTATCCGCGTAGTAGACCAATGGGTACAAGGAATTAACCACAATCAGGAAATTATACCATCGCTGCGAGAAGGAATTTATTCTCAGTTGTTGATGGATTTATCCCATGAATCTCATGCAAAAGCGAGTTGGGTAGATGTACCAAGCTTGGAAGAATTTCTTCGCAACTAGAGATAAAATGAGCAAAACTCCCCGGATTCGTATCCCGCCGGAAGTAAAAAAATACGTTTTTCAACGTGACAAATACCAATGTCAAAGCTGCGGTAAAACTACTATAGAAACTAACCTCAGCATTGACCATATCATTCCCCTCGCCCGTGGCGGTCAAAATGATATCAGCAATTTACAAACCCTGTGTCTTAACTGCAACCAGCAGAAAACAGACAACATTGATCCCCGCTTCCGGCGATATTTTGAGCTTTAGGTTAGGATCGGATGGGCTATTAGTTTCTGATTATCTATGCCACAAAATCACAATAGCAATTCCCTAAGATTTCTCAATATTAGAACTACAATTTTCTACCTCTTCCCTGTCATAGCTGTTTTAATAGTAGCCTTTCCCTGGTTATATGAGATTAAAACGAAAGCTGGGATCGATATATCACCTGGACGCCATGCAGGAACCTTTTTTGAGAAACATACCCACGGACTCTTCAAATGTGAGTGGCTTTATCCCTACCATTGCGATCGCTCCCACGTTAAGTAATATCATGTCTGGTTAATCAAGCTGAATAAAAAATTTTCGTTCGTAGTAAGGACTTTAGTCCTGGCTTGGGGGACTGAAGTCCCCACTAAAAACTGGTTATTATAGCTGAAGTTGACACTAATACACGGCTGTGCGCCGCTACATCTATCCCAACTGACTTGAGATCATGCTGACATCAACGGCTAACTTTTTGCCCAACTTGAGCAACTGAAGACAGTGATTATCTGCTTCATTATCAAGGCTAGTTATACACACCGGCGCTATCTGACTTTGCAGACAACTAAAGTATAGTTCCTGCGATCGCTGTAGGGAAACATCAATATTTAGTTGATCCCCGACATCAATCAATCGTTCTAATAGTTGGATATCTGCATTAAAACTACCATTGGCATCGTGCAACAATTGCCAAAGCGATCGCGCAATTAACTGTTCTAACATCTGCTTACCGTCGGGAATATTCAGCCGACAACGCAGATGTTTTGCTTCAGTAGCGATCGCCTCTAATTCTAAGATGTGACTCCAACTCTTTTGGGGATCAGCGATATCTTGCTCTAGCGATCGTAATGTCATCAGACAGCGATGCCCTAAAGCAATATCTGCTGCAACCTGCAACTCTTGCGGTACTGCGATTTCATCTCGATGAAACGCCATCAGCACACCATAATTATCACGGTACGCTTGGGTATACAACTGTCCTAAACGTGTCAGTGTTTCCTCACTCAGCAGCCGCATAATCCGGTGGCGTTCTTCAGCAAATAGATTCTGTAAGCTGAAAGCCTCTTCGCCAAATAGCTGTGTCATCGCCAAGATGGTATGAGCCGCGCTAGCTTGTTTTAGCGCCCCAAACAGTTTTTCTTTTAATTGGCTGTAGTCACGCCGCCCGGTAAATTGCTGAATGCCGCAGTGGAAATCCCAGCCTCCCAAATGCAGAACCGCAAATACCAAATGCTCACTTTCCCAAGTAATCTCTGATACCAGCTTTAAATTTCCTACAGCTAGAGTTAGCGATCCCATCCGTTGCATTTGGTAATCTAACTCATTAGCAGCGTAGCAATAAACCTTTTTGTGGTAACGCTGAGGCTGTTTATCAGCAGCATCTTTTCTCGGTAACGAATTGTGCGCCTCTGCTGGTTTCTGATTGGTAAATAGGGAAGTAATGGCGTAATGGGCTGCTACTTGCTTAAAGCCAAGTTGGGCAGTTAACACCAGTTGTCGATAAATTTCCCCACCGTGTTTGAACTGATCCACATTACTGGGGGCTAAACCAAGACGTTTGACGAAGCCTTTTTCCAACTGCACACCAGCCACATCCCCTGCCAATTCCAAAGCACGGGCGGCGTAGCGCAGAATTTGTGTCCCCTCTGGACGGGAAATTTCTTCAAAAAACCAACCGCAACTAGTGAACATCAACAAAGCGTGACGCTGCATTTCTAATAGGCGCAAAGCGTCTACTTGTTCGGCTGCGGTTAGTTTGTGGGTTTGATGACGGGCGAGAAAACGGTTGACATTGGTAGCAGAGCGATCGCGCAATACTTGGATATATTCATCTCGTGCTAGCCAGGGATCACGGAATAACTGCTTACCATGTTCTGCATACACCTCAGTTAGCTGATCCCGCAGCCAATTTAGGGAATCTCGCAAGGGACGACGCCATTTCTGATGCCAAACACCACCTTCCCCACCGCAACCACAGTCATCCTCCCATCTGCCGACACCGTGGGCGCAACTCCAGGCTGTGACTGACTTTAATTCCACTTCCCAACCAGGAGAATTTAAGCTGAGGTAATGGGCGAAGTTCGTTACCGTCCAACCCTGTTGAGGAAACTCTTTAGTAAAGGCGTAGGCTAAAGTTTTCTCAGTTCCCTTTTTGTGGTGTCCGAAGGTTTCACCATCTGTCGCCACAGAAATCAACTGTGCCAGACGATGATCCCCACGCACCGCCGAACCGATACGTCCGGCAAAGTGACTAGAATTATAAACGACATCACTAAAACCCATATCCCGCGATATCGGGCCATCGTAGAAGAAGATATCAATATAAGGGGGGGAGTGGGGACTTGTACTGAGCGAAGCCGAAGTAGTGGGGAGTGGGGAGTGGTTACTATCCCCATTCCCTACTCCCAATTCCCTACTCCCTTCTTTGATCGCACTCAGAGGTGAAGATGAAGTGTTTAGTGTGGGCTTCAAATAACAACGGTAGGGACGGGTAGAATCAATCTGACTACCGCCGACTTCGATCCATTCAGAATGGGGATGATCTTGAGTGGGGAGGGGACGGCAACGCAATGCTTGAGACGGTGCAAGGACAATGAAGCGAATACCCTCAGCAACTAGAGCTTCTAAGGTTGCGTAGTCTACAGCAGTTTCTGCTAGCCACATCCCTTCGGGATCACGACCAAAGCGGGAGCGGAAGTCTTCTTTACCCCAGCGAATTTGGGTATATTTGTCGCGTTCATTCGCCAGAGGCATGATGATGTGATTGTATACTTGCGCGATCGCATTGCCGTGACCATGCAAGCGATCGCTACTCTTAGCATCCGCCTCTAAAATACGCTGATAAACCTCCACATCGTAGCGTTCTAGCCACGACATCAGCGTTGGCCCGATATTAAAACTGAAATACTCATAATTGTTGACGATCCCCACCACTTCGCCTTGGTCATTTAAGACTCTGGCAAAGGCATTTGGACGATAGCATTCCCAGTGAATCCGCTCATTCCAGTCATGGAAAGGTGCAGCGCTCGGTTGGCGTTCAATTGCGTCCAGATAAGGGTTTTCCCTTGGTGGCTGATAAAAATGACCATGCACCGTCACATAAACACCATTAGCCTTGCTCAGGGGATCGGTTTCTTTAGTGTTATTAGGATCTGAATGTAATGTTAACGTTGAGCCAGAGCTAGCTGGCATTTGGGCAGCAGAAGTCATGTATATTTATCCAAAACAAAAAACTTGCAGTTGCACCGAAAACATTGTGCGTAAACCTTACTACAATAGTTTGAACACAAAATCCGGTATAAATAACAACTATAGAATACCAATTAAATTTTCGACAAGGCGGTTTCATTGTAGTGGGAAATCTGCGTTATCGCACAGCCCTTTCCCTGAAGGCTTAAAGTAATTAGCCATTGAACAAAGCCTCAGTTAGGGGTTTTCTTTTCTTGGGCGTCAATCAAAATTTTAATTGTCTTTTAATATATTAAACCCCATTTTTGATGTAATCTTCTGGCTCAAATTCATACTTTTGCTACAAAATATTACGAAAACTTATTATATCGCAATCTTATTTTACACAACATCCGCAGCCGTGAACGGAAAACAGTAAAATCTCTGAATTGGTCTACAGACGGTTGAGAGTATCCTATGGGAGTGAGGATTTAGAAGTGAAGAGTGAAGAGTGAGGATTAAGAAGTGAAGAGTGATTAGAAGTTTTACTCCTAACTCATAACTCCTAACTCATAACTCATAACTCATAACTCCTAACTCATAACTCCGTAAAATACCCTCAACTCAAGACAATAAATGTCAACTAAAAACATTATTCTTCTGGTTTTATTACTATTTATCCCAGTTTCCCTAGCAGCCCACTTTCTGGAATGGGGAGAATTGACAGTTTTCATTACAGCTGGATTAGCAATTCTGCCCTTAGCAGCTTGGATGGGTACAGCCACAGAAGAAATTGCTGTTGTAGTGGGGCCATCGTTAGGGGGCTTGTTAAACGCCACCTTTGGCAATGCTACGGAATTAATCATCGCCCTAGTGGCGCTGAACGCTGGGTTAATAGATGTAGTGAAAGCCAGTATCACGGGATCGATTATTAGCAACTTACTACTGGTGATGGGTTTTTCCATGCTTTTGGGGGGATTACGCTACAAAGAACAGACATTTCAGCCAATTGTGGCGCGGGTGAATGCTGATTCGATGAATTTAGCCGTGATTGCCATTTTGATGCCAACGGCGATGAATTACACGTCTCAAGGAATTAACGAAGAAACACTGCAAAATTTTTCTATTGCTGTTGCTGTAGTATTAATTCTGGTTTATGCTCTAACACTGCTATTTTCAATGAAAACCCACTCCTATCTTTATGATGTGGGTGTAGCGGAGACAGAAGAAGAGGAAACCCCTCACGCGAAACCAAATATGATGTTGTGGGTTGGTGTCTTGCTAGTATGTACCTTACTAGTGGCACTTGAGTCAGAAATGCTAGTAGATTCTCTGGAAGTGGCCACATCTCAGCTAGGTTTGACGGCGCTGTTTACAGGGGTAATTTTGGTTCCTATCGTTGGTAACGCGGCTGAACACGCCACAGCAGTCACCGTGGCGATGAAAAATAAGATGGATCTTTCCCTTTCGGTAGCAGTGGGATCAAGTATGCAGATTGCCTTATTTGTTGCTCCCGTGTTGGTGATAGCAGGGCGGGTATTAGGTAAACCAATGGATTTGGATTTCCAACCCTTTGAATTAGTAGCTGTGGTTGCGTCAGTCTTGATTGCAAACAGTATCAGTTCTGATGGTAAGTCCAATTGGTTAGAAGGTACTTTATTATTAGCTGCCTATACAGTGTTGGGGTTCGCCTTCTACTTCCATCCAGTTATAGAAGGTATCGGGTAGTACCGCAAGGCGGAAGTCAGCCCCTTTAGGGAAGTTAAAACAATTCGCAATTCGCAATACCTCGACTTCGCTCGGCACAAGTTCGCAATTCGCAATTACGTTTTGTGACGGGGATTTAGACCCCGACACTTTCACGCGCTGCTTGATAGAAGCTCTTGACTTAAACCCCTACCACTTGTTAAAAGTCAAAAGTTTTATATATCAAGGCTTTTGCAAGTTTTAAAATGGTAGCTTGATTTCCGCCGCGCTGTATTAGTTAGTAGTGCGACGCCGAATAGCCCGTCGTAGACATCGCTCATATAACGAATTCGCGGAAGTCTCCACCCTCAACGCCAGTAAAATAAAGAGATATAAGAGCGATCGCCTATATGAGCTACTGCCTTAATCCCCATTGTCCCAAGCCGGAAAATCCTCATGATGTCAAGTTTTGCCGGACTTGTGGTTCCAAGTTACTCCTCAAAGAACGTTACCGTGCTATCAAACCAATTGGACAAGGTGGTTTTGGCAAAACCTTCTTAGCTGTGGATGAAGATAAACCCTCAAAACCACGCTGCGTAATTAAGCAATTTTATCCCCAAGCCCAAGGCACTAACACTCTTGCCAAAGCCGTAGAGTTATTTAACCAAGAAGCTGTGCAGTTAGATGAATTGGGCAAACATCCTCAAATTCCCGAACTACTGGCATATTTTACCCAAGAAGACCGGCAGTATCTTGTACAAGAATTTATCGACGGGCAAAACTTAGCCCAGGAATTAGCACATAGAGGTGCTTTCAATGAAATCCAAATCCGGCAACTATTAAATGATTTATTGTCAGTATTGCAATTTTGTCATGCTAGACACGTAATTCACCGCGATATTAAGCCAGAAAATATTATTTTACGTAGCGGTGATAGCAAACTAGTATTAGTAGATTTTGGTGCTGCTAAATCTGCCACTGGCGCCGCCTTAAATCAAACTGGTACAAGTATTGGTAGTCCAGAATATGTTGCCCCTGAACAAATGAGAGGTAGGGCTGTATTTGCCAGTGATATTTACAGTTTGGGTGCGACTTGTATTAATTTATTAACTAAGCGATCGCCCTTCGATTCATACAATACCAACAACGATACTTGGGTTTGGCAGCAATACTTGAAAACTCCTGTTAGTAATCAGTTGATTCGCATTCTCAACAAGATGTTAGAAAGTATTCCAATTCGGCGTTATCAAACAGTAGATGAAGTTTTCAAAGACTTAAATCAACAGTCGCAAGTAGCAGCCACGCCAGCGATTGCAGCAAAACCTATCCCTCAATCGCCACCCAATTCTCCACCTGCTTTTGTATCGCCATCTCCTAGTCAAGTTGATCTAGAATTAGAACAAATGAAAACCCAGTTTTTGGGTAGTAACAAACCTCAACCAAATAAAATACAACCACCAAACCCTACATCTGGGACTACTAGTAAAAATAAAATAGATGAAGAATTAGAAGAGCTAAAAGCCAAATATCTTGGTAATAACAATCCTTAACATCATTTAGCCTAAATTATTTTCTTCTTTAAGTCATTAAAGAGGGTTAATTAAGCCCAGACCTGATGTATGAGAATCAAAACTTCATCAAGTGAGGCTTATATATTAAAAATTTACTACGTTAGTCAAAAACCATAAACTGCGTAGGTTGGGTTGAACTTTAGTGTTACCCAACAAACCACCGAAAATAAATGTTGGGTTTCGTTCCTCAACCCAACCTACAATTCTACAATTCTCGTTAATCGTCCTCTAGATTAATTAATTTTCCAGTATCATAGCTTGCTGCCCTTGAGGCGAAGTTGCATAGCCTAAGAAAGCTTGAACTCCAGGGCTAGCAGGGTTTTTATAGACATAAAACAGTTGCCGTTGATAGGGATAACTACTTGCATCGGGAGTCAATCCATCAATTGGAACAAATCGTACTGTTTGTTGATTGGCAACCTGTGCAAAGGTTGCATAGCCAATGCCATCAGTTCCTAAAGCTTGGAGTAGAGGAGTTGTGGCATCTCGTGGTAGTGTTGCAATGTTTGATGTTGTGCCAAAATTAGCTCCCTTCAACACTATTTCCTGAAATGCTTGATGCGTTCCACTAATTGCCGGTCGATTAATGACTCGGATAGTTCCACTGTTACCACCTACGGCTGACCAGTTGTTAATTTTGCCCTGAAAAATATCTGCTACTTGGGCGCTAGTTAATCCTTGATTAAAAGGATTTGCTTTACCAACCACAAGCGCGATCGCATCTTTTGTCACAGACACCGCCATCAATCCCTGACTTTGTTCTTGTGCAGTTAGCGATCGCGATACCGCCGCAATATCTGCTCTACCGGCTATCAAATCCGCGATCCCATTTTGAGAACCATTAGCACTAGTGACAACATTTGTCCCAGGAAACTGCCTCTCAAAAGCTCTTTTGAGATTTTGGTTAATTGTCACCATGCTCGTAGATCCGTCTATTCTCACAGTAGTACCGCTTGCTACTGAACTTGGGGGCGAAAAAGTCGAATTACCAGCAGAGGGTGTATTAACTGAAGGGGTAACATTACCTGGCCTGATTACAAAGAACCAGTAACCACCACCGATTAAAGCTAGAAAAATCAGGATAAAAACAATTGGAGGAGGAGCGCTTTTTTGACTCATAACTTTTTACTCTGGTAATTTTTCAAGACTCGATTCACTTAACATTTGCAAACGACGAGAAACTTCATCATCTACAGTCATGCGTTCTATTTCAGCCTGAAGTTTTTCAGTTGGGTTTTCAGAGATTTCAGCTAAAGCGCCTGTTTGGAAATTTCGGCGTTCAACTGCACTTTTAGCTTTTTCAAAGTCACTTTTTGCTGAACCAATATCAAATTCATTATTGACTTTGGCAATCATCGCTAGTGCTTCATTCACCTCTGACATATCTTTCATATTTTGCATATCAGCTTTGTAGGTTTCTAGCTTCATGCGCTCCCGGTTCAGTTTGTCTTTAGAAGCATTTACAGATGTCTCAGCTTGTTTGACCATTTCCTCCAATTTAGGTAAAATTTGCTCTGTCTGAATTGCCTTAGCCATTGCCATCCTTGCTGCTTCTGGATTACCACTGCGCTGGGCAATATTTGCTTGCTGCTCCAAAGTCCGTAATTCTTTAACTTTTGTCTCGTATTTATTTTTGGCTGTTTTGTAAGAACCTTCTTGCATAGCAACAGCTTGAGCTAGCTTTTGTACCGATTCTTGCATTGATTGCAGTGATTCTTCAGCTACGGCTACAGCTACCTTACCACCAGATTCTACCGGCATTCCCCATAGCCAATTCCAAGTACCAACTATAGTTCTTCCTGCTTTTTCACCCATTAACCAGTACATAGCTTTTTTCATACATTACACCTATTTCACTAAGATCGGATACGGCAAGTTTTATGCTTGCGACTCTTATTAGATTTACATCCAGTATTTTTAGTTTTATGAAATGAGTGAGTACAAATGGCACGAAAATAAACGTAAATCCTTGAGCTAAGAGGCTTTGGGATTTTAGCTTAACTTCATGCCATAATTTATAGAGTCCGATCGCACCAAAGAATTAAAACCTGTTAAAAAGTTCTTTGGTGCGATTGCGTGTTGTTTTTAGCTTGTTTACCCTGGAGAATTTTTTCTACACAAAGGTAAAGGCACTACTAGAGATATTCAAATCTAGCGATACATTTTGCAAAAGGCCAATCACTTCACCTCTGGCTATTACTCCAGGATCGTAAATTAGTACAGCATCAGTCGTGCCAGTGGCAGAAGTAAAGAGGTCTAAGCTATAGAAATCCCTTGAGCCTTTGAGTTCAATAAAATCTTGATTGAAGTCAAAGTCAGTAATTAGGGCATAGTCAGACTCCCCTGTAGTCAAAGACTGACCATCATCGTAGTAGACAAAACTACTATCCCCAAGGACGAAGGTATCGCTACCGGATGAACCGGTTAAAATATCAACTTCACCAGTACCAAATCCCAGTCCATTCTCCACTCCAATCAGGCGATCGCTACCTTCACCGCCATCAAGAGAATCGTTCCCCAATCCAGCGATGAGAGTGTCTGTTCCGGCTTCACCACTGATAATGTCATTACCATTGCGGCCAAAGATGCGATCGCTACCTTCACCACCAGAGATAGAGTCGTCGCCATCACCACTATCTATAATGTCATTGCCATTTCCACCACTGATAATGTCATTATCATTACGGCCAAAGATGCGATCGCTACCTTCACCACCAGAGATGGAGTCGATGCCTTCGCCACCATCAATAATGTCGTTGCCATTCCCACCACTGAGAATGTCATCATCATTGCCGCCAAAGATGCGATCGCTACCTTCACCACCAGAGATAGAGTCGATGCCTTCACCACCATCAATGTTGTCGTCACCATTCCCACCACTGATGGTGTCATTGCCTATTTCTCCATTAAGGCGATCGCTACCTTTACCACCATCAATGTTGTCGTTGCCATCTCCACCGGATATATCATCCCGGCCTCCATTACCGATTAAAATGTCATTGCCAGCATCACCAAAAATCAAATCTTCACCACTTCCTCCTTCCACGGTATCCTGACCATTGCCGCCACTAATTAGGTCATTGCAGCTACCACCGAAAATTTTGTCATTACCGCCAAGTCCTTCCAGGACATCATTGCCACCTAAACCGAAAATGATTTCACGGCTGTTAGAACCTGTCAATACATCGTCATTTTGACTCCCTCTCAAAGTGGGTGGAGGAGTCAAAGCAAAATTAACTATCTGCTGTAGTTCTTCTGAACTTATCCCTGCCAATGCATCCAACTCAAGGGATGTTAAATCTGCTGCTTTAGCCAGTGCTGTCGCTTGATCAGAATTTTGAGCCGCAAAATGCATCACAATCTGGGTTTCACCAGGAGCTAAAGTGAGATTGTATGCAAAATTAACGTTATCAAAGTTCAAAGATGCAGCATCAGGTCTAAGACTTCCATTTTCCCCTGCTATTACATGCACTAGCGTAGGGTCGCCTCCACCATCAAAATCATCGGTAACCAGCCAGTTATCGTCTGTGTTAAAGACATTATCACCACTAGAAGTGCTAACTAAAACAGTTGAATCGTCAGAACCGAGATTAGTATTGAGGTTAACTGTGTAATTGACCGTTGCAGAACTAGTATTTGTGACAATTTCGAGAAATCTAGCCCAAGACTGGTCTTCTGGCACATATATTTTCCGCTGCACTTGCACTTGATCAATGAAAACTGGCTCGATAACTACTTCTCGTCCGTTATCCTCGGTTTGAGCAGTATTCAAGAAAGGGAAGAAGTTATTTAAAATGAGTCCACCATCGTAGGCATCAACAGTGCCATTATTAATATTCCCATCTCCTTGGATATCCCAACGAAATCCAGAAGAATCGAATAAATCAGTAGGTAAAAAAATCTCTGACATATTTTGCTCCTTGTTTTTGTTCAGTAAATTTTCTGTATTGTGGACAAGTGGTACGCTCGATTAGCGTAAATCTTCGAGAATGCAGACTTTTCGGTACTAGTATGAAGAGTAAGCGCTCAGGGTAGTAATGAGAGAATAAGGCTTTCAGGCGATCAAATCAGTTGATTTAGCCTCCTGCGTTCAAACTTAGGGACTTAACAGTGCGTCGCTACTACCGCGAACAAACCGTTGTATGAACCTAATTAGACTAGATTTAATCTGAATCAATCCAGGTCAATTTCAGATCATTATCTAACTGAACTCAATTTGAGATTGACATTGATGCCTTATCTATGCTGTTAATGACAGCTATTTTATTTACATCAAGTATTCCTATCTTTATGAAATTATTTACTCCAAAAGCTAAGATCCCCAACTTCTTAGAGAAGTCAGGCATCTTGTTGTTCACGGCAAAATCAAGGAAAATATTTCATATAAAAGCGTTTTGGGCTTTAGCTTAACTGCGTGCCATTCGCTGATGAATTTTCTCTAGCAAGAGTAATAAAAACTTGTTGATATTTGTAACATTCACACGTAATAAGTCAATTAAAAATCAGGTAAACTCAAGCAGCAAAAGCTTTATTGTCTTTCAGGTAAGCAATTAAAACAATTCGCAATTCGCAATTCGCAATTCGCAATTACGTTTTGTGTTAGCGAAGCGTTAGCGAGTCTGCGAGCGTCCGGGGATTTAGATTTAGGCATTCAATTCGCACTGCTTGATAGAAGCAGGGGACTTAAACCCCCACCACTTGTTAACAGCGCCATAGCAGCTTGGGAGCAAAACCGTTGTGGATGAACAACTTAAAAAACTGATTGATGAGGTATGCTGCTACCCAGACCCCAGTCTAGAAAGGCAGAAAGCATTAAATAGACTGCTGATGGTGATTCAACAACTCCCTGGCATTTATAAGTCTGGACACCAAGACTATTTAGAAGCCTTAAATCAAACTTGGGAATGGGTGAGCCGGAAGATTTGCTCTTTTGAAGCGCGTTCACGAAGTGACTCCGTTCGCGTAGCGTCCCGAAGGGAAGGAGTATCGCCTTCTTTCCAACAAAGCCTAGTAATCTGGATTAATGGCTATCTCAAGTGGCGCATTAAAGATTTATATCTACCAGATAGCAATTATACCATCAGTTTAGACAGGCTTACCCGTAACGATGAGGGTGACGAAACAACCCTGCTCAATATTTTGCCAGACCGTCAGTCACAAACTATTTCTTTAGATTTGCTGGATATCAAAATTGCCCAAATCCAGGAAACTGAGCGTCAATGCCTTGGTAAACGCATCTGGCAATATATTGAGCAAGACGAAGAGGGTAAATTAACAGCTAGTCATCCCCGCAAAAATCCAGAATGCCATTGTCACTTATTGGCAATGCGCTTACTTCTGAAAGAACCACCTCATAAAATCGCCGATATTGCTAGAGAGTTAAATATAAGCAATCAAACTCTCTACTCCCACTGGAAGAAAAATTGTCTTCCCCTGTTAAGAGAAATTGGTATGAATTTCGGATCTGACTAATGACTAACACACAACCACATCTTTTAAGTGTCCCTCTCCCCCAAAATGCCCACCGTTGGGCTGAGGAATTTGCCACCCAGCAAGATAACCCCCAAAAGGGAAAACAAGTTTATCTGAATACTTTGGCTGTTTATGCCGTTCACAGTTATCTCAAATGGCTGAACATTGAGACAGCACTAAATCAAGGCGACAGTTGGCATCGTGGTTTAAGGGCGATTTTTGATGTTGCTGATTTAGTCTTGCCGGGTGTTGGTAAGCTTGAATGTCGTCCAGTGTTACCGGGTGAAACTGCTATAGTGTTGCCTCCAACTATGACACAAGAACGCATTGGTTATGTAGGAGTTCAGTTTAGTCAGCAATTAGATTACGTAGAATTACTGGGATTTCTCCCAGCAAGGGAGATGAATGAATCACCAGCAATACTGCAAATAGCACAACTGCAATCATTTGATTCTCTTTTGGAAATTATCCATAGGCGAACGCGATTAATAAATCTGCGTCAATGGGTTACGGGAATCTTTGAGCAAGATTGGCAACCCCCAGAGTTAGTGTTTGCTAACAATTTCAGAAGCAGTAGCACAATGACTCGCCCTTCAACTAACTCTATCAGTCGGGCAAAGGCGATTAAATTGGAAAGCCAACTACTGTTGTTAGTGCAGTTAACTCCCACAGATAGCGAAGTTTTTGATATTCGCCTACGAATTTATCCAGGTGATGATGCGATTCATCTACCACCAGATTTACAACTGATTGTTGTTGATGAAGCCGGAAACACTGGCATGGAAGCGCAAGCAAGAAGTGCAGATGACTGGATGCAACTAGAGTTTAGCTGCCAGCACGAGGAAAAATTCAGTGTCAAAATAGTGTTAGGAGAAACAAGTCTGATGGAAGAGTTTGTTGTTTAAGACAAACAAAAGGAGACAGGAATGGCGATCGTCAAGTTGAAACTCAGACGCAATTCAACAGATGGATTTTTGGTAATTCTAACAGCGAAGAACTTGGATGAAGAAACAGAAGGATTTTTGCCTCCGTTACCACCAAATTTAGAATCATCCTTTAATGAATGGCAATCAGCCTATCGTCAAATCGAAGCTGTACGCTCTTGTGTTGCTCCCGCACCAGGGTTACGTCTTACACCCAAAAGTGTGACGATTCATTCCCACGGAGAATATACGGGAGCAGTCAAAGATTATCTAAATCAATGGCTCAACTCTGGAGATAGCAGGTGGCAACCAATCCGGGATAGATTAATTGCGATCGCTCAACAATTAAATCAGTCAAATGATGAAATTCGTGTAATCATTGATGCCAAAGATATCGATTTACGCCGCCTTCCTTGGCAAGCATGGAATTTATTAGAAGAACACTATCCCAACGCCGAAGTTGCCCTCAGTGCGCCCAAAAGCTCCAATACTAAGATAAATAAACTAGTTCCTAAAAGTACAAAAGTCAGAATTCTAGTTGCTGTGGGCAGAAGTGACGGCATTAATACAAAAGATGACTTAAAAGTAATTCAAGACTTAGAGACAGATGGGGTAGAAGTACGCTGTTTAATTAAGCCTAGCCGTCGGGATTTGTCTGATGCTCTTTGGGAAGAACAAGGCTACCATATTTTTGTTTTTACGGGACATAGTGGAAGTCAAGAAGATGGGCAGATAGGTTGGATTGAACTTAACGATAAAGAAAGTTTGACTATTGAGGAATTTAAGGAGGCTTTGAAGCAAGCTATTGATAAAGGATTACAGTTAGCAATTTTTAATTCTTGTGATGGTTTAGGATTAGCTAACCAACTTGCCCAAATACATTTACCTCAAGTTATTATCATGCGGGAACCTGTACCAGACCCCGTAGCAGTAGATTTTTTAAGGTATTTTTTCCAAGAATTTACTCATAATAATAAGTCACTATTTACTTCTGTAAAAAAAGCTCGGAAACGCCTAGAACATTTTAAATCTGATTATCCTGGTGCAATTTGGTTGCCAACAATTTGTATTGAAGCTAATGTTGAACCGTTGACTTGGCAAGGATTGCGCGAAGGTTCTCCGCCAAAGCCGACTCCCATCAAGCCAGAGGATTCAACTCATCAACCAAAGAAAAATATCAAGCCGTGGTTATTAATTGCTTTGCTTGGTGTGGTTATCAGTAGTGGTGTAGCCTATTTAGTTGGGAAAAAAGTCAACTCCGATTTTAGTTCGGTAGCTGCTCCTGAAGGAACATGGCTTTATGGTGGTAGCACATCTTGGGCACCAGTTCGGCAACATGTAGATATTGAAATCAAAAAAGCACATCCGCAGTTTGAATTACGCTATACAGATGCGATTAATGCTACACCAGGCTCCGGTACGGGAATTCGGATGTTGTTGGAAGGACAACTTACCTTTTCTCAATCTTCCCGCCCGATCGCAGACAGAGAGTATCAACAAGCTCAACAACGCGGATTGAGCCTGAAACAAATTCCAGTGGCTTTGGAAGGATTAGCGATCGCTGTTCACCCGACTCTGCAAATTCCAGGGCTAACCTTGGGGCAAATCAAAGATATTTACACTGGTAAAATAACCAACTGGAATCAGGTTGGCGGCCCTAACCTTAAAATTACTGCTTACTCCCGTCGCCTTGAAGACGGAGGCACTGTAGAATTCTTAGTTGACAATGTTACTGGTAAAGAAAAACTGGGAAGTAACGTAGTATACGTATACGATACAACAGACGGACTGAGAAAATTAGCCAGCGATCGCGGTGGTATTTACTACGCTTCGGCTCCAGAAGTTGTCCCCCAATGTCAGATTAAACCATTGGCGATCGCTAAACAAGGGAACAATTTTGTAGCTCCTTATAAAGAACCTTTGATTAAAGCCGATCAATGTCCCAATCAAAGGAATCAGTTAAACATCGATGCTTTCAAAACAGGTCAGTATCCAATTACACGCCAGATGTTTGTCATCGTTAAGCAGAATAATAATAACAGTTTAGAACAACAAGTGGGCGAGGTATACGCCAATATGCTACTAACAAATCAGGGACAAAAACTGATGAATGAAGCAGGATTTGTGCGTATCCGTTGAGCCAGAGGCAAGGGAGCAGGGGGAGGGAAAGTAGTTTTGATTCAATACAGTTCAGAATGAGCAACAAAACCCTCATGTAGAGACGCGATTTATCGCGTCTTCAAAGACCAATTATCTACACCAATAACTTTTAACTGAACCGGATTGAGTTTTGATTCCAAAAATTGGATAATTTATTTTTTGGAGTTCCTTAAAAAGAAAGTGACTCTGAAACTCAGAGCCACCCTTAAAACTGTATTCTGAAACTTTTTAACTTTTCACAATATCCTGATGTAGGTGTGTGAAAATTTACTTCTTAGCTTCAGCAATGGGTACCCATTCAGTGTGGAAACTTCCGGGCTTATCAAGACGCAGGTAGGTATGTGCGCCGAAGTAGTCGCGTTGTGCTTGAGTCAAGTTTTGAGGTAGGCGATCGCGGCGATAGCTGTCAAAATAATCCAAGGATGCGCTAAATGCGGGTACTGGAATTCCTACTGTTGCAGCTGTCGCAATCACTTCCCGCCAAGCAGTCTGTCTGTCGAGAATTGTCTGCTTAAATTCGGGAGCTAACAGCAAGTTAGGCAAAGCTGGATTTTCGCTAAAAGCCTTCTTAATCTTATTCAAAAAGCGAGCGCGAATAATACAACCACCTTTCCAAATCCGCGCCATTTCGCCCAGATCCAAATTCCAGTTATATGTTTTTGAAGCTGTGGATAGCAACGCCATCCCTTGAGCATAAGAACAGATTTTTGAGCAATAGAGAGCATCGCGTACTTTATTGATAAAGTCCTTGGTTTGCCCATCATACTTGCCACTGGGGCCTGTGAGGACTTTAGATGCTGCAACCCGCTCATCTTTAATCGAAGAGATAATCCGGGCATTAACTGCTGCTGTAATTGTGGGAATAGCAACTCCCAATTCCAATGCAGTTTGCACAGTCCAGCGTCCAGTTCCCTTTTGACCGGCTGCGTCAACAATCAAATCCACCAGGGGTTTTTTTGTTTCTGGGTCAATATATGGGAAGATATTCTTCGTAATCTCGATCAAAAATGAATCGAGTTCATCGGTGGTATTCCATTCAGCAAACACATCATGTAGCTGACTGGGGTTTAATCCAGCGACATTTTTCAGCAAGTCGTAGGCTTCAGCAATTAGCTGCATATCGCCATACTCAATACCGTTGTGTACCATTTTGACATAGTGGCCAGAACCACCAGGGCCAATATAGGTTACACAAGGGCCATCATCGACTTGGGCAGCAATTTTGTTGAAAATTGGTGATAGAAACTCGTAAGAGCTTGTTGTACCTCCAGGCATCAGTGAAGGCCCATTTAGCGCTCCTTCTTCACCGCCACTGACACCCATACCAAGATACCGAAGCCCTGCGGGTTCTAATTCCTGAGTGCGTCGTTCCGTATCTTCAAACCAAGAGTTGCCACCGTCGATAATGATATCGCCTTCTTCTAACAAGGGTTTGAGTTGAGCAATCACCGCATCCACTGGTTTACCAGCTTGCACCATTACTAGAATTTTGCGGGGACGTTCCAATAAGGCAACGAATTCTTCTAGAGTAAAGGCGGCTTTGACGTTCCGTCCTGTAGCACGCTGCGCCATAAACGCATCCGTTTTTTCGCGGGAGCGGTTGTAAACTGCAATTGGGAAGCCATTGCGCTCCACGTTGAGAGCGATGTTCTCACCCATAACGGCTAATCCAATCACACCAAAGCTTTGTAGTGTCATAAAAAATTTCTGGCTAACTCTCTTGCAGATCCTTTACCTATAAGGGTAGTCCGATATTTTCCGTTCTCCCCTAAAGAAGACCTTAAGACTTGAATAAATGACAAAAATCCACAACTAACACGGATAATTAATTTTAAATTGTATCTAAATCAACAATTGACTGGCAAAATTTGCAAAATTGAAATAATCAAAGGACGTAGTAAGGAGTAACCAAAGAATGCTGGCATTTGTCCTAGCTTTAGTGGTCGGTGTTGGTAGTTTAGCCATTTATATATCAGCTTTCTTTTTTCCAGAAATCCACCGCAAGAATGACTTTATCTGGAGTGGTGTAGGATTGTTCTATGCATTAGTCTTATGGGTGTTTGCACCACGCATTACTGGAGGTTTGTTGCTGGGTCATGTGGCTAGTGTGGCTCTTTTGGTCTGGTTTGGCTGGCAAACTCTATCATTACGTCGCCAATTGACCCCCCAAGCACAACAAACCCAAGTACCCAGTGCTGAGACGGTGAAAACTGGCATTCAAGAACAGGTGAATAAGTTGTCTATTCAGGAACGGCTGGGCCAGTTGCAAAAAGGTCTTGGTAGTACCTTCAGTGGCGTGAAAGACAAGGTGCAACAGACTGGGAGTAAAAAAACACCCACAACCCCCAAACCTGAAAACATTACCTCTGTAATAGCAGAGAAACCTACTGTTGAGATTATCGACACAACTACTCCCATACCAGACAAACCAGCAGAGGAGACAGTTACTACTGACACCGAAGCCAAAACCGAGAGTGTACCGGAAGCGATTCCACCACATCCCCCATCTCCTGAATTGGTGGAAGCAGCGCAACCAGATTTTGAAATTGAGGAGAAGCAACCGATTCCCGTAGAAGAAATTGCTCCCGATGCGGTACTCGCTCCCCCTGCGGAAGTACCACCTGAAGAAATACAGCCTAATCAAACTAGTTGAATGTAGTGAAACCCAGCGTTAACCTAATATAATGTTGGGTTTCACTATTTCCATCAGACTATTTTAGGGCTAATCTCAAACACTAATTCAGAACGATAGAAGCACACATCAAACGCTAATCTGGATTTTCCTCAGTAAATGCAAATCTAACTTTATCAACCATGTGTTGCCGCTTTTTCTTCTGCTAATGCCTTCGCTAAAACAGCAGCAGCTTCAAAAGAATCATATAAGCCAAGACTTGCTACTTTGTCCTCAGCATCCAATGGGACTAAACTTGATTCCTTCAATAATTCGCCTGCTAGGAAATGTATTAGTAAGAGTTTATCAGTGTGGGATAATTCTTTAATTAGCGGCATGAGTTCGGTAAGAAGCATAAGTTAAGGCTTTAATGAATTTAGATAAATTTTAGAGCATAGTTTGGGGGAATGCTCTTAACTAACTAGGGATAAAAATTATGAACATCCAACTTAAGGCTGAATACGAGCAATTTATACAAACCCGAATTGCTACAGGTAGATATGAAAATGCTGAAGATGTTATTGCTAAAGCATTGAAACTGCTGGAAGAATGGGAGAAGGGTTATCAGGAATGGGAAGAAGAAACCCATAAAAAAATAGCTGTTGGGCTTGCTTCTATTGAACGTGGAGACGTAATAGATGGTGAAGTGGTGATGGCGCGACTGTCAGAAAAATTACGCAAAGCGCGTGAGACTCAAGGATAATGGAATATTTTATTGCCAAAGAAGCAAGCCAAGATTTAGATGAAATTTTGGATTATTTTTTAGTTCGCAATATCAACGCAGGGGAAAGATTTATTCAAGAATTTAATAAGAAGTGCCAAAATATAGCCCAATTCCCGAATATAGGACGAAGCTACGCCAAGTTTGATCCAAGCCTTAGAGGAATACCCTTAGATGGCTACATTATTTTTTATCGAGTTTTTGAAGATAGTGTTGTGATTGTGCGGGTAATTAGCGGTTATCGAGATTTAAAATCTATATTTGCAGATGTGAACGATGAATAGATTTTTGAGTTGTCCAATTTAGACTGTTTCTCTTTTAGCAGAATATATTCTTGTAATATCTGCAAAGTATATGTTTCAACAGAAAGCCCTTGCTGTTTAGAGGATGTTTGAAAAGGGTCGGCTTGAGCCTCAAGTGCGACTCAGGGGTGGGATCTCAAATCCCAAAACTCCTATTCTCTCGTAGCAGTTTCTCGGTAGCCAGGGTAGTGAAACACACGCTGAAGGACTTTTCAAACATCCTCTTATACCAATTTACGAAAACCCCGATACATAACTAGATTATCGTAGGGGCATGGCAATGCCATGCCCCTACTTGCTATAACATCATTTTCAACAGAAAAGTTATTCAACTTTGGCGCGGAGTGCGGGAGAGCGAAAGAGAGTTGCAAATCCAGCTTGGCGCTCATTTAAAGGTTCTAGAGCATCGTTCCAAAGACTTTCATAATAAAAGAAAGTTACGCCTAAACCGCGTTCTTGAGCAGCCCGCACCTGAGACTTAATTTGCTGCATGGGAACTGGATTATTTCGTAACCCTGTCATAACGCCAATTCCAGTTGGAATTATTTTTTGCGCTTCTTGAATTTCTGCACGAGAAATATTAGCCACAAAACTTTGTAGATTCGGACGATAAATTTGCACAATTAACTCATCCACAATATTTTGCCGTATCCAACTCAGCCAATCTTGCAAGTGAAACTTATAAGCAAAATCATAGTAATTAGGAGAAACAGAGAAAATTGCCTGGGGTTTTCTCTGCTTCACAGCTTGGTTAAGTTGTACCATGAACGCCGTAATTTTATCTGCCCGCCACTTTACCCATGCCGCATCTTGGGAATTAGTTGGGGGAGGATTCTTCGTTTCTTTGGTGTACAAAGCAACTGTATATTTGTCGTAACCAAATTCGTGAGGCAAACTCATGTGATCGTCAAATTGAATACCATCGGCATCATATTGGGTAACAGTTTCTAGCACTAGATTAGTGATGAACTGTTGCACTTTTGGAAGGAACGGATTGAGCCACATAACTTCACCCGCCGCACTAATCGAAGTTTGGCTACCATCCCGCTTTTGTGTGAACCAATCAGGATAATTCATTGCCAATTCTGAGGTTGGGGGAGCCATAAAACCAAATTCAAACCAGGGAATTACTAGCAATCCTTGGCGATGGGCTTGGGTAATCAGGTCTGCAAGAATATCATGTCCATCTAAACCTTTGTAGACAAAAGGTTGAATATTTGCACGTTGTGCGATCGCGCTAGGATACATCACATAGCCAGAATTCCACACCACAGGATAGATGGTGTTGAAGTTCATCCGCCGTAATTGACTCACCGCATCCTGCACTTTGTCCCGATTTTTAAGGGTGTCAAAATCATTAGTGGTCATCCAAACCCCGCGAATTTCCTGACGGGGTATCTGTGCGATCGCGCCCAAGCGCCCACCTTCGGTGATCGCAGGAGTGAAACTGTCCACCAATAATACAGTAAAAAAGGATATTAAAATGAGAATCGGAAAAAGAAACTTGAGTAGTCGCCGCCAACTTTGAACAATAAAAGGTGATTTCATAAATTTGAATGATGCATTAACTACCCACACACGCCATTGCTCGTTTTTACGATTGAATCTACTAACCATATAGTCTACAAGTATTTATGCTTAGTACATAATTGATGAGTTGGTAGTTGTTCGTTCCCTGCTTATGGAACTTTTGCACCAGAAAAACTAAAGCAGACAAATTAAGATAGTTGACGCAGCTAATAAGCATTTGTGCCCAATAGATATTGGAATGGGGAATGGGGAATGGGGAATAGGGAATGCGGAATGGTTATTAATTCTTGTCCCTCACTCCCTCACTCCCTCATCTCCCTCATCTCCCCCTGCCCCCGATCTTCACACTCCCCCACACCCCACCTGTGTCACAATAGAGAACTGTAATAAGAAAAATATTGTTAAGGTAATTTAGTGAGTCCAACTGCTCAATCCACGGCAAGTGCGCGTCGCGTGGTATTTCCTTTTACGGCAATTGTGGGCCAGGAAGAAATGAAACTGGCGCTCCTATTGAACGTGATTGACCCCAAAATTGGTGGTGTAATGATTATGGGCGATCGCGGCACCGGGAAATCCACAACTATCCGGGCGCTGGCGGATCTGCTGCCAGAAATTTCTGTGGTTGCCAATGATCCCTTCAGTAGCGATCCTAGCGACCCCGACTTGATGAGCGATGAAGTCCGCCAATTGTTAGAACAAGGGGCCGAAATTCCTGTAGCTCACAAAAAAGTCCAAATGGTAGACCTGCCGCTAGGAGCTACAGAAGACCGAGTTTGTGGCACAATCGACATTGAGAAAGCTTTATCGGAAGGTGTCAAAGCTTTTGAACCGGGACTGCTGGCAAAGGCTAACCGGGGCATTCTTTATGTGGATGAAGTCAACTTACTAGATGACCACCTCGTAGACGTGCTACTAGATTCCGCCGCGAGTGGATGGAACACTGTAGAACGAGAAGGTATTTCTATTCGTCACCCAGCGCGTTTTGTTCTTGTGGGTTCTGGAAACCCGGAAGAAGGCGAACTACGCCCGCAATTGCTCGATCGCTTTGGGATGCACGCAGAAATTCACACTGTAAAGGAACCAGCCTTGCGGGTGCAAATCGTAGAACAACGGGCAGATTTTGACCAAAATCCTCTAGTATTTCTCGAAAACTACAAACCCCAGCAAGAAGCACTACAACAGCAAATTGTCAATGCTCAACAGCTTTTGCCAGAAGTGAAGCTTGACTATGAACTGCGGGTAAAAATTTCTGAAGTCTGCTCAGAACTAGATGTAGATGGTTTGCGGGGTGACATTGTTAGTAACCGCGCCGCCAAAGCCTTAACAGCTTATGAAGGACGTACAGAAGTTACAGTTGATGATATCCACCGGGTAATTACGCTATGCTTGCGTCACAGACTGCGGAAAGACCCCTTAGAATCGATTGATTCTGGCTACAAAGTCGCCAAAGTTTTTAGCCGCATCTTCGGTGTCGAACTACCAGAAAGTGATGTTGCACAAAAAAACGGCACAGGTCAAAAATTAGGGGCTAGGAGCTAATTAATTTTGGACTTCGACTTCGCTCAGTCGAACGATTTTAGATTTTGGACTTCGACTTCGCTCAGTCGAACGATTTTGGATTTTTCCTTCAATCCAAAATCGAAAATTCAAAATCTAAAATTGGCAGAGTCTAACTCAACATTTAGTACTCAAAACTGATTATGAGATTTTGGTCTTTTTGGTTTAACAGCTTTGTTCTATCTAGTCAATACAACCCGCCCAGATTTGTAGAATTATTGATGCTCTTATTAGCGATCGCTATGCTTGCAATAGCCAGTATTTTACCCGATAGACCTTATTTAATTTTAGGCTTGAGCTTAGTAGTTGGGGCATCTATTTCTATCTTAGTGCGAGAAGCGATCGCGCCTTCACCCCAGACGCGAATTACCCAACTCACAGCATCTCTATTGCTCGTCATCAGCCTCTATGGTTTTGCTGATTTAATGTACGCTCTTTAATGGGGAGTGGGGAGTGGGGAATAGGGAATAGGGAATAGCGAAGAAACTTAATCAACAATTTCCCATGCCCAATGCCCAATACTTCGGCTTACCTCGACTTCGCTCGGTACAAGTCGCTCAGTACAAGTGCCCCATGCCCAATAATTTACCAATTTTGCATTTCCACCAATTCCATACATAAATCATTAATTTGCTCTAAATCGGGTTTGTGAGGTAGGGTAGATTGTTCGTAAACAATTTCCATTTCGGCTACCAAATCTTCTGCCTTTTTCATCACCTCCTCATAAGAATACTCACCTTTTAAAATAGCTTTTAAATCCTCAAAATCACCAGCTATTCTCCTATCTACAATCACTTCACCTCGCCGCAATATTTCTACTCCACTGCGTAACAATCTAATGCAGTGCATCCCATGTTTGAGGTCAAAACCCGATTTTCTTTCCATTTCTGCCCTAGCCGGATTCCTATTTTCCTGCCAAGATAAGTAAGCCTTCCATTCTCTTAAAGCTATTTGATAACTTTGGCTTTTCTGAAGCAGGCGGATAAAATCTTTACGGCTATTGGTTAACTTTTGGGTATATTCCAAAGTTTCATCTGGTAAAGTGTATTGTTTCAACACACCTTTAAAATCAATATCTGCCGTCAGCAATTGGTATAATTGTTCCGCTTCTTCCAAAAACTCAATCCGTCCTCTGATTAAGTTATAAAGATATTCCAGAAAAGCATTTAGTTCATCTTTGCTTAAGGGTGCTTCGTCTTCTATGCCGAAATCAGATGGTATTGGCTTTTTTTGCGGTGGCTTTAACAACCATTTCCGATGAGTTTCCATCTTTTTGATTTGGGCAAAGGCATAACCAGTGTAAGTATGTTTTACCTTCTTGCTCAAAAATAACTGCTTATGATTAATTAAATGCTGTCCGACTGCGTTTACAAAAGGATAGTTATTTAACCAGAGCAATTCTAAAACATTGGGATTTGCGCCCGCTAATAACTGGAGGATTTTTCTTAATTCATATATAACTGTGTCTTTGTTGCCATCAACGAATGGAAATATACCTGGTTCATCCCAACCAGCATCTTTTTGTTCTATGTGATCAAATCCCAAGTAATACCTTTTGGGTGCGATAAATACTCCCCGATAATCAAAGTCTGAATCAGGACGATTTAAACCATAGCCGTGGCTACCCGCCAAACCAATTAAAATAGTTCTTTGCTCAACTTCTATTCTTTTCATATCATCTGATTAAAATATAGTCATCCTAACTCATGAGTTAAGCAGGTGGGAAGTGGGCAATGGGGATGCAGAGGAGCAGAATAATAATAACAATCCCATACCCAATGACTAATACCATTTCACTTTAATAATGATACAAATACACTCTTTTGGGGCTTGTCTTTGCCCATTGGTGTCAACTCAGGTTAGCTGACTCGCCCGCCTCGAACTGAAGTTCTAGGCTAATAGCTAAAGTCTACTCAAGTAGACTAAAGATTTTTGGATATATATTTAGTCATCTTCAGATGACTTTCGCTAAAAGCCAAGGAACTTTAGTTCCTTGCGGGACATAGCTTTCACGTTAAGTTGACACCTATGGGCATTGCGCCTTGCCCCTACGAGAAATCTATATGTATCAGGATTTTTGTGAATTGGTATAATACCAAGAGTTGCTTAGTCTAAGAAAATGCCCCTAAAAGAGATGATGCAACGATATCCCCTTAAGGAGCAAAACTTGTCAATTTAGTTGTTCCTATACTTTCGCTTTGCTAGAACAGGAATTATCTAGGATAAATGTGCCGTCTATTTCCCCATCCTGGATTAACAATGGCGGCTAAATCTTCTTCAGACAATTTGCTGATTTCACTTTCCAGTTCTTCGACGCTGAAATCATAGCCACGCTCTTGAGCAATCTTGACGAAGGCTTCTGGATTAGCTGTTGCTTTGAGTCTTTGCTGTAGTGCTTGATCTTGTTTTACGGCTTGAAAAAGTCGGGTAGCATTTTGCTGTGTCATGACAGTTTATCTCCTGTTTTAATATCAGGTTTCAATCTAGTAATTTGACTCCTGTGGAATCACTAAATTTTCTGAAGAACCTTACGATTTAAGAGTATAAGTTTAATTTTAAAACAAAGAAGAAAAATGTGTAGATTCTGATAAGAAAATATAAGTTTGAGTCTAAATATTTCTGCTAATTTATAAAAGTCAGCCCTAAGATGGAAGCAGTATTTAACTAAATAACATTGAGTTTGAATTATAAATGCATTTTAGATTCTTTGGGTGGGTGATTCAGCCATAACGATTTTTAGCAAATAAAAGCTTGACTTAGCACCTGTTCATAAAATAATATATTAGATTGTCTGTCTAATTCCTGCTCGGATCAGGTAGACATATTACAAAAGCTGGCTGCATCGTCTCTACACGAGATAAAAACCAGCTACCTGTACGGCAACCTCAAGGACAATTCCATGACCTACGCGATTATTGAAACTGGCGGCAAACAAATACGAGTAGAGCCAGGCCGGTTTTATGATATTGAACTGCTTGCGATCGAACCAGATGAAAAAGTTACAATAGACTCCGTATTACTCGTGCAGCACGATGGTGAAGTCACCATTGGACAGCCACTAGTGACAGGTGCGACTGTAGAAGGGACTGTAATGCGACATTACAGAGGTCGTAAAGTTCTGGTATACAAGATGAAGCCTAAAAAGAAAACCCGCAAAAAGCGGGGGCATCGTCAGGAAATTACCAGACTTATGATTGACTCCATCACCCTTAACGGCGAAGTATTTGCTTTTGAAGGAGAAACGGAGAAGGAAACCCCCGTTTTAGATGAGACTCCTGCCGAAGAAGTTGAAACTGCTGCTGAATAATAATAAGAAGATACACAAGAGGAAATCATGGCTCATAAGAAAGGAACAGGTAGTACACGCAACGGTCGTGATTCTAATGCCCAACGTCTGGGTGTCAAGCGTTATGGTGGTCAAGTTGTACGTGCAGGAAACATTCTCGTGCGTCAGCGTGGTACCAAATTCCACCCTGGTAACAACGTCGGTATTGGTAGCGATGACACTCTGTTTGCCTTAATCGACGGTGTTGTAATGTTTGAGAGAAAGGGCAAAACCCGTAAAAAAGTTAGTGTTTATTTACCCATAACTGCTGCTGAACCAGCCCCTGCTGAGGCAGTAGCAAGTTAGAGTGTTTAGGGTGGGTAACAATGCCCACCCTAATAGCTAGTTAGCGATCGCATGTCCCAGGCGTTGCTTAAAAGTCGCTTTGTTCCTCTGTTGCCCATAGATTATAGCGGTTATCGATTGGATGAGAACACCAAAGTCCTTGCTGTCAAATCATTCCAGCATTTTTTTTGTATCTCACTGAACTGCACACCGCTATAGTATCAGGAGCATCAAAGCGCAGATATTCTTCAACAACAAAATATTACATTGCTCATTCCTTACTTGTCCTGAAGATAGGAAGCATCCGTCTAATTAAGTCTATGTTCCTGTAGAGGTACTTATGAGTCTGATTCTTCCCAAACGCACCCTATCCCGTCGGCGGTTACTGCAAGTATCTGGACTTTCAGGGGTAGGCTTTCTTTTAGGTGGCTGTGGGACAAATTTGTTCTCAGATAATCTGCGGCAAATATCTGAGCCACTAAATCAAAGTCTTGAAGCACTCCTGCTAAATCAAAAACCAGTACCAGAATTTCCTGTCAGTGCCATAGAACCAGACAAATTGCTGATTAATACCTTTGACTTCACGCCGCAAATTGATCCAGCACAGTTTCGCCTGAAGATTGATGGCGAGGTGAGTAACCCGATGCAATTGAGTATGGCAGATATTCAAAAACTTCCCTTAACTTCAATGGTAATTCGCCATGTGTGTGTTGAAGGCTGGGCTGCGATCGCTCAATGGGGAGGCGTGCGATTACGAGACTTAGTAGCGCTGGTACAGCCTAAGTCAAATGTCCGCTATGTCTACTTCAAATCTGCTGATGGCTACTATGAAAGCTGGGATATTGCCTCTGCTGTACATCCCCAAACTCTCATGGCTTATCAAAAGAATGGACAACCTTTATCAGTTGATAATGGTGCGCCTATGCGTCTAGCATCCCCAATTAAACTGGGCTACAAGCAAAGCAAGTGGGTGACTCAAATTACATTCGTCAGCAATTTGTTACCTCGTAAAGGCTATTGGGAGGATCAGGGCTATGAGTGGTTTGCAGGGTTATGAGGGGAGCAGGCTATGAAGTCAGATCCAATGTTATCCTAATACGCTTGGCATAAGCCATAAAGCCCTCATGTAGAGACGCGATTTATCGCGTCTAAAAGACTGACACGTTAGAGAGACGCGATAAATCGCCGTCCTGAGAGAGAATGTACTCATCAATTATTCCTTGACAGACTACTAGGGAACTCCAAAAAATAAATTATTCCAGATTCAAGTCGTTGACTGTTGACTGTTGACTGTTGACTGAAAACTCGTGAACCGTCAACGGTCAACAGTGAACAATAGCAATGGAATATTGTTTTACTTGGAAGTCCCCTATTTCCGACTTGTGTGTACACCGTAGGGGGAGCAGGGAAGGCAGGGGGAAATGAGGAAGAAAATTTTACCTTGTTCTCCTTATCCCCGTTGTCTCTTTGCAATGGGATGTTTTTATTTGGAAGTTCCTTACATCTCTACACTATAGAGGGATGGGGAATTATGGGAATTAGTTAAAAATCGTTTGGGAAGTGACAAAAAATCAGACACCCAATATCTGAAACTCCTTATCTAGAATTGATTTTGCAAAAGCTCAAAGGACACGGGTTTTAGTCCACAAAGTACGGAAAAGTAACAGCATGACTACAGAGAACCTAACTACCTTGCCATCATCTCCAGCCCAGACCGAATTAGAATTCATAGATTCGCCCGGTTGTCAATCAACAAGTCTGCACGATTCGGATGTACCGGAAGTGGACTTGTTTAGTCCACTGAAAATTCGAGATATCACCCTGCCCGATCGCATCGCAATGTCACCAATGTGTCAATATTCGGCAGAAAATGGATTCGCAAACGATTGGCACTTTGTCCATTTGGGGAGTCGGGCTACTGGAGGCACTCATCTGATTGTAGTGGAAGCTACAGCCGTGACAGCCCAAGGGCGAATCACCCCCGGCGATCTTGGTCTTTGGGACGACATGCACATCGAGCCACTAGCTCGTATTGTCCGCTTTCTTCGTGAGCAGGGAGCGATCGCAGGGATTCAATTAGCCCATGCTGGCCGGAAGGCGAGTTGCAATCTTCCCTGGCTGGGTGGTACACCGTTAACACCTGAAGAAGGCGGTTGGCCTGTAATTGGGCCAAGCCCAATTCCGTTTCAAGAGGGCGGCCCCGTTCCCATAGCCCTTGATGATGCTGGGATTGGAGAGGTGATTGAAGCCTTTGTTGCCACAACCCAGCGTGCCGTTCAAGCGGGCTTTCAGATTATCGAAATCCACGCGGCTCACGGATACCTACTGCATTCTTTTCTTTCGCCGCTAAGTAATCAACGAACAGATCGTTACGGAGGTTCGTTGGAAAACCGAATGCGTTTGTTACTGGAAGTGACAAGACGAATCCGAGAGATTCTGCCAACAGGGATGCCGCTTTTTGTGCGCCTCTCTGCTACCGATTGGGTGGAGGGAGGTTGGGATCTCAAGCAGTCAGTTATATTATCCCGTGAACTAAAGGAATTAGGCGTTGATTTAATCGATGTTTCCACAGGAGGCTTAGTCCCTCATGCCAGAATTCCCGTGCAGACAGGTTATCAAGTGCCTTTTGCTGCCAAAATCCGAGAAGAGGCTGGGATTAGGACTGGTGCTGTGGGGATGATCAAGGAGGCTGAGTATGCCAACCAAGTAATTACTCGTGGATGTGCGGATTTAGTTCTCATCGGTCGAGAAATGCTCCGCGATCCATATTGGTCAATTCATGCGCGTTCCCATTTGGATGAGGAACCTAACTGGGCTTTGCCTTACGGCTATGCTGTTAAACAACGGAGACAGGGGAAATAAATCTAAACAGCAGGTGTTGCGATCGCAATGGTAAAGTTTGAGATTGCCACGGTGCGATCGCAATTAATTTGTCCGACAAATAGACCATTTGTAGAGACGCGATTCATCGCGTCTTTACCCAAGGATATGTTGAAATCTATTAGACTGGGATTTCAATCCCAGGCGGGTAATGCAGTCGATGCAGATTACCTAAATTACCGAAACTAACGCCAGAAAACTTAAGAACTTGGGGCTTAAGCCCCAAGTCTTGCCATGTCACCTTGAAAGAACTACCTTAAACTTTAGACGTGAGAAATCTTGATATCTCCGCATGTGCCAACACAGCAGCAGGTTCACGCTGGAGAGCGTTGTAATACTTTCTCTCGAAGGTATTGCCCGTCTCTAAGGGTATAATCAGCGTACGGACATCAGCAATCAACTTTTCAAAATCCTCTATTGCTATCGGTTCATCTGCTTCGAGCATTTCATCAACTTGCACAACCATCTCAGAAATGCGATGTAGCCAAGCAAATTGTTCATGAGCGATAACTAGCTGAAGTAGTTCTCCGCTTGATACTCGTCCACTAACCTGTTCGTAGGCAATGCGTTCTGTATCCAGCAACATCTTATGAAGGTGGAGTAATTTATTTCGTAAATCACGCAGATATTGATGTTGACGGATTCTTTGTGAAAGTGTGTTAGAAGTCAATGTTACCCATCCTTTCGTTACGATAGTCTTCAATGGCTTAAATAATTGCTGCGTCAGTATTCATCACGAATAGACTGTAGCGAACAACTGGTTTGTTGAGCGATACGCTAGCGATGAGGAGCATATCCAATGATGGCGTAGCAAGCTCCCCGCAGGTTTACGGGAGCAGCACTCAAAATCCATCGCCACTTCCTCACTGTCTTGTGCAAACAGCATCATTAGCCATCTGCCCAACCTCAGTTCATGTATTCGGTTTCCTTGTTAAGACGCATGACAATCAACATATCTTTTTATAACTGTTGTATCTTATATTTGATTACTCATATATTAGCATAAACTTATAACAAGTACATAGTGTAGAACCTATCGGGAAAATATCAATTATGGGAAAACTGTCTTAATGTCGCTAGCATACGTAATTCTAGGTCTTCTTCAGCAGCAGGAAATGACGGGCTACGACCTCAAAACGAGCTGCTTTGATCAATGTATTGCCCATTTGTGGC
This sequence comes from Nostoc sphaeroides, assembly GCF_003443655.1. Taxonomy (NCBI): domain Bacteria; kingdom Bacillati; phylum Cyanobacteriota; class Cyanophyceae; order Nostocales; family Nostocaceae; genus Nostoc; species Nostoc sphaeroides. Next base: position 261,990 of record NZ_CP031941.1, read on the forward strand.
CAGCAGACCAGGCACAAATTTACAGAACTCTCGATAAGCTAGTTGAGCAAGGCTGGATTACCTGTACAATTGAGATTGGGCGCGATCGCCCCAACCGAAAAGTCTATAGCGTAACGGAGCCAGGGAAAGCCGAATTCGCCCGATGGCTTGGAACTCATCAGCCTTTACCGACTGTACGAGAACCAATGCTAGTGCAGTTGCATTTTGCAGATCAGTTGCCGAATGAAACTATCATTTATTTACTAGAGCAACAATTAGCGGCTCGAAGCAAAAAGCTTGCTGAATGTGAAATTATTGATTTACCCTCACTTGGTGATGAGTCTGCCAACCGCGAGCAAGTAATGCAAAGGCTTGTGCTGGAGTTGGTGATCCGAAGAGAACAGACTTATATTGATTGGTTGAAGATAGCGCTCAATGTTATCACTCACCAAAAGCCTTATGCATCAAATTATCAAATTTTTTGACACTCCCTAGCACTAAAGCGACGGGCATTCCTGTTTCAACAGGCTTCTTTCGGATGATTGGGTATCTTTTGTTTAGATACGTCCACAGGCTCAAAATTATACTATAGGGCGTTTTCACCAGAACCTCCAGCATCTCAAAGACAGTAAACCGTTGGCTCTAGTGGTCTGTCCCATTAAGTTAGGATGCAATACAGTTCAGATAAGACCAAAACACTTGTAGAGACGGCGATTTATCGCGTCTTATAGAGACGGCGATTTATCGCGTCTTATAGAGACGGCGATTTATCGCGTCTCAAAACCCACGATTTTGTAGAAGTAGCGCTTAACTGAACCGTATTGAGTTAGGATGGGTAAAAAAGTTCGTAGTAAGGACTTTAGTCCTTGATTTGAGCGATAAATCGCCCACTACAAACCCTTCATAACTAATGGGACAGACCACTAGCTTGTTTTTGTGTAACTCTGATAAATCAAGGTAATGGTAACAACAGCAGTCAATCCTTATCTCGATCGCAATTTTGCTCCAGTTCATGAAGAAATCACCACCGACAAATTGCCAGTCATCGGTGAATTACCCCTTGACTTATCGGGGATGTTTGTCCGAAATGGCCCTAACCCTCAATGGAAACCCATCGGTGAATATCACTGGTTTGATGGAGATGGGATGTTGCATGGTGTGCAAATTAGCAACGGCGTAGCTACTTATCGCAACCGTTACGTCCAGACAGCCGGATGGAAAAAAGAACGAGTTGCAGGTAAGGCTCTCTGGAGTGGGTTGTTAGAACCACCACGAATAGATAACCCCTACGGTGGCTACAAAAATACTGCCAATACTGCTTTAGTGTGGCACGCTGGACAGATGTTGGCGCTGAATGAGGGGGGTAAACCTCACGCCATCAAGCTTCCTGAATTAGATACCATTGGCGAGTATACCTACAATGGCAAGCTGGTTTCTGCCTTCACAGCCCATCCCAAAGTAGACCCGGTTACAGGTGAAATGATCTTCTTTGGCTACTCTTTCTTTGCGCCACCTTACCTGCAATATAGTCTGGTTTCAGCACAAGGCGAACTGTTGTGGACAGTGCCAATTGACCTGCCAATGGGGGTGATGATGCACGATTTCGCTATTACTGAAAACTACACCATTTTTATGGATTTGCCGTTGACTATTAACCCAGAAAGAGCGCAACGGGGAGAACCTGTCATGATGTTTGAGCGCGATCGCCCAAGTCGTTTTGGCATTCTACCACGTCACGGTAACAACAGTAATATCCGATGGTTTGAGAGTCCCGCTTGCTACGTCTTCCATACCCTCAACGCTTACGAAGAGGGAGACGAAGTAGTGCTGATTGCCTGTCGCATGAGTTCTACTACTGTTTTAAGTTTAGATGATTCGCAACCCGACCCAGATGCAAATATCCCGCGCTTGTATCGCTGGCGATTTAACCTCAACACAGGGACAGTGCGTGAGGAGATGTTGGATGATGTCGCTTCTGAATTTCCCCGCGTCAACGAAAATTTGTTGGGGCGGCAAAACCGATATGGCTACACTAACAAAGCGGCAAACAATCCGCTACCTTTATTTGAAGGTATCATTAAGTACGACTTCAGCAATGGAAAGTCCCAAACCCACGAATTTGGACAGGGGCGCTATAGCGGTGAAGCTGTGTTTGCGCCGCGTCCTGGTGCAACGGCTGAGGATGATGGTTGGTTGATGACTTTCGTTCACGATGAGGGTTCAGATACTTCAGAATTAGTAGTGGTGAATGCCCAAGATATAACGGCTGAACCTGTAGCGCGGGTGATAATTCCTCAACGAGTGCCTTATGGATTTCATGGTGCCTGGGTTGCGGGAGAATAAGTTAGGTAGACAATACTATTCGCTTAAGGCAACAGACGCGATGAATCGTAAGGCAAGAGACGCGATGAATCGCCGTCTCTACAAACGACTAATTATTGTAGAGACGGCGATTTATCGCGTCTTTGAACCTCGACAGTGAAAAATAACTAATACCAATTTGAAAAATGATTGCCACAATCTAAAATGATGCGGCCATTCCTAAATTTATAACAGTGAGCGTTTGACCGGGTAATAAATTATTGCCTGCGATCGCCAAGCTATTCAGTTTAGGATAATCTCAACATTGTTGGGCATTGAGCATTGGGCATTGGTTAATTCTCCCCCTGCTTTTCTGCTTCTGTGCCCCCTGTTCTCCCATTCCCTCATCTCAAATTATTTTTCCCTATACCCACCAGCGTAGTCAATTACACAGATTGTTCTATATACTTTGTGAGTTCCATAAGCAACACCAGACACTTTAAAAGCGCCGTTAAAAATGTTTGTTCGATGACCGCGATCGCGCACACCATCATCAATAATTAACTGCATGACGATATCTTGGGCGGTGTTTGGGCCATAACTAATATTTTCGCCTGCGGTTGTTTGCCATTTACCATAGCGGTTGATGCGAGTAAAGGGGTTGCTACCATCGCTACCATCATGACCTGTAGCACCTTTTGGGCCTTGGTCTTTAACATGGTCTTTTGCGCCTAAAGACATACCTTTAGATGTACGCAACCTTCCCACAGGACGTGCTGATTTCAAAAATGCGATCGCTTCATCAACTGCTTTGACTCCTTCTTGAGTTCGCAAATAGGTATTATTAGAAATTTTGACTCGGTTCCCCTCAAAGCGCTTTCTATAGTTTTCCAAAATTGGGAGATATGACTTGGGATTTGTTCGTACCTTATTTGTTTCAACAATTACCTGTTGTTCTAGCGGTGAAAGATAACTTGCCTTTGCTAATAAAGTTGGACTGCTAGGTTTAACTACTGCTGGGTTAGAGTTTGCCACAGATGGGTTAGATTGCAACAGTTGATTTGAGCAACCGAATATCAGGGCTACTGGCAAAAGTAACCAAAATTTAATGCGATGCATTCATTACCTCACAATTTTTTCTATGGATTAATTTAGTGAATTAGAAGAAATAATAATTTTCAACACACACAGAAGTTTGTAGACGCTTCTTGATTCAGAATTATCAGACATCAGAACTTGAATCATTCCCCTAACAAGAACGGAAATGAGTTGATCAAGAGTATAGATAACGCTGCGCTCGTGTTTGTTCCTCGATTGTTAAAAAAGGATTACTTAATACCTGTTGTAACCGCGAGCATCCCAAATGTGCAATAATTCAGAACCTTCGGTATTTGTCCCCACTTCCTAACTAAAATTATTTATCCCTATACCCATCAGCATAGTTAATTACACAAATTGTCCTATATGATTTGTGAATTCCACAAGCAACACCAGACACTTTAAAAGCGCCGTTAAAAATGTTTTTTCTATGACTGCGATCGCGCACACTATCATCAATAATTAATTGCATGACCATATCTTGAGCAGTGTTATAGCCATAAATGATATTTTCGCCTGCGGTTGTTTGCCATCTACCATAGCGGCTGATGCGAGTATAGGGGGTGCTACCATCGCTACCATCATGACCTGTAGCACCTTTTGGGCCTTGGTCTTTAACATGGTCTTTTGCTCCTAAAGACATACCCTTAGATGGACTCAATGTTCCTACAGGAGGTGCTGATTTCAAAAATGCGATCGCTTCATCAACTGCTTTGACTCCTTCTTGAGTTTGCCAATAGGTATTATTAGAAATGTTGACTAGGTTTCCCTCAAAGCGCTTTCTATAGTTTTCTAAAATCGGGAGATATGACTGGGGATTTGTTCGTACCTTATTTGTTTCAACAATTACCTCTTGTTCCAACGATGAAAGGTAACTCGCTTTTGATGTCGGACTAGTTTGTGAAACTACTGCTGGGTTAGAGTAGGCTACAGACTGGTTAGATTGAAACAGTTGGTCTGAGTAGCCAAATATCAACGCAATTGGCAAAAACACCCAAGATTTAAGGCGACGCATCCATTACCTCACAATTTTTCTGTGGATTAATAGTTTGAGTGAATTAGACAAAATAAATCTGCAAAAGCTTCTGTAGCAGATTGTAACCTCGATAACACTAAAACATAATTGTCTGCTTGCAAATTTACACTTTGAGAAACCAACGTTGCCGATACATCAGAACGCCGACAGCCCACCACAACAACACGGTGACTATGGCAAACAATAGAGAACCATTCAGCACTCCCGCCCAAGATACGAAAAAATTCTGGTAAACCCAATTGTAAGTACTGGGAGCCTCTTTACCTGTGCCGATAGTGGTTTTCACTAAGATTTTAATCAATAAAACGGATGGAACGAAAAGTGCGATCGCATTTAAGCCCATAATTTCAAAAGGTTTACTCCAGCGACGATTCGCCCGGACTTCAATAAGTTCATAACAAGCTGCTAGCAATAGTAACGCCCAACCGCTAGTAAAGATTACATAAGAACTTGTCCACAGCTTTTTGTTGATGGGAAATGTCCATCCCCACGCCCAACCGATAATTAAACAACCAACTCCAAATAATGCTAACCCGATACTTGTGCGTGACTGTACAGGTTGACTGCGTATCCATTGACCGGTGAAGTAGCCAGCGAGGACACTTACTATCGCAGGAATAGTACTGAATAGTCCCTCTGGATCTCCCATAAAGTTGAAACTATCACCTTTATATAGATGTGCTTTGGGAATAATCAAACGGTCAACATAAGCGCCGAAATTACCTTCCCGTGTCAAAACTCCCGCGCCATAATCGGGTACTGGTACATACATCATCGTTAACCAGTAGCCGATGAGTATCACTGCTGCCAGTATCCATTGACCTTTGCGCGGAAGGTTGAGAACAATCAAGGAAGCCAGCAGATAGGTAATGCTGATGCGCTGCAACACTCCCATAATGCGGATACTACCCAAGTCAAAAGTCCAAACACCTTGATTCCAAAAGCCATTTAGTAGCAATCCCAAGGCAAAGAGAATGGCAGCGCGGCGTAAGATGCGCCAATAAACAGCTGAGGTTGGTTTGTTATCTTCGGTGTACTTTGACAGCGAGAAAGTCATCGCCACACCGACAATGAAGAGAAAAAAGGGGAATACCAAATCAGTTGGTGTGCAACCTTGCCAATCGGCGTGGGCTAAGGGAGGATATACATCATCTGCGACACCCGCCATATTGACGAGAATCATCGCAGCGATGGTAATGCCGCGAAAAACATCCAGTGAAGTCAGGCGCATAAGCAGAATTTTCTGTTAGATGAGTATCTAATACCATACCCTCATCTTATATTGATAAAATCTACTTATATATTTCTGCAAAAATCTTTATCACATAATAATTTTTAGCACAAAAAGAAAATGTGTTTTCCTCAACAAAGACACGGAATTTCATAAAATATCAAATATTTAATAAGCGAACAAAATATATCTGTGCGAAGACTAAAGTTCAGATTATATTAATTTTATAATGTATTATATTTTACAATTAGTTACAAGTAAAGATGTTTACATGACCTTGATTTAGTGATAAATATCTAGTACAAGTCGGCGTAAATACGCCTACCATTTTCAAAGACTGCAAAGGTTGATTTTTTCAGGGTTTGTAATGGTGGGTTTATTTCCGCCATGCTGTACTAGTGACAGGTTAAGAGGTTGTTTGAAAAGTATTGGGCGAATAAAATTCGCTACTACACAAAACTTAGTCCACACTTCGACAAGCTCAGTGACCGCCTGCGTGGACTAATACCAATGAAGGATTTTTACCCAAGTTGGTGGGTTTCGTCTGTGTAGGCACACCTGTGCCAGGGCTAGTAACAAATTAGACTTTTCAAACAACCTCTAAGGTAATAAACAATTTTTCAATAACCAATAATGCTTAAAATATTGGCGAAAATTGCGTTATAAAACACAAGTTTTAACCTAGCGATCGCAATTTATTGAATCAAAATTTATTTTGCCTTAACCTGTCACGAATTTATTCTGGTGGCACCAGATGCAGGCTAAAGCTACAGATACACAAACAGGTTATGAACCAAAAGGCTTTCTGAAAATGAATGTACTGAAACCATTGAACTTTACCTTTATTACTCTCCCAGTTATTTTTTTCATAGTTACTGCAAGTTCTCCAGCCTTGACTGCAACTTCAAACTCAATAACAGGAATAGATCAGGGGTATGAAAATTTGCCTCGTTTTCTTGCTGATGTCAATGGGGATAATCGCGCTGATTACTGTCGCTTTGTTGGAAATAGTCCTAGTATATTTTTGTCTTGCAATCTTGCGACTGCATCTGGCTTTAGTCCAAACCAATATGAGTTTAACTCAATAAGAGGAATAGATCAGGGATATCAAAATTTGCCTCGTTTTCTTGCTGATGTGAATGGGGATAATCGCGCTGATTACTGTCGCTTTGTTGGAGATAGTCCTAGTATATTTTTGTCTTGCAATCTTGCGACTGCATCTGGCTTTAGTCCAAACCAATATGAGTTTAACTCAATAAGAGGAATAGATCAGGGATATCAAAATTTGCCTCGCTTTCTTGCTGATGTAAATGGGGATAAACGTGCTGATTACTGTCGCTTTGCTGGAAATAGTCCTAATGTATTTTTGTCTTGCAATCTTGCTACTCCATCAGGCTTTAGTCCATACCAATATGAGTTTAGCTCAATAGCAGGAATAGATCAGGGATATGAAAATTTGCCTCGCTTTCTTGCTGATGTGAATGGCGATAATCGCGCTGATTACTGCCGCTTTGTTGGAAATAGTCCTAATGTATTTTTGTCTTGCAATCTTGCGACTGCATCCGGCTTTAGTCTAAACCAATATGAGTTTAACTCCATAACAGGAATAGATCAGGGATATGAAACTTTGCCTCGTTTTCTTGCTGATGTAAATGGGGATAAACGTGCTGATTACTGTCGCTTTGTTGGAAATAGTCCTAATGTATTTTTGTCTTGCAATCTTGCTACTCCATCAGGCTTTAGTCTAAACCAATATGAGTTTAGCTCAATAGGAGGAATAGATCAGGGATATGAAACTTTGCCTCGTCTTCTTGCTGATGTGAATGGGGATAAACGTGCTGATTACTGTCGCTTTGTTGGAAATAATCCTAGTGTATTTTTGTCTTGCAATCTTGCTACTCCATCAGGCTTCTAGATAACCTTTCACACTCCCCCTCAACTCTCAACCATAAATCAAGGATTTCGAGCATTTTGCAGGGGGGAGTAAATATTACTACTTTATACTTAAGTCCTAATATGGTTTAGCGTATATTCATACAGAATAGTAATTACCACAACTCGCTATGCCAATCAAAGTTGGAGATACTGCTCCTAATTTCACTCTACCTGCTCAAAACGGCTCAACAATTAGCCTCCAAAATTTTCGCGGCAAAAATGTTGTCCTATATTTTTACCCCAAGGACGACACACCAGGATGTACGGCTGAATCTTGCGCCTTTCGCGATCAGTATGAAGTGTTTAAAAGTGCTGGCGCTGAAGTTGTCGGCGTGAGTTCTGACTCCATCGAATCTCACCAAAGATTTGCTGCGAAATATAATCTACCTTTTACCCTGTTAACTGACAAAGGCGACCAAGTGCGGAAGCTATATGGCGCAACAGCAGCCTTTGGCTTATTCCCCGGTCGCGTTACTTACGTTATTGACCAACAAGGAGTTGTGCAATACGTGTTTGATTCAATGTTTAACTTTAAAGGTCACGTTGAGGAAGCATTGAAAACTTTGCAACAGATTGCGGCTAAGTAGGAGTTAGGAGTGAGGAGTTAGGAGTGAGGAGTTAGGAGTTATTTCTCCCTCATCTCCCTCATCTCCCTCATCTCCCTATTTAGAATGCGACTTTTCCGGCATGACAATATTAGCGTGGGTTGCCTTACCATTCTTGCCGTTAGTATGACCGTTACTATTGCGGGGATGGATCACACCATAACCGCCGTGGTTGCGTTCGTAAATTACATTAATCTCTCCAGTTTCAGAATTGCGGAACATATAAAAGTCGTGCCCTACGAGTTGCAGTTGTTCTAGGGCTTCTGCAAGGGTCATCGGCGGCATAGAAAAATATTTGGTGCGAACGACTTCGTTGGGTAATTCGGGGGTGCGATCGCCAATTAAATCTGTGACTACCGATTCTACAACAACTACTTCTTCTGGTTGGGACTGAGTTTTCTGGTCTTGACGCCGTTCTTTATATTTCCGCAGTTGACGGGCAATTTTATCTGCAACTAAGTCAATGCTGGCATAGAGGTTTTCGCTGCTTTCCTCTGCACGGATAACGCTACCATTAGCATAAATTGTTACTTCAGCCGCTTGTCTTGTATTAATTCGAGGATTACGGGCTACGCTAAGATGCACATCTACTTCATTTGTAAGGCTCTGAAAGTGACTAACTGCTTTTTCAATCTTTTGATGTACATATTCCCGAATCGCATCGGTGATTTCAATATTTTTGCCGTGGATGACAAGCTTCATGTAAACTCTCCCACTGAATATTTAATGTGTGAATTTGCTTTGTATGAAAAGAAATTGCGGTAAGGTCTATTACTCCCGCCAAAACAAATTGTGAACTCTTTCTATGTACTGCTAGTAAGCTTTTCTAAACTCACTGCATCTAGGCTTTTGCTCATTATACCCTTGATTTTCCTCCTTATCTCTGCGCTGATATCCAATTGGATATCCACCTAGAAATCTTTGGTGAGGAAAATTGAGCAGTAGCTCCTGTAACTGCCTTCTGTGTTAAAACAACGCTTACAAAACTGTTGATAGTTGCTCCTTCTGTGTTCGGTTGAAGTTTGCTTGCTGTTGTTCAATAATACAAGTCTTTGTGCAAATTTGATTCTGTTTGAAATGCAAACTATTGTTATGAGAGTCATCAGCCAGTACATTTGTCTTTATCGTCTTGGCATGATGCTTATTGCAGAGAATTCCTCCTAAAAACCTATTGAGGTTATATATTCAACCTAGCACTTTGTATTTTCTAATGCATGTTCCCTTGACTTTCCTTTAAAATCCTTTGCAAATCTTGACATTTGTTGATTCCAATCGTGGAATTTGAAATATATTTAGCCCTTAATAGAGTTGATTTTTGGCATAATCCATAGTATGGAACCACACAAAAACCGTTGTTTGCTGTATAACCAAGGATTGATGCCTTACTTAGAAGCTCATGGATGGCAGCGATCGCTCCTGACTGAGCGTATCCATAATCCCAGTCTAGACGACGTGTTAATTTTGCTAGAACATCCACCCGTCTACACTCTGGGACAAGGAAGCAACTCAGATTTTCTCAAATTTGATATTGACAAAGGTATATATGATGTGCATCGAGTTGAACGAGGTGGCGAGGTTACTTACCATTGTCCCGGTCAACTGGTGGGGTATCCAATTTTAAATCTGCAACGTTATCGTAAAGACCTCCATTGGTACTTACGCGAACTCGAAGAAGTCATAATTCGCGTATTGACAGTTTATGGATTGCAGGGAGAAAGAATTCCGGCTTTTACTGGCGTTTGGTTACAAGGGCGAAAAGTTGCGGCTATTGGGATTAAAGTCAGCCGTTGGATTACTATGCACGGCTTTGCATTAAATGTTTGTCCAGACATGACAGGCTTTGAGCGCATTGTACCCTGCGGTATTTCTGATAAACCTGTAGGCAGTTTAGCCGAATGGATTCCAGGTATCACCTGCGAAGAAGTGCGTTTTTATGTAGCACAGTCCTTTGCTGAAGTCTTTGGTGTGGAATTAGTCGAGTCGCAGCCTCAATGATTTTTCGGTTCTGAGTAAATTCAGCTTGTAATTATGTAATAAATACTATAGCAGTCCTACTTAAATTGTGAGACACTAATGAGAGTAGCCCATATTTAATAGGATGAAAATAACTATTTAACTAGGGAACTCCAAAAAAGAAATTATTCCACATTCAAGTCGTTGACTGTTGACTGTTGACTGAAAACTCGTGAACCGTCAACGGTCAACAGTCAACAATAGCAATGGAATATTTTTTTTACTTGGAAGTCCCCTACAGTTGTCTAACCTAAAATTTGATTATTGACAAATTTCTATACTAAATTTTTACGGCACTAAAGCACAACTTTGCGCGTGAATTACTCAAATAATCTCCAGGTATATCCCCCATCGTTAACATCTCTGAGAGAACGTGATTGGACAGCTTTGATAGAACTATTTGATAGAGATGACGGTGATGAAATTGAAGCGGATATCCACAGAAGTTTGTTTTGGCTGATACCTGAACCTTGTTGGGAAGATGATCCCTTTGATTTCTTGCGCGAATATCTTTGAATCGTGGGGAGTGGGGAGTGGGGAGTGGGGAATGGGGGATGAGGAGCAAGAGAGGCAGGGGCAGAAATAAGCAAATGCTCAATGCCCAATTACGAACTTGTGCCGAGCGAAGTCGAGGCATTACGAACTTGTGCCGAGCGAAGTCGAGGTATTACGAATTATTTGAAGGCGACTAAGGAAAATACGTAGGCGATCGCTTTGGGGATTAGTCAGCAGTTCATAGGCTGGGCCTTGTTCTGTCACAATACCGTTGTCTAAAAATATCACCTGATGGGCTACTTCTTTTGCAAATTGCATTTCATGGGTGACAACCAATACTGCTCGGTTAAGGAAAAAAAGTAGGCTGAAACCCTTGAAATATCGTTGTCTATAATGCCGAAGAGAGGCTTAACCGAGCAGTATTGGCTGTACAGTTGATTGTAAGGTTTTAAGGTAGATGCGCAGCAGTCCTAAAAAACGCCTCAGAATTAATTCACAGGCTAATAGATTAAGTCTACTGGAAGTAGATTTAAGCTATTAGCCTGTGAAATTTATTTCTTGACGGGAGATTGAACAGTTGCAAAATATAACTTGAACGAACCGCCAAGACGCCAAGGGCGCAGAGAGGGAGAGAAAATAATATGGTTAAATTTAGTTTTGTGCGCTGGTGTGTGGTTGTAGGTTTTAGCTGTTTGTTATTGACTGGCTGTGCTGTGAACTCTAGCGCGGGTAAAACTCTGCAAATTGCTACAGATCCGACGTTTCCACCTTTTGAGTTTCAAACACAAAGTGGTGAGTTGCAAGGTTTTTCTATTGATTTGATGAATGCGATTGCTTCCAGCACACCAGGGGCGATCGCGGTTGCTGCTAACTTTAAATTCAATTTTAAAAGTCTGCCTTTTGATGGCATGATCTCAGCTTTAGGAGCCAAAACGGTAGATGCGGCGATTAGTTCCATTACGATTACAGAGGAGAGGGCGAAGACTATTTCTTTTTCCCGCCCTTATTTTAAGTCTGGGTTAGCGATCGCAATTCGTGCAGACAATCAAGATATTACTGGTTTTGACAGTCTCAAAAATAAAAAAATTGCTGTACAAATTGGTACAACTGGGGCTATCAAGGCTAAAAGTATTCCTGGGGCGCAAATTCGCAGCTTTGATTCTGCGCCCATAGCCTTGCAAGAATTGCTCAATGGCAATGTAGATGCAGTAATTAATGATGCACCTATGACTGTATATGCCATTAATACGGGCAATCTTCAGGGAATTAAAATAGTACAAAAATTGCTGACGGAGGAGTTTTATGGAATTGCTACACCTAAAAACTCGCCGAATTTGGCATTGATAAATGATGGCTTGGATAGGGTGCTGAAAAATGGCACTTATGCTCAAATTTACCAGAAATGGTTTAAAGTTTAACCGCCATCACTACCAGCTAAATCACTATTTGAGAATCAAACTAACACTAATACGCCTAAAATATATACCTCATTTGGCGTGATTTTGCAAGCTTTTCCAACTTTATTACAAGGTGCGTTGGTAACGTTGCAATTGACGATACTTTCTGTAGTGTTTGGTTTAATTGGGGGTTCCCTGATTGGTATTGTCCGCCTTTCTCATATTGCACCTGTGCGTTGGTTGGCGAGGGCGTATGTAGATTTTTTCCGGGGAACGCCTTTGTTGGTGCAAATTTTTATGATTTATTTTGGATTACCTGCAATTTTGCAAGAACTTGGTTTGACATTTAGTTTTGATCGCTTAACTGCTGGGGTAATTGCCTTAAGTTTGAATAGCGCCGCATACATTGCCGAAGTTGTTCGTGCTGGGATTCAATCAATTGAACCAGGACAAGCAGAAGCAGCACAGTCATTAGGTTTGAGTTCTGTACAAACAATGAGTTATATAATTTTTCCCCAGGCTTTCCGGCGGATGATTCCACCTTTAGGTAATGAATTTATCAGTTTGTTGAAAGATACTAGCTTAGTTTCTGTGATTGGGTTTGAAGAATTAGTACGTAAAGGACAGTTAATTGTTGCTGATAACTATCGCGCCTTTGAAATTTACACAGGTGTAGCGGTGGTTTATTTATGTTTGACGCTACTTTCTTCACAAGCATTTAGTCGCTTAGAAGTCTGGATGAATCCAGTGAAACGGCACAGGAAGTACGATACCTAATAATTTTTCCATGATTTTTCCGACTTACTTTAATTGATAATTGCTAATGCAAATTAAGTCCAACTGCAACCCCCACGACAAAGTTCAGCGTATTCGCAGGTTTTACAGAAACCCCACAGGTGTTTTGTGCCTTCAGATGTTCCGGCTCCCAGATTGAAACTCAATTCGGCTGTATTTTCAATGATGTCATGGAGCGATTCGCTCTCGAATATTACCACCTGTGTAAGCGGTAGTCGGCAGTGAGGGACAACCTTTAATCGCTCCGTCAGCTTCAATTCCCATAGTTATTCATGTACATGTTTAATTCTCCTATGAAAATCTGTATTCTTATTACCCTATCTGGAGCCAGTCGTACAAAATACCTTTCCTGTATTCTGTTCGATAACGTAGAGATATAACACTTTTGAACATATCTATTGTCAGAGAATGTTTGAAAAGTCGCAAAGTATACTAAAAACCCCTCTCCAAACCTCTCCCCGAAGCGGAGAGAGGCTTTGAAACGCCCATTCCCTTGTAGGGAAGGGGGCTAGGGGGGTTAGGTTTCCGAGGCTTTGATGTTACCAAAAATACTTTTCAAACATCCTCTCAGATCGACAAGGATAAGATGTGACTAGGACAGCAGGGATTCGTCGGTTCGTTTCGCTCTCAATAGCCCTAACGTGGGTCAACACGACAAACAGACATTAGTCCCCAAACTGTCGTTGTCCACCCTCCATTCCAAACTCCATTGGCAGCTGTGGCAGCTACAGGACATTTGAACTGTGCATCATTATTGCTCCAGATTGGTCCTGCCTTTACATCTGTTGGTAAATATATAACGGGTAAAGAGCTCAAGTTAAGATCACAAACAGACATTTTATTCCAAATTGTCGTTGTCCATCTTCCAGTCCATTGAGTACCATAAACAGCAGCAACTACAGGACATTTGATTTGTGCATCATCATTGTTCCAGATTGGTCCTGCGTTTACATTTAAAGCTAAAGCATTGGGAACAGAGCCAAATACAATAGAAACGACTGTTGTAGTAAAGAATCCAAATGATTTTAAGAAACCCAGTTTGTTGAACATTGGTTTTGATTCCTATTTTTTTGATTTTTTGCCTACTTTTTTTCGGTGTTGCTAAATAGAGGTATGAATCTGGATGTAGAGACGTTGTAATGCAACGTCTTCACAAGGATTTTGAAATTACGCAAAATTATTTTTCATACCGCAATCAGCAACGCCTTTTTTTCTATAAAACGCCTCGCTAGCTCTACCCGGCATTGAGCCGAGATATGTGTTTTAGTGTGATTCGTTCGCTCATATCTCGGTTCAATGCCGAAGTTTTACTGTTGCCGATGAGTTACAGAATATCCGACATCTTCATGCCACACATCCACCTTTTCTGTATATTTGAGTGCAGTTTTCATACCTCGAAAATGCAGAAAACTGCATAATTATCTATTGTTTTGTAATATAAAAATCGGAAAATTTGCTTGTAATCAGGACTGAAACATGAGTACAAGGCTTTAATTATTTACGCTGACCTACTTAATATCAAAACGGCTGATAGCGGACTGAAAAATTAAAGCCATTATCTTGCAGTGAACTACCGCGATCGCTTGTCTCCATCAATGCTACACTTTAGTACGGAGGCAATACCAAGCCCTTGTAAGATTGCCAATGCAAACTAACCCCAAACTAGCAAGAGTTTGCCTATCAGCATTGATACCGCGATTGTTCCAAGCTGTACCGATGCCAAAACAAAGAAGTTCAAATACTTGATCAAAAATATAACTGCGATCGCATGACTATGTATATGATGCAGAAAACTGCATAATTCTAGTTCTGATATCTGCAATCTTGCTATTTAACAACCTCGACTCAAAATTAATTGCCCATTGGGTAATCGAAATACTCCCTGTGGCTCAATTATTGGGTCGCCTTTTTTCCAGGGGCGCGATGTTGGTTCGACACCTCTAACCTCACCTGTCGTGTAGGTAGAAACCGCAACACCAGGACGATTAGTGGTCAAAGCACCAGAACCTGTAATTCTAAAAGAGTTTTCTTGTCCCTTGATGCCGCGTGAAATGCAACTATTAGCAATCAGTGCATTAGTATCGAGGACGTTTGGTGAGAATTGGGTAAAGCTGTTTTGAATAGAGCTAGTATCAGGTACATTAATATTGATTACACCGTTAACGCCGAATTTAGAACTTGCAGTGATATCGCTTTTGTCGGTTGATTCTGGACGGGACTCAATACCAAAGATACCTTGGGATTTGATTTGGATGTTTCCACCTGTGCCAGTGTATGCGTTAGCACTGATGTCGCTGTTTTCTTCGGGGATGGCGACAATAAATTTGGAGTTGATATTGATGTTACCGCCATCGCCACTTTTTTCGGCTGTGCCTGCGTTGGTGGAGATTTGAGCGCCATGACGGAGTAAGAGTAAGTCGTTATTGACAAAGTTTATGTTACCACCGTTACCAGATGCAGATTCAGCGTTGAGTTTAGCTTGGTTGTCTAGGGTAATTTTGGGTGAGTTGATTTCGATATTGCCTGCTTTTCCCTGTCCAGAACTTGAAGTTTCAATTAGAGCGCCATCACTTAAATAGAAGTCACCAGAGTCAATAAAAATCTTACCACCATTACCTTCTGTCCCCTTTAGCACACTGCTGTTAATCCCACTGGGAGAATCCTGTTTGACCCCAGGAATATCAACGTTTTTCACCCCAGTAATATGAACAGCACCTGTTACCAAAACATTGACATTGCCTGCATTTCCCCGTCCTGCTGCTTGGGTAGATTGGTTATCAAGTGCTTCACGAATAATGGTTACTAGTTGAGCGCCATCTCGTAGTGACAGTGTTGCAGCATTGATGTCGATATTACCTCCTTGACCTACACCTCCTCGTTCCACGCTGCTGAAGATGGCAGTTGGATAACCTGCAAGGTCAACAGCATTTTTTGCACGCACTGTCACATTCCCTGCATTCCCCTGTCCAGAAGTTGAGGCAGCAAGTTGAGCGCCGTCTCGTAAGGAGAATGAGCCAGAATCGATGGTAATATTACCACCATTGCCAACAGTCCCCTTTCCCACAGTAGTCTGAATGCCACTGAGAAAATTCATTTTCTTTCCAGTAATATCAACAGCGTCAGTAACTTTAATATTGATATTCCCGGCATCCCCCTGTCCTGCTGCTTGGGTAGATTGGTTATCAGGTGCTTTACGAATAATGGTTAATAATTGAGCGCCATCTCGTAGTGACAGTGTTGCAGCATTGATGTCGATATTGCCTGCTTTACCTTTGCCTCCTGGTTCCACTGAGCTGAGGATGTCACTATTTGAAAGGTTAACAGCATCAAGTGCCCGCACTGTCACATTCCCTACATTCCCCTGTCCAGAAGTGAAAGCAGCAACTCTAGCGTCATCTAATGAGAAGTCACGAGCATTGATAAAAATGTTACCTCCATTGCCTTTTAAACCCTTATTCACACGATTGCGAATCCTACTAATATTACTATCGAAGCTAGCAACTTTGATGTCCTCTGTAGCATTAAGGGTAATATCCCCCGCAACGGTTTCAGATGAATCAGCAATACCAGCCGAAAGCAGACTTCCTCCCAAAATATTTATGTTATGGGCATTAATCGCAATATCACCGCCACCAGCTGCTTCTACATACACACGCGCTTGATTGGTAAGCGATACCGAACCACGAGTCACATTAAGAGGAAATTTCAAGCTGAGATTATCTCCATTCAAAAGAAGATTGACATTTCCAGGTTCCGCCAATCCTCCTAACTCAACTCGTCCACCATAAGCATTTAATCCTCCCCCTTCCATGCTGACATTACCGCCCACTAGTAGCAAACTTTTACCATCTCCTACTTTTAAACCAAATGCATCGAAATCTGTAGGATCTTTTCCTGATGGTACTACTGAGTTATTTTTAATCTCTGCATTTTGGTTAAGCTGATTAAACCACAATGCTGAAGGATTTACCGTTAACAATGGCGGTGCTTGGGGGTTTGTAGCACTGAAAATACCCTGATTGCCAAATTGCACTCCATTGGCTGTTGTCCCGACAAAACTCCCCTTTACATCTAACCGCGCATTTTTCCCAAATACAATTCCATTGGGATTAATTAAAAACAAATTTGCTGTACCCAATACTCCCAATGTCCCTTCTATATTTGACGCATTTCCACCTGTTACCCGTGTGAATATATTTTCTATTCCAGTAGGGTTGATAAAATCCACTCGTCCCCCATTTGGAATATTAAACTCACTGAAACTATGAAACAAATTGCTTCCTCGTACTGCACCACCCTCAATTTTATTTTGATTGAGTTGAGAAGTTTCTGCACCGAGTGTGTTATCGGGTATAATTTCTGCTCTCGCTGGTAAAGCTTGGCTGAATGCAGTGGATATTAGGCATAAACAAAGAATACTTGCAATTCTCATTATGATAATGGTTATCAATACGTTAGAGGTGAAAATAATAGATGAAGCCTAAGAGGTTGTTTGAAAAGTGGTTAGCTGTGATTTCAAGCACTTATTGATCCCCCCTAACCCACGCCAGTCGCTCCACTTGCAATACGGTTCGGTTAAGATCCCCCCGCCTACGGCGACCTGCTTTTTAAGGGGGTAAAAGAGGCTTGGAAGCCCCCCTTTTTAAGGAGGGTTGGGGGGATCTTCAAAATATGAAAACGTTAACCGAACCGTATTGGCTCCACTTGGGGAGACCCCTGTCCCTGCGCTGGCTCCCCTTCAAAAAGGGGAAAACCGGAATCAAAGTCCCCCAATTTATCGGGGGATTTAGGGGGATCTAAAACATTCTCATAAGGGAATTGCTGTTTTATGATTTGAAAACATTCTCTTATTTTTATTCTGCAATGCTCTTAGCAATAGCAGTCGCATTGCCCACGGATTTTTTTGCGGCTAGTAATTGAGCAAGAGTTCTAGTGCGGAGAGGACGAGGGTCCCCTATTTCAGGAACACAAAGAATAGACAGAGACAGTTTATCAATGGTTTTTTCTGCATTGAGTAGCGAATCAAGAATTGCTTGTTTGCCACTTATAGAAGTAAGAGCATCCTCTAAAAAAGATTGGGCCTTAGCTACATCCTTTTTACAGGAGTCACTAGTAGTGCTTGAATTAGCAGCAGCAAAGTTATCCAATGTAGCTTGGGCCTGGGCTATGGCTTTTGAGAACGCTATAGAATCCGTTTTAATTGGTTTAATACGATATGGATATAAATTCTGCGAGTATATCTCATCATTGACTAGAACAGCAGTACCATTTTGCTTGCCAGTTGCGGAAACTATTTTCCACGTCCTAGTCTGTACGTTCGCTCTGTCGGAGCTACCAGCTGTGGATACACAAAGTAAGTTTCCTTCACAGTCTATACCATTAGTATCTAAATAGCCTCCTTCCCAGTTGTTATAGCCATTTTGAACTAAGTAAGTTCCTCCATAAATAAGGGGAAAGGTAGTTTGAGCGTTTGCATTCGGAGTTCCAAAAAACAATGTACTGATAAACAAAAATACTGCCAGAACAACTGAACTAAGTTTTTCCATAATTTTATGCCTTTCAACTATTTACTATCTGTATAAAGCTACAAATGCAGAAAAGCCTATTCCAGAAAATCTTACCACTTCAGCTACATATTTGATCTGGCTTTTATTCTTTTAAAAAATAAAAATCAGCCTCTATTCGGAATGCCTCTTCAAGCAAAGATTTCGAGTTGGAACTATACATCAATTTTCTTTAGTTAAATAATATAAATCTTGCTTTTGGACATAAAATACTAAATATGCACTAGCGATTTCAGCCATTAAAATAATTCGTAGCTCGTAATTAGTAATTAAGTTTTTTAATGGGAATTTAGAACCAGAATGACATACTTGCAGCTTATCAGAAGCTCAAGTAACTTAAACCCACGGAACTTGTTAATAGTAGTTATACAAAATTTATCTAAAAATATGTATCTTATCTATACTAATAAAAAATATTTTATTGTATTGTTAGGCATTATTTCCTGGCTATAATAGCATAAATATCTATTTTAGAAACAAAATACGTAAATCCAGTCATTTAGTAAGTAAAAAGCATATTTACTGACTATCAACACACCGACGGCTAATAGAGATAAAATAGAAATTAAAAATTCGTAAGCACAACATAATAACTATTGACGAAATGATTTTTTGATAACTGTCATAACAAATTAAACACTTTTTGATAGTCAACTTGAAGCAGAATATATGGATGCGGATAATTGGACATATCAACTACAAAAGGTACTACCCATGAGTTCTCGCGCACTGCTGTTAGTAAATCGTCATGCCCGCCAGGGGCAAAAGGGTCTATCGGAAGCGATTGAATATCTGAAGACACTTGGCTTTGATTTAATTGAGGAGTCTACAGAAGACCCTAAACATCTTGCTGAAGTTATACTTCGCTATCAGCATCAAGTTGACTTGGTAATCATTGGTGGGGGAGATGGGACTCTTAATGCCGCAGTAGATGCTTTAGTTGATACTCAGTTACCCTTGGGAATTTTGCCTTTAGGAACTGCCAACGACCTAGCGAGAACTTTGAAAATCCCGAATTCCCTCAGCGAAGCTTGCAAAATTATTTCATATAGAAATTTACACCGCATCGACTTGGGTTGCGTGAACGGCAAGCACTTTTTTAACGTTGCCAGTCTGGGATTGAGTGTAAAAATTACCCAGCGACTTACCAAAGAAGCCAAACGCCGTTGGGGAATATTTGCTTATGCCGCCACTGCATTGCAAGTGATTTGGGAAGCTAGACCTTTTACTGCGGAGATTTTAATCAATGGTGAATCAGTTCGCGTGAAAACAGTGCAAATTGCTGTGGGTAACGGCCGCTATTACGGCGGTGGTATGGCAGTGGCTGACGATGCGGCAATAGATGACCAAAGGTTAGACCTCTATAGCTTGGAGATTAAACACTGGTGGCAGATTATACTATTACTCCCTGCAATGCGACAAGGGCGACATATACATTGGGAGAGTGTACGCTCTCTTCAAGGTCAAGAAATAGAGGTGCATACTCGCAAACCGCGCCCTATCAATACAGATGGTGAAATCACTACCTACACTCCTGCTCATTTTCGGGTTATACCTAAAGCTATAGCTGTTTTAGTACCCCCAGAAATTAGGAGTTAGGAGTATTATTCTCTCTTATCTTCCTCTGCTAAAAATGTGGGAACTCGCACCAAATGCATCTGAGATTTTCTCAAGATATAAAGTCCCTGTTGCAACGCCTAGCTCAACAACCGCTAACTCTAGGTGATATTTTGGCAGAAACCTCAGAACGGGGGTTCTGCCTGGTAATTACATTATTAATTTTGCCTTTTTTATTTCCTATGCCACCGGGATTAACTGGCCCTTTTGGTGCTGCTTGTTTACTGTTGTCAGCCCAAATGGTTTTAGGGAGGCGTGAGCCTTGGCTGCCAAAAAGAATTGCTAACTACAAATTTCCTCGTCCCTTTGCCCAGTTACTTTTGCAAAATTTGGGACGTCTTACCAAAGTGTTACAGAAAATCGCCCGTCCCCGATTGGCAAAAATAGCCCATAATCCTTTGATTTGGCGAATTAATGGGTTTTGTATCTCTTTGTTAACAATATTACTAATATTACCAATTCCCTTGACAAATCCCATCCCCACTGTAGGTATTTTACTTTTGACTGTTGCCACCATTGAATCTGACGGTTTATTAATTTGCATCAGCTACGGTATTACTGTCCTAATTACCTTGTTCTTTGGATTTATTGGTTACGCAGTATGGTTAGCTCCCGGTTTGCTGCCATCTATATTTAAATAATAAAAGCCCCCAGCTTTAGGCTGAAGGCTGTAATTTATTAGGGTGCATCTACTATTTATTACTCCGCTTTATTAATTGCCATATCCGGGAAGATTTAACCTCTGAGCAAATTTATTTTATTATTAAATTAAAAAAACATAAACAATAAAAAAGCCTTCAACTAAAAGCTGAGGGCTATGAATTATTAGGGTGCATCTACCATTTATTAATCCGCTTTATTGGTTGCCATATCCGGGAAGATTTAACGTTATAAAAAAATATTTTAATTTCAAATCAGAAAATGTCAATAACAAAAAAAGCCCCCAACTAAAAGCTGAGGGCTGTGATTTAATTAAGGTGCATCTACTATTTATATATCCGTCTTAGTTCTTGCTGCATCAGGAAGAATTGAAAAAAATAGATGGCTGTAGAATTGATTTCGTTAGCTACAAAGTTAGTACTGATATCAACGAGGATAACCTACGGTATTTGACTAGGTAATCATTGACCAACTTTACAGTAATTTTACAAATATCCCGAATTTCCTTTAGATACACAAAGTTTCTGTTAATATCTCTGATGGGATATCCGCAATAGTACTAATTTAGTTTATTAGTTGGGTATATGACTATGAAAGTTAGACGCACCCAACTTAATGAAGCGATCGCAGTTTCTATTAGCCCTTGCTAGTTTTAGTATTGTCGGGGGAAGCTTTTTTCTGAGAAGAACTTTTAGCAGTACTAGGGAACCTAAAATAATAACTGATACATCACGTTACAAAGAAATTCGTAATCAACTATGGTCTGATAATGACCAAGTAAAACATTTTCCTAATGAGATTCCCACTGATGGCAAAGATGTTCGCATTGCTTACTCTCCCGAATTTTCGCAAGGAAGTAGTTTTTTTCAAATTAGACTGAAACAGCCGCCAAACAAGATAGAAAAATTACTTTCACAATATAGAAGTAGTGCAAAGCACAAATATAGGGGTGGTAGCACAAACGACCACATAAATCAACCTAATGGTGTGCCGACAACTTTTTTCTACACCAGTGACTCTCATACAGAATCTTTTCCACCTAGTTATGAAATATTGGTATTAAATACAGAGGATAAAGGTAGACCTAGTTTCAAGTGGAATCATGGAAATAGCTACGGCGTCGCTATTAATAGTTCCGCCTCAGAAATTATCTATTGGTCTGAAAAATGGTAATTAACAATTTCATTTTGAATTTGAATCGCCATGATAAAAATTATGAGTTTGGTTACGACCCTCTTTTTAGTACTAAATACTACTTTTCACCTTTTGAGTATATCACTTTGGGTAGTTAAAACTTATAGCCAGCATAGCTAAGATTTTAATGCTGGTTAAAAACTATCTGAATATGTATAATGCCTACTGCTTTAATTACTGGTGCTTCTAGTGGTATTGGTAAAGCTTTTGCCGAGGAACTAGCTGCACGCAAGACAAATCTTGTACTCGTTGCTCGTTCGGAAGAGAAACTAAGCCAATTAGCTAAACAACTAGAAGAACAACACAAAATTCAAGTAGAGGTTATAGTCAAAGACCTCACAGAACCTAATTCAGCATCTGCTGTATTTGATGTCACTAAAGAAAGGGGATTAACCATTGACTTATTAATCAATAATGCTGGTTTTGGTTACTATGGCGACTTTGCCGAAGGGGATGGAGAAAGACAAGTCAAAATTGTACAATTAAACATTTTGGCATTGGTAGATTTAACCCATAAATTTCTCCCCTTGATGCGGCAACGTCGTTCTGGAAGTATTATTAACGTATCCTCTATTACCGCATTTCAACCGATACCATACCTTTCTGTTTATGCTGCCAGTAAAGCTTTTATTCTCAGCTTTAGTGAAGCACTATGGGCAGAAAATAATCAATATGGCGTCCGTATTTTAGTAACTTGTCCAGGGCCAATAGAAACAAACTTTTTTGCAGAAGCTAATTTTCCTCCAGCGCTGGCAAGTACTACAGATAAAGTGTATTCTTCCCAAAAAGTTGTTTGGGAGTGTTTAGACGCTTTGGAAAAAGGCTATCCAACTGTTATTAGTTCTGATACTAGCACTCAAATTAGAAGCAAATTATCTCGACTTGTACCGCGCAAACTTCTGTTGAATATGTTAGCAAAACACTTCAAATCCTAAGTATATGTTTAAAAGTTAGGAGAGACGCGATTAATCGCGTTAGGAGAGACGCGATTAATCGCGTCTGTACAAAAGTTGGGAGTTGGGGGTTTGGAGTTAAAGAAAGGGGGGAATTTAAAAATCCTAACTTTTCACTCCTAACTCCTAACTCCTAACTCCTAACTCCTAACTTTTCACTCCTAACTCCTAACTCCTAACTCCTAACTCCTAACTCCTAACTCCTAACTTTTCACTCCTAACTCCTAACTCCTAACTCCTAACTCCTCACTTATTAGATATACCTTGTTAATTGAACTCGGTAACGGTCTTTTTTTGTAACGGCGATTTCCCCAACTTCTAAACGTCCTTTAGAGCGAATGGCGATTAAGTCGCCTGATTTGACTTGAGAACTAGCTTGAGTAACTTCCTTCCAATTGACGCGGACATCACCAGCATCAATGAAATCAACCATTTTGCTGCGGGACATGCCAAAACCAGCAGATGCGATCGCATCTAATCTTAAAGAAGCCTCCACAGTAGTTAATTCTTTTTTCTTTGGTTCCCTAACCCTTAATTCACTTACCTCAATTCGCTGAGTTTTCACAGGAACCGATCGCACCTGTTTCAGGCTCAATTCCAAAAATTCCACCAACTCTGGTGCAACAATCGCCTGCGCCCCTCGTTCTCCCAAGACAATAACATCTCCCGTCTTTTCACGAACAATTCCCGTCCCCAACATTGCGCCTAAAAAGTCGCGGTGAGAGGCGGTATCAAACAGGAAATTACCAGCAATTTCTACAGCTACAAGGCTGACTTGAGATTGATCTAAGGGAAGTTCTGAACGAGCGATCGCTATTCTTTGGCGTTCAGCTTGCGGATATCCGCCCCACGCAACTAATTGCACTTCTGTTAATCGGTTAAACACCCGTTGAATTTCTGCCAATTCTGGGGGAGACAGAAAATCAGTCAAAACCACTTCCCAAGTTTTGATGGCTTGCTCCGCTTGGTCGATTACACGAGCTACACTATCTCGATTTTCAACGCCTTTTAAAAGTTCTTCTCGTGGCAACATTCTTAAAAATTATGAGTTATGAATTGAGAATTAATCTGCTATAAGTATCTTGATTCTAACTTTAATTCCCATTCCAGCAGGTTTTCATCCTTAGCAATTTGTTGCATTCCCAGTTTTTCCAAAATGCGAATCGAGGCAACATGATCGTCTGGAGAATGAGCGATAATTCTTTTGAGTTCTGGCTGAGTAAAAGCAAAATCGACCAGTGCTTCTACTGCTTCAAAAGCAAATCCCTGCTGGCGATAAGCTGATAGCACTTCATAACCCATTTCTACAGTTCCTGTCTGATCGGGTTTGCCAATAAAACCTAAATCGCCAATTAAAGTAGAATCGGCAATGTGAATCATTAGCCAGACACCCCAACCCAACTGGGAAGGATCATCTATTAGCATCTGAGCATACATTGGGAAAATATCTAGCACCTCAGATCCATACCAATCATCAGGAACCCGTACCCCCAAAAGGCTCTCTACTTGGGGTTTATTTCTTGTCACAACGGCTTGCGCCACCTCCAAAGAACATGGAAGTAACTCAAGTCGCTGTGTTGTGATGTGTAAACTATGATTCATTCAATACACAGTATTTGTGTCAGCATAACCTTGGATATTTTCTGGATCAAACTGACGTAATATTCGGGTTGCTTGCCGAGTGAGAGTTTCGGAACCTTGAACGGCAACTAAGTATTTACCCGCATCTAAGCGGTTGCGATAAGGTAAAGCATCACCACTTCCTACGAGTAAACCGACTCCGCCACCGACAAGCACACCACCCATAGCACCACTAGCAGCCCCCAGCAGTCCGCCAACGATGTGATTGCCAATTTCACCCGCCCAGGCAAAAGTATCTAAACCAGTGATCAGGCTGAATGTAAAACCTGCAAAAAATCCAAATGGTATCAGCCAGGTTGCCATCAGTTGTGCTTGCTTTTTGGCTTGGTCTTTGGGGTCAATTAAGCCAAACTCGTCAGCTGTTTTATATCCTTTCCCAAGGATAGTGCTATTTATGCCTTGTTCTTCTAAAGCTAAGTAAGCAGCTTCGGCTTGAATGCGGTCTGGTAATACAGCAACAAGGTAATTCATTGATTGTACAATTTGTCTAATAGAAGTTTTGCCTTAATTAACAGCGTATCAGTCCTTGTCAAATCATCTTGCATTGGGAGTAGAGACGCGATTAATCGCGTCTCTACAAGAGAGACGCGATTAATCGCGTCTGTACAAGAGTTAGGAGTCTTACTCCCCTTCCCTTGCAGGGAAGGGGCTGGGGGTTAGGTCTGTATTGAACTCAACTGCAAACCGCGATCGCACAAGTTATAGCGGTTCCCATTCAAATGAGGTACAAAATTATATCGCAAGGTGTAGGGGCACAGCAGTGCCGTGCCCCTACGAGTGTACGTCACTAGGCCGGGAAACGCTATAGTACAAGTTAAATGTACATCCCCTCACTTTAGCGAATCTAGTGGCTCACAAAAATTGTTCACGCCTTGCTTGAGGACATAAATCAAAACTGGTGTTGCCAAAATTTTAGGAAACGTCGGCATTGCTTTTAGATGTTCCATCATCTTTTGAGGTGAAGTATTAAGCAAATCTTCCCGATATTCTTGTTCGCAAATGACCACACGCCATTTTCTAGCCAAGGCATCTAACCACTCGGAATTTGCTCTTTCTGGTTGCTGTCCCGCCCGAATAGCTAGCGTCATCGCCGCATCTTCTAAATCTCCATCACAGTCTTCAATCAAATCCAGCGCTTCCATATCGCTAGGATCATCTGCCAATTGAGAGCGAAACTGTGCAATTTCTTGAGATGTTACTTTAGTCATGAGTCTTTGAAAAGGCGAGCGATGCCTACGGAGGTAAACTACGGACACTCAGTTATGCTACATCATTTCACAAAATTCCTGTTAAAAATAGGTTTTTTTACCAAAAAGCCCCATTCTTCAATGTAATTATTGAAAAATGAGGCTTTTAGAATTTTTAATTGAAAGTACAGGTCGGCGGAAATAAACTTACCATTTCATTACAGCCAGAAAGCCCAAAATTAAAGCATGGGTGACTTTTAACTTCCGCCTTGCAGTACTAGCGTAATGCCCTGAGGGTAACAGACCGTTGTAACTGAGCTAAAGCACGGTTGTAATCCAAAATTGCTGTAACTCGATTACCTTCAGCTTGTGTGAGGTCGTTTTCAGAGTTAATAACATCAGTTTGAGTGCCTACACCAGCTTGGAATCGCAAACGCGCTAAACGTAGAGCTTCTCTAGCTTGTTCTAAAGCGGTATTAGCGGTTTGAACATTCTCTAATCTAGATTGCTGGGTAGAATAGGCTTGTTCTACCTGAAAGCGAATTTGGTTGCGCTGTTCGGCAAATTGAGTTTCTGCGATCGCAATATTAGCTCTAGACTGATCTGCCCTTGCTCTTGCTGCTCCTCCATCAAACAAATTTAGGCTTGCCTGAACTCCAAATGAATAACCATCAGTAACACTGACATTATCATTGAACTGATCTAGCAGGTTGTACCTGGCGACCAAACTAACTTGAGGCCCCAACTCTGCAAGCGCCTGCTTACGCTGTTGCTCGCTGATATTACGTTGTGCCAACTGCTGTTGCAATTCTGGACGATTTTGATAAGCCAACACAATACTTTGTTCTAGTGTTGGGTTCCAAAGACCAGCTAATTGTACAGGGTCGGCTGCACTGATATTTATCGCCTGCGGCAAACTTATCCGAGTTGCTAATTGACGACGGGAAATTTCTTGCTGGGATCTAGCATTAGTCAAATTTTGTTGGGCATTTGCTAAATTCACCTGCGATCGCAACACATCAAACCGCGTACCAACCCCAGCTCGCTCTAATGCTTCTGCATCACGCAAACTAGCCTCAGAGTTCTGCACAGCCGACTGGGCAATACGTACTTGTTCATCCGCTTGTTGCAGATTGTAGTAGTCAGTGGCAACATTCAGACGGATTGTTTCAGACTGAGTTTCTACAGCAAACTCATTAAAACGTACCTGTTCTTCAGCTGCTCTGATGCTAGCTTGCACTCTCCCAGAACTATAAAGGTTATATGAAAGTTGTGCTTGACCGGAAAAAGATGTACTCGGTCTATCTTGCTGACCGGCGAACGGATTTTGGCTGTTTATTTCGTCCGTCAGCTGACTACCAGCAGACTGACTACGAGTAATATCCGTGCTAATTCCCAGAGTGGGCAATAAAGCAGCTTGCGCTTCGCGTAGAACCGCTCGATTGCGTTCTAGCTCTAATAGAGACACCTGTAAATCCCGATTATTCCGCCGTGCTAGCTCTAAAGCCTGTGCCAAAGTAATCGGCTGATTTCCTTGAAGTCTCACTTCCTCCGGTTTGGTGGGAAATTGCAGGGGATTTGAGCTAGGAATCAGGTTTTGTGGAATTTGCACCGGCCCGGACGGCGCAGGAGTTATGGTTCTCGGTACTGTGGAAGGTTGGACTGAACCCCCTGGCGTCGGAATTACGGTTTCCGGCACTGTGGAAGGTTGCGCTGAACCCTCTGGTGCAGGAGTTCCGGTTTCTGGCACAGTAGGAGTTGGCGTCGATTCTGTCGGAATCGGGGTATTACTCTGAGCAATGCGACCAGCAGCATTTTGTTGTGAGCAGGTACTTGAAATCAGTCGCAAAGCAGCTGAGGAATCAGTTTTGCTTTTCCCTAACTCCTGTGGACATCTTTGGGCTGACAACAGTTTTGCCGATTCTACACCTGTAGCTGAAGTTTGTAAAAATATCTGCGACTCAGTAACAGTATTTATCTTTTGAATCACTGGCTGCTGGAAAGAAGACAGGGACAAAATTTCTTTTTGGACAGAAGAGGGTTTTGAAGTGTAGTTGGGAACTACTATGCTCTTTGATTCCTGCCCATAAGCCCTTGAATTACTGTTTTTTTGGTTATTTTGAGCAGAACGGCTGACATCTAGCTGTTGGGAAGCATTAGAGGTAGGTGTCAAACTTAAAAATCTACCTTCATCTTTCTTAAGTACTTGTTTTATTGGCACAACAGTATTTTCAGCCGTAAACACTGGAATACTGTTATTACTTAAAGGCTTCATACTAAGTTTAGTGAAACCGAAAGCAGGTACTAGGGTTGGAACACTAACATTTGCACCGTTATGCAGTTGCGTATTCACAATGCCCCCAACTAAGTTTTGACCATAAGTAGAAGTCAAAACACTAGGAGAAGAGGTCATCTGTACCCCAGTTAGTTTTACAGTACCAGCCCAAGTTGGCTGAGTTGTTAAGACCGCTGCTGTCACACCAGGCAATAAGCTATGGAATAATTGCTGTCCTTTCACCGCATCCCTCACACGAAAATCAATCTAGCGGCAGAAAACCTTTCTTCACCACAGAATATAGCACGATACTAAATTTAGGAAAGAATATACTACGATACTAAATTTAGGGTTCGGAACTCTGTTTGTCTTCAAAACGTCTAACAATGCGAGAAAGTTCCGCCTTTTCATCGATACTAACGCGAGTAGGTGCACCGCTAATAATCCGTTCGTAGTTTCGGAATGAATCTTTGATATCGGGCCCGTCAGCAGTAATATTATACTCACGAATGCCCTTATCATGCCAAGACCCGCGCATTTTAAATACGTTAATTGCCCGCGACATTTCTCCACGAATTTCTACGTACTGTAACATGAGAATTGTATCGGTAATCGTGGAGATATGAGAATCAGTAATGGAATGCGCTCCCAGGAATTGGTCAGTTGTGTTGGTAAAGAAACCAGTAATTTCTTCTTGTTTAGCATAACCCGTCACACCAATTACAAACTGCCTAAATGCATTATTGCTCACTCCTCTAGCTAATGCTGATAGGGAGTCAATGGCAATTCGGGCTGGTTTGAAGACAGCAATTTCTGATTTTATAATTTGTAAGTGGTCTTCTAAACCAGTTGATTCGGGATAGGTACAAATTATTTTAAGTAAACCTTGATCTTCTAATTCTTCAAAATCAATTCCCCAAGAGGAAGCATTACGAGATAGTTGGGCGCGTGATTCTTCGTAAGCAAATAATATTGCCTGTTCTCCATTGAGACAGCCATCTTGAATAAACTTACTCACTAAAAGGGTTTTACCAGTCCCTGTGGCTCCTGTGGCCAAAATAATCGAATCTTTAAAGAAACCACCACCGCACATTTCATCTAAAGTTTGGACACCAGAAGATACCCTGACATTAGAAGATCGTTGAGTCAAGCGCATTGCTCCCAGAGGGAAGATGTTAACCCCTTCATTAGTAATCGTGAAGGGATACTCGCCTTTCATGTGAGTTGTACCGCGCAATTTGAGAATTTCAGTTGTGCGACGGCGGCGTTCTCCTTCTAAAACGTTGCGAACAATTACTACATTATCGGAAACAAATTCTTCCACTCCAAAAGAGGCAACGGGGCCATATTCTTCGCTACGTTCAGTTGTAATAATAGTGGTGACATTGAGTAGTTTGAGACGGGCTACTAGGCGGAAAATCTCGCGCCGGACTACTCCCATTGCTTCATACTGTTGAAATACTGCTGTTATTGAGTCGATTGAAACTCGTTTAGCTTTGTATTTGCGAATCGCATATTGCAATCGCTCAATTAGTGCAGACAGGTCAAAATTCCCAACTATATCCTGTCCTTCAGGATCGGGAGATGCATCGAGAATAAACAACTTGCCTTCTTCAATTAGGCGTGGCAGGTTCCACCCAAAAACATGAGCGTTTTTAATAATATCACTGGGTGATTCTTCAAAAGTAACAAATACTCCTGCTTCGTCAAAATAGGTGATGCCGTTATAGAGAAACTGAAGAGAGAATAAAGTTTTGCCTGTACCGGAAGTGCCACTGATTAACGTAGTTCTACCAATTGGTAAACCACCATGACTAATATCGTCAAACCCTTCGATCATCGTGCGAATTTTTTCTACACCTCCAATTTTCGGTGTATTTGTTGGTTTTACTTGCTCTGTTTCACTCATTGCTTGATAACAAAAGGGTATTAAAAACTGTTTTTTATGACTAAATTTTAGACTCTATTTTTTCGAGGCTATTTGTAAACATGGCTCCCCTACACAGTTCAAACTTTGGCTGATTAATTATTTTCCTCTTCAAAATCTCCTTCACTCAGTTCTTCATAAAGCAAATCTAACCCAATCAATACTCTCTCCCTATCTGAAAGATCCCCAATAATTTTGCGAACGGGTGGAGGCAAAATTTTAGATAATGTTGGTGTTGCCAATATTTTATCTTCTTCTGCCAGTTGCGGGCTTTTCAGTACATCGATCACCTTTAAAGCATAAACCCCTTTAAACTCCTGCTCTAAAATATTTTTGAGTGTTTTTAATGCCCGGACTGAATTAGGGGTATTCCCTGCTACGTAAAGTTTGAGAACGTAGGTTTTTCTGGCTTTATCCATATACATACAAGCTAGTCATGATAATATAAATACAATATTTGTTTGCCCATTGTCGGTGGCTAACAACATAAATAATTTTAATTTATCTAGAAATCGAACTTCTGTAGAGTTCGCATAGGTGAGCTAGGATATCTATCAACGTTAAACGATAATCAAGTAATGCTTCGTTGCTCCTTCCTTCTAATTTTAGCTGGTTAGAAAATTCTTCAATTACCTCCATGTGAATTTCAATGATTTGGGGCACAGGAATATTTGCATAAAATATACTATTAATAAATTTATCGATTTTTTCTTTGAGTGTTTTATCTGTGGTAAAATAGTTGATAAGAATTACGCTGTAATCTGATTTAAGGTGTCTTAATAATCCTTGCCTTTCTGCTGGAGTCATCTCCTGGAAATGCTGTTGGCTTTTTTGGGTGTGACTGGCAAATACATAGGTATACTTGTCTGTGTATGCTTGATTTAAATTTTGTTGCAGCCAATTTGGTAAATAGTTGATTTTTACAGAGGTAGTTGCAATAAGGGGTAGATAGCAAAATTGGGCAATAATCGCGTCAAGAACTTTCCCCACCCATCTGCTCCAACCTTTTTGGTTGTCTAAGTCAACTAGATTATATAAACATTTCTTAACATTAAGTTGCAGAATCAATATCGGTAATAACATTTATTCTTAAATCTATCTCCTCGATCGCTCTGACCAAGAAACGTGGGCTGATAAGTTTGGCTAACGCTTCTAAGGGAATACTAGGTGTGCAGTAAACTGGTGATTCCACCCCAAAACAACGCTCTATTTTAGCAGGTAGTGCTAGCACCGCAAGGCGGAAGTCAAAAGTCAAAAGTCGAAATTGTTGTATATCAAGACTTTTACTTGTTTAAAATGGTAGCTTGATTTACGCCTTGCGCCCCTATTCACTCAACAACTTATTGCAGAAACTGAGTAATTAGACTTAGTAGGTCTTTGATGATGAGGTATTTGTCGGCATAGCAAGACACAGTAGTTAATCTATTACTTGCATATCTATATAGATAGATATATTTTTTTATTTTGCTCCTTGATAAGATACTTAAACGAACTTAAAGGATTGTCCCATTCTAAATCATTATAATTCCTCAAGGTTCTAAAGCGATTCTTTGGGGCCATAATTGTTTTAGCTGTCGCTATCGATGAGGAGTTTAAATACCAGTAAGACACTGGGGAGGCTAGTTGCTAGAACTTAGAAACGTGGCCTCTTGGAAAAATATAAAGGACGCAAAAGTGCCCGTGAGGGTAAATCCCGTTTTTTTAATGGCGTTGAAATAACCAGAGTTGCTTATATGAGTCTTCTTAGAGGATATGGCTTCAGGCGAAAACACCATCAAGAGTTGGCAGATGGAAATGCCGGAGGGTTCCACAGGAAGAATGACCCCAAAAGCCCTATGTTAATGCTAGATTACCCGCTTTATGACTTTCAGGCAACCGTACCTAGCTGCCCCCAAACAAGTTCCCTAGCAGTGGTGTTGGAGATTTTTGAGCAAGAGCAGTGCGATCGCTTGGTAGTAGTGAATCAACAGCAATCCCCCATCGGTTTGCTGTATTCTGCCCGTTTAATCCAAAAATTATTAGCACATAGTGACGATAAAAATCTAAATTTACATCAATCAATCTCTATTTGGGGTCAAGGTCTAATTGAGCCAATACAGACAATATCAGCTTCTGAGCGTGTAGAGCAATTAGGCTTGCACTTGAGTTATGCCCAAGCCGAAAAACAACAGAACTTAGATTGGGCGCTGATTGACTCTAATGGTCAATATTTGGGGCTGCTGGATAGTTCTTGCCTGTTGCGATCGCTGGCTAAGGAACGCATGGCTGGGTTACAAAGTTCAGGCATCGAGAGATCGTCTGGTGTGCAGCCGCCAAATCAACCCAAATCATTGGGACACCAGCCACTGGTACAGTTGCTGGAAAGACTGCCTTGGCCTTTGATGTTGCAAACGGGTACTGGCGAGGTGGTAGCCCGAAATCCCGCCTGGTGGGAGCAATTAGGAGCCTTGAAAGATCCAGAAGGAGTTAGGCAACAGGTGGAGGCAATACTTGTTCCTAATCCCTCCGAAAAATCAGAATATGTCAGCCAACGAGGAATCAAGGTTTATCCCAATGGTAGGGAGAATGAGCATGGTGGTGAAGAGGAACTAAGCCAGCAAGAAGCATCACCAGATCCTGTATACAGTCGCTGCTATTTGGATAGTCAAGTAGGGACTTGTACTTGCGTTGTCGAAGTGCAAAATGGTCAAGAACAAATCTGGCAATTTGCCAAAATTCCGTTAGATAGTCCTGAGTTTCAAGTCATGGGTGGTGAAGCTGAGGTTGCACTCAGCGATGATTTGTGGTTAGTTTTAGCTACTGATGTGACTGAACAGCAGCAGCTTTGTAAAGAATTGGCTGCAAAAAACGCCGATTTAATTCAACTAAATCGGTTGAAGGACGAGTTTTTAGCTTGTATTAGTCATGAACTGAAAACTCCCCTAACTGCCGTTTTGGGATTATCGCGGTTGCTGGTGGATCAGCAGTTGGGAGAACTCAACGAGCGTCAAGCCCGTTATGCGGGACTAATTCATCAAAGCGGACGCCACCTGATGAGCGTGGTTAATGACATTTTAGATTTGACCCGGATGGAAACGGGACAAATGGATTTGACGCTGACTCCGGTGAAAATTCAGGCTGTGTGCGATCGCGCCTTATCAGATGCTAAAGCCATCCACACTCAAACTACCAAAGCATCTGCCTCACAACCTGCAAATGCCCGTTCATCTGCTCCCCAATTCTGCCTTTCCATTGAACTAGGTTTAGACCAGATAGTGGCAGATGAATTACGCTTGCGTCAGATGCTAATACACCTACTTTCCAACGCCTTTAAATTCACCGAATTATCTGGCGAAATCGGGCTACGGGTGAGTCGTTGGGAAGGATGGATTGCCTTTACCGTTTGGGATACAGGCATTGGCATTCCTGAACACCAGCAACACTTAATCTTTCAAAAATTCCAACAACTAGAAAATCCCCTCACCCGCCAATTTGAAGGCACTGGTTTGGGGCTGGTATTAACCCGGGCCTTGGCTCGTCTCCACGGCGGAGATGTCAGTTTCTTATCGCGTGAAGGAAAAGGTAGCCAGTTTACACTACTTCTGCCGCCCAGTCCCCCGAAAACAGGCTTTTCGGAACCAGATATGGGAATCACACAAGAGGAAGAAACACGACACCAACAGAGACGGGAAAATTCCGCAGATCGTCAGCATGTTAGTACGCCCGTACAGCATCATCTTGCCAGTTCGCAACGGTTGGTCTTGGTAGTCGAGGCAGTAGCCCGATATATTGAAGACTTGACCGAACAACTTAAAGGTTTAGGATATCGGGTAGTGATTGCGCGATCGGGGACAGAAGCAGTCGAAAAAGCTCGGCGCTTGCAACCAATAGCGATATTTTTGAATCCGTTGCTACCCCTACTATCAGGCTGGGATGTGCTAACTTTACTAAAATCTGACACCGCAACCCGGCATATATCTGTAATTGTGACAGCGACGGCAGCCGAAAAGGAGCAAGCATTTGCTAACCGAGCCGATGGTTTCTTAAGCTTGCCAGTAGAGAATCACCTTTTAGCACCAGTTCTCGAAAAATTATGTACTTCACCAGCAGTTTTGCCGCAAGGGTCAAACAACAGCGCAATTATCCCAACTAAAACCCCACTGCGAATTCTCAGGTTGGTGAATCCCCAATTGGAATCTGTCAATCCCCACCCCTCACTTCGAGAACACCGGGTGATTGAAGTAGATGACCTAGATCAAGCAGAACTTTTGGCGCGGGTATGGCAGTTTGATGTCATTTTGCTAGATGTCGAAAGTACCACCGCCCAAATTTATCTGCAACAACTAATTCAGCACCCACGTTTGGCGGCTATCCCACTAGTTACTTGCGATGTCGCAACCACCCTAATAGCTTCTAAAATCCCAGAATTATCTGTATTTCCTTACTTAACACCATTTGCTAAAGACAACAGCAGTCGCACGGAGAAAACAGATGCCTTACTATCAGTATTGGAAATTGCTTCTGGGATTTGCTGTCCTCCTAACATCTTGGTAGTGGATTTAACAATGCTGCGTGATTTACCACAGGTAAGACGCAAGCAAGTTAAGGGTTATCGGGCAGCAAAGAATTGCTCAATTAGTAGTGAAACTGCTCAACGGGGATCTGAGTGGTTCCAAGCTTTAATTCAGTACCTACAAACAGCAGGCTTCAAAGCGGCGATGAGTCCCTGTTGGGCAGAAGTGTTACAACAAATTCGCCACCAAAGTGTTGACTTACTGCTAATTTGTTTAGGAGAATCCGCTATCCACAAAGATGTGCTAAGAGCTTTGAAAACATTGGGAGATTC
The DNA here is from genome assembly GCF_003443655.1 of Nostoc sphaeroides. NCBI lineage: Bacteria > Bacillati > Cyanobacteriota > Cyanophyceae > Nostocales > Nostocaceae > Nostoc > Nostoc sphaeroides. The sequence goes on from NZ_CP031941.1 coordinate 296,718, forward strand.
GCCTGACAAATTACCACCAATTTTAGTACTAAATCAGCGATTAAATCGTCTAGAAACCAGTTTCCAGCCTGGGGGGGTAGCTGATAAGGATATTGACAAGCAGAAGAAGAATGGTTTGGAATCGATAGAAACTATTGTTGGTGCGATCGCTACCCAAATATTACCGCGATCGATATCAATGGAAGACCTATTAAACCAGATCAATCATGCTTTAGCTGTCAATGGTTACAATCACAAATGTTAATGGGGTCATTAGTCATTAGTCATTCGTCATTGGTTATTCGCAAAGGACAAAGGACAAATGACTAATGACAATTTATGAAATATCCATTTTTTCACTTTTCTTTTTCTTAAAAGGAACTCGAACCAAGTTATAAGCACCCTTGGTCGATAAACTCTTGTAATCATCTGGCTGCAAGTCCATTTGTAAAAACTTTTTCTGTTCAGCCAATAGCAGCACTGAGGCAGGTTTTAGTCCTTTGGCAGCCTGGTTTTTGATATGGTCTATAGCCTCTTGGGGAAGTCCTAAATAATTTACATGAATGTGGCTGTAAAATACCACACTAGGCTTTTTGAAGCCAAGCATGATCAATTCTTCATTTGGTTCTTTTGCTTCTAGAATGACCGCAGACAATTCCCTTAAGGGTAATTGACGTTCTCGATCAATAAAGAACGAAGCAGGGGTTAAGACAAAAATTAAAAACGCTACAAACCCGATTAAATTAATAGCGATAACCTGGTTCCATTGGCGATTTAGTAATAAAGCTGCAACTAAAACGGCACAAACTAGCCACATTACCCCGGCTATTACTGGTAAACCAGTTCGTTGAATTTGTTCGTGGAAGTTGCTTATAGCTGGATCAGTACCTAATATGTGGGTTATGTTAAACAGTGCTGTTGCCAGAACTGATAAAAATACTACATTCACCCAACCACTGACTCCCAGAAAAGAGGGAGAGATAGGAGGAGTGGGAGAGGAAGAAACAGGAATTGTTTGCCTAGCCTCTGTATCCTGGAAAAAATCGCTCCATAACAAGGCTACCAAGATTGCTGCTGCTGGCATTAAAGGCAACACGTAGCTAGGGAGTTTGGTAACAGCAACGGTGAAAAAGCCAAAGATGGTAGCAAACCACAACCAGGCAAATAAACCAAACTGTTGAAAACGTTCAAGCGATCGCCAGTGCGATCGCTGCCAAAACTTTAGTCTTACTACAGAGAGTGGTAAATACACTGAGTAGGGCGCAAAACCCAGCAACACTACTAAAAAGTAAAAATACCAAGGTGCTGAGTGACCATTAACTACTTCTGTAAAGCGTTCCAGGTTGTGGTAACCAAAAAAGGCATTAATATAATTCCAGCCATTGCGCCAAATTACTAAAGCAAACCACGGCACTGATAAACCTAAAATTATCAATACACCCACGAGAAGGCGCATTTCTGACAACACCTCTCGAAATTTTCCCACATAAAGCAAAAAGGCGGCAACAATTAGCCCTGGTAAAACAATTCCCACTGGCCCTTTACTTAAAATTGCGCCAGCAATTAGCACATAAAAAGCTATATACCACTTATTAGGGAATAGGGCAGAAGAGGCAGGGCGGGGGGCAGGGCGCAGAGGAGAGGAATTTTCCCCCTGCTCCCTGCTCCCTGCTCCCTGCTCCCTGCTTTCCTCCCCTGCGTACCCTAGAAAGAAACATAACAAAGCTGATGCCATACATCCAGTGAGCAGCATATCAGAGACACCAGTTCTCGCCCAAATAATAGTTTCGGGATTGAGTGCCATGAGGGCTGCTGCGATAAAAGATGTTTTGTAGCGGCGAGTCGGACGCGAAACTTGCTCTAGTTCGTCTTGTTTAGCGAAATACCACTGTATGGTATAAAAAACTAAACAAACTAAGGCGAAGGCTGCGATCGCTGAAGGAAGGCGTACTGCCCACTCATTCACCCCTATAATTGCATAAGCGATCGCCTGACACCAGTAAATTAAAGCAGGTTTATCGAAACGAGTGTCACCATTGAAAAATGGGGTAATCCAATCACCTGTGACAAACATCTGGCGGGAAGCTTCGGCAAACAATGGCTCTGTCTCATCAATCAAACCAATGTTGCCCAAATTCCACCCAAAAGCTATCCAGCCAATCAATATCAACCACAAAATCGACACAGTTCTACCAAGGGCTGGATTCTTTGCTATTTTGTTGAACCACTGATCAACATTGTGCTTAACACTCAATTTCATGCTCATTAGTCAATAGTCAACAATCACTACTCAATAGTCGTTGATTATCTATCTTTTGTTCTTCGGAGTTTTAAACTCAACAATATTACACTTTTTCCCGTTCAGTAACGCCAGTTGTTTCAAGTTGTCAGAAAAACTTCTCCAACACGCTAGTACAGCATGGCGGAAATAAACCCACCATTACAAACCCTGAAAAAATCAACCTTTGCAGTCTTTGAAAATGGTAGGCGTATTTACGCCGACTTGTACTAGTACCGCAAGGCGGAAGTCACGCATTCAAAAGTATTATGGAATAAGCTTTTTAGGGATTATAAATGGTTGCTCTATTTCCGCCGTCTAGTGGAAGAGGTATAAAAGTTCGTAGTAAGGACTTTAGTCCTTCATTTGAGCGATAAATCGCTCACTACAAACCTAGCAAAATGAATTTGACGGTTAGGGAGACGCGATAAACGGTTAGGGAGACGCGATAAACGGTTAGGGAGACGCGATAAACGGTTAGGGAGACGCGATAAATCGCCGTCTCTACAAGGAATCTATCCGTCAATTATTTCTTGACAGACCACTAGTACTACTAAATCTCAACTATGGACTCAGCACTAGTTGCCATTCTCTGTTTTGGGAATTCCATTTAGGTAATTGAGTTTCGCCGACAACATAGGGGCCCCAGTAACGACGGGAACCATCTTGTGCAAAAGCAACTAAAATATCTCCCTTCTCTAGCTTTAAATTATTTTGAGGTAGGGATAAAATCAGTCCCTTCTCACTACCTTCTTGGGGAGCAAAATCCCAATGTGCTGGTACATCATAGTTAGCCTGTTTACTACCAGAGCCTTTTGCAAGCGGCTGTCGCGCTAGTAGAGCCAACCGTACAGGCTGATTTGTTTGATTGCTCATTCGCAAAGTTCCTTGATCTTTGCTTTTGCTAGCTGATTTATCACGCTCTGCCAAGACAGGATAAGTATTTTCTTTAATATTAGGTTCTACTTGATTGGTTGAGGTAGTTGCTGAAGTAGATAGACTAGCGGAAATACCCTTTTCAGGTGAAACGGGTGTAGAGGAAGCCGTCTCCCACTGAGTAGTTTCAGTCGGCGGTTGTGAAGATGTATCTGGGTTTGTAGACTCAAAGGATACGCTTACTCCAAAGCATCCCACCAGAGCAACAAGCAGTCCCAAGCAAAAAACTGTAATACCGACGTTACGATATACTGAGGATTTCATATTGAGAGTTATTAGAAATAAATATTTTGTCTAAGCTTGACCAAATAGTAGCCTATTATCCCAAAAGGGAATCATAGAAAGTAGTCTAATATAGACTTTCCTAAAATTATTGATACTTATGTATTAAAAGGATCATTATTATTAGAAAATATTTGGCGGAAATAATTTCCTTGATGCTTGATAAACTTGGGGTAGAGATACCCATTGCTTTGTGTCTTGACCGTAGGCTTGGATAAAAACAAGAAAATTAGATACCGAGCCAGCCATTTCATTTGTATAAATAAAAATAAAAATTTAGTGAAACCACTAGCAGCCCCAACAAGGCGTTTTTTGCCAAACCCTAAGATGCATATTTCATCTTGCGTTATAATAAGCAGCCTTTTAAGGGGCTATACTTGCCTAAAGATGATAGGATGTGCAAATTTGAATCAACGCTGAAAGCCCAGCAGATATCTATAATATTAACAAACAAGCTGAGGCTAAAACCAATATCCTCCTTAATATAAAAGATATTTCAAGATATCTTGACTTTTTTTCAGAAGTCTATGTGATGCAAAACACTCGTCTCAATAACTTATTCGATGCCATTGCTACACGCTTGGGGCAATGGTTTTTAAATCCTTGGCGGCGGTTATCGTTGCTGATCATTAGTTTTTTGCTAGGTTTTTTTCTGGCAAACGTAGCTTCCACTACAGCCGGTCAACGAGCAGAATTAGACATAGTGGTAGCTGCTTTTTTAGTAATGTTGACGGAAATTACCAGTAGGATATTTTATCATCGGAGCTTTTTGGATAGGCGATCGCTCTTAATAGATTCATTAAATCTCCTCAAAGTTGGTTTCATGTACGGACTATTTCTCGAAGCCTTTAAGCTGGGATCGTAGGGTGAGAGATGAGGGAAATGGAGAAGCAGCAAGCAATAGAAGCGGCGTTAGCAGATGGGTTAAGGGCAAAAGCTTTTGGCATCACGCCGGAAAATGTCGATGAGATGATAGAAAAGCGATCGCATTTACTAAAATCTGTCTTCCCAGCTTTTAGCCAATTCTGCCAAACTACTTTTCAAGTCGAACCCCAGGAAATGTTACAGGTGTTGTGGGACTTGTGGCTACCTTTGGGAATCAAATTAGCATCGCAGCGCCAACAGTTAGAACGCCCCCTAATTCAAGGAATATTGGGAGGACAAGGCACTGGTAAAACCACAATGTCTAAGGTTCTCAGTTTGATTCTCGATCAGTTGGGATATCGGACTGTGAGTTTATCTTTGGATGACTTATATAAAACTTACAGCGATCGCTTACTTTTAACACAGCAAGATCCCCGCTTGATTTGGCGCGGGCCACCAGGAACCCACGATGTAGATTTAGGTTTAAATGTACTAGATCAGATTCGCCAGTTACAAAGTCCTGTGATGCTTCCCCGCTTTGATAAATCTGCTTTTGGAGGTGCTGGCGATCGCACTACTCCAGAAATCGTTACAGGTATAGATATTGTACTATTTGAAGGTTGGTTTGTGGGTGTGCGACCAATTAATCCAGATGTATTTGACACTGCACCACCGCCAATTATTACAGATGAAGATAAAGCATTTGCCCGTGATATTAATCATCGTCTTTACAATTATTTACCACTGTGGGAGCGATTAGACAGCTTAATTGTGCTATATCCAACTGATTACCGTTGTTCTTTAGAGTGGCGCAAACAAGCGGAACAGCAGATGATTGCTGCGGGTAAATCGGGGATGAGCAATGCAGAGATAGAGCAATTTGTCAATTATTTTTGGCGATCGCTTCACCCGGAATTATTCATCAAGCCGTTGGTAAAAGATGCGACATTGGTTGATCTAGTGATTGAGATAAATGGCGATCGTAGTATTGGTAAATTAATACAAATTCGTAATTCGTAATTCGTAATTATTGTAGAGACGCGATTCATCGCGTCTATTTAATTTCCAAGTAGACAGTTGTTTTTGAATCTCAGACATGGGATAAGCCAAATCTCGGCCTTCACCTTTTTTTTGACCAAAGACAATACCTAAAAGTTGATTTTGCGAATCAAGCACAGGACTGCCAGAATAACCAGGTTTGAGTAAAGCTTGAGATATTTCTAATTGGTGGTTTTGATAGCTGATTTGTCCTGATTCCATTGACCAAGATTTATCTTCACCTCTTTGAGCAGAATGACCGATAATCTGAATGGGCATTTTTGGACTGATCGCACTTGAGGAAATAGGTAGAGGCTGGATATCTTCTGGCAGTTTACCAATAACTTCCAAAACGGCTAAATCGAGTTCTTTGTCTGTAGTTATTTTGAATAGCTTGGCATCTCGCCGCATTCGCACTCGGTTTGATGGCGGTGAACTGAAAAATTCTACTTGGATATTTTTACCCTGTTCATAGCCATCAAAAATGACATGACGATTAGTGAGGATCAATGTGCGGTTGTCTTCTCGCTTAATTACTACACCAGTTCCACTTTCAGTTCCCTGGCGTTCAATACTCAGAGGAAAATTCGCAGTGATCCGTACCACAGAACGCTTAAGTGGGAGAGTTGGATCATCTTTAGGCAACCATTGGCGATCGTCTTCTACGCTTGCTAGTTTATTCTGTTGCTCTGTCCATAATCGCCTTGCTTCTATATTGTTATTACTGGCATAGACAAAATTGGGGTCAATTTCTTCTGCTTTGTCAAAGTGATCAATGGCTTGTTTTAGTTCTCCTTGCTCTTGGAATGATAAACCCAAGGCAGTATGAGCAGCAGTATGAGGCGTGGTTGGAGTTCGAGAATTATCATCTGGCAATGTTAAGGCTTTTTGCAAGGCGGCAACTGCTGCATCTAATTTCTTCTGCTCCCTCAGGGCATTGCCGAGATTGTTGTAAGCAGTAGCATAGTTGGGGTTGAGTTGAATTGCTTTTTCGTAGGCGGCAACTGCTGCATCTAATTTCTTCTGCTGTCTCAGGGCATTGCCTAGACCATTGTAAGCAATAGCCAACTTAGGGTTAAGTTGCAAGGCTTTCTGGTGAGATGCTAATGCCTCCTCTGATTTCCCTTGAGCATTTAGCACATTCCCTATACCCACGTAAGCTTCAGCATCATTAGGATTGAGTTGCAATGCTTTCTGGTGAGCGGCTAACGCTTCATCTATTTTCCCCTGTCGCCGCAAAGCATTCCCTAAATTGTTATAAGCTTTGCCGTTATTGGGTTCAAGTTCCAAAACTTTACGCCAAATCGTTTCAGCTTGGGAGTTGTTACCCACTGTTTCGGCAGCGTCGCCTTGTTGAAATAGCTGTTCTATATTGTTTTGAGCAACTACAAGCTGGGGTGTTGTAGCCAAAGATAAAATTAAAAATAAAGTAGTAAATATACGGTTGTGCATAATGATGCTAATACCTTATCAGATTGTATCAGGAGTCACGGAAAACTCGCCAAAAACCTGATGAATCTTTGATATATAGTTGTGAATGAGTCTTTAATACTCGCGGACGAGTCTTTGATACTCGTGAACGAGTCTTTGATACTCGCTGACGAGTCTTTGATACTCGCGGACGAGTCTTTGATACTCGTGAATGAGTCTTTGAACTCCGTCAACGAGTCTTTGATACTCGTTAACGAGTCTTTGATACTCGCGGACGAGTCTTTGATACTCGTGAATGAGTCTTTGATACTCGCGGACGAGTCTTTGATACTCGTGAATGAGTCTTTGATACTCGTTAACGCGGTTTGCAGTTGAGTTTAACAAGTGGTAGGGGTTTAAGTCCTCTGCTTCTATCAAGCAGCGCGTGAAAGTGTCGGGGTCTAAATCCCCGTCACAAAACGTAATTGCGAACTTGTACTGAGCGCAGCCGAAGTATTGCGAATTGCGAATTGCGAATTGTTTTAATATAGACCTAACAAGAACAACCCCAACGCTAGTAGGGCTTGTCATGACCCAGATTTTTTGTAACAGTCAAAGTATTGCGCTTCACCCATATCCCGCCCAGAACTTAAGTTCTGGGCTAATAGCTCAAGTCCACTCAAGTGGACTAAAATTTTTGTTGAGTCCTCTTGAGAGGACTTAAGCTATTAGCCTTGGAATAGAATTCCAAGGCGGGATAGCAACGAAGTGAGAGATTAAAAAATATTGGTAATCACAAACCCTACTAGCGTTGGGGAGTAAGGCTCCTTGGGGAGAGGTTAAAGTTTATTACAGACAAAAGCGATCGCTTAAATAATTCTTACCATGCGATATATTTTTTATTAAAGCTGGCAAATTGCTTTTAAAACTTGTAACAACTGACTTGAACGCTCTCGTTCCATTAAATTTAATTCCGGCAACAGATAATAAATAGGGGGATTTCCTTGTTCAATATAGACAAACTGATAACTTCTACCATTTGTCACTAATCCCCAAACTGATTTTTGATTATCTAAATTTTTATAAGAGTATGTGAGTAGCTGAGGTAAACCAGTTGAAATATCAACCTGACTATTTTTAGATTCAATTAACAGTACCCAAAAATATGTTTGAGGTTTAGTATGTTTAGCTTTACTAACAGCTAAAATATCAAATCTGCCTTTAATTTTAATATCTTCATCTTCAACTTCAATCTCAGCAATATTCTCCTCTAAAACAATCTCGATAGGATAGCGATAAAAACCAGCTAATCTTAATAAAGGAGCAACAGCAAGAAACTTTACCTGACCTTCAGAAACTTTCCCTGCTGTAAGGTAGCGTCGAAAGTCATTTCTAATTTGCAGAAGTTCTTGCTGTTCTACTTCCGTAAGAGGTTCCAGAGATAAGTAGTTAGAAAATGAGTCACTGTATTGTTCTTGAAAGCCAAACAGACGCTGAACTTCTTCTAAGGATAAATTACGAGCGTTGAGAATTGTCATATATTTTTGCTTGATTAAGGTGAAACCCAATCGAAATTCCCTACATAAAATCCAACACGCTTTGTGTTAGTGTCAAAAACAATAAACTGCGTAGGTTGGGTTGAACTTAAGTGTTACCCAACATGAACAAGGATAAAATGTTGGGTTTCGTTCCTCAACCCAACCTACAGATATTATAAGTGTTTAACCTAACCTGATATTAGCCCACGGAGGTGGGCTTTGTTTCTGTAGCCGCGAATTCCATTCGCCATTGCTTAAGTTGATACTGCTGTAAAATATAGAACTTTCGTAGTATATTAGCCAAGTCTTCTTTTAACTTCTTCAGCCAAATCTACTAGTAGCACTTCTACTTGCTCACCTGTTTTCAAATCTTTCAGCGATGACTTTTGTGCTGCTGCTTCTTCGGAACCAATAATTACACAAAATTGAATTCCTTGTTTATCGGCTAGCTGAAATTGTTTACCCAAGGGACGTTTATCAAAGTTAGTGATAACATTAATTCCAGCCTGACGCAGATGTTGCGAAACTTTTAAATAAGTTGGCATTAAATCTTCTTGCATATTCACTACCATCACCTGGGCTGGTGTAGCAGCTAAGGTACTAAGAATACCAGCTTTTAACAAGCGACTAATTAAGCGAGTTAATCCTATAGAAATACCTACACCAGGCATTTTTTCACCCAAGAATACCCCGACTAATTCTTCATATCTGCCGCCAGAACAGATACTACCTAAAGCTTCATGTCCTAATAAGGTTGTTTCGTAAACTGTACCAGTATAGTAATCAAGTCCACGGGCAATTGATAAATCAATACAGAAACGATTTTCGGCAACTCCAAGATTACGCACGCCTGCAATTACCGTTTCTAATTCGCTAATTCCCAGGCTTAATTGCTCTGTTTCTGATAAATTTTGGGCGAGATGCTTAAGCTTATCTAATACTTCATCAACGGAACCATCTATTTTAATAAAATCAATAATTTTTTGAGTCTGTTCTCCTGAAACTCCCTCTTTCTCTAACTCTTGCTTTACTTTAGTTTCACCAATTTTTTCTAAATTATCAACAATACCAATACACGATTTAATTTTATCTTCAGTAATTCCTACTGACTTAAAAAAGCCTGTAAGGACTTTACGATTATTGATGCGAATCAAAAAATCACCAATATTTATTGCTTCAAATATCTCAGTGATAATTGCAGGCATTTGAGCATCATAGAGCAAGCTGAGTTCACGACGAGCAACCACATCAATATCGCACTGGCGGAACTGACGAAAACGCCCATCTTTCGCTCGTTCACCACGAAAAACTACATCCATTTGGTAGCGGGCAAAGGGAAAGGTTAACTCATTCAGATGACGGGCAATATACGCTGCTAATGGAACTGTTTGGTCAAACTTTAAAGCTCTTGCTTCTGAACCAGTTTCGCCTGATTTATCTCTCTCGGCTTGCCGATTTGGTGGCAGGATGGGGTCAATGCCATAAATGATATTGTCGCCTTGATTCCCTTTAGCTTGCAGCACTTCTAAACGTTCTACAGCAGGTGTTTCGATGGGCGTAAATCCATAGCTTTCAAAAACTCTACGGATGATATCTAGTAAATATAATTCTAGACGCTTTTCGCTAGGCAGAAATTCTGGGAAACCACTAGGAGTAGAAAAGTTTATTTTGTCACCTTTTGCCATGCGTGTACCTTACTAAGTTGAAATTGATAAAAGCCTAACGACTGGAAATCGTGGCTACACAAACTCTAGTCCGCACTTCGACAGGCTCAGTGGCCACCTGCGCGGACTAGAGAATAATGATTGGTTATCTCTGAGCGAATAAATTACTATCTTAGCCGTTCTTCTTGAATTAAGGTGCGTTGAAAGATTTGGTTGTTCTTAAACCAATGCCACGTTCGGGCACGATAGTTATTGTCAGGACTAATGTAGATCATTTCGTATAAACTCATTTCTGGGTTTGTTTTATAACTAAACCGCAAAATCACAATTGAATCATCGGCTTCCCAGGCTTTTCCATCTATGCGATCGGTGTCAAACCAAAGTTTATTATCTTTATAGATTCCGGGGAATTCATACTCCTCTTGTTTACCATCAGACCATTTATAGCGATTGATTTGGTAGTAGGGATGAGGCCCATTTTCGGGAAATTGACAAGTTAAGTGAGATTCATACTTGTCGAGGATTTTTCCGGCGGTATCAATTACTGTATAAGTTCCTACCCAATCTCCTTCATGACGGGCAAGTACGGGCATACCTTCTCGAATATTTGACATTGCAATTCACCTTTTATTGTTCTAACATTTGGAAAAATCGAGTAAAGTAATCGGGAAAGGTTTTCGCTGTACAACCAGGGTCTTTTATTACAATGCCTGAACCTTTAAGCCAGTGACAGCAAATGCCAGTCTTCACTAAATAAGGCATTTTCTAAAATCGAGTCACCTGGCGCTAAGGCCGCGACGAGTAATGCCCGATCGCTAATACTTTTAGAAACAGGAATCTCTACCGTGGCATCTACTGGGCGATTCAGAACAGGGATTGCAATGGTATCCATTTTAAATCTCTGTACAGGTAGTCAGCTACAACTTAATTATGTTCGCATATTATGAGTGAGGAGTGAGGAAGGTTGTCAGCACAATTCGCAATTCGCTTTTTCGCCCATTCGCAATTAAAGCCCCAGGATTTATCCGCTTGCTCTGAACCCTGCATTGTTTAAAATTTATCTATCCATAAATAAATTTAGTTGCTCTGTACCATCAAGGAATAATTGGTCAAAGACGGCTTTAATCGTTGCTGGCATAACTTGACGCGATGCATAACGAATTCCGTTTTCTTCCAAGCGATGCCTGCGGCGGGCTACGCCTACGCGTTTATCGTCGGCTTCTAATGTTCTTCTGTATCCACACCAATATCTTTCGTCAGTCCCGCTGACTGCGATCGCCAGTTGACGCTTTTATTGTCCACGCCCTGGCTTGCAATCTGCAAAACCCAATGCCTCTGTGTCGAGAAAACTTGCGATCGCCATCTCAATAACTGCTTCGATTGGATATTCAATTTCAGTAGCACGAGCAATTAGAGCGACGCGAATTCTTTCAGGTAAGCATCCTAAAATAACTTCGGCATCATTGGGGGAAAGTTGCTCTTGGAGTTTTGCTTGCATCGCTTTACTACCCTTCGGTTGGAATTTGGACGTTGTAAGGAGGTTCGCTAGCTCTTAAAATAATGGCTTCTAGCTCCAATAGTAACGTAGGGTTTTCCCAATATGAAATGAATTGCACTGCGATTGGCACATCTTCATCGTTATACCAGACCACTGACCAAGTAAACGAATAAGCTCGTGTTCTGAACGAATAAGCTCGTGTTCTGAACGAATGAACTCGTGTTCTGAACGAATGAACTCGTGTTCTGAACGAATGAACTCGTGTTCTGAACGAATGAACTCGTGTTCTGAACGAATGAACTCGTGTTCTGAACGAATGAACTCGTGTTCTGAACGAATGAACTCGTGTTCTGAACGAATGAACTCGTGTTCTGAACGAATGGCCTCGTGTTCTGAACCAAAACATCAAAATTCTTCCAGGTGCTTTGGTTATCGTAGACGAAACTGTGTCAGAAGCGATGTCTACGACGGGCTACGCCTACGCCATTGGTTAAGCTAATGAGTTACATAGTAATGATGGCAGTCACTCCCCAGTCTCAAACCACCAAGGGTCATTAGTATCGTTAGTTTTAATCAAAATAGCTTTTTTTCGCATGAACCGTTTCAGCGCGGCTGCACCCATGCGTGACCCTCCCATACCGGAGAATTTGAAGGCGTTTTTCTCTCCCTCGTGCATGAGGGCAGTAAGTGCAGCATCGTTGATACTAATAGCACCTGCATCTATCTGTTGGGCAACTTCTAAGGCTTCGGCTTCTGAGGCAAAGACAGCAGCACTCAATCCATAAATTGAGTCGTTCGCTAAAGACACTGCTTCTTCTACTTTGGAAAAAGACATTACTGGCATAATGGGGCCGAAAGTCTCTTCGGTCATCACTTTCATGGAATGATTAACCTGGGTGAGAACTGTTGGACGACACCACCAACCCCCACCTAAATCTTCTATTACGCCGCCGCAGTGAATTACTGCTCCCTTTTCCACTGCATCTAAAAGATGGTTGCTAATAATTGCTGCTTGTTTTTCGGCGATGATGGGGCCAATTTCTCCACTTTCGACTGTGGGGTAGGCTAGTTGAAGGCGATGTGCTTTCGCTACTAGTTGATGGTAAAATTTTTCAAATATCGATTCAGCAACATAAATTCGCTCAATTGATAAACACGACTGTCCGGTGTTGACGACGGAACCCCACAATATTGCTGAAGTTGCTAATTCTAAATTGGCTGATTCTAAAACGATCGCAGGGTCTTTTCCTCCTAATTCCAAAAAAGCCGGAATAAACTGTTTAGCAGCCGCTTCAGCTACTTTTCGCCCTGTTGCTACACTGCCTGTAAAGCATACCAAATCTACATTATCAATCAAAGCAGATCCAGTTTCGCCTGCTCCTTCAACAAAAGTTAATACGTCGCGCAATTCAGGAACGACGCTGATTGCTGTTTTCAGTGGTGCTACGAAGCGGGGAGCAATTTCACTGGGTTTAACAATGACAGCACAACCCGCCAGTAATGCCGGAATGGTATCAATGGTTGATAGTAACAGTGGAAAATTCCACGGGCTAATTACCCCAACTAGCGGATAAGGAACCGATGTTTGTTGCAAAGCGATAAAGGGAATTGCTGTGTTTTTGGCAGAATCTTGTAGCAATTCCGGCGCTAACTTACACCAGCGATCGATGCTAGAGAGGAAAGAATCTATTTCTAATACTGAGGTCGATAATCTTCCGGTATCATTTACCAAAGCTTCTGTGAGGCGATCGCGCCCTGATAATATCGCTTCCTTCCACTGCTGTAAGGCTTCAATTCTCCCCTCTAAACCCAGTTGCTGCCAGCGAACTTGCGCCCTGCGGGTGCGCTTACATTGTTGTGCCAGCAGCCTTGGGGGCGGCGGGATAATTACGTAGTCAAATTTGCCAGTTCGGGGATTGCGGACTTCTATTGGTTTTGTCATTGGGAGTTAGGAGTTAGGAGTTAGGAGTTAGGAGTTAGGAGTTAGAAGTTAGGAGTTAGAAGTTAGGAGTTATTTTTTTGTATTCCAATGCCCCATGACCAATGCCCCATTCCCCAATTCAAATAATTCCCAGTTTGGCTAACCGTTCAATAGTGGCTTGCTGCGTTTGGAGGAAGTGTTTGCGGTCTACTTCTGTTTCCAGCATAGTATTAGCGGGGTAAAAGTGTGATTGGCGATAACTTTCGGCGTATAGTTCAAATCGTTGGCGGGAAAGTAAATTATTTAACCCCGGTCGGCGGCGATCGCGGCGTAATGCTCCTAAATCAATCTCGGCAAATGCTGCCATGCTCTCACCTGCACCTGTTTCTGCTAAAACGATTCCGCGATGATCAATGATTTTAGAACCACCATCAGCCGAAGCAATGGGGATAGCAATATTAGCGATGCCTGCGGTATTGGCTGAAACTACGTAAGCGAGATTTTCGACGGCGCGAGTGATTTTTGCCGCATCTTTGGGCGTGAGGTTTTTGTTGTATACTTCCGAGGTGGAATGGACAAAAATCTCCGCTCCTCGCATCGCCAGACACCGGGCTACTTCTGGATACAAAATTTCTTCTGATGCTAAAGCTGCCAAATTACCGATCTCCGTTTTGGCTACGGGGAAAACTCCCTCTAAACCATAGCAGTCAAGATATTTATCCCAAACATCATGGGGTGTGGGAGCAAATAAGGAATTTAGCCGCCGATATCGCAAAATAATTGAGCCAGAAGGGTCAATAATAAAGCAGGTTTGGAAGTACAATCCGGGAAAGTTGGGGTCAACTTCGTAGGCGTTACCAGCCAAAAAGATTTTATGCTTTTGGGCAATTTTACCAAGTGCTTCATACTCAGCACCAGCCATTTCTATACAAGCTTTTTCTGCCCATCCTAAGAGAGAATCTCCCATTGGGAAACCAGTCAGGAAATATTCTGGCAGTACAATTAAACGACAATCGAAGCCAATGAAAGCGATACTGGCAGCAATTTGTTGTGCTAGGCGGTTGATGGAGTTTTGCATAAGCGATCGCGCTTGGAGGCGATCGCTTGTTTGGTTGACTGCATGACAGGTAACTTGCAGCGCCAAGGCCCGAAAGGAGTTTAGATGATCGGTGTTATCTGCCATGCGGTGTCCAAATTTTCTTACTACCTTATATAAAAGCAAAAAACCAGCATCTAGCTTATGTCAGCACAATTCGCTTTTTCGCCCATTCGCAATTAAAGCCCCAGGATTTATCCGCTTGCTCTGAACCCTGCATTGTTTAAAATTTATCTATCCATAAATAAATTTAGGGGCTTGTACCATCAAGGAATAATTGGTCAGAATTATTCTTAAATCTTCTACTGAACCAGAACAACTGTAAATGGTCTACAAAGAGACACCCGCCTGGATTTTCTTACTCTTGCTGCAAAAGGAACTGTTCGATTTGATTCAGTGGTATCGCAAGGAAGGTTATCAAGCCGATGTCCGGCGTTTACCAGAAGAGGAGTTTCCTGGACTTCTGACCACATTTAGGGAATTTTTGGCAGAAACCAACTGGGCAAATGCGGAACTCACCTACGAGAGTCTGCGATCGCATTAGTACACCGTGGCAAAAGTTTGCCTACCTTTAACCCAATACAGTTCAAATAAGACGAAAACACTTGTAGAGACGGCGATTTATCGCGTCTCTTGTCAAAACGGCGATTTATCGCGTCTCTTGTCAAAACGGCGATTTATCGCGTCTCTTGTCAAAACGGCGATTTATCGCGTCTCTTGTCAAAACGGCGATTTATCGCGTCTCAAAAACCCAAAATTTTTGCCAGTAGCCCTTAACCCAAGCGTATTGACCTTTAATCATGAAAAAGAATTGTTTTGATGTAGCACTGCTACGTCTCTACAAGGGTTCTCGGTAACGCAGATTTAATTTATGGAGATGTCTAACCTACCATTTCATTACGGACAGAAAGCCCAAAATTAAAGCATGTCTGACTTTTGAGCAGAAATAAAAAGGTACAGAGCAACTAAATTTATTTATGGGCTTGGTAAATTTTTGAATGCGTGAATGCGTTACTTCCGCCTTGCGGTACTAGCTCGTTGCCCATATCAAGTAACACATTCATCGAATTCAGAACTGTGGTAAACAGCCCATTAACTAAATTATGATAAAGCTATTGTAGCAACATACTTAAGTAGACGGGCACAATAAAATATAATCCTGTCACTTTGAGTAGAACATAGACGCTAAAGCTGGCTTCCCGTAGGGTAGTGAAATAAAGCAGTCACAGGGTTATTAGATTGCTTTGCAACTGGACAAGACACTCTGCGATGGCGTACCCGCCCTTTCCGGTGGCGATCGCACCTTATCAATCGATGATTCCTCATTTAGATTGCTTTGCCCTTACTCTAAATTCAGTAATTTTACTGTAACTTCATAGAAAATATTTTTTATTATACTTAATTATAAAAATAAAAATAATTTTCTCAGTAAATATAGACAAATCATTATAAAAACAAATACTAATAAGTTAGTTCTTTTGTTATTAGTATACTTATGGCTTTTGATTTAGATAAAACTTTTCATATAGAAGAGTATTAAAGATTAATGCCCAATTATCATATATCTAAAAAAATATTATCAAAATGCACCTGCCTAATAAACTAAGATTCGTTCCCTCTCAAATAGTAACTGTCACTTTACTGCTGACATTACTCTTGTTTATTCCTCAAATTTTGCTTAACTGGCAAGCATATCAAAATTTTAATAGTATTATTAAAAATGAATTTAAACTCCAAATGCTGAGTGATGAAATTACTTATCTTGATGAAGTCTTAACGATGTCAGCACGGATGAATGCTGCTACAGGAAAAATTATTTGGGAAGAACGGTATCGCCAATTTGAACCTAAACTCGATCTTGCCATTAAAGAATCTATTAAACTCGCTCCTAAAGTATATGAGAATGAGGATGCTAAAAAAGTTGATGCTGCTAATCAGCGCTTAGTTGCAATTGAATATAAATCTTTTGAACTAGTTAAAAACAATCAAAAAGAGATAGCACAACTACTACTTTTTAACCGAGAGTATGAAAATCAAAAACAAATTTATGCTGATGGTGTTGCTAAAAGAAACCGTAATATATCACTTCAGTTACAGCAGAAAGTTGATGATTATTACAAAAGAATTTTTTGGGGAGTTGTAGTATCTATTATAAGTTTAGCAATGCTGATTCCGGCATGGCTTTTAGTATTAAATATATTACAGCAATACTTAAAAGCTAAAAAAATTGCTCAAGCCGCCTTAGAAGAAACGAATTATCGGTTAGAAATGCAAGTTGCAGAGAGAACGGCAAAGCTAAAACACAAAAATAATCAATTACAACAGACACTGCAAGAATTGCAACACGCTCAAGTACAACTTATTCAAACTGAAAAAATGTCCTCATTAGGTCAGCTAGTTGCTGGTGTTGCTCATGAAATTAATAATCCAGTTAATTTCATTTATGGTAACCTGATGCATGTTAGACAATATAGTCAAGACTTACTCAGTTTAATTAACCTGTATCAGCAACAAAAATTTAATTACAACCCAGAACTAAATAGTTTTATTGATGAGATAGATTTAGAGTTTATTATTGATGATCTGCCGAAAATATTATCCTCAATGGCAGTTGGTACTGACCGCATTCGTGAGATTGTGCTAACTTTGCGTAACTTCTCGCGTCTTGATGAAGCAGAAATGAAAGCTGTTGATATTCATGAAGGAATTGATAGTACGCTATTAATTTTACAGTATCGTCTCAAAGGAAAGCAGAAACAGCAAGAAATTGCAATAATCAAAGATTATGGTGATTTGCCTCTTGTTGAATGTTATGCGGGAGGACTAAATCAAGTATTTATGAATATTTTAAGTAACGCTATTGATGCTTTATATGAATGGGAAGACGAGTGTTTAAAAGGAGAGGTTCAAAAACACCTTAGCTCTATTATTGTCCATACTCAAGTTAAGAATGAATGCGTAGTTATTAGTATTAAAGATAATGGGCCAGGAATACCAGAGGAAGTTAAGGTTAAATTGTTTGATCCTTTCTTTACTACTAAGCCTATAGGTAAAGGCACTGGCTTAGGATTATCTATTAGTTACCAAATTATAGTAGATAAGCACAAGGGAAAAATCGAGTGTATTTCTGCACCTGGTAAGGGCACAGAGTTTTTGATTGAGATTCCAATTAAGCAGATGCGGTAAGCAAATATATACACTGTGCAGCTTATACCATTTCACTTTAACAATGATACAAATAGGCTCTTTTGGGGCATGGCGCAATGGCACTAAGAAAAGCCCAAAGACTTATTGTATCCTCGTTCCCAGCCTGGAGGCTGGGAACGAGTTACGAGAGGCTCTGCCTCTTGTCAAGCTATGGAGGCGGAGCCTCCAAGAATGGGTTCCCAGCCTGGAGGCTGGGAACCAGTTCGGACAAGGGCTGTATCTTAACTTAGTGCCATTCAGCTATGAGCCTTGAACTTTAGTTCGAGGCGGGTGAGGCAGGTAATCCCTGCCTTTTTTAATTATGGAGGATTCCCTTTTACCTGAGAATTACTAATAGAAAATCCTCGACGCGTAGGTTTAATACTAGCTAATTCCACCTGAAAACTTACCTTGTCGGTCATTTCCCCGCTTCTTGCTTCCAAAGTCCACTTACCAGGATGTAAATTCCAAAATAAAGAATTAGCTGAGTTTGTATCTAGTTTTTCCCCATTTAGCCACCATTCAACAAGCGCAGATTTATTTCCTGCTAACTTAAATTCGAGTTTTTGCTTCGCTGCTTCACCTGGATACAGTAAAAATAAATCGCCATGATGCGGAGATAAAATTCTAAAATTACTAGAAACAAGATTCGATTGCTGTTGTTTTGCCAACCACTCATCATACTCTGGTGGTAAATTGAATTGATTGTCACTTTCGTAGGCAATTTTATCTTCTGGATAGAAATATTCCTGCACAACTGAGGTACAATCGGGTGTTGGTCGTAACCCCGAAATTGCACAAACAGGTAATTGCACTAAACCTTCTGGAGGTGGAAAATCTGCTGGTTCTTGATGTTCGTGCAGATGTAACATAATTCGATTCCACAAGGGTGCAGCCCCGGTAACACCTGAAACCTGACGCATCGGTTCCCCGTTGAAATTGCCTACCCAAGTAGCGACGGTGTAATCTGTGGTAAAACCAACTGTCCAAGTATCCCGAAAATTAGAAGAAGTGCCAGTTTTAACAGCCGAAGGAAAGGGTAAATTTAACACCGAGTTTACACCAAAAGCTGTTGCACGAGCATGGTTGTCACTGAGTATGTTGGTAATCAATTGCCAAATTGTGTGATTGGGGAGTGTGTAACTTGTAGAGACGCGATGAATCGCGTCTGTAGGGATTGGGGAATTAGAAAATGTGCTTACTAAAGGAATCGCATCTCCGAATCGTGCCATAGTAACGTAAGCTCTAGCTAGTTCCCATAAACTGACTTCGCCACTACCGAGAGTTAACCCTAAACCGTAATGTTCTGGGGTTTGATTAAGGTGTTCAAAGCCCAGTTGATGCAGACGTTCTAAGAAAGTTTTTACGCCTACTTTTTCTAAAACCCTCACTGCGGGTACATTTAGGGAATTTGCTAAAGCGATTCGCATCCGTACAGGGCCAAGGAAGCGTTCGGTGTAATCTGTGGGGCTATAAAGTTTCGCGCCGGGAATTGCATAACGGGCGGGTACATCTGCCAAAATGGTATTTGGAAGAATTAAACCTTTTTCTAAAGCTAATTCATAGACAAAAGGCTTGAGGGTAGAACCTGGTTGACGTAGCGCTTGCACTCCATCATTGCGTCCTAGTTTGGCTTCATTAAAGTAATCAGGCGAACCAACATAAGCCAAAACTTCACCAGTGTGGTTGTCAATCACCAACGCAGCTGCATCATGGACATTGTTGGCGGCGATAGAAGAAATCACCTGTTGCACCTGTGCTTCGACAAACTGCTGTAAAGGGCGATTTATAGTCGTGCGAATAACGGATTGCTCCCCCCTAACCCCCCTTTTTAAGGGGGGAATTAAGCCCCCTTTTTCAAGGGGGGTTGGGGGGATTTGATTGGCTAACCAAAACAAAAAGTGTGGTGCGGCGATAATTCCCCGTTGGCGAGATTGAAACACAACCTTTTCGGCAGATGTTCGGGCAGCCATCGCACCACTAATATATTTTTCCTGTACCATCCGATTAAGCACGTATTTTTGTCGCTGCTTCAGCCGTTCCCAATGCTGGTAAGGGTTAAAGTATGTGGGATTATTGGGAATAGCAGCCAATAAACTAGCTTGAGCAAGATTCAATTCACTAGCTGGGATAGAAAAATAAGTCTGCGCTGCTGCTTCCACACCATATATATTCCCTCCCATTGGCAGCCGATTGATATATGCAGAGAGAATTTCATCTTTGTTCATCCCTGCTGCTAACCGCCAAGATAGCCAAATCTCGCTCATTTTACCAGAGAAACTGCGCGGCACTGGATCTAACATCCGCGCTAACTGCATAGTAATAGTGGAAGCGCCGGAAATAATTCGTTTCGCGTGGATGGCTTCTTTGCTGGCGCGGATAACAGCTTTCATATCCAACGCCCCGTGATGGTAAAAGCTGCCATCTTCGGCGGCTAAAATAGCATGGATAAACTGGGGCGAAACCTGATTTAGTGGTACTACTGATGTATGCTCTTGGTCACGGGTGAGCAATGTTCCTAATGGTAAACCATTGCGATCGCTAAATTGCATTGCCAACTGATTTTGGGCAATATCTGCGGCACGAATGGGCGCAAAATAAGGTAGTAGACGTACCACCAGACAGATTATCACCACAGCTAGGATAACCTTACTAGTGCGCTTAAGTTTGAGTAGCGATCGTAAAATTAGTTTCATCAGGGAATCCCTGCCCAAGAAAACTTACCTTAATTTTGACGCAAAGATTATTACATCAGTAAATATGTCAAATACTTAATAATTAATTTTTCCTAACTTAGCAGATATAAATTAATATTTGCAGAACTTAAATACTTCTTCATAGTTAAGATTTGTAGTGATTTTGCGGAACAATCACACAGTATTGGTTATCTATGTAAATAAACATAGTTAAATCCAATATTTAAGTAAAAAATAGTCATCAGCCTTTCCTTATTAGTCTTGGCATTGCCAACTCAATGAGGGAATGCAAACTTTTGTTGTCTATAATTAGTGAATTTTTATTTTGAATTACTAAAAATATGATTATCAAAGCTTTCATCCGTTTACACCAAAAAATTCTCTATTTCTTCCTTGGCGTTCTTGGCGTCCTTGGCGGTTCGTTAAAAAAAATTATTCCTACTTCAAGCCAGAAGAGAAAAATACAGTATTTTCTTCTCTTTACATTTATGCTAGCGATGACAGGGTGTAATTTTTTTGGTATCAACTCAGGTAAAGAACAACTCCCGACAGTATCCGCACTCACCCCGCCGAAACTACCAGACTGGATTGAACAAATTAGTCCCATTGGGGATGCAAAATCTCTTAACCAAATCCGCATCCGTTTTAAAGAAGCTTTAATCCCAGTTGAAAGCCTAGACAGTCCAGAACAACAGAAAATATTAGAAAAATTTGCCCTTTGGCCGCCTTTACCCGGTCAATTTCGCTTTTTAACACCGCGCATGGTGGGTTTTCAAGCCGAGAAAGCCTTACCAATAGCGACAAGATTTCAAGTCAGTCTCAAAACAGGTTTAGCCGATTTAAAAAATCATCGCTTAGATAAAGATTTACCTTGGACTTTTAATACCGAATCTATCAACCTGACTAATCTACCCGGTGTAAATCCCATTGAAAAGGCTGATATTGAACCAATTGATTTACAACAGAAATTACAGTTTACTTCAAATGTAGAATTGGATTTAGCTTCTGTACAAGAACATTTACAGTTAATTCCCGAAGGAAAAAACAAGGGTGTAGGCTTTAAAGTCGAATTAAATAAAGAAGAAAAACCATTAAAAAATGAAGAAGAACCTTTAGAAAAATTTGACCCTTCAGCACGCAATTGGATTTATAACCTCGTCCCTCAGCAAAATCTCGAAAAAGCAACCCCTTATCGCCTAGTATTTTCTCCTGGAATCCGCCCTGCTTATGGTAATCTACCTACAGAGAAAGAATTTGCCAGTAAGTTAGCAACTTATTCGCCTTTAGCATTTCAGAAAATTAACTATTACGGACAACCAGATGCTGGTGGAACTTTTGGAAGATTTATTAAAGGCAGTCCGCAGCTAGAATTTAATAATGTTTTATTGCCAGATTCAGCTAAAGAAAATATTACTATTAATCCAGCACCTAAAGAAATTTCGAGAATTATCCAAATAAATGATGAAGATAAAATTGTCGGCATCAATCCTTATGCACTAGAACCTGCCAAGACTTATACAATTACTATCGGCGGAAATCTCAAAGATAAGTTTGGGCAGACTTTGGGTAAACCTATCACACTTAAATATGATACTGGAGATTTAGCTGGGGATATCTGGGTACCCTCAGATTTGAATATTTTCCCCACAGGTAAAGATTTACAGCTAAATATTAGTACCGGAAATTTGCCAGAATCAAAATATAAGGCAGCTTATCGAGTAGTTAAACCGACAGATTTAGTTTATTTTAATAATGGTAGTGATTTATTACCACAACCTTCTGATTGGCAAAGCTTTAAGGTATCGGGTAAGAAAAATCAATCAGTTGATATTGCTGTTCCTCTGCGGGAAAAAATAAGTGCAGCTACGGGAATGTTAGCTTATGGAGTGCAAGCCCGTACTAATAAATATCAGGAGAATGGTAAGGAACTGTGGCGAGAACCTACAACTTATGGCTTGGTTGAATTGACGAATTTGGGCGTATTTACTCAGTGGTTTCCTGAGTCAGGCTTAATTCGCGTCAATCATCTTACAGATGGTTCGCCAGTTCAAGCGGCTGCTGTGGAAATTTATCAATCAAAGTTACAGGCTAAATCTCGCCCTGAACCAGTACCTTGTGCAACGGGTAAAACTGATGAAAATGGAACTTTGACAATTCTTCGTGAAGGATTACAGCAATGTTATTCGGGAAATGAAAGTTCTAGTAAATCACCACAATTATTAGTAATTGTCCGTGAAAATCAAGATTGGGCATTTGCTAGAGTTGAAGAATATAGCGGCGTTTATGGCTATGGTATTGATGCAGGCTGGCAAAATGGTAAACCTGAATCACGCGGGGTAATTTTCTCGGATAGACAGTTGTATCAACCAGGAGAAAAAGCTTGGTTGACTGGTTTTGCTGACTTCTTGCAAAATGGTGCAATCCAACAAGATAAAAATGCTGTTTACCAATTAACTTTAGTAAATCCTGATGGGCAAAAGACTAATTTAGGTACGCAAACTACAAATGAATTTGGTACGTTTTCTCTAGAACTACCCATTAAAACTACTCAGCGCTTAGGCTATTATACAATCCAAGCTAAGGGGAAGAATGGGCAAGAAATTTCTGGAGAATTTCGGGTAGCTGAGTTTAAGCCTCCTAATTTTAAAGTCGAACTCAACTTAGATAAAGAATTTGCTCTCATCGACGAGAAAGTTAATATTAATGCTACAAGTAATTATTTATTTGGTGCGCCTGTAGAAGGTGGAGAAGCGAAATATTTTATCACTCGCCAACAGGCTAATTTTGTTCCTAAAGGTTGGGAGGAATTTACTTTTGGTAGGCAATGGTTATGGCCAGAAGAAACCCCTACTATATCTAGTGATGTATTGCAAACTAATGCCCAATTAGATGCTAATGGTAAAAGTAGTCAAACTGTAAATGTGGCTAATGATTTACCATATCCGATGACTTATCAGGTGGATGTGCAAGTTGCAGATATTTCTAATCTTTCGGTAGCGAATTCCAAAACTTTTACAGCCCTACCAAGTAATCGCCTCATTGGGTTAAAAAGTAATTTCATCGCTGATGCTGGTAAGGCTTTTCCTATTGAAGTCATTGTTACTGACCCTACAGGAAAACCGATAACAGGTCAACGGGTACGGCTGGAATTACAACAAATTAAATACAGCAGTGTCACGCAATTGGTAGAAGGTAGCCGAACTCCAAAAAATCAAGTTGAATATAAAACAGTCGGACAAGCAGAAATTACATCTGCTAGCAATTCGCAATCGGTAAATTTGACAGCACCGGAATCTGGTTCATACCGGATTAGAGTTAATTTTAGTGATGCTAAAGACGAATTAAGCGCCACAGATTTACAAATTTGGGCAACTGGGGAAAATCCAGTTTTTTGGGGTTCTAAAGAAAAAGATGTCTTAGAAATTCAGCTAGATAAAAAAGAGTTCAAACCTGGTGAAACCGCTACTGTACTAATTCAATCTCCCTATCCAGATGCAGAATTGTACTTTGCTGTAATTAAAGACAAACCTCTTTATCAGCAAATTACCAAAACTCAGGGAAGCGCACCACAAATTCAGTTTAAAGTCACGCCAGAAATGCTGCCAAATGCAGCCATTGAAGCTGTTTTAGTCAGACAAGGGAAACCGATAAACCAAGTGGAAGCGGGAAGTTTAGATAACTTGGTGAAGATTGGTTTTACACCTTTTAAAGTTAACTTAGAAGATAAGTATTTAAAACTGCAAGTTAAGCCAGTACAAGCATCATTAGAACCTGGTGCAGAGTCAACGGTACAACTGGAACTGAAGGATAATCAAGGCAATCCCACCAAAGGACAGTTTACAGTCATGGTGGTAAATGAAGCGGTGTTACAACTTTCTGGTTATCGTCCGCCAAATTTGGTAGATACAGTTTATGCAGAACAGGTAATATCTACCCGCTTTAACGATAATCGCGCGGATGTCATATTACAACCACAAGATGTAGCTAAACCCAAAGGTTGGGGTTATGGTGGTGGTTTTTCAACTGGTGCAGCAAATACTCGCACTCGCACCGATTTTCAAGCCTTAGCTTACTACAACGGTTCTGTTCTCACCGATGCTAATGGTAATGCACAGATAACCTTTAAACTCCCGGATGACTTAACTACATGGCGGGTGATGGCTGTCGCCACTGATGGAAATCTGCGTTTCGGGAATGGAGACGCGACGTTTATCACCACAAAACCACTGCTAACTAATGCCATCTTGCCACAGTTTGCCCGTCCAGGCGATCGCATCCTCGCTGGTTTATCTGTAACTAACAACACCAGTAATCCAGGAAATCTCTCAATTAATGGCGAACTTAGCGGTACTGTGAAGTTTGCTGACAAAAACCCCACAGCGACTTCTTTACAAACCAAAGCTGAATCTGCAACTCACGCTTATCGCTTTCCAATGGTGGCGGATAGTGTAGGAGTCGGTAAAGTTCGCTTTAGCACTCAACTAAATGGTACAGCCGCAGATGCTTTTGAAGTTCCTTTGGAAATTAAGCCAATTGAAATTACAGAACAAGTCGTTGAAACTGGTGTTACTGAAAAACAGGTGAAGATTCCCCTGAATGTTGATAAAAATACTTTCCCTGATGCGGGAGGTTTAGATATTCAGTTGGCGAGTACTTTGATAACAGAGATTAAAGCACCAGCAAAGCAGGTTTTAGAAGATAATGATTTACCTTTTACAGAACCTGCTGCAAGTCAGTTAATGATTGCTGCTAATCTGCAAAATCTTACACAAAAATATGGTCAGACATTTGCAGAATTTAATCCTACACAACAGGCAAATCAAGCAATTGAACAATTACAAAAACTGCAAATAGCAGATGGTGGTTTTGCTGCTTTCCCAGGACAAGAAAAATCTGACCCTTGGGTTTCTTCATACTCAGGTGAATCTTTAGCTAAAGCCAGTCAAGTATTCCCTAATTTAGTCGATTCTGCAATGCTGTCTCGCCTTAAAACTTATCTGCAAAAAGTTATAGCGAATCCTGGAGAATACGATTTTTGTAAACAGCAATTATGCAAAAGACAACTGCAACTTAATGCTTTAATTTCTCTATCAGAACTTGGGGATAAACGCAATACCTTCCTCGCAGATATTTATGAACAGCGCAATAATTTTGATTTAGTAACTCAAATTAAACTAGCGCGATACTTATCTCAATTCCCAGAATGGCAAGATGAATCTCAACAATTAGTAAACAAGCTGCAACAGAATATCTATGAAACTGGTCGCACAGCAGTTGTAAGTTTACCAGGTAATTGGGGATGGATGAGTTCATCTACCACGACGCAAGCCCAAGCTTTACGGTTATTTATTGCCAAACAAAGTAAACCCGAAGTTATAGATAAGTTATTCCAAAGCCTTCTGGCACTGCGGCGGGATGGGACATGGCAAACTAACTATAATAATGCCCAAGCCTTAACAGCTTTGGTAGAATATAGTCAACTGCAACCCACGCCACCTAATTTTGTTGCCACAGTACAATTAGCTGGTAATAAGTTAGGAGAAAATCGCTTTGAAGGTTACACAAATCCTAATTTACAACTAATTGTGCCGATGAATCTATTACCTCGTGGACGTAATGATTTAACGCTGCAAAAATCAGGTAATGGCACTTTACATTATCTGGTTGCTTATAATTATCGCTTGCAAGGAAATCAACCAGGCAGATTTAATGGTTTACGCATAACACGAGAAATTAGTCAAGTAAATAAAGAGAAAGTTTTACAAAAAACAGGTCTTTACGCTTTCGATAAACCCTTGACTTTAGCCTCTGGACAGGTGTTTGATATTGGTTTAGAAATCATCTGCGATCGCACTGTGGATCATATAGTAATAAAAGATCCGTTACCAGCAGGTTTTGAGGCGGTGGATGCAAGTTTTCAAACTACGACAGCTGCATTACAAGCAAAAGCCGATAGCTGGGAACTTGGGTTTAAGAATGTGTACCGCGATCGCATTATCGCCTACGCCGACCACCTGGAACCAGGAGTTTATAGTTTGCATTACTTAGTCCGTTCTGTTACTCCTGGTACATTTTCTTGGCCTGGTGCAGAAGTTCACCTGCAATATGCACCAGAAGAATTTGGGCGTACTGCTGAGTCTACATTAATCTTGGAGGATGGGAAGTAATTATTTATGCCATCTTTGGCTACAACAAATCTAAAAATCTTTCTAAGTCTATACGAGCCTGCTTTAAAATCTTAGCTAGGGTGGAACGCTTAACTGGCCGATGAGCTGGAACAGTCAATTTCAAGGCTTCATCCGGTATGCTTTTTTGCAATCGAATGTGACTACCTCGCTGGCGTACAACTATCCATCCATCCCGTTCTAAAGCAGCGATAATCTGAGTATAGGGTAAATTGGGAACTTTGCTCACAGTACCAATTCCCTGACAATTACGCCTTCTTGAGTAATCAATTCATCTTCCAATGGTTCAAGGTAAAGTTCTATTGCTTCTTGGATATTCTCTAATGCTTCTTCCACAGTTTCTCCTTCGCTGATACAGCCAGGAAGGGAGGGAACATGGACGGTGTATCCGCCTTCGTCACTGGGTTCTAATACAACTTTCAGTTTCATAACTTGGTAATGAACTTACTTTTCTATTTTTAATGATTTTTGGCGATCATATTGTAATTAAAGAGCGATCGCGCAAAGGTACTGGATTTGATTAAATGTTTTTTTACTACGTTTCAACTGTTTACAAAGTGCTTTAATCTGTTTGTAAGCATCTTCTGGATCAAGCTTTCCATGACTTCCGCCTTGCCGTACTAGCTTCTGGTAATAGCGTTGTTATTTGATAACTACCAATTGCGTCACACCCGCCATTCCTCGCCAGCCCAAAAATTTACCAATGGGTTCAGCCCGTTGAATGGCAATCCGAGTTAAATCACCACCGACTCGTTCATGCCATTGAAATAAAGTTTGCTCACCCTCTACCGTCACTACATTTGCCACCAAACGCCCACCCGGCTTTAGTGCTTCCCAGCAAACATCAAAAAGTCCCGTTGCTGTCACCCCACCACCAATAAAAATCGCATCTGGTGTAGGCAAATCTTTTAAAGCATCGGGCGCTTTACCTTCAATGATTTGCAGATTTGGAGTACCGAGAGTGGCGGCATTATCAGCAATATATATTAGTCTAGAAGCATTTTGTTCGATCGCGATCGCTCGACACCGAGCATTACTCCGCATCCATTCAATAGAAATTGAACCGCAACCCGCGCCCACATCCCACAATAATTCTCCCGGTGTCGGTGCTAAAGCTGCTAAAGTAATTGCCCTAACTTCACGCTTCGTTAACTGTCCATCGTGGTGGTAGGCGTTATCTGGTAATCCTGGTAATCTTGGTAAAGGGATAACGCCAGGATCAGCAATACAATAAACTGCGATCGCATTTAAAGCCGCAACTTCAACTTCACTCCAGGATGCAGCCGTACCTTCCACAATTCTTTCATGAGCGCCGCCCATGCGCTCCAATACGGTGATTTTGCTGCCACCATAGCCGCGATTTGTCAAAATCTCAGCAACAATGGCGGGTGTGTCCTTCCCTTCACTCAAAATCAACAGCCGCGCTTTTGGATAAATGTAAGACTGGAGTAGGGAGGATGGACGACCATTCAAACTTAAGGTTTCCACCTCAGTTAAAGACCATCCAACCCTGGCACAGGCGAGGCTGAAGGCTGAAGGTGCGGGGATAATCGTCATTTCAGACACGGGAATTCGCCGCATGAAGGTAACACCAATGCCGTAACACATCGGATCGCCGCTTGCAAGTATGCAAATTGACTCACCCCGACGCTGGATGATTTCGTCTACAGAGGCGCTAATGGGGGATGTCCAGACTAGTTTCTCACGTTGGTCATCTGTAGGGAGCATCGATAAATGGCGATCGCCTCCCACAATTACTTTAGCTTGATTGAGGAGAGAACGAGCGATCGCGCTTAACCCCTGTAATCCATCTTCGCCAATGCCGACGATAGAAAGCCATTTTTCTGTCATACTAATTCATGATTAATCCTTTATCGGCGATTACAAATAAGTAATCTCCTTGTTAGGGTCAGCGCGACGAGTCAAATCATAGCCTTTACCAATTTGCTCATAAACAGCCATTTCTTGAATTTATCACAAATTTTTATAGTGAACAGTTAAGAGTTCTGAGTTACCAGTGAAGACTAGTGACGAAGGGTTTGTAGTGAGCGATTTATCGCTCAAATCAAGGACTAAAGTCCTTACTACGAACTTTTATAACCCTTCAGAATTAATGGGAGAGACTACTAAGCTGTTGCGTATTTAATTTGTATATGCGATGCGCTCATGTTGCCCGCACTACAATAATTTTACGTTTTCGTGTTATACAATTTAGCTGCACATCAGGTTAGTAATTTATCAATCTACTTTTGAGGGTTCGTAATAAAGACTAAAGTCCTTACTACGAACTTGCTTACTTGATAACTGGTCACTCTTAAACCAGCGCTGCTGTTGCCTTGACTGCAAAAATTTTCTCAATCACATCTTCTACTACCTTATCTGGTGTGGAAGCACCAGAAGTAATTCCCACAACAATTTCTCCATTTGGCAACCAGTTTTCTGTAGTTATTAACTGCCCATTTAATTGCCGATGTTCAATAGAATCTCCTGATTTAATCCGTTCAACAGTATCAATATGATAAGAAGGAATTCCCCGCTCAAAAGCAATTTGTTGCAATTGAGTAGTATTCGATGAATTAAACCCACCAATTACTACCATTAAATCTAAATTATGTTCTACTAACTCCAACATTGCATCTTGACGTTCTTGAGTGGCATCACAAATAGTATTGAAGCTTTGGAAATGCTGATTTAACTCGGTGGGGCCATACTTATGTAACATAGTCCGCTCAAAAATCTTGCCGATTTGCTCAGTTTCGTCTTTTAGCATCGTAGTTTGGTTAGCAATACCAACTCTTGCTAAATCTTGATCGGGGTCAAATCCTGCTGAACAAGCTTTAGCAAATTTTGTTAGAAATTCTTCACGGTTGCCACCATTAATAATATAGTCAGCAACATATTGCGCTTCTTGTAAATTCAACACAATTAAATACTTGCCAGCAAAGGAACTAGTCGCAACTGTTTCTTCGTGCTTATATTTACCGTGAATTATTGATGTATAATCAATTTTTTTGTGCTTTTCTACTGTATTCCAAACTTTAGATACCCAAGGACAAGTTGTATCAACAATTTTGCAGCCTTTATCGTGAAGTATCTGCATTTCTTGAACGCTAGCCCCAAAGGCGGGTAATATCACTACATCACCAGTACCAACAACAGAAAAGTCTTTATTCTTTCCTTCGATGGGAATAAATTCGACTTCCATCTCCTGCATACGCTGATTTACAGAAGGGTTGTGGATAATCTCGTTAGTAATCCAGATGTGTTCTGTAGGGAAGTGCTGGCGGGTTTCGTAGGCCATGGCCACAGCGCGTTCTACACCCCAGCAAAAGCCAAAAGCTTGTGCTAGTCGGATTGTCACATCACCTCGTTGTAGAGTGTAATTGCGATCGCGGATTTCTTGAATCAAGTTACTCTGATACTCAGATTGCAGCTGGGTAGCAACTTCTGCTTGATGACCAAACCCCTTGCGATTGTAATTTTCGGAATGTTGCAGGCTGCGCTTAAAAGCTTTTGTATCCATTAGATTTGTCTATTTAAACCACTATTTCTTATTTTCTCGCGCCCAGACGCGATTTATACAAAGTTGTATTCAAAGATATTACTTCTTTTTGTCCTTTATTCTTTTTCCCGTGAAGGATATTAACGCTGGGGTTTTAATTCGATTTCACTATATATCTGCAATGCAGAACGCCAAACTATATAGCCTTCAGGACTTAAATGCAAGCCATCAGTAGTGAATTCGCGGCGGAGATTTCCTTGCTTGTTGGTGAACAGGGGATATAAATCGAGATATTTCACACCTTTTTTGGTAGATAGGCTTTGCAGTTGCTGATTCAACTCGCGAATGCGACTATTTGCAACAGTCAGAAGTTTATCTCGTCCTTTCCAGGTTGCTTCTTCTGCGCCATGTGGCAAAATCGATTGGACAACAATTTGCGCTGTGGGATGATTCTTTCGTAGGTAATTGATAATTTGACGCTGATTATCTAAAATTACCCTGTCGCTCACCCCCCGAATTAGGTCATTAATGCCAATCATCACAAAAATCACCTCTGGCTGGGTGCGGTCAAATATCTCCAATCTTTTCAAAAGTCCATTACTGGTTTCGCCAGAAATTCCTTGATTGAGCCAATTTTTCCCTTCGGGTAATAACTCAGGCGGAAACCACAAACTCAAAGAATCTCCCACCAGGATCGTTAAATGCGGCGGACGTTGGTCTGCGGCTACCTTGGCTTCTTGCATGAGGATGTCTACCCACTGCTGGTAAGAGAGTTGGTGATGACGACCTAAATCAGGTGTAGCAATTTCGGGTGAGAAGTTACGGCTGATTGGCTCTGGGGATGTTACTATCCCAAAAAAAGCGGACAATCTCTGCTGTTGCCAAATCAGCAGGATGACCGCCAACATTAGGATGCCGTTGGTTAACAGCGAGAAAAATGCCCAGATAGGAAAGGTTTTTACAGATGTAGACACGACTAGCGAAATTTACCAATTATTTGAATCAAATTTTAACGCTAGCGATCGCAAATTACACAATCTTAAATTGGGAAATGGGGAATGGGGAGTGGGGAGTGGGGAATGGGGGAGAATAATAACTCCAAACTCCAAACTCCTAACTCCAAACTCCAAACTCCTAACTCCAAACTCCAAACTCCAAACTCCAAACTCCCCACTCCCTACTCCCCACTCCCTACTCCCTACTAAGTGGGACGATCGCCAAACTCGGAGTTGTAACCTTCTTCGCCGTGTTCGTTGATATCCAAACCTTGCAATTCAGCTTCCTCTTTGACTCGCAGCCCGACTGTAGCATCGATAACCTTGAGAATAACCCACGTACCAACACCTGCGATCGCATAAGCAATGGCAATTGCTACTAGTTCAACTCCCAATTCACCAAAATTACCACGTAACACTCCGTCTTTACCTCCGCCGTTGACTTGAGTTGTGGCAAAGATGGCTGTTAAAATTGCCCCCACTGTCCCACCAACACCATGCACGGGATAGGTATCTAAAGCATCGTCAATTTCTAGCTTGTGCTTGAAACTCACAGCATAGAAGCAAACAAAGGCGGTAATGAAACCAATTAAAATCGCTGATAGCGGTGTGACAAATCCGGCGGCGGGAGTGATACCCACCAAGCCAGCAACGGCTCCTGTAGCTGCTCCTACTGCGGTTGGTTTACCCCGTAAAACCCCTTCCAAAATTAGCCACATTAATGCACCAGCCGCCGCAGCTGTATTAGTGGCAACAAAGGCTGTTGTTGCTAAATTTGTTGTTAAGTTCCCAGAAGTTCCACTAGCAACAGATAGGGCACTCCCAGCATTGAAGCCGAACCAGCCAAACCATAGCAAGCCAGCACCCAGCAAAATGAAGGGGACATTGTGCGGCGGGCTAAGACGATCTGGATAGGTTTTCCGAGGCCCAAGAACGATCGCAGCTACTAGGGCTGAAACGCCAGAACTAATATGAACTACTGTACCACCGGCAAAATCCAAGGCACCCAATCCACCATACAAACCTAAAAATCCACCTTTCGCCCAGACCATGTGATCCAAGGGGGCGTAAACAAAGGTTGACCACAGCAGCACAAACAGCGAATAGGCGCGGAAACTCATCCGCTCTGCGATCGCCCCAGAAATTAAGGCTGGGGTGATAATGGCAAACATGGCTTGGTAGATCATGAATGCCTGATGGGGTATCGTTCCGGCGTATGAGACGACATCAGCATATTTGGGGTCTGCTGCTTTGAGAGCGTCTTCATAAGGCAGATGCGGCAAGTAGCCTTGAGTTTCTAAACCAACACCGTTCAACCCGAACCACTGCAATCCACCGATGAACGGCAACCCTGGCGCAAAAGAAAGACTATAACCCCAGAGAATCCAGGTAACTCCCACGATCGCCATCAACACAAAGCTCATCATCAATGTGTTTAGGATATTGCGCGATCGCACAAATCCACCATAAAAAAACGCCAATCCTGGTGTCATTAACAACACCAGTGCTGCTGAAATCAGCATAAATGCCGTATCTCCAGTATCAGCAGCAGGTGGTGTTTGGGCGAAAGCATTGCCCATCAGTGGCCCTCCTAAAAACAGTAGGGTTATAGCCCCAATCATCACAACCTTCTTCAACACTTCTTTTTCTTCCTTACCACCAATTATTTGTATACTTAACTACATTTGATTACTTTTAGTTATACATTTTTGTGTTGAAAGTTACTTAACCTTAATTTTCTGGAAATGTTAACAAAAATATAACCCCGATTGTAGTTGCCAAGATTTTAATAAGGTGTAAACATGCAATGATTGCATGTTTATTTTTTGAATCAAGCGCTACAAAATTCTAAATTTTTAGTTACCTAATTGTTACAAACTAATATCCTTAAGGAAACTCCAAAAAATAAATTATTCCACATTAAAGTCGTTGACTGTTGACTGTTGACTGTTGACTGTTGACTGAAAACTCGTGAACCGTCAACACTCAACAGTGAACAATAGCAATGGAATATTTTTTTACTTGGAAGTCCCTAATGCCATAGAAAGCTAAAGCAATTCCACCCAATATGCCCCACCAAAACGGCTTACCTTCGCGCAACCACAACCAAATCAGGTAGCCGCCACCGATTTCCAATAAACCAGCCCACAAAAAATACAGTAGGGACTTAATCATTTAACAAATTTTTAATAAGGTCGAACTCAGTGAAATTACGCTAACGCTTTTAACTAAAGTGTTGTCATTAATTGAAGTAAGTTTGTTGAACTGGGCATTGGGCATTAAGCATTGGGCATGGGGCATGGGGCATTGGGCATTGGGCATGGGCACGGGGCACAGGGGAAAGAGCTAATTTTTTATTCTCCCCCTTGCCCCCTGCCCCCTGCCCCCCTGCCTCCCCTGTCCCCTGCCTCCCCTGCACCTCTGCTCCCCCATGTAGATAAGGCTCAAGATGAAAGCACCATTACCTGATAACGAAGCACAGAGAATCGAGACTCTTTTGGAGTATAATATTCTCGACACACCATCTGAAGCCGCTTTTGACGACCTCACCCGTTTAGCCTCGTATATTTGTCAGACTCCTATTGCTTTAATTAGCTTAGTTGATACAAATCGTCAGTGGTTCAAGTCAAAAGTCGGAATCGAAGCCCTAGAAACACATCGAGATTTGGCATTCTGTGCCCATGCTATTCTCCAGCCTGATGTTTTTGTTGTGCCTGATGCAACAGATGACGAAAGGTTCGCCACCAACCCACTGGTAACATCTGACCCAAATATTCGATTTTATGCTGGTGTACCTCTGACTAATCCTGAGGGATATTCGCTAGGAACTCTATGTGTAATTGACTATGTACCACGAGAACTTACACCAGAACAACTGGAGGCATTACGAGCTTTAGGGCGTCAAGTCATCAAACAACTGGAATTACGCCGAAATTTAGCAAGTTTGGTACTTGTAACCAAAAAAAGCAAACAGGCGCAGACGGTACACAAGCAATTTTTCCAAAAGATTGCAGCAGGTTTTGGTTTAGCATCGGCAATTTTAGTTCTGATCGGCGCGGTTTCTTATCAAAATACAAGAGTATCTACCAATAATCGCAGTATATTAAATAATACGTATAAAAAAATCAACAGTCTTGAAAAACTACACTACCAGATAAAGGATGCTGAGACTGGACAAAGTAGTTACATCTTCACTGGAAAACAAATTTATCTCAAACCTTATCAAGCAGCACTTGTTAACGTCGATCAAGAAATTGCCAACCTGAAGAGTTTGACAGCAGATCAACCGAATCAACAAAAGCAAATTGCAACGCTTGAATTTCTAATAACGGCTAAATTTACTGAACTAAAACAGACTATTGACTTGCGCCAAAACAAGGGATTAGAGGCGGCATTGCAAGTACTAGTGAGAAACGACGGGCAAAATCTCACCGATGATATCCACAAGGCGATCAATGAGATGGAAAACCAGGAAAGGGGACAACTCCAACAGCAGTTACAAGCAAAAAAAGCCACTACTCGCAACACAATTCTGACACTTGCGATCGCCATCTGCCTAAGTTTTATCGTTCTTGCTCTAGTCTACTACTTCATCTATCGTCAGGTGATTGAGCGCAAAAGGACAGAAGAAGCCTTAAACCAAGAACGCAACTTTATCTCAGCAGTCCTGGATACAGCCAGCGCCTTAGTAATAGTTGCCGACTCCCAAGGTAAAATTGTTCGCTTCAATCAAGCTTGTGAGCAAACAACAGGTTACTCCTTCGATGAGGTAAGGGGTAGGTATTTCTGGAACTTGTTCCTACTTCCTGAAGAGGTGGAGTCAGTCAAAGTAGTTTTTGAGCAATTGCTAACTGGTAGAGGCTTTCTAGAAAACGAAAGCTATTGGCTAATGAAGGATGGCAGCCGCCGACTGATTGCCTGGTCGAATACCTTCTTAAAAGACTATGAAGGATCGGTGGAATACATCATTAGCACTGGTATTGACATCACCGATCGCAAAGGCGCACAACAGCATCTAACTGCACAATATGTTGCAACTCGCGTTTTAGCAGAGTCCGCCACGATAAGCGAAGGGACTCGCCAAACCCTGCAAGGGATCTGCGAGAGTTTGGCATGGGATTTGGGTGAAATTTGGATGGTAGATGAGCAAGCAAATGTGCTGCGTTTTCTCGATATGTGGCATAAACCATCTCTTGATGTGCAAGAGTTTGCAGCCCTGAATCGGCAAACCACCCTTGCACCAGGAATTGGCCTACCTGGCCGGGTTTGGGCTAGTTCTGAACCTGTTTGGATCGCTGATATCGTTAAAGAACTCAGTTTCTTCCGCTTCAAAATCAGCGATGAAGTACAACTACATGCAGCTTTTGGTTTTCCGATCCGCAGTGGTCACAAAATCCTTGGTGTGATTACCTGCTTCAACCGTCAGATTCAACCGCCTGACCAAGATTTGATCAAAACGATGAATTCTATCGGTGAGCAAGTGGGGCAATTTATCCAGCGTAAACAGGCTGAAGAAGAAGTACAACGGCAAAACTTGCGATCGCAATTATTTACCGAAATCACCCTCAAGATTCGCCAGTCTTTGCAAATTGAAGAAATTCTCCAAATCACTGTCCAGGAGGTACAAAGAATTCTCCAGACTGACCGAGTTTTAATCTATCAAGTTTTGCCTGATGAATCTGCACCCACCGTTATTGAAGCAGTAGTTTCTGGCTTACCAACAATCAAAGAGCAAAACATCAGCGCCCCCTACTTTCGAGCCGAATATCTACAGCAGTACTATCTACAGCAGTACCGTCAAGGACAAATTTTAGGGCTAGCTAATTTCGATCTGCCAGAAGTCGAACAAAAGCATCTGGAATTAATTCAACATTTTGGGGTCAAAGTCAATTTGGTTGTGCCCATTCTTGTTAAAGAAGAACTTCGTGGTTTGCTCATAGTTCATCAGTGTGACGATTCCCACCACTGGTCTAGCTTTGAAACTCATCTTTTGCGACAAATAGCCGACCAAGTAGGTATTGCCTTAGCCCAAGCCCAACTATTAGCAGCAGAAACTCGTCAGCGACAAGAACTTGAAATTGCCCGTCGCCAAGCCGAATTAGCTTCTCAGACTAAAAGCTCCTTTTTGGCAAATATCAGTCATGAAATTCGTACTCCAATGAACGCTGTATTGGGCATGACCCGTTTGGTGTTAGATACTCCCTTAGACCCAGAACAGCGAGATTTTATTGAAACAATTCGTAGTAGTGGAGACGCCCTTTTAAGTTTAATCAACGAAATTTTGGATCTTTCCAAACTTGAGGCTGGAGAGATGGCTCTGGAAACTCTAGATTTTGACCTATCCACTTGTGTGGAAGAAGTGGTGGAATTATTGGCTCCCTCAGCCCATAACAAGGGATTAGAAATTGGCGCACTGATTGAGCATAACGTCCCCACCCACCTCAAAGGAGATACTGGTAGGCTGCGGCAAATTCTCATGAACTTAATCAGCAACGCTATCAAGTTCACCAGCACTGGCGAAGTGTTAGTACAAGCCGAATTGCGATCGCTTACCTCTAATACAGCCACCATCCATTTTGCCATCACAGATACAGGTCTTGGCATTAGCCCTGAAGATCAACGCAAACTCTTTATGCCATTTACCCAAGTGGATGCTTCGACTACTCGCAAGTATGGTGGTACCGGTTTGGGATTAGCCATCTGTAAACAACTAGTGACTTTAATGGGAGGAGTAATTGGGGTAGAAAGTCAGATGGGGAAAGGATCTAAGTTTTGGTTTGAGGTGCTTTTTACAAAGCTTGTTGAGCCTGTTTTGCCAAAATGCGAACGCGGACTTTTGCACAATCGCCGCTTGTTATTGGTGGATAACAACGCTACTAGTTACAAAATTATCTCCCATCAAGCTAGTCATTGGGGAATGCAGGTAGATCAAGCTGACAGTATTGCTACTGCCCTCAAAGTTATTCAGAAAGCTTATGAGCAGAGGAAATCTTATGATGTTGCCTTGATTGATATAAAAAATGATATGACAATAGAAGAGCAAATTAAAGCCTATTCTGCAATTACTGAAATACCTTTGATTATGCTCACCTCTACTAATCAACGGGATGAAGTGCAGCAGGCGCTCAAATTCCGATTTGCTGCTTATTTGGTCAAACCCATTAAGCCATCACGACTCCTCGATGCCATTATGAATATTTTAGAAAATCAGTCGGAATCAGAACAAGGGACTAAAGGCTCTTGGCTAAAGGCTACAGAAATCCAGAGTCCAGATTCAGGTATTCTTACCTCCTCTTCCCCTAAGCTCGCTACTAAATCCAAGTTAAGAATTCTCTTAGCTGAAGATAATTTGGTAAATCAGAAAGTAGCCTTGAAGCAACTTGAGAGTTTGGGCTACAAAGCCGATGTCGTCGCTAATGGCAAGGAAGTTTTGCAGCTATTAGAAAAAATTCCTTACGATTTGATTCTAATGGATTGCCAAATGCCAATTCTCGACGGTTTAGAAACTACAAAAGAAATTCATCGTTGGCAAGAAGATACTTTTGCTCTGCGTCGTCGTCCTGTAGTGATTGCGATGACCGCTAATGCGATGAAAGAAGATCAAGAAAGGTGTCTCAATGCCGGAATGGATGACTATTTGAGTAAGCCAGTGTTTAAAGAAAAATTGGCTGCGACTCTAGAGCATTGGACAGGTGTAATCCTCTCAAAACAAGAGGCAGTTGTATATGAGCAGACAGTTACCACTAGTTTAGCAATTGATTGGGAACACTTACATCAGATATCGGGAAATGACCCAGAATTTGAGTTAAGTCTATTGCAAGTATGCGTTGAAGATATTAAACCCCGTTTAGAGATAATTCAAGCAGCGATCGCATATAATGACTTCGGGCAAATTGCGCGAGAAGCTCATCACCTTAAAGGTGCTAGTAGCAATATTGGAGCCACAGCTATGTACCAAGCAGCTTACAAACTAGAAGAATTGGCTTACCATCAAGACCTTGGAGATACTACTCACTTAATTTTAGAATTAAAAGAATTTGTTAACTGCATTCAAGATTTTTTAGTCACAAACCAGGTAACAAATCGCACTTTGTTCCCAATCAAAAATGATGGTGCATAAAGCCGCAATTAACATGCAAAAACAGCCTTTTTACACCAAACATTAGCAATACTTAGTATAAAATATTGCAAATAATGAATGAGTGGCGATGGCAAATCTTCAAAGGTAATTAAGTACCAAATTTCGTTTAGGTTCTGGTATTGATGATAATTATCAATATTTGTAGTATAAAATCTACATAATGGCAAGGAGATACTACAAATTTTGCATTTCAATGTGTGTTATTTAGATTCTCTGCGGTTATCTATCTGAGCGCGTTGCAAACTTCCAGAGAAGTCAACATAAACACTTTTCCATTCTGTGAAAACATCCATTGCAGTAGTTCCAGCTTCGCGGTGTCCGTTACCGGTTTGTTTCACACCGCCAAAGGGCAAGTGTACCTCTGCGCCGATAGTAGGGCCGTTAATATAGGTGATACCTGCTTCGATGTCGCGCATGGCAGTAAAAGCCCGGTTGATATCGCGGGTGTAAACTGAAGAAGAAAGACCGTAATTGCTATCGTTGAGAATTGCGATCGCTTCCTCAAAAGAACTAACTTCAATCAATGCCACCACTGGCCCAAATATCTCTTCACGAGCGACGCGCATATCAGGAGTGACATCATCCAAAATAGTTGGTTGAAAGAAGTAACCGTTTTTCAATGAACCTTCACTGGCAATTTTTCCACCAATTAAAACCTTTGCTCCTTCTTCACGAGCGATATCCAAATATTTGCTCACCTGTTGGAGTTGCTTTTCATTGACAATCGGCCCAATATCTGTATTAGGTTCGGTGCCAGCACCCAAGCGTAACTTACTGGTACGCTCATAGAGCATGGTGGTAAATTTTTCTTTGATATCACGATGCAAAATCAGGCGACTGGTAGCCGTACACCGTTGACCGGTTGTGCCAAATGCTCCCCATACTGCACCATCCAAGGCAAGTTCTAAATCGGCATCTTCCATTACCACTTGGGCATTTTTACCACCCATTTCCAAACAGACGCGCTTGTGAGTGCGTCCGCAAGTAGCGCCAACAAAAGCACCCGTTTCTGAAGAACCAGTAAACGATACCAAATCTACATTGGGATGCTCAACTAAAGCTTTCCCCGCCTCCTCTCCCACACCATGCACCAAGTTAATTACTCCTGGTGGTAAACCTGCTTGTTGGAAAATTTCAATCAATTTAGTTGCACAAGCGGGGGTATCTTCGGCAGGTTTGAGGATGACTGTATTGCCACACACCAAAGCTGGCATAGCTTTCCAGCAAGGAATTGCCACAGGGAAATTCCAGGGAGTAATTAAGGCACAAACTCCTATGGGCATCCGCACAGTCATGGCGAATTTATTGGACATTTCTGACGGTGTGGTTTGCCCAAATAGTCGCCGCCCTTCGCCAGCAGTGTAAAAGGCGCAGTCAATACCTTCTTGGACATCTCCCCTAGCTTCTGTCAAGGGTTTACCCATTTCCCGACTAATTAACTGGGCAAGTTCTTCTTTATGCTGGAGTAATATTTCCCCAACGCGAAAGATGTATTCTGCCCTAGCTGGGGCTGGGACTTTGCGCCAACTGTGGTAAGCTTTACGGGCGGCGGCTACTGCTGTATCTACATCCTTGGCTTGCGATCGCACAAATGTGGCAACCACTTCGGTTTTGTCAGCAGGGTTGCGACTTTCTAAAGTTGCTTCCCCTACAGCACTCAACCATTGACCGTCTATATAATTGCGGCAAGATAGGGGAGTTGTCATCTTGAAAATCTCCGGCTGATGATCCACTGGAATTTGTATACTAAGTTTGCTTGCTTTCTAGGTTATCCTCAAGTTTAGGAAATTGGGATAAAAATTAAGGCACGAATGCTAACACCCCGACAGGAGAACCAGAACCACCACGCAAC
Source organism: Nostoc sphaeroides (assembly GCF_003443655.1). Taxonomy (NCBI): domain Bacteria; kingdom Bacillati; phylum Cyanobacteriota; class Cyanophyceae; order Nostocales; family Nostocaceae; genus Nostoc; species Nostoc sphaeroides. The sequence goes on from NZ_CP031941.1 coordinate 336,779, forward strand.
CTGAGAATGCCGATCGCTAGAGTAGTACCTTTCGGTGGTAGTTGATCCAAATTGGTGAGATTCTCTAATACAATGCGCGGTTTCTCCAACACCAAGTGGTTAATAGCAAAACTGTTATCCTGTCCGGGGTCTACACCATGAGTATCAATTCCTACCCCTACTATTTGCCGTTCATCCAGTAACAATTGAGTCGCATCGCTGCCAAACCCTGGAAAGTGGGCAATTCCTTGAGAATCATGATTTAGGAATGCACTTTTATCAAACCACTTTTTTTGCCAACCAGTATTCAGTATAACTACGCAACCAGGATAAATTTCACCGTATTCTTCTTCCCAAGCTAGAACATCAGCAATAGTCAGGGCATAATCAGGATTAACTGCTGTGGCAAGGCGTTTATCTATGACCACCGCAGGTACAACCAAAGACTGGGCGGGGTATTGGTCAATTCCCACAGCATAACTATGAAAACTGTTAGGGGCGTTGATATGAGTAGCGCTATGTTCCCCCAAGGAGAAACGTCGCAGGTAATAGCCATCATTATTCAGTTCAGCTACAGTTTCAAATTCTACTGGAGGGTCGCCAGGCCATTGGGGAATATCTATGTCAATTACATGACTTAGGTGGATAACGCGTGTGTAGGTGATACTATTTTGACTTTGGGGTTGTATCATAATTTTTCTCTCCCCCTACTTCTCTTTCCGAACTGCCTCAACCAAGAAATATGCTGAACCAAATTGTATTGGGACTACACCTACGCAAAAATAATACTACCATTACAACGTTTTTTAAACGATTTAACTGCAATATTTCTAGTCCTACTTCCTTGTATTAGAAGAAATAATCCCCCAATTCCTGTAAATTTCAGGTTGTTGGGGGGTTCAAATGTTGCAGCAAAAAGTGAATTAATCCTAGTTAACAACTAATAGGTTAACATTTAATTAAATTTTAATTAAATTTACGTAATGTTTACGAATCGAGTTGCTGCTTGAATGGAATCACGATCGCAAACTCAGTACCTTCTCCTGGTGCTGAAATACACTGGATTTGCCCGCCATGTTTTTTTACAACAATTTGGTAGCTAATTGATAACCCCATGCCCGTGCCTTTACCGACGGGTTTCGTAGTAAAGAAGGGGTCAAATACGCGTTTGCGTACTTCCTCTGTCATGCCTGCGCCATTGTCGGCAATGCCAATGATTAGATGGCCTGCTTGGATCAGGGTGCGAATACGAATTTGGGGAAAAGTCATTTGTCCTTGGTCATTTGTACTGAGCGTTCGCGCAGCCTCTGGTAGAGAAGTACTTGTCCTTTGTTCAGTATTGTTTACTAATGACAAGGGACTAATGACATAGGCGCTTCGCCTTCCCGCAGGGTATGACTCTTCTAAAGCATCGATGGCATTTGTCAACAGATTCATAAACACCTGATTCATGTGTCCAGCGTGACACAGTACTGGTGGTAGGTTGCCATAGTCTCGGATTACCTGGATTTCGGGATGTCCTGATTTGGGTTTCAGGCGATTTTGCAACAGCAGCAAGGTGTTATCAATACCTTCATGAATATCCACTGGCTTTGTGCCGTCTTCATCGAGGCGAGAGAAATTGCGTAAAGATAGGACAATCTGCCGAATGCGTTCGGCTCCCATCTTCATAGAATCCAGGATTTTGGGCAAATCTTGCTTAAGAAAGTCTAAATCAATGGCGTAGATTTGTTGCTGAATCTCTGGTGTTGATGGGCAATCGTTTTGTTGATAAAGGTCTACCAAGTGCAGCAAATCCTTGGTATATTCACGGGCGTAGCTAATATTGCCGTAAATAAAATTGACGGGATTATTGATTTCGTGGGCAATACCTGCAACCAATTGTCCCAAACTGGACATTTTTTCAGTTTGAATTAGTTGCGCTTGGGTTTGTTGTAGTTCTAGCAGCGCTGCTTCTAGTTGCTGGGCTTTGTCTTGGGCTGTTTGGGCAGCGATACGACTTTGGGTGTAAAGTTTAGCTTGGTCAATGGCGATCGCTAGTTGAACTGTAACTGCTTGCAATAATTCTACTTCGCTATCCAACCAAGGCCGAAAGCCACTACAAGAACTACAGCTAAATGTGCCAATTTCACCAGATTGGGTGTGTACGGGGAGGGACATAAAGGCAGTGAAACCAAAATCTTGCAAAAACTGCTGTGCAGTGCCATCGCCCACAGTCTCAACATCATTAATGCGGATGATTTCTCTGTTCAAGGTTTTGGCTGCGATTAGTTCGATTTCTGCATTAGTTGCTTTTTCAAGCAAACAGGGGAAAGAGGAACTTTTCGCCTCATATACTCTCTCCCAGTAAGGTAAATCAGTGTCTTGCCGATACCAAAAAAAGGCGCAGCGATCGATCTGAAATAAGTTGCGAATTTCCTCCACTGCGGTTTCCACAATGTAATTGAGATCCAAGGAAGCTCGAATCTGGTTAGAAAGACGATTGAGTAGGGCTTCTCGTTGGGCGCTTTCTCTGAGTGCAACTTCTGCTTGTTTGCGCTTGATGCCAATGGCAATTTCTTGGGCGGCAAATTCCAGTGCTGTAAAAGTTGATTCTGTCACCGTTTGACGAGTAAACATGGCTATCACGCCTACAGTTTCATCTTCAACAATTAGAGGATAGCCAGCGAAGCCAACCATACCTTCTTGCTTTGCCCACTCTTTGTTACCCACGCGGGGATCTGTCTGCACAGAGTTAGTGAGGTGGGGTTTGCCCTCTTCGGCAATTAAACCAATTTTGAATTGACCAACTGGCACAGATTTATGGGGGCCATTAATGTGGGTATACATCCCAGAACTAACTTGCAACTCTAATACGTTGTCTTTTTTGTTCAGCGTCCAGATGCGGGCAAAGGCTGCATCAAGATGTTCAACTAAAGCGTCCGTACAACGGCGCATCATGTTCTGTAAGCTGTCACTCTGGGTAAGGGCCGCGTCAACATCGGCACGAAAATGTGCTAAACGCGCTCGTTCTGCTAAAGCAACTTCTGCAAGTTTTCGGTCAGTGGTGTCATAGCAAATACCAACGAAGTTTAAAACATTACCATTGGCGTCTTTAATAACAGATGAGTTGCTTGTATGCCATCGCCAACTACCATTTTTGTGTTTTACCCGATATTCTATTGCGTCTTGTTTCTCACTTGTTGTCAAAATTCTTTGAAAATAATCGGTACAGATATGCACATCGTCAGGATGTACAAAGAGAATAAAGGATTTGCCTTCAACCTCTGCAACTTCATGTCCAAAAATTTCAGTCCAGTTAGGAGAAACGTAAGAAAATATCCCTTCAAGTGTCAACGCAAAAATAATGTTATTGGCGTTTTCGACAATGCTGCGAAACTTGGCATCGCTTTCTATGAATGCTGTTTGTACTTTGTCGCTGGTGTGGCGGACAAGAGCGATGATTTGCTGGTCTGGTAATGGTAATAACCTAGCTTCAAAATTATTTTTCCCGGATGGTAGCGCTAAGGTATATTCAAAACTGACTTCATATTGAGTTTCAAGTACTTGAGTTATTGCTTGCTGAAAGCGATCGCCTACAGCAATCGGTAGGCATTCTCGCAAACTCTTGCCCTGACAATCTCCTATTGGGATATACGAATGATTCATCTTCCCTGGTTTGTAATCCAGAATACTTCCATCAGCATCAAGACGAAAGTATAAATCAGGAAGCACTTGCAAAATCGCTGCAAATTCTGATGTTTTTTGGCGTAACTGTGCTTCAACTGCTTGGCGTTTTGCAGTTTCAGCTTGTAGTTGTTCTAGTGCTTTTGCTAATGCCGCCTGTTTTTGTTCTGTAATTTCATGCAGACAACAAGAATAATTTGTAGATGCAAAGCAGCTTTCTCTCAGGGGCGATCGCACTTCTGTTATATCCACACAATAACCGATGTAACCGACAAAGCTACCATCTGCTGCAAACCGTGGCGCGGCTGTATCTAAAATCCAACGATATTCGCCATCAGCCCGACGCAGCCGATATTGCCTCTGGAAGGAATCATGCGCCGTAAATGCTCTTAAGTATATATCTTCACATCGCTGTCTATCTTCTGGATGGACGCTGCCAGCCCAGATATTGCCTATCTCCTCTCCTCGCGCAGCTATAGACGCGCCTATTGTTAGATATGTTCCAGTAAAATCCAGCCAATTTGCATTTAAATAATAGTAAAGTGCATTGCATCCAGTCATCCAAATCATCAGAGGAGCAGTATCCGCTTGCTGGCAAAATACTTTTTCATCCTGTTCTATTGCTTCCTCTTCGACCATGATTTGGTTAATATTGCTCTGCACCTTTTTAGAAAACACTTTTGCCTGCCTGCTCTGCCTAAATTATTAAGGTAATAGTCGGAAAATACGATTGATTAATAGATATATATAATTTTTATGTCAACCTGTTATTTATCTTAATACTTTATTTACTTTTATATTTACAAGAATTCTTTTATTACTGTAAATAAATTGAAAAAATACTGAAGTTATCATTAAGATTCACTTCAGCATTTTGAACTTGTTTGACTTTGTTTATTCTTCAAATCATTTATAAATTCATCTTAGCTATGTAATCGCATTGCTAAAAAACCTGATTTAGCTTCATCTAAACTATATAATTCACTATGAAGTCCTGACATCTTTATCAGAAATTCACAATCATCAGAAATTTCATATCAAATAAATATTGATTTTTCATCAAGAAGAATTCAGCATGAATTAGAGTCCTAGCGACTATACAGACAAAACCTACCTCTGTAGGTTGGAAATTTTTGATTTTTCATGTTTTGGGTGTAGGTAGACTAATAGTCTATCTCATAAGTTCTGATTGATTAGTTTGTTACCAAAACCCTGTAGACGCGAAATTTCGCGTCTTTACAACCCCGCTCATAGCAAAATCGCAAATTAAATGAGATAAATGCTAAATGTGATATCAACAGGTTATAACAATGGCTGGTAATCGCATTTTATATGTTATAAAGCTCACAGAAATTAATGTTAGGCGGAAACTACTTTATGGAAGCAGATAAACTGGGCCGTTTCAAGGAGTACGGCGAATTCATCCTCCGAAAGATAGATTCTGTGCCCCAGCACCCTTCAAAACAAGAAGATTGGGTTCCAGCTAGTCTTGACGACTGTCTTCTGCGTTTACGGTCAGCTGCCCAGAAAACTGTAGACCTGGCAACTTCACCTGTCAAAATTGGGGTGATGGGGGAATTCAGTAGTGGAAAAACTTTACTTTTAGGCAGTCTAATTGGATATGCTGATGCTTTGCCTGTCAGCGAAAACCCCACTACAGGTAATGTTACCGCCATACACATCATACCGCAAGATGACTTTGCAACCACGCAATTAAGCAATTTTACGGTAGATTATCTTTCTCATGAAGGAGTACATGAGTGTCTACGCTTCATGCTAGGGGAAGCCAATAAACGGACAACAGCAGCAGGGCTTCCTCCGATACCAGTATCGAAACTCAACTCTGGCACAGATATTATTGGCTGGTGTGAAGAAGCATGGAATAGCAGTAACAATTTAGAGCTACGTTATTTACTCCGGGAGTTGGTATTATTCCTCCGGGCTTATCAAGCTTATGGGGAAGTTATGTGTGGTGGACGCTACCAAATTGATGCTACTACCGCCCGCGAGGGGCTACAGCTAGTCGAACAGCCAATGGCAATCCAAACTCTCAAATTTGAGGATTTACCGCCAACGCATATCCGATTACCAAGTCCACCACAGAGGCTACCAACAAAGTTATTACAGAACAGCTTCCCATTGATCCGCCGTGTCGATATCGATGTGAAAATATCACGGGAAATTTGGGATTTTGCAGGTGCAGCTAAATTTATTCTCATCGACTTTCCGGGATTGGGGGCTGCTAATTCGGGGGCTAGGGATACCTTTTTGTCACTGCGAGAATTGGCAGAAGTACAAACAATTTTGGTATTGCTAAATGGTAAATCTCCAGGGAGCGATCGCGCCAATAAAATCTTCACGATGATGCAGCAGCAGCGACCGGGACAAGACCTGAAAGATTTAATTCTCGTAGGTGTGGGTCGTTTCGATCAACTACCCCTAGAGGGCGAAGGTGGCGAAAGAGAACTCGATCAACTGATTGAAGATAGCCATTTAGAAGAAGAAACCGTTTTCCAAAAACTCAAAGTTTTACAAACTACCATTGACGGTGCAGAAGCGTTTACAACTCAAAAAGACCGCATCGTTCTACTGTCGCCACTGTTGGGACTAGCTGAATTAGCAAAACGTTCTAGTACCGTCAAAGCAGGTTCAACAGAGTTTTTGGCTAACTTAGACTATCCTGATTATTTAGATCGGTCTAAACGGCTACAAGAAAAATGGCAGCACTTAAGTGAACGGCTGTTAGACGGTAACACCCGCAGTTATTTGGGTAGACAGCTAGGTTACTTTAGTCAAGATGGGGGACTTAGTAAACTGCGGGAATTGATTCAAACCCATGTAGCGACTCATGGACTGAAGCAACTGTATGAAGATACTCGGAGATCGGCTGATGTGGTGAGTCAGCAACAAGATCACTTGAAAGACATCATAGATGAAATTCACGAGCAAGGTATCCCCACTGGTGATAGTCCCGCCTTTACCGAGTTGCGCTTTGTGGTCGAAAGCTTGGATAAAATCTATAGGAATTTTCAAAAAGATTTAGGGAAAGAACCACTCAAAGACCGGCGCGGTGTTGTCGTCAGCGATATAGTTAAAGACGAACTTACCTTTAGAATATTGAATTGGAACCAGTGGACTTTACTCTTCAATAAAGCCAACAATGGAGCGATCGCTCTGGCAGAATCTAAAGGTGCAGCCGGGAAATTATTTGATCGGGGAAATCGCGTCAATAGTTCCCTTCCCACTAAAAGCGATGATTTTTATCCAGTCTTTGAGAAAACCGTTAAAGAAGTAGAAGATTTTGCCCGCGATCGCATCCATCAAGCAGTGGTAGATTTGTTGAATCAATTGTCAAATTATATAGCCCCAGAACGCGAACAATTGCAGGCATTTTTCCACCCAGAGATGGAACAAGAAATCGAAGAAAAATTTGGTTTTGAAGATGCCGATCTCTTTTACAAATTATTACTAGGATGCGATCCTAACGAATGGAAGGAAGCAATCATCTCCGAAATCAGTAGTAAAAACAAAACCGTTGCACCCGACATCATTTTTCCCCTAGCGCGTCAAGACGAGAAACACAACGTTGGTCAAATCTTTGACTGGGCACCAGAAAAAAGCCAAGGTTTACCCAGATCGAGCAATCACCAACTTTTAGTACTGCGGCTGCGAGATGAAATCACTGCTAGCGCTAGCCTTCACCTTGTGCAGTATGTTAGCGAAGTTAATCAGCAAATTAATTCCGAACTTGAAGGTATTTTGGATCAAATTATTCCTAGTTTGCAAAACCTTTCCAAAAAAGAAACTTTGCTGAGATATTTGGCGGCTGGAGACTTGCCATCTGAGATCGCAATTCCTACTTGGTTGCAGATTATTTCAGAACTTGCTGCTGTTTCTTACTTAGATGATTTGAGATAAGCTAACTCAGATAGGACTTACGCACGAGTTACGGAAAACGAACCGCAGAGGCACAGAGGACACAGAGAAATCAGAGTTTGATGCAGTTGACTATTGCCTCAGATACTCAAATGGTGCAAGAAGCGAAACGTTTAATTGAGCGGGTGCAACAAGAACAGATAACTGTTTTAGCTAAGAAGGAGATAATAGATGTAATCACAACAATCGCTGTTTATAAATTTGCCAACTTAAGTCGTGAAGAGGTAGAGGCTATGTTAGGAGTTAAGTTAGAAGAAACTAGAGTTTATCAAGAAGCTAAACAAGAAGGACGAGAAGAACTAAAACTTGAACTTGTACCTCAGTTATTAGCTCTTGGTATGTCGATGGAAGACGTTGCAAAATTACTTAATTTAACCATCGAACAAGTAAGACTCGCATCTGAGTAATCACAACAATTACCAGTTATAAATTTGTAAACTTAAGCCGTGAAGAGGTAGAGGCAATGTTTGAAATTAAGTTACAAGACACTAGGGTTTATCGAGAAGCTAAAGAAGAAGGACTAAAACAAGGACTACAAGAAGGACGAGAACTAGCAAAACTTGAACTTATACCTCGGTGTTTAGCTTATGGTATTTCGATAGAAGAGGTTGCGAGGTTACTTCATTTAACTATCGAAGAAGTCGAACAAGTAAGACTTGCAAATGAGCAAGAATCTTCAACATCAACTTAGTAACGGCTGCAATTTTCATAGCGATCGCCTAGTTTGGGCTACGCCTACGCCCTTTCATATAAAAGCGTAGCCCAACGTAGATATCGAGCCAAATAATAAAAGCCAGTGCTAAAGAGAATCAATGGTACAAGACCAAAGATTCTCTAAATTTGTAATTTTATGATAGAACATTACAGTTTTTAGCCAGCTATAAAACAAACAACAGAAAGTGATACTATAATGAACCCTTTTCAACTCAACAAATATAGCGATCGCGAACCAAGCGAGAAACAACAAAAAAGATTTCCAGGATGGTTTGCTTTGGATTTTGGTACATCGAATTCCACAGTTACACTCTTCGATCCAATTGAAGTACCGATCGCAGAAATTCTCCCCAAAGAACAAGAAATGCGGTTGCGCGAATCGCTTATCACAATGGCTGAGTTCTCCCGCCTCAGTGGCTTTACCAGATGTCAGTGCTGATGATTGGGAAAAGTTTATTGTAGAAATTAGCAGAAACCTGGAGATAGAACCCAGCCGATTGAGCGAAGTTTTTGAAAGTGACAATAAAGAGCGATTTTTGGAAGCAATTCGCCAAATTGAACTTTCTTTAGGAAACAGCGAGAGATTCCGTCGGGCTGTCAGCAAAAAACTTTACCAAATCTATCATGAGGTGTTTCGCGTCCCTACTCTAGAGTCGCAAAATCTGATCCCAGTTGTGCTGGATATTGATCGCCGCGATACGGAAATTCCCAGCGAGTCGGAAATTTCGCAGTTAAGCGATTTAAAACTGCGAATGGGAAGGGAAGCGAGAGATAATCGAAAAAAAGCGATTGCTCAAGGTACAAGCGGTTCTTTAAAGGAAATTATCAGCAGATTTCACCATTCACCCAAACGCTATTTTGGTCAAGATCGTTTATTTCCAGTTATTTTGGATGGTGAAGAAGAATTAATTACCGCTAACGAACTAATCCAATCTGCTTGGGCGCATTTAATCGAGTTAACTGAAGATTACCGCCAACGCGCCCAACGCAGGTTTTCAGAAGGAGATTTTTTAACAGCAGTTGTCACCTACCCCACTGTCGCCCCACCAGTTGTTCGCAAGGAAGTTAAGGAATTAGTTGAGCAGTTGGGGATCGATGATGTCCAAACTGCTTATGATGAAGCCGTTTCTGTAGCAATATTCTTTTTATGGCGAGAATTTGGTGGTAATCTCAACATTGGTATTGAGTCATTCAAAACTCGTTGTCGTCAAGCAGGAAACAAATGGTCACAAAATGTTCTAGTTTTGGATATTGGCGGGGGAACTACAGATTTAGCTTTAATTGAACTAACTTTAGAAGATAAAACCCCTAGTTTTGCCGATTATGAAGACCGAGGTTTAGGAGGACGTTACTATAAACTTACTCCCAAACTATTAGGTTCATCTGGTCATTTACAGTTAGGTGGCGAGTTAATTACACTGCGAATTTTTAGATTATTAAAAGTTGCGATCGCAGATTTTTTATTGACAGCAGTAACAACAGGTGATCTAGAAAGCGAAAAGCTAGAAGATTTAATTAACTCAGAGTTAAACGAGCGCTTTTTAGAACAAGGCAAATTCAAAATTGGCAGTCTTTTAAAATGTTTAGATAAAGAGAATCCCGAAGGCGATATTGCTTACAAAGATGCCCTAGATACTGCTGAGAAAGTATTACCCACCCGTTGGCAACAAGCGCCCCAACGCCTGCAATCATTTTATATTCTTTGGGATCATGCGGAAGCAGCAAAACTGAAACTTGGGCAAAAGCCAGCAGTAGATAATTCTCTATTAACCTTCACACTTTCTGAACAGCAAATTTCCGAACTGCTCACCCAAAGCGGCGTTAAATTACAAGTTCAAGATCCAAATAGCATCTGCATTACCCTAGATAACCAGCAATTTGAACGAGCCGCCGCTTCTGGAATTAAAGAAGCGATCGGTATTGCCAAAGGATTGATGGAAAGTCGCTTGCGTTCCGATGATCTCACCAAAGATTCTTGGAATTCTCAAAAAGTTGATTGGTTAATTTTGTCTGGAAAAACTTGTAATTTAGATATAGTGCAGCGTCAAATCTACCAAGAATTTAGTAAGTCTCCATATTTTGTCTGGAATCCAGAACGAATTACCTTTGTACTCGAATTTACCAAATTAGCCACCTCCGCCGGTGCTTGCTATGCCGAGAAACTGCGAAGATTAAGATTCGATCCAGAAGAGTCTAAAAGCTTGCTGCGTAAGGGAGCCAACCAGCTAGAAATTGATGTCAAAAATCTGTTTTATTATTTACCCTGCAACTTCAAACGCAAAACTCAAAGTAACGATTTACTAACTATATTCAAAGCCGGACAAGAACTTTATCAACTCGCACCTTGGGAAACTGTCGCCAAAGTTCGTACTGCATGGCAAGGAATCCAATTAACTAATATTATTTACCGTCAAGACTACGAGGATGGAGATTTACGACTATGGGGTAGCTTCGATGGCAAAAACCTCATGAATAAACTAGGAATGCAAGAAGCAGAGTTTTTGAGAAAAATTAAAGTCCAGTTTGAAATTGACCAAACCCTTGAATTTAGTGTATTGCTTTGTCAGGGAAATCCGCATTATTTAATTGACATTCCTGGCATTGATTTGGAATCGGTAGTTTCAGAAACTTCAGGGCTATTTGCTGATGGCAAATTGAACTGGAATATTGCTGTGGAACGCTTCAATAAAGATTTAAATGATGGTGATATTGCCGTCAATGTTCTTGAGTCCGCAACTGTTGATCAACCAGATGCCTATCATCTTGTATTTGAAGTAGGAAATGATGGTAGTAAATTGTTCCAAAAATTTCACTATCTGCGCGATGGCGTGACACAACCAGGAACCGGGTTAATTAGTAATCCCTTACCTCCCTTCCCGCAAACTGGCCAGCACACCTTCTATATTTATCAAATAGATGCCGAAACCAACAGCAAAAAATGGATAAGAATTGGCGCACTCAGCAAACCAGATGTAACAACAGATTACCCTTGCCAATATCGTGTAACTCTCGACGATCAAGGCATTTTGCGGATGCACGCCGGTGAAGTCCCTTACTGGACATCAAACAGTCAAGAATGCCTCAAAGAAGAAGGATGCGTTTATCTTGCCGAATTAGAATTACAGCCCAACGAAGTTGATAAAGAACGCGATCCATTTTGCGGTATACATTAACTCTTGTATTAAACCTTTGCGTTCCTCTGCGCTAACCTTTGCGTTCCTCTGCGTTGAAAAAAATTAAGATTTTTAAACGCAGAGGGGCACAAAGTAAACGCTAAGGGGCGCAGAGGTTTGCTAAGTTTAATTCGCTACGAATCACATACAAGTAATATTTGGAGGTGAGATTCATGCAGCACTTGCGTCAATTATTAGAGATAGAAAATTCAGAGTTAGCCCAATTACTGCGGTTTAGTTTGTATGGACTAGAGGCTACTTTAAATCAGGCTCGCACAAAATTACCACTAGATCCAGGATCTAAAATATGCGATCAGGTGCTGCAAGAACTTCATAACCTGTTGGAACCTGAACCCCCACAGCAAAATACTGGTTGGGAAGATGCGCCAGATGATTTAAAACTAAGTCACCTGCGGGAAGTTTTTGATTCTGACTCAGAACTTAATTATTATCTGGGTAATTCCCAACTGCAAAGCACAACGGACTCTGATTTGTGGAATGAGATTCAACGCAAACTGCTACGAGTACCAGAGGATTTAGCTGCAACTTGGCGATCGCGCACCTTAGATTTAGCTCAAGAAGTTGGTGCGATCGCAGATAATTCTAACCTCTATCAACTTCCCTTTATCCGCGACGAAATTATCTACCCCGGACTTTGTGGAACTGTTCAAACACAGGGATTATGCTTATACCAACAAACACTTTCAAATCCTAAAAATCCGCAAGTAAATGTATCCGATTTACCAGCAGCATTCCTCTTTTTATATATGAATTTTATCGAAATAGATCCAGATTTACATCATGCTTTAAAGAGCGTTTTTAGCTTCGATGTCATTTCCTTACATTCCAAAGCAGAACAGCGCGATCAATATATTGATGCTTTAAGCGATCGCTTCCAACGTACCCAAAAAGCTGAGAAAAACACTGATCCCCTGTCAATTCTCCGTGCTTGGATTGACATGGACGAAGCGATACATTCCCTAGTATTTGTACCACCGGCTGAACGCTATTCTTGGTGGGGAAAGCTACAACATGAATCACGGCGCATCCTCAAGAAAGTCGCTGATGAAGCTAATAATGCAGGTAATGAAGTGCGAATTCGCCAATTATCGGGACTTTATGCAGATATCTGTGCTTCATCCAAGGATGACTTACAACTAGATTGTGGTGGTATTCCTGGCGAAGTCTTAACTTGTCTTCGAGTATATGCGCGAATTAACCAGGAAGAATCCCCAGGCCGTGTAATATTTCGCTCATCACGCTAGTAGTCTGTCAATAAAGAATTGATGGATAGATTCCTTGTAGAGACGGCGATTTATCGCGTCTAATTCTTGAGATTATGAGGCAAGGCAGACAATTTTACTAATCCCGCCTTGCCTCATAATCTAATGAAGGTAAAAACGTTTAAATCTAAAGGATGCCCCAGAAGTGTAAAATTCCTTGACCAGAAAACACTTCAAGCGCAACGGCAGATAAAAAACCAATCATTGCAAAACGACCGTTCCAATTTTCGCTCTGAGGAGTGAAGCCCCAGCGCAAAGCATTAGGATCTTCTGGAACCGAAGGCGTAGTCTTCTTAACGTCTGCCATAAATAATACTCCAAGCTTTTATGTTGTAACAGTTAGGGACTTCCAAGTAAAAAAATATTCCATTGCTATTGTTCACTGTTGGCCGTTGACGGTTCACGAGTTTTCAGTCAACAGTCAACAGTCAACGACTTTAAGTGGAATAATTTATTTTTTGGAGTTCCCTTATTACTGCCTGTAAAGTAATGTAACAGATTTTTACTAAAATGCAACATAAACTTTATTTATAGATATTACGGGTGCGTACTTTTATCTTAACAGGTTTGCGATCGCCTACGGCGGCAAGCTACGCCCCAACAGCCAATTACCTATGACTCACTACCGGGAAAAAATACAGGTAAGACAAACGCTGTCAGAATTCCACCCAACACAATCACCTCAATAATTTTGAGGTAAAAATTGTTTTGTATAAAATTATTCATTCCAGCACCAAAGTTCGTTTGCAAGCTAGTCAACCAAGTACGGAAACGACTAGACCATTTAGCAGGGCTATCTTCTGGGCGAAACTTCCACGAAAACATCGAGAGTAACAACGGCGCACCACCCACCTTGGTAGACATCAAAACATGAATCGCCACACAGCCAACCATCACAACCCAGGCGCAAAGGTGGAGGGAGTACCAAATATGATGTAGCTGCCCTGCTGGAAGCCATTCTTCCTTCATCATCCTGCCAGAGTTCACAGCCAAAACAGCGGCGATGAGCATGAGAGTATTTGCTAGACGTTGCAAGCTAACCCACCAAATCGGCTTGCCAACCTGGGTTAGTTGCTGCAAAGAATCAGATTGAAGCAAACGCTTTTGTCCAGCATGAAAGCTATAGAGGGCAAAAGCAGGGAGAATAAGCAAGAAAAATAATGCAAAAGTGCCGTGAATACCCTGAATATCCCCAATTTGAGGAAATGGTATTTTACCAAATCGGCGATCGTAAGTGTTGTAAACTAGAAACCCGGTAATAATTGCTGCGATAACTAAAATTCCACTTAAGCCGTGAATAATTCGCAACAATAAAGGTTGATAGGGTGCAGAACGGGGCATAACAATAATCCTAAGTAGATGATTGTAGGAGTTTTGAATCGATAATTTAAGCTTTTGGTGAGACAAGAAAATTGGCCTGGATATTTCACATAAGAATTACAATTATTTCTAACAAAAGTTACTCTCTATAGAAATCATATTTGATTTCTGAAAAAATCTCGGTAGTCTTGTAGTAGTGCGACACAGCTAAAATGATGCAAGAATTTTTCTTGTGGTGTGGGCATCTTGCCCGCACTGGACGGGCGAGAGGCCCATCCCACAAGAGGAAAGCTAATGCAGTATTTTAGCTGTGTCATGACACTACGTGTATTTCACGCAATCCAATACTAGTCCTATATGTGATGCTATTAGCTTTGTGTTGATGCGTCAGCGTGGTGTCACTGAGGCACTAATCACCAACCGCCATTTTGAGCAGGAGGGCTTTCAACGTTTGTTATTACCCCAAGTGTGACGATTTATAATTATGCTCAAAAGCCCACTCCGTTATCCTGGTGGTAAATCGAAAGCAATAAATCAAATAGTTGAATACTTGCCAGAAAGCTTTTCGGAATTTCGAGAACCTTTTGTAGGTGGTGGTTCTGTATTCATTTATTTAAGGCAAAAGTTTCCTCATATCAAGATTTGGATTAACGATTTAAACCGCGAACTCTTCTTATTCTGGAAGCTTGCCCAAACTGATATAGGTCAATTAGTTAAAGAAATTCGACATATTAAAGTTAAACATACAGATGGTAAATTACTCTTTACAGAATTAACTAGTGTAGATGTCAATAATTTATCTGATTTAGAAAGAGCAGTTCGGTTTTTCGTACTCAATAGGATTACTTTTTCAGGAACTGTAGAATCAGGCGGTTTTTCTGAACAAGCTTTCCATAAAAGATTTACTGATTCTTCAATAGAACGGCTAGAAAAGTTAGAAAATATTCTCTCAGAAAATGTCCAAATTACTAATTTGGATTACAGCCACCTATTAAAATCAGAAGTGGAAGATGTATTTTTATTTCTAGATCCCCCATATTTTAGTGCTACGAAATCCAAACTATACGGTAAAGACGGAGACTTGCACACTTCTTTTGAACATCAGAGATTTGCTAACCTTTTGCAACAATGTCATCATCGCTGGCTAATTACCTACGATGACTCATTGCACATTAGAGAAAATTTCCAATGGGCTAATATCTCAGAGTGGGAATTACAGTATGGGATGAATAACTATAAGCAGAGTGGTGCGGCTAAAGGAAAAGAGTTATTCATTACTAACTACGAAGTTAAACTTGATTTGGAGAAAAAATCACAAGTTCAGAATCTTGCTAATCCAGCTTTGCAATTAAGCCTTGAGATTTAAACCTAACTTTGATAGCTTTCCAATTTTCCGGTAGGATAACCCCATAGCTCTCAATATAGCTACAACATACAAACTTTCTTCTATGATAACTTCTCCAATCTCTGCTCAAGAATCCTCTGCTAGCTGGTATGTCCTGCTGCAACAATTAATAGATGGCCAATCCTTGTCCCGTACTCAATCTGCTGAATTGATGCAAGGTTGGCTCAGTGAAGCGGTTCCCCCAGAATTATCAGGGGCTATTTTAACAGCGCTGAACTTTAGAGGCATTTCTGCCGACGAGTTAACCGGCATGGCTGAAGTATTACAATCTCAATGTTCCCCACTCAGCACTCAGAAACCAGTACTTAGCACTGTAATAGATACCTGTGGAACTGGTGGAGATGGTTCATCAACCTTTAATATTTCTACAGCCGTTGCATTTGTCGCCGCAGCATCTGGTATACCTGTCGCCAAACACGGCAATCGTTCAGCCTCAAGTCTTACAGGAAGTGCAGATGTATTGGAAGCCTTGGGTGTAAAT
The DNA here is from genome assembly GCF_003443655.1 of Nostoc sphaeroides. Taxonomy (NCBI): domain Bacteria; kingdom Bacillati; phylum Cyanobacteriota; class Cyanophyceae; order Nostocales; family Nostocaceae; genus Nostoc; species Nostoc sphaeroides. The sequence continues at coordinate 352,736 of NZ_CP031941.1, forward strand.
TTGAGTGCATCCAGCGAAAAAGTACAAGCCGCACTACAAGAAGTCGGGATCACTTTCTTGTTTGCCCCTGGTTGGCATCCAGCACTCAAGGCGGTTGCCTCATTACGGCGGACTTTGAAGGTGCGAACAATTTTTAATTTGCTCGGGCCATTAGTAAATCCCTTGCGTCCAACTGGGCAGGTAGTCGGCTTATATACTCCTAAGCTTTTGGCAACAGTTGCCGAGGCTTTACAGAATTTGGGCAAGGAAAAGGCGATTGTGCTGCACGGGCGAGAAAAACTTGATGAGGCTGGGTTAGGAGATGAAACTGACTTGGCGGTGCTGTCAGACAAAGAAGTGCAGTTAACTAGCATTAATCCCCTAGATTTGGATCTAACACCTGCTTCTATAGGTATGCTTCGGGGTGGAGATGTCCAAGAGAATGCGGTGATTCTCAAGGCGGTACTCCAAGGTAAGGGAACTCAGGCACAACAGGATGCAGTAGCTTTAAATGCGTCGCTGGCGCTGCAAGTAGCGGGGTCGATCGCACTCCTAGATCACGCCCAAGGGATTAAAATCGCTAAGGATATTCTACAAAGTGGGGCTGCTTGGACGAAGTTGGAGCAGTTAGTTGAGTTTTTGGCGAATTGATTTGCGATCGCAATTGCGGACGAAACTCTACCACATTACGTTTGATGGTGACATCGTAGTTACCAAAAAAGTCATGTCCCAAAAGTCCAGTTTCTAGTTCCGTACCTGCGATCGCTACTGCTACTCTATTCACTGTTACCCCGCCAGCTGCCATCGAATTGACATAGCCCACAGGAAATTCTACAGCTCTGGAACTCGCGGTATTTGCCTTAGCTTTCCCTACTGGCACTATTCCCAAGGTATTTGCCATCTCTTGGGTAATTACAGTGCCACTGGCTCCCGTATCCACAATCATGTCAAATTGTTGCTGACCATTAAAGGTGACTTCGACAATTGGCGTTCCACCAATTCGCCTTTTAATCGGGGCTGTAAATACTTCCTGATCTGGAATTACCACTGCTGAGGGCAAAGCTGGTTTTGGCGGTAACGCGTTTATTTCTTGTGGAGGCGATAGAGGTGAGGTATACTTCGGTGTGGTTATTGTCTGGGGAACCACAACTACTATCCTCTTCGGTTCGGCAACGCGCACAGGGCGAGGATTAGCCTGCTGTTGGGCATATTTAATTTGGCGACGATATTCAGTAATTTTAGTTTGAGCGATCGCAAATTCTGGGCTTTGTCGCCGGACTCTTCGCATCAGCGCGATCGCATCCTGGTACTGACTCGCCACCAAATTCCAATCATCTGGAGATTGAGCAGATCGGCTAATACTCCAAGCGCCAACAGCTTTGTCTCGCCCCATTTCAAAAAGACTTGGTTCACTTTCAGACGGCTCTAGCGGCTCTAGGGGTTGTGCTTCTGCGGTAGGGGTAACTGCTGGTGTTGTTGGTTCAACGGCAGGCTGTACTGATGCCTGCTCCCCAATTGGCGCGGGTTGCTCATTGCCACCAGTCGCAGTGTTGCGTTGGTCTTCACTACAGGCAACACACAAAACTGCTAGAGCGCTTGATAGAAAAATTAGGGTTGCACGGGATAAAAAAGACTGAAGCATAATTAATTTTAACCGCCCAAGTTTTGCCAAAGCCACTCCCGCTAATTTAATTCCCTTTTAATTTTAATTAACTACTCTAAAAACTCCCAATTGCTCAACTCATGGGATAATTAACAATCGCAGTATTGAGGAATGGGGAGTAGGGAATAGGGAATGGGGAATGGGGAATGGGGAAGAAGCAGGGGAGCAGGGGAAAAATTACTCTCGTCTGCACCCTTCCCCCTGACCCTCTTCCACTCCCCACTCCCCACTCCCCACTCCCCACTCCCCACTCCCCAATTTACTATGCCCCTGTCTGACGCAATACCAGCTTTACTTGTCCTGGCTGATGGAACCACTTATCGCGGTTGGTCTTTCGGTGCTACGGGAACCGCGATCGGAGAAGTGGTGTTCAACACTGGTATGACCGGCTACCAAGAAGTACTAACTGACCCAAGTTACTGCGGTCAAATTGTCATTTTTACCTATCCTGAATTAGGCAATACTGGGGTAAATTCTGAAGATGAGGAATCAGATGGCCCCCAAGTTCGGGGTGCGATCGCCCGGAATATTTGTCACCGTCCGAGTAACTGGCGATCGACACAATCCTTACCAGACTACCTTAAACAAAACCAAGTACCAGGGATCTACGGCATCGATACCCGCGCCCTCACCCGCAAAATTCGGATGTTTGGAGCCATGAACGGTGGCATTTCTACAACTATTCTCGATGAGTCGGAATTGCTAGAGCAGGTACAAGCGGCTCCCAACATGGCAGGATTAAATCTGGTTCGGGAAGTCACCACCCCAACGGCTTATGAATGGTCAGATCCCACAATTCCAGCTTGGGAATTCAACTCGGAGGCTGCGGAAAATCTTGGGGAACCCTTTACTGTTGTGGCCCTTGACTTTGGCGTAAAACGAAATATTTTGCGTCGCTTAACAAGTTATGGTTGTCGGGTAATTGTTGTGCCTGCTGATACGCCACCAGAGGAAATCCTCAATTACAATCCAGATGGTGTGTTTCTTTCAAATGGGCCTGGCGATCCTGCTGCCGTCACAGAAGGGATTGCAACTGCCAAAGCGCTTCTGTTAAGTGAAAAGCCCATCTTTGGTATTTGTATGGGACACCAAATTTTAGGTCATGCACTAGGGGCAGAAACCTATAAACTCAAATTTGGTCACCGTGGTTTAAATCAGCCAGCCGGTTTACAACAACGGATAGAAATTACCAGCCAAAACCATAGTTTTGCTATTGATCCAGATTCTTTGCCTACGGCAGTTGTGGAAATCAGCCATCTGAACTTAAACGATCGCACCATTGCTGGAGTCCGTCACAAATCTCTACCTGTATTCTCCGTCCAATATCACCCAGAAGCCAGTCCTGGCCCTCACGATGCTGATTACTTGTTTGAGCAATTTGTTCAAGCCATGCGAACAGCCCGTCAAGCCGAGACAGCCGAAGTGAGGTAAAAATAGGGAATAGGGAATAGGGAATGGGGAATGGGGAATGGGGCATGGGGCATGGGGAGATGAGGAAGCAGGGGGAGATGAGGGAGAAGAACTAATACATCATGCCCAATCCCCAATCCCCAATCCCCAATCCCCAATCCCCAATCCCCAATCCCCAATCCCCAATCCCCAATCCCCAATCCCCAATCCCCAATCCCCAATCCCCAATCCCCAATCCCCAATCCCCTATTCCAGTAGATTGTAGACAACTTGCTCAAAAACCATCTATACTTGAGCGTTCACTTTAACTCATGAGGAGGGAATTATTGCTGATCCATTGAATCTAACCGTTAGCCTGAGGGGCACTCGTGAAGTCCGGGATAACTGTCAGCTATTCCGCCTCACAGGTTTGTTAGATGCCTTTTCTGAGCCGACATTTCGCAAGGTACTTGGCAGTAAGATTGAAGAGGGGCCTAAGCATATTATTTTGGATCTCTCACAAATCGACTTTATTGATAGCTCTGGCTTGGGTGCTTTGGTGCAGCTAGCCAAGCAGGCTCAAACTGCCGAAGGCACTTTGCAAATCGTCACAAATGCCCGGGTAACTCAAACGGTCAAGCTTGTTCGCCTAGAGAAGTTTCTCTCCCTGCAAAAATCAGTTGAAGAAGCTCTAGAAAACGTCAAGTAGTCTTGATTGCTTGAACCGAGAGATCAATTCGGCTATCCAGATTCAACATCGGATAGCTTAATTTTTAACATTTCTGGCAGAAAACCTCTCTCCTTGTGGGAGAGGCACAAAGCCAGTTAAGCTATTATGTTTAAAGTTGAGCAATAATTAAAGATATAGCACCCGCTTCTTGGGTATGTAATTTTTGGCTTCTTATTGGAGAAACAATCAAGTCTGAGAAATTTGTCATAAATACAAATCCAGCAGGTTTGTGTATAGGTAAACTTGACTTGATACTGTATAATCAAAAATCGTCGCTTACTTAGTAAATATGACAATTCAATAGAGTAATAGGGTGAGTTTGATGTCAAAATTTTACCCTATCTTAGGGACAGACCACAAGTAGGCAAAATTTGGTTTAGAAGCGTTGACATCAGGGTGAACTATGACAACTCTCAATCAAAGAGATAGATTTAGCAATTATTTCTGATAGTATTGATTATGCTAAGTATAGTATTATGGCTTACTTCAGAAAAATCAGTCTTTGCAAATAATGTCTGCCAAATATAGCCAGTCAAGGAATGATTTATTGTGAAGTCACAGGAGGAAAAGCTATTAGATGGACAAGATGAAACTCACAAACAGAGTTTATCTTGGACTCAAGCACTCTTGACAACCACAGCGCCATTCCAACAGATTTCCCTCTCACAAGTGCAACAAATTTCTCCTACTGCTTTAGCATATTTGGGGGATGCAATTTATGAGTTATATGTTAGAATGTTCTATCTGCTGCCTTTGCAGCGAGCAGGAATTTACCATCGTCTGGTAGTGGAGCAGGTAAGAGCGGAAACACAAGCGCTACATTTGCGATCGCTGATTCCTCATCTCAAGGACACCGAATTAGAAATTGTCCGACGGGGTAGAAACGCCGCTACAGGACGCCCTAAGCGACTTAATCCCGAAATTTATCAACAGGCAACCAGTCTAGAAACCTTAATTGGCTACTTATATCTCACCGATTACCAGCGTCTAACCGAACTGTTGCAAATGCTTCATGTAGAAAAAGAGTGAGAACTTAATTTTACAGTAGCCATATCAGTAGATTTGGTTCAAGAAATTGACGTAATTGTGATGACCAACCATACGCTATATCTATAACTCAAATGCAGAATAAACCTAGAAAAGTCAGAACTTCTAACGAACCCAATCGTGGGCAACCTGTAAAAATTCAGGGTAAGCGTGTTGTTACTAATCCGACTCGCAATCCCAGAAAAATAGACAGCAACCCCGTCTCTGGTACTAATCCGACTCGCAATCCCAGAAAAATAGACAGCAACCCTGTCTCTGGTGCAAATCCGACTCGTAATCCCAGGAAAATAGATGTTGCTAATCCGACTCGCAATCCCAGGAAAATAGATGTTGCTAATCCGACTCGCAATCCCAGGAAAATAGATAGCAACCCCATTGACAACTCCCGCCAACGAAATAGCAACTTCTCCCCGCCGCTTGTATCTACACCGACAGAAGAAGATAACGATCTCATCTACGGTCGTCATCCAGTATTGAGTGCGTTGCAAAATCAGCGCAATCTCAACCGTCTTTGGATTACTACCCGTCTGCGCTACGATCCCAGCTTTCACCATTTTCTCTTGCAAGCGAAAGAAAATGGCACTGTTATTGATGAGGTTGAACCCAAGCGTTTAGACTATCTCACCAATGGAGCTAATCATCAAGGTGTGGCGGCACAAGTTGCTCCCTACGCTTACATCGAATTGCCCGATCTAATTGAACAGGCAAAAGCTGTAACCGATCCCGTAATTGTCGTGGCTGATGGAATTACTGATCCCCACAACTTGGGAGCAATTATTCGCACCGCCGAAGCAATAGGCGCTCAAGGTTTGGTGATTCCCCAAAGAAGGGCATCTGGGATCACTTCTACTGTGATGAAAGTAGCAGCAGGCGCTTTAGAAAATTTTGCTGTATCTAGAGTTGTCAACCTCAGCCGCGCCTTAGAAGAATTAAAAGAAGCTGGCTATTGGATTTACGGTACTGCTGCAAGTGGAAGCGAACCTGTGCATACAGTCAATTTCACTGGCCCAATCGTTTTGGTAATCGGCTCAGAAGGCGAAGGTCTTAGTATGTTGACTCAACGCTCCTGTGATTTCTTAGTATCGATTCCTCTACAAGGTAAAACTCCCAGCCTCAATGCTTCTGTAGCAGCAGGTATGACGCTTTATGAAATTTATCGCCAGCGATCGCTAAATACCCTGCACCTAGATAAATTACAAAAAATATCTTTGAAAAAATAACAGTAACAGAGTATAAAGAAATGTAAAAGATAATAAAGCAACATATCGTTTAACACCCTGTAGACGTTTATAAACTGGCTAAAACCATGAAAACCATTTGGCATAACCTCAAGGAAGTGTTAATTAACACATTCGACTCCATCGGCTTGGCTTGGTGGGTAGAGATTGTGACGCAAAATCCCCGTTGCACATACTACTTCGGGCCATTTCTAAGTTCTTCTGAAGCAAGATTGTCAAGCATTGGATATATAGAAGATTTGGAGATCGAAGGAGCTACGGGAATTTCTGTGCGTGTCAAGCGCTGTAAACCTAATAACTTAACAATCGCTGAAGACTTGGGGGAAAGATTTGACCGCAAAGTAAAGCCTGTCTTTAGCGGTCAAATTTAAGTTAGGCCAGAGAATGAAAAGGATGCTCTGATGCGGGGACGTAAAGACACGGAGACACAAAAAATTCTTTTATCGGGTTATTTGCGTCTTTTTCACTTATTGTCTCACCACATCTTCCCTCTCCATTTCTTCTTCGTCAATAGTCAAAATTTTTGAAATAATTTTTGAAATATTAGACTATTGACAACCAATTACCTGCGGATGAACTTCCATCCAATGATCGATGTCATTCAGCACCTGCTGGGGGACTTCCCACGGAAAAAGATGGGCGGTGTTGGGATAACACTGCCATTGAGAATTATTGAGGTGTTGAGCAGTTTCTAAGCTGGAATCAGATGTGATGTGGCGGTCTTGGTCACCAGCAAGTACTAAACTAGGACATTGTATTTTTTCCAAATCTAGAAGTCGGTTGTATCCCGATTGAATTGCACTATAAAGGGCGCGAGTAGCAGCACCAGAGGTTTGCAAATAAGCTGGTACTGCATCAGTGGCGATATAGTTGTAAGTCGTAGATGTATGTTGTTGGATTAAGTAGCGAAAAAGCGATCGCTTACCAAAAGTTTCAATATTCCATTGCCAACTCGGTTTTATATAGTTTATTAGGGCAGCAACGCCAGTATATAAATTATCCTGCAAAGTGATAGGAGGATGACTGCCACGGGGTTTTGCGGCTGTCGCCACCAAAATCAGCCCAGTAATGCGCTCTGGCAAACGTAATGCCAGTTCCATTGCCAGAATGCCCCCAAGTGACCATCCCAATAATAGACACTTTTCAATCTCAAAGCGGTCTAGCAGCGCTTCTAAATCAGTTAAATGGTCATTCATATTAAAATTACCATTCCAGCGACTTTTGCCGTATCCACGTAAATCAGGGGCAAAAGTTTTATAACGTTTTGACAAATGATTGGTGAAGACAGATAGACTATGACCAGTACCAGGATGACCATGTAAGCCCAGAATGGGGAATCCTTGACCTTGGATGTAGACATTGAGACGTGCAGCAGAGGTAGGATGGCGATCGCTCATTACTTGTAAGCTGTTACGCAAATAATATTGTACATTTACCTGATGACTGATGACTGAAAACCCGTCAACAGTCAACAGTCAACAGTTAACGATATCAAAAGTGTTTATATAGTTTAGACGCGCATCAGCTTATTGAGGTGTGAGAAACTTTGATATCCAAAAAAGGGGAATTAATATCTAAAAGCCAATTTTCATCTACAAATTCTAGATTTTCATCATAGACAAGAAGCATTATGGTCATATTTTATTCCCAGTTTTATTTGCTCTTGGCTAAAGGAAACTAGCAAATCACTCGTTGTTTGATATATGATATCAGATTCAATATCTGCCCAGTTATTGGGTACAGCTACCATTTAATTTACTGTTAATGATAATTTTACACATTGTCGCCAAATGTGTTCAAATTAAAACCTTTAAATTATCACAGTTTTAAGAAATTGGTTCAAAAACCATTTGAGGGATCAACATTTCGTCTTGTAATTGCCCAATACCTAAAAAGCGAGTCTCTTCATCATAAACTCGCACTATTTCAGGAACATCAAAAGTTAGAGAAATTCGCTGACCTTGACACCACTTTTGAGCGGTTGTTACTGGTAAAGTAACAGATGACAAATGTTGTAAAGCTGCATCTGAAGAAATCGGTTGAAATATTCCGGCTTGTAGTTTCGTTTCTAAATCTGTCAAAGTGAGACTATCTGTTAAATCGAAACCACTGCTTTGGGTGCGAATCAAAGCCGCAAGAGTGCCACCAGTTTCTAAAATTGCACCTAAATCACGAGCGATCGCTCTAATATATGTACCAGAACCACAGGCGATCGCCACATCCAATTCGGGAAAATCCCCTTCTCTCCAGTCCAAAATATCTATCTGAAAAACTTCCACGGTTCGCACTGGAACTTCCACCGTTTTACCTTGGCGGGCTAAATCGTAGAGGCGTTTCCCATCCACTTGGATTGCACTGTAACTAGGCGGTATTTGCTCAATCTTGCCTTCAAATTGTGGTAATGCGCTTTTCACCTGTGCCAAACTCAATCCAGCACAAGGTTGAGAAGTAATGATTTCGCCTTGTAAATCATCGGTTGTAGTACGCACACCCAGCCGAATAGTGGCAATGTACGCTTTGTTTTCTGGCAGATATTGCAATAATCTTGTGGCTTTACCAAGGGCGATTGGTAAAACCCCAGTAGCAGCTGGATCTAAGGTTCCCGCATGTCCGACACGTTTGAGGCGCAACAATTTTCGCACCCGCGCTACGCAGTCGTGGGAAGTCCAGTCAAATGGTTTGTTTAAGTTGAGAAAACCTTGAGATAACACAATAGCAATACTTACAGCTTCTAAACTCTATTAAATACTCATTTAATGCTTAAAGCATTAATATTTGGTAATCAAGGCAATACTAAGCATTATTTTATACACTTTAACCCGGATAAATACATTCTCTAAGCACTTTACCCGATAATACACAAAAAATGCAGATAACGCCGAGCATCTCCAGTAAATACCACGTTTATGAAAGTTTTATAGGATACACTATATAACTAGTAGAATAATTGCTGGGCTGACTATTGGTCTAATGTTTTTACCAAAAGAATCATCGATAGGGTTTTATGAACATAAATAAAATGAAAAAAACAATCTTCACTACTACATTAATTCTTTGTTCTATGTTGATTGCAAGTTGTGGAGACTCTGGCAAGAGTACTTCTCAAGAGAATAAAGTTAATCAAGCAGAGACTGCAACAACTATCCCAGTTAATTCTGAATCTACTTCTGCAAATCAGCTAGATAATACTGAAAGTATTAAGAAAGCTAGTAATTCAACATCAAATGACAACACACCTATTAAGAATAACAAAAATAATGAAATTCTTAACGATAAGCCGATGTTGGGTACTATCAAAGATATGCGTAATGGAGACTTAAAATGCTACGTTAATGTTGTTGATGAAAAAGGTAAATTATATGAAAGCGTCGGTGCATCATTTGATATTTGCGAGCCAAATAAATACATCAATAAAAAAGTAGAGATGTATTATCAGATAGAAAACGTCAATGATTGTCAAAGTTCTGAGACTTGCGGGAAAACAATCAAAGAATGGCTGATTACCAAGATAGAAATTCGAGATTAGGCTAAGATAATTCATAATTAATAATTAGTAGTTCCTAATTTAAATCAGTCTCAATACTGTTCGGTTAAGAAGATTTGTAGGTTGGGTTGAACTTTAGTGAAACCCAACAAATCCCCGAAAATGTTGGGTTTTGTTCCTCAACCCAACCTACATTGGAGTTATTTTTTAGGCTTAACCGAACAGTATTGAAATCAGTCTGATACCAATTCACGAAAATCCTGATACATATTAAAGCGGGGTTAGGGGGGATAAACAAGTGCTTAAAATTACAACCAATCACTTTTAAAACATCCTCTCAGTGATGGCTTTATCATTAAACGAATAAACCTTGACCATTACTAATCCAACTTGTGGAGGAATATACTCCTCCATTTTGCCAAACTTCAATTAAATCACCATAACCATCTCGATTAACATCTCCGGTCACATACTGTGTGTTATCTCTAAAGCCACCGACAAAATTTGTGACTACTGCGTTATTAAATAAACCTTGACCATTATTAATCCAACTTGTGGACTTGAATACTCCTCCATCTTGCCAAACTTCAATTAAATCAGCAGCACCATCTCGATTAACATCTCCAGTTACATACTGTGTGTTATCTTTAAAGCCACCGACAAAATCTGTGACTACTGCATTATTAAATAAACCTTGACCATTATTAATCCAACTTGTGGACTTGAATACTCCTCCATCTTGCCAAACTTCAATTAAATCACCATAACCATCTCGATTAACATCTCCAGTTACGTACTGTGTGTTATCTTTAAAGCCACCGACAAAATCCGTGACTACTGCATTATTAAATAAACCTTGACCATTATTAATCCAACTTGTGGACTTGAATACTCCTCCATCTTGCCAAACTTCAATTAAATCGCTATCACGATCTCGATCAACATCTCCAGTTACGTACTGTGTGTTATATTTAAAGCCACCGACAAAATTTGTGACTACTGCATTATTAAATAAACCTTGACCATTATTAATCCAACTTGTGGACTTGAATACTCCTCCATCTTGCCAAACTTCAATTAAATCACTATCACGATCTCGATCAACATCTCCAGTTACGTACTGTGTGTTATCTCTAAAGCCACCGACAAAATCTGTGACTACTGCATTATTAAATAAACCTTGACCATTATTAATCCAACTTGTGGACTTGAATACTCCTCCATCTTGCCAAACTTCAATTAAATCGCTATCACGATCTCGATCAACATCTCCAGTTACGTACTGTGTGTTATATTTAAAGCCACCAACAAAATCTGTTACAAGAGCCATAAAGTTTCTCCATGCTTTTCAAAGTATTGGTGAATACCTTATCATGAAGCTATTAATTAGTTATTAAGCTGTTAATAAGATTTTACTAATTAGCTAAATACACTGCTAAGAGAGAAACTTTATCAAACAGAATTCAGGAGTCATAAGTCAGAATTCAGAATGAATTTTGTACGACTGGCGGATGAATTCTGTTTGATAAACAAACTAATTGTTTAGGGACTTCCAAGTAAAAAAATATTCCATTGCTATTGTTCACTGTTGACCGTTGACGGTTCACGAGTTTTCAGTCAACAGTCAACAGTCAACAGTCAACAGTCAACAGTCAACGACTTTAATGTGGAATAGTTTATTTTTTGGAGTTCCCTTATAGCGTTTCCCGACAAGCGTGACGTACACTCGTAGGGGCACGGCACTGCCGTGCCCCTAGACCTTGCGATATAATTCTGTACCTCATCTGAATGGGAACCGCTATATAGTCAAATAAAAATCATTACATGCAACAACGCAACACCAATATCCAACATCCAAAATCCGAAGCCGATTATGGTGTTGGGAAGTTTTTTTTTTGCAGGTTTGGCTCTTTTAATATCCAGCAATTGTGCCAATTCGGTTGTATTCAATGACTTGACGAGACTCAAACCAAGCGACTTACTAGAAATGCTTTGAGCATAAGCGGCGTTAAGGTAAGGAATGTATTGTGATCTTCGGACAATGTATGTTTGGAAGAAAGGTAAACTTAAAACATTCATGTAACGACGGGCTTGGGAAGCATCACCAATCATATCAGCAGGTAATGCTACTTGTTGATTAGCGGGGTTACCATTGCCAATAGTGGAAAAGTGAGTGCCACCTACAAGCATGACAAGATATTTTTGTGAATTTGCTAACCAAGAGAAAGGTAAAATTTGCTCGGATAAAGCTGGTGCAACTGTATCATCACTACTGCTGACAATCATCACTGGAGTTTTTATTTGACTTAAGCCAGCTTTGCCGAAAATAGAACTAGTAATGGGATTAACTGCGATCGCAGCTTTCACTCTCTCATCCCGCAGGTTATAATCCTTGCCAGACTTGCTGATACTCAATTCTAAAGCGCGACACTGGAGCATTAAAGACATATTCCAGGTATTTTGCAGTGCTGCTGGTTGACAGTCAAGTTTTAGCTGCTCAAAGTTAATTTTAGCGCCTGCCAGGGCTAAGGCTGTGTAGCCTCCCAATGATTGACCAAATACTCCGACTTGTTGCAGATTTAACCGACCTTTAAACCGTGAATCAGATTGATTACCTTTTTCCAATTGATTCAGAATATATGTTACATCCATTGGTCGGTCTTGAAATTCACCTGGTTCTGCTATTTCATTGACGTGTCCATTCAACAGAGAATGCAATTGTTTAGCATCACTACCAGGATGATTAGGAACGATAACGGCAAATCCGTAAGAAGCTAGGTGCGTGGCTAAATATTGAAAGTTGCTGCTATCTAAACCCAACCCGTGAGAAATCACAATTACCGGTGCAGCATTCTGGACATTGGGAATGTAAACATCAGTTAATAAAAGCCGATTGCGTGTTGAGTCGAAAAACTTTTGGGTGTATTTTTGCGACTTAAACTTCCCCGGAACCTTTAAATCGGGTAATTGCGATAAATTTGGTTGTTTGATGGTAGCAGCTTCTATTTTAGACTCAATCGATACTGCTGCGATCGCTCGATGGGTTTGGTTAACAAGTTTCTCTAATTCTGTAGCTATTTCTAAAGTCTGCGCTACGTCAAGGCGAATGGTACTGCTGGGATATTTACGCAACACATTTAAAAGTGTCAAGCCTTCCGATTCAGCAGAGGCTAAAATTAGCGCCGAACGCAAAGCATCAAATCCTGGTTCTGGGTGAGGAGATTTAGCTATAATCACTTGCGCCAACCGATGCAGCAACAATTCTCCTTGGGGTGTGTAGAGGAGTTGCGAAACTACTACCGGACTAACTTTCACACGATTAAGCAAAATCTGCCGCAATTCTTGAAGCTGTTGAAGAGGTAGATATTGCTGATAGGCTACCAAGTCTTTGTTAATTACACCTGTTTTGGCGTAGTTTTCTAAAGTAGTGACTGAAATGGAAAGCTCTAAAGCTGAATAAGATGCATAAATCCGCTCTGCTGCCAAGACAGAATTGCTAATTCCAAACGTTGGCAGCACCATTGAAAGAACCAGCAATAGGGAATTTTTTCTCAGGGTGCTGGCCCAATTACCAAACAAACTATTCATCGCTCAACTGTTTTGGTAGTCTGGTTTTATCAGGTGTTGGCTTTGGTAGTTATTCGGACACCCTGCTTGGTTTACTTAAAGTTATTAGCCTGGATTTTATCAAAACAGAATTTAGGAGTCAGGAGTTAGAATCCTCTAGTAATTAATTCTGACTCCTGAATTCTGATTTTAAGAATTCTTCTTCAAGAATTTTCTTTTGGCTATCAAGTCAAAAATTAGATCCTACAGAGTTACACAGATGGGTAAAGTATCCATCTTATAAGAGGCTAACCCCGTAGGTTGCCTTCACTAGTAAATCATAACAAATAAAAAATGCTCTGCCTCAGTATTTATGTTGTAGCTTTGAAGATGGCACGAATTTACTAGATTAAATAGCCAGTATAAACTCTGAAAGGTATTTTTATTAATTAGCTTTTCCCAAGGCGATCGCTACTGAACCTATGACTACTAAACCCGCTCCGAATATTGCTATAAAACTAAAGTTTTCCGATGGTATCAAATTAGGTGCAATAACTGATACAACTGCAACTGATATTAATGTCACAATGGGAGCTAAAGCTATTACTGCACTTACTCGTGATGCTTCCCAATGCTCTAATGATTCGGCAAAAGCACCGTAAGCGATTAAAGTATTCAAAGCACAAAAAACTAGCATTAATAAATGGAATATATCAAGTATGAAAAGTGATTTTATTTTGGCTAGAGGAGTGAATAATAAAGCACAACCCCCATAAATAATTAGCATAATGCTAGAGGAAGATAAAGATTGTAATAACTGCTTTTGTGCCAAAGCATAAATAGCCCATGACGTTGCTCCTAGCGCAATCAAGCCACTACCTAGTATGTATGTGCCATGCGCTGTAATTAAATTTGTTAGTTGTTCTCGAAAAAATAAAAGATAACCGCAAATCATTACACTGACACCAATCCATTGATATAGCCGATAACGTTCTTTAAAAATCACTAACCCTCCGAAACCTAATAAAAGGGTAGATAATTGAATGAGAACTTCAGCATTAGCTGGCGATGTTAGTGCTAAACCTTGCATGAATAGAAAGTAATTAATCCCTAAGAATAGTGTAGCGATCGCTAATAATTTCCAAGAAGCAGAACGCAGTTGTTCTAACTTTGGTAATTTACCGCGTATTCCTAAATACATACCAAGCAGTAAAAATGATACCAAAAAGCGAAACCAAATGACGGTATAGACATCAAGTACTTGCAGAGTTATCGCCAGAGCAATAGGTAAAATTCCCCACAATAAGACCGTCAATAGTGATAACGCTAGCCCTAAGCGCCAGCGACCAGAACTTTGATGTAGTGACATTTAAATATTTTACCCAAAGTAGGGCTGATGATAAATTCAAACGTATTCAATTTGTATACCTAAATTTTATCAAGTTTTTGTAGATAAAGCATGTTAATAGCCTGCTAAATGCAAGTTAAATGTAGAATAGCTTACCTAATTTAGTAAATTTATTTATAGTCTGATAGCCTTTTTTGATCACATAAAATTTGTAAATGGTGTAATTACTTTACATGAATATTACATTTAAAATTTGATTAGAGATGTATAATCTTTTCGGTGTTATTTAACCAGAAAAAACTATGGGGATTATACCCATAATAAGCTTAGTAGTCTTTATTACTGGCTTATCAATTTACTTGATACTGACCTCAAGAGGTCGGTTTTTACTCAAATCTTTGGTGACAAAAATAAAACGTCAAGAGTGGAGATTCAGATATGGCAAGCTTAATTACCTGAGATCAAAATTTTCAAAGACTATAACAATTGCTGTCATTATTCTGGCAGCAGTAATAGCTGGAAATACCGTATCGGCACAGGTTACGCCGCCACCTCTAACTTCGCTTAAGAGCGTATCGGTTCCAGAGCCTAATAATCTAGGAGACTTCGTAAAAGACAAAGTAGCTGCTATCAAGTTAGGAAAAACTCTCTTTTGGGATATGCAAGTTGGGAGCGACGGACAAACCTCCTGTGCTAGTTGTCACTTCCATGCTGGAGCCGACAATAGATCCAAAAATCAGATTTCTCCTGGGCTTTTGCGGATTAACGCTGATGGTACAGTGAATCCAGATACAGTTTTTAATATAGGTGGTGCGCCAAACTACCAACTTAAACCGGGAGATTTTCCCTTCCACAAACTGTCAAATCCGAATGATCCTAATACCGTTGTATCTGACCGAAATGATGTCAGTTCCTCTCAGGGCGTCTCCAATACTAAGTTTGTTGATGTCATCCCTGGTAGCGCACAAGACAAAGTAAAAACGGAGCCAGATCCGGTGTTTAACGTGGGAGGTACAAATGTGCGCCGCGTCCAACCCCGTAACACCCCAACCGTGATTGATTCAGTATTCAACTTCCGCAACTTTTGGGATGGAAGGGCACAGAATATCTTTAATGGGGTGAATCCCTTCGGTTTAAGAGATCCTAACGCCTCTGTGGTAAAAGCAGAAAAGCCAAATCAGCTTAAATTTGTCAAAATCAGACTGAATAATTCGTCTTTGGCTTCTCAGGCGCTCGGGCCGCCACTGAGTTCCTTCGAGTTGTCGGCTGATGGTCGCACTTTTCAAGAAATTGGTGATAAGTTCGGGCGAATTGACAACAAAAAATCTCTCAGCACACTGCCGCTAGATAATTTAGATAATCTAGATAATCTTGCTGATACTCTAGTTGGGCCGCTACTCAATTCTGTTGAAGAACTTACTGGTAATTTGGCGCAAATTGGCAACACTAAATCTATCAGCACACTGTTGAAAAATGTTCTGTCACTTAGGGGTACAAAGCTCCCCAGAGTCTTGGGGCAAAAGTTATCTCGCCTCAGACCGCTAGGCAAACAGGTTGTGCATCCACAAGACAGCGTTTTAGGTGCAGACAGTAGATATCCTCAGCCCGGACTGAAGGATAAAACCTATGACCAGCTGATTAAAGATGCCTTTAAGCCAGAGTGGTGGAAGTCTAATCAACTCATCCAAGTTGATGCTGAAGGTAGACGGACTTTTGTCAACAGCGCTGATAACTCTTCTCAAACCGATGAGTACACGCTGTTGGAGTATAACTTCTCGCTGTTCTTTGGGCTGGCGATTCAGTTGTACGAGTCTACACTCATTGCCAACGATACGCCTTTTGATCGCTTCTTGGAAGGAAACACGAGAGCTTTAACTAAGCAGCAGCAACTAGGTAAAGACCTGTTTCAGGGCAAGGCTCTGTGTATTGGTTGTCACGTTGGATCAGAATTAACAGCTGCTTCAGTGAGCAGCGTGGCTAAAGACGGACGAATCAAACGTGCGCCATTCGGTGCAAGATCCCCTGAAGACAATGGTTTCTTCAATATCGGGGTTAGACCTGTTACGGACGACCCCGGTTTGGGTGGTAATGACCCTGTGCAGAATAATCCGCTTTCAGAGGCAAGATTGGCTCAGTTAGGGAAATTTCAGCTTCTCCTTGGCGAAAAACCCCCTGTCCTCAATCCACCGTTGAATTCTAGTGAAACAGTATTTGCAGACGGAGCTTTCAAAGCGCCTGGACTTCGCAATGTCGAACTCACTGCCCCCTACTTCCACAATGGAGGTCAAGCGACTTTAGAGCAAGTGGTTGATTTTTACAATCGAGGTGGTGACTTTGGAGTTCTTCCCCCTCTGAAGCTATCACCAGAAGAAAAACAGCAATTGGTCGCCTTTTTAAAGGGACTGACTGATGAGCGAGTTAGGTACGAGAAAGCGCCTTTTGATCATCCGCAACTTTTCGTTCCCAATGGACATCCAGGTAACCAGACATTCGTTAGTGATGATGGTACAGGCAAAGCTACAGATAGCTTCCTGGAAATTCCTGCTGTTGGTAGGAATGGCGGTAGTGCTATACGAAATTTCTTGAAGTAATAACATTTCAGGAAATAGCTGATACCGATAGATATGTAGGGCGTACAGATGTCATTGGTGTCAACTTAAGCTCAAACGCTTATCTCACAGGCGTTTTACCCCCCTTAGTCCCCCCTTATAAAGGGGGGAAAAAGGAATCTAGTTCCCTCCCCTTTACAAGGGGAGGGTTAGGGTGGGGTGACACGTCCAGTAACGGTAAGTGAATGAACTCAATATCACGTCTTGACAAGGGTTTCACCTTAAGTTGACACGCATGTACACATGTACGCCCCTACATTTATTAAGGAGTGCGTAGGCGTAGCCCGCACTTGGGCAAGCTCAGTGACCACCGGAGGCATCGCCAACTATCGGTTGTATATTACTAACTTTGGTACTGTCTAGATAATTATAGACTCTTCTGGAAACTTCACGGACAAAATCTCCAGCTTTAGGATCGTGGTTTGGTCTTTGCACCAAAACACCTGCTAAATAGCTTTTGCCGTTGGGCATTTGAATTATACCCGCATCACCAATGATAAATCTTAATGTACCAGTTTTGTGAGCGATCGTAGCTCCTTTACCAATACCAGCTGGTAGCAAAGTATTAGTTTTGACACGGCGCATGATGCCTAAAACTTGATTACGGCTGTTTGGAGATAGCAAACGATTGTTATAAACTAACGCCGCCAATCTGACTAAATCTTTGGAACTGGTTGTATTTTTGCCAGGAATGTCTGGAAGTAAATTTTGCATTGCTGTATTTTGCAATCCCCAGCTACGAAAACGTTGGCTAACTTTTGCTGCACCACCCAAGCGATCAAGAATCAGATTTGTGGCGGTATTATCGCTAATAGTCATCATCAAGGTAGCAGTTTGGAGGACGCTAAATTTAGTCCCGATGGGTTTGTATTTCATAGTTCCGGCTTCACCAACCCTTAAATCGCGCCGCATCACTAATTTATCGGTGAGCTTAATTCTACCTGCGTCTATTTCTTGGAAAAGAGCTACTAATAAAGGAAATTTGATTGTACTGGCAGCAGCAAATCTTTTTTCACCATTAATATCTATATAGTTTCCTGTAGCTAAATCTAAGAAAAATATTCCTGGATTTAATGTTTTGTAACTCGCTAATAAAGTGCGAATTTGAGAAGTGATACCAGCCATCTCTTGACCAAGATTCACAACTCCAGCAAATGTAGATGCATCTGTAGGTTTGATGGCAATATCTTCTCTATTTTCCCCAACAATAGGATTAATTTGGCGGTCAAATGAATTAAACTTGAAAATCCAATGAGAACGAGAATCTCCTTTAATTGATATATTTTGGGAAGTAACATCATAACCAGGAGCTAACTCGACGACAAAACGAGTTGTTTGAGAGTCTGGTTTGCCGAGGCGAATTTCTTTAACTGCTTTGCCAAAACTTTGCTTGACAGTATCAGAATTAAAATTAGTTCCAGGTAAGTCAATTACCAATCGGCTAGGATTATCTAATAAAAAGGCTTTTGGTTCTATTCCCGAAGTGGTAGTTAAGTCTAATTGGTTTTGACTAGAATCATAGTACCAAGACTGTAATTGTGAGGCTTTAGCTTGTCCTGCGACTAGAACTAAACTGCTTAAAGCGATCGCTAGTAGATGTGATTTCATGTTGTGATTGTGGGTGTGCAAGTTAGGATAAACTAATCAGGTTTACTTAGATTGTTTTCTGATGATTGTGGTGAACTTCCGGGAAAAAGTTCTAAATCCCGTTGAGTTATTTTTACCAGATGAGATTTGGGATTAGATAAGCACGATAAATCATCATTACTTATTAAAAGTAAATCGCTGACAGTTTTATTTGTGGTGTGAGTTGACAACAACAGAAATTGTTAATCTAGCCGAAGGACGAGGGTCGGATTAATTATGTTTCCAACTTATATTTTGTATAGAGAGAAAGTAAAACCCATTCACTAAAACCTTAATACATATAGATTTCGCGTAGGGACACGGCATTGCCCATACGTGTCAACTTAAGCTAAAACCCTTTTCAAATCTCGTTTCCAGCCTCTGGCTGGAAATGCTGCTCTTAGCGGCTCTGCCGCGAGTTCGGGAGGCGGAGCCTCAACGATGGGCATTCCCAGTCGGAGCAGGGGAACGAGACAATCTAAAAGCTAGTTCCAGGCTAGCTTTCACGTTAAGTTGACACCAATGGGCATTGCCGTGCCCCTACCAACGTATTTGTATCATAATTAAAGTTAAAAGGGTTTCACGTTAAAGTCGCCAACCGAGAAATTTTCAACCAGGATTCTCTTACCACGTTACTACTCGCTGCAACAAACGCGAGTTTAACCTGGCACAGCGAGAATGTCGTAAGGTATTTTTGTATGCTATCAAAAAGACTAAGGTATAAACCTAAACTAAAAACAGCCAGCAAGTCTTACTGGGGTAGTAAGCTGCTGGCTGGTCAAAAAATTCACAAGGGCGATCGCAAATGCTCACCTGGTCAACTAGCATTGCCGATTGGGCAGTGCCAGGTATCGTCAAGCCCCGAACTAGCAGAAGTGGTACAGAAATTTGTTCTAGCAAATCGAGATGGTAGGTTTGATGTGCGGGTGTGAGCTATTATGTATAGTCTGGGTTTAAGAAGGGATTAAATGGTGGCAGATCAATAGATCCCCCACGCGCTTTAGGATTATACGTCAAGATGAAACCACCACCCAAATTGATGGTACTATTAGGGATTAATTGAACCTTGCCCCCTACTACGTTAATAGCTTCTGAGTCTGATAGTTCCTCCATTTCGACTGGAGCTTGCAGGTTTTTTTCTTTGTCCGTTGTAAGAGCTGTTGTTAGAGCTTTGATTTTGCTGATCATATAAATATCAATCCTTGAGTGACAAGTAAGCACGTCGTATTGATTGCATGATAATAATATCATCAACTTAATAATTGGTAAATAGAGGGTTTATATGAAATTACACGTTATTTAACAACTATCGTTTAAATAATTCGTAATTCGTAATTCGTAATTCGTAATTCGTAATTCGTAATTCGTAATTCGTAATTCGTAATTCGTAATTCGTAATTCGTAATTCGTTTTGTGACGTTCGCGGAGCGTCTCTAAGAGGATGTTTGAAAAGTCATCTAAGGTATGTTTGACTACTCTGGCTATCGAGAAGTTGAACGAGATAATGAGGGTTATGGGAATTGCGATCGCTTCTCGGAGTTGCATTTAAGGCTCAAACTGACACTTTTCAAACATCCTCTAAGAGTTGAGTGCTGTTGTGGGGAAGGTTTCCGACTCGCATTGTTTCGGGGGATTTAGACCCCGAAACAAAACGTTTTGCCTGTCTTGCTGGGGAATTAAACCCCTAAACTTTGTTAAATGGGAACGGGGTAAATACGGATGAGTTGTAAGCTATTTGTTAAAACTGTCCCTCGACCTAAAGCGAAAGAAGAACAGACTTGAACTTTAGTTCAACGCAGGAAGAGGTTCGTTGACAGCTCACATTAAAAAAAATCAGCCACCCAAGGAGAACTACCTGCAAATATTTGCGTAGCTGCTGCAATAGCTGTTTCTGTCCCATCCAATTTTCCGGCTATTTGCAAATGGTAGGGTGTGAACAAACTTGTATATATTGGTGCTAGTTCTCGGATATCTAACTGCAACTCACCTTTTCCACCTTTTATAACTTCACCGCGTCCATTGGCAACAGAAAGAATGAATTTACCATTGTTTGCATCTAACAAATTATCTTGAATTTCTAAGTGCAGTTCAGTTTCAACTCCCGAAGGATAACCCCGCATTTCCAGCGCCTTGACTACATCTACTACCCGCAGCATCCAACGCATCGTATTCTTGAGTTTGGCAGTTTGCTCTGGTAGCAGCAATGTCAAGGAATCAATTGCAGAACTCCTCCATCGCACCTGTTCAATTTGGGAGCGATGACTGGCAAGAAAAGACCAGAATGTTTGTGCAGCCGCAACTGTGAGAATTACCCAATCTTTTATCCGCAGGATTGTACCATCCTCTTTTGAATGTTGGCTAAAAAGAATGTAGCCTTCGGGTTTCTCTTTTGTACCGATAAAATATGCGTAAAATGTTTCCTTCTCATCTGGCTGGATTAAGCGCTCCCAGATTGCGGGATGTCGGTCTAAATATCCATGCGTTAATCTGGCCTGCTGCTGATATAGTTCATGAAAGACTTGATGATTGATTGGCACTATTGGTTGCAAAGGTAAGGGTTGCTCTCGCACTTGGATACTTTTAGTCGGAACTTCCCAATTACACCAGCTACCCCCCTGCTCATACCCGACTTTTCGATATAAGCTTTGAACTGCTGGATAAAGAGCAGAGAGCGGTATACCTCTAGCATAAAGTTCTTTGAGGGTGTGCTGCATGAGAGCGATCGCAGCTCCCGAACCGCGATACTCTGGAGCAATGCCCACTACGGCAATTCCTGTCATTGGTACACGCACACCACCCCACCACTGGCCCATATCCAAAGTTGCCAATCCACCAATTAATTGTTCTGACTCACGAATAATGCGGAAGTTTTCTACGCCAAGCAGATTAATGTAAGCTTCCTCGCCACCAAGCCCACTGATAAAACACTGCTCAAAGATAGTCCCAAGCTGCTGAATATCCTGTGGATTCGCAAGAGTGCTGTATTCAAATTGAACCGTCATCTCTTATACCATTAGTACAAAACCACAATTATGCTACAGCAAGCGTTGTCTGCTCTAATTTATTTATAAGAATTCCTCCTCCCTCCTTAACAACTACTAACCAAACAGCGTAGGCGTATCCCGCACTTCGACTTGGCTCAGTGACCATCGTAGACATCGCTCTCAATACTGCTCGGATAAGCAGGGGAGGCAGGGGAAGCAGGGGAGGCAGGGGAGGCAAAAACTCAACGCCAGCCTCCATTTCTCCCCCTGCTCCCCCTGCTTG
Organism: Nostoc sphaeroides; assembly: GCF_003443655.1. Classification (NCBI taxonomy): domain Bacteria; kingdom Bacillati; phylum Cyanobacteriota; class Cyanophyceae; order Nostocales; family Nostocaceae; genus Nostoc; species Nostoc sphaeroides. The sequence goes on from NZ_CP031941.1 coordinate 374,662, forward strand.
CCTCAACCAAGAAATTCCTTAACCGAGCAGTATTGACATCGCTCTTATTTAAACATTAGTTGTCAAAATTCAAACGTTAGCAGCTAATGTTGCTTCATATATAAGAAAGGCTTAAGTATTTGCAGGTCAGCTATAATCAGTTGCAACAAATGCTTAAACATTTGCAACAATTACTCTTTCATATATAAGAAAAAATTAAGCATTTGCAAGAAATGTATAAGTTGTTGTTGCAAAGGCTTTAACGTTAGTAGCTCATGTTGCTTCATGTATAAGAAACGCTTTAACATTTGCAGCAATCATTGCAATGAACTTATAAGTCTGTTTACTAGCTCAAACTAAAAAGTTTTCTAAGTGAAATTAACTAAAGTTTTGTAAATGCGATCGCAACTCATTAGCCTTAAAGTGGTAACGAAAACTTTTTGTGCAATTGTGGTCAAGAGACTATGAATGTTGTAATCAATTTATTGCTTTTTTTGCTGCCAATTCTGAGTAGCCTTTTGATTGCCCAAGTTTCCAACCCTTTATCTTCTTATCAGTCTCTCCAAACTATAGACGGGGCAGCTTTATATAAAAAACAATTAACAAATGGTAACGAAGCATATTTACAAGTTATTGATCTTCGCAAAATGCAAATAGACCAAATTACCGGAGAGGTCGATAATATGGGTCTAAATGAAGGTAAATATTATAAAGGGGAAGGTGGACATTACAGCCCTTTTTTCCAAAATAAGTTGTTTTCGGAAGTAACAGACGAATATAAAAAACTTTACGCAAACAACGTTTTTTCAATGATTAATTGTTCTTTTTTTGAACAATACCAATCTAGTACTCAATTATCCTTTCCAATTAAACTCAATGGTGTAGTTATCAGTGGTGGCACTAGCCCTTATGGCCCAATCAAGCAACCAAAAGATAAATACTATAGTAATATTCACCTGAAAACCCTAGTCTGGAACAGTAAGCAGGCATACATTACCGATTACAACCCGGTTAGCGGCTCGCCTCTAAACCAAAACGCTGTGAAGAATGCGATCGTTACTTACCGATACAGCGATCATCCGGCGAAAGTATTAGCCCAAAACCAAGCGAATAAGTATCAAGTCATTGGTACTCTGAACAAAGATGGTGTTAAGGGTGACGAGCTTTTGTTGATTATGACGGTGAACCAAGCAACTCTGGATGAGGCAGCCGATTTATTACGGAAATTAGGAGTTAAGGGGGATATCATTACTGTTGATGGGGGCAGATCAACTTATTTATTCAATTCCCAGAGCGGAAATATTATTGTTCCACAACTGTCTAATTCCCAAGAAAATCCTGCCTTCCGAGACTTACCTCATTATTTGGGATTCCGTAAGAAAACCAAAAATCAGGTTGCGCCAAAAATATTGATCGATCAGCCAGTGAAGAAAGTACTTCCGAAGAAAGATCAGCCTTATTTAATATTGTGGCAAGATAATCTTAACGGTGATGTCTCGATTAAGTTGTACGATGGGAAGAAACTTATCCAAAACATTTCTTCCCGTACCGCTAGCGATGGAGTTTATGAATGGACACCACGTATTTCCGTAAAAGAAGGCTATTTTATTCAGATTTCTAGCTGGAAAGACCGGAATATTTTCGGGCAGTTGCAATTGTAATATAGCGCTTTTCGTTTGTATGCAATACACTGTGACCTCTCTCCAAACCTCTCTCCTAAGAGGAGAGAGGCTTTGAATCTTACTCCCCTTCCCTTGCAGGGAAGGGGCTGGGACTTAGGTCTGTATTGGAATCAACTAAGAAGGGCTATAAAGATAAGCGCTATTTTTAGCGGTGCGGAATGGGAAAATGAAATGGATAACTGGCTAAACGCAAACCTCTTAACAAGTTTGGCGGTGTGGCAGTGATTGGAATTGTCATCGTTTCTCACAGTAAACAACTAGCTTTGGGTGTGCGGGAACTCGCCGCGCAGATGGTTCAGGGCCAAGTCTCGATCGCTGTTGCAGCAGGTATTGAAGATCCAGAAAATCCATTGGGTACAGATCCGATTCAGGTTTATGAAGCGATCGCTTCTGTTTTCTCTGATGATGGTGTTTTGGTATTAATGGATTTGGGTAGTGCTTTGCTGAGTGCGGAAATGGCAATCGAGTTTCTGCCAGAAGCACAACAGCAAAAAGTGTATTTGTGTGAAGCACCTCTAGTAGAAGGGGCGATCGCTGCTGTAGTCGCTGCTGCATCTGGTAGAGATATTCACCAAGTCATGGCGGAAGCACGGGGCGCACTTTTAGCAAAAGCAGCTCAATTGGGTGTAGTTAGTAGGCCGTTGTCACTTGTCACCCCAACAACCAATCTAGAATCACCAACGCGAGAAATCAGGGTAATAGTCAGCAATCGCTTAGGATTACACGCCCGTCCCGCAGCGCAGTTTGTCGCAACCGCCGCCCGGTTTCAATCCCAAATTTTAGTGCAGAATTTAACGAGAAATACTGAGCTAGTCAGGGGTGACAGTATTAACCAAGTTACAACTTTAGGGGTACGTCAAGGACATGAATTGCTGATTGCAGCCACCGGTTCTGATGCAGATGAAGCACTAGCGGCATTACAAGGATTATTCGCAAATAATTTTGGTGAAGATAATGTTGCTTTGAATTCTCCACCAGCATTTCACCATCAAGTTACCCCAGCAACTCACAGCGAACTTTCGGGAATTGCTGCTTCGGCTGGAATAGCGATCGCACCTGTTGTTCATTATCAACCCACTCACATTTCAATTACAGAATATCACGTAGATGATCCCGATTCAGAGTGGCAACGACTACAGGCAGCAATTCACACCGCCAGACAAGAAATCCAAGCAGTTTTCTCCCAAGCATCTCTGCAAATTGGTGACGCTGAAGCCGCCATCTTCGATGCCCAATTACTATTTTTAGAAGATCCAGTACTGTTGGAAGTAGCTCACCAACGCATTTTAGAACATCATATAAATGCTGAAGCTGCTTGGCAAGCCGTAGTCGATGAAGTAGCGACTTCCTACCGCACACTTGAGGATTCTTATCTGCAAGAGCGAGTTGAAGATGTTGTGGATGTCGGGCAAAGAGTACTGCGATTATTAGCTGGGAATGCCCCTGCTAACTTGCATCTTGAGGAACCGGCAATTTTAGTTGCAACTGATTTAACTCCGTCAGATACCGCAAGACTAGATCCGAGAAAGGTATTAGGTATTTGTACGACTTCAGGTAGTGCCACATCTCACAGCGCAATTATCGCCCGAACATTGGGTATTCCCGCAGTTTTGGGAGTAGATGCCCAGGTGTTGTACTTGGCAGATGGTACACTTATGGCACTTGATGGTGAAAGTGGCAAAGCTTGGGTAGAACCAGAATCACATATCTTGGATTTACTGGCAGCAAAGCAGTCAGCTTGGCAAACTGCCCAACAAGAAGCACGAGCTACAGCACACCAGCCAGCAATTACTCGTGATGGTCGGCAAGTTAGCGTTTTCGCCAATATTGGTAGTATAAATGATGTGCAAGTTGCGGTGGCTAGCGGTGCAGAAGGGGTGGGATTACTCCGCACAGAATTTCTTTATCTAGATAGGACAAGCGCCCCCACTGAAGAAGAACAACTAGAAGTGTATCAGGCGATCGCTCAAGTTTTAGATAATCGTCCGCTAATTATTCGTACCTTAGATGTCGGTGGTGATAAGCCGCTTCCTTATCTCAGAGTTGGTTTACCAGAAGCGAACCCTTTCTTAGGTTGGCGGGGAATTCGTTTCTGTTTAGATCATTTGGATTTGTTCAAAACTCAGTTACGAGCAATTTTGAGAGCTAGTGTCGGACACCAAATTAAGATCATGTTGCCAATGATTGCCAGTGTAACTGAGGTACGCGCAGCTAAAGTAATTTTGGGTGAAGTGCAGGCTGAACTAAATCAAGCTGGTATTTCCTTTGATGCAGCGATGAAACTAGGAATTATGGTAGAGGTTCCGGCAGCAGTTGCGATCGCAGATCAGTTAGCTGCTGAAGTAGACTTCTTTAGTATAGGGACTAACGACCTGAGTCAGTACGTCATGGCTAGCGATCGCACTAATCCCCGCGTGGCAAATTTAGTTGATGCGCTACATCCAGCCGTGTTGCGAATGGTACAGCGAACTATCAAAGCTGCTCATGCGGCGGGGATTTCGGTAGGATTATGTGGAGAATTGGCAGCAGATACTTTAGCAACACCAATTTTATTAGGTTTAGGGCTGGATGAATTGAGCGTGAATCCTCAAAGTATACCTGGAGTGAAACAGGCGATCGCTCGGTTCAGTATAGTTGAAAGTGAAGCGATCGTGGCATCAGCATTACAACAAGATTCCGCAGAGCATGTCAGACAACTAATCTCAACTTCAGTTATTCCTCCTGCGTAAATACTTATATATTCTTTGTTGCCTGTATGTTTAATTTTTTAACCAAATCATAATATACTTCATCATTCCTTTAAATATAACAATAGTTTTTATAGAGGTTATATATATTTGTAACCGTTGTCACATATCAATTTTAATCCTCAAAGTTTTCTATACTAGTACAGCATGGCGGAAATAAACCCACCATTACAAACCCTGAAAAAATCAACCTTTGCAGTCTTTGAAAATGGTAGGCGTATTTACGCCGACTTGTACTAGTAGCTTTTTTCATAAAGTTTATGTAAATTCACTAAATAGTTTTTTAAAGATTACATGTATATATTAATATTCATACTGTAACATAACCGAAAAGACAAAAAGATTGTCTTTAAAAGTAAAAACAATGGTATTAAGTTTCAAAAGTGTAAAAAAATTGTCAGTTGCTGTTATTGGATCAGCATTAGCAGCTGCTTTGATTGGGTTAGAAGCTAAGTCGGCAAATGCTGCACTGTTTATCGATCAAGAACAGTCTAGTAGTAATGTAAACATGGCATATTTTTCGCAGTCAGACTTAGCACAATCATTCAAACCAACGGCTAATAATGTTGCAGGTGCTGCCATCAAACTTACAAAGGGTATTGGAACAGTTGGTGACGTTAAAATATCCTTGTTGAATGCTGGAGGAGAGGTTTTAGGAAGTGGTATAGCATTCGGACAGTTTCCCGATGCGTGGACAGAAGTATTCTGGAACCCCGTAGCTGTTACACCAGATAAGACTTTATTCCTCCTATTTGAGTCGCCCAGTAATCTAGCGATCGCTGGTGATCTTAACAATCCTTATCCAAATGGTCAAGTCTATGCAAATAGAGGATTTCAATCATTCCCATATTATGATTACACATTCCGCACATACTCTGATGATAGTTTTGGAATCCAATCCGTTCCTGAACCAACCTCTGTCTTAGGTCTAATGACTTTCATTGCTTTCATTGGTGTTTCAGCCACCAAGGGCAAAAAGCAACAGAGTGCTTTGTATAAAGGCTAAAATCGAATGGCACTAAGTAGGTAAGCAAGAATATTTTCAACTATGTCAAGAAAATTAGACTTCATATAGATGGAATTTTTCTCGCTAACTTACTTAACTGTTAAAATCTTATTCCCAGTTGCCCGTTAAACCCACGAATAGAATTGTAACCAGCACCAACAAAAACGTTATTAGTAGCACCTACCTGAACGCCACCTGAAACTGCAACACCTTTATCTTCTGAATAAAGTCCAACTCCTACATAAGGTGAAATTACAGGCAAGCTGATAAATTTTAAAACATCTACTCCTGTAGCACCATCAGGGCCAGTTCCTAGCTCAACCCCAAAATTTAAAGCTCTAGCTCCTACAGCATAAGTTACATCACCATCTTTTCCACCGACTGAAACCCAAGGTTGCGGTATAAGTTGAGCCGATGCTTGACTTGGGGTAAAGAAAGCTAACAAACATATAGGTGTAAGTAATGTTTTAGTAATAATCGCTATTTTCACGTTATTTTTTTCCAATAATTGGTGCATTTTAATTGTCTTCTCACTTCAGCACTACTGTTAACCAAAGTTTGGTCATGATGGCTAATCGTGACGGATTGAAAGTCGTTTGAGTGCCCAATGAGTTCAAGCATTATTTGAGTAATGTAATATTAATTACAGCAGTATGCAGCCGCATTTTTTAATCGTCAGGTATATTTACTGATTCCTATATAGCGGTTCTCGTTTACGTGAGGTACACCCGTAGGGGGAAGGCGCAATGCCCATTGGTGTCAACTTAAGCTCAAATGCCTTTCAAATCTCGTTTCCAGCCAGAGTCGGGAAATGCACTTCAATTGGGCTGCTGCCGCCAGAAAGGGAGGCGGAGCCTTTAGGATGGCATTCCCAGTCAGAGACTGGGAACGAGGCAATGCCCCTACACCTTGCGATATAATGTTGTACCGCATCTGAGTGGGAACCGCTATATCAAAATTCCTAATTGCTTTCTCAAAAGACCTGATTATTTTCTCAAAATACTTAAATGCTTTCACTTCGGTGTTTTCCGCAAACAAAAGCTATGCATCCCTACTCAAAAGTCGAGACATCTCGCAGCAAATTAGGAATTTCCCCTTGAGATAAAGGAAACTCCAGCAAGGTTTCTCTAAGACCTAAATACCCAGATTCAGCAAACGACAAAAGCATTCGTGAAAGCGCTAGCCAAACCTCTGGTTCGTATTCCCAATCCCGATAACGCGAAGCTTTACCAGCAATTGAACGTAGCGCCCAGAAAAAAGAGTTCCGCACCACCGAACCACCTTTCTTAAACTCTGGCAAATCTTCGTGGTGGATAAAAAGTATTTGATTTTCAATTTTGGCTCTCATATCAGCCATTTGTATTAAAGGACAATGGCAAAAATCGGACTTAAAATTTCCTTTATAAATTAAATCTTAAAGGGACTTCCAAGTAAAAAAATATTCCATTTATTGTTCACTGTTGACCGTTGACGGTTCACGAGTTTTCAGTCAACAGTCAACAGTCAACGACTTGAATGTGGAATAATTTATTTTTTGGAGTTCCCAAATAAAATTTTATAAATTCTTCTTACGAAGAGTTATAAGCTTGACAAATTTCCAAGATTCCCGACTTCTTTAAAGAAGCCGGGAATCTGAGTCTTAGTCTTTAGCTAACTTCTTGTTGGATGTGTAGTAAACCTTACTACCAGTATCAGGGACAAAATGGCAGCTGATACATGAATTCCATACTGACTTCCAAATTGGTTCTTCCGATTTGTGGAAATACTCACCCATCACTGGTTTTATTGCCTCAGTTGCCTTCAGCAAATTGTAGTGAGGGATGTTAAGGAATATATGGTGAGCAACATGAGTACCGATATCATGATGGATATGATTAACCAAACCATAATTACGGTCAATACTAGAAATTGCGCCTTTTAAGAAAGTCCAATCTTCTCCACGATACCAGGGAAGCTCTGGCTCAGTGTGGTGCAAGAATGTCACCAAATCTAGCCAAACTATGAATACAAGGTAAGGCACAGCGTAATATTTCAGCAACCACATCCAACCCCATTGGTAGGTGAGGAAACCTAGCAAACCTACCATGCCAATCAAAAGTACAGTGCTAGTGATGACATCCCATTTTTCCGATGGTTTGAAAAGCGAACTGCTGGGCAAAAAGTGGGAGCCTTCTTTATTAGGAGAACGCTTAAACAAATACACAGGATAAGCCAAGAGAAAAACATAATATCTGCCGATCTTCTGGGCTAAAGGCATCTCATTATATTGTGATTCTGTCACAGGGTACCAGCTTTCATCGTTATCGATATTGCCAGTATTTTTGTGATGAGTTCTGTGGCTGATCCGCCAACCATGATAAGGAACAAGTATTGGTGTGTGAGAAAGATGTCCAATCAAATCATTGAGCCATTTATGCTTAGAAAAAGATTGGTGTCCGCAGTCATGTCCGACTACAAACAAAGCCCAAAACATCGTTCCTTGCATTAGCCAGAAAATCGGGAAGAAAAGCCAAGAATCCAGGTAATTAGCAACTGCATAAAGCAGACCGATAATCAGGATGTCACGAAAGAAGTAAAAAAGTGATTTTGTCACATTGGGCTGAAAGCATTCAGCAGGAATTGCAGCTTTTAAATCTTGAAGAGTGAAAGGTAATTTAGTCGTATCCTCAGACGCTTCACTGCTAAGAGGATTGTTGAAACTGATGGTATCTAATTGCACTGGATTCTTTGGTTGGATATAAATCGGAACTTTATTTGAGACAAAATTATCTCACCTCTAGGATGCCCACAAAACTAGCGATCGCTAACACACAAGAGGATAATTTCTGGCAATTTGCCTAACAATTGTAGTCAATAAAAAATTGCCAGATTTTATTTAAACACAGCATGATAAACGCTATCGTTGATTTAAGAGCGTAAGTGTAATCACAGCGCTATTTATTGCTCTCTGTAATATTCGTCGAAAGTCTTATAGCCTACATCAGTTGTGTATAGTTGACATTGGTCTGTAATCTGCTTCATTAAAGACCAAGAAAACTGACACTCATCATGGAGATAAGGCTGCCAATTTTCTTTGATGCTGCTGTAAGCTAACCGCAAATTATAAGAAGGAATCGCAGTGGAAATATGATGAGGGACATGAACATTGATATCATGGCACAGAATTTCTACCCAACGCGGATAATCACAATGAATAGTGCCAGCTAGCTGTGCTAAAGCTTCGTTCCACTTGTTCGCTGTCGCAAAAGGAACATCTACGGCAGTGTGGTGAACAATAGTAAAAGTACTCATCCAAAAATGGTAAATCATCCAGGGCACTAGCCAAAACTTGACAAATCCCCAGAAACCAGTTGTAGCGATAAGAAGTGGGAAAGCGATCGCTGCAAACACAACTACTACAGCCACAGAAAGCTTGATACTCGATTGGTCTTTAGTTTTGAAGTTTCGCCAATCAAAATGCACCACAGCCCAATGTCCAATGGAACCTACCCACCAGAGGCGTTTACGCATGAACAGCTTAAAAGCAGACTGCCGGGTTTTATCCCAATTTTCAAACACTTCTGGTCTGATTGGATGCCAAGCGTTGTCCTCATCCAGCTTGTTGGTATGAGTATGGTGATAATTATGCTTAATCCGCCAACTGTGAAAAGGGTAAATTAACGGCATCATGAAGAAATGTCCCACCAAATCATTTACCCAACGACGTTTGGCAAAAGACCTGTGACCACAATCATGGCCAATTACAAAAAAACCTGTTAAAGCAGTGCCCGTAAAAATCCAAGCTAGGGGCAAGAGAAACCAAGGAGTGATAATCAGGCTGTAATAGCCCAGGGCAACCGCCAAGACACTAAGCAGTACTTGCGTCCAAGCTTTGCGACGGTTCTGCTGAAAACATTCCCGTGGCAGGGTTTTGACAATATCTTTGAGCCGGAAGTCGGAATTACTAGGCTCGTCACTTAGTTTTTGGCTGTTAATTATTGATGTAGTCATGAACACCTGAAAAACAACAAACTCCTCCACCAAGTCACCAAAACAGTGGCTTGCCGCAAAAATTCTTAATATTAGCGCTTCGGATTATAGCAATCTAACCGACACAAGCGCACCAGTAAATAGCTTTTTGAAAAATCAGGAGTTATTTTTTAAAAGTTAGGAGTTAGAAGTGATGAGTTATGAGTTAAAAATGTTACGCATCATAACCTTTGTACAGACGCGATTAATCGCGTTTTGTACAGACGCGATTAATCGCGTCTCTACTCCTAACTCCTGTACAGACGCGATTAATCGCGTCTCTACCCCTAACTACTTTTTGTTGGGGCCAACTTCACATTAGTCGCCAGACCAACTGCTTGTAGCAATTGAACAGTCATCCAGGTTAAATCGATTTCCCACCATTCCAGCCCATGACGAGCTGAGTATTGAAAGGCATGATGATTATTATGCCAGCCTTCACCGAAAACTAGTACGGCTACCCACCAGCAATTAGTCGATTTATCACCAGAATCATAGCTCTGATAGCCAAATTTATGAGTAGCGCTGTTTACCAACCAAGTGCAGTGATAAACCCAAACAATGCGAACAAAAATTCCCCAGATAACAAAGGGCCAGCCACCCAGAAGCAAAAGCAATACGCCTAGAGCAACCTGGATCAAAATGAAATATTTTTCTAAAAACTGATAAACTGGGTCTTCTGCAATGTCTTTGGTGAAACGAGGTACATCAGCGTGAGCGGGACAATAATGAGTCAGCCAACCCATGTGGCTCCACCAGAAGCCTTTATTAGAATCATGGGGATCGGTGTCAGTATCAGAGTTTAAATGATGAATTCGATGTGTCCCGATCCACTCAATTGGGCCTCCTTGACAGGAGAGTGTCCCGAAAAAAACCAGGAGATACTCTAGCCACTTGGGAGTTTGAAAACTGCGGTGGGTGACAAGGCGATGAAATCCTAGAGTAACGCCTAAGCCGCCAGTCACCCAATACAGCAAGAAACCCACACCAACTGCCGTCCAGCTAAAGTTACCAGGAACAAAAGCAAATAAAGCGCCGATGTGCAGTCCAATGAAAAACAGGGTATTAACCCAGTTAATTTTAGGTTTGGTTGAGGTAGCAATTGTCATGCGATAACCTGAATTTGAATTTTTCCGCCTAGTATGTGCGATCTTAAAATCCGCATATCTATAATTTAATTTTTTTTGAACGAGGAACTGATGAACAGCTTAGAACAGCTGCGGCAAGCAGAACAGGCATTATTAGAAATTTTTTCTGGAATTGATACTCAGGTCAAGCATAATCTAAAACGAGTGCTGGATGCTTTTCGTAATCACCGTGTAGGCGCACACCATTTTGCTGGTGTAAGTGGCTATGGTCACGATGATTTAGGACGAGAAACTTTAGATAAAGTTTTTGCCGAAGTTATGGGTGCTGAAGCTGCGGCCGTGCGGGTGCAGTTCGTTTCGGGAACTCATGCGATCGCCTGTGCTTTGTTTGGTGTTCTCCGTCCCGGAGATGAGATGTTAGCAGTAGTCGGTTCTCCCTACGATACGCTTGAAGAAGTCATTGGTTTACGAGGTAAAGATCAAGGCTCCCTTATCGAGTTTGGCATAAATTACCGCCAATTGGAGCTAACCCCAGAAGGAACCATAGATTGGCAAGCTTTAAGTACTAATGTGACTGAAAACACTCGTTTAGTGTTAATTCAGCGTTCTTGTGGCTATTCTTGGCGGCCTAGTTTATCAATTGCCGATATTGAAAAAATCGTCCATTTGGTCAAACAGCAAAACCCGAATACCGTTTGCTTTGTGGATAACTGCTACGGCGAATTTATTGAAACAAAGGAACCTACAGCCGTAGGTGCTGATTTAATGGCGGGATCACTGATTAAAAATCCTGGTGGTACTATTGTCAGCGCTGGCGGTTATGTTGCTGGTCGCGCCGACTTAGTGGAAGCCGCCGCCTGTCGCCTCACGGCTCCCGGTATTGGTAGTTATGGTGGTGCCACTTTTGACCAAAATCGCTTACTATTCCAAGGCTTATTTCTAGCGCCGCAAATGGTCGGAGAGGCGATGAAAGGGACTTATTTAACTGGTTATGTATTTGACAAACTTGGTTATCCAGTCAATCCTGCTCCCCTTGCTCCTCGTGGTGATGTGATTCAGGCGATTAAACTCGGTTCTGCCGAAAAGCTAATTGCCTTCTGTAAGGCGATACAACAGCATTCTCCTATTGGTTCTTACTTAGATCCTGTTCCAGATGAAATGCCGGGGTATGAGAGCAAAGTAGTCATGGCTGGGGGCACATTTATTGAAGGGAGTACCTTGGAATTATCGGCAGATGGGCCTTTGCGTGAACCTTATGTGGTTTATTGCCAGGGGGGAACTCATTGGACTCATGTAGCGATCGCATTAGAGGCTGCGATTAATGCAATAGGAAGTGCTGGCGATTGATTACAGCATATATTCCGCAGGGCATTAGGTTTATTGAGAAATTAGTTAAAGGCGATGCCTACGGCTGGCTACGCCTACGCATTTGTTAATTCGGCGATCGCATTTGTTAATTCGGCGATCGCATTTGCTATTTCGGCGATCGCATTTGCTATTTCGGCGATCGCATTTGCTATTTCGGCGATCGCATTTGCTATTTCGGCGATCGCATTTGCTATTTCGGCGAACCCATTTGTTACTTCGGCGAACCCATTTGTTACTTCGGCGAACCCATTTGTTACTTCGGCGAACCCATTTGTTACTTCGGCGAACCCATTTGCTATTTCGGCGATCGCATTTGCTATTTCGGCGAACCCATTTGTTACTTCGGGGATGCCTATGGCTGGCTACGCCTACGCATTTGTTATACTATCGATCTACTGATCCCATGATGATATCGATACTACCTAATACTACAACTAGATCGGCAACCTTCACGCCGCGTAAGATTTCGGGTAATACTTGCAAGTTATTGAAATCGGCGGGACGAATTTTCCATCGCCAGGGGAAGACATGATCATCGCCAATTAGATAAATTCCCAATTCACCTTTACCACTTTCTACACGAGCGTAAATTTCCCCCTTGGGAATCTTAAAAGTGGGAGCAACTTTTTTGGCGATGTACTGGTAATCAAAGCTATCCCACTCAGATTTTTTTCCTGCTGTCATGCGCTTGGCTTCCAGGTTCTCAAAAGCACCGCCGGGAAGTCCTTTGAGGGCTTGGCGAATAATCTTCACCGATTCGCGCATTTCCCGAATTCTGACCACGTAACGAGCATAACAATCACCAGCAGTATCCCATTGCACTTCCCAGTCGAAGTCATCATAGCATTCGTAATGGTCTACTTTTCGTAAATCCCATTTCACACCAGAAGCGCGTAACATGGGGCCAGAAAGCCCCCAATTGATGGCTTCTTCACGAGCGATCGCGCCAATGCCTTGAACGCGACGGCGGAAGATGGGATTATTGGTAATTAAGCGCTCATACTCGTCTACTTTGGGAAAAAAGTAATCGCAGAAATCTTCGCACTTGTCTACCCAGCCATAAGGCAAATCTGCCGCCACGCCGCCAATGCGAAAGTAGTTATTGTTCACCATCCGATAACCTGTAGCGGCTTCCCACAAGTCATAAATCAACTCCCGTTCTCGGAATATGTAGAAAAAGGGAGTTCCAGCACCCGTATCAAGTAAGAATGGGCCCAACCATAGCAGGTGATTAGCAATCCGGTTCAATTCCAGCATGATGACACGGATATAGCTAGCACGTTTCGGGACAGTAATACCAGCTAATTTTTCTGGGGCATTAACTGTAACCGCTTCGTTAAACATCCCAGCTGCATAGTCCCAGCGACTAACATAGGGGACATACATGACATTGCTGCGGTTCTCAGCAATTTTTTCCATACCTCTATGCAGATAGCCAAGAACTGGCTCACAATCGACAACATCTTCACCATCCAGGGTGACAATCAATCTAAAACACCCATGCATAGAGGGATGGTGAGGGCCCATGTTGAGCAGCATGGGTTCAGTTCTAGTTTCAATCCTTCTGCCGACGGTCATAATTAAATATTTTCCCTTTCCCAAAGATTGAAAATGAGTGGCGATGCTTCGCTTTGATTAGGAATGATTTGAAGAAGAATTCTGACTTCCGCCTTGCGGTACTAGCCTCCATTATTGAAATAATATGGATTGTAGTCTTGTAGATTCGTCCGATTTTTGGACATTCTTCCTATTTTTTATATTTTTGTTCCAGCATTTTAGGCGTAACTCCCATGAGGCGCTTGAAGTGGCGATTGAGATGGCTTTGATCGACAAAACCAACTTGACTAGCAATCTCTGCAAGAGAAAATTCTCTTTGAAGCAACAACTGTTTAGCTTTTTCAATCCGACAGCGAATAATATATTGATGTGGAGTCGCACCGGTAGATTGTTTAAACAGTTGCGAAAAGTAATGAGAACTCATTTGGACAACGGCTGCAAGTTCCTTTAAGCTTAAGTCCTGAGCAAGATAAGTATTTATATAGTCAATCACTTGCTGCAACTTGTGTTTTGGTAAACCGCCTGAATATTCCCGTAATACAAGTTGCTGTGTAGAGTAGTGCTGCAACAGATGAACGATTAGGGCATTTGTCATTGCTTCTGCATATAGCCGACTATCTGCACCATAATTTTCGAGGGCAGATTTGAGGGCTAGCCCAATTTGGTAAACCAGTGGATCTGGTGTGGCAAAATGTGGTAAAAGTTCAATGCGATCGGGATCAACTGATTCGTAAATTGCATGAGCGAAAACAGTTGGTTCAAATCCCAGAAGAATCACACCACCTGCTGTATCCCAACAGGCACGATGTCCCGTGTAAGCAGGGGCGACAACAATATTACCCTGAGTTACTTGCTCACTTTGAAAGCGACCATCAAGCCTCCGTTCTGCCTGAATTGGTGTTGGCACTTCGCTAAAAATAGCAACGCCATGCTGTTTAGACAAAACCTCTGGAGTCTCGCCAGCTACCTGCCAGTCGTAAGCAAGATAGACATTACTCCAGTTTGCACTCAAACTGGTAAGAAGTGGCGATCGCGAAAAAATTCGCTTATATCCATCTTCCTTTTCTTTGGAGAAGTCAACAGATAAAGATTTCGTTTCTAGCATTGCTCTCACTGGTTCGACGTTCTTAATTTATCAAACTACCAAACGAGTGCTAGCTGATGCGTGTTCATCAAAAATTCCTCCAACCCTCCTTTGCAAGGAGAATTGGGGGAATCAAGTGTTAAGCTGTTACGCATTTAACTTGAACATTTACATGAAGGCTGATGACCGATGACTGATGACTGATAACCGAAAACCTGGCAACAGTTAACAGTTAACGACCGTAAAGAGTGTTTATACAATTTAGGCGCACATCAGCTTATGGCGTTTCTGGGTTGAGTGCAATACAGACCTAACCCCCAGCCCCTTAAGAGCGAGCGTTGGGGAGTAAGATTCAAACATTTGAGAACCGCTATAATGTTTGCGGTTTAATTTTCATCCCGTCCGTGAACTTGAGCAGGTGGACTGGTTGCCTCAACAGCAGTAAATGCTTCTAAAATTTTATAGGTGTGGCTGGCTCCTTTTGGTACTACCCAAGAACTCCCAGACTCTAGTAAAATCGTTTGCCCTTCAATATGCAATTCTGCACGACCATTGATTACATAACCAACAGTTTCATATTCTCTTGCTGTTGGCTCTTTAGGTTCGTTCGGTTCCTCATTCTCCCACAAGCGCATGGAAATGCTTTTGCCAGATGCAAGATATTTTTGACCAAGTTGACCTTTAGGCGAATGGCTAGAGTCTACTTTGATAACAGTTGTATCAGACATATTTTTTGCCTCTTTATAGTTTTAACTTTGGGCATTGGGCATTGGAAACAGGCAGAAGCAGAGAATTCCTAACTCCTAACTCCTAACTCCCTACTAAGGTTTGAGTACAACTTTGATGCAGTTATCTTTCTTGTGCTTAAAAATTTCGTAGCCGTGGGGTGCTTGTTCTAAAGGTAAGCTGTGAGTGATTATAAACGTTGGATCGATATCACCGTTTTGGATGTGTTCTAACAAAGGTTTTAGATACTTGTGGACGTGTGTTTGTCCCATTTTCATGGTTAGACCCTTGTTCATCGCAGCACCCATTGGCACTTTGTCTATAAAGCCACCATATACACCCGGAATTGATACGTGACCACCTTTACGACAAGACACAATTACTTGTCGTAATGCCGTTGGACGGTCTGTTTCTAGACGTACTGCTTGCTTTACCTGGTCGTACATCGCCATAAAATCTGTGCCGTGCGCCTCCATTCCCACTGCATCTATGCAAGCATCGGGGCCACGACCGCCAGTCATTTCTTTGAGTGCTTCGCCTACATCTACTTCTTCGTAGTTGAGAACTTCAGCTTTGCCGTATTCTTTAGCCATTTGGAGACGTTCAGGAACGCGGTCAAAGGCAATTACCCGTTCTGCACCTAGCATATATGCGCTTCTGATGGCGAATTGTCCAACTGGGCCACAACCCCAAATAGCGACAATATCACCGGGTTTAATGTTGCAGTTTTCTGCAGCCATATAGCCAGTGGGAAAAATATCTGTTAGAAATAGCACTTGCTCATCCGTTAAACCATCGGGGATTTTGAACAAGCCGACATCGGCAAAGGGTACTCTTGCATACTCTGCTTGACCACCAGCGTAACCGCCAAATAAATGAGAGTAGCCAAATAGACCTGCTGGCGAATGTCCCATTTGCTTTTCTACTAACCAAGCATTGGGGTTAGAGTTGTCGCAAAGTGACCATAAATCCCGATTGCAGAAAAAGCAACCACCACAAGATATAGTAAAAGGAACAACGACGCGATCGCCTACCTTCACATTTTTCACTGCACTTCCAAGTTCTACAACTTCCCCCATGAATTCATGACCAAGGATATCGCCCTTTTCCATTGTGGGAATGTAGCCGTCGTAAATATGCAAATCTGAACCACAAATTGCCGTGGAAGTAATTTTAACAATGGCATCGCGTGGGTTAATAATTTTGGGGTCGGGAACTGTATCAACCCGCACATCGTTTGCTCCATGCCAGCAAACTGCTTTCATAATTATTTATTCCTTGGTTATGATTTATGACTTGTTTATATCAATAGGACTTAAGCACGAGTTACGGAATAAAAAACCGCAGAGGCGCAGAGGACACAGAGAAATCAAGTTTGAGAGATTTTTTGCGTAAGTCCTAATCAAGATAAATACTCGATTTAGCCTGATTTTGAGACGCGATATTTATCGCGTCTCAGTAAATACTCAAATCTGGTTAAACAATGTATGAGTTCAAAAATCTCGACTCAAAAATTGCTACGAGTCTAGACTCTATCTCTGAGTTGTTTGCTAGGAGGAGTTCGGTAATAACCTTCTTTAGTTTCAGTCAATGGCTGAACTTTGTCTCCAACTGCATTTTTTGTAGACTTAAGAAAATCTTTTGTAGCACGAGGAGTTTCTTCATCCAAGTTTAACTTCTCGCGGATATTATCAGCAGCTTCTTTTAATGGATTTTGGGTTTTTGTTGTTTGGCTATCGTTTCTGATTTCACCTTTTCCGTCTGGTATTCCTTTATAATAAGTGCCCTCTGGAGTTATAACATCAGCTTGTGCTACATTAACGTAGGTAAAAGCTTGACCCAGTAAAAACATAAATCCTACTAGGAAAACTACAAGAATTTGGGAAATACGAATATTCCGCAGCCAAGAAGTTACTCGATTCATAAAAAACCTCAATTTTATTATGTTGGGTGTACAATTCAAAACTCTAAATGACTATTTGCCATTTAGGGTTTAAGAACAACTTTGATGCAGTTATCCTTTTTTTGTTGAAAGATGTTGTAGGCGTGGGGTGCTTGTTCTAGAGGTAATTGATGGGTGACAACAAAAGATGGATCAAGTTTTCCATCCAAAATCATCTGCAATAACGAATGCATATATTTTTGT
This sequence comes from Nostoc sphaeroides, assembly GCF_003443655.1. Taxonomy (NCBI): domain Bacteria; kingdom Bacillati; phylum Cyanobacteriota; class Cyanophyceae; order Nostocales; family Nostocaceae; genus Nostoc; species Nostoc sphaeroides. The sequence continues at coordinate 392,053 of NZ_CP031941.1, forward strand.
CCATGCATTTGTCCCATCCTGAAGGTTAAACCCTTATTAAAGGCTGCACCCAATGGTATTTTGTCTACAAAACCACCATAAACACCCATGATTGAAAGAGTCCCGCCTTTACGACAGGCGACCATCATTTCCCGCAAAACGTGGGGACGGTCGGTTTCCAATTTGAGCTTTTGTTTTGTTTGGTCGTAGAAGTCTTCTAAACCAACGCCGTGTGCTTCTAAACCAACAGCATCGATGCAAGCATCGGGGCCACGACCACCAGTCATCTCTTTCAACGCTTCGCCAGCATTAACTTCTTCGTAGTTAATCACTTCTGCTTTGGCAAACTTTTTCGCCATTTCCAGGCGTTCGGGAAAGCGATCTATACCGATCACTTTTTCGGCTCCCATCATGTAGGCGCTAATCATGGCAAATTGTCCAACAGCACCGCAACCCCAAACGGCGACGGTATCACCCGGTTGAATATCGCATAATTCTGCGCCCATATAACCGGTGGGAATAGCATCGGAGATGAATAACAACATCTCATCCGGCAAATCTGGCGGAACTTTGACGACACCTACATCAGCAAAGGGTACACGGATATATTCTGCTTGTGCCCCTGCATAGCCACCTAACATGTGGGAGTAGCCATAAATGGCTGATGTGATATTACCAAACAATTTTTCTTGAATCCAGCCGTTAGGATTGGAATTATCGCACAACGACCACATATCACCTTGGCAATAATGGCAATTACCACAGCCAATTGTGGAAGGAACAACAACGCGATCGCCTATTTTTAAATTGTTGACTCCCTTACCAACTTCCACGACTTCCCCCATGAATTCGTGACCAATAATGTCACCCTGTTGTACTGTGGGAATATAGCCACCATATATATGTAGATCGGAGCCACAAATCGCCGTGGAAGTAATTTTAATAATTGCATCACGCGGGTTGAGAATTGTCGGATCTGGTACCGACTGTACCCGCACATCATTAGCACCGTTCCAGCAGACTGCTTTCATAGTTATTAGTCCTTAGTCATTGGTCATTTGTCATTAGTCATTTGTCACTTGTACTGAGCGTAGTCGTTGGCGCAGCCTCTCGTAGAGAAGTATTAGTCATTCGTTTTAGGCAAAGGACAAATGACAGAGGACAAAGAACAAATAACTACTTGCGTCCAGAAGTTTGACCTTCGGTTGTGGAAATTTCGCCTGCTTCCATTAGCATTTTGAAGCGGCGTAATTCATCACCAATTTGCTGTTCTGGTTCTTCACCAAAAAGTTTAGCTACGGTAGCTGCCAATGCTCCACCAGGGGGGTTATACTCTAAAACAACCTTAACTTCCGTGCCGCGATCGCCTGGTGCTTTTTTGAAGCGGACAAAACCAGAGTTATCAATGTCTGCACCTTCTACAGAAGCCCAAGAAATAAATTCATTTTCCCGGTCTTCGAGAATATCTGCATCCCATTCTACGGTGTTATCCAAGGGTGCATTGGCAATCCAATGAGAACGTTTTTCATTATGCACTTTGACAGATTTGAGATGCTTCATAAATGTAGGCAAATTCTCAAAGTCGTGCCAAAAGCGATACAATTCTTCTGCCGATTTATTAATTGTTACCGTCTTTTCAACTTTGATGGGTTGGTTTATCCCTATTACTTCTTGTGCTTTCTGGATTGTGCTTTGCTTGGTTGCACCTTGATAAACCAAACCACCACCTGCTAAAGCTGTCAGCGCTCCCCGCAATGAACCTTGCCTTAAACCCATCAACACCATCGCACCGCCACCAATGAGAGATGCCCAACGCTCTACTTCACTAGCTTCAGTCTGACTGGTACTTTGTTTATTCCCTGATGTTGAAGTCACTTTTTATATCTCCATCACAGTAATAAGAATCATGCAAACAATAGCCAAAAAGAAAGATTTTCACGTAGGGGCAATTCATGAATTATTCTTACAGGTTGAGTTATTCGACAGTGGAAACTTCGGCAGCCCCTACTAATAACGCGAAGGTCTTGTAATTACGAATTACATTGACACAGCAGCCCCTGTAGTGGGCTTAGGAGCCTGAATCTGAGTACCTATCCGCGCCCGATACAGTTCTACTAATCGCTGTTCGTATTTCAATAAATCGTCGTAAATTTCTTTGAAAATAGCAGTTGCTACTGGGTCAGTGAACATTGCAGACAAATTGCCAATATCGCCGATACCAGTTTGCACATCACCTAAAGCAGAACGTAACTGATATATGTCATCACTTCCTGTTAAGGCAGTTTTCACTTTGGCATACTGATTGGCAATATTTGCGCCTAAAGAAGGTTTTTCGCCCAATAGCTGAAGATAAGTTTCCAGTTTTTGAATGTGGCGCTGTTTATTAGCAATTATTTCTTGAAAGACTGAGTTTACTTCGCTATCTGATTCCTTTTGCAAGTAGTTTTCAAATGCTTCTAGCGAATAACGTTCACCAGCAAGGGCATTATTTAAACCTTTGGTGATCTCACCTTTAGTTGAGCCACCCCAAGCATCAGCCAGTTTCCACCATTCTGCACTTGTGTCTTTTTCATTTGGTAATGCAGCATCTTTGCCACCATAACCCAAACGGCTTAATATAGCTGTGGTGAAAATTGGCAAGTCTCCCGGTTCACGGGATGTAATCAAATTTCCGTCAACTACCACCGACTCATCTAGATATTTTGCGCCAGCGTTAATCATGTCCTTGGCAATAGCGATAAAACCAGTGGCTTGTTTGCCTTTAAGTAAGTCGCCTTCAATCAAAACTTGTGGCCCATGACAAACAGCAGCAACTAATTTTCCTTGTTGTATAGCTTCTTGGACAAAGCGGACTGTGTTGATGTTGCGCCGCATTCTGTCGGGAGCCATCCCACCGGGAATTATCACCGCGTCGAATTCAGCTGCGATCGCTTCTGTGGTAGTACCATCAGCTTGGATGCTAAGTTTGCCGCGTTTACCCTTATATTTTTCATTTATTCGGGAACCAAGGACTACTACTTCGATTCCCGCTTGTTTTAGTCCATTATAAGGGACTGTAAATTCTGCATCCTCTACTGCCTGTTCAATAAGGATGGCAACTTTTTTCTTACCGGAATGATTGTTATGGTCAGTCATTGATTGTATTACCTGTTTATTTCTAGTATTTAACTAGCTACAATATTTATCGATTAGGACAGTTAAAAAACCAGGATTATTCCTGAAATTTTTTGTTTCAATTGCCTACCATGCAGGAAATTGAAAAGCATGAATATCAAGTTAAATGGCTAAACTCAAATTTTTGTTTGCTGATAATAAAAAATAGTTATGAGTTAGAACTTAGTTACTGAATAATTTAGGTTTGAGAGCTACTAACTCATAACTAAAAGCTTCAACTACAAGTTGCTTGACCATGAATTCATATTTACATAGTATGGTGCGATCGCTAGTTTAGCTTCGTTCCAAGGGGATAGATTATTTTATTACTAAAGCTATACATCTCTAGTTAGATAAGTTAGAGACATAAAAACGTTATTGTAAGAATGCACAAAAGGGCTAGTATCATGGCAAAAAAAAATCATAATGAAGAAATTGAAACCAATGATTTGCCACAGGAAATTACCGAATCCTACGGTACTGGTGTGAAAGACTTGCCGGGATACAATATTGGTGGTAGCTCAATGAGAGCAGAAAGACAGGAGTACACAGAAACTAGTCCTGAACTCACGGGTGGCGATGTTGATGCTTATTGGCAAGATGCAGATGCAGTTGGGGATGAAGCTGTTGGTGGTAGTACTTCCACTCCCGATAAAAATGTAACTGAGGAACTAGAAGCAGCCGTAGGGCTAGAAATGGATGACTCTGAGTTTCTGCATACTAACGATATTTTAGAGGAACGTGATGGCGATCGCTGGGAGTTAGATCCCAAATCTTCTGAAGACTATCAAGATCGGTGAGAATAAGCTAAATAAAAGTGTTGCCGTTAATAAATTAATGTCGCTGAATTGTGACAGTGCTTTTATAAGCACTGTCAAAATAAAATTAACATCTATCTAACGAAATACCTCCTGAGAATATTTCAAGTTTGCAGCATTCCCATTGCTAAGGAAATTCCAGATAAAAAATATTCAATTATTGGCGTTGCTGAATTGAAGTATGAGTATGGATGTAGAGACGTAGCTTTTCTTCGTCTCTACAAGGATTTTGGTATTATGCAAAATCATTTTCATACATGGAATCAGCAACGCCCAATTATTTATTGTGGGGCGGGCGAGACGCCCAACCCACATGATTAGATAATTTATTTATTGGAGTTTTCTAACTGCTTAACCTTGTCAAAGCAAGCATTATTTTGGCTTTTTATATTTGGTTTTTATTTAACTGTAATACTTCTAATGCAGGACTACACTCTGACCGATTTATGTTCTATTTATAATAGTTAGGACTTACGCACTGTACAAAATAACTATCTTGTGCATTAACGAAAATACGTTGTTTCAGGCTTTTCTCAATCACCGTTGATTGGGTGCGATCGCCAAAATCTCATTGAAAAACCTAGCTATAAACCTTGAAAACTATACCTGTTATTTTGGCTTTTCTGTCAATGCGTAAGTCCTAATAGTTCTTCTTTTTGATTTACAGACATCTGTCTTCAGTAGGGTAAAACGCTAAATGTACATTTGATAACCTTGCTAATGAAACTAATTAATTGCAATTGGAGTTAATAATGACATTTACACAAACTAGCGATCCAACTATTCGTGAACATGTTCAAGCTTGGCAACAGTTGGGTGTGGATCAACAACTAGCTTTGTTTTGGTTCATTTACAAAGAAATGGGTGGCTCAATTACGCCAGCCGCCCCTGGTGCTAGCACTGTTTCCCCAGAAATCGCTGAAGGTTTGTTTAATCAAGTGAAGGAATTATCTCATGAACAACAATTACAAGTTCAGCGTGACTTGATTAATAAAGTGGATACCCAAATTTCTCGTGAATATGGTTCTTTGGGTGATACCACCAAGTTACTATTTTGGTATCGATTATCTCAAGGTATGGATCAAGGTACTATCATTCCTATACCTTCTGACTATGAACTTCCCTCAGAATGTAAAGCGTTGTTTGGCAGAATTCAAGGATTAGGTTTTGAGCAACAGATTACTCTTTTCCGTGATTATGTTTCGCCAATGGGTGCCGAAGCAAAAGCAGGTGCTGAAATTTAGCATTTTTGAAGTTTTTAGGCTGCTTGAAGCTACATTTTTAGTATCCGAATGAGGAGGGCAAGGGTGTTATATCCCTTTTCTTAAAGCTAGCTGTATCTGCCAGTTGCTTAATATCAAGCTAGGTTTTGATGACTAGCGTGTTTATTTTTTCTTGATAAATAAACACAGAGTAAAAACTAAAACTCTTACTCTGTGTTCATTTATATCCTTAGTCCAGTTGCACCCTACAGTCGTAACGCCCTTTGTTTTGTACTCAATATATTAAAAGGATTCATAGTTGATTGAATCTGTCTTTTGGTTGGTTTAAATATACTTATTTTATATTAGTAATATATCAATGCAATAGTGTTTGTTCTAAAGTTAAATCTTTAAAATTGATAGACATACTAAAGGCAGGATTACAATTTTTACTCAATATTTTTTTAGTTAATTAAGCAGTTAATTACTTTGAGGTGTTTATGACTTCTACCAACGTCAACTTTTTAGAACAAAGTGTATCAAAATTTCAGAGTTTGAATACAGACGATCGCCTGACTGTGCTAGCCTTACTTTACACTGAAATTTGTGACGAAATTCCGGCGCTCTGCCTCAATGATGTGACAAATGAAAAAACTGCGAATTTAGTTGCACAAATTCAAAATCTACCCCAGGCGGAACAGCTTTTTGCTTTGCGTCAGTTGGTAAACCAAGATGAAGTGGGGCAAACAGCAATTCCTACTGAAGAGTATACTTCAATGAGCGCTGACGATAAATTAGCTTTTTGGTATCATCTCGCCCAAAACTTGGGAACTACAATTATCGGTGTACCAGATGACTATATACCTTCTGAAAAAGCTACAGAAGTAATAGATTTACTTCACACACCCAACATTGAGGATTTAGTGACTTTCTTCAAACGGGTGCTGTAATAGTTTTGAGTTAAAAATCAAAGGTGGGGCTATGCCTCACCTTTCTTTTTAAGTTAATTATTTTAAGTTATTGATTATGGTATTTTCTCCTAAACATTGGGTTATACCATTTCTTTGTGAGGTTGCGCCAACTTTTCTTTCTTCTTTGTGTCCTTTGCGTCCTTTGCGGTTCGTTCCTCATATAGTTTGGCGTATCTTCATACAGAATTGGTATTAATCACTGTTTGATAGCGACCTAGAGCGATTAAAGGAAAGTATTGTTGATACAGATGATACTTGAGATAGAAATGGCAGGGGAAGCCAGTACCTGTAAAGTCAGCCTCAAACCAAGTACCATCGGGCTGTTGAGTTGCCACTAAATAGCCAATTCCCCGCTCAATCACCTCAAGAGCTAATTTACCAGTTGCTTCACCTGCTGCCAATAGGCCAATTAAAGCCCAAGCAGTTTGAGATGCAGTACTATTTCCTTTTCCTTTAAGACTAGGATCGTTGTAGCTGCGGCAAGTCTCACCCCAACCTCCATCTGGGTTTTGACATCCAACTAACCAAGCTGCTCCCCGTTCTATACTGAGTTTATGCTTTTGAGGAGCAATTAACGCCAACGCTGATAAAACGCCACTGGTGCCGTAGATATAGTTGACACCCCAACGACCAAACCAACAGCCTTCGGTTTCTTGTTCGCTGTGAAGATAAGTAAGCGATCGCTCTAAATTATCACTATCAATTGACAAATCACAAGCACCCAGCATTTCTACGACTCTAGCCGTAACATCTGCGGTGTTTGGATCAATCATCGCTTTCAAGTCACCATAAGGGATGGAGTTAAGCCAATCTTGATCGTTATCTAAATCAAAAGCAGCCCACCCGCCTGGTTTACATTGCATAGATGCAATCCAGTTTAACGCCCGTGCGATCGCAGCCTGCTTAATTTCTTCATTAGGGAGTTTTGCAACATGTAGTGCCATCACCACCACAGCCGAGTCGTCTACATCGGGATAAAAGCGATTCTCAAACTCAAACGCCCAAGCCCCTGGTTTTCCCTGACGATTTTTTACAGCCCAATCTCCGTAATCTAAAATTTGTTTTTGCAACAACCATTCTCCAGCCTTTACCACAGCTGGATGATCTGCTGCAAAGCCAGATTCTACTAAGGCACGCATCACCCAAGCTGTATCCCAGACGGGTGAAATACAAGGCTGTACCCGATAACTATTCTCTGTTTCAATGACAAAGTTATCAATTGCTTGCAAACCTCGTTCTACAATGGGGTCGTTTCGGTCATAATCTAGACACCGCAAAGCCAGCATTGAATTCAGCATCGCCGGAATAATGCCGCCCCAGTCACCTGTAGCTTCTTGGCGCTCTAAAATCCATTTTTCGGCAGCTTTGATGCCTTCTTGACGAAAGGGAACTAAATTCAGCCTTTCTGCCAACTTGAACCCTTTATCGAGGGTGAGAAATAAATCAGTCCAATCGCCACTTTGGGGTAATTTCCACCGGACTTGATCGACACCTTCAGCGTATAGTTCATCTAGGTTGATAGTTGGGTCAGTGATAAAAACAGGTTTGCGATCGCACACAACCAACAACGGTACAGTGCTGGAACGCGCCCAACTAGACATCTCATAAATATTAACTGGGAAAGCCTTGGGCAACAGCATTATCCAAGGTGGTAGCGAGGGAATACCGCGCCAGTCGTAGCAGCCAATCAAGGCTAGGTGCAACTTAGTAAAAATCCGAGTTTTACTAATACCACCCCGTTGCAGAATAAACTTTCGCGCCCGAATCATCGCCGGATCGGTTGCTGGTACACCCAACAGTCTCAGCGCCATGTAGGCTTCAACCGAGGTGCTAAGTTCTCCGCCATCACCATAGAAAAGTTCCCAGCCGCCATGCTGCCGTTGCTCTTGACGCAAATAGGCTGCAACTTTGTGCAAAGGTCTGGTTTGGTCTGTTCCCCAAATCTTATGCAAAAGCACGACTTCAGCAGTGATGGTGACATTAGATTCTAACTCTGCCCACCAGTAACCTACGGGATTTTGAATTGAAAGCAGATATTCTTGGCTAGCTGCGATCGCTGTTGCAACTTGATTGACTTTTACCCTGTCTTGTGTTTGCATCAAAAACTATTTAACCTCAACACTAGTTATGAATACGGCAATCTGAAAAAATTTTTTCTCTATCAGTAGACATAGTATTCTGTCTGAGTCACCGATAATTTGCAATAGCTCATGGATGTAATTGTATTAGGATTGATGCTGTTATCCTTGACAATTTGGTTAGGATTACTGTGTTTTTGGGGACAGTTTTGGCGGACAGATCAGCAATTAGAGGTTACAGAAACTCAGCTAAAATCGTTACCTGTGGTTTGTGCCGTCGTTCCAGCCCGTAACGAAGCCCAATTGCTACCAACTACGTTGCGATCGCTCCTACTCCAAGACTATCCTGGTTCTTTCAACGTGTTTTTGGTAGACGATCGCAGCACAGACCAAACAGCAAATTTTGCCGAAGGAGTTGCACACGCTGTAGGTAAACCTCAGCAATTGCATATTATCTCAGGTGAATCACTACCGAATGGTTGGTCGGGCAAACTTTGGGCAGTTGAGCAAGGTATAAACAGCGCTAGTAAATTTGCACCTGACTATTTTTTCCTGACCGACGCAGATATCGAACACGATCCTGGTAATCTCCGCCGACTCGTTGCTAAAGCTGTGCAAGAAGATTTAGATTTGGTTTCGGTAATGGTGCGACTCAGGTGTGAAAGCTTTTGGGAAAAACTTTTGATTCCAGCTTTCGTGTTTTTCTTCCAAAAACTCTATCCTTTTCGCTGGGTAAATAATCCCAACAATCCCACAGCAGCAGCAGCCGGGGGATCTATTCTGATCGCCCGTGAAGCTTTAGAGCGAATCGGAGGTATTAAAGTCATTCGCCAAGCTTTAATCGACGATTGCGCCCTGGCTCAATCCGTCAAAAGTATTAGGAGAGTAGGAGACTGGGAGAGTTGGAGACACACTAATTCTTCCTTCCCCTCTACTCCCTCATCTCCCTCATCTCCCTCATCCTCCTCATCCCCCTCATCCTCCCCCACAGGGCGTATCTGGCTAGGATTGAGTACCTTGACTCGGAGTCTGCGTCCCTATAACTCGCTGGCGACGATTTGGGATATGGTGGCTCGTACTGCTTATACCCAACTGAATTATTCTCCATTAGTACTATTGGGAACTTTGGTAGGAATGCCTCTGATTTATCTAGTTCCACCTGTGTGTGTAATTCTAGGTGCAGTTTGGGGCAATTGTGCGATCGCACTTACAGGTATATTAGGATGGCTGTTAATGACTTTCGCTTACTACCCAACGATCCGCTTTTATAAATGTTCTGTCTGGTTCGCTTTTAGTTTACCTGCGATCGCTTTTCTTTATACTCTGATGACTCTAGACTCAGCCCTACGTCACTGGCAAGGGCGCGGCGGTGCTTGGAAAGGAAGAGTTTATCCCAGCCGGGATAATTTATAGTTAGAATAAAATTGAATTTCAAAATCGTTAGTGCTAATCTAAAATTAAAGTTAAGCCTAAAGTGGTTGATTAAAAGAGTTATGACAACCGCAACACCAACAATTAATCCTGTTCTTGTCCCCAAAAAACTGCCTTTTCTAGAGTCAATTTGTTGGCAGACCGCCGATGTATATCGCTTTACTTCAGAAGAAATGCTGAGTCGCTACGAGCGTGGTTGGCAATATCACAATCTATTTGATAATCTTGAGGGTGAAGAACTCAATTTTCTTCAGGAACTCGCCAGACGCTATAAATCCTGGTTGCAAGTTTGTTTATGACCTTCAGGCTAGAACATCATAATCAAATTCTCACAGTTCTTGAATGCTTAGATTCTGACATACTTAGAAAGGGTTCTGCTTACTTTGGTGGCGGAACCCTTATTGCATTTGAGTTTGATGAATATCGCTGGAGTAAGGATGTTGATTTTATCGCTTCTGTTGGTACAGAAGGCTACAAATACCTGCGGACAGTTGTATTTGATGGTGGGCATGAAGCATTATTTAGTGATTTAAGTAAAATCCAAATTGGACGTAGTACAACTGACCAGTATGGAATTCGGGTGATCGTTTTTGTGGATGATATGCCGATTAAAACAGAAATTATTGCCGAAACTCGTTTTCAACTAGACCCACCAAGATATCTAAATTGGTCACCCGTTCCCTGCTTAAGCTTCAATGACTGCTTTACCTCTAAGCTGCTGTCAAATTCTGACCGTTACGCAGATGACAGCGTTGAGGCAAGAGATTTAATTGATCTAGCAGTTCTCAGGCTACGATCGCCAATCCCTCAAGTATCAATTGAGAAGGCAGAAAAAGCATATCAGGTTATGCGCCCTTTGGAAAGAGCGATCGCACTATTTCAGGAAAGACCAGATTACAGGGAGAAATGCTTTCTCAGTCTGCAAGTTGATCAAGCTCAGATACCCAAAATTATCGACGGTATTGATTTGCTATCTATGGATGTAGGTTTATCTCACACTCCAAGGACTTTTCGAGAACAACATGATGTCTTTGCTGATTTAGAAACACAAATAGAAAAACCAGAAGACTCTTAAACAATTCATGCCCCATGCCCCATGCCCCATGCCCAATGCCCAATGCCCAATGCTCTAAATCCTAAAAGCTGTTTGTTTACTACTCGCCGGTTCAATAGGCAATGGTTGAGCGGCTTTCAATACCGCATCCAACAACCCTGGAAACAGCAACTCTAAATCTTCACGCCGCAGGATGTTAATGTGATGTGTGCCTTCTTTGCGTGTCAAGACTATCCCCGACTCCCGCAAAATCTTAAAGTGATTGGACATAGTAGACTTAGCGATCGCAAAATCAAAACTGGCACAGCATTGTTCCCCCTCAGTCGCCAACCGCCGCACAATCTCTAACCGCACTGGATCGCCCAATGCATACAGCACTCCCGGTAAAGAAATATTTTTTCTATCTGGATGATAAAGAAATCTCATAGTTGCATTATCTCATCAAGTGGCATATATTTTTATTATTCGATATTATCGAATTATAGAATTAATTAGGAAGGCAATTTTATGTCATCCATTACAAATGTCACAGAAGCCACATTCAAGCAAGAAGTCTTAGAAAGTGAAATTCCAGTATTAGTGGACTTTTGGGCGCCGTGGTGCGGCCCTTGCCGGATGGTGGGCCCAGTCGTCGATGAAGTTGCTGCTGAATACGAAGGACAGGTGAAATTTGTGAAGCTGAACACAGATCAAAATCCTACTGTCGCCAGCCATTATGGAATTCGCAGCATTCCGACGCTGATGGTTTTTAAAGGCGGTCGGCAGGTCGATACTGTCGTCGGGGCAGTTCCAAAAACTACCTTGAATAAGACCTTAGCACAGCATCTTTAATTTAAGTGAAAGGGGAGTAGGGAGTAGGGAGTAGGGAGAAAATTCCTCTTCTGTGCACCTTTCCCCTTCCCCCTCTGCCTGTTGTGCCCAATTACCAATGCCCCATTCCCCACTGCCTACTCCCTACTCCCATTCCTAAATTCTGTTTCAACTAACGGGGAAAAAGCGAAATGGACTTGAAATTGCATGGTAAATCCGCGCTGGTGAGTGGTTCAACCGCAGGTATTGGAATGGCCGTCGCTCTTGGGTTAGCTCAAGAGGGTGCATCAGTTATTATTAACGGTCGGTCTGAAGAACGGGTAGCTCAAGCGATCGCTAAAATTAAGCATTCTACATCTGAGGCGAAAGTTTCTGGTGTGGTTGCTGACACAGGTAGTGCATCAGGGGTAGAGAAACTCTTTCAAGAGGTTCCTCACGTTGATATCCTGATAAACAATTTAGGTATTTACGAGCCAAAAAGCTTCTTTGATATTACTGATAAAGACTGGTTAAACATATTTGAGGTTAACGTCCTGAGTGGAGTCCGTTTGAGTCGGCAATATCTGCAAAAGCAGCTAGAGCAAAACTGGGGGCGGATAATTTTTATCTCCAGCGAGTCTGCGATTCAAATTCCCGTGGAAATGATTCACTACGGCACAACTAAGACAGCGCAGCTAGCCATTGCACGAGGTCTAGCAGAAATGACTGTCGGGACTGGAGTCACGGTAAACTCAGTCCTCCCAGGGCCAACCCGTTCAGAAGGAGTTGAAGAGTTTATCAATAACCTGGCGCAGGAACGCGATATTGATCGCGCCCAAGTCGAGGCTGAGTTTTTTCAAAATGTGCGTCCAAGTTCCTTAATCAAACGCTTTGCAACTAATGAAGAAGTAGCAGCGATCGTAGTTTACCTTTCTAGTCCCGTAGCTTCAGCAACTAATGGTGCAGCTTTGCGGGTAGATGGTGGTATTATTCGGTCGATTGTTTAGTTAATACGCTTTGCGTGGGAGTGGGGAGAGACGCGATGAATCGCGTCTGTACAAAGTGGGGAGTGGGGGATGAGGGAGCAGGGGGAAAAAACAAATGACAAATGACCAATGACAAATGACAAATGACCAATGACCAATGACCAATGACCAATGACCAATGACCAATGACCAATGACTAATGACTAAAATCATTTGGAGATAAAATCAATGACTAGTGATATCAACTTATTCTCTCCTTATCAATTAGGGAATCTGGAACTACCTAACCGGATAGTAATGGCACCCTTAACCCGAAATAGGGCAGGTAAGGGAAATGTACCACACCAACTGAATGCTACCTACTACGTGCAACGTGCTTCCGCCGGACTGATTATTTCTGAAGCAACACAGGTAACTCCTGAAGGACAGGGTTATCCTGCTACACCAGGAATTCATTCGCCAGAACAGGTGGAGGGCTGGAAGTTAGTAACCGATGCTGTACATCAGGAGGGAGGAAGAATTTTTCTGCAACTATGGCATGTAGGCAGGATTTCTCACCCTGACTTACAACCAAATGGAGCTTTACCTGTGGCACCTTCTGCCATTGCTGCTAAAGGTGACGCCGCAACTTATGAGGGGCCTAAACCCTTTGTTACTCCCCGCGCTTTAGAAACTTCGGAAATACCGCAGATAGTAGAACAGTATCGTCAGGGAGCGGCAAATGCTCTAGCGGCTGGGTTTGATGGGGTAGAAATTCACTCAGCTAATGGTTATTTAATAGATCAATTTCTGCGCGATCGCACCAATCAACGTACAGATAAATATGGCGGTTCCATTGAGAATCGTACCCGATTCCTGTTGGAGGTGACACAGGCAGTAACTAGTGTGTGGGATTCTAACCGAGTCGGGGTACGTTTCTCTCCCAGTGGGACTTTTAACGATATAGGTGACTCCAATCCCTTGGAGACATTCGGTTATGCGGCTCAAGCATTGAACCAGTTTAATTTGGCATATCTGCATATTTATGAGGCAACAGAGGCAGATATTAGACATGGCGGGATAATTGTACCGACTAATCATATACGCGATCGCTTTACAGGTACACTCATTGTTAATGGTGGTTATACTCGTGAAAAAGGCGATGCTGTACTGGCAAACAATGCAGCAGATTTAGTTGCCTTTGGCACATTATTTTTATCAAACCCAGATTTACCCCGACGCTTGGCTTTAAATGCACCACTAAATGAAGCAAATCAAGCAACCTTTTATGGTGGCGGTGAAGAAGGATATACAGATTATCCATTTTGGTCGGCTGCTAACGAGCCGGTAGCTAAGGCGTAATTCGTAATTCGTAATTATGCTCTCAGGATTGTTCCCTTGCGTATGGCGTAGGCGAGTTGTTTGTTCTGAAACAAGGAATAATTTTTATTTTTGTTTCCTGAATAAATAAATTTGCTTGTATCGTAATTGCGTTAGCGCAGTAGTAGCGAGTGTGCTAACGTCATTACTAATTTTTTGGTCATAACTCAATTATCAGGAGAATCTCATGAGTTCCATCACCCAAACTCAAGCTTTAGATGTACCAAGTGCGATCGCTCAACGTCGTTCCATCAAAACTTTTAAAACAGACCCCATCGCCCCAGAACTGCTTAAGCAACTGGTAGAGTTGACTGTGGCAGCGCCCAGCAGCTTTAATATCCAAGACTGGCAAATTATTCTTGTGCAAGATGAGGCACAAAAAGCAGCACTAGCAGCAGCATCGTGGAATCAACAGCAAATTGTCCAAGCACCTGTAACTTTCGTCTTTGCCGCCGATCCTAACGTAGGCGAACGAGACTTAACCCCAATTTTTGAGCGGGCAACTGAAACTGGGGCATGGAATGAAGGCACGGTAAACTACTTTAGAAGCGCCATCCCACAATTTCAAGCTGGGCTTGGCGACAAACGACGCGAATATGCAATCAAAGATGCCATCATTGCCGCAACTCATTTGGTGTTAGCAGCAGAAAGTTTGGGATTATCCACTTGTTTTATGAACGGTTGGATTGAGGATCAGGTAAAACAAGTGATTGGTGCTGGAGATAATCCAGATTTGGCGATCGCTATTTTAGTTCCTGTTGGCTATGCAGCCGAACCACGCTTAAATCCCGGCCGTTTGCCATTCTCTTCCAACGTCTCTGTAGATAGAATTGGCAATCCTTACGCAGGGTAGCTTTCTCTAAATTGGGAATTGGGAATAGAGGATGAGTCTTTGATACTCGACAACTGCGGTACAACATTATATCGCTAGGTGTAGGGGCACGGCAGTGCCGTGCCCCTACGGGTGTACCTAACTAGGTCGAGAAACGCTATAGCGTCTGCAAGCAATTTACTACAATTTAATTTGCTAATTATGCTGAATGAAACCAACTAATGAACAAGCAATGGAATTATTGAAGGTGTGTCAGGATTTAACTCAGATGTACCTACCAATTTACTTGGTGAGATTAGATGAACGGACAACACGCATTTACATTCTAGCTGGACAAAGCTTTGAAGTAGAAATATTGCCAAACGGGAGGGTAAAATATTTATGACTAAGGCAAATTTCCAAGGGATGACTAAACAAGAGTTAAGAGCTTATGTGTTGAAACATCGAGACGATCGTGAAGCTTTTTATGCATTAACGGACAAACTTAGAGAAGAACCAGGGATTGAAATTACCTCAACAGAGCAGATGCATGAACTAATTGAAGCGAGGTTAGATGAGGCTGATGCAAGAGATGCTTATAAGGTACTAGAGGAAATTGCAGAACTGGGGACAACACCCTTGGAAGACATTAAAAGGGAGCTAGGGATATGAGCTACCAAGTAACATTAGTACCTTCGGCTGTGCAGAAAATTACAGAATTGGACTCAGAGTTGCAGCAACGACTAGCACAAAAGTTAGAGGAACTAGCATTAAATCCACGTTCAGAAGATGCTCACCCATTGAAGGAGACTGAACGACTGTATAAGGTTATTTTGGGTGAATACCGCATTATTTACCAGATTGAGGAGCAATCCTTGCTAGTAACAGTGATAAAGATTGCACATCTCAAAGATTATTAAAGCTTATCTGGAAAAGCGATCGCTTATATACCACTCAATGGCAACCAAAATCAAACATAAGAACTCTTGAGTCCAAAATTTACTCTAGCACTAGACAACTAAAAATTTCACAAAATCTCTGCCAACTTTACTACCAGACTATTTACTAAATCCAATAACCTGATATCATTTGTATCAATACTATTTTCTTCACCAGCTAACAACTGTCTCACAGCAAATAACCTCTCATTGGTTTGGGAAATTCTCCAAGATTCATCTAAGTTTACTGCAAAATCAAACAGCGATCGCTCTCCTAAATGCTGTCTTACTTTCACAGCTACACTATCATTACTTACCAAAAATTCCTTAATACTATCTAACTGAAAATTACCTAATATTTCGTCATGTCCCCACGTTTCTAGCCAGTCTCCCTCCACATCTTCAACGTAAATATTGACAAAATCAACCCCATAAGTTAACCAGTTCTGCTGCATTTGTCGCGCTGTTGCTAAAGCTTCAGCAAATGTATCTACTTGATTGTCGCAGTGAGTTTCTCTTTTGTTAGCCATAAAAGCTCTAATTAGCACGTAAGTATGTAGGCTAGACACAAATCTGAAATATGAAATTCCTGAAAATTCACGAAAATTTTAAATATTTGCCACCAGAAAGGTAATCACTGTTATACAGGGCCACGTTGACTAACTGGTTGACAAAATTAGCATCTTTGGGATTGTAACTTAAGAACAGCCCCCTATCGATTTCCCACGATCGCAGTGTATTTTCCCAAGCTTCATACTTTTGATGATTAAGTTCTTCACTAACACTGGTAATTTGAATGCACAGTGGTTGATTGTTACGACTAACAATTAAATCTGTTGCCATTGAAAGGTCGGCTATATAACGCTGCCAAAAACTACCTTCTCGCTGAACTATATCTTGGGCTATTGATCTAATGATATCATTATCGACCTGATTAAATTCGCCAGCCATCAATTTTTGCTTCCAAATATAAAACTTGGAGTCACTTGCATTAAACCATCTGGGAAATAAATAACCATACCAATATCTCTCAATCGGTGTCATCAGATCGAACTTTGCTTTTTGTTCTTCTTCTGAAGGTAAGGATTTGATTATCAGCCAAATTGTCGAATCCGTAATTACCTCTAGTAAAAAGGCAGTGACAAAGGGTTTTGCAGTCAGGGAACCTGGTTTGATGTCTTTTACCCAACGATTGATTTCATCTAATCTTCTCGCTAAATTATGATCTATCGAGGAGGCTTGGAGGGTAAGGGACTTTAGCTGATCCTTAATTTCTTTTGCTTGCAAACGATGCCCTACTTTCAGAAGATTACGCTTTTTTTACACACTGATAACTAGATTTTAACTTGAAAGTGTCTTTAATTAATTTCCTGATGTCATTAAATATTCTCTAAGTTGATACCCTGTATACGTAAAGCCTCCCGCAGTCGAGCAATTTCTTGCTCTGCTTGTTGGGCGCGTTCTTCTGCTTGTTGGGCGCGTTCTTCTGCCTGTTCGGCACGTAAACGTTCTTGTTGGGCCAATTCTTCTGATGATAATATCAATTGATTTTCAGTAGTGAAGAATCTTAATTTACCTTCATAAACTCCCAAATAAAGTTCTAACTGCTGACTCCACAAACGGCCATCAGTAGTTACTTGGATTTCTTGATACTTCCCATCAACTAGATGAAATCCCTGAAGTTCGGTTGTTACAGGGTCAAACCAGAAATAATCTGGTGTACGGAAGGTATCTTGGTAAACTTGTTTTTTTAAACCTTTATCAACGGCTGTGGTTGAACTTGACAAAATTTCCACAATCAGGTTAGGGTATTTCCCGTCTTCTTGCCAAACTACCCAACTCTTACGGTCTTTTTTCTGGGTTCCCAAAACTACAAAAAAGTCTGGGCCACGGAAATGTTCTGATTTTTTCTGGTTAGGACTGTAGTAAATCGTCAAATTGCCAGAAGCATAAAAATCTTGCCTTTCTCGCCACCACAATTTGAGGATGCGAATCAGCAAATCGATTTGTTCTCGGTGTAGGTCACTTTCCAAGGGTGGTTCGTCACTCAGTATATCGCCAGGAGGAAAAATAACTTCGTCCTCTGAAATACCATCAGAGATGATTTCTAAAGTAGCAGGTTCAGACATCAGCGATCGCCCCGCAATTATACGTTGATTTTACTGAAAATTTGGTAACTTGCAAATGCTTTTAAGAACTTGTAACAACTTAATTGCACCAGGAGATTCATTCAGATTTAATAATGGCATTAACTGATAACTTGGCTGTTCGTCATGTCTTAAATAAACAAATTGATAACGCAGTCCGTTAGTTGCCAAACCCCAAACTGATGGTTGTTGATCTAAACTTTTAAAAGCATAAGTTAGTAATTGAGGTAAACCCTCACCCACTTCAACCGCACTATTTTTCGTTTCAATTACTACAACCCAAAAAGGCGGCGCAATATTACTTTGAGGACTGTTGATTGCTAAAATATCCATCCGTCCGGTAATTCTTCTGTCTTCATCTTCGACTGCGATCGCAATGCTATCTTCCATTGTCAACCGAATCGGCACATCGTAAAATCCTGCTAATCGCATCAAGGGTGCGATCGTTATAAATTTAACCAAACCTTCCGAAATTTTACCAAGCCTGAGATAACGACGGAAGTCGTTTCTAATTCGCAATAAATCTTCCTGTTCAAACTCTGTCAACGGTTCTAAATTTAAGAAGTCTGTGAATGAACCATCTGAAAGTTCTTCTAGTTTGAGAAAGCGATGAACATCGTTGAGAGATAAGCTGCTAGCTTCGACGGTTAGCGTCATAATTTCAGGCTTTGTTTGTCAAGACTACTTACATTTTGCAACATTCCCGGTAGATATGACTTTTCACAGTATGTGGAACCTCTCTTCTATTTCTCTCTTCCTTTGAGGAGAGAGAAATAGAATTTTCCCCCTTAGAGCGACGAGTTGGGGGTTAGGTTAACAAAGTTTAGGGGTTTAACGTCTTTAAATTTCTTGATCGCTTGCTTTTGCTAGATGAAAATGAATGTAAACTAAATAACTTGGCAATTTCTACCTAGCTTAATGAAAATCTAAACACTGTCTAGCACAACTGGGCTAAGAATAGTTTTTAATCACAATAGCGATCGCACTCATAACTAACCATGTCTCAACCAACTATAGAATCAATCCTCCAAGAGAATCGCCTATTTCATCCTACCTCGGAATTCTCGCAAAATGCCCATATCAAAAGCCTGGAAGACTATCAGCGTTTTTATGAGCAAGCCAAAGCCGATCCGCAGCAATTTTGGGCAGATTTGGCTGGAACAGAATTAGAATGGTTCCAAAAATGGGATACAGTATTAGACTGGCAACCACCTTTTGCTAAGTGGTTCGTTGGTGGTAAAATTAATATTTCTTACAACTGCCTTGACAGACATCTCACTACCTGGCGCAAAAATAAAGCCGCATTGATTTGGGAAGGAGAACCAGGTGATTCGCGTACCCTCACTTACGCCCAACTGCACCGGGAAGTTTGCCAGTTCGCTAATGTGTTGAAGCAACTGGGTGTACAAAAAGGCGATCGCGTTGGTATTTATATGCCGATGATTCCCGAAGCTGCGATCGCTATGTTAGCCTGTGCCAGAATTGGCGCACCACACAGCGTAGTATTTGGTGGTTTTAGTGCCGAAGCTTTACGCGATCGCTTAATCGATGCTACAGCTAAACTGGTAATCACGGCTGATGGTGGTTGGCGCAAAGATGCGATCGTTCCTCTCAAAGAACAGGTAGATAAAGCCTTAGCTAATGGTGCTGTTCCTAGTGTAGAAAATGTCCTCGTTGTCAAGCGCACCGGACAAGAAACTTATATGCAGTTGGGGGGACGCGATCATTGGTGGCATGATTTGCAAAAAGGTGTATCAGCCGATTGTCCCGCCGAACCGATGGACAGCGAAGATATGCTGTTTGTTCTCTACACTTCTGGCAGCACGGGCAAACCGAAGGGTGTTGTGCATACAACTGCTGGTTATAATTTGTATACCCATATCACCACCAAGTGGATCTTTGACCTGCAAGACACAGATGTATATTGGTGTACCGCAGATGTAGGTTGGATTACGGGACACAGCTACATTGTCTATGGCCCGCTTTCCAACGGTGCAACCACCGTGATGTATGAAGGTGCGCCCCGTGCTTCTAATCCTGGGTGTTTCTGGGATGTAATTGAAAAATACGGCGTTAATATTTTTTATACCGCACCTACGGCAATTCGGGCATTTATTAAGATGGGTGAACACCATCCCAACGCGCGAAACTTGTCTTCATTGCGTTTGTTGGGAACCGTTGGCGAACCAATTAACCCCGAAGCTTGGATGTGGTATCAGAAAGTAATTGGTGGCGATCGCTGTCCAATTGTTGATACTTGGTGGCAAACGGAGACAGGCGGTATCATGATTACACCGCTACCAGGGGCGATTCCCACCAAACCCGGTTCTGCAACTCTTCCCTTCCCTGGAATTATTGCAGATGTCGTAGATTTAGAAGGAAACACCGTACCCAATAACGAAGGCGGTTATCTAGCAGTGCGACATCCGTGGCCAGGAATGATGCGGACAGTCTACGGCGATCCAGAACGCTTCCGCCGCACCTACTGGGAACACATTCCGCCCAAAGATGGTAACTATATTTACTTTGCTGGTGATGGCGCTAGACTTGATGAAGACGGCTACTTTTGGGTAATGGGTCGTGTGGATGATGTATTGAATGTATCAGGACACCGACTCGGTACAATGGAAGTAGAATCAGCTTTAGTTTCGCATCCAGCAGTCGCAGAAGCGGCGGTAGTGGGTAAACCCGATGAACTTAAGGGTGAAGAAGTAGTTGCTTTTGTGACATTAGAAGGCACTTATCAGGGAAGTGAGGAACTGAGTAAAGAACTCAAACTGCACGTTGTCAAAGAAATCGGTGCGATCGCACGCCCCGGAGAAATCCGCTTTACAGACGCTTTGCCGAAAACGCGATCG
This sequence comes from Nostoc sphaeroides, assembly GCF_003443655.1. Lineage (NCBI taxonomy): Bacteria > Bacillati > Cyanobacteriota > Cyanophyceae > Nostocales > Nostocaceae > Nostoc > Nostoc sphaeroides. The sequence continues at coordinate 412,627 of NZ_CP031941.1, forward strand.
GGTAAGATTATGCGGCGCTTGCTGCGAAATCTAGCCGCCGGACAAGAGGTATCTGGAGATACTTCGACATTGGAAGATAGAAGCGTGTTGGATAAATTGCGGGAAGGCGCGTAAGTAATTCAAGAGTCTGTTAACAACAAACTAACACAAAGCAATTCTTAATAATGTAGGGTAGGCAAAACAGCCTGCCCTTTGCTAAACAGGCTCAATTAAAATAGCTTATCCAGCACCAACTTATATAGTAGGTATTGATGAAATTCAAGAGGTAGGTTACATGGTTTCTGCAAATGGTGAAAGTCTTAAGTCTATGTCAAGCCTTTCTACTCAATTTAAAATTATCAAACAAAATAGGAAGTTGATGATTTTTGGAGCAGATACCATACTAATCACTTAGTTTCCAAATTTGCCGATCAAGACTGGAGATAAAACAATGAAAACCACAGCACCTTGGTATATTGGAAGACGCGCAGAATCTCTTGCCATTGTTTACTTAACTCGTCGTGATGACTTGATTATTTCTCAGCCAACACCAAATCAAGGATTAGACTTTTTAATCACAATTAACAAAGATGGAGTTTATACTGGAAGACTCTTTGGTATTGAAGTAAAAGCAACAGATTCTACATCGAATTGAAAGAAGCATAATGATATTTTAAACTTAGACAAAAATAGATTGAGTAGACTAGAAACATTGAAAGTTTACCATTCCCAGTTTGCCTATTTTTATTTATTTTAGAGAACGATCAAGGTTATTATAAATGGATTTTAGAACCTAAAATAAATGGACAAAAGCAAGTTAGTTTGAACTTTAACGAAGATGATGAACTGAAAAAACTTGATGACAAAGAAATAGCTAATATTATTTTAAGTGTAAATAGTTGGTATGACCAGAGAAATAATATATGAACATGCACATACAAATTTATTCTTATAAAAAAATAGGCGCGATCACCCGCCCCTAAAATTTTAATGACACCGTGCCGTCAGTATATTGACACACTTTTTAGGGAATTGCAGACTTACTAATGCATCTTCACATTATTATAAGAATAGAACATTATTGAGGCATTCAGAGCGATGAAGGTAAAACGCAAACTGAAATCAGCATTTGTTCAATCTTTTAGCGGTATGACGCTGAGTATTATCACTGTAATTGGTTTATCACCATTAGCGTTAGCGGTTCCTGCAAAAGTTTCTTTGCATTCGCCTGGACAGTCGATTCAGAGACAACCACAAAAACTAGCACAGTTTTCAGACACAGGGCCATCAGAGCGATCGCAGATGCTGCAACAAGCCAATGCTTTATTTAATCAGGGAGAGTTGACAGGTGCAGAGGAAAATTTACGCAAATTCGTTAAACAATTCCCAGACGATGCCTTTGGACACTTTCAACTAGGAAATGTGCTTTTTCGGCAAAAGAAACCAGAAGAAGCAATTAGCGCTTATCAAGAAGCCATTCGCCTCCAGCCAAAATACGCTCTGGCTTACAATGCGATGGGTATGGTTTACGCAAGCCAAAGTCGCTGGGAAGAAGCTATTACTCAATATAAAAAAGCTCTAGAAATTAATCCTAATTATGGCGAGGGGCTGACTAATTTTGCACTGGCATTGTGGCAAACAAATAAAAAAGACGAGGCATTATCTTCTTTAGAAAAAGCTTTAAAAGTCTTCAAAGAACAGAATAGAGGTGAAAAAGTTAACCAAGTCGAACGAATCTTGCGAGAGATTAAAACGGCTGATGATCCTAGTGTTTCATGAAAATCAGCAGGTAAACCAATGCTGTAAGATATCGTAACATGTAGGGTATGTTGCTAAAATTTAACTTACCCTACATTGTTACTTATTTCTTTTAAAAAATAATTTTTCGCATATTCTCAACTTTTTTCTTAAAATCCGATTGCTCTTTCAACCTATGTAATGGGCCTTTATATTTTTCAATTTCATCTATTAGTTCCTTAACTGCCGGAGCCGAAACTTTTAATTTCATCATGTTTAAAAGTTCACGATACTTACTTTGACATAAGTTATGCTGAAGTTTACTAGCAATCATTGTGTTATTGAAAGACAAAATTACCATAACTGCTTGAGTTGTGTCGAATCGTTCAATGAGAGACTTATAGCTAGTTTCAGCATTGCGGGAAATTCCATTTCCATTAGTAATAAAAACTTCTACTAGCCCCAAAATATACTTTTCACGTATTTGAAGAGGAACCTGTCCCCTGTTATTAATAAGTGTCTCTAATGCTTTTGCAAATGGTGGTTCATTATTGAAGTTATCCCACCCGCGATGAGCATTAAGTAAGTTATCAACAGCAGTATCTATTTCTGCGGATAAAAGAGCTTCAGGAATATATGATTTTCCTGAAACTATTTCCAAAAACTCGAGGGCACGCTTTGCTTCTAGTTGATCATTATTTGCAACAAACCTGCCATACTTAGTCCCAAATTGCTGACGTGCCTGCTCATCGACTCTATCCCATAGATGAGGTATTAGCCTATGAAGATTTTGTCTTGTCTGTGGTGTTGTATCTAAGCGTGTGTATATGCCAAATAATCCTGATGCTAAATTGTTAGTTTGTTCTTGGTTAAGCTCTATAAAAAATGCTGCTATTTGTTTAGCATCCGATTCGGAAATATTATTTTTTTTAATATTTTTGAGAAATTTTTGTATTTCTATTGTTCCATTAGACAAAGGTAAAGAAATAACTTCTTTAATACAGGTTTCCAACCAAGAAATTAGGTTTAAACCCGTAATCTCGTTCTGATTTGGATGAGCAGCACTCACCCAATTACGCATATATCTGATTGTATCTAAATGCTTGTATCCAATCTCTGAAATTAACCCTATCTTTCTGCCACCCTCAATTAATTCACTGTCATTTACTTTAACTAAATCATCTTCTGAATTCAGATTTTTACGTTTTTCTGGGCTATTTACGGCATTATCATAAAAATATGAAATATCATATTGAGATACACGCTTTCTTAACTCTAAAATTGTTTCGTCCCACAAGTAATTTAATGCTGCATCAAATAAACCTGATGCTACAGCAGCAATATATTTAGAGATGTATACAGAACGGGGCTTTTGCTCATCATTAATCTTTGATAGTACATCGGTGAGATTTCTAAAAACAATTACACGCTCATTTACTGAAACTAATACAGAGTCAGTTGGTAAACCTTGTTCTGTTAAAAAACCTAACACACTTGCTTCAAAGTTATTTAACTGGGAACTATAGCTTGGCTGTGTAATTATGTCAGACGAGTTCATTTTTTTCTTGGATTACTTTTATGCAATGTATTGTAGTTGTAATATAAAAAAAGTGCCAACTTTCAGTAGTATACAAAATCATAATTTACAATAAAATCATAGAAACCTTTGGTTAAAGCCTATGACTTCCCTATCGGCATTAACTTTACCTGATCACACCCAGTTACCAGACTCAGATGGTACATTTGTAAAAAATCTTCAGGAGCATCCGCAAAGCATCTTAATTACAGATTCAATTAAACCTGTTTTAGAGCAACTTTATCCTAACGGTCAATATTGTATTGGACAAGATTCTGGCATCTACTGGCGATTGACAGATCCTCCTGAGAAAGGGGCTGAAGCACCAGACTGGTTTTATGTACCCAATGTACCACCGACCCTTGACGGTAAAATGCGGCGTTCTTATGTGCTGTGGAAGGAATATGTTGCGCCCTTGATTGTAATTGAATTTGTCTCTGGAGATGGTTCAGAAGAACGAGATAAAACACCGCCATCTCAAGGAGAAGGTGGGAATGTTGGTAAGTTTTGGGTTTATGAGCAGGCAATTCGAGTGCCTTATTATGGAATTTATGAAGTAGCAAAAGCGCAAGTGGAAGTTTATCACCTAGTGGATAATACTTATCAACTGATGAAACCCAATGAACGAGGACATTACCCAATTCTTCCTATGGGCGTAGAGTTAGGAATCTGGCAAGGATTTTATCAGAATGCAGAGTTACCTTGGTTGCGCTGGTGGGATGCACAAGGAAATTTACTGCTAACAGGTGAGGAACGGGCTGTGATTGAGCGACAAAAGCGGGAGAGAATTGTAGAAAAATTGCGTACTCTCTCTATTGAAGAACTCAACGCTTTAGGAATTGAACCAGAAATGTTGGATTAAGAAACATTTTTTCGCCATTAACTTATGAAATCATCTACTTAGGGACTTCCAAGTAAAAAAATATTCCATTGCTATTGTTCACTGTTGACCGTTGACGGTTCACGGGTTTTCAGTCAACAGTCAACAGTCAACGACTTTAATGTGGAATAATTTATTTTTTGGAGTTCCCTTAGTAATGTATAATTAAGCCCAAGAGTTCAGGGTGCTTGTCAAGTATTAAACTACTTGCTGGTACTGCCAAAGCATTTTGTATGTCTAAATCTGCAATCACCGTTACCGTCAAATTGTTCGCTGCTTATCAAGAAGCCTTTAGGGTTTCGGAACTGGTGCTGGAATTTCCCAATAGTATACCAGTCAAAACAGTATGCGATCGCCTCATAGCTGAACACCCCGAACTCTCCCAATGGCGTGAGGTTACCCGCTTTGGAATTAATCTAATATTTGTCGAACCAGATACCCTACTACAAGACGGGGATGAAGTTGTGCTGATTCCACCAGTCAGTGGCGGGTAGTAAAAAAGTTAGGAGTTAGGAGTTAGGAGTTAGGAGTTAGGAGTTAGGAGTTGGGAGTTAGGAGTTAGGAGTTGGGAGTTGGGAGTTGGGAGTTGGGAGTTGGGAGTTGGGAGTTGGGAGTTGGGAGTTGGGAGTTAAAGATTCAAAACTGCTAACTCAATCCTCTGGAATCAAATTGGTTATAATTAGCAGTTAGCTTCACTAAGCGATCTAACTCTTGCTGCATCTGACTTACAACTAATTCATAACATTCATTGACATAGTGGCGATCGCTGGCTGCTTCAGAACCGTAGCGTTGAAATACAATTTGCGGACAAACCTGCGTGTACATAGACATAGGTAATGGAATGTTGGGTAACGGGCCAATTGCTAACCCCCAAGGCAGTCCGAGATAAATCGGAAAAACTTCTGGATCAATCCCCAACAGCCAAGGCATCCCCCATTCATGGAGTTGCTGCACAATTTTGTAGCAGTCAGCCAGCACAATCAGCGTATCGTGAGCGCCCCAAGAAATCACAGGGACAATCGGCACATTTTCCCGCAACGCTAACTTGATAAATCCTTGCCGCCCCGCAAAGTAGATTTTGTTACGTAAATAATGCGGTCGAAAGACATCTTCGGCTCCACCTGGATAAACTAGTACACTAGCTCCAGAGCGCAAGGCAGTGTAAGCCATTTTCGGATGAGCAATAATTGCTCCAGCCTTGGCGGCCAGTTGCGCTAGTGGCGGGCTAACCTGCCAAGCTTTGGGATGCATCAAACCATAAACGGGTTGCTCCACACCAAATCGTCGGAACCAGTCGTACATCATCATTCCCATATCGGGAGCCGCCAGTCCCCCATTATGCGAACCGACAAGTAGGACTTTTTCTTGGGGTGGAATATTATCCCAGCCACTAGTTTGAACTCGGAAATAGTAGTCATAGAAAAAGCCAAGCAGAGGCATCAGAGATTCTATGAATTTTGGATCTCGCTCATCCAAAGACCAACCGGGTTTTTTGTTTATGAGATGTTGCTTTTTTGACATCGATGCATTCTAACAGGATTGGTAAAGCTCAAAATAATTCATAATTGATAATTAATAATTCATAATTACAATTAGTGTAAATTAATAATGCAAGCCGATGCATTAACAAGACGACCGACGCATTGGCATTGCATATTACAAAACTTAATTCGCTACGAATTAATGAAATCCTGTACTTAGCGATCGCCACAATCACAAGATAATTTCATTAGGCTCAAGGTTGAATAGTCTTCGCCGATTGGTTAAATAACAAATCTCGTGACTTATCTGGATCAAGCGCTTGAGTTTTCAGTTCTTCTGCTTTCTCATAAGCGCGAATTGTTGCCGGACGGGCTTTAATTGCCTCAAACCACCGTTTGACGTGAGGAAAATCTTCTAGATTCTGACTTTGGCGCTCATAGGGCACAATCCAGGGATAGACAGCAATATCGGCGATAGAATAATCGCCAGCCACAAATTCTCTATCTGCTAGTTGCTTATTCAGCACTGCATATAAGCGTCCCGTCTCATTCACATAGCGGTTAATCGCATAGTCTATTTTTTCGGGAGCGTAGGCGTTAAAGTGATGATTTTGTCCCGCCATTGGCCCCAGCCCTGCCATTTGCCAGAACAACCATTCTAAAACTTGAATGCGATTACGTAAATCTTCAGGGATTAATTTCCCGGTTTTTTCTGCTAAATACAGCAAGATTGCACCAGACTCAAATACCGAAATTGGCGTACCTCCATCTGCGGGTTCGTGGTCAACGATCGCCGGTATACGATTATTAGGAGAAATCTTTAAAAATTCGGGTTTAAATTGATCGCCAGCCCCAATATTCACAGGAATTATGGTATATTGCAAACCGACTTCTTCTAAGAAAATCGTAATCTTATGACCGTTTGGGGTTGTCCAATAATAAAGATCAATCATGGTTATTTTTCCTCAAATTGTGCGATTGTTTTTTAAGTGAATGGTGCGGACACCTCTTTCGCATTTCTCACCAAATCTGAAAAAATGGGGGTAATAACTGCAAAAATGTATATAACGTAAGCATTTTAGCACTTTATATCCAAAAGTATTGCCCTAGAGGTAAGATGGAAAATCGCTGTCAGGTATGGAGCTAAAGCCCCATACGGGACTATTGTGCTGGGCTATTACTGATTTTGCATTATTAAAAAAGACGAGATGCTTACAAAAAATTAACTTTTTAGCTCATCTGTAGAGAAGATAGCGCTTTTCCAGAAGTTGGTGAAGTTAAATTGTCAATCACAAACCTAGAATTTCAAGGACTTAGAGAGTAAATTATGAGTGAAAAAACAGTAAAAGTGATTGAAGTAAACTTATTCCCAAAAGGAGATTATGTTTCGTCAGGATTTATCACTATTCAGCCAGATTCCTATTTTCCCAATATAAGTTTAGGGAATAAATATGATTCTTTTTGGCTTTACTTGCGGCGGGATATTACTCATAACTGGTACGTCGATAAGCGAAAGCAAAATGTAGGATTTGTCAGCAGAGATGAAGCTCATATTTTATACAATACAGCCTTAAAATTTCAGGGTAAGAAAGCTTTAGAAATAGGTTGTTGGATGGGTTGGTCAGCGTGTCATTTGGCTTTAGGAGGAGTAGAGCTAGATGTAATCGATCCGATGCTATCCGAACAATTATTTAATGAAAGCGTCACAGAGTCACTAAAGTCGGCAGGTGTTAAGGAATCTGTGAATCTAATACCAGGATGTAGCCCTGAAAAAGTAGAAGAGATAGCAAATAAATTTCAACGGAAATGGTCATTGATATTTATAGATGGTAATCACGAAGCACCAGCACCGCTCAACGATACAATTATTTGCGAACAATTTGCAGAAGCAGATGCTTTAATTTTATTTCATGATTTGGCTTCTCCCGACGTAGGCCAAGGTTTGGACTACTTAAAAGAGAAAGGGTGGAACACAATGGTGTATCAAACTATGCAAATTATGGGAGTTGCATGGCGGGGAAATGTTGAGCCTGTAATACACCAGCCAGATCCTAAAATTAACTGGCCCTTACCTCCACATTTACAAGGTTATTTTGTAAGTGGTTCAGTTGAAACTGCGACAGAAGATAAATTTGCAGAAATTCTTAGAGCAGTTCGACCATATACTTTATTGAGTGAAAGAAAGTTATTCTCGCTTTATAGTCAGGCAAAACAACTATATTGTTATCTTTTTTGGCTGCCAAAAATGTTACGACAAGCGATCGCTAGAAACAAACCTATCAAGCATGACTAGTTTTAACAATTGCAATATTCGTCTATCTACTGCAAATAAGCCATCACTAGCAACACATCGCCAGCCGCTAGTGATGGCTTTCTCTGGATGAAACATTGTCCAATTTTGCATACTTTTTCATAGCGGTGCTTTGGCGATCGCAGCCCAAACTCTATGGTGAACCTGAAGAATTGGTGTAGGATATCTTGCTTCGAGTAATGTCGCCAATTCCTGATCAAATACTTCTACCAATTCTTGTGTCAAGCTGGCTCCCACGCCTGCACTAGCACGAATTCGTCCCCGCCAAGCCTCGTGTGTATAAGACACAAAAACATCGTAAGAAAATGTGCGGATTTCTCGGAATCCTCCTTCGCCAATGTCTTGTAACCACAAGGGATACATTCCATTACCGCCATCCAAATTCCACGCTGGATTATGAGCCTTGATCAGTTGTTCTGTTGCTTCAACTACATTACCTTTTAAAGGTATCCAATCAAAATGAGCGATCGCGATCGAGCCATTTTTTCTCAATATTCGAGTAATTTCTTGGACAGCACGGGGACGATCAAACCAATGCCAACACTGTCCTGCTGTCACCACATCCGCACTTGCGTCTGGTAACTCGGTATTCTCGGCAGTTGCGACTCGATAATCTACTTTGAGTTCGATAGATTCGCTTAACAGTCTCGCTTGTTCTAAAAGTGAAACTGATGGATCTATGCCAATCACATAAGCACCTCTATCGGCAAAGCCCCGCGCTAGTGTTCCTGTTCCAGTACCAAGGTCAACAATATTCTGCCCTGGTAAACCAATACCATATTCAGACAGTTTGTTAAATAATGAACTGGGAAAGCCAGCGCGGTGTTTTGCATAATCAGTAGCAGTTGCACCAAAATCAATATTCATACCTGCAAAACTATTCTTGTAACAATTGTTTTAGCTAAAAGTTCTCTACCCACGGACGTAGTTCTACTTCATAAGTCCAAGCACTGCGGGGTTGGCGGAGAATGCTGAGATAAGTTTGAGCGATCGCATCCGGGTCAAGAGTACTATCAGGATTATCTACTGGATTTTGGCGAACTGCTGAACGGATTACACCATCAATTACGAAATGCGCCACATGGATATTCTTTGGTGCTAATTCTCTAGCAATACTTTGAGCCAAACCGCGCAGTGCAAATTTACCCATTGCAAAGGGAGCAGACTGAGCATAACCCTTAACACTCGCTGAAGCTCCAGTAAAGAAGATAGCACCGCCGCCAAGTTGCAAAAACCTTTTGGTAGCAGCTTGGGCAACCAGAAAGCCACCATAAGCAGTTACATCTAGGGTTTTTGCCACCTCACCAGGGTCTAGATCAACAAGAGGCCCCCGCACTCGGTAACTAGGATTGTAAACGACAATATTTGGGGAACCAATTTTATTATCAATATCAATAAATAACTGTTCTACTTCATCTGGCTTTGAGGCATCAGCAGCAAAACTAACTGCGCCAATTTCACTGCTCAATTGAGTGAGTTTTTCAATTTGGCGAGCTGCTAAAGCTACGGTGAAACCCTCTTTGGCAAATAGGCGGGCTAAAGAAGCGCTTAGTCCACTACCTGCACCGACAATTAAAGCTGTTGTTGCCATATTTGAAACCTGTAGTGCTATATTCTGCCTAGCTTAGAGCTTTTCAAGCGTGCTATTCGATTAAGACATTTATAGATTAAGATTTGAGCGTAACTTGAAGATAACAGCCAGAAGTCTCGATTACGCATTCCCAACCAGAGGGCGTTGAGGGTAGAGGTGATGGAATTTGCTCTAGGCTGTGATATTTCCACAGTTTCGCTGTTGTTGGTTAATCAGCTATTTCAGACTTGTGTGTACACCGTAGCCCAAGCATCGAGGAGGGTTGGGGAGGGGTGTACCTGATGTAGTTGCAAAACGTTGTATTACTGCTCAAGCTCGGTTCTGAAGGAAATATTCATAAACTCTTACCATATTTTTGTTCTCATAAGCTAATTTTAGATGCGAACTGACAGTAGTCTATTGCGATCGCATTCACTAAATGTAAAAACCTTTGGTGTATTGACTTATACGGAAATTACCCAATTTGCACTGCGATCGCACACATTCAACCCTCTTCAAAATACACTACAACCACGTTAAGCTAGATTAGAGTAGCAATTTATTGCGCTTTTTAATATGAAAATCATAGTATCGTATTTCTAGGCTAATAATCTTATCTTTATAATGGAAAATTTAGTTTTTGGTCTTCCTCTAGACTAAAAATCAATAGTTTATAAACAAAGCCTGCGTAAGTAGGCTTTGTTTGCTTTTTCTCTGGCATAACCTGGAAAATATTAAGTATAAAACCGCTATAGCTATAGGGTAGGGTGTTGACTTTGATGGAATTTCCCCATTTTTGGTTCATGCAACTTTTGTGTCCCTGTGAGCGCAAAGTCTATGTTAAATAAACTTTTGGCCAAATAGACACCAGATATTTTGCATGAATTTTGACCCCCTAAAAAGGTACAAAGTCAACAGCCTAGCTATAGGGTGTGTTACCGCGTTAGTGTAATGCAATATTTTGGGTTTTCGGTGCGTTACGAAAGCTGTAATATAAGTACCTGTGCAAAATTAATTGTATATTAGCATTGTCTGAAATGCTTGTCACAAGGTCATTCCAGCTTAAATAAATCCTCAATTAATTTTGCGTGAGTACCTATTATATAAATTTTTAACGCCTAAAGAGCAGTTTTACATCAAAAATTACTTTATAACTTTAGCAAAAAAGTTAAATAAGTTTCCATTTTGGGAACTATAGACCTATTGAAGCTCAGGCAGATAGGTGAAAAGCATTGATTAGTGAAACTGCAAAACTATTCTACCCCTCGGTGGAGAAATTGGTTAACGAGATTGTGGCAGTTAACCACGCTTGGAAAGTGGCTTGTGAATTATTTGGACAAGATTCACCCCTATCTATTTCTTCACGGGATTTAAAAACCTGTTTGCAGGTGCGTTTGTTGCGAAGCTATGCACCAGAACAGGTTTATTTAATTGAGGATAAAGAATCAGAAGGTGAACAACTTTACAGCTTACGTCTGCGAGAACCTATAGGGAACCGCCTGTATGCAGAACATCTGCCAATGCGGATAGCTGAAAAAGTTCTTGCGGATAAAGAATTAGAGAAATTCAAAAAGATATAACCAAGATAAACAAGAGGGGTGCAGTGTGGAAATAGCAAAAGTTTGGGACATTATTTGGGATAACGAACCTTTTCATTGGGCAACTGCTTTTGTATTAGTAGTCGCAGTTATCGTCGAGTTTTACACTCTATGGCAGTATTGGCGCTCAGAGTGTGGCACAACTGAAGCCGCAATTAAATTTATCAAAAAGGGTAAAAATGTAAAGCTTTCAAACGAAGTTCGCCAATGGTTAAAAGATCATTTAGGAACCGATGACTCTAGTAGATTCAAACAACAAGATGGTAATTTCATACTGATAAAGTATCCATCTGTCTTAGCCCATCCCATACCTCGTAGTTCCCTGCGCTTTGTGACAACCTTGTGTACTGCTATTGGCGTTTTAGGAACCTTTTACGGTATCCAGCAGGGACTGCAAGGAATCAATTTATCCACAAAAGATTCTCAGGAACTGATGACTGCCAGTACGGAACTATTGATGGGGATGAAAACAGCTTTCTCCACTTCTTTGATGGGGCTTGGTTCTGGTAGTATATTCACCTTAGTTTTGTTTGGGTGTGATTCGCTAAGGCAGGAACGGCGTGATAGTTTGCGTCAAAAATTGAAGGCGATCGCAACTTTAAAAACGGCAGACAATAGCAACCATGAAGTAGCTGAAGCACTTAGTCTTGTAGCAAAAAACTTGACCGGGTTAAAGCAGCTAAATGCAGAAGGCATTGGTCAAGCTGTAGGTAGGAGTATTGCAGAACAATTCGCAGGTTTAAATCAATTGTCAGCCCAAGCTATTGGTCAAGCTGTAGGTCAGCAGATTAAGCCAGCCTTGGGAGAAATATTCAAAGAACAGAAAAAACTCCGAGAAATTAAAGAAAACCAGGGACAGAGAGTTTTAGAAGAACTCATCAAAGATTTGCGAATTCAGGTACTCGAACCCATTGCAGATAGACTCGATAGAAGTGCAGAGTTAACCCAACAAGCTTCCGAAGCTGTGCTGACCCTGCATAGAGAATTGAGTGGTATATCTCAAAGTTTGGCAAGTTCCATCCTGACAATTGAGAACTTTCAAAAAAAGACTTTGGTAGAACTCCAAGAATTTGCTAAGAATTTGGGAGACACTCTCAATCAATTTAAAACAGATACAAGAGGGGTTTTACAACAAACAGCCGACGAAATTAATCGAGCTGTAGATCAGAGTATCCAGGGAATGACAGCCCAGCGAAGTGCTTTTGAAGCAAGTGCAGTGCAAGCTGCTGCTACCTTCCAAGGAATTCGAGAAGAACTTCAGACAGCGTTACAAGAACGCGCAACAGTAGAACAGCAGATGCTTCAAGCATTTGCTAACAATATGGGACAAACTTTGAGTCAATTCCAAACTGAAACTACAGGAGTTATACAACAAACATCTCACGAAATTAATCGAGCTGTAGATAAGAGTATCGAAGGAATGACAGCCCAGCGAAGTGCTTTTGAAACAAGTGCAGTACAAGCTGCTGCTACCTTCGCAGGAATTCGGGAGGAACTGCAAAAAGCGCTACAAGAACGCGCAATAGTAGAACAGCAGATGCTTCAAGCTACTAAGACTGGAATTATCCAAATTCTCACCCAAGCAAATAAAACCTTTCATGAGCAAACTAATACTCTACAAACAGTGGGTAATCAAGCTTCGGGATTGATGAATGATGCGAAAGATAATCTTCTGGCTACTTTAGTAAATATTGATGCGACACTCACAGCAACTCGCCATACAGTAGAAGATGATTTGACAAGATTTAGAGAAGAATATCAAACAAATTTACAGACATTCTTTCAACAACAAAACAACTTACTTGAGGGCACGCTAGGCAAACAACGAGATGGATTATCTGGGGTTGTGAACAATCTTGATCAAGTCTTCCGAGAGGAATTTGAAAGACGTAGTGAATTGACTCAAGAAGTTGACAAAAGTATGACTAAAATTCAGGAGTCTGTCGAACAAATTAACAAATTAGTTAGTGCAGCTGGATTAAACGATGCACAACGACTAATCCAACTAGAAAATCTTGCTCGTGGTATTGGTCAGGAAGTGCAAAAAGTGGACAATTTATACAGAGATTTGAATCAAAAACTTGACAATAGCCTTCAGTCTTGGCAGGGTCATCTTGAAGTTTCTATGCAAAGGACTGTTGACTCACAGTTAAGCTTTTTCCAACAAGCAGATACTTCTATGGCTAAAGTTTGCGGAGGTTTACTAGAGACAGCAAAAGTTCTAGTTGCTGTACATGATAACCGCCAATTTGGTAATGGTGGAAGCAATCATGGATGATTTTATCAGAGGTGAAATTGATGCAGAGATTATAGAGGATGATGACTCTAGTATCTATCTGTCTATTGGCGATCTGATGTCTGGTTTACTAATGTTTTTTGCTTTGCTATTTATTACTGCCCTACTCCAGCTTGCACAAAAGGATGTACCAAAACGGGTAGTAATTGGTAATGTTGTGGGACAGATGAAAAGCAACAATATCAATGTCAAAGTAAACCCAGAAACAGGGGATGTCAGTATCCAAGAATCAATTCTTTTTGCTAAGGGAAGTACAGAACTTAAACCAGAAGGTAAAGCCTTCCTACGTCGCTTTATTCCTGTTTATAGTGGGGTTATTTTCTCAAAACCAGAATTTGAGCAGGAAATTAGCCGCGTAGTTATAGAAGGTCATACTAGCTCAGATGGAGACGATAAAACTAATCTACAACTAAGCTTGTTGCGATCATCATCAGTTTACAACTACATTTTTTATGATATGAATTTCCCTACCAAAGCACCTTTAAGCCAGAAAATATTAGCTGCTGGTCGTGGAGAAATTGAATCTGACAAGAAACGTGATAATCCAGGCGATCGTAAGGTAGTTTTTCGCTTTCAGTTTCGCAGTGATGAGTTAAAGAAAGATATTCTAAAAACCTCTCTTTAAAGGAGCTAAAACATTGAATTCTCAGTTTTGCATTCCTTCCCTACCTGAAACTCCCCACTGTAGTCCTAATCAACTTATTCAACTTGCAAGTAAGTTACCAGATGCAACAATATCAATACCAAGTGTTGATAAAGTATTAGAAGCTATTGAACAGGGTAAAGCCGATCAACTAAGTAAGTTGGACTGGATTTACTGCATCCATGCTAAAGCACAGTGGGATCAGCAAAATATTGACCGATCTAGGAAAACATCAGCAGCCATTTGGAAGGTAGCAATTTCTAACTCATGGTTGCAACATCAGCTATTGTGGCGTTTAGCTGTTTATTATGGCGATCGGCAAGAACAGGTGTTAGCACAGTCTTTAGCTGAATCTTTTGATATCTTTGCTAATTCTGACTTAGTTAGTCACCTGCTACCAGTTCAAATTATTCGGGCGTTTCGCAGTACAAAAGCAGGTATAGAATTAGCAAAAATTGCTTGTGAACAGCGTATTAATCGAACTGAATTACTAAATATAATCAAAGAAGATTTACCTATTTGGATTCCATTATTCAGCAGATTTATAGAAGAAATAACTCCCTATTTTACTACAATTCGCTCTCCAAATCAGCAGCAAGTAAGATGGTTGTTAACTTGTTTAGATGAAATGTCAGATAGTCAGCAAATAAATGCTGTTAATCATTTACTCACTAATCTTTACAATAATATAGCAAGCAATCATTCTTTGCTGGTTGATTGGTTGAAACACAACTATAGAAATGGTGAAAATTGGTATAAACTTTCAGATCCAGCAAGGCAAAGACTTCGAGAGTGGATTGGAGGTATCAATTATAGTGATTTCCAAAAGTTAGTAAATCTCATATTGAACAAGCTGGATTTAGAAAACTTCGAGTCAAATCGCCTATGTAGTCGCAGGGATTTTTGGGCTAATTACAGTAACCGCTTTGAACGGCTTCGTATCTTGTTACCCAAGACATCACAAATTGCCATAGGGTATGAAATCCAAGGTGATGTTGATCTATTAGAGGATGATGGTAGCGACCCAACAGAGGTTTGTATATTCGATTTTGGTGAGTGGTTTGTAGTCGAATTCTTTCGTGGAAGAGGTAGTGAGACGCGCCTGTTTCCGAAAAATTCCAGAAATGAGCAAATCCTTTTTGGTGAATCCACGCTTTCAGTCAAGCGGATTCGTTGTCTGGGTGGCGATAAGCACGATCATGAATTTCTTTGGCAATTCTTTTGCCGCCAATGGCTTGCAAATAAGGGAATTAACCCAAATCCAGGTACTGAACCTTACAGAAATCCGACAGCAGATCAATTACAACAGCGAGAAAACAGGCTTGGGCGGTGGAAAAGAGAAATTGAATATCTGGAACGGCAACATCGAGTCTATGTGTGATGTTAGAAATTTTATCGAACAGAATTCAGGAGTCAGGAGTCAGAATTCAGCAATGTTTTCTGTATGACACAACGACCGGCTCAGTGCATCGCTGGCGGATGAATAACGGGCGTTTTTGCACCCCCACCAAATTGAAAATTTGGTGGTCATCAATCCTGCGCCGGTCTGAATCCCCGACTGATTGATTCTGACTCCTGAATTCTTCTTCAAAGAGACTACTGATGCACAATAATGGTGTCTCGACTTATTTCAATATAGGAATGCTGCTTAAACAATTCAACTACAGATTGCAAGTTAGCTATAAATAGAGATTCCAATTCTGAGTTATTGATATTCCCTGTCGTGATTAAAAGGAGTTTATAAGGTTGCTGAACTGTTAAAAAAGAGTTGACAAAATCCACATCTTTAGTAATTAAAATTCGATTTTGTTGAATTGATACGGTATTAATCTCATTATCTGGCGTAGCATTTTCCCTTGGTAAGTCTCTGGTGTGGATCGTGTCATAACCTAAAGTTTTGATAAAACGGGCAAGACGAACTGGTAATTGAGCATCGATAATAAATTTCATGAGGCGATTCGATGAATGCTTTTGACTTGGCTGAGTCGAGCGGCAAATAACAAGACAGCCAAAATATCTTTAGATTCTAAATCGTCATAATCCGCCAATATTTCCTCAGTACTCATGCCAGAACTGAGCAGTTCCAAAATAAACTCAACTGGATAACGAAGTCCTCGAATGCAGGGTTTACCGTGGCAAATATTTGGATTATGAGTGATGCGTTGTAGAAGTGTGTTATCCATAAACTCTTACCATATTTTTGTTCTCATCTTCTAATTTTAGATGCGAACAGACAAGAGTCCATTGCGATCGCATTCACTAAATGTTAAAACTTTGGATGTATTGACTTATACGCAAATTACCCTACTTCCACTGTGATCGCATACATTCAACCCTCTTCAAAATCCACCACAAGCACGTTAAGCTGGATTAGAGTGGCAATTTATTGCGATTTTTAATTATATAAATCTCTGTTCTTGTCAAATTTTAATTTTTTCTGCTTGAGAAACCCGGAATGCTAGACCAAATTTTTAATTACCTCGACTTTCATTTCAGCGTTGAAGCCCCTATAGTTCTGCTGATCCTGGTGCTTTTAGAGGCGCTGTTATCTGCCGACAATGCCATCGCCCTGGCTGCGATCGCTAGGGGGCTAGAAGACAAAGAACTTGAGCGTAAAGCTTTGAACTTTGGTTTAGTCGTTGCTTATGTGCTGCGAATCACCTTGATTCTGACTGCCACTTGGGTACAACAATTCTGGCAATTTGAATTATTAGGCGCTGCTTATCTGCTTTGGTTGGTATTCCAACACTTTACCTCAGAAGAAGCCAAGGACGATCACCATCACGGGCCGCGTTTTACTTCGTTGTTGCAAGCGATACCAGTGATTGCATTTACAGATTTGGCATTTTCTTTGGATAGTGTGACAACTGCGATCGCAGTTTCTCAAGAAAAATGGCTAGTGCTGACTGGTGCAACAATTGGGATTATTACGCTGCGATTCATGGCAGGATTGTTCATCCGTTGGCTAGACGAATATGAAAACTTAGAAGATGCAGGCTATGTAACTGTGGCCTTGGTGGGCTTGCGCTTGTTGTTGAAAGTGGTCAACGATAGTTTAGTTCCACCAGAATGGATCATGATTGCTGCAATCTTCCTAATTTTAGGCTGGGGATTTTCCAAGCGTGTTGGTACCCAATTGCCCCAAGTAGAACCAGAAAAGAGCGAAGTCTCTAAATAAGTGAGGAGTGAGGAGTGAGGAGTTATGAATTTTCAACTCCTAACTTTTGTACAGACGCGATTAATCGCGTCTCTACTACTAACTTTTGTACAGACGCGATTAATCGCGTCTCTCCATTACTCGTGCAACCAAGGTGTTAAATGTGGTTGCCAATTTACTAATTCTTCATCCTTAAACCATAGGGCTATTTCCTTTTGCGCGGTTTCAGGAGCATCAGAACCGTGGATTAAGTTACGACCAATATTTATGCCAAAATCGCCGCGAATCGTTCCTGGCTCTGATGTTAAGGGGTTCGTCGCACCAATAATCTTTCTGGCAGATGCAACAACACCATCACCTTCCCATACCATCGCCACCACTGGGCTAGAAATGATAAATTCCACTAAACCGGCAAAAAACGGACGTTCCCGGTGAACATCATAGTGTTGTTCGGCCAATTCCCGACTGACTTGCAGGAACTTCAAGCCAACTAGGGTAAAACCTTTAGTTTCAAAGCGACGGATAATTTCCCCCACTAACCCCCGTTGTACTCCATCTGGCTTAATTGCTAAGAATGTACGTTCCATTGCGATCTCCCAAAGCTTAATAAAGTTTTTATTTTGTCATTAGTCATTTGTCAAGAGTCATTTGTCTAAGGGTAAGGGTTTTGCACTCTTGACTAATGACCAATGACTAATGACTCTTGACCAATCAGAGTTTATCTCAGAAATTATCATTGGGTGCATATACGTTCCCAAATGAATGCGTTAAATTGTTAAATCGTGGGCGAAAAACAGAGGTTAGGAAGAAATGGGTGCTGATTCAACTGCTACATCTGACGAGGTGGTACTACCGTCCAATGGACACAAAGAAGTGAAAAATCATAAGCAAAAAAAGCTGTTACCACCTAGTCCTAACACAGGAGATTTACCTCGCTCCTGGAAAATTGAGGATAGTGAAGCCTTGTACCGCATTGAAGGTTGGGGACAACCTTATTTTTCCATTAGCGCTGCTGGTCACGTTACCGTAGCACCCAAAGGCGATCGCGGGGGATCTCTTGACTTGTTTGAATTGGTCAACTCTATGAAACAGCGCAACTTGGGACTTCCCATGTTGATTCGCTTTTCTGATATTTTGGAAGACCGGATTGAGCGGTTGAACGCTTGTTTTGCCAAAGCGATCGCTCGCTACAATTACCCTGGTGTCTACCGTGGCGTGTTTCCGGTCAAGTGCAACCAAGAGCGGCATTTGATTGAGGATTTAGTGAAATTTGGCAAACCCCATCAATTTGGATTAGAAGCTGGTTCCAAGCCAGAATTAATGATTGCTCTGGCTGTGTTGGATACACCAGGAGCATTGTTAGTTTGCAACGGCTACAAAGACCGGGAATACATCGAAACGGCAATGTTAGCCCAAAGACTAGGGCAAACACCAATCATCGTCTTAGAACAGATTGAAGAGGTTGATTTGGTAATTGATGCCAATCGCCAGTTAGGTATTAAGCCAATATTAGGTGTTCGTGCTAAACTCAGTACCCAAGGTATGGGACGTTGGGGAGCCTCCAGTGGCGATCGCGCTAAATTTGGTTTGACAATGCCTGAAGTAATCGAGGCTGTTGACAAATTACGCGAAGCTGACTTGCTCGATTCTTTGCAGTTGATGCACTTCCACATTGGCTCACAAATTTCTGCTATCAATGTAATTAAAGATGCCATCCAAGAAGCCAGCCGCATTTATGTAGAATTGTCGATGCTGGGGGCGGATATGAAATACCTTGATGTTGGTGGTGGCTTGGGCGTAGATTATGACGGTTCCCAAACCAACTTCTATGCATCGAAAAATTACAACATGCAGAACTATGCCAACGACATCGTAGCAGAGTTAAAAGATACCTGTGCAGAGCGGCAGATTCCCGTACCAACACTGATTAGTGAAAGTGGACGAGCGATCGCTTCCCATCAGTCAGTGCTGATTTTTGATGTTCTCAGTACTAGTGATGTCCCTCTCGACATCCCAGAACCTCCACAAGAGGGAGAATCCCCAATTATTAATTATCTTTGGGAAACTTACCAATCCATCAACCAAGAGAATTATCAGGAGTTCTACCACGATGCGGCACAATTCAAAGAAGAAGCCATCAGCCGCTTCAACTTAGGAATATTACGCCTTAGAGAACGAGCCAAAGCCGAACGCCTCTACTGGGCTTGTTGTCAGAAAATTCTTACCATCACTAGACAGCAAGAGTACGTACCCGATGAACTGGAAGACCTAGAGAAAATCATGGCTTCCATCTACTACGTGAATATGTCAGTGTTTCAATCAGCACCAGATTGCTGGGCGATCGATCAGCTATTCCCGATTATGCCAATCCACCGCTTGGATGAAGAACCAACGCGGCGGGGAATTTTGGCAGACCTTACCTGCGACAGTGATGGTAAAATAGACCGCTTTATAGACCTGCGCGATGTCAAATCGGTTTTAGAGTTACACACCCACAAGCCCGGAGAACCCTATTATTTGGGAATGTTCTTGAATGGAGCTTACCAGGAAATCATGGGCAATTTGCACAACCTATTTGGGGATACTAACGCCGTTCACATCCAATTAACGCCCAAAGGCTACCAGATTGAACACATTGTCAAAGGTGACACCATGAGCGAAGTGGTAAGCTACGTCCAGTATGACTCCGAAGATATGGTGGAAAACATTCGCCAGCGCTGCGAGAAAGCATTAGAAGAAAAGCGCATTACCCTAGCAGAATCTCAGCGACTGCTACAAACCTACGAGCAGAGTCTCAGAAGATATACGTACTTAAATAGTTAGGAGTTAGGAATAAAGTTAGGAGTGAAGAGTTAGGAGTTAGGAGTGAAGAGTTAGGAGTTAGGAATAAAGTTATAGCAGTGTTCAGATAGCTTAGGACATTGGTAAATCGTCAGAGAACGGCTATCACGCTATCCATAGCAGACTTGTCCTAACCAGGATGGCAGCCGCTATAAAAGTTAGGAGTGAAGAGTTAGGAATAAAGGTGATAACTCCAAACTCCAAACTCCAAACTCCTAACTCCAAACTCCTAACTCCTAACTCCTAACTCCAAACTCCTAACTCCAAACTCCTAACTCCAAACTCCTAACTCCTAACTTTAACTTGCGTTTGTCCCCAACAATTCCTCTATCGCTTGTAGCTCAAGAGGGGTATGTAATGGCGGAGTCTGACGAGCATCGGTAATCAGCCAGTCTAAAGCAGCCGCTTGAACATCTATTGCAGCGCCAGTTTTATCCACGCAATAACGTCCAAACACCAGCTTATCGACTAAACGGACTCCTGGCCCCAGGCGCGACCATTCAAAAATGACGCTGTTTTCCACTGTTGCGCCACTGCATATCCAACAATTAGGGCCAATCATCGCTGGGCCGACAATTTTAGCTCCGTCTTCTATTCTCGTCATCCCGCCAATGTAAACTGGGCCTGTGATATCCACTTTGTCCCAATTTACGGCGACATTTAAGCCAGTGTAGATGCCAGGGGCGACTTCATGACCAGGAATTTGCACATTCTTGATTTCACCGAGCAGTACACCGCGAATCGCCCGCCAATAATCTGGTACTTTACCAATATCTACCCATTCAAAGTCCATAGGGATGGCGTAGAAAGGGGCTTTGATTTCCACTAATTTGGGAAACAATTGGCCACCAATATCATATTCGACACCAGAGGGGATATAGTTAAACACCTCTGGTTCAAAGATGTAAATACCTGTGTTGATGTTGGTGCTGAGGGCTTCTTCAGTTGAAGGTTTTTCTTGGAAAGCTTTAACACGCCCCTCTTCGTCTGTTACCACCACACCGTAGCTAGAAACTTCTTCTTTGGGAACAGATTTTGTAATAATAGTAGCGATCGAGCCTTTAGCTCTATGCCATTTAACTGCGGCAGTTAAATCCAAATCAATTAAAGCATCACCGCATAACACCACAAAGGTATCATCAAAAAAGGGCGAGAAATCTTGGATGCGGCGCATCCCTCCAGCTGAACCAATTGCTTCGCCTTCCAGTTTCCCGTTGTCATCAATTTTTCCTTCAAAGGAATAGGCAATTTGCACTCCAAACCGTTGACCGTCACGAAAATAGTTTTCTATTTCCTCAGCCAAATGACTAACATTGACCATAATTTGGTCAAATCCATGTTGGCGTAACAGTTCCAGCAAGAACTCCATCACTGGCTTTTGCAGGATGGGAATCATTGGTTTGGGAATTGTATAGGTAATCGGACGCACGCGAGTACCCTTGCCAGCCGCGAGAATCATCGCTTTCATAAAAATTTATTCCTCAACCACAAGCCAGTTTACTTTCATCGAGTGATACTTAATCATCAATTTTTATTTCTGCTTTTAGTTATTCCTGTTTAAGGGATAACAGTAATTTGGTGGTTCTTGCAACCATAGGTATACTTAGATGACAAGCGATCGCTTATCTTTTCAATTTACTCGGATTTTGGGACTGAATCAAAAATCTGTAAATTATCTGTAAGGCTACTTTTCGCTTTTTTAGTTCATCGACTGCTCAAAAGGTTTACCAGTCTTAGCTGAATCTGTAAGTAGCCGAATTTTAATCTCATGGTAAAACTCCTCTTGAAACAGTTCTACTTTCGATTGAGCCGAAAGTAGTAGTAGCGCCCAGAAAACGCTAACTAGGTTACTGTGTTTAGAATCATGTCCAGACCCATTTTGGTTGAGATACTTTGTCTGAGTCCACAACTCTACAAGTTGTTCTAAATTCAACCAATTTTGTTCTAAATTTAGCTCCCTTGCCGATATATTCAACACCTGCTCCAGTTCCCTAGCTACTTCCGTCAGATTTTCCTGGTGAGCTAACTCCAGCGCCTCTCGCATACTTTGGACGCTAGGCAGTCGTCTGGGACGAATAGGTTTGCTGACTTTTTCTACCAGTTTTAGCTGGTTCGCCATAATCTGCAATTGCTTAATTAACTCTTGTAGAGTCACCCGGCGCTTTGGTGGCGGCATTGCCGATGCCCGACGACGCAATTGCCGTTCTAATGGTAGACGATGACCCTGATGTGATATTCCGTCTTCATTTTCCAATAGGGAATCATCTACTACACCATCTTGGATATCTCCTACTGTTGACAATTGCATCAAAGTATTGGCTTTGAATAATACCAGCATTGATGCTGACAAAAAAGCCTGTCCAGATTGAGACAAGTCCGATTCATAACCTCTTCTTATTGCCTCCGGTGCCATCAGTTCTAAGTAACGGTCAATCACCTCAATCACTTGGACATCCCAAGGGTCAATTTCTCCCTGTTGGGCTTGGTAAATCAGGAGTGTGATTGTTTCTAATAGCTCGGAAGCTTCCATTAAAGGGTTCTAAGTTAATTAATCAGAATCAATCACTATTGTGAATTGTGAGATCAGATTGTGCAACTTTTGACCTTGGGCATTGGGCATGGAGAAGAGACAAGGCAGACAAGGAAGAGGGGGGGAGACAAGGGAGAGGAGAGACTTGTTCAAGAATTCCCCCTTGTCCCCCTGCCCCCTGCCCCCTGCCCCCTTAATCAGGGGGTGGGTCATGAGTAATAGTAACACTTGATACAAAATCACTTGGTTTGCCGCTCTTGATTGCATCGAAAGTGCCTTTAATAGTACCAGCAATAGGAACAGCAACAAGTGTCCCCAACAAGCCAGCAATCTCAAATCCCATCAAAATAGCTACAAAAATCCAGATGGGGTTCAGCCCAATAAAGTTGCCGAGTAACCTGGGAGCTAACAAGTTATCTTTAACCTGCTGCATGAGAATTGCCGCGATCGCAACTTGAACTGCTAACCACCAATTTTGCAGCAGGACTAAAATCGTCACTAGACCAATGCCGAGAGATGCCCCGATAAAGGGAATGAGTTCCGAGATCCCGATTAATATGGCAAACAACAGGGCAAAGGGCAGCTTCATCACCAAGAAAATTGGCGTCAGGGTTAGCACCATGAACAGTCCTAGCAACAACTGGCTGAGGAAAAAGTTCTGAAAATTTAGGCGCAAGGATGCGGTAAGAGGATCTGCAATATTAGAGGGCAAAAGATTGACCAGACCATACCAGACGCGATCGCCATATAAAAGCATATAAAATGCAAGCACGATTACTAACACTACGTCAAGTAATCCTGACAGCAGTGTTCCAGCAAATCCCACTGCACCAGAAGCTAGTTGTTGTACCAGATTCTGAATGTTGGCATTGATTTGACTGCTCACAACCCTCAAATCAATTGGCAAACGTCGTTGTTTTGCCAGCTTCTCAAACTGCTCTAAGTTTGCTTGACTAGCGCCTAACCAATCAGGGATATTATTTAACAGTTGGATTGTTTGGTCAATGATCAACGGCACTAGCGTGACGCCCAGAATTCCAAACAGGGTTAACGTTGCAAGTAAAACTATGATCACCGCCTGAGTGCGCGTAATTTGAGCACGTTCAAAGAACTTAACTGGATAATTTAGTAGAAAAGCCAAAATTGCCGCAATGATTAAGACGGTAATAGGATGCTGAAAATAGCGAAAAAGCACAGACAGCAGCCAGACATTGAGAGCGATAATCGGGCCGCTTAGACCATAAATTAACAGGCGTTGAAGGGAGGCCAAACGGCGCATCTTATGCAACCTATTTTAGATATTCTTTAAGAGAATTTGTAAAATTCTTGATGGTGCTGATCATCATCATAGATATTTTTAACAAAGACATGTATAAGCGTATCTGATAACAAGGAAGTAAATCAAAATGGACAAAACCGTAGCCGACCTTCGCAAAGACTACACCTTGGAAGGTTTGAGCGAACTTGAAGTTGACCTCAATCCGTTTATCCAATTTAAAAAATGGTTCGAGCAGGCACTAGCAGCCCAACTCCCAGAACCCAATGCCATGACCATTGCTACCGCCACACCAGACAGTAAGCCGTCAGCCAGAATGGTGCTGCTGAAGGATTTTGATGAACGGGGCTTTGCTTTCTTTACCAACTACAACAGCCACAAAGCACAAGAACTGGCAGAAAATCCCCAGGCGGCTTTAGTCTTCTGGTGGGCAGAACTGGAACGTCAAGTCCGAATTTCCGGGTATGTGGAGAAAGTTTCTGAAACTGAGTCTGACCAGTATTTTGACACTCGGCCTGCCAACAGTCGCCTGGGTGCGTGGGTATCTAATCAAAGTGAGGTGATAGAAAGCCGAGAAGTCCTGGAGCGACGTTTGCAGGAGTTCTACAGCAAATATGAAAATCAGGAGATTCCTCGACCACCTCATTGGGGAGGCTTACGAGTAATCCCTACAGAAATTGAGTTTTGGCAAGGACGCTCTAGCCGCTTACACGATCGCTTACTCTATAGCCGTTTAGATAATGACACTTGGAAAATAGAGCGGTTGTCACCGTGAAGAAGAGGCAGGGGGCAGGGGGCAAGGGGAGCAGGGGGAGCAGAGGAAGAAGAATCTATAACCAATGCCCAATGCCCAATGCCCAATTCTCAATGCCCCGCGTCACATTACCATTGAGCAATCAAATTTTGAATTGCTGCCCGTGCTTCTGATAAAGATTGGGTACGGGCATCTCCCTCATTCAGGCTATTAGCGTTAATAAATTGAATGTCTGTAATTCCAATAAAGCCGAAAATCGCCCGCAGGTAGGGTTCTTGGAAGTCATAAGCAGCGTAAGGAGATGTCGCGCTAAAGTCACCGCCGCGAGCTGTAATGATCACCGCCTTTTTACCCTCGACTAATCCTCTTAAGCCTTGAGCATCTATAGCAAAAGTCCGGTTAGCGCGAACGATTTGGTCGATGTAAGCCTTAAATGTGGAAGGTATATTGAAGTTGTACATTGGCACTCCAAAGACGTAGCGATCGGCTGCCAAAAACTCATCAATCAATTCGTCAGAAATCCTAAGTGCCTCAGTTAATTCTGGGGTATGGGTTTCTGGTGGTGAAAATGCAGCTGCAATCCAAGCTTCATTAACGTGAGGAATTGTGTGACGCCCGATATCTCGATAGGCGATCGCATCTTCAGGATGTGCTGCCCTCCAACCACTGACGAATTCTTTAGATAGTTCCCTGGAGTGCGATCGCTCACCACGGGGACTGGAATCAATATGTAGAATGTTTACCACCAAATATCTCCTGATTAGCTAGCATTTACTGCTTTTACTTTTTTTGAGTCTAAATTTCAAAGCATTACATCAGATACTAAAAGTAACTAGTTACTAAAGTAAAGTAGTTACCATAAAGTAACTGCCGCACAATTTTAGCTAACTTATCAATGTCTGTCTCTAAAAATCCTGATGCTTGCCCTGTCAATATTTTGATGTCCTTACTATCAGGCCCCTGGACAATGTATATACTGTGGGTGTTGTGTAATAGTGGGCCTACTCGCTTTGGTGCATTAAAACACCTAGTTGAGGGCATCTCTACCAAAGTTTTAACGGAAAGACTGAGGATGCTTGAGGCAGCAGAGATTATTTATCGCCATTATGAACCAACTGTCCCACCCCAAGTAACTTACGGTCTTACAGAACGTGGTCAGGAACTCATTGATGTACTTCATCAACTCAGTACACTTGCTGAACGTTGGTATGGCAGCAAATAAGGGGAGCAGGGAATGGGGAATGGGGAATAGTGACGACTGAAGTTGTGGGATTGGAATAAGAACGCTTTATGCGTCGTTGCAAGCAATCTCAGCATAATTTTTCTTTTTGAGTGCGGCTCTAAACCCAGAACTAAAGTTATTCCCTATCCCCTATCCCCTTGTCCCCTTGTCCCCTATCCCCTATTTACTGCTACTTTGGGAGGAAACTGAATTCTGGGATCTGGCATGAAATTGTATCTCAAGTACAATCCTCCCCAGACAAACATGATAATTAACAACCCACCAATACCAAGGGGACTGGGAAGCCAGAAAACAGCTTCTATGTGGTTTAACTCACCAGGCTGGAGTTTCCACACTAATCGATTGCCATTTTTTTGTGGCTCTATTGCAGTTTCAGTTAGTTGAATATTTTTGGCTCCCCAAGGAGTCTTCAAGCTAAATTCCAAGTCGAGAATTGAACCAGCATTAGCCAAGACGTTACCTTTGCTGGCAATTAAGGATAGCGATCGCAAATCCAAATCATAAATTAACCGATTTCGGACTAAAAGTAAAAAATTGTTCTGCTCCAAGAGGACATTTGATTCAATTTTCGGCAGTTCTGAGTCAGATTGGCTTCCCACTGACTTAGAGGCTTGATTCGCACGAGAGTTAAAAAATTCGTTAAACTTCTCTTGTAATTCCCTACCACTACTAAAAGGAATTGTGACAATGATTTCTTCTTGTGAAACTCGCTGTGTTTTCCCCTCTAGTTGACGGGCGCGGCGCTCTATGCTATTCAACCATTCGTACACAGAATCGCCACTAAAACTAGTTAGCCGCTCTCCCAACTTAATATGCTGTACTAGTTCGCCACTATTTGAGTTGTCAAAGTTAAGCCCCACATCGTACTTAACACAGCCAGTCAGTAGCAGGGATGTTACCAGCACTAGCCACAGAATAGGATTTCGCATGGGAAAGACGCGGTTCATTCGATTTCGACCATTCGGTGTCAATACAAAACTAAATGGTTTGATTAACCACAAGAAAATCTTCCCGAAAATTGAAGAATACATAACTACAAGTCTCTCCAAAAGTCAAACTTTTTAACCAATCTTGACTTTTGCCTCAACGCAAGGCAATTTGGTGTTAAAGGTTTCCACACCAGTTTCTATAATTTTGGGAAAGTTCGCAACAGACTGGTAAAGTTTATTCAATGACTACAAATTTGCAAAAGTATTGTTGTATACTCGTTAAGTAATTATTACTTAAATTTTCAACAACTATTTTTCTGAACATTACATCAATCACTTAACTAATAATATTGGCTCTTGCGTTGGTTTTATGGTACGGCATTAAAATACCCATTCTATAGAAAGGCTCAAAAATTTAAAATCCAGTCATAGCAAGGAATATAGGCTCTGATTAGATTTTATTTATTATTCGGCTCCATAAAAAGAACTGAAGATCCATAATATTTTGCTTTGTCGATTTTTGGATTAGAAAATTTGGATAAGAACTCAATACAGTTCAGTTAAGCAATTTTTTCCTTCTCTTTCTTCTCTCTGCGTCCTCTGCGTCTTGGCGGTTCGTTAAAAAATTGACTTGGATAACAGAGTTTTAGCCTTAACCCAAGCGTATTGGATAAGAACTAACTCGATGTTCAACAATTTAATTCTGTCATTAACTCTTGCTTATTGCGAAATTTTAGGCGTAGGCAAAGCCCGCCGCAGGCATCGCTTTGGGGCTTAAAAAATAATCAAGCGCGAAAGGAAAGATTTTTTCGTTGGTTCTTAACCTTCGTTGTGATCAAGAGTAATTGAAATTACTGCTTATAGTAGGTGACTAATCCAATGTAAGCTTTTATCAGCTTGGGTTTCCTGAAAAACTCAACCAAACCAAGTACGAGATGGTTAAACCAATGGCAATTAGCGCCACCCAGATAAAGCGATTATCTTTGGTATTGACCTGACTGAGGTCAACGAATTCTGGCTCCGTAGGTTTAGGCTTCTGCTGCACAGAAGATTTAGTAGACTTAGCAGCAATAGAAATTTTGAGTTCATTATCGGCTAGTGCGCCCAAGTCTGGGATTTCGGTCATCCACTCACTGGGCCTTTTCAGCTTTGGTGCTTTTAAGATGTAAAGCATCCGTCGCGCTTGTTTGCCAATTTCAAAATGGGCATGGCGTTTAAGTCTTTCGCAAAGAGCGATGGCATCATCGGTGCGTCCAGCTGCTTCATAAGCTGTCACCAGATGAATTTCTACTTCCCCCCCAAGGCGAGAATTACGAGCTAACAGGGCGCTGGCCTTTTCTAAATTTTCTATGGCTTCGCGGTATTGCCCATTTTCAAAGGCAACTTTCCCAGCCTGGTAGCGGCTTTTAGCAATGTCTAAGCTTTCTACACTCACGGTTTATACAAAAATCACCACTATTTTAATTTTGCCAATACCAGCAATCTTTTTGGAATTTTTTCAAAAACTGGCATACCTGAAGCTAAATAAACTTCTAAAATTTTAACTAAGTAGCTGCAACTATTTTCTGATTAAAAATTCCGGTATCAAATGCAGGTGAGCAAAATATGTTGAAAATCAAGCATTCGCAACTAAATTGGCTCTTAGTAGGCATGACTATAGCAGTGATGGGTGTAAGCATTGCTCCAGCTTCGGCCCAGCGTGTGATCGTTATTGATGGCGCTTATGGAGCCAGGCGATCGCCTTCTGTGGGTTCGTTCATTTATGGTAGTCCGATTGCCACACCTATGCCTGTAGACCCAACAACGGGACTAATACCACAACGCACTGATTACTACAATTATTCCTATCCCCAGATCAGGCAGAACGTGAGAAATTCTACCCTGATTAATCCAACTTTGATTAATCCGGCAATTCGAGATTCAACCATAGTTAACCCAGTGATTATAGATAACTCATGGCATCGTAGATCATTTAGCGGTGAGCGATCGCGTGTTTTCATTTATCTCCGGTAAAGAGAGATGAGGGAGATGAGGGAGAGCTTTTTACTCCAAACTTATAGCTCTTGTACAGACGCGATTCATCGCGTCTCTCCTCAATACTCTTGTACAGACGCGATTCATCGCGTCTCTACTTCTAACTCTTGTACAGACGTGATTAATCGCGTCTCTACTTACATAAACTGCGAACCCAAAATCATCGTTCCAATACCAACATCAGTAAAGATTTCGAGTAATAGGGCGTGGGGAATACGACCATCGATAATGTGTGCTGCACGGACTCCTTGAGCAAGCGATCGCACACAACAACTGACTTTAGGAATCATCCCACCGCTAACTATACCATTGGCAATCAACTCGCGGGCTTCACGAATATCTACTTTCGGAATCAAAGTAGATTGGTCTTTGTAATCTTTTAAAATTCCACTGGTGTCAGTCAGTAAAATTAACTTTTCTGCTCCTAGTGCAGCAGCTATTTCTCCCGCTACAGTATCGGCGTTAATATTATAAGCTTGCCCCGTTTCGTCTGCGGCGACGCTGGACACTACCGGAATATAGCCATTGCTAGCGAGGGTGTCCAAAATCTTGATATTCACATTGCTGACTTCCCCCACAAAACCGATGCCTTCTTGACCTTGGGGACGGGCTGTAAATAGATTACCGTCTTTACCGCAAAGTCCTACAGCCAATCCACCTGCTTGGTTAATTAGGGCGACAATTTCTTTGTTAACTCGACCAACTAAAACCATTTCCACCACATCCATTGTGGCGGCATCAGTGACTCGCAGACCATTTTTAAATTGTGGTTCGATGCCCAGCTTATCTAACCAACTGTTAATTTCTGGGCCACCACCGTGGACTACAATTGGACGCAAGCCGACGCAGGATAAGAATACAATGTCGCGGATAACCTTGTCTTTGAGTGTACTATCTTTCATCGCTGCGCCACCATATTTGACAACAACAGTGCGACCGGCGAATTGTTGAATATAAGGTAGTGCTTCGCTTAGTACACGTACACGAGTGGCTTCAGTTTGCCTGATGTATTCAGAATCGTTGTCCGTCATGAGGAGCCTAACAGAGAGAGTTAAAACCTATGCAGTCAGTGTAGAAGACTTTGTAACTCGTCACAATCTCTGATGCCAAATTCGAGTACTTTTGTACTATAATGACTCTAATAATTTTCTCGACTTGCCAATGTCAACCAACTGATAGCCTCTGGTTTTTAAATCCTTATTAGCAAAAGCTTTTAGCGTCCTAATCGAGAACTTGAAATTTTGGAAAATTCCGAAGTGGTTACTGCTAATCCAGAATTACCAGATTTATCCTACGGATGGCCAAAATTTGGTAACTTGAGTCTTCCTAATGAGAAACTTGTGTTTTGAGAACACTAGGAATTCCCTCAAGTATTCGCTTGGCAACGTCTTCAGGTGTATCTCCCTCTCGCTCGGTGATGTGCAAATCGGCTTGAGAGTAAAGTGGTGTTCGTTGTTCGAGGAGCGATCGCAATTTCCCTTTAGGATCGGCATCTTGCAGCAGTGGTCTTGTGGTATCCTCAGCTAAACGGCTGTAAATTATCTCCACTGGCGTATCTAGCCAGACTATCAAACCGTGGTGCAAGTAACCCCAATTTTCTCGCCGCAGTACAATGCCCCCACCGGTTGCGATAGTTAACCTTGTAAAAGCACAAACTTGTGAAAGTACGTCGCTTTCTACCTGGCGAAAGCCTGCTTCACCAACTTGTGCAAATAACTGATTGATAGATTCGCCTGTTGCTTGGGCAATAATATTATCGGTATCCACAAACCCATAACCCAATTCTTTTGCCAGTAAGCGCCCTACTGTCGTCTTACCAACGCCCATTACCCCAATTAAGTACAAGTTGACTCCTTGTAATAAGCTGCTCACCAGTTGTTTCGCTCCAATTCTGAGTGCTGAATCACAGTTTCTAATTATAAACTTAACGACTCATACGTGCGTAATGAACTACCCCAAGCTGGCTTCGCCTGAGCTTGGGGTTTCTACATTCCCCAAGTCATTTTTAGCAAGCTTCCCTTGAGATTTCTGACGCTTCGTTTGTCCCAGTTGCTTCAAGATCCCCGCTTTTTTTCGGGTGCGTAAAGTAGAGCTAGTAACATCAGCGTCTGCGAGGACAGTTCCTGCCCCCGGTAGATTACCTTTAGCCCAGTAAAGCATAACTTCGGCAGCAGCTATATCTCTGTCCTGGATATATCCACAAGCATTACAATTGTGAACTCTAATATCAAGTGTCTTCTTGTGCTGGTGTCCACATTTAGGACAGGTTTGAGATGGTTTTACCTGTCGGGTCGGGACTTCTATAAATACGCCACCAATCTGCTCAATCTTGTACTTAATGGCGTTGCGTAGCATTCCAAATCCAACATCAAGAATAGACTTGTTTAGCCCAGCCTTCTGTTTTTTGCGTTTGCCTCTTTTAGCTTTAGCGGTTATGTTTTTGACTTCTAGCTTTTCAGTTGCGATGAGGCTATTACTGCTGACTATTTCTATCGCAACTTGGTGAACCCAATTCTGGCGTTGATTTGCAACCTTGCGGTTAAGCTTTCTAACTTTTAATTGAGCCTTTTTAAACCGTTTAGAAGCCTTTATTTTTTTCTTTCTATTCGGCGCACGTTTGCGCCTTTTATCCTTAGATGCTTTTTTGATTAAATGTTCTGCGCTCCTCAAAAACTTGGGTGCATCAACAATAAAATGATTCTCACCATCAGTAATTGACAATGCAGATTTGCATCCCAGGTCAATACCAACAGCACCACATTACCCCCTGTTTTGTTTATCTCTTTGTGTATACAATTAGAATAACACTTATTCTGGTAATTACATGGCTAGAACGGAAAAAGTTATAGTGAGACTAACTAAGCAAGAAAAGGAAAAAATAGAGAAGTACGCAAAATATTTGGGTGTTTCAATGTCTGAAATAATCCAAGATTATATAAAATTATTGCCAAATAAAGATTGTTGACTCCGACGCTCGTTCCTCGCTACCGCTTCGCTATCATGTATCCATTCCCTTATCAACTAGAAGTTGATTTTGGTCATAGATACAATCGTCGTCAACCGCTATCCTTCCCCACCCAGCATGAAGCTGAGGGTGGGGAAGGATAGCGATACGTTCAACCCAGGCCTGGGTTAGGTTGTGCCAACGCACTCGATCGCCCACAACATTGGAAAAGCGATCGCTAATAAGATGATCATCATAATATAATTTTTTCTTATAGGAGCGTTTCTTGATAAGATGTCAATGAAATATGAACTTAAATTTATCTGAAAAATTTTATTGTTTTACTCAAATACAAAAGAGCGATCGCACTCTGCTTAGTCACAAAGGCGATCGCACTTAATTATGTATGACAATGGAAAAGAGATGGTACTGTGGGTAATTACAAAGGCGATCGCACTTGATTATGTAGGACAATGGGAAAGCGATCGCACCCTATTTTTACCCACCCAAACAAGCGATCATTATTTAAACTATCAACCAAAAAATGACCATCACTGAGATATTCTGATCATTTAAGAAACACCAAAATTTCCACTAATTTGTTCTTCAACATACATTTTTATTCCATAGGCATTCGCGGAACCATACTTCTGAAGTACATATCCTAAATCTAAGACACTTGCTTTCGCTATTTCCTTCCCAAGGTCTTCGATGTTATTCTTAATCTTAGATACATCGAGCGATTTAATAGAATCTACAGTTTGATTCATTAATCGAATAATGTTTAACCCTGTCTGTCCAACATCACTATCTAAGGAAAAACCAAAATCATCATACAAGGTATATCTTAAATTTCCACTCCAAGTTCCACCGTTACCATTATTGTTGAGTGAAATAATAAAATTATTCATGCTGATTTCGGCTTTCTGAATCCCATGAATAATGATAAATAAATTTCCATTTTCAAAACTGATGTGTGGAATATCAATTTTGTTTTGTATATCTCTTATCATAATGTTTCCGTCGATAAAGCCTTGATTAAACTGCTGATTAATCTTACTGCTTATTAAATTTTTAGCTTGAGTAATTTTATTGTTAAAATTCAAATTTGGATCATTTTTGGCTTCTTGAACAAGTCGATTATTTGCATATAGCACTGTTTCACCACCTCTTCCACTTAAGAAGTCTTGATAAAAAGGCAAGGTAACTGATGGATCGCCGTTCTTAAACCATGTACCTGATGCTACTAAAGTCTTGAAAGTGTCTTTTAAAATTCTTTCTAGAGAAAAGGATTCAAAAGGTTTCCAGCCCAAAATATTGACGCCTTGAATATCAGAATCAAATTTTGCAATTACTCTTTGTGGATCAACATAATAATCACTACCACTCATATAACTATCATAGTTACTCTTACCCATTACAAAATTATTAGGGATTCCTATAAGAATAGGAGATTGATTACTATTATTGGGTGAATTCTTATCCGTCAAAGTGACAGTCGCCGTCTGAGCATTCCCCAGCGTATAGGCATTACCAGCAGCCAGAGTCAAAATCACAGACTCATTCCTTTCAAAAATAGAATCATCCTTCGGTATTACAGTCACCAAAGTAGTAGCTGCACCCGCCATAAAAGTTGCATTACCACTCAAATTACTATAGTCTGTACTGTTGATGGCTGTCCCCGCAATGGTGTAATTCACTGTTAGGGCCGAAACAACATTCCCTGTCCGAGTCAGAGTAAATTGACCAGGATTTGTGGGTTTTCCAACTAAAGTTTCACCTGCATTGATATCAGTAGCGCTGATGGTAATAATGGGTTTATCGTTGTCTGCAATATTGACTGTGGCGTTTTTTGCTGTACCCAGGTTGTAATTTGTACTAGTTGCTAATGTGAGTACAACCGTCTCATTCCCCTCAAATTGTCCATCATCAATGGGTGTAATATTAATTAACGCTGTGGAAGATCCAGCTGCAAATGTAACGGCATTAGTTAATTTGTTGTAATCTGCACTATTGGTTGCTGTTCCCGCAACAATGTAATTAACTGTTAGCGCTGAAGTATTATTCCCTGTGCGTGTGAGGGTAAATTGACCAGGATTTGCTGTTTGTCCAGCTAACGTTTCACCTGCATTGATATCAGTAGCGCTGATGGTAATAATGGGTTTATCGTTGTCTGCAATATTAACTGTGGCGTTCTTAGCTGTACCCAGGTTGTAATTTGTACTAGTTGCTAATGTGAGTACAACCGTCTCATTCCCCTCAAATTGTCCATCATCAATGGGTGTAATATTAATTAACGCTGTGGTAGAGCCAGCCGCAAAAGTAACGCTATTGGTTAATTTGTTGTAATCTGTACTATTGGTTGCTGTTCCCGTAATGGTGTAATTTACCTGAAGAGATGAAGTTATATTCCCTATCCGAGTCAGGGTAAATTGACCAGAATTTGCTGTTTGTCCAGCTAAAGTTTCTCCAGCATTGGCATCTTTGGCAGTGATATTAATAGTAGGTAAAACTATGCTTGATTGCTCAACTTTCAGGAATTGTCCATCAACAAAAATCATGGTGCTATCGTCTTCAGCACGAATTTCTGCAATTTTGACTGGGCTTAATTTTTGACCTCGGACGACTGCTGTAAACATTTGACCCTCATCGCCAGGAGTATCAACAAAATTGAATTGTTTATCGAGCCAATGTCCAATTTCTTCTAGTATTGTGTCGCCAATTATGGCGGTATTTCCACTGTTAAGTAATCCTTGTGAAAGATAAATTTTATCTGTTGCTCCGGCAAAAGCCCCTAATGTATTAGTAGGAAATACAGATTGCTCACGCACTTCAATTTTTGGTAGCTTACTAAAATCGCCTGCTTGCCATTGTTCAGTAATTATATTGATTTTTTCAGGATTAACATTAGTGCCAAAAATTGACTGTATCATCTGCTCAAAATTAGGCGACTGCACAAACTTCTGTAGTGTTAGGTATACATCTTGTTGGAGAACACCAGATATAGTATTGGAATTTAAGCTAATCTCACTAGAGTAGCTATGATTTCTCGCTATGAGTAAAGCATCTTGATTAATTTCTACTGGATAAACTAAAGGTAGATCCTTAGTATTGCCCGTTAGCGATATTGGCGATGTGGTGGCATTTGCCTCAATAGTAGAAGGTTGCCAAAAATTGTATAATAAATTCTCGTAATCGTTAAAAGAACTGCTGTCTATTAAATTATTTATTTCAATTTTTGGTAAGCTAAACTCACCCTTATTTCGTAGAGATGAGAAAATTTCGTTGTGGAATTCTGGATTAAATTCTGAATTATTAAAGGAAGATTTTAGAGATGGATCTAAAGGATTTTGTTGTGGCAACTGAGACTCAAACATTTAACTTTTCCTGGACACTTTTAACCAGAATAAATTCATACTTTTGATATGTCAGGAAAAATTTTTCACCTTTACTGAATCTTTAAGTTGAACGAGGAGATGTAAAAACTTAAAGATTAGAGGTCATTTATAAAGTTTGGTTCTACCGCTTCTTTTATGTTGGAGCCACTAAAATTTCCATTAGCAATTTCCGCAGAACTACAACTGCCAAGTAAGCATCTCAGGAGTTAATTTTCAACGGACGTCAAACTAATTCATAATTGATAATTAATAATTTATAATTTAGGGAACCCCAAAAAATAAATTATTCCACATTAAAGTCGTTGACTGTTGACTGTTGACTGTTGACTGTTGACTGAAAACTCGTGAACCGTCAACGGTGAACAATAGCAATGGAATATTTTTTTACTTGGAAGTCCCTTAAAGACGATCGAGGACTCGCTAACGCTTCGCTATCAGTGGGAGCAAGAAATGCTCCACTGTCTTTTTGCCCAATGATTTAAAAATGAGCGTGGGGGCTGCTGTACCCATTTTAAAATTTATGAATTATGAATTAATAATTATTTGGTCAAGCCTTTTTCCTTTGCGAAGTTCAAATTTATGTATAACTTTTATAACTTTAAATTGTTTTTAGCTTATACAAATTCATCTTTTATTTGAGTTGAATAAACCGATGTTATTACTGTTCTTAATGTATTTAAAGTAACTAAGGCAATAGATTAAGACTTTTCTGTGAAATGACCATAAATAATAAACGATAAATTTGTCATAAATCTAGTAATATCACTGATGTAACTTGGTATTTGCTGTATAGCGATCGCTATGCTTAACGAAAAAATTAATATAGCTTGTTTGAAACTTTATCCAAACATTTTCTGTCTATTTAAATAATCCGAATTTTCACTCTGGTGGCTACTTTTAAGTATACACAATACTGTGTTTCTAATAGCACATGGTCGTTATTCTAAAAGTTCAGTTATAACAAGCGCAAACCAATTAAGTGTTTCCTATGAAGGTGTAAATAATGACTTATATCCTGCGATCGCCCAAAAAAAGCTTGCCAAGTTGAAATTTCGGCACAAAGACTACTGCATATTTCACCCCAATAAGCCTGAATGAATAAATATAGGATGGATGAGGCGTCAACTATGACTCGAATTCGTGATGTTGTACAAAAAGCTTTAGCAACTGGCTATTTGACAGTGGAAGCTGAAAATCAACTACGACAACTGTTGACTTCCCGGTATGACTTGGAAGATTTTAATGCTTTCATGACTTTGCAAGAAGCTGCCATGACTGGTAAGGTCAAGCAAGAGTCTAGAGAGCGGTGTGGCATCAAATAGAGACGTAGCCTGCTACATCTCACCGACGGGGGCGTTTACCATCATCTTCAAAATCATCATCATCAAAAAATTCCCAATCATCATCATCATCGGCTTGATTAGTGGTTGGCGGCTGATAAGGGGGAATGATTACCCGGTAATCAGCATCATAAACAGATTCAGTTTTTCCCGCAGCCGTATTTTTTGGTTCCCGGTAGCTGTAGGAATAAACTGAACCAGACTGAGAACTGCTTTTGGCTTCTGATTGGCGTTCGTAAGTTGTAGAGTCTTTAGGCTGTTGAGCTTGAAAATTAGGAGTAGGTGTTTCCTCTGACTTTTCATCAAAGTTCCAATCATCATTACTGCCATTTGTCTCCCAATCATCAAATACATCACTAGTAGGCTCTTCTTTTTTACTAGCTGGTGGTGGAGAACTGGCAGGGCGAGATGTAGGTTCTTCTCTACGGGTTGCCTTCGCACGAGGCGTTGTGCTTCGGCGGTCAGGAGTTTGGCGTTGTCCTCCCCCAAAATAATTAGATAAGTTAAACAAGGTAGCAATCAATATAGATGTGAAAGCACCAGTGGCAGTACTAAACAAAATCCATATAGCTAGTGGTAATGGTTGAGTTCGCACGCCCAAAAATACTAGCGATAGGGCAGGTGAGAAATTTTGGACTAATAACAGCGTTAGTCCTGCCAGTACTGCCACCAATAGAATTAAGCGAATTACAGCCATAGCAATTTTGTCATTTGTCAGTTATCAGTGGTCAGTCGTCAGTAGTCAGTTATCAGTTTGAATATTCTTCGCTAATTACTGTTCACTGACTACTGACACTATCAGCCATCTCTATCATTACCTTTTTAGGACTATTGTGAAATTTACAATAAATCCATTGAGAATGTTAGCGACGACCTTGCCACCTCTGAATTGGAATGCAGTCAATATCTAGTTGATCTAAAGCACGGGCAACTACAAAATCCACTAAATCCTCAATGGTTTGGGGATTATGATACCAGGCAGGAATAGCGGGGACAATTCTCACTCCAACTTCTGCTAGAGAGGTTAAGTTACGGAGGTGGATGAGGCTAAAAGGCGTTTCACGAGGAACAATGACTAGCTTTCGTCCTTCTTTAAGTTGGACATCCGCTGCCCGCTCTAGTAAATCGGAACTCAAGCCAGCCGCTAGCTTTGCCACAGTGCCCATGCTGCATGGAATAATTATCATCCCCAGACTGGCAAAAGAACCACTGGCAATCCCGGCTCCAACGTCACCCCAAGGATGGCAGCGAAGTTTACCCGAAATTGCCACTCCAGCTTGCTCTCGCCAGAATTGTTCTTGCGCGGTTGGTTCTGGTGGCATCCGAATTTCCTGTTCTGACTGCCAAACCATGTAAGTAGATTTAGAGGCAACCAATTCAATACTAAACTCCGCTTCTAGCAAAAATTTGATTGCGCGAACAGCGTAAATCAGACCAGATGCGCCTGATACGCCTAAAACTAGAGGTTTTGTGTTATTTGACACGTAGTATTTACTTAATTTTACTCATCATCAGAGTAAGAGTCTAGGTCATCAGGTTCAATGTCATTTGGTAAGTAGAGGTCTGAAAGCTCCTCATTGGAACCCCCACCAGTTAAACCTCTGGGTACGCCATCGCTGCCAACTGTTACCAAATCAATTTGCTGACGGTAATAATCGACACTCTTAACTTGGACGGCGACGCGATCGCCTAATCTGTAAGAAGCGCGATTTTTGCGACCAAACAGTGCTTGTTGTCTGGCGCGATATTCATACCAATCATCTTTGAGAGAACTGACGTGTACTAATCCTTCTACCCGCAAAGGCACACCAGGATTACTGCTGGACTCCACTTCGGCGGCTGGTACTTCAATTTCCACAAAGAAACCGTAGGATTGAACCCCGGTAATCACGCCTTGAAATACCTGACCGATGCGTTGCTTCATCAGTTGGGCTTTTTGCAGTCCGGCTAAATCGGCTTCAGCTTCTTGGACTTCTTTTTCTCGGTCGTTGATTTGGACAATTACCCTAGTCAAATCGCTTTGGAGTTCTTGTTGCAATTCTGGGGGTAAAACGTTCCAGTTAATTTCCTCGTGGCTGGAGGAGTGGCGCAAGTTAACGCGCTCTCTCACACGGGTATTGCGGCGATCGCGTCCGTTTTCGAGTAGCGCGTAATACACTCTCTGCATCAGCAAATCTGGGTAACGTCGCAAGGGAGCGCTAAAGTGGACATATTGCGGTAATGCCAGACCAAAGTGAGATCCTTTGGTGGTGCTGTACGCTGACGGCTTAAGTGTATCTTGTAACAAGTAAGTTAGAACTTGCTCAGAAGGAGATTCCGCAAAAGCTGTGGTCAAATGTTGATAATCTAAGGGTTGGATATCGACTTCTGGATCTAATGTGAGGTCAACACCTAAATTGACTGCCAATTTCAGCATTTCCTGGACATCTTCAACATCGGGTGTACCTTGAACTCGCCAGATGGCGGGAACACCAAGAGCATTTAAGTGAGTTGCCATCAGTTGATTAACTAACAGTACCAACTCAGTGAGTAGCGATCGCACTGGTAAATCATTCACCACCACAGCGCCGAGAATCCCCTCATCATAATAGGCGTTTTGGCTGGGCGGCAGATTCAACTGGAGGCTACCACGAGTCAAGCGTACCTGTTTCACAGATGTTTGCAAGGCTTGGAGGTCTTGCAATATTTGGGAAACCTGTGATGATTGCTCAAGAGATTCACCTGTGAGAAAAGCTTTGGCAAGTTCTGTAGTCAGTGCAGTTTCGACGTTAATTACACTGGGTTGAATTTCCCACTCTAGGACTTGTCCAGATTGGGGATCAATGGTAATTAAAAAAGAGATGGTTAAGCGATCGCTCCCAGGTACTAAAGAACAGCGTTCTACCACACCTGGGGGCAAAATTGGCAGTACTAATTCTCCCAGATACACTGATTTACCCCGTTTGAGTGCTTCTCTATCTAGGGCTTCGTCAGGTTGGACATAGTGAGAAACATCGGTGATATGAACGCCCAAAAGCCAATTTCCGGCTAAGTTTTTTTCTAAACTAAAAGCGTTTTCTATAACTTTGGTATCGCCATTTACCCCTTCAATGGTGAAGGTAAATAAATTACGCAAATCCAGCCGATTTTTCAGGTCTGCTTTGAGTAGCTTTTTGGGTAACTTGGCGGCTGCATCTAGGACATTATCTGGAAAAGTCCGGGAAAGGTCGTGTTTGCACGTAACTAAATCTATATCAGCAGCAGCTTCGGCATCGCTACCGAGGATTTGCACCACTCGACCAAGGGGAGGATATTGTGCCAAAGGGTAACGCAAAACTTCTACA
The DNA here is from genome assembly GCF_003443655.1 of Nostoc sphaeroides. NCBI lineage: Bacteria > Bacillati > Cyanobacteriota > Cyanophyceae > Nostocales > Nostocaceae > Nostoc > Nostoc sphaeroides. Next base: position 452,467 of record NZ_CP031941.1, read on the forward strand.
TGAACCAAGTGATCGATCGCTTCTTCCAACTTTGCCCCGTTAGGCTGGATTTTGAGTTCAAACAGCAATCGATCATCTAAAGGCACAGCCCTAAAACCAGCTTCCACCTGCTTAATTCGTGCCAGTAAAGTGTGGTTAGAACGTTCTAGAATCAGCTTCACCTCCCCTTCGGGAGAGCGACGGCGACTACCTTCTTTGAGAACTCTAACCAAAACGCGATCGCCATTCCAAGCATTACTCAAATGACTTTCGCGGATGTAAATATCCTCAGCTCCTTCCACATCTTGAATAGCAAAGCAAAAACCTTTACTAGAACAACGGAGTTTTGCTTCGATTATTCCCTCTTCTGAGACACGGCGGTACTTGCCCCGTTCCTTCACTAAAATACCGATTTTTTCCAGAACATCTAAGGCAATGTGAAGTTTTTGTAAGCTTTTTTCATCTTCACAGCCAAGTTTCTTTTCTAAAACCTTCCGAGCTACCAATTTATCATCGGTGAAATTGGCAAGGAGTGTAGCGATTGAAAATTCCATGCAGTGAACCGACCTTTGGTCAAAACATCATTTTTGTTTAACAAAACAGAATTCAGGAGTCAGTCGCCAGAACTCAGAATTGAATTCTCTGTAACTTGCGGACAGCGCAGTGGTAGCGAGTCCGCAAGCGTCTGAATCAAGAGGTTTAAGTTTCCCACAAAAATTTTCTTGTTTTGTGGTCAACTTTTATAGTGGCGGGTCTCTCTTACAAAGTTGCTCCTTTTGGGGAGACCCCAAGACCGCACTTTGCGCTGAATTCCCCACTATATTTATTCTGAATTCTGAATTTTGAATTCTGAATTCTTCTTCAATCTGGTTCTTTTCTGTAGACCCTCACGGCTTACAGAAACAAGTTGGAAACGAATTGCCCTGAAGCAAGGCTTCCTAAGTTCTAAGGAAAGGAAGCCCGACCCCGCAAGAGCGATAAACTACTCCTGCAGTTGGGAGCAAAGGAAGGCGACCCACAGACAATGGGCGTCTACGAACTTCTCACTGCACGATGCTCTCAGAGTTCGCCTGCGTTCAAGTCTCTTCACCTAACCAAACTTAAGATTACACGCCTGATTAGGATTTAGCCCCGCTAGGTAATTACGCGACGGGTTTTTGAGAAGCTGGGTTTAGAGAATCCATACTGCCCAAAAGCGCTATGCAGGGGAGCCACTGCGGTCTTGGGGTTTCCCCAAGTGGAGGAGGCAGTGCGGTCTTGGGGTCTCCCCAAGTGGAGCAACTGCCGTCAAGTGGCGTGGAAACTACAGGTGTTTGATTGTCTAGAGTGAAGGTAATTTTACGACATTAGACTCTGATTTTGAACTAGGCGGAACTGCCGTGAACCCAATTTTCCCACATGTAGAATCGGTAACAATTAGGTGAGCAGGTTAATAAGCAGTGAGGGCGAACCTTATCTCCATTATTGTAGATTTAGAGCGCACTTCCAGAAAATACTTCTAGATATCGAGTTGGGTAATCAGTATAGCATTGCAGGCAAGACTACCCAGATAAGTTAGCACTAGCCAAAAATTCCGTCAAAAAAGAGCTACTGCTACAATTGGAACACGAGACAAAGCAAGAATATCACCTTGATAGAGAATTATGCTTACTCATAGCCTGCCAAGAAAGTGATTACACATACTAAGCAATTAAAAATGTCTAGCGTCTTGTAGAGAATAAATGCAATATTGGCAGGCATTCTGGGTATCGAGTCGATGTAAATTAAAGTAAGGGCTGTTTACCTCGCTTGAACATACAGGTAGGATCAACCCCGTTATTAAAAATATTTAGATTGGTAGCAGTATTATGTTGGCTCAATTCCAGAGCTTGTATCCCCAAGGCAGTCTGATTTCTGAATTAGTGCAAATTTTTCAAGGAAAATATATTGTCCGGGCAAGCGTACAAATAGAAGGCGTAACCCGTGCTACGGGTATGGCAGCAGCAGAAACAGTAGAAGCAGCAGAAGACCAAGCCAGAACCAGGGCGTTAATAGTTTTGGGTATTACAAATGCACCACAGCAATCAGTGGCATTTAGCTCAAATCCAATTCCCCCAGCGCAGCTAAACCCTTCCTTGAATACCAAAGGTGGATTAGATGAGTCTGCTGCCTATTCCTCTGCAAAAGATGAGGATTTTGTTGGTAGTCAATGGCCAATGGTCAGCGACAAAGAAATATCGATACCGCCCTCTAAAGTACGGAACATCAAACCAGAAGTAGTAACAAACATTAACGAACAGTACGGCTACAACAGTGGTGCGCCCCTACCAAGCGATAGCTATAGCCAGGATTTTGGTCAAAACTTTCCTGCTACAGGCAACAAGGAGCTAGAATTTGATCCTCCAGTGGAAAACTTGGAAATAACCTTTGATAACCAGGTGGAAAATCAAACCTTTCCACCAATTTCTGCCAATAATGTCACACCATTTACACCTCGGAGTTACAGCCCTCAAGAGGATGTCGCCACCCCGTCAGTGACAGGAAAGAGAAAGAAGAAAGCTGAACCCGTGGATTTATCGGATGTAATTGCTAAAACAGATGTCGAACTTCAGCGTTTAGGCTGGACACCAGAACAGGGACGAGAATATCTGATAGAAACTTATGGTAAGCGGGGGCGTACTTTGCTAAGTGAAGAACAATTACATGGATTCCTCAAATACTTACAATCTCAGCCAGACCCAATAGCGGGATTTTGATTAGTCATTAGTCATTAGTCATTAGTCATTTGTAAGGACTAATAGACCTCTTGCATAAGTCTATCCCCTTTTGCACATCCCGTGAAAAGTCAGGTTGAGCGATCGCATTTGCTTGTTTGGAAGAAGGTATTGGCTAAGACTGATGTTGAAATAGAGCGTTTAGGCTGGACACCAGAACAGGGACGGGAGCATCTAATTAAAACTTATGGGAAGCGATGCCTTCTTTAGTGACCGATGTTTTGCTCTGCTCAATGTGACAATTTAAGCATTTATGCAAGAGGTCTAATGAAATAGCTCTGACTCCTAACTCACAAATTCCAATTGCGGCGGAAATGGAAGACGCCTTCTAAAAACTCTTGCAAAGCAATATTGCTATTTAACCTTTGCTTACTCCACTCTCTTGCAGCTTGTTCCAGAATTTCTGAAAAACTCGGATAGACGGGAGATAAATTTGCTAAATCTTTGACTTTAATTTTTTGGGAAATTGCCAAGGCAATCAAATTAATCAACTCTCCAGCTTCTGCCCCCAATATCGCAGCTCCCAAAATTTTGCCATTGCGTAGCACAATTAATTTACACATACCAGTGGTTTCGTCCCGAAGTTGGGCTGCTGCCACTGTTTTAAAATATTGTCGCAAAACTAAAACTTCATCTCGACCAAATTGGCGTTTTGCCTGTGCCTCTGTTAAACCCACTTGCGCCACCATCGGCACAGAAAACATTGCCCAAGGAATGAAGCGATAATCTACTTGTAACCTGGGGAAAAAGAGGGCATTGTTCAGGGCAATTTTTGCTTCATAATTAGCGATATTGGCAAAGTCGTAACCACCAATTACATCACCACAGGCGTAAATGCGATGGTTAGTGGTTTGCAGTTTATCATTCACTACCAAGCTACGCCGATGCCATTTCACATTTACTGTTGCCAAATTTAGAGATTCAAGATTTGGCTGTTGTCCAGTTGCTACTAAAATCTCATCAGTTTCAATAGCTTTATCTCCTGCTTGAATCCACTTTTTATCCTCAATTAGCCTCACCTGAGTCACTGGTTTATCGGTGAGGACGCGCACACCTTCGACTTCTAACTGTGCCTGAAGCAATATAGCTATTTCAGGGTCAATATTGGGTAAAACATAAGGATGCTTGACTACCAGCGTCACACTGCAACCAAACCGGGCTAAAGTTTGAGCAATTTCAATGCTTTGGGGAATTCCGCCGATAATTACCCAATCTTGGGGTAATTTCCCTCTCTGTAAGGATTGCCAAATATTAGATAGGGTTAGGTAGCCAGTGGCTTGCAATCCTTCAATATCTGGAATTTCTGGACGCGAACCACTAGCTAGCAAATAGGTACGGGCGCGTAATAGGCGATTATTAACGGCAAAAGCTAGTTGTGGTGAAGATTGAAATTGACCACTGCCAACAATAACATCGACTCCCTGCGCGGCTAGGATGGCTGGAGAATGCTGTTCTTTGAGATTTGAGGCGACGCATTGAGCATACAGCATAGCTTCTTGCCATGCCATAGATATGTGGCATTCTTCTGAAGTATCAGTGTGTGTGGCATGAATACCAAAACTAGCGGCATCATTCAACTTCTGCGCCAGTTTCCCGATTTCGGTAAGAGCATGGTGATTAGTAAACCCGTAGTCTACTTTAGGTTCCACCAGAGCAACTGTAGCATGTAGTTGGGTTGCAGCAAGAGCAGCGTAGTATCCAGCAAGACTGCCGCCAATAATTACAACATCGTAGTCAACGGTCACGGGAATTAAGAGTTAGGAGTTAGGAGTTAGGAGTTAGGAGTTAGGAGTTAGGAGTTTGGAGTTTGGAGTTTGGAGTTAAGAGTTAAGAGTTTGGAGTTAGGAGTTAGGAGTTAGGAGTTTGGAGTTTGGAGTTTGGAGTTTGGAGTTTGGAGTTAAAACCCTTCTTCAATTTATAACTCCTAACTTATAACTTATAACTCCTAACTCCTAACTCTCTTTTAACGCTGTTAGTAAACGTTGGTTATCGGAGTCGGAACGTACAGCAACCCGGAAAAAGCGATCGCCTAGTTCTTTAAAACTAAGGCAATCGCGGATTAAAATCTGGTGATGCTGGAGTAATTGTTGCTGTAACTGCGAAGTAGACTGTTGAGACTCAACCAATAAAAAGTTAGCAGCGCTTACTTGGGGTTGTAATCCTGGTATTTCAGCCAAACCCTGAAAGAGTTGGTTTCGTGCAGGTGGTAGCCATGCCCAGGTTTGCTGCTGAAACTCCGTATCCTGGAGGGCTGCAATTGCCGCCGCCGCCGCTAGGGTGTTTACAGGCCAAGGGTCACGCCATAGCTGCCATTTAGCTAGGCAGTCGGGATGTGCGATCGCATATCCTAATCGCAGTCCTGGGAGGCTGTAAAATTTGGTTAGCGATCGCAATACTACTAAATTCTTATATTCCTGCACCACCGGAATCAGGCTTTGTTCCTCATTAGGCGGCACAAAATCCATAAATGCTTCATCCACCACAACCAAAGCAAATTGCTCTAGGTAGGGCAAAACAGACTCCCGCGAAAATAGTTTCCCGGTTGGGTTGTGGGGATTATTCAGCAATAGCCCTTTGTCCTTTGTCAATGACAAATCACCAATGACCAATACCTCGGCTTCGCTCAGTACAAGTGACCAATGACCAGTGACAAGTGACAAAGGACACTCCAGCACTTTAGCGTTGTACGACTTCAGGGTTCGGTAGTAGTCGCCAAAGGCTGGAGTTATTAAAATTGTCGCGGCTAATTGGGCTAATTCCCTACCTATGAGAGTGAGTAATTCTGCGGAGCCGTTACCCGGCATAATCCACTCAGGCGGCAATTGATGGAAGTGACTGAGAGCTAGTCTCAGTTCACTATAGTTTGGGTCTGGATAGTGCTTAAGATTACCGATTTGGGACAGTATAGCAGCGATCGCGCTGTTTGGAGGCCCCAACGGGCTGATGCTAGCAGAAAAATCCAGAATAGCATCAGGGGGACAGCCAGCCAGTGCTGCTGCCCAGGCTAAATTTCCCCCGTGTGCAGGTTGCCGCATTAAAAAAGGGTTCCCGAAGACAGAACCTATGCTTTTGGGGGTGCTACCTTTTCTCTAAACAGTTTTCCTGCCGAGAAGGCAGGAACCCTCGTCGCTGGAATTTCCATTTTCTCATTTGTTTTCGGGTTGCGACCTTCGCGGGCTTTACGTTCCCGTGATTCAAAAGAGCCAAATCCCACCAATGTTACCTTATCACCAGAGGAAACCGCTTCAATAATCGTTTCCAAAGCGGCAGTTAAGACTGCATCCGCTTGTTTCTTGGTAACACTAGCTTTTTCAGCTACGGCATCAACTAATTCACCTTTGTTCATGTCAAACTCCTGAAGGTTTACTTGAGATTCTTTACGGATGCACCATGATACATCTGTACTGAAATCTTTGTTTGCGAAAATACAAAAATCATCCTTTGGGAGTAGCTTTACTCAAAACGGCTGTACATCCCATCGGCTCGACTTTTCAATGAATCATTCTAAGGTGTTGTAGCCTGATGTGGATAGATGAAACCATTAATTTATATAGATTTCAGGATTTTTTGTAATTTTAGGGTACTTGTTTCCCTAAAAACCACCCAAAAAGTAGGAAAAAATACCTAGTAAAAACCCCTATTGCCAAGAAAACAGGGTGCTGAGGAGGTGGGAAATGGTGAATGTTTGTTGGGATTGATTACCGATGGTGAAGAGTTGTTGCTGAGATTCACCAATATTTATAAAAAATAGTTTGTAGTAAGCACTTTAGTGCTTAAAAAATAAGGGCTTCAGTCCTTCCTTACCCAATGGGAAAGTTAATCGCTCATGGGGGAAGCCCCCAAACGCTCGTTGACTCGCTCTAAGCGTACTCCTACGGAGAAATAAGCTATGCGTAGCGTCTCCAAGAGTTGGCTTTATGTTGCGCTATGCGCTAAAGCGTCTCCCTTTGGGCTACGAGACTCCGAATTCATTCCGAGGCGGGATAGAAACGCAGCGCGAGATTTATTAATGATATGGCTTCGTGTAATTCGACTCATTAGGTTAGTAGTCTGTCAAGAACTAATTGACGGATAGATTCACTGTAGAGACGGCGATTTATCGCGTCTCCTAACCGTTTGTTCACCACCAGAAATTTTCTGTTGCACCCAAACCCGAAAAGCATGGGTAGTAGCAATTTCCCCATTCTTCTTCGCTTCTTGGATAAACCCAGGAATCTCCTTCACCGATACAGGCGCAAAAGTAGGGCTGGTTTCGACTTCTGAGTATTGCCCACCTGCAAGGGTGTAGACTCGCAACATACTGCCGTTATAACGCCAAAATTCCCAGTTCTTTGCAACAAACCTTTTGCCAGTATTGTATCCCTTAATATTACTGTTAAGGCTGAACGTAAGAGAGCGATATGATCGAAACGACTACTAGGGGTAATAGATTATGACTCAAGCCATACCAAAACTAGTAACATTTAAAGATTTTGCAGCGTGGCGACCCGAAGGTGGAAGATATGAATTACATGATGGAGTGATTGTTGAAATGGCACAACCAGTAGGAGACCATGAGGATATTGTCGGGTTTTTGGTTGAAAAAATTGCTATTGAGTACGTTCGTAATGGTCTACCTTATATAATTCCCAAAACTGCGCTGGTAAAACCAACTAATTCGGAATCTGGTTACTCCCCAGATGTGCTATTACTGAATCGCCCTAATTTAATAAATGAGCCGCTATGGAAAAAAGAATCAACTGTAAGCCTTGCAGAATCAATTCCCTTAGTAGTTGAAGTAGTTAGTACCAACTGGGATGATGACTATTACACAAAGCAGGGTAAGTATGAGGGTATTGGAATTCCTGAATACTGGGTTGTAGATTATCTCGGTCTAGGCGCTAAAAAGTTCACTGGCAACCCCAAACAGCCTACTATATCTATTTATCAATTAATCGATGGTGAATACCAAGTTACTCAATTTAGAGGCACTGATCGCATCGTCTCGCCTACTTTCCCAGAATTTAATTTAACCGCCGAACAGATTTTTCAAGCTGGAGGTCTACCAACGTAGCCACAACCATACTTGCTGTTTTACACTACTAAAAAATGTCAGTTAAAGAGGCGTTAATATGACAATCAAAGAAAAACTTATCGAAGAAATTGAATCAGCACCAGATGCACTTTTGACTGAAACACTTAATTTTTTACGTTTTTTCAAAACAAAGCAAACCCAAGTACAACCAACACAACATCAAGTAGAATTTGCTAGTCATAGTACTGTTGATTCCACAGGAAACTCACTTTTAGAACATCTGAAAACTATAGATACTTGGGAAAGTGATGACTTAGAGGAGTGTCTGAACCTAGTAATATCTAGCCGTGGTCAAGCAGAATTTAATGAAGATAATCCTTTTGAATAATGTACCTAATCGTAGGGCTATTTCGTTCTAGACATAAACCGCCCAGAACTAAAGTTCCGGGCTAATAGCCCAACTCCACTAAAGTGGACTAAAGGCCTTTACAGCGCTTCTAGCTATTAGGCAATACAGTTTTTCTACCTGCCCCTCTCCTATCATAGCTTTCAGCTTTGAGGATGTACCTCATAGCTGCCGGAAGTGCTGTATTAGTCGTCTTTAGACGAATGAATGCTATTAGCCTCAGAATTTATTCTGAGGCGGGCTAGATGAGAATGAAATAGCCCTGACCTTCAGCGGATAAAAAAAGTCAGAACATTAGTAGGGAAGCGGTTGGGGGTTAGGTTGGAGAGTAAAGTTGCACATCGCGTAATATAAGTTATTTTCATTCTTCTCTACCCTGTAGCCTACCTCTGCGACTGGCGAGTTCTTTTTCGATTTCATCTTCATCTAATAAATGTTTACCAGAAGCAACAATCCTAGTGCAAATTTGCTGCAAATGTTCGCACAATGGGACTTTATGTGCAGAGTTTTTCAAACCAATAAATTCAACAAAATCTAAAACTTCCTCTTGTTTTTCTTGTGGAAGAGAACGCCACTTTGTTAAGAACTCTTGTTCTGAACTCATTAGTATTTACCCACTACTATTACTTATATTGTGATTGGGTATTTTTATTGTAGAATGACATTTAAACTTAAACCTACTCGTAAAAAAGAAGATCCCCGACTTCTTTAAGAAGTCGGGGATCTGAGCCTTTGACAGATGTAACTTACATGCTCATTATCTTTATTACCTGCCAGGAAGCTTCAACCCTCGACGCTCAAGGATTTGCCGCACTTCTGGGCTGGGAGTGTAATTATAGCCGTAAGAGGAGTTTTCAGAGTCGTCCATGATTTGAGGTGTAAGTAATACAATAACCTCTCTGCGCTCATTCGAGCGGTTTGTCCTTCTAAACAGGGCACCAATAAGGGGAAGATCACCCAAAATAGGAATCTTGGAGACACTTGATCGGTCTTGATCTTGAATGATGCCTGAGAGAATAAGTGTTTGACCATCTCGCAGGCGAATTGTGCCAGAAGTTAGGGAGCGTTCAGAAATTAAAACGATTTCCCCATTACCTGTATCTGCTGTACCTGCTGGAGATTTGACTTGGGGAGCAACTTGTAAAGAAACAAAACCGTTGTCGTCAATCCTGTCTATTGAGACGGCGAGAATTAACCCTACAACCTCTTTTTGTGTGTTTACCTCTTCTCTAGAGCCACCAGGTGTGTCAGTTATAATTCTTTTTACGTCTCCTACAACTTGCTGAGTTAGTTTGACATCCGCAGTTTGGCCTTCTTGCACAATTAAAGTTGGGTCAGTCAAAATCTTGGCGTTACCATTTATAACCTGAGCTTGCAAGCTAGTGAGAAGCCGTTTGGGAAATTGGTACAAAGACGGCAAACTAAATGTAGATGTTGCACGACTACCTGGTGCATACGTACTAGTTTGTCTTCCAGTTATAGGGTCAGTAGTAATCGTTACCGTGTCTGGTGTTCCTGGAGTAAAAGTTGTAAGACCAGGGGTAGTTGGCTCGCTATTTGCTGGAGAAATAGGTTGAAGGAAGGTCGAATTACCTGGAATATCCTGTACAAGTTGACCATCTCGGATAACTCTCAAACCAGAACCTCCATTTGGCACGGTGAACGTACCATTTTGGTTAAGTAAAGGTACTCCTGTAATGGGATTCCTGATAGTAGGCGTCTGAGTCACACTGGTTGCTACTTCAGCGCTAGTAGCTGGTCTGGAACCGCCAAAATTCAGAGATGCTGCACCGCCATCATTTGTAAAGTAATTGTTACCAACCCCAAAGGAAAAGCTGGTGTTGTAGTCCTGAGTGTTATTGAGGTTAACATCAATAATCTTGACATTGACTGCCACTTGACGACGGCGGATATCAAGGGGAATGATTTGAGCGATCGCAATGTCAACTAATTTAGGAAGACCAATCAAAGTAATAGTACTAGTTCGCTCGTCTCCTAATACTTGTAAACCTCTAAGTAAGGGAATTGAGTCAGTAAACTTAATGCGTTGAGCCGTTAGATCCGAGTCTTCAGCTGTATTTGTTTTCTTTCCATCTTCTGTACCGACGACTTCTGTAGTGACCCTAGTTATCTTTGGTTCAGCATTAACGGCGCTCTCTGCTCCCAGGTTAACTAAAACCCTTAATATTTCTTTTACTTTGGCTTGGTTAATTCTCAGGTTCCGTATCACTACATCACGAGTTGAATTAGGCAGTTTAGGTGCTACAAAAATCGTCCGCCCACTGCGGTTAGCTTCTAAACCACTCAGGCGCAAAACGTAGTTAAATACATCTTGCACTGGCTCATTTTCTATATCTAGGGATACTTTGTCATAAGTTTGCTTTTCAGTAGCACCAGCACCCTCAGATAAAGTTACACTAGGCCCCTTACCGTCTTCTCCACCTCCTGCATAAGCCAGGTTCATACCAGCAGCACGCGCAAGTAATGACAAAACCTCACGCACCGGCGCATCTCGCAACACTAAACGGGGTACACGTTCTTGAGTTCCTAAGTCAATGGTAGTAGGAGAAGCATCAGTATTAGAAATAGCAATATCTCCCACCGGTGGGGCGATCGCTCTAGGTAAGAAAGGTGGAGCCTGACTCACAGGTTGACCTGGCCCAGCAGCTTGTGCAGGTTGTCCGTCAATGGTGATTTGCGGGTTAGGAACGAGAACACCTGAATTTTGACCAGGTTGGGCTGGAGGCGTAGCAGGCGGTGCTGTGAAAGTTTGCGCTGTTTGTGTTGGTGTTGATGCTATAGTGCCAGCCGATGGGCTAAAGCTGAGTGTAATTCCATTTTGCGATCGCACCACAGGTTGACTGTTAGGTGTATTATTGCTGCCCGTTACCGTCACCCGAATGCTATTGGCATCAAGCTGATTAACCTCAACAGATGCAATTCCTGGTGCTGGACTATCTTGACGAAAGCTATTACCTTGTGGTAATCGTAATTGAGCATTGATAATATCTGCGACTAAAGCCTTGCCTCTTTTTGTAGTGAAAACTTGGGGGCGCGACCCAGAAGAAGTTTTCAAAGCAACGCTAATTCCACCATTAACTGGATTTAACTGGACATCAGTAATTTGACTAATTTGTGCCCAAACTGGTTGAGCTGCCAAAAATACAAAAGCGGTAGTACCTAATATAAAACTATTACCGTGAAGCTGTTTCACAGTTCATTCCTCACTTTATAAAACCTTGTTTACAAACAATTGTGAATAGTTAGGAGTTAGGAGTGAATAGTTAGGAGTTAGGAGTGAATAGTTAGGAGTTAGGAGTGAATAGTTAGGAGTTAGGAGTGAATAGTTAGGAATGATAATTTGTAATTCTTAACTCTTAACTCGCAATTCCTAACTTCTAACTCCTAACTCTTAACTCGCAATTCCTAACTCTTAACTCGCAATTCCTAACTCTTAACTCGCAATTCCTAACTCCTAACTCCTAACTCCTAACTCGCAATTCCTAACTACTTTTTCGGAGCAGTTTTAGCTGCGGCTGCGGCTGCTGCGGCTATTTCTTCTGGACTAAGTGGCATCAATACCTGTAACTGGAATGATGTATTAATCGCTGCTGGCCCTACCTGCATGGGTGTTTTATCCAATGGGGATATTGACTCTACTGGAGCCAAAGTTGCTTGATAATCTTTAACTATTAACAAAGGCTGTAAACGCTCAATGTTACGAATTATCGATTGTGTTTGCTCATAAGTTCCTGTAATTTCGGCATTGATATTGCTGCGTTGCAGCTTACCGTCAACCTTTAGCCCTAGAGTTCCATCGGTAACCGGTTCTGGTTTTTGGGAAACTGGCACAAATTTTTTCAGTTTGGCTCTCACTGTATTAACAGAAGTTGGAGTATTGCCAGACTCAACTAAGCGGTTCACATCCAATAGCAATGTATCTAAGCTTTTTTCGTTAGCGAATAAACCTAAAACCTGAACTTTTTGCTGTTTTGCCTGTGCTAGCTCGTCTTTAACTTTGCCAATTTCTTTGATACTGGCTTTTTTTTGCTCAACTTGCCCTTGCAATTCAGAGCTTTTGGCTTGCTGTTGCTGATAGCTTTCCAAAGCTGGCATCAGCAGGTTTAACAATATATAACCTGCTCCTGCTAAACCAATTACCCCCACTATGATGCCAATAATTTTTGGTGTGAAGGCAATACCAAATAGCACGGGGGATGCTGGCGTTGCCTGATCGAATTCCCCACCTTGTTCGCCAAAATTTAAATCATCACTCAGCGTCATTTTAAAATGACTCCTGTTTGTTGCATAGTACGAATTCGAGTCACTAACCCCACTGTGCCTTTTTTTTCCAACTCTCGAATTAATTCCGAAGCTGGAACATCGTTCATACTCGATTGGATAGTGTATTCAACTACTTGTGGCGGCTTAATTGTTACACCACTAGCAGGTTGACTCACACCTGGAATTGCAGGAGCATCTACTAACGTTGCCGTTACAATTCTGCTTTCTGTGGACTTCAAGAATTGAGACTGTTGTAGACTCAATAAAAAATCATTGACATCGTTAAAAGAACGAGCCAATCCGGTAATTTCTAATCCCCCGGCGGGATTGCTTACTGGCTTCCCTTCCTCTGCCGGAATGGGTGGGGTTTGCCTGATGGTCTTAATTTGCACTGCTGCTGGAATGCGATCGCGCAAATCTTGCAGCATTGCTGACCAAGGTCGAATTTGGTCAAATACAGTGACTAAAGCTTGGGTTTCCCCTTTAATCGCCTTCGTCTCGTCTCTGATTTTATTAATATTTCCGATTTCTGTATCTAACTTCTTGCTTTCTTGGTCTAGTTGTGAAATTTGACCATTTAATTCAACAATCTTTCCTTGCAACAACCACCAACCAAGTCCCAATAAAGCTGGAAGACCTACACCTACTGCAACTCCCACATACAATAGTGTCAAATCCCCCGTAGGAAACTTTAAGGATATTCTTCCCTTTCTCTCAGGCTTTTTCTGGTATTCTGGGCGATCTTTAAGAAAGTTAACATCTAGGCTGTACATTTTGTTACACCTCCCGCATTCCTAGACCAAGTACGATCGCCAAGCCAGAGCGTTCCACCTGTGGATATTTCTCAGCGTCAACTTCCAACGACAAAGCGCCGATTGGATCTATTTGGGTAGTTGGCAAACTCAATCGTTGGGTAAAGAATTCATCTAGCTGTTGGAGTCCACCTCCTGGCCCAGCTAATATAATCTGCGCTACCTCCATATTTTCAGTTTGATTTAGGTAAAAATCGATGGAACGGCGCAGTTCATCCGTTAGTTCTCCCAATACTCTCAATATGGCTGCCATACCAGGATTGATTTCAGTAACCCCAGTTTTCCCGCCGTCTAGAGAAGTTGGGGGAATGACCATTCCGTGTAACAGTTCCATATCTCGTGATGTGGGTAAGCTCATTGCCCTTGCTAAGGCCATTTGCATTTGATAAGTCCCGATTGGGACTGTGCGCGAAAATTGCGGCACTCCGTTAACGATGATGGCGATTTCTGTACTGTCGAACTCTATATCAACTAGCACTGCTGCTTCTTGCGGCCCAAATTGTCGCAATTGCTCACGAATAGTCCGAATCAGAGCAAAACTGTTAATTTCTAAAATATCGATTTGTAATCCTGCCTGCTCGAAGGTACTTATATAGGTATCAGTAATTTCCTTACGAGTGGCAACCAAAAGCACCTCTACCTTTTCTATGCCATCCTCATCCATCTTGTACCCAAGTTTCTGATAATCTACATCAGCCTCTTCACGAGGATAGGGTAAATATAAACCTGCTTCATGGTTGAGAACCATTTCTCGCAGTTCTTTATCATCTAACTCTGCTGGCACTGGTATAATCCGAACGATGGAATCTCGCCCTGGTACACCAGTGGCAACGCGAGAAGTTTTGATTTTGCTCTCAGTTAGCGCCTGTTGGATTAATTGCGCCATTGCTGCGGGGTCGGTGATTTGACCATCGGTAACTACGCCTTCTGGAACTGCTACCGATGTAAAGGTTTCTAGCTTCAAGCCTTGACCCTGCTTGCGTAGCTGAACTACATTCACCCGTTCGGGAGCAAGTTCAATGCCGACCCCTTTTTTTGATTTGCTAAACAGACTTTTGAAGCTTTTTACCACAGTTGTGCCCGATGGACTGCTAAATTGAATTGGGCATTGGGCATTGGGCATTGGGCATTGGGCATTGGGCATTGGGCATTGGGCATTGGGCATTAAGAAAACTTTTCTCTAGTCCCCAGTCCCCAGTCCCCAGTCCCTAGTCCCTAGTCCCTAGTCCCTAGTCCCTAGTCCCTAGTCGCCTCTATTACGGGTAATTTATTTAGCCTATAATCTCGACAATTCTGATCTAAGCTTTTCACACTGAGCAAGCGTAAAAATACTGGGAAAATGATTCAATTGCGAAAATTTAAACAACTTGTTGCTTTGACACTACTTGGCTTATTAACCAGTTGGATTGTAAGTTGCAGCACAAGTAATGTTGGTACAGGTACAAAACAGGCTACTTCAGGAGCGGCAACTATTGAGTTTTGGACGATGCAACTCCAACCTCAATTTACCGACTACTTCAAAAGCCTAATTGCAAATTTTGAATCGCAAAATTCAGGTATAAAGATTAACTGGGTCGATGTACCTTGGGCAGCGATGGAGAACAAAATATTAACAGCTGTCTCAGCAAAAACGCCACCTGATGTAGTTAACCTAAATCCGGGTTTTGCTTCCCAACTTGCGGGACGAAATGCCTGGTTAGATTTAGATGCGAAAGTCCCAAACGATGTACGTTCCTCCTATCTACCGAATATCTGGCAATCTTGTACGCTTAATGGCAAGAGTTTTGGGATTCCCTGGTATCTCACCACACGGCTAACCATTTATAACACCGATTTATTAAAACAGGCAGGTATCAATAAACCGCCTGCAACCTACGCAGAATTGGCACAAGCAGCGCAACAAATTAAAGATAAAACTGGCAAATATGCTTTTTTTGTGACTTTTGTACCGCAAGATTCTGGTGAAGTGCTGGAATCTTTCGTGCAAATGGGGGTTACTTTAATAGATGCTGACGGGAAAGCAGCGTTTAATTCAGCACTAGGTAAGGCAGCGTTTCAGTATTGGGTAGACTTGTATAAAAAAGGCTTGCTTCCTAAAGAAGCTTTGACGCAAGGACATCGCCACGCGATTGATTTATACCAATCTGGAGAGACTGCGTTTCTAGCTTCTGGGCCAGAGTTTCTGAAAACGATCGCTAATAATGCCCCAAAAATTGCTCAAGCTACAGCAATAGCACCTCAACTCACTGGTGACACAGGTAAGAAAAATGTCGCGGTGATGAATATGGTTATTCCCCGTGATAGTAAACAACCAGACGCCTCTGTTAAGTTTGCTTTATTTGTCACCAATGACGAAAATCAGTTAGCTTTTGCTAAAGCTGCAAATGTCCTACCTTCTACAATCAAAGCATTATCTGATAGTTACTTTACAAATGTTCCAGCTAATGCTTCAACAATAGAAAAAGCGCGAGTTATCACTGCTAAACAACTGCAACAGGCAGAAATATTAACTCCTACTTTGAAGGATTCCAAAAAACTGCAAAAGGCAGTTTACGAAAACTTGCAAGCAGCAATGTTAGGGCAGAAAACTGTGGATAAAGCTGTAGAGGATGCGGCGCAAGAGTGGAACAGTACTAGGAGTTAGTACAATACGGTTCGGATAAGACTCGATCCCCCCAACCCCCCTTAAAAAGGGGGGCTAAAAGTTTGAAAAAGGGTGTCTTGGACGAACTACGCTTGCACCACAAAATTTAATGCCGTAAGAGTTGGCGCACCAGTTAGAGTCGCAAATAGACCACCGCTACCAAAACCAGCCGCGCTGCCATTTTGGTTGTAGAACAACTGCCCACTCACAGGATCGTAGACAATTTTTGCCGTGCTAGTCCCTGCTGAAGAAGTGATTTCAAAATCACTGTTGTTACTAAAACTTGCTCCCGCAGTTGAAGCGATCGCACTAAAAGTAGTTTTATCCAGGATAATTTGATCGCCTTGGGAACTCTTAAAGTCAGCGATCGCATCTACACCAACACCACTCAGGGCAAAAGCAGCATCGGTGTTGTAAAGGAATTTGTCAGCACCCGTACCACCGACAAGAGTATCATTACCTCCTCCACCGATGAGAATATCATCGCCTGACCCGCCCCGCAACAGGTCATTACCACTGTTGCCATTGATAATGTCGTTACCCCCTTGACCATTAATCACATCATCTGAGTTGTCAAAACCTGCGATGTTATTGTTTAAGTCATTGAGGAAGGTGACAGTGTTTTTGTTGAATAGCGTAGTTTGAGTGGAATTGGCATTAATTACATCAAAGCTGTCGGCGATGCTGTTTTGCCCATCAAACAGGATATTGCCGAGTGCACGTCTTGGAAAATTTGCTGGCAGGTTATCCAGGTTTTCTAAGAGGAAGTTTTGCAGAGTTACTTTGGTGGATGCCACATTTTCAAAGGTGACTTCTAAGTTGTTACCATTTTGAGTTAGTTGCAGATTTTGGGCAGTGAATCCCGAACCGATAAATTGCAGCGTATCAACTTTGGCAATCACAGCTGATGATGGGTTTGAGCCTTTACCTATGCCACCAAAATCGGTGATGATGTCATTGCCATCCCCAGAGCGAAACACAAACTGATCTTGACCGCCGTTGCCTGTTAGGGTATCACTACCAGCATTGCCGTCGATGATGTTGTTGCCAATTGTGCCGACAAGAGTATCTGTACCAGCAGTTGCCGTCAGGTTAATAGTGCTGCCCCTGCCGATATTCTTCCCCCCAAATACCACGTAGCTCTGCCCTGAAGAGTCGCCGTTGGGGTCGGCATCAGGTGCCCCGATAATCAGGTCAGCGATGCCGTCTGAGTTGATGTCTCCCGCACTGCTGACAGAATAGCGTGAGATGTCACCCGCATTGATGCCGTTGATGGCGAAGCCGTTAGCGCCGTTGAGGCTTGAAAGGTTGAGTTGGGCGCTAAAGCCTGTGCTTGTGCCAAATACCACGTAGCTCGCATTCCGTGCGCCGATAATCAGGTCAGCGATGCCGTCTGAGTTGATGTCTCCCGCACTGCTGACAGACGAGCCTGATTCGTCACCTTTATTGCCGTTGATGGCGAAGCCGTTAGCGCCGTTGAGGCTTGAAAGGTTGAGTTGGGCGCTAAAGCCTGTGCTTTTGCCAAATACCACGTAGCTCTGCCCTGATAAGTGGCCGTTGGGGGAGGCAAAGAGTGCGCCGATAATTAGGTCAGCGATGCCGTCTGAGTTGACATCTCCGGCACTGCTGACAGAATAGCGTGAGATGTCACCCGCATTGATGCCGTTGATGGCGAAGCCGTTAGCGCCGTTGAGGCTTGAAAGGTTGAGTTGGGCGCTAAAGCCTGTGCTTTTGCCAAATACCACGTAGCTCGCATTCCGTGCGCCGATAATCAGGTCAGCGATGCCGTCTGAGTTGATGTCTCCCGCACTGCTGACAGAATAGCCTGAGTAGCTACCATCCTTGATGCCGTTAATGGCGAAGCCGTTAGCGCCGTTGAGGCTTGAAAGGTTGAGTTGGGCGCTAAAGCCTGTGCTTTTGCCAAATACCACGTAGCTCTGCCTCTGCCCTGAATATTCGCCGTTTAAGCCGGCATAGGGTGCGCCGATAATCAGGTCAGCGATGCCGTCTGAGTTGATGTCTCCCGCACTGCTGACAGAATAGCCTGAGTAGCTACCATCCTTGATGCCGTTGATGGCGAAGCCGTTAGCGCCGTTGAGGCTTGAAAGGTTGAGTTGGGCGCTAAAGCCTGTGCTTTTGCCAAATACCACGTAGCTCTGCCCTGAATTGGAGCCGTTGGGGTCGGCAAAGGGTGCGCCGATAATCAGGTCAGCGATGCCGTCTGAGTTGATGTCTCCCGCACTGCTGACAGAAATGCCTGAGATGTCACCTTTATTTATGCCGTTGATAGCGAAGCCGTTAGCGCCATTGAGGCTTGAAAGGTTGAGTTGGGCGCTAAAGCCTGTGCTCTTGCCAAATACCACGTAGCTCTGCCCTGAAAGTAAGCCGTTGGGTTCGGCTAAAAATGCGCCGATAATCAGGTCAGCGATGCCATCTGAGTTGACATCTCCGGCACTGCTGACAGAGACGCCTGACCGGTCACCCCCCGCGATGCCGTTTATAGCGAAGCCATTGGTGCCGTTAAGGTCAGAGAGATTCAATGATGAATTAACCATGATTTTCTCATGTATTGGTAATAATTTAGGAAGTCGAGAGCCTTGGTAAATGGAATTGGCGGCTACACAAAGTCTTTTTGCCTGCGCGGACTCACAAAAAATTCCCGTTTTGAAACCTGCTTTTGTGCAGCGTCCCCTTTGTAATTCGTAATTCGTAATACTCGTATGCAGGCAACAAGGAAGCTACGTAATTCGTAATTAGGAAGTTTAATCACGAATTACAAGGCTTACAACTACCAGTTGTATTGATAGCGGTCTTTTGGTGTCAGCTAGTCAACGGATTTGACTTTGTAAGCAAAAATTACTTTGATAACCGTTAAACCACTTAAATATTCTGATGAATGTCTAAATATTGTCAATAGGCTAAGTGTAATTCTGATCACAAGGCAGGAGGCACTTATCTAAACCCCATAAATTTAATTCGCAATTCGCAATTCGCAATTCGCAATTCGCAATTAAACTAAGCCCGACACTAGGGGTGGGGTTTTTACCTACCTTGAGATACAAGTATTTTTTCGCCCACAAGGAGCGAGATTTTGAACCTTTACTTTTTTGATGAAACTTAAATTAACGTGAGTTCAATAGATTCTGAAGAACTCCGCTTCCATTCCTCTCCCCGAAACGGAGAGAGGCTTAAGAACCAAATTTTTGCGTTGCTTCTCCCTTTCCGCTTCGGAGAGGGAGGTTGGGAGGAAGAGGTCTGTCGAATTCACGTTAAATTACTTGTGTGAGTGATAATACACCAACACCTGTCTTAAGCCGCTTCTCTACGAGATGCTCCGCGTTTGCGTCTACATAAATTGCCGCTACAGCTTGAAGATGCGCCTAAATCCTGTAGGCGCATCTTCAAAAATAAATGGCGTTAGTATCTCAACTTTGAACATTTGCAGCAAATACTTTAACCTTTGCAGCAAATGTTATTCCATGTATAAGAAAGGCTTAAGTATTTCCAAGAAAGGTATAATCATTTGCTGCAAAGACTTTAACCTTTGCAACAAATACTCTTCCATGTATAAGAAAGGCTTAAGTATTTGTAGGAAAGGTATAATCATTTGCTGCAAAGACTTTAACCTTTGCAACAAATACTCTTCCATGTATAAGAAAGGCTTAAGCAATTGCAACAATCATTGTAGTGAACTTATAGATATAGCTGTTGCTAAAAAATCGCCTACTAAATAAAGGGAACCGCATAAAACGATTAAATCGTCTGTGGTTGAGGTTGCGGTTTCTAGTGCTGTGAATAAATCTGGATGGATTTGGCGATCGCTTAATTGTGGACAGAGGCTGTAAGCTAAGTTTGCTAAGTAGTCTAAATCAGCAGAAGTCCTACCTGGCCAAGATTCTATTGGGATTGGTACTAAAAAAAGGCGATCGCCTGGGCGCAGTAGGGCGCTAAAAATATCAGCATGATCTTTATCGGAAAACATTCCCATAACCCAGTTGACTGGCTTGGGGTTAACTGCATCTAAGCTATCGACATACTGGCGCAGAACTTGGGCGGCGGCGGTATTATGAGCGCCATCAAGTAATAATTTATGCTTGTTCCAAGTAACCCATTGCATCCGCCCCGGCCATTTAGTTTTTGCCATACCGTTAGTTATGGCTTTTTCAGAAATCTGCCAACCCTGTTGTTGGAGAATTTCTAAAGCTGCTATTGCCAAAGCTGAATTTGCTAATTGAATTTGTCCGGCTAATGGCAAAGGGTATTTAATTAAGTTTGAATTTTGAATTGTTTCATATTCTGCCCATCCTGTAGCGATTTGACGGGCGGGTTGAGGCGTAAAAATCGGGCATTGTAATTCTAAAGCACGCGATCGCACAACTTTCTCTGCCTCTGGTGGCAATGCTCCAACCACAACGGGGCATCCACGTTTAAGAATACCTGCTTTTTCTCTAGCAATATCAGCAATAGTAGGGCCAAGTTGCTGCCAGTGTTCCCGGCTAATGGAAGTTATAACCGTAACCAAAGGTTCCAAGCAGACATTCGTAGCGTCTAAGCGCCCTCCTAGCCCGACTTCTATCACAGCCACATCGACTTGCTGCTGGGCAAAATATAACCAAGCAGCCGCCGTAATTACTTCAAACTGAGTTGCCGATTCGTCTTCAGGGCGAATAACCGCTTGGACTTTTTCTAATAATTGACTCAATTCCTCAGAAGAAATTGGCTGTTCATTCAAACAAATACGTTCTGTCCAATCAACTAAATGGGGGGAAATATAACGTCCTGTACGATAACCAGCCTCAGTGAGTACCGAGGAAAGATAGGCACAGACAGAACCTTTACCATTAGTGCCAGCAACATGAATTACCGGGACTTGCTGATGAGGATTACCAAGATTTGCTAAAAGGTTGAGGATGCGATCGAGTCCTAGATGGACACCAAAGCGTTGCAGAGGTTGTATTACAGAATCGATATTCAAGGAATGGGGAGTGGTGAATGGGGAATGGGGAGTGGGGGGATGAGGGAGATAAGGGAGAAATAAGCAATGCCCAATACTTCGGCTTCGCTCAGTACAAGTGCCCCATGCCCAATCCCCGATTAATGAATGAATTTAGGCTTCTCTATCCAAAAAGCCTTGAATTTGTCTTAAAGCCGCAGCGCCAATATTAAACACTGCCCAGCTAGCGGCGATCGCAACTGGTGCTAAAACGATCGCTATCCGGTAATCGATATCCATATCTAGAACCCCTCTCTTAAGTAGAAATTAAAGTTTTGTCAACTGCTCTCATTTTTATTTTTAGCTGAAGTGGGCAACTTTTCCAAGTAGATATGTAAAGAATGATTAAATTATGGGGTATTGGGCATTGGGCATCGCTGAAGACTCAATAGTTCTTCTTCCCCTGCCTCCCCTGCTCCCTCATCCCCCACTCCCCACTCCCCACTCCCCACTCCCCACTCCCCACTCCCCACTCCCCACTCCCTAAGACTTCTTAAACCCAATATCAGTACCCTTCCCAGCATGAACTAAAGCTAATTTTTGGTAACGTTTAGCGTGTTCAATGAGTTCTGCGGCTTGAATTTCTGTTACTTGGCGTAATACTTTGCCAGGAATGCCCAGAACTAGGGACAAGGGGGGTACATCCTTGGTTACCACAGCACCAGCACCGATAATGCTACCAGCGCCCACTCTTACCCCGTCTAAAATCACTGCGCCTATGCCAATCAAACTTCCACGCTCAATGTAAGCGGAATGTATCACAGCGCGATGTCCTACGGTCACATGATCTTCTAAAATTGTGGGAAAACCAGGATCGCCATGTAAAATTGCACCATCCTGAATATTTGTGCATTCGCCAATTTCAATTCGTTCTACATCTCCCCTAACCACTGCTCCATACCAAATGCTCACCCCTGCTGCTATATTTACCGAACCCATAACAACAGCATTGGCTGCGATGAAGGCAGCTTGAGAAAAATCAGGAGATGTCCAGTAAGAAGCGGTAGACACGATAGAATATGAATATGGTACCCAGGAACACTGGAGAAACTCCAACCTTTGAGGCTGGTTGCACAACTAGGATATCACAGCGTCAAGCCTCTACACTGAGGAAAACACTAGTGAATAATGTTCCTGCCGCAACTCCGTGTCTGTGCAGCAGTGACCAAGTAACCCAAAGTGATGGAGCTAAAGTGTATAATAAAATACACTAGCGCTGGTGAAGACAAAATTATGTTTGTACGCACTTCATGATGAATCCAGGCTTGCAGTACCCAATGTTTGGGCCGGAAATACAGTGTCCCCATTGTCGCCAGACTATTCCGGCGCTGACATTAACAGATACCTATTTGTGTCCGCGTCATGGCGCGTTTGAAGCTAATCCTAAAAATGGAGAGTTAGTCCATTTGCAATCGGGGCGTCATTGGCGGAGGTGGAATAATGAATGGTATAGACAGCATACTCATCCCGATGGTATTCGGTTTGAGATTCACGAAGCATTAGATAAGCTGTATACCCAAGGTTTTCGAGCAACAAGAGTAATTATTGCTCGACGCTATCAGGAATTGATGAGCGGCTACTTAGAACGCAGCACACCTTGGCGTTCTGAACAACCAGAAGCTACTGCTGCGCGTTTATACGGCTTACCCGTGGAGTTTAGCCCCGATACCTCAGATGATCCCTGTTGGGAAGTAATTAATTTTGACTTGGAAAAAGAGCCTGGTGTCCCTGTACGCTACCCTTATTTCAGGTTGTTTGAGTAAAGTTAGGAGTTAGGAGTTTGGAGTTAGGAGTTTGGAGTTAGGAGTTTGGAGTTTGGAGTTTGGAGTTTGGAGTTAGGAGTTAGGAGTTAGGAGTTTGGAGTTTGGAGTTTGGAGTTATACCGATTTCATCTGAGATTGCTCCCTAACAATTTGCTCAAGCACCTTGTCTCACTAAGCTTAATTTTGTGCAATTTCACAAAGAATTGGTATTAAGAGTTAAATTCAATTCATAAACTCCTAACTCATAACTCTTAACTCCTAACTTTACTTTTGTTATGCACCACGCTTCTATTCGGACTGCGAATATTCATCGAGCGATCGCCTTCTACGAACATTTAGGGTTTACAATCTCAGAACGCTTTACTACTGGCTACACCCTAGCTTGCTGGATGGAAGGATTGGGTGGGAGAATTGAACTAATCCAAATTCCCGAACCAAAACCAGCCCCAGATGCCTTTGCTGATGAGCATTATGTGGGGTATTACCATCTCTCGTTCGATTTAACTGAAATTACACCAGATTTACCTAGCTGGTTGACAAATTTACAAGAACGTGTATTATTAGCGGCTGAGAGTAAACCTGAAGAATTACAACCGTTGAAAGTACTTTTAGAACCGACACAACAGCAAATAGGCGATCGCATTTACGAAGTGGCTTTCATCGCCGATACTGATGGCTTACCTCTGGAATTCATTCGGGTTTTAGCAAAACTCCCATAATTTAGCTTTTTTATCACCTTTATTGCTAATATATTGTTTTTCTGTATTGTTACTGAGGTAACAGATTTTTTGGACAGATTAAACTATCGTCACTTCCTAAAATAACTATGTAATATCATGTCCGGTGAATCAAGCTGAATAAAAAATGTTCGTAGTAAGGACTTTAGTCCTGGCTTTGGGGACTTCAGTCCCGACTACAAACTGTTTATTATGGGTGATTTGGTGGACATCATGTAACTTAATTTACAGATATATCTGCTAAATACATGTATGGATTTTCCAGATTTTATAAGTATCCCTTGCCATTATTATTTTTAAGCTTATGGCTAGTAGCAGTTTTTTTGTTAAGCAATAAACCTGCTCATAGCCAACATCCAGGCATATTTAACAAAGAAAAATATCAATCAACCTTGCTAGCAAAAAGAATAATGCCCTCAACACTGACAGAAAATGTTCGTAAAACAGTGCTGGAGAATGGTCTAACTATCCTGACAAAGGAAGTGCATACTGCGCCAGTAGTGACGGTGCAGGTGTGGTATAAGGTTGGCTCACGCAACGAAGAACCGGGCGTGAATGGCATTGCCCACCAGCTGGAACACATGATGTTTAAAGGTACTCTAAACCGTCCAATTCAATTTGGGCGTTTGTTTAGTGCTTTAGGTAGTGATTCCAATGCTTTTACCAGCTACGATCAAACTGCATATTACGGTACTGTAGAACGAAACAAGCTAAAAGCGCTCTTAGTGCTGGAAGCAGACAGGATGCAAAATTCCCAGATTGAACCAGAACAACTGGCGAATGAGAAGCGGGTAGTAATTTCCGAGTTGCAGGGTTACGAAAATAGCCCTGAATATCGCCTCAACCGCGCCGTGATGAAGGCGGTATTTCCCAATCATGCTTATGGGTTGCCTGTCGGTGGCACGAAAGCTGATGTCGAGAAATTTGAAGTTGAGCAGGTAGAAAAATATTACCGCAATTTTTACAGTCCCGATAATGCCGTCTTAGTAATTGTTGGAGATTTTCAAACTGCCAATACCCTGGAAATAGTTAAAGAGACATTTGGCAAACTACCAAAAAAAGTGAGGAGTGAGCTTGCCGTGAGCGTAGCCGAACGGGAGTTAGGAGTTAGGAGTGAAAATACTTTTACCTCATCCCCCTCATCGCCGATAGTATTGCAAGAACCGGGAGCAGGACGTTTGTTACAAGTTGTTTATCCGCTACCGGATGCAAATCAACCGGATGTGCCTGCGCTGGATGTGATGGATTACATCTTGACTGAGGGACGGAATTCTAGACTTTATCAGGCATTGGTGGAATCAGGTTTAGCTAGTGAAGTTACAGCCTCCGTTACCAGTTTGCGAGAATCTGGCTGGTATGAGGTGTTGGTGACGGCTGGTTCTAAACAAGATTTGAAAAAAATTGACTCAGTGTTGAGTAGCGCGATCGCTAATGTAGCAGAAAAAGGCGTAACCTCTGAAGAAGTAGAACGAGCCAAAACCCAATTAACAGCAGATGTAATTTTGAGTAACCGTGATATCACCTCTCAAGCAATGCGCTTGGGCACTGATGAGACAACTGTTGGTGATTATCGCTACACAGATCGTTATTTGGCTGCTGTTCGTCTGGTGAAGCCGACGGATATTGTCGCTGTGATTAACAAATACCTCACAAAAGGAGCCAGAACAGTAGGCTTTTTTGAACCAACCCAGAAGCAGATAACAGAAGTTGGTGATAAACCAGACTCAGCCCAAACTACAGAGAATTTTTCTCCTGGCGTACCTGTGCTTCCTTCTGAGGTGGTGAAGTACTTACCACCTGTGGATTTGGCTACAGATGCAATTGCCCAAGTGTTACCACAGGAGTTCAAATTTACCAACGGACTGCGGTTATTACTGTTACCGGATCATAGTACTCCCACCGTTACCTTGAGCGGACACATTCAAGCGGGGACGGAATTTGATCCTGAGAATAAAGCTGGACTAGCTGCTTTTGTCGCAGATAATTTGCTAAATGGTACTAATAGCAAGGATGATTTAACTATTGCCAAACTCTTGGCAGAACGAGGGGCGAGTCTCGACTTTCAAACCTACCGCGAAGGTGTGCATATTGAGGGTGATAGTTTAGCTCTTGATTTGCCGATACTCCTTGAGATATTGGCAGATGTTGTTAAAAATAGTACCTTTCCAGCCAAAGAGTTGGAATTGCATCGCCAACAAACTTTAATTGATTTGCAACACGAATTAGATGAGCCATCAGAAGTAGCCAGAAGAGTATTTGTTCAGTCAATTTACCCGAAAAAACATCCCTTACATACTTTTCCCACAGAGGAAAGTTTACAGCAGATTCAGCGCCGGGATGTGATTGATTTTAAAGCTAAACATTATCGTCCAGATACGACAGTGTTGGCGCTGGTGGGAGATTTTGATCTAGACATTGTGCGATCGCTGATTCAAAATGAGTTTGGTAACTGGGAAGTTAGCGGCCAAGCACCGACATTAAAATATCCTCCGGTATCAATGCCGCAGAAAATAGTTAGTGTCAACCCAGTTTTACCAGGTAAAGCCCAAGCTGTGACATATATGGGTTATACAGCTATTAACCGTTATGATCCTCGGTTTCACGCAGCCTTAGTATTGAACCAGATTTTGGGAGGCGATACCTTATCTAGTAAACTGGGTGCAGAAGTGCGCGATCGCCAAGGTTTGAGCTATGGAATTTATAGCTCCTTCCAAGCCGGGAAAAATGCAGGCACATTTTTGATAGAAATGCAAACTAGTCCTGAAGATAGCAGTAAAGCGATCGCTAGTACCCGCCAAATACTACAGCAAATCCATCAACAAGGCGTTACCGCACTGGAAGTAGAAACAGCTAAACGCACCCTGATGAGCAACTACAACGTTTTGCTGGCAAACCCAGAGGAATTAACAGATAGAATTCTGATGAATGAGGTTTATGGACTAGA
The DNA here is from genome assembly GCF_003443655.1 of Nostoc sphaeroides. NCBI lineage: Bacteria > Bacillati > Cyanobacteriota > Cyanophyceae > Nostocales > Nostocaceae > Nostoc > Nostoc sphaeroides. The sequence continues at coordinate 478,796 of NZ_CP031941.1, forward strand.
TAAAGGAGAATTGCACTGCTTCACTGACAAAATCCAGAAAGTCAGCCTTACCCAAGTTAATCAAGCGGCTCGTGAGTTACTCCACCCAGATCAAATCGTAGTCGTTACTGCTGGGCCATCCGTGTTAGCAGAGAAAAGCATTAGGTAGTACTTTGCTCAAGCTATTGAGGGTTTGTAGTAAGCACAAAGCGTGCTTAAAAAACAAGGACTAAAGTCCTTACTACGAACTTGCTTAGGGACTTCCAAATAAAAAAATACCCAAAAAACTCTCTTCTCCTCATTCCTCTGTGTTCTCTGTGTCTCTGTGGTTCGTTGATTTGAGTAATTTATTTTTTGGAAGTCCCTTATCCATCAATTTAAACTTGACACAGTAGTAGAGATGGACATTAGGCATGGATAATATAAAGAATAGGTAAGTGGTTTTTCCCGCTACCTATTAATAGCATTGCCTTTTGAGAACTAGTGATGAAAATTTACAACCATTTTTACAAAATTGTAATTGCATCTCTTACTTTCCCCATTACTACTTGGCTGCAAATATTACGAGGAAACTACGTGATATTAACGTTGTTCCTCAGCCTAAATTTCATCGTTGCTACTCCAGCAATGGCGGCAAATTTGTCTGGCGATTTACTCAAGCAACCAGTCACAGAAATTACAGTTAGCTTGGGTAATTCAGCCAACGAACTCAAATTTGAGCCAAATCATTTGGAATTCGAGGCTGGCAAACGCTATCAACTACGGCTTACCAATCCCAGCCAACTGAAGCACTATTTTACTGCTAAAGATTTTGCCGATGGCATCTGGACACAAAAAGTCCAAGCAGGCATTGTAGAAATCAAAGGAGCCATTCACGAACTCGAACTCAAGCCGGGTGCTGAGGCAGAATGGGTATTTGTGCCCCTGAAATCTGGCACTTTTAGCTTACGTTGTCCAATACCAGGGCATACCGAAGCAGGTATGACTGGAGAAATTGCCATCAAGAATTAAAAATTATTCGGCTCAGTATTTGGCAACTATCTAATGTTTCAATTAAAGATAATTTATCTCAGTCCCATAGATGCAGCGAATAATAAGTTATGGCGATTTTGATTGAAGCGCAATATATCAGGAGTAGGCGAATGTGTTATTATATATACGTTAGCGGCTAAATTGGAAGAATCCCTATCAGGGATTAAAATAATTTAAATTATAGATATTATTTCTCAAATAATTTAGAGAAAGCATTAATACTCAGTGTCAGAGCCACCAGTAATTATTAATTCCCCATGAACATTTTCAGTAACCTACTTCCTCAAGCAACTCAGCCTGCAACATCGAAAAAACAGCGCCGAGGAATTGAAATTAAATCGCCGCGTGAAATTGAAATCATGCGGCAATCAGCGACAATTGTGGCAACTGTCCTAAAAGAAATTTCTGAGTTAGTAAAGCCAGGAATGACCACGGCTGATTTGGATGCTTATGCAGAAAAACGCATCCGCGAAATGGGTGCAACACCGAGTTTTAAAGGATATCACGGTTTTCCAGGTTCTATTTGCTCCAGTATTAATAATGAAGCAGTGCATGGTATTCCTAGTCCTAAGAAAGTGATTCGCGTGGGGGATGTATTAAAGGTAGATACGGGGGCTTATTATCAAGGCTTTCATGGTGATTCTTGCATTTCAATTGCTGTCGGTGATGTTACCCAAGAAGCTGCTAAATTAATTCGCATAGCAGAAGAAGCTTTATATAAGGGCATTGAGCAAGTTAAAGCAGGTGCATATTTACTTGACTTAGCTGGAGCAATTGAAGACCATGTGAAAGTTAACGGCTTTAGTATAGTCGAAGAATTCACTGGACACGGTGTCGGTCGTAACTTGCATGAAGAACCTTCAGTATTTAACTACCGCACCCGCGAGATGCCAAATGTTAAACTCCGGGCGGGAATGACGCTGGCAATTGAGCCAATTTTAAATGCGGGTTCTAGACACACCAGAACATTATCTGACCGTTGGACAGCAGTCACTGTGGATAATTCTTTGTCGGCTCAGTTTGAGCATACAGTTTTGGTAACAGAGACTGGTTATGAGATTTTGACTGACCGTACTAAGCTGTAATTATTAAGTTTGTAGTAAGCACAAAGCGTGCTTAGAAAACAAGGACTAAAGTCCTTACTACGAACTGAAAGCGATAAACGAAAATCGAGAGACTCAGATCCCCGACTTCTCAAAGAAGTCGGGGATCTTATTTCAATACCGTTCAGTTAAGCCCAAAAATCTTGGTAAAGACGCGAAATTTCGCGTCTCTACAGGTTTAAAATCAGTACCAAAAATCCTTAACTGAACTGTATTGTGCTATATATTCATCTGATAGCTGCATAGTTAGTTTTATAAATAGGAAGTGTTTCTTTAGCTTGTATAGAGACAGACGTACTCTCTGGAATCGCTTCTAATAAATTGATTGCTTGTTTCCATTTCTCTTTTGCTTGCTGCCGAATTAGTAGCGAATGAGGGGAATTTTTTACAAATAAATTAGCTTCTGTTGCTAGTTTTTGGGCTAATTCTAAGTTTGCTAAGGCTTGCTTTTCAACTAAGACTCTTTGACTGATGGATTTATAGTTTATTTGATAGTAAGCCAATTTCTTCTTTGCTCGATCAGAAACTGATGTTTGATTAGGAATACTATCTAACAAGATTATCGCCTGATACCATTTGTTTTCTGCTTGTTGCCAAACTTTTAGAGGATGCGGTGGTTTTTGAACTAAAGAAGCAGCCTCCATACCAAGTTTTTGAGCAGATTTAAACTTAGCGATCGCTACGCCAACCTCTGCGATCGCTGCACTTCCTTCTTGAGTTAAACTTAGATGCTCTCTAATTTTCCAACTACCAAAACCTAAGATTAATATACTTGAGGCTACGAACACCGAACGGACTATTTTTTGTGTCGAAAATGCTACTATTTCTATATGCTGGCTAATAATTGGTTTTTTATTACTTTCTTGTTCAATCTTTTTTAGGGCTTGTTCTGCCTGTTCTCTTAAAGTATCACCCTGAATAATTAAAGCAGCAATTTGTTCTTGGAAATAATCACAATCATTGAGAATATCCGTCAATTCTTGAAATTTACCATTACTCGATATAATTAATTCGTGGTCATCATCTAACCACTCTAAGGCGAAACCAGATTTCCCGCAAAAGGCAGACACACCTAATAAAATATTTAATAAATTACGGCTATTTTTAATAGTATTAAAAACATAATTTAACTTTTGTTGTAGTTCTAATAATTCATTTTGATAATTGCTGAGTCTTTGAAGTTGATGCTCTAAAATATTAATATCTTCAAAAATTAAGTTATTTTGTAAGTTTTCAGCAATAATCTGAAATTTGGTGCGGATGCTTAGATAATTAATATCAGAATTTAGTTGATTTACAAAGGGAACATCACTGAGAATATCAGTAGCTATTGCCTGCAAAAAATAACCCCATTCAATCCAGCCATCAATTTTTGATTGTAGTTCAGTTAATGAAATTTTAGTTTTTGAGTGGCCAAATTTTTCTGCGATCGCAGGATCTACTAATCCGACACTAGGTATAAACAAACTAGCTACAGTACCTATGCGAGGAAGTGTAGCGATCGCAGAATTTTTGACGCGATCAAATTTCAATTCCTGAGCAATTAATTTCTTAATATTCCGTAGTTGTTCCTGAGCATTATTGATCAGGATAATTTGCTCCATGATTTGATTAGAATCGCCAATAGTCAGTTTTAGGCTCTGAATCAGTGTTGGCAATTCACTAACAAGTATTTCTAGGTTAGCCATAAGTACCCCTCATCTCCCCCTGCCCCTTCCTTGAGTGGCAAATCTCAGCAGCTATAAAACGTATAGTTCCCGCAAATCCTGCTAAAGTAACAATTTAGGTTTAAAAATCTTAGAAAAAGCCAAAATTACCCATTCACTAACCTATGAATGAAGTTGATTTAGCATTTACCCCAGCGCTAGAGTTGGCGCAATTAATTCGTCGCCGGGAAGTATCACCGCTAGAGTTAGTGGAAATATATTTAGAACGGATTGGGCGGTTGAATCCCCAATTAGGAAGCTATTTTACAGTGACGGCAGAATTAGCGAAGGCAGATGCCAAAGCCAAAACAGAATTATTGACAACTACCTCAGAACTACCGCCATTTTTTGGTGTGCCGATTTCCATTAAAGACCTTAATGCCGTAGCGGATGTTACCTGTACTTATGGAAATCCGGCATTACTGAACAATATCCCTAATTATGATGATGGGGTTGTGACGCGGATTAAGCAAGCTGGATTTACTATTCTCGGTAAAACAGCTACTTCAGAATTAGGTTCGTTTCCTTACAGTGAACCTATGGGTTTTCCCCCAGCTAGAAATCCGTGGAATTTAGAATACACCCCTGGTGGTTCCAGTGGTGGGGCGGCGGCGGCGGTAGCAGGGGGATTGTGTGCGATCGCTCAAGGTTCAGATGGCGGTGGCTCAATTCGGGGGCCTGCGGCTTGTTGTGGTTTGGTGGGAATTAAGCCATCTAGGGGCAGGGTGAGTAAAGCACCCGTAGGTGAACGCCTCGCTGGAATCGCCGTCAACGGCCCCATTGCCCGGACTGTGGCTGATGCTGCTGCCCTTTTGGATACCATATCTGGCTATACAACAGGCGATCCTTACTGGTTGCCAGATCCCGAACCATCATTTCTCGCCGCCACTGGGACAAAACTTGGTGCTTTGCGAATCGCCTTTGACACTAGCATTTCTCCTTTGGGAGAAGCTGACGCTAATTGTCAGCAAGGTGTCCGCCAAACAGTCAAGTTATTAGAACAACTCGGCCACCAAGTTGAACAGAAATCTCCAGATTTTAGTGGTTTAGTTGAACCATTTCAAATCGTCTGGCAAGCTGGGGTAGCTGCATCGGGGCTTCCTGCTGAAGCTTTGCAGCCATTGAATCGCTGGCTATTTGCACGTACAGGTTCCGTTGGAGAATACCTGCAAGCAGTTTCCCAAATGCAGATAGTGGCACGGCAAATTGTGGCGTTTTTTGATACTGTGGATGTGCTGGTATTGCCAGTTTATTTACATTCACCTATCCGCGTTGGTGAATGGGCCGCGCTGAGTCCAGAAGAGACATTCCAAAATATTATTGAGTGGGTTGCCCCTTGTCCGCCTGCGAATGCAACTGGACAACCTGCGATCGCAATTCCTGTAGGCTTCGATAATAATGGTTTACCCATGAGTGTGCAGCTAATTGGTAAACCTGCTGCTGAAGCTACACTGATCAGCCTAGCAGCACAATTAGAAGCAGCTAACCCTTGGATACATCATCGTCCAGCCTTTGCAATATCGGGCTAATTATGCAGGCATCGCTGGAACAACTTTCACAAATAATTGTATTCGCAGGTTTAGAAACAGCAGAAAAGATAAGTTTGCAACCTCATACTCAGGTGCAACTATATCGCAAAGGTGAGATTATTCTGCATGAGGACGATGTATTACCAGCAAAACTCTATGCTGTTGTTAGTGGATCAATTCAAGTTACCAAAACAGCAATGACGGGGAAAGAAACGATTCTCCGCGCCTTAGCTGCTGGAGAAATTTTTGCGGCTCCTGCAATGTTAGGAAATGGAATTTCTCCGGCAACTGTGACTGCTGAATCTGATTGTGAAATACTCACTGTAGAGCGAGATGCTTTATTAAAAGCTATTGGGCAAAATCCTGAAATTGCATTACGAATGCTGATGGTTTTTAACAGTCGGATTCAGCAATTACATGAGACAGTTCACGGCTTAGTTTCTGAAAGAGCTATTGTTCGCCTTGCCAGATTAATTCAATATTTTGCTGCTGAATCTGGAACTGAATCGACTTTACAAGGAGAGTGTTTAAGAATCAAATTATCTTATTATCGCATGGCTCGAAGTAGCGGTATTACTTACGAAGAATGCGTGCGGTTAATTAAAAGTCTCAAGTCAGTAATTGCCTATACTCGGGGTGGGACGATTACAATACTTGATGCAAAGAAATTGGATGCGATCGCATCTGGAGATAATAGATTAGAGTATTAGAGGTTGTAATAGTATTTTTCCATCTGAGTTTCAGAAAAATTCAAGTTTTAAGCAAAACTTAAAAGTAGCGATCGCATATTTCAAGACTCTATAAATAACTAATTAATTCTCTGTAACTTTTTCAGAAAGTGTGAGCAGAAATGTCAGGTTTTCCTCAGCTTTTAAAGCATGAGGTGAATTAGCAGGCATAAAGACAAAAACACCAGCTTTAAGTGCAATATCTTCTCCAGATAAAGTAAGTAAACCTCTACCTTCGATTACATTGATAGTGGCATTACGAGTCGAGGTATGCTCGGAAATATCAGTGTTAGCTGCTAGACAAAATAGAGTGTATTGACAAGCGTTATCTTTTAGCAGTACTTTGCTGAGAACTCCTGCGCTGGGGTATTCAATTTGTTCTCGTAATTGGGTAATGAAAGATGGGCTAGTTGTGATTGAATTTGTCATAGTATTTTTAGATTATTAACCGTAAACAAAGATTGAAAATCATTCACAAATCATTGGTATTTATCAGGTGATATAGCAGTCGTAAATCATTCGTGAAAATTATATCTCTCTTTTTTCCTTCTTTCCTTGGCGTCCTTGGCGTCCTTGGCGGTTCGTTTCCTAATCTATATTTTTCACAACTCAAATAAGATTGCTATAGTTTTGGGAATAAATTATCCTACTAGGCAACAGCACAAAAAATTATGGAGCCTAATTCGTGTTGGTATTTATGAAAAACTTTGTGAATTTCTAAAACCCGGTTGCGAATATTTCTCTGCGTCAATATATTCCACAAAATCCGAATCGTGTTCAAAATACCTTCATCTTGAAACATCCGCCTTAAATTCAACAAATTCATTGAGTCAGTTTGGCATTTCTCTACTTGCAATCCTGCTGTTATAAAAGCCGTAATCCAGTTAGATTCTGAAAGTGGTGTAGAATTAACTCGAATTACTCGTGCTAAGTCAACATGAATTTGTTCTTCTTTGTCAGTAGCTAACAGTTCATGGGAGAGAAATTTACCTCCCGGTTTGAGCCGATTATGAATTTCAGCTAAAATCTTGGCTTTTCCCAATGGGGATTGCATTGTGAGAATGGCTTCTGCCAATACATAATCAAATTTTCCTGAAATTGCCTCTAGGTTGAAAATATTACCTTCAATTATTTCAACTTGATTTTCTAACCCAGCAGCGCAGATATTAGCACGCGCACAAGCTACACTATCAGGATTTTTTTCAATGCCTACTACTTTGACATGGTAGCTTTTTGCTAAAGCGATCGCACTATATCCAAAGCTAGACCCTAGCTCTAAAACTGTATCTCCAGGCTGAAAGTTTGCCCACTGAAATAATTTATCCGTAGCTATTCGTCCACCAGGACGCAGATATTTTTTACCTGCTGCTGCTAAAATTTCATGTCCGGTAGCTGTTTGGAAATTGAGGATAGTATTGGTCATGTCTGTGACCCTCTGAATTTGTCTTACCCTCAATTTCCCAGCAATTTACGATATTGTCTCTGAGGTAGCTCATAGAAGCAGTATTATTTTGCTTTCCACTCGTGGTCAAGGATAGCGTAAATAAAATTGTCGTACCATCTGCCTTTAATTAATTCTTTTTCTTGCAGATGACCCTCACGACGCATACCAATTTTTTCTAATACCCTTACAGAAGCAACATTCTGTGCAACACAACAAGACCAGATACGATGCATTCCTAGTTCTTCAAAGCCGAACTTTAAAATGGCTTGTGCTGCTTCTGTTGCATAACCTTGTCCCCAATACTGAGTGTTTAATTCATAGCCAATATTTGCTTCCCGCATTTCCGGGTCGTTTATACGGATACCACAATTACCAATAAGCTGATTTTCTGCTTTGAGGATAATAGCTAACTGAAACTTTGTTCTAGGTTGCTCTTTTTGCTGACCAATAAACATCTGGACAAACTCACAAACATCCTTTTGTGTGCGATGCGTCCAATAGCTATAACGCAAGTATAAAGGATCAGATTGATAAGTAAAAACCGCCTGCCAGTCTGCTTCTACAAAGTCACGCATTAGCAAGCGGTGTGTTTCTAAGATCATGTCTTTTCTCTATACTAGAACTTACCCATTGACAAAAAATACTAAACATGAAAAATGTTAAAAACCACATCCAATACGGTTCGGTTAAGCCAAAAGACGCGATAAATCGCCGTCTCTACAAAGGATTAATTATTGTAGAGACGGCGATTTATCGCGTCTTTGTGATTTAGAATTTTCATCAAAAAACCTTTACATTTTGCACCTTGAGGAGTAGCATCAGGGTAATAGGTAATGATTGCTTTTCTTTCCCTAACAAAAACTGTAGGAAAGGATTGACCCGTTTCTCGGTCACGTACATTATAAATACACGCTCCCTCATTATTACCTTGGAGTTTAAATATTTTGGTGGCATCTAAAAGCATTTCTTCGGCATTGCTGAGGTAGCTATAGCCTTTGATGACATCTGTTACTGTCCTATTTTTCTGCTTAATTACTACACCCATTGTATAAATGACTCCAGGTACAACTTCCTCCCGTCCCTGATTATTTGGCAACCGTCCGCCTATTCCTTGATTTTGTAGTTGTAAATATCTGCCGTGAAAATGTAAGCCACCAATATCATTGGCATTATATATTTCCCCACAAAATATATGCTCAAACCCTCGACGTTGGAACCAAATATTGGTTAAATCATCGATAAATTGTGCTTTATTATTACGTCCAGGACGCAGTTCACCGCCGCTAGCTTGCTGAAGTTTCTGCAATACATCTGGGTAATAAGACAACAATTGTTTAAAATTATTGGAACTAACTCTTGTACCAATAGGGCCGCAGAGTTTTAGTACAGCCTGATCAAAAGGATTTAGCAACGGTGGAGGTGGTGTGATATCTGCCTGTTGTCCTGCGGGGAAACGAACAGGAACTGGGTTATCTACATTATCAAAAAACGGCAGAAGTTGCGTATTTGACTGAGACTGCGCCTTCACTGAATTTTGCCAGCAAAATGAGGAAACCAGTAGCAGAACAAACACATTTACCATCTGCTTTGACCTATTGGTTAGAGGATTTGGCTGCATAATTTTTAGATTAATTACTTAGATGGCATTACTACATCAAGTTTAATTTAAGGGATAGCATACATTAAAAAAAATCGGTTTTTTTTTAATGTACCGGGTTGATGAAGTGTTTTAAAAGTCTGTTTATTTGAAATTTTAAATTATTGATTACCTTGTCTTAAACTAACTAAAGGTGGCGCGTAATGCCAATTATGTATGAAGATGCGCTAAATCATCTTGATCGCTTCCGGTATAATACTTAGTTAAAATAAAATTATAGTGGTTCGCTATTTTTTTATATTCAATTGTCAAAAATGTCTTTTACTTATAACCGCACGGTTCGCTTTCAAGATACTGATGCTGCTGGGGTAGTTTATTTTGCTAATGTTTTGGGCATTTGCCATGAAGCTTATGAAGAATCTCTAGAAGCATCAAGTATTAATCTCAAACATTTTTTTACTAATCCATCTGTAGCTTTCCCCATTGTTCATGCTAGTGTCGATTTTTTGCGCCCTATGTTTAGCGGGGACAAGTTGCTAATTAGTTTAATTCCCCAAAAAATAAGTGGTGATAAGTTTGAAATTACTTACAAAATTACAGTGGCTGAGGTGGTAGTTGCTAAGGCTATTACTAGGCATGTTTGTATTGATGTAAGTAGTAGAAGTAAGCAGGAATTACCTGATGAGATAGTTCAGTGGTTGGAAACGAACCGCAGAGACGCAGAGGGCGCAGAGAGAAGAAAGTCGAGAGAGGTTATGTGATGGGATTTTGGAGGAATTCTCTGGCTATTTGCTGTAATTGTTGGCGGTTAATTTTACCTTGGGAGTTGCGAGGTAGATTTTGCTGGGGAATCCAATATTTTGGAATTTTAAATTTGCTGAGTTTGTCTTTGAGTAGGGTTTGGATTTTTAAGGCAGAGGTATCTAATTGTTTGGGAATGTAAATCGCTGTTAAGGCTTGTCCCCAATGTTTATCTGGGATGCCGATGACACAAATATCGGCAACCATTTGAGTTGCTTGTATAGCTGATTCAATCTCTGCTGGGTAAATATTTTCTCCACCTGTAATAATTTTGTCGCTGTTACGTCCGACAATGTTTAAATGACCTTGCTCGTCTAAAAAGCCTAAATCATCTACTTGGAAATCAGCTTGATTTTCTCTGGTTATCGGATAGTAACCAAGGGCTAAAGATTGAGCCTCAATGGTGATATTTCCGATTTGATTGTAATCTAAAATCTCGCCTTGCTGATTGTGAATAGTTACTTTTACATGGGGAAGAATTTGACCACTACTAATTTTACCGGTGAGAAAATCATCTGGTTTGAGGGTCGCAATTTGAGATGCAGTTTCTGTCATGCCATAAGTAGGCGCTAACCGGATGCGATGAAATCGGGCTTTTTCTAGTAGTTCGTTCCATGCTGGCGCACCTCCCAGAAGTACAGTATTAAATTGGGTTAGCCATTGAGTTAATTCGGGATTTTGCAGGAGTCTTTGTAACTGCGTTGGAACCAAAGATATTAAAAATTCTGATTGTTTAATATTGAATATTTGACCTTTTTCTACTGCTTTGAATGGCAGAATAGCCAGTTTACCTCCGGTGGTGAAAGAGCGCATAAATTGCATTAAACCACTGACATGATATAGCGGTAATACACAAAAAGAATTGACTTGTTTTAATTGAAAGTATTCTGTAAATCCTTGTACAGATGCGATGAGAGTTTCCCAAGTATGGATGGCAAATTTAATCTGCCCCGATGAACCACCTGTGGGAATCAAGATGAATGGGGAGTGGGGAGTGGGGACTTGTACTGAGCGAAGCCGAAGTAGTGGGGAGTGGGGGGATGAGGGAGATGAGGGGAATGAGGGAGATATGATAGTAATTTCTTTGCAATTCCGATTTTCTATTCCCCATTCTCTATTTCCTATTCCCCATTCCCTATTCCCTACTCCCCACTCCCTATTCCCCATTCCCCAAATAATATCTGGTTTTACTAAATCAAAGACTTGCTGCCATTCTTGTGTTCCCCAGTCGGGGTTACAAAGAAAAACTGGACAATTAGCTGCACAAGCGGCAATGAAACTTGCTAGAAATCTTAATGGTTCGCGTTCGGCTAAGATGATTTTTGGTGGGATTCCATACGCTGATAATTGTGTTAGTTCTAAATATAATTCTTGAACTATTTGATTAAATTGATGGCTGTTATAACCAATAAGCCAATCATCCTGAGTTAGGTTATTAAGACAGTCTAAAGGTTGTTCCATAGACTTTGAAGCCACGTTTCTTCTTGTTCAAAAAAATGGTCGATGCCAAAACCAACCGCCCTATTGTTTCGGGATAATTCCGCCGCTAACCGGAGTGCTGCAAGTCTACCGATCGCAGTTTCAAATACTGATGAAAATACACTATCAATTTTATGCTGGTGGCAAAACTTTCTCAGACGAGATGGCGATCCAACTATCCCAGGCTTAATCACAAAAATCCCTCGCCAACCTTGTTGATAACAGGCGGCGAGTTGCCCAAGTGTGGCGACAGATTCATCTATTGCGATCGCAGTTTGATAACTCGTACTCAATTCCAACATTTGCTGAAATTGTTCAACGGGTAACGGTTGTTCAATAAATTCAATTTCTAGGGGTAGTTCTGCATTCGCCTTGAAATTATCGCAAGTCCGCAGCCATAAGTTAGCTTCCTCATAGCTGAGTCCACCGTTAGCATCTAATCGCAGTTTGCTAAAGTCTGGTAAGGTGTCTATGAGTGATTCAAAAATTTCTAGTTCATCAGCGATCGCATACACACCAATTTTCCACTTAAACGTGTGATATCCCTGCTTCCACAAACTTTCCCATTGATTTAAAGCCGCTTCCCCGGCTGGTAATAACGCACTGTAAAAGAGTGAGTTGGTAGAGACGCGATTAATCGCGTCTGTACAGGAGTTAGGAGTTATAAAATTATCTCCTTTATTTAATTGCGAATTGCGAATTGCGAATTGCGAATTGGTTTCATCCCACCCACTCCCCATCTCCCACCCTGACTCAAAGCCAAATTGACAAGCAGGTAACTCATCTGGGATGGAGAAAATTATCTCCTTTGTGATTTCTCCTGGGAGTTGGCGACAAAAATCTAAGGCTTGTTCTATAGTTTCGGAACCGAACCAGCTAATGGGGGCAATTTCTCCCCAACCGATTTTGCCTGATTCATCGGTAAGCCGGAGGATAATCCCCTCACGAATATCCCAATTACCATGATTGGTGGTAACCGATCGCACAAATCTTCGCTGATAAGCACGAAATTCAAATTTGTAGCCATTAGTCATTAGTCATTCTCCCTCTGCCCCAATGCCCAATACTTCTCTACGAGAGGCTGCGCCAACGACTACGCTCAGTACAAGTGCCCAATACTTCTCTACGAGAGGCTGCGCCAACGACTACGCTCAGTACAAGTGCCCAATGCAATTAAATCATAAATCCTAGTCCAAACAGCAAGCAAGCCCAGAAATGCACGGCTACGGCGATGAATTTACAGTTACTAACTTTGTCTGGCTGGTTGTGATTTTCTTGGACGTGGCGGCATAATTTCACAGCAAACGGTAAACTTACCCAACTCAATAACGTCCAAGCTGGGGAAATTCCCAATAGCACAAACAGCAAGGTGAGGGGATAAATGCTAGCAGTAAACCAAACTAGGAGTTGGGCCCCTTTCGCTGTTCCTAGACGGACGATAGGCGATCGCTTGCCTGCGGCTATGTCATCCTTAACTTGGTGAAAGTGTGAGCAAAATAAAATTAAGGTTGTAGCAATCCCGACGATGACTGAGACTGCTAAACTTGTCATTGACCAAGTTTGGGTTTGGCTGTAGTATGCTGCCTCCACTGCTAAGGGGCCAAAGGCAAAAAAGCAAAGAATCTCGCCTAAACCCTGATATCCTAAGCGAAAGGGAGGCCCTTGGTACATATAGCCTAAAGCACAGCATAGTAAAATTATGCCGATAACAGTTAGGTCTTGTTGCCAAAAGGCGATCGCTAATATGCCCAGCAACCCCAAACCTAAACACAAATTTCCTATCCAAAATATTAATGGCTTATTGTCTGTTAAGTTAACCAGAGAATGGTGCTTGTTTTGATCAATACCTGTTTCGGAATCAAAGACATCATTACTGATATTTTCCCAGGCAAGAATTAAGATTGCCGCAGCTATAAAAGTAGAAAATACTGCACCATTAAAAATTTTAGTTTCGGCGAATGCTACTGCTGTTCCTACCCAAATGGGCATAATGGCAACACTGTACATTGGCGGTTTAATCGCTGCCATCCATAACTTAGTGTTGGGATATAAAATCTGCTTAGTTGTCATCAGTCGTGATTAATTAAATTACCGGAATATTACTCACACTTGAGATTTTATAATTTAAAGAGACGCACCGCTACGCGGAAGTCAAAAGTTAAAAGTTAAAACTGAGCGGAGTCGAAGTTTCAAAAGTCAAAAAACTTATGATTTGGGTTTTTGAACTGTTGGGATGCTAGCTTTTTTAGGTCGTGCTGTACTAGATATTTATGGGCTAAAAACAACTGCTACTTTGACTGTGGCTCGTTAAGCTTGTGTTGTTAACACTCTACTCTCATGTTCCAGCTTGGGCTGGAACTGGCTTGTCAGGGTCTGGGAACACCATAAACAACGCAAATCCTACGCTGGTGAAATGATAACTTAATATGCTACCTGTAGAAATACGACCACGATTAATTACACTTTAGGAAGTTAACTTAAAAAAAATTTACTATAGATCCATGACAGTTTCACCATGTCGTAACAACCTCTTTGTACACAAAGATTTATATCAATTTTTGGTAGCAGTGCAAGAAAAGTGCGTCAAAAGTAATTGCAGGCAAATTGTCAGTATCTCTCAGGAGATCGATTTAGTTGACCCTTTACTTGTATTAGATAAACTTACACAAGCAAATGAAATAAATTTTTACTTTGAGGATAAAGGGAAAGGAGAAGCGATCGCGGCAATTGATTCTGTAGCAAAATTACAGATTGATGGTGCAGATCGTTTTACTCAAGCTGAATATTTTATCAAATCTCGTCTAAAAAATATAATTAATTTTGGTAACGCTAATCAACCTTTTTCTGGGCCTCACTTTTTTTGTTATTTCAGCTTCTTTGATAAAAATGCCCAAGTAGATTATCCGTTTCCCTCTGCTACCATCTTTCTTCCCCGTTGGCAAGTAGCTGTTAAAAATCAGCGTTGCATATTAGTAACAAATATAATTATCAATGAAAGTGCAAATATTCAAAGGTTATTGGATAATCTGCAAAATAAAATTGAATTTATCCAATCTTTAGAATATTACTCTACTAATATTGATTGTTTTCCAGCAAACTTCTACAAAAAATCTGTCACAAATGCTACTGGGTTTAAACGTTCAGTAGTATCTGTTTTGGAAAAAATTAGGTCTAGTCATTTAAGCAAGATTGTCTTAGCAGATATATTGGATGTAAAATCAAGCAACCATTTTAACTTAGTTCAATCCTTAAATAATCTTAGGCAGATACATCCTAATTGTTATATTTTTTCTACAAGTAATGGCAAAGGACAAAACTTTATTGGTGCAAGTCCAGAAAGATTAATTAGTATTAATAATCAACAGTTAATCACTGATGCTTTAGCTGGTTCTGCACCACGAGGTAAAACCCCTGCTGAAGATGCAGCTAATGCCAATCGCTTGCTTAATAGTGCAAAAGAAAAACACGAACATTCACTGGTGCTTGATTTCATTACACAACGCCTATCCCAGCTAGGTTTATTACCCCAAATATTAGCACCACGGCTGCGACAATTATCGAATATTCAGCATTTATGGACACCAATAAGTGCTACAGTTCCAGCTAACATACACCCATTAAAGATTGTCGCCCAATTGCATCCGACACCAGCCGTTGCTGGTGCAGCACGAGATGTAGCCTGTGCGGAAATTCGGCGTTATGAAAACTTTGAAAGAGGTTTGTATGCTGCGCCTCTAGGTTGGATAGATTCTCAAGGGAACTGCGAGTTTATTGTGGGAATTCGTTCAGCATTAATTGATGGCGATCGCGCGAGATTGTATGCTGGTGCTGGTATCGTCGCTGGTTCTGATCCTGACAAAGAATTTGCAGAGGTGCAGCTTAAACTTCAGGCGTTACTCAAAGCATTAGTTTAATGTTGCAGTTATGCTGAAAATGGGGCTAATCAACAGAGTTTTTGGGCTAGCGATACCGCGTCTTGTAGAGAAGGCGGGCTACGCCTACGCGTGATATTTAAAAGCATCATTCGTTCTTGCATTAAAATTCAGTATAAGAGGATGTTTGAAAAGTATTTTTGATAACACATCTAACCCTCCCAAATCTAACCCCCTAGTCCCCCTTCCCTACAAGGTAATGGGGGTTTCAAACCCTCTCGACCTTTCAGAGAGAAAAATGGAAGCGGGATTTTGAGTATACTTTATAACTTTTCAAACAACCTCTAAAGCTTTATTGAATACTCGGTCTTTTAGCGAATTTTCAGCAAAGTTCCTAATTGACAAAAATGATTTTGTCTTAACCTCTCACGAATGGGATTCGGACAGGATCAGCAATGCTGGTGACATCGTTTGAGGTACCAGTAAATTTTCGCAATTTCCCGTTATTTGTTTCGTCTAGGTGGATAAACAGGAATAGCAACAACGCCGACATACAAATGATTGCTTGATTACTGCTTGATCTTTGAGGGCTTTATGTGTCATACTTTAAATAGTTGTAGTTCATGGTAAAAAGCCGTTGCACGAAGTGTAACAGCTAAATTTTGTATTTCTCTTGCCCGAGATTTTGCAGAAAAATGCACAACAAGTTAGCCCGCAAGGTTAATTTGTTAGCAGCCTGATCAACAACTCAAACCAGGCTGATCCCTCTAGCCTTTTGGGAGGTTAGGGGGAAAATTCCTGGTTTACTGGTTTAGATCATAACTTAGGTTTTGCCTTTGTAAGATTTTGGATCTTTAAAGATAAATCCAGAGAAAATTGGTGTATTTATAGCGTTACTAGAGCATATAATTTTGACGATGTTTTACACTAAATCCTGATGAGTAAAAGCCTTAGCATTCGCCCCAGTGTAAGTAGCTACAATATGACCATCGCCAGTCATTTGATATTTGTATGTAACTAATCCTTCTAAACCAACGGGGCCGCGAGGAGGCATTTGTTGTGTACTAATTCCTACTTCTGCACCAAAACCATAGCGGAAACCATCAGCAAATCTGGTAGAACAATTATGGAATATATTAGCTGAATTTACCAAGCCAAAGAAAGTTTCCACAGATGCTGAATCTTCAGTGATAATCGCGTCAGTATGACGAGAACCATATTCGTTAATATGCGCGATCGCACCTTCTATAGAGTCTACAATTTTAATAGACAAAATAAAATCGCTGTATTCTGTTTCCCAATCTATTTCTGTTGCAGCTACGATATTAGGCAAAAGTTCCAAGGTGCGTTTATCGCCTCTTAATTCTACATGACGTTCTTGCAAAGCCTCAGCAACTTTGGGTAAAAATTCTTTAGCAATTGACTGGTGAACTAGCAAAGTTTCAATTGCATTACAAACAGCAGGATATTGCGCTTTTGCATCTACTGTAATCGGAACTGCTTTAGAAATATCTGCCGCTTTATCTATATAAAGATGACAAATACCATCGGCGTGGCCTAATACCGGAATTCGCGTATTTTCTTGCACAAAGCGCACAAAGGAATTAGAACCTCTAGGAATAATTAAATCTACATATTTATCTAACTTCAAAAGTTCTAAAGTTTCTTCTCTAGTTGTGAGTAAGTGTACCGCATCAGGGTTAACAGCAGTTTCAGATAATCCTTCTTTAATTGCCTTAACTATCGCTTCACAAGAACGCACCGCTTCCTTTCCACATTTAAGAATCACACCATTACCCGATTTAATCGCCAAGGAAACAATTTGAATCGCCGCCTCTGGACGGGCTTCAAAAATAATTCCTAAAACACCTAAAGGACAAGTAATTCGCTTGAGAATTAAACCAGTGTCAAGTTCGCGGTGAATCTGTACTTTACCGATAGGATCATCTAGCTTACCAACATCTCGTACCCCTGCGATCGCATCTCTTAATTTATGTTCATCCAACTGCAAGCGTTTATAAAGCGGTTTGGGTATTCCTTCAGCATCAGCAGCTTTACAATCAGCAACATTTGCTTGTAAAATTTCATCTCTAGCTGATTCTAAAGCTTGAGCGATCGCAACAAGAGCCTGATTTTTTGCCTCAGTGGAGAGAATCGCTAGTTTACTTGCAGCTTGGCGGGTTTGCCCTGCGATCGCAATTAGGGGAGAAGCAATGTTAAAAATAGTCATAGTACAAATCTTTACCTTTTCCTCATCTTATCAATGTGAGTTCATCATTGCTTATCGTCTTCCCCCAATCGGGTGAACCATCTGGGTAATCAATGATTAGTCTGATCGGGTGAAGCAAAACTTGGTTCAAAACATTTATTCTGTGATTATCGAACACAGATAAATTAAAGCTACTAAACTTACAGCAGTAAAAATATTATAAGTATTGTTACAGAGCTTATTTGAAAGTCTTAAAAATGATTTATGCGTACCGGAGACTAGAGAGACATCGTAAGGGACTTCCAAGTAAAAAAATATTCCATTGCTATTGTTGACTGTTGACCGTTGACCGTTGACGGTTCACGAGTTTTCAGTCAACAGTCAACAGTCAACAGTCAACGACTTGAATGTGGAATAATTTATTTTTTGGAGTTCCCTAATGTATGTTTCTCTAGCCTTTTCCTTAAGTAAATAATTTATACTGCCAATATTTAAATTTTTACGAAATTGTGATGACGATCGCTGGATCTATTGAGTATTGATGGATCAAATACCACTCCTATGCTAAGGAGATCCTATGTCATTGCAATCTGGATTAGAAGCTTTACAACAAAAACGTTATCAAGAAGCGATTGAATTACTCGAACAATTCTGCCGCGATTGCGTTGAAAGTGATTCCTCAGATTATCTTTCAGCACAGATGTGGCTGATGAAAGCCTATCAAGGCACAGGCGAAATTGAAAAAGCCAAGATACTGTGTCAAAAGTTAATGATGAGTCAAGACCCACAAACTCGTAGTTGGGCAGAACAAGCTAGTCAATCTTTGCGCCAAACGCCATCTAACGCCAGCCAAAAAGCTGGTCGCGCCGTTGCTACTGGGATGAAATTAACGATGGGGGGTGTGGGTGGTAGTTTGGCGTTAGCTTCTGGTGTCACTATGACCTTGCTATTTGGCATGGTCTTCGCTTTAGGTTTGAGTTTAGTATTTATTTTGGGTAGCAACGATCCCCAGCAAGGACTAGCGATCGCTATTGGTATTACCCTAGTTTTTAATATCGCCGCTTTTTTTCTGTCTCCATTTCTCATGGACTTAACCCAAAGCTGGCTTTACCAAACTCGCTGGGTAGAGTTAGCAGAAGTTGAAGCCCTCAGCCCAGAGACGGCTAAAGTTATTCGCCAAGTCTGTGAACAGAAAAAGCTGAAAGCGCCCCGTTTGGGAATCATTAACGACCAAAACCCCACGGCTTTTACTTATGGTTCATTACCCAACAGCGCCCGTTTAGTAGTCAGTCAGGGACTTTTTACTTATCTGGATGACGATGAAATTGCTACCGTCTACGCCCATGAATTGGGGCACATCGTCCACTGGGACTTTGCAGTGATGACAGTAGCTTCTACCTTAGTGCAAATTTGCTACCTGATTTACAGCACAGCTAGAAGATTTGGGCGTGGTGGCGATAGCAAAATTAAAGATGCGATGCAAACTGCGGGTCTAGTTGCCTACGTGTTTTATGTCATTGGTACTTATCTACTGCTGTACCTCTCTCGCACACGAGAATACTTTGCTGACCACTTTGCAGCCGAAAGTACAGGTAATCCCAATGGATTATCCCGCGCTTTGGTGAAGATTGCCTACGGAATATTAGAAGAAGGTTCACGGACACAAGAACCCAGCCGTTTAATTGAAGGGACTCGCGCCTTGGGTATTTATGACCATAAAGCCGCCGCTTCCACAGGAACCGCCTACCGCATTTCATCCGATCCTCAAAAAGTTGGTCGCGTCTTTTTGTGGGATATGTTTAACCCTTGGGGCTGGTGGATGGAATTAAATTCCACTCATCCATTGACAGGTAAACGAGTTCGTGCATTAAGCACTTATGCCGAACAATTGGGTTTATCAACTGAGTTTGATATGGGGCGAGTTATTGGAGAAGGCAAAACTCTGAGTAAGAGTAGGCTTTACGGTAACTTCTTTTTAGATGTTGTGCTGTACGGCGCTGAAACTATAGGTTTCTTCGTTGGCTTAGTAATGGGTGTAATTCTGTGGTCAAGTTCTCCAAATACAGGTTTAGCATTTGGTGCGCCATTTATTGGTTTAGGGATGGGGATTTTAGTTAAAGCCTTGGTGATGTTCCCCGACTATAAACAAGCAGCAGAAACCGATATTCTCACCCTGATGTCAGACCCTTACGCCAGTCCGTTGCGTGGACAACCTGCAAAACTTAAAGGTCAACTAATTGGTCGTGGCGACGCTGGTTATAAATTTGGTTCCGATTTAAAAATTCAGGATCGTAGCGGAATGCTTTATCTGCACTACGCCTCACGCTTTGGCCCCATCGGCAATTTTTTGTTTGGGATGAAGCGAGTAAAAAGCTTGATTGGTGAACAAGTGGGGGCGGTGGGTTGGTTCCGTCGGGGTGTTGCACCTTGGATGGATTTGATTCAACTCCAAAGTGAAAATGGCACCATTGTTAACAGTTACCATCGCTTTTGGTCATTCATCCTTGGCGGTGGATCGATTATCCTGGGAATGGTCTTGATTATGTTCTTGAGCAGCTAGCTGAGTTTCTAGCCTGCTGTTAAAGCATTTCTCAGTCCATCCAAGCTTTAATTTTTAAGGAGGTAGTTAGTAACTGCCTCCTTTTTTTTATCCGACTTATAAATCATACCAATTCACGAAAACCCTGATATATATAGATTTACCGTAGGGGTATGGCATTGTCTTGCAAGTAACTGAAGTTCCAAGAATAATAGCGAAAGTCATCTGAAGATGACTAAATATAGCTAAAAATCTTTAGTCTACTTCAGTAGACTTTAGCTATTAGCCTTGAAATTTATTTCTGGGCGGGCGAGTCAGCCCACAGTTAAGCCTTCAGCGATCGCATTTGCTATATCGGCGACAACATTTGCTTGATCAGCGATCGCATTTGCTATATCGGCGACAACATTTGCTTGATCAGCGATCGCATTTGCTATATCGGCGACAACATTTGCTTGATCAGCGATCGCATTTGCTATATCAGCGACAGCATTTGCTTGATCAGCGACAACATTTGCTTGATCAGCGACAGCATTTGCTTGATCAGCGACAACATTTGCTTGATCAGCGACAGCATTTGCTATAGCGGTTCGTTTCCCTCGTAGGTTGGGTTGGTAGAAATGTAGAGACGTAGCACTGCTACGTCTCTACAGGGAGCATCCCAAATGTGCAAGTTTATTTTTATACGGGATTTTGGCTTAGAACAATAATGAAATAACGAACCGCCAAGGACGCCAAGAGCGCCAAGGAAAGAGGTTTGTACAGGGTTTTTGTGTCAGTCCTGTAGCTTTTGGCTTGCATTGGGATGCTCCCTCTCTACAAGGGTTCATCCCCCTAAATCTGAAAAAATTCGGTTTTAGGGGGATGATAATTGTGATATTTGATATGGGGTGGGCATCATAAATAGACTTGCATACAACCCCTAGAAAATTCTGATGATGAATGCGATCGCTACTAGATTTCGCCAAATTATAGCTGAGAGAAAAAGCCCGATTGGCAGATATGACCGTAAAAACAAAACCAGGCGTTCCTTAGTACTGTATACCTGCATAGGATTAATAGGTGGGATTCTGGCATTATTGTTAATAGCATCCCCAGGACTGGCTCAAAAACCACAACTCCAACAACCATTATTAGTAGCTACACGAGTTATACCGCCCTTTGTGATGTCAAACAAAGGTGAATTATCGGGATTCAGTATCGACCTCTGGCGTAGCATCGCCAACCAAATAGGTGTAGAGTCTAAATTTATTGAATATTCCTCTGTGCCGGAAATCCTTTCTGCTATCAAAGACAACAAAGCTAATTTAGGGATTGCAGCTATCTCCATTACAGCCGAACGCCAGCAGAATTTTGATTTCTCATTACCTATTTTTGCTGGGGGGCTGCAAATTATGGTACGAAACTCAGAAACCAACGACAGTGCCTTCCCAAATATTTTGCAATTATTTTTTTCTACTAGCCTCTTGCAGGTAATAGGCGTTGCCCTAGTGTTAATTGTTGTAGCAGCCCACATTATTTGGTTATCTGAGCGCCATCATAAAGATGGGATGATACCCCAATCATACTTTCCTGGCATTTTCAAAGCTTGTTGGTGGGCAGCTGCCACATTAGCAACCCAAGCGGATGAAATGCCCAAAGGAGTACTGGGACGCTTAGTAGGTATTGTCTGGATGTTCATTGGAGTACTTTTTGCCGCCTACTTTACAGCCAGCGCAACTACCTCATTAACAGTACAACAGCTTCAGGGCGATATCAAGAGTATAGACGATTTACCCGGCAAGGTAGTGGTCACAACTGCCGGTAGTACAGCCGCCACATACTTGCGAGAACATAAGATTTCAGTTTTAGAAGTTAGTAAAATTGAGCAAGCTTACAATGCTTTGCAAACCAAAAAAGCTGATGCTGTGGTGTTTGATGCACCTGTACTTCTGTTCTATGCAGCCAACGAAGGCAAAGGGAAAGTACAGATTGTTGGCAGTATCTTGCGTGAAGAAAGCTACGGCATCATTCTGCCTAACAATAGTCCCTACCGCAAACCAATTAATCAGGCTTTGCTGAGTCTCAAAGAAAATGGTACTTATCAATCGCTATATGATAAGTGGTTCGGTGCGGAAAAATCTTGAAGAAGGGAGTGGAGAGAAATCAATTCAAAATTCAAAATTCAAAATTCAAAATTGTACCCTTACATGGATCTTGCTACGCGTAGCGTCTCGTAGAGAAAAAAAAGACTGAGGGAGATAAGGGGACAAAGAGAATAACCATGCCCCATGCCCCATGCTCCATTCCCTACTCCCTACTCCCTACTCCCCACTCCCCTCTTTAGCAATTTGAGCTTTTGCCTGTTGCCATAACTTTTCTAACTCATCCAAACTGTAATCAGAAAGGGGACGATCAACAACTGCCTCCATTTTTTCTAATCGTTGGACAAAGCGTTGATTTGTGCCTTGCAAAGCGGTGCTGGGGTCAAGATTATGCCAACGGGCTAGCTGAATCACTGCAAACAGTAAATCGCCTAATTCTGCTTCTTGCCGTTCTGGAGTTTCCTCAGCTAAAGCCTGTTGAAACTCCCCCAACTCCTCATAAAACTTATCCCAGACGCCCTGAATATTTTCCCATTCAAACCCGATCGCCGCAGCCTTTTGAGAAATCTTCATCGCCGCCGTCAGAGGGGGAAGAGTGCGCCCATAACGAGCGAGTTTAGCACTAAGTTTTTGCGCCTCTGGAGATGCTTCGCCTTTCTCAGCAGCCTTGATTTGTTCCCAATTTTGCCGCACCTCATCCACACTTGTCACCGACACGTCACCAAACACATGGGGATGACGGCGAATCAACTTTTGGGAAATCCCCTGAGTTACTTCTTTAAGAGAAAATTGCCCAGATTCGCTAGCAATTTGGGCTTGCAATACCACCTGTAATAATAAATCGCCTAACTCCTCTGTGATCGCACCCTTATCCCCACTCTTAATCGCATCCACCACCTCATAAGCCTCCTCAATCACAAAGGGCGTCAAAGTTTCGGCAGTTTGAGCCAAATCCCAAGGACAACCACCATCAGGCGATCGCAACTTCGCCACCACCTCAATCAACTCCTGCAACGCCGCCAAAGTCTCATTTTCCATACCTCTGCGTACCTCTGCGCTTCCCTTAGCGTCCCTTTGCGTTTAAAAACTTATTTCTTCACCCTCGCCCGACGACTACCACCCCTCACTTTCCGCCTCTTCATTTTGCCACTAGGAAGCAACCCCCGAACCCCCTGCTTTTTAAAACGCTTATAAGCCGACCCCCCCCAATCGCTAAGAGAATGACTCATTGCACCGAATTCCAACCCCAAAAACAGGGCGACATATTCAGTATCGTATTGCACGAGCGATCGCCCCACAGTTCCCCCCAAATCTTGCCAAGTAAAACTCAGATTCCATAACCTTTCGGCGATCGCCAAAATGAAAATTGCCAAAATAGCTAACAAACACCCCAGATAAAGTATCCGCCCAATCGTGCCAATAATCGGCCCGTGGGATAAAAAAGAACGATGCCGCAGACTTTTTTGATAAGGTAGCCAAATCCAGCGCAAGAAACCCCAACGTTGAAATTGTACAGAGTAAATATCTAAATCGGGGCCAAACATCAGCCCGCCAAAAAGAAACCCGCCTGCAACCAACAAAGTTGCATTGCTACTGCGAGTTTGCCAGAAAGTAAAGCCCGCCACGAACGGCAGAGCATACATAGTAATGCGATCGTGCGTCCGACCAGAGGGCATCCTAAATCCTGAGTTAACTGAATACTGAGTCAGTATAAGAGAAAAAAAGATTTTCTTAAAACTACTAGCGCAATGCGAAATCTTTTGCTATATTAGTTAAGGAGTCAAACGGGCGGTTAGCTCAGTTGGTAGAGCGCCTGCCTTACAAGCAGGATGTCATCAGTTCGAGTCTGGTACTGCCCATTAATTAAATTAAGGCTAGAGACAGCTTAGATGCAGTTTCTAGCCTTTTTGAATTTGTGGTATTCCTTAACTACGGCAGAGGACGCTGGCGAATCTGATCGCGCTCAACTACCGTAAAGCGCTCCTCAAATTGCAATCCTTCTATCTCTAGTAAATTTAACAACAGTGTGGCTGGCTCCTCAGGAGTATGGGGGCGAAACCGCAAATAAATCACACCCGTTGGTGATGGTAATCTTAAGCGATAAATCAGTTCACCGTAATCGCGATCAAACGTTAAAATCACCCGTTGCTCATTAGCTGCACGAGTCAAAACCTCTGTATCTTCAATGCCAGGACACCGAAGCGATATCATAGCCTGCAAGGCGTAGCAGCTGCACACTGGGCAATGGGAAGTTTTCATTCGCCAGAAACCGCATTACTTAGCCTCAGTAGACAGCAACGATGTGTAGAATACATCCTCTTTGAGACACTCCGCCGCAAACGCGAACACAGCTTGGATTGCAGGAGTGCTGAGAGTTGGGTAGCTTTCTGTGACTTGCTGTTCTGTCCAACCTTCGGCAAACAACCCCAATATGAATTCCACAGATAACCGCGTTCCTTTGACAACAGGCTTTCCAAGGAGGATTTTCGGGTCTGAATGAATATAAGTTTTCCAATCCATACCAGTTTACCTTTATCGGGCTTCATTTATTATGAGCGATGCCTATGTTGGGCTGCGCCAACGCACCATTTAGATAGTCCGCTTGGGCAAAAGATTTTGGATTGCTCAAACAATTAATCACTAGTTAATACTGAGGCAAGAAGTTCAGGACGAGACAGATGTGGGCAATGTCCAGCAGGTAGTTCAATGGCATCGACTCCTAAGCGCTTGCGTGCAGCATAGCGTGACCATGTAGGAGACAATATTCGGTCATTGGTACAAACAATATATTTACGTTCAACATGCGGCAAAGCTTTTAGAGGATTTGTTTCAAAAATATATGCCATAGATTGTTGCGAACGACTTTTCGAGATTGCCCACTGTGCTACATCCGGTTGACAATCATGAAAGAAAAACTCCTTTAATACTGCTTCGTCTGAATAATCTTTGCCTACGGAAGCTGGTTCAAACATATCAGGCTCATTGTGAAACTGTTCGAGTTTACTTGGGTCTTTTGGCTGGTAATTGAATGATTTGAGCGTATTAGAATCAAGACGATGAGAAAATTGGTCGAGTGTACTGACTCCAGGATATGGAATTAGCGCCGCCACAAACACTAGTTGACGCACTTTTACCGCTTCTGCAACTAGGGGAATTATAGTACCAGCCATTGAGTGACCGACTAGTACAATATCATCAGTTTTGGGTAGCGCTTGAATTACTGTATCTGCAAATTGGGACAAAGTAGTAGATGCATTTTCAATTGGTAAATCCATTGTTACAGCTTTGTGACCCTGTGCTTCTAAATAGGGAATTAGCAAATCCCAACACCAAGTGGCTTGGAAAGCACCGTGAACTAGACAATATAGACTCATATCAATTGAATAGTGGTAATGGTAGACGAGTTGTTTAATTTCTCTTATTTTTTAGCAAATTTTTAATCTCGATTGGGTAAGTTACATCAGCACCTACTATATATTCAAACAGCAGTTAAAATAAGCTCAAAAGGTTGCAATAAAATACCTAAAATTTTATCAACTTCTTTAATATAGTATTCAGTCGAATCTATATAAACAGTCGTATCTTCTAAAAATAAAAACTTCCAATTAGTTCCACTAGTAACCGAGCCATAAATCCGCCCAACTTCATTGCCTTGATTTTGATTAAAAAACTGTGCTGCAATCATTGCTGCTACACATTGACCCAGACCGCCGATAATATCTTCTTTTTTCGCTTCAAAAATAAACATTACCGGAGCAGAAATAAATAATTGCTCCTGGGAATTGCTGATGATGTAATCGCAAAAGCCTTGTAAGCCTTGAGTTGCATCAACATTAAATTCATTTCCAGAGAACAGCGAGATTTTATTATTTAATAATCGTCTTACCTCTGCCAGGATTGGTGCAATTAAAAACTCTGACCTGGCTTTTTCGGTTGAAATTGCAGTTGCTAAAGGGATGTAATCTATTAAAATCGTTCTGAGAGTTTCTGATGGTGTAACAGGTTTTGTATCAGCAAATAAATTCCGAGTTTCATCGAGTGTTAAGTCAAAACTCTTTTTCACCTTGGCGAGACTAAAATCGCTGTATGCCATTCTTCCACCTTGTGATTATTTATAGCACCTTTGACCTCTCTCCTCTTAGGAGAGAGGCTTTGAATCTTACTCACCTTCTTACTCCCCTTCCCTTGCAGGGAAGGGGGGTTAGGTCTGTCTCACCTTGCCGCCAACTCTTTCGCTCTCGCCTGTGAATCAAACTTTAATTTATTATCCCATTGCTGCGCTTTGCCAAACTTTTCAACAGCGCCATTAATATCATCAAGTAGAACGGCGTAAATAATTTGCATGTTTGTAGTGAGAGCTTCAGCCCTACTTTGAGGGCTGAAGCCCTCACTACAAACTAATTCCAAAATTTTTTACATTAGTTAATATAGTTGGAATTATTCTCACCGACTTAATTAAGGGAAAAGCAAAATTATTGCGAAACTCTTCCCGCACCCATCAGTGAGAGGTTAAGATAATTTTACTTTTGTCAATAAGCAATAGTACTTAAAGTTCTGATAAAAATGGGGCTAATCAACAGAATTTTTGGGCGTGCGATCGCCTCATATTTAAAAGCATCATTCGTTTATATGCTTTTCAGGTGCGGATTTTTACCATCTATTTTGACGTTGAGTTAACATATCCCACGTTTTTAAACGTGGGTTCCCTTCTGCCTTCTGCCTCCTGCCTTCTGCCTTCTGAACTCTGTGCCCCTTTGCGTTTAAAAATATTTAAATTATCTGCAAAAACCGAGACTTTTTTTTGATACTATTTAAGGCCTGACTCTTGAAATATTGATTGACGTATGAGCAAAGGTACCCTGTTTGATAAAGTTTGGGACTTACACACCGTTGGTACACTTCCCTCAGGACTGACGCAACTATTTATCGGGCTTCATCTAATTCATGAAGTCACCAGTCCCCAAGCCTTTGCTATGTTACGCGAGAGGGGTCTAAAAGTCCTGTTTCCAGAGCGTACCGTCGCCACAGTCGATCATATTGTGCCTACAGAAAACCAGGCGCGTCCCTTTGCTGATAACTTGGCAGAGGAAATGATCCAGGCGCTCGAAAAGAACTGTCAAGAAAATAACATAACTTTTTACAATATCGGTTCTGGTAGCCAGGGTATAGTTCATGTGATCGCTCCAGAACTTGGGCTGACCCAACCAGGAATGACGATCGCTTGTGGAGATAGTCACACTTCCAGTCATGGAGCATTTGGTGCGATCGCATTTGGTATTGGTACTAGCCAAGTCCGGGATGTTCTCGCTTCCCAAACCCTCGCCCTCTCAAAACTGAAAGTCCGCAAAATCGCAGTTAACGGCACTCTCAACCCTGGAGTTTACGCCAAAGATGTAATTTTACATATCATCCGCTCACTTGGTGTTAAAGGTGGCGTGGGCTATGCTTACGAATTTGCCGGTACGACATTTGAGCAAATGAATATGGAAGAGAGGATGACTGTCTGCAATATGGCGATCGAAGGCGGTGCTAGATGCGGTTATGTCAATCCGGATCAAGTCACCTACGATTACCTCAAAGGCAGAGATTTTGCACCCATTGATACAGATTGGGATAAAGCAGTGGGCTGGTGGGATTCTATCAAGAGCGATGCTGATGCCCAGTACGATGATGTGGTGATATTTGACGCTGCGGAAATTTCTCCTACCGTCACTTGGGGTATTACTCCCGGTCAAGGTATCGGTGTCAACCAGTCAGTACCTCAACCCGAAGAACTACTAGAAGAAGACCGATTTATTGCCGAAGAAGCTTATCGCTACATGGATTTATATCCTGGTCAACCCATCAAGGGCACTAAAATAGATGTCTGCTTTATTGGTAGTTGCACCAACGGCAGAATTACTGATTTGCGAGAAGCGGCGAAAATCGCCAAAGGTCGCCACGTTGCAGAAGGAATCAAAGCTTTTGTTGTCCCAGGTTCTGAAAGGGTAAAGGAAGAGGCGGAAGCGGAAGGACTAGATAAAATCTTTCAGGAAGCTGGATTTGAATGGCGAGAACCGGGATGTTCTATGTGTCTAGCTATGAACCCCGATAAGCTACAAGGAAGACAAATTAGCGCTTCCTCCTCCAACCGCAACTTTAAAGGAAGACAGGGTTCCTCTTCCGGTCGAACATTATTAATGAGTCCGGCAATGGTCGCAACTGCTGCGATTAAAGGCGAAGTCTCTGATGTGCGCGAGTTGCTGTAATTTTTTTGTCATTTGTCATTGGTCACTTGTACTGAGCGTTGCCGAAGTATTGGTCATTTGTAGAAATTAACAGGCTGTCATTGAAATGATAGGTCAAACTAATTCATAATTGATAATTAATAATTCATAATTTAAATCAGTGGGAGCAAGAAATGCTCCACTGTCTTTTTGACCACTGATTTAAAAATGAGCGTGGGGGTTGCTGTACCCATTTTAAAATTTATGAATTATGAATTATGAATTAATAATTATTTGGTAAATAAAGTTTATGGTGAGTGAAGTTAAAACAGTTTCAGGGCGCGGTATACCCTTAGTGGGTAATGATATAGATACCGATCGCATCATTCCCGCGCGATATTTGAAAGCCGTTACCTTTGATGGCTTAGGCGAAGGTGCATTTATCGATGACCGGACAGCACTTAAAGGTGAACATCCCTTTGACCAACCCCAGTACCAAGGGGCAAATATTTTAATAGTCAATAGAAATTTTGGCTGTGGTTCATCACGGGAACATGCACCCCAAGCGATCGCAAAATGGGGAATCCAAGCTTTAATCGGTGAAAGCTTCGCCGAAATCTTTTTTGGTAACTGTGTGGCAATGGGCATACCTTGTCTGACAGCCGATGCTGTTACTGTTAAACAGCTGCAAGATTTAGTCGCTGCCAATCCTCAAGCCGCCGTAACAGTGAATCTGGAAACCTTGCAAGTGCAAATTGGTGATTACACAGCCGCAGTTGCGATCGGTGAAGGGACAAGAAGCACATTTATTTCTGGAACTTGGGACGCTTGCGGTCAGTTGGTAGCTAATGCTGACCAAGTTCGGGTAACGGCAGCTAAATTACCCTACGTGGGTTGGGGCAATTTAACCGCAAGTTAGGATTTCCTTATGGGTTGCTGAGATAATTCACGATTAATAAGGTTTTGCCAGAATGGCGATCTTTCTTTGTTAGGAATTGAACTCAATACGATTCGGTTAAGGCAAGAGACGCGATTAGCGGCGTGTCATTAAAAAACCTTATCCGAACCGTATTGGAATTGAACTAGATTTTATCCACAACATATTGCCGATTTTTAGCCAATGACTGAATACCCCGCAACTGTGCTGGGGAAACTACAGCGATCGCAATTCAAGCAACGTTATGGTTAATTAAAATCATCAGTGATCCGGTAGTCTCTGTAAACCAATTACTACTAAATCGCATCATCTCTGCTACTCAATACAAACGCTCATGGACAGCTAAACAGCTTAAATCTCTAGCTGAATTTAGTTTTGGACAACTTCGCTCAGTTGATTTTCTGCGATCGCTAGTCAATGAAATAGTAATAGTATCCTCAATACGGTTCGGTTAGGGTTTTTTGATGAAAATTCTAAATCACAAAGACGCGATAAATCGCCGTCAAGACAAAGGATTAATTATTGTAGAGACGGCGATAAATCGCGTCTTTTGGCTTAACCGAACCGTATTGATAGTATCCTGGGTATTAATAAGTGATATTTTGGTTAGCTTGTTGGCAAGGCGTTGCAGATGCACGACGAGACGCTGGTCAAAATTCCACTCTGCGTCAGGCAATCATCTTCTCTAAAGCAATTTGCAAATCTTTTGTCAAATCGCTCACACCTTGTCTAGCCGCCAAGCGATCGCCCTGACAATTTTTCCAGCGTTCGGTTACTGAAATTGGCTCCCCTACGGTGATTTGTGTCTCTCGCAAACCTAATTGAGGTCGCCCTGGAAGTGTTGTATTCTGAATTCTAGAAAGCATATCGTATACAAGCAAAGCTGTTTCTGCAAACCGTTCTGCCGTTGGTTGTTCCTGAATATAAGTAGCTGTGACTGCAACAAAACTTTCCACTATCCGCATGTGCCGCATTCGCAAGTCAGCTTCTTGGGCAATCCAGTCTGCCAAGCCACGTTTAAAGGGTGGTAAAGCATTGATATCTGGCAAATCTTCCCGATAAATGTAATTCCAGCCAGCTTCTTCTAAGCGGCGACAGCGATCAATGGAATTTCCCCGTGCTTGAACTCCAAAATATTGCTCGGCAACTTGTAAAGCCTTATCCAGTAACCGATGAAGTCGGGCAATTAATACCTGATTCGGAGTAGCAGATTCATCAGTTGAGATGGTTTTTGGGATATCTTGATGATAGAAGCGACGATAAAATTCTTCCATCTCGGTAATCAGATATTCAGCCAACCTACAGAGGCGTTGATAGTAAATCTCTTCGCCCTCGCCTTGCTCAATTTCCATTGGCGATAAGCCACTATCAGCTTCCAACTTACTCAGCAGCCAATCGAGTTTAGACCAAGGTGGCTCAACGTAACGATATTGGATAGCGATCGGTATAATTATTACAGTCTCAGTCCGATTGGCTTTTTGCAAGTCTTCTACACACCAGAACCCCATTTGAGCAACACCAGGTTCTAAGGGGCTAACAATACCACTATGACCATTAGTACCCCCTTCGGGTGCGACTGCGATCGGTAGTTCGCCATTAGCAAACAAATCCCGTGCTGTTTGAATAGCTTGGCGATCTAGTCGCCTACCGCGATGAACCGGCACACCTCCCAACCGAGAAAACAACCAACCTAGCCACTTTCCAGCCCAAACCGTCATCCCGCGATCATACAGAAAATAGCTGTGAACAAGGGATTGCAGCGTAATACCTTTTTGACGAGCCACCTGTGGCACAATGCGGGAAAGCAAATACAGCATACACAGGGGATCTTCCACCTCTGGGTGGCGAAATGCCAGCAAAAAGCGAATTTTTCCAGCCTGGAATTGTTGATAAAGTTCAGCTAATACCTCAACATTCTTGGCTTCAACACGGACAATACCAGCCGTTAGCCAAGGGCGAGTGCGAAACCGTAGTGCGATCGGCAGCAACCACCGAACAATCTGGAGTACCAGCGGGTTCAACCGTTGGGGAATAAATTTCAGTGGTGGTTGAGTAGACTGAATCGATCTAGGCAAGTCGCTCTCCAGATTGTATTTCTAGCGATTGTACAACGTGGGGTCTTGGTTTTGCGTCAACCCATAGCCATTTGTTGTTAAACATCCCTCAGTTTTACCTTCTAAAGCTTGGTAATTTTTTAATGTCAATAATGAAGCGATCGCAGTAACCATAAGCAGCAATGCGGCAAATGATTTATAGACAACAATTGCTACTAAACCCAATGGACGCTTTTTCAAACAACCTCCTAAGTAGATATAGCGCTTCTCGTTTACGTGAGGTAGACCCGTAGGGGCACGGCACTGCCGTGCCCTTACACCTCGCGATATAATGTTGTACAGCATCTGAATGGGAACCGCTATATGTGCGTAGGCTAGGAAAAACCGCAGCGATCGCGTAACACCGTCAGCAAATTAAGATAAATTATATCCAATGGAGGTTAGCGGACTCGAACCGCTGACATCCTGCTTGCAAAGCAGGCGCTCTACCAACTGAGCTAAACCCCCATAAAATTAAAATAGTAAGTAAGTTTGGTTGTCGAAGTTATTGTAACTTATATTGTTCCATTATCAAAGGGATGAAGCCAGAAAATATCCAAGTTGTTGCAGCACTGTATAAATTTGTCAAGCTGCCAGATTTTGCCGAGAAACGAGATCCTCTGCTGTCTTACTGCCAAACGCAAGGTGTGAAGGGGACAATTTTGCTGGCACAAGAAGGCATTAACGGTACAATTGCAGGTTCGCGTCAGGCGATTGATTCTGTTCTCTGCTTTGTGCGTACTGACCCTCGTCTAGCAGACCTAGAATACAAAGAGTCCTATACCGAAACCCCGCCTTTTGAGCGAATGAAGGTGCGGTTAAAGCCAGAAATTGTTACTTTGGGATTGCCTGAAATTGACCCCAATGAACAAGTTGGCACTTATGTCAATCCCCAAGAATGGAATGATTTGATTTGCGATCCAGAAGTAACCGTGATTGACACCCGCAATAATTATGAGGTGAATATCGGTACTTTCCAAGGAGCAGAAAATCCGCAAACTAGCTCATTTCGGGAATTCCCTGATTATGTGCTACGCCACCTCGACCCGACTAAACATAAAAAGGTTGCTCTGTTTTGTACAGGCGGCATTCGCTGTGAAAAAGCCTCATCCTTCATGCTTGCCCAAGGCTTTGCAGAAGTTTATCATCTCAAGGGCGGCATTCTCAAGTATTTAGAGGAAGTTGCAGCCCAAGAAAGTTTATGGGAAGGAGAATGTTTTGTCTTTGACGATCGCATAACTGTCAGTCATGGGTTGGAGGAAGGAAGTTGTGAGCGATGCTTCTGTTGTGGATATGCGATTACTGAGTCAGATAAGGTATCTCCAAAGTATGAACAAGGTATCTCCTGTCCCTATTGTTTTGATAGCCTCACCGAGGAGAAAAGAGCGCGTCAGCAGCAAAAATGGCGGCACTACCAAACCCAAGTTCTCAATTCCAAAAATCGGGATGTGGGTTAATCACAAAAGCGAGACAAAATTTACGAATTACGAATTAGGGAACTCCAAAAAATAAATTATTCCACATTAAAGTCGTTGACTGTTGACTGTTGACTGTTGACTGAAAACTCGTGAACCGTCAACGGTCAACAGTGAACAATAGCAATGGAATATTTTTTTACTTGGAAGTCCCTTACGAATTACGAACTTGTGCCGAGCGAAGTCGAGGTATTACGAATTATTTAAGGGCAATATTACTGTAAATGTAGTACCGACTCCAACTTTACTAGTGACGCTAATTTGACCTCTGTGAGCATCAACGCACCTTTTAACGATTACTAACCCCAATCCCGTACCCTGAATTGATTGGACATTTGAGGCTCGGTAGAATGACTCAAAAAGTCGAGCTTGGTCTGGTTCGGGAATCCCCATACCTTGATCTTGAATATAAAAAATTGCTACTTGATCAATCGGGTCGCAGATTAAATCAAACTGAATCTTCCCACCTCCTGGAGAATATTTAACCGCGTTTGATAGAAGATTTTCAAACAGGTAATGCAAGAGTCCTTCATCCATTACAGCGTCGGTGCGATCGCTATAACAAGTAAAAACAATTTCACACACGCTACTTTGAGCAATAGAAAAATCTTCGATTAACTCTCGACAAAATTGCTCTAAGTTAAGTGGAGCAGGGTTGCATACGAGTTTTTCTGCTTCTGCTCGACCCATAAACAACACTTCTTCCATGAGTTTTTCTAGAGATTGTACAGCACCTTGAATTCGCTTTAAATAGATGGCTCTTTTCGCATCTGTCAATTTTGCTGCTTGCATTTCTATGAGTTCTACTGATGTTTGAATAACAGTCAAAGGATTACGGAACTCATGAGATACGGTAGAGATAAATAAGGACTTGAGACGATTAAGTTCTTGCTCTTTCTCTAAAGCTTGCTCTAACAATTTTGTTTGGCGTCGTTCGCTAAGATCCCAGAAAACAATTACTACACCATTTATCTGATCAAATTGTCGCCTCAATGGTGAGGCACTATCGCCAATAGGAACTCTTTTTCCGTCTCTTGTAATTAGAGATGTGAATTCTCCTAAATAAACAACTTGTTGATCCCGCAGTACTTTTGTCACTGGGTTTTCTAATGTAGTCCCTGTAATTTCATCGACAATATGAAAAATCTTCGCCGCCTCATTTCCTAAAGCATCTTTTTGCTGCCAGCCAGTCAACGCCTCAGCTGCGGGATTCATGAATGTCACATTTCCCTGCTCATTTGTAGCGATTACAGCATCACTAATTGAGTTTAAAAGGGTTGCTAACTGATCTCGATTTTCTCGCAGTTCACGCTCTAATTGGTGTTTTAGAAGACCGATTTCGATCGCTATTTTTAAATCTTTTGTAGTAAAGGGTTTAACGATATATCCCAAAGGTTGGGTAATTTTGGCTCTTTCTAAAGTATGATCGTCACCATAAGCGGTTAAAAAAATTATAGGTACATCTAACTGCTCACGAATAAGACTGGCAGTAGCAATACCGTCCATCTCACCTTTAAGAATAATATCCATTAATACTAGTTCTGGTTGAGTTTCCCATGCCTTGGCAATGGCAACTTTTCCAGATGAAGCTGTACCCGTAACAATGTACCCTAGTTGTCTAAGTTGGCTGGCAATAGTTCTAGCCACAATCACTTCATCTTCAACGACTAAAATCCTAGCTTGGGGCATTTGATATTTACTAATGCAAAGTTAACTGCGTAAATTGAATTTTGAATACTGTTCCATGATTGCGTTCTATAGTAATGTCGCCTTCAAGTTGTTCTGTAACCAAGTCATATACTAACGACAGTCCCAAAGAATCAGTAGTTGTCCAATCTAAATTATCTGGTAAACCAATTCCATTATCTCGGATAGTCATCTCGATATTATTACCAGCATTACGTAAAGCAATACTAATTATGCCTGCTTCTTGATTGGGAAAAGCGTGCTTGAAGGCATTGGAGATTAATTCGTTAATAACTAATCCACAAGCAATAGCTTGGTCAACATTCAAATTCACTGAATCTATATCAGTTTCTAAACCAATTTTACCAGGCAATATTTGGTAAGAAATTAGCAAGCTGGCTGCCAAATTCTCGATATATTCAGCAACATCAATTTGTCCAATGTTAGCGGAAGTATATAAATTTTTATGAATTAGAGATATCGACTCAATCCGGTTCTGACTTTCTCTAAGAGCTTTGATCGCTTCTGGATCTTTAAGTGTTTGAGACTGGAGTTGTAATAAACTGGAGACAATTTGCAAATTATTTTTAACTCGATGATGAACTTCCTTTAATAGAACTTCTTTTTCAGCCAAAGCATTTTTTAACTTTACTTGAGCGTTTTGTCTTTGAACAAGTTCAGTTTGAGCTTGCTCAAAGATGCTAGATTGTTGAATTGCGATCGCTAATTGGACTGTCAGTTGCTCCAACAAATCTATTTGATTTTCTTCCCACTCGTAAAAACCAGAACATTTGTGAGCTATCAGTAAACCCCACAGGTGAGAACCAGGGTTTTGAGAACTTACTTTTAGTAAAATGGGCACGACTAAATTTGCTTTGACTTCAAACTGTTCTAATAAGCGAATATGACAATCAGTTAATCCGGCTTCATAAATATTAGCGATCGCTCCTTTGCGTCTTTGATAATACTCTACTCCTGCGCCTGCTTGAAAACATGTATCACGAATCTGGACGC
The DNA here is from genome assembly GCF_003443655.1 of Nostoc sphaeroides. Lineage (NCBI taxonomy): Bacteria > Bacillati > Cyanobacteriota > Cyanophyceae > Nostocales > Nostocaceae > Nostoc > Nostoc sphaeroides. Next base: position 514,309 of record NZ_CP031941.1, read on the forward strand.
CCAAAGAAACAGTCCATCCAGGTTCCACCGATTCCGCCACAATCGTGCCGATCATCTCCAGATCAAACTGATAAACTACCACTCGATCAACCTTAAGTAAATCTCGCACTTCTTGAACTGTTGCACTCAGAATATCTTGGAGATTCAATGATTGACGAATCCGTTGAGCAATAGTTCGCATCAATTGCTCCCGCTCGGCTTGGGCTTTGAGAGCCAGTTCAGTTCGCTTACGTTCTGTGATATCTTGCCCAATACCGATAATTTGACCATTTGAAAGTTTAACATTAGTCCAAGATGTATCGAGTAAATTACCATTCTGCATCTGAGTCTTAGAGGGTGTTTGAAAAGTTTTGAGCGGTAAAAATTTATGCCAAACGCCTTACCATGATGCGAATCATCGCCAGATAGATAAAAGTCTCAGAAGTTTGGGGTAATAGTTCATAATCTTTGTTCAAACGCCGACACCCAGTCAGCCAACCCAAGGTTCTTTCTACTACCCAACGTTTAGGTAACAAAACAAAACCCTTGCGTTCATGGGGTCGCAGTACAACTTGTACAATCCATCGGTAAAAATCCATCACCCATTGCATAAAGGGATTACCGTCGTAACCACCATCAACCCAGATAGTAGAAAGGCGTGAAACAGTATCTCCCATCTTTTTAACCTTTTTGAGTACTTGTTTACCTCCTGAGCGTTCATCGACACTAGCTGCTGTCACCAGCACTCGCAGCACTAGACCTAACGTATCCACAGTCAAAAACCGCTTGCGTCCTTTGACCTTTTTTCCAGCATCGTACCCAACATCTTGGCTGACCATTGCTGCGCTTTTCACACTTTGACTATCGATGATCGCTTCTGATGGGCTAACACAACGCTCGTTTTCCACTCTCGCCCAACCTCTAAGTCGGTCATGAATGCTGATCCATGTTCCGTCAATACGCCAATTACGAAAGTATGTATACACCGTTTGCCAATTAGGAAAGTCTCCCGGTAGGTTTCGCCAGGTACACCCTTGTGTCAATACATAAAAAATGGCATTGAGTACCGAACATACGTCCACTTCCCTTGGACGACCACCTTTTTTCGCTACTGGAATTAACGGTTCTAGCAATTCCCATTGGTCTTGGGTCAGGTTACTGGAGTATGCTTTAGTCATCGCTCTCAATGGTGCTGTATGTACGTATTTACAGCTTATGCCCTGAGAGCTTTTTTTTACTCAACTTGGAACTTTTCAAACATCCTCTTAAAGTCACCCCAATTGCGTTGTGCAGACTGAATAAAATTAATCACATATTGTCGATATTCAGGATTAGGATATAGCGCTTCCAGGAGATCGCCAGCTTGGAAGTCTTGAAATTTACAGCCTAAAACCCTTTCCCATTCTTGGTTCACCCATTGAAGTTTACCATTAGTATCAAAAAGTGCAATCATCAACGGTATACTTTCAAAAACTCTCTGTAAAAAATCATTTTGCTCTTGAAGTTTGGTTTCTAAAATTTTGCGTTTTGTAATATCATAAAATACCGTTAAAATCGCTGCTTCATTATTAAATATTAAATATTGTAGTGAAGCGATCGCCCAAAAACAAGTTCCGTCTCCTCTTTGTAATTGAAGTTCATAGTTATGAATAAAGCCATGTTGATTTAGAGCTTCCAACAGGAATTCTAAATCATCTAATTTATGGTATAAATCTAAAAACTTTCGATTAATTAAATCCTTTGGTGAAAATTTAAAAGTTTTAATTAACTCTGGATTAGCATATAAAATCAACCCGTCAGACACACGCGAAATAATTAAGGGAATAGGAATGGCTTCCGAAATGACTCTAAATTTCTCGCCGTTGGCTTTCATCAGACACCTCGCCCCGTGGAAACCCCTTTCTTCCCTACGGGACGCTGCGCGAACAGATATGGGGGTAAGGGGCAGGTGTTACAGTGAGCCTGCCGAACTGCGATTTTAATCGCCGTCACAATTGTTTCAAATCGCATAACTATAACCATCCTTTTTGTGGATTAACTTGCAAGCTTTGTGACTGATTCCTTGAACTAAACCTTTATTTGTCGTTTGCTTGCAATTTCAATGTGGAACAGCTGATAATTTTTCGATAAAAAACCTTAAGAGCAACATCTATACTCTTTGATACTTAGAAAAAAACACAAGCATGTAATCAAAAATACTTTTTACATAAGTATATATTGGTTCAATCTTCATAGAAATCTAGCACTGTAAAGTATGTTTGATAGTTTACACTAGGCAAGGATAACTTGTACATATACGCAAAGAACACAGAAAAAACTCTCTGCATTCTTTGCGCCTCCAGATTATTTTTATCTTGGGCGTCCCAAAGTAGTGATATATAGAACAGCTTCATCAGCAGGGATACCCAAAACTTCATTTACTTGGTCATCAAAGAAACCACCAATACCACTAACGCCTAGATTCAGGTGTATTGCTGCTAAATTTAGGCGTTGTCCTAAATGGCCTGCATCCAGATGTAAGTAACGGTAAACGCGATCGCCATATTGGGCGATCGCAGCTTTCAAATCGGCTGTATGAAACAACACCGCAGCTGCATCCCGCCCTAATTCTTGCCCCAAACAGAGAAAATGTAACTCTCGGCGAAAGTTTTTAAACCGAATTTGGCGTAATTCTTGCGCTTTGGGTGCGTAATAATAACAACCTGCCTCCAATCCTTTAACTCCACAAACAGCAATAAATGTTTCTATTAAATTCAAATCAAAGTAATCTGGAGAAATATCTAAACTTTGGTCGATGTAATTTTGTGGTTGGTAAGTGAAATCGAGTAAACCTTTTAATTCATCAAAAGTTAAATCATCACCATTATAAGCGCGGGTAGAGCGTCGCTTATACATAGTACTTTCCAGTCCTGATAGCTTTTTTCCCCAGTTTATAGGTGCAGTGTTGGTGGGTATTTTCAAACAGAAAGGAAAGTTATATTTATCCTCCAAAGATTTTTCTTGTTTGATAGTTGGTAGATTGAGATTGCCAGTTACACCGGATTGGATCTGGGTGTGTCGATGGAAATATGTCAGCAATTCACCATCGGGAATTTCGGGATAACTGGTTTCGGTGGTGGAAGGTAAAGCAGTGCATCCCAATGGTAAATTTTGATTGACATCTAACAAATCTGCCAGAGGTAAGACAGCGATCGCACCTTCTTGTTGCGGATCGATATAAAGCAGATCGTTTACAGATTCGTCCACAAAGCCGCCGATTAAGTGGGGGCGATAGTCAGTTATCGCACCAGCTAACTCGATATTGCCCAACAGGTGTCCCGTATCTAGAAAAATCCGCCGATAAGCTCGATCTTCATAGCGCCACTCAGAACGATAGAAAACCGCAGTCACAATAATTGCTAGTTGGGTGTTTTCTAGAGAAGGATGCCAGAAACAAGCCGATTGGAGATTTTGCCAAACATCACTTTCCCAATAATGCATGAGAGAATGAGTCCGACACTGGTAGTTATACAGACCGGGTGGCAATAACGCCGTACCACGGGAAACCACATACACCTCAGCCGGGTATAATCCCCCTGCACTGGGAGCAGCACGTAAATACACCGCACTACCCATAGAAGGCATTTTCGCCGTCAATCCATAACTGCGAAACAGCAGGCGTGAAAGTCTTTGCCACCATTGAGCATCTGGGTTATTAGCAAATCCCTCTGGTTTTTCTTGGATATAGGGTTTGAGATCAAAAGTAGAGCCAATTTTGTACTCTTTGAAAGGTACTGGCTGTTTCGCCCAGTCTAACTGCTGACTTTTAGAGGCCAGAGTCTCAGGGTTGTATTTAGTCCGTTCGTGGTAATGCTGGGCAATTGATTGGTGTAATTCTGGCATAGTACTTTTAATATCCTTGGGGCATCCTTTTTTTGATCTTGGCATTCATTAGCCTCATTGTTTCGTGTCAATTCGTACAATCCTCAGACTCACAAAGTAGTAATTGGTAACAACTGCATTGGGGAGTGGGGAGTGGGGAGTGGGGAATGGGGAGTGGGGAATGGGCAAAAAGAATGTAGAGACGTAGCAGTGCTACGTCTCTATAGGGGTTCTGGATAATGCATATTTAATTTTTGGACATGTCTAATATTTTCACAACCGCCGAATTGCAATTTCTAACCCTTCACATACACCGCTCAGAAAATCTAAATCTAAAGTAGCGATCGCATCACTAGGTTTGTGATAATGGGGATTTCGCAAGAATGCCGTATCTGTCACCATCATTGCCGGATAACCCAAATCCCAAAAAGGTGCATGATCGCTAAGTCTGGTTTGCGGAACTATTAAACCCCGATTCGGCACGGGTAGCCATTGACTAGGTACGCCAGCTTTGCGAATATTACGGCTCATGCCAATTAAGTCAGGCAATGTTCGCAAATTGCCAATTAAAGCAATAAAATCGCCTCTATCTGGGTAGAAGCGTTCCAGAGGAGGCGGATAACTTTGGGAACCAGGCACAGAATCGGTATAACCCAGCATTTCTAGGGAAATCATTAAGCGTAGCTGTTGCTTTTGTTGGTGCAACAGGGCTGCATAATCGGCACTACCCAGTAAGCCGTATTCTTCCATATCGAAAGCAACCAGCCTTAAGGGATATCTTATAGCTTGGGCAGCAAACTTTCTAGCTAATTCCAGCAACACTGCCACACCAGTGGCATTATCATCAGCCGCTACTGTTCCCGGAACGCCATCATAATGAGCGCCAATTAAAATCGGTGGCAAATCCTTTTGTTGTCGTCTTTCTTGGGAAGGTAAATTTAATATCAAGTTCTTACAAGCTTTACCCCTGACATCAAAGGTGTGGATTTCCACACTCCCCCATTGGGAAAATTGCTGGCGAATGTATTCTTGAACAAAAAAATGTCCAGCCGTTGCCATATAAGGATCGCGTTCTCGCGCGATCGCAGCCAGGTAAGTTTGTAATCGCTCTGTTAAATTCAAATGTTTAAAATAGCTTCAATATTAAGGTTTTCAGGCATTTAAAGAAGCAGAAATTGATTAAAGTGCATTTAGCAACTTGTATATCGAGTGCATAGAAGTAACCGGGTAACAAGAATTGAGGCTGCTTGGACATACCAATCATCGTCAATGCTATCCTAGTCTTGCAACTATCTGCTCTAGCTGAACTTCTTAGCTTATTGCCTTAATGATGACTATTATACCATTGAGGTGTTTTCATCCAATAGCACAAAGCTAGAGGTAGTTCCGCCCAATCATAATATATATAAGACACTTTAGGAGAAGAGTAACGCATGGGCAAGGTAGTCGGCATCGACTTGGGTACAACCAACTCAGTAGTCGCCGTTATGGAGGGTGGCAAGCCGGTGGTGATTGCCAATGCAGAAGGAATGCGAACAACCCCCTCCGTAGTTGGCTTTAGCAAAGAAGGCGAAAGGGTTGTTGGGCAAATGGCACGGCGACAAACCGTCCTCAATCCCCAAAATACCTTTTTTGCAGTGAAACGCTTCATTGGGCGCAAGTATGCCGAACTTAGTCCAGATTCCAAGCGTGTACCCTACACCATTCGCAAGGACGAAGTAGGCAATATTAAAGTTGCTTGTCCCCGTCTCAATAAGGATTTCGCCCCAGAAGAAATTTCGGCAATGGTGCTGAAGAAATTGGCCGACGATGCTAGTCGCTATTTGGGTGAACCGGTGACAGGGGCAGTGATTACAGTACCCGCTTATTTTAACGATTCTCAACGGCAGGCAACCCGTGATGCTGGCAGAATTGCCGGTTTAGAGGTGCTGCGGATTCTCAATGAACCAACTGCTGCATCTTTGGCTTATGGATTAGATCGGGGTGACACGGAAACTATCTTAGTATTTGACTTGGGTGGTGGTACTTTTGACGTGTCAATTTTAGAAGTAGGCGATGGCATATTTGAAGTTAAAGCTACCAGTGGAGATACGCAACTTGGTGGTAACGACTTTGACAAAGTTATAGTAGATTGGCTAGCAGAGCAATTTCTGGAAACCGAAGGGATAGATTTAAGACGCGAGAGACAATCTTTACAACGTCTGATGGAAGCGGCGGAAAAAGCCAAAATTGAGCTTTCTGCTGTCAGCGTCACCGAAATTAACTTACCTTTTATTGCTGCCGATCAGGAAGGCCCCAAACATCTAGAAACTCGTCTAACGCGTTCTCAATTTGAAGGGTTGTGTGGTGATTTGGTAGGGCGATTGCGGACACCAGTGAAACGCGCCCTCAAAGATGCCGGACTCTCATCCAGAGACATTGAAGAAGTGGTGTTAGTTGGCGGTTCTACACGGATGCCAATGGTGAAGCAGCTAGTACGGGACTTGATTGGCATAGAACCTAACGAAAACGTTAACCCTGATGAAGTAGTGGGAGTAGGTGCAGCAATTCAAGCCGGAATTCTCGCAGGCGAACTCAAAGATGTGCTGCTTTTGGATGTCACACCCCTTTCTATGGGGTTAGAAACCATCGGCGGCGTCATGAAAAAACTCATTCCCCGCAATACTACCATCCCAGTCCGCCGCTCTGATATTTTTTCTACATCCGAAAATAACCAGAATACTGTGGAAATCCACGTAGTCCAGGGCGAACGGGAAATGGCAGCAAACAATAAGTCTTTGGGACGTTTCAAGCTGTATGGCATTCCACCAGCGCCACGAGGAATTCCCCAGGTACAGGTGTCATTTGATATTGATGCTAACGGTATTTTACAGGTAACAGCCCTAGATAGAACCACTGGGCGAGAGCAGAGTATCACCATTCAAGGCGCTTCCACCTTGAACGAGTCAGAAGTGAATCGGATGATTCAAGATGCTCAAAAATACGCCGATGTCGATCGCGAACGTAAAGAACGGGTAGAAAAGCGGACTCGTTCAGAGGCGTTAATTTTCCAAGCAGAACGACAACTTAGAGAAGTAGCACTAGAATTTGGTATGCAGTTTGCCCGAAACCGCCGCCAAAGAATTGATAATATTTGCCGAGACTTAAAAGAGAGTCTTAAAGAAAATAGCGATCGCGGTATTGATCAAGCCTACGCCGATTTGCAAGATGCTCTCTATGAGCTAAATCGGGAAGTTAGAGAAACTTATGCTGAAGATGAAGATGACGACTTGTTTGGTACAATCCGTGACATCTTTACTGGTGATAAAGATAAAGAACGCGACTTTCCCAAAGATACATATCGAGAACGCGACTCATACAGTAAGGACTATGGCAGAGATTACGGTAAAGACTATGGCAGAGACTATAGCCGAGACAGCCGTTCTTCCTCTTATGAAAGCCAAAGCCGTCCGCCACGTAAATCCCGTCCCAGCTACCAAGATAACTGGGACGATGAAGAAGACAATGATTGGTTGTAAGAAAAGTTAGGAGTTAGAAGTGAGGAGTGAGGAGTTAAAAGTGAGGAGTGAGGAGTTAGAAGTGAGGAGTTAAAAATTAAATCTTTCAACTCATAACTCCTGTAAAGACGCAATTAATAGCGTCTCTACTCAGAACTCAGAACTCCTAACTCCTAACTCCTAACTCCTAACTCTTCTCTTTTAATTAATCTAAAATCTAAAATTTAAATAACTAACTATGCAAAATTTGCCTAATTTCCGCGATTACTATGAGATTTTGGGAGTATCTAAAGACGCCTCTGGTGAGGAAATTAAAAAAGTTTATCGGCGGTTAGCAAGACAATATCACCCCGATCTCAATCCGGGTAACAAAGAATCTGAGGAAAAATTTAAGGATATTGGCGAGGCTTATGAAGTCCTTTCAGACTCAGCCAAGCGATCGCAATACGACCAATTTAGCCGCTATTGGAAGCAAAAAGGCTTCGCGGGCAACAAACAGACGCCAAAGGCTAAAACCTGGCAGAGTAGCCCTAGCGATCGCAACAGTAATCAGGACGTAGATCCAAGCCAATTCTCTGATTTTGAAAGCTTTATTAATCAAGTTATCGGCGTCAAAAATAAAAATACGGCAAGTAAGTCTAATAATGGCAATAATACCGATCCGTTTCGTTCCCCCAGAACAAAAGTTGCCTACACAGTTAGCCCCCCACCTCGCACTAACCGTCGAGATATAGAAGCCAGATTAACGCTCCCACTAGAAAAAGCTTATCAAGGTGGTAATGAACGCATTCGTTTGGAAGATGGGCGATCGCTAGAAGTTAGTATGCCTCCAGGGATGGTAACAGGTCAAACCATCCGTTTGCGGAACCAAGGCGTTGGTGGTGGCGATCTATACTTAAAAATTACCGTTGATCCCCATCCATTATTTAAGCTAGATGGTTTAAATATCCTCTGCCAAGTACCAGTTACTCCCACAGAGGCAGTTTTAGGAGGACAGGTAGAAGCACCAACTTTGGACGGGCCTGTAAAAATGACCATCCCTGAAGGAGTTAGGTCTGGTCAAAAATTCCGACTAGGGAATAAAGGCTACCCTAGCGATGACGGTAAACGTGGCGATCAATTAGTGGAAATTCAAATAGTTACCCCAAAAAATATTACTCAAGAAGAACGAGAACTCTACGAAAAATTGCGACAAATTGAAACTTTTAAACCCCGTGCTGATTTATTGGGTTAGGAATGAGATAGCATATCCAGCTATTTATTAACCAAAATAATTTGTAATTAATGGTACAAATCCCTTAATTTATCAGTGGGGAAAAAATGTAATCAATATTTCAAGCCCTCTCATTTATTCGTAGAGACTTAACTATGAATTACGAATTATTTTGACCTCAACTTTCATCTTGAAAAATAGTTTCTATATCTTGTGAGCCGTGCAATATACGTGCAATTTCTATACCTTCGTCTATTGGGCGATAAAAAATTAAATAATTTTTTACCGGAAAACTTCGCAAAAAAGGTGCTAATTCAGGTCGTTCTCTGCCCATTTGGGGAAATTTAGCCAGTTTTGGAAAGCTTTCTCGCAGAGTATCAAAAAGTCTATTAGCAGCTTTTAAATTATTTGGCGCTACATATTTCCAGATATTTTCAATATCTTGCGCTGCTTGAGTAGAAATCCGAAATCGACTCATACAGAATCGCTGTCAGCCAATTTTTCCTGCCCTCGTGCTTTAATATTTGCAAAAAAAGCCGAAAGTGACTCGTCATTATATTCAGTATACTGGCCGCTCTCAAGTTGCTTAATCCCAATGTCGATCTGAGTGCGTAACGCTTCTAGTTTGAATTTTTCGAGTTCTTCCTCAAGACGAGCGAGTTTATCTATCATCTGCTGAAACGCTTGCGCTTCATGTACCACAACCTCCGCTTTCCCGTTTACAGTTAGTACAAGTGGCGACTTTGTGGACTTAATTCGCTCTAGGTAATCCTTGGCATTGCGTTTGAAATCTGTGAGAGTTTGAATATTTTCGAGATTAATTTTGATATCCATCGCATCTAATTCAATGCTTTATAAAATATTTTATCAAATACTTGACCTGCTCTGTCTTCTTCCGTCTTCACCAATCACAAAGGATTTAGAATATAAAAAATATCTTTGAGCAAGGTGACTCAAACAGCCGTGAATCAAAACGGGGCAATGCCACAAAGCAGTAAACCAACTTATTACTCCCTGCTAGGACTGCATCCCTCGGCATCGGTAATCGACATTCGTCGTGCTTATCGGCAACTGAGCAAACGCTATCATCCTGATACTACAGATTTGCCCACTGCGATCGCCACTCTCAAATTTCAGCAAATCAACGAAGCCTACGCTACCCTTAGCCATCCAGAACGGCGCTTGGGCTATGATTCAAAAATTGGCTATTCTCGCTTTGCGGTGATTCAACCACCCCCTGACTTGAACCGTCCCGTCTCGCGTCATGACTGGTCAAAATCAGCTTACCTCGATGCGAGCGATCGCCCCCTTTCATCTGGCGAAATTTTTGCTTTATTTATGCTGGTGTTAACATTTGTAGGTTGTCTGATACTAGCAATTGCCATTGGCTTAACTCGTGGTGAGGCTGCTTTTCAAACGCATTTGCTACAGCCAACTCCATCTGTACAACAGCAAATTAACCATGTATTGCAACTAATTACCCCTATAGTAATTAAAAACTAAAAAATTTCCTAATCCAAAATCTAAAATCCAAAATTCCTATGCCTCTTCTTCCCTCTGATACCCCGTTATATAATCATCCTCTGCCACAAATTGAACAGTGGCTAAAAAACCAAGGCTGTCAACAAGACGACACACAGAGGCATTGCTGGCATATACAGCGCCCTAGTTGGAAAGCTGAACTATGGCTCGATGTTGAGCAAATTGTAGTGCGATATGTCCAATCTGGGGAAAATGGGCAAGATATCCAACGTTCATTTAAGTATTCTCTTAGTCGGGATGATGTAGAACAAGCCGTGTTTTCTGGGCCATAGATGAAGTGCTGAGTCCAGTTCATCGTAAAAATGTGATTGCCAATCTTGTAAGGTATAGCTGACAAAAGCGATCGCTTACAATTAAAGTTACTCCTACTTTGACAAAAATCTATGCAAATCGTTCTGCCACCTGAAGTAGAAGCCCTAGTTCAACGCCAAATCACTAGCGGTAAGTATCAGAACGCGATCGCAGTTATTCTTGCAGGCATAAAACTCCTGGAACAGCAAGAAGACATCTATCAAGGACGGCTGCAAGACTTGCAACAAGAAGCGCGTATTGGGCGGGAAGCATCCGGGCGAGGCGAAGTTGTTGATGGCTCGGCTGCAATGGCTCAAATTCGCGCCAATATGCGATCGCGCTACGGTGTTTCGGACGAAGCATGACACCACAATTTCGCCTTACCAAACCCGCAATTCAAGATATCGAGCAAATAGCAGATTATATTGCGAGACAATCTGGTTTGGCTCAGTCTGAGGGTTTTTTAAGTAAGCTGGACGCGAAATTTGCCCAAATTGCTCAGTTCCCTCGTCTCGGACGATTACGTGATGAAATTTTACCTGGTATCCGTAGCCTCTCAATAGATAATTACCTCATCCTCTACATGCCCATAGAGCAAGATGTGGAGATTTTCCGTGTCGTCAGTGGCTATCGAGATATCAAAGCCCTATTTCACGACGATTCTTGATTTACACTTTACCAAATCGCCGTTCGCGTTGTTGGTAGGCACATAAGGCGCGGTGAAACTCAGCCCGATCAAAATCGGGCCAGAGAGCATCGGTGATGTAAATTTCTCCATAAGCCATTTGCCAGAGCAGGAAATTTGAAAGACGCATTTCTCCACTGGTGCGAATTAGCAAATCTGGGTCAATAATTCCGGCTGTGTACAAGTGGCTTTCAAATACCTGTTCATTAATTTCATCGGGTTGTAGCAGACCTTGCTGGACTTGTTTTGCGATCGCTTGACAAGCTTGTAAAATCTCCTGTCGTCCGCCATAATTAGTTGCTACTGAAAACCGGATACCACCATTATCCTTGGTTGCTTCCATTGAACGGGATATTTCTTGTTGGAGCGATCGTGGGAGAGCCTGCAAATTTCCCACAAACTTAATTTGCACATTCTCTTCGACCATTTCCCGCAATTCTTGGCGCAAAACTCTTTGAAACAGAGTCATCAAAAAATCTACTTCTTCTTGCGGCCTTTTCCAGTTCTCCGTTGAGAAAGCATAAGCCGTCAGCGCCTGAATTCCCCAATCCTGACAACAACGAAGTAAATCCTTAAGAGCATCTACTCCGCGCTTATGGCCCATAATCCGAGGTAAACCCTGACGTTTAGCCCATCGACCATTGCCATCCATAATCACCGCAACGTGCTGCGGCAATAGTTCTTGTTTTAAATCAGTAGGCAAATCTTGCAGTTTAGTTTGTTGTGCTGTCATTTTTTATCTCGAGAAGCGGTCGATGGTAATCTGAGTAAACGTGAAACCAGTGTTCGTGTCTTACTACCTATCTGACGAACAAAACTTAACAGACCAGGAGCTACAGCTTCCCTATCCACGATTGGGGACAAAAGAGCCTCTAATGACTCTTTCAGCTTCCTAATCGTCAGGGGTCTATTTAGGGTTCCCCGTTCCGCTAAGGAAATAGAACCCGTTTCTTCAGACACAACGACACAAATGCAATTTTCGATCCGCTCAGTAATTCCCATTGCCGCCCGGTGGCGTGTTCCCAACTGGCGCGAGGCTGTGCGTCCCGAAAGTGGTAAAATTATACCCGATGAGATGATCCGTGAGCCACGAATCAATGTAGCCCCATCGTGTAACAAAGTTTTCGGCTGAAAAATTGTCTGGATTAGTTCTTTAGAAACCTCCGCATTTAGCTTTACTCCTGGCACAGAAAAATCTCGCTCATCTATTGGCCCTGTGGTTTCCACAATTAGTAAAGCTCCAATGCGGTTTTTTGACAATTCTTTAACAGCCTCAACAATTTCATCAATTACACTATCAGATTTGGGGATTGCCAGCCGGTCGGGTTGAAACAACTGGCGGAATTCGCCACGCCCCAATTGTTCCAAAAACCGCCGAAACTCTGACTGTAAAGCAACTGCCATCGCTACAGCACAACCAATCACCAACTTTTCCAGTACAAAATTTAGCAGAGGTAGTCCTAGTCTGCCACTTAGTGCGGAGGCTAGCATTAAGATAATGAATCCCCTCACCATCCACAGTGTCCGGCGCTCACTAATAATAACTAGTATCATGTACGTCAGCGCCAGCACTAACACAATATCCAGAGTCCCAAGTAGCAAGGACTGTGACCATCCTAGGTTTATCAGCCATTGCTTCCACCAATCTCTCATGACATCTGGATTACACTTTTGCCTCTAATTACATTTAGTCATTAGTCATTGGTCATTTGTCATTAGTCATTTGTAATTAATTCCTAATCTAATGACTAATGACTAAGGACTAAGGACTAATGACTAAATTTTCAGCCTTTCTGGTAGGCGATCTTGTCGAATTAAATCTTGATAAGTTTCACGTTGCAAAATTAAATTTGCTTCGCCATTCGCCACAACAACTGCTGCCGATCGCGGCAAGCGGTTGTAGTTAGATGCCATACTGTAATTGTACGCACCAGTTCCCATAACTACGAGAATATCTCCTGGTTCAGTCTTTGGAAGTAGTGCATTCTTAATCAGAATATCTCCTGATTCACAATGTTTCCCAGCAATTGTGACTGTTTCGGTCAAGGGAGAAGACATTTTATTAGCAACAACTGCCCGATAAACTGATTGGTAAGTAATCGGACGGGGATTATCAGACATTCCCCCATCGATCGCTACGTAGGTACGAATTTCTGGGATAACTTTGGATGAACCAATAGTATAGGCAGTGACGCAAGCTGTGGCAATTAGCGATCGCCCTGGTTCACACAATAATTTTGGTAAAGGTAAATTTTCGTCCGCACAAGCTTCTTGAATTACTTCACAAATCGGCTTCACCCACTCTTCAATACTAGGGGGATCGTCTGATTCTGTGTACTTAATCCCTAAACCGCCACCAACATTTAACTCTGTCAGTTTTAAACCATACTTTGCCGCTTCCCGCAACCACTGCACCATCAAAGCTGCTAAATCTCGATGCGGTTGGCGTTCAAAAATTTGGGAACCGATATGAGCATGTAACCCTACGCAGTTAAGGAAAGACTGTTTGCTGACAAAAGTAAATAATTCCTCTAACTCATTTGGATCAAAACCAAATTTACTATCTAGTTGCCCCGTGCGGATATATTCATGTGTGTGACATTCAATACCTGGGGTCAGACGCAACAGGAATCGAGGCTGTACAGAGGGAGAATTTGCCCTCTCGACAATTTCTACCAAAGTGCGTAACTCGTGCCAGTTATCCACCACAATAGTGCAACCGACTTCAGTGGCAAAAATCAGTTCTTCACGAGATTTATTGTTGTTATGAAGATAGATTTTCTCAGGATTGACACCTGCTTGCAGCGCGGTGTAAAGTTCACCGCCTGATGCAACATCAATTCCTAAACCAACGGAAGCCGCGATCGCACAAATTGCTAAACAATTCCAAGCTTTTGAGGCGTACAATACTTGAGATTCACCCTTGTAGTATTGCTTAAAAGCATCTCGGTATTGCTGACAAGCCGAACGCAGGGTTTCTTCATCTAAAATATATAAAGGTGAACCAAACTGCTCAACTAGGGTTGTGACATCACACCCACCAATTTCCAAGGAGTCATGATTATGGACTCTGGCAGTTAAGGGTAAAAGTTCCTGATTAGGCGATGGATTTGCCTTGGTGTCGTGCCTTTGAGGTAAATATTGACTTCCAGAATGTTGAACCCCAGTGGGGTGAGTCGATACCATAACTATAAAAATTTTCCTTGTTCAAATTACGGGCTTTGAATTTGTCTCCCGATTCCCAGTGTACAAAGGGTTTGTAACGTTATTCAATAAATGTGATCTCATTAGACTTAGAAATTAAATTACTGACATTAGAAAATCTCAGTGCTATTCTGGAACTCGATCAAGCTTGTTTTGGTGGACTTTGGACTCTCGATGGCTACAAACGAGAATTGGATAGTCCCAACAGCGATATACTCGGCTTGTTTTCCCCCTCCTCCAGCACAAGTTTGCTAGGAATGGGTTGCTTTTGGTCAATTTTAGATGAAGCTCACATTACAATTTTGGCGGTTCATCCTCAATATCACCGTAAAGGTTTGGGTGCAGCTTTATTATATTCACTCATTAAGACAGCTTGCGATCGCAAAATGGAGCGAGCTACCCTCGAAGTCCGAGCTTCCAACTTGGCGGCAATATCTTTATATCAAAAATTTGGCTTTCAAACAGCTGGGCGGCGGCGGCGTTACTACCAAGATAACGATGAGGATGCTTTAATCCTTTGGCTGCCAGATTTACAACACCGCAAATTTAAAGCAACTTTAGACCAATGGTATTCCATTGTCAGCGATCGCCTCGAAAAATCCTCTTGGCACTTGCTTTTTAAGTAGGTAGGCGAGAAAATTTATAACTATGTACAAACGGAGCAAAGTGAAGCAATCACATGGGTTTTAAACTTTCTACATTTTGTTATATAGTTAGGTTTATTTGCGCCTACCTATTTAGTTGGGTATGAGTAATTTGGAATTACTGGCGCTTGCGATCGGCTTCAGCAAAAAAATGTAACTTTACCGCGCCTATTTTTATTCAAATGTTTTATCTAAAAACTCATTCATATAAGTAAATTATATATTAATTATTTTTGCTTGATATTAAAAAATATATATGTTAAATATAAATGTTTGGGATTGAGTCAAGAAACCCTTAATCTAAGCAGTCAGCTATTTGTAATAAATCCCAAAAAGGCTGGTGAACTAAAGCTCCTCAGTACACTAGCCAGATAAGAGTAGTCAATAGTTAACAATTAGCCCATCAACTAAAGTCATAGCTTCAGGATGTCTATAATCTGTTATACAGGCATCCAAAAGCTTTGCCTGTGCTAAAATCAGCATACCGGCACGACCGCAGATGATGGGATAAAGCCATGTTTGAGCGCTTCACTGAAAAAGCCATTAAGGTAATCATGCTGGCCCAAGAAGAGGCCCGCCGTTTAGGTCACAACTTTGTTGGAACCGAGCAGATCCTCTTGGGTCTGATTGGCGAAGGCACTGGGGTGGCTGCAAAGGTGCTGAAATCAATGGGCGTCAATCTCAAAGATGCCCGAATTGAAGTTGAAAAAATTATAGGACGGGGATCAGGCTTTGTTGCCGTGGAAATTCCGTTTACGCCACGGGCAAAGCGAGTTTTAGAACTCTCCCTAGAAGAAGCACGCCAACTGGGGCATAACTACATTGGCACCGAGCATCTGCTGTTGGGCCTAATCCGCGAAGGGGAAGGCGTCGCAGCCAGGGTGCTAGAAAACCTCGGCGTGGATCTATCTAAGGTAAGAACCCAAGTTATTCGCATGTTGGGAGAAACTGCCGAAGTTTCACCAGGCGGTTCATCCGGGCGCACAAAAACCCCGACTCTGGATGAATTTGGTTCAAACCTGACCCAGATGGCAATAGATAATAAGCTCGATCCAGTGGTGGGACGCGCTAAAGAAATTGAGCGAGTGATCCAGATATTGGGTCGCCGAACTAAAAATAACCCAGTGCTGATTGGGGAACCAGGGGTTGGCAAAACGGCGATCGCTGAAGGTTTAGCTTCACGCATTGCCACCAAAGATGTCCCTGACATCCTGGAAGATAAACGCGTCGTCACGCTGGATATTGGTTTGCTCGTAGCAGGAACCAAGTACCGGGGTGAATTTGAAGAACGCTTGAAAAAAATCATGGATGAAATCCGCTCGGCGGGTAATGTCATTCTCGTGATTGATGAGGTACACACCTTAATTGGTGCAGGGGCGGCAGAAGGTGCTATTGACGCAGCGAATATCCTCAAGCCAGCTTTGGCCAGAGGTGAGTTGCAGTGTATCGGTGCTACAACCCTAGATGAATACCGGAAGCACATCGAGCGAGATGCAGCGCTAGAGCGGCGTTTCCAGCCAGTAATGGTTGGTGAACCTACAGTTGATGAAACAATTGAAATTTTATATGGTCTGCGCGAACGCTACGAGCAACACCATAAACTAAAAATCTCCGACGAAGCATTGGTAGCGGCGGCGAAATTATCAGATCGTTACATTAGCGATCGCTTCCTCCCAGATAAAGCCATCGACTTAGTTGATGAAGCTGGTTCTAGAGTGCGCTTAATTAACTCCCAACTGCCACCCGCAGCCAAAGAGTTAGACAAAGAACTGCGTCAGATATTAAAAGAGAAAGATGACGCGGTGCGCTCTCAAGACTTTGACAAAGCTGGAGAATTGCGCGATCGCGAAATGGAAATCAAAGCCGAAATCCGGGCGATCGCTCAAAGCAAGACCAATGCAACTGGCACAGAAGGTGAAGAACCTGTAGTTACAGAAGAAGACATTGCTCACATTGTCGCTTCCTGGACTGGAGTACCGGTGAACAAACTCACCGAATCTGAATCTGAAAAGCTGCTGCACATGGAAGACACCTTGCACCAGCGTTTAATTGGTCAAGATGAAGCTGTGAAAGCAGTTTCACGGGCAATTCGCCGCGCTCGTGTCGGTTTGAAAAATCCCAATCGACCCATAGCTAGCTTTGTCTTCTCTGGGCCTACTGGTGTAGGTAAAACCGAGTTGGCGAAATCCTTAGCTGCTTACTTCTTCGGTTCCGAAGAAGCGATGATCCGCTTAGATATGTCCGAATACATGGAGCGTCACACCGTCAGCAAGCTGATTGGTTCCCCTCCAGGTTATGTTGGCTATAACGAAGGTGGTCAGCTGACCGAAGCCGTGCGGCGGCGTCCTTACACCGTGGTGTTGTTCGACGAAATCGAAAAAGCCCACCCCGATGTTTTCAACATGCTGCTGCAAATTTTGGAAGACGGTCGGTTAACTGATGCTAAAGGTCGCACGGTGGACTTCAAGAACACCTTGCTGATTTTAACTTCCAATATTGGTTCTAAGGTAATTGAAAAAGGCGGTAGCGGTATCGGCTTTGAATTCTCCGAAGATGCCAGCGAGTCAACTTACAACCGGATTCGCTCTTTGGTCAACGAAGAACTCAAACAGTACTTCCGTCCAGAGTTCCTCAACCGACTCGATGAAATTATCGTCTTCCGTCAGTTGAACAAGCCGGAAGTGACCCAAATCGCCGAAATTATGCTCAAGGAAGTATTTGGTCGTCTGACGGAAAAGGGTATCACCTTAGAAGTCACAGACCGCTTCAAGGATCGTTTGATCCAAGAAGGTTACAGTCCCAGCTACGGCGCAAGGCCATTACGTCGGGCAATTATGCGCCTGTTAGAAGATAGCCTAGCAGAAGAAATTCTGTCTGGTCGGATTAAAGATGGCGATACAGCCCTTGTTGATGTGGATGAAAATGGCATTGTCCAAGTTAGTTCTCAACAGCGTCGGGAATTGTTACCCCAAGGTGTTGAGTAAGATTTAGGGTTTGGGATTTAAATCTCAAATAGAAAATTAGAAAACGGTAGAGTATTTATTGCTCTACCGTTTTTATTTATTTGTAAGATGAAGTATAAATTTTTTTAGCCTAAAAAATATATTAATTAAAGTTTGTTGCTTTTCTAATGCCAAAAAATGACATTATACAAAAATATCCATATAATTACGAGTTAGCTTGGAAAGCTATAACTTTATATCCGAGGTAGTAGACATGAATAGATTCCATCTTGGATTTACAGACCAAGAAATTGTGGATAAATTGAAACTACAACTAATGGAGAAGTGGCAAAATAAAAAAATAGAAAGATTTTTATCAACATCGAAAAATCCGCAGACGAATGAATATCTCATTTTAGTTGAAACAGATTCAAAGGAAGTAGAAAACTTACTTCAAAATTCTGGTGGAAGATTTTTAACAAACGAGGAATATGAAGCTTTAACAGCTTACTCAAAAGGTGATACTGGAACTGATATTCACAATATCCAACAGAAGTTGCTGGACAAGAATTTTTATCCCTATCTACCTAGTGGAATTTTTGATGAAGATACAGAACTGGCAGTGAAAGATTTTCAGCGAACAAATAGACTTCCAGTAACCGGTATTGTGAATGAAGAAACTATGAAAAAATTAAGGGAGTAATCAGTAGCAGATTCGTGTATGTTTTAGGAAAAACCAAAAAATACCATAGTAATATTGTGTTTCTAATATCCTGGCTTTTTTCCTGCACCACAATTAGTACATTTAACCCAACCGTCACTTTTATAATTAATTCCGTAATGTTGTAAACTATTCCTACTATCAACAGTTTTAGAGCAATTCCAACAATGATTTATATAAACATTGTAATTATGATTTCTACCGTCTAATCCAGAAATACCTGAACATTCTATTGGATCAGCATTTGGGCACCAAAAAACTGTTATCTCCTGTGTAGTTGAATACTTACTGTATTCAGGATTGAATGTCATTATCTCTCCACAAAATTTACATTTTAATCTCTGAGAATTGTTTTGTACAAAATTAGCCCAAGCTTTAATTTTTCGTATATATTTATCTACATCTAAAGTAACTCGTGGAAATTGAATTTGAATACTTTTAGCAACTAAAAAATGTCTAAGGTTCCACTTATAACATTTATTAGTACTACTTTCTTTTTCTAAGCAGCTTGTTAAATCACCCTTATCAGAGGAGATATTAGCAAGTAACATGGTTATATCATCCAATGAAATGTCATCAAATAACATTGAATCTTCATTTCTAAATAAAGGAAATAATTGAGATGTATCGCCATTAACAGTAACTATCAGTTTCAGCAATGATTCATGTAGTTTGAGAAATGAAATTTTAGGATATGCAAAAAGTTTTAGACAAAAGGAGACAAGAGTAATATCGTTATTATCAGCTTTTTTTGTTAAAATATTTAAATCCAAGTTTTCTTGAACTGCTCTATATAAACTAAATACCTTTGCCTCTTGTGAAAGTTTTTCCCATATACTAACTGTGTCATACTTAAACTTATCCCATATAATATCTACCTGAACTGTTGGGAGCAAAAAATCAAAAATTATTGGTTGTGCTTGTAACTCAGAAGGAAGTATGGATACAATATAGTTAAGTTCTGCTGTAGTGGCAGTTTTTAATATATCAACTAGTTTATCCAATTGTGACTTACTTAAATTATTATTAGATGCGCTAATAATATACTTTGCTTGAAGTTTTTTGGGTGCTATATCATAAATTTTGGGAATTTTGAGTAGTTGTTGTGGTAATTCAGTTACGAGGTTCTCATGATTATTAAGATATTCAAATATTTCATCAACTATGTCTTTGCTTTCAGTTTCCTCCACAATTTGACTAAAGATTTTAATAGCTTGTTGGGGTTGTAATAACTTCCGAATATCTTTAGAAGCCAGATATATCTCTTCTGGTAAAGATTGGAGAAAAGAATATTTTTGATAAATGCTTAACAAATTCAACTTTTTTATACAAAGAGCAGCCAAATCATCTACAGATTGACTTTTATTCTTTATACAATTTTGCAAATATTTACTAAAAATTGGCTGCCAAAACATGACTTGATTGCTTAAAGCACAGGTTTTTATAACATCTAAATCTTCTTCATTCTGTATTAAATCTATATCAAAAGATTGGTAACTTATCTTGCCATTTTTATTTGTTACTGTCTTAACATAAAAAGAGACAATAGCATCTTGTTTAAGATAATCTTCACTACATTTAATATCACGTTTATTAAAATACAAATCATCAGAATTTATGATCTGAGAGATAAAACCGTAATCATTGGGGCGACCTGTTTTTGAGTTCAATCCGCCATACCATTTAACTTTTCCAACTTCTCTATTCATATTCTGGTAAACCCTAATTTTAAATGTTTATCCAAATTTAATACAGTTAAAAATAATCAGTTTATGTATAAATACTTGTTTTTTGATTAATTTTGTATTAATAAAGGATTTTTAATAATTTTAAGTGTGATTACTATATTCTTAAAATAATTAGATACTCGACTCTTTTGTGGTTACTTAGCTGTTACGTCAAGCTAAACCAATTACCCTACCCAAATACTTAGAATGTACTATGAAGTATGCGATCGCTTTTCGCATCTGATTTTAGGTATCGTTCACCAGAATGATTTGAGGAGATGACCGTTATGGAATGTTTTTTGATGAACCAATAGGTTATAGAATCAGTCCAGATGGTAGCCGTATTCTACTTTACTATGGGGAGATAAAAATTAATGCAGACGACCAATACCACGTTATCCACCGCACAAGACCAAGTGAAGAATAACTGGGAATTTACAGAAGTATGGATAGATCCAATGTTATCCCCTCCATATATTCTTTTATTGCTTTGCGACACTGAAGATAACTGTCAAGTTTATGATCCGGCGCAGGGTTATAAAGTTGTATTTTCTAGTAATGACTATAATGCAGCCAAGTTATGGTTACTAGAAGATGAGTATGAACCAATTGAAGGTAGGCTTTTAGGTGCGGAATTAGTCTGAATTACTAGAGAGTTTTTAGAGAATATGATTGATTTAAGTAATACACAAGATTGTTCTTTTGTACAGTTCGTAAGTCCTAAATTTTTAACATATTTTACGGTAGAGTATTTATTGCTCTACGTTTTTATTTAATGAGGTTTTTAGACATCATCAATTACAATTTTCATCTGGATTAATACCAAAAATATTATATATTGGTATTATACAGGAGGAAATTGTATGCAAAAAAATACAAGTGTTACCTTGGGTGAGCATTTTGAAGCGTTTATCGCCAATCAAGTTGAAAGCGGTCGTTTTGCCAGCGCCAGTGAAGCGATTCGAGCAGGACTGCGCCTTTTAGAAGAGCGAGAAATAAAACTTGCCGCTTTGCAACGAGCATTGACAGACGGGGAAAATAGCGGATTTGCTGAGTATTCTCTCTCAGGATTGCTTGCAGAACTTGACCGTGAATAGCGCATGTCAGCATTTCGCCTTACTGAATTAGCCACTCAAGACTTGCTATCAATCGGTCGCTACACCCAAAAAACATGGGGAACTGAGCAGAGAAACCGTTATCTTGCTATCTTGGACGATTGCTTTCATGTCTTGGCACGAGAGCCACACAGAGGACGTACTTGTGATGATATTCGCTCAGGATATCGCAAGTACCACATCGGACGACATTTGATCTTTTATCAGGAAACTAATGAAACTATCGATATTATTCGTATTTTGCATGATCGTATGGATGTGGAGTCTTATTTCAACGAAGACTAACCCAAAGACAACCTATTCCTTAACATGAACTGCAAACGCGAAAAAATAACAGCAAGGAGCAAGAACGTGCAAAGCATACTTTTAAGCAGTGAAGAAGTTGGACGACGAGCGAAAGAATTATATGAAAATAGCATTCGTCAACAAGTGGAACGAGAAGAAAACATCGGTAAAATGGTGATTATCGATATAGAAACAGGTGAATACGCAATTGATAAAACAGGCTTAGAATCGGCACGATATTTACGTAATAAACACCCATTTGCTCGACTTTTTGGTATTCGCATTGGTTACAAAGTAGCTGTTTCCTTCAGTGGTGACATGGAGCGCGATTATCGGTGATTTCTGGTATTGTCAAGAACGGACGCGCAACAGTTAATATCATATTTCGACTTACAAATAAACCAGATTTTACTATTGAATTTGTTATCGATACAGGTTTTGCAGAGTTTCTTTCTCTGCCTCCAGCAGCAGTTACTCTACTGGGTTTCCCTTTCGTGTATGAAATGTATGCAAATTTAGCTGACAATAGTAATGTAATCTTGGCAGTACATCAAGGTAACATTATTTGGAATGGAGAAGAACGGGAAGTGAATGTACTTGCGACAGGAAAGCGACCTTTACTAGGAACTGCTTTACTTGATGGGTATGAACTTGTCATACAGTTTATCGAGGGCGGTTTAGTAACAATTGATGAATTGTAGTTGCTTTATTAGCAAAATTTGGAGCATTGTATTAATAGTTAAGATATTGCGATCGCCTTTCGCAGATTATTTCAGGTTTTATTAACCTACGCAAGTGTCACAAGTGCCGAATAAGGTCAGTAGCTACTCGTCAATTAGCCACCCACGCTCTATACCGTGTTTAATTCCGCCAGTCCAGTCCATTTTCAGATGCTTCCGCACTTTATGAAATAGATGTTGAACTACAACTGGATTAATTGAATTTTTAACATATTTTTCTTCATACCTAAATTCTCTGTCAGTGTTTTTCTGCTGACGTAGTACGTAAATTTGGTCAACCTTGTACTTCCGAAGATTGACATCACTGGTCAACTTGATCCACTCCATAAGTACAACATATAAACTATTTGGATTTCTTGCCTTTAAGTCCTCTGCCGCTCGTGATGAACCTTCGAGCATAGTTTTATCTAGATATGTCTTACATTCAATAGCAACAACTGGAATATCGAAAATGTGCGTTTCGGTATTTCCTGTAACTGTAACTTCAGAGTAGTTTTCCGGTTCCTCTTTAAGAAGTGGCAGTATTTCACCAGGATTTTCATCTTTCTCTGGTGGGGTTGCTGCTTCAAATGATACTTGAATAGTCGCTCCAATTACAAAGTCATGATCTTTCTTTTCAATACGTGCATACGGTCGCTTAAGCATCTCAGAGTATTTTGGCGGCACAAAGAAAATATCTTTGAAGGTATGTGATTTGCCTATGAGAGCATTTTCTCCAAAGTCTCTGACTAAATCTTTAAACAGATAATAGAGAAATTCCTCCAACACGCTAGAGTGAAGGTTCGATCGAGAATCAAACTTTTCAGCATAATGCTGCTGGTCTAAAAAATCCTTATATTTTGATAGAAGTTCTACCCTAGTAGCAATAATTGCGTCATCTTGAGCAGTAGGTGTTGATGTCGGGCCAACTAATTCGAGATTAGCAGAACGCCAATTATCATACTCAGTTCTAATTTCAATGAGATATTTTTTACTATCAACATCTCTGTATTTTGTGCGGTGATTCTCCTTTTGTTCAAGATTAGAGCCGTGAACTAAAGGGTTCCTATCGCTTTTGGGCATAGCTGTAATTTATTTTGAAGATGAAGTGCGATCGCTTTAGCAAGAATAGGTGGTACAGCATTACCTACCTGATTGTACTGGCAAAGAAACTTCTCGTCGAATCTCTCTTCTCGATGTAATAACTTGTGAGATACAACAGTCTTCTTTCCTAGAAAACGATAAGTGTCAGGAAAAGATTGAACACGTGCGCCTTCACGGGCTGTCAAATTGCGATGCTGGAAAGGATGAAGAAAATTGGCATAAAACGAAGCTGCTATTGTGTGTGATGGTTTATATGGATTTAAACGTCGGTTATTTTGGTCATAACTTATCTCAGATAACTCACCATTTCCACTACGCCGTCTGGCCCCATGTTCTTTTGGTGCGTTTGAACTTGATTCACCCCATTTAATATGTTTGAAGCGTTCTACAAGCCTCTGGGAATGATCCATTGCAACATGATTATAAAGTGTTTGACTGGCATTTCTAATCCAGCTTTGATAGTTATTGAGAGGTTCTGAAATATAAGGTTGTTCCTCTTCACCCTCCCGTGCATTCAATTGTGGTAAATCTGATATAGCATCCCACAAGCTTATGGCAGGAAGTAAACCCATACAGGCAAATATTGATAATTGAGAGCCATTGATATGCAATAAATCTAAGGAATGTGTTTTGGGAGGAATACCTAATTCTTTTCCTGTTTTATTTCCAACAATAAAAATACGCTCCCTAATTTGTGGTACACCATATTCAGCAGCATTTAATGACCAGACTTCTACAAAATATCCTAGATTTTCAAAAGTTTCTGTAATGATATCTGTTACCTTTCTACCTTCAATATTTTTGCGCGAAAGTAAACCTTTAACATTCTCCATTACAAAAGCTTTAGGTTCGAGAAAACATATCCACTCGGCAAAGTTAATAAATAGACTATTTCTAGGGTCTTTAGGATCTTTTTGTGCTGGCCCGGCAATACTAAAGCCTTGACATGGAGGCCCACCAATAACAATATCCGGCTTGAAGTGACAGATATCCTTAACGCTACTTGCAGTGTTTAAATCACGGATGTCCTGTTGAATAACTGTCATATTAGGGCGGTTATGGCGCAGTGTATCACAAGCCCAGGTATCAATCTCAACGGATAAAGGAACAGAGAAACCTGCCATCTCGAAACCTAGACCAAAGCCGCCAGCCCCAGCAAACAAATCAATAGTGATAGGTTGTGCTGTTAGCATAGACTCTTAATGTGGTTACTCATGTGGTTTACCTTCTAAACACTCTAGGATGATACGCTTGCACCACTTTGTCAACCTGCTACACAGTTAAGTAGTAGTGCAAAATTAAATATACATTTGTCATTGCGAATGAAGGAAAGCGAAATGACATAAATAATTTTGCGTAACCACTTATGATCGGTATGGAATGTTTTTTAATGAACCTATAGGTTATAGAATCAGTCCAGATGTTAGCCATATTCTACTTTACTATGGGGAAATAAAAATCAATGCAGACGACCAATACCACGTCATCCCCCGCACAAGACCGAGTGAAGAATAACTGGGAATTTACAGAAGTATGGATAGATCCAATGTTATCCCCTTCATATATTCTTTTATTGCTTTGCAACAGTGAAGATAACTGTCAAGTTTATGATCCGGCGCAGAATTATAAAATTGTATTTTCTAGTAATGACTATAATGCAGCCAAGTTATGGTTACTAGAAGATGAGTATCAACCAATTGAAGGTAGGCTTTTAGGTGCGGAATTAGTCTGAATTACTAGAGAGTTTTTAGAGAATATGATTGATTTAAGTAATACACAAGAGTGTTTTTTTGTACAGTTTGTTTTTGATATGTATGCAAATTTAGCTGACAAGAGTAATGTAATCTTCCCAGTACATCAAGCTAAGATTATTTGGAATGGAGAAGAAAGGGAAGTGAATGACTTGCGACAGGAAAGCGACCTTTATTAGGAACTGGTTTAGTTGATGAGGATGAACTTGTTATACAGTTTATCGAGGGCGGTTTAGTAACAATTGATGAATTGTAATAGTTGCTATTTGGATATATCGACTTTCTATCAACAGCAATGAGAATTATTACTCCAATCATCAAGCGACTTTGACAAATAAATACACATCATCACGCTGATATTTCAACTGAAATTCTTGATTAGTTTTCAGTTGATTGACCAAGTTAGCAGCAAACTCCTGATTACTTGAAAAGCCGGGATGACGGACATTCAGCAATACATAATTAAAAACATTTAAATCAGCAGGTGAAGAATCGGCATTTGTATAGGTGATCAATTTTCGATTGCTTAAATGCGGAGAAATTTCTGCTGTGGTGTAAACACTTCCTTTAGTTTGAATCTGAGCGATCGCTTGTTTTGTAGCTTGCCAAGTATCTATAGATTCTAAGTATCTACCTCCAAAATGGGTAAATTTTGCCAGACTTAAAAACGCCACCAATGACCATAAAATAATCGCTCGTTTATTTTGTATCCATCCTTTACCTGCGGCGAGACTAGAAATTATAGCCAACAACAGGAAGGGCATCGCTGGAATAGAGTACTGATGTAGCAAGTCTTTTTGAGGTTGGTAATCAGCTAAAATGTTGAGCGCCAAACAAGGAATAGCTCCTACCAAAGGTTTTATTCCTTGTAGGGAAAGTCCCCAAATCACAGGTGCTAGCAGCAGAACCAAATATCCCAGGTTATCCAGTGAAAAAACTTTTCCCAAGATTAGTCCTGGCTGAAATACTATATTTTTTGCAATGCCTAGAACTGAATTACCTAAATAGCTGTAACGTCCCACTGCTGCTGCTTCTGCACCACTGAAAAAAGGAATAATTACCTGAGTAGCAATAATAAACCAGCCAATACCAGCACAAATAGCGATCGCGCCATATAAACGCCGCTTTTCAAACAAAATTAACCAAACTCCCATTGCTGCAACGGTGAGGGACAATACCGCCTTGCATCCCAACACTAGTAAAATACTTAAACAAAACCACCCTATCTGACCTAACCGTGCTGCTAAAACCGCCGCCAAGAGTAGTGGTAAAGCTATCACTTCTGCGTGAAAATCAAATAAATTGGCGTTAAAGACCAATGGATACAGGAGATATACAAATGCGATCGCTATTGCTTGGTTTTCCTTCAGTCCAGCTTGGTGGGCTAGATGCCAAGCCGGCAAAGCGCCTAATGCCAAGGCAGCTGCCTGCACAACAAATAACCAGTAAACACTAGGGTAGATTTTATAGAGTAAAGCCAAAGGATAGAATATCCAAGCAGCATGATCGCCGAGAATATGAAAACCCATGAAAGAAGTAATAGGCGGTTGCCCTTGACTAATTAAATAAACCGCCTGGTCAAAAATTCCTAAGTCAAAAGCGGTTGATTGAAATAATTCGTGTCGTAAGCTGCTGCACCCAAACAAAATTAAGGCACTCACGCCAATTATCCAACCCAGATAACCAAGCTGATTAAGTTTTTTCCTCATACTATCAAAAAAGTATCCATTGTGAGTATTCTAGAGACATAATTAGCAATATTATTCCATACCACAATCAGCCCTAAATGTATCGCACAAATATTGTAAAGCTATTCACAAAAAGAACAGTCATATTCAGAGAAAAAGAATGGTTATTTAGCTTACTAGTAATATCTCTAGTTCTATGGCTGATATTTTTAGGAAACTCCACTTTACGAGATTGGGATGAAGGTACTTACGCTCTAGTTGCTAGAGAAATTTACCGGACTGGTAACTGGCTTTATCCCACTATTCAGGGAGAACCATTTTTATTAAAACCGCCTTTGATGCAATGGTTAATTGCTTGGTGCTACCACTTAGGAGGAGTGCAAGAGTTAACGACACGCTTACCTGGTGCGGTTTTAACTGCTTTGGGAGTGCCCTTACTTTACTTGATGGGGCGTTTGGCTTTTAACGAAAGTTTACCGGCTCTATTTGCTGCTTTAATTTACTTGACAATGTTGCCTGTGGTGCGTCATGGACGGCTAGCAATGTTAGATGGAATGACTATTTCTTTTTTCTTGCTGTTGTTGTTTTGTCTTTTGAAGGCACGTCAAAACCGAAAATATGCTCTAGGCGTGGGATTTTGTCTGGGGTTAATTATTCTAACTAAGGGAATGATAGTTTTGCTGTTGGGCGCGATCGCAATTTTATTCTTACTTGCAGATCGACAATTGGCTTTATTGAAAAGTCCCTATCTATGGGTAGGAATTTTATTAGGAAATGCTCCTGCGATCGCTTGGTACACTGCTCAATGGCAACATTATGGTAGTACTTTTTTAGAAGTGCATTTTCAAGCACAAGCTTTTGACCGCCTTTTACAACCTGTTGAAGGTAATAGCGGGCCTGTTTGGTACTATTTATTAGAAATACTCAAATATGGTTTTCCCTGGCTGTTATTTTTGCCTGGAGGACTTTATCTAGCTTGGAAAAAACGTCATAATACTTGGGGTTATCTAGTTCTTTTGGGTACAATTATTTACTTAGGAACTATTTCTCTGATGAGAACTAAACTCCCGTGGTATGTTATGCCTGTATATCCATTTTTAGCTTTGGCAATTGGTGCTAATTTGAGCGAAGTTTGGCAGAATCGTCATTTTAGAGTGCGAAGTTGGACAATATTTCTGGCTATTATTTCTATTGCGGGTTTAGGAGGTTGTGTTTACTTTTTTCTTAAAAAAGAGCCGATTTTGATAGTCATGAGCATTGTTTTGGTAATAAGCATGGGTATCGCAGCATGGCTAGTTAAACAGCGCGATCGCAACTTTATTCCAGTGTTATTTACAGGAATGTATTTAGTTTTAACCCTATTGGTAAGTTCGCAATCTTGGATTTGGGAATTAAATGAAGCTTTCCCAGTTAAACCAGTAGCGGAATTAATTCGGGCAAATGTTTCACCAGGAACAACAGTTTATACCTCATTTTCTTATAACCGTCCTAGTTTAGATTTTTATAGCGATCGCAAGGTAACTGCTGCAACTGTGCCAATTTTACAAAAAATGTTATCTAATAAATCTTATTTGCTGTTAGACAATGAGGCTTTACAGAAAATCAATTTAACTGGTAGTAAAATTATAGGCACAGCTAACGGATTTACACTGATTACCAAAAATTAACAAAATACAATTCAGAATTAAACCTAAGCTACCCAAAGATCGCGGGCAAATCGAATAGAAAATGTGAACATTAGTATTCCAAAAAAGTACATAATTGGGTATCCCCAGCGAGGATAACGGGCAAGTAATAACCCGAATGCTATTGACAGCGATACAATACCGTAAGCGTAGCGTTCAGCCGAGGCTGTAATCCCTGTGTTTAAAATTAAAGCGAAGGAAGAAAACCCATAGACAACAGTAACAATGGGAATTTTATCTCGTGATAACCATAATAAATAGATACCGCCAAAAACTAGTGCAATTTTAAATAATTCATCTCCTGTCAATGACCACAACAATAGCCATAAAAAATATAATCCATAGCGGAATTTACTCATCCCCAGATGTAAACGAAAGCGCCATAACAAACAGCCGCTACCAATAATTATTAAAAATAATAATGGATATAAAGGGTCTTTAATATAACCAGATTTCCAATTAGTGAAACCTACCGTAATTTGCATCAGCATTTTCCACCAACCCTCCCAAGCAAACCCTGTTGCATCACCACGCCATGCTTTTTGTGCATGGATGAAAGCCAAAGCGTCGCCAAATTTAATTTGACAATAAAGGCTGTACAGAGATATACCCAAACCAACAGTTAAAGTGGCAATATAAGCTTTTATACCTCTACGTTCTTTCCAAGAAACAAACAGAAAAGCGGGGATAAGAGCAACTCCAGGGAGTCGGGTTGCTGTAGATAATGCTCCCCAGAATGCTGCCCAAATATATTGCTTTTTATTAAAAGCTCGTAAGGCAGATGTAGTACACAACAAAAACAGACCTTCAGTGTAAATTACAGTTCCATAAAGAGAATAGGGACACCATGCTAAAGTAGCTGTCGCCCATCGTGCTGTGCTTGTGTCGTAAAGCTCCTGCACCCAAAAATAAAGTATGAGTAAGGCAGCTAAAAAAGCTGAATTATTAACTAATATACCTGCCACTTTAAAAGGCAAGCCAATGAACATAATTATCCGGCTTAACAATGGAAATAAAGGAAAAAATGCAACTGTGTGAATTTGCTTTACATCACTAGAGAAATCATAACCAGAAGTCACAATTTTCTCATACCAAACACTATCCCAAGCATGAAAAACATCCCAACCGAACGTGGCAGCAACGCCAGTTGATGAACTTGGAAATAATGGGGCAATCAGTAACATAGCGATGGCTGTTAAAAGTCTACTAGAAAGCCACATTGCTATGACAAAAAATAAGTCATTAGCCAAAAAAATTTTCTTTATATTCATCTTTGCAGATAGATAAATTAACTTTTAATTGATATTTTCGCCAGGTAAAGCTTTTAATTTGGGATAAATAATGTCACAATTTTGCACAACAAACCAGAGTGTGAAACCTAAAGGTATAGAAAACAACTGAATATATATGGGAGTCCCCAAATAGCCAAAAAATGAGGACATTTGCACGACGATAGCCACCCAACGATATTGGGGAAAGTAAAAGGCAAAGATAAGAGAAAATATATCGGCAGGATAGAAATATCTGTCGTGCATTTTTGGCAGGATATATGGCATAAATAAAACTGATATTGTAGCTAAGTGTATCAGTCTGTCTTGAGTAATTTCTAGTCTACTTTTATAAACGATGTATGCAAATAAAAATATTGTACATATAGTTAAAACTAAACCTATAGGAACAAAAATATTATAAAAATTATTGGGAATCCATTGATAAAGATTAGGTGCGTTTTTAGTGAGATCTTTATATTTATTAGCTTGGTTAAAGTATATTAATAGCAATTCTGAGATTGGTCTGCCAGCAAACCAAGCTGGCAATATTAAAACTACATATACTAATAGAATTAATGGTAAGTAATACCAATAAATTATTTTTTTAAGCAACATAATCAATAATAAAGGTGCTATAAACATAGCTTGGAATTTAAAAGAAAGTGCTATACCAAAGCTAACTAATGCTAGAAGTTGTTTTTGAATAGATAAAAAATAGATACAGGCAATCAATCCTGTTGTATAGATAACGTCACATTGACCCCAGATGACACTATTACAAATAACACTAGGACTGAATATAACTGCCAAAAAAGCAAAATTTGGCATTCTCCCTTCTGGGTATTTTAATCTGACAATTTTGTAAGTTAAAAAAGCACAAAAAAAATCAACAGTCATTGCAAAAAGCTTGATGGCGAAAATTTTCGGCAATCCAGATAGCAGGGTGGCAGAAATTAAAATCCAGTAGAGGTAGGGGGGTGTATAGTCAGCAAAACTATATTTTAGAGCGCTAAATCCGCCATTAGATGCGATGAAATCATACCAAGGCTCTAAAAAATATTTATAATCCAGCGATTCATTGGGAACACAAATCAATCGAATCAATACTGCTAATATAATACCAATAGCCAAGTATCCAGTAACCGGAAAAGGGAGAGACATTAATAGCCTATTGAACTGAGATTTCACTAATTTTAATAATGTCTTGTCGGAAGCTTTAGTCATAAATTGTATCAGTCAAGTTGGCTGTGTCCAAATACTAAATCAAGAGGATAAATTAATAAGTTTTTTGTGATTATCCAAAACTTGTAGAGCCTCCTAAATCCCCATTTACTAGCTGTCATGCTGCTAGGAGCCTTCGTTCGTTACTTGAGCAGTGGATTGGCTAGATTGGGCTAGATAGATACCTGCTAAAACTACGGCAAAAGTCGCCCAGTCAAACAAACCTACTTGTTCTGAAAAAATGAACCAAGCAAAAATGGAGGACAGGACTGGATTTAAGAGAAGGGTAACGGCAACAACGCCTGACGAGAGTCTGCTGAGGCTATAAGTTACAAGTCCCTGACCCAACACTTGGCAAAAGAGGGCTTGAAAAATGATGAAAAACCACCCCATCCAAGAATAGGGAAACAATCTCTTTTCGATAAATGGGAGGATAGGCAACAGAAACATTGTAGTCACACCACAACGCCAGAGCATTATGGTTGCGGTAGTAAATCGGGTTTGGAGTTGTTCTATCAGCAGCAAATAGGTGGCAATAAAAACGGCAGTTAAAAATGCTAGTGCATCACCAAGTATTTGGTCAGATGCAAATTGCATCTTATGAAGTTCAAAGGCGATCGCTCCCCCTAAAGCTATCACCAGACCAATAACAAACCTGTTATCGAAGCGCCGGCCTAATAACAGATACCCAGCCGCAGCAACGAATAAGGGATTTAAATTAGACAATAAAGCCACGTTAGCAACGCTAGTTTGACTCAGCGACCAAGCCCACAACAACAGGGAGGTCGTTGCAGCACTTCCCATTGCCAATAACAGCCACACGTCCTGTTTTGTAAAAGGCTTCTGTTCTATAGGTTGATGATCGGGTTGTTGGCGGCGCAAAGCCTCAAGTCCATTCCACAGCGCAAAGACGACTGCGGCAATCCAACTCCGATGAAATCCTACAGCATTTGCACCAATTTCTTGTTCGCATAATTTTGCTAGAGATGGTGCCAAAGATATAGGAATTAGGGCAACAAATAACGATATAGCTCCCAATAAAGCTGGTGTTTCGGAGAATTGTTGCTTTAGTAATGACAGTTTGCTTGTCATACTTTTAACGAAAGTGTTAACTATAG
Organism: Nostoc sphaeroides; assembly: GCF_003443655.1. Taxonomy (NCBI): domain Bacteria; kingdom Bacillati; phylum Cyanobacteriota; class Cyanophyceae; order Nostocales; family Nostocaceae; genus Nostoc; species Nostoc sphaeroides. The sequence continues at coordinate 546,572 of NZ_CP031941.1, forward strand.
TTTTGACTGATTTCTGAAACGGCAAATTAACAACAGCTTGGCTAGATATGGCTAAGTATAAACCCATTAAAACTACAGCAAAACCTAGCCAATTTGAGAAAGTTAATTTTTCCGAAAATATTACAAGAGCGAAAATGCCACTAAATACTGGCTCTAACAGATGCACCAAGGAGACAACCACAGAGGAAAACTTAGCGAGGCTATAGGTCAAAAGCCCATGACCTAAAACTTGGCAAATCAGGGCTAGAGAAATCACCCAAAGCCACCCACTGGCTGTAGAGGGGAAAACCTGATCTTGAGTGAACAAAAGTATGGGGAAGATTACTAAAGCCGCGATCGCACAGATCCATAACTGAATCGTCGCCGGAGAAAATTTGGTTCGTAATTTTTCTACAATCAGCAGGTATCCACTCAAGAAAACCGCAGAAACGATCGCAGCAAAACCCCCCTGAACTTCATCTATGGCGATTTGCAGTTCCTCAAATTCAATAGCGATCGCTCCCCCAAGCGCAATAACCATCCCAATTAGGAATTGCCTCTCAAAACCCTGACGAAATAACACCCACACCCCTAAGCTAGTAAATATGGGGGCGAGGTTATGCAACACACTAGAAATCGCAACGCTAGTTTGAGTCAGCGACCAAGCCAACAAGACTAAAGTAGCAGCCCAAAGAATACCAGCGCCTAACAATAGCAACAGATCCTGACTGGTGTAGGTCTGCTGTTCTACAGGTTTGTCTCCAGAAAATCGCTGCCGTATTGCCTTGTATCCATGCCAGACCAAGAAGAGTACACTAGCAAGCCAAAAGCGATTAAATACAGTTGCACTAGGGCTGAGTTCAATTTCGCTCAATTTCATAAAAATAGAGCCAAAAGAAATGGCAACTACACCTAGAAATAATGAAGCGATCGCTATCTTCGTTTGATTAAATACACTCATTAGGAAATTTAAACGCAACTTCTCATATATATGGATCAAACCCTCTAACCAACCCAGCGCTCTTGGGCAAATCCTACAGCTATTTTGGCTAGTAGTGTCACAAAGGCGCCCAATATTAAATATCCCTGACGAGGATGGCGAGATAACAGCACACCAATGGCTATATTCAAGGGCACAATACCGTATGCAAGGCGGCTCAAGGAAATAGTACCTCCAGAGGCTAGCAGTAAACCAATACCACAAAAGCCATAAATCACTGTAACTGGGGTCAGTTGCCTGTGTAAGCGCCACAACATATAGCCACCACCCAAGACCATGAACAAGTTGAGGAAGTTATTGATCCACTGTTCGCTTGCCAGAATCAACAAAAATAAGACTAAACCATAAAAGCCATAAAATAATTTTACAGAACTAAAAAGTTGACGGAAACGCCAAAAAAGATAGCCGCTAGCAATAATCACGCCAAAAAGCAAGATATACCAGGGGTCTTGAATCCCACCAGAGGGGTTTTGAACCCAACCAAATCGCCAATTTTTACTGCCAACTGCAATTTGCATGATCATGTTTAACCAACCCTGCCAATCAAAACCTAGAGTTGGTCGCCATCCCCGTTGTGCTTCGATAAAAGCTAAAGGGTTACCAAAATAAATCGCACAATACAAACTGAATAGAAGTATGCCAATTGCGGTAGAAAAACCGGCTATATAGGCAATGGGTGGTCGGCGTTCTTTCCAGGCTGCGATCGCAAATGCTGGAATTAGTGCCATACCTGTAGGACGTGTTGCTGTAGCCATCGCGCCCCAAAGGGCAGTCCAGCCATACTGCTTTTGATCAAACGCCCGCAAAGCCGATGTACTCAAAAACAAATACAGCCCCTCTGTGTAAACTACCCCTGTAAACATGGAAGATGGATACAAAGAAACTACAGAAGTCGTCCACTGCGCTGCATTGATCCCATAATTCTCTTTGATCCAAAAGTACAAACAGTAAAGGGCTGCGAAAAATGCCAAGTTGTTGACTAACGTCCCTGCTAATTCAAACGGTAAGCCCAATTTCATCAAAAGCCAAATGCTTAAGGGAAACAGGGGAAAGAAGGCAAGATTGTGTTGCTTACCGTCATTTACAAATTCATAACCAGAAGTTGCGATCGCTCGGTAATGCGTACTATCCCATGCATCAAAAACACCCCAGCCAAAATGGGGCAAAAATTCTTCTGCTGGTAACGGTAGTTTTGGCGCAATCAGCAACATAGCAGTCCAGATAAATATTCGGCTGGCAAGCCATATTGCTGCTGGAAACAGGAAATCATTTTTCCATAAAACTTTTTTTATAACTATCTGAACTTTGACCATAAGGTTGAGTGCTTCAACAAACTCCTTTATGCATTCTTTTACATATAGCTGCAACACAGCAATTTATGACTAACATTTTGCATATTAAATCTTCCACCAACATAATTAACAAACTGGACAGATTAAAAATTACTTAAAAGTATTCCCTATTTAGTTACTTTTGCCAATTGTCTCGGAATTTATCTTTAAAATATACTATTTACAAATACAATTTTTGTCTATTTATATGAAAATTGAGCAATTTTAGTACTTTATGGCTAGCATATCGAGTTGAAATTAACGGATTGGGGCTAAGGCACTGACGAGGACACAGGTAAATTTTCCTTCTTTGCGTCTCCCCCTCTCCCTCTCGTTGCCCTCAGTGTATCGATTATAGTGATTCCTGTTATTAAAGAGTCCCCAGCAATTTATAGTGGGAGTTGTCTGTAAATCCTTAAGCAATTGTGAAAGCGATTACTCTTGTTGGTTCCACTGGTTCTATTGGTACTCAGACTTTAGATATTGTCACTCAGTACCCAGATCAGTTTCGGATTGTGGGATTGGCAGCTGGGAACAATGTAGAGATGTTGGCTGCTCAAATTCGGCAGTTTCGACCGGAAATAGCAGCCATTTGCTCAGAAGATAAATTACCAGCGCTCAAAGAAGCTATCATTGACCTTGATCCCCAACCGATTTTACTGGCTGGTGAAGCTGGAGTGATAGAAGTCGCTCGCTACGGCGATGCTCAAACTGTTGTGACTGGGATCGTTGGTTGTGCTGGTTTGCTACCCACGATCGCAGCTATTGAAGCTGGTAAAGATATTGCCTTAGCGAACAAAGAAACCCTGATTGCTGGGGCCCCTGTGGTTCTACCCCTAGTTGAAAAACACGGTGTAAAATTACTCCCAGCCGATTCCGAACATTCCGCAATATTTCAGTGTCTCCAAGGTGTGCCAAAGGCGGGCTTGCGGAAAATTTTACTCACGGCATCGGGTGGGGCTTTCCGAGACTGGGATGTAGAAAAGTTAGCAGATGTAACTGTTGCTGACGCGCTCAAGCATCCTAATTGGTCGATGGGGCGGAAAATCACAGTAGACTCTGCTACTTTGATGAATAAAGGACTGGAAGTAATTGAGGCTCACTTCCTGTTTGGGTTGGATTATGACAATATCGAAATTGTCATTCATCCCCAGAGCATTATTCACTCGCTGATTGAATTGCAAGATACTTCCGTTTTAGCCCAACTCGGTTGGCCGGATATGCGCTTACCGTTACTGTATGCTCTATCTTGGCCCGATCGCATCTACACCAACTGGGAACGACTAGATTTAGTCAAAGCTGGAAACTTAACCTTCCGTGAACCAGATCACCAGAAGTATCCTTGTATGCAGTTGGCTTATGCTGTGGGTAAAGCTGGTGGTTCGATGCCAGCTGTGTTAAATGCCGCAAATGAGCAAGCTGTAGCTTTATTTTTAGATGAAAAAATTCGCTTTTTAGATATTCCCCGGTGTATCGAATGGGTGTGCGATCGCCATCAAAATGATCACCGTGCAAATCCCTCTTTAGATGACATTTTGGCAGCAGATAAATGGGCAAGACAAGAAGTTTTAACAGCGACTGAAAAGTTAGAAACTCACTCGCGGATAATTTCTTTGCGATAAAAAACTTCATTCAGATACCCAAAAGGCAGATTTTCTGGCTCTTGACCAATTCCTATTTAGCCTTCAGCCTAATGCTGAAGGCTAACAGCTAAAAATCCAAGTCTAATTGCCAGTATTGTTAGCTTGCTACCTTGTTCAAAAAACTTCCAGCAATTCTGCCAAATTGCCAAATAAGTTGCCTTTTACCCGAATAATTGGATCATTTTCAGCTAATATGGCATTGACACAGTTAGACAAAAATCTTAGCTTTAGTATCTATTCCAAATTAGGTCTAATAGCTTTAGCAATAGTAATTTTGACTTCAGATAAAAATTTACCCTTTCTAAATAAAGACCTTCTCAGACAAGGGCAATTATTAAGGAATTAATATATATGATTATTACGTTGATTATAGCTTGGATAGTCTTCATAATATTATGGAAATTGTTGAAAGCAACCGTGAGCACTGCATTAACTCTTGCGGCAATCCTTGTTTTATTAAATATTAGTTTTGGCATTACTCCACAAGATATTTGGCATTATGTAACCCAGTTTGCTCAAAATCTGTCGCAGATCCAAACAGGAAAGTAAAAATTTATACTTCACCTTTCATGAGCAAAAGTGAAGTATAAAAATATTAAATGACAACCTTTCTTGGTCAATTTTTATTTAATGCTGAAATCTTGGCTAAGGCATCCTTAAAACTCGGCGGCAACTGACGCATAATCTTGCCTCTGTCGCGATCTAAAGCCACTAATGTCACCTTAGCCGTGACGTATAATTCTTGTCCATCAGTTGAGACAATGGCATAATCCCAATTGATGCGGACACCTGTCACCTCAGCCATGCGCGTTTTTACCATCACTGCCATACCCAATTGAATTGCACGATGATAGCGCACCGACAATTCTACAACTGGTAAATCGCAACCTATAGCGACTAAATCAGCAAATTCAATCCCTATAGATCGCAAGCATTCAATCCGTGCTTCTTCCATCCAAGCAATATAAGAACCATGCCAGACAACACCTGCATAGTCAGTGTGGTGGGGTTGCACTCTGACAGGATATTCAAACCAATTCCCAAATTCATGACTTGATGGATTGTCAAGGGCGGTGGTTGGTGGTAGTTTTGGTTGGCTAGATTTTTCTTCTGACATCTTCAAATTTCTCAGCACCTAATAAATTTTACAAATTATTGAATAGCATAAAAAACCTTTAATCTTTTCGCCGAAACCTATTCCGAGTTGAAAATACACCAAGCCAGCAGTATAACGGTATACCTTGCTTAGGTTTGATTTTTTGTTTAAGTCCCACTAGTGCTCTGTCTCATTAATTCTGATTGATTAGTTTGTTACCAAAACCCTGTAAAGACGCGAAATTTCGCGTCTCTACAACCCCGCAAAATTAATGGGACAGACTACTAGTGTTTTGTCCCATTAGTTCTGATTGATTAGTTTATTACCAAAACCCTGTAAAGACGCGAAATTTCGCGTCTCTACAACCCAGCAAAATTAATGGGACAGACCACTAGTGGTTTATGTCATTAATTTTGAGGGGGGAAAAAGTTCGTACTAAGGACTTTAATCCTAGATTTTTAAGCACGTTTTGTGGTTACTACGAATCCAGCAAAATTAATCAGACAAGGCAGGGTGCGCTTTGCTGGCGAGAAACGTTTCCCCTTTTCACCCTGATCCCTGCCTCTTCGGTCAGCTAAAAAATTCATTAAAAATTCATAATTCATAATTGATAATTCATAATTTCGTTATATAAGTAGATTTAGACCCAGGCAAAACGGAGTTGCTTGCTTGATAGTTGCAGCTTTTTTAACCTGTCTTTATAATTATGAATTATGAATTAGTAATTACTAATTATCTTGTGCGTTTTACTAACCTTCCAGCTAAAGGCTCAAAATGCGGCTCGTGAGGTTTTGGCAGATACAAAAAAATGTGCGATGGGCCAGCCACGAGCCAATCACTTAATGGTAATGGAGAATAGGTAAGAGCGATCGCTAACTCACCATTACCAATTACCGATAATGAATTTCTAATTTGCCATCGACCTTTGAAACCTTAATACTTCTTGGCAAGAGTTTTAGAGCCTGTATCGGTTTGCATAGATTGCTTGACAAGATCAGCCAGTTCGTCTAATTGGCTAATTGCCTCCGCACCTTCTAGCTTCATTAATTCGCGGTCATCCCGCATTTCCGTCCAAGTAATCCCGTAATCGGACACCAAAAACCGAATCAGGTGGTTATCACCCAAGCTAACCATAAACGATGCACTATTCATTTGGTCGCCACAGGTGTAACAAGATGCAGGATACCCGCGCCGCTCTAATACAACCGCCAAGGCTTGTAGGTTCATTACCAAGTCTTGGACGAATTGTCGATGTTGATGTGCTAGTCTCAGAAACACTTTTGTCCTCCAGACACCACAGTAATTTGAGTTTCTTTTATATTTTCTTTAGATTTTCTCATCCACTGGTATTGTAAACTATTCAATACAATTACCAGACAGATGATATTGAGTCGTTAATTGACTACCTTGTTTAGGGTAGTGGATCAGGTTTTTGAGCGCCGTATCAAACTATTCAGTTTGCAAATTAAAAATCTCGGACAGAATTGCTAAATTTAACTATATCTTTATACACTTCTGTCAGGGTAGATTCTTACAAGAAGCGATCCGCTTTAAGAGTAACTTAAATCTAGCAGTAGTCAACTACAGAAAAGTTACATATTTCGCTTTTATTGGCGAGGTGCAGCCCAAGAGAGTGTTATTAGAGGCTATAACGTAGTTTTACATCGTTATGCTTTCTTTTGCTTAGATGTTTACTCTGTTCTCTTTCTAACGTAGATTTTGGTATAGACAGAGAATTAAGTATACCAAATTCGCTTCTCCTCTATATATAAAGTTGAGCAGATAACACTGGAAATTGGCTATTCAATACTGAGAACAAACCTTTAGTAGTTATTTGTACAAGCCTTACGTAGTTAATAGACAAGTCTAAGTAGAGAATTCAGAATGGATAAACTAAACTCAACACTGACAATACCTAAACTAAGCAGAGCAATGTTGCCATTTAGGCAATATTTTCAGCTATTTTGGAATTATCTCCAAAAAGCTGTATAAACTAAAGCACAGAAATTTGGAAAGCCCCTTGTATTAGTTTGGTTTTGCCAAATTGAATGGTTAATATATAATATATTTTGATTAATTATCTAATCTAAATAATTATTATTTATAATAATGCCCATTTAAAACCCTTGCAAAAGAAAACTATAACCGAGGAAGCGCGATATAACTTATATTAATTTTTTATAAGCTTGCATTAAATGATTATTTGTCCTTCCTTGGCGGTTCATTTTTTAAGATTACAGCTATTTACCTGAAAACTGCTGTAAGTGCATCTTCATGGAAAAGATCGAAAATTTTAAGTAAAAAACCTTGGCAGTAAACCTGTCAAGGTTTTTTAAGTACTCAATTTAATTACGTCTCCCTATTTAGGGTTTGCTTACTAAACATTACTCGTACCGCTAACAAGTTTTTCCCCTTTCAACATCCGCGTCGCAGCTTCAAGTAGAGCTTCTTCGAGATAAGGCTTGGTAAAGTAGCCACTAGCACCGAGTTGAGCTGCAATTTGTCTGTGCTTGTCTGCACCGCGAGAGGTGAGCATGGCGATCGGTAAGTGGTTGAGGTTGGAGTCTTTCTGAATGCGAGAGAGTAACTCCAGACCATCGCAACGGGGCATTTCGATGTCGCAAAATACGATATCGCAAGGCAGACCAGAGCGGAGTTTATCCCAAGCTTCCTGCCCATCACGCGCTTGTTCTACACGATAACCTGCCTTATTAAAGGTTAGGGAGAGCAACTCTCGGACTGTAATCGAGTCATCGACAATTAGCACTGTCGGGTCAATCTTCGCAGGAGAAGTGTCTACAGGAATTCCCTTCTGTTGCCAAGAATTGCCACCAATTTGTGTAGAAATCCGTCCTTGGAAGATGTCAATTATTTCTAGTACGTCAGCAATGGGCATAATTCGACCATCACCCAGGACTGTAGCACCAGCTACACCAATGGGTTTAGGTGCTGGGCCTTCAAATTGCTTAATTACAATTTCTTGTTCGCTCAACACTAGGTCAATTTGCAGAGCAATTAAGGTATTTGCCGATCGCACCACGACCACAGAAACCATATCATCATCTCTAGTGCCGCCATAGACATTACCGCGACTGATTTGGCGATTGAAGGTTAAAAGTTCCTTCAGGGGTCGGAATGGCAGCACCGTATCGCGCCAGGAAATAAATGATTCCCCATTGGCATCGTGCTGGATATTTTTGACTGGTATATCCAGGGTATCTTCTACACCGTCCATCGGGAAGGCGATTCTGGCTCGATCAGAGACGCAGCAGAGAGCTTTACAAATACTCAGAGTTAGTGGCAGACGGATGGTGAAGGTGGTTCCCTTACCGATCGCAGAATCGGTGTTCACTGTCCCCCGAATTTCGCTAATTTCGGAGCGTACTACGTCCATACCCACACCACGACCAGAAATTTCATCTGCTTGGTCTTTGATTGTAAAACCAGACTGGAACAGCAGATCGTAGACTTCCAGGCGAGACATGGCTAATGATTGCGCTTCTGTAATCATGCCAATCTTCACCGCCTTAGCTTTAACCCTTGCTGAATCGATACCTGCGCCATCATCTCCTACAGAAATGATCGTTTGGTTGCCTTGGTGGAAGGCACGGATAGTAATGATTCCTACAGGTGGTTTTCCAGCAGCGTGCCTTTCTTCTGGGGTTTCAATACCGTGAGCGATCGCATTATTCAGCATGTGAGTTAATGGATCGGTGAGATGATCCAAAATCATCTTGTCAATTAAGGTATCACCACCTTCAATTACCAATTCCACTTGTTTGCCACACTTGATAGCGTTGTCACGTACTCCTCGCCGCCAGCGATCAATAGTTTGGGCAAAAGGCACCATTCGCGCTCTTGTTAATCCCTCTTGTAGCTGGGTGGTTACTTGGCGGAACTGCCTTGCGACGCGCTCGGTTTCTTCGGTGACAAAATCAATGTCACTTGCCGACTCACGCACTCGCACAATGCGTTCAATCATCTGCTGTGAGAGGGTATGGAAGGGAGTAAAACGATCCATTTCTAACTCGCTAAAACCCCTATCAGCATTGGAATCAGGCGCTTGGAAGCCGGAGTCTTTCTTTTTGCGTCCAGCTAATAGAGAAGCTTCCAGTAGCGATCGCTCATACAACTCCTGCATTCTTGCGCCCACATCCGAGAGTTGTTGTATCTGAATCAGCAAGTTATCTAATGACTGCCGCAACCGTTCATGATCCTGCTCTAAGGTATTGCGATTTACCACCAACTCCCCAACTAAATTACTCATATCGTCCAGTTGCTTAACTGGAACCTTCATCGTTTCTTCAAATCTCGCAGCCCTACGAGTAGAGGGACGGGTAGGTTTGTTGGTGTTAGATTTTACTGATGGTGAATGGGATATTGTTTGATCCGCTTCTGCCAGCAACTTCTCCAAGTCACCAAATTCATCTATAGCTGGTGATGGAATGGCATTTTTCGCTAAGACTGGTTGAGTGTTGAAGGGCTGGTGTTGGCGTAGCCCGTCGTTGGCATCGCTGGCGTTATCTGTACCTAGCAATTCTTCCAGCGCTGCAAAATCTACTTCTGGTATCTCCCTAGCTTTGGGGTTAAGTGGTACTTCCTCTCCTAGCAATGCTTCCAAGTCTGCAAAATCATCTTCTGGAGCAACTACTTCAACGTTTTCTGTTGTTACCAATTCTTCAATTGAGGTAACAATAGCGTTTTCGCCCTCTGACACTGGTACAGGTTCAGATGTCTCTGCTAGATCCCACAAATCGGTTTCTACACCTTCTTGAATAACAGTTTGTGTGAAGTCATTGACATCTTGCAAATCAATTCTTATCGCACTTTCTCTTAATTCTTTCTGGTTTTCTACTTCTGATAGAGCAGTTTCTGTAAACAATAAATCATTTGCAAAACCAAGCTCTGTATCTTCAAAATCTGTGTTTTCTGGGAACTCAAAGGCAGCTTCTAAGTTATTTTGAGGCTCAGTATCTAAAACTTCTGGGCAAGTCTTGGCTAAATCTGAAGTTTCCCCAAAACTGATGTTTTCTATAGCCGATATATCCACAGTATTATCTGTGGTTTCCATCTGAATATAGGTGGATGTCTCTACATCCTCAAACAACAGTTGCGGATTTTCATCTAAACCGAACAAATCATCTGGTTCTGTTTGAACTGATTCTAAATCTGAAGTTTCTCCAAAACTGTGATCTAGAGAATTTTCTATAGTCGATATATCCAGATTATCTGTGGTTTTCATCTGAATATAGGTGGATGTCTCCACATCCTCAAACAGCAGTTGCGGATTTTCATCGAAACCAAGCAAATCATCTGGCTGTGCTTGAAGTGAAACTAAATCTGAAGTTTCCCCAAAACTGTGATCTAGAGAATTTTCTATAGTCGATATATCCAGATTATCTGTGGTTTCCATCTGAATATAAGTAGAATCTGTAGCGACATCCTCAAACAGCAGTTGCGGATTTTCATTGGAACCGAATAAATCATCTGGCTGTGCTTGAAGTGAAACTAAATCTGAAGTTTCCCCAAAATTGATATTTTCAATGTCGATTTGTTCATCCACAGTATTATCTGTGGTTTCCATCTGAATATAAGTGGAATCTATAGCGACATCCTCAAACAGAAGTTGCGGATTTTCATCGAAACCGAACAAATTATCTGGTTCTGCTGGAAGTGATTCTAAATCTGAACTTTCTTCAAAATTGATATTTTCTATAGCCGAGAGTTCATCCACAGTATTATCTGTGGTTTCCATCTGAATATAGGTGGATGTAGCGACATCCTCAAACAACAGCTGCGGATTTTCATCGAAAGGGTTGAATGAATTAAGTTCCAGATCAACAGCAGATATCTCTGGGGGCTGATTAGTAAATTCTGGAACAAAATCTAAAGCTTCTGGTTGTTGCGATCGCTTGATAATTTCTTCCCCTAGATGCTGCGTTTCAAGCGCAAAGGGCTGTATGCGATCGCTGATTGCAGGCGAAATAGTTGAGTTACTCGGTACTAACTCATCAAAGAAATCATCTCCAGAATCTGATGATAATATCAAATCTAGCTGCTCTTGCTGATCGAAATTGATATCAAAATCTTCTTCTATGTCAAAACTGGCTATAGGAGAAGGTATTGGCTGCTGACTGTCGGCAAAAATGTCATTAGTTGCAGCAAACAAACTCTCCTCTAACGCCCTTTCCACATTTTGCTCAATTAAGGAATCGAATTCGTCCTGTTCCTCTGTGGTTTCCTGGTTCCAGAAGTTGCTCAGATCATTTTCTGATTGAGAAAACTCAGGTGCTGTTACTGGAGATGTATCAAATAAATCACCGAGTTCTGGTTCACTTGTAGGCAGTAGTGATTGTTCTTCCATTTCCGCAAATAGGCTGTCTAGAGACAAGCCTGTTTCTTGGGGTAATTCTATGTAGTCACTAGGGGTAATTTCTTCTACCCAATTTGCATTTCTAGTTTCTAAGAATAAGTTATCAAAACTGTTTTGTTGCTTGGTAGATAGTTCCACAGAGGCGTTCGCCTCTGTTTCTGGTTGAGTTACTTCGCCTGTAAGTAATAGTTCGTTATCATCATTTTGCGCCAGTGTCAATAAATCTTCGTCCACATCGTTTTTGTTGACATCAGGAGACAGGTTTGTATCACTAGAAATATCAATAAATTCTTGTAAATACTGGGGAGAAGAGTCTAAATTTATATCGAGTCCGTCAATATTGTTTAACTCTAAAGTCGTAGCAGATGTTTGTTGATTTTGGGGTTCTGAATTATCTTTTTCTAAGAAATTTTCGCCAAATAACAGAGATAAATCTTCTGTCGTGGCTGTGGTTGTTGGGTGCTGTTCGTTATTAGTGTCTTGATCAAAGGAGAGGAAATCGGATAAATCGCTATGAGCATCCTCAGCGTCAGTGCTGCTGAAATCAATCCCAAAATCATCGGTAGCAACAATATCTAAGGTTTCTTCTTGATGCCAGTTTTCATCTAGTTCGGGAGTATCACCGTCAAATAAATCGGCAAGGGTATTTAACTCAGCTACTCCTACCTCTGGCCCATTGGGGTCAATATTGCTACTGATTGGATGTACTTCGTCATGTGTGGTGAAACTAAGACTAGTGTGAGTAGCAGCGTTTAGTGGTGTCCCTTGTTGAACAGATGGGCGATCGCCCTTGACGTTAGCGTAGCTAGACGCTCCAGGACTCGCTCTAAGCGAAGCATCCCGAAGGGTATACGCTGCGCGATCGCTATTATCCTCATTTAGATTAAGTTCTTCAGTTGTCTCGATTAGGTTAGTTATAGCTAACGGCTCAGTATTACCCGAAAGAATTGGCTCTGACACAGTTGATAATTCTGTCAAAGCCGCAGACTGTTCGTCAAACAAATTAGTAGTAACTTGCAATAACTCAATTTCTGCAAAGTTCAAAAGCGCTTCTAGTTGCTGACTAATTGCAATTTCGGCTTCCCTACCTTGCAGGACTAATTCTTGAGCTTGCTTGATTTCGGTAATGACAATTTTAGCTAACGTCAGATAACTATTTTCAGGATTACCGATCGCACTGGCTGCTGCTTGACACAAACCACACCACTTGGACAAGTTCCAAGTCTCGCCAAGTCTGACTAACTCGTAACAGCATTCCTGAAGGTTTTGTCGAGTTGAGGGTGTTGTCGTTTGCTTAAACAGTTGCAACATTTCCCGCAGTCTTTGCAGTACTTGGGCTTGAAATTCGCCCCAATTATTATTTTCTTTAGCGGTGAGAGGCGATAGCGCAGCGTATACCCTTCGGGATGCTTCGCTTAGAGCGAGTCCGCGAGCGTCTCGCACCTCTTGGGGTGCTACTGAGAAGGATATTTCTGGAGATTCCTGATGGGTGTCTTCTGCCAAACTGGGAATATCTGGCCGCAGGAAAATTTCTGTAAGTGTGGAGACATTCTCTACAGAGGTTGTTTGTAGTTCTGTTGTGCTATCTACTCCATTTTTTGCTTGTTCTACAAGTAGTTCTAGATGCTGATACAGCCATTGAAAGACTGGCTCAGTTTCTGACATCAAAGTATTAGCTGCATCTTCAGAAAGACCATAAGGCCCGCTCAAATGCTCTAACAGCGCTTTTAAGGTATCAGATACACCGAGAAATAGAGACTCTAGCTTTTGGTCAATCTGAACTGGATTATCTTTGAGAATTTTAAAACAATCTTCTAAACGGTGAGAGGTATGCTGGATGCTAGTCAATCCAAGCATCGCCGCTCCTCCTTTGATGGAGTGAGCCGCCCGGAAGACTTCACTGATCATTTCCGGGTCGTTCAGAGTACCCTCTAAATTCAGCAAGCCCTGCTCAATGGTATTCAGGTGATCCCTGGCTTCTTCGATAAAGTAACCCAAAATCCGCTGTTGTTGTTCCGGCAGCATAGCAAAAGTTATGAGTTATGAGTTATGAGTTATGAATTATGAGTTATGAGTTATGAGATGTGAGTTGTGATTTTTATTTCTAACTTCTCACTCCTAACTCCTAACTTTTTTCCGAGTTATGAGTTATGAGATGTGAGTTGTGATTTTTATTTCTAACTTCTCACTCTTAACTCCTAACTTTGTTACCTGGTTTCTGTAGTTTCCACTCGGAAACGTTCAACGGAGGCGATCAAGTCACGGGATACACCTACTAAGTGTTGTAGGGCACCTGAAACTCGCTGTGCTTCCTGGGAAGTTTCTTGAGCGGTGAGTTCTACTGATTGCATTACATGAGCGACGGCGCGGGAAGTTTCAGTTTGTTCCACTGTGTCGCTGGTAATCGAACGTACAAGAATATCGATGCGATTCGCTACTTGAATAATGTTTTCGAGCGATCGCTTGGCTTCTTCTGCCAATTTTGTTCCTTTAATTACTTGTTGTGTGCCTTCTTCCATTGCGGTCATTACAGAGCCTGTTTCGCTTTGGATTTGCATCACAATTTGTTCAATTTCCTTCAAGGATTTAGCAGATTTATCTGCTAACTGGCGCACTTCGTCTGCTACGATCGCAAACCCACGTCCAGCTTCTCCTGCTCTTGCCGCCTCAATACTAGCATTGAGTGCCAGTAAGTTTGTTCTGGAAGCAATTTGGGAAATCAACGCCACAATTTTAGAAATTTCTTGAGAAGATTCCGCTAACCGTTTCACTTTGCGAGTGGTTTCGGCAACGGTTTCTCGAATTTCCAAAATCCCTGCTACGGTATTTTCTACTGCTTCGCCACCTTTGAGAGCGATCGTACTAGCATCACGAGCGACGGTTTCGGCTTCCCGCGCCGCCTCTGCTACCCGTTGAATCGAGTCAGTCATTACCTGTACAGAATTTAGCGTCACCGCTAACTCTTCTGCTTGGCGCAAAGCATCACTAGATAAGGCTCTTGCAAAGGTTTCGGAGTTGGTTGCACCTTTTGTTACATCCTTCGCCGCCACTTTTACCTGTTGCACAATATCCCGCAGGTTTTGAATTGTTAGGTTAAAGGCGTCAGCTACCGCTCCCAATACGTCGGCTGTAACTTCAGCTTGGACTGTTAAATCACCTCTAGCAGCACCTTCCACATCATCCAAGAGGCGAATCACCTGGCGTTGCAGGTTTTCTTTGGCTTCCTCTTGTTCATCGGCTTTCCGTTGGGCTTCACTTGTGGTTGTGAAAATTACCCGCGCCATTTCATTAAAGCCAGTGGACAAATGGCCCAATTCATCTTCGGAAAACACTGTGGCTTGAGCATTCAAATTTCCTTGACGTACAGCCTCAAACTGAGCTTGGAGATCATCAGTTGTGCGCCGAATTTGTTTGAGTGCAAGATTTCCCATGACACCTGCGGTAGCAAAACCTGCAATCCCAGCTGCAAGTGACATTGCCCAACCTGTGTTCCGCACTGATTCTCGTTGTTGGGCTGGCGAGAATGTGGTAGCGACAAAGCTAACTGTGGCTACAACCAGCGCCGAGACAATGCCCACACTTCCAGCAATTAACCATTGTTTCCTTTCTATAGAGGCATTTTCTAATGGTGCTAACCATCCTTGTTCGACGCTGACGTTGGGTTCTAGTTTCGAGACATCTGTTTGGCTAAAGACTGGAACTCCTTCATGGGAACCAGTCATTGTGAATAGTTCCTCTTCGCGATCGCTCGCTGCACTACTTGCAGAAGCCTCCACGACTTGAGAACGTCCACTGCCACTGGTTTGTGATCCAGCAGAATGCATTGCGAGATCGCCGAAGTCAGAATCTCCTTCAAGCAGGTCAAACCCTGGAATGTTACCTAAATCATCAAATTCCTCAAAGTCATCTAAAAATTCTATATTGCTCTTAGAATTTTCTCCATTCAGTATATTGTTTGAGTCTTCATAAGAGCTTATTCCCTCTGAGCCAAAGGCAGACTCAAATGCTTCCATATCAAAATTATCATCGTCATCAAAGCTATTTTTTCCGATACTTTCACTTGATTTAAACTGCTTTTCCTTTACAGGAAGATTGCTGCTAAAAGATGAAGCATCATCAGATAAATCTGGAGCAAAAGCTTCTTCGGCTGCAAAATTTTTTGACTTCAACCAATTGGGTGCTTCGGTTTCAGGCAAATCATATTGACTATTGTTATTTTTTGACGAACTATTTTTAAGTTCTTCAACAATAAGTAAAGTTTCATCTCCTAAACTAGAGTCTGTATATTCTAAGTTCCCAAAATTAGGCTCTGGATAATTTGGCTCACTCAACAAATCAGGGAAATTATTCTCGTTATTCCCAGTTTTTGAATTAGAATATGAAGAGTTATTATTGTCAATAGCTGAATTTCCGTAATCAGAATTTATCCCATTATCTGAAAACTGACTATTTACTAATGATTCTTCGTGGCTCTCTTCTGTTAAATCTTCCTGCCAGAAAGCAGGCAACTCTAATTCTGTTTTCTCCTCCCACTTGCTGCTATTAGACTCTTGTTCTTGTAGTTCTTCATTGAAGGCAAAAGGATCGTCACCAAAAGTTATAGAAGAATCTGATATTTTTTCCGTTTCAATAGTATCTTCTGTTGGGATATCAAATGGACTTTTTGAAGATAGTTCTTCAACACCATTCACAGTTTCTGGATGCTCTCCAAAAAAGTTCAAATCAAGGTTATTGCTGTCAAACTCCTCAGTAGCCCCCAAATATTCTAATTCTTGTTCGTTATATGCCAGTGCATCAGACATCTCTGGGGAATTGATTTGCTCATGACTATCTGATGTATCAATCTCCCCACCGAATGACTGTAAATATTGATTGATATTCTCAATTCCATTATTGGCAAAACCAATAATTTCTTGATCGTCAGTCAAGTGTAATACCTGTTGATATTCTTCTTTTGCTACATCGTACTGCTGTAAAACATAGTAGATGTGACCCCGTAATAAATGGGAGTTGGGGTCATTTGGTAAATTTTGCACCACTTGGTCAACTAAAGTGGCGGCAACCTCATAATTCCTTTGAACATAGGCGGTCATCGCCTGTTGATATGTTGGCTCGTAATTATCAATACTTGCTGCCATTTCCTCCTCCAATTTCATCCTGCCCACCTAGCACTCCGTAAAATTGCCATTTGATCGAGCAGTCGCAGACACTGATTGTTTTTAGCACCTAATAACCACTCTCCACGTAAAAAGGGAGCCATAGTATCTGTAACATTAGTTGTTGGCATGAGATTCTGGACATCCAACCAATGCATACCACCAATTTCCTCTACAGCTAAACCCACTATTGTGTCTTGCTCTTCAATGGCAATCACCGGAATTTCAGCTCTATCCGTGTTTAATGCACTTGCTTCCCCAAGAAATTGACCCAAATCAGCTACCCAAATAACTCGACCTCGTAAATTTAGAGTACCCAAAAGTAAAGGAGAAGCATTAGGAATCGGGGTGATTCTATCAGGACTTAGTTCAATTACCTCCCGAATGCCAGTTGCTTGTAGTGCAAACTCCTGATGCGAGGGAATGTAAAATCTCAAATGTAACTCACCTTCAGGACTTTCTACTTGTAATTCTGGTCGGAAATGGTCTTGACCACTGCCACTTAAAAAGTCCGGTTTGCTGACCATATTGCTTTTGTCCTTATCCTCGCAGCAGTTGTTTGACTGTTCCCACCAACTCGGTTGGTTGAAACGGTTTGGCTATGTAAGCGTCTGCACCCTGCTTCATGCCCCAATAACGATCAAATTCTTCGCCTTTGGAAGAACACATCACCACAGGGACATTTTGGGTTTTTGGATCGGATTTTAAGCGCCGACAAACTTCGTAGCCGTTCATTCGGGGCATGACAATATCCAATACCACTAAATCGGGAGGTGCTATTTGAATTGCCTCCAATGCTTCTAATCCGTCACTGGCATGGGTTACTGTTAGTCCAGTTGCTTTCAGGAGGTCTGTAATCATCTCCCGTTGCGCGATACTGTCTTCCACTATCAGAACTGTACTCATAAATGTCTATTTACCTCCTGATGTAAACGTTCCTATTTGGAACATTCTTTGATTCCCCCGCAAATATTAACTGTATAAATTAATTGTATGTTCTCACTATTTTCCTGGATATCGACGTTTCACTAAGTTAGCTGACTCTGTGATAACATCTTTTAACTCATCTTTTAGTAGATCAACAAATCTTTGATCTCTTTATATACTCCATAGATGAGGGAGATGGGGGAGATGAGGGAGAAATGATCAATGCCCAATGCCCTATTTTCATTGGTTGTTGATATATTTCTCTACGAGCATAAGTAACTCAGTGTCTGTAAATGGTTTTGTTAAATAATCTGTTGCCCCGACCATACTAGCTTTGACTCGATCAATAAATCCATCTTTACCAGTAAGCATGATAATTGGTGTGAGCCGAAATGCTGTTGAATGTCGCAGCATGGCGCAAACCTCGTACCCCTCCAATTCCGACATGGCAATGTCGCATAAAATCAAATCTGGTTTGAGTTGAAAAACCAGACTCAGTGCCTCTAAAGGATTGGTAAGAGCGATAGCTTCATAACCTTGTGCTTGTAAGATCGAATTTATAGTCTCACCGATGGCGATCGCATCGTCAATACATACTATCCGCCCCCTGTGTTTTCCCTTCAATTCCTCGTTATCAGTGGGTACATCTGTTTTAGTTGTATCTGAATATACTAGCTGTAGCCAACTCTGTTGCACATAAGGATATATGGCCTTGGCGACTGTCAAAATGTCTCGGTTGAGATAGCGAGCCAGTTGACGCAAGGATGTTTTACCATCAGCCCAATGCTGTAATTTCTCTACAGTTGCTTCTGGTAGTGAGGATTGTAGCTGAACTTTGTCAGATAGCACTGGCAATTGTTCTGGAGACTGAATATGTGGATACAGTTGCTTCCACTCTTGCACCTGCTTCGTAATTTTTGTAATAAGTGGAGCAATCTCGAAAGTGTTTAATTGCGGGGCAAGTGCCGCACCCTGATGGAAAATGAAGTTCCCTTGGTGTAAACTCAGCAGGTCAAAGAGAGTTTCATGTACCAAGCCGTGAATGATACTACCAGCTATCTTGGGGTTGATAATATTCCGCTCCAAGAGTGCCCACAGATAGGCATACTCTGGCGCGTCGGTTGGTGGTAAGGAGGCAATTTGTTTGTCGCTAAGTCGCATCTCGACTCGATAATGACGTAAATAATCGCTAATTCTGGATAAATTACTCTCACCTTCTTGGCAATAGATAATTTGACCATTGCGGAAAAAGACGAACCAAGACTGGTGTTTGAGACGATCAATGCTTGCTCCCTCTCCACCCAGTTTGTTGTTATGGTGAGAGCTAGTAGCTCTTACCCATAGTTGCCCAGTTCGTTGTCCCAACTCAATCAATTGCAGGATACTGCAAATATCAATTTCATTTAAATTTCCCTGCATTTAGCTAAAAAGCGCTCCTTAAGTATTGCTAAATTGTGAATTACGACTTCTTCTTTAAGTATTAATTATGGGGTACTGAAAATATTTATACCCTGTTTTTTATTGTCATTAGGAAATACATTAAGCCATAAACCTTAATATTTCGTAATATATTTCGATAAAGCTAGTGTTAACACGGAAGTCATCATCACTGTCATCAGTACAAAATATAAAGGCGCGATCAACTCGCTTTTATAAATATCAAGACGTAATATCTTCACGTCTATAGTTTTGTCTGTCTTGTTCTCCTAAGCTTGGGTTCAGCGAGACAAGTTAACAGAATTATTTAAGGTATATCCCAAAACATAAACTTTAAGTGCATCAATAAAGGACTAACGGTGTGCTGTATTTAGCAGAAGTACAAAAACAGAAAGGTGGTTTACTCAGTGGCGGTGGCAAAACTGAACTGAAGCTATTGGCTTGTCAGCGAACTGACCAGAATTGGAGTACTGTGTCAGAAGAAGTGATTGGCGCCGAGGACGCAAGCAAATTAAATGATGGTGCTTTGGTACTGGTTGAACTGAATCCAAATCGTCAAGTACAACGGATTCAAGAAGCAGGGCGGCCACTAGTCAACATTTTGCAGAATTTTTCCCGCCAATTGGAGAAATTTAAGCTCAAGGAAGATGAAATTGATCAGTGGAAGCAATCGCTAACGTTTCAGGCGCAAGAGTTGAATCGCCGGGAAATGGACATGGAAGTGCGCTCAGAACAGTTGCAAAATATGGAGGATGAGTTGCAACAACTGGAGCAGCAAAAACAGGAAGTTGACACATCCCGCCAGGAAATTGAACGGTTACAAACAGAAGTTGAGCGCAACCGCCTAGAATTGGAAGGCGCTTGGGAGCATTTGCGGGGTGAGCAGCGCCGCTTGGAGGAACGTCTTGCAGATTTCCAACAGGGGACGGTTTTAGATGAGGAGCAAAGTCGGGTAATGAGTGAGTTACTCGATCGCTTGTCTAGTCGTGTTGCTCCCACGGAAGCAGTCAGAGAACACCTGCATCTGGCCTTTGAATTGGTCGAAAAGCAGCAAGCGACTCTTACCCCGCACTGGCAAAAACTGGAGGAGCAAAAAATTGCGATCGCACAACAGCAAGAAGAAGTGGAGCGTTTGTCACAAACCTTTAGCGATCGCCAAAATGCATTGCAACAAGCACAAAATTCTCTAGTCCAGCACACAGCCCAATTGCAAATAAATACAGCAGACCTTAGCAGCAAGCAAGAGTATGTTCGGATAATCAAAGAGCAGCTACGAAACGCCGAAGAGTTATATCAACAGATTCACTCTTTGTCCGCGTCTGGTGGTGTAATTATCGGCCAGCAAGCTGATGTGGAAGCTTTAGATAAAATGCCTTTAGAAGAACTGCAAAAGATAGTGCAAGATTTGCAGTATAAGTTAGAAATAGATGCTAGCTTTGTTCATGATCAAGAACAAGAATTGAAATATAAACAAGAAGCTATAGAAGAACTGCAAACTAAATTAAATCACGCATCTGACCAAGACCATATCAATTTGCAACTGGAACTAACAGATGAAAAAGACCTCTATCAGATGCTAAACTCCAGTTTGGTGGGGCAACGCCGCAATATGTTGCAGCATCAAAAGTTTCTCAAGCAACACCAAGCTGTATTGCTACGGCGACAAGGACATACTGTTGTTGAAGAAGAAGAGGGTAATAAAGTTAATTTAGAACCGATTCTGTTACAAATTGAAACCCAGCGACAACAATATTCACAGGAAGTCCAAAAGCTAGAACGTGAAATTGATCAGATTCGTTCTGGTATTGAGCTAAATCAGGGAATGATTGACAATCAAACTCACGATTTAGACGAAAAGCGCCAAGAACTGAAAGCGATCGAGGAAAACTTGCTATCTCTACGAAGAACAACTGCCCAATGTTGTGGTCGAGTGAATCTCTATCAAGAAGCACTACAACCAATTCAGGATTGTCTAGATGGATTACGGCAAAAGCTGCAAGGAATTAGAGAATCTTTGGATCAATTCCAGGAAACTGGTGATTATCAAGTCCAAGCGATCGCTCAGTTGCGTCATACTCTCCAAAGTTTAATGTCTCAGCCACAATTATTAGCCTCTTAACAAGTTCTGGGGCTTTTATGAAATCAAATATTATATAGTATTTCTCTGCTATTTAGTTAGGCTTTAGCCCTAACTTATTTTTTTGGGCTTTAGCCAAACTACGAACTTCGTTATTATTCCATAAATAAACTAGATTCTACATTAAAAAAATCTCCCAGCTTACGCGCTTGTTCTGTATTTATCTTCTCTTGTCCATTTAAAATATTATCAAGCAAATCTTCTGTCCCTAAAAGCGCTACTAAATCATCTCTACTTATCTCAGATTCCTTTAAAATAAATAACAACATAGATAAAGGATTATTCTGCTGGGTTAGCTGATAATATTCTTGTTCAAACTTTTCAATTAAAGTAATTAATAACTGATAAAGTTCGTCTTCTTCTGGGGTGCGTTCCCGATGCATTAAATCTTCCACTATTCCTAAAGCTTGCTCATTTTCAACTTCACTTTTTATCAGCTTGGGAAGATAAGCTGTTAATAATTCCTTGTATTTCTCTGGATTAAAAGTAAGGGTCATTTTTCCAGTTCTCCTTATCATATTCAGCATGAGTGAGGATATATTTAATATAAATTAACTGTCCTTCATAATCTATACTAACAATCAAGCGATATTTATTTCCTTTAATATTGAATACTGTAAAGTTACCAACAGCTTCAGCTTTAATAAAAATTTGCTGTACTTCAACTAAATTTGACCATTTCGCTTTAGTAGCAACTTTATACCAATTGCTTAATGCTTCCTGACAATCTGCATGGTTTTCTGCATATTCTCTTAAGATTCTAAAACTAATAATGTGCATCGTCACTGATAACAAAAAGACTTGAAATAATTATTTCAAACAAATCCAGTCGCCTTCTACTTGAGCGATCGCACCACCAGGAAATGGATCGGTTTGCGATCGGTTGGGCGCTATAATTAAAGCCGTTAATTTCTCGATGTGTTCAAAACTGGGGGCATCAGCCAGTATTTGCTGCAATACCTGACGCATCACCCGACGTTGCAACGCCAATGGTGCTTTCTGCAATACCCGACGATTTAAGCGTAAGGGGAGTGGGGAGTGGGGAGTGGGGAGTAGGGGAGAAAGAGGTAATTTTTCATCACACATGCCCAATGCCTCATCCCGTAACTGCTGGGCAGCTTTTTCTAAATATTCCACTTCTGCTTGGAGAAGTTCTGCTGTTTGGGCTAAGGCTGATTCTACTTGAGGGTTGAAATTTATCCGCAAATATGGTAATAACTCTTGGCGAATGCGGTTGCGGGCGTATTGCAAATCTTGATTGGTGGAATCTTCCCAAATTGGCAATTTAAATTCTTGACAAAATTGCTCTGTTTGTGAGCGAGTAATTTCTAACAGTGGACGCACTAGCATAATGCCTGTAGTTAGAGGGCGTTGCCAAGTTAGGGCTTGTAAGCCATCAGCACCAGTACCGCGAATTAAATTGTAGAGGAGAGTTTCGGCGCGATCGCTGGCGGTGTGTCCTGTAACAATATACTGATAATTATTTGCTTTGGCGATCGCACTTAAAGCTTGATAGCGCCAATCGCGTGCAGCAGCCTCACTATTTATAGATTCCTTCGCTGTTTCTAAATAAAAGGATACACCCCAACTTTTAGCTAAGTTTTCGACGTGGTTAGCATTAGCTTCGGAGTCAGAACGCCAACGATGATCGCAGTGAGCAATACCTAAATTCCATCCCCATTTGGATTGTAAATCTAAAAGTAATTTTATTAAACACAGAGAATCCTGTCCGCCGGAGACAGCGATTAATAAACGCTGGTTGCGTTCAAATAAGTGACGCGATCGCATGGTGCGATGGATTTTTGCATGTAGAGGAGTCCATACCATTTTTAGAACTTCTCATAGTTTTTGGATTTGACTTGCAGCAATAACTTGTTTAACAGTTAACGCTAGTTCGGGGAAAGTAGTAGAGAGAATGCGGTCATTGCCGGTAAACTTTTGGACTTGGTAGTGGCCCTCAACCAATTGGTAAACAAAAACCGTGGGGAGTTTGGGATTACCGAGATAAGCACGAGAAGCGATCGCTAGATAATCCACAATCCAATATTCAATGATACCAAGTCGCTGATACTCATCTAATTTGTCAACATAATCATCATCCCAGTTTGTTGAGGTAACTTCTACAGCAAGTTGAATCGGCTCAATCAGCGCCCCATAAGCTAAAACATTACTGTTCCACTGTGATGCACTAACTACGCTTACATCTGGATTTCTGCCTTGTTCTTGCCCAGCATCAGTAAACGTCCTGATGATGATATCTTTGTCAGCAATATATTCAAGTCCCAAGCGTCTAATTTCATCATTGAAAGCAAGCATTAAAAACCTTGCGACATTCTTATGCGCTCTAGTTGCCTCCACTGGTATAATCACTCCATCGATCAGTTCGTAAATGCCACCATCAGGGTATTGCTCTAGAAACTCTTCAAAAGTTAGTTTTTTAACTGGAGTCTGAACCATATTGTTCACCTGCTAAAAAAGGACTTAAAGTAATTGATAATGATGCTCCTACATTGCTAATACCGTTTCAAATCTTAACTTCGAACCTCTGGGTGCTTTGGCTGGGGCAGATTTAATTAAAAAGTATAATCGTCTGGATTCGTTTAATGGCAGTTGGCAATTTCAGCCAGATTTGCCGGAACGTGCCAAACAAGCAGCAGATGGAAATCCTCGGCTGTTGGAATGGTTAGATCAGATTTTGCAAAATTCCCCGAAGTCGCCAGAAGCCGAGAGGGGAGTTGAGATGATTCTGCAAAAGATGGCAGATAAGGAAAAGGAATTTCGTGAGGATATTTTGGCACAGGAATTGCTGAAGCAGCAAACTCCAGCTTTGCGTCTTATGCTGGGGAAGTTGTTGGTGTATGAGTTACCTGTTCCTCTAGCTGCTATTTCCCCGATTTGTGAGGATATCTCAAGTTGGGAAAGTCATATTCAACGCGCTGAAATTTTGGGTTTGTTGGAAGTTACCCTCACCAACAACACAGAGAGGTTGTATCGTGTTCCCCGGATTTTGTCACCGTTGCTAGAGTTTCCAGAAAACCCCAAGGGTGAAGAGTTGTATAAACAAGCTGCACAAATTTTGTATCGCCTGTGGTGGGAAGAGGTGGAAAGTTCTACGGAGGTACAAGACTTAGAAATTCATCGCTTGGCTTTGCTGGGGAAGGATGAAGAAATTGCAGGGAAAATAGGTAGTTCATTGGCGAACCGCTTGTGGAATCAAAGTCGATTTCGAGAAGCAATACATCTGTGCAAATCAACTTTAGAAATTACTAAAAACCATAGTGTTCTCAGAGAAATTGCTTATTGTGAACACCAAATAGGTGAGGTTGATCAAGCATTAAACTATTACGAACAAGCTTTAAATCTTTGTCCCGCAGAAGACGAACGAGAATTAGCATTAATTTATAATCATTTTGGGATGCTGAAAGATGACAAAGGGGAAATGGATGAAGCGATCGCACTCTACAATCAGTGCTTGGAAATAACTGAACGTATTGGTAATGTCCAAGGTAAAGCCGTAACTTTGCACCAACTGGGAATGATCTACGCCAACAAAGGGGAAGTGGATGAAGCGATCGCACTCTACAATCAGTCTTTGGAAATAAATGAACGCATTGGTAATGTCCTAACCAAAGCGATGACGTTGAACAATCTGGGATATATCTACGCCAACAAGAGGAAGTGGATCAAGCGATCGCACTTTTCAATCAGTCTTTGGAAATATTTGAAAGCATTGGTGATGTCCAAGGCAAAGCAATGACTCTGTGGTGGTTAGGATATTTGGCAGAACAGCAGGGTGAATACACTAAAGCGATATCCTATTTGCAACCAGCTTTAGAGATTTTGCAGCGATTGAAGTCACCGGATGCTGAAAGTGTGAGTGCAAGTCTTGATAGGGTAATGGGTAATTCGTAATTCGTAATTCGTAATTACAGGACGGAAAGATTTTTTGTCTCACGCAAAGGCGCAAAGAAGAACGCGAGAGTGTTTTCTAAATAAATCAAAATTGCTGTAATGAGTCTTTAATACTCGTGGACGAGTCTTTTATACTCGCGCGAGAGTCTTTGATACTCGTGAATGAGTCTTTGATACTCGCGGACGAGTCTTTTATACTCGTGGACGAGTCTTTTATACTCGCGCGAGAGTCTTTGATACTCGCGGACGAGTCTTTGATACTCGTGAATGAGTTTTGGATACTCGTGAATGAGTCTTTGATACTCATGGACGAGTCTTTGATACTCGTGAATGAGTCTTTGAACTCCGTTAATGAACCTCAGAGCTTCGTTGATGAACCTCGGAGCTTCATTTGTGAACCTCGCAATGTTGTTCGGTTAAGGCAAAAGACGCGATAAATCGCCGTCTCTACAATAATCATTCCTTTGTAGAGACGGCGATTTATCGCGTCTTCGTGATTATGGGATTTATTTCATTAATAGATTTTGATAGCAATTCAGGTGAGAGAATCAGATCCCCGACTTCTTAAAGAAGTCGGGGATCTTTTGCTCATTGGATATTAATTTTCTACTTGTTTGAGTCTTTGAAAAATTTCATCAAGTGGTGATTCCGAATCTTCAGGACAAAATTCTAAAGCAAGTCTAACTTTTCCTTTTTTCCACCCCTGAGTACTGAATTGCAAAACCTCACAATTTAATCCTTGGGTATACAAATTTACTTCATCTGCCTCGTCTGCTCCAATATATTCTTTAATTGCTGTAATCAAATCACGGACTTTAAAAGTTTTAGCAATATTTAACTTATTAAAAGTGTCTGGTTCTATAGACACAACTTCATCATGGTTTAGTCTCTCGAATCCATCTTCCATAAAAATCTCCTGTCAATAAATCTATATTTTCCAGAGATATAACAGTTCATCCGAAATAAAATGATAATTTGGTCATTGAGCATTAGTCGTTAATTATTATCGTAATAATTTTTGTATTGCACAAAGGGGCGAAGAAAAACTCTTCACCCCTCTGCATTTCAACTTAAATACTTAACTCACCATAGTTTTACGTGGGATTTTACTAAGTGCTGAGTTATGAGTAAAAGTAAAATACTCAACACTCAGTACTGTCTTAGTGAGGTTTTTAGAAAAACCAACCGTAAGAATGTAAACCTTTACCCAAAAGATTCACACCCAGATAGCAAACCCAAACCACAAGCAAGCCGGTGGAGGCTAAAATTGCGGGACTGCGCCCTTGCCAACCACGAGTAATTCTGGCGTGAAGGTAGGCGGCGAACACTAACCAGGTAATTAATGCCCAAGTTTCTTTGGGATCCCAACTCCAGTAGGAACCCCAAGCTTCGTTAGCCCAAACGCCACCGGCAATAATGCCAATTGTCAGCAGGGGAAATCCTAGTCCGATGATGCGATAGCTGATGTTGTCGAGGGTTTCGGCAAGGCTAAGGCGCTGGGGTGAAAGGGGTTCGGCAGATGCTACAGCTTGAGATTCAGGGGTAGTTATTAAATTCAAAACAGCAGTGTTACCGTTACCGTTGCCGTTGCTACTACTTTCAAAACGGGCAAAGCCGTTATTTTCGACAGCAGGGGCTGGTGATTGAGAAATTAGTTCAGATGCTTTGTTTAAGCGGTAGCCGTTGCTGCGATAGCCACCAGTACCAACAGAACTGCCTTGTAGTTGAATATTTTGACCGCGAGTCACAACTAAAAAAGCGATCGCTAATAACGAACCCACCATCAAAGCAGAATAACTCAACATCATAACGCTGACATGCATCATCAGCCAATTTGACTTCAAGGCAGGTACTAAGGGTTCTGACGCTTGCATCTGGGATGGTAGTGTCATAGTAGCAAAAGCAGTAATAGCCATTGCCACCGGAGCTGTTGCAACTCCTACTAAGCGGCTACGGCTACTATTTTCAGCAATTAGATGGACTGCGGTAATTCCCCAAGTTAAGAAAAACAGGGATTCATAGAGATTACTTAAGGGAAAGTAACCAGCTTCGATCCATCGTGCCCCTAATAGAGTAGCTATGCACAAATTAGCGATCGCCATCCCAGCTGTCCCCAAAGCGGCTAGATAAGGCAGATTCGGAAAAGCCGCTCCTCCCCAATACACCAGCATTGTTAGAAATAAAATGGCAAAGGAGGCATTGTCCAGCCAGTTCTGGAGTACAACCAAATTCATAAAGTCTTCTCTCCGTGGATGATTTAAAATATCGATTCTGACTGTTCTGATCCTATATGGTTAGAGGGGAATCGGGAATGGGGCAATTAAATTTTGGATTTTAGATTAAAATTTAATCCAAAATCCAAAATCTAAAATCTAAAATTCTTACTCCCCACTCCCCTATTTAACAGAGTTGTTCTTATTACTTTCTGGACTAGGCAAGGGAGTCGTGTTACTAACTTTTTTGAGTGTTAGAAAAATGTCGTAGATGTTACTGCGACTGTCGCTGACGGCGGATGTCATGCCAATTGAGCGCGTTGCATCAAGCCAAGCTTGTTGATTGGGAATTAGAGTTGGTAAAGGAAAATTTTTCACAGTTCGTTCCACATCCAGGAAAAATTGACCATTTGTCGGATTTGGATCTGTAGGAACTGTTTTTTGGAAGGGGATCGTGCTAGCTAGTGTGTTGTTGGGTTTGGGAAGAATTTTCTCAGTAACGGGAGCGCCCACTACTAGAAAGGCGACATCTCCATCTAACCAGCCGTGGGTTGCAGTTAAGGTACCATAGGGTGAAACCCAGTTAACAACGGGTTGCCCTGCGACTTTCGCCGGTTGGACTTGGAACTGGTATTGATTTCTCATCACGTCATCCAGCTGTTTTATGGATGTTTCAGCTGAATTGTGATCGCTTCCCTGTACCATGAACACCAAACCCATACGAAAATCATCTGGTGAACCTTGTTTGGGAGTAGTAGGAATTAGTGATAAGGAAAACTCGCCTTTCATCCAACTGAGCAAATCCTTATCTAAATCGAGAGTGGTAAGAGATTTTATCCCATTTCTAAGTTGTTCTGGTGCGATCGGCGAGAGGGGATTTCCTTGAGATGTTAAAACGTAATCTCCCCACAACCTCTGTAAGTTTCCCCCCGAAAGCATCATTAAGGTTTCTGCTGGTAGGCGGCTTTGCATTTGCCCAGCTTTGTTTTCTACCGCCAGCACCCGTTGACTATTAGGGTTTAACCAAGAAACGCCCTTGAACCGGATTCCTTCTGCCTCTAAGATCATTGTCCCCGCTAAACCTTGGTTATTTTGCAGTTGAGCCAAAACTTGAGCTGGTATTGGGCGGTTTGGAGAAGCTGCGGCTATTTTAGCTGCTGTTGGCACATTTACGTAAAACTGGCCAAAGCGTTGGTAGTTGGCAATTTTTGGCAAATTCTCAGCAAAGCCCCCTGTTGTCGCTAGGGATGTTTGATTTTTATAAGCATCGATCGCTCGTTCTGTGGCTTTGGGGCTATCAGTTATAACTAAAAAACGCCCATCTAGTAATGCTGCACAGATGTTTTCTCCTGCTTGTCCCTCACTTTGTTTAATGGCGATTCCTTGATAAATACGGTCAATCCATTTGCCTTGTTTTAGGGTTTTGGGTTGTGCCAAAATGTTTTTGGCGATTTCTGGATTTTTCACTGGTAATACCATTACCATCGACTGCTGATCACTGACAGCATCTTCATTGGTGGTAACTGGTTTGGGTGCAGGTTTACTTGCTATTGCTGGGGCAAGAATTGCGATTGTAACGTCATTACCTACCCAAGGAGCGATATCTTTCTGGAAGTCGTAACCATTATTAGTGAGAAAGCGATCGCGCAATTCTACTAAATTTCTGTCCAGTTCTGCTTGGGTTTCTTTTGTGCCAAACTCCCGCAATTTCTGCCACTGCTGGGGATCTGTTGTCAGAGAAACCGCAAATAGGGCATCACCAGGAATAATATTTGCACCCACTAGCAAATCGCTAGAAGATCGTTGTCTCTGGCTTAATAACCAGTATGCTGCACTTCCCGCACCAATCAATAGCCCAGCAGCCGAGAGCGTCAGCACCAGAGACGGTTTCTTATTTTTCTTCATCGGAACAGACACAAGAGGCGGTGCCATTGAAACCTATACCTTATACTTGCAAACTTATTACTTGCTTGATTAGTCAAGTACACCAACAGGTTTAACCATTCTTTAGAACAGCTAATTATATTAAATTTTTCCACCCTAGATGTTGATGATACTTTGGTAATCAACCTTCCCTACTCTTTCAAAAGCTGTGTTTTTAGTTCAGTTACCATTTTTAACACGCTTTGTTGAATTTCGTAGGACGTTTCCTTTAGATTAATTTCTCTGTCGGAAATGCTCGGTTGCGATATGCGATCGCCACCGGAAAGGGCAGGTACGCGATCGCGCCTATAAGCCAATACGCTTGGGTTAAGGATAATCGTAGGTTGGGTTGAGCTTTAGTGTTACCCAACAAAACACCGAAAATGTTGGGTTTCGTTCCTCAACCCAACCTACGCAGTTTAAGGTTCTTGGCGCTAACCCAAGCGTATTGGCCTATAAGCGCAGTATTTTTTGGGACAATGCGGTATCGCAAAGCTATACCGTCGGCTTATCATTTACTTATACCTGTAACTCAAATCCAGGTAATATATCTTCTCCAGAAACAATCGCTGGCATTTGTATAACTTCTACAGCTTTCAAAAGTCGGTAAATTTCAACTTGACGATCTTGAGGATTAATCAGCCAACCCAAACGCAGACCATTTTGAATGTATTCCTGCATTTTCTCTTGAATTGGTGCAAGGCGATCTGTCTCCGATCGCAATTCAATCAAAAAGTCGGGTACAAGTGGCGGAAATTTTTTTCGTTGTTCTGGTGTTAAAGCTTCCCATCGCTCCAATTTTACCCAAGCAGCATCAGGAGAACGTTTTGCACCGTTGGGAAGTATAAAGATAGTTGAAGAACTAAAAACTTTCCCTAATTTAGCTTGACGATTCCAAATTTCTAAATCAGCGATCAGTCCAGCTTCTTGATTTCCGCTTTCTCCTCCTACTGGTGGCACAATTATTAATTCTCCAGATGCATTCATTTCCAGGCTTAAATCACGATTGGCAATACACAATTGATAAAATTGCTCATCGCTTAAATGAGCAATCGGTTCTAGATTTAGCACAACAGTATTCATTAAATCTTTCCTCGTGTCTTTCTTACTAAACATCAGCAGGAAATTCTTGC
Organism: Nostoc sphaeroides; assembly: GCF_003443655.1. Taxonomy (NCBI): domain Bacteria; kingdom Bacillati; phylum Cyanobacteriota; class Cyanophyceae; order Nostocales; family Nostocaceae; genus Nostoc; species Nostoc sphaeroides. The sequence continues at coordinate 576,832 of NZ_CP031941.1, forward strand.
TTGTTGGAAAATTTCTTGAGGTGTAATTTGCAACCCTTCAAATAAGGAATCTTCTAAACTCTCAGTACCACGTTTGGTTTGAGGGAGAATATCAGGATAAAAAATGGTAATAGTTTTTGCTCTAGAATCAATAATCCAAACTCGTTGAACTTGAGCTTTTAGATAATCAGTGGCTTTTTCGGTCATTTCTCCGAAAGTTTGACCGGGGGAGATAATTTCAATGACTAATTCGGGTGCAACAGGACAAGCCTCATCTTGGAACCAATCAGCAGAAAGACGGTTATAAGAAATATAAGTCAAATCTGCTACAGGAACCCAGTTTTGTTGATTTCGTGTTAGCTTAATTGCCCATTCAATTACAACTCGCCCCTTTCCTTGCGCCCATGCAGACAATAGTATAAATAATGCACCTGTTATAGAACTATGAAAAAATTTTGGTGCCATCTCATCGTTTTTGAATTTAGGAACAGCTTCTCCATCAATGAGTTCGTAAGTAATATCTCCTTCGGGAAGTGCGAGAAATTCTTCGAGGGTGAGTTGGGTTTTGAGTTGAATCATGGTTGAACTTGGGGAATGATTCTATTTTAGAGAGGATGCGATCGCACAACAACGACAAACCATCACCGAAAACTCATTAATTTAATTGCATAGCTCCCAAATATTTAGTTAAATAAGGCGAAAAAACTTCATAAATTAAAGTTAATGGCTGTCCATGATGCCAAAACAAGTAATGGCGACCCCAAAAAGGCCCAGTTACATCAAAACCAGACTCTAGCGCCGATGAGTCACCATAGTAAATCCCTCGAACATCCCGATACAACTCTGTGCGAAGACGAGCTAAACTCGCCCAAATTGGTAATGAGCGATTTTGCAAATACTCATCTACATGACTGGCTTCCCACCACGAAGTAGCATAGGCTAATCGTTGACCAGAAGCAGTCCGCAGCCACACTTGTCGCCGTAGTCGTGGGCCTGGTACAGCTTGAATTAAATCAGGAGCGCCATCTAAGTCCATGCCAATCAATGACATATCAATGACATCTACTTCTACAGGCTCACCTGTAAGCAATTCTAGGTGACGTGTTGGAGAGCCGTCACCCAAAAGCATTAGCTGCCAAGCAGGTGCTAGCTGAGTATGAGGTAAACTTTTTTGAATCACTTCCTCCCCTCCTTGCCAAATCGGAGTGAGGCGATGCCAAGCTGCTGGCAGTGTTAAGTTGTTTGTCGGCGTAAAAGTAATACTCAATGCTTTTTACAAAACTTCACGTATCTCTATAAAAGCATAAAAAACCATAGAGTCATTTGTCATTTGTCATTTGTCATTTGTCCTCTGTTACAAATTTCTGATGCCTGGGCAAGGCGCAAAGTGTCTAATCTCGCAAGAGATTTTGGGCTTTGTCCTTTGACTAATGACCAATAACTAATGACTAATGACCCTCTAAATTTAAGGGTCAACAGTCTAAGGTCTATTGACCTTTGACTATTGACCCTTGACTAATCAACAAAATATGCGGATGGGGAGACTCGAACTCCCAAGGGCATTGCCCACACGCACCTCAAGCGTGCGCGTATACCAATTCCGCCACATCCGCACGGAATCTCTAAACATAAACTATAGCATAAGAAACTAATTATAGTAAGGTGATATTTAAAGTTATATTTCTCAAAAATATAAATTTCCTCAAGGCGGTATCAGACTGACAGAAATTTAGCAGATGCACAAGTGATATTAAAAAGGGTAGATCGACTGTGGGAGGTGCGGTGCGATGGCGTACCCGCCCTTTCCGGTGGCGATCGCGGATCGCAAAAGCCCAGTTTAGTAAGCTAGCCAAGACTTACAGCAGCAATGTTGTTAGTGTAGTAAGACTCGTAGAGGCAGCAAGCCTGCAATATGCGAGTTTGCTTAGAGTCAGGGTGGCGAATCTCCTGTGATAATTTTAAATAATGCGGAAGCGTCGTTTCAAGTTGGATCAGAGAAAATGTCAATCTACTGGTAATGATATCGAAACTAAAAAATGAAGTTTGACAAAATATTAATTGCCAATCGGGGAGAAATCGCCCTTCGCATTCTCCGCGCCTGTGAAGAAATGGGGATTGCAACAGTCGCGGTTCACTCCACCGTTGACCGGAATGCTCTCCACGTCCAACTTGCTGATGAAGCGGTTTGCATTGGCGAACCTGCTAGCAGTAAAAGTTATTTGAATATTCCCAATATTATTGCTGCCGCACTGACACGCAATGCGACTGCCATTCATCCAGGTTATGGCTTTTTGGCAGAAAATGCCCGGTTTGCGGAAATTTGTGCTGACCATCATATTGCTTTTATCGGCCCAACTCCAGAAGCTATCAAGCTGATGGGCGATAAATCCACTGCCAAAGAAACCATGCTAAAAGCTGGAGTTCCGACAGTACCAGGTAGTGAGGGGTTGGTAGAATCCGAGGAAGAAGGATTAAAATTCGCCAAGGAAATCGGCTATCCAGTGATGATCAAAGCCACAGCCGGTGGTGGTGGGCGGGGTATGCGCCTAGTTCGTTCTGAAGATGAATTTGTCAAACTTTTCCTGGCAGCCCAAGGGGAAGCAGGAGCAGCTTTTGGTAATTCTGGCGTTTATATAGAAAAATTTATTGAACGTCCCCGCCACATCGAATTTCAAATTTTGGCGGATAACTACGGTAATGTCATCCACTTGGGCGAACGGGATTGCTCAATTCAGCGCCGGAATCAAAAGCTACTAGAAGAAGCACCAAGTCCGGCTCTTGACCAAGACTTGCGTGAGAAAATGGGACAAGCTGCTGTCAAAGCTGCCCAATTCATCAATTACAGTGGGGCGGGTACTATCGAATTTCTCTTGGATAGATCCGGTAAATTCTACTTTATGGAAATGAACACCCGGATTCAAGTAGAACATCCTGTAACAGAGATGATTACTGGAATAGACTTGGTTGCCGAACAAATTCGGATTGCTCAAGGGGAAAGACTCAAGCTTACGCAAGAGCAAGTAGTATTACGAGGTCATTCGATTGAGTGCCGGATCAACGCTGAAGACCCAGATCATGACTTTCGCCCTTCTCCTGGACGGATTAGTGGCTATCTTCCCCCTGGAGGCCCTGGCGTTCGCATTGATTCCCACGTTTACACAGATTACCAAATCCCGCCTTACTACGATTCTTTGATCGGCAAGTTAATTGTTTGGGGCCCAGACCGACCCACTGCTATTAACCGCATGAAACGCGCACTCCGGGAATGTGCCATCACTGGACTACCTACCACCATTGGGTTTCATCAAAGAATTATGGAAACTCCACAATTTTTGCAGGGTAATGTCTATACAAATTTTGTGCAGGAGATGAACGGCTAGGGGAGTGGGGAGTTAGGAGTTAGGAGTGGGGAGTTAGGAGTTAGGAGTTAGGAATTAAAAATTCTCTTCCAATGCCCAATGCCCAATGCCCCATTCCCAATGCCCCATGCCTAATTCACACGAGCTAGCATTGTCAGTAATCCTTGCTGACCTAGTAATATTTCTCGCGCCAGACTAAAGATACCAACCCAAATAATAGGTGTAATATCCACTCCGCCTATAGGTTGTACCAGTTTTCGCAATGGCACTAAAAATGGTTCGGTGGGCCAAGCTATTAAATTAAAGGGCAAACGATTCAGATTCACTTGCGGATACCAAGTGAGAATGATCCGAAATATAAATAAAAATGTCATCAGCCCTAATACAGGGCCAAGAATCCAAGCAGTCAGGTCAACACCAGTCATCGGTTTAAGCTACTATCTATCGTAAAGAAAGAAAAACTTAGGCGATCGGCAAGCCGCGCTTCGCTAACGCCACAAAATTTGAAGCTTTGTAAAGCACTCTCATCATCATTTTAACCAAATGCTGCCACTTACTTCTGCAATAGAAAAGCAAACTCCCCACAGCAGTTACCAAGTTTGGCAGTTCATAGTTAAAGGCTTCTCAAGAAAGTAATACACTATTAAAATTAGGATGAAGTGTGTAAAAAAAGGTTTAGAAGTATGACGCCTTCTTTAGCAAATTTTCTTTGGAGTCTGTTATGGGGTACTGCAATTGTTGTGATCCCCGTTACAGTTGGTCTAATTTTCATTAGCCAAAAAGATAAAATTCAGCGTTCATAATGCTTATGAGAGTTAATTCAACTCTCATAACCGATTGTCTGTTAGCTATTTATAATTGCACTAAAAGCAGCAGTGTTTGCCGCTAGAAGCAGTTGTAGCTAACAGGCATAGGTTTTTTTATTTTTCGGTGAACAGCTTCAGAGCTTCTTTGCCAGAGGCTTTGAAGCTTCAATATATCGTCTCTAATTACAGTAGTGATTTTAATTGTGACTCGCTAACATAGATTTGATATTGGGAAAACAGCAATGATAAATTTTGGGCTGAACTCAGCCAGTTTTCTGGCTCAGGTAAATTTTGGGGCAAACTCAGCCAGTATTCTAGGAATTTTCCTGGCTGTGGCTGGGGCAGCACTGTATTTTCTCCGCACTGTGCGTCCAGAATTGTCACGGGATCAAGATATCTTTTTTGCGGCAGTCGGTTTGCTCTGCGGCTTCATTCTCGTGTTTCAAGGATGGCGCTTAGACCCGATTCTACAATTTGGTCAACTGCTATTAGTTGGCACAACTGTGTTTTTTGCAGTTGAAAGTATTCGTCTGCGGAGTATAGCTACCCAGCAAGCAAAGCGCAACACTCCGATTGTGGACGATGAGCGAGAGGTAAGCGGAAATTATTCAATGAACCGCAATCGCAAGAGGTATGGGGCTGAGATGGAGGCAGACTTAGATCCACTGCCTTATGAAGATGAGGAAGATCGCCCCGTGCGTGCCCGGATTCGCGGTAGCAGGGATGAGATTTCCACTCGTGATGACTACTACGAGGAGCAACCCCCCCGTCGTTCAGAACGCCGCAACAGCAGCAGTAGTGAAAGACAGGCCCCATCTGATAGAACGCGGCGCCGGACTTCTGGGCGTCCTGTGAATCGCCCTTCTGAAAGCTCTGAAGAAGAAAATTGGGGTTCTTCATCTAGGCAAGTTGATGATTGGGAAAGTTCGGGAGGGGAAGTCAAAAAACCTTCTCGGCGTAGTAATAACGGGTCTGGGCGTCCAGAAAGCCGGGAAGATGATGTTGCTCCCAGACCAAGAAGGCGTCGTCCAGCGACTGACTCAACTCCTCGAAGACCACGCGAAGATGATGAGGCGATCCCAACTGATTATGTGCCATACAACCCGGTTGAAATGCCAAATGAGGGGCGAGATAATTCGACCGATTTTGATGACGATGTTTAAAACAGTTGGGGTGACACTAGGTTTAAAGGCGACGGAAAACAGTTGAGGTGGAAAAATTTACGCCTACATTTTGGCTCCAAAGACCAATTCATTGGAGCCTGGTTTTTGGTTTAACAAGTTTGCTTGCATCTTGTGGTTATAACGATATTTCTATAGGGCCTACTTCCCTCAACAGTCGCTACACTGAGGAGCAACCTGCTTTGAGTGGAAATGGGCGCTTTTTAGCGTTTGTATCTAATCGGAATGGTAATCAACAGCTACTGGTTTTCGATTTAGAGAGGCAACTGTTTATTGGTACACCGGGGATAAACCGAGCGGAGACAATTGCTGAAAGTCCTAGCTTGAGTTATACCGGGCGTTATATTGCTTATCTTACTAGTGACCAAGGTAGACCAGTAGTGGCGCTTTACGATCGCGCTACACAACAGTCGCAAATCGTCACACCAACCTATCGCGGCTGGGTCAGAAAACCAAATATTAGCCCAGATGGACGTTATGTTGTCTTTGAAACCGCCAGCCGTGGTCAGTGGGATATTGAAGTCCTAGACCGGGGGCCAAATATTGAGTTAGATATTCCTAATGGTGCAACTGTAGGTTCACCTCCGTAGGAGTTAGGAGAGACGCGATTAATCGCGTCTGTACAAGAGTTGGGGGTTAGGAGTTAGGAGTTGTGAGACTATTGACTAATGACTAATGACTAAATTATATGAAACGTGTTTTTTTTATACCTGCATTTTTATCCTTTAGTTTATTGACTGGATGTTTTGGTTACCCTCGCCTTTTGAGTTATCCCTTTGATCCGGGGGGGCGGAGTCTCAATAGTTTAGCGTCAGAATTAAATCCCCAAATTTCTGGGAGATACATTGTTTTTATTACTGACCGACGCGGTAGCCAAGATGTTTATATGTTTGATACGGTGACTCGTGATTTGGTTGATTTGCCGGGTTTAAACTCCCTTGATGCGATCGCAACTCATCCTAGCGTTTCCCAAGATGGTCGTTATGTTGTGTTTGGTGCTAGCCGTCAGGGGCGATCGGCTATTTTTCTCTACGACAGGGAAACACGCCAATCACGCAATTTGACTAATAACCTACAATCTGAAGTTCGCAACCCTACAATTAGCGCTGATGGTAGTAGGATTGCTTTTGAATCCAGTAACAACGGTCAGTGGGATGTTTTAGTATATGACCGTTATGGACAGCCGTTGAATATACCTCAAGAACCACGTTGAATTAGAGTTAGGAGTTATGAGTGAGGAGTTAGGAGTTAAAATTCTAGGAGTTACGCATTGACAGAAGCAATTAAATATGCGTATGGATTTTCAGGCATTCAAGTTTGATTTTTTCACCATTAGCCAGCGATACCTGCGGCGGGCTGCGCCTAAGCCTGATAATTAAGCTAGTAGCCAATAGTCTGAAACAACGGATTTTCGTTGAGACACATCATAGTCATTTTGTACAATGCGTAACTCCTAACTCTAGTCCTTTCAAGGTGACTCGAAAAATCTCTTTTTTTTCTCTGTGTTCTCTGTGACTCTGCGGTTTAAAAGTAATTTATCTAACCACCGAGACGCAGAGAACATAGAGGCAAGAGATGAAGGAGAAATTTTTTGAACAAAATTTTTACTCACCTTGAAAGGGCTACTCCTAACTCCTAACTCCTAACTCCTAACTCCTAACTTTTAACTCTTAACTTTTGTTTTCTACCTGTTGCACAGATTCAATGAGCTTACGCACTTGTTCTGTACCTTCAGAAGCTTCAAAGGACAAGGGAAACTTACCCCGGAGGATCATTCGTAAACCGAGGGGTGCAAGACTGAGTAATCCTCTTAAATCTTTAAAGTAATTGCCGACAACTTGTAAACCAAATTGACGTTCATCAACCCAACCACCTTCTTTAACTAAATCCATCAATACTTTTCGGTGACGAATTGAGCGACTATCGCTTGCTTGTTTGTGGGTGAGAATTTCTTGTTTAATTTTGGTGATTTGTTCTAATGGTGCAACTTCCATTGGACAAACTGAATCACAGTACAAACAACGGGTGCAACCCCACACGCCTTTAGTACCTTCGTTGTAGCTTTCCAAACGATTTTTGGTGTCGCTATCGCGGGAGTCTGCTACCATCCGGTAAGCTTTGGCAAGCGCATGGGGCCCAACAAAGTTTGGATCAACTTCACGGGCGTTGCATTCAGAGTAACATGCACCACACATAATACAGTTACCAGTTTGATCGAGGCGCGATCGCTCTTGTGGTGTTTGCAAAAACTCTCTTTCTGGTACTTGTCGTGCTGCTGTACTCACATAAGGAGCAACTGCTTCTAGATTATTCCAGAAGCTGCTCATATCTACAACCAAATCTTTAATCACGGGCATATTGCCCAGAGGTGCGATCGTAATTTCGGGAATGGGATTTACTTTACTTTGGGATGATGGTATTTGTTGTAATCTGGCAAGTTCACTGCCAACATTTTCCTTACAAGCTAAAGCCGAACGCCCATTAATTCGCATAGCACAGCTACCACAAATTGTATTACGGCAATTTTTGCGAAATGCCAAAGTTCCATCTTGCTCCCACTTAATATGATTGAGGCAATCCAGAATTGTATTACCTGCTTGAGCCTCTACAAGGTAGGTTTGCACCACTGGGGAGGAATTTTGTTGCTGTCGAATGACCTTAAAAATAACTTCCATGACCACTAACCAAAATTTTAAAATTGCTTCACCAGCCTCAAAAATCATGATTCAAGGCAGGTAGTTGTGAAAAATGAGCTATACTTTTTTGACCTTCATTCAAAGCCTAGTGTTAATAGGCTGACCATGAAAGAGCGACTGATTCTAGTTTAACGATAACCATTCAAACTTCACTTATAGCAGTGCTGTAGGCAAAATTTGTGTCAAATTCTCAGATAAAGCGCCAAAAATGTAATTATAGCTTTGCATTGAATTTACCTGTTTAGGAATGTAAAGGAAAGAGCGTTTTACCTTCATCTCTGACCTAGCGATCGTATCCCAATTAAATGCATGTCAGGTTAGAGACACGTCCTGATGTCAACTTGAGTCAGAGCAACTAACTAGAAAATTCAGCAGAAGCTACCGCTTGACGAAATTTTTTGATTATATAGAAGTGTAACTTGGGTATGTTCAATATATAGTAGTGGCAATCAAGCGATAGGTATATGTTAAGAGATTTATTCTTCCCATAGACAGACGTACAAAATTATCTGACTGCTTTTGAGCAAAAGATAATAAAGCGAGGAAAAATCCTCACGACTTTCAAATAAAAGTTCTTATACCGGGGATCCTGGATGCGCGAGACTTTTAGATTTTTGCCTCCTCCCAATCAAGAAAATCTTGAATTTAACACATTAGTCAAAACTGCTCGTCTAAATTAGATAAATTTTTATAAAAGGCATAGACCAATACTCACGCTTGCAATAAAGGGTTAGGAAAATCCTCACTGCTTTTTCCAAGCTTTAAGTCCAGAAATTTAAATAAAAATTTACCAGCAACTTTAATTCAAAATTAAACAACTATTTTGCTATTATTAGTCCATGCTAGTATTTAATATAAAATTACGAAGACACAAAACAGAATCAATAGCCGTATCAGCGCGGCTACTACTGCTTTGTTGAATCGTAATGTAGAGACAAGAAAATTCGCGTCTCTACTGGCAGGACAAAAGGGCATAAGCCCGTAGGACTCTATTGAAATACTATGCTGTCCTAAGTTTGAGAGGATGAGTAGAAAAAACTCTATCTGATCATTGGCCAGAGAAGCAAGCACTAAAAGTGGAAAACCTGCATTTTTTAGGATCTACGACTTATTTGGAGTAGAATCAACCCAATTTGTAAAGGTGGCTGAAAGTTACACCGCTACAGTAGCGCCAAAAGAGAAAATAATTTCATTTCTGATGGCGAATAATGGTTAAAAGTGCCGTGAAATCAGCAAAATTAATTTCTATGGCAACTATGACCTCTAAGTGGTTGTGGACAACCATATATAGAAGTGCTTTTGGCTCCTATCGGCAGGAATTGACCCGCTACACTAGAGTCCTAAGTAGCTCTATGCAAATGCTAAAAAGCCTAATGCTGGCATGAGACTACATTATTTATCAGTTTGGAGAGAGTAAGGAAAATTTGAGCATAATGACTGAAACTGCAACCGCGCCATTAACCGGAAAAGCACTACTTGCGAAAGTAAAAGAACTTTCCACTTTACCACGCCGAGAAAGAGCTAAACAGTGCGGCTATTACACTGTTACTAAGAATAACCAGGTTCGTGTCAATCTCACTGATTTTTATGACGCTTTGCTCTCGGCTAGAGGTATTCCTCTAAGTCCAGAAGCACCTAAAGATGGTCGTGGTCGTGAACCGACATATCGGGTTAGTGTCCATCAAAATGGTCAGATTGTGATTGGTGCGACATACACCAAAGCAATGGGCTTAAAGGCTGGAGATGAGTTTGAAATTAGATTGGGATACAAACATATTCACCTGATTCAACTCGGTGAAACTGACAAAAAACTAAGCTCACAAGATATAGACTCCGACGAATCAGACGAAGATTTGGAAGACGAAGAGTAAAGAAAGCTGATGGTAGGGATAAGTTTCAGGTGATGATAACTTGTCCTTACCCGACAGGAAACTAGTGGTCTGTCCCATTAATTTTGCTGGGTTGTAAAGACGCGAAATTTCGCGTCTCTACAGGGTTTTGGTAACAAACTAATCAATCAGAACTTATGAGACAGACTACTAGTACAGATCGGCGGAAATAAACCTACCATTTCATTACAGTCAGAAAGTCCAAAATTAAAGCTTTTTGAATGGGTGAATGCATGAATGCGTGACTTCCGCCTTGCGGTACTACTAGCTCTATTTAGAAAATTTTGTCACAAGTAGAGAATACGATTAGACCCCTTGCAGAAGTCACCAATTTTAGTAGAGTCTTGATTAATCAGCAAGAAATCTATAGTGCAAGAAGTCTATCGTGTTTTTTTGTTTAGTTTAGTAACTTACTTTGAGTCTTCTGTCAACGCTTTATTGGCGTTTATGGAAAATGCACCAGCACTAGTTGTAGTGATGGCATTTTTTATTTTCTGGATAGTTTGCTGGTTGCCAGTGGCAACAGTATCAGCAATATTGCTCAATTGGCAACCCCCTAAACCTTTACAGCCAGAGCAAAAGATGCCGTTATTGGTGTCACTTTACCTATTAGCTCCCCTGATTCTGTGGGGAATTAGTTGGCTTACCAATAAATCTTTTTCGGATTACGGCTTTGTTGGGAATCTTTCAACTCTTGGTTCTTTAGCACTAGGTTTCGGTTTGGGAGTGGTGAGCCTAGCTGTTGTATTTGGTGGGCAATTCGGGTTAGGGTGGTGTTCTTTTGAAAAGACGAATTTCAAGTTACTACTACCCATCCTGCTACCGATTTTCTTGATAGGGTTATTAGTCGGTGGGATAGAAGAGTTAGTTTTTCGCGGTTTCCTGTTTACTGAATTAGCGCAAGATTATCCAGTTTGGGTAGCAGCAGTAATTTCTAGCTTGATATTTGCTTTGCTACACCTAGTTTGGGAGCAACGTGAAACCGCACCCCAACTTCCTGGATTGTGGCTGATGGGAATAGTGCTGGTGTTGGCACGCTTTGCCTCTAGCAATAATTTGGGTTTAGCATGGGGATTGCACGCGGGATGGATATGGGCAATCGCTACCATAGACACAGCAGAACTAATTACTTATACAGGTAAAGTCTCTGATTTGTTCACAGGTAAGAATAAAAAGCCCCTAGCTGGCTTGGCGGGAATTTTTTGTGTATTGGGAACTGGAGTAATTATCTGGCTTTTCTCTAGGTATTTTTAACTTCGCGTTCAGGTGCAATATTTGAGAGGCGAGCCTGCTAACGAAGCTTGTCTTTCAAATAATATCTTGCAAAAACGGGCAAGCCATGCATTATTAAGATAGAACTGGAGCAAAAGTCTATGGCATACAGTGATTTTAGTCTCCTTAAAGTCAGAGATGCATTTAGCTTAACTTTGTCAGAGACACGCAATCTGTTTCTGACTGTAGGCGGAGTGCAGCCCTCTGACTTGCTAAAGCGGGTGCTGGATGAGAACCTAACTTTAGCGACTGCTATTAACAGCGAAAAAGCTCGTTCTGATCTTGACAGGTTAAGGTTTTAAACAATTTGTCAATAAGTAATAGTGCTTAAAATTTTGCCAAAATAGGGGTAAAAAACATTATTTTTGGGGATGCGATGCCTACGGCGGGCTGTGCCTACGCTTAATCTCTAAATGCATCACTCATTATTGTCCGAAAAAGTCAGTATATAAGTTATTTTAATACCCTGTATTTAAGTGATTTTTCAGCGTAACTACTAATTGACAAAAGTAATTTAGTCTTAGCCTGTCACGAATGATTCTAGACTGGCTTTCACGTTAAGTTGACACCAATGGCGAGACGCCCACCCTACAAGAGATGATTAATTTTTGTAGGGTGGGCGTCTCTTTGCTAGAGATTCCTAATCCTTAATAGTTAACCTCCAAAACCAGGAATTAAACGCTTGAGGGCGCGATCGGTAACGTCGCCATAGCGCAGTTCTCCACACAGAATCTTACCCATGATTTTGGCACCAGAGGGGCGCTTAACACCAATTTTGTAGCCAATGCCAGGAAAGCGATAGAATGCTCCACCTAATTTTTGCGCCCAAGCCATCTCAGTACCCCATTCTTCACTAATCACTTCACTATATTTTTCTAAAGCGTTAATTTCACCAGAAAGAGCCTCATTAATGGCTCCTGCTGCAATCAAACCACTAAAAATCGAGGGGCGAATGCCTTCTGCTGTCATGGGATCAACCACACAAGCAGCTTCCCCAGCCAAAACTGCATTTTGAGTATGCAATTTTTGGTTGCCATCCCACAAGCAAAGGGGATAACCATACTGCTTACTAGTTTTGATATCTACATCAAACGATCGCGCGTACTCATCTAAAATCTTCTTAAAGTCTTGGGGTTCGCCGCCGACAAATGTACCGACACCAATGGAATAACCATCAGCTTTCGGGAAGTTCCAAATGTAGCCATTTTTCACCAAGCCAAACTCAAAGTGAATTGTGGATTTGTCCTTGACAATTGCGGGAACTTCTGCTTCCAAAGCTCCTGCTAAACGGCGTTTACGGTCTTTGAAGCCTAGCCATTTTGCCATTGGGCCTTTGACGCCATCAGCCGCGATTAAGTAGCGACCTGTAACTGGGCCATTGGCTGTGTTAACTTGCCAATAGTCACTTTGAAATTCAATACCTGTTACTTCCGTATTATCTCGGAGTTCAGCCCCTTGCTTCTGTGCTTGCTGCACTAGAAAATGGTCAAAAATATCTCGTCGCACCATCCAGACTGGTTCTTTTGTTGCGATTTTTGCTTCCACGGGGTCGCCCAATTTCCAGGTAAAGCGAAGGGAGTCGGCTTTCACAGAAATCGCTGGGCTAAAATCAAAGTCAAACCATTGAGCGATCGCTGGAGATACACCACCGCCACAAGGCTTATATCTGGGTAAGGATTCTTTTTCTAACACTAATACTGAGCGACCCTGTTTGGCTAAATGATATGCAGCTGTTCCACCAGCTGGCCCAGCGCCGACGATGATGCAGTCGTACATATTAAATTTTTGCTCCAGAATTAGTTTATTTTCTATTGAGATAGTCGATCAATTTTTGTTAAATACCTAAGAAATAATAAAGGCTGAAGAATTTATCCATCATCCTTCAGCCTTTATGCTTCAGACATTAAACTTTAAACAGTCGTGATGTCTTTTTCTTTTTCTGCTAACAGTGAGTCTATTTTGGCAGTATACTCGTTTGTCAGTTTTTGCAAGCTGTCTTGTTGGTCTTTTGATTCATCTTTGGAGATTTCAGAGGCTTTCTCCTGTTTGCGAATCGCGTCTATGGCATCGCGGCGAATGTTGCGAATAGCAACACGACCCTCTTCAGCATATTTAGATGCCATTTTGACAAATTCTTTACGACGCTCGCTTGTTAAAGGCGGAATATTCAACCGGATTACAGAACCGTCGTTACTGGGTGTTAAACCCACATCTGAGAGGGAAATAGCTTTCTCAATGATGTTTAGGGTGTTGCGCTCGTAGGGTTGAATTAAGATCGTCGTAGCATCCGGTGTGCTAATATTTGCTAGTGATTTTAAGGAAGTAGGCGAACCGTAATAGTCCACCAATACCTTATCTAATAGACTCGCATTGGCGCGACCAGTGCGAATTGAGTTAAAAGCTCGTTGAGTTGACTCAACGGTTTTTTGCATCGTACTTTCAGCTTCAGCTAATTTCACAAGAACCTCCCACAAGCGTGCCGATAGATTCTCCCATAATTGCTCGGTGGATGTTACCTCTCACCGTTAGGTCAAATACCAGAATTGGGATATTATTTTCTTTACACAAAGCAATCGCAGTACTATCCATCACCCGCAAATCTTTGGCTAAAACGTGTGCGTAAGTGAGGCTATTGTAACGCTTGGCGTCAGGATAAATATGAGGATCAGCATCATATACTCCATCTACTTTGGTGGCTTTAAAAATCACCTCAGCATCAATTTCTGCGGCTCTTAATGCCGCAGTAGTATCTGTAGTAAAAAAGGGATTTCCAGAACCAGCACCAAAAATTACCACCCGCCCTTTTTCAAGATGGCGGATGGCACGACGACGGATATAAGGTTCTGCTAATTCTTGCATAGCGATCGCAGTTTGCACCCGCGTCTGTACTCCTATGCGTTCTAGCGAATCTTGCAGTGTCATGGCGTTCATTACCGTGGCAATCATCCCAATATAGTCAGCGGTTGCCCTGTCCATCCCCGCCGACGCTGCTTTGACGCCACGAAAAATATTGCCGCCGCCAACAACTATGGCGATTTGAGTGCCAGTGGCTATCACCTCTGCTAATTCTTGTGCTATGCCTTTGACCACTTCTGGATCAATGCCATAGCCCATGTTGCCCATTAAGGCTTCACCGCTCAGTTTGAGTAAAACCCGTCGGTAATTCGTTCCCATGAAGTTCCGCTTTATCAAAAAAGTTGCAATTGCCTCCAACTTAAGATAGCAGTTACAGGGACTATCTATGTCTAGTTACGCCAAATCAATGTAGTCCCGACTGGTTCTGTTTGTGGTGTGTCTATTTTATGACCTTGAAGCAGAGCAGCGATCGCAGTTCTCAAATAATCCTCTCCCACCGATGATGGGTCATGAGGATGATTATCAATTTTTCCTTTGTAGCGGACTATACCGTTAGTATCGATTAGAAAGGCCGTTGGTGTTTTTGTTGCACCGAAACTACCGGTCACATCTTGAGTCGAGTCCCACAGGTAGGGGAAATTCAACTGGTGACGCACGGCAAAAGCTTTCATATTTTCAAAGCTTGGCCTAGTAGCGCGATCAACATTACTACCATTCAGGCCAATTAGTGTGAAGCCTTGTGGTGCAAATTCGGCTTGAATGTTTTTTAACCTGTCTATATACCACTCTACATAAGGGCAGTGGTTACATAGGGAAATAACGCCCACTGCTCGGAACTTCTCAAGATAACGCCTGAGATGGTGTACTTGATCGTCAATTCCTGGCAGTTCAAAATCGGGTGCATAGCTCCCAATGGGAGTATCGATTGTTTCTAGTAGATTCATAATTTCTGGCTCGCAGAACTAGGAACAAGAAAGAGATTGTTAAATTCAGCGTCAGTTTCCAGTTGCAAACCACCCCTTAGCCGATGCCTCATATTTGACAATGTTATAGACTTGCATTAGCGATCGTAAATTGTGAAACTACTGAATCTAGCAGTGATGCTAATTCGCTCACATCTAAAAATAGCGAAAATATTACTCACATTCTAGAAGTTATGATTTCTAATTAAGTTGTGAGTAAATTACCTCTATCAACAACACGGAAATCTATGCTAGATAAAACTATCAGCCTAGAAGCTTTCGTGGTGTCTGTCTAAGCTATCACTAAAGCAAAGGATTTACTTTGAAAATCTGATAAATTTTATTCCAATTCAAAACAATTTTACTTGCGTCTTGTCTTGCTGCTGAAAGGCTTTTACCCTTGTATTCATCAAATTTCTTATGACAACCTCAAGCTCAAAAACAGCACTTAACTCTAGAAAAACCTGGATTTGGCAAGATTTCCCCATCTGCTATCAAACCCAAGGAACTACTGGCCCAGCTGTTGTCCTCGTGCATGGATTTGGCGCTTCTTGGTGGCATTGGCAAAAGAACATTCCTGTGTTAGCACAAAGTTGCCGTGTTTATGCGATCGATTTGATTGGTTTTGGTGCTTCCGCAAAACCTCAACCTGGTGAAAAAATTAACTACACACTAGAAACTTGGGGACAGCAAGTAGCAGATTTTTGCCGTGAAGTAGTGGGTGAGCCAGCTTTTTTAGTGGGAAATTCTATTGGCTGTATTGTCGCCATGCAAGCAGCAGTAAGCAACCCAGATATTGCTTTAGGAGTTGCTTTGCTCAACTGTTCTTTACGGCTGTTGCACGATCGCAAACGGGAAACTTTACCTTTATCTCGTCGTTACGGAGCGCCTGTACTGCAACGTCTGTTATCTATCAAACCAGTTGGTGATTTCTTTTTCAATCAACTCGCCAAACCGAAAACAGTGCGGAAAATTCTGCTGCAAGCTTATGCGAATGCTGAGATGGTGACAGATGAGTTAGTAGATATTCTCACTTCACCAGCAAGTGATCCGGGGGCTGGGGCTGTTTTTCTTGCTTTTACTTCTTATTCTACAGGGCCATTACCTGAAGAACTTTTACCACTGTTAGCTTGTCCAGTGATTATCTTGTGGGGAACGGCTGATCCGTGGGAACCAATTAAGTTAGGGAGAGAATTAGCTAACTTTCCCCAAGTAGAAAAGTTTATTCCTTTAGAGGGAGTGGGGCATTGTCCGCAGGATGAAGCGCCGGAGTTAGTCAATCCGATTTTACTCGATTGGATTTTATCTCAGTATAGCGAAGGCATCCCACCTCAATTAAATTAAAAGTTTGACTTATTAATAAAGTGTCAACTTAGAGCCAGGGCGAATGGAATTCGCGGCTATACAAACAAAGTCCACCTCCGTGGACTAATACAAAATCAAGGGTTCTTAACCGAATGGCACTAAGAAAAGCGCAAAGGCTTGTGTAGCCTCGTTAAGAGCCTCCAGGCTGGGAATGTATTCTCATGGGCTGCTGCCTCTCGTCAAGCTACTGGAGGCGGAGCCTCCTAGAATGGGTTCCCAGCCTGGAGGCTGGGAACCAGTCAGGACAAGGACTGTATCTTTTCTTAGTGCCATTCGGTTCTTAACCCACGAAGGCGGTCACTGAGCTTGTCGAAGTGTGGGTTTTGCTTGTGTAGATGCGGTTTCTAACCGCCTTTTTCACGTTAAGTTGACTTCTCCTTATCTTCATCTAGTGCTTTTTGGATAGCTTGACGACAAAACTCAGGAGGGTCGTCTTTAGTCTTTATCTTCATTTAGTGCTTTTTGGATAGCTTGGCGACAAAACTCAGGAGGATCGTCCTTAGCCTTTACCTCTTCCTTCATTTCCTTGGTGACACGGAAGTTTAATTGTTCGGTTAATTCTTTGCTTGGTTGGTTTCCAAAATTTTCAGGTTTACCCTTAGCTTTAGCCATTTATGTAGAAACGTAAATATAGCTTCAAGTCGATGTTAACAACGAGTTACACTTTAAAATCGGTGAGTACTTGCCTGGAAAACTTGTAACTCATGGGTAACTCTATTTTATGTTCACAAGGTCAGAACTCGAAATCAAAACTATTGCTGAGTTGAGAGATTTATGTAGGCGTTACGGATTGAAGCCTACTGGGAATGGAGGGTACAAGACCAGTTGGATTGTTAGCTTGATGGCATTTCCACAGATAGCGATCGCTCAAATAAGGCAAGGAAGAGGGTTGAAGTCACCAGGCTTTAGCGTTACTCAATTCCTCGAAGGGGTGGTAGATGAGATGAATTCACCCACTGATGAGCAAGCAGCACTGATCAAGCTGACGATGGAAGGCAAAGCTATGAGCTACCCTGACAGATACGACCAAGAGAGCTTGCTTAACTTGCACAAGGCTAAGATGTATCTTGAAATGGCGATCGGACTGCTAAACTAAACCAGTAAATCAGTTTTGAGGGTTTGTAGTAAGGACTTTAGTGCTTTGAAAATAAGGACTAAAGTCCTTACTACAAACTTACTTACCTGTATTGGACTCAACCCAGAAGCATTATATTTATTAACTAACAATGAATATCTCTTGTTTGCTCAATTAGAAAATAGCACTCAAGGCAATTACTAACTCAAGACTAACTGACTTAAAAAGAAGGCAAGGGCTGCACTACCCAAAGGAACTGTCAAATTGTCAATACCCAAAAATGAAACAGCTTCTAAAGCCGTAGCTATAACTGCCACTATCAACGATATCGCCCAAGTTTGCCAACTGTTTCCTTGAGTTCCAACTAAAATCAAACTACTGACGACATAGCTAACGAGCATCATAGTGAGGGAGCCTTCCCAACTTTTTTCTGTCCCAAAAACTTTATACTTGTGTGTACCAAAGCGTTGCCCAATCAAGGCTGCTAATCCATCTCCCCAAGTCATCACCAAAATTCCGAGTGCTGCGTACTGGGGTTGTTGTAAATACCAGAACCAGGCAACTAAAATACCGAAACTGACAGAGTAAAAAAATGTCCCTAAACTTTGCCGTCCAACGCTATTAATACCAGGAAGAATGGGCAATCGGTAGGATAATAAAGTGATTGCACTGGCTAAAATAGAAGCTGTAATCCCTACGCTAGCGGGAATATTTAGCCACCAAGCGATTAAAATCACATTACCAGTGCCAATATGAACTATCTTCCGCACGATTTCTGGCTTATCGGCAAAGCGGTTTACCACCCATGCAATTAGGAGGATGAGTAACACCCAGATTGCAGCGATGCCTTCGGCGGGCACAGCCAACGCAATTTGCAGCCAGAAAAGCGGAATTGAGGTGAAGTCAGAAAATGTAATTAACAAAGATGCGACAAATGAAAATTTTTACCCCTGTTACTAATTTATAAGATTTGGGTAGCTGCAATGAAATTATTATTGATTTGGCTGATTCGGGGCTACCGAATGTTTATCTCGCCTTTGTTTCTCCCGACTTGTCGCTTTCAACCAACTTGTTCGATGTATGCTATTGAAGCTATTGAACGATTTGGAGTGTTGCGTGGTAGCTGGATGGCAACTCGGCGGATTTTGCGCTGTCATCCGTTTCATCCAGGTGGTTACGATCCAGTGCCAGAGGTGGTGGAGAAGGTGAAGGAGGAGTAGTTTGAGGATTAGAGTTTAAACGCAAAGGGGAGGCAGCGCGTTGCGGGGGTTCCCCCCGTTGTAGCGACTGCCGTCGCGCAAAGGGAAGCGCGGAGGGACGCAGAGAATGAGAAGAGGGGTAAGTTTGTAAAGGATGTGTTTGTGGGTATAGCTATTTGGGGAGATGTCAACAGATGAGGTTGTCATCTAACGTGGGAAGGTTGAATAATTTAATTTAGATTTACGATGATTAATCCTACTGCGATTTCTATACCTGAACCACAAATACCCAATCCTGGGCCGAGTCCGCTACCGAGTCCTGAACCTGTACCGGCGCCAGCTATTCCTCAACCGTTACCAGAACCAGTACCTGCTCCCATTCCTCAGACGGTTCCAGGGCCAATTCCCCAAACCATACCGGAACCTGTTTAGATTAACTTGGTAATGTAATCCAAAATCTCAAATCTAAAATCCAAAATGCTAAGAGCCGGAATTGTCGGACTTCCCAACGTCGGAAAATCTACTTTATTTAATGCTGTAGTTGCTAATGCTAAGGCTGAAGCAGCTAACTTCCCTTTTTGCACGATTGAACCGAATGTCGGCGTTGTCGCAGTACCGGATGAACGGTTAAATGTTCTTGCTAAGATTGCCAGTTCGGCACAAATTATCCCGGCGCGGGTTGAATTTGTGGATATTGCCGGTTTAGTTAAGGGTGCAAGTCAGGGTGAGGGACTAGGGAATCAATTCCTATCCCACATCCGGGAAGTTGATGCGATCGTCCATGTGGTACGTTGTTTTGAGAATGATGATATTATCCACGTTGCTGGTTCTGTTGACCCAGCGCGAGATATTGAAATCATTAATATAGAACTGGGTTTATCAGATTTAGCACAAATTGAGCGGCGAATTGACCGCACTCGCAAACAAGCTCGTACCAGTAAAGATGCACAGTTTGAAATCACAGTCTTAGAAAAATTAGCTGCGGCTTTAAATGAAGGTAAATCGGTGCGTCAGGTAAGCTTGAATGAAGAAGAAACAGAAATTATTAAAGGGTTAGAACTGCTCACTTATAAACCGATTATCTACGCCGCGAATGTATCTGAGGATGAGTTGGCAACTGGTAATCATTTTGTCGAAACAGTCCGGCAAATTGCTGCAACAGAAAATGCCCAAGTTGTGATAGTTTCGGCTCAAGTTGAAGCTGAATTAGTGGAATTACCAGAGTCAGATAAAGCTGATTTCCTCGCGTCTTTAGGTGTGGAAGAAGGCGGTTTGAAATCGTTGATTCGGGCAACTTACATGCTTTTAGGCTTGCGGACATATTTCACTTGTGGCCCTAAAGAAACCCGCGCTTGGACAATTAATGCGGGAATGTCTGCACCTCAAGCTGCTGGTGTAATCCACAGTGATTTTGAACGGGGATTTATTCGCGCCGAAACTGTCGCTTATAAAGATTTGGTAACGACTGGTTCGATGAATGCTGCGAAGGAGAAAGGGTTGGTTCGCAGTGAAGGGAAAGAATATGTTGTGCAGGAAGGGGATGTAATGTTGTTCAGATTTAATGTGTAGGGGTAATGGCGTTGCATAAATTCGGGATAATTTTAAGGATTTTCCTTTGCGTAAGACATTAATCCAGCCCCAATGGTGAGGCACCGCCATAAAATTTGCCTCTTCATAACTTTTCAAACATCCTCCTAAACATTAAAGCTAGAGAAAGTGTCACCTTCTCTAGCTTTAACCCTAATCACATCCAGGTCGAAGCATTTATGATTGCTGGTCGCAACACTTAAGCAATGATATTGACCAAATCACCTTTCATGATTGTGTAATCAGTCAAAAGTTGGCTGGAAAATGTGCCGTTTCCATTGGAGAGATAGACTTGGGCGGTGAGAATATCATCAACAGCATATGCACCTTTCTCTTGGCGAATAAAGTCATCTCTACCGTCACCGTTATAGTCGGCGACAATCAGATTGGTTAAATCACCTTTCATGATTGTATAATCAGTTAAAAGTTGGCTGGAAAATGTGCCGTTTCCATTGGAGAGATAGACTTGGGCTGTAAGAATATCATCAACAGCATATGCACCTTTTTCTTGGCGAATAAAATCATCTCTACCGTCACCGTTATAGTCTCCCACAATCAGATTGGTTAAATCACCTTTCATGATTGTATAATCAGTTAAAAGTTGGCTGGAAAATGTGCCGTTTCCATTGGAGAGATAGACTTGGGCTGTGAGAATATCATCAACAGCATATGCACCTTTTTCTTGGCGAATAAAATCATCTCTACCATCACCGTTATAGTCTCCCACAATCAGATTGGTGAAATCACCTTTCATGATTGTATAATCAGTCAAAAGCTGGCTGGAAAATGTGCCGTTTCCATTGGAGAGATAGACTTGGGCTGTGAGAATATCATCAACAGCATATGCACCTTTTTCTTGGCGAATAAAATCATCTCTACCATCACCGTTATAGTCTCCCACAATCAGATTGGTGAAATCACCTTTCATGATTGTGTAATCAGTCAAAAGCTGGCTGGAAAATGTGCCGTTTCCATTGGAGAGATAGACTTGGGCTGTGAGAATATCATCAACAGCATATGCACCTTTTTCTTGGCGAATAAAGTCATCTCTACCATCACCGTTATAGTCTGCCACAATCAGATTGGTCAAATCACCTTTCATGATTGTATAATCAGTTAAAAGCTGGCTGGAAAATGTGCCGTTTCCATTGGAGAGATAGACTTGGGCTGTGAGAATATCATCAACAGCATATGCACCTTTTTCTTGGCGAATAAAGTCATCTCTACCATCACCGTTATAGTCTGCCACAATCAGATTGGTCAAATCACCTTTCATGATTGTGTAATCAGTCAAAAGTTGGCTGGAAAATGTGCCGTTTCCATTAGAGAGATAGACTTGGGCTGTGAGAATATCATCAACAGCATATGCACCTTTTTCTTGGCGAATAAAGTCATCTCTACCATCACCGTTAAAATCAAAAGGCATTAATTTTTCTCCTTTTTGACGAGAAGATTTAATTTCGTTTTTTATCAGTAATTAGTGCAATTATTCTTTGCAAAGATTAAATTCGCCCTCAAATACGGGACTTTTAAGAATGTACTTGCTGCTTAATAAGCGTATGATAAAAAATGGAAAATTACAAGATTTCACGATAATACTTTTTGTAAAGAAAGCAATAATTCGTTGACAGTATAGGGCTTCGACAAAAAGGTATTGACACCAATAGCAGCTACTGCACTGAGCTTATTGTCAGACATAAGTCCACTGCTGGCAATAATTCTGACTTGGGGGTTGATTTTTTGCAGGGTACGGATGGCAGTTAAACCATCCAGCGAGGGCAGCATAATATCCATTAGTACAGCACTAATTTTGTCCCTATTTTTAGCGTACAGCGCGATCGCCTCAATGCCATCATTGGCAACTAAGATTTTATAGTTGTGAGCTTCTAGTGATGTTCTGGTAATCTCAAGAATTGCAACTTCATCATCCACAACCAAAATCAATTCTCCATGTCCTGTCTGTGGTGGCAATTCTTCTGGAGTGAATGTTTCCATTCCCCCCACTGCTGGTAAGTAAACCTTAAAGCTTGTGCCACTTCCCGGTTCACTATACACGTTCACAAAACCTCCGTGGCTTTTAACTATCCCCAACACGGTGGAAAGTCCTAAACCAGTGCCTTGTCCGACATCTTTTGTGGTAAAAAATGGCTCGAAAATTCTATCTAAGATTTCTCTCGGAATCCCAGTTCCAGTATCGGAGACAGTAATCACTGTGTAAGGCCCCTGTTTAGCTTCCAAGTTCATTCGGGCATAATTTTCGTCAATTAACAGATTCTCAGCAGAGATAGTTAAACTACCGCCATTGGGCATAGCATCGCGGGCGTTAACGCAGAGGTTCATCAGCACTTGATGCAGTTGGGTGCTATCTCCAGAAACCATCCACAAATCCTGCGGTACATCAGTGCTAATTTCTATGGATTTGGGAAATGTCTCTTTGAGAATTTTGCCTAGTTCCACAATTATATGTCTGAGTTGCAAAGTGATGCGCTTCCCTTCTACACCCCGCGCAAAGGATAGCACCTGTTTGACTAAATCAGCACCGCGTCTAGCATTGATTTCCAAAATCTCTAATAGATGGCGAGTTCGCTCATCTGCATCAGGAAATTTGAGCGGTAGCAGTTGCGCTCCTGCCAAAATAGGTGTCAGGATATTGTTGAGGTCGTGAGCAATGCCACTAGCTAAAGTGCCAATACTTTCCAAACGTTGGGCGCGAAACAATTGGGCTTCTAGGTGTTTTTTTTCGGTAATATCTGTGTCAACGGTGAGAATTGATTTGGGTTTGCCTTGCTCATCGCACACCAAACTCCAGCGACTAGCAACAAGGATTTCTTTGTTCATTTTAGTAAGTTTATTTAACTCACCCTGCCACTTTCCTTTACTAACAACTTGTAATAAAGCCGCTTCAATTTCTGGTGAAAATTCGTCATACAAAAGCTCATTAGCATTTTTACCCCAAGCTTCTGTCGCTTTCCAACCGAAAAGTGTTTCTGCGCCTTTGTTCCAGAAGATAATTTGATTGTTTAAATCTCGCACGCAAATGGCATCTGTGGCGACATCAAGTAATGCTGCTTGTTCGCGGATTTTTTCTTCTGCTAATTTGCGATCGCGTAGTGCGGCTTGTCGTTCGCTAATATCAATACTGGCGCATGTCACGCCGACTATTTCTTGCGACTCATTCCGCAATGGCTCAACTGTCAAATCGTAATATCGAGTTGTATCTTTGATTGTTATTGATACTTCCTCTCGCCTTCCTATGCCAGTGGTTAACACTTCACGTTTAATTGTGGTGAGACGTTGAGCATCTTCAACTGGGATTATATCCAAGTCTTGTTTGCCCAACATTTCTTCAACTGTCAATCCATTGGAAGGATTGTAAACCCAGGTGTACCGTAACTCGCAATCTTGGTTGTAGACGAAGATGGGAGAGTTTTTCAGGGCTACCCGAAATCGTTCCTCACTCTGTCGCAGTGCGTTGTCTGCCCGTTGACGTTCGATGGCATAACGCATGGAGCGCACCAGCAAGTCGCCAGTTACTTGCCCTTTCACCAAATAATCTTGCGCCCCTTCTTGCATTGCTTTAATTGCTAGGGTTTCATCATTTATACCCGTTAGTACAATTATCGGAGTGGCTTTTGCTTGATGGTGAGTGATGACAAAGGTTTCTAATCCCTGGCTATCTGGCAGCGAGAGGTCTAACAAAATTACATCAAAAAGTTCCTTAGCTAAGTAGTTGAGTGCTTCCGAAAGTCGTTCAACTGGCATCAAATCAACTACAACTGTGGTAACTTCTTTTAAAAACTCTTGTAATAAAAATACATCACCAGGATTATCTTCTACTAACAATACTTTAATATTTTTACCTGCCATTTCCACTACTCCGGTGGCAGTTTTACGATCGCAAACCAAAAATTTTCTATTGATTGGACAATTTTAACGAATTGATCGAAATCTACGGGCTTAGTTATATAACAGTTTGCACATAAATTATAGGCTTTGAGGATGTCTTCTTCAGCTTGGGAAGTCGTCAAAATTACTACAGGAATTCGCTTGAGGTTTTCATCTCCTTTAATTTCTGCCAGTACTTCTCGCCCATCTTTTCTGGGGAGATTTAAATCGAGCAGCACAATATCTGGATGGGCTGCTTCAACATATTTGTCCTGCTTTCGCAAGAATGCCATTGCTTCTACACCATCTTCGACCACATTCAAGTGAATGGAGATTTTGCTATCTTCTAGGGCGATGCGTGTGAGTTGGGCATCGCCAGGATTATCCTCTACTAACAAAACCTCAATAGGCATAATCGGTGTTATGATGCCCACGATTGCTTACCTGCTCTATCTGGAATTGTGAAGTAGAAAGTCGAGCCTTGACCCAGTTTCGACTCAACCCAGATCCGGCCGCCGTGGCGTTCTATAATTTTTTTACAAATTGCCAGACCAATTCCAGTACCGGGATACTTATCTCTACCGTGCAAGCGCTGAAAAATTATAAAAATACGTTCAGCATACTGGGATTCCAAACCTATGCCATTATCGCGTACCCAGAATAACCATTCATCTACCGACGGTATAACATTTAAACTTTCCCCATCTAGATTTCCATTTGGCTTCGCTACGCCGATGTGAATTCGTGGCTGTTGATGACGGCAAAATTTGATCGCATTGCCAATCAGGTTTTGAAATACTTGTATTAATTGGGTAGTATCAGCCATTACTTCAGGTAGAGAATCGTAAGTGACAATTGCTTTATTATCCGCGATCGCAATTTGCAGATTAGCGATCGCTTGTTCTAAGACAATACTACAATTTACTGTTATAAAGGGCTGTCCACGGGTGCTGACGCGAGAATAATTCAACAAATCATTTATCAGCGTCTGCATCCGCCGCGCCCCATCTACTGCGTAGTTGATAAACTGATCGGCATTGGCATCAAGTTGATTTTTGTATCTTCGCTCTAGTAGTTGTAAATAACTCGTTACCATCCGCAAAGGCTCTTGTAAGTCATGGGAAGCGACATAGGCAAATTGTTCCAATTCCGCATTAGAACGAGCGAGTTCTTGACTTTGCTGGCTTTGTTTTTCTAATAGTTGCGCTTGAGATAAAGCAATCCCAATTTGGTTAGCTAGTTGCTGTAACAACTCCGTCTCAAAGTTATTCCACTGTCGAGGTGCAGCACACTGATGAGCTAGCAACAAACCCCAAATGCCGTCCCTGACGAGAATTGGCACTACGAGGTTAGCTTTGACAGCAAACTGCTGAAGAAATTCTCGATGGCATGGTTGAATGTGAGCAGCTTGAATGTCTTCCATTGCACTGATTCTGCCCTGGCGATATCTTTCTATATATTCTTCTTTAAAACAGGGGTCAAAAACATTTCTTCCCAAAATTATCGGCCAACCAGGTAGCACCGCCTCTTGTACTACTGTTCCCGAACCATCAGGCTCTAGTTGAAAAATTAAAACTCGGTCAGCTTGTAATAGTTTTTGTACTTCAGTAACGGTAGTTTGAAGAATTTCGTTTATTTGTAAAGATTCTCGAATTTTCAGGGTGATTTGGGCAAATAATTGCGATCGCAAATTCTGCCGCTTTAATTCTTCATCTGCCTGCTTGCGATCTGTGATATCAGTATAAGAACCCACCATACGAACTATATCACCCGATGCGTCCCAAAGTGCCTGTCCTCGATCTAGAATCCATTTATAGCTGCCGTCTTGGCACTGGACTCGATATTCACAGACATAAAAGGGTGTTTTCTTGGCAAAGTGGTCTTGGAAGGCTTGAAGTACCCAATCTCGCTCATCGGGGTGGATTAGTTTTGTCCATTCATCCCAACCGTTGGAAACTTCGTGGTCTTTATAACCGAGCATTTCTTTCCAGCGAGTTGAGAAGAACACTTCATTAGTCTTGAGGTTCCAGTCCCAAATACCATCATTATTACCATTTAATGCTAATTGCCAGCGTTCTTCACTCTCTCGTAGTGCTTCTGCTGTTCGCCGTCGTTTAGTAATGTCTTGGAAATAAACAGACAAGCCGTCTTTTGCAGGATAGGCGTGGACTTGAAGCCAGCAATTTAGTGGCTGATAAAACTCCTCAAATTCTACACTCACCTGTTCTAAGATTGCTCTGTGATACTCACGAGAGAATGTTGTGTCTATGAATTCTGGAAATACCTCCCAGATGCTTTGACCTAATAATTCATTCTGGGTTTTTTGCAACAGTAATTCTGCTTGACCATTAATGTAAGTGAATCGCCACTTTTTATCTAAGGCAAAAAACGCATCAGTGATGCTTTCTAGCAAATTAGCAATGCGGATTCTGGCCGATTCTGACTCGGCGTGTGCTGCTTGCTGGTGCGCCACTAGCTTCGCGCTAATTTGAGATACCTCAGTTACATGACGCTTAAGTTCTAGTTGGTCGATTACCAAGCGACTTAGAGCCACAAGCGCCTCCACTTGTTTTTGGTTCAATTCTTTTGGAACTTGGTCAATTACACACAGAGTTCCTAGCATATCTCCCTGCGGCGTAATTAGGGGTACACCCGCATAAAAACGCACATAAGGATAGCCAGTTACTACCGCATTATTTGCCAATTTTTCATCAGCTAGGGTATCAGGAACCACTACAATATTACGCTGCTCTTGGCAAAGGTAAGATAAGCCAACATTCCGGGGCATTTCTGATACATTTAAACCTACTTTTGCCTTAAACCATTGACGGTTTTCATCAATGAAATTTACCAAGGAGATAGGCGTACCACAAATAAATGCCGCTAACTGAGCAAGATTGTCGTAAGCTTCTTCCGGTTCGGTGTCAAGAATTTGATACTGGCGGAGGGCTTCTAGCCTTGCCATTTCTGTATCAATTTGTCCAGCTTTCATTAATTTTTATTAAAAAGTTTAAATGTAATATAGCAAAGAAGTTGTGTTTTTACCGTTAGTTGACGCATTGGCATCTGCCTGTCTTGCTGGGGAATTAAACCCATAAACTTTGTTAAATTAGATGTGGATTTATTTCATTAAAAGTTCAACGAAATAATTACGAGTTTGTCTGTATTTTTACTCATTTTCCATATCGATTTGTTGTTTGAGAATAAGTGCAATTAACAAATGCGTAGGCGTAGCCAGCCGTAGGCATCGCTATACAGCGCTTCCCGCTATTATGCAATACAGTTTTTCTCCTTATCCCTCTCCTAGCATAGCTTTCAGTTTTGAGGATGTACCTCATAGCTGCCCGAAGTGCTGTATCTATAACTGGTGGAAAAAATGGGGCAGTGTACAAAGGAATTAGAAAAAAAGAGTCAGAATTCAGGAGTCAGAATAGCTGAATTATTCTTCAACTTTCTTCTAATGTTGCAACAGCAAATGCTTAAAGTAGTCAAATTGTCGTGCTTACAGATATCCCGCCCTGCACTCAAGTGCAAGGCTAATAGCTCAAGTCCACTCAAGTGGACTAAAATCGTTTACCTTACTCAGCACTCTTGATTTAATCCGCTTCAGAGGACTTTAGCTATTAGCCTTGGAATTCCATTCCGAGGCAATACTGCTCGGATAAGCAGGGGAGGCAGGGGAGGCAAAAACTCAACGCCAGCCTCCATTTCTCCCCCTGCTCAAGAACAGCTTGCCTCAACCAAGAAATTCCTTAACCGAGCAGTATTGCATTCCGAGGCGGGATAGCAACGAAGCGGGGATTTGTCAGGTATGGCTAATGGTATTAGAGAACCACAATCCTTGGCAGGATCGCACATCTGTGTGAATAATTCAAACTATGTGTTTTCTAATGTGAAATTATTGTAATTCACTTCGTAGTAAGGACTTCAGTCCTTCTTTTAGGACTAAAGTTTTTACTACGAACATGCAAATTATTTCCGCCGTCCTACTTACAATAACATTCAACCAACACAACAATAAATTTATTATTGATAATTAATAATTCATAATTTAAAGACGCTCTCTACGAGACGCTGCGCGAACGAGGACTCGCTTTCCGCAACGCTATCAGTGGGAACAAGAAATGCTCCACTGTCTTTTTGACCACTCATTTCAAAATGAGCGTGGGGGCTGCTGTACCCATTTTAAAATTTATGAATTATGAATTAATAATTATTTGGTCACAAAGACAAGCGATCGCCCTTGAGTTACGATAACAGCTGCAAATACCTTGCCGAAAAATACCCTGAGCTTTTCAGAGAGGAAATTAGGACTTACGCAAAAAGACAGTGAAAGCCTTGATTTACGGTAGGGGCAATTCATGAATTGCCCCTATATTTCGTATCTGGTCAGAATTATCAAAAAGCGTTACAACTTAGTCCCACACTCAGCACAGAAGTTGTGAGTGGGAGCATTTTTGGCATTGCAATGACTACAATACACTGGTTCTGTTGCGGCTTTTGGCGCTTGCTTTTGCAAGCCGACCATTTGAGCGTTGCTCTTGCCAGGGGCTACCATTGGATAGCAGTTTTCGTCTCTGGTGACGTGGGCATTCAATATCACCGGGCCTTTGTGTGCTAGCATTTCGGCGATCGCATCTTTTAATTCGCTGCGATCGCTAATCACCATGCCCTTAATGCCATAAGCTTTAGCTAACAACTCTACGTCTGGCATCCCTACTTCCATGTTTGAGCATGAGTAACGCTCACCATAGAAGGCTTGCTGCCACTGGCGTACCATCCCTTGCCAGCCGTTATTGATAATTATTGTCTTGACATTTATCCCATATTGTGCAAGTGTCCCTAGTTCCTGCAAACACATTTGGAAACTAGCATCACCGCTAATACAGATGACTTCTTCATCAGGAAACGCCACTTTCGCGCCCATTGCCGCAGGTAAGCCAAAACCCATTGTTCCCAAACCAGCGCTAGAAATCCAGCGCCTTGGGCCATTCTTCAGGAATTGTGCTGCCCACATTTGATGCTGTCCAACATCTGTGGTGTAGAAAGCGTTGGGTGCTTGGCTATTGACTTCTACAATTACTTCTTGGGGTGAAATGCTGTCGGCATGGTGCGGCACTATGAGAGGATACTCATCGCGCCAACGGTTAACTAAATTTAACCACTCTTGGTTTTGATTAGGGGTAGCCTTAACGCCTGTCTCTTTGCAGCGACGCAACAAGTCTACTAACACATTCCGCACATCGCCGACGATGGGCACTTCGGGAACGCGGTTTTTGCCGACTTCTGCCGGATCGATGTCGATGTGAATTACTTTGGCGCGGGAGGCGAATTCGTCTAACTTGCCTGTCACGCGATCGTCAAATCTAGCGCCGACGCAAATCAGCAAGTCGCAATCACTAACGGCAAAGTTAGCGTAAGCTGTGCCATGCATCCCCAACATTCCCAAAGCTAGGGGATGATGTTCGTCAAATGCACCGATCCCCATTAAGGTTGTGGTGACAGGGATATCGAATAATTCAGCTAGTTCTTTGATTTCTTCATGGGCACTAGCTGCGATCGCACCACCACCCACATACAGTAGAGGACGGCGGCTTTCAGTAATCAACTGGATCGCGGCATTAATTTGCCGGGGATTTCCCTTCACCGTGGGACGATAACCGCGTAATTTCACTGAACCTGGTTTTACAGGCACATAGTCAAATTCTTCTAAAGCGACATCTTTGGGGACATCAATCAAAACTGGCCCCGGGCGCCCACTGCTAGCGATGTGGAAGGCTTCGGCGACAATTCGCGCCATATCTTTAGGATCGCGCACTACATAAGAGTGCTTAACGATCGGTAGCGTAATCCCGTAAATATCGGTTTCCTGAAACGCATCTGTACCAATTGACGGCCGTGCTACCTGTCCCGTGACAACAATCATCGGGATTGAATCCATGTAGGCGGTGGCGATGCCTGTCACCAAATTAGTTGCTCCTGGCCCAGAAGTGCCAAAGCATACTCCTACTTTACCCGTGGCACGGGCGTAACCATCGGCGGCGTGGGCTGCACCTTGCTCGTGTCTCACGAGAATGTGCTTTATAGCACCAGTTGCTTCCACCTTATACAGGTCGTCGTAAATTGGTAGAATTGCTCCACCAGGATAACCAAAAATATATTCAACGCCGTGGCGATGAAGACTGTCAAGGAGAGCAAAACCACCAGATGCACGTTTGGGCACGACTGGGGGGCTAGAAGCACGGGACTGTTTGTGATTCTCTGTTTGTGGGAGACTGATTTGGGAAAGCGATTCTCCTGTGGAGACACTTTGTGAACGCACGGTCAAACCTCAGACTATAGCTAAAGTTAATACTCAATTCTGTATTTAAGATTTCATTTTAATTGAAAACTTCAATCAAAACCTGATTAATTTTTATATTCAATATAAAGCTAGATTATTAGCCTACATTAATTAAATAACGTCTTGCAAGACTTTGCGGGTATTTTGCCAAGCCCAAACACCGACAACTACGACAACAATACTCATTGCTACCAGCACAGTTCGCAACCCCAGAGCATCAGTTAATGGCCCAGTAATGGCCAGAGGTAGCGCCAGAGCGATGTTAACGGCATGATTTTGAAAGCCAAATACTTTACCGAGCATGGTAGATGGCGTTTGCTGTTGAATTAAAGTTTGCATGGGTACGCCAATTAGGGAAGCACCTACACCCAAAAATGCACAGAGTCCTAGCGCCAGTAATAAGTTGTGCGTAAAAGTGAACACCCCTAAAACTAGTGCAATTATCAAAAATCCAATTAAAGGTAGGGGCTTGTGATGCAATTTATCACCCCAGTGACCTAAAATCGCCGCACCAAATACCATACCCACGCCTGCTGCTGCCAAGAAAAAGCCAAACTGTTTTTCTTTTAAACCAAACTCTTCAGCTAATTGAATTGTCAGCACCGTTAAGGCTGCAAACACACAATATAAAGTTGTTAGTTGCAGCATTGCGTTCAAGATCAAAGGGTTTTTCTTGAGATAGCGCAGGCTTTCGGTGAATTCAGTCCAAACGTGATTTGATGCCTGATGCTCTTTTGAGAGTTTGGGTTCTTTAAACTTAATTGGCTGCATGATCGCAGCCGATAATATGTATAATCCACCAACTACAATCTCTTGACCGTATTGTTCTCCCATCAAGCTTTTCGCCAAACTCAAAATTGGCTCTCCTATTGCAAAGCCAACAATTAAAGCTCCCATCATCGTGCTGCTAAACAGCGCATTGGCTGCCAACAAATTTTCTCGCTTCACCAACAAGGGAATGGCTGCTTGTTCAGCTGGTGCAAAAAACTGCGTCACTGAGGAAATGGCAAAAGTCAAGATTAACAGAATCAGGAACTCTCGTGGCAAAAGGGGAAGACACAGTGTTAACAGTCCACGCACAATGTCTGAGCCAACCATAATCAGCTTTTTTGGCAAGCGGTCAACAAAGATACCACCGGCAGAGCCGAACAAAATTGCTGGTATTGTAAACGACAGCATCAAGGTTGAGTACATCGAGTTTTGTGCCAACCCAGGAAGCGGTGAGTAGTTCTCCAGCAGAGCAATCAGCAAAACGAAGAAGACCTTATCTGCTAACTGTGACATCAGTTGCCCAATCCACAGGAGCATAAAACCACGGTTTTTTAGCAGTGCGCCAAACCCGTTATTAACAGCAGCTGGTTCAGTTGGAAACATTAGATACTTTCTTTGGGTAGATGGGGCATCCCTTCTCTGCGAGACGCTACGCGAACGGCTTCGCTCAGGGCAAGTGGGCATCCCTTCTCTGCGAGACGCTACGCGAACGGCTTCGCTCAGGGCAAGTGGGCATGGGGCAGAGGGTAGAATAAACGCTAACTCCAAACTCCTAACTCCTAACTCCTAACTCCTAACTCCTAATTCTGTTGTCCGGATTAATTTGCTTCATAGTGCTTTAACAGCATAAGCAAAAAATCAGTTGCTGTCAGACGATCTTTGGGTGGAGAAATTTCAATGGATGAATCTACCCAGCAGCCTTGGACAATTTGGGGCGATCGCCAGATAGACAAATGATCGACTGCTGGCTCTGCATAAAAGTTATTTTGCCCACAACCTAGCAAACAAGAACTCCAATGGGTGAAATAATCATGACTCATCCGGTGAATCGGGAAATTACCCTGTAGTGGTACTCCCCATCCATCTATAGCAATAAATGCTCTGACACGACCACCGAAGAGTTGCCACAAATGTGCTGCCCCTATTGCTCCGACTACGCCAGCACTAAAGCTAATAAGTATAATTGGTGATTTTAAAGAGCCGGTGAAGCGATGGCGCAAAAACTGCAAAATATGTAAAGCTGATAAAACTAAAAAATCTTTACCCGGATAAACCAGTATATTTGCGGCATTAGGAGCGATCGCGCTATCACGAACTACAACATCTAACAATCCTACTCTAAAGCTTTCAGTTAACTCTGGATCATGAATTCCAGGGCAAATAATTATACTCATCTTTAACACTACCTTTGATTTGCTTGAATTCAATGAACGACCACCCGAATTCAGTATATTTAGAACTTACGCATTGACAAAAAATACTAAATAAGCTGATGCGCGTCTAAACTATATAAACACTTTTGATGTCGTTAACTGTTGACTGTTGACTGTTGAGGGGTTTTCAGTCATCAGGTATGCGTGACTTTTGACTTCCTCGAAGGGGCTGGGGCTGACCGCTTTCGCTATTTTAGCGACATACAAGATGGGGCATTGGTTCAATTTTGCATACCCAATGCCCCGCGTAAATTTTATATGTCTTTTGATGTATTATTGGGATTTTCCCACCTATCCTATCCCCCTGGATGGGATAATATTTTACAAGTAGGGGAAATATTTAAGGTATTCCCCAACTTCATATCTCTCTGCACTCTGGTTATATTGAGGAACTCATTGTGGTTGCCACGCCGGAAAAAGTACAACACACCCACGAGCATCTATCAGGTAAAGAACGTGTAGCCGTACTGCTTATGGGCTACGGCGAAGTCGAAAGCTACGAAGATTTCGCCAACTATAACGAACAGGCTTTAAATCTACTGACAGCAAAGTTCGCACCAGTGCCAACCTGGATTTATCCCCCTCTGGCAAAGCTTTTGGCGCTATTTGACCGCCATGAGTGGGGACACACACACCACGATTTTATTTCCCCACACAATGCCATTTTTGAACAGCAACGGGCTGGTATCGAAAAGAATTTACAAGAAAAATGGGGTGATAAGGTTCAAGTTTTCAAGGCTTTCAACTTCTGCGCCCCTTTTTTACCTAATCAAGTTTTAGCAGAAATCAAAAACCAAGGCTTCGAGAAGCTACTAATCTACCCACTGCTGGTTGTTGATTCTATTTTTACCAGTGGGATTGCGATCGAGCAAGTTAACAATGCTCTTGTTGAGTTGGCTGATGGTGAAGAACACTGGGTTAAAGCACAGCGTTATATTCCTTCTTTCTTCAACGAACCAGCTTACATCGATTTGATGGCTCATCTGGTTGAAGAGAAAATTGCTGAGTTAGGTGCAGCTTACCTACCTTCTCAAATCGGTATTGTGTTAATGAATCACGGCTGTCCCCACAAAGCTAAAGGCTTTACTTCTGGGATTGCCGAAAGTGAAGCAATGTACGATTTAGTTCGGGATAAGTTGATTAATCGTTATCCTTTAATCTCGGTGGGTTGGCTCAACCATGACACACCGCTAATTGATTGGACACAGCCAAATGCAGAGCAAGCGGCAAATAACCTGATTCAACTGGGTGCAAAAGTGGTAATTTTTATGCCAATTGGCTTTGCCACAGAAAACCACGAAACTTTATTGGATGTACACCATATCATCCATGCTTTGGAAAAACAGCATCCTGGTACGAACTACGTGCAAATGGCTTGCGTTAATGATCATCCAGAATTTTTGGCAATGGTAGCCCAATGGGCTGATGCTCATATTGCAGAGTTGTTGTCACAAGCTTTGGCAGTTAATCCCCAACTCGCTGGGGATCATCATCACCACCATCACCACCATCATTAATTACTAATTCGTAATTCGTAATTAAGAGGGGCAGAGCAAGCACTGATTACAACTACGAATTATATTGACATTCCCACGCTTCAAGGTGTGGGATTTTTTATGGCTTACTTACGCTTAAATTTGCCTGTAACCCTCGGTATGCAGATAAAATTATTTTTTTTAATCATTCTTAAGTAAAATTCCGAGCAACCCCAGTATTATTACTCAGGATATTTCGTACCCAATGATATCGACTTGACTACGTGTTAAGCGATCGCCGATCCGATGAACTTATCTGGTATGTGGACGGCAAACAATGATGCTCGTAGTTATGCCATTATTGGCAACCCCGCAGTTAGCTTAGTTGTGAGTGACAGTCTGTTCTATTGTGCAGAAAAGTATATGTGCTATCTGCTATTTTTGCTATAAGTGAAATATTTCCATTAAACACAAGCCCGACTCAAGATTAATTGCCCATCAGGTAATCGATACAACCCTTGTGGTTCAATTATTGGGTCGCCTTTTTTCCAAGGACGCGATGTTGATTCAACATTACGTACATCACCAGTTGTATAGGTGGAAATTAAGACATCCCCCGGACTATTGCGTAAAGCGCCAGAACCTGTAATGGTAAAAGAGTTTTCTTGTCGCTTCGTGCCGCGTGAAATGCAACTATTGGCAAAAAGTGCTTTGGTGTCAATGACGTTTGGTGATAATTGGGTGAAGCTGTTTTGAATAGAACTGTTATCGGGTGTATTGATATTTATTACACCCGAAATACCTGATTCGGAACTGGCAGTAATATCACTTTTCTCGGTTAGTTTTGTCCGTGACTGGATACCGAAGATACCTTGCGAGTTGATTTGGATGTTTCCACCAGTTCCAGTCAAGGCATTGGCGCTAATGTCGCTATTCTCGTCAGGAATCGCCACAATGAACTTGCCATCAAAGGTGATGTTGCCGCCGCTTCCACCAGCCCCGTTAGTACCTGCTGAGGCAGAAATCTTACTGTTGCGGCGCAGTAGCAACAAGTCTTGCAAGTTCAGCTTTATATTGCCACCAGCACCGGAGTTAGCTTGAGCAATCAGCTTACCTTGGTTATCCAATTTGATAGAACGAGCAGTGATTTCTAAATCACCTGCCTTATTTGTGCCTTGACTGCTCACAGTTATATCACTATCATTGAAGACATTTAATTCTTCAGCCTTAACTATGATGCTTCCCCCCCCTCCTGTAGACTCTCTAGAAGTGGAAGCTGAAATCGTTGCCCCATCCTGAACAATCAACTGCCCAGTTTTAATTTCTAAGTTTCCGGCATCTCCACTATCTGTAGTCTTAACAAATAAGCCACTGGGATCATCTCCTGGCGAGGTTCCAATGAGTTGAATAGAGTCCCTGGCGTTGACAGACAACTTTCCCCCCTGTCCTTGACTACGAGTGGAAGCTGAAATCTGCGCCCCATCTTGAACAATCAACCGCCCAGTTTCAATCCTTAATTCTCCGGCAGTTCCAGAGCTTGCTGTATCAGTCAACAGACGGCTTCCTCCCAAGAGTTCTACCAACTCCGATGCATTCACTACTAATGTTCCTCCCGATTTTGAGACTAGCGTATTAACCGCAATACTTGAATCATCGGTGAGCCTAACACGCCTAGCTTGCACCTGGATATAACCGTCGTTTCCACCACTAGCACTTACTCTGGCTGCATTGCTAAGAGATATATTTGCTAGTTGCACTCCCACCGGGTAACTTAGGCTGAAATTGTTGTTATCAATGTTTAAGCTTACCGTTCCCTCTCCATTCAATCCTCCTAATTCGACTCGACCACCTCTAGCCCCCAGTCGCCCTCCTTCCAAGTTCACATCGCCGCCTACTAGCAGTAAACTCTGACCACGATTGACCAATAGAGATGCTTGTTGAATAGAAATGGGACTAGCTGCAATTTGATTGAATAGCAAAGCCGAAGGATTCACCTTTAGCAAGGGGTTAAGTGGATTGACGGGTGAAGTCATGGAAAATTCTCCACCACCGGGAAACTGGATTGTACTAACCGTTGTGCCGATAAATGAACCGCCAATATCTAATTCGGCATTTTCTCGAAATATTATGCCGTTAGGATTTATTAAAAATAAGTTTGCATTACCTTGGGCGCTAATCAATCCTTGAATAACTGATTCCTTTCCCCCTGTAACTCGTGAAAAAATATTGACTATCGTTGGGTCATTAAGAAAATTGACACTTCCTTCATCAGGAACATCAAAACGATTGAAACTGTGGAATAAGTTTGTCCCACCAACTTCTGTACCGCCTTTAATATCATGGGTTATGCCATCGGTTGACTCCACTGTAGTTCCCAAAGAGGGATCGGCTATAACCTGAGCGGATGTGCGATCGCAGGAAAAGGAGGCGATCGCACCTACTATAATCAGCAAGCTCGACAGACATGACTGGCAATGCCGAGCGAACCAGCTTTTTAACATCACAGATTTTGTCTCCTAAACTTTGAATATGATTAAAACTAATTTTTTGAGAATAAAATATAATGTGAAACCCTTGCTATTTTGTGGTTTGACGACTTAAGAGTAGGACTTACGCATTGACAGGAAAGCCGAAATGACAGGTATGCTTTTCAAGGCTTTTAACCAGATTTTTCAACTATCTTTTTGCGATCGCGGCTAACAAAGGATAGTTTGTAAATGCCTGAAACAACCTATTTACGTTAATACATAAGATAATTCATTTGTACAGTGCGTAAGTCCTATAGCGGTGTGCAGTTCAGTGAGATACAAAAAAAATGCTGGAATGATTTGACAGCAAGGACTTTGGTGTTCTCATCCAATCGATAACCGCTATAAAGAGGACAAATTAGGACTAGCTGAGGAGAAAAAGAAAATATGTTGTTTTGTAGTTTTTGTTGGCCAGTCGAGGTTAAGAGGTAGCCAGGCTAGCTGCTGATCATCATAAAATAGAGCACCAGTGCTTTTGTCGTATGTAAAAATGCCATCCTGAAGTTGAACAACATTACTCGATCTAAGCGTTAGTAGATTAGTTTTAAACAGAGTAGAGTCAATAGCACCTTTAAAGTTCACTCTGCCTTGCTCGGCTGTATTAGGAGCAGTAGTAACTTCAATAAAATCCTCTTTAACTGAGAAGTCTGTAATTGTATCAATACCGCCACCTGAGTAATACAACTCAAAGGTATCTTTACCCTGACCACCAGTGAGAATGTCATTACCACCTCCTCCAACTAAGCGGTCTTTACCCGAACCACCTATTAGAGTATCATCGCCTTCGTAACCGTAGATTACATCGTTTTTTTCAGTCCCAGTTAGATAGTCGTTTCCAGTGGTGCCGTTAATAGTTTCCACATTCTTTAACTTCCTGATAAATTTAGTAGACATAGGAGTGAAATTAAATATGCGTTATCCAGAACCCAAGTCTAGACATAGCACTGCTACGTCAAAACAATTCATTTTCACTCCTATCTCTAGTGATTTCACTGTTTATCTTGATTAGCATTGTAGGTAAGCTAGATTACAGCATTTACACTGTCAGTGTCAAGTTACCTACAAGCTACTACACTCCTCAAAAGTAGTAATTGCCAGCCTTCATATTTGGCTCTTTAGAACAATTTTTGTTTACACAGGGCTTCCGGCTATTATGCAATATAGTTTTCTCCTTGCCCCTCTCCTATCATCGCTTTCAGCTTTTCGGATGTACCTCATAGCTGCCGGAAGTGCTGTAATGCCCAAAAGAGGCAAAAGTTACGCAGTATTGACTCACACCTCTAGATTTGCACTTTTCTGCATAGCTTGAAAATTTATATCTAATTAAAATAGGTGCATACTTCAACAAGGATCTTTGACTGCAAGTGATAGAACTTCATTCATCAATTATTAGACGATGTTTGAAAAGTCCTCTTCTTGTTATCAAAACCTTTTAGATCCCTCTAAATCCCCCGATAAATTGGGGGAATTTGACTCCGGTTCCCCCCTTTTTAAGGGGGGTTAGGGGGGATCAACAAGTGTCCAAAATCACAACAAATTACTTTTAAAACAACCTCTTAGAGGATGTTTTAAAAGTCGTGATTGATGTATCAAATATTTTTTTACCCCTCCCTAACCCTCCCCGA
The DNA here is from genome assembly GCF_003443655.1 of Nostoc sphaeroides. Classification (NCBI taxonomy): domain Bacteria; kingdom Bacillati; phylum Cyanobacteriota; class Cyanophyceae; order Nostocales; family Nostocaceae; genus Nostoc; species Nostoc sphaeroides. Next base: position 615,118 of record NZ_CP031941.1, read on the forward strand.
TGTATTGGGGAGGGAACCGGATTTTTCTTGTTTCCCCCAATACATCGGGGGGCTGAGGGGGTGACAATGCAATTAAAATCACAGTCAAACACTTTTAAAACATCCTCTAAGCTATAGCTGTTTCCGACCTAGTGAGGTACACCCGTAGGGGCACGCCACTGCCGTGCCCTTACACCTTGCGATATACTGTTGTACCGCATCTGAATGGGAACCGCTATAATCGGCATTTAAGTTGCATAAAAGCAGGGCTGGAGCCACTTACTACGAGCGAATCATTCTGGAAAAATGAATGACGTATTTATAAACTTTTCAGCCCTTTACTCTCTCACAAATGATTTAGGATTTATCGTATTTCAAGCTTGTAATGAAAAGTTTGTAGTAAGCACTTTAGTGATTAGAAAATGAGTTTAAGGACTAAAGTCCTTACTACGAACTTGCCTACTCTAGAACTAATCAACACCCCGCAGCTTGCGAGTGTTATCAACTAAACTCTGAGCAAATTGATCAAATCTTTGAGATAGTTTTTCATCTAGCAACTTGCCTTCAGGACTAAAAGCACCATAAGCTTGTCCGATCGCAATTTGTTCGGGAATCACCCAACCATGCACCCATCGCACAATTAGCCGTAGGTCATTTAAAGCATTACTATTAGACTGACCCCCTAATACGCTGATTAGTCCTGTAACTTTATCAGACAGTTGCTCAAAGCTCATCAAATCTAGGGCATTTTTTAGCACACCACTAACGCTACCATGATACTCAGGTGTCGCTAAAATTAACCCATCGGCGCGGCTGACTGTATCTTGCAACCGCAGAACATCTGGGTACTCTGGATACTCCTTGGCGCCAGTGCAAAACGGTAGCTGCAACTGCCGTAAATCAATAATTTCTACCTCTCCACCCACCGCTTCAACTCTTTGCACTGCTATTTGCAAAGCAAGCTGGGTATAGGAGTTTGGTCTTAAACTACCACCTATGCCAATAATTCTTACCATAATTAACCCACAAACTATTAACTAACTACTATCACCAGGTTTCTTGAAAAGCGAAATCGTTATGACTATGCTTATCTTAGCGATTTGTGTCGGAATGTGTCAAATTAATATCTACTGGGGACTGGGAAAGAATTATTCCTAATCTCTAATACCCAGTCCCCAATCCCTAATACCCAATCCCCAATCCCAAATCCCCAATACCTAGTCTGGAAGTTAGACTAGATAAGAAAAGTGTAATTTCCAGTTATTACAATTTTTGGTAGAAGAATAGGCATAAAACCATAGCTCAACTTGTGCCAGCAGACAAAGGGTAATTATTATGACAAATTTGGGAAAAAAAGCATTGATAAAAAGACAGTCGTCAAAGCGTGGTGCTTGGGTTGGTGCGATTGCAGCTAGTTTGATTATGTTACCAGGAATTTTCGGGAGTACTCCCGTCTTGGCACAAAAGGCAGAAAGCACCTCTTTAAATTATGGCGACTTGATCAAGAAAGCGAAGGCGGGAGAAATCCAAAAAGTAGAGCTTGACGAAACTGAACAGCTAGCAAAGGTTTATCTCAAAGGGCAAAAGGCTGATACACCACCGCAACAGGTGAGACTTCTGGCACAAAACACAGAGTTAATTAACATCCTCAAAGATAAGAATGTTGATTTTGGCGAAGTTTCCTCAGCTAATAGTCGAGCTGCTGTTGGACTGTTAATCAATCTCATGTGGATTTTGCCACTGGTAGCTTTAATGCTATTATTCCTGCGTCGCTCTACCAATGCTTCTAGCCAAGCGATGAATTTTGGTAAATCCAAAGCTCGCTTCCAAATGGAGGCAAAAACTGGAGTAAAATTTGAAGATGTAGCCGGGGTTCAAGAAGCTAAAGAAGAACTCGAAGAAGTTGTTACTTTCCTGAAACAGCCAGAAAGATTTACTGCTGTAGGCGCACGTATTCCCAAAGGAGTGCTGTTAATTGGCCCTCCGGGTACTGGTAAAACTTTACTAGCAAAAGCGATCGCAGGTGAAGCTGGTGTACCATTTTTCAGTATTTCCGGTTCAGAATTCGTAGAAATGTTTGTTGGTGTGGGTGCATCTCGCGTGCGCGACCTCTTCAAGAAAGCCAAAGAGAATGCCCCTTGTCTAATATTTATCGATGAAATTGACGCAGTAGGTAGACAACGGGGTGCTGGTATCGGTGGCGGTAACGACGAGCGCGAACAAACCCTCAACCAACTGCTCACCGAAATGGATGGTTTTGAAGGTAACACAGGCATCATTATTATTGCTGCCACTAACCGCCCAGATGTTTTAGATACAGCGTTACTCAGACCGGGACGCTTTGACAGACAAGTGATGGTCGATCCACCCGATCTCAAAGGACGACTGGATATTTTGAAAGTCCACGCGCGGAATAAGAAAATTGATCCTAGCGTATCATTAGAAGCGATCGCTCGTCGCACTCCTGGTTTTACTGGCGCAGACTTAGCCAACTTACTCAACGAAGCTGCCATTCTCACTGCTAGGAGACGCAAAGAAGCTGTCACCCTTTTAGAAATTGATGCAGCTGTAGATCGAGTTGTTGCAGGTATGGAAGGTACCGCCTTAGTAGACAGCAAGAGCAAGCGCTTGATTGCCTATCATGAAGTTGGACATGCTTTAGTTGGTACATTCCTAGAAGGGCATGACCCTGTACAAAAAGTTACACTCATCCCACGAGGGCAAGCACTGGGATTAACTTGGTTTACTCCCAACGAAGAACAGGGGTTAATTTCCCGTTCCCAACTCAAAGCCAGAATTACTGCTACTTTGGGTGGTCGCGCCGCCGAGGAAATTGTTTTTGGTAAGCCAGAAGTGACCACAGGTGCAGGCAATGACCTGCAACAAGTTACAGGAATGGCGCGGCAGATGGTGACACGCTTCGGGATGTCAGAATTAGGCCCATTGTCACTAGAAAATCAGAGTGGAGAGGTATTTTTGGGGCGTGACTGGATGAATAAATCAGATTATTCTGAGGAAATTGCCGCCAAAATTGATTCACAGGTGCGTGAAATTGTCAACAATTCCTACATTAGAGCAATAGAACTGTTGCAAGAAAACCGCATAGTTTTGGAGCGTTTAGTAGATTTGTTAATAGAACAGGAAACAATTGAAGGTGATGCATTCCGCAAAATTGTTGCTGACAATACCCAGGTAGCCGATGCACAAGTGGCTGTACCTCATTAGGGAATATTTGACATTCCCTAGTACACTGTGGCGGAAGTTTGCCTACCTTTAACAAGAGGATTTACGCTGTGCTGTACTAGTGAAAATCCAAATATTCATATTCCCGACTTTTTGAAAAAGTCGGGAATTTTATGTGAAAAATAATTTTTTATAGCGCAATACAACTCAGTTATAAAACTTACGCACTGTACAAATGCATCGTGATGTGCATGAACGATTAATAGGTTGTTTTAGGCTTTTCTTAATTATTTTGCGATGCCTACGGCGGTAAACTACGTAAACAGACCATGCTGTAGGGGCATGGCACAATGCTCATTGGTGTCAACTTAACGTAAAAGGCATGTCCCGCAAGGAACTGAAGTTCCAAGAATAATAGCTAAAGTCTACTGAAGTAGACTAAAGATTTTTAGTGGGACTTAGACAAAAAACACCTATAAAATTGCCTCAAATGTATGTACAGAAAGATTTTGACATCGTTTTGCTTAGTTCCTTGATATATTTGGGTTTCAGCCATTTTTGAGCATTTGGTGTATTTCCATTACTGTGTATGGGTTTGAGGCTTGTTTCTCACTCAAAAATGTTTAAGTCCCGTTAGGAATATTTAGTCTACTTCAGTAGACTTTAGCTAAAAGCCAAAGAACTTTAATTCGAGGCGGGCGTGGAAGCCAACAGATAAGCGATTTTTAGCTTAAGTTGACACGTATGAGCAATGCTGTGCCCTTACGAAAGATATGTTTTTTAACCTTTATCGAAACAGAATAGAGGCGTCAGTCGCCAGAATTCAGAATGGGAGGATCAAGCCTTAACTGAAGTGTATTGGGTTAAAATCATAGTAGTTGAGCCAGTTGCAACAGCGATCGCACAATCAGGCATCATTTCCTCTAAACTGAGTTGAGCAATCTCCCAAGCTTTTTGGTACAGTATTCTAGAAAATCCAGATCACGAGAATAGGCGAACGCTCATTGCAATTGCCAGTTTATTGCTCAAAATCTAGAACGCAGTTGCTATGATCAAACGCCTGCTTGTGGTAGAATCTCCCGGAAAAGTCAAAAAACTCAGTCAAATTCTGGGTTCGGATTGGAAAGTTTTAGCCAGTTGTGGCCATATCCGAGAACTCAGCAATGAAGGAGACGATTCCTTGGGCTTCGTCATGGACGGCAGTAATGTTCGGTGCAATTACGTTCCGCGTGACCAACGAGCGAAAGAAACAATTCAGAAACTCAAGTCTGCGGTGAGGCAGGTTGATGAAGTTGTCTTAGCAACTGACCCAGACCGGGAAGGTGAAACAATCGCTTGGCATCTCAAAGAAACGCTGGGTTTAAAGGAACCGAAACGAGTAATTTATACTGAGATTACAGCATCGGCGGTACAGAGTGCGATCGCTAATCCCAGAAAGCTAGACCAAAACTTAATCGGTGCTGGGTTGTGCAGAGATTGCCTAGATAAGTTGGTAGGTTACAAGGGTAGTCCTTTAGTTTGGGCATTGAATAACGGCGCTAAGAGTGTTGGCAGAGTCCAAAGCGCCACGTTGCACTTGATTTGTCAGCGAGAAAACGAAATTCTGGCGTTTGTCCCCCAAGATTACTGGAGTGTCTGGGTAGATTATGCGGAAGGATTTCGGGCTTTTTACAAAGGGACGGTCGATTCTGCAAAAGATGCAGCAGACCAAGAAACTGAAACTAATGATGACGCAAAGGTAGGTAATAGTCCAGAAACACCAGAGTCTAAGCGCGTTCTTTCCGAAGCAGAGGCTACACGTTTAGTTGAAGAAGCACAGCGACATCCTCATCAGGTGATTCATTTTGAAGGAAAAATTGTTAACCGCCAGCCACCGCCACCATTTACAACTTCTAGCCTTCAGCAAGCAGCTGGTTCAAAGCTGAGGTTTGCTCCTGATAAAACTATGGTTGTTGCTCAAAAGCTATATGAGGCTGGGCTGATAACATATATGCGAACAGATTCAGTAATGCTGAGTCCAGAATTTTGTGCCAGCGCCCGTAAATGGTTAGAGCAAAATGATCCGCCGAATGTACCGTCGCAAGTTGCCAAGCATCGTAGTAGCAAATCCGCTCAAGAAGCACATGAAGCGATTCGTCCAACGGATGTATTTCGTCCCTCAGTTCAGTTGCGTTTAGAACTTCCTGATGATGAGTTTAATTTGTATGTGATGATTTGGAAACGGTCAATTGCTTCTCAGTGTCGGGCTGCTCAATTACGTAAAACTTTAGTGATTACTCAGTCTGGTTCTCTACTGTGGTCAGCCAGAGGGCAAGTGATTGAATTTTACGGTTATGCTCGGTACTGGAACAATCTCAGCAAGGACAGTGTTTTACCTTCATTACAACAGGGACAAGCATTGAAACTGGAGAATGCGGGACATGAAAAGAAGCAAACCCAGCCACCACCTCGTTATAGCGAACCAAAATTAGTGCAACTGATGGAACGTAAAGGAATTGGTCGCCCAAGTACTTATGCTCCTACTGTTGCTACCTTAAAAAAACGAAATTATGTCGAATTGAAAAAAGATCATCTGCAACCGACAGCGTTAGGGTTAGAAGTTGATGCGTTTTTGCTCAAAGCACTGCCAGATTTATTAGAGGCGGAATTTACAGCGAAAATGGAGGATGCCCTTGATGCAATTTCTGAAGGAAAAAACTCTTGGCAGCATTATTTAACTAGTTGGAATCAGAATTATTTTGTCCCAGCGCTCTCTAAAGCTAAAACTGTAGTTGCGAGTTCCCCAACAGGTAAAACTAATGTGATAACTGAGCGCAAATATGAAACTTCCAAGACGCGATGCCCTGAATGCAAAAATTTTCTTGCCAAAATTCCGAGTAGTAAACTTAAAAAGAAATATTTCCTCAAATGCATCAAAGGCTGTGAAAATATCGTGCTATTTTGGAGTGATTTTAATAAAACTTGGCAGCCACCACAAGCTAAAACAGTCCAAACTGAAAATCAACAAAAGCCTCCCGTGAAGATGACGGCATATCCCTGCCCAGTATGTAAGAAACCTTTAGAGGAGTACAGTTACATCAAAGAGGGGCAGAGTAAGAAAATGTTGCGATGTTGTGATCCACAATCACGCAAGGATACTAAACATAAAGATGTAGCTTATTTCAATACGCCAAAAGGGTGGTGGAGTCCTAAGTTTGGGGAATTGAATTGTTAGGTTCCACCGTTAATATTTTCACCGCCAATAATGACAACAAATGATTTAATTTTGTAAGTCGTAGGGTGTGTTACCAAGCCCCGTTGGGGCGGGTGTAGGGGTGTAGGGGTAGGCTGTTGACTTTGATAACCCTGGATAATCACTATACGCGATCGCATCTCTGGGAAACTCAAGCTGTTGATTCGGCTTTGCATCTAGAATGCGATCGCTATGCCTACTTATACCAATTCAATTCATGACTGCAACACATCCTTGGGTAAAGACGCGATGAATCGCGTCTCTACAAATGGTCTATTTGTCGCTTTCTTTTTTTCCAAGTGGTATTACTTCGGTAAAACCGCACTTTGACGTACAATCCGCTTGCGATCGCTTTTCCGAGTCCCTCCAGCCATCTGATACTCATGGCTATTATTACCAAATTTATAAGCAATCCCACTTAAGATTTTTTCAGAATAGTCTGCTAAAGCTTGTTCATTTTCAATGATTTGGGTTCGTAAGACATCAATAGTAGAGAGAGTGGTGTTGTATGCTTCTAAAGATTTTCTCAGGCTGGCAATTTTTTCAGTATAATCTTTGACTGTTAATCCTTCTCCAACATCAAGAGTTGGACTAATAGATTTAATGCTTGCTAAACGGACTTCAGCTTTGCCAAGAGTACGTGAGTTGCGTTTTAGTCTCGCCATATTTAATACTTGTTTTCCAATTTACTGATAACTCTATAGTGGACAATTGTTGAAGAAGTTGTCATACGTAAAATTGTTGATTTTTTAGAAAAAGCCTCAGTCAAAGCAGAAGTTGCTCCAGGGTACGCGAAATACCCAAACGTCTTGACGGAAGTTGCTGCAAGGTTCGCGGAAGTTGCTCCAGGGTACGCGAAACACGGAAACGTCTTGATGGAAGTTGCTGCAAGGTTCGCGGAAGTTGCTCCAGGGTACGCGAAACACGGAAACGTTTTGGCGGAAGTTGCTGCAAGGTTCGCGGAAGTTGCTCCAGGGTACGCGAAACACGGAAACGTCTTGATGGAAGTTGCTCCCTTCGACTTCGCTCAGGGAGCGTTCTTGTGTGAGGGAGCGTTCTTGTGTGAGGGAGCGTTTTTGTGTGAGGGAGCGTTTTTGTGTGAGGGAGCGAAGCGATGCACTGATACCAATTCACGAAAACCTTGATACACATAGATTTCTCGTAGGGGCATGGCAATGCTATGCCCTTACTAACGTATTTGTATCACTAGTAAAGTGAAATGGTATGAGCGGCTGGTTAGCATCTCGGCTTACCTCGGCTTCGGCTCCATCGAGCAAAGTCGAAATGCTTGGTACAAGTCGCTCGATGCAGCCGGGTGGAATTATGCCGAAGTGTCGAAGCTAGTCAATCTACTGTAATGAGTTTCATTTTGACATTCGGCTAACTTATGCAATAAATTTGTATCCCCTGAAATCAGAGCTTGCTTCTTTTTTCGACTCCAACCTTGCACCTGCTTCTCACGCTCAAAAGCATCCACCACAGACTGATAATACTCGCAGAAAACTAGCTTCACAGGCAATCGTTTCGCCGTGTGGTTTGCGCCCTCACCTTGTTGATGTTGCCACAGCCGCCGCTCAAGATCCGTTGTACTACCCGTGTAGTAACTACCATCAGCACATTCAAGAATGTACATATAAGCCATAATATTGATTTGCGCGATCGCTTTCCATTAAAAAAAGTGTTCCCTGAGCGAAGTCGAAGGGAACACTCTCCTGCTGAATTTTCATAATTCTTGTAAAACTTGAACAGCAGTTAATATTTCTGTGCGTGTTTTAATCAGTGCATTGTTTGAGTTTTAGAAGCGATCGCACTTTCGAGGCGATCGCAGTACTAGTAATTGATTTCCTTAAGCAAAACGTTCCCTGAGCAAAACGTTCCCTGAGCAAAACGTTCCCTGAGCAAAACGTTCCCTGAGCAAAACGTTCCCTGAGCAAAACGTTCCCTGAGCGGAGTCGAAGGGAACGTTCTAATTACTCTTAGTACCAATGCCATCGCAGATAGTGCGATCGCCATTTTTTCACCGCGCAATATCAAAACCTGTGCGATCGCTCCCCAGCCAAAGCCAAAACGCGATGGCAACGAGAACACCGCAGGCATCGCAGTACCAGTAATTGATTTCCTTAAGCAAAACCTTCCCTGAGCAAAACGTTCCCTTCGACTCCGCTCAGGGAACGTTCCCTGAGCGGAGTCGAAGGGAACATTCTAGTCGAAGGGAACATTCTAATTGCTCTTAGTACCAATGCCATCGCAGAGGTGCTTATCGCTCACATTGGGATTTGATTGTAAATAAACACGTAACCTAGTGCAACTGTAGACGATTAAATCATTTAGATTATTTGGGTACGCCCAGAGTTTGACGGTATTGTCTAAACTTGCAGAAGCGATGGTCTTGCCATCGGGGCTAAATGCGACGCTAATGACCGCTTCGCTATGTCCTTCCAAGCGGTTCCGCTCTTGAGTATTGTAAATTGCTCGCTTGAGTGCCACTACAGCTTGCTGGTTAGCCGTTTGTTCTAAATTAGCATTCTTAATTGGTCTACCTAAAATTTGTCTACCTGACTGTACAGCTGTAACTAAAGCCTCAAGTTGCCTATCGGAAAGTAAAGAAGTTTCAGAACTTTGAGCCAGAGCAACAGCACTTTGCTGTGCTGCTTCTTTGGCTTTATTCTGGGCGTTATACCATTGATAACCCGCAAAAATAGCTACTCCAGCTAACCCCATACTAAACAAGGTAACAACTCGATTTTGCCGCCGTGCTGCTGCTAACTTTTCTTGTTGGCGTTCTTTCTCTTCTCGCTCAAGCCGATTTCGCAGTTCTTGACTCTGCTGAATGTACACCTCGGCTACCCCATTCAGCATCTGCCAATCGCCAAATCTAGATAAATATACTTCTGCTACTGCTAACCTGTCATCTTTTCTCAGAAACCCTGGCTTTTTCTCATTCCTCTTCCATTCTTGGGCTTCCGCTTCAATCTGTCGTTCAATGCCTATACCCAACTTATATTCCTCTTTCCACTCCCGCAACATTTGCCAATGGCGGATTAAGGCTTCGTGGACAACATCTAAAATTACATCCTGGGAATCCGGCTCATCCGTCTTGGTAATTAATCGTGCATCTTTATCCGCTAACTTCTCACTCACCTGTTGCAAAAGTTCCAAAGAATGAAAGGAATTAACCAACTCGCCCAAACGCACCCGCCGCCTGACATCTGTGGTTTCTCCCATTTGCGTCAATTCCAGAAAAATCCGCCGCGCCACAGTTTTTTCTGTTGCTGAAAGACTTTCGTAAACTGCATCAGCGCGTTTTTGTAGCGTTCCTTCAACCCCGCCTAAATCCTGATAAGTTTTCAGGCTGAGAACCTCATCGCCTTGATTTTTCGACTCACGCCACAATTCTGTTAGGGTATATTGCAGCAACGGCAAAATTCCGGGGTAATCCTCAACATCATTAATTAATTGCTGTTTTAACCTTCCCTCAATGCCTAATCCAACCCAATCAGCCGGTTTAGTAATCGCTTCTTCGATTTCCTCACGTCTTAAGTGTTCGACGTTGATATAACGTTTATTAATTCTGCTGGCAAATTTGGGATATTCTCGCCATCTCCCGCGAAAATCCGATCGCATCCCAATAAAAATACAGAGATTATCTGTACAATCAATTAATTCCCGCAAACAGTCAAAGAATTCTTGGCGCTGGCTGTCACCGCACATAGTAAAGCATTCTTCAAACTGGTCGATAATCAAAATGACTGGTGTATTTAATGCTTTTAACTCTTCGCCGATAACCTGGGCAAGATTACCCCTCCCCAACCCTCCCCCCTTCGACAAGCTCAGGGCATCGCTTGTAAAGGGGAGGGAGAAGGAATTAGATTTTTCGGTTTCCCCCGCACCAGTTACAAGGGAATTAGATTTTCCAGTTTCCCCCCTTGACAAGGGGGGATTAAGGGGGGTAATTTCACTTGTCTGCACACCGGAACTTTGCAATGTGGGATTAAGCGGGGTAAGCGAAAGATTAGGCAAGGAAAGTGCAAAAGCCTCCTGTAAACTGTTAACAGGAGATTCTTTAGGCGTAAACGGTGTAATATAAGTCCAGCGATCGCTCCCTGGAATCTCTTGCCCTACCCAGGTAACTATTGGCAGGAAAAGCAAAATTTTACTACTTCTCGGAAAATTTTAAATAACGTTGATAACATTCTCCAGCAATATACAATCGATTTACTCAACTTGCAGGGCAAACGCATCAAAATTGGCGACAAAGATGAGGTACAATGAAGGGTTGTAATTTTGCCAGTATTTCAGGCGATCGCAACATCGACAAATTATGAGTGCGAACTTTGACAATACTATCCTCAAATACTTTTCTAACCTGGAAGATCCAAGAATTGAGCGTACTAAACAACATCAATTGGTAGATATCGTTGCAATCGCAATATTAGCAGTTATCAGTGGATCGGATACCTGGGTAGCAATTGAGACTTATGCTCAAGCCAAACGGGAATGGCTAGAAACGTTTCTGGCATTACTCAACGGTATTCCTTCCCATGACACGATTGCAAGAGTGTTTGCCAGATTAAATCCCCAAGCATTTGAGCAATGCTTTCATCGGTGGGTGGGGTCAATTACTGAAGCTATTGGCGCTCAAGTAATACCTATTGATGGGAAAACAGTGCGGCAATCATTTGACCGCAATAGTGGACAAAAAGCAATTCATGTTGTCAGTGCTTGGGCAAGCGAACATCGGCTGGTGTTAGGTCAACTTAAAGTTGATTCCAAATCGAATGAAATAACGGCAATTCCGAAATTATTGGAGTTGCTAGATATTGTTGGATGTATCATTACAATTGATGCGATGGGATGCCAGAAAGAAATCGCTGCCCAGATTATCGCAAAAAATGCAGATTACGTTCTTGCTCTCAAAGCAAATCAAAGTAAACTTGAGGGTGCAGTTAACAGTTGGTTTGAAAAAGCTCAAAGCAACAATTTTGAAGGTGTTGACCACAGTTATCATCATACAATCGAAAGCGCTCATGGTCGGATTGAAATTCGCAAATACTGGAGTGTCCCTGTTGAACAGCTAGGGGAGATACCAAACCAGGAAAAATGGTCAGGACTGAGGAGCGTAGGAATGGTCATGTGCGAACGTAGGCTTTGGAATAAAACAACTATTGAAGTTCGCTTTTATATTAGCAGTTTAGAGCATGATGCTGTTGTTTTAGCTCATGCTGTTCGTAGTCATTGGGGGATAGAAAATTCTGTGCATTGGGTACTGGACATGACATTCCATGAAGATGCTAGTCGTATCCGTAAAGATAATGCCCCTCTTAATTTTTCTGTTCTACGGCGTTTATCTTTGAATCTTTTAGATAAAGATAAAACGGTGCGTGGAAGTGTTGCGATGAAAAGATATCGCGCAGGTTTAGATAACAATTACCTACTTCAAGTTATCGCAGCCATCTAAGTCTTCTCTCACGTCGAAAATTTAGCTATAAATGGTAGTTTTAGGTTGTCTAAAACAATTTTCTCATGAAGATATTGCAGTAAATACACAACTTTACATTTTTATAAATTGCCAAATACATCTGTAACTTGCAATACATATAAATGATTATTTGTCAAATAAAATTAGATGCGTTTGCCCTGACTCAACTTGTCTTTTCACAAACAAATTATTGAAATAAATTTATCTAATTATCAGCTTCGCTTGGCTTTGATTAAAGAAAAAGCAGGTCAAAATAATCAGTTAGATTTTTTAGAAAAATTTAGCGAACTAGCCAACAAAAAATATTTACCACAAATTACCAAAGATATCGAAAATATGCAACTTGGATTGCAACTTTTAGAAGATACAATTAACACTACTCGCAGTCGCATAGAAGTCGAGAAAGCAGAACGTGAACATAACTTTCAAGAACTTGTAGCTGTTGCGGGTGCTGGTATAGCAACGGTATCTTTGGTAAGAGAGACAGCCAAAGATTGTAAAGATATTTTTAGTCAAGTTCGCTTCTTTTGCAACTATCCTTTAAGTGCCAGTCTAATAGTTGGAATCATTGTTAGTTTTATGGTTTGGTGGCTGAGAAAACAATTGCGATAAGCGTTCGCGTTGGCGTTCGCGAAGCGTCTCCGACAGGAGAAGCCTCTCGAAGAGAAGCGTCTCTAAGAGAAGCTTAAGCCTTCTCCTTTGGAGACGCTAGCGCGAACGGCTATCGTGAAAAGATGTATGTAATATTTAGTCTCATAAAAATTCCTGTAGATGCTTGCATATTCACCTACAGGATAAGTTATATAACTTTTTTATTTGTTATACGACTTTATTATTGTTGTACAACAGCTACTACCTCTATCAATAGACTATTCCACCGTTACAGACTTAGCCAAATTCCGGGGCTGATCGACATCCAAACCGCGACGGGCGGCAATATGATAAGCCAATAGTTGCAAAGGAACTACTGTGAGAATTGGAGAAAGTAATTCTTCTACATGAGAGACAGGAAGAAGATCGTTAAAGATTTCCGCAGCTTCGCCATCGTTGACGGGAGTCACGCCAATTAACCGAGAATCTCTAGCTTTGGCTTCTTGAGCATTGGAAATAACTTTTTCGTATACACTACCAGGGATTGCGATCGCAACTACTGGTACTTTCGCATCTAAAAGTGCGATCGGGCCATGTTTCATCTCTCCAGCCGGATACCCTTCGGCATGAATATAGCTAATTTCTTTTAATTTCAACGCCCCTTCTAAAGCAATAGGAAAGTTAATTCCCCTTCCCACAAAAATGAAATCTTGAGTTTCGGCGAATTCATGGGCTAGCTGTTCGGTTAAACGTTCTTGACTTTCCAAAGTTGCCTCAATTTCTTTAGGAATCTGCCGCAACCCATTAATAATTTTCTCTAAAATATCTTTTGAAACTGTCTGACGACGAGCTGCTAAATCCAATGCCAATGCATAAAATGCCATCAATTGAGCGGTAAAAGTTTTCGTCGCCGCTACCCCAATTTCAATTCCCGCTAAGGTACTAATGATATGCGGCACCAGATGACCAAGGCTACTTTCCGGGCGATTAGTAATACCTAGTAGTCGCGCTTGATATTTTGCTTCTTTCCCCTGGCGACGTTCTTTTTCCATCGTCAAAGCTGCTAGGGTATCGGCGGTTTCACCTGATTGGGTAACACCGATGATCAACGTGTTAGCCGTTACGGGTGATGGTGCATAGCGATACTCAGAAGCGTAATGTACTTGAGTTGAAATTCCTGCTAGTTGTTCGAGTAAATATTTTCCGATTAATGCTGCGTGCCAACTAGTACCACAGGCGACGATCTGAATTTGTTCTAAATCGGTGTATAAATCCGCAGGTAAACCAAGATTGATTGGCGATTCAGTAGATTCACCTGGATTAAAGTAAGCTTCTAAACTAGCTCTTACTACCCCTGGTTGCTCATGAATTTCTTTGAGCATGAAGTGTTTGAAGCCCTGCTTTTCAACCATTGCCGGATTGAAGTTGAGCAGCCGGGGTTGTTTTTTCAACCTGTCGCCAGCAAAATTGTAAATCTCAACGCCCAAAGGTGTGAGGCGGGCAATTTCGCCATTTTCCAAAGGTAGCACCGCACGGGTGTAGGCAACGATCGCTGGCGTATCAGACGCACAAAATAACTCCCCTTGCCCAAAACCAATTACCAAAGGTGCTTGCTGGCGAACAACAATCAATTCATCGGGGTAGTCAGCAGAAATAACTGCGATCGCAAATGCCCCGTGTAAGTGGTTAACAGCTTGGCGAATTGCTTCTAGGAAGGGAGATGAGGAAGATGAGGGGGGAAGATTCTTTAAAAATTCGGCGATGAGATGGGGAATTACTTCGGTATCGGTTTCAGAAACAAACTTGTGTCCTTTTCCTTTGAGTTCCTCGCGTAAGTCGCGGTAATTTTCGATAATGCCATTTTGCACCACCGCCACTCGCTTTGCTGTATCCAAATGGGGATGGGCGTTGTATTCTTCTGGTTTACCATGAGTTGCCCAGCGTGTGTGACCTATACCAATTTGGGCAGGCGTTTCTATTTGTTCCAGTTTAGAACGCAGGTTATGCAGTTTGCCCTTTGCCCGCACACAATTAACCTCACCTTCCCAAACAGTGGCGATTCCAGCCGAATCGTAGCCCCTGTACTCTAGTTTTTCCAGCCCAGCCAATAAAATGTCTGTCGCCGCTTGAGTGCCTATATATCCAACGATTCCGCACATTGTTCACACCACTTTTTTTCAGGATGATTAAATCCAGTATAGTTCCTAGCACAAACTCGACGTTTTGCAAAGAAAAAAGGGAGTAAATTACTCCCTCTACCACTAGGTATTTCTAAAGGTGCTTTCTATTAAGAAACTTTAAAAGTTTTGAACACTGAGGTCTGAGTTCTGAGTGCTGAGTGAAGAATCAATAAATTGTTTTTTTGATTTACTTCTTTTGCCTCAGGACTCAAGACCCAGAACTCAGCGAGAACTCTGAGCAAAGCAAAGGCTTGTGCTTCTCCCTTGTGTCCAACGGAGACAAGGCAACAGTTCTGGAAGAACAGTTGGGCAGTAGACCAGCTTTGCGATCAGAAGTTCGGTGACTTAGCACTGAGCTTTTTAGTAAGCCAGACCCATACTGCGAGTTGTTTCAGCGCCCAGGTAAACCCGGATGCTCAAAAAGTCGGTGGGACAAGCGGTTTCGCAGCGCTTACAGCCCACGCAGTCTTCTGTACGGGGTGAAGAGGCAATTTGAGCAGCTTTACAGCCATCCCAAGGAACCATCTCCAGTACATCAGTAGGGCAAGCGCGGACGCATTGGGTGCAGCCAATGCAGGTATCGTAGATTTTTACGGTATGAGACATTGAAAAAACCGCTCCTTTCGAGGTGTTCTTCTCTGCGAAAGAATCATAATCAACGCATAGTTTACCGCAGTGATTGATAGGCCGTAATCAAAAGGCTACATAACTTCAAACAATGTAATAAGCACCCTTGATAAATGGTTTTTGCGAGATTATCCCATTGACTTATTAATTAGCAACATTATAGGAGCGTATTTACCCCATTGACTTACCATAATAGGGTTGAATCGTAAAGACAAATGAAACAAAAGTCAATCTTAAAGGTGTTTGGTGTGGCTTGTTAGTGCAGGGTTAGATCACAAAATGAAAATCTACTCTCAACGACTCTGTTTAGAACCACTAGAACCGGATCATGCCGAACTGCTTTTTGATGGATTACAAAGTGCTAGGATATACGACTTTATCGAAGATGTGCCGCCACAAAGCGTTGCATCGCTTCGCGATCGCTACATGGTGTTGGCGCGTCGTCAATCACCAGATGGAACCGAGATTTGGTTGAATTGGGCTGTCTGGTCTTTTGTAGAGAAATGCTACGTTGGATATGTTCAAGCAACAATTACTGTAAATAATAGTGCAATCATTGCGTATGTGTTTTTTCCTAATTCATGGGGAAAAGGTTATGCACGCGAAGCGGTGACGCGGATGATTAATTATTTAGTTGAGACATACCAAAATCTGAATTTTTGTGCTTACGTTGATCTCCAAAATCATCGTTCTATTGCTTTATTGCATAATCTGGGATTTGTACGCTCGACTTTTTTTCAAAATGTTGAGTCCAACCAAGATGAATTTAAACACGAAGTACAGTACCGAAAATGCTAATATAGCGATTCTCAATTGCATAGAACACAGCAATGCTTATTGGTGTAAACTTCAGCTAAAATTCCTTTAAAACCTCTGGCTTCTACCGCAAGTTAAGAGGCAGCAGCCCCCCATCAAGCATTCCCAGTCAGAGCAGGGGAACGAGAGAATCTATAAAAGCTGTATATTTGGCTTTTTAAATCTGGCAAACTCATAATTTTTACTTTTCCATATCAGAGGATTTCAGAAATCGCAAATTCATCAGTTATAGCAGCAATTTCTGTTGGAATATTTGCCTCATTAACCATTACTTCCAGTTGTTCTTCCGAATTTTTGGCATCAGGCAATTTATCTTTTGTATACTCACTTTCTCGGATTTGCCGAGCAATACTTTCTAGCAGCCAAAGTTGTTCTTCCACAGACAAGGCACGGACGGAGCGCTCAATTTCTAGTAAATTCGGTGATATCATTTTGCTTCTGATTCTAAGCGGGACGGATTTTTCAAAGATATTATGTTCAGTCTATCTGCAAAAGTATAGAGCATGGCAAATCCCCCATCATTTTCCCCAAGTTTATCTTTTCACAAATCATAAGAGATTGCTATAAATAACCAAAAACCAGTTTGAGGACTTTTTAATTAGGTATTCCTGCTGAAGCAAAATGTACGCTAAACTGGCTACATGAATTACGAAACAGCTCGGAAACTCCTCATCGATCAGACAATCACAACCGAGGAAAACCCAGATGCGCTGTTGACGCGTATGAAACAAGGGAAACCACCGGTACCCGGTCAGATCACCTCGATTTTGTTGGCATTGAAAGTGGTGTTTGAAGCCCTCAAAGATGCAAAGAGCCTAGATCGGGAGCTGGCTTTGACCCTTTATCAGTTAAGCATTAAGGCGCAACAGCTATTTGCCGCAGGGCGTAAAGCCGGGGTTGATTGGCCGCCGCTACTGAAAGAAGATTTGCTACGAATTTCCTTAGCATCTGAAAGTATTTTTTCGGGTACATGGCAAACCCTCGCTCCTATAGGGTTGGGGAAGTTGTAGAAGACCAATTCAGTCATCTTTTGTCGTTTAAAGATGAGGGGGATGAGGGAGGGGGAGTAGGGAGGGGGAGTAGGGGAAGAATTTCTAACTCTTGACAAATGACAAATGACAAATGACAAATGACTAATCCCCATTACCGAGTTTGCAATTCATTTTCTAACTTGTCTAGGTCAGTTTTGAGCAAAATCGTCATTTGACCAGTAAAAGCTTTGCCAGTCTTGGGTTGGGCAATTTCCACCCAATATACATAGCGATCGCCTACTCGTAATTCTCCCTTTAAAGCTTCCCGAATGGGAGTTTTGGCAAGACGCGCCGAGTTAACTACCTTCTCGTTAGGATACTGGTAAACGACTTGGGCGCGATCGTAGTCTTGATAAATCTCCAAGCCATAAATCACCCGCAAAGATTCCTGAAGACGGGTAAATGTCATGCCGTTAATGGCATCATACATAGCAATGCGCTCAGTCCGAATTCTGCCACGGTCTTTGGAAAACTCTACCCTACCGGGAGGCAATACCGACGCTTGAAAAGTGAATCTTTGAGCAGCAGTATCAGTCTTTTGGACAAATAATTGCTCCCCAATCCTGGGGCGGAGTGTGGGATGTGCTTTAATCCAAGTGCCTACTTCCTCTGTACTTTGTCCTGGTAAAGCATTGGCTTGAGAATCAAAAAGCGTTCCCACGCACAGCCCAGTTGCAAGGGAAAAAGGCAAAATCAAACAGTTAAGTAGAGATTTTTTGAGCATTTTGCTGTTCAGGACTTTCATGGAAATTTCCCCATTAGAGAGTAACCATAGTCTTCCCGTTTTTCAGCAAGATTATTTCAAGCGTCAACCCAACTTAAGACATCAGGGATCTTACTTATCACGGCTCTATCATAGAAAAAGCCAAGAATGGAATCGTTAGAGGCTTAGGAATGAATCGGTACATTATCTCACTCCCTGCTTCTCGTGATTTGCAAGCGATCGCAGATTATTTCGCGGTAGAAAATGTTGAGGCTGTTTTTTGTTGAAGCGTACTTAGAAGATTATCAGTAGGGCAAGTCCACCAAAAGTTATTGAGAGTTTTATGATTCACTAAATAGAAGCTTAAAGTAGTACAATTAAACTATAATAAGCCGAAAATTCTTCATAGCTCTTGCCATAATAACTCGGTAAGCTGATGTATGAGAGCGAATGAAAACTAGCTATTATCTAGCAGATTGAAGGGGGTGGTTGTAGTGTTGTCATGTTTTAAGATAGCAGATTACTTTATCTGGTTAGCAAATGAAACAGGCTCTTTTGTCAGTAATCTAAAGCTACAAAAGCTAGTGTATTATGCTCAGGCTTGGCATCTTGCACTCTATGACACTCCTTTATTCCAAGAGGATTTTCAAGCCTGGATACATGGGCCTGTGATACCTGCGTTGTACCAGAAGTATAGGCTTTTTGGATGGCAACCAATTTTAGAAGATGCTAACCCGGAATTACCCCAAGAAATTCAAGAGTTTCTAGATGAGGTTGCACAAGAGTACTTTGCCTGCGATGCTTATGAACTAGAGCAGATGACTCATGCCGAGACACCCTGGAATTTGGCTAGAGGGAATCTACCACCTGATGAACCTTCCAACGAAATTATTCAGAAACAGTGGATGAAGGAGTACTACGGATCTCGTGCCGAAGAAAAGGATTAAGAAGACTGAAATTACCAAAGACGGCACATCAGGTATTAAACCAACAAAGCTGAAGCCACCTCAAGGCATCAGCTTTTCATTTAAATATTATCAAGACGATCGCAGCAAGTTTTCTTGTAGGGAAAAAGAAGTAATCTACTGGCTGACGTTGCTTGATCGGTTAAAAGCTCTATCTAGCCTAACGGCTCAAGAATTATTAGTAAATCGTAGCAGTACGCTCAGATGTCATCCCATTAAGTGGGAAGATACCAGCGAAAGGGCATTTGGTTTGCCAAATGAAGAACAATTAGTTGATATACCATATCAGTTTTCAATCTCCTCAAATGAACATGGTAGGGTTCATGGATTCTTTATTGACGAGATTTTCTACATTGTTTGGCTAGATCCAGATCATCTACTGTATCCCGCAAAAAATTAAGGAATCATCGCCACTTTAATCATCTGACGCGCTTTCATCTGATCAAATACCTGTTCTAAACCTTTTAACGATCGCAGTTTGGTCTTAGGCTGCTTGAGGTTATCGTTGAAGTGGTGTTTCCAGTATCTCATGCGATCGCTAGTTCAAGCGTCAAAGACATTTAAGCGGACATGATGTAAAACCGTGTCCTATTTGGGGCAATAAGACACGGTTTCATAGAAGTATTAGGTTATAATATTACAAAAATCAAAGTAATATTTTATTTATACCAAAGTAATCCATTTACTGAGAGTTTTTTCCTGGTTTATTAACTTTCTCTGTTGTGGGAGATCCTGGGTGATCGTAGTTTGTCCTTTCTTGAGTTAAGGCGATCGCACTAAATAAAATGGCACTCCCTACAGCCAAGGCTATCATAGGACGCTTCAGCAAGACAAAATCTCTGATAATCCTAGCTAAAGGTCGGCTTTGACGACGTAGCGACGAAGCAACCATTAATTGTCTCCAAGTAAAGGGATCGCGGACATAATGACCACTTTGGCAAACTACTAGCCGTTCCTGACAATAAGGACAGCAGAACAAGCCCATGCGCGTTTTCACTGGTTTAGGTGTAGCATTTCTTTGGCAAATTGGGCAAGTAACATAATGATTATCAAAGGTGTGTATATTCATTTACCTCGTCCGCCTAGTCCATTTACTCGCTCTATAACAATAGCTATACTGAATTGGGATCAATACTTAGCAGACTTCCAAGTATGGTCTGACATCAGCCATAAATCACACATACATTGTATTACTACCAAGGATGGCTCAATGGTCGCAACACGAGTATAGCTAGATTTAGGCAAGGATGACTCCAAGTTTTTGTTTGCCCGTGCGTCCACCCAGCCCACAAAAATTCGTTGTCTCTAGAAAGAATAGCGTTGGCGCTCACTCTCACCCCACTAGCCGCAGCTAAGTCCAAGCTAGGCATCGCTGACCCTTAAATAATTGTCTCCCATTTAACCATTCTCCCCACAAAATTTTGCACAATGACATTTTTTACGAAATCTTTGTAAATCAAGCAAATAAAGTCTACTTGTCTGGTTGCTAAATAATGGCTCACAATGATAAGTAACAGATAAAAATTTAAATTTTTTCTTACATTTACCCCGCCTCTCAATGACTCTCTTGCCTCCCACTCAACTGAGGAAGGTAACGGAACAACCTGCCTTTCCTACACCTTCTGCTCGTTTAGCCCACCTAATTAATCGTTTTCAACCATCCCCAGAAACCGTTGTCCTGTTTTTAGCCATGCTCATTGGCGGTGGTACTGGTATGGGTGTGGTCACCTTTCACTATTTAATCCAGCTGATTCACCAGTTGATGCTGGAAAACTTAATGGGTCAAATTGGCGTCTGGGGTGCTTGGACTTTAGCCTGCGTTCCCACCCTTGGCGGATTAATTGTTGGCTTGATGCGCTGGCGCACTCAAGATTTTGGCCCTGAACTTTCATCTCTCATCGCCGCCTCTCAGGGAACAGAGATTAGGCGACCACTACGACCAGTTACGAAGATGCTGGCCGCATCTGTTTCTTTGGGAAGCGGTGCTTCTTTGGGGCCTGAGGGGCCGAGTGTAGAAATTGGCGCCAATTTTGGCATGTTGTTCTCTGTGATCCTGAATGTATCTCAAGAACGACAACGTTTGCTTTTAGGTGCTGGGGCGGCTGCTGGACTTGCGGCTGGATTTAATGCTCCCATTGCTGGAGTATTTTTTGCCCTAGAGGTGGTGATGGGAGCAACATCTTTCGCTACTTCTGCTGTGAGTGTGGTGCTGCTAGCGGCGGTGGTAGCAGCATTAATTGCCCAAATTGGTTTGGGGGCACAACCTGCTTTTGATTTACCTGTTTACCAAGTCCGCAGTCCCTTAGAATTACCCCTTTATCTTGGTTTGGGTTTAGGGGCCAGCCTAGTTTCTCTGGCTTATACTGAATCAATTCGCTTATCAAAAGCTTGCTTTGCTGGGAAAGTTCCAGGTTTTGCCTTTTTGGCACGAATTCCTGAGCCGATTCATCCAATTATTGGCGGTGTGATGATTGGCGCAGTTGCTTTGCACTTCCCGCAAATTCTGGGCGTGGGTTATGAAACTGTAGAAGCAATGCTTCAGGATGTGGAGTTTCCACTCTACCTTTTGGTGGTGCTGTTGGTGGTAAAGTTATTGATGACTGCAATTAGTGCAGGTAGTGGTTTCATCGGCGGTTTGTTTGCACCAGCAATGTTTTTAGGTGCTTCTTTTGGATCGGCTTACGCCAAAATTTTGGCTGTGGCATTCCCGGCTATTTGCGATCAAATGGCGGCTCCCCCAGCTTACGCAATGGTAGGAATGGCAGCAGTGCTGGCTGGTAGTGTTAGAGCGCCGTTAACAGCTATTTTAATGCTGTTTGAATTAACCCGCGACTATCGGATTGTTTTACCGTTGATGGCAGCTGTGGGTTTGAGTGTTTGGCTAGTAGAAAGAATTAAACCAACTTTTAACTCTAACTCTAACTTACAACAAATTGGTCTTTCGGAATTGAAAGATGAACAAGCGGAAATTGTGCAGCAAATTTTGGTAGAAGATGCCATGTATCCCTGTCCAAAAAAGTTATCTGCAACTCTTGGAGTGCTAGATGCAGCTGTAGAAATGATCCGCGATCGCGTCCGCAGTGCTTTAGTAATTGATGAAGCAGAGCAATTAGTTGGTATACTTTCTCTGGAAGATATTAACCGTGCCCTTGCTCTTTGGCCAACTTATCCAAATTCACTAACTGAAATTCCAGATAATTTATCCAGTCAAACCCTCATAGACATTTGTACTACTGAAATCCTCTATGCATGGCAAGATGAACTATTATCTGAAGCTTTAGACCGCATGAGTCTTCGAGGTTTACATCAATTACCAGTGGTAGCAAGAGACAAACCCGATCGCATTTTGGGTTTATTAGAAAAAGAGCAAATTGCATTAACCTGCAATTTAGCCGTTACGCGCAAGGCACTTCGCCACTATTTACCAATCTTACCGACCACAGATATAGTCATCAGTCATTAGTCATTAGTCATTAGTCACTTGTACTGAGCGGAGCCGAAGTATTGGTCATTGGTCATTGGTTTTCACAAAGGACAAATGACAATTGACTAATGACCATCTATTAAGCTGTAGCGTCTATGTCTTCATCATCTTCCCGATCTTCTGGGTCTACCTGTTTCAGACGAATGTGCTTTTTGCCTAAAGTAATCAGAAACTCATCTCCTGGTTTCAGATTCATCTGTTTTGTATAAGCTGAACCTATAAGTAAATTACCATTCGATTGCACACTAATTCTATAGCTAGCACTACGTCCACCACGCCCATTAGCGCTAGGTGTACTGTCCAACTGAATGCCTTCAGCATCAATTAGGGCATTTAAGAACTTCATCATATTGACGCGCTCTATACCATTTTTTGTAACGGTATAGTAGCCGCACTTCTTGGCTTTATCTTCCTTGCTCTCGCTCTCTAGCTCTTTGACTTTTTTGAGCAGTTCTTCACCGAGTAGGGGTTCAATTTTTTTCAGTTTAGGCATCAACTTAGGTCGAAAATGAATGTTTGAAGTGTTTGAATCGATTTTATTTTAGCTGACGTTGAGCTAATAGGAACATAATCCTTTAGTTTTTATCTCAACCTAGCCAAGTATATTACACTCAGATGCACAATTGTTATCCCATTACCAATATTTCTAAGACAATCTATTTTAGATAATGCTGGCAATGCTCATAACTATATAGTTAGTGAATCACTGCTAGACTATACAAGTTTTAAGTTTTCTTTCATTGATGCTCGAAAAGTTGTTTACTTGCTGAGGATGATAACAGTGTCACAGAATGATAAGTAAAACTGATCCTTAGTCATTGGTCATTGGTCATTAGTCACTTGTACTGAGCATCTCGACTTCGCTCGATGGAGCCGTTGTCGTAAAGCCTGCGGCATAGCTACGCTTAGGGCGCAGCCTCTCGTAAGAGAAGTATTGGTTATTTACAAAGGACAAACAACAAAGCTTGCCAAAATGAAACTAACTACCAGAGGACACTATAGTGTGAAGGCGTTGCTAGATTTGAGTTTACAGCCAAAATATGGCCCTGTATCTGTAAGAGCGATCGCTAAACGCCAAGATATTCCAGCTCCTTACCTCGAAAAACTACTAATAGAAATGCGTCGTGCATCAATAGTTAAATCAATTCGTGGTAGCATCGGCGGATACCAATTGGCAAGAGAGCCTGCACAAATATCTATAGGACAAATTTTAGAAGCAGTTGGTGAGACTAGCCATTTACCCCATCACACCCCAGCACCTGCACAAGCTGAAGATTGGGTAACATTTAGCCTCTGGCAGAGACTCAACCAAAAGCTCAAAGAAGCTTTGTACAGTATTACTTTGGCAGACCTTTATTATGATGCTCGTAGCTGGCAAGCTGCCCTTGGAGAAGAAGCTAGTTTTGTGGTTTAGTCAAAAGTTAAACAATTTTGGATTTTAGACTTCGACTCCTTTCGACTTACTTACGATGTCGCTCAGTACAAGTCGCTCAAGGCAAGCCGCTCAGTCGAACGATTTGCAATTTTGGATTGACTCTGCCCACAAGAGGACTTAGCTCAAGGATTTTAGATTTGCGATCGCGCAGCGTCTCCTAGAGAGCGTCTTTTAGATTGGTTCCATCCACAAGAGACGGGGCATGAACCAAAAATTATTTTACAGCGCTTTTCAACTAATTGAACTACACCACTCAGTAGAGACGCGATTAATCGCGTCTCTACCCATTCCCCGCCTCAATCGTGGCCTAAATACCTAAAAACTGTTGTAATCCAAAATCCAAAATCCAAAATCTAAAATCCAAAATCTAAAATTGCTGGTCAATAGTCCAAATATTGACCCTTGACTCTTGACCCTTGACTCGTAACTTATGACCAATAGCATCTACATCTTAATAATTGCTGCATTTTTAGATTACTTAATTGGCGATCCTTGGAATTTGCCTCATCCAGTGCAAGTTATGGGCTGGGTAATTTCTCGCCTAACTAAATTTTCTCTCCAATTGTGTAAAAATTCTCTCACACAACGCCTAGCTGGAATTTTACTAAGTATTATCCTCATAATTGGTAGTGGACTTGTTGGCTTTTTGATTATTCAAAGTGCCAAATTGGTTCATCCTTTGTTAGGAATTGTAATAAATAGCATTCTTTTGGCTAGTTGTTTTGCTGGCAGAAGTTTGCGAGTCGCAGCAGTGGCTGTTTTAGAACCTTTAACAGCAGGAGATTTAGAGAAGGCTCGGAAGATTTTAAGTAATTACGTTGGTCGAGATACCCAAAACCTTTCACAAGCAGAAATTTTCCGAGCCGTTTTAGAAACGGTTGCAGAAAATGCCACTGATGGAGTAACGGCTCCACTTTTTTATGCAATTGTTGGTGTCTTTGTGCCATTTGTGGGGCCAACTCCTTTGGCTTTAGCATATAAAGCCAGCAGTACCCTTGATTCAATGGTGGGCTACCGGGAAGCACCCTATACTTATTTGGGATGGTTTTGTGCGAGGTTGGAAGATTGTTTGACTTGGCTACCTTGTCGGTTAACAGTCGTGACTCTGGCGCTGTTATCAGGTAAACCGATGTATGTTTGGCGAATTTGTCGTCGGGATGCGATTAACGATCCTAGTCCTAATTCTGGCTGGAGTGAGTGCGCCTATGCTGCTTTTTTGGGTGTGCAGATGGGGGGTACAAATTGGTATCGTGGGGTAGCTAAATACAAACCACTGCTAGGAGATGCTATTTACCCCATTACTGAAACTTCCATTCAGAATGCTTTGCAGTTGACCCGATATTGTTTTTTGGTATGGTTAGGGATAGCGATCGCAATATTCTTAATACTCCCAAATAGGTAATGATAAATGTAAAGTTAGGAGTTAGAGACTCGATTAATCGCGTCTGTACAGGAGTTAAGAATAAAAACTCCTAACTCCTAACTCCTAACTCCTAACTTATCACTCACTATGTCTGCTAAAGTAGTTGAAATTCTCTCATCCGAAGAAATCCGTCGTACCTTGACTCGCCTTGCCTCTCAAATTGTGGAAAGGACGCGTGATTTGTCTCAACTGGTGCTTCTTGGTATTTATACCAGAGGTGCGTTATTAGCCGAATTGTTGGCGCGTCAAATTGAGATGCTTGAAGGTGTAGCCGTGTCAGTAGGCGCTTTGGACATTACATTTTATCGAGATGACCTTGACAAAATTGGATTGCGGACTCCAGCGAAAAGCGAAATTCCTTTTGACCTGACGGGTAAAACGGTTGTACTGGTGGATGATGTGATTTTCAAAGGACGGACGATTCGCGCTGCTTTGAACGCAGTCAACGACTACGGTAGACCAGAAGTGATTCGTTTAGCTGTGTTAGTAGATAGGGGTCATCGGGAATTACCAATCCACCCAGATTTTATTGGCAAAAAGTTACCTACTGCTAAAGAAGAAGTTGTCAAAGTTTACTTACAAAATTGCGATGGACGAGATGCAGTCGAGTTAATTAGTCATTAGTCATTAGTCATTAGTCATTAGTCATTAGCGCTCTTTTATTACTCCGAAAAAATAAAATATTTGTAGGTTGGGTTGAACGAAGTGAAACCCAACAAAATCAGAGATTGTTGGTGTTGGGTTTCGTTCCTCAACCCAACAAAAGCCTAAGTTCATCAAAGTCCTTAAAAATAAGGGTGGATGATTTTTATCCCACGAGAGTCATAAAAGAGCGTTAGTCATTAGTCATTAGTCATTAGTCATTTGTTATTCTCCCCCTGCTCCCCCATCTCACCGCAAAATTGGGCTACCGTGATGATGAACTAAATACCACTTTCCGCCAAGGAACTGAAATATATTTGTAGCTGTTGATTGTGCTTCAAGTCTTCTGCCACCTACTACTTGGAACACATTTTCTCTCAGCACAACATAGGCAATATTACCAGTTATTTCTGTAGCAATTATATCTGTGTTGATTTCGATATAAGCGGTATTTTTAAATATCTGCTCCCAAGAGGTGCGAATCTCCTTCCAACCTCGCAGTATATTACTTCCAGGATGAATACAAAAACTACCAGTTCCTTGTGACCATATTGCACTCATTGTCTCAATATCTTTTCTTTCAAAAGCTCGATAAAAAGCTGCATTAGCCGCTAAGACTTCATCCTTAGTCATGGGGAATTAAATAGTTAGGAGTTAGGAGTTTGGAGTTTGGAGTTTGGAGCTTGGAGTTTGGAGTTTGGAGTTATATCATGCCTGCTTGATTACTTATTAAACTCAAATAACCCCACCCCGCCAAAGCTATGCTTTGTCTTCCCTCCCCGATGCTTTGGGGAGGGGATTAAGGGTTGGGGTGCAATGACTGTGGGAATCGCAACTAATTATGCTGACTTTATATTATTAAATTATAACTCTCAAGATTGACAAATAAATTAGTAATTCCCAATGCCCAACTCCTAATTATTTTTGACTGTGCTTATAGTTTGCAATAATTGGCTAGCTGTATAAGGCTTGGATAAAAAGGCTTTAATACCCATATCATAAGCTATATTAACTTTATCCTGCGAAGTCAGTCCACTGACAGCAATTATTTTGACATCTGGATTGATTTTTCTCAGGGTGCGGATAGTAGTTATTCCATCCATTGACGGCATGATCATATCAGTTAATACAAGAGATATTTCATCTCGATGTTCTGCATATAAGGCTATTGCTTCAATGCCATCACTCGCTGTGATTGCTTTGTAGTTATGGCTTTCTAGAGATGTTTTTGTCACATCTCGAATGGCAGCTTCGTCATCTACTACTAAAATTAATTCTCCTTCCCCAGAAGGTAATACCTGTTCTTGTTCTTCTATAGTTTCCACGGCCTCTTGTGCTGGCAAATACACCTTAAATTGGCTGCCTTTTCCCTGAACGCTTACTACGTCGATAAAACCGCCGTGGCTTTTAATAATGCCAAGTACTGTAGACAGACCAAGACCAGTACCTTTACTGAGTTCTTTAGTAGTAAAAAATGGCTCAAATATCCGATCTAATATTTCTGTTTGAATACCAATTCCGCTATCACTAACTGTAATCACAATGTGCTGACCAACTTTAGCATCTATATGCATCTTGGCGTAATTTTCATCAATTAAGAAATTTTCTGCCAATATTTTTAAAGTTCCCCCATTGGGCATAGCGTCACGAGCATTAACACACAGATTCATCAGTACTTGATGCAATTGGGTAGCATCGCCACATACAGGCCAAAGATTTTGCGGAATTTGAGTGGAAACTTCAATGGATTTGGGAAAAGTTTCTCTAATAATTTGCTGAATTTCTACTATTAAATGCTTTAATTGCAATATTGTGCGATCGCCCTCAATTCCGCGAGTAAAAGATAATACTTGCTTAACTAAAGTAGCCCCACGTTTAGCATTTATAATCAATATTTGCAATAGTCGCCGAGAACGCTCATCATCGACTTGTGGCTCTAACAGTTGGGCTGTCATTAGAATCGGGGCAAGAATATTATTTAGGTCGTGGGCGATACCACTGGCTAAAGTGCCAATACTTTCCAATCGCTGGGCGCGGAGAAATTGCGCTTCTAGTTGTTTTTTTTGTGTGATGTCAGTATTAACAATGAGAATAGATTGTGCTTTATTACTGAATTCATGCACCAGTGTCCAACGACTTTCAACAATAATTTCTTTACCTGATTTTGTTTTTTGATGTAACTCGCCCTCCCAAGAGCCATTTTTCATCAGAATAGTGAGTGCTTTTTCAACTTGAGACACATGTTTTTCATCCCAGAGAACTCGTGTCTTTTTATTGATAGCTTCTTCTTTTTTCCAACTGTACAGGCTCTCGGCAGCTTTGTTCCAAAATAAAATTTTATCGTCTAAATCACACACAAAAATCGCATCGGTGGCAACATCTAGTAAAGCGGCTTGTTCGCGGATTTTCTGTTGTGTTTGTTTGCGCTCAATGGCATAACGGATAGAACGCTCTAACAAAGGTGCAGTCAACTGGCTTTTTTCGAGATAATCTGCGGCTTGGGCTTTCATCGCTTCAATATCTATTTCCCAGTCGCCTTGACCAGTCAGCAAAATTATCGGAGAACAACAGCCGTTAGCAATTGCTTCGCGCAAAAGTTCCAGTCCACTGTCTTGCCCCAAACGGTAGTCTACAAGATAAATGTCATGTTGATCGCTCGCGATCGCATTCCTTGCTGCTTCATAATTATTTACCCATTCCAACTCGCAGTTTGCTACCTGAAATTCACTGAACCAATAACGAGTCAAAATATAGTCATCTTCGTCATCATCAATGAACAGAACTTTGATAGGGCTGTTGTCCATGTTTTTCTTTCACAGCTTCTAGTGGCAGTTTCACAATTTCAAACCAGTATTTAACTAGAGTTTTCATGACCTCAACTAATGAAGCAAAAGTCACTGGCTTAGTGATGAAAGAGTTTGCACCCAAATCGTAAGTATTATATATATCTTCTTCTCTTCGTGATGTTGACGCTCAATAATTTTCCGACAGATAGCTAAACCTATGCCAGTGCCTTCGTACTCAATGCTACTATGCAATCGTTGAAAAACATTGGAAATTCGATTAAGATATTTTTCTTCAAAACCAATACCATTCTCTTCTGCGATGATTTGACAAAGTTCAGAATTGGCAAAGATGTTATCTGCTTGATTGTTTAAAAATTGACTATAAATTTTGATAATAGGTGGAATTTGAGGGCGTTACCAATGATATTTTGCAGCAATTGTCGCATCTGTAAAGGATCAGCTTCTATGGTGGGTAATTCCCCGATTTCTACACTTCCTCCAGTTTGTTGCACATAAAGTTCTAAATCAAACAATACCTCTTGGGCAATATTGGTGAGATTTACTGATACAAAAGGTTGCGTGGTAGTAACTCGTGAAAGTGTTAACAAGTCTTCAATTAAGGGACTTCCAAGTAAAAAAATATTCCATTGCTATTGTTCACTGTTGACCGTTGACGGTTCACTTTCAGTCAACAGTCAACAGTCAACAGTCAACAGTCAACAGTCAACAGTCAACAGTCAACAGTCAACAGTCAACAGTCAACGACTTGAATGTGGAATAATTTATTTTTTGGAGTTCCCTAATGTTTGCATTATCGATGCAGCATTCTGCATTTGTTCTAGGTAGTCACGTCTCTACGTGTCGCCACAGGTCGTTTTGAGGCGATCGCCTCTAACCCATTACTCGCTTCTACCACCTGATACCCTGCTTCTGTCAATTGCTCACACAGATGCGATCGCTATGATCGGTTTGTATCCAATACACTCCGACCTCTCTCTTTTTAGGAGAGAAGCTTTGAATCTTACTCCCCAACGCTAGCTCTTAAGGGGCTGTTCTTGTTAGGTCTATATTGAACTCAAAACAGAAACCCTATAGTAGTGGTTTCAATGCCCAAAACCCAATGTCATGAAACTTTGATATTATTCCTATTGCTCAACCTCTAACTAGCTAGTAATGTTATGAAATCATGACAATACGATCCCAGAAGGGCTTGTAAATTCGTGAAACAGGCAAAAAAGCTACTTGTTACCCCTTGATCCCTAGATATGCTTAGTGGTTAATATTGACTTAACAGATAGAACTTCTCCGATCCCAAAGAAATGCTAATTTTGGCATAACTAAGGAATTGATTGGAAGTTACCCCAATTTAAAAACAGATTAAAAACTTAAAAACTGGGCAAAACCAGGAGTCAGGATAAGAAATTCATCTGGAGTGGATGACATTTTATATAGCATTCTTTAACCAGGGGAAATCATTTACCGCTTAAACTACTGGAGGCCAAATTAATGGCAAAAGAACGCCCGCCACTAGAGGAGATGACCTTACGCCAACTACGCAAAGTTGCTAGCGAATATAGCATCTCTCGGTATAGCCGAATGCGTAAATCACAATTGCTGGCATCAATTCAAGAAGTCCAGCGCAGTAAAAACTTACTTAGTCCATCTCGTTCATTGGAGGCACAGGAAACCGTGGAAGCTGCAAAGTTTGAATTAGGTCAGGAAGATCGGACTGGTGGATCTTTGGCTGATGTTGATGAAGGACTCGCAGATTTGCCCTCTGGCTATGGTGAAAGCCGGATTGTCCTCTTACCACGCGATCCTCAGTGGGCTTACACTTACTGGGATATTCCCAATGAGCATAAAGAGGAACTGCGCCGACAAGGGGGACAACAACTCGCACTACGGATTTATGATGTTACCGACATCAATATCGAATTCCAAAGCCCCCACAGCATTCAAGAATATCCTGCTGATGAACTAGCTAGAGAATGGTATCTACCAGTTCCAGTTAGCGATCGCGATTATGTAATCGATATCGGCTATCGTGCTGCTGATGGACGCTGGTTGGTACTCGCTCGTTCTACTAGAGTACACATTCCTCCCGTTTATCCTTCTGACTGGATTGAAGATGTCTTCATCACTGTCAACTTTGAAGAAGATTTGCGTGGTAAGACTCAGTACGAACTAGTTCCCCCTGCCAAGAAGGTTGCAGCTACCGCCAATGGTAATGCTGCTGTTGTCAATGGTAACGGCAACCCCATCTACGACCAAATCTTTGGTTTAGCCGAATCTGCCGAAGCACTACGAGTTGCTGGTTCTATCTTCGGTTCCCAGCACCAAGCAGCAGGTGCAGTGCAACCCATTAGCTCCTACATTTTCCCATCTGGTGTGGGTATGTGGGCAGTTCCCACCGCGTCAGGCTTAACCGCAAGCGGTGCAGGAATGTCAGGTGTTGGCTTCTCAGCTTCCGCCGTACCAGTGCGTCCGCGCCAGTTCTGGTTAATTGCTGATGCTGAATTGATAGTCTACGGTGCAACCGAACCCGATGCTACCGTAACCATTGGTGGCCGTCCAATTCAGCTAAATCCAGATGGAACATTCCGCTTCCAGATGTCCTTCCAGGATGGTTTAATTGACTATCCAATCTTGGCTGTAGCTGCTGATGGTGAGCAAACCCGGTCAATTCAGATGAAATTTAACCGTGAGACACCATCTAGAAATACCAACACCAAAGAAGAAGCTGTTTTAGAATGGTTCTCTTAAGTTTTGGTTCTGAGATAAACTCCAGACTGAAATTTTAAATTATTCCCCGCTATAGTAATTCTGTAGCGGTTTTTTTTGCATTATATGTATACAAAAAAATTATTTTTGTTATTTATCTTGATAATTGGTGCAACCTTATTATCAGGTTGTGAAGAGATTGAAGCAAATTCAGCCCCAAAAGCATCGAAAACTTGCCCTGGCAAAGATGCTAAGTTCAGCATTGATTTTTTTAAAACCAATAATCAAGGTAAAAAAAATCAAAGAGGTATTAACAATGTGATTATTTTTAATCCTAAATCAGCAAAATTAGACTTCAAAGTTAATGTTGGTTTATCTCATAAACTCTACGCCAAAGATGCTAGGGGGAAACTGCGTAAAGAATATGTACCAAAACAGTTTCGTGAACTCATCGGCGATGAGAATGCCAAATTAAACGGACAGCTACCCATTGCCGCAATTAATGCCGACTATATAGGTACTGATGATAAACCACAAGGCTTAAATATTTCTCGTGGTGTCGAGTATTCAGGAGCATTTAAAACTAAGCGTTCTTCCTTTGGGATATCAGGAGGTATACCCAGCCAGCGACAGGCTACTATCCAAGCTGGTAGAAGAAAAAGTGATATTCTCAATTACAATTTAGTGGGTGGTAATGGCAGATTTTATCGTCAGGGTAAATTTAAAGATATTTGTCAAGATTTAGGAGAATTTGCTTGTAAAAATGCTAAAAACCGCTCTATGGCAGCTATCACTAATCAAGGCTATGTAATTTTATTAGTTAATGACTTGAAAGCTAATTCAGATATTGAATTATCTCAACTTAATCAAGAGTTACTGCCAGATATGTTTGATAATGTCCTGGAAGGTATTGCTAGCAATAACTGTTTAGGTAAGATTCAAGAAGGGATATTATTTGATGGCGGTATGTCTCCAGGATTGTATTATAACCAGAAAACTTATGTAGAAAACCTTGGCCCAATTGGTTCAGCTTTTTTGATTTACAAAAAATAAATATAGTTGAGGACTCAATAGGGTTCGGATAAGGTTTTTTGATGACACGCCGCTAATCGCAAAGACCCGATAAATCGCCGTCTTTACAATAATCAGTGATTTATTTACTTCCATATAACTCAATTTTACAATACTGACTCTTTAACTTTTTGCGAATTCTCAAGCTTGTTTGGATTCACCCAACGATTAACAAATTCGTGATTATGTTTGTACACCTTGATTTGCACTTGCTTGGAACTTAACTTGACTACAACGGCTGGAATTCTTTGGACATCGCTAGAATCCGCGCGAGGCTTGTAAAGCCAAATGACTTTTTGCCCTACTTGAAAGTAGTCAGCATTACTAGTTAAAGAAGGCGCTTTTTCTGCCCAAGAGGGGAAAGCAATTGCTAAGTTGACTAAAAGTACTAAGACCACTAAAGTGATTTGGAAAAGTTTCATGATCATTGCACTTGTCTTGGGTCTGGTGGGGTAATCAATCTGCTGATCTAGCATTTAATGATTATTCTCCTTTGCTTTCTCAAAGTTAAAAGTTATGTACATTAAAAGTTATTTGGGCAATTTAGTTAGCATTAGTTTGCTCTTTCAAGGCTGGCAAGACACCTAAATTTGATATAGCAATCCGATTTGATTTCTGAATCACTTGTAGAGGTAAGGGACTGGGGATTGGGGACTGGGGACTGGGAAGAAAGAATAAAGGTGTACTGAGTTTTGTTCAAAAATCAAATATGAGTCCTATATCATTAAAGATTTGCAAAGTTAATTACTCACAGGACTGACGCAAACAATAGCCGAAAACCTGATTTGATTCTTAGGGCAATTCATGTAGACGCGGAGCGGCTTCCCGCAGGGTATTACCCCTACCGCGTATAGTTTTGTGTAAGTCCTTACTCAGTTAAAGGTTTGTATTAATCGCAAGCTAAGTTTGTATTTGTTTAAAGTACAAATCTCTACTGATTTTAGGATAAAGCGGCTTGTGCAATAAAAGCAAATAGTCTTGTTTGTTAAAAGAATAAATTAAATTTATTATAAAAATTGTGATGCTCTGCCTTGATACCATTTCACTTTAATAATGAATACGCTCTTTTGGGGCAAGGCGCAATGCCCATAGGTGTCAACTTAAGCGCAAACCTTTTTCAAACCTCGTTTCCAGCCAGAGTCGGGAAATGCTCTTCAATTGCGGCTCTGCCGCAAGTCTTGAGGCAGAGCCTCTAGGACGGCATTCCCAGTCGGAGACTGGGAACCAGACTTCGAGACAATTAAGTTCGTAGTTGGTGCTTTAGCGCTAAAGCGCCAACTACGAACAATGCCTACCCCTGAATCTAACCAATTAGTTTCTGCCAGCTAGCAGGGCCGATAATGCCATCGGCATCTAAACCATTTTGCTTTTGAAAGTTCTTAACTGTAACCTCTGTTTGCGGGCCGTAGATGCCATCATTCTCAACACCTAAACGGTATTGCAAGTATCTGACAACTGCACCACCGGCATGGTTTGGTCTAAGAATTCGTTTTGCCAAAATTAGATTTATGGCATTCCATGTAGCTTCGTCAGCAATTCCAGTTGGCTGAACCCCGACAATAGTTTGAAATTTTTCTACGGCAGATTTGGTGTTAGCCCCGGTGAAGCCATCTTCTACTAACACCTTACCATTTCTATCAGTTATTTTGAGTCGATTTAAGGATTTTTGCAGTCTGAGAATAGTTGCATCTACATTATCTTCTTCATCTTGTACGGAGTTAACAGGAACACTTGGCACTTTACCAGTTAAGCCTTTAACGATCGCATTAGCCATTGCTTCAGGATTAAAAAGATTCATATCTTTTTGCGAATCGATAAAGCAACATTCTATCAAGATAGCAGGCATATCTGTATTTTTCAGAACAAACAAGTGGGAACCACTCTTAATGCCGCGATTAAAAAATCCTAACTTGATGATTTCATCTAATACAGGTTTAGCGATTTTTCTACCATTTTCACTAGTTGCAAATACTTCTGTGCCGTTAGCTTGTCCGTTAAAAGCATTAAAGTGAATTGAAACATAAATATCTACTCTACTGGCATTAGCTGTAGAACATCTTTTTGAGAGTGAGTCACGGACTGTACTAGCACTACTTGGTTTACATACTACAACTTCATTTCCTAAAGCTCTTAATTTGGCTATAACTCTATTACTTACATCTAGAGTTAAATTATCCTCAAATTTAATACCTCTAGCTCCGGTGTCTGGTGGACAATTGTGCCCACTATCTATTCCAAATTTCATGATTTAATCCTCAACTTACTTATTTTGATACTGCTTCAAAACTCTTCAAGTTTCAGAGAAAAAGTTTTGTTAATAAATTTCTTTAGCTACTTGTTGACAATGGTCGCATTATTTTAACCATTAATATACTGGTAAATAAAATAAGTTTTTTGCGAACTTGTTAAGCAGATTTTATGTGGCAAAACCTGCTTTTTGCAAGTTGATTGTCAGAAAAAATACAACCATCATAATTTATCAAAATCGGGAATAATCCGGTGATTGTCGCAATAAACTGAAATGCAGCAATTGCGCCCATCCTTAAAATAATAACGCTTCGTAAAAGTAGAAGGCTATGACAAATGTACCTAGTACAGCTAAATGACCGGAATCTGTGGGTAGATATTTAACAATCAACCTGTGAGCCAGTTTAAAATTTAAGTAAAGAAATATTTCGTAGCTTACAGGCATGAAACGCATCGTCTTGGTTGCTGGGTTTGAATCGTTTAACGCTGACTTGTATAGAAAAGCAGCTTTTTTGGCTAACTCTCGCACTCCTGAGTTGGATATTCGGGTATTTAGCGATCGCGATCTTACCAATAAACGCACTGAGGTAGAAACAGCACTTGATGGCGCTGATGTGTTTTTCGGTAGCCTCCTATTTGATTATGACCAGGTTGTGTGGTTGCGCGATCGCATTGCCCAAATTCCCATCCGTCTGGTATTTGAGTCAGCCTTAGAATTGATGAGTTTAACCAAGCTGGGTGACTTTGCCATTGGCGACAAACCCAAAGGAATGCCCAAACCAGTTAAATTCATCCTCGACAAATTTAGCAACGGACGAGAAGAAGACAAACTCGCTGGTTATATCAGCTTCTTAAAAATTGGCCCCAAACTACTGAAATACGTACCAGTGCAAAAAGTCCAAGACTTACGCAACTGGTTAATTATCTATGGTTATTGGAATGCTGGCGGTTCAGAAAACGTCGCTTCATTATTCTGGACACTAGCAGAAAAATATTTAAATTTAAAAGTCGGCGACATACCCCCGCTAATTGAAACCCCCAACATCGGATTACTCCACCCTGACTATCCAGGATTTTTTGAATCCCCCCGCGACTATTTAGAATGGCATAAAACCCATTGTAGAGACGCGATTCATCGCGTCTATTGGGAAGACGCGATGAATCGCGTCCCTACAAAACCAGTTATCGGAATTCTCCTCTACCGAAAACACGTCATCACCAAACAGCCCTATATTCCCCAACTAATTCGCAGTTTTGAAAAAGCCGGCTTAACTCCTTTACCCATATTCATCAACGGCGTAGAAGGACATGTAGCAGTACGAGATTTAATGACAACCGACCATGAAATTCAGCAACGAAAACTAGGTAATATAGAAACTCCCTCACTATCAAGTGAAGCAGTAAAAGTAGATGCGATTGTTTCCACAATTGGCTTTCCTCTCGTGGGTGGCCCGGCTGGTTCAATGGAAGGTGGCCGTCAAATAGAAGTAGCAAAGCGCATCCTCACTGCCAAGAATGTCCCTTATATTGTTGCTGCACCACTATTAATTCAAGATATTTCTTCGTGGACGTGCCAAGGTATCGGCGGATTGCAAAGTGTAGTGTTATACGCCTTACCAGAATTAGATGGGGCGATTGATACCGTTCCCCTTGGTGGTTTGGTGGGCGAAAATATTTATCTGGTTCCCGAACGGGTGCAGCGATTAATTGGTAGGGTAAAAACTTGGGTGGCTTTGCGGCAAAAACCTGCATCTGAACGCAAGATTGCAATTATTTTATATGGGTTTCCCCCAGGTTATGGGGCTGTAGGTACAGCTGCATTATTAAATGTGCCGCGTAGTTTGCTGAAGTTTCTCCATGCACTCAAAGAACAAGGTTACACCGTTGGAGATTTACCAGAAGATGGGGAAGAATTGATTCGCTGGGTGAAAGAAGCGGATGAAATTGATGATACAAAAAATATTCCCGCGTCTGTTAATGCCCGTACTTTAGAAAAATGGCTGGGATATCTGCAAACATCTCGCATCGAAAAACAATGGAAATCTCTCACGGGAACTGGTATTAAAACTTATGGCGACGAATTCCAGATTGGCGGTGTGCAATTAGGCAATGTGTGGATAGGTGTACAACCACCTTTGGGGATACAAGGCGACCCGATGCGTTTAATGTTTGAACGGGATTTAACGCCACATCCGCAATATGCTGCTTATTATAAATGGCTACAAAATGAGTTTCAAGCTGATGCTGTAGTTCACTTTGGAATGCATGGGACGGTGGAATGGTTGCCTGGTTCGCCGTTGGGTAATACGGGTTATTCTTGGTCGGATATTCTGTTAGGAAATTTGCCTAATCTATATATATATGCGGCGAATAATCCGTCTGAGTCGATGTTGGCGAAACGTCGCGGTTATGGTGTGTTGATTTCTCATAATGTACCGCCTTATGGTCGCGCAGGTTTGTATAAGGAATTGGTGGCGTTGCGGGATTTGATTGCGGAGTATCGGGAAGATCCACAAAAGAATTATGTTTTGAAGGAAGGGATTTGTAAAAAGATTTTGGATTCTGGGTTGGATGCTGATTGTCCGTTTGCGGATGCTAAACGGTTGGGGATTGCGTTTACGCCGGAGAATGTGCGGATGTTTAGTGGTCATGCTTTTGATGATTATTTGGTGGAGTTGTATGGATATTTGCAGGTTTTAGAAAATCGGTTGTTTTCTTCGGGGTTGCATGTTTTGGGGGAAAAGCCGAGTGAGGAGGAGTTGGAGGGGTATTTGGAGGCTTATTTTGGAGACGAACCGCCAAGACGCCAAGAACGCCAAGAGGAAGAAAAGCAAATTACAGATTTGTTGATGCAGTCTACGGATGAGTTAACGAATTTGTTGAGGGGGTTGAATGGGGAGTATATTCCGCCTGCGCCTGGTGGGGATTTGTTAAGGGATGGGGCTGGGGTTTTGCCGACTGGGAGGAATATTCATGCTTTAGATCCTTATCGGATGCCTTCGCCTGCTGCTTATGAACGGGGACGGGAAATTGCCCAAAAAATTATCGCCCAGCATTTGGATGAATATGGTAAATATCCTGAAACGGTGGCGGTGATGTTATGGGGGTTGGATGCGATTAAAACTAAGGGTGAATCTTTGGGGATTCTTTTGGAGTTGGTGGGGGCTGAACCTATTAAGGAAGGAACTGGTAGGGTTGTTCGTTATGAGTTGAAGCCGTTGGCGGAGGTTGGATATCCCCGCATTGATGTGTTGGGTAATTTGTCTGGGATTTTTCGGGATAGTTTTGTAAATATTATCGAATTATTAGATGATTTATTTCAACGGGCGGCTGATGCTGATGAACCGGATGATCAAAATTTTATTAGAAGACACGCTTTAGCTTTAAAAGCCCAAGGTGTGGAAAATGCATCAGCGAGATTGTTTTCTAATCCGGCGGGTGATTTTGGTTCTTTGGTAAACGATCGCGTGGTTGATGGGAACTGGGAATCTGGTGAGGAGTTGGGGAATACTTGGCAAAGTCGCAATGTATTCAGCTATGGGAGAGAAGATAAGGGTCAAGCTAGACCGGAAGTGTTGAATACTTTGTTAAAAACTAGCGATCGCATTGTTCAAGAAATTGATTCGGTAGAATATGGTTTAACTGATATTCAAGAATATTACGCCAATACGGGCGGTTTGAAAAGGGCAGCAGAAAAACAAGGCGGTAAGAAGGTTACAACCAGCTTTGTGGAAAGTTTCTCGAAGGATACTACACCGCGCAATTTAGATGATTTGCTGCGAATGGAGTATCGCACTAAGTTGGTAAATCCCAAATGGGCGCAAGCGATGGCGAATCAAGGTTCTGGTGGTGCTTTTGAAATTTCCCAACGGATGACGGCGTTGATTGGTTGGGGTGGTACTGCCGATTTTACCGATGATTGGGTTTATGACCAAGCGGCTGATACTTATGCTTTAGATGCAGAGATGGCGGATAAATTACGTAAGGCAAATCCTGAAGCTTTTCGCAATATTTTAGGGAGAATGTTGGAAGCGCATGGGCGGGGTTTCTGGGAAGCTGATGGTGATAAGTTGGATAAGTTGCGGCAATTGTATGAGTTGACAGATGAGGAATTGGAAGGTGTGACAGTTTAGTGAGTTGGGTATGTTAGGCATTGTTAATGCATTTCAAGAGCAAATTATATGGAAAATTCTTTCACTGCTGTATTTGAAAAGATAGATGATTGGTATATCGGTTACGTCCAAGAGTTACCCGGTGCAAATGTCCAAGAAAGAACTCTGGAAGAAGCTAGAGAAAGTCTACGGGAAGCGATAGAGTTGATTCTAATCTCAAATCGGGAACTCGCAGAGCAACAAATTTCCGGTAAAGATGTCGTCCGTGAACAGATTAATGTCAAATTATAGTGAAAAGACGTGAATTGATTCGCCATTAGGAAAAGAACGGCTGTTTGTTCCTTCGAGAGGGCGGAAGGCATACGATTTATTACAATCCATCAAACAACAGAACCTCCGCAGTTCCAAGGCATACTGAGATTGTTGAGATTCTAGCTATCAAGATTTGCAAAGATTTGGAGATTTCCCCACCCTAGTCAAAAACCTTGAAATGTGTAGGTTGGGTTGAGGAACGAAACCCAACATTTCGGGACTTTGTTGGGTAACGCTAAAGCTTAACCCAACAAAGCAATTTTCCACAAAGCCAAGCGTATTGCCTTTTAACCAGGCTTACAGAAATTTAGAGTAGGGTAGCACAGCTAGCTGTGCTACCCTACTCTAAATTTAATTATTAAAGGGTCTGATCTGATTGAACAAGTTTTAGCATTTCAACAAGAAATTAACGCCTGTCTCAATACAGTGGCAGATCCTTTGTGGGTGACAACTCATCTGAAATCTGATGAGGAAAAACTACGGATTTCAACCTACAGGAGGTTTACAACTCGGAGTCAGAAACCCTCAGATCGGTGGTTCGGGGTCAGAAACCGTCAGATCGGTGGTCTTACCACTACCAGGGTAGGTTTTGTTGATATTTTGGTCAACGTTGCGATAGCCAACACTACCGTCAGACTTGCGGAAGTAAATTCCGCCTTCGGATTGAGGATCGCCAACTAATTGCACCTTATTGTCAAGATCGTTATAGATATCCCAGCGCAGAAAGGGAGCAGGTGCCCAACGTGCCCAGCGCCCATTAGTGGTAATCGCCCATAAGCGACCAGATTTGCCGACTGCGATTTGGTTGGCAGTGATACCAGGGAAGGTTTTGTTGATATTTTGGTCAACGTTGCGATAGCCAACACTACCGTCAGACTTGCGGAAATAAATTCCACCCTCCGACAAAGGATCGCCAACTAATTGCACCTTATTGTCAAGATCGTTGTAGATATCCCAACGCAGAAAGGGAGCAGGTGCCCAACGTGCCCAGCGCCCATCAGTGGTAATCGCCCATAAGCGACCAGATTGGCCGACTGCGATTTGCTTGGCAGTGATACCAGGGAAGGTTTTGTTGATATTTTGGTCAACGTTGCGATAGCCGACACTACCATCTGACTTCAAGAAGTAAACGGCACTTTTATTTGTTGGATCGGCAACTATTTGCACCTTATTGTCAAGATCGCTATAGAAATCCCAGCGCAGAAAGGGAGCAGGTGCCCAACGTGCCCAGGAAAAAGTATTTTGAATAATCGCCCAAGGGCTTGAGGTATCTGGGCCTGCCAATGCTGAGTCGTTGTGCGCTAAACAAATAATCGAGAAGGTAGTCAGCCCAACCATTGGAATAGTTACCAAGGGTTGAATAAATTTCCGTAACTTTACAATGCTCATAGTTTAACCGTGGTTAAAGTATAGGATAGATTCTCATTCAGCACTTAAAGGTCTTGGGGCAAACGTAACCGTTGACACTCCCCCATACTGATCAAAGAAAAATCAAGGGTTTCGACAATTTTGTCTTGGGGAGAGTCAATAATTACTCGTTTGTCTTGGGGAGAGTCAATAATTACTCGAAAACTCTCCAAGAGGTTTTCTTGGTTAGATTTCAAGTAATATTACGTAAAAGAAAACGATCTGTTCTTTACACGCAAAAATATCATACACTAAATCCCTGGAATTATATTATTGAACAAAAAAGATTTATTCTCGTCAATTATGGTTCTGTTAGCGAATTGCAATTTCTGGTGTAAGCAGCTATGACGTTTCAAGGCTGTGAAGATAGCGATCGCATTTTGCCAACAGAGCCAATTGAGTAATATAACTTCAAAATAAGTTGTATCCTAGTAATTTTTTATACTAAACTAATCAAAATTTTCTACTGACAATGCGATTGTTTCTACTGACAATGCCATTGTCTCAACTGACAATGCCATTGTTTCAACTGACAATGCCATTGTTTCAACTGACAATGGGATTATTTTTGATTTATGCAAAAGGTTTAATCTCAGACAACAAGCAAAAGTGATGTCTACGATGGTCACTGAAGCTCACTCGAAGTGCGGGCTACGCCTACGCTCTTACGCTTGAGGTTGTAAAAATTTAAACCTTTGCAGCTAATGTTCTTCCATGTATAAGAAAGGCTTAAGTTTTTCTTGCAAATGTATAAGTCGTTGCTGCAAACGCTTAATACTTTGCAACAAAGGTTCTTCCATGTATAAGAAAGGCTTAAGTTTTTCTTGCAAATGTATAAGTCGTTGCTGCAATTGTTTAATGCTTTGCAACAAATGTTCTTCCATGTATAAGAAAGGCTTAAATCATTGCAGCAATTGTTGTAACGAACTTATGAATCTATTTATTACCGGGAATAAAATATAGTCTAAGTGAAATTAACTAAACATTGAGAAATGTAATTGCAACCGATTTGCTATATTTCCCTATGACAATCAGAAGCATTTTAGTATAAAACAGTACTATCAACCTAGTAGCAGAGATGTATTATGGCACGTCGTAAAAGAAATTCCAGCGTTTTAGAACGAGCCGATCGCCGGATTGAAAGTTTACAATCTATCAGTGTACAACTTGACTTTGGCCAAGGATTGACTATACAAGCTTACACCGTGACAATTAACAATCTCCGGTCTAAGCTTGCTGCCTACAACACTGCATTATCTACCATTGACAAACTCACAGATGACGTGAATAACGCCGAAAAGGCTGTAATAGCGATGTCAGAAAAAATGTTACTAGGAGTTGGCAGCCGTTACGGTAAAACCAGCCCAGAATACGAGATGGCGGGTGGTGCTAGACGAGGTAATACTAAGAAGAAGCGAAGCGTATTAGACAATTCTAAAGTCACCAATTCTTTAACAGCTGATTCTGTGAAGCTTTCTTCTACAAATGGATCTATGAATGGGGTGTCGGGTGCGATCGTGAGTTGAAAAAATACGTAGTAGCGTGTCAAGACTAAATTGTTGCAATAAGGGACTTCCAAGTAAAAAAATATTCTATTGCTATTGTTCACTGTTGACCGTTGACGGTTCACGAGTTTTCAGTCAACAGTCAACAGTCAACAGTCAACGACTTTTGCTATTGTTCACTGTTGACCGTTGACGGTTCACGAGTTTTCAGTCAACAGTCAACAGTCAACAGTCAACGACTTTTGCTATTGTTCACTGTTGACCGTTGACGGTTCACGAGTTTTCAGTCAACAGTCAACAGTCAACGACTTGAATGTGGAATAATTTATTTTTTGGAGTTCCCTAAAATTTGTAGGTTGGGTTGAGCTTTAGCGAAACCCAACATTGATCTGTTAGCTTCCTCACCCGCCTGGGAATCAATTCCCAGGCTAATAGCTAAAGTCTACTTTAGTAGACTAAATATTTTTGAGTATATTTAGTCATCTTCAGATGACTTTTGCTATTAGCAAGGAACTTCAGTTCCTTGCGGGATATCAATTTTACTTTTGTAACATGGGCATCATAAAAAGGATTGAGCGTTTTATTGTGTAGTATCAAGTCGAATTACCCCCCTTAATCCCCCCGATGCATTGGGGGGAAACAGGAAATCTAGTTCCCTCCCCTTTACAAAAGGAGGGTTAGGGTGGGGTAATTTAACACGAAAACTCAGTGAGTAAACTATTTCAAACTTGTCTATTTCTTCAATTGCTGCACAAACGCATTATGTTCCGGTGACTTCAACCCCGCTTGCACTACCTCCAACACTCGCACCATCTGATTGTTTAACAGCGCCTCCACCTCTAACCACAAACCCGGAAACACCCCAGAGCGAATAATTCCATCTGCGCCGGGAGATAGTAATTGATAGTCGCCATCAATTAGGCAAAACCATTCAATTTTATTCTCGTAAGATTGCCAGATTACGTACTCCAACACTCCATTACGACGATAAACCTGCTTTTTGCTTCCTGTATCGATCGCAACGCTACTTGCGGCAATTTCAACAATTAATTCGGGAGATCCTTCAATATAACCGTCGCGGCTCAAACGGGTTTGTCCGCCTGCGTCTGGTTCAATAAACAGTACTACATCTGGCTGGGGTTCATTGTCTAAATCTAGTCTGACTGTTGCGGCATCACTCAAATCAACGCCAGGAGTAAATGATTGGTAGACTCCTAACCAAGTTATCACCCGACTATGGGGTTTGCCATGTTGCTCATGTCTTAATGGAGATGCCACGTAAACAATTCCTTCAATTAGTTCTGCTTTCTTGATATGGGGTGCAGCCGCATAACGCCGTTCAAATTCAGGACGAGTTAAGCGATCGCCACTTTCAAGCGGAGGCAGATGTCTCTGGGCTGAGTACTCTCTAACCATTTGTCAATCCTTGGAGTTGCCGGATATTTCTGACTTTAGCAAACCTCAGTTATCAGTTAGAATTTATTGATTTGCTGCTTTCCTCAAATTCCAAAAATTATAAAGCCCTCAAAGAGGGCATAATATAGAAATTACTCACGGAGTCAACTCGACTTGAATATGATTCAGATGAGTAAACACCATGAGTAAACAATATAAAATCTATCTGGATGCTTGTTGTTTGAATCGTCCGTTTGATGACCAGACGCAATCTCGTATTTATTTAGAAGCACAGGCAGTTATGACAATTCTAAATCAATGTCAATCACTGGCTTGGAAACTGATCAACAGCAGTGCTTTAATCGCCGAATTAAACCAAACACCTGATTTAGAAAGACTACAAAACGTCAAAAAATTACTCGATATTGCTAAAATTAAAGTTATTAATAGCACCTTCATTGAAGACAGAGCCGCTCAACTTCAAAAATTAGGATTCTCCAGCTATGATGCCACCCACATCGCCAGCGCCGAAAGAAGTAAGCCTGATGTATTTCTCACAACAGATGACAGACTCTTCAAAAAAGCTCAAAAAAACTCTCAATTAATTAACGTATTGATTAATAATCCCGTTCAATGGCTGGCTGAAGTAATACAAGTCGAGGAAAGTAATGATGAAAACCCAAAATGAAATTATTAAACAAGGCTACGATGCCTTGATAAATTCTCTGGGAGTTGCCGATACTATTCGGTTTATTCAATATTTCAGTCCGGGTAAAGGAGACTACACCAAAGAACGTCATCAATGGCTAGATGAAAAAACTTTGGCGGATGTATTGGTAGAGATTAAAGAATTACCCGAAGACGACACCAATCAATATGATGAAATTATTGAGTAGCGATTTAGAGAATATTTGAATTAATCGCGCTATGCCTTTGACAGCTTGGGGCGCACCACTACGTCAAAATTGAGGCATTTCCTAACCAAGCCCTCTTGCCTTGCCCGTTGAGAAATTTTAATTTCCCCCGTTATCATTAGAATGAGTACGTCTTACTAGTGCAAGCCTCAGTATCAGTCACTACCAGGGACATTGGACAGTTAAATAACTACATACTCCAAGCTAATCAAATTACCAAAGATTTGTTGCTATGGCGAGTACCAGAAAACTTAAAAACACTGATAAGAGTTAAAATCAACTTTCTGGTTGGATAAAACCTTTTTTAAACACAAAAACGTACTAAATTCTTTAGAGATCAGGCTATGGCAACCGAACAGTTAACCAGAGACAGTGATAATCTAGATTTAAATCAGCTACTAAGAACGCTGAATGCTGTTAAACAAGGTGACTTCTCGGCTCGGATGCCCATAGATCATACTGGTGTGGCAGGGAAAATAGCTGATACGCTCAATGATATTATTGATCAAAATGAGCGGATGGCGGCCGAATTACAACGCATTGGTAATGTTGTCGGCAAAGAAGGCAAAATTGCCG
Source organism: Nostoc sphaeroides (assembly GCF_003443655.1). Taxonomy (NCBI): domain Bacteria; kingdom Bacillati; phylum Cyanobacteriota; class Cyanophyceae; order Nostocales; family Nostocaceae; genus Nostoc; species Nostoc sphaeroides. The sequence continues at coordinate 659,934 of NZ_CP031941.1, forward strand.
ATCGCGCCTCTCTCGGAGATGTTCGCGGTTCTTGGTCAGATTGTGTTACTTCTGTCAATACTCTAATTACAGATTTAGTTCAACCAACAGCTGAAACTACGCGGGTAATTCGGTCTGTCGCCAATGGTGATTTATCGCAAACGATCGCCACAGAAATTGATGGACGACCTCTGCAAGGTGAGTTTCTCCAAACTGCTAATATCGTCAACACGATGGTAGAACGGCTTGGTTCTTTTGCATCGGAAGTAACAAGAGTTGCCCGTGAAGTGGGAACTGAAGGGAAATTGGGCGTTCAAGCCGAAGTGCAAGGTGTAGCTGGCACTTGGAAAGATTTGACGGATAACGTTAACTTGATGGCGGGTAATCTCACCGGACAAGTTCGCAACATTGCCGAAGTTGCCACTGCGATCGCAAATGGTGACTTATCGAAAAAAATCACTGTTAATGTCAAAGGCGAAATTCTGGAACTAAAAAACACCGTCAACACGATGGTGGATCAGCTTAATTCTTTTGCATCGGAAGTAACGCGAGTTGCCCGTGAAGTGGGTACTGAAGGGAAGTTGGGCGTACAAGCCGAGGTTAAAGGAGTTGCAGGTACTTGGAAAGATTTAACCGACAACGTTAATTTGATGGCAGGTAATTTGACAGCCCAAGTCCGTAACATTGCGGAAGTGACAACGGCGGTAGCGAATGGCGACTTATCCAAGAAAATTACTGTTGATGTAAAAGGTGAAATTTTAGAGTTGAAAAACACCGTCAACATCATGGTGGATCAACTTAATTCTTTTGCATCGGAAGTAACAAGGGTTGCCCGTGAGGTGGGTGCAGAAGGAAAATTAGGCGGACAAGCAGAAGTGCGCGGGGTAGCGGGTACGTGGAAAGACCTTACCGACAGCGTAAACTTCATGGCGGGAAGCTTGACGGCACAGGTGCGGAATATTGCGGAAGTGACAACGGCGGTTGCAAATGGCGATTTATCCAAGAAAATCACTGTCGATGTCAAAGGCGAAATTCTGGAACTTAAAAACACCATTAATACAATGGTGGATCAGCTTAATTCTTTTGCATCAGAAGTGACAAGAGTTGCGCGTGAGGTGGGAACTGAAGGGAAGTTAGGCGTACAAGCAGAAGTCCGGGGAGTTGCGGGGACTTGGAAAGATTTAACTGATAACGTTAACTTAATGGCGGGTAATCTCACCGGACAGGTGCGGAATATTGCTGAAGTTGCCACTGCGATCGCAAATGGCGATCTATCTAAAAAAATCACGGTCGATGTTAGAGGTGAAATTTTTGAACTCAAGAATACCATCAATATAATGGTGGATCAACTCAGTTCCTTTGCAAGTGAAGTAACAAGGGTTGCTCGTGAAGTGGGCAGTGAAGGTAAACTGGGTGTGCAAGCTGATGTGCGCGGCGTGGCTGGAACTTGGAAAGATTTAACTGACAGCGTAAACTTCATGGCGGGAAGTTTAACGGCACAGGTGCGAAACATTGCCGAAGTAACTACGGCGGTTGCAACAGGCGACTTATCCAAGAAAATCACTGTCGATGTCAAAGGTGAAATTCTAGAACTCAAAAACACCATTAACACAATGGTGGATCAACTCAATTCCTTTGCATCAGAAGTAACAAGGGTTGCCCGTGAGGTGGGAAGTGAAGGTAAACTTGGCGTGCAAGCAGAAGTACGCGGCGTGGCGGGTACTTGGAAAGATTTAACCGACAGCGTAAACTTCATGGCGGGAAGCTTGACAGCGCAGGTGCGGAATATTGCCGAAGTAACAACGGCGGTTGCAACAGGCGACTTATCTAAGAAAATTACTGTTGATGTCAAAGGTGAAATTCTGGAGTTGAAAAATACCATTAATACAATGGTGGATCAACTCAGTTCCTTTGCAAGTGAAGTAACGCGAGTTGCCCGTGAGGTGGGAACTGAAGGGAAATTGGGTGTACAAGCGGAAGTCAAAGACGTTGCAGGTACTTGGAAAGATTTAACCGACAGCGTGAACTTCATGGCGGGAAGCTTGACAGCACAGGTGCGGAACATTGCCGAAGTGACAACTGCGATCGCAAATGGTGACTTATCCAAAAAAATTACTGTTGCTGTCAAAGGCGAAATTCTAGAACTCAAGAATACCATCAATATAATGGTGGATCAACTCAACTCCTTTGCAAGTGAAGTTACAAGAGTTGCCCGTGAGGTGGGAAGCGAAGGTAAATTAGGTGTACAAGCAGATGTGCGCGGCGTAGCTGGAACTTGGAAAGATTTAACCGACAGCGTGAACTTCATGGCGGGAAGTTTAACGGCACAGGTGCGAAATATTGCCGCCGTCACTACAGCTGTAGCTAATGGCGATTTATCTAAGAAAATCTCCGTTGATGTCAAAGGTGAAATTTTAGAGTTGAAAAATACCGTTAATACAATGGTTGATCAACTAAATTCCTTTGCAAGTGAAGTGACGCGAGTCGCCCGTGAGGTGGGAACTGAAGGTAAATTAGGTGTACAAGCAGAAGTTAAGGGTGTAGCCGGAACTTGGAAAGATTTAACTGATAGCGTAAACTTCATGGCGGGAAGTTTAACAGCACAAGTGCGGAACATTGCCGAAGTTACGACAGCGGTAGCAAACGGCGACTTATCCAAGAAAATCACCGTTGATGTGAAAGGCGAAATTCAGGAACTTAAAAACACCATTAATACAATGGTGGATCAGCTAAATTCTTTTGCATCAGAAGTTACCAGGGTTGCCCGTGAGGTGGGAACTGAAGGTAAACTTGGCGTGCAAGCTTACGTTAGAGGAGTTGCAGGAACTTGGAAAGATTTAACAGACAACGTTAACTCGATGGCGGGGAACCTCACCGGACAAGTTCGCAACATCGCGGAAGTTACTAAGGCGGTAGCGAATGGCGACTTATCTAAGAAAATTACCGTCGATGCCAAAGGCGAAATTTTAGACTTGAAGAACACCACCAACACGATGGTGGATTCAACTTAGTTCCTTTGCAAGTGAAGTAACGCGGGTGGCGCGAGAAGTGGGAACTGAAGGGAAGTTAGGTGGACAAGCGCAAGTCCAAGGTGTTGCAGGTACTTGGAAAGATTTAACGGATAACGTTAACTCGATGGCGGGTAATTTAACGGCACAAGTGCGCGGTATCGCCAGAGTTGTAACAGCAGTTGCTAACGGTGACTTGAAACGAAAACTAATGCTAGATGCTAAAGGAGAAATTGAAACTTTAGCAGAGACAATCAACGAGATGATTGATACTCTAGCGACATTTGCCAATCAGGTAACCACAGTAGCGCGGGAAGTGGGAATTGAAGGGAAGTTGGGCGGACAAGCTAGAGTACCAGGGGCGGCTGGAACTTGGAAAGATTTGACGGATAATGTAAATGAACTTGCTGCTACACTGACAACTCAATTAAGAGCGATCGCAGAAGTTGCTACAGCTGTAACTAAAGGTGATTTAACTCGTTCAATTGCCGTCGAAGCACTAGGCGAAGTTGCCATCCTCAAAGACAACATCAACCAGATGATTGCTAATCTGCGGGAGACAACGCAGAAAAATACTGAGCAAGACTGGTTGAAAACTAACTTAGCCAAGTTTACCAGAATGCTCCAAGGGCAGCGAGACTTAGAAACCGTATCTAAACTAATTCTCTCAGAACTAGCGCCCTTAGTAGGAGCGCAACACGGCGTATTCTTCCTGATGGAATCTGGGGAAAATGTACCGTATTTGAAATTAATTAGTAGCTACGCTTACCGCGAACGCAGACATTTAGCTAACCGCTTCTACTTGGGTGAAGGTTTGGTGGGACAATGCGCTTTAGAAAAAGAGCGAATACTGTTGACAGACGTACCAAGTGATTATGTCAGAATTGCCTCTGGTTTAGGAGAATCGTCTCCCCTGAATGCCGTAGTCTTACCTGTACTCTTTGAAGGACAGGTAACAGCAGTCATAGAATTAGCATCCTTCCGCCGGTTTAGCGAAATTCATCTGACATTCTTCGACCAGCTTACCGAAAGTATAGCGATCGTTCTCAACACGATCGCAGCATCCATGCGAACTGAAGAATTACTCAAGCAGTCGCAATCTTTAGCTGAAGAACTACAATCCCAGCAAAGCGAACTCAGGGAAACTAACAAGCGCTTAGAAGAACAAGCGCAATCACTCAAAGCCTCTGAGGATTTACTCAAAGGACAACAAGAGGAACTGCAACAAACCAACGCCGAGTTAGAAGAAAAGGCAGAGTTGTTGGCGATGCAGAAGAAAGAAGTTGAGCGCAAAAATCGGGAAATTGAACAAGCAAGACTCTCTTTAGAAGACAAGGCTGAACAACTCGCCCTTTCTTCAAAATACAAATCAGAGTTTCTCGCCAACATGTCCCATGAACTGCGGACACCGCTAAACAGCTTGTTAATTTTGGCGAAATTGTTGACAGATAATATCGATCACAACCTCACCGCCAAGCAAGTCGAATACAGCCAGACAATTTACTCAGCCGGTACTGATTTATTGACGTTAATCAATGACATTCTGGATCTCGCTAAAATTGAATCGGGAACCATGTCCATTGACTTGATCCCAATGCCATTGGGAGAGTTGGGTGATGTGATTGAGCGCACCTTCCGACAAATCGCTCAGAGCAAAGGACTTAGTTTCACAATTGAATTGACTCCCGAATTGCCAAACACCATCTATTCAGATGTCAAACGCTTACAACAGGTGTTGAAAAATCTCCTCTCCAACGCTTTTAAATTTACAGAAAAAGGGGAGGTACGTTTACAGATTGCGGTAGCGAAGCAGGGATGGAGCAAAGACCAAGAAACTTTAAATCGCGCCCAAAATGTCATCGCCTTTTCAGTCAGCGATACAGGAATTGGCATTGCTCCCGACAAGCAGAAAGTTATTTTCGAGGCATTTCAGCAAGCCGATGGCTCTACCAGTCGCAGATACGGCGGTACGGGATTGGGCTTATCAATTAGCCGCGAAATCGCCCGTCTCTTTGGCGGCGAAATTAAACTAATCAGCCAACCCGGTCAAGGTAGCACGTTTACATTCTACTTCCCACAATTGAGTCCTGAGTCAATATCGACACAATCTAGCACTCCTTACTTAGAAACGCGATTAATGGGGTCTAATACTAATACAGACGCGATGAATCGCGTCTCTACAATGATTAATGACGATCGCACTACGATTGAAAGAGGCGATCGCGTGTTACTAATTGTTGAGGATGACGTTAATTTTGCGCGTATCCTGCTAAATATGGCGCAACAGCAAGGATTCAAGGTGATCACTGCCCAAACAGGCACTACAGGTTTGATGTTAGCGCAGCAATTCCAGCCATCAGCCATTTTGCTAGATATCCGGTTGCCAGAAATGGATGGTTGGACTGTATTAGATCGTCTGAAGCATGACCCAAATACCCGTCACATTCCTGTACATATCATGACCGTTGAAGAAGGGAGACAGCGCGGTTTGCAACTAGGTGCGATCGCATATCTGCAAAAGCCCTTAACCAGTGAGACAATATCTGAGGCGTTGACCAAAATAAAAGGTTTTGTTGAGCGCCAGGTGAAAAATTTATTGGTAGTCGAAGACGACGACACTCAACGGCGTAGTATTGTTGAGTTGATTGGTAACAGTGATGTTTCTACTACTGCGGTTGGCACTGGTGCAGCAGCTTTAGAAGCCATTCGCGCCCAGCATTTTGATTGCCTTGTCCTCGATTTGGGGCTACCCGACATGACGGGGTTTGAACTAATTGAGCAGATAAAGCTTTTACCTCACGGTAAAACTTTACCAATTATTGTCTACACAGGTAGAGAAATTAGCAAAGCTCAAGAAACGGAACTCAGACGAATTGCCGAAACAATCATCATTAAAGATGTGCGATCGCCTGAACGTCTCCTTGATGAAACAGCATTATTTTTACACCGAGTCCAAGCAAATTTACCAGCACCCAAGCGAGAAATACTTGAACAACTGCATTCCATAGACTACTTACTCGCTGGCAAGAAAGCATTAATTGTAGACGACGATATGCGTAATATCTTTGCGCTGACAAGTATGTTGGAGCGTTATCAAATACAGGTTTTATACGCTGAAAACGGCAGGGAGGGGATCACCCTATTGGAAAGTACACCAGATGTTGATGTCGTTTTGATGGATGTAATGATGCCAGAAATGGATGGTTACGAAACAACCCGCATAATCCGCCAAAACGAGCAATTTAAATCTTTGCCGATTATTGCACTAACCGCTAAAGCCATGCAAGGCGATCGCGAGAAGTGTATTGAAGCCGGTGCATCAGATTACATTACTAAACCCGTAGATACTGAGCAATTGCTTTCACTCTTGCGGGTTTGGCTATACCGTTGATAAAGGTAGTAGTCTGTCCCAAAAATTTTGCGGGGCTGTAGAGACGCGAAATTTCGCGTCTTTACAGGGTTTTGGTAATAAACTAATCAATCAGAAATAATGGGACAGACCAGTAGTAGTCTGTCCCATTCATTTTGCGGGGTTGTAGAGACGCGAAATTTCGCGTCTCTACAGGGTTTTTTTGCAAGAGGCAGAGAAAAGCGATTATGAAACACCTTGAGGGTAAAGTGGCATTAGTCACAGGTGCTACGCGGGGAATTGGTAGGGGAATTGCTATAGGCTTGGGTGAGGCTGGTGCAACTGTATACGTCACTGGGCGCAGCCTCAACAACTCTTCGAGTGACGGGGTTTTTGGGAGTCTTAGTGAAACCCAATTAGCCATAGAAGAAGCCGGTGGTGTGGGCATTCCCGTGCAAGTAGACCACAGCGACGATGAGCAAGTACGTTTACTATTTGAGCGCATCCAAGATGAGCAGGATGGACAACTTGACTTACTGGTGAATAATGCTTACTCAGGAGTTCAGGCATTAAAAGACGCATACAGTCAGCCCTTTTGGGATTGTGAACCAAGTCTTTGGGATGCTAGCAATAACGTTGGTCTTCGTAGCCACTATGTTGCAAGTGTTTTTGCTGCTCGAATGATGACCAAGCGGAACTCTGGACTAATTTGCACCATTTCCTCGTGGGGTAGTATGTTTTATCTTTTTAAGACAGCTTATGGTGTTGGTAAAGCAGCTTGCGATCGCCTAGCAGCTGATATGGCTGTTGAACTCAAACCCCATAATGTCGCTTCTGTTTCAATTTGGCCAGGTATTGTTGGTACTGAGCTTTTTTCCAGTTTTGCTTCTGAAGTGAATCAAACCAATACTACCGAAAAAAATTACTCATTTCTTAGCGATCGCTACAACTGGGAAACTCCCTTATTTACTGGACGAGCGATCGCTGCACTTGCTGGTGAGCCAAATCTCATGCGCCATACAGGACGCGTGCAGATTGTTGCCGAACTGGCTAATAAATATGGAATTGTAGATGAAAATGGCGATCGGCCCGCGTCGCTACGCTCTTCGCGTTTTCTGCTGCCGGCTGCATTACCTGTACTGAAAAAGTACTCATCGCTCATACCCGATATTAAAGTGCCGTGGTCACTACTGCTACTTGTCGCCCTTGGTTCGCCTAAGATTTAATGGGTATTATGGGGCATTGGAGCAAGTAGAGTTTTTATAGACTCATTCACGAGTATCAAAAACTCATTCACGAGTATCAAAAACTCATTCACGAGTATCAAAAACTCATTCACGAGTATCAAAGACTCGTCCACGAGTATCAAAGACTCATTCACGAGTATCAAAGACTCGTCCACGAGTATCAAAGACTCATCCGCGAGTATCAAAGACTCATTCACGAGTATCAAAGACTCATTCACGAGTATTAAAGACTCGTCCACGAGTATCAAAGACTCGTCCACGAGTATCAAAGACTCGTCCACGAGTATCAAAGACTCATCCACGAGTATTCCTCGTTCCTCGTTCCCAGTCTCCGACTGGGAATGCATTAATTGAGTCTCTGACTCAATATCTGACTGGAGGTGGAACCTCTAATAAGCCATTCCCATGCAGAGCATGGGAACGAGATAAATTCAAGATACCAAAGGTTGATATATCGCAATACAGTTCAGATAAGACCAAAACACTTGTAGAGACGGCGATTTATCGCGTCTTGTACAGACGGCGATTTATCGCGTCTTGTACAGACGGCGATTTATCGCGTCTTGTACAGACGGCGATTTATCGCGTCTCCAAACCCACGATTTTGTAGAAGTAGCGCTTAACTGAACCGTATTGTGATATATCGGGGTTGCAGAGAAAGAAAGCAGGATGATTTAGCAACTTCCAAAATTTCCCCCCTGCCCTCCTGCAAATTTTATTACCCCTTCACTAAACAACCTGCTTGAGATGATAAAACTTTGTATCCTGAATTAATAGGTCTTAATTAATAGTTCTTTTAAAACTGGTGCAAGAAGATTTTAGGCTAATTGTTGATTTAGTTTTAGTTTTAGGCGTTGCCGCCTGTGGTGGACTCTTGGCAGCACTTTTGCGGCAACCCGTGTTGCTAGGATATCTCATCGGCGGTATGATCATTGGCCCAGCCGGACTGGGATTAATTAAAGAACTTATTCAAGTAGAGACTCTGGCACAGTTCGGCGTCGCCTTTTTGTTATTCGCCTTGGGTGTAGAATTTTCCTTTGCGGAACTCAAGAAAGTAAAAGCGATCGCTCTTGGTGGAGGTGGACTCCAGATTGCTCTGACAATTTTAGTAACAGTTGTAGTATGCGGCTTAACCGGAGCCTGGGGAACTTTACCTGCTAAGGGGATGTTCTTGGGGTGTATTCTATCCTTGTCTTCCACAGCCGTTGTCCTCAAGTGCTTGATGGAGCGCAACGAAACAGAAACCCCTCACGGGCAAGTAATGCTGGGGATTTTGGTAGTACAAGACTTGGCACTGGGACTGATGTTAGCAGTCTTACCAGCCCTCAACCAACCCGCAGAAACCATTGGTATCGCCGTCCTCACAGCTCTTGCTTCGATTGCTTTATTCGCTGCTGGTGCAATAGCTGCGGGGATTTGGCTGATACCGCCTTTGTTGCGACTGCTAGCCCGTACCGAAAGTAAAGAACTATTTTTATTAGGGGTTGTAGCTTTATGTTTGGGCATTGCTCTGTTGACAGAGCATTTAGGGCTATCGATTGAAATGGGGGCATTTGTCGCGGGTTTGATGATTTCTGAGGTGGAATACGCCGATCAAACCCTAACTTATGTGGAACCATTGCGAGATATCTTTGCCAGTTTATTTTTTGCTGCCATTGGCATGTTAATCGACCCAGTGTTTTTGTGGAACAACCTGGAATTGATTTTAGGACTGGTGGCACTAGTTTTCGTAGGTAAATTTTTGATTATCACCCCCCTAGTAAAGCTGTTTGGCTACCCTTTGAAAACAGCGATAATCGCCGGTTTGGGACTGGCGCAAATTGGAGAATTTTCCTTTGTTCTCGCTAGTGAAGGGCAAACTTTGGGGCTGGTGTCCCGACAAATATACTTATTAATTTTGGGAACCACCGCAGTTACTCTTATGCTGACTCCCTTCGTCCTGCGGTTAGTGCCATTTTTATTTAACTTTGCCGAATCAATGCCCTGGTTGAAACCGTATTTACAAGAAGATCAGGTACGGGATGTATCGGAAGATTTGCCTTTCAAAGACCATCTGGTAGTCTGCGGTTATGGGCGAGTCGGCAAAAATTTAGTAAAGTTATTGCTGCAACACGGCCTACCTGTGGTAGTAATCGACCAATCAGAAAGTAGAATTCAGCAGTTGCGTGAGGCTGGGGTGTCTTATGTCTATGGCAATTGCGTGAGTTTACATGTTTTAGAAACCGCCGGGGTGAGTCATGCCAAAGGAATGGCGATCGCACTTCCAGACCCCATGAGTACCCGTCTTTGTTTGAAACGCGCTCTGGAATTGCGCCCAGAATTAGATTTGGTTGTCCGTGCTACCCAGGATAAAAATATTGAGGTGCTGTATCAATTGGGAGCGAAAGAAGTTGTGCAACCAGAGTTTGAAGCCAGCTTAGAAATGGCAACTCACTTATTAACTAGCTTAGGCTTGTTGTCGCCAGCTGTCGTCCAACTGGAAATGCAGAAAATCCGCAACGATCATTATTTAGATTTTCGCCCAGAGCGTTCTGCTACTGAAGTTGCTCGTGATTTGCGCCAAGCAACTCGCGATCTAAATCAGCGCTGGTATCCTTTACCAACTGATTCGCCCTTAATTGGCATGAGCATAGAAGAAGCAGATATGCGCTATTTAACAGGAGCGAGTTTGATGGCAATTCGCCGCGCTAACGGCGATGAAATCGATTATCCCAATAATCAAACCAAATTGGCAGAAGGCGATCGCTTGCTGATTGTAGGAGCAGATGAAGAACTGGCGGCTTTGGCAGAATTCGCTAAAGGACAAGCTGCTGTTCCCGGAGAAAATAGTGCTTGCCAGTGGGTTACAGTGAATGCAGATACGCCAACGCTAGGTAAAACCCTTGCAGATTTAGATATCGGCAAGCAATATGGAGTACAAGTACAGGCAATCCGGCGAGATGGTAAGTTTATTCGCTATCCTGATGACGGTATGGACTTGCGAGTTGGCGACCAAGTATTGTTATGTGGTAAGTTAACAGGTCTAAGTCAACTACAACAGTTATTTGCGATCGCCGCTTCAGTACCCCTTTCTATACCAGTGGTAAAAGCTGCCTCAGCAGAAGCGCTCAAAGAGTTTCTGCCTATGGATAATTTGTCGGAGTAATCATTAGTCATTGATCATCAGTTTTTCCCTGTTGGGTTTTCTGGATAATCTGTCAGATTTTCTGCATAATCTCGCGGCTTTTCTGCATAATCTGTTTGTTTTTTTCCATACCCTGTTGGAGTTGCTTCATAAGCTGTTGGCTTTCCTTGCTAATCTGCTGGGATTTCTGTATAGACAGCCATAATTCCTCTCTAATGAACAACTTATCTGAGGGGAAAAGCTTTGCAAGAGTTGCAATCCGCTTTACTTCTAGATTTTCAGTTTGCTCTTGAGAGCAGACACGATCGCGTCCTGCTACCTTTGCTTGATACAATGCTTTATCCGCCGCCACAATTATTTTTTGAAAGTTAAAGTTTAATATAGGAATTACTGTAGCTAACCCAGCACTCACGGTTACATAAGAACTAACTTGTGAATTTTCATGGGGAATTGCCAGTTTCCGTACAGCAAAGCAAATTTTTTCTGCAATGTGAACAGCACCAAGTATGTCTGTGTTAGACAAAATTACAGCAAATTCTTCCCCACCATAACGGGCAACTAAATCAGCAGGACGTTGAACAACATCTTTGATGGCTCTAGCAATTTTACTAAGACAGCGATCGCCCATTGGATGACCATAGGTATCGTTGTAGGATTTGAATAAATCTACATCAACAAGGATGAGTGAGAGCGGCTGTTGTGAGCGTGTCATGCGCCGCCACTCAATATCAAGATACTCTTCAAATCGTCGGCGGTTAGCTACTTGAGTTAAAAAATCGATATTAGCTATAGTACTTAATCGCTGCAATTCTTGATTAGCGGCTTGTAGTTTTTGCTGAAGTTGGCGACGCTCTAGTTCTTGGCTGGCTACCAAAAACTGATAGTCCAAATTGCTTAAGCTTTTGCCCTGTGCCCAGTCTAAAGCCTCTAGCAATGCCTGCCCCCGCAGTAAACATGACTCATCTTGATAGCCGGATGCTAGCCAAGCACTAAATGTTTGGCAATAAGAAGGGAGATTGTCTAACTGCACAATCATCTTAATATATATAAAAATTTAATTATATTAGATGTTTATTTGATTGATGTCTGTTTTATTACTTTAGGAATAGAAAAATCTAAAATGCAAAAGTAAGCGATCGCTATTCTCTGCTAACTTCGGCTAAAAAACTGTCAGCACAATTCGCAATTCGCAATTAAAGCCCCAGGATTTATCCTGGGGCTTGAACCCTGCATTGTTTAAAATTTATCTATCCATAAATAAATTTAGTTGCTCTGTACCATCAAGGAATAATTGGTCACTGGTTTGAGTTGGTAACGTTAAGGATTTTTTATAGTGGTAATAAGAAGGATTTATACCACTACAAGGTTTTCCCTATCTGGGTTGAAATCAGCGTCATCGAACATCCTGGCGTAGACATCGCTTGATAAAATCAGGAGCGAAAAATCTGATTTAACGATAAAGGACGAATGTCTAACTCTTGGGTTTAATATAAGCGATCGCTTGTTTCCAAACGGTGGTGTGCTGACTATTTTCATCAGCAATACAGATACACTGCGGATCTTGCCATAAAACCCTCCCTGTCAGCACATCACCAGTCAGCAGCTTTAACTCTACTGGCGTTGTTTGTTTAATCAGGTTTTGGACTTGGATAATACTGGGTAAAGTAGTGTCAAATTCGGTAAGCATTTTTAGTAAAGATGAACCTACAAGGCAAAATAAAGAGTAACTAATCCTTGATAATTCATCCTTGAAGAAATGGCAATCGAATTTACTAAGTATCATGGTCTAGGCAACGACTTTATTTTGATTGACAATCGCTCGTCATCATTGCCTGTAGTGACTCCAGAGCAAGCCATCAAGTTGTGCGATCGCCATTTTGGCATCGGTGCTGATGGTGTAATTTTTGCCCTACCTGGAGAAAATGGCACTGACTACACTATGCGGATTTTCAATTCTGATGGTTCCGAACCGGAAATGTGTGGCAATGGCATTCGCTGTTTAGCGGGCTTTTTGGCAGATTTAGAAGGCGAATCCCGGAATCAAGACTCATATCGCATTCATACTTTGGGTGGGGTAATGACTCCCCAACTCTTATCTGATGGTCAAGTTAAAGTAGATATGGGTTTACCCAAGTTACTCGCTAGCGAAATTCCCACTAATCTTACACCCAATGAAGAAAAAGTCATTTCTCAGCCGTTGGAGGTGGCGGGACAAACTTGGGAAGTCACCTGTGTAAATATGGGAAATCCCCACTGCATTACTTTTGTAGAAGATGTAGCAGCAATTGAGCTAGAAACCATCGGCCCAAAATTTGAGCATCACCCAGTTTTTCCCCAACGCATAAATACCGAATTTATTCAAGTGGTACACCGTGACTATTTGAAAATGCGGGTGTGGGAACGGGGGGCTGGGATTACATTAGCTTGTGGTACTGGTGCTTGTGCTTCCTTGGTAGCTGGAGTATTAACCGGGAAATGCGATCGCGCCGCAACTGTAGAATTACCAGGTGGCCCCTTGCAAATTGAATGGTCAGAAATCGACCAACGAGTTTACATGACAGGCCCGGCTGAACGGGTCTTTACGGGTAAACTGTAACCAACCAGGGCTATTTCGTTCTAGACATAAACCCGCCCAGAACTAAAGTTCACAGGCTTTTAGCCCAACTCCACGCTTAGTGGACTAAAAGCCTTTATTTTCTGGAATTTTAGTGCGTTTCAACGGACTTTAGCTATTAGCCCGAAATTTATTTCAGGGCGTTGAGTCATCTTTGAGAAATTTCGATTCTTGTGTAAGGAGTTTTTGTTTGCGCTCAATTCCCCAGTGATAACCACCAAGACTGCCATCACTCCGCAGCACCCGATGACATGGTACAATCAGCGCGATCGGATTAGCCCCACAAGCATTACCTACAGCGCGGACTGCATGGGGTTTGGCCATATCACAGGCGATATCAGTGTAAGTACGGGTTTCGCCATAAGGAATTTTTTGTAATGCTTCCCACACTTGTTTCTGAAATGCTGTCCCACGGACATCAAGTGGTAAATTAAGATGTGCCTCGCCTCCCGCAATAAAATTGAGGATTGCTTGTATCCATTCCTTGAGTGTGTGGTCATCACGGATGATGTGCGCTTGGTGAAATTCCTGGTTCAAGATATGTTCAAGCTTGTCTGCTTCATCACCTAGTTTAACGGCACAGATACCCTTCTCTGTTGTTGCCACAAGTAAATATCCTAGTGAACATGGAGCGATCGCATAAACAATGCTGATTGTCTTTCCAGCTTGTTGGTAAGTTTTTGGTGTCATTCCCAATTGTTTAGGTGCGCCTGTGAACTTTAGTCCTTATATTAAACACAAAGCGTGCTTACTAAGTACCGCTTTGCATAAGTTCGTAACTTTTTTAAACGCAAAGGAACGCGGAGGTTAGCGCAAAGGAACGCAGAGTGTTTCTATAGATAATTCGCTACGAATTAATGAAATGGTGTACTAATTACCAGGCTTTCGTTAGCTTGATGGACTAATATAGCAATCCTGAATCAAACGCGCAGAAACAAGATCCCCGACCAATACTGTTCCGTTAAGCCTAAAAAATAACTCCAATGTAGGTTGGGTTGAGGAACGAAACCCAACATTTTCAGGGATTTGTTGGGTTTCACTAAAGTTCAACCCAACCTACAAATCTTCTTAACCGAACAGTATTGGATCCCCGACAACTTTTACGAAGTCGGGGATCTGCGGGTTGCAATTCTCAAAGGCTTGGGCCGGATAGCCTCTCACAAATGGGATTCGCAAAGACGCCAAGTGGAGCATCTGGTGTGTAGGGTGCAATGACTATGGAATCATAACTAATTACCCGGACATGATATAACTCAGCACTCCTGAAATGATTCTCCCCTTGGCAAATCGTTCACCCGATTGGGGGAATGCGATCGCCTCAACAGGAACTACTCTGAAAGAAGGTGCAGTTTTAATTCTGTTAGCAATTATGCCTACAGAATTAAAATTGTTAAATTAGTTATTCTGGCTTTTAATTGTACATCAATAGCTTGTGTATCAAAGGGTCAAAGAGTGGATGAAACCGTTGTAAAATCGCTGTATACACCAAATTGCCCGCAAGACGCTATTAACTTGCTCTCAAAACTTGCTCTCAATTTACCAGGAATGATTTTTCAAGTTCTGCAACAGCAGGATGGTTCTGTGTTAGTTCTTTATGTTAGTTCTGGTTGTGAATATTTGTATGAATTAGAACCAGAAGCTATACAGAAAGACTTTCGGGTGCTATACAAACTGATTCATCCACAAGATATAAAAGCTTTTACAGAATCTATCGATTATTGTACTACAAATATTACATCTTGGCATTGGGAAGGTCGCATCATTACGCCTAGTGGGATTAAATGGATTCAAGCTACTTCGCAACCCGAATTACAAGAATCAGGTGATTTGCTTTGGAATGGCTTGGTGATGGATATTACAGACCGAAAACAAGCCCAAGAAAAATTACTTGAGAGTGAAGCACGCTATCAAGCAATTTTGGATGCTATCCCCGATTTAATGTTTCGCATCAGCCGTGATAGCGAATATCTTGATTTGAAAAGTGAGGGAGCAAATGTCATTCTTTCGAGAGAAGAAATAGTTGGGAAACATGTGGATGAGTTATTGCCTAGTGATGTTGCCGCAATTAGCCTAGAAGCGATCGCTAAAACTTTAGATTCTGGAACTTTGCAAACTTGCGAATATCAGCTACCAACGCCTTTGGGAGTCAAAGATTATGAGGCGCGGTTGGTAGTAAGTGGTGAAGATGAGGTAGTCGCAATTGTCCGAGATATCACAGAACGCAAACAAGCAGAAGTCGCTTTACAAAATCTTGCCCAAAAATTTGCTAAAGCTTTTAGTTGCAGCCCCGATTCAATTACTATTAGCACACTCGAAGAAGGACGCTTCATCGAAGTTAACGACAGTTTTGTGAAACTCTCAGGTTATGAGCGAGATGAGGCGATTGGTAAAACTTCTTTTGAGTTAAATCTTTGGGTACACGATCGCGATCGCCAGAATTTGTTACAGGAGTTACAAGCCACAGGAGTTGTTCGCAACTTAGAATTTGAATTTCGGCAAAAGTCTGGCAAAATAATTACAACGCTGCTTTCAGCCGAAATCATTGATTTAGATGGTCTGCCTTCGATTTTAGCAGTCCATCACGACATTACAGAACGCAAGCAGGTGGAAGCACAATTACGTCTATCAGCAGAACGCGATCGCTTGTTGGCAGAAACCTTAGTCAGAATTCGATCTTCCCTTAACTTAGAGGAAATTCTTCAAACCACCGTCACCGAAGTCAGGCAATTTCTGCAAGCAGATCGGGTTTTTATTGGCTTAAATAATCCCAAATTAGGAGTCAGAACTCTTGCAGAATCAGTAGATCCTAAGTATCCATCAGTCACAGGATGGTCTACTACTGATGAAGCTTATTTACAAGAATTAAGAAACTTAATCAAAGATAATGTTGTGGGTGTCATTGAAGATATAACGCAAGTAGCATTATCTCCCAAAGTCAAAGCGCACTTTCAAAAATTCCAAACGAAGGCGACTTTGAGTGTACCAATTATGCTAGGTAATGAATTATTTGGGGCGTTAATTGCCAATCAATGTTCAAGCCCGCGTCATTGGCAACCAATAGAAATTGATTTGTTACAGCAGATGTCAGAACAGGTAGCGATCGCCATTCACCAAAGCCAGATTTACCAAAAACTCGCAGAACTTAACACTAATTTAGAACACCAGGTACAAGAACGAACAGCACAATTGCAGCAGAAAATGCAAGAAGTTGAAGAATTGCATCGGGTAAAAGATGTTGTTTTGCACACAGTTGCCCACGATTTACGAACTTCGGTGATGGGTAACTTGATGGTGTTAAAGAATTTGTTAAATCAGGGAGTGGGGAGTGGGGATCAGGGGAAAAGGGGACAAGGGGGATCAGGGGCTGGGGACTGGGGACTAGGGGCTGGGAATCAAGGACAAGGGGGAATTATTGAAAAAGTCTCTTTCCAATCCCCAATCCCCAATTCCCAATCACAAATTTCAGTATCTCGCTCAATAATTGAGCGGATGATTCAAGGCAACGATCGCCAACTGACGATGATAAACTCATTGCTAGAAATTAATTCTTGTGAAAAACAAGGTATTGATATTAAACCCGAACCTGTGGATTTTAACACTCTACTGAGAGCAACATTCACCCAGTTGGAACCCATACTGACACAAAATCAAGCAACTCTGAAGAACTTGGTTCCCGCCGATTTACCGTTAGTAATGGCAGATGCAACTCGGTTAGAGAAAGTTTTAGCACATTTGATAACACATAGCTTGCAAAATAATCCACCAGGATTAAATTTTATTCTGAGTGCCAGCGTTGAGGGCAAAATGATTCGGACTCAGATTCAAGATGACGGTGTGGTAATGAGTAAACTAGAGTGCGATCGCCTTTTCGATCTCCATGTCCGCGATCCTCAAGATTGTTGTTCTACAAGCATTGGCTTAAAAACGTATCTTTGTCGGAAAGTTATTAAAGCACATGGCGGCGAAATCGGTGTTATTAGTAACCGCAAGCGTGGGTTAACTTTCTGGTTTACACTACCTTTAGCAACATCGACAGCAAATCGCCCATAAATCACCAAAAAATGAGAGGGTGTTATTTATGGCAATGTTGAGTTAGGGAAACACCCTCAAAGTATGGGCAAAGTTGCTCGGATGCTAATGGCTACTCTGTTTACAACAGTGCAAAGGTGGTGCAGACAAAGCTTTTCTGCACCAACAAGAGATGAAACCACTACTCTTTACAGAGATTGGCGTAACCGTTTTTTGTGGCAGAGATTGCGTTTATGGTTATTGCTGGCGCTGATGTGTCTGTTGTCTTTTACTTTGCGAGACATTTACGGCTTGTTTTTTCCTTTTGCAGAGTTGCAGCAGCTGCCAGAAGTACTTAGAACTCAGCGCCTTGTAATTAATATTGCAATGTTGCTGAATATACTAATCTGCTTTGCCTTACATAAAACTAAGTTAGGTCGCGATCGTCCAGATTTATTATTTTTGGGGTCTTCTTGGTCAATTAGTCTAGCATCACAGTTGTTCGCAACCATCACAGGTTTCGCACTACCCGATACCATCGGCTGGTCGCTGTTGTTCTTAAGCCAAGCTGTGTTGATACCCGTCTGCTGGATTCTTCATTTACTGACTCAAGTGAGTGTACTGATTTACTATTTTGGTGTGAATACAGCACTTGGGCTAAAAACACCAATACCGGGACATCCAGGAATATATAATTTAACGTTCATTTTATACATTTTTTGGTTTTGTGCTATATGCGACATTGGTGTTTATCTGTACGATCGCCTGCAACGTTCTGAATTTTACGCTCGTCAAGAATTAGAATCTGCCTACCAAAAACTCAAGGTTGCAGAAGCTAAATATCGCAGCATTTTTGAAAACGCCGTTGAAGGGATTTTTCAAAGCAGTCCCGATGGACGTTATATTACAGCAAATCCGGCTTTAGCACGGATTTATGGCTACTCCTTGGCGGAGGAAGTGACAGCAAATTCCACTGTTATTGAACAATTGTACGTTGATCCGAAGCGCCGCGCCGAATTTGTCCGCCTAATGGAAAAGTATGGCAGCATTTCCGAGTTTGAATCCCAAATTTATCGCCGAGACGGAAGTATTGTCTGGATTTCAGAAAAAGCCTACGCAGTGCGTGACGAAGAAGGAAAACTGCTTTACTACGAAGGTTTGATTGAAGATATTACCCAGCGCAAACAAACTGAAGAAGAACTACGAGTATTTTTCCATGCAGTTTCCCACGACTTACGTAACCCAGTGCTGGGTACTTTAATGGTGCTGAAAAACTTCCTTGCACGGAAAGAAGAGAATATTTCCATTTCACGCTCAATTTTAGAGCGGATGATTCAAAGTAGCGATCGCCAACTTAATTTAATTAATTCGTTGATGGAAGCTCATGTCGGCGAGGTGCAAGGTGTTATTTTGCAGCGTCAAGCCGTACAATTACTGACAGTTGTCGAAGCTGCGATCGCAGATTTAGAGCCATTGCTAGAGCGAAATCAAGCAACCTTGAGAAATTTGATCACCGCAGATTTACCATTAATAAATGCAGATCCCACGCAACTATGGCGAGTTTTTTCTAACTTAATTGTGAATGCTCTGAAACATAATCCCCCCGGCTTGCTCTTGACAATTAACGCTACCCATGAGGGTGAGATGATTTATTGTACTGTTCGTGATAACGGTGTGGGCATTAGTCAACAACAAAGCGATCGGCTTTTTGACCTTTATTTTCGGGGTGCAAGTATCCGCAATTCTGTAAGTTTGGGATTGGGCTTGTATTTATGTAAGCAAATTATCAATGCTCACGGCGGCGAAATTGGTGTGAACAGTGCATTGGATGTAGGGGCAACATTTTGGTTTACATTACCTATTAGTAGAGTAGCCGATTTACAGGATGAAGTTGCTAATTAAACCTTTTTACTCTCAAAAATATTTTTTTTACGAACCAGGAAGAAAAGAATAGTCAAATTCGGAAGTAAGAACTTGAAACGCTGTAGCCACTGTCTGAATAGTGCGCCAACCGAAGCCACGCAAAGTCACGCCAAGCCTTTAGAAGCCACAGCGAGGACTCCTGAAGCCACTAAAAGCCAGCAAATGCCAATCGATGAAACAACGCGCCAGCAAGAGCCGTCAAAAACCAAGGCAGCCGCCGCATTTAACAGATTAAACAAAAAACTAGATGGAGGAATAAACCAGTGAAAGACATTCCTGGATACGAAGGTCTATACGCCGTAGATGAGGAAGGAAACATCTACAGCTTGAACTACCGAAGACAAGGAGAAACACAGATTTTAAAGTCTTTTAACGACCGTGGACAAAGAAGGTTAGTAGAGTTATTTTTCAACGGAGTAGGGCAAAAGTTGTCTGTCCATCGTCTAGTACTTCTAACGTTTGTTGGTGAGTGCCCAGAAGGAATGGAGGCTTGTCACAACGACGGTAATCCTTTTAACAACCGACTAGATAACCTTCGCTGGGATACTAAGCGTAACAACACCTTAGACCGAGTTAATCAAGGGACACAGAACACGCTGAAGTTAAACCCCGCTAGTGTGTTAGAGATTAAACGCTTGTTATTTGAAGGGGAAATGACACATGTTGAGATAGCGCAACTGTTTGGAGTTAGCCAAGCAATAATCTCGTGTATAGCTAAGGGTAAAACTTGGAGGCACATTTAACTAATGGCTGAATTGCGGGGACTTACATCAACCTTCCTAGCCATAACAGGAGTCCTCGCACTTGTTTACTTAGGAAGCGGATAGAATACGTTTTAAAACACCAACTTTTTTATCAATTAGCGAAGCACGGCAACGAACCGGAGCATCTGTAATAACTCGTTTGTTGTATTGCTGCTGACCGTGCTGGCTGGCATATTAGCCATAAATTAAAAATTCCTGAAGGGTTACATTTAACATTTTTGCCCTCTCATTCTCCCGAATTGCAAGCTGCTGAAAGATTGTGGACTTTGATTGATGAACCAATTGCAAATCAATATCTAGCGGTTAGGTTTCCATAAATATTCTCGAATTTGCTTGCTATTATTCAGGAAAAAATAAACCGATAGAACAACAAAATCCGGGTAAAAGTGGGGATGTTATTTCATCATCACCTAGCAGAGTAGCAACTAAAACCAACTTTGCTTTTTCTCGCCGATAAACTTCGATTTTTTCAGTAAAGCGATCAATAATCCAATACTCACGCACACCTTGAACTGAATATAGTTTCAGTTTTGCTTCTTTGTCTCGAAGTTCGTTTTGTTTACCAGGGGATAAAACCTCTACTACTAACTCTGGTGCGCCCGTCAAATGTCCCGCTTCATCTTCAATTTGCGCCAATCGTTCTCGACTTACCCAAACGACATCCGGTATAACGCTATCTGCTTGCGAAAAAAGCACCCCTGGAGCTACAATTGTTTCCCCTAAACCACTCGAATCTGACCAAACATCGAGTTGTCGAAATATTTTGCCACAAACTTGTTGATGACGGCGGTGAGGAGTGCGAGTCACAAAGAGTTCTCCATTAATAATTTCATAGCGTGTCCACTCATTTTCGGGTAGAACCTCTAAATCGTGAATTGTCCAGCGTACTCCCTCAACGGCTTGGTTCATAATTGTCCCCGTTTGGCTCGTTGCCTTTATTTGTTTAATTTTATCTTTTATTCGGGCAAGGCAACTATGGGGTTTAAAATAATTCGTAATGGCGCTCCTACGTCGCTAACGCTGCGCTAACGTAATTCGTAATTCGTAATTAGTTAAATTAAAAGCATAATAAAAAGCGGAAGTTCAGGCAAAACTCTGTATGCTGACATTTACTCAATTTAAACCACCTAATTACGATGCCGCAGTTAGTTTTACTCTGGCGCTGACAGCAGAAGAACGTACCCGCAGCCGTCATCGTTTTGAAACGGAAGATGGTATTGTGTTTTTACATTTACCCAGAGGAACTGTTTTACACGATGGCGATATTTTGCTAGAAGAAACCCATAGCAGTTTAATCAGAATTACTGCCAAACCAGAACTAGTGCTGACTGCTTTTGCCCAAACACCACTTTTATTATTACGGGCGGCATACCATCTGGGAAATCGCCATGTACCTGTAGAAATTACTCCGGCTTATTTACGCTTGTCTTCAGACTCAGTTTTACGCACCATGTTAGAACAACTGGGGTTAGAAGTTAAAGAGGAAATTTTACCGTTTCAGCCAGAATTAGGAGCTTATGGACAACACCATCATGCTCACTGATAGCCATCTTTTAAGTATTTTACAACTGGCTAGCCCCGCTTTACCTGTGGGATCATATAGTTATTCTGAAGGTTTGGAAATGCTGGTAGAAAATGGTACGATCGCTAACCACACACATCTCAAAGATTGGTTAAAAGCAGAGTTGCTCTCCGGGGCAATTCGGTTAGAGGCGGCGGTAATGGTACGATCGCAGCAATCTGCAAAAATGGGTGATCTAGAGTCCCTATGCCGTTGGAATCTGTGGTTATCCGCAGCTAGAGAAACAGAAGAATTACGCGCCTCTAGTTGGCAGATGGGGCGATCGCTGATCCAATTACTTGGTAAACTAGAACCGCAGATTGTACCTATTGCCAATGCTGTGGGTAATCCTTGCAATTATGCGATCGCTTTTGGCATTGCTATTGCCCATTGGCAAATCAGCATCCAAGCCGCATTACTCGCATATCTGCATAGTTGGGCAAGTAATTTGATTACTGCGGGTGTGAAACTTATCCCCCTTGGACAAACAGCAGGACAGCAGTTATTACTAGATTTACAACCATTATTTAGGGTTACGGCGTTAGAAATTCTCGCGTTGGAGGATGATCAACTCGCCTGTTGTAGTTGGGGTTTGTCGCTGGCAAGTATGCAGCATGAAACGCAGTATACAAGGTTGTTTAGGAGTTAGGAGTGAGGAGTTAGGAGTTAGGAGTTAGGAGTTAGGAGTTAAAAGTTAAAAGTTAGGAGTTAGTGAAGAGTTATGAATGCATTTAGAGTGGGGGTTGCTGGGCCAGTGGGTTCGGGGAAGACGGCTTTAGTAGATGCTTTGTGTAAGGGATTACGTGAGCAGTATCAGATTGCGGTGGTGACGAATGACATTTATACTCAGGAGGATGCTCAGTTTTTAGTGCGTTCTCAGGCGTTGGCAAGCGATCGCATTTTGGGTGTAGAGACTGGCGGTTGTCCCCATACTGCTATCCGCGAAGATGCTTCGATGAATTTGGCGGCAATTGAACAGTTAGAAGAACGTTTTATCGATTTGGATTTGGTATTTTTGGAAAGTGGCGGTGATAATTTAGCTGCTACCTTTAGTCCAGAATTGGTAGATTTAACGATTTACGTCATCGATGTTGCGGCTGGTGATAAAATTCCCCGCAAGGGTGGCCCCGGCATTACTAAATCTGACTTGTTAGTGATTAACAAAACTGATTTAGCGCCTTATGTTGGTGCAGATTTAAGTGTGATGGAACGAGATGCAAAAAAAATGCGCGGCGATAAACCTTTTATTTTTACTAATTTAAAAACTCAGTCTGGACTTGCAGATGTAATTAACTTTGTTTGCACAAATATCTGTTAAAAAGGATTTTATAGCAGTTCTCGTTTACGTAACGTTGTACCCCATCTAAATTAGAAACGCATATAACCCAATACAGTTCAGATAAGACCGAAACACTTGTAGAGACGGCGATTTATCGCGTCTCTTGTGTAGATGCGGTTTCTAACGGGACTTTCTATAAAGCCCTCAGATGACGACTTCGCACCCGTTCAGCACTACCAGTAGGAATCGCAGCAATTAATTTTTGCGTGTATTCTTCTTTGGGTTCTTGGTAAATATTTTCGGCTGTGCCTTCTTCAACAATTTGACCGCGATTCATGACTAAAATGCGATCGCTCATAAATTTCACTACACTTAAATCGTGAGAAATAAAGATATAAGTAAGCTGAAAGTCTGACTGTAATTCTTTGAGGAGATTTAATACCTGCGCTTGCACTGAAACATCCAACGCTGAAACTGATTCATCACAAATGATAAACTTAGGATTTAACGCCAAAGAACGAGCTATGCAAATCCGTTGGCGTTGACCACCAGAAAACTGATGAGGATAGCGGTTAATTGCATCTGCACTCAACCCCACCCGTTCTAAAAGTTCAACTACCCGCCCGCGTCGTTGTTGCTTTGTCTTACCCACGGCGTGAATTAACAATGGTTCCATCACCGCATCACCAATTTTCATCCGTGGATCTAGGGAACTAAAAGGGTTTTGGAAGACTATTTGCATTTCCCGCCGCAGTTTTTGCAACGGTTCACCTTTGAGGTTAGTAATATCTTGTTTCTCAAAGATAATCTGACCACTCATCGGTTCAATTAATCGCAGCAAAGCTCTACCAAGGGTGGTTTTACCGCAACCAGATTCTCCTACTAAACCTAGTGTTTCTCCTGGTTTGACATCAAAGGAAACGCCATTAACTGCCATATTGTAGCGTTTTGTACCACCAAACACCCCGCGCACTGGAAAACCAACTTTCAGGTTGCGGATTTGCAACAGGGGTTCCTTTTTATTGAAGTTTGCCAATCTTGCAGCAATCTCTTCTGTGGTGACTTCTGTGGGTTGTGCTGGTTCTTTCGCCTGAATTACCACTTGTCCCGTTGCAGTCTCTTCTGCACTCATGTAATCAGAAACAGTGAGTAATTTTTGGGGACGGCGGTTGAGTGTAGGGCGACAAGCTATCAAACCTTTAGTATATGGATGCTGGGGACTGCTGAAAATTTGCCGAGAAGTACCAGATTCGACAACTTTACCTTTATACATCACCGCTACTTCGTCAGCAATTTCTGAAATTAGCCCCAAGTCGTGGGTGATGAAAATCATTGCCATGTCACGACTTTGCTGCAATTCTCGCAACAAGTCCAAAATAGTCGCTTGCACCGTCACATCTAAAGCTGTGGTTGGTTCATCGGCAATTAAAATTAATGGGTTGCAAGAAATTGCCATTGCAATCATTACCCGTTGCAACTGACCCCCAGAAAGTTCATGAGGGTAGCGTTCTAGCATGGCTTCTTTGTGTTCTTTAACCATCTGTGCCAACTTTGATGGTTCGGGTTTCGACGAAGTTTCGGTATACTGCTGTTGGATCTCCTCATCGCTAGGTAGGAGTTTAACCTCTTGTAGACCTGCGATCGCAATTTGTCGTGCTTGGGCTGCTGACACACTTTGATGCCGCATAATTGCTTCTGTTAGCTGAAATCCGATGTTATAAACCGGATTAAGCGAACTCATCGGTTCTTGAAAAATCATGGCGATATCGCCACCCCGGTGTAACTGCATTTGCTCAGGAGGCAATTTTACCAAATCGATGGCATTGCCATTCTCTTGAGGACGAAACCAGATTTCACCGCCAGTAACGATACCGGGACTTTGCAACAAACCCATTACAGCTAGGGCTGTCACCGATTTACCACTCCCCGATTCTCCTACTATTCCTAGAGTTTCACCTCGATGCAGCCCAAAGGAAATACCATCCAAAGCTCTGACAACATTGCCATCACCGGGAAATTCAACTTGTATATTGCGAACCTCTAGGACAGTTTCTCTCATAGGAGTTGGGTATGAATATTAACTTAAAATTATCTGGATTTTAACAATAGTTTTGATATATGTGTGGGTAAATTTGCTTTTTAGACTCTTTGGCAGTTTTTCTGACACCGCATACTTCCACAATATACATGCCAAATTTGATATCACCCCAGAGCGTACTATCAATACGGAGCAAATAGCAGTATAATAGCTTGATGATTTGAAAAAGACAAAGTA
The DNA here is from genome assembly GCF_003443655.1 of Nostoc sphaeroides. Lineage (NCBI taxonomy): Bacteria > Bacillati > Cyanobacteriota > Cyanophyceae > Nostocales > Nostocaceae > Nostoc > Nostoc sphaeroides. The sequence goes on from NZ_CP031941.1 coordinate 685,065, forward strand.
TCGTTATAGCTAACGCTAGATCCTCTTTCAGCCGTCAAGCTCTTTTAGATTTTAGAGATTTCAAAATTGCAAGGAGATAAAAGTAATGATCGGTACTAGTAAAACTCTGTTAATACTATCTGCTTTTTTAGCATCAATACTAACTAATCTGTCACCAGCTAAGGCTGTGAATCTGATTAAAAATGGGAGTTTTGATAACGGTTTAAGTCAATCTCAATGGCTCTTGCTTGGAAATGTAGGTATTAGTACTTACGATGCTTATCGAACAATACAAGCAATAGGAATATCTTCATCTGAACCTTTTTTGGTTACTTTTAACAGTGGCAATACAATCCCTAGTGGTAGTATTTCTCAAACTATTTCTACCATAGCAGGACAAAAATACGTTTTATCTTTTCTTTATGGTAACTATAGGTCTCCAGGTTTGTCTATCGGAACTCAATCTATTAAGGTAGATATTCTTGATTCTAGTAATGCTTCTCTAGTGAGCCAGATAATTATTGACCCTACTGGTAGCAATAATTTAGGTAATATCTTGAGTTCTTACAGTCTGTCTTTTATTGCAACTAGTAATCAGACAATAATTAAATTTAGTGACACTAGTTTTGAGACTGATGGAATAGATGGATTTCTAGATAATATCAACGTTACTCCTGCACCATAGCTATAGGACTCCTATTGATTTTTGAAGAAGTATACAAGACTATACGGTGGAGTACAGAAGCCTAAAATAAAGGCAAGAATTCAGCATAAATAAAGAAAGTACTTTTTATGCTAAATAGCTTATCAGAACATCGATTTTCCACTGCGATCCACCCAATCTCAGGGCAAACGCATCTAAATGTTGACGAGCTGGAATGAAAGTGGAATTTCAGTAGACCGAAAAGTTTTCCAGAAGCCTTACCAGTCCTTGATTTCTGCTTGGGAATACAATCCGCCGAAATCAGCGCTTAATTTATTGGGTTGCCACGCTACTACGCAAATTTATTTTTCTGGCTTAACTCAAGCGTATTGAAATAAGAGTAGGTAAGCGATGTTTCACCACAAGATGCAAAGGATCAACGCATACAAAAAAATAGCACATCCTAAAGGATGGCTATAGGAATCCTACTTGAATCTTGCTCAGTATACTGAGAAGTAAAGCTTTGTATATCAAGCTTGTAGGCAGCTTAGTTGTTCAAAAATCAAATAGGAATCCTATATTTGTAAAAAATTAGGACTTACGCACTGTACAAAATAACTATCTTGTGCATCAACCTAAATACGTTGTTTCAGGCTTTTATCAATCACCTTTGATTGAGTGCGATCGCTAAAATCTCATTGAAAAATCTAGCTATCAGCCTTGAAAACTCTACCTGTTATTTTGGCTTTTCTGTCAATGCGTAAGTCCTAAAAATGTCTAATTATAATGCTTTTTGCTAAGTATGTAAGCAAATTGAATACATGCTCAACTACCAACTTTAGAACGGAATATCATCTGGATCTGGTTCTTGCTCTTTCACTGCTGGATAAGTGGTTCGCTCATAATTTGCGGGTTGGGGTATGGGTTCGTAAGTTGTCGCTTGGGGAGCAACGCCAACAGGATTTGTAGCCGGGGTAGGCGCTGGACGTGGTGAATCGTAACTGGGAAACTCTTTCTGTGCCGGACGAGATGCTGATGGTTGTCGTGGAGCAGTTTCAGTGAATGATGGAGTTACGGTTGCTGAGGGCAATGGATCAGTATTAAAACTACCTCCAACAGGTTGAATTTGTTGTACTGTCAATTCAGCACGTTTTTCTTTAAAACCTTCTTGACGTTCAACAGTATTCATGCTTAAACGTCCTACCAGGATGACGCGATCGCCTTGATGGTAGTTTTGCTGAATTTCTGTCGCTAAATTCCCCCAGCCGACAACTTTCAGCGTGGCTGGCGGTTCTTCTGGTTTCTGGGAATTGGGAAACTGCACCAGCATTTCCGTCACTCCCAGATTATCGGCTGTATAACGCAGTTGCGGCTCGTTGATAATTTCCGCCATCAAAACGCAGCTGTTCATTAAAATTACTCCTGACTGCAAAAAGTACTGATTCAAAAAGAGAAGGTTTTTCTATGTAGTGCCAATTAATATCTAGATAGGTTTAATCTTTTGCATTTTTTAATAATGTTTGAACAAATTTTCTAAATCCACTCTGGTTTTTAGTCCTTTCTAGCATAAAAGCCAAGCGATCGCTTTGAACAGCATTAAATATGCCGTCCGCCACCCTCGCCTGACTAAATGAGCATTGAATTCTGCATTGAGTAGTATAATTGTACCACTCATTGATTAAATAGAAAAAATTTTTGCCAAAAATTAAGTCTTGACGTGAACTGGAAAAACACCCAAGGCGATCAACCTGGCTGGAAGGTCGCGCAAGATGGGTAAGCGCAAAAACGCAGGTGGTACAAAGGTGCGATTTGAGGTGAGAACTGGGGCAAATACCCGCTTTTGGATAAAAGTTTGAAACGCCTGAATGATGCGTGTGGGCAACTCGCGTTGACGTTGTACTTTTGCTAAGTCGCTAAGTTGTACTTGTCGGTTATTGAGCGGTTTGCTGAGTACATTCGCTGCGACGACAGCATCTTGAATCGCGTAGTTAATCCCAACTCCACCAACGGGAGACATTATGTGACAACTCTCACCGCTAACTGCAAGCAGTGTAGCGGGAGCATCTCAAATTCACAAATGAGACTTGCTGCTTCACAGGCTGACTACTGTCTAAGCCTCCACAGCCAGGAATCGGTAGTCCAACCGACCCTTCGACAACGCTTGGGGCGAACCCACGCTTTAACAAATTCAATGCACTGTTCCAGTCTCGGTCAATGACCAATCCACAAGAACAACTATGAACACGGATCGCAAGGGTTTTTTCGACCCTTTCACCACAACTCGAACAATTAATACTTGTGCCTCTGGGGTCAACTCCTGCCGTATGCTTGCCGCGTCTTACCGCTACTGCTTGCATAATCTGGAGGAATGCACCCCACGCAACATCTAGTATCGATTTGGCTAATCGTGTCCTAGCTAAACCTCTAATGTTCAAGTTTTCAAAAACAATTAAGTCATAAGAATTAACTAACCAATGAGCAACTTGATAATGAAACTCTTTTCTTTGTCTTGCAACGTGCAAATGAGTAAGTGCAACCTTTTTGGTTTGTTTCTTGTAGTTTTTAGACCCATTAATTTTACGTGCAAGCTTGCGCTGCTGACGGGCTAATTTTGATTGTGCCTTACGGTAATACTGTGGCACTTCAATACTTTGTCCATCAGCAGTAGTTAAAAACTTTTCCAACCCGACATCTATACCTGTGGCAGATTTAATCTTATCGAGAGGCAAAGAATCAGGTACAGTTTTATCATAAACAGAAAAACTGCAATACCATCCATCAGCTTTACTTAAAATTGTTGCCTGTTTAATCTCAAAACCATCTGGAATTGGGCGATGCAAGATAACCTCAATCTCACCAATCTTGGATAGTTTGAGAACGTTACCTGTCAGATGTGCGCCAGCTTTTGGTGAATTAACACGCGGGAAGGTAAATGAAGAAATATCACCACGCTTTTTAAATCGTGGCTTACCTCCACAATGCCCTTTTTTGTCAGGTATTAGCCATCGTTTCCACGCTTTATCCAACCGCATCAGGTTTTGTTGTTGGCAGTCGGCGTAAATGTTTTTGTAGTCGGGGAATAGCTCTTTAGTTTGTTTAAGGTTTGACGCTTGTGTATAGTAATCAGGTTTATTCGGTATCTCACCAATTGGTTCAGAAATTAAACTGCATCGGTCAATTTGTGACCTTGTGCGCCTTAACCAGTCTAACCTCTCGCCTAGTGCGTAGTTCCAATGACGACGCAGCAACTCCCCCCAAGTCTCAAGAATGACAACTTGAACGGATGTCGGGTTGAGTTTGAACTGATAAGTTAGTAGCATATAGTCATAATACCATTTGGTGGCATGACTTACAATATAGGACACAGAGCAGTTTATAGTCTTAATATTCACTTGGTGCTTGTCACCAAATACCGGAGGAAGGTTATCAATCAAGCAATACTCAAACGACTACAAGAGATATTCGAGGGTACTTGCGCTAAGTGGAGAAGCAAGGTTACAGAGTACAACGCAGAATCAGACCATGTTCACTTAGTTATTAGTTACCCACCGGATGTGGAAGTAAGCAAGCTAGTGAACAACCTAAAAACAGTGTCTAGTCGGTTAATTCGCAAGGAGTTTCATGAACACGTTAATCGGTTCTACAGTAAACCAGTCTTTTGGACAGGTGCGTACTTTGTTGCCTCATGCGGAGGCGTTACCCTCGACGAACTTAAGTCTTATGTTGAGAAGCAAAACAGCCCAACCAATTAAGAAAATTGCTGATTTCGGGGGTATTGAACCCCACTCAATCAGCCCTCCTATCCCCCTCACCGCCAATCGGAGTACCGATGTGGCGGGAGTACCCCGGAGGATTTGATGGACAGGATTAATACTCGGATCTTGGGAAAGATTTTTAGGTACGTCGGTAGTCATCACAACACCTCCTGATAGCCCTAAAATTCAGGATAGTTTGCTTTTGATGATGCAAGCTGTTTTTTTAACTTTTCGTATTTACCCTGAAGGTGTATTATGATGGGCGCTAAACTGTCATTGGTCATTAGTCCAAATCCAATGCCCAATGCCCCATGCCCGAATGGCACTAAGTTAAGATACAGCCCTTGCCCTGACTGGTTAAGAGCCTCCAGGCTGGGAACCCATTCTCTAGGGCTGCTGCCTCCTCTTTCTTGACGAGAGGCAGAGCCTCTCTAAATACATTCCCAGTCTTAAGACTGGGAACGAGACTACACAAGCCTTTGGGCTTTTCTTAGTGCCATTCCCCCATGCCCAATTCCCAATGACAATAATTAGTTGTGTCCCAAGTTATTTTAGAAAACGTTTATAAAAGTTTTTCCCCGCGTAAAGGGGAAAGTGTAACCTCAGAAAACCAATCTTCTCTCACGTCTGGGGAAAGAACTGATGCAGCGCCAGAACGGGCGGGAAGTGTTAACGTCTTGCGGCGGATTAACCTGACGATCGCAGATGGCGAGTTTATGGTGCTGGTAGGCCCTTCTGGTTGTGGTAAAAGCACTTTGCTGCGGTTAATCGCTGGTTTAGAAGTGATGACTGGCGGTAATATTTGGATAGGCGATCGCTTAATCAATGACCTACCACCCAAAGAACGCGACATCGCAATGGTGTTTCAAAATTACGCCCTCTATCCTCACATGACGGTGTATGACAACATCGCTTTTGGGTTACGCCGTAGGGGAAGCAGGGGAGCAGAGGAGCAGAGGAGCGGAGGAGAAAATACTTCCTCGTCTCAATATTTTCAGGCGTGGGCAGAAAATCTTTTTGTGGGGGCGACCAGAAAGTTACCTAAAGGACTGCGCTACACTTCTGACAAAGAACGAGCTGTGAATGAGCAGGTGCGTAGTGTTGCTCAACTGTTGCAAATCGAAACATTGCTAAATCGCTTACCCAAACAGCTATCTGGAGGACAAAGACAACGGGTTGCATTGGGACGAGCGATCGCGCGTGACCCCCAAGTATTCTTAATGGATGAGCCGCTTTCTAATTTAGATGCCAAACTACGGGCAGAAACCCGCGCTCAAATTGTCAAATTGCAGCGCCAACTGGGGACAACGACGATTTACGTTACCCACGATCAAACAGAAGCGATGACAATGGGCGATCGCATTGCGATTATGTCTGAGGGTAAAATTCAACAAGTCGCTTCTCCCCTAGAACTTTACAACCGTCCTGCCAACCTTTTTGTAGCAGAATTCATTGGTTCACCACCGATGAATTTTATTCCGGTAGAATTTCATGCCCCGCAGTTGATTACTCATTCCCAGTTGCGTTTCACCCTTCCAGAAGTCTGGGGAAAAGCTTTACAAAAATATGATGGGAAAACTTTAATTTTAGGCATTCGTCCAGAACACTTTAACTTGAGTATGCCAGCCACCAAAAATCTACCAGTGCAAGTAGATTTGGTGGAGAATCTTGGCAACGATTCCTTTCTCGCTGTTAAAATTGCCGAACCAGGATCTCAACCTGCGACTACAGCCAATTCCCTACAAGTGCGAATACCACCAGACAGATTTGTACAACCTGGTGAGCAACTTTGGTTATCGCTAACTCCAGAAAAAATTCACTTTTTTGACCCGGAAACTGAATTAGCGATATTTGCCTAGAATTAATCAATAAAAAAACATAAACTTACCGAATTTTAGATTTTAAATTTTGGATACACATCATTTATTTGTGAAGCTGTGCTAAACCCTTTGGCTCTTCGGTTAAGGCAAGAGATGCGATGAATCGTAGGCAAGAGACGCGATGAATCGCCGTCTCTACAATTAGTCTTTTGTAGAGACGGCGATTTATCGCGTCTTTGTGGTGATTTATGGCATCTTTATTGCGTCACCATACGACTTTGAAATACCTCAAAACGACTTTGGAGTACCTCAAAACGACTTTGAAGTACCTCAAAACGACTTTGGAGTACCTCAAAACGACTTTGAAGTACCTCAACACGACTTTGAAGTACCTCAAAACGACTTTGAAGTACCTCAACACGACTTTGAAGTACCTCAAAACGACTTTGAAGTACCTCAAAACGACTTTGGAGTACCTCAAAACGACTTTGGAGTACTTCAACACGACTTCGAGGTATCTGTTGCTTATATAGCAGAGTTACTAATTTGTAGAAGTACTAAAAGATAGTGCAGATGCTTCTAACAGGTGCAGATTGTGGCGTTTCCAAAAACTCAAAATCTCTTCACCAACCTGTTGAGGATAGAAGTAATGAAAAAAATGATATCCTTCTGGGCATTCCCAGAGCTTATCTTCTGGCTTTAACCAATTTAACCAGTCATGCAATACAGTTGAGTTGACTACCGGATCAGTCTTGCTACCACATACCATCATTGGCATAGAAACTCCACCCTTGGGTAAATAAACCAACTTAAATAAAGAGTGTGACGTGGGAGATTGTTCTAAATCTTTATCTAAGGCAGCTACTAACTTTTTAGTAGTATGAGGTGGTTGATTTCCAAATAGACTGCGAACGCTGCTTGCTAAAACTAGCTCACGGCTAATGCTAAAAAGTTGTCGTTGAAAGTAATAGTGAGCTTGCCAATTGTTTGCAGGTTGAGCCGCTACAGCTAGCAAGGCGAGCGATCGCACTTTTTGAGGAAATCTACGCGCAAAGGTTAAGGCGATCGCACCACCCATCCCATGACCGGCTAAATGCACGGGGCGATCGCGCCATTCTAAAAACTCATATAGCAATTCCACAGCTTGATCTATGGAACTGGCTTCATCTTTGGTTTGCTGGTATTCCCACTGGGCGACGCTTATATACCCAGATAAGTATTCAAGTAATGGTTTATCAAAACGCTTCAATATAGGACTGGCATTTAACCACAGAACATCAAATGAATCAGACATAAATACCTATAACTTCTAAATTATCAATTTCACTAGTTGTCAGATCCCCGACTTCTATAAGAAGTCGGGGATCTCCCGGCCCCAAGGCTTTCTACAAACCAAATTCTGTTTTCAATTGAGCAACCCAAGTTTTAATTCGCTCATCTGTTAAATCGGATTGACTACCTTCATCAAGTGCCAGCCCAACAAATTTGCCATTTTTCAAAGCTCTAGAATTCTCAAAGTCATAACCCTCAGTTGGCCAGTAGCCAACAGTTTTACCGCCTCGCTGGGAAATTTTTTCTTCTAAAATTCCCATTGCATCTTGGAAATTATCGGCATAGCCATATTGATCTCCATCACCAAAATAGGCAACCAGCTTACCACTAAAATCTATTTCATCCAGATCAGAGAAAAAACCTTCCCAATCGCTCTGAAGTTGACCAATATCCCAAGTGGGAGAGCCAATAATCAGCAAGTCATACTCATCAAAAGTTGTAGTATCCGCCTCGTAAATGGGATGTAATGTTACAACATCATCACCAAACTCATCCCGAATTTTTTCAGCATCAGATTCAGTGTTGCCAGTTTGAGTACCGTAGAACAGACCGATTTTTTTCGACATATTTTTACCTGATATATGGATTTGCGTTAGCGTTCGCGTTGGCGAAGCCTCTCGAAGAGAAGCGTCTCGTAGAGAAGCTCACCGTTGGCGTAGCCTCTCGTAGAGAAGGTATCGCCAGGATACCTATTTGTCTTGTTGAAATATATTATCGACTTAATGAATATCTATCTCAATAAGCCTGAAGATATCCTACCAGACTTATTGAAAGTTTTTATCATTTAATTTAAGTAAAATTTTGTAAAGTATTTCAGGAAACAAACCAAAAAGGCGGACGGACTTTCATTCCACCCCTATTTACTGTAAGTGGCTTACGATATGCTCACACAATATTCAGAATTATTACTGGTTTTAAAATATACATCTATAAAAGAAGCTAGAGAAAGTAAATTTTTTGTGCATTTATGAAATTCATCCCAACATTAAAAGTAGCTGTAATTCCTGTTTTGACAGTGTTGAGCTTGTTGTCTGCATCAAATAAAGTACTAGCTGACTATTTAAATAGCGAGGGTTCAGGAGGTGATTACCGTTATGAATTATGGTCTAGCGATGATAATAGTCATTACTATTTGAAAGTTTGGTTATATGAAGCAAGTCCAGATAGTGATCCATACACCACAACTACAAGATTCCCCTCTACTAGAGAAGCTTTAATTTATTTTGATTGCAATTACGCTAATAAAAATTTACCAGAATGTCCTCGATGATAATTTGGAACCCCTTTCAAAGCATTCTATAGCAATCCGATTTGATTTCTGAATCACTTGTAGAGGTAAGGGACTGGGGATTGGGGACTGGGGACTGGGAAGAAAGAATAAAGGTGTACTGAGTTTTGTTCAAAAATCAAATATGAGTCCTATAGGAGGGTTAGCCATAGGAATCATATCTAATTTGTGAAAATTTGCGGTGTCCAGATCCCCGACTTCTTTAAGAAGTTGGGGATTTAACTTTTCGATTGCGATATTTTTTATTTGGTAATATTTTAAATTGAGTGATTTATAAATATAAATTATCTATGTTTTTGGCCAATTTTTAATATTTTAAGTAAACTACAGAGGCAAATGTGAAAGCCTACTTTCCTTCCGATAGTTGGGCTGATGATCAAGATAATTCGTAGTTCGTAATTAAAGAATTCAATTACGAATTACGAATTACAAGTTATGCTTCGGCTGGTTGATATTCTTGTTGTCTTTCTACAAACGACTGAACACGGGTGCGGTAGTTTCTCACAGTCTCATCTACCCATTCGCGATCGTTGCTATTTGCATACAAATGCACCAGTGGTTCGCTAGCATCTGGTAAAACTAATAGCCAACTGTCATCGTAGGGTTGACAAATTTTCACTCCATCAATGAGTTCTAGATTTTGCGCTGGGTGAGTTTCTACCAAGTAACGCATCAAAGCACCTTTGGCAGTCCACGGGCAGCGTATTGTATAACTTTTGTGAATTACACGGGGCAATTCCGCTCGCGCAGCAGCAAGCGATCGCTCCTGTATAGTCAACATCTCAATTATCTTGGCAATGCAGAACATAGAATCAAATCCCGGATGCAGTTGCGGGAAAATAAAACCTGTATCTCCACTACCTCCCAATACCACATTCGGGTTTTTTTGACAAGCTTCCATTAAAGCTGTAGGATTGGCTTTAGTGCGAATCACTCTACCATCGTGGCGACGGGCAACTTGTTCAATAGCACTGGAAGCATGAACTGGTACAACTACCGTTCCTCTGGGGTTAGCCGTCAGAATCATGTCTACCATCAGTGCAGTTAAAGTTTCCCCACGAATTGGGTAGCCGGATTCATCAACTAAAATTAGCTGTTCTCCATTAGCGGATACTTGCACACCAAAGTTAGCTTTCAATGCCTCCACTACATGACCTAACTGAGTCAGCAGTCCTTCGCGATCGGTGATTGACATCGCCGTTTTATTGACACTGGCATTCAGTACTACTGCATCAGCACCAAATTTATCCAACATTTGGGGTAAAACTGCCCCCGATACGGCATAAACATAGTCAATCACCACTTTTGCGCGGCTGTTGCGGAGTGTATGAACATGCAACAATTTCTCAAAAGCAGTGCAGTAGCGATCCATGACTTGGCTAGGATAAGATACATCGCCAATTTCATGAATTAGCGCTCGCCGCATATCCTCCTTAAAATAAGCCCCTTCAATTTTCTTTTCCAGAGCTTTGGAGATATTAATGCCCTTGGCATCCATGAATTCAATCAAAATGTAGTCAGGGCGATCGGGGTGTACCCGGACATGGATACCACCAGCTACCGACATTGTGGGTATAACCGTGCGGGCAATGGGGATAGCTGTCGCATCGAGGTTTTGAATATCAATACCTACTGACATCAAACCAGCAATCAGCGATCGCGTCACCATCCGAGAGACATTACGCTGATCACGGGAAACCGTTACCTTAGAACCAGGTTTTAAGGTAGAACCGTAAGCAGATCCCAACTTCACGGCGAATTCTGGGGTGATGTCAATATTAGCTAATCCTTGCACACCACGTTGACCGAATAAATTCCGTTGGGCAGTGTTCCCCCAAATTAAGTTAATGTTTAAAACTGCCCCTGACTCAATCTTCTTACTAGGCCAAACGCGCACACCTGGGCTAATTTGGGCTTCTTCTCCCACCGTAGAAAGCGAACCCACAACAGCAGCTTCTAATACATGGGCGCGGCGATCTACACGAGCGCCACGAGAAATTACACAAGCAGAAAGATGTGCTTCATCGCCAATAAATGCCCCATTCCACACTATGGGACGTTTGAGATTCGCATCAGCGCCAATAGTGACATTATCGCCAATTACGGTTCCTGCTTCAATTTGGACTCTTGCCCCAATGCGGCAATTATCACCAATTACTGCTGGGGCTTCAATCACGGCCGTTTGGTCGATGTAAGTATTTTGACCTACCCATAAATCATCAGAAACTTGTTTGTAGGCATAATCTAATTGCACTTTTCCATCTAAGGCATCATATTGAGCCTCACGATAAGCATCTAAGTGGCCAACATCGCACCAGTAACCTTGAGCGATGTAACCATACATTGGCTCATCTTTTGCTAATAGTAAGGGGAATAAGTCTTTAGAAAAGTCACATTCAATATTTGCTGGCAGATATTCTAAAACTTCTGGTTCGAGAATGTAAGTGCCAGTGTTGACGGTATCAGAAAAAATTTCACTACTAGAGGGTTTTTCTAAAAATCGCCGAATTCGTCTTTCCTCATCGGTAATCACCACCCCAAACTCAATCGGGTTGGGAACCCTGGTTAAAATCAAAGTAGCTTTTGACTTATTTTGTTTGTGAAATGCGATCGCAGCCGTGAGGTCAAAATCTGTTATGCTATCGCCGCTAATGACTAAAAAGGTTTCATCAAGAAGTTCAGCAATGTTTTTCACACAGCCTGCTGTACCCAAAGGCTGATCTTCTTCGACAGCATAAGTCATCTGGACGCCAAAATCACTGCCATCTTGAAAATAGTCTCGCAAGACATCAGGTAAATAATGCAATGTCGCAATAACTTCTGTAATTTGATGTCGTTTGAGGAGATTAATAATATGTTCGGCAATTGGTCGATTAAGGATCGGCACCATCGGTTTAGGCAGATCGCAAGTTAACGGGCGAAGCCGCGTCCCCGAACCCCCCGCCATCAGTACTGCACGCATAAATCCTCCTTAACTAGTTACAGCCTTCGCTGCTTGAAAACGTGTCAAATATATTTTCTTCTTCTTTCTCTAGTCTCCTATGGATATCGATATTTGAGGAACTTCCACAAGATGCATCTGGATTGGGGCATTAGGGATTGATCATGGGGTATTGGGCGAATGGCACGCTTGTAAAGCCCAAAGGCTTGTTTAGCCTCGTTAAGAGCCTCCAGGCTGGGAATGTATTCTCATGGGCTGCTGCCTCTGGTCAAGCTACTGGAGGCGGAGCCTAAGAGAATGGGTTCCCAGCCTGGAGGCTGGGAACCAGTCAGATTAACTCTGCTGACAATGATAAAGTTTATATTCGTAGCCATCTATGCTATTCAAAGATTGAGTATCAGACATAACGCAGGTTTTGACGGCTTCTGCTACGGGTGCGTGAAAGTTTACCAGCCACAAGTCAAAAGGTCGTGGTAATTTATTTAAAGTATTTTCCAGAGCAATGGTGGAAGTATTCGGGTCTTTGTCTTGATGAGCAAGGAGAAACAGAGGTTTTTGGAGTGAATTTGCAAGTTTAATCTCCCTAGCGACTCCCATCATTTCCCCAGTGTGTACATAAGTTTTGTGGGTGGCGGCAATTAGTACTGGTGTTGAGGATGTTTGTTGAATTAGTTGCACAAACAGGTCAGGGCGATAATATTTTTGATAGCCGAGATTGCAGATTACTGTAACTGCACTGAAAAATCCCATTAGCCAAATTAACATCACGGCTTTTTTACCGTTTATTCCCCATTTACCTATGCTTTTTATTTCCTTGGGGGGATGCCAACAAACTGCGAGACTTGCGCCTAGTAAAACAACGATCGCGGGAAAGTAAACAAAGTTATATCTAGCACCCCTGGTCAGATCAATACCCAAAAAGTACGTAAAGATAAAGAATAAAGCGATCGCACTGATCACCACTCCAGCAAACACCTGAATCATAATCCGGTTTTCTCGGTGCTGTAGTTGAATCTTGATCCCACGCAGCAAAATTGGTACTGCCCAAATAAAGAAAGTCAGCATCACCACTCCAGAAGGAATCACAACCAAAGCTTGAGAAGATTCCACTGGTAACAGAGAAATCATTGCAATCAATGTTCCTAAAGCTTGAAAAATTGGGCTTAACCAATCTAGTCCAACGCGCGAACCTCGAATCCACTCGGTCAAAACACCACGATTTTTATTCTCTAGTAAGATTGGTATCCAAATTAAACCCGCCACACAAGTACCTACAACAACGGCATAAATGCGCCGCCAGCCATCCGAGAAGAAAAGAGCAAATTTGCTGCTAGTTTGGAATTGAAGCCAAGCAAGAAAAATCAAAACTATGGCTTCTGTGCAGAGGGTGAGGCTGAAGAAATAATGAGTAGCAAATCCTAAAGCATTAATTCCTACCCATAAAAGTGCTACCCATATAGGTAAAGGTGTACGGTTTTGAATATGACGTGTGGCAATTATTAAGCAAGTGAGGGAACCAATTACCCATAACATTCCCAAAGTGTAATGACGCGCTTCTTGTGCTAAAAATACGCCATAAGGTGATACTGCGATCATGGCAGCAGTCAAGTGTCCCACTAATTTCGAGCGAAATGCTACTTTGCCTAATACATAAAAACACGGTATGGAAGCAGCACCGAATATCGCTGGTAGCGATCGCGCCCCAAACAGCGATACTAATCCTCCTTCACTAGAAAATAATTTTATCCACAGGTAAGCCAGCACAAAATATAGTGGTGGATGACTATCTTGTGTAGCTAAGTTATGAACCACATCACCAATACTAGCTGCTGGGTTTGGTTGCAGTGGTTGTAATAGAATATCAGGTGCGATCGCTTGATCTAGGGGAATTGATAAAAAAGTATTCCCCAAGCTAAACACCAAGGTGGCAAACTCATCAGTCCAAGGAGGCTTTGCAGTCAAGTTGGCAAAGCGCAAACTGATACCGATGAACAACCAGATCAAGTTCAGCAAGGGGTGAAGCCAGAAATCCGGGAGGCGATGCCAATTATGCCAATGCTGGCGTTTTGAGGTAGAATTTGCATCTATTATGGGCACGGAACGGGCAGCATAGACAGGTAGCAACGAGATAATTTTTTTGTAAAAATCAAATGCACCTTGGAAAAAAACTCTCATTGCCGAGCCTCAGACGAATGGATTTGTAGATTTGACGTTTTAGATTTCAGTTCGTTCTAAAATCTAAGAACAAAAATCAAAATCTCAAATCCCTCGTTGTGATTATTTCACATCGGTGACCCGCCAGCTAAGTTTCAAATTAATCCAGAAATTCCAGACGGTAGCAACTGCGATCGCAATAAAGTTGGCAATATAACGGTTAGGAATAATAAAATTGAATACCAAATTTAATATCAGTACATTCAATACCAGTCCAGCAAGACAAATGGCATTGAATTTCACAAACCGCTTCAGCCGTTGCTGCCATCCTTGCTGTCTGGCGCTGACATCCGCAAATGTCCAAGCGTCATTCCAGAAGAAATTATTTAAAATTGCAATCTCACCAGCAATAATTTTGCTGCGCGTCAGTGGCCAAGCCAAGGTAGTCGGATCGCTGAGTAAGTAAAGTATTGCCATATCCACAAATACCCCACTAAAGCCAACCAACCCAAAGCGGATGAATCGACCAACTGGGAAATTGACTTTTCTACGCAATCGTCCTACGCGTCCTGTGGAAAGCCGCAACCGTATCAAGTGGTGGATGTAATCTATATATTGCTTCCATGTAACTTTACTCTCACCCTCTTTGCGTTCGCAGAACACATACCCAACTTCGGCAACTTCCCCTACCTTTCCCCGCCCGATTACTTCTAGGAGAATTTTGTATCCAACTGGATTAAGTGTTGCATTTGCGATCGCACTCCGGCGCACCATAAAATAACCACTCATGGGATCGGAAACTCTTCCCAGTACCCCCGGCAAAATCACTAAGCCCAACAACTGAGCGCCACGAGACAAGATACGTCTAACAACACTCCAGCTACTGACACCGCCTCCGTCCACATGGCGACTGGCTACTGCCAAATCTGCTCCCTGATCAACATTACGCAACAGTTGCGTCAGCACCTCTGGTGGATGCTGCAAATCTCCATCAATTACCCCCAACACAGTCCCGGTAGCTGCTTGCCACCCACGAATCACCGCACTTGATAGCCCCCGTTCCTGTTGGCGTCGCATCACCCGCAACTGGGGGTATTCTGCGATCAAGGATTGTGCTATTTCCCAAGTTCGGTCTGGGCTATCATCGTCTACTACAATCAATTCATAGTTTCCTGGAATAGATTCATCCAGTAGCTGAGTTAATATGCTGACTACATTCTTGATGTTGTCACGTTCTTTATAAGTAGGAATTACTAGGGAAAGATGGATAGATTCACCACTTATACCCACATCGTTAGGGGGCAACTCGGAAATCTTTAGTGGGCCAGTTGGTACTGTTAACAGGGAGTTGGATGAGTTTGTCTTCATAATTTCACATTACAGAACGAGGATGTGTAAAAACCGAGAGAAACAAAGCCGAACATCTGCTGGCTTGATTGACTCAACCTGGTTAGTCAAAATTTGATGAATACTTTTATTACAGTTAGCTGTTTTGAAAAGTTTAGTAATTTCCGCGCCTCAATTCAAAATATTTTCCTAAACTTCATCTAAACTTTACATTTAACCACTTCAATTTATGGTATTTTTTAGTCTCTTCTAATAGATTTTTTTTATACAAACAATCAATACTGTACCATTAAGTTAGCAAAGTCAGCAAATATACGTTTTATCAGTTACGGAGACTAGAACCCACTATTTGAGATTTTTGGTGCGTTATGCTTACTACACGAGCTTCTAATTATTTGCACTTACTTAGTAAGTACTGGTTCAGAAAATCTTAAAATTGGTGGGAAACAAGAAAGTGGTAAATCCGAATCAAGAGCTAATTGCATTCTGAATCCTGAACTCTGACTTCGGAATTCTTCGTAAGAGCAGCAAAACAATTCAAAATGCTTGTATTGAGCGCAGTCGAAATTTTTGCGTAGCGTCTCGTAGAGAAGAAAGGCAATCCTAGCTGGTCTTTTGGCGATTGAAAATATCCAAATTAAATGCATATTATCTTATTAAAGTCAAGTTTTTTCGACTTTTTCAAGAATTTATCAACATTTAGCGATATATATAAAAATAAAGTTAACAAAAATTAATAAAATAGGAAATAAGTATACTATTTAGCAGCCATTGGATAGTAAATATCTCGAAAGTAACAGCATAAAATCCCCCAAGAGGGCATTGCAAAAAAGGTGAAAATTTTGTTTGTTATTAATTTAATGCCTTTGTTTTATTGCTTGTATTGAGTAAATAAACGTCTATTGTACAGGGTAGATCATGCATATTCCTGATGGATTTGTTTCTCTTCCAGTGGCAGGGGCTACTGGTTTAGCGAGTGTAGCAGCACTCTTTATTGCCTTCGAGCGATCGCAAGAGGCATTTGGTATCCGCCGTGCGCCCATACTGGGATTAACTACCGCCTTTATTTTTGCCGCCCAGATGATCAATTTTCCGGTAGCAGGGGGTACTAGTGGTCACTTGTTGGGGGGAACCTTAGCTGCGATCGTTTTGGGCAGTCCTTGGGCAGGAACGTTGTGTATCGCCACAGTTTTAATTATTCAAGCTGTGCTGTTTGCTGATGGTGGCATTACAGCCTTGGGAGCAAATATTTTGAACATGGGAGTAATTGGTGTTTGGGTTGGCTGGGTTTTAACCCAAACCTTGCAGCGCCTGTTTGGGGGATCTAAAGGGCGCTTACCTTTGGCTGCTGGCATTGCAGGTGGGGTAAGTGTAGTGGTAGCTGCTATTGCTTGTGCCATTGAGTTAGCCCTTTCAGGAACTGCACCCGCAGCCATAGTTTTACCAGCTATGACTGGTGTGCATATTCTGATTGGCATTGGCGAAGGGATAATTACTGGGGGTGTGCTGACTTATTTAGCCACAGCCAGACCAGATTTGTTACCAGGGGAACAGCAGGAGTTTCGCGGTTGGTCTGTACCCATTGTCACCATTTTCTTGATTGCAGGAGTGCTGTCACTCTTTGCCTCAGCATGGCCTGATGGTTTGGAGAAAGTTGCCGAAAACACGGGCTTCATCGACTTAGCCAGTAAAGTCCGGGTAATTGTGCCGACTCCCTTAGCTGACTATGGTATTGAGGGTTTAGGGCCAATTGGCACAAGTATCGCTGGGCTTTTGGGAGCTACGGTTTGCTTTGCTGTTGCCTTTGGAATTGCCAAGGTAGTGAAAGCGAAGAATGCTTAAACTTTCCTTACCGTTACGTTTGCAGTTGTCACTAGTGATTGTAGTGGGAGCAGCTTTATTAAAGCATTATGCTTGGTATTGCTTAGGTGTATATGGCGCGATCGCACTTTTGTGGGCTTGGCTGTTGCGCGTCCCCATTCGCCGCTTGGGAGGATTACTCGGTACAGAATTGATTTTTTTGTCATTGTTAGCATTGCCTTTGGGATGGGAACGAGCCAGTTTTTTGCTAGTTCGTTCTCTGATTTGTTTGGTTACTATGAATAGTTTTTTGTTAACCTTACCGCCTCACAGTTTCGGCATCGCCCTCAAAGGTTTACCCGTACCAGCACCTTTAAAAGAAAACTTGTTGTTAGCAGGGCAATATATGGAAATTTTGCTCTCAGAAGTGACGCGGATGCAGCGCAGCGCTCAATTACGCGGTTTGAATGGAACTGCGGCATGGCTGCGCTACGCCAGTGCTTCCATGATTGGAGCCTTGTATCTCCGTAGTCTAGATAGGGCAGAGCGAGTCTATGCAGCAATGGTAACTCGTGGTTACAACGGGCAATTGCCTATAGATTCTACCCTCAGACCAAAAGAGCGTTTTGCCATACTAGCAGCTTGGGCGATCGCTGCTTGTGTAACTCTTACTTCTTACAGAATTTAGTGCAGTTGTCAATATAGAGTTTGTGAATCTTGAAATCTTTAACTTCTAATCCCCAATCACCAACCCATAACCCCCACGCCGCCGTAGTTGAGGTTGAGAACCTGGCGTATGCCTATTCTCGCCAGGAGCCAGTATTACAAGAAATTTCTTTTACCTTAAATCCGGGCGATCGCGTGGCGTTGATGGGAGCAACTGGTTCTGGAAAAAGCACCTTGCTGGAGAACCTCATCGGCTTAAAACAACCGCAAGCTGGGAAAATTACGATTAATGGCATCCCGGTAGAACCGAAAACTCTACCCCAAGTCCGTCGTCAAATCGGCTTTAGCTTCCAAGATGCCAACGACCAACTATTTATGCCCACCATCTTAGAAGATATCACCTTTGGGCCACGCAACTATGGAATGTCGCAAGCCAAAGCAAGCGATCGCGGCCGGCAGTTATTAGCTGATTTTGGACTTGAATCCTACGCCAATCGTTCCGCCCACGAACTCTCCGGTGGACAAAGACGCCTAGCCGCCCTAGCCTCAATTTTAGCCCTAGACCCGACAATTTTAATTTTGGATGAGCCAACTAACGGTCTTGATCCAGCATGGCGGCGTCATCTAGCGCAAGTGTTGTTAAATTTACCCGTACAGGTGATATTAATTGCTTCTCATGACCTACATTGGTTAGGCAGAGTTACTCAACGCGCTTTAGTACTATCTAATGGTCGCATTCAAATAGACAGCAATATTCAGCCACTTTTGCAAGATGGTGCTACTTTAGACCAGTTGGGTTTGCCAGTAGATTGGTAATTCCAGATGAGGGAAGTGAAGAAGGGAATAGGTTATAGGTTACAGGGTACAGATTATTCCCTATCACCTGTTACCTGTCACCTCTCTCTTCTCCCCTAATCCTAATACCTCTTTTATTCGTAATATTGGATACTATATTATCGGTTTTATTGTTGTTGGGGTATTAATGTCTGTTTCACATAAATATACTGTTCTTGCTTCTGTTAACCTAAGCATCGCTTTATTGATTACTAGTTGCAGCGAAAATAAAGTCTCCCAGTGCCAGCGATTGATTCGAGTTGTGAATGCCGGAACTTCTCTGATTGATAAAAATAAAGGAACGCAAGTGATCACCAGCATACAGCTATCTAAAGATTTAGAATTTGTGACTAAATCGATTAGGGAACTGAATTTAAAAGATCCTAAGCTGAAAGAATTTCAAAGCGGTTTTGTCAAGATTTTTCAAAATCTTAGTCAAGCGATCGCCATTGCAGGTAAAGCGCTTGGTGTAACCAAGACAGCAGATGCCTCCACATCTGGTAGAGAAAAAATCCAAAAGGCGAGAGCCGAAATTGACTCAGCGCTGACAACAGCTACAACACTTGGCAAGCAGTCGGATACCTTAGTCAATCAGATGAATAAATACTGTAGCCAGCCAGAATAATCTATCTGATGGGGTACAAGTTTTTACACTCTTGGCAAAAACTTTAGGATGCTTCTGGAACTCTAGCAGGGCAAAATGAAATCAATATAATAGCTAGCACAGGGTAAACATTTCCATAAAAAAGTCCATAGAAAGGTATTCAGCAGCGTTTTTGCCGCTCAGACTTTCTTTGTGTGGTAGATTTTACCTTGATTATTTTCTGGCTATACTAGTGATTTCAGCTGATTGATAAATTTCATCCCCCAGTATGAAAGACATAAAAACTCTAATTTTCAGACATATATCAGTGTGCTTTTCCTTACAAGTGACACAAAAAGCTTGTCTGATCTTGGAGTAAACAAATTTCCTTGGGGGTACAAAAATTTTATCAGTCAATCACTGAGGTTAACACTAACACTACAGAGTGAATTTAGATCAATCAAACATCTTCTGAGTTAGCACCTATGAAAGAAGAATTGATAGCCAGAGTTATACAGGTCTTGCGAATTAATATGAGTTGGATGACTTGGAATTTATTTCTGGCTTTTATACCTTTAGCTTTAAGTGTGTGGCTATTTCGCTTTAGACGTGGTGGCTCTTGGCTTTGGTGGCTAGGATTCTTAGTTTTCTATGCTTTCTTACCGAATGCACCATATTTGTTAACCGATGTAATTCACTTGATAGATGATATCCGCACAATTCAATCAGTTTGGATGATTACTTTGGTACTCATTCCTTTGTATTTGTTAGTAATTATGGGTGGATTTGAAGCTTATGTCATATCGTTAATTAATTGGGGTTACTACTTACATCGTATTGGCAAAAGCGAATGGATTTGGCGCGTTGAGTTGATTACACATTTTCTGTGTGCTGTTGGTGTTTATTGGGGGCGATTTTTGCGTTTCAACAGTTGGGATTTTATTACTCAACCCGATGCCCTACTAACCAAAGGGGTAGAAGAAATTCTGGGAAAACAGCCCCTAGTAATTATTGCTATCACCTTTGTAGTACTTGCTGGTTTGTACTGGATTATGAAACGAGTAACTTTAGGCCTTAGCCAACCAAATAGCAGAATCGGCATAAACTCAGGACGCGCAAACTCTAACACGCCAAACATTTGATGCTTGTGGCGATTTTGGCTTTGAAATTTGGGGTTTTAATTAGTAATACCCTTGATGAATATTGCCTATCAAAAGAAAGATGCAACTAAACCCTCCTTCAGGTGAAATAAATTCAGAAAGAAACGGTTGAAGTTCAACCGCCACCATCAGAGAATAACGTCCTATCAGATAATTGAATATCGATGATCTGGTCTGATGTATTTAGTCACGTTGATAGGAGGGATATAATATGCAATTAATCTCTAAAGAGGAAATAAAGACATTAATGTTGAATGTGCTATGGCAATCCTATTTGATTTGTGAAAATTGCAAGCCGTAGATCCCCCAATACGCTTGGTGTTAGCGTCAAAAATCTTAAACTGCGTAGGTTGGGTTGAGGAACAAAACCCAACATTTTCGAGGGTTTGTTGGGTAACACTAAAGTTCAACCCAACCTACGATTATCCTTAACCTAAGCGTATTGGTAGATCCCCGACTTCTCAAAGAAGTCGGGGATCTTGTTTCTTACGAATGATTCAGTATTGCTATATGTACAACACCAACGATGATTACTATTCGCTATTCAGGGCTACCTTTTTTGCTAGAAGCTTGGATAATTTTCTTGGTGCAATCTTTTGTTTTGTATAAAAGATTAAGTTTTGCATAACTTGATGCACTTGTAATTTTTACTTTGGTATTGTACTTCTTGTACAACAAAACTCAGTATTACCAGAGCAGTAGCTGTTGGCTATGTCGCTGCCCTTTAGAGTAGACCTAAACTCTTGAACAGAGCGTGATTACTACTGCTTACGGTTAAGTGTGCTTAATAAAAGCTCTACAAAACATCACAACATTATGATGATGAAGAAAGTGAAAACAAAAATTAAAAACTTTTGTAAACTCGTTTCAGTTTTTACAGGTATCTTTATGCTTTCGCCAGCCTATGCAAGTGATTGGCTTCAATGTGCAAATCTAAGCCAGATCGATGTAAACAGTTGTGAGATTCTAAACTATCCAAGTACTAGTTACGAATATGCAATTTCTTATAACACAACTGAGCCATTACCAGTTGTTTGCAGTACCTGGAATGTAGGATTGAGGATCTATAACAAGCAACCGTATATGATTTTATCTGATAATCCACCGTTGGGCATGAGTTACGGAGGCTTTATTTTTTATAGAGGAACACAAGCCTCTGATGATGCCACAGCCACATGTCCTTCTGGGCAGTGGCGTCATAGATACTGGCGATTAGGTCAGAACAATGCAATTGAAACGAATTTCTACGGTGGTAACGGCTGCTATGGTGACCTTCCAATCTACTGTCGCGCACGCAGAGAAGCATCCACCAACAACATTTTGAACTTTCAACAAAAGAGATTAGCTCTGCTTGCTGACAGTAGTCTGCTAAAAAGTAGTTTCTACCTGTAATCAGTCGTGCGATCGCCAAGAGTGAGACTTGCTAGCTATGAAGCTCCCTCTTTTAATTCACGTCGTGCTGCTGCTAAGATTATCCGTTGTTCAGCACGAGCGATCGCTTGATATGTTCGCTCGACTGCTTCCGGTTCAACGGAAATGGAAGTTATACCCCATTCCACTAACTTATCAATGATTTCTGGATAGATGGCTGGTGCTTGACCGCAGATTGAACAAGGAATACCGGCACTTTTAGCCATTTGGATCAGTTGTGCGATCGCACTCATAACTGCCGGATGACGTTCATTAAATACTTTTCCTAGCTGTCCTTGCTCTCGATCTACTCCGAGCAATAATTGGGTCAAATCATTTGTACCAATAGAAATTCCGGCTGCACCTGCTTTGACATATTCTGGTAGTAAAAATAGGACGCTTGGCACTTCTGCCATCATCCACAATTGAAATTGTGACACCTCTGTTAAAAGAGCTTGCTCAACTTTACGACGGCAAAAGACAAATTCTTCCACAGTCCGCACAAAAGGCAATAGTAGATTTACATTGTTGTAACCAGCTTGCTGGACACTCGCTAAAGCTTGCAATTCTAACTCAAAGACTGCGGGATTTCGTAAATAGCTGAAAGTACCACGTTCACCCAACATCGATTGTGTTGAAGATTGTAAATTATCACTCAATGATGGTAAATCTTGCGGCCAATCTAAAGAACGATAAAAAACTGGTCTTGGTGCAAAGGCACTGGCAAATTGCATAATCTGCTCAGACCATAGCTCTAACAATTCTGCTTGCCGTCCGCCTAAAATCCAACTATTAGGATGTTGCCCAGACAATATATTTAGTACCATCAATTCTGAGCGCAACAATCCCACTCCATCCACAGGAAAGCTTTGCACTTGTTCTATTAAACTGGACTGACTCAAGTTAACCAGCAGTTGGGTAGCAATCATAGGTAGATGAGAAGTAACAGGATGGGATGAGGAAATAGAGGGATGGAGAAGATTTTCTGCCACTTTCCTCTTCTCCATCTCTCCCGTCCCACTTTCCCCTTCTTCTTTAATCCGATAAACTTCTCCTCTGTCGCCATCGAGTAGCAGTCGTTCGCCAGTTTGGATTAAGCTTGTCGCAGATGTTGCGTTAACTACTGCTGCGATACCTAATTCTCTGGCAAGAATTGCAGCGTGGCTGGTTAATCCGCCTTGTTCAGTAATAACACCACCAACTTGGTGCAGTAATGGTAACCAATCAGGTGCGATCGCTGTTATTACTAAAATCACTCCCTTGGGTAATTGTTCGGGTTTGTGCTGCGGATTATTAATTACTAGGGCAGTCGCCACAACTCGTCCTCCTGCCGCCCCTATTCCCCTAATGAAGTGTCTGTGGTTAATTACAGATTGGGGATAACTAACTTGTGTGATGTAGAGTTTGCCAGATGTATTTTGCTCGGCAATAGTCCATTTAATGGTAAAGTTTTGACCCAGTTCACTTACTAGTTGAGTTCCTAAAGCAATTATTTGCTGTATGTATTCTTCTTGTAGAGCGTATTGTTTTTGTTGGGCTTCCTGAATTAGGTAGGTATTTAGACAAGTGTGATCTGGTGTTAGGGCTGACTTGGGCGCGGGTTGCGAAAAAGCTTTAGGTGCTGCATCATCCACACCATAAGCGAGCATTTTATTGCCCAACTGTTGCTCAAGCACAACCCCAGTTGCTTGTTGAATGTAGTAAACATCTGGCTGGACTTCGCCAAGAGCGATTCGCAATTCCTAATCCCCAAGTAGCTTCAATTTCCCATCCAGAGGAGTTGGCACTTAGCAAGCCACTGGCGATCGCATTCTCAACAGGTTGAACCAAAACCGCTAAACTGATTTGTTGCAGGTTAATTCCTGCCCGTTGCCAATATAGGAGACTTCTAGCACGAAATATCTGGCTCCAGGTACGCTTGAGGGCAAAAGCGATCGCTTCTGGTTCGCACTGGCAAAACACCGACTCTAGCAAACCAGATATATTCTTCATCCCTAAAGTAGCATTTGATACTGCTAAGGTAGGTCGAAGAATCAAACAGCCAGTTTGCCATTCTCTAGCTGCTTGGAAAATTGTATTCACCCAATCCTGTGGCACAGTCGCAGTGAGAATTTCTTGACGCAAGCGACCTGCTACCTGCTGAAGTTGACGCCAATTAGCTACATCTAGGTGTAACGAAGAATGGGGTAAGTCAGCCACTAATGACTCTGAACTATTGAGATTTTCGAGAAATTGTCGTAAAACCTCTGCCGAAACGACAAAACCAGGCACCACCGGATAGCCACGCTGGATAATTTTGCTCAAGTAAAACGCTTTGTCGCCTACTTTGGCGCGGTCTTGTAGTTTAATTTGGTCTAGCCAGTAGAGTTTGTCCACTCAATTTGTTAGTTGTCAGTTATCTATTTGTAGCCATAGCCATTTCCTTCTGGTGGGTTATCAACCGTAAATCCACTGGCTTCCTACTAAAGGAAGAGTTTCCAGGATTTACGTTTAATTTGCCGACCTTATGAGGGCTGTAGCCCTCTCTTCGAGACGCTGCGCGAACACTACGAACTAATCTCAATATTTTTTACATTACTTAATCTAGTTTGATTTATTCTCACCGACTTACTTATTGCTGTAGTTCGACTCCTTTGTAAATCAAATATTTTCTTTCAATTAGCCTCTCTTCCGTAAAATCGGGGGTTTAGTAGTCGTTTGATCGAGTTGTAGATGGCGGTATCATATTTAATTATTGAGTGTATGGGTTAAATCTAGCAATTTAAGGTGGAATTTTATAGTTCACTCATTTTAAATATAGGACTTACGCAAGAGTTATGGAATAACGAACCGCAGAGGCACGGAGGACACAGAGAAATCAGAGTTTGAGAGATATTTTGCGGAAGTCCTAAAATAGTTAAAAACCTATTTAATAAACTTAAAATTTATTTTTGACCAAAATAATATTTGATTGGTAAATAATCCTAACAAGCTAAGATATTAAATTGCATCTAAAAAATATTCTCGAATTGATAGAATCAAAATATGATATAGGCTATTAAATTGCACTCATTTAATTAGACTCCATCAATAAAAGATTAAAATATTTTTGCACTATTTTTGTAAAAATCTTACTAATTAACCTAGTGTCTGTTTCATTAATTTTGCTGGGTTGTAGAGACGCGAAATTTCGCGTCTTTACAGGGTTTTGGTAACAAACTAATCAATCAGAATTAATGAGACAGAGCACTAGTAGCTGTGGCGAAAGTTTGCCTACCTTTAACAATGAGATTTTGCCCCAACTTTTGTTAATTTATATATATATTACCTAGATTTATGCCATGTTGTATTAGTATATAAAACTCTCTACCCAGACTAAGCATTGCCAAACACTTACTACCTTGCAACGAATGATTGGCTAAATATCAGTTTCCGGCTGTGCCTTGCATTGTTTATTGGAGCAATTATCGGCTTAGAACGCCAAATTAGGCGTAAACCAGCCGGTTTAAGAACTCACATGCTAGTGAGTTTCGGTTCAGCCGTGTTTACTCTCATAATTATGCAAACAGATGGATCACAGTCCAGTCGTGATGCACTTAGCCGCGTAATTCAGGGGATTGCAGCCGGTGTAGGGTTTCTCGGTGCTGGAGAAATTGTCCGCCAATCTTCTCAAGAATCACAGCGACTTGAAATTCACGGATTGACATCAGCAGCAGCTATTTGGGTTTCGGCTGCTTTGGGAATTGCTGCTGGCTGTGGTTTGTGGCAGTTAGGATTAATCGCTGCTTTGCTGACTTTTTTGGTTCTCACCGTTTTTAAAAGGTTAGAAAAACGTGATTAGTTATTAGTTAATGATCTATAAAACTCCGATTTTATTTTTGATAAGTCACAAACGACTAATTTGGGATTATTTCTCCTGCTTTCACAAAAAGAATTTGGGAGGACTTCAGCCACTGAGAATCAAAAGAACCCAAGTGAGTAGTAGTAATTAAAGTCTGAAAGCGGTCTTGAATAGCATCGAGTAATTGATTTTGGCGGGATAAATCTAGTTCGGCAAGAACATCATCCAGTAATAGCAATGGTGGCTCTTTAACGACTTCTTCAATTAATTGTAATTCTGCTAATTTTAAGGCTAGAACCAGCGTTCGTTGTTGACCTTGAGAACCATATTGACGAGCGGGTGTCTGGTTAATAGTTAATTCTATTTCGTCTCGATGGGGGCCAACAAGAGTAGTGCCTTGGTGCATTTCGGCGATCGCTCGTTGCTGGATTTTTGCTAAAAAAGCTTGCTGCACTTCTTCTGGACGGTTATCCTCTAAAGGAATATTCGGCAGGTACTTGATTTGGAGAGCTTCTGTACTGCCGCTAATACTGGCGTGCCAAGCACTAGCAATGGGAGCTAATCTTTGGATGGCGCGAATCGCGTCGTCTAATTACCCTGGTTCCTGTAGTAGCTAACTGTGCATCCCACACCGCCAATTCTGAGTGTAGAGATGTTGCATCTAACGTTTCTACATGGCGTTTTAAAAAGGCATTGCGCTGGCGTAACACATGGTTATATTGCTGCAAAATGTGAGCATAAACCGGTTCGAGTTGAATTAACAGTGTATCTAACCAGTTGCGGCGACCTTCCGGGCCGCTGCGTACTAGTTCTAAATCCAAACTAGAAAATTGGACTGCATTGAGAACGCCGAGAAAATCCATTTGACGGCGGATAGATTCACCATTGAGAGCAACGCTACGGCGACCATTGCGGCGGAGGGTTAAAGTCAGGTCACTAACGCCTGTTTGTCGCTCAAGGGTGGCATTAATTTGGGCTATGTCTTGCCCTTCTTGAACCAAATCGCGATCGCGGGTCATTCGGTGCGATCGCAATGTCGCCAGCAACTCCACCGCCTCCAACAAATTTGACTTTCCCTGAGCATTATTACCTACCAAAATTGTTTTCGCAGCAGTAAACTCAACCTTTTGGTCTTGATAATTGCGAAATTGTCGGAGGCTTAGAGTTTTGAGGTACATAACGAAAAGTTAGGAGTGAGGAGTGAGGAGTGAGGAGTGAGGAGTTAGGAATTTTAAGTTTTGAATGCAAAATTTTCTTAAACTCATAACTCATAACTCATAACTCATAACTTCTAACTCCTAACTCCCAACTCCTCACTTTTTCAGACAGCCTTTTTGCCCATAATCCGCAGAAATATCTTCTCCGCTTCAATCCAGACAAACATTAAGGCACTGAAGCCAATACAAACCCCCAACTCTTGCATATTCAGGTAGTGAGTACCAAAGAAATCTCGCAGGGGTGGGACGTAAACTAGCATCAACTGCAAAATCGTGGTGACGACAACAGCCGCTAGTACAAATATATTGGAGAAGGGATTCATCTCAATGGCCAGCCGGTTGTTAGAGCGAATGGCGATCGCATGTCCCATTTGGGCGAGACACAAGGTAGTAAATACCATTGTCTTCCAAGCATCCCGATTTCCCTGATACTCAGGGGCATGGGTATGTTGATAAGCCCACCACATTAAGGCAATGCTGATAATGGCAAAAATGATCCCAATGCGAATCATGTAAGAACCCAATCCCCTAGCGAAAATACTTTCGCGGGGACTAAAAGGCGGACGTTGCATCACATCCGGTTCTGGAGGTTCCACAGCTAATGCTAAAGCTGGTAAACCGTCTGTTACCAAGTTCATCCACAAAATTTGTAAGGGAGTAAGGGGAACGCCTCCCAAACCAATTAGGGGTGCGGCTGCAATGGTGAGAACTTCGCCAATGTTACTGCCCAAGATGTATTTAATAAAGCGGCGAATATTGGTGTAAACAACTCTACCTTCCTTGGTGGCGCTGACAATGGTGGCGAAGTTGTCATCAAGTAATACCATATCGCTGGCTTCTTTACTTACATCAGTGCCAGTAATGCCCATCGCAATACCGATGTCAGCTTGTTTGAGGGCTGGGGCATCGTTAACACCATCACCTGTCATCGCCACAAATCGACCCCGGCGTTGCAGTGCTTGGACAATTCGCAGTTTGTGTTCTGGGGAAACTCTGGCATAAATGCTCACCAGGTCAACGTTTTGCTCCAATTCCTCGTCACTCATCCGTTGCAATTCTTGACCTGTGAGGACGCGATCGCCTTCTTGGGCAATTCCCAAATCGGTAGCGATCGCTCGTGCTGTTAATTGGTGGTCACCAGTAATCATCACTGGGCGAATGCCTGCTTCTCGACACTCTTGCACAGCTGCCCTGACTTCTGGACGTGGGGCATCTAACATTCCCACTAATCCCAACCATACCAAGCCTTGCTCGGATGTTTCGTCTGAACCTTCTGGTGGGATTTCGGCGAGGGGTTTGTAGGCAAAACCTAGCACCCGCAAACCTTTACTCGCCATTTTGTCATTTTCTGCCAGAATTTTCTGGCGTTGATCTTCGGTTAAAGTACCCGTGTCATTACCCAAATGAATCTGAGTGCAACGTGCCAAGGTTAACTCTGGAGAACCTTTGGTAAACATTAAGTAAGGTTCAGATTGGATAAAACTAGCGATCGCTGGGTCAATGCCTCTCGAAGATGCGTCACCTGTAGCGACTCCCTCCACCTGAGAAATTACGCTCATCCGCTTCCGTTCTGAGGAAAAGGGAAACTCCCTAACTCTGGGTAATTTACTGTTCCACTGGTCTTTTTCAATTCCAGCTTTTCCCGCCAGTGTTAACAATGCTCCCTCTGTGGGATCTCCCAAAATCGCCCATTCACCTTGTTCTTTTTGCAACACTGAATCATTACAAATAGCACAGGCGACTGACAACGCTGAGATTTCTGGAGAGTTTTCTAGAGAAATTTTTTGACCATCTAGCTGAAAGTCTCCTGTGGGAGTGTAACCTTCGCCAATGACGCGAAAAGTTTTGTTATTGGTGAAAACCGATTGCACCACCATTTTATTTTGCGTCAGCGTACCGGTTTTATCAGAACAGATGGTAGTTACAGAACCCAATGTTTCCACTGCGGGGAGTTTGCGAATCAAGGCATTTTGGCGCACCATTCGCTGGGTTCCCAGCGCTAGAGTCACGGTAATTACAGCAGGTAAACCTTCTGGCACTACAGCAACCGCCATACTCAAGGAAACTTCCAAGAGTTCTTGGATATTGCTAAAACCTCTTGCCTGGATCACACCACCGATAACAACGATCGCCACAAGAATCAAGGAACCCGTAACTAGGACATTACCCAGTTGAGTCATCCGTTGCTGTAACGGTGTCGGTTCACTTTCCACCGACTGCAACATGGTGGCAATTTTGCCGAGTTCTGTAGTCATGCCGGTGTTAGTCACCAGAACCTTACCGCGTCCTTGGACGACTTCGGTTCCTTGAAACACGACATTTAGGCGATCGCCTAATGATGTTTCCTCCGGCAATTTTAGTGATGCCTGTTTATTCACGGCTTCGGCTTCACCAGTCAATGCCGACTCACGCACTTGTAAATTAGACTGTTCTATCAAACGTCCATCTGCGGCTATCTGCATCCCAGCTTCCAGCAGCATTACATCCCCTGGAACTAGTTCCTTAGCTGCTATCTCCACCAGTCTAGCGGCGCGGATGACTCGCACTAAGGGAGAGGTCATTTTTTTCAAAGCAGCCAAGGCTTTTTCGGCACGGCTTTCTTGGACGTAGCCGAGTATGCCATTGAGGATGACAATTGCTAAAATCGCGATTGTATCTTTAAAGGGCACTTCACCGGGCTTCAAGCTGCCCGATCGCAAAGCCACCAGGTCTAAAATCCCAGAAATCAGAGCCACGCCAATCAGCATCAACAACATAATGTTCTTGAACTGATCCAGCAGGATTTCCCAACTACTACGCCCAGCAGTTTCTTCAAGTTCGTTGGGGCCGTACTTTTGCAACCTCTGTTGAATTTCTTGGGGTGTTAAGCCACTGTCTGCATTACTATCGAGCAGGTCTAGCGCTTTATCAATTTCTAAACTATGCCAAACGGCGGCACCTTCAGGCAGAGAATTAGCAGACATCGTGTACGTCACAGGAAATGTTTACAAAATTCGATCATAATTTAGTGATGGCAGGAATTCCATCTTCTAAAGTTACATTCAGGCGATCGCCCAGTTGCATGAGTGTATCTGTAATTCTTAACATTTGTAAATTTATTTTTTTTCAGATAGTGTTATCTCTCACGAAAGAGTTTTTCGGAACAGATTTTACCGATAATTATGAGTACTGACAATTCAGTTATGTGGAAAAGTTAACCATTGACCTAACCCCCTAACCCCCAACTCGTCGCGGGAAGGGGGAAAGTTCAAAGTCTCTCTCCTTAAAGGATGAGAGAAATAGAAGTGAGGTTTTCCAGATGACCTGAATTGTCATAATTATGAGTAATAGAGCTTTTAAGCTTAGTTACAGAGCATCTGCGACAATTAATTTTAGGCTGCCATTGCTTTAATTTACATCTAGTCACTAGCCGAAATGCATGGCACGATTGCATTTTATTTTGAATTTTGTCCAAAGTTGAGCCAGTCGCTTGCGTATTTCCCCGCTCAAGTGAACTGGCGTGCCAGTAGGATTACCCGAACTAGGAAACTTTTCAAGGCAAATTTTGAATTTTGAATTGCTTAGGCGTGCTAAACCATTCAATAAATATGCTTAATATGAGTTTTGCACTCCCCACTTTGACCGTTAGCCAGATGTTTGGGCAAAAGACAATTCGACCGCTTACTGCTGCTACCCTGTGTGGCATTACTTTCATTAAAGACAGACTGATTGCCATTGACAGTATTAATGGGTATCTACTAGAAATTGATCCCACCTCTGACAACAGCAAAATTATTAATCCCCATCAAGTTAAAGAATTTACTGATGTCACTGGTCTAGCTGCGTGGGAAGATACCCTGTGGGTGAGCCGAGAAAATAGTGTTTACTTGTGCAATCTCAATGCTTTGGGTCTGGAACATTTTGTGACATTGCCTTATCCTGCTGACGGCGTTGCTGTTTGGGAAACAACAGTTTATGTCAGCAGCCAAAGGCTAGGCTACATTCTGATTTATGACCGCGAAACGCGAAAAGAGATTACCAGGTTTTATGCCCCAGGCGTTGGGATAGAGAATTTAGCAGTCACCCAGGAAATGCTGTGGATTTGCGATCGCACCGAACAATCAGTTTATGCAATGGATAGAGCCACCGGAGAACTTCAATTCAGTGTTCTGACACCCTTTGAATGTCCTACAGGTATAGCAATCCATAAAAATGACGAAACAGGCAAAGAAAGTATTTACGTTGCCTACGCCTCAGAGGAGGCTTATATCCGAGATAACCCAAATGCCGATCCGAGTCATGAGTTAACATTCCGCGATCGCACTTTTATTCACCCCCTGTATTATCATTACGATCCAGATAAGCGCTATGCCCTCTCTAATGGCTATCTGATTGAAATGTCTTATGCTGAGGAAATTGCCCCCTTAGACGAGGTTTATTTACCTGAGGTCGAATGGCGCATCGCCTTACCATCGGAAACAGAGCGGCAAAAGGTGAAACACGTTGAACCTATTGGTATACCTTTTACCGAAGAAGTGATAGATGGGCAACGTGTAGCAGTCTTTAAATTTGATTCTCTTGCTCCAGGTGAACGGCATATATTTGGCTGGAAAGCTCTTTTGGAAGTTCGCGGTATTAAGTATCGCATCACACCCAGAGATGTAGAAGATATACCTGAACTATCCCCAGAATTAGAAACACGCTACCTAGTGGATGACGACGATTTAGCAATGGATACTACCATTGTTCGCCGTGCCGCCAGAGAAGCGATCGGTTCTGAAACCAATGTGCTGCGGAAAATGCACAGCATCCGTAACTACGTCTATGATGAGTTGTCCTACGGTATTAAACCTTACATTGACACGCCAGATACAGTTTTAGAACGGGGCGTTGGTTCCTGTGGCGAATATGTCGGCGTTTTACTTGCCCTATCCCGTTTAAATGGCATCCCCTGCCGCACCGTAGGTAGGTACAAATGCCCTCCCCATAGTGACTTAGTAGGAGTGCCGCTACAACCCGACTTTAATCATGTTTGGTTGGAGTTCTACGTCCCAAATTTTGGCTGGTTGCCAATGGAATCAAATCCCGATGATATAGGTGAAGGTGGCCCTTATCCGACGCGCTTTTTTATGGGCTTATGCTGGTATCACATTGAAATTGGCAAAGGTATCACCTTTGAAACCGTGACAAGTCAAGGTGAGCGGCTAACTAAAGAAGATATCCCCATCGGCGATTTGGCGATAAATCATATCCGGTTCACAATTCTTAAAGAGTTACCGCCTTTTTAAATTTCTTCGGTTTATTTACCAAAAAGGGGAAAAGGGGTCTTGGGTTTGGGGAAAAGGAAAGGATAAAAAACTTTTCCCCACAAGGTAACCAGCCAAGTATTTTTAAATATGGAGAATAAAAAAAGAAGATTTTTAAGACACGTAGTGCGATAACTTAGCAGTGTCCATACTTGAAACCCCTGCTTTTAAGTATGGGGTTCCCTTTCCCCCTTTCCCTTTCTTCGTCCAAATTATGCTTTTTAATTAGCTCCTGTTTATCAGGATTATTGAGCCAGTCTTCTAGAGCCTCAGCGATACAATCGCTGAGGCTTTTATCTTATGATCTCTTTCCCAAAGCGGAAGCTGATGTATTTTGAGAAAAAGATCAACTGGTTTTTACTACTCACTTATTACTGGTAAAAAACGAGAGATTTCAGCTAATTTTTACTCAAAAATGAGTTCTTGTTTTGAGAATGGATGCTGTTCTTGTCTTTAACAGATTGCCAAATATTTTGAATTAGCATAATCTGCTTACCGATGGGTACATAACTATCAAGAGACAAAACTTGCTTTTGATTTTGAAAATCTTCAAAGTTATGGTGGAATGCAGTATAGATTTTTATATTCATCTGTAATAGTTGATCGTCAACAAAGTTTAAAACTATTTTTTCTCGATTTTTACAGATATTATCACCTACAATAATTAATTTACCAGTACGAATAGCAAAATCACCAGAACGGTCAAATTTAATCCAGAAATCTACTTCTATATCGGGCTGAGTACTATCTTCATCAAAATAAATTTTTAAATAGCGTTCTTGAATATCCCATAGCGGATGTTCATTTTTTATCAAAGGGTCGGGTAACAAATCGATGCTAGACTGGATATAAACTCTATCTTTGATATTTTCTGTTTGATAAATAACGTTAACTAATGTATTCGTACCATTTACTTCTGGAATCGAGAGATAATCATTAAAATCAATTATTCCTATTGAAGATAGTAATTGTAAAACATGAGGTAATTCAAGTAGTGACGGATCTGTAGCGTATGCCAAACCATTTTCTTTAGAAAAATTAGCTTCTACTTTATATAAATTATAAATACTCGGATTATTACCGGGAGTGAGTAAAATTTCTTGTTTTTTTTGCTTGATAAGTTTCTGGAGTTCTCGCTTAATAAACTTAGGAATATCTGAATAATACCATTGAGAGGCAACTGCTGCTTTTATCTGATGTTTGTCAATAACTTCTAGAAGTTGCTCCATTTGTTGTAGGTTTATTACAACTGGCTTGGGCAGAATAAAATTTTTGATGCCCGCTTCAATATATAGCATTAGTTGTTCATAAACTAATTCTGGCTTTAAGCAAATTTCAATTACCTGCCTTGCTTTTTGTTGATTATTTAATAATTTAAAATAGTTATTGTACCATTGATGAAAACTCTGAAATAGATAAGTGTGTGGTTTCTTCTTGCCCAAAACGCTATCAGCAAATGAAGAGGGACTAATTACTGGGTCAACAATAGCTGCGATCTCCCAAAAATATCCATCTTTAGCATATTTAGTTCCAATATAATTTTTACCATAACGTCCATAACCAACAATTGTTGTTTGAAAATTTGAAGCTTGATCATAAAAATGAGGCTGACTTTCGGGAGTTTCGATGAAAACCGAGTTAGGCAATAATTTCAATGGCTCTTTCATATTCCTCTGTGATTAGTTATTTAGTTTGACAATAAATAACAGAACGTTTTCAATAATGGAGATCAAAAAAAATTCTTTATTTAAACCCCTAGCTTTAGACATGGGGTATTCTGCTGAATATATTCTGATTTTTCATTCCCTCTCATTCAGCTTATGTGCAATAAAGAAGAAAATTGTAAAGTAGGGATTAAATGTATGTTTTATTGCATGAACTAGACAACAATCTTTGACTTAAATTGTGCCAGTATATTATAAAGATTGATGCTGAAAATTAAAGTTGATGAGATTATCTGGATTAATGGGAGCATGACTTTTAAAGCAATTTGACTTGCTGGGCAGTTAAACCAAGTATTTATGAATATTTTAGTAAATGCGATCGATGCTTTAGAAGATTCATCAGTTACATCTCGGTGGACAACAAAAAAACGACTAAAAACGGATAATCCCCGAATTTATATTCGCACCAAATTACTAACACCAAATCAAGTCACAATTGGCATTGCCGACAACGGACTCGGAATACCAGAAAATGTTAAAAAGCAACTATTTAATCCCTTTTTTACGACCAAGACCGTTGGAAAAGGTACGGGTATGGGGCTGGCTATTAGTCACCAAATTATCACAGAAAGACATGGCGGCTCTTTAGAATGCATTTCGCAACCAGGAGTTGGTGCTGAGTTTATCATTCGCATTCCCCTAATTCAACAACGTCAAATTTCTAACCCCTGATATTAACTCTTAAACTTGGCAGTGGATATGATTGATGCTGCTTAAAATTGGCAAACTCACAGATGGAGTTAAATGGACAAAAGCGACAGTGAGAGCCAGGATTTGGGGGGAAAATTTTACTGAAATTAGTAGTTTCTTGCTGATATTTTTGCAAATCGTGCTGGTGCTTGTGGGCAATATTTGCTAACTCAAATTTTAAGTATTCTAATTCACTATTATTGATGCTAATTAACTCAGAGTTTTTACATATTTCTAAATTATAAAATGATGCAACAGCTTCTCGTCCAGGGTAAAGGTAACGAGCAGCTAATAAGTAAACTAATGCCTGTCGTCGGTCAAAAGCCGATTTACCAGTTTTAAAATCTAAAATATGTATTGTGCGATCGCTCTCAATGAAAACGCAGTCCATAGCCGCATATAAGCGAAAGCAATAATCTTCTTGTTCAACTACTATCGGTTTAGGAAAGCCTTCATCACCCGGAGTTAATTGGATAATATCTTTATCCAAAAGCAACGGCGCATCGTGATATTTTTTCAGAATTTGCAGCACGCGTTGCTGGACTTGCTCGCTTGAGTTGCCTAATTTAAGTAGCTGTGCAACTCTTTCTACACCATCGGCTTGCTTCAACAGATACCTGTGATGATGAAACTCATAAATGCCTTTTTGGGCGAGTATGCCAATGCGCTGGGGTGCGGTGGCTTGCCCTAAAAGCGCTTTGACTTGTGGTTCGTGTTGCCGTGCTTTGATAAACCCCCGTCTCATCTGGCAATGCCAGCGTTCTTGCCCGGTTGCTGGGGCAACTAGAGACCAAAGGTGATAACTGGCAAAAGGTCGATCGGGGGTTGACATTGCTCAGAAACAGTGAGAGAAAATACGGTGGGGAGAAGTTTAAGCTAAGGCTTCCTTAGAAAAGAACTTCGGGGGATAGTTGCTGCTACACACGCTTTGCGGGAAGCTTTTATAGTACTGATAATGTACCGAAGCAAGTGGCAAAAATGTCTAGCAAGATAAAATTTGGTACCGATGGATGGCGAGGGATTATTGCCGATGACTTTACTTTCCCCAACGTGCGGAAAGTAACAAGGGCGATCGCGACTTATTTAGATACAGCCTACAAAAAAGATAGACCTGTACTTATTGCCTACGATACTCGCTTTTTAGCTGACCAGTTTGCCCAAACATCAGCCCAAGTATTAGCAGACTTAGGTTGGACTGTGAAAATTACTGAGCGGGATTGTCCCACACCAGTAATTGCCTACAACGCCCGTCATCTAAATTCCGCAGGGGCTTTAATGTTTACTGCTAGTCATAATCCAGCACCCTACTGTGGAATTAAATATATACCCGATTATGCTGGGCCTGCCACTCCAGAGATTACTGATACTATTGTGGCAAATATAGAAAGTGCATCGGATGAGTTGCCTCTTAGTAACCCATCAGGTTCAATTTCAATTTTCGATCCGAAACCAGATTACCTGCAATTTATCTACACTCTACTTGATATAAAAAAGATTAAAAGCGCTAATTTAAAGGTAAAGTACGATGCTTTGTATTCTACCTCTCGTGGCTATTTAGATGAAGTTTTGCTTCATTGTGGCGTTCAGTTAGAAAGTTTCCACGATTGGAGAGATGTTTTATTTGGGGGTGGAATGCCAGAACCCAAAGGAGAACAGTTAGTTGAGTTAGTAGAAGCAGTAGTGCGCGATCGCGCTGATTTGGGCTTGGCGACGGATGGAGATAGCGATCGCTTTGGCATCGTTGATGAACAAGGAACTGTCCTTACTCCTAATACTGTGCTGTTAGTTCTAGCACGTCATTTAATCAGAAATAAAGGTAAAACTGGCGCGATCGTCCGCACTGTGGCGACAACCCACCTGCTGGATAATTTCGCGGCTAAAAATGGGCTGCAAATTTACGAAACACCAGTTGGTTTTAAATACATCGGCGAAAAAATGCGCGAAACTGCCGTGTTAATTGGTGGAGAAGAATCAGGCGGTTTGAGTATTATTGGACATATTCCCGAAAAAGACGGAGTATTAGCCGATATGCTGGTGGCAGAAGCGATCGCTTATGAAGGCAAACCGCTAAGTCAGATGGTGGCAGAAGCGATCGCCGAGGCCGATGGCCCACTTTACAACAACCGTCTAGACTTGCACCTGTCAGAGGCGCACAAAATCGCCGTCATCGAGTCCTTTACTAGAAATCCACCAACAGACGTAGCAGGAATTAAAGTCAAGGAAGTAGGGCGTAAAGATGGTATTAAGCTCTATTTAGAAGAAGGTAGCTGGGTTTTGCTGCGTCCTTCCGGTACAGAACCCCTGGTGCGCGTCTATCTAGAAACCAACACTCCCGAAAAACTCACTCGAATCGCCCAAGAGTTAGAGATTGCCATTGCTAAACTAGAGGCAGTAGCAGTTTAATCTGCCAGAGTTAGGAATTAAAAGTTAAGAGTTATGAATTAGGAGTTAAGAATTGTTAATTTACAACTCTTAACTCCTCGTTTCTAATTTCGAGCAAAATATAACTCCTAACTTCTATCTCCTAACTTCTCATTTCAATCAAAATATGAAAATCGCGCCTTTTTTGACATCTCTAGTTTTAGCGGTTTGGGTAATTGCGATCGCAATTATTTCAGTCCAAAATGCCACACCCGTATCGTTAAAATTCTTAACATTCCAATCCATTCAGATACCAATGGGTTTAGTGCTGGCTTTTAGTGCTGTTGTCGGGTTAATTGGCATGGCACTGCTGCAACCTCTGTGGGGACTTGCTGGTATTGGGCAGCCTAATTCTCGATTGGAAGACGATGCCGAATTTTTTGTTGATGATGAAGACTTTTGAGGTTTGAATAGCTGTGCAGTATCAAAACATTATTACAATCGAACCAGGAAAACGAGGTGGTAAGCCTTGTATTCGAGGAATGGGAATTACTGTATACGATGTTTTATCTTATCTTGCCTCTGGCATGACCTACGAGGAATTGCTTGATGACTTTCCTTATTTGACACAAGAGGATATTTTGGCTTGCCTAAGCTATGCGGCTGATCGATAAAGGCTATGAGCGCAACTTATAAAGCAGATTTTAATTTGTGGATTGAACAGACAACTCAACTATTGCGATCGCATCGCTGGCATGAAGTTGATGTAGAACATTTGATTGAAGAGGTTGAAGGCTTGGGCAAAAGTGAACGGCGGGGTATTGCTAGTCAACTAACTCGCTTACTCTTGCATTTGCTGAAGTGGCAATATCAACCCCAGCGTCGCTCAGATAGTTGGCTCGATTCTATCACCGATTCTCGCACCCAAATTGAGTTAGCAATAGAAGATAGTCCTAGTCTTAAAAGTTATCCTACAGAGCAACTTGAGGAAAGTTATCAAAGGGCACGTCGGCAAGCAGCCAAGCAAACGGGGATACTTTTATCCGTGTTTCCAGAAGAGTGCCCATATTCTGTAGAGTTAGTGTTGGATGAAGACTGGCTACCGGAAGCAAGCGATATTTAATAACTGTAATTGTGACTGTATTACTTTGGGAATTATATCTGTAGAAGTCTTGGGAGAGGAAACTTGATCACATGGTTAAATACGATTCTTCTGTCATTCAGACAGTAGTAGATCAACTACATAGTAAAGCTAACTTCATCGTCATATTCTATGGAGTAATAGGACTTATCCTCGGATCTTTTATAGTTTTGGGAGAGCGATCGCGCTGTTATAAAATTAAAATTTCCATTCGTGATCTGGATCATCTAAAGCGGCGCGAACAGAAGCTAAATTTGCAAGGTCTTTGAAAGGGCTTGATTTAGCTATTTCTGTGATTGAGTTTAAGGTAAGGGCTAGTTGTTCATTATTGCCGGATGCGATCGCATTATCAACGACAGCAAACAAAGCGCGAAAGTTTTCTGCACGTTCATCAAAAGAGCGATCTAGATACGCCATTAGCAACTCTCGCTGGGCGTTTATCTTGGTGATTGTTTCTTTTTCCCAAGCATCAATCTCTCGTCTCTTTGTCTGTTCTTGTTGGGCAATTATCTTATATTCAGTATAGCCTGAAACCATTAGCTGTAGGCATTCAGCAGGATTTAGGTTAGCGAGTGCAAAAGTAGCTATTTTGTGTACTGACATGTTTAATTTCCTCCCAAAGTACGATACTTTGCTTGGATAGTCGTGCAAGCAGGATTCAGATACCCTTCACTGTCTAAGACAGGAGTTTTCATAATTTCTGCAAGCGCTTTCACCAGAAGTGCTACTTCTTGAAACTTCCTAGCATCGCGATCGCGATTAAAAGGTTGGGCTTCAAGCTCTTGAAGTGCAGATTTAGCACGGTTGTTTAAATTACACACTAAATTAGCCAGTTCCACTGTTCGCCGTTTAACCTGTAATAGAAAATCTTGTGCGGCTTCAATATTGGCAATTTCTATGTTTACCTTAGCTTCATACTCTCGCGCTTTAGTCAAAGCTTCCTCACCCTTACCAGCAAGTTGAAAACCCCCAACCATCAACGCCGGGCCGAGTGTAATACCTCCCAATACAGCACCACCAACCGCCATACTAGTACCACCACCTAACCAAGTTATGGCTCCAGTCCAAGCCGCAGCACCACCAAGTTGTGAAATAGCGACTTCACCAGCCCACAATCCAAAGAACTTGGAAACAGTAACAGTTCCTACACTCCTTGCTAAGGTAACTGCACTAGAACCTGCTGCTGACGCTGCAACAGCTGCTGACATACCACCTTTCACCCACTGTTCAGCTTTGATAACTTCTGTTTTGTACTCCTGAATTTGTTGAGTGGAGATGTCTAAGCCAATTAAAATGTCCAGATTGTTTTGGGAAGCTCGCTGACCAATTCTTTCAATAAAAGCTATAAAGTTTGAAATTGTACTCTGCTTGATACGAAGCTGCATTTGACCATAAACTTCTGCTGATTGGTTGGTAATTTCCCAGGTTGCTTTTAAATTTTGCAAGCTACTTTCGTATTTTTGTTGAGCCTGTTCACCAATTTCCTTTGCCTGATTCATATTGCCAATGCCTTCAGCACCTTTTACTGCTCCGAAGGCTCCAGTAGCCAAAGCAGCAGCGCCCAAAATCAATGGAATCATGAAATACTCCTGATGTGATTAGTATTTGGTTATTACTTGTCTACGGGTTCGCCATAAAAACAAGGCATCACCTTATACTTATGATTCCCGGAGATACCAACTAATGAACATTCAGAAGGTGTAAATTTGAGACTGCGATGAATGCAGTTGTGAATTTTTTTCGTGTGAGTGCGATCGCACAGGGGCTAAAATCTCATAATAGACAAGCGATGTCTACGACGGGCTATTCGGCGAATTATCGCACACTAACCCAACAGCAGCTAAGTTGGGTAATTTTGGGTTAGTTGTAGCTTCAAGTAATCAATAAGGGACTTCCAAGTAAAAAAATATTCCATTGCTATTGTTCACTGTTGACCGTTGACGGTTCACGAGTTTTCAGTCAACAGTCAACAGTCAACAGTCAACGACTTGAATGTGGAATAATTTATTTTTTGGAGTTCCCTAAAGTCCAGAATTTCTGTATCAGTGAGTTGTAGACGCGACGCCGATAGCGTAGCGCAAAGCGAGTCCGCGAGCGTCATAGCCCGTCGTAGACATCGCTTGCTATTACAAAATCTGGTGAATCTATAACAAACTTTCTGGATCAACACCTAGCGCATTGAATCTTTCAATTAACATTTTCACCTGTTGTTCTGCTTCCACCCGTCGCTGTTCTTCAAAAGCTGTGCGTTCTTCCGCTTCCCTGATGCGTTCTTCTGGTGTCAGCAATTTTTGCCCTTCCTCGTCATACCAGTACAGCCACTCCCGCACTATACCTTGATAAATTCCCCGTTCTCGCCCAATTCCTAAACCAATCTCTGGGAGCCAAACGGGATTTCCTGACATTAAGATATATTCCCCATCAACTAGGTGATACACCTCCAAAGGTGTCTTTTTACGCCGAAGCGGACTATATACAACGTAATACAAAATTCCTAATTCTTTGGCATAGAATTCTTTCTTAATGCTATATTCTTCCCGATATATTTGAGAAACAACTTCTAGTGCTAAAATTGGCGGCTTCTTTTCTTCCCACAGCACATAACTTAGGCGCAAGTCCTCATCAACGAAGCGTTTAACTCCTGAGCTGAGAAATCCATCAGGGACAATGGCTGGTTGGTCTGGGTGAGAATAAATACCCATATTAACACCAAAGAACCAATCCCAGCGATCGCACCAAGCCAAAGCCAGTGTCGTTTTCAGCAAGCCGGGAATTAAATTTTGGAGTTCATTATCCACAGCAGTATCATCTGAGTCGGGTAGTTCTTCGGAAGATGGCAAACAATGCAGTGGATTGTAGTTTAACATGAGCGGTTTTGCCAAATTTGATTCTAGATAGATTGTACGTAATCTATTGATGTGCGATCGCACCACGAGAATAAAGAACCATTTTTACTGTAGGCGTAGCCCGTCCTAGACATCGCCTGTGGATCTTTCTCAGTATTCACAGACTTCTGATTGCAAAATCTTACATTAAATTCATAGTTTTTCGATACTGATTACCAGAATCTCTAACTGACAATAGCAAAAAAGCGCGGAATATTTTTCATTTGGTATGTACTGCTCCAAAAGCGTAACAAAAAGGGTCGGTACAAAATTCGTCCTCAAAGCAATAAATATTTCAACTAAAATAGCGATCGCTATCTAATTAGCAATTTTGGGTGCATTAAAAAAAACCTTTGGTACTTATTTTTTTGCTAATGTCGGCACACTTTTTAACGCATGATTGATGAATGCTATAGTTGAGCAAAGCGAAACTCAATGTTAATAATTTTCCAAAATTATCATCTGCAATCAATTCATGACTAATATTAGCGATGTCTACGACGGGCTACGTCTACGCGCTGATTTTGATAGCCCTTGGAAAGAAATTATAGAAGCTTATTTTCCCCAAGCAATGCATTTCTTTTTTCCAGAAACTTTTGCATTAATTGATTGGGAACGTCCCTATGAATTTCTAGATAAAGAATTTCAACAAATAGCTCGTGAAGCTGAACAGGGAAAAAGATATGCCGATCAATTAGTCAAAGTTTGGCAAATCCAAGGGGAAGAACTTTGGTTATTAGTCCATGTTGAAATTCAGGCGCAAAAAGAAGATAATTTTCCTAAGCGGATGTTTACCTATAACTTTCGCATATTTGACCGCTTTGATCGGCCAGCAATAAGCCTTGCAATTCTCTGCGATTCAAACCGCGAATGGCGGCCAAGCAATTACAGCTACAATTATCCCAATACTCGCTTAACTTTTGAATTTGGTAGTATTAAACTTTTGGATTACGAAAATCGCTTTCATGAGT
Source organism: Nostoc sphaeroides (assembly GCF_003443655.1). Classification (NCBI taxonomy): domain Bacteria; kingdom Bacillati; phylum Cyanobacteriota; class Cyanophyceae; order Nostocales; family Nostocaceae; genus Nostoc; species Nostoc sphaeroides. The sequence continues at coordinate 726,871 of NZ_CP031941.1, forward strand.
TAGAAAATAGCGATAATCCATTTGCAACTGTCGTCATGGCGCATTTGAAAACGCAGCAGACACGCTCATCACCCGAACAACGCAAAATATGGAAATTTAGCTTAATTCGCAGACTATATGATTTGGGCTTAGGAGAGCAGGATATTCGCAACCTGTATCGATTTATCGATTGGGTTATGATATTACCAAAGGCATTAGAAAATCAGTTTTGGGAAGAGTTTAAACAATTTGAGCAGGAGCGAACTATGAGATATAGCAATCCGATTTGATTTCTGAATCACTTGTAGAGGTAAGGGACTGGGGATTGGGGACTGGGGACTGGGAAGAAAGAATAAAGGTGTACTGAGTTTTGTTCAAAAATCAAATATGAGTCCTATATATAACTACAGGTGAGCGCATCGGCTACGAGCGCGGTAAAGCAGAGGGTAAACAAGAAGGTAAAGCAGAGGGTAAACAAGAAGGTGAACAACAGCTGATTTTAAGGTTACTACAAAGACGAGTGGGAGAATTATCACCAGAATTACAAGAGCGCATCCGATCTCTTTCTTTAAATCAATTAGAAACCCTTGGCGAAGCTTTGTTAGATTTTACTGCTATGAAAGATTTACTTAACTGGTTACAAACAAATCAATCAGCTTAAAATCTATTTTTATGTAAATTGTAAAAAATACATCCACTCATACCAATTATGTATGAAGATGCGCCCAAATATATGAGGAACGAACCGCATAGACGCGGAGCGGCTTCCCGCAGGGTAGGGCGCATTCGCGCAACGTCTCGTAAGAGTTGGACACAAAGAAAGAAAATTCAGTGCAGCCTCACAAAGAAATGGTATCACTTAACCAATACAGGATTTTTGAACTCAGTTCGATTATTTTTTTACTGAATTAAACGTTTCGAGTGAGTAACAAAAAGGGCAGGTACAAAACCCGCCCTCAAAGTAATCAATATTTAAACTAAACTAGCGATCGCAACTTAATTACCAATTTGAGGGGCACTCAAAGAAACCTTTAGTGCATCGTCTTTTTGCTGTGCTAATGTCGGTACGGAATCACGCAATCTTGCTGTCAATTGTACAGTTGTGGCGTCATACATCTGAGTCAGCAATTTCGGATAGAAACCAATACCAATAATTGGAATCAACAAACAGGCAATGATAAATACTTCACGGGGTTCAGCATCTATCAAAGCTTGGTGAGAAACTAATTCCTTGTTCTCTTCTCCGTAGAAAATTTCTCGCAACATCGACAGCAGATAAATCGGAGTTAAAATTACTCCCACTGCCATCAAGAATACCACAATTACTTTGAAGGTAGAGCTATAAGCATCGCTAGTAGCAAAGCCAACAAATACCATTAATTCTGCCACGAAACCGCTCATCCCTGGCAGTGCCAAAGAAGCCATTGAACAGGTGGTGAACATGGCGAAAATCTTCGGCATTCTCTTCGCAACACCGCCCATTTCATCTAACATCAGGGTGTGTGTGCGATCGTAAGTTGCCCCAACCAGGAAGAACAAACTCGCCCCAATTAACCCGTGGGAAACCATTTGCAATACTGCCCCACTCAATCCCAAATCGGTGAAGGAGGCAATACCAATCATCACAAAGCCCATGTGAGAAATTGAGGAGTAGGCAATTTTTCGCTTCAGGTTGCGCTGGGCAAAGGATGTCAAGGCAGCGTAGATGATGTTAACTACCCCCAAAACTACCAACACTGGTGCAAAAAGAGCGTGGGCATCGGGGAGCATTTGGGCATTCATCCGAATTAAGGCGTAACCGCCCATTTTCAAAAGAATACCTGCCAATAACATGTGTACGGGCGCTGTTGCTTCACCGTGGGCATCAGGTAGCCAGGTGTGCAAGGGAATAATCGGCAGCTTGACGGCGTAGGCAATCAGGAAGCCAGCATAGACGGCAAGTTGGAAATTGAGGGCAAAGTCTTTTAAACCGAGCGATCGCATGTCAAACGTCACCGTATCGCCGTAAAATCCCATTGTCAGGGCAGACAGCAAAATAAACAGCGAACCGCCGGCGGTGTATAAAATAAATTTAGTCGCTGCATACTGCCGTCTTTTGCCTCCCCAAATCGACAGCAGAAAGTATATCGGTACTAGTTCCAGTTCCCACACCAGGAAAAATAACAGCATATCCTGGACAGCGAACACGGCAATTTGACCGCCATACATCGCCAAAATCAAGAAGTAAAATAGCTTCGGCTTGAAGGTGACAGGCCAAGCTGCTAAAATCGCCAGCGTGGTAATGAATCCAGTCAAAATAATTAGGGGCATAGATAAGCCATCTGCCCCTACTGACCAATTCAAATCTAGTTGGGGTACCCAGGGGTAACTCTCGACCAACTGCAAATCTGGATTGGAGAAATCATACCCAGTATAAAAAGCATAAACAATTAGTGCAAAATCTATCAGCCCTACGACCAGGGAGTACCAGCGCACTGTTTTGCCTTCTTTATCCGGGATGATGGGAATCAGTAGTGAAGCGGCTATCGGCAACAGAATAATCGTCGTCAGCCACGGAAAATTAGCTGTATTCATCACAATTCGTCTGCTATCAAAATCATGTTTGGCAAAAAGTCACTAGTTATTAAGTAACAGCTTTTTGAGGATTTCGTCTTCCTCGTTAGGTTGATTTAATTAAATTGGTAATCTCCTATTTTTCCTCTTGGGAGTCTTTTTTGACACTTGGGGGTGCGGAATGTGCGTTGTGATACTCTCTGTCAAGTCAAAAATTTGCCCTAGAAAAGCCGATAAAATTATAGTTTAGGGGTGCGATGTCTACGACAAGCCACTCCGCGTCTACGCTTAGTCCAACCCATCGCTAAAAATACAAAATGCTGTTTGGTGGTTGTTGAAAAAAGCGATTTAGTACAAAAAAGCATAGCAGGAGAACTAAACATAATGATAATCGCAGAAATTGAAAGTCAGATTCGTTATGTGACCAACATAAATGGAGAAACAACAGATGTACTCGTCCCTGTAGAACTTTGGCAACAGCTTATAAGTTCCATAAATTCTGATAACGTCAGTGGTTTAGCTTGGATTGATGAACAAGAGCCAAAAGCACAAATATTAGCCGATTTGCAAGAGTCTGTGCGACAAGCAGCAGTAGGACAAACTTTCCCAGTTTCAGAGCTTTGGGACGATATCGAAGCCTAGATTTATGGCAGAAGTCCGTTTTACACCTCCCTTCAAACGCCGTCTCAAAACTCTGACTAAACGCTATCGTCAAATTCAAATTGACATTCAACCTATTATCGATCAACTACAGGCTGGGAATTTTATCGGCGATCAAATCTCTGGGATAGACTTAACCGTTTTTAAAGTTCGAGCAAAAAACAGTGATATACCTACGGGCAAAAGTGGCGGATATCGGGTAATTTATCAGGTTGTCTCACCTGAATGCGTCTTACTTCTACTCATTTATGCAAAATCGGATCAGGCAGATGTGAGCTTAGAAGAGATTGAAGATGCAATTAAAAAGACATAGCTATACATAGATAAAGCGCGATCGCCCGCGATCGCATATCATTTATCTACTGTGTAGTCTGTCTCCCATAGCAATAACTTCATGCCTTTCTCTGATTTTACTAATCCTTACCAAAATCCGGCTAACATACCACAGAAGTATCGCCAGCATATAAATCTACTGAAGTTATTTAAAGCTGATGGTTCTTATGTGCGTCCAGCAGAAGACCCTGTGACGATGTGGGCGCTTCAGATTTTAGTAGAAGAGTACGGTGTTCCACTAGAGGCAATGGAACTAGAACTAAATTCAGATTTTGCCGAGGGAACTTATCAAAGTGGGCGACGCTATCAAGGACGTGTAGACATTGTAGTTTACGATGACCGTTATGCTGATTCTATAGGTAATTTGGATGTAGCCTTCATTATGGTGGAGGCTATGGAACCAAGTAAAAAAGTTGGCGGGACTGAGGGCGAAGGTTGGGTTGATCATCTTAACCGACTCAATGCTTACATGAGTGCTTCACCATCTGCCCGTTATGCCATTTTAACCAGTGGTAAACATACAGTAATTTATCGTCGTGACCTTGAATATCCAAGAAAGTTAGAAATAATTGGTGATTTGCAGAAGTATGAAAGCGCCCGTGAAGCCGCAAAGCACAGTTTTTATACTGTAATTCTTAATCCCAGTGAACCAGATGGGATTCAAACCGGACTCACGCCCCTAACCCGTGATAAGTTTCGGGAGGTTTTGGGAGATACGCGTTCTGGTTGTCACTCAATTCTGAGAGATAACGAGGGTTTGCAGCCACAAGAAGCTGTTGATGCAATGGTTAAATTCTTGTTTGCTAAGTGGTATGACGAACAGGCAACAATTGACTTGGTAAAGCAAACAGGAGAATCACGGGCTTATGTATTTAATGTTAGTAATGAAATAGCTTTTATAAAGTGAAAAAAGTGTGGATAAAATGATGTTGGGAGAGGAAGATGTCGCATGAAGGAGGGCAGCAAGTACCAGCCACTCCTTGAATTTTTGCGTGGCAATGATCAAAATGAAATAACTTTATCATTTGCTGAAATTGAGACTTTAATAAATGATATTTTGCCTGAATCAGCAAGAAATAAACGGGCATGGTGGAGTAATCGCAGCAAAGGCGCATTACAAGCTTCAGCTTGGATAGAAGCAGGATATCGCGTTGAGGAAGTTGATTTTGATAAGCAACAAATAAAATTTTATAAACCTCCTAATAACTTTCAAGTTCAGCTTAAAGGTGACACTGTACTGTGGAATGGCGAATTAATCAAAGCACTACGTCTTCACATGGGTTTAACACAGGCAGAGTTTGCAGAAAGGCTAGGTGTCTATCAACAAACAGTCAGTCAATGGGAAAACAGCGCCTATCAGCCAACTCTCGCTACATCGAAATATCTAACTTTAGTTGCTGATCAGGCTGGATTCAAATACATAGAAACAGGCTAGAAGTCAAAATAATTCTTGGGTCTGTCTGTTGACATTTTACAATGTAAGTTTTATTTTTGTCAATATACAATCTACATTGTAAAATGAATAAGGAAAACCAGGCGACCTCTGCCCAACCTGCGCCAAACAACAACTTGCACACCTTGGACACTGGCAAGGTCACAGAAATCAAATATTCCCTGAAGAACTTCTATCATTGCGCTTGTTCAAATGCCGAATGTGGCTATGGCTAGTTGTCCCAGGACTTCACGACCATGATGCAACGCAGCTTTTACCACAAAATCTATGAGATGAGAGTGTTTAGAAGCGATGAAAACACACTCACACTTACAGCAACCCGACAACAAAATTACAAATCTTGTCAAAAGCCAGCAAATAAGTTTCCGAGGCTTCCTGCTGGCTCTTGGCTCCCTAACAAAAGGAGACATTCACCATGATAAAACCAGTTATTGCCCAAAATCATCCTTGGGTGATAGTAAAAACTGTAGTGATTACCCAATCTCACACCGTCGCCCGTTTTGCTAACCGCCAAGATGCAGACGACCATTTAAGATTTTTGCGTCGAACTATTCCCAATGGAGGTTTTGAGATTATGTTTGAACCGCCAGATGATGTAAAAGATATTGAGGAATAGCTCGTACAGTGGTTTAATTTGAGAAGCGATGTCTACAACAAGCCGCTTTTGCGTCTACGCCTAGCCCAACCGGAGCATTGCTAAAAATGTATGATGCTGCTCAGTTATCCTTAAAAAAAAGCATCATACATCCATCAAAGGACACCGCAAATGCAAATTACCATCGAAATACCCGATGACATTGCCCATCAACTCGCTAATACCCCTGACCAACTTTCTCGCCGCGCCTTAGAATCGCTAGTGGTTGAAGGTTATCGCCATCGGCAAATTTCTACTGCTCAAGTTCAACGTCTGTTAAATCTTTCTTCTCGACTTGCTACCGATGCTTTTCTTAAAGCCTATGAAGCTTACCTACCCTACACCGTAGCTGACTTAGAGCAAGACTTGCAAGCTATTGACCAAGCAATTACTCAGCAATGATAGTTGTTTGCGATACTTCACCTTTGTGCTATCTCATCTTGATTGATTGTGTTGAAATTCTGCCTCAACTTTTCGGTCGCATCACCATCCCCAATGCCGTCTGCACAGAACTTCTTGCCGAAGGTTCTTACATCCAAGTTCAAAACTGGATTGCCCAACCTCCAAGCTGGTTAGAGATTCAAACTACCACGCCTCTATTACCCAACTTATCTAGCAAACTTGGTATAGGTGAGCAAGAAACCATTTCTCTGGCTGTCCAACTCAATGCCGCCCTAATTATCTTAGATGATATGGATGCTCGACAAGCAGCGATCGCACAAGGTCTTAATGTCACAGGCTTACTCGGTGTTCTTTATCGTGCAGGAACCCAAGATATAATTGATTTTCCTAACGCCATTTCTAAATTGCAATTAACCACCTTTCGTGCATCTTCTGCCCTCATCCAAAGTTTTTTAGATCGTTATTACCAAGAACAAGGTTAATTTTGCCACTCTTGCTCTGCCAATGGATGAAATACAATTCTTGTCATTGTAAAGATGCACGAACTCGTTGAAACACTTCTTCAGCCGGAATACCAGTAATTTGATTGGTGTTCATATCTTCATCACGCTTCTGGGCTTCTTCAGCCCAACTAGCCGCAATTTCTTGATCTATTCCACTTTCTTGACCCAATCTTTCCAGTAATCTTGCTAATAAAATCACTTGAGAATCTTTTGGAAGTGCAAGAACTTCGGCTTCAAGCTGTTCAAGGGTCATAGTGAGTACCTAAACTCTCTAATACAATTACCTCTTATTCTAAGCATTAGCCAGCTTCATCACTAAGCATTTTAATAATATGTTTTGCAAGTTGCTCCTTAATTTACCTATGTCTGGGAACGGCTTGAGAAATTTTTGTTATTGGATTCTGATACCAATCATGTTTGCCACCATGACGAACGAAGATACAACCCATTTCTTCAATCTTACTGATTAAATCTCTTCGTTTCATGAAACTTCAAGTTCTGCAACTCTACGAATATTTTGGATATTTCCACTTGTTAATTCACTGTAAATATCGAGTAAATTTTCTCTTAACTCCTCTTCAGTTTCACCCTGAGTCCAATAGTCAGGATATTCTTCAAGATACCCTAACCACATATCATCATCTTGCCAGTAAATGTATTTCTTCTTTGTCATGTGCCTATTCACCACCTTTTTCTAAACTATCGAATTACTGAACTATCCGCCAAAAAAAGAGTCTAAATTAGACTCTTAAAAAAACTTAGGGGCGGACGATCGCCCACCCCAATAAAAATCAGGTAACACCAAAGACAATCACTAAGCCCAAAACCGCCCCAAACACAATCAAGGCATAGAATTGAGCGCGACCGTTTTCTAGGTACTTCAGACCTTCACCGCTAACAAGGGTGAAAAAGCCTGTGAGGTTAACAGCACCATCTACAACGCGGAAGTCAACTTCCATAACTTGTCTGGCTACGCGACGCAAGCCGAGGACAAAAACCCGATGGTAAATGTCATCAAAGTACCACTTGTTGAGGGATAACTCGTAAAGTGGTTGGATTTTAGCAGCGATCGCAGCCGGGTCAATTTTACGGCGCAAATACATCAGCGAAGCCAGGGTAATCGCAATCAAAGAAATTCCGACTGAAGCACCCGCCATGATGTAGAATTCCGTCGGATTGAACTCGGCAGCCTTTTCTATAACTTCGGAGAGGGTTTCACTAGGAGGAAAGATAAACTCTTCAAAATAATTGGCGTAGGGAGTTCCCACCAAACCAATCAAAATCGAAGGCACAGCCAACAGTGCCAACGGCAGCGTCATTGTCCACGGCGATTCGTGGGGGGAGTCGCTGTGATGCCCGTGGGAGTCATGGGAATCATGATGCTGAGTTGCCGCCAATTCTCCTTTCTTCATTGCCCCAGGCCCAAAATTCGGGACTGGTTCTTCTGACTCTAATTCCAGGACAATTGTCGCCGCAGCTTTCTTGAGTTTTTCCTTGATTTTCTCGTCATTACCCCGGAATTTGCCTTCAAATGTTGAGAAATACATTCTAAACATATAGAAAGCCGTAATCCCGGCAGTTAGCCAGCCGATAAACCAGAGGAGTGGGTTAGCTTCAAAAGCCTTCCCTAAAATTTCATCTTTTGACCAGAAACCAGCAAAGGGTGGGATACCAGAAATTGCCAAGCAACCAATCAAAAAGGTAGTTGCTGTGACAGGCATATATTTTCGCAGTCCACCCATCAAGCGCATATCTTGCGCTAAGGCAGGGTCGTGTCCAACGACACCTTCCATACCGTGAATTACTGAACCTGAACCCAAGAACAGCATCGCCTTGAAATAGGCGTGGGTCATCAGGTGGAATAGTCCAGCACTGTAAGAACCTATTCCCATTGCCATCACCATGTAACCAAGTTGGGAAATGGTGGAGTAAGCCAAGCCCTTTTTGATGTCGTTTTGGGTAATGGCAATGGTTGCCCCCAAAAACGCCGTAAACGCCCCAGTAAAGGCAATAACATTCATTGCAACTGGAACGTCTTCAAATACTGGGTACATCCGGGCAATGAGGAAAACACCAGCCGCCACCATTGTTGCCGCGTGAATCAAGGCAGAAATGGGAGTGGGGCCTTCCATCGCGTCTGGTAGCCAGACGTGGAGGGGAAATTGGGCTGATTTCGCAACTGGCCCTAAGAAAACTAAAATCGCAAACAGGACAGCGAGAAAATTGCTGATAGAACCTGATTCGACAAGTTGGGCGAGGCGATCGCCCATGATATTAAAATCAAAGCTTCCTGTTGCCCAGAACAGCCCTAAAATGCCGAGTAATAGACCAAAGTCGCCCACGCGGTTAGTCACAAACGCTTTTTGCGCGGCATCTGCTGCTGACTTGCGATCGTACCAAAAACCGACCAGCAAGTAGGAACACATCCCGACTAGTTCCCAGAATATATAAATCTGTACTAGGTTGGGGCTGACCACCAGACCTAACATTGAGGAGCCAAACAAACTGAGATAGGCGTAAAACCTCACGTAACCGGGATCGTGAGCCATGTAGCCATCGGTGTAAACCATGACTAAGCAGGCTACCGTTGTGACAATCACCAGCATTAAGGCTGTCAGGTGGTCAATAGTGTAGCCCATGCTCAGGTGAAAATTACCTGCTGCTGCCCACTCAAAGGTGCGAATATAAGACGCATGTCCTTGAATTTGACTCCAGAGCAAGGCAAACGACATCCCCATAGCTGCTGCCATCATGGAGATAATCACCACAGCATTAAGCTGGCGGAGGCGGTTTGTCACCTGATTCAACGAGATTAACCCTAGACCGACCAGCATTGCCCCAAGAAGAGGGAACACCGGAATCAGCCAGGCATACTGATAGATTACTTCCATCACTGACGCCTACTTTTAGAATTCTTGATTTAGCGTGTCGAAACTGTTAATAATTGTGACACACACCCTTTAGGATAAAATAACCCACCCAAGACTGAGTTGGGTGGGGTGTTAAGCATGGTTTTAGATTTGGTCATTAGTCATTAGTCATTGGTCATTGGTCATTGGTCATTGGTCATTGGTCATTGGTCATTGGTCATTGGTCATTAGTCATTGGTCATTAGTCTTTAGCCCCATGCCCCTCAAAAGTGCTGAGTTCCGAGTTCCGAGTGAGCAGAGGGGAGAATAACTCTTAACTCCTAACTCTTGTACAGACGCGATTAATCGCGTCTCTACTCCTAACTCCTAACTCTTGTACAGACGCGATTAATCGCGTCTCTACTCCTAACTCCTAACTCCTAACTCAGCACTGTTTTGCCCCATGCCCAATATCCATCAGGCTGACCGACACTCTAAGTCCACTGTTTTTGAACTCTTGTAAATTTTAGAGCTACTGGTGTACCTAGCTTTAATGTCTTCTAAAGCTAGACGTAAATCTTCTCTACCGCGAAAGCATTCCAAGCGATGGCGAATAGTGCCATTTTCAATCAATAGTAAAGTGGGTAGTGATTTGAGCTTATAAGTAGTTGACAATTTAAAATTTTGATCAGCGTTAACCCCAACTAATTTAATTTCTTCCCCACATTGGGCTTGAAATTGCAATAACAGTGGGTGGATAATCCGACACAAGCCACACCAAGGTGCTTCAAAATTAACTAAAACAGGAATAGGTGATTCTAAAACTTCTTGAGTAAATGTCCGCTCACTAACCGACAAAACCATGACGCCTCTTGGATTATAAGGTTTTTATATTAAACTACCTATCAGCATTGAAGTGAAAGATTGGCAAGTCAGTAACTGCCGATAGATGCTTTCAGGAACCAAATCTCAGGACACAGAATAATTAGGCAAAAATTGAGCGTGTTGATGTGTCTCTGACAATAAAAGCCAGCGCCACTCTCACGGTGGCTTTTTGGGATGTTAGGCTCCTGATTGCCGTGGCCATCTGGGGATATGACTGAATCTGCCATGTTTTCCCAAGGAAAAGCAACTGACCAACAACTACCAATTTAAAATCTTAAATTCGAGTCAGACCACCCCCATCGATAGATGTTTGAACTTATCGTACATTGATTTAGGGCAATTGATAAGCTGAAATCCTCATCTATTTTGGATTTTCTGCTGACACTGGGGATCGCCTAAATTTCCCATCTTATCTTACTAGTTGCTTCCAGCAACAGAGGGTGCGATAACCAAAGCAAAGCTATGAAAATGACAACTCCTAAATAAGAAGGGCGAAGAAATTCCTGCCATTTGATAGATTGACGCCCGTCGATAATTGCTTTAAAGGGAATAATTGATGTCCGTTGTTTGGCAATTTCAAAGGCTTCCCCATAGCGATCGCTTAGACGGCGATCTCCGTGCCAAACTCCAAATAAGTGATGCAACACCAATCCAATGGAAGTCACAAGGGTAAAGGTAGTACCCAGCCACAGAGTATGAGCAACACACCAAATTATTTGTCCTACCATCTGGGGATGACGGGTAATCCGAATAATTCCTGTTTCGTATAGATGAACTTGGGGCTTTTGAATGGCAGCAATTTCTAGTAGATTGAAGGTAGCAGGATATAAAAATAAAAACGAGATAGCTGACAGCAGCCAAACAAATTCTCGCACTCCTGGCACTCCTTGTACCTGCCAAAGTTGCAAACCATCATATCGATGCCCAAAAAAGTAAATAATTAATATGACAGCCAAAGGTAGGCTAACTAATGCAAAGAGAACGCGATAAAGCCTTGGGCCAATATATTTTTCGGCCCTTGGACGCAAAGCAGCGCCTCCACTGTGAGCGATCGCAAAAACTATTTGTAGCCCCAGCATGACAAAATGACTGGGTGTCAACCAAGAAATCAACAGCATATACACGGGTGAAATAATTTAAAGAAAATGGAACTCAGTACAACCAATACCACAAAGTATTCAAAGGGAGACTTTAGTCAAGATGTTGTGCTACTGTCTTTTTCGAGTCAAGTTTTCAAGTTTAATATGCAACAAATCATACCTGGCTGATTGTTGCCAAACCTGATTTGTTGTGTGCATCCGCTCCTTTTAAAGTTTGTGGTTTGAGCCTTATGTCTGACCTTCCTTTCACTTTAGATCAGTTACGTATCCTCAAAGCGATCGCCCAAGAAGGAAGCTTCAAGCGTGCCGCTGATAGTCTTTACGTTTCCCAACCTGCCGTCAGCTTGCAAGTGCAAAATCTCGAACGGCAGCTAGATGTCCCCCTATTCGATCGGGGAGGACGACGCGCCCAATTAACTGAAGCAGGGCATCTACTCCTAAGTTACGGTGAAAAAATCCTCAGTCTGTGTCAGGAAACCTGCCGCGCGATCGAGGATTTACAAAATCTCCAAGGCGGTACTTTAATTGTCGGTGCTTCTCAAACCACCGGCACTTATCTTTTGCCCAAGATGATCGGTATGTTCCGACAAAAATATCCAGATGTGGCAGTGCAATTACACGTCCACTCTACCCGGCGGACTGCTTGGAGTGTCGCTAACGGACAAGTTGATTTGGCAATTATCGGCGGTGAAATTCCTGGCGAATTATCAGAATCTTTGGAAGTTGTTTCTTACGCTGAAGACGAACTAGCGCTAATCCTACCTGTCTTTCATCCTTTTAGCAAACTAGAAAAAATCCAAAAAGATGACCTATACAAATTACAATTCATTGCCTTAGATTCTCAATCTACTATCCGCAAAGTAATTGACCAAGTGCTAGGACGCTGTGAAATTGATACCAGACGTTTTAAGGTTGAAATGGAATTAAATTCCATTGAAGCAATTAAAAATGCTGTGCAATCTGGTTTGGGGGCTGCCTTTGTTTCAACAAGTGCGATCGCTAAAGAGTTACAAATGGGTGTTCTGCACCGTACCCCCATTGAAGGCGTTGTCGTCAAACGGACACTGTGGCTGATTTTTAATCCTAATCGCTATAGATCCAAGGCCGCAGAAGCTTTTAGTCGGGAAATTTTGCCCCAGTTTGCTAATCCTGGATGGAGTCAAGATGTGTTAACATTGGCACAAAAAAGCATAGTAATATCTACATTGGATATAGCGACATCCACCTCTGCCGCCGAAGACTAAAATCTGGTGATTAGTCCTACCCTTAGAGCGTCTACGTCATTTGTCCAATGTTTTTTGTAAATGACCAATAAGCAAATAATTCGTAATGACGCTCTCTACGAGACGAACTCGCGTTCGCGGACTCGCTTTGCGTGGCGCTAACTAATTCGTAATTCATAATTATTATTTCATAGCTTTTCGCCTAGCGTACCGTAGGCAAGCTAAGAATTTGACATCAGTAAAAAAGTTTCCTGTTCTTGATAATGAAGTTTAGTTTCTACGAATTATTTTGACTAATGACTAATCACGAAAATGGAAGTTTACTGTACTCGTCCACGTTGCCCACGCCCACAAAACCATTTTGCCGATTTAGATGATATTACGACGCTGAAAACAACGCAGCAGAAGTACTGTACTACCTGTGGTATGCCATTGCTGCTAGATGGTCGATATGTCCCCGTGAAGCTACTGGGAAGGGGGGGATTTGGAGCAGCCTTTTTGGCACGCGATCGCCGAATTCCAGGAATGCGTCAATGCGTAGTTAAGCAGTTTCAACCTGCGGGAAATTTAAGCTTAAATCAACTGCAACAAGCACAGTTGATGTTTGAAAGAGAGGCAGAAGTTTTATCACAACTGGGTAACGATCACGAGCAAATCCCTGACTTGTTTGCTTTCTTTCCAGTCATAGTTAATGGTTTGCAACCAGGACAGCAAGACCAGTTTTTTTACTTGGTACAAGAATACATTGATGGGCAAAATTTAGAAGAAGAATTAGTTAAACAAGGCAAATTTTCTGAGCAGCAAGTGTTGGAGGTGCTGCAAGAAATCCTGAAGGTGCTAAAGTTTGTCCATCATAGAAGCATTATCCACAGAGATATTAAACCCTCTAATATCATGCGCCGTCGTGATGGTAGACTTTTTTTACTAGATTTTGGCGCAGTTAAGCAAGTAACAAATGTTGCACTTGGTTCTGCTGCTTCTTCCACAGGAATTTATTCTATGGGATTTGCACCGCCTGAGCAGATGGCTGGGGGTCAAGTATTTCCATCTACGGATTTATACGCTTTGGCTGTAACTATTCTTATTTTGTTGACAAATCAAGAAGCAATTCAATTATTTGATGCCTATAGCAACCAGTGGAAATGGCGATCGCAAGTGACTGTCAGCCCTCGCCTTGCTGACATATTAGATAAGATGCTGCTACCTGCTGCCAATCAGCGCTTCCAGTCAGCCCAGGAGGTTTTAGATGCACTGAACTCACAGGCGGCTCAAGCCCCTACACAACTTAATTCGCCCTCTGTAACACTTCCGCCACAACCACCTAAAGGTTCTAGTCCCGTCGTCCCCCGCCCTTCACCAACTCAACCAGCGTTTTCGACAGTGGAATTGCTGGGTGGGGCGGCATTTAGTGGATTTGAAGGGGCATTAATTGCGATCGCTCTCTTCAGTCTAGTAAAATTACCAATAGTTACTTTCACTGTTGCATGTGTGATTTTAGGGATACTGATATTTGCCCAAACCAGGCGGTGGATTGAAAAGTTCGATTTATTAATTATTCCGACAATTAGTTTTGCGATTATTTTTTTTCTCCCTTTTTTACAGGGGGGTCTTGGCATTCAGGGAGTAGTAATTTTATCAGTTGCAGCAGCCTTAGTAGCCATTTCTTTAACAGCCGTGTTTCGACTTATTTATAAATTATTATCTCTCTTACTTTAAAAAACTTTTGGTGTTAACAGCTAACTATGTCTCAGAAAAACGAAACACTTAGCCTTTTCTTAGCTGCTATCATCACCATTGGCTTAATCTTTAGTGGCTTATGGTTTTTTATGGAACGGTGGGCGCAATTAAATGGAACTGTTCCTAAACCTTCGGAGAGTAGCAATACAGATAATTCCACAAAACAGTTTGTCAATAAATGTAACGTGTCAAATCTCCCAGAGGGAACATTCAACTATGGTGGTAGCACAACCTGGGCACCCATCCGTAAAGACGTAGACTCCGTACTAAAAAGCCTGTGCCCTCAATTTAATTTACGCTATACTCAACCCGCTTCCGGTCAACCAGGATCTGGAACTGGCATTAGGATGTTGATAGATAATCAACTAGCTTTTTCTCAATCTTCTCGCTCAGTCAAAGCTGAAGAAAATGCCGAAGCTAAACAAAAAGGATTTAATTTGAAAGAAATTTCGGTGGGGATTGATGGAATTGCGATCGCAGTTAACTACAATCTCAATATCCCTGGTTTAACTGTCGCCCAACTCAAAGATATCTACACGGGCAAAATTACTAATTGGCAACAGGTGAGTGGGCCAAATTTACCAATTACAGTCTACTCTCGCAGTCAAGAAGCTGGGGGAACAGTCGAGTTCTTTGTAGAAAATGTTTTAAATAAAGAGAATTTTGGTAATAACGTTAATTACATTAGTACCACCACAGAAGCAGTACGAAAAGTAGCTGCAACTCCTGGTGGAATTTACTATGCTTCTGCCCCAGAGGTTGTACCTCAGTGTATGATTAAATCCCTACCACTAGGGCGGACAAGCGGTCAATTTGTGCCACCCTACCAAGAACCCTTTATACCTCAGTCTGAATGTCCTAGTAAGCGTAATCAGTTGAATAGTCAGGCATTTCGTAGTGGAGACTATGCAATTACCCGCAATTTATTTGTAATAGTTAAACAGAATGGTCAAACAGATCAGCAAGCAGGCGTTGCTTATGCAAATTGGCTGCTGACACCTCAGAGTCAAGAACTGATCGAAAAGGCTGGATTTGTCAGAATTAAATGATCAAAGCGGTTAGATTTAGTCAAATAATCAATAATAAACATTTTTTATTTATTTAAATTTGTTCATGTCACAAAAGAATGAAACCAAAATTTTAGCTTTGGCCCTGCTGCTGACAGTTAGCATAGTTGGCGCTGGAGTTTGGTGGTTTACTAAAGGCTCTGGGGTCAAAATCGATAATAATACCATCATTGCAGGTTCGGAAGCAGGCAGCAATCCATCCCTACAAGACCGGATTAGTTTTGGGGAAAAATCCTTGACTCCGGGTGAGATTTCTCCAGTTAAAAAAGAAGGAGTACAGGCGATCGCAGCTAAAAGTTATGATAAAGCGATCGCTAATTTCACATCTGCCCTAAAATTCAGCCGTAACGATCCAGAAACGCTAATTTTTCTTAACAATGCCCGCATCGGCTCTTCCAAGAGCTATACCATTGTGGCTTCTGTACCATTCGGCACTGACCCCAATGCTGCTTTAGAAATTTTACGTGGCATCGCCCAAGCCCAAAATGAAATTAACACCTCTGGGGGAATCAAGGGAGTGCCGTTGAGGGTAGGGATAGCTAACGACGACGATAATCCAGAAATAGCCAAGCAAATCGCTTCCAACCTAGTCAGTAATTCCGAAGTATTAGGTGTAGTTGGGCCGAATACTAGCGATTCCACCTTAGCGGCAGGTAGTATTTATACTTCGGGACAACTTGTAGCAATTTCTCCTACCAGTACATCTGTAAAAATTTCTAACTTTAGCCGCTACGTTTTTCGCACGGTTCCTAGTGATTTTATGGCTGCTAGAAGTTTAGCCAATTACATGGTGAGAACCTTGCAGAAAAAAAATGCAGTGGTTTTCTTTAATTCTCAGAGTAACTATAGCCAGTCTTTAAAGTCGGAGTTTGTCTCATCTGTTTCTTTAGAAGGTGGACAAGTATCCAGCGAATTTGACTTATCCAAGGCGGATTTTAGTGCGGCTAAAAGTATAGAACAAGCAATTAAGCAAGGTGCAGAAGTATTGATGTTAGCTGCTAACACTGAAACTCTCGATAAAGCGCTGCAAGTAATTCAGATTAACCAGAAAAAGTTAACTCTGCTGGCGGGAGATGATGTTTACAGCGCTAAAACTTTAGAAATTGGCAGAGAACAAGCTGTGGGGATGGTATTGGCAGTTCCCTGGCATATTGAGGGCGATCCTAAGTCAGATTTTCCTCAGAAATCGCGGCAGCTATGGAGTGCTGATGTGAGTTGGCGAAGTGCCCTCAGCTATGATGCCACCGTCGCTCTGATTGAGGCATTAAAACGCAACCCCACACGTTCGGGAGTCCAACTTGCACTCTTATCCTCTGACTTTTCTACCACCGGCGCTTCTGGTACAATTCGGTTTTTAGCATCAGGCGATCGCAATGCCCCAGTCCAACTTGTAAAAATTGTTCCTGGTTCCCGCTCCGGCACGGATTATGACTTTGAACCAGTTCGATAATCAGCAATAAAAAATTAAAACTTAACCAATACTTAACCTGGAAAAACCCTCAACATGAGAACTTGAGTTTTATGGGCAAAAATCTTAATGTCAACTAGTAGTCTGTCCCAAAAGTTTTGAGAGGTTAGTGATGTTCAGATCCCCGACTTCTTAAAGAAGTCGGGGATCTAGCAGCCCCTCAAAATCAATGGGACAGACCACTAGTGCTCTGTCTCATTAATTCTGATTGATTAGTTTGTTACCAAAACCCTGTAAAGACGCGAAATTTCGCGTCTCTACACCCCGCAAAATTAATGGGACAGACTACTAGCAACTGATCTTCACAAACACTCAAGCCTAGAGATAAGAGACGAATAATCCAGGTGAAATTATTATATCTTCGCTTTTAAAGTAGTCAGAAGTTAGGATTTGTCAGAATTTGCTAACAAAACACCCGTCCTCCCAATACAATCTCAAGTAGCAAGCACCTATCAAGTCAAGCACTTATATTGAATGGACGCGTGGGTAATTATACTATGTCCCAAAAAAATGAAACAACTATTCTTGTATTATCCATCCTAATCACCGTCGGGCTAATAGCTGGCGGTTTTTGGTGGTTTACTAAAAAGTCTGGTGTTAACCTAAATACAATTAATTCTGGTAATACCAAAACGCCCCAAGCCGCATCAGAACAGCCTAGTGGCAATACTTTCACTTCAGTACAGGATGTTCCTACAGGATTATTCAATTACGGTGGCAGTACATCTTGGGCACCGATTCGGCTGGTAGTTGATTCAGCAATTCAAGCGGCGCGCCCAGAACTTCGGCTGCGCTATGTAGAACCGAGTAATGCGTCTCCTGGTTCTGGTACTGGCATTCAATCTCTGATAGACGGACAACTAGCCTTTGCCCAGTCCTCCCGACCAGTTTTAGATCAGGAGTTAAGCCGTGCCCAGCAGCGTGGGTTCAGTTTGAAACAAATTCCTGTGGCAATTGATGGTTTAGCAGTTGCAGTTAATCCCAACCTGAATATCTCAGGACTAACGGTAGACCAGTTAAAGTCAATTTACACAGGCAAAATCAATAATTGGAGCCAGGTGGGTGGCCCCAATGTCCCGATTAAGCCGTATTCTCGCCGCATTGCTGATGGCGGTACAGTCGAACTTTTTGTCCAAGACATCTTGGGTGGTCAAGCTTTCAGCCCCAATGTGGAATTTATCTCCACAACCACCCAAGCCTTGCAAAAATTGGCTGGTAGTCCTGCTGGTATCTATTACGCTTCTGCCCCAGAGGTGATTCCTCAATGCTCAATCAAAGCCTTGCCGTTGGGGCGCACGCAAGGGCAATATATTGCTCCATACCAAGAACCATCTGTCCTCCCGTCCGAATGTCCTGGTAAACGGAACAAATTGAACATTGAGGCTTTCCAATCAGGAAAATACCCGATTACCCGCAATCTGTTTGTGGTGGTAAAACAGAATGGTCAGACTGAGCAGCAAGCAGGTGTCGCTTACGCCAACTTACTGCTGACTGAGCAGGGACAGGAACTCATTTCCCAAGCTGGGTTTGTTAAGATTCGCTGACTCTTGCGATCGTCTCCGGCGGGGCGTAGCCCATCGCGCTCAAGACAGAGTGGCGGAAATCGCCGCTCTGAACTGTGCTTTAACCAGCTCTATTAATCGATTCTGCTGGCAAGCAAATGAGATTATCGCCTTGAGTCAGAATTAACCCACGTTGACGCAGCTTACCCATCAAGCGGGTGACGGTAACACGAGTGGAACCAATCGCGCTACCAATTTGGGCATGGGTGAGGGGGAAGGGCAGACAATAACCGCGAATCACATCAGGATCAGTGTCGCTCATTGCTGGCTCTCCATATTCCTCAATTAACAATGTGAGAAATCCTAAGAGTCGGTCAATCGTGCGGCGTTGTCCCAAGGCACTCAGCCACAGTAGCTTACGCTGGTGCTGATACCTAAAGGCATCCATGACTTCACGACGGAAGTGAGGCCAGTTGTCTAAGTCATGCCAGTACATCCACAGCACCGCAGTTTGGTCAACATGGGCGTAGGACTGGAGTGTGAATGGTGATTGAGCAACAATTTCAAATGGCTGTCCCGCTCCCACAAAACCCAAGAACGCTTCTTCTGGGGTTCTGTTAATTCGTCGAGACGTTAGCTGGCTGGCAGTCGCGCTAACTTGGGCGGTTCCTACCATCCGGATCGCACCCCTTTGCACCAAATATAGCAATCCAGGCCGGGCTGGAATGCGCTCATCTTTGCTAAAGGTACGGCAGCGGTAGTGTTCTTGAGCCCAGTCAAGAATGCGTTGCCAAGTTAAAAAAGGCCGTGATGCCTCAGAAAAGGAGGATGGAGATTGCATAGGTAACAAAGAGCGTTCGGCTGAAGACAAAGACGTAAATAAAAGGGTGCAAGGAGTGTCTTTGTGTTGGCAAGGCAGGCATAACGCCTAACAGCGCCAGCCAATCCAAAGAATAGAAAGCAAATTACTCTCTACTCTTTTGTTATACTTCCTACTGTACAATGATGGTAGTAAAGATTACTTACTATTCATCGATTATTCATCAAATTTTATCCTCTTCTCATTTTTCTTTATCTAAATTAAATTTATACCGCAAGACGGATGACAAAATAGTAACAAATATATCTTACATGATGATTTAAATAATATTACGTGCATCATAAATTACCAGTTAGCAACTATACATCAATCAAACAGTTAGTGTACAGTTATTTAATAAAATCACTAAGCATTGATACTTATAAAGTAGAAAATGAATGCATAAAGAATGAAAAAATTCGTCTACATAAAGGTAGAGATGATCATAGAATTTTATACACCTCAAATGTGTCTATAGGACTATCAAAATCTCAGAATCGAAAAGCGATGGAGCTTGCCAGTGCGATCGCCTCAGATATATCAGGGATCTGTGACGACGTTTTTAGTATCCAAATAGTTCCCCCTGGTTTGATACATTTTGAATTAACTCACTCGACGTTAGCGACTTGGTTACAAAGTCTTGTGGAGGGGAGTGGGGAACCAGGGGAGCAGGGAGCAGGGAGCAGGGAGCAGGGAGCAGGGAGCAGGGGAGAAGAATTTTCCCCTCTGCCCCCTGCACCCCGCCCCTCTGCCTCTTCTCCATGCCCAAGGCTCAATTTGTTTACTGTTCAATATGCTCATGCACGCTGCTGTTCGCTAGTGCTTCTGGCTCATCGAGAGGGATTGATTAAACTTAGAGAACCAGTTCCAAATACTAGTCCAGCTTTTTGGAGTGTTATCTCTCCTAACCCTTTACCTTGGCTTAATTGTGACGGAATACTGCGGCTAAATCACCCAGATGAGCGTCGGTTAATTGGTGAGTTAATACAAGTGGTAGACAACATAGAATGCCCTGATGTTAAGGGTTCTGTGAAATGGGAAAAAGTAGCGCTGAGTTTAAGCCAAGCTTTTGAAAAGTTTTGGTCTAATTGCCGGATTTGGGGTGAGGTGAAAATTACTTCACCAGAGTTAGCTCAAGCCAGACTAGGATTGCTTATGGCTACTCAGTCAGTATTAAGATTTGTGCTAGAGGAAAACTTGGGTGTTTTTGCGCCCCTTGAGTTATGAATCGGTAATGTCCCTTAGGCAAAAATAAAAACTTTTATATATCTATTGACTCAATGCATCTCCTCAGCTACATTAACAAGTGTGTGAGGAGCGAACCAGCTAGGACACCGAGACGAAACACGGCCAGTCGTCGGTGTCCTTTCTGATTTATATGGGTTAGGTTTGAAAAATTGCCCTCATTACAGCAAAAACTTTTCAATTGCTACTGCTGCTCCGTCTTCCTCTACGTTGGGAGCTACCCACTGCGCGATCGCTTGCACTCCTGCTGGTGCGTTGCCCATAGCTACACCCAGTCCAACATACTCCAGCATTTCTACATCATTGAAGTTATCGCCAATTGCCATAACGTTAGCTAACTCTAATCCCAGCAATTCTTCGGCTAGGTAACGTACAGCAGTTCCCTTATTCACAGAGGCGTTAGTTGCTTCAAAGAAAGTAGCGACAGATGTTGTGAGATAAAGTTCAGCCGGTGTGTACTGACGGCGCAAATTTCCCAATAGTTTGTCGATTACATCTGTGTCATCACACAAAGCAAGAATTTTTGTCGGTTCATTGGTTAAGGCTTGACGCAAATCACCCACGGGAATCGGGGTAATATCAGAACGTTCTGCATAAATTTGGGTTTCTCTGGTTACTTCACGGACGTATAGTTGATCGTTGATGTAGAAGTGGACAGATAGGAGCGATCGCAACTCAGGTTGTTCAAAATAGTCGAGTAACTTATGGGCGATTTCCCTGGAAACAGCCCAATGGCGATGGATTTTTTGAGTGATCGGATCTTGAATCCAGGCTCCTTGATAGGCCATTAATGGTAGGGTAGAGCCGATATCTTGGTGAAAGCGCAATGCTGAACGATACATCCTACCTGTGGCGATCGCTACTTGAATTCCTTGTGCTTGCGCTGCAACAATAGCTTGCTTTACAGGTTCGCTGATGGTGTTAGAGTCTCCGGCGATCGTGCCATCTATATCCAAAACTAGTAGTTTAATGTCTTTTGTCGCAGCCTGATGATCAGTAGATGCCAAGTGTGTGGCAGATGCTTTCGGCATAATTTCCTAGATTTTAAGTTCCATTGACGCTCCCATTCCTTGAAGGGGTAGAATTCATGCGTAGAACCGCATAGGTTGCGTCAAGCAACCCCTACCTACTCGACTGAGGTCTAAACCTAGTCTTGTACTTACTTTTGCTAAAATATTGGCGACTCCATTAAGATCCGCATTAACGCATTCACCAGAAGATGTTTTATACATTCCCCGCTTAACTCGTTTGCCACATGGTTTATACCCTTCAGGTTTTTCGCCGAATTTAGGTATCAAATCACCATCTAAAAACGAAGCCTTGGAAGTATAGCTTTCCTCTGTCTCTACATAATTAATTCCATGCAATTCGCACAACTGCTCTATCCGCTTTCTTAGTTTAGCTGTGGGAATTTGCACAAAATTCTGATTGTTTTTCCGCCCAATGTTAATATTTTGCTTTTGTTCGAGATTGCAACCAAAAACCACGGTTACAACTGCGTTATTCAAGCACCAATCAATAACTTGTCTTGCTACTTTGTTGGTTGCATCCCTCATCTGTCTATTGCGTTTATCAGTCAGACGAGCCATACGCTTCGTGAAAAAAGCATCCTCGCCAAACTGTTTGCTAACTGCGGTGCTAAGTGCAGCTTTGGTTTTATTCCACCACTGATTAACAGACTTAAGTCGCTTCCCACAAACTAAAAAAGATTTACCATTAGTACAAACAGCAGACACCCAATTATTTAAACCTGGGTCAATTCCAAGAGCATGAATCCCGGTTGCTTGCAATACTTCACCCATCTCATAAACATATTCAGTGTACCAACTCTCATGAGTGGGAATGAACCGGAGTTCTTTGATTGGCTTCCCCCAAAGACGCTTTGGGTATGGCAAAGTAATTGCCTCAATTCCTTCAAAGTATTTCTTTCCAGGACATCCTAGCGGTACTTCTAAAAACTTCGTTCCATTTTTATCAATTATTTTAATAGCTTGACCTGGGTAAACTACTTGGTACATTCCTCCTTTTGCACGGTAATGTGGTAGTTTTGGCTTTTGGTTAAGTTCTGCTTTTTTTGCTTTTTTCTCTAATGCCTGAAAAGATTTAAATGCTTCAGCAACACTTTTAAGGGTTTGTTGTCCTGCTTGCGAGTGCATAACTTTATAGTTCTCATCAACCTTCAAATCCTTGCATAACTTACCGTAGCTAATGATTTTGCCGTTTTCAAAATATTGTTGACGACTTAAATATACGCCAGTGTTGTACAGACTGTTAGAAGCCATACCTAATACATTTAAAATTAGTTCTGATACAGCATCAGGTTTAGTTGCGTTCTTTTGTGTTCCAATCATTTTTTCCTCCTTAATGTTATTATACTCTCATTCGGGAGGATATGCAATGACTAGAAGACAAAAGTTTCAATTTTATTTGACCGAGAAAGAGTACCAGGCTCTACAAAAAGCAGCAGAAGATAGACAGGTTCCCATGTCTGAAATAGTTAGATTTGCTATTCAACCAGTGTTAATGAAATACCTGGACTGCACCTAAAGGTGCTACGCATTTATCTCACCCCTGTTCGCGCAGCGTCTCCCTTTAGGAGAAGGACGTGGCAAGGTGACTCAACAACCTTGCAGCTGGTGGGCTTTCTGCTCTAATAGCTGTAAGAGGTTAACAGGCTCTAGCGACCAGTGGGGAGTAGTAGAAAAAATTCGGTTCTCTACTCACTTACGTACTTATCCCTGCCAAAAGTTGGTTCTACTTGGCTTCCGTACTAAAGCTGCAAATGCGTAGATATCACTTTGTCTAAAATTATATGCAGGAGCAATTAGTACGCAAAACTGCGCTATTGTCGCCAAAGCAAAGCTGAACTAGCATCGGAAATTGCTAACTATGTGACGAAGCTTCTGGCTAAAATAGGGCTATGTCTGAAATCACTTCTACAACTGCAACACGCCCCACGTTCATCCTCGTAGATGGACACTCGCTGGCTTATCGTTCATACTTTGCTTTCGCCAAAGGGCGAGATGGAGGGCTGCGTACAAAAACGGGCATTCCTACCAGTATATGTTTTGGTTTTGTGAAGTGCCTGCTGGAGGTAATGGCAACACAACAGCCACAAGCAATGGCGATCGCTTTTGATTTGGGTGAGGCCACTTTTCGCCACGAAGCTGACGATACTTATAAAGCCGATCGCAAAGAAACGCCTGAAGACTTCATTCCCGATTTAGCAAACCTGCATGAGTTGCTCAATGGCTTCAATCTACCAATTTTCACTGCCCCTGGTTTCGAGGCTGATGATGTTTTGGGAACCTTAGCACAACGAGTAAGTGCTGCTGGGTATAGGGTGAAGATTCTGACTGGCGATCGCGATTTATTTCAACTAATCGACTCTGACAAAGAAATCACTGTTCTGAATTTTAGTCCAGATGCCCTAAAACGCTCTACAAATAGCATCACGGAATTTGAAGCAGAACAAGTCAAAGAAAAAATGGGGGTTTTACCTTCACAAATTGTTGATTTTAAAGCTCTTTGTGGTGATAAATCAGATAATATTCCTGGTGTCAAGGGAATTGGGGAAAAGACAGCAGTGCAGCTGTTAAATACTTATGGTTCACTTGATGGTGTTTATGCTGCGTTAGATGAAATTAAAGGCGCAACTCAGAAAAAATTGGCAACGGGTAAAGAAGATGCCGAGAAGTCTCGCTATTTGGCAACCATAGTTTTAGATGTTCCTATAGAATTTTATTTAGAAGATTGCAAGTTAAAAGGCTTTGATACAAACGTTTTAGCACCAATTTTAGAAAAATTAGAATTTAAGTCTTTTTTAGGTAAAATCAACGACCTTCAGCAACGTTTTGGTGGCAAAATTGAGGACAAACAAGAAACCAAAACAGACGCAAGTAATTCCAATACTAACTCAGAATTCAGGGATGATGAAGATAATGATTTGTGGTTTTTCAGTGCTAGTGATACAGCAGCAGTTCCACAAAAATTCACTTCTCCAATTACACCACGCATCATTAACACTGAAGCCAAATTAACTGAGTTAGTGAAACTTTTGCAAACATTCACCACCCCAGAGACTCCCGTTGCTTGGGATACTGAAACTACAGCTTTAGAACCAAGAGATGCTGAGTTAGTAGGAATTGGTTGCTGTTGGGGAATGCAACCAGACGAGGTAGCCTATATTCCTGTAGGGCACAAAACTGGGGAAAATTTGCATAAAGATTTGGTGCTAGAAGCATTACGCCCAATTCTCGAAAGTGCTGATTATCCCAAAGCTTTACAGAATGCCAAATTTGACCGCTTAGTTTTAAAGTGTCAAGGAATTAATTTGGCAGGAGTAGTTTTTGATCCCATGCTGGCAAGTTACATTCTAAATCCTGATTCAAGTCATAATTTGATGG
Source organism: Nostoc sphaeroides (assembly GCF_003443655.1). Taxonomy (NCBI): domain Bacteria; kingdom Bacillati; phylum Cyanobacteriota; class Cyanophyceae; order Nostocales; family Nostocaceae; genus Nostoc; species Nostoc sphaeroides. Next base: position 751,729 of record NZ_CP031941.1, read on the forward strand.
ATTTGTCGCAGCGATATTTGGGATTAATAGCGAAAAGTTATTTGGATTTAGTTCCTAAAGGCAAAACCATCGCTGATATAGATATTCCTGCGGTAGCAGATTACTGCGGTATGGATGCTTATTCTACCTTTGGCTTAGTGCCGAAATTGCGGGAAGAACTGGATAAAATTCCAACTTTGTCTAAGCTATTCGTGGAAGTTGAACAGCCACTAGAAGCAGTTTTAGCCCAAATGGAATACACAGGTGTTCGCATTAATTCAGCTTATTTACAAGAACTTTCACAGCATTTAGAAACTGAGTTAGCCAGGTTGAAAGAGGAAGCAACTGAAATAGCTGGGGAAAATTTTAACTTGGGTTCTCCGAAGCAATTGAGCCAAATCTTGTTTGAAAAGTTGGGGTTAAGCACTAGACATTCTCGTAAAATTCAAACGGGCTTCTCTACAGATGCAGCAACACTAGAAAGGCTCCAAGAAGATGATAATACTGGATTTGTTGAGGCGATTATTGAGTATCGGACTCTATCTAAATTAAAGTCTACTTATGTTGATGCATTACCTGCATTGGTGCGTCCAGATACCCAGCGAGTGCATACTGATTTTAATCAAGCAGCAACATCAACTGGTAGATTATCTTCTTCTAATCCAAATTTGCAAAATATCCCCATTCGTACAGCTTTTAGTCGCCAAATTCGCAAGGCGTTTTTGCCAGAATCTGGTTGGTTAATGGTGGCTGCGGATTACTCACAAATTGAATTGCGGATTTTGGCTCATTTGAGTCAAGAGCCGATATTAGTGCAAGCATATCAGCAAAATGAAGATGTTCACACTGTTACCGCGCGGTTAGTGTTTGAAAAAGAAAATATAACCTCCGAAGAACGAGGGATGGCAAAAACTATCAATTTTGGCGTGATTTATGGAATGGGTTCTCTAAGGTTTTCGCGCTCAACTGGGATAGATAAGAATATTGCCAACGAGTTCATTAAGCGGTTTAATGAACGATATCCGAAAGTATTTGCATATTTGGAGGGAGTGAAAAAAGAAGCGATCGCTCTTGGTTATGTTGAAACTATTTTCGGTCGCCGTCGTTATTTTGACTTTACTAATAACAGTTTACGCAAATTAAAAGGCAGTAACCCAGAAGATATTGAACTGAGTAAATTGAAGAATTTAGGTGCTTATGATGCAGGTTTACTACGCTCGGCTGCTAATGCACCAATTCAAGGTTCTAACGCTGATATTATCAAAATTGCAATGGTGAGATTGCATGAGGTTCTGAAGAACTATCAGGCGCGTTTGTTGTTGCAAGTTCACGATGAATTAGTGTTTGAAATTCCCCCTGAAGAATGGGAAGAATTACAACCGCAAATTAAGTCGGTGATGGAAAATGCAGTCCAATTGAGTGTGCCGTTGCTGGTGGATGCGCGTGTTGGTGAAAATTGGATGGAGACGAAGTAAGGGATTTCTAAAAAATAAATTATCTAATGAAAACGAACCACAGAGGCGCAGAGAGCGCAAAGAAAGGAAGATGAGAGAGGATTCAATACGGTTCGGATAAGGTTTTTTGATGACACGCCGCTAATGGCAAAGACGCGATAAATCGCCGTCTTTACAATAATCAGTTCTTTGTAGAGACTTTGACCAGGCTTTTAGCTAGAAAAGGATCAATCAGTTTATTTTAAAATTTCAAACTTTTATTTATATCAAGTTGACAAAGTAACCAAGAGCCAAAAGTATTGACTCTTGATGATGAAGTAGTAGGCAATAGTTAAGAATTAACCGCCACGCTTTAGTGCTGCTTCTACCTGCTGTAACTCCTTCTCTAAACGATTTTTGAGTTTTTCGGGTACTGCACGATTTGGGTAAGAACTGTAGTGTCCAGCCAGGGAGTTGAGGGCTGTTCGCATGGTTGTAAAGGAGCCAAGACCAGAAACAGAGTTAACTCGCTGATAGCGAGCCGAAAAGTCATTAATTTTTTGACGCGCTTCTGCTTGAACTGCTGCTTTTTCTGGTGAATCTTGTGATATATCCAGAGCTTGTCTCATAACATTGACCACAGCTAAGGTGTCTTGGCGATAATCCCCAGTCAAACTATCTGGACTGCCAGAACAGCCCATTAAGCCGATAGATACAACCAAAACCAGCGCAAGCAAACGCGACCAATAGCGCTTCATATGCATTAAGTAAAAGGATACGTAAATCAACGTCCATCGTATCTTGGATTGGTAACTTGGGGATCAATCAATTTAGTTAGGAATTAGGAGTGAGGAGTGAGGAGTTAAAAAACTTCGTTCATTCATCTCGGAATTCAGAACTCCGTTCAGCTAAGTTAAATACTTGTCCGCAAGCCTTTGACTTGACTCGTAATTTTTTGATAAAGAGTATTGCGTTGTTGGTAAGGTCTTCCTAAGGAAGCGATCGCACCTTCTAAACTTTTCACTTCCATACACGTACCACCTAAAGCACCTGCCATTGTGGTAATATGCTCCTCCATCAATGTGCCGCCGATATCGTTGCAACCCCAAAGTAAGGCTTCTGTTGCACCTGCAAGCCCCAGTTTTACCCAACTCTGCTGATGGTTAGGAATCCAATTACCTAAGTAAATCCGCGCCACAGCACCTAGCAGCAGTGCATCACTTAAAACTGGTTGATCGCGTCCGACACGGCGGCGTAAGGGTTTGGGTGCTTCTTGCCCAACGAAGGGTAATAAAATAAACTCTGTGATCCTTGCTGGATATCCCTGATTAATGGCAGTTTGTTGGAGCGATCGCAATTTTTCTAAATGCCCGATTTGCTGTTCGTGGGTTTCAATATGCCCAGATAACATCGTGCTGGTGGTATGCAAGCCTAATTTGTGAGCAGTGCTAACAATTTCTAGCCAAGTGGCTGTGTCAATCTTCTCTGGACACAATATTCGCCTAACTTTATCGTCTAATACTTCAGCTGCTGTTCCCGGCATTGAGCCAACACCAGCATCGCGCAAAGCTGTAATTACATCAGCATACCCAAGTCCGTCAAGTCTGGCGATAAATTCGACTTCTTGGGGGGAAAAAGCGTGGAGATGTATGTGGGGAAATTCCTGTTTAATGGTTTCCACGACCTTGAGATAATAGGGCAAAGATTTGCCATTTATCAGTGCTTGTGGATTTAATCCGCCCTGCATACAGATTTCTGTCGCACCCCGTCGGACTGCATCTGTGGCTTTTTCCAAAATTTGCGCCGAATCTAACCAGTATGCATCGGCATCACCATCATCTCGACGGAAAGCACAAAAACTACAGTGCTGCTCACAAATATTAGTAAAGTTAATATTACGATTAATTATGTATGTAACCGTATCGCCTGCTTGAGTGTGGCGGAGTGTATCGGATGTATCACGTATGGCTGCGATCGCCTCCTCGTCAGTTTGTTGTAATAATACCACTCCCTCTTCTAGAGATAAGTCGTACCCCATCAAGGCACGGTCAAGAATTTTTTCAACCGCAATTTTTGTCAGCATTACTTTCTTAATTTCTCAGTAAATCTTAATTTTATGAGCTTGGAAATAATAAAATTTAGCTGCTTTTCTGTTCTAGCCGCCAGAGCCTACTATGCTGGAAAACCTTGAATAGTTTGTATTTCTTCTCAATATCATATCTCAATTCTTTAGAAGGATTATAAAAAAATACCTCACTGAAACTATCAGGAATATTTGGCATACTTGGTTCAATTACCAGTTGCATCTGCACTTGACGATCTAACAGATGAATGAGAGACATTATATCCCCAATATTTAGAGAATAAGTACTACTAATTAATAGTGGGTTATTAGCTTTATTTCCCCAAAGTATCAACCGTCATAAATCGTTTGCGTCCTTTAATTTTCTTGCCCGCATCGTAGCCCACTCCTTGAGTTACCATTGCTGCATTCTTAACGCTTTGACTGTCGATTATTGCTTCTGTTGGACTCGGATGACGTTCAATTTCGATTCTCGTCCACTCTCGCAGACTATCGTGAATGTGCAACCATGTCCCGTTTTTACGCCAGTTACGAAAATATGTGTACACTGTCTGCCAAGCCGGAAAGTCCCCTGGCATTGCTCGCCATCTCACTCCTTCTACCAAAACATAAAAAATCGCGTTCAAGACTTCCCACATATCGACTTCACGCTTGCGACCACCTGGTTTTGGTTCTGGAATCATCTCACTCAGAAATTCATACTGGGAGCGGGTCAGGTTACTGGGGTATGCTTTACTCATGTTCCTCTCTCAGTGCTGTCTATTATCTATTCACAGCTTACACTGAGAGAGTTTTTTACCATCTCTTCGACTTTTCAAACAACCTCTTAGTGACATATCCCTTACGCTCCTGGGTATATATAGTGTCACTCTAAGATTGGCACTCTACGGAATTCCTGTCTACTTTTGACTTCACCAACAGCATCGATTGCTACAAAAACCCCTTGATTATCACTACATATTTACCACTACACAATGACATTAGTACCAAGCACTAGTTTTGTAGCAGTGAAAGTATGGAGAGTCACTAGAGTATTGAAATCAACAGTGCTATCACCAGAATTAACCTGCACCTGAGTATCAGTCCCCAATTGTACAAACCGCAGATAGTCGTCGCTGATCGGATTGCTACCACTATAGTCTAGGCTCTCAAATAAATTACTCAGAACTAACTGATCATTGGAGCTTTCAAAGTCTGTGATTGTATCACCAACCCAGCCGCGATCGCTCAAAGTTTGATATACAAACCTGTCATTACCGCTACCGCCAGTTAGGGTATCGTTCCCGGCATTACCAATTAGAGTATCATTACCTGCACCGCCAATTAGCATATCATGCCCGACACCTCCACGGAGTAAGTCATCACCACTCTTGCCGTCGATGACGTCATTGCCCCCTTGAGCATTAATCACATCATCAGAGTTGTCAAAGCCTTCAACATTATTGTTTAGGTCGTTGAGGAAAGTAACAGTGTTTTTATTGAAGAGAGTTTTTTGGGTGGATGTGGTATCGAAGACATCATAGCTATCCCTAATGCTAGTTTGCCCATCAAATAGAATATTCCCAACGGCTCTTTTTGTCACGGTTGGAAACAAGTTATCTAAATTTTGTAAAGTAAACTCTTCTAGGATAACTTTTGCATCTGCTACGCCTTCAAAGGTGATTTCCAAATTCTTATTATTTTGGGTGAGTAACAAATTATGGGCAGTCAAACCTGCACCATTAAATTTGATCGTATCGACTTCAGCAATAATGTCTTTTGAGGGATTGTAGCCTGTACCTACGCCACCAAATTCAGTGATAGTATCAATGCCATCACCTAAATTGTAGATATATCTATCTCTGCCGCCCAAAAAGCCACTCAAGTAGTCATTACCTTTGTTACCTGTAACGGTATCGTTTCCACGCGTGGCAGTAATTCTATCAGTATAGTTAGTACCTATTAACGTATCATCACCATAAGTTCCGTCTACGATATTAGGTGAGAGATAGATATTGTCGATAATATCGGTATCGCTGAATGCTCCACCTGGCCCAGTATTACCCAGGTCATTCGTCGTGATGCTAATACTGCCAGTACCACTAGAATTAGTAGCTGTGAAAGATAAACCATCCAGAGCATTATTAATACTGCTAATTGTGCCAGTAAAGGTAAGGCTGGAGTCCGCAATACCATCTCCGGTAGTGAAGTTAAGACCGGAGGTGCTGTTTAGAGTGAGAGTGCCGTTGGTGGCTGTCAGTGTTACTTGTACTGCGTTAGTGCCAGCATCAATGTCACTAATGGCAAATTTACTGTTTTGGGCAGCAGAGAATATTCGGGGTGTGCCTTCATAAGCATAGTATAAAGTGTTTAAAGTATTAGGAATGGTATTAACTGGACTTTGATTTAGCAAAACAGTGGTAGCTTCGTAAGCACCTGTATCTACTATGCCGTTAAATATTCTGTCAAATCCTGTACTTCGCCCATCAGTAGTGATTCCTTTTGGAACTAGGGCATTATTGCCAGCGTTCATCGCAGGACTATCCTTGAGTAAGGCGTGAGTCAAGGTAGTACCGCCGTTATTTTGCAGTGGCCCAAGTTTGGGATCAATGGGGTTGTCGCTAGTACCAATGAGGGTGCTAGTAGTAAAACCTGTACTCCCAGTTCTGTTACCAATTAAATTATTGCCGGAGTCGGTGAATTTGCCAATAACGTCGGAATTGACATCTTCACCCACGTATGGATCATATTCGTAGTTGCCAGCAATAATTGTGTTTGCAACAATAACAGTGCCATTGGTTTCATTAACAATACCTCCTCCTCCCGTGAAACTTTTCCAGGGAGAATAAAGACGGGTTGCAGCATTATCGGTAATAGTATTGTTGCTGAGAGTTAGCTTACCAGAGTTAGAGATGCCACCACCTCCGTTTGCTATATTGCTAGAAACAGTAGTGTTAGTTAAGCTCAGACTACCAGAGTTATAGATGCCGCCACCAAACTCCGCACTACTACCAAATATAGTGCTGTTAGTTACTTTAGCAATGCCAGAGTTATAGATGCTGCCGCCATAGGTTGATGACTCAGGAGCATTACCAGATACTCCACGAGGGAAGGCTTCATTATTAGAAAGAATGCTGTTAGTTATTTCGAGAGTGCCGGTGTTAAAAATGCCACCACCATAGGAAGGAGCATCATAAAGAAAAGTTTCATTATTAGCGACAATACTGTTATTCAGGTTGAGACTACCAGAGTTATAGATACCGCCACCTACTGTCAACCCAATATTATCTGAAACAGTGGTGTTAGTTAGGTTGAGAGTCCCACGGTTAAAGATGCCGCCTACAGAGCCAGTACTGTTAGAAACGTTGCTGTTATTTAGATTGAGGGTGGTGTTGCTATGAACTAAAATCGCACCAAATATATTATTTGCATTAGCTACCTTCAAACTATCAATAGTTGCATCTGTCCCGTTTTCTCCTATCTCAAACACTTTGAAGACGTTATTACCACTCACAGTCGGGTTAGATGTGCCAGTTCCCAAGATCCGCACATCATCAGTAATTGTCAGTTGTCCAGAAGTGAGATTAATAATATCTGGTGTAGCATCACTAAACACCCCGGCAAAGGTAATTGTATCTTCGCCTGCATTGGCATTGGCATTCAGGATAGCTTGACGTAACGAGCCTTCCCCAGAATCGTTAGTATTGGTGACAACTGTGTCCTTAGGTTTAGAGGTAGTGGGTGGTGTAATGGTACTGCTGGGTTGGAGTTCAACGGCTCCAATATCTACCGTACTGTCAGCTATGCGCTCTGCACTCCGTTGATCAGTACTGATTTGAGAAAAAACTAGTGTATTACTACCTGCATTGATGGCGGGGCTACCTGGTTGTAAGGTATGAGTGAAGGTCTTACCACCGTTATTTTGCAGCGTTCCCAGTTTGGGATCTATGGGGTTAACGCTTGTACCGACGAGGGTGCTGGTATTAAAGCCTGTGCTACCATTGCTCTTACCAATCAAATTATTGCCAGCGTCGATAAAGTCGCCAGCTACATCAGGATATATTTCTCCTGATGTAGAGTTGTCAAAGTTTTCGGCAATAATGCTGTTGCCAACATTGAGGCTCCGAGTTTCTCCATAAAAGTAGTTAATTGCATTTAAAATACCACCACCGTTGCCATTGCCATCACTATCTAAATCTGCCGTATTATTCGTAATTGTGGTATTGAGCAGAGTGAGGGGTTGATTATTATAAATGCCACCACCGCTATTGTTAGCCTTATTGCCAGAAATCGTGCTGTTAATTAGAGAAGATGAAGGTTCGTCTTGGTCATAGTAACCATATACACCAGATATGCCAAAGTTATAAATACCACCACCGTCTGTGCCTGCGGTATTGTCGGACACTGTACTGCTTTCTATTATGAAAGAACCCAAATTCAAAATAGAGATGCCACCACCATACTGTGTTGCTGTATTCCCAGCTACTGTACTGTTAGTTAGGCTAATAGTTCCCCCAGAGATGCCACCACCATACTGTGTTGCTGTATTCCCAGATACTGTACTGTTAGTTAGGCTAATAGTTCCCCCAGAGATGCCACCACCATACTGTGTTGCTGTATTCCCAGATACTGTACTGTTAGTTAGGCTAATAGTTCCCCCGGAGATCCCACCACCGGAAGTTGCTGTATTCCCAGATACTATACTGTTAGTTAGGCTAATAGTTCCCCCAGAGATCCCACCACCATACTGTGTTGCTGTATTCCCAGATACTGTACTGTTAGTTAGGCTAATAGTCCCCCTCCCAGAGATCCCACCGCCACTGTTATTGCCAGATACCTTACTGTTAGTTAAGCTGAGGATGCTAGACTCATTGACTAAAATACCTCCGCCTCCTGGCGGTTGAGGGTAAGTATCGGGCAATTTGAGCTTACCATCGGCAATCTTCAAGCCATCAATAAGAACATCTGTACCTAATCCTGATATCTCAAACACTCTGGAGGCATTATTACCGCTAATGGTCAGTTGAGATGCTCCTGTTCCTAGTATGGTTAGATTATCCGTAACCCTCAGTTGTCCAGAAGTGAGGGTGATAGTATCTGGCGTATTATCAGCGAATACGCCAGCAAAGGTAATTGTATCGCTCCCAGCAGTATTATTGGCTAACTTAATTGCCTCTCGCAGAGTTGTAATGCCATTATTGCGATCGCCATCATCTTCATCTGAAATACTATTAACCGTAAAGGTGGCAAATACTCCGGTGTAAGCTTGTTGCGTCGTTTGAGTAAATGCTAAACTCACTTCCATCTGTGCAGTGCAGACTTCCAGTTTCCAGTTACCGCCTAATGCTGCAGTACCTACTCGCTCACGAGAAGCCGCAATATTTAAACCTGTGAGTTGGTGTAATTTTGTAATAAATTCTGCCCCGGCATCGCCTGCTGCTAGGTTGCAACTGTAGAGGAGTAAGTTCTCAAATTTTGGTTTAGAGGTTAGCTGCTGCCATTGTTGCAGTTGTTCTTGATAGTTGTTAAGGGTATCGAGTCCTAAGTGTGTGTTGCCTAGATACAAGCAACCAGGAACACCGTGAGCCACAATGTGAATACTAGTCAGATTTTGGCCGTGATAATTCGTCAAAATCTTCGTAATTTCCTTTATGCCGTTTTGTGTTGGTGTTATGAAAAATACTTTTGTGTTGGGAGTAACACCGTTGGCTAAACTCTGATAGTCTTCAACTGCTGTGTCTATAAAGACTAGATTGTGGGTTTTGGCAGTAGAGATTGTGAGTTTTGATCTTACCTGTAATTTAGTGATTATGGTCATTTTATATCCCAATTTTTAGTCAATTAGCTCAAATTGAATTTTCCTAGCCTTGTGCTAGCAAGAGTTTTAATCTACTGACTAAGTATAGAGGTGCAATAACTTTGGTTAATTTTATGATGTGATGAGTGTTACTTTTTAGAACTTGATGAAAAACTATCCAAAGAAGGATTGTGTTTTTATACAACATCTGTATTTATAATAAGGATATTTGGATAATTGCACATAGTACAACGTAATTTTAGCCCAAAGCCTGTTGTATTTACTGAGTGGACAATAATTAAACTGACACATTAATTAAAAAATAGTAAACCAAAAAGTTTTTCTTCAAAAAGCGATCGCCTCGCTAGATGGAGGCTAGTCCTGAGTGCGAATTTGTTTTTATAGATGAACTGGAATTTATCTAAGATTTCCTCGATACTAGTTAGACGATACATAGACTTTCTGGAGCGATAGCCCGTCGCAAGCGAGGAAAACCAACAGCGTAGGCGCAGTCCGTCGTAGACACTGACTTGAATTTAGACTACACATTGCGTTCTTATGTCAGCCCGAAGTGGGCGTATTTGGTTGTCGGCACAGCCAAAAAGCCGCCCCCATTACGCGAACACTTCTTTTTTGTCCAAAGTCCAAAACAAAGTAATGATTAAAAATCGTAGCCAAATAGGAGGAAAATATTTTGCAAGTACTGATTGTCTGTTTATCATAAATATCGAGTTATAACGCTGATTGCAAGTTCATTAATTACAGTAGTAGCAGTTTGTGAACCAGCTTTTTAGATGTTTAAGATTAATATTTTTTACCCCACTCTAGCCCTCCGGCTACGGTGTACACACATATATGTGCCGGTGCAAAATGTAGTTTGATCCCCCTAAATCCCCCGATAAATTGGGGGACTTTGATTCTTTTCCCCCCTTTTTTAAGGGGAGCCAGCGCGGTCTTCTCCCATCCGTGAGAGGCTAACGCCAAGGGGTCTCCCCAAGTGGAGCGACTGGCGTGGGTTAGGGGGGATCAAAACGTTGTGCGACTAGGTTAGGGACTTCCAAATAAAAAAATATCCCAAAACTGAGGCAAAAATCCTCTCTATTTCTCTTGCCTCTGTGTTCTCTGCGCGGCAGTCGCTCATGGGGGAAACCCCCAAGACCGCGCTGCCTTGTCTCTGTGGTTCGTTTCCTGGAATAATTTATTTCTTGGAAGTCCCTTATCAGACTTGTGTGTACACCGTAGCCTTTATAAGGGGAGGGATCTTACTGATTTTCCCTGACTTGTGGTGTTCGTCGATGCTGTATTAGCAAACCGATCGCCATACCAATGCCAACAAAGGCTGTAAAGTAGAATAAACCAATTAATCTGATGTACATTGGTGGTGCGATCGCTTCAACTTCAACTTCTTGCGCTACCTTCACTGGTGCAAATTGACGGCTAGATCCTGGTATAGGTGTTGCTTCAACTTCGATTTTGTGGGGTGAACCATCAAAAAATTGTTCAAGCCATGTTAACTTCCCTTGTTCGTCAGGAATACCTTTGTAATCAAAGACTGTTAAATTATGTTCTGTGGCGATCGCTTTTACCTGCAAAGCCACATCTGTAATCGGTTGTCCGGTTGCGCTATCTTTCACCTGTAACGCTACATTCGCAAGTTTTCCGACAGTTGCGTTTTTATCTCCCTCAAGGTTAATTTCCAATCCCTGAGACTTTTGAGATGATGGTGCAACAGTTTCGGTACTAGTTGATTGGTGTCCACTACCGTGAGCTTCGGCAACTTCTGCACTAATGTTGATAACTAATAGGGTTACTATAGCCACTACTGTCAATGCACTTAATAAAAGGCGGACTGAATGTGGTGCAATTTCTCCCTGTTGCAGTTCTTCTTGTCCGCCAATAACCCAACCACCCAACAATCCAAGTGATACTAAAATAGCTGCGATCGCAACAAAATATTTATATTTGATTGGATTTTCGCGGACATGCAAATTTAAGGTTTGTTCATAAGCAGCAAAAGTATTTGCTATCAAAGGTGATACTTTAACTAACAGTTGGTAGTTGCCACGGATGGGTAAAATCTGCTGAATTTCTAGCTTCCCATTAGGTGCAGTGGCATTCATTTCCAGCAACTTTGTTCCTTCAACAATGGGGAAATCTGTTGTTAACCAAGGATTACGCGGCGGTGTCAGAATTTGTAAGCTAATTTTGGCGTTTTCTAACGATTTACCCGCAGCATCAACAGCTTGTAACGTCAGTTTTACAGGAGTTTGTGGTTTTTCTGCCTCTGCTTCAAAGGGTAGAATACGTTCTAAAGGTGGGTTGGTAGAAAGTAGCACTCTAGACGTAGGAGTTTGGGAACTCCCCACAAAGGAATAAAGAATTGACAAAGTAACGCAAACAGCACTGATAACTCTAAAAAGTCGATATTTTTTCATAAAAACTTACGGTAAATTTGAAAATCATGTACTTTATGCTACTAAAATTTTAATAGTAGTGGATGAAAGTTACTCCAGATTATTATTACTAACTAAAAGAATTTCAGTCAAAGAATTAGTCATAAATAAGGTATTATCTTAAGTGGAGTTAAGGTGATGTAGAGATGTCAAAGAAAGCATCTCTACAAAACCTAAAAGTTATTTCCCAGAAAAACATTGGCGCGAAATTCGCCCTGTTTTAGCGTTGTCACTTTGTTATTTTGCCTAGCAAAGCTTCATGCACCTAAAAAATATTGGTATTATTGATCATTTAGTGACATGCAACGCCTAAGGTATGGTGACGCGCTGAGTGTGCTGTATTATGAACCGCAGGATAGGTAGAAAACAAGACAGTCCAGATAACTAAAGAAGATAGCAACATATAGAGTGTTACTTGCACAGGCTTGGATAAGGTAATACCTGCGGACTTTTGCAACACTGAAGTATGAGAAAAAGTAGTCATTTTTGACCTCTGATTATAAATTTGGGTAATTCATCAATCAAAGCGAATGATGTCGCTTGATTGCAAAAAGATATACGATCTACTTTGTATTTGACAAGTGTGTATCCAATGTATTGTGCAACTCAACTTTAGTGAATACTATACTATTCTTTGAACATCGGCTCATCACGATGAAGAAATCTACACACAAAGTCCATACAAATAACAAAAGAATGACACATGAAGTACTCCTAAAGCAATAAGCATATCAGGAATAGTCATAAAACAGTTTAGTCTAACATGAATATGATTTATACGTAAGTGAGCGTATTAATACCGTTAAGATAAAAGAAACTTGGCAAGAGTTTTCAGTAACTAATTCTCGCTTGCTCTAGATTTAATAACTTAACTAGCAGTTTGAAAGTACTTTCAAATTATTGACAATAATTATTAATTCCTCTAATATCTAAAAGCAATTGCAAATCTTTTGCAATTGCTTTTCGGCGCTAACCGTAACTATAATGTCATGCCCAACAACTTCGCTCTGGGTAACGGAAAACCTTGGAGCCGCCGTCAATTACTGAAGCTGGGTCTAGCAGGTGCTGGAGTGACTGGTGCAGCTGGACTTTGGCAGATGCTAAATCTCCAAAGTAAGTCAATCGTCAAAGTGCCACCATTCGAGATGTCAGCAGCAGACGACGCTACTAACCCGATGAAGATGGTCAGGGATTTTGATTATGGGACGGTAAAGCAAGAAAATGGGCGGACTATCCGGGAATTTCAGTTAACTGCGGGTACTTCCATAATAAACCTTAATAGTGCTGTCTCTTACAACATCTGGGATTTAAACGGGCGCATACCAGGGCCAACGCTACGGGCAAAACAGGGCGATCGCATCCGGGTACTATTTCTCAACAAAGCGGGACATTCTCACTCTTTGCATTTTCATGGCGTTCATCCGGCAGAAATGGATGGTGTTCGCCCAATCAGTAATGGTAGTGCCACAATTTACGAATTTGATGCTGAACCTTATGGTGTTCACTTATACCACTGCCATATTGCACCAGTCACCCGCCACATAGCTAAGGGATTGTATGGGATGTTCATCATCGATCCACCTACTCCCCGTCCCCCGGCTGATGAGATGGTATTAGTGATGGGTGGGTATGACGTGAATGATGATAGCCATAACGATTATTACGCCTTCAACGGTCTGCCGCACTATTACATGCATAACCCGATTCGCATTTATAAAAATCAGTTGATTCGGCTGTATGTTCTCAACATCATTGAATACGATCCGGCAGTGACGTTTCACCTCCACGCCAACTTCTTTGATGTCTATCGCAATGGCATGAGTATGACTCCTAGCGAGAAAACCGATGTGATTACGATGGGTGTTGCAGAAAGGCACATCTTAGAATTTGCTTTTCGTTACCCAGGTAAGTATATGTTCCATCCCCATCAGGATGCGATCGCAGAAAACGGTTGCATGGGTCAATTTGAAGTACTTGCCCAGAGCAGCGCTCAAAATACTGTTAAAAAGTCCTGACAATATTATTAGTAATTTTTAATTAATTCATTAAAGTTATAGATAAATAATTGATAAAAAATCTCATTATATGCGACAGTAAATATCTATGACAATGTGTCAAACAAACTACTTTCTAGTAGTTTGAAATGTTTCAATTAATACCTTTTTTAGTTGTGCGAGGAGCAAAGATGATAAAAGTTCGTTATATCTGTTTAACAGCAGCAGCAGCCTTAATAGTTACCTTGAGTTCCTGTAGTGGTACACCAACCGCAGAAAATCCATCAGCACCAGTTGCTAGCCCTCAAGCTACAGAGGCAGTAAGTAATAACAATCACAGTAGTCACGGTGGCAAAGAAAAAATTAACATTAACACTGCTATATTATCAGAATTAGATAAATTTGAAGCTAAACTAGGTATTCCGGCTTTATCGAACAAAATCCAAGCAAGTCGTCCTTATGGTAGCTCAGAAGATTTAGTTACTAAAAAAGTAATTACTCAAGAACAGTTCGACCAAATTAAAGACCAGGTTAGTGTTCAAGAAGTAGTACTCACGGGTGAGGCAAAAGATGTTGACTATATGTCTAAATTAGGTTTAATGAAAGGGCATCTTTTAGTAGCACAAGAACTCCTGGATCAGAATCAACCGAAACAGGCAGAACCTCATATTGGACATCCAGTTGAAGAGATTTACGTTGATGTAGAAGATCAACTTAATGAGCGCAAAGTCAAAGAATTTAAGACAACATTGGTAAGTTTGCAAGATTTGGTGAAATCTAGTCCGAAGAATAGCAAAGTTAAAACTAATTTTACTTCTTCAGTGCAAGCAGTTGATTCCGCGATCGCAGCTTTGCCAGCAGATCAACGCTCAAAACCAGGATTTGTGCTACAGGTAATTAACGAATTGCTAGATTCAGCCAACTCAGAATATGGCGCTGCGATCGCAAATGGTAAAATAACCGCACCAATTGAGTATCAAGACTCCCGTGGTTTTGTGGTTTACGCCAATGAATTATACAAAGGAATTTCTAGTCAAGTAGCTCAAGCAGATCCCGAAGCACACAAAGCGATCGATACTAGTTTCGCTGAACTCATAAAAGTTTGGCCTGCTGCCATCCCACCAGCAAAAGCAGTCAAAACTACTAGTGATGTTACCAAGCTAGTAAAAACCATTGAGGAAAACTCTCAAAAAGTGGTTGACAAATCCAATACCCAAGCACAGCGATAACATTTTGTTTTAATGGGAAGCATAAGGGAAGGAGTTTAAAATAGTTAGGAGAGACGCGATTAATCGCGTCTGTACAAGAGTTAGGAAAGACGCGATTAATCGCGTACAAGAATTATGAGTTATGAATCCCGAACCTCTAACTTACAATTCCTAACTCCTCGCTCCTAACTCCTAACTCATTAAAATTCGTTACTTGAACTAACAACTGATGCAAGAACTTGACCATAAAAAGACCATTGATCTCCTGAACGCCATCATGGAATTTGAACTAGCAGGGGTAGTGCGCTATACACATTATTCTTTGATGGTGACTGGCCCTAACCGTATTCCAATCGTGGCTTTTTTCAAAGCACAGGCAAGTGAATCTTTACTTCATGCCGAACAAGTAGGAGAAATTCTCACCGGTTTAGATGGGCATCCCTCCCTGAAAATTGCCCCAATGGAAGAAACCTACCAGCATAAAGTCAAGGATATCTTGGAAGAAAGCTTATCCCACGAAAAAAAGGCATTGGATCTGTATAAAAATCTGCTCGATACTGTTACCAATGCCAGCATTTATCTTGAAGAATTCGCTCGCGGTATGATTGGGCAAGAAGAGATGCATAATCTCGAACTCAAAAAGATGCTACGCGATTTTAGTTAATAGTCATTAGTCCTTAGTCATTAGTCCTTAGTCAAAAACAAATGACAAAGGACAAATGACAAAGGACAAATGACAAAAACAAAGGATAAAAAATGGATTTTAGTACTGCTTTACCTACTTTTGTAATAACGCTCCGAGAAGGAGTAGAAGCTGCCCTTGTTGTTGGTATTGTGCTAGCTTTGCTGAAAAAAGCTAAACAATCCCAACTCAACTCTTGGGTATATGCTGGTGTCGGCGTTGGTATTGTCGTTAGTGCCTTAATAGGCGTGCTATTCAGTTGGGTAATTCAAATACTGGGAGCAGCGAATCCTCAATACACCACCATCGTTGAGCCAGCGTTAGAGGGTGTGTTTAGTGTGTTAGCGATCGCAATGCTCAGTTGGATGCTAATCTGGATGACTAAACAAGCCAGATTCATGAAAGCTACAGTTGAGGGAGCAGTAACAGAAGCCCTGACACAAAACTCAAATGCTGGTTGGGGTGTTTTTACTTTAATTTTAATTGCTGTTGTCCGCGAAGGCTTTGAAACTGTTCTCTTCGTTGCAGCTAATTTTCAACAGGGATTAATGCCAGCCTTGGGTGCTATTACTGGTTTAATAGCGGCATCTGCCATTGGGGTGCTGCTATTTAAATGGGGTGTCAAAATTAACATCCGCCAGTTTTTCCAGGTAATGGGCGTTTTATTAGTGTTGATTGTCGCTGGGTTGGTAGTATCAGCCTTGAAACATTTTGACGAAGCAGTGGCTAACCTTGCCCTTAGCAGTCGCGCCACAGAAGGCCTTTGTTTCTATTACGAACGTTTTACAAAAGTCCACTCGTGTATTTTGGGGCCAATGGTTTCAAATACTTCCACAATCTTGCCTGACGAACAGTTTCCTGGCATTATTCTCAAATCTTTATTTGGTTATAGAGACAATCTCTATCTTGTGCAAGCAGTGGGATATGTGGCATTTTTACTTACCATTGGAGGACTGTATTTCCGCAGTCTTGGCGGTGCTTCTCCTGAAGGTAAAAAAAATATCCCCTTTGGTCAAAAACCACTTAGTTCTACAAAGGATTAAAAGCACAGTCAGTTGCTTCGTTCCCAGTCTATCTATGACTGGGAATCACCTTAGCGATGGGTATTTGTCACCAACACAAAGTAACCAAAGCTTTTCTAAAGCGGATTAGGCAATGAGCAAAACTTTTATATTAAATTCCTTACTGTTGCTTTCTCAAATATCCAATCCAGAAATAAAATTTTTAGATTTAAAAAATAAATTAGAAAAAAAAGGGTTTCAGGTAATTGTTGCACTACCACCAAAGCGAGGAGCTTATGGGTTACTAAGAGAAGCTGACAAAAAAATTTGGATTAATCCCATAGTGTTTGAGTTAGGTATCGGGACTCAAACATTAGGGAACTCCAAAAAATAAATTATTCCACATTCAAGTAGTTGACTGTTGACTGTTGACTGAAAACTCGTGAACCGTCAACGGTCAACAGTGAACAATAGCAATGGAATATTTTTTTACTTGGAAGTCCCTTAATCCATGAAACTGTTCATGCAGCGCAGGTATGTGCCGGAAAAGGAAAAATCAAAACTTTAGGCTTAGACATTCAACCAAGCAATTATGCTAAACCATTTTTTCAACGTTATACCGATATCAAACGAAAAGATTTATAAAGAGAAGCCTATGCAGTACAAACTCAACCTAATAGTTTTGAGTTAGCTGTATCTCTTCTTCAAGAATATTGTAAATAGCTAGTTGTTAGATTTGTTTATAAGGCTAAACTGTCTTTATTTAACTACTTTGCAATAAAAAGTATTGAGTATTGCCGAGTGAGAATCTTGAGTGCAAAAAATGCTTTAAAAATAAATTGGTTAATCATTCTTTAGCACAAAAAAAAGAATGGCAAAGATGTTTTGCAGTAGGTTAAAACTGATTTTAATTATGAAGTAATTAGAGTAATTGTTTAATTCATCTTGTCTTACTATTGGGTACAGGCATTTGTAAGACGAGCTAAGTGCCCTGCTTTACAAACAAGGCTTGCTTAAGCTGCTGACAAGCCTTTTCAATGGCATCTATACTACCTGGATTCACCAGACCATAATAATCAAACACATAGACTCGGTTATTTTTAGTTGCTTGCAGTTGTTGCCAAAAAGCTTCCTTTTTCAGCGAATCTAAAAGCCCTGCTTCCGAATTTCCTTGTGGGGGATTAACCAAAATTATTACCTCTGGATTTGCTTCTAAAACTTTCTCAGCCGAAAGCGTCACATAGCCACCAACAGGACTTTTTCCTTGTAAATCTGCTGCTATATTTTTAGCTTGGAATTTTGCCAGCAAATCCCCTGCCCAACTATTTTTATTCGGTGCTAAAATTGGTTGACGACTAACCAGCGCTAGAGTAGAAAAACCCTGAGTTGGCTTTTCTGGCAAGAAAGTTTTATAACGGTTTAACAAAGGTTGAGGATCAGCATTAATTAACACCGCCAGTTTTTTAGTAAGTTCTTCTAGAGATTCCCAGTTATTCACCTTAGTGAGCAAAGTCGGAATTCCTAGCTGCTGAAGTTTTTGAATTGGGATGTTAGAAAAACCTTCTGCACCAATAACTAAATCTGGTTTGAGTGCTACCACTTTTTCTAAATTTGGCGGACTTTGCCCTTCACTAACACGGGGAATATCCTTAAATTTTGAGTCATCCTTAAATAATTTACTACCAGTGATTCCAACAATTTTTGTCTGATCGAGTCGAGAGATAATATCAGCAGAAAGAGAAGAAAGAGCAACAACTCTTTTTGCTGATCCTTTTGATAATTGCTGAGAATTTGTGTTTGTCGTCTCAGTAGGGTTTGTGATTTTTGTTGATGGCTGCTGAGTGGTTGCAGTCGTGCAAGCAGCTAAAAGTATACTCATCAAAAGTGCTAAAGCAGATAAAAGCCAACGACGATGCATATTAAAATTCCTTTTGGGGTAAGAATGGCATAAGCTGTTACGCATTTAATTTGTACATTTACCTGATG
Organism: Nostoc sphaeroides; assembly: GCF_003443655.1. Lineage (NCBI taxonomy): Bacteria > Bacillati > Cyanobacteriota > Cyanophyceae > Nostocales > Nostocaceae > Nostoc > Nostoc sphaeroides. Next base: position 770,324 of record NZ_CP031941.1, read on the forward strand.
ACTGATGACTGATGACTGATGACTGATGACTGATGAGTGTTAACGACCATCACATCAATAGTGTTTATATATTTTAGACGCGCATCAGCTTAAGCAGATTTTCACTAACTAAGGTACAGGCAGAATCTACCCAATAACAGGCTAAGCTTGGTGTGTATTCAGATGTTTTATACTTCCCTATATGTATTCATGTCTTTATCAAAAAATTCAGCAACACAAACAACCCTTTAGTAGTCTTAAAAAAATAGGTTTAAAAACCCCTGTTGCTTAAACGTATAATTATATACATTTTACCCACAATTATCTGAATTGGGGTTGATGATTATTGTGTCCATCTACTGCTAGATATGTCTAACCATCCCTTGAACGTTGCAAGATCAACATTATTTTGGCGGCGCCTGTTCGCTATTGTTTTCACTAGTAGTTCGTTGTTCCCCAACTTTGGAAGCGAACCAGCAAGGGCGCAAGTAACCCAGTATTGTCAATTATCATCAACGGCGGCACAAGAAAAAGAAAACTTACGTTTGTCAGCCCTCAAAGGCAAACCAGATGCCCAAACCCGCTATCAAGACATGCTACAAGAACAGGCACAGAAATTACAGGAGTGCCGCACTAAAACTTGGCCGCAAGTCCAAGCCATTTGGTTGCGCTTGTATCCTTGTGACATTCAGCCAGGAATAATTGATCAGACTATGGATCGGATTGTCAACCGTGGCTACAACCAAGTTTATTTAGAAGTATTTTACGACGGACAGGCATTATTGCCAGCAAAAGCTAACCCGACGGTTTGGCCTTCTGTAATTCGCACCCCAGGAGCAGAAAACGTCGATATACTCGCCACAGCAATTCAAAAAGGTCGGCAACGCGGTTTAAAGGTTTATGCCTGGATGTTTACGACCAATTTCGGCTATACTTACGCCCAGCGCCCAGATAGAGAAAGTGCGATCGCTCGTAATGGCAAAGGTCAAACGAGCCTATATGTGGTAGATAACGGCTCTCAAGTATTTATCGACCCCTACAACTTACAAGCAAAACGCGACTACTACCAATTAGTAAAAGAAATTTTGCGCCGTCGTCCAGATGGCTTGTTATTAGACTATATACGCTATCCCCGACAAGCAGGAAGTGATTCCATCGCCACCAAAGTTTCAGATTTATGGCTATATAGTCCCGCAACCCAAGAAGCTTTATTTAAACGGGCACTAAATTACAAAGGGCTGGACTTGATTCGGCGCTTTTTGAGTAAGGGATTCGTCGGCGCCGGAGATATAGCGGAAGTTGATAACCTTTATCCCCAAGAAGGCGAACCCCTCTGGCAAGGACGCATTCCTGCACCAGCGCAAAAATCAATTCTGCCTGCAACCGATAGACAGCCGCTTTTACAATGGGAATTATGGCAGCTTGCTGTTGCCCATGCCATGCAAGGAATTTTAGATTTTGTCACCATAGCCAGTTATCCAGCAAAACAGCAAGGTATTCCTACGGGAGTAGTGTTTTTTTCGGATGGCAACCAAACTGTAGGGCAAGGTTATGATTCCCGTTTGCAACCTTGGGATCGGTTCCCCACCACATTGCAGTGGCATCCTATGGCTTATGGGAATTGCGGTAATGTCAGTTGTATTGTGACGCAAGTGCAACGAGTTTTGAGTATGGCAAAACCCGGTACGCAGATAATCCCAGCTTTAGCAGGCAAATGGGGAGAATCTATTAGTAATCGTCCATCTCTAGAAGCGCAAATGCAGGCACTTCGCCAATACGCCCCCCAACTGAAGGGAGTTAGCCATTTTGCCTATTCTTGGCAATATCCTGAAAGTGATAACGATCGCAAATTTTGTCGCAGTCGGTAAACAGCAATATGCTTGAGTTAAGGCTTAACTCTTAGCCAAGTCTGCTGGCGTATTACAGTTAAACAGCATTTCGGGTTCTGGTAAAGGCAAAACTTCTACAGGATATTGCCGCAGCCATTGCTGAAACGATCGCTCCCCTTGGTTGATAAACTCTAAGAGTTGTGGCAAACAGCGACGGCGATAAAAACCACACAGAGGTTCCCAGCCTTTAGGATGATCGGCTAAAGCTGCGACCTTATCATCTCCCACGCTATCAAGTCTAGTTACCCAATCTTGCAACACCTCAACCCGCAACCTCGGCAAATCGCAAGCAAGCAACAGCACCCAATCTGTTTTAACTTCAGCTAGCCCTTGGGCAAACCCAACTAAAGGCCCGTGGGCTAGAGATTCTCCAGATAAAGGTACTTCCCGAATAAACTGGCAACCAGGCAAAAGCAAATCTTGATAGCGTTCTGGCCAGGGAGTAACTATATAAATAACATCAGCACAGCTTTGAGCAATGCTACAAACTCGCTGCAACAAAGGTATCCCTTGAATGGGAATCAAGGCTTTATCTTGACCCATCCGAGAACTTTTGCCACCTGCTAAAACTATGGCGTTTAATTTACTACACGAGTTAATAGTCATTCGTCAAAAAAATAGAGGGTAAAAAACGAGTCAAACTAAATTAACCCCTGACGCTGAAAGTAGAATAAATTTATCTTCTACTTAAACCCCATCATGGCTATCCAAGAACTCGAACAACAACTCCTTCAGCTTTCTCCCAACGATAAACTCTACATCATCCAACTCCTTGCCCAAAGCCTGACTACACATAACAATACCCACCCAGATCAACCAAGCAAAATCTCAGAGTTTTTCCGTCAATCCCCCTTGGCTGAACTCATCGAAGAACTTGACCTTAGTCGAGATCGTACTCTTCCCCGTGATGCCTTCACTCCATGACCGAATAATTACTAATTCGTAATTCGTAATTCGTAATTAATGGTACAGAGCAAATCAATTTATTGATGGAGATAAAAAACATAATTCCTTTTTTTCAGAGCAAGCGACTTTAGTCGTGGGGAAACTATTTCACGCCCTCACCTGACTTTTCTCTACTTGCTGCAATAAATGCTCTACATTTTCTGCTGGTGCAAGACACTTCAAACCTTGGCAAACTAACCCAATGCTTCCCTCTGGTAAATCAGATGTTACGGTAAACACAGCCGTTGGTAAAAACTTGGGGATCAGAGAGTTTATTTGCTCAGTGGTGCTGCGAATCAAGGTAGAATTACGATACCAATCCAAAGCTGTAAATAAACTAGGACAAGCTTGAGGAGCGCGATGCATGACACTCTTAAAAGCTTTCAAACCAAGTTCCGCTAAATCCAAATAATCTAGATTATCGGTGAGTAAAGCGAGACGGACAAGATTAGCGATCGCAATTCCATTCGCTGATGGTGTAGCATTATCAACGTAACTGCGCTCTCTGACAATTAAATCTTGACTAGAATCACTCGATGTGTTATAGTAACCACCTAATTCGACACTCCAGAGAAATTCGTTGAATTCATCTTGGATAGCGATCGCTTTTTCTAACCATTGCTTATGCTCAGGGTTGGAAGCTTGTAAATCCAGCAGAGCTTTAATAAAAAAGGCGTAATCTTCAGACTGCGCTAAAACGGTTGGTTCTCCTTGATAGTTGAGTCGCTGAAAACGCCCATCGACAAACTGATTTTCCCAGATAAAATTTGCTGCTCTTGCTGCTAATTCCAGATATAACGGTTCTTGGAAAACCCCAGCAGCTTTAGCCAGTCCAGAAATCATCAAGCTATTCCAAGCAACAATCATCTTCGTATCTGTCACCGAAGGAATGCGACCTGGCCAGTTAGTGGTTTTTGCTTCCTGGTTGTTACGAGCCGGGGGAAAAGTTTCTAAAGACTCAGAACTAACGCCATAACGAGCGGTAAACAGCTTGCTCAGAGCCGTTTCCACCGTTGCACTCAGTTGCCCAGAATAGCGTCTTTGCAAGACATTTCGTCCTTCAAAGTTGCCGTTAGGTGTCACCGTAAACTGTTCTAATTCCGTTAATTCTTCAGGTGTTAACAGTTGTTGTAGTTCGCCGTAACTCCAGACGTAAAAGGCTCCTTCTTCTGGTTCTACTGCCGTGGGATCAATGAAGCTGTCGGCATCTTGAGCAGCATAGAAGTAACCTTCAGGCGCGGTCATTTCTCGCTTTAGCCATTGTACAGTACCAGCAACTGCTCTTTCAAAGGCTGCTTCTTGTACTCCTGCACTCCATAAAGAAGCTATATACTCCACAATCTGTCCATTGTCGTAGAGCATCTTTTCAAAGTGGGGTACTGTCCAAGTAGCGTCAACAGTATAGCGATGAAAGCCACCGCCCACATGGTCGTAAATACCTCCCAGCGCTAAGTCTAATCCGCGTTGGGTACAAACTTGCTTGCCATCATAGCGAGATTCAAAATTAAATCGAGTTCCCCGCAGTGCTAATTCCGCGTATGGAATCATCGGAAAACTATTGCCAGATTGACTAGGAGTAATTACAGCTGTGCTGGTTTCCCAACCTTGGCGGAGTAATTCATGGTCTTCAAGCTCATCTGTTGTACCATCTTGCAACACCGCAGACGTTAGCAGCGACTCAATAATTAAGGCTTTGCGTTGCTGTAATTCTGCTTTTTCGGTATCGTAATAACGGCGAAGAGCTTGCAACACCTGCAAAAATCCCGGACGACCATAACGCGGGTCTACAGGGAAATAAGTACCAGCATAAAACGGCACTAAATCTTCTGGGGAAAGAAATACGTTTAAAGGCCAACCCCCTTGACCACTCATCATCTGCAAAGCTTGCATATAGATGCTATCGAGGTCAGGTCTTTCTTCCCTGTCTACTTTGATGGGAAGATAATTAGCATTCATGTAGTGGGCGATCGCAATATCAGAAAAAGCCTCGCCTTCCATGACAGTACACCAGTGGCAACTAGAGTAGCCAATGGAGAGAAAAATCGGTTTATTTTGCGCCCTTGCAGTTGCAAGTGCTTCATCACACCAAGACCACCAATCAATCGGGTTTTCGGCGTGTTTGCGGAGATAGAGGCTCTTAGCTTCAGCAAGGCGATTGGTCATGATTAAATGCAAATAGTTGCCTTCTTTGCTCAGTCTATCCTCTTCTCAAGAGTCTTAGGCTAGACGGCTATATAGATAAGCAAGAAATCCTACGAGCGAATTATCTCTTGGGTAAGAGGTCGTAGTGCATATCTGTAAGCTAACCCCAGCCCTAAAGGGCGGGGCTTTGTAGTAGCCCTGAGCTATCTGTGCTGAGATTACAACACAAATAACCCGAACCTCCGGGCAAGCTTACAGATTGCCCCAATAAAGAAATCATTTTTGCACCATTCAAATCAGCATCACCATGCCATTTGCAGTTACCACACTTGAAGCGTTTATCCGACCTCAGCCCAATGTGCAAACATTGGTGGCAGGTTTGGCTTGTATATGCTGGAGGCACTGCAATCACCTCAACTCCTTCTTTGATACCCTTGTACTCAAGGAAGCATCGCAATTGATAAAACGACCAAGAATTAGACCGTCTGCGCTCAACTTTACTTCTAGGTTGAGTATTAGTGCGCTCTCTAATCCCAGTCAAGTTTTCAATAGCGACAATCGCTTTGGCGTTTTTGGCCTGTTGAATAACCGCAACGCTGATTTGATGGTTGAGCCATTGCTGAAATCTTCTCTCACGCCCCGACAACCGTTGCAAAATCTGCCTCGCACGACGGCGAGTAGACCTTGTGCCTATGATAGCTTTTTGTTGGAGAGAAGCTCTAGTTTTGGCGTATCTATCTCGAACCTCGTCTATTTGTTTTCCGTCCCACTTGTCCCCATTGCTAGTTACGGCTATGTCCCTACGCCCAAAATCCACACCAATAACATTGGTTGGTTTAAGTGGCTCAGGAACTTCATCCTTAGTTTGAATATGAATGTAGTAGGAACCATCCCGATGTTTGCACAACTGTGCCGATGTTGGTTTTCTACCTTTGAGTTTACCTTGCTGGTAGTTTCCCACATCCAATTTGATATGCTCCCTGCCTTCAGACAATGTAAGGCTTACAGTCCAATCTTTCTCTCTAAAAGCAAAAATCCTAGCATCGTAATCAGCGCTAGTTGGTTTAAAAATCAAGACTGGCTTATTCTTCTGTTTAGCAGTTTTGCGGTTAGCTCCTACTCTGGCACAAGCCCTGACTGCCAAATTAGCAGACAACCCAAACATCGAGCGCAAGTCTTGATAGACCATATTCTGAATGGTCGTTTTACTTGTTATCTGGGGTTTAACTTGCTGATTAGCATAGTTGCAAGCATCCGCAAACGCTTTCAATGTCGTCTCGATTTGAGCGATTTGTTCAGATGTGGGATTAAGCTTGCAAACCAGTGTCAGTACTTGTTCCATAAGTACGATTATATCACAGGTGACGAATATTTTTTGAAAGGCGAATAAATTCGCCTGCGCCTTACCCCCACGGATAAATCCGGGGGCTTCCACGGCGCGAGGAGCTTGGTGATAAGCTGTTGCGCCTTTAATTTGCACTAATATTTTTTCAACATGGTTGTGGGGTGGGCAACATGAGCGCCCTGATTGTGCAAGTTGTATACATAACAGCTTATTGCTGACCAAATAATTACTAATTCGTAATTCGTAATTCGTATTTAAAGATACAGAACAACTAACTAAAGTTTATGGAGACAAATAAATTTATTCCTTATTTCAGAGCCTGACAATTCAGGTCATCTGGAAAACCTCACTTCTATTTCTCTCATCCTTTAAGGAGAGAGACTTTGAATTTCCCCCTTATCGCTACGTGTTAGGCGTTAGGGGGTTAGGTTTTTCGTGGACTTTTCCACATAACCTGAATTGTCAGATTTCAGAGCAAGCGACTTCAGTCATGGGGTGATAATTACGAATTACGAATTATAAATTACGAATTATTTTGACACCTATGCAATTTGTGAAAAATTCTTACTGAAAAGATCGCAAAAGTAAACTAACAATATTTGGTGGCGTTTCTCGCACAGGTGATGCTGTCTTTGACTGAATTAAACTATTTGGGCTAAGTCCTGCTATCAGATGGAGCAAGAAGGTGATGATGGCGGCTTGTATAAGTTTTTCCAGCATGGCACGTCTCTCTGAATGGATAGCATTTCAAGTATGACTGGTTATTCTAAATACATTTAGTTTGAGCAACTTACTGAATGTAACAAAAATAATTTGATATTTGCCGAGGGAAATCCTAAAAAAATGTTTAAATTGTTACAGGATTAACATAATTCCCTAAGCAAATCTGATTTTGGTTATCGGTCTAATCACCACATCGCCAAGTTGTCCAGCAAATGCCGAGATATGAGGTTGGCGATGATTGGAGTTTTTTGATTTGGTCTTCATGGGATATTCTCTTAGACACCTTTTGCGGTTAAAAAGTGCCCTTGGGGGTTGAATTTATCGCCAAATCATCTTTTGTACTCTTTTTGGGCGAGAGAAAACGAGAAAGGTTTGATTATCTGCTTGAGAACAGTAGAGATAAACCCCAGTTTCGTGCTGTCACCGATAAAATGTATTTAAAGTAGCCACAAACACGCTTCCATGATTCCTATCGTTATTGAACAATCGGGCCGAGGCGAACGCGCCTTTGACATCTACTCACGGCTGTTGCGTGAGCGCATCATCTTTTTGGGACAACAAGTTGACAACAACATTGCTAACTTGATTGTTGCCCAACTGCTGTATTTGGATGCCGAAGACTCGGAGAAAGACATTTATATGTACATCAATTCTCCCGGTGGTTCGGTGACGGCTGGTATGGGCATTTTTGACACTATGAAACATATTCGCCCTGATGTCTGTACAATTTGTACCGGATTGGCGGCGAGTATGGGGGCTTTCCTCCTCAGTGCTGGTGCTAAGGGTAAGCGGATGAGTTTACCCCATTCTCGGATTATGATTCATCAACCTCTAGGCGGCGCTCAAGGACAGGCGACTGATATTGAAATTCAGGCGCGGGAAATTCTGTACCACAAGCGGCGGCTAAACGACTATTTAGCTGAACATACAGGTCAACCAATTGAGCGGATTGCTGAAGATACTGAACGTGACTTCTTCATGTCACCAGAGGAAGCCAGGGAATACGGTTTGATTGACCAAGTGATTGACCGTCACGCTGCTGGTAGCCGCCCAGCAATTGCTGTTCTTAATTAATAGTCGCGATCGGTAAATGGTGATTTACCACATTTAATTCTCTTAACCCCTAAAAATAACCCCTTTTCAGTTATGAAGAGGGGTTATTTTTGGAATGGGTGGTTATTAATTATCAATTATGAATCAATACGCTTGGGTTAGAGCCAAAAACCTTAAACTGCGTAGGTTGGGTTGAGGAACGAAACCCAACATTTATCAGAATTTGTTGGGTAACACTAAAGTTCAACCCAACCTACGATTATCCTTAACTGAACTGTATTGAATTATGAATTAGTTTGACTTTTGACTTCCGCTTTGCGGTACTAGTAGATTGGGAATCCCTTAAAATACTTGCATTATTACCCACACTGCTCCCGCAGCTACTAGAGGTACGCTGAGGTTATCTGTGCCGTGGGGTGAAACTGCCTCTGCTAGGGTGGCGAAAGTAGCAGTTATTACCGCCGTCAATAAGGCCCATGCCAAACTAAAAGATTTTGCTAGGGGACTCAGTGACGAACCAGGTAGCAGCAACAGCACTAAGAAAATTACTACTGTACTCGCCACAAACATTGCTGCTGAACCTTCCCAGGAACGTACAGAATTTCCCACTTGGTATTTATGCTGCCCGAAGCGTCTACCGATTAATGCTGCTAGTGCATCACCCCAAGTCATTGCCATTATCCCAGCTACTGCGATCGCAACGCTATCTACTGGCCCATCTGGTCGCCATAGTAGCCCGAAAAGCAGCGTCACTGAAATAGCGAAATAAACTGTACCAGGGGAGCTATCCTGGGTATCCATTGCGCCAATGATTCGGTAGCGGTAAAACAGGTAGTTGAGTCCGATAAAGGTAGCAAAAGGTATAATTCCGATTTCCCAGTGCTTAAACAGTAGCAGGACACCAAAAACCCACATCCCTGCACCAATATGGATTACCTTGCGGGTCAAATCCGGCTTTACGCCAAGCAGCCTACGCAGTCCCTCGCCAATAACGAGCAGACCAATAGCATAAACATAAGAAATTCCTAGTCCGATAAAATCATTGTTAGTCATTTGTCATTTGTCATTTGTCATTCGGAAAGAGGAGGCAGAAAGCAGAAGTTTTTTAATTTTTAATTTTTAATTTTTAATTGATTTCTCCCCCTGCCTCTTCACTTGGATCGATCGCTATTTCGTCTAAAGTTTTTTTCTATTAACGAAGCACTACCAATACCTTGAAGAATACCACGACCGATTAAACCTAAACCTCTACCAATTATTTGGGTGAGAATGAAGACTATACCGCTACCTACAAAAGCTAATAGTGATTTTAAACGCGGTGCGATCGCATCACTAAATTCTAAAACCAATGTCACTACTAAAGGAATATTAGAAAATTTTACTAATTCCTGATTTCGAGGAGCATAAACTGAAGTAATGGCAATCCCACGAGGCGCAATTACAAATAGTTCGTAGCGACTTTCAAAAACTGCTTTTGGTTCATTTATATAATTTCTTAATCTATATTTCCACGATAAATCATTTCTAAATCGTTCAATCTCTCTTGTGGAAATCAATTGCCGTCCATAAAAATTTTGCTTAATCTCCTCTACATCTGCTAAAGAATTTAACAGTGGTTGCACTACCCCATTCGCTACCTGAATCAATAAGTTCTCTAAAATCATTAATGCTTGGGACTTGGCTTCCGCGCTGACTACTGGATAGGAGGTATTATCAATGTTCAATTCTGTTTGAAACAGTAGATAGGAATATAACTCACAAACTAGCGGAATTTTATTAAGAATATCTCTTTGCACAACTTCTATGCTTGGTAATAAATAATTAAGAATTTCTATGTTTTGGTTTCCTACTTTTATCCGAGAAAACTTGCCAAAAAAATCTGTAATTGCTGCTTGCCATAGCTCGCGTAATAATCTCAGTCTGACCTCATATAATTCATTTATCTCTATTTGAGAAGTACGCAATTCATCCAACTGCCCAGCCAATTTTTGCAGTATAAGATAAAGTAATTCCCGTTTTTTATCTTCACGAAATATATCAATTTCTAAAGGTATATTTGTGACATTTCGTAAAGGAAATTGAAGTTTGGTAACACAAGATGCAAATAATGCAGATTGTAGTGTTCCCGGACTAAGTAAAGGTGACATTTGCCTTTGTTGAATAGCACTACTCAACGAAGGAGTGATAGGCGGCTCATCAGCAACGGGAATATCTGATTGCTTTTCTTGTGATGAAACCAACAATCGATTTAGCAACCAACGAGCCGCTAGCAGTTCTCGCCGTTGTCCAGCTAGAATTGCTCGATCTAATACTGGTAGTCCGGGAACTTGTAATTGTGCTGTTACTGCCGCTAAGGTAGCTTCAATGTGAGCAATTCCTGACAAACGTAAATTATTTCGGAGTCTAAATAAAGGGAGTGGGGAGTGGGTAGAGACGCGATTAATCGCGTCTGTACTAGGGAGTGGGGAGTTAGGAGTTGTGATTGGTTGCGTGTCTTGGAACCAATAGTCACCACCATCTGCAACTTCTTGCATGGCGGCGACTAATTCAGGAAGTGGTGTACCTTTGGGGCAGTAGCCATTAATACCAACAGATTTTGCAGCCAATAGCAGTCCTTGTTGTTGAATAGAACTGAGGAGCAAAATTGGCAGGTTGGGATATAAGGCTCTGAGTTGCCGACAGAATTGTAAACCTAGCTGTTGACTGGTGGTGGAGCGACCATTACCGAATTCCAAAACTACCAAATTTACCTGATTTGGGTCTTCTTGGGCAATTTCTGCTAAAATCTGCAAGGCAGCAGTATCAGTTTCTATCACTCCTGTTACTTCCAGGCTAGGAATTGCTTCTAGAGCTACCCGTAATCCCAGACGAAAAATCGGGTCTTGGTCGATTAACAATAATTTTATCCGGCGATCGCTCATAGTCTACTCAGTTACACAAGCACTGTTTTTTACCAATCAGAAAACAACTCTGATACCAAACTTTGTCATTCCCATTGTTACCTGTTTTCGCAAACTGATAAATCGATCTGACAATTCAGCGGTATCTGGAAAACCTCACTTCTATTTCTCTCATCCTTTAAGGAGAGAGACTTTGAATTTTCCCACTTAGAGTGTCGGGAAGGGGATTAGGTTTTTGGTGGACTTTTCCACATAACCTGAATTGTCAGATAATTCGATCATAATTGCCTTATGCAGCCTTCACTGTGTAATTAAATGAACTTGAGTATTCGGCACTGGTTGGCAGAACACTATATCGCACTCAATCAAATTAGAGGATTTTCGGCGGGACAATTGGCAGGTATTGCCTACCGGATTGTTCAGGATATGGAAGTCAAAAGCTTGATGCCTTTTGATATCTGTACTTTGGTAGAGGTTTTAGAACTGCCCTTAGCTATTGTTTGGGAAGAAATCTATGTCATTTCCCATCTGACAGAAAACCTGTTGCGTAGCCTCAGCCAAAAAAAACCGTTAAAACGTAACGAAGGCACATGGCTAGCGTTTCAAATTGCCTATCTCCAAGCTTTGCAAGCAGTTCTAGAACAGGAAGCAAGCCTGCAAAGACCGTGGCTAGACCGGGCAAATATACCCATCCCGAAGGAGGAAATGGGTAAACTCACCCTCCAAGATCCGCAACTGCAAGGGTTACTAAAAACTCTCAGTCCAGGTAAATTAACTGATACTCAAGCTGAACAAGCGCTGTCTTTGGTTGCCGACTCATTACTGGTACAACAAATAAATAACGCTGCCATAGCTTGGTTTGTTGCCAATGGGGCAGAGGAACCGGAAGCTAAACTTTTAACACAGCGTTTGGTTAACTCACTTCCTGGTCACTTACTGGTAGTCGTCACTGAGAATGCTGCACCTTTAGCCCAACTGCAAAAATTTTTTCGTTTAGGGATTTCATTATCTCCTAGTTTGATCGCCCCAGAAGTGGGTTCTATAGCCACTGAGAAAATTGATTTGCACCGAGAACATTATCGGGCAAGTTTGATTAAAAACCTCAGTATGCCTTTGCTGATAGAATCCTTTGCCCTCAAGGATATCTATGTTGCACAAAAAGGCTTACCAATAGAGGAAAGTATTTCTGAGCAGGATAATAAAACTGTTAAGCCAGTTGATTTAAAAACATGGGCGCAGCAACAGTTAGCTGATTTAGCAACGATCGCACTCATTGAGTCAGAACCTGGTTATGGAAAAACTAGTTTTTGTCAACTCTGGGCAGCACAGGTAGCACAAGAATTTTACCCTAATTGGATGCCTATAGTAATTAGGTTACGGGATGTAACTTATGGCAAAACTTTTATCGAAACTCTAAATTCTGCCTTTGGTGTTAATCTTTCAACTTGGTTAGAGCAAGAAAATGTCCCTTGTTTGTTGCTGCTGGATGGTTTGGATGAATTACCCCCTTCTGCTCATGGTATAAGGGCAAAAGCAATTTTTATTCAGCAATTACTGAACTTTCAATCTCAGCACCGACACAAAATTTTCTTAACAAGTCGCTCAATGACATTACCAGAAATTGCCCCAGAAATACCGTTGCCATTGAAGCGAATTATCATTCAGCCGTTGGATGCGGAAGAACTCAAACAATGGTTTCAGCAGTGGACAAAAGTGCAATCGTTGGCGATCGCTCAAAATTTCTTTACATTCTTAAAACAGACAGGCTTATTTGCCAGTCAATCAAAGTTAAAAGAATTATCTGCCCTTATCCGTCAACCCCTAATGCTGCATTTATTGGGCATTTTACACCGCGACGGACTCCTAGATGATGAAATATTACACTTAGCGGCTAATAACCCAAAGTATTCTCTGTTATGGGAAATTTATCATCGCCTGAGTCGATGGTTGTTGGGCTATCCGCTAATTGGCGGTATTAAGACGATGCTATTGCGCTCAGGATCGGCTCATATCCACCGGACTAACGAAGCGATCGCTAATTTACTCGCTAGTCGTTATCCCCAAGATTTACTTGATCAGATGCAAGCGATCGCTCTGAAAATTTTACACTCACAACGTCATCAAATTAAATTGGCTGGTGAATTTAATCCTTTACCAGCCTTTTATTTTAAAATTCGAGATGTAAAAAGCGCAGCAAAAACTAGTTTAATTGAGTTTTCGCATGTCAAATTAGGAGAATATCTTTGTGCTGAGGCTGTGACTGCTGAGTTAAAATTACTGACTCAGTGCCAAAATGAGGTTTATGGCACGCTCACTTTTGTGGTTGATTCTCCTAGTGATGTAGCCCAGCATATTTACAATTTACTGGGTTACGGGATACTTAGCCAAGAAATTGAGGAATTAGCGATCGCAATTTTACGCCGGGAGCAAAAGCACAAGTTTTCTTTTGAAGTTTTGTTCCAACGGTTGTTGTCTTTCTGGCGGGCTTACTGTCAAGGCTGTTGGTTCGATGAAGGTATAGCCCACAAAGCTTTGACTCATTTCCATACACTGCAAAACCCGGTGAATGTTGAGCAGGTGAATGCTGCGGTGGGACTGAATGTGTTTTTATTGCTTTGTGCTTGCTACCGAGAAACAAAAGTTCCTTTTTGGCCTTGTGGGAATCCAGTAAATTTGGCAGAATTCAATCCAGAGGCTTTAAGTGCGCTGATTGCTAGAACAACCCTTTTACATAAGAATGCCTTCATAACCCGAATTAAGTCTCTGGCTGGACTCAATTTATCGGGAGCCTCTTTGTTACAAGTAATGTTAACTGGGGTAAATCTTGAGCAGACAAACTTATCTAATGCGGAGTTAATCGGGGCGAATTTGGCTGGAGCGAATTTGCAACAGGCGAACCTCGCAGGTGCAAACCTCGCAGGTGCAAACCTTACAGGCGCAAACCTGCAACAGGCAAATCTCATGGGGGCAAATCTTAATTCTGCCAATCTCACTAACGCCTGCTTATTTGATGCCATTCTCACTGAGGCTGACAAAAAATTAGCCAGCGAAAATGATGCTTCCTTCTCCCAAGAGTCGTTTCAAAGATTGAAGTATTCGCAATCGCAGCAGCCCTTCTTAAACACCGTCAAAATTGCGACAAACACAGATAATAATTGGAACAAACTCCCTGCGATCGGACTAATTGAAAGCTCCGAAGGCACAATTTTACCAGCAGATTTATATGATGATGATGCCAATGATGAAACAATTTTTGGCAATACTTTTATTGGGGAATAGGGAATAGGGCATTGGGCATTGGGAATAGCTCAAGAATCTAATAGTTTTTCTTCTCCCCCTGCCCCCTGCCCCCTGCCCCCTAGCCCTCTTCCTGGTTACGGTAGCCAACAAAGTTAATACTATAGTCAGTAATCCGCACTCCTGTTTCTTCTTCAATTTTGCGGATTAACTCTTCTGGGAGTTCCACATGAACATCAAGAATTTGATTTGTATCTATACAATTTACATGACTGTGAGAGTCACTGATATTGCCGTACAAACGCCCATCACAGCGTTCAATACACTCAATGATACCCTGACTAGATAATGCTTCTAAATTTTGATAAACAGAAGTATGACCGATATCTTTACCTTGTTGGTTTAAGCGATCGTAAATCTCTCTTGCCGCAAGATGTTCATTTGCTTGCCAAAGTAATTCTAGAATAAAGCGACGCTGGCGGCTGACACGCATACCCAAAATTTGGCACTGCTCAAGCGCATCTTCTAGAGAACGAATTGGTTTTGTAGAAATTGTTTTTTTTTGCATATTACAGCTTCTTAACTGTTGGGGTGATTTTCCCGTCTAAATGTTTATTGGTTATTTAATATATGCAATGATATTGCACACCGCTATTTAACCTGTACTTGTGTTTTGGCTTTTGATGCTGCGGAAGTGACAGGTGGTAATAATGATTTTTTTGCTTGTTGATGCTTACTTTCTCAGACCTTAATCTAAAACAAACTCATTACAACTTTAACTTAAAATTGCTGTAAATGTCCACCTTGGGAAAGGCAACGCCTGCCCCAAGTAGGCTAATTCTAATGGCAGGCATCGTAGTAAAGAAGACTTTCTGCTAGTAAAAGTCAATGTAGCGTCAATGCCTGAAAGCTGCTACTGTATATTCTCGATCCTACAGTTGAGCAAAAAGAAAGTGGCTGCTGAGTCAAAGACAATTGCGATCGCACTCAATAATGACTTCATTAACAATCTGGATCTGTCGCCTGCGTCAACGGTGATTGAACAACTGCTGCAAGATGGGGCTGCATCCCATGAACAGCAGCTACGCTTTGATATCAATTATGAACTCGAACCTGGCGATCCACGGGAACTCTCAGAAATTCCAGAGGTGCGGCTGTGGTTTGTGCGCCTAGATGCGAAATATCCCTGGTTACCATTTTTACTAGATTGGAAAGCTGGAGAATTTGCTCGTTATAGCGCCATGCTAGTACCACACCAGTTCAGTGCTAAAGAAGGCATTCAGTACAATCCAGAAGCCTTAGAAATATTTTTGATGCACAAAATCTTTATTTTAGGTGATTGGCTCAAACAGCAAAGTATCCCCAGCCTCTCGCGGCTGAAGTCTATGGCCCAAATGCTGGGTTATGAATTAGATGATGCTTTTTTTGAGATATTTTAACAAAAAAGAATTCAGGAGTCAGGAGCCAGAATTCAATATGAATTTTGGACGACTGGGAAATAGAGAAGTATCTCGTAGGGAGCGTCTTGATTCTGTATTCTTCTTCTGAATAACCGCAAAATCTAGCTGTCACGTCCAGGTTTTGCGGTCATTCAACAAACGCATAACTATATTGGATATCCAATAGGGGACTTCCAAATAAAAAAACATCCAAAATTTTCTTGTGGGATGGGTGTCCGCACTGCGTGCCGCTACGCTAACACCCGTCCCATATTCAGGCGGGCAGGATGCCCACCCCACAAGATGGATAATTTATTTCTTGGATATCCAATAGAACGATTGCAGAAATTGGGACAAACTGCTGGTTTAGCCCCCCCAAATTTTCTCCAAAACTGCATTTGGTGAAACATCCGCCGTTTTTCGCGTGGGTGATTCAATGGCCAGGAATTTATCGTTTTTCGGCAACAACTTAGCAGGATCAGTGGGCCCAAACAGGGCAATGGTATAGGTTTGGACTGCAACACTCAGTTGTAGTGCCGCAGTATCAGTAGACAACATCAGATTTGCCCCGGCGATTATGGCAGCTAACTTACCAATATCATCTGGGGCAGTCACCTTGATATTTGGAGAAGACCCCAAAAGCGATCGCACAAACTGCTCATCGTCAACTCCCTTAATTACCACCACAGGCAAATCCGGTTGCTTCTCTTGGAAGTTTTGAATAATTTGATGCCACTTCTCGACAGGGTAGATTTTATCCAGTTCTTTAGCCTGGGATAACTGGCCAGAACCTCCATGAATCAAGATATAGCCTGTTTCATGCACCCCTAAGCGTTTTTGTTCCTTTTCTGCCCACTCAATATCTGTTTTTGGTACATTTACAGCTAATTCTGGGACAGGACTATTTATTTCCAATGGTTGCAGCAAATCGTGGTAAAATGCCGCCCCATACTGGGATGGTTTTAATGGCACAGCATGGGTAAGAAAACCCGATCCTTTGCCTTTGTAGCCAATACGTATAGGAATTCCCGTTAACCAGAGTAAAAGACCCATCAACCAATTTTGCTTAACAGCAATGGCAACATCGTATTCGCGATCGCGAATGTTGCCGACCAAATTACCCCAATCCGCCAGACTGTTACGGTCTTGAAAATCAAAGGGCAGTACCTCGTGAACTGACTTGCTCACTCGGTAGGCAGCCTTTGACCGGGGTTCAACAACGACATCTATCTGAGCGTTAGGGTAATTGCGCTTTAGGTCGTCTAGAGTCGGAAAGAAGAGAATTTGGTCGCCAATTCCGCCAGGTACAAGGGCTACTACTCGCATAATATTTATTGACGCTTACTCGCTCCCTATTTTAGGGGAAAATATATAGCTTAAAGATTGAGGAATTCTGTGTATTTACTAATTCCAGCTGCGGGAACCGGAAAAAGAATGGGTAGTAACCGCAATAAACTCCTGCTAGTCGTGCGATCGCAACCAATTATTGCTTGGACTCTATTAGCCGCAGAAGCCGCCAATACAATCAGTTGGATCGGAATTATTTCCCAACCTACCGATTGGCCAGACTTCAACGCAATTCTCGCCGATCTGAAGCTGACTAAACCAGTGGAATTGATTACAGGTGGTTCCACCCGTCAAGAATCTGTTTACAATGGCTTGCAGGCGCTACCAGTAGCCGCAGAACAAGTATTAATTCATGATGGGGCTAGATGTCTGGCCACACCAGATTTATTTAACTCTTGTGCCGAGGCGATTCGCCATTGTCCCGGTTTAATTGCTGGTGTCCCCGTCAAAGACACCATTAAAGTTGTCGATGAACAAGGCATAATTCAAAAAACACCCGATAGACGGCAATTATGGGCGGCACAAACTCCCCAAGGATTTGATGTCAAGTTGTTGAAACAGTGCCACGCTGAAGGTGTCCGTCAAGGTTGGGAAGTAACAGACGATGCCGCTTTGTTTGAAAAGTGCGGTATTGAAGTGCGAATTGTCGAGGGAGAAGAGACAAATTTAAAAGTGACAACTCCCCAAGATTTAGCGATCGCAGAATTTATTCTCACGAGTAGAGGGATTGGGGACTAAGGACTGGGGACTGGGGAGCAGAGGGAAATAACTAATCTCCAATGCCCAATTTGAAAGCCCAATTTGAAATTGTCAACAAATATTTTGACAATTTACGATATAATGCCACACACTTGTTGATTGTTAGTTGTCATGTACTAATGACCAATACTTCGACTACGCTCAGTACAAGTGACAAATGACTAATGACCAATGACTAATGACTAATGACTAAATGATTACAGCCACAGCGACAAAGATAGAAGCAATTCTGTATTTAAAAGGTAAACCCTTGTCGCTCGGCGAAATCGCCGAGTATGCCGCGTGCGATCGCGCCACTGTCAAAGAAGGCATAATTGAACTAATGGACAACTATGCCCACCGAGATAGCGCCTTAGAGGTAGTAGAAACTTCAGATGGTTACAGTTTGCAACTACGGTCTGATTTTCATGATTTAGTGCAAACGATGATACCAGTAGAATTGGGTGTAGGTGCATTGCGAACTTTAGCCGCGATCGCCCTCAATAGTCCCATACTCCAGAGCGACTTGATTAACCTGCGCGGTTCAGGAGTATATCAGCACGTTCCAGAACTCGTAGAACTTGGTTTCATCCGCAAGCGTCGAGACAGCGATTCTCGCTCCTATTCACTGCAAGTAACCCCAAAATTTCATCAATATTTCCAAATCGAACAACTCCCCCAAATACTTTCCACTAGCCAGAAGGAAGAACAACTAGAACTAGAACTGGAGGGAGTGGGGAGTGGGGAGTAGGGAGTGAGGGATGAGGGGGATGAGGGGGATGAGGGAGCAGGGAAGGTAGGGGAAGAAGAACTCTTGATTATTCCCCATTCCCTATTCCCCATTCCCTATTCCCCATTCCCTATTCCCCATTCCCTATTCCCCATTCCCCTCCTCTTGACTTATACGTGTGGTGAATGCGCTACCCTTGTACTATGGTTTAGAGTAGAGTTAGCAATTAAGCTAAATAAAACTGCCAATGGTGTTTAATCCTGACTTTTTAAATGACAACTCTGAGGAACACCCTAATCAACTTCTTTCAGACCACTCTGAGCAATACCCCAATCAGTTGCTCAAATATCTACAGCATCAGTCTCCTGATGTTTTAGCCAGGATTGCTCAGTCCGCCAGCCCCGAAATTAAACAAATCATCTCGCAAAATGTCCAAGGGCTTGTGGGAATGCTCCCGCCAGAAAATTTCAACGTGCAAATCACAACAGATCGGGAGAATTTAGCTGGGCTTCTAGCGTCGGCCATGATGACAGGGTATTTTCTGCGCCAGATGGAACAAAGAATGCAGTTAGAGCATTTGTCTAATGGTCAATAATCAATAGTCAGTAGTCAAATATTCTGGGACTATTGACCAAATAATTACTAATTCGTAATTCGTAATTCGTAATTAAAAAGGGTATAGCAGCCCATACTGAATTAAAAATTTAGTGGTTAACAAGACATTTGTGGAGAGTTCAAGCTTCCACTGATAGCGACGCGCTTTCTGGTGTCCGCAAGCGTCTTGCAACTACGAATTACTAATTATTTTGAGGGACTTCCAAGTAAAAAAATATTCCATTGCTATTGTTCACTGTTGACCGTTGAAGGTTCACGAGTTTTCAGTCAACAGTCAACAGTCAACAGTCAACGACTTTAATGTGGAATAATTTATTTTTTGGAGTTCCCTGACTACTTCCTTTCAGGATAAGCTCCTGATTGTACTTTGAAGGTTTGAATTTTACCGCTACGGTTGACTTCGATAGCTAAAATGTCGCCAACTTTGCTGGATTCTACCACCCTCTGAACTTGGGCTGAAATTTTGACTGGTTTACCGTTAACTTTTTGAATCACGTCTCCAGGAAGCAGTCCTCCACGCTTGGCTGGGGAATCATCTGTGACTCCTTTAATCACAATCCCAGCATCCTGCTGAATGTTGATCTGATTTTCTTGATTAATCTGCTGTTTTTTGATTGGAGAAAGGTCTGCCATTTCAATACCCAAGAAGGGATGTTCCACACGTCCCTTGGTAAAAAGTTCATTGGCGATGCGGGCGGCGGTTTCAATGGGGATAGCGAAGCCGAGTCCTTGAGCATCAGCGCGGATGGCAGTGTTAACACCAATCACTTCGCCTTGGGCATTTAACAAGGGGCCACCGGAATTACCAGGGTTAATTGCGGCATCAGTTTGGATAAAGCTGACTCGCTTATCTGGGACACCGACTTGAGTGCTGGTGCGATCTGTAGCGCTGACGATGCCGATAGTGACAGTATTATCTAAACCTAGAGGATTGCCAATAGCGATCGCCCATTGTCCTGGTATTAAGTTTTGCGAATTGCCTAATTTCACAGTCGGTAAATTATTCGCTTTTATTTTCACCACCGCCACATCTGTCACGGAATCAACTCCTACCACCTTCCCCTCTAAACTCCGACCATCTTTGAGGGTGACTTGTACTGTATCTGTATCGGCTACCACATGAGCGTTGGTGATTAATTCTCCATCTTCGCTCAAAATAAATCCCGATCCTGTACCGCGCTCAATGCGTTCTTGCGGAATTGGTTGCTCATCCTCTCCAAAGAATCGCCGCAAGAGGGGATTTTTCAAAGCGTCAGAGATAGGATTGGCGACTTTGCGAGTGGCATTAATTCGTACCACAGCCGGGCCAACTTTTTGCACTGCCGTCGCAATAAAATTCACATTATCGCCCCCAGTAGCCCCAATCGCTCCGTTAGAAGATGGCACTACAGATTCTGGAGGCGAAGCCATTGTTACATTTTTTAACTGTTGGAATGAGGGATTTTTGAGCAGGAGATAGCGACTGCCAAATAAACCTGCACCACAGCCAAACGCCAGTAAAAATACATAAACCGCCAGTTGTTTTAAGGATAACTTCATAATCATTCTGCTTAAGGACAGAAATGCAGTTGCTAATTTCTAAGTGTAGTCAAGCTAACGGCAAGTGGACAGATCAATTTAGTCATTGGTCATTAGTCATTAGTCATTAGTCATTGGTCATTGGTTATTAATTGTTGTCCCTCACTCATCTCCCCACTCCCCACTCTTGCCATTTAAAATTTAATAATGCGATCTTGACCTGTATACATGACTTTACCCTTTCGTCAACTGTTTCTCTGTAGCTTAGTTAGCGCCTTGAGCTTAGTATCCATACTGCCAAACATCAACAGCGCCAACGCTGCTGTGGGTGGTTGCCCAACTCCAGCCCTATCTCGCTTCCAACGCCATAAAGTTGTTCGTGGCGAAACTTTAGAGAGCATAGCCCAGCGCTACAATCTCATACCTACAACTATTATCGGCATGAATCCAGCTTTGCAGAGCGGTACAATCGCACCCGTTGGTAGTGTACTTCAGATTCCTCCCTACAATGGGATTGTCGTCGAAGTGCCTCGTGGTCAAACTTGGCGACAAGTGGCGGCACAATACAAAGTTCGTGCTGATAGCCTTTTTGAGGTGAATGGCTGCCAACAAGACCCCAGAATTGTGTTTGTTCCGGGGGTAAATTGGTCGCCCAATGGTGTTGTAACTAAGTCCGTACCTACTAATGCAGGTACGCCAAACCGTGCATCTTTGTCTGGCTATCCTTTGGGGGAAGTGGCAAATGTGGGATTAGCTTACGGCTGGCAAATTAATCCTGCTACAGGTGAAGTTTTCTTCCACAGTGGTGTTGATTTATTAGCACCAGTTGGTACAGATGTGCTAGCGATCGCACCTGGAACCGTAGCCTTTGCTAATGACCAAGGTTCTTATGGCAAGTTAGTCATTATTAACCACAGTGGCGGACTCCAAAGCCGTTATGCCCAGCTTGACACTATCAAGGTTTCTGTCGGTCAACAAGTAAAAAAAGGAGACTTACTGGGAACGGTAGGTACTAGTGGGAAACCAACATCCACTCAACCGCATCTCCATTTTGAAGTGCGTTCTAGCTCATCTCTGGGTTGGGTAGCGGAAGATCCAAAGGGTTATTTGAAGAAATGAGGTTTGTTTTGAAACGCAGAGGAACGCAAAGGAAATCTCTGTGTTCCTCTGCGAAACTTTTGCGATCCTTTGCGTTAAATAAAGGATGCTATATTTTCGCTAGATTTTATAATGTGCATTCCTGCCTCTGCAAATCTTGCAAATGCTGCATCTGCCTGTTCTGTGTAGTCCACAACACCGGGAACAACAACAGGCGAAGTAGAATCTTCTAGCAAATAGATTTTTTGAGCAAGGGTGGCATCTACCTGTTTAATTTCTGTTAATAAATCTTCAATTGTCCAAGCGACGCAATGACTTTTAGCTTGACCACCAATAATTACTGCATCATATTCTAAAAGTTGTTTAATCAGGCGCGTGTTTTTTAGAGCAAGTGGACGTTGCTCAAAATCTTCCAACACCTCTGGACGCAAAATGGAATAGTTTTCTGTTAAGGGATTTTCACCTTTAAGTTCAAATTGCGTCTGACTCTGACGAGCAATGCCGTGGAAAAATATCGCTTCTTCTACTGACGAAACTAAAGCATGACCAATACCACCCAACATCGAATGATAAGGCCAAACTGTCAGGGGATATTTACCGTCTTGACTTAGTTGCTTAATGTAATGGTAAGTATGTTTTTCTAATAATTCATAATCCCCATTAGTAACACTGTCAGCAACTGCTGGGTTAACTTTCCAGATACCTTGTTCGATGTCTTTTGGGGTAATGTTAGTAGCTGCTGGAGTAGGATGTTCTCCCGCAGCGTTTACCCAAAAGATAGGATGGAAGATTTGTGTTGCTGTGTGGGTGTCCAGGGTGGGTACAATTTTTGTAATTACTCCCAAATTCCGATATATAAATTCACACAATCTGACGTTATCATCCACAGCCCCATTCCCAGATTTTCCACCTACAAATAATTCAAATCCAGGGATGCAGAAGGTGTTTTGGACATCAATTAATAGTAAGCAAATCCGGCTTTTATCTAAAGATGCTGGTTTGATGTCGTGCTTTTGTGCCCATGTTTCGCCTGTTGCTGCACATTCTTGGTAAGGTACGCGCCAGACTTCTCCTACCTTATTGGAGTTAAAATGCCGGGGAATTGGTAGTTGGGTTGTTGCTTGGGTATTCATATAATTCTGCACTTATGTTGTAATTATTAAACTTGCCTCAGTTAAATATAATGCCTTACTTAGTAAACCTCATCATGCGAACCTAAAGTTAGCAACAAAATTTCTTCCTCTCCTGATTCAGGATTTGTAACAATTTTAAATAAAATCCGATTACGATAATCAATTGAACATGAGTATCTGCCCAATGAATCACCTTTTAGCTTGTGACTACGTAAACTGAGTTGAAATGGGTTTTCAGCGATTTGTTCTAATACTTGCTCAATTTGAGAACGTAACTCAGGATTTTTCTTGACTAGACGCTTAAAAGCACGAACAAAAGTCGGACTCCAAACCAAATTTTTCACTCGTCTAACTCCGCCATCAAATCTGCAACTGAACCACGCCGGACATTCCCTTGAGCATAATCACTCTCTGCTTGCGCGATTTCTTTTAATAAGTCATCCCGTCGCTGTTGTTTGAGGCGCTTTTGGATAATATCTACAAGAATAGCCTGAGCTTCTGGATCTAATGCTTCTACCGCTTCTATGGCTTTCTGGAATGTAGATGTTTTTTCTAGCATGGGTGTAAAAGAATTTAGTGATAAGTCTAATTTAGCTGCTGGTGTGTGTAATCTGTTTACTCAATAGTATATTTGTATTAATGTTTGTAGTAAGGACTTCAGTCCTTTTTTTAGGACTAAAGTCCTTACTATGAACTCGATTACAATGTTTGCCAAGGTAGTAGTATTTATAACTCAGTGAAAGAGCGATCGCTTCCTTAAGCTTTCCTGCTGAACCGGGAGCATCCCAAATGTGCAAGTTTATTTTTATACGGGATTTTGGCTTAGAACAATAATGAAATAACGAACCGCCAAGGACGCCAAGAGCGCCAAGGAAAGAGGTTTGTACAGGGTTTTTGTGTCAGTCCTGTAGCTTTTGGCTTGCATTGGGATGCTCCCGCTGAACCCTGCGCGATCGCTACTCAAGCTACTCAGTTAAAATAATTTTTCAGTAATATATCTTTATAAATGAGCAAAACCTTTGAATTGCTCTTTATTTCTTTGCCTGTGTTATTTTCCATTTTTTTCTATATTAATCGTTCAAAAGAGCCACTAGCTGTGGCAATCTGGGAAACAGAGATTTATTAAATCTGATATTTTAGCGACAGCAAATTTACCTAATCAGGTTATGCAAACTCTGCCCATAGTAGATACTTCAAATACTACATCCAGCCAACCTACCTTTGATACAACTATCAAGCGGCGTAAAACCCGTCCCGTAAAGGTGGGAAATGTCACCATTGGCGGTGGCTACCCCGTTGTAGTGCAGTCAATGATTAACGAAGACACCCTTGATATTGACGGTTCCGTGGCTGGTATTCGTCGTCTGCACGAAATAGGCTGCGAAATTGTCCGTGTCACAGTGCCGAGTATGGCTCATGCTAAAGCTTTAGCAGAAATTAAACAAAAATTAATAAAAACTTACCAAGACGTGCCCATTGTGGCTGATGTCCATCACAACGGACTAAAAATCGCCGTGGAAGTCTCCAAGCACATAGAAAAAGTGCGGATTAATCCGGGGTTATATGTCTTTGAAAAGCCCAACGTCAATCGAACTGAGTATACTAAAGCCGAATTTGACGAAATTGGCGATAAAATCCGCGAAACTTTAGAACCTCTGGTAGTTTCTTTGCGCGATCAAGGTAAATCGATGCGAATTGGGGTAAATCACGGTTCCCTCGCTGAGAGGATGCTATTTACCTACGGTGACACCCCAGAAGGCATGGTGGAATCTGCCATAGAATTCATTCGCATCTGTGAATCTTTGGATTTCCGCAACTTGGTAATTTCTATGAAAGCCTCACGAGTACCCGTGATGTTAGCCGCCTATCGCCTGATAGCCAAGCGTATGGATGAACTGGGTATGGATTATCCGCTACATTTAGGCGTTACAGAAGCTGGTGATGGCGAATATGGGCGAATTAAATCCACGGCTGGTATTGCTACCTTACTTGCTGACGGCATTGGCGATACAATTCGCGTCTCACTTACAGAAGCACCAGAAAAAGAAATTCCCGTCTGTTATAGCATTCTCCAAGCTTTGGGATTGCGAAAAACGATGGTGGAATACGTCGCTTGTCCTTCCTGTGGACGCACTTTGTTTAACCTAGAGGAAGTGCTGCATAAAGTTCGGGAAGCCACTAAACACTTAACTGGTCTTGACATAGCGGTTATGGGTTGTATTGTCAATGGCCCCGGAGAAATGGCAGATGCCGACTATGGTTATGTTGGCAAAACACCTGGTTACATTTCTCTGTATCGTGGCAGAGAGGAAATTAAAAAAGTCCCAGAAGATAAAGGTGTAGAGGAATTAATTAACCTGATTAAGGGAGATGAACGCTGGGTAGAACCGTAAGGGGTTGGGGGAGTGGGGAATAGGGAGTAGGGAGTGGGGGAGAAATCAATTCAAAATTCAAAATTCAAAATTCAAAAACTTCTGCCTCCTGCCTCCTTTGCCCAATCCCGATTCCTCATTCCCACTCTCCACTCCCCACTCCCCACTCCCCACTCCCCACTCCCCACTCCCCAAAATTTTGTACAAACCATCAAGTTCGCCGGATTGTCAAGTATTTTATTTAAATTAGGGATACATACTCGGTCTGTACAGTAGTAGGCTGTGTTAGATTGAGCATACTGACTATATATTTTCCCTCTGACGCAGCTGTCATTATGGTGATTACAAAAAGTAGGCTTGTTTTGGGTGCTACGGCAGTGACACTCTCCACGATCGCTGTTACTAGCCTTGGCATTCATTCCCGAGGTCAGGCTTTATTTAAAGCAAGTCCCAAAGAATTAGTAGATGAAGTTTGGCAAATTGTTCAACGCCAATATGTAGACGGTACTTTTAATCAAGTAGATTGGCAGGCTGTTCGTAAAGAATACTTGAGCAAGTCCTACAGTAATCCGCAGGAAGCGTATAAGTCCATTCGGGAAATGCTCAAAAAGCTAGAAGACCCATACACCCGGTTTATGGATCCAGGAGAATTCAAGAATATGCAAGTGGATACCTCTGGAGAATTGACAGGTATTGGGATCACAATCAGTCAGGATGAAAAAACCAAGCAATTGGTTGTAATTGCGCCAATCGAAGATACACCAGCTTTTAAAGCTGGTGTTTTAGCGAAAGATATCATCATCAAAATCGACGGCAAAAATACTAAAGGGATGGATACTAATCAGGCAGTATCCATGATTAGAGGTGAAGCAGGATCGCAAGTCAGGTTAACGATTCAGCGTGACGGTCAGACAAAACAGTTTGATATCAAACGGGCGCGGATTGAAATTCATCCAGTTAAATATTCCCAAAAGAAAACTCCAGCAGGTAATCTTGGCTACATTCGCCTGAACCAGTTCAGCGCCAATGCTGGTAAAGAAATGCAAACCGCTATCAAAGATTTAGAAAGCAAAAAGGTAGCTGGATATATTCTGGATCTGCGTGGTAATCCAGGTGGCTTACTCTTCTCCAGTGTAGACATTGCCCGGATGTGGATAGATAAAGGTAAGATTGTCTCCACTGTTGAACGCCAAGGAGAGGCAGACAAAGAAGAGGCAAACGGACGCGCCTTGACAAATAAACCTTTGGTAGTACTGGTAGATAAAGGTTCAGCCAGTGCAAGTGAAATCCTCTCAGGGGCTTTGCAGGACAACAAGCGTGCTACTTTGGTTGGTACTCAAACCTTTGGTAAGGGACTAGTGCAATCGGTGCGTCCCCTGGAAGATGGCTCAGGATTGGCGGTAACAATTGCTCATTACTATACCCCCAACGGTACAGATATTAATCATAAAGGTATTAGTCCAGATGTAAAGGTAGATTTGAGTAAAGCCCAGATGGAGGAGTTATGGCTCCATGAACGCGACAAACTCGCTACTTTAGCAGATCCCCAATTCGCTAAAGCAGTAGACGTAATAGGTAAAAAAATTGCCGCTAAGGGCGCAGCCACAGCAGAAAAATGAAGAGTGGGGAATAAAGTTAGGAGTGAATAGTGAGGAGTTAGGAATAAAAACCATCATTGTGAACTCCTAACTCCTGTACAGACGCGATTAATCGCGTCTTAAACTGGTTGGCACTTTCCAGCCCTAATAAGCCCGACACGACGAGCGATCGCTTCTTCTTGCGAACTAAAAGGCCCCCACTGTTCTATAATCTCTACATTATCGTCGCCAACTTTGTCGCTGGGGACAATTTCGCAATTACCTACAGAACGCTTGATAATATACCAAGTTTGTGATTCATTCATACTTTAAATAAATATTTGTTTTTTACAGTAAAGATTCTACGGCATATAGAAAATATTCTCGCGTGTATGCGATTACATCGGATCTGATTTAGCTATAGGCTACACCCACCAACCAGTCCCTTACAGCCATAAATTTGCTATTTGCCCTTGGCTACCCACTAATGAATTTTAATAAAAATATAAAGTGAACTTAAATAAATAGATAAATTAATATCTATAATACATATATAATACTTTTAAACTTCAAGGGATTGATATGCGTTTACCTATCATTATCAGTGTCGGGTTATTGCTATCTTTCGGACTGAACCTACCAGTAATGTCCAAATCTCCCATAGAGATAGCACAATCGCCAGCGAAGAGTAACTTGAACCTAAAGCGAGCAGAAAAGCGATTAGAATTTAATCGCAATTTCTGGAATCAGAAAAATATTTCCAACTATGACTATACTTTGAGCAATAGTTGCTTTTGTATAGGCGATGCTAGGGGGCCAGTAGTAATTAAAGTACGTAATGGTCAAACAAGTTCTATCACTTCTGTAGCTACAGGTAAAGATGTTAAAGAATACTTTCAAAATTACAACACAATTCCTAAACTGTTTGATGTGATTCAAGATGCTATAAAACGTAAGGCCTTCAGCCTGAATGTGCGGTACAATCCTCAATACGGCTATCCAACCCAAATTGATATCGATTACAGCAGTCAGATAGCTGATGAAGAAAGATATCTCACCATTGAGAATTTTAAGGTAATTAAATAGCTGCCACTGCAAACAGAAAATTAGAGATTAAGGCAATAGGTATACTTACCTTAATCTTGCATAAATGCTTAAATTGTTATCTTGAGCGGAGCGAAACATCTGGTGAAAATTTTCTCTCCCCTGAGTTCCGCTCAAAATGACATTCCTGATTTTTTGAGTTTTGCAAGAGTTCTATTAACTGCTGGGATTAAAGTTTCTATGTGCTGCTGTGCGAATCGCCTTCATTTTTCGCATAATTAAATTTCCTCTAAGAAAAAAGATTGGTATTGCTGATTAGATGTATAAATCTTGGTGTGGGGATGCGAAATTTTAAGCGACGCCGAATAGCCCGCACTTCTCTACGAGACGCTCCGCGAACGAGTGAGCTTCAGTGATCATCGTAGACATTGCTTGTCACCAATGTAGTGGTAAAGTAATGATTTGTTGATTGTTAACTCTTGCCCAATCAAGATTTCCGGCTATGGTGTCACTACATATTTACCATTACAAAAATCTTTAGTTTTGTATCAGTGGATGCTTGATATTGAAGTGAATAACTCGGACACTGTTTTTGCAATCAAAAGTACAAAAACGTGAAAAAAATCAAGATTTTCAAGTTTCTGCTGCCATTTGTGGTAGTAGTTTTATTCATAATTGGGTTGGCAAAGATCGTACCAGCCCAGTCATCAGTAAGTGTTCACCTAACCCTTGGTAACCCCAGCAACGCTGAAACTTCCAACCTAAATAACTACTTGCTGGTAAAACCACAGTATGTAATTGGTTACAACTGCTCAATAGGTAGAGCAAATTGGGTGTCTTGGCAGTTGAATAGTAGTTGGTTAGGTAGCACATCAAGGCAAGATAATTTTCGGGCTGATACAACACTTCCTTCTGGGTGCTATCAAGTTCAATCTACCGATTTTAGCGGAAGTGGGTTTGATCGTGGTCACATGACGCCTAGTGGTGACAGAACTAGTAGTGTTACCAATAATTCTGCCACATTTTTGATGAGCAATATGATTGCTCAAGCCCCAGATAACAATCAGGGGATTTGGGCAAACTTAGAGGAATATGCCAGAACTTTAGTAGGACAGGGTAAAGAACTCTACATCATATCTGGTGGATATGGGATGGGCGGTATCGGGTCTAAAGGAAGGTTCTATACAATAGCTAATGGACGTGTTCAAGTTCCTAATACAACTTGGAAAATTATTGTTGTACTGGATACTCCAGGTTTAGGCCTTGCTGGCGTGACAACCAGCACGAGAGTCATTGCTGTCAATATTCCCAACAGGCAAGGGGTGCGAACAGAGGATTGGAGAAACTATCGGGTTAGCGTTGACTCATTAGAATCCTTAACTGGATACAATTTTATCTCAGAAGTCTCAACATCTATTCAGTCTGTAATAGAAGCGCAAATTGACAATTTATAAGTTTAGATGATTTCAGAAATGAGAAAGCCTAGCTGCACAGATAGCTAGGCTTTTATTTAGATAAATTTCCAACCTGCTTACTAGGTTTCAACCAGTTTTGTTACTACTCCAGTTAAGTCACCATCTTTAGTTTGTCCTACGATGTAAGCGTCAATATTTATTTGTCCAACACGATAAACGCTGATGTCACTAAGATTATCTTTAAGGGTCTGAACAAGTGTTTGGAATTTTTTAACATCTTTTTTCTGTAATTCATTGTGCCACTCTTGCTCAAATGCACAATTACGAAAGAGATAGTCCAAGTCTACTACTTCTACTGGCAGGTCTTGAGAACCTGTTAGCTGTAATATTTTCTCCTGTGTTGCAGGTGCAGCACCTTTCCACTGAACAACCTCGAAAGGGTAATCTGATTCGCTCATCATTAATAAGCCAGTACTAGCTTTCTTTAGTTTTTCGACAATCTCGCCGCTCATAGTTATCAGTTTCTAGCAACGCTCATACTGTATCATTCAGCCAACAGCAAGGTGGGAATCGGACAACTCGACCATTGGGTAGGAGATTTAGCGCAGATGAAGCAAGAATTACATTAAGTTTGGATGATTTGCTTTCTTACCCATTGACGAAATGCTCTAAGCGTTGGACTTCTACCTAAAGTTTGGCTCTGTTCGACAAATCGGGGAATTACTTCAACAATGGGCAAGTTGCCAAAAGTAGAACTAATTTCAGACTCAATGTATTTGCCATCCTGAAGAATATTAATTTGTAGCTTACTATCTTCATATCGCCACAGTTCAGGAACTCGCAATGCTTGGTAAGCATCCAGTTGAGTTTTGGAGGTAACATCAACTTCAATTGCTAAGTCGGGTGGCGGATCAATCGTCAAGTCTATTCGCTCTTTACCAATCATTTGAGCATGATTTTGAATGTAGAAAGAATCATCAGGCTCTACACCAAAAGCCATATCTTCACGTTTAAAGGTGGTTGAGCCAAATGTTTCACAGTCAATTTTTAACTCCTCCAGCAGAATTTTTACCAAATCACCAATGATGACTTTGGCTTTCTCATGCTTCGGTAATGGCATTCTCATCTCCAAAGTTCCTTGGCTGTAAGCCAATCGAGAGGCTCGATGGTCGCCAAGTTCTTCTAAAATCGCTTCAAATTCTTGCCAGCTAACATCGTGGAGTATTACTCTATGTCCCGGCGGAACACTTAATTGTCGTAATTGAAGTGTTACCATTACCTACCATTGAAATCATGTTTAGATTGTAAAAGCTAAGATGTAACTATCGTAGCAAGGAATAATTTTGAACTATCGAGCTTTTTACGAGAGATATAAAAAGCAAGGAGCGATCGCACCTTACTAGCAAATAATGTATAAAACATGATTGATGTGTGTTCTTCTCAAATAAGAGACTCAGCATAATTGAGATTGATCCAATATGTAAGTTACCCAATAAGTAGATGGACAAAAATATTTACAGTCATTGCGAGCGGAGCGTCTCTAAGAGTTGCAATCCCACCCCTTGCGATTGCTTCATTCCGCTTTCGCTCCATTCGCAATGACATTGTGTAATTAATTGTGTCTGACTAATTATTAAAATACAATAGATTACATAGAATTTAGGGTAGTTAAAAGAGAGACTATAAAGCCCATCAGTTTTTTCTCTGTAATTAAGACGAATATACTTAATCACATAATTCCCAAATGCTTTTATGAAACTAATACAGCGCTTCCGGCTATTATGCAATACAGTTTTTCTCCTTGCCCTCTCGTATCAAAGCTTTCAGATTTGAGGATGTACCTCATAGCTGCCGGAAGTGCTGTATCATTTCACACAAATTAGCGGTTTACTAATTCTTTTACAGATTGAAAAAGATTCCCGACTTTTCTCAGAAGTCAGGAATCTCAGTCTTAAAGCGATACCTACGACAGGCATTGCCTACGCTACTCTACAATTGATTCAAAATCAAAAATTATACCAATTCAATTAATGATTGCAACACATCCTTGGGTAAAGACGCGATGAATCGCGTCTCTACAAATGGTCTATTTGTCGCATTACTTTTTCAAATTGGTATTACTTGCCGTTGCCGTTATTACCATTGCCATTGCTTTGAATGACGCGTTCGGCGAGTTTTTCTGGTACTTCCTGGAGATGGTCATATTCCCAGTGGAAGGAACCAACACCCAAGGTGAGCGATCGCAGTTCTACAATAAAGTTTTGCATCTCTGCTTGTGGCAAATATGCAGAGACATTATCCCAGCCCGGCCAATCGTTTTTACCCTCATAGCCTAAAATTTGCCCCCGTCTACCACTCAACAGTTGCAACACTTTGGAGGTAAATTCGCTCGGTGTGGTAACATCCACCCGCAGAATTGGTTCTAATAGGGTAGGTTCCGCTTGGGGTATTCCCGTTTGCATTGCCAATCGGGCAGCTTGTTTAAAGGCTTGTTCGGAACTATCAACGTTGTGATAGGAACCATTAGTCAGAGTTACTGCCAAATCCACTATTGGAAAGCCCAAAGGCCCATGTGTCAAAAATTCCCGCACGCCCATTTCTACGCCAGGGATGTACTGTTTAGGAACCACGCCGCCGACAATGGTTTCATTAAAGTTGAAACCTGTACCGCGTGGTAAAGGCTTGATTTCGAGAAAAACATCACCAAACTGTCCGTGACCACCGCTTTGATGTTTGTAGCGGCCATGTACTGAAGCCACTGTTTTGCGGATGGTTTCTTTGTAAGGCACTTGCGGCAAGTGGGTTGTCATTGGCAAGTTATATTTACGGCGCAGTCTGTCTAGGGCGACTTGCAAATGAATCTCGCCTTGTCCCCACAAGATAACTTCGTGAGTATCGCCGTGTTGTTCCCAAGCAAGTGAACAGTCTTCTTCTAATAACTTGGTGATAGCGCTACTTAGTTTAACTTCATCGTTGCGCTTTTCTGGTGTAATAGCCAGAGCATACACTGGTTCCAACTCTACAGCTTTGGGTAATTTGATTGCCGACTGCTGTTCTGTGGAGATTGTATCGCCTGTCTTGATTCCTTCTAAACGGCTCAATGCGACAATTTCACCAGCACTAACTTGGTTAACTATCTGCTGTTGTTGTCCCATGAGGCGGTAAATTCCACCAGTGCGAATGCCATTGAGGACAATGCCATCAGTTAATTTGCCCCGCCAAACACGCACCAGAGAGAGTTTGCCACCTTGGGGAGTGTAGTAAGTTTTTAATACCTGCGCTAAAGCTGTATCACCTTTTATGTTTTTTAAACGACGTTCTGCTGTGGTTTCTGGTTCGGGGGCTTCCCGTAACAAAGCTTCTAATAGAGGTCTAACACCATAATCTTGTTCTGCTACACCAAAGAAAACGGGCACTACCAAATCTGCCCCTAATTCCATTTTTAAATCTTTGAGGATTTCCTCTTGGGGTGGTTCGATGTCTTCTAAAAGTTCTTCGAGTAAATGATCGTCAAAATTTGCTAAAGCTTCGAGCATTTCTGCCCGTGCTGTATGTTCTTCTTCTTTTAAACTTTCGGGGAAGGGAATGGGATCAGCAGGTGCGCCTGGATGATATTGATATGCTTGTTCACTCACCATATCAATAAAGCCAGTGAGTTCTTCCCCGTTCATGATGGGATATTGATGCGCCACCAAAGGACGGCTAGATACTGCTTTCAGGGCGTGTAACGTTTCTAAAACGTGAATATTTGCCCGATCCATTTTGTTGACGAAGACGAGGTGGGGAATTTCCCAATCGTCCAGGAATTTAAATAGAGGGGCTAGGGTGAGGACTCGTTCGCGGATGGGTTCGCAAACTACAATTGCCGCATCCACTCCGATTAAAGCATTGTACGTTTCTTGGGCAAATTCTACACTTCCCGGACAGTCAATAAAGGTGAAGCGAATGCCGTTATACTCAGTGCTAGCGGCGCTGACTTCTACACTCATCTGGCGATCGCGCGACTCGGCAGCACTATCTCCCACTGTATTGCTGTCTTTAATACTCCCTTTGCGAGAAATTGCCCCTGTGACAAATAACAAGCTTTCTAGTAAAGTGGTTTTTCCACTTAAATAAGGCCCGACAATTGCAACATTCCGCGAACCTGATTTTACTTTTTCGTTCATAAAACCTCCCTTGCGGTAAGTTTTTCCTAACCGCATTATTCTGTTTTTATCAGGGATAAAAAATGGTTCTCTGGAGTCATAATTACCCCTTCTTTAATTTGTTATTATCCTCTCTTTAATCGAAAGTTAAAAAAATTGTAGCGTGTCGTAAGATTTAGTTTAAGAAAAGTTAATATATACAAATTTTTATGCCTAATTAAAAACTTTTGTAAAAGATTTTTTATGAAGTAAATTTAACTGAAATTGTTGCGAGTCAGAAAATCAATGGCATTATCATTCTTGAAATATCGCATAGCAGGGTTAGTAAGTTTAACTTTGCTGATTGTTAGTATTTCCTCTCCCTCTCTTTCTCTATCTCCTCCTGTCGCCTCAAAGCTGGCACAATCTAATCCTAAAACTGCTATAGACTGGTTAAACCAAGGTTTACAGGCAATTCAGGCGGGAAGGGTACAAGATGCGATCGCCGCCTTTAAACAAGCAGCTAAATTAGATCCGACATTAGCACCAGCGCACTATAATTTAGGGTTAGCATTCAGACAAACGGGACAATTACAACCCTCTGCGGATGCATTTTATCGAGCGACGCAAGCCGATCCTAAGTTTGCGCCAGCTTTTGCTAATTTAGGTGGTGCATTGTTAGAGGGGAATAATTTACAGTTAGCTAACGATTATTTACAACGAGCCTTAGAACTCGATCCCAAACTGGGATTTGCCCACTATAACTTGGGATTGGTACGAGAACAGCAAGGAGATTGCGAAAAAGCGATCGCATCTTTTAGAAAAGCCATAGAATATAGCAAAAATGCACCAGAGCCTCCTTATCATATAGGGATGTGTTATCTCCAACAAGGCAAACTCGATCAAGCCAGAGATGCCTTTAATCAGGCAATAAAAATTAATCCTAAATATCCAGAAGCTTACTACAATCTCGGCTCAATTTTGTTTGGGCAACGCAAGTTGCAAGAGGCATTAGAGGCTTTTAGAAAATCAGCTGAAGCTAACTCTAACTATCCCAATGCTTATTATGGTGCTGGGTTAGTTTTTATGCAGTTACAGCAATATGGGGATGCAGTGCAAGTATTGCAATTTGCGAGAGATTTATATAATGCTCAGAAAAATCCTCAGTGGGCGAAAAATGCCGAGCAATTGTTGCAACAAGCACAAAATTTAAATTACCAACCTCGCTGAGGCGGAAAAACTTAATATTGCATAACATAAAACTATTGGGTTGACTCGCTGGTGTTGTCTGAACTAGTCCCGATTGGAATAAAACGTACATGCAAAAGCGCCAGAAAAGTCGATTTTTATTTAGCGATCGCTGGCTCGACCGGCACTCAATTGTTCGCAACATGGAAGCCTTTCAAGACTTAATTGTGATTGTCTTGTGTTTGGGATTGTTCGCCGTCATGCTGATCCAATTGTGGGGGATAGCGATCGCCATAACGCAGCCACTAGACTATAAACATGTGACTGCAAAAATACTATTTGTGTTGATTTTAGTCGAGTTATTCCGACTATTAATGGTCTATTTGCAAGAACATAGTATCTCTGTAGGAGTCGCAGTTGAGGTGACAATTGTATCTCTACTACGAGAGATAGTAGTTCACGGAGCGCTGGAAATTTCTTGGGTTAATACACTTGCAATTTGTGGTTTGTTATTTGTTCTGGGTGGACTACTCGTAGTCTGTGCTAAAACGCCACACATGGATTGTATGAGTGCTAATACTAAGTTTTGTCCAGTTGTTTATAGAGGAGGTAGAGAACGGCAAAATGAGTTGGAATTCCAGTATTCACGTCAATGTGATGAGAATCAACCGCTTGGATAAATTGTTATGAAAATGGGGAGTGGGGAGTGGAGAAAAAGTATTTTCTTACTCTCCAGTCCTTTGCTTGGGGCTGTATTAGTAACTTGGATGCATCTAAAATCTAAAATCTAAAATGGTATAACTTACTTTTGCAAGGTACTTCCGACGTATTGAAATATACTCTTTTTGGAAGATGAATCCCTCTTTTAGGGTGAGTATAAGTTAATTAGAAATTCTAAAAGAGGGTCAAGAAATGACTACAAATACAGGTAACGGACAGTCTCAAAC
Source organism: Nostoc sphaeroides (assembly GCF_003443655.1). Classification (NCBI taxonomy): domain Bacteria; kingdom Bacillati; phylum Cyanobacteriota; class Cyanophyceae; order Nostocales; family Nostocaceae; genus Nostoc; species Nostoc sphaeroides. The sequence goes on from NZ_CP031941.1 coordinate 805,822, forward strand.
AGCGATTAGCGACTTGGAGTATGATTTTGTCACCGTTTTGCACAACAAGGCTGAAGCCGTTAAAGCTTACGATACCTACATCAAAGATGCAGAGCAAGTAGGTTCTCAGCCTTGTGTAGAGTTGTTCCAGAAATTGCGGCAATCTGATATTGAACATGTACAAGAGATTCGCCAACATCTACAACAAGTGCTGCAACACGGTAAAATGTAACCCAGGTTTGAAGTGCGTAGGCGTAGCCCGTCGTAGACATCGCTTCTGCTAAACATAAAAGAGGCGATCGCACTTGTTGATTACATTAAATACTAGGGTAGAGAACGGCAAATGCATCTTATTTACTAATAAAGAGCAAGTTTAAAAGAGCGTGTTTGTGTTCAGGGCCTTGTAGAGAGGAAAACGGGAAAGCAGAGAGCAATGCCTATAGCGGACGGGTACGCCATCGCACCCATTTATGAGGCCGCTATTTGCCCTATGCTGAAGCGGAAAGTAAAAATAACAGCTATGAAATTTGCACAAAATCTCAGGCCCCGCCAAGGCTTACTGAAAGTCCTGACTCTAGTTTTCCTCGTATCAGTATCTGTAATGCCCCTTAATGTTCTAGCCAACGAGAGCAAAGAACCGACATTCAACAGCACAACCACGCTCCAAACCATACTCACCAGCAGTCATCGTTCAGAGCAGAATCGCCTCCGAGACAAGTACCGCCATCCAACCCAGACTTTGCAATTCTTCGGTCTGCGCCCAAATATGACCGTAGTTGAATTGTGGCCAGGGGGCGGTTGGTATACCGAGATATTAGCCCCATTCCTAGCGTCCAAGGGACAACTTATAGTTACTAACTTGGCTGACGCGAGTAAACCCACTTTGGCTTTCCAAGAAAAACTAGCAGGTAATCCAGAGGTTTTTGGTCAGGTCAAAGTAGCCCAAATCAATCCGCCAAATGAGCTTACCCTAGCCCCAGAAAACTCTGTAGACCTAGTTGTTACCTTCCGCAATATTCACAACTGGGTTAAAGCAGGCTATGCCGAGCAGGTTTATGCGGCGGCTTACAAAGCACTCAAGCCAGGGGGTATTCTGGGAGTGGAAGAACACCGCGCCCTTGAGGGGATTTCTTTAGAAGATAGTATTAAAACTGGCTATATGTCTGAAGATGGGGTAATTGCTGCTGTAGAAAAAGCTGGCTTTAAATTGGTAGGCAAATCAGAGATTAACGCCAACCCAAAAGATACCAAGGACTATCCGGGCGGAGTTTGGACACTACCTCCAACCTTAATCCAAGGTCAAAAAGACAGGCAACGCTTCCTCAACATTGGAGAGAGCGATCGCATGACCCTTAAGTTCGTTAAACCCAAAGCTCCCTAATTAGATATAAGATTTGATCGCTTGCCTGTTTCTGGCACCTGAGCTAGATATGCAACACCCTCTGCTTGGGTGTATTATCCATTTTTCACCATAAAAAAGCAGATGGCTGTTCCCATCTGCTTTAATAAAAGATTAGTTATCTGCTTTACTTAGATACCAACTGATTAACTGGAGCAACCCCAGCCAAATCTAGAATTGGCGCGATCGCATCTTCTCGCTTCACCGCCATCATGTGGACACCTTGACACAATTGCCGTGCTATTTGCACTTGCTCGGCGGCAATTTTTATCCCTTCTTCAAAAGGATCTTTGGCTTTTGCCAATCTATCAATAATATGTTGGGGAATATTTACACCCGGGACACATCTATTAATAAACTGGGCATTTTTTGCCGATTTTAACAGAAAAATTCCTGCCAAAATCGGTTTTTTATAGCCAGCAGCAATGTTATCCATGAACTTTTCTAGGCGCTCAAAATCTGTAATCAATTGACTTTGAAAAAACTGCGCTCCGGCTTCGATTTTGCGTTCAAATCGACTTTGCAAACCCGACCAACTTTTACATTGCGGATCTACTGCTGCACCAACAAATAAATCTAACGCTCCATCAGTCAAAGGTTTCTCGTTGCAATCAACGCCTTGATTCATCTTCCGAATCAGTTGCAGCAGTCGCACCGCTTCTAAGTCAAACACTGCTTTGGCATCTGGATGATCACCTGCTTTTACTGGGTCGCCAGTCAAAGCTAAAATGTTACGGATACCTAAAGCATGAGCGCCCATTAAATCAGCTTGTAAACCGATGCGGTTGCGATCGCGGCAAGCAATTTGACAAATCGGCTCTATACCGTTTTGTGACAAAATCACCGACGCCATCAACGAAGACATCCGTAATACTGCGCGGCTACCATCAGTAACATTGACAGCATGAACCCTTCCCTTAAGAGTCGCCGCCATTTGAATCATGTGCGCTGGATCTCCCCCTTTCGGCGGTGCTACCTCGGCGGTAACTAGAAATTCACCTGCTTCGACAGCTCTGTGGAAGGCTGTGGGGCTATGGGTGTGATGCATAAAATTAAGAATTTCAATTTCTTAAATGGTATAGCCAATCACACCGAAAAAGGACAAATTATAAAGGAAGAGAGTAACCTAAAGCAGTTTTTACTTGTGATAAAGTTTGATTTGCGATCGCTCTAGCTTTTTCCCCTCCATCCCGCAACACAGATTCCAAATAGCCTTTGTCCGCCGTTATGGACTGATATTTTTCTTGAATTGGTTTCAAGGACTCAATTATCGTGTCCGTCAATAATGGCTTGAATTGTCCCCAACCCATATCCTGACATTCAACGGCGACATCTTCCTTTCTCTTCCCAGAAAGCAATGTATACAGCGTTAATAAGTTATTACACTCTGGACGCGCTGGATCGTCGAAAGTCAACCCACGAATGGGATCGGTTTTACAACGCTTAATCTTGTATTGAATCTGTTCTGGTGAATCTAGCAAACTGATTCGGCTTAACTCAGAAGGATCAGACTTTGACATTTTGCGTGTACCGTCCGCCAAACTCATCACCCTTGCCCCTTCCTTACGAATCAAAGGGTCTGGTAACTTCAGAATTGGTTGATCTGGTTTGCCAAATTGGTGATTTAACCTAGCTGCAATATCCCGTGTCAATTCCAAATGTTGCTTTTGATCTTCACCCACTGGTACTTTATCAGCTTGGTAAAGCAAAATATCAGCTGCCATTAGCACAGGGTAATCCAATAAACCTGCACTGACATTTTCTCCTTGTTTGACAGCCTTTTCCTTAAACTGGATCATGTCTTGCAGCCAGTTTAAGGGTGTAATGCAGTTGAGCAACCAGGTGAGTTCACTGTGGGCCGAAACGTGGGATTGTACAAAGATGGTGGAGTGATTTAAATCAAGACCACAAGCTAGATAGAGAGCAGCAAGGGTGTAGGTATCAGCTGCCAATTGTTTCGGATCATGTGGCACTGTTATTGCGTGCAAATCAGCCACAAAAAGGTAATTTTCGTATTCGCTCTGACCTTCTACCCAGTTGCGAATGGCTCCCAAATAGTTACCTAGATGATAATTGCCGGTTGGTTGAACTCCAGAAAGAACACGTTGCTTGCCCATAAATTTCAACTTAGTTATCTCAAATCCGCGCTATGTAAAGTGGCGATGTCTGGCGACAAATTGCTTTTTGCCTACGCAAAACTCATTTAATTTTGACATTTTCCAGGTCAACTCGCCGTTACCGGATGAGATATTTAAGCCCAATACAGTTCAGTTAGGGGAATTCTAGTAATAAAATTACTATGTCAGTTGGTTTCGACTTCTCTGCGAGACGCTACGCGTAGCTTGCTTCCCCGCAGGGGTACGCTCAACCAACTGAGTAGTCGAGAGTTGAGCGAACTTGTACTGAGCGAAGTCGAAGTAGTCAAAACTCGTCAATATAGATAAGTATTTTTTTCATCAGAAATCACCTTATATAAATTCTGTATGAAGATGCACAGAATATTAAACGAACCGCCAAGTACGCCAAGAGCGCCAAGAATAGAGAGTTACTCATTTAGTGCAGCTTCACATTAAATTGGTATTAAGGGATCTGCGGGTTAATAGTGTCCCAACTAGCCGGGTTTCGACTGCGCTCAACCCTCAACCGTCGAGGGTTGAGCGCAGTCGAAACCCGGTTTACTGGTACTTTATTTTTACGCAAGTCCCTAAGCATCTCTTCTTTCTCTTTGCGTCCTTTGCGTCCTTGGCGGTTCGTTAAAAAATCTGACTTTGATAAAGAGTTTTAGCCTTAACCCAAGCGTATTGATATTTAAGCTGTCAAACAAAAGCTTTAATAAAAGGTAGGTTAATTTTTGTAGGTCAATACAATAGCATTGTCAGTTAATACAATGCCATTGTCAGTCGATACAAAAGCATTGTAGGTCAATACAATGCCATTGTCAGTCAATACAATCTCATTGTAATGAGATTGCGTTTACCACTCTGACCCATAAAAATGCTCAATTATTTCTGGATTTCCCACCAGACGATTGATATGGCAGTTTTTCGCTCCACAAACCCGCCATTAGGTTTTATTACAATGGTGGTAATGCTGCTAACTGGCTAGAAAATCACCTTTGCCGATGCAAATGTCTATCTAAAGACAGATAGAGAAAGAATAGGGGTAGTGGGATTGTAACATCATCTCTGCAATCATGATCCACAATACAGATTTATCAAAAGTAAAAAATATTCCAACCAACATTTAACTACAGGACTACAGTAATGAAAGTACTCTTACTTTACCCCCGTTTTCCCAAAACGTTTTGGTCTTACGACGAATTCATGAAAATAGCGGGACTTAAGGCAGTTATTCCACCGCTAGGGATTCTGACTGTTGCCGCTATGCTACCAACAGATTGGGAAATTCGGTTTTATGACCGCAATGTTAACCAAGAAACGGATGCTGATTGGCAATGGTGCGACATAGTAATTCTTTCGGCGATGCTTGCCCAGAAAGAAGACTTTCTCGCCCAAATTCATAAAGCAGCGCAACTGGGGAAAAAAGTTGCTGTGGGTGGCCCTTATCCAACCTCAGTACCAGAACCTGCCCACAAAGCAGGAGCTAACTACTTGATTTTAGATGAAGGGGAGATTACAGTTCCGCAATTTTTAGAAGCGATCGCTAGAGGTGAAGAACAAGGAACCTTCCGCGCCTTGGAAAAACCAGATGTGAGCAAAAGCCCCATCCCTCGCTTTGATTTACTCAAGCGAGATGAGTACTTAATGATGGCAATCCAGTTTTCTCGCGGTTGTCCTTTTGAATGCGAATTTTGTGACATCATCAATTTATACGGTCGCAAACCACGTACCAAAGAACCCAGTCAAACCCTAGCAGAACTGCAAACTCTCTATGACTTAGGCTGGCGCGGATCTCTGTTCGTAGTGGATGATAACTTCATTGGCAATAAGCGCAATGTAAAACGCCTTTTACAAGCATTAATTCCGTGGATGCAGGAACGCAATTATCCCTTCACCTTCATGACTGAAGCTTCCGTCAACCTAGCAGAAGATACTGAGCTATTAGAATTAATGGCTAAAGCTGGTTTCTACGCGGTCTTTTTGGGTATTGAAACACCAGATTCAAGACAGCCTGCAACTCACTCGCAAGTTTCAAAATACCCGGAATCCCTTGTTAGAAGCCTGTCGTAACATCAATGAAGCCGGATTGTTAATTTATGCAGGATTTATCATTGGTTTTGATGGAGAAAAAACTGGCGCTGGGGAGCGAATTGAAGCTTTTATTGAAGAAACCAGCATTCCTCAACCGATGCTAGGTATACTCCAAGCCCTTCCCAATACTGCCCTCTGGGAAAGATTAAAAAAAGAGGAGCGATTATTAGAAGGATTTGGAGGTTTAGAGGTGGGGGATCAGAATTCCTTAATGAATTTTGTTCCTAGCCGACCGATGGCTGAAGTTGCAAAAGAATATTTAGAGGCAATTTGGACAATGTACGAACCCAAAAACTATCTCCGACGTTGTTTTGAACAATGCCTCAAGATTACACCTAATCCCCAACTACAGCAGACGATGTATTTTCCTCCTGGCAAAGGACTGCGACTACTTGTACACTTGCTCTGGCGACAAGGTTGGCAACGGCGGGAAATTCGGGGTCAATTTTGGCAACAACTTTGGGCTATTATTCGCACTAAGCCGCAATTCGTGAATATGTATTTGGGTTTATGTGCTGCTGGCGAGCATTTTTGGGAATACCGCCTTTTAGCCAGAGAGCGCATTACTGAGCAGTTAGGATTTGATCCGTTGACTACGCCTACCCCTGTTGAAAAACCATTAGTGAGAATTTAAGATGAGTTGATTGTTGAGCGATCGCTATAGCCGTTCCCATTCAGATGCTATATCGCGGGGTGTAGGGGCAGGGCAGTGCCCATTGGTGTCAACTTAAGGTGAAAACCAGCTTAGAAGCAGCTTTTAGCAGATTATCTCGTTCCCTCGTTCCCAGTCTCCGACTGGGAATGCCTATTAAGAGGCTCCGCCTCCCTTACTGGCGGCAGAGCCACCAGGAGATGCATTTCCAGCCGGAGGCTGGAAACGAGATTTTAAAGGAGTTTTTGCTTAAGTTGACACCAATGGGCAGTGCCGTGCCCCTACGAGTGTACCTCACGTAAACGAGAAGTGCTGTAATGTATTTTTATAAATAGCGATCGCATTAATTTTGCTCACAAAAACCAAACTCTTAAATTCTATTTACCTCTGGTGCTAAACTCACCTGTCCTCCAATTAGCCCTAGAAATCCAGTTCCAGAGTGCTGAATCTCCAAAAAACTTGCTTGCTCTGGTGAGGTTTTGTAAATCCGAAATGTCTTCATAATTCCCAAGGTGGCAGCACTTTCTAAAGGCCCAACAAAACTAATATCCCGGTCAAGGAAATAAGTTTGATTAGCCCAATAATTCATCTGATTTGCATTCAAAAAATAGCAGCCCGCATGAGGATTTAGGGCACGACAAAAGGTAATTGGTGAATTCATAATTGTACCTTTGAGTTCCTGTTGCTCCTGCACATTTTGAAAGGGAGCAGTTACTCTTAAAGCCAAATCCCCATCAATGTAAGCTTTATGAACCAAAGCATAAGGGGAGATTTCATAACGATTTGGCTGGAGCAAATTTAAATCACCCGCTTGTTGGGTAAACCAATTTAATTTTATAAAAAACCAAGGATCATGGATAATTAAGTCATCTTCCAAGAAGCAGTAATAATCATACTGACCGAGACAACTTTGCAGAACAGCTTGGCATTCAAACCCCAAAAGCAGAGGTTCTACATTAGTAGAATGATGCTTATATAAATGGGATGGTAAGGTAAGCTGATTTAAAAGATGATTATCTTGGGTTGTACAAATAACAATATCTAGTTCGTGCGACTGCGGCTGGTTAGCAGCAAAAGCTATTCGTTGAGCAATGTTAATGATACTTTGAGATTTACCAAATAATTGGTGTAAGGCAGTCAGGCTATTAGTTAACGCCTGCAAGCGGGGTTGCGGGTCTTTGCGTTGGGAAGCATGACGACCCTCACCGCTAGGTTTGAAAAAATGGGCAATGGTAAAAAGAATTCGCATTTTAAATATCGCTTTTTATTTCTTTGTCCTTTGTTAGTTGTAACTAATGACTAATGACTAATGACTAATGACCAATGACCAATGACTAATGACTAATGACTTTTGCCAAATCCTTTAGAAACTGAGCGCTTTTTTAAACTATCAGAACTTTTACCAGCGAACATCCATTGTAAATGCTGTGGTAACAGTTTCGCCAAATCATAACGCTTCAGAATTGTCTCTCGCGCATTCGCCCGAATTGCTTGCATTTCTTGAGGATTATTTAGCGCCTCTTCAACCCGATTAGCAATATTATGGGGAGAAAAGAAATCTACCAGCAGTCCATTCACCCCATCCTGTAAGACTTCCAATACTGGTGCAGTCTTAGAAGCTACTAGTAAACATCCTGCTGCCATTACTTCTAACATTGACCAGGATAAAACAAAAGGACGAGTTAAATAAACATGAGCAGAAGAAGCTTGCAAAACCTGAAGATACTCATTATAAGGAAGCCTATCTGTAAAGTGCAGCCTCGATAAATCTAAAGATGATTCTAATTTTTCTAACATTAATTGTTTATAAGTCTGCCCATCAGGAAGATTTTTCCCATAAGCTACCCTATCTTCTCCCACAACTACCACATGGCACTTAGGTCTTCGCTGTTGAAGTAGCGCCACCGTTTCCATAAACTGCGGAAAACCTCTATAAGGTTCCATCCCCCGTCCCACATAAGTTACCAACTCTTCCACATGGGAGAGGTCGAGATTTATTCTAGGTAAAACTAATTTTGCGCCTGGTTTTGGGACAAAATATTTGGTATCAACACCATCATGAATTACAGTGAGTTTGCTATGATATTCTTTGGGAAATTGCTGACGCTGCCAATTCGTTGGAGAAAGACCGCGATCGCAGCTATATAAATCAGTCAAAATCGGCGCATTTTTGACCCTGATGCGGCATTCATCATCAGCATTTAGTGGTTCACTGGGATCAAAATCTGCATCGGAACCGTGAGCATGGTAAAACCACTCGAAATAACACAATAATTCTGCTTTAGGGAAAACATCTTTCATAAACAAAGTCGGCCCCCAACCAGAATGACCATAAACTATATCTGGAATGAAACCCTCAGCTTTTAATTTTTCTGCCACGCGATAGACAGCCTGTGCGGTGAGAACAGCATTTTCCAGATTGCGAACGTAGTGGTGGGTTTGGGGAGCAGCTTCACGAGAAGGAGTGTAAATAGCTTTAAAAACGCCAGGTATTTCGCCTTCAGGGCGATTTGTCCCAAAGACGACTTGGCAATTAGGATCTTTACCTAAAACTGTCGCGAGGTTGCGAAATTGCGAGGGAAAATTTGGATGTAAAAATAAGATTTTCATTAGTTAGAATAATCTTGATTAATTTATTGCCAGATAAAATAAATTAAGACAATCCATCTAAGATTATAAGATTATTTCTCACAATTTTTAGCAAGTAAATTTAGGTGAATCGTTGCTGCAAAATGCGAAAATAATTGCAAATTCGTGTTATGGCCATGAAATTTATTGGCATTGATTTAGGCTGGCGATCGCAACCAAGTGGACTATGCTGCTTAGAATGGATAGATGGACAACTGCAACTACTTGATCTAGACCGTAAAGAAGCCATTGCAGACATCCTCACCTGGATTGATCAAAGCGTCCAACCAGACGAACCAGCCATCATCGCCGTAGATGCACCTACCCTCATACCCAACGCCACAGGAAGCCGCCTCCCCGACAAACTCAGCCACAAATACTTCGGTAAATATCATGCAGGATGCTACCCAGCGAATCAAAACCTACCCTTTGCCGATCGCACCATCAACTTTGGCTTAGAATTAGAATCACGCGGCTTTGTCCACGCACCCACCATCGAACCGCAAAAACTCAGCAGATATCAAATAGAAGTCTTTCCCCACCCAGCGATCGTTAACCTATTCAACTTAGAACGCATCCTCAAATACAAAAAAGGACGCCTCAGCGATCGCCGCCTAGAACTAATCAAACTCCAAAATTATCTTCTCAATATCCTCCCCTCTCTTTCTCCTCCTCTGCGCCCTTGGCGTCTTGGCGGTTCGTTTATTCTTGAAATCCCCACCACAGGCGCAGCCCTCAAAGCAACCGAAGATAAACTAGATAGCCTAATTTGCGCTTACGTTGCTGCATACTGGTGGTATTGGGGAGAACAACGTAATTTAGTACTTGGCGATCGCACTACTGGCTACATTATCATCCCCCAAAGAATTAGCCTAAAATTGTAATATTGTAAGATTTAACTCCAGGAGTTTTTATGCAAAGAGTTAGTTCTAATTTGAGTTTAAAACAACTTTATGAAATTGACGAACATCTCTGGTTAGAGGAAACAATCAAGTTATTAAAAACTAACCATTTAGAAGAATTAGACTTAGAAAACTTAATTGAGGAGCTAGAGAATTTGGGTCGGAGAGACAAAGCCAGGGTTGCTAGTTTAGTAGAACAAGTTATTAGACATCTTTTATTGCTGCAATATTGGACAGAAGAAACTCAATATAATTCTGGACATTGGAAAGCAGAAATTAGAAGTTTTAGGAATCAATTAAAACGTAATTTGACAAATAATTTATATCAATACTTAGAAAATGAATTAGCATCAATTTATGATGATGCTTTAGGATATGTAATTGAGAAAACTGAAGGCAAACTCGATAATTTACCTCAATATTCTACCTATACCTTAGAACAGCTACTAGATATTAATTACTTACCTGAAAAATTGTAATATAAAAGACGTTGCTAAATTAAGTTAGCAACGCCTATTCTTGAGTATTTATTAACTACTCAGCACTCTTATTCTGCCCAAGCAATTAACCTTGGTTCATAAGGATTAGCCAGATTTTTATTTTTCGGTAATACACGCAAAGACAAGCCTTGCAAACCAGAAGCGGTATAGGTGATATTACCCGTGTAAATACTCAATTGCTGTCCATCTTCACCTTGGTAATCCATCACCACTGGCACAGCGTTGACAATTTCACCATTGGCATCGATCGCACCTTGATATAACTCCACCTGCACATCATCATTTGTCAAAGTTGCCAAGTCAACCTTGGCAATGACCGCAACGGTTTGATTAACCTCAATGTCGTCTGAAGCTGCCGATACGTCAACATCTTTGATTCTGATGTTGAACCAGTGTTCGCCCAGTTTTTCTTTCCAAGCAGCTAGTTCTTTGGCTGGGGCATAGTTATCAACAGTCAGGGTATGATAGCGATCGCTAGCTGGGAAATAAGCCCTTTGTGCATATTCTCCTACCATCCGCGCTGTATTAAAGAAGGGACAATTCAACCGAATTGCATCCTTCATTTTGGCAACCCACGGACGGGGCAAACCATCAGTATCCCGATGTTCATAAAATAGTGGTACAACTTCCTTCTCTAACAACTCATAGAGAGCATTTGCTTCTACTTCATCTTGGTAGTTAGGATCGTCGTAATTCTCTCCATGTCCAATTGCCCAGCCTGTGCGGACGTAATCAGCTTCATCCCACCAGCCATCTAGTACACTTAAATTTGGCAAGCCATTCATGGCAGCTTTCATGCCACTAGTACCAGAGGCTTCCCGTGGACGACGCGGTGTGTTTAACCAGATATCGCAACCCGCAACCATCAACCGGGAGATGTGAATGTCGTAATTGGGAACAAACACTACCTGTTTTTCTAAATGTTGTTCGCGGATAAAGTGATTGATCTCGCGGATGAGTTCTTTACCGGGAATATCCTTGGGATGTGCCTTACCAGCAATCACAAATTGCACTTTCCGGTCTTTGTTAGCTAGTAAAAGCCGCTTAATCCGATCCAAATCACGCATCCAGAGGGTAGCGCGTTTGTAGGTGGCAAACCGACGGGCAAAGCCGATGGTGAAAGCGTAGGGATCTAAAACTTCTTGTGCCTGGATAATTTCGGAGGCGGAAGCGCCGCGATCGGTTAAATGCTTGACCAAATGCTCCCGCACATACAAAATCATATCCAAGCGGCAGCGTTCGTGATTGCGCCACAATTCTTCATCGGGTATGGCATCCATCCGATCCCATAATGGGCTATCTGGTGGTGCTGATGACCAGTTTGGCCCCAGGTAGCGATCGTACAACTCTTGAGTTGATTTAGCAACACAACTCCGAGCATGGACACCATTAGTAATTGCTGCGATCGGCACTTCTTCTACTGGCACATTCTGCCACAAGCCCTGGAACATTTGCCGCGACACCACACCATGCAGTTGGGCGACACCGTTAGAAAATGTTGCCATCTTCAGCGCCAGCACCGCCATACTGAAAGGCCCAGATAAATCGCCTGTATTCTCGCGCCCCAGTCCTAAAAATTGCTCTTTGGGCAACCCAAATATCTCTGCATAGTACCCTAAGTAGTGCAGCATTTTGTCAGGAGCGAACAAGTCAATCCCTGCTGGTACTGGCGTGTGGGTAGTAAAGATATTACTGGAAGCCACCACCTGTTTAGCTTGGGGATAATCCAGTCCCTCTTCCTGAATCAGTAAGCGGATGCGTTCTAGGGCAGAGAAGGCGGCGTGGCCTTCATTCATGTGGTAAGCGGTGACTTTCAGCCCCAAAGCTTTGAGCATTTGCACACCACCGATCCCCAGCATGATTTCCTGGTGGATACGCATATCGATATCCCCACCGTACAGCTGATCTGTGATGTCGTGGTCGTAAGTGTTGTTGGGTTCAATATTGGTGTCCATCAAATACAGGGGAACCGTTCCCACCTGTACGCGCCAAACTCTGGCATACACCTTGCGTCCTGGATAATCTACCGCAATTCGCAATTCTGAACCATCGGCATTGCGCTCTAGATGCAAGGGCATATTGTAGAAATCGTTGAGCAGGTAGCGTTCTTGCTGCCAGCCATCGGCATTAAGATACTGGGCAAAGTAGCCTTGCTGATACAGTAAACCTACACCCACAAGCGGTAGCCCCAAGTCACTGGCAGATTTGAGGTGATCCCCCGCCAGAACGCCCAAGCCCCCAGAATAGACGGGCAAACAATCTACAAGTCCAAATTCTGCCGAAAAATAGGCGTAGCATTCTTTTGGTTTCTGCTCTCGTTGTTTCTGATACCAGGTGCGCTCTTGCAGATAATCGTCTAACTGACGATCAGCTCGATCCATTTGCGCTAGAAAGCCTTCATCTTCAACAACTTCCAAAAGCCGCGATTGAGAGATAGTACCCAGCATCAACACCGGGTTATGGTGGGTAGACTCCCACAGGTCAGAGTCTAAGCGACGAAATAAATCTTTAGTGTCAACGTTCCAATCCCAGTGTAAGTTATATGCCAGCCGCCGTAGTGGTTCGAGTCGCGGCGGTAGTGAAGGGGATACGTTAAATGTGCGAATTGGCTGCATAGTAGGGCAAAACTCCAAGTTTATTTATGGTTATTGTTTACTCTCTTTACCAATGTTGCCAATTCTTTATACAGTAGTTTGTGAAAAAGCGATGACTTTTTTAAGCATTGAGAATTCATTTTTAACCTCGTTGCTAAAGTTTACACCAAGGTGTTTCTAATTCTATGCCTTACTCTGGGTCATGTACTTGGTATATTAAAATTTAATCATTTACTGCCATCTATCACTTAAAAAAAATTTAGTTTTGAATAAAGAATTTATATTTATTTTATAATTGATTCCGGGGATCAATCTAAGGTCTTGGCTGAGGGTGAAAATTCCTCATAGCTGCGTCAAGTGAACAGTTAAAATTTTAATTATTTTTTAATAAGATCGCCCTAGCGTAGAGGCACTGTCAGAGGAAAGAGTTGACTTAACTTAAATCTTCCATCAGTCTCAAAAACCCCCATAGCTTAGAAACCTATGGCTAATAGCGAAATTCCTCGCTTAGTGGACTCAACTCTATTGATGGTATGGATTTTAGTCCACAAAGCGTGGACTTTCGCTATGAGCCAGAGAATTTATTCTCTGGCGGAAGATTGGGGAAGTGCAATATCTGAGTTAAGGTGAGGCAATGCCCAATAGCCCATTGTAGACATCACCTAAAATTGGAGTATGTAAAAATCATACCAAGCAGTTAACTAGGAAAAGCGATGCCTGCGGCGGGCTACACCTACGCTAACTACTTGGTATAAAGTATTTAATACTAAACCAGGAAAATAACTTAGTAAAGTGTTATTTTACGCGCCTAGTGAAGGCTGATCTTTGGTATTTTTTGTCATTGACAAAGCTACAGCTGCTGCATAAGCAATCTCTGCTGCCATTTGATAAGCAAGTTTGATACTAGATGAAGCGTCCTTGGCTTTAGGAGAGAGAGAAGCTTTTTTTCGGCGCGACTCTTGTTTGATATCACCTGCGGTAATAGCTCGCTGTAAAATGATCCAGGCATCGAGGTCTTCTGAGTCATAATTACTTTGAAGCTGCGATCGCAGTTGATCTTCGGCTACAACACTCAGATAGCCGATAGCTAGAGCTTCTTGGACAATTTCTTTAATTAAAGCCATAATTTGAACCAAGTGTGTGAGTTAAAACCGATACCTCAATCTGGGTATTTGATATTTTTTTCTGCACTTCTCCTGAAAATTAAGCTACTTTTTAGCTTTCTTTCAATAAAATTTATAATGAGTAGTGCCAAGCACGCATCACCCGCTTGGCTCACCCGGATGGGTGATTTACAAATTTATATATATAAGTAATAGCGAAAAGGAAAATTTTTAGCTTTTTAACGAAGAGGGTGTCATCAGTATAGTAGATATCATTCTGAGTTAACACAAAAAAATATAATTACTTTAACAAGTAACGCTAGAAATATAAACAAAAATGGTAATTAACGGCTTAGAGTATTTTTAAAGTCACCGTTTCCAATAAATTTTATCTAAGTGTATAAAATTATTTCAGAGTAGGGTAGGCTCTAGTAAAAAAGTTAACTAATCTCACTATTACGCTCAACAAGCAACTTGGAAATCAAACCCCTACGCAAAGTCATTAGTTACTAGTGATTAGTCCAAGATAAATCACGCCAGTCTTTAATGTGGTTTAAATTAGTCCGAGAAAGCAAAGTTTTTCCGCCCAGCCAAAGACTTACTCAGGGTATCGCAAGAGACGGGGTATGCACCAATGACGAATGTCCAATGACTAATGACTAATAAGAGTGTTCCACTAAAAATAAAATGTGCTATCGTTAAAAACAATTGTTATTCAAAACCATTTATGTAATTAAAAGCATGAATTGGTTAGTCTGTAAATCATCCGTGTGCAACATGATTGGAGCAGCATACTCTAGAAATTCGTTGCAAGAAAGCCGTCATAGCAGTCGGGGAAGCGCTTACTTGTTTGCACCGATGGTTAACTTCAATGTGATGGCTGATGTGGGAGATAATCCACCCTAGTTGGGTTTTGTTTGGGCAAAAGTACCCATAAAAATCCAACAACAATTACATTGTAATGCTAGGCAAAAATTTTATTTAATTTTTGAATATAGTCTAGTTAAATGTATTTTTTGTAGCAAAATAGCTTGTGGAAATGAGTTGTTTCAAAAGACTAAAACCGCCTGAGAGAAAGTAACCTCAAGGTAAACAACTTTATCCCTATTTGCGTAACAAGCTTATTTAATTTGCCAGATAACCGAAACAGTAGCCTATCTAAACCAACAAATTTTCCCATCAGACAATTTAATAGTCTGGGGTTTGACCCTGCAATGCACTGAGATTGTTTTGTTAACTGATCTGGTGAAAAAGAAGCAAAATCATTACGTGCCATGACTGGTACAAAAGCTTCTAGTGAGCCAAGGCAATTGTGCATATCAATTGAGTAATTCTCTCCCACCTAAGTTAAAGAATTGCTCACATAGTCAAAGCCTGACTCTGGTTTTTCAGTATTTGGAAAACTATCTAAAAACATGGGTAAATTTCGGTAATACTGCCAATTCAGTTTGATGTATTGATAAATACAAAATTTCTGATGTTGACAGAAGATTAGGATACAGCCAAAACAACTTTCAATACTCCCAACCACAATTGATTGAAGAGATATATAGCCATGCAGAACGAGCAATATTTTTCCAAATTGCAGCGCGTGCAAGAAGTTTTATTAACTACTGTGTTAGGGGATATTCCTGCACTTATTCTGGGGCCCAAGTTGCGTAATTTGGGATATCGTAGTATTTTTTCCCAGATAGGTAGCCCAGTTTATATTCAAAATGGTGTTGAATTTAACGGTACTTCTTGTATTGAGATCGGCAGTGGAGTCTATATTTTCAAGGGTGTACGGATGGATGCTAGAGGACACAAAAATAATAGAATTCATCTCGGAAATAGAGTCGCTATTGAGCGTAACGTTGACATAGGGTGTTTGGAAGATACGTATATACATATTGACGAAGACACCTTCATTGCTCCCAACGTGTGTATTGAGGGGCCAGGAGACATTAAAATTGGTAAACACTGCTTGATTGCTGCCCACTCAGGGATCTATGCCAATAATCATAATTTTGCCGATCCGATGGAACCGATTAAATACCAAGGTGTTACTCGCAAAGGAATTGTGATTGAGGATGACTGTTGGCTAGGGCATGGAGTAACAGTATTAGATGGCGTTACTATCGGTAAAGGCAGTGTTATTGGTGCCGGAGCAGTTGTCAATAGAGATATTCCTCCTTTCTCTGTTGCTGTAGGCATACCTGCACGAGTCATCAAAAACCGAATTGGCAAAGACTTAAGCATTGCTTCTAGCTGAGAAATAGGGGATGGGGCATGGGGGAATGGCACTAAGTTAAGATACAGCCCTTGTCCTAACTGGTCTGACTGGTTCCCAGCCTGGAGGCTCTTAACGAGGCGACACAAGCTTTTGGGTTTAACAAGCGTGCCATTCGGGCATGGTAATTATCCCTCGTAAGCTCTAACCTGTTCCCTTTTTGAAGAAACTTTTGCCCTCAGCTAACGTCACAAGAGTTAGCAGTCTCTAAGTTATTTCTTAGGGTCATCTAAAAGTCAGACAACCGTAAGAGCTTAGAATACAATTCTTTTGACTTTTGACTTTTTTACCCTGAGCGCAGCCGAAGGGTGAATGAGTGACTTCCGCCTTGCGGTAAGAGTCCTCTAAAAAAGGGACGAGATTTGGGTAATATAAAGGAGCTACCTTTTCTGCATGGCAGATCCTGAAAGAAAAGCTTTCTTTGTTTTACCCCTTGGAGATATTTCTATGCTCACTTTAAAAATCGCTGTTTATATTGTTGTTGCCTTCTTCGTAACTATCTTCGTCTTCGGATTTTTATCAAACGATCCAGCTCGTAACCCCGGCCGTCGGGACTTAGAGTAAAAGGACGATAAATCATCCGCGACTTTAGAAGGCGGAAGATATTAAACGCCACGGAAACTTACTAAACTTTCGCCTAGTAAGTTTCCTCCTCAAAGTGGCTTGCTACCGGTAGCAGAAGGCGACAGTTGGAAGGCAAAATGTATATTCATCCTTCCCTCCGTCATTTGGCTGTTTGTTAGCCCGATTATGCTCAAATATGCTTCATCCAGTTCTGCCGCCTGATCCGCCTTTTATCCTCGAATCTTTACAAGCTGTAAATCCCGCCTCATCTGCTAGTTATACAAACTTTCTTTCAGGTGTAGATACTGGAATACACGAAAAGACAGACAAATCCAAGCAGCCCAAGGATTTGGCCCAGTTGCCAATTGCGAGTGATACCAAAAATGATCCGCCATTGCCAACTCCGAGCAACTCAACTCCGAATGACTTGGTAGTTGCCGAAACTCCCTCTGTACCCCATCCACCAGAAACCTTCCCACCAGAAATTTCGCCCATCAACAGTTCTGGAACTGCTGCATTGGGGCGATCGCTCGTTGTTAGTTATCCCACGCAGGAGGTTAAAACCTCTAATTGCAAGAGTTCTAAAGAAAACACAACAAGTCCAAGCGTCGGCGTTAGGCGCTCGGAAATTCTTCTCAGAGCGGCGCTGTGCAAAGGAGAGACGCAAACAGAAGTCACTGCGTTACCAACAAAAGTTGGAGTGCAAGCTGACAACCTAGACGTAAAACGTGAACCTTCTCAAAAACTCGGTGAGCGATATCTAACGACAAGCCGCTTTGCGTCTACGCTAACTCTCAACTCTAGTAAAGAAAAACAAACCTTTTTGGATGGTAGCTTTAGTTATAGAGTTTCCCCAAATCCGCAAATCGCCCAATCTTTGCCTCCTCTTCAACTTGTCCCAAATGCCACAAACAGCAACAAGTTAGTCGAATCAAAGGGGAGAATTTTAGCACAGAAGTTAACCCAGCAAAAACAGCAAAGTGATATTACTGCACCACAGTCTCCAAAAGCAGACAATATCTCTGTATCTGCTGCTGATCTTGCACCAAGTTCTCAATCAGTACAAAATTTTATAAAATTCAAGTCTCGTAACCCAACAAACCAACTCTCATCGCCCATCACTGTAGGATTCAAGTCCCAAGTCCAACAACAAGCTCAAGCACCAACGCCTACACCAGATGGTAATACCACAAATCAGCCACAAAGTCAACCATTTGGTACAACTGCGCCAGCTAGCACGCCGCCAGCTAAACCGAGAATTGTGGAAGTCACTTCAGATCGGCAAGAGTATGACGAGCGACGGCAAATTATTACAGCTGTTGGGAATGTAGTTGTGCGATTTGATGGGGCGGTGGTGGATGCCGATCGCCTGCAAGTCAATTTAGACAACTTGATTGCTGCGGGGGAAGGAAACGTAACTTTAACACGGGGCGATCAAGTACTGCGTGGACAACGCTTTACCTATAACTTTGTTCAAGATAGTGGGGAACTGCTAAATGGTAGAGGAGAAATTTATGTACCCTCAACACAAACAGATTTTGCTTTTTCACCCACGAGTATAACTGCTGGTGGAGTTCCAAAACGTCCGCCCAGCGATCGCATTAGAGCCAATCAGCCCGTTTCTGGTGTGAGCAGCCCTGGAGGAATTGATGTAACAATTGGTGGTCAGGCAAATGCTAGCAACATCGCGGCACCGAAAACAGGGGGTGTAGTCAATCGACTCAGGTTTGAAGCTGAACACATTGACTTTTATCCGCAAGGCTGGAAAGCAAGGGATGTCCGCATCACCAATGATCCTTTTTCGCCCCCAGAACTAGAGTTGCGTGCAGATACAGTAACTCTGACGCGAGAATCACCTTTGGTAGACCGGATCAGGACACAGAAGCAGCGTTTGGTATTGGATCAAAGAATCTCGTTACCAATTCCGGTGAATGAGCGGACTATTGACCGCCGGGAGCGGGACGTTACACCTGCAATAGTCTCTCCCGGCTATGATGGAGATGAGCGGGGTGGTTTGTATATTGAGCGTGGCTTTCCAGTGATCGATACAGAGCAGACACGCTGGACGATCACGCCCCAGTTGTTAATACAGAAAGCTGTGCAAGAAGGCACGGGTGATTTAGGCGCACTATTTGCAGTCAAGACAAAAATAAATTCTGTTTTGAGTCCACGAGCAGTAATTGAGGGGACTGGGCAGTTAACTAGTTTTGACTTGAACAAAATAGAAGATAATTTGCGGGTGAGGTTAGGATTGCGCCAGACATTAGGGACTTCCCTTCCCCACATATTGAATCTGGAGTATAGCTACCGCGATCGCTTTTACAACGGTACCCTTGGCTTTCAAACCGTTCAGAGTAGTATTGGCGGCATTATTACCTCTCCTGTAATTCCTTTAGGTAAGAGTGGTATCAACCTCACCTATCAGGGAAGCGCTCGATATATCAATGCCAACACCGATCGCCAAGACTTACTAGAACCAGTGCGGGAAAACGATCGCATCTCACTAGGTCGTTTACAAGGCAGCGCTAGCCTCAGTAGTGGGGTGTTGCTGTGGCAGGGAAAACCATTACCACCCACTGCCACTGAGGGATTACGATACACGGCTAACCCTGTAGTTCCTTACTTGCAAGCGATCGCTGGACTTACAGGCACTACCAGTTATTACACCAATGGTGATAACCAAAGTACCCTAACTGGTACAATTGGCTTACAAGGGCAAATTGGTCATTTTTCTCGACCTTTTTTCGACTATACCGCCTTTAATATTAGTTACTCTCAAGGCTTAAACAGCGGATTATCACCCTTCTTGTTCGATCGCTCTGTTGATAACAAAGTATTGAGCGCTGGGATATCACAGCAAATCTACGGCCCTTTTCGCTTAGGCTTCCAAACATCTGTTAACTTGGATACTGGTAGAGAAGCTAGCACCGACTACATTGTGGAATATAGCCGTCGCACCTATGGCATTACCTTGCGTTACAATCCGGTGTTGGAGTTAGGCGGGATCAGCTTCCGAATTAGTGATTTTAACTGGGGTGGCGGCACTGATCCATTTTCGGAAGTTAAGCCAGTAGTGGGCGGCGTGCAACAGGATTATTAGTCTAAGGATTTGGCACGACTCGACAGGCGATCGCACAATTGGTTGATGCTGCCCCAGGTATTCTCAGCTTGGCATAGTCGCCGCTTAGTTGAACATGTGATGGTGGTTGGTGTAGGATTGCACAGCATCTGTGAACTGCGGCTTGGTACTCTCGCCATTGCTTACGAATTGCAATACTTGCAGCATCGTTACCTAAGTCTGAAAATCTTAACCCCGCTCGAATTAGCCAAGCTTCTACATCAGTTGTTTCACCCAGTTTTTCTGGTATGGGATTAATGTTTTCCATGAGTAATATCTTTTACGCGTATTTAAAATTAGCCATTTAACTTTAAGAAAAACTTTTGATAATAGCCAATATGATTTTTTATCAAAATCATCAATAAAAATGATTAAACCCGCCGAAGTTTGTTAAAAGAAGAGAACGAATTACTTTTACGGCTCTCATTTGGATGTAATAGACGGTAGGGGCACAGCATTGCTGTGCCCCTACGAATGGTCTGTATTCTATGCAATTGCCGCTATATTACAGTTGGCAAATATCATTGCTTTAGGTTGTAAATAAGCTACTTTCTAGCTCGGAATCACTAGAAGCGATAGCCTAATCCAGCTTGGAAGCTGACAGCATCAGCATCACTATTTCTGTAGGCATCAATGCCCCATTTAGTATCGCCATAAGCAATGACATTATTGCTAACTTCTGATTCAATACCAAGGGTGACTACAGGTGAATTCTGATTGCCCAATGGGGTTTTTTGACCTTCGTCAGTGACAAAAGAATAACCACCACCGAAGTAAACGTTAGTATTTTTGGCGATGGGCGCATCGTAAGTCACTATGGGCATAATTGCGGCAGCATCACCACCATACAGCACAGAACCCCGCAGTGAAACAGGCGCATTGGGAACGGCGTAACGTCCTTGAATATTGCCACCAATTTGTGCTTCATCGTTTCCTTGTCCGCCACTGGTTGCACCAACCGCAACACCAGCACCGATGTAATTGGCGTTTGTACCAGCTGTTTGAGCAGATGCAATTCCAGCCGAGAGGACAATGGAAGTAGCAGCGAGGAAAGAGGCAGCTAATTTTGTAAGTTTCATAGAATTCTTCTCACTAGAGTTAGGTAAAATCAATATTCTCTAGTACTAGAATCTCTTTTTTTACAAAATGTAACCTCGCACACCTGGTTCACCCAAGTGGCTGAATTCTTTCTCACCCAGTCGGGTGTACCAAGTGAAATATTCAAAATTCTTGAAATCGAGTAGTGGGTGCGATCGCTATCTGATAGCAATTTAAAAAATGATTCCCATAGATGGAGTGCTAAAAGCCATTACCAGCAACCCTTTCAATATCTAAAGTTATCTTTCTCAGAATAATTTTCAAAAATGCTCTTTATTTAAAAAAATTGTTGTAAATTACCTAAGCTGTTCCAAACTGCGTAGGTTTTGAATATTGGTAGGTTGGGTTGAACCTTTGCCAAACCCAACAAACCGCGCAAAATGTTGGGTTTCCTTCCTCAGCCCAACCCAATACTATTGAGAGTGTCTATATCATGTCCGGGCAACATCTGTATATACATTTGAGTGTTTTTTCTGGCTACTTTTTGTCTAAGTCCCAATAACAGTTATTTCTTCAAAAAGCGCTGACTTAGACGAGATATAAAAGTATTCACCTCTGGTATTTTCATTGATGAAGCGATCGCAGTAAATACTGCAATCCCCACGAAGCCTGATACACACAATTGCAACACCAGAATCAGTAAACCTGTTTTACCCAGCAATTGTTGAGAACCAACCAATGTCCCATAGCTTGCTACTCCAGCTACCAAGCTACCCGCAGTCAAACCCAAAATCGGCAAACCCCACTCACGCCAAGGTAAACCATTGAGCTTGCGATCGAGCAACCATAACAGCATTAACATTGAGCTACAATTTACACCCACTGTTGCTAACACCAAACCGGGAGCGCCAAAAGGTTTAACGAAAAACCAATCTAATACGATGTTGAGCAAAATGTTAAAAATACTGATGCGAAAAGGTGTCTGTCCATCGCCTAAAGCGTAGAACACCCGCACCAAAACATCACGTCCCAAATAAACAAACATCCCAATTCCATAAGCGACTAGCAAGGATGAAACTAGCTGTGTAGCTTCTGGCTTGAAAGCACCACGCTCATATACCACCTGCACAATGGGTACTGATAACGACACCATCAACGCCCCTAGCGGTAGCATGGTGAAGGCAGTAAGTAGCAGCCCTTGGCGAATGCGTAATTTTAAATCTGACCAATTTTCGGGGCTGGCTAGTTTGGCAAATATCGGTAACAGGGGCAGTAAAATGATATTAGAAATAATCCCCAACGGAGTTTGTACTAATAGATTCGCATAGTTAAATCCTGCCGCCGCACCAGGGATAGGACTGGCAAAATAAAGGTCAGTGGCAACATTAATTGGCATCATTCCAGATGAAACTGTTGCCGGAGTCATGATTTTAATCACTTCTTGAACGCCTGGGGATTTAAAATCAAACCGCAGGCGTAATGTGCCGAGTCCTAATCGCCACTGGACAATTAGCTGCACTAACCACTGGAGAACTGCTCCTGCTAAGGTTCCCCAAGCTAAAACCATTCCACCAATTAAAGCGTACTCTGGTTTAATAATGTCCTTGCCCAGTTGCATCGCCAGTATACCAAGACCGGCAACAACGGTAATACTGGATAATAAGGGACTAATGGAGAGTAACCAATATTGATTGGCTGCATTAAGAGTACCAAAGCCAATGCCAATTAATCCGGCAAATAAAGCCATCGGTGCCATAATGCGGAGTTGTTGAATGGCGATCGCTCTGGTTGTCGCTTCCAAACCATGACCAACTAAATCAACGATCGCATCCGCAAATAAAACTTGAGCCACTGTCACCAGCAACAGCGATCCAGCTACCAGCGTTGTCACGGTTTCCACTAGGGGAGCCGCTTCTTCTCGCCGCCGCTTGGCTAAAACGCTGACAACTGCGCTGTGTAATGGCCCATTTACACCACCGAGTAATATCAATAGAAAGCCAGGGATAATATAGGCATAACTATAGGCAGTGGCAGCAGCACCAACACCAAAAGCGGCAGCGATCGCTTGCTGCCGCACTAAACCGAAGATTTTACTAATTAATGTGGCTGCGGCAACAATGCCAGCAATTCCAGCGAAAGAACGAGAGGGTTTTTGGTCTTGTTGTGTCACGAATATTACCCGACAACTCTTGCAGAGTGCATATCTTAGGGACTTCCAAGTAAAAAAATATTCCATTGCTATTGTTCACTGTTGACCGTTGACGGTTCACGAGTTTTCAGTCAACAGTCAACAGTCAACGACTTTAATGTGGAATAATTTATTTTTTGGAGTTCCCTTAAAACATTTAACCTGAAATTCCCCATTCTGTCAGGTAAATTTTGACAAATTAGTGATTTTAAATGCTTTCGCCTTGGTATTGGCACGATGCCGAAGGCGGGCTACGCCTACGCTCAAAACGAAATTATTGCCCCTCTTTTATGGAAAAAGTGAAGGTTCAAAACCTCGCCCGAAGTCAAGCGAAAAAATCCTTGTATTCTCTTGGTAGGTTGAAACCCTCTGCCCGTTGTGTCGGGCTTAGTTTAATTGCGAATTGCGAATGGGCGAAAAAGCGAATTGATTTCATCCCCATTTTAAGGGGGTCGCCGTAGGCGGGGGGATCTTAACTGAACCTGATTACAGCAACACTAACTTAGTCATATCCTCTGTTATATACAAGCCCAAATTATTTTTTAACCCATTATGAGGATAGATAAAGAAAGGGGAACTATAACAATAACCATCTTCTGAGAAATTGTTGAACACTGCAAAAATTTGCAGTTTGTCATATTTTTGGCAACCTTTAATTCCATGAAGTTTGGTATGAGGAATCATTAAACGACATAATCCAGAGCAATGGAACCCAATTCAAATTTCACAGAAAATCAACTTCTTTTGTCAAGCGCTCAACTTCAAGAACAACTAGACCAACAAAAGGCTCTGGCGAGTGTAATTGTGCGAATTCGGGAGTCTCTTGACTTAAAAACAATTTTTCAAACGACCGTTACACAAGTGCGTCAGTTGCTAAATGCTGATCGTGTAGCAGTCTTCCAGTTTGACCAAGAGAAAGACTGGGAAGGAGAATTTGTTTCTGAGGATGTTGCACTTGACTGGGATTCAGCACTGGCAATAAAAGTTTACGACCACTGCTTTGGAGAACAATTTGCTTCGAGTTATCAACAAGGTAGAGTGCAGGCAGTAGCAGATATTTACAAGGCGGGACTGAGTGATTGTCACGCCACAATTTTGAGTAAATTTCAGGTAAAGGCCAACCTCGTTGTCCCTCTATCGCGCCATTCGGAACTGTGGGGATTGCTTTGCATTCATCAGTGCAGTGAGGCTCGTGACTGGAAAGAATCGGAAATTGAGTTTATTCGTCAAATTGCCGATCATCTTGTCGTTGCGATTCAACAAGCGAAGCATCTCCATGAAGTCCAATTGCAAACCGCAGAATTGGCTCAAGCGGCTCAACGCGACCAAGTAATTGCTCAGATTGTCGATAAAATTCGCTCACCCCTTGATATTGAAACCATCTTTAAAACAACAACTCAAGAAATACGCCAGCTGCTGCAAGCTGACCGAGTTGCCATTTTTAGCTTTAATGACGATTGGAGTGGTAACTTCGTTGCTGAATCATTTGCGGAAGGCTGGACTCCTTTAGTTGGCGTTCAGCCTGCGATCGCTGATACTTATTTACAACAGACGCAAGGCGGACGTTACGTTAACAACCAGACATTTACAGTCAATGACATTTATCAAGCCGGATTAACAAACTGTCATGTAACCCTGTTGGAGCAATTTCAGGCAAAAGCCTTTGCAACTGCTCCTATTCTCCAAGGAGACAAACTTTGGGGAGTCATTGCTGCTTACCAAAATTCCTCACCCAGACAGTGGCAATCTTATGAAGTCGAATCACTGACCAAAATCGGCACACAAATTGGTGTAGCAGTGCGACACCATAAGTTGCTCACATACGCTCAGTACCAAGCAGAGCAACAAAAGACATTAACTAGTGTGATTACTCGAATTCGGGAGTCCTTAGATTTAGATACAATTTTCCAAACTACTGTCACTGAGGTACGGCAAATGCTGCAAGCAGACAGAGTAGCAGTTTTTCGTTTTGACCCTCAAAAAGATTGGGAAGGAGAGTTTATTTCTGAAGATTTTGTGGCTGAGTGTAACTCGGTAATCGCAGAAAAAGTTTATGATTATTGCTTTGGTGAAAACTTTGTCCACCTTTACGCCCAAGGGCGGGTAAATGCCATCGCTGACATTTATCAAGGAAAGTTTCCCGGTTGCTACGTCCAAATCCTAGAAAAATTTCAAGTGCGGGCAAATTTGGTCGCACCTCTATTGAAAAAAGGTGAACTTTGGGGATTGCTGTGTATTCACCAATGCACCGCTCCTCGTCACTGGCAACCCTCTGAAATTGAATTTGCCAGTCAAATAGCCGAGCAATTGGGAGTTGCTTTAAAACAGGATTCTTATTTGAAGCAAGTTCAAATGCAGGTTGTCCAATTAGCAGAAGCTACTGAACGCGAGAAAGCAATGGAACGGCAAGAATTACTGGCTGCAACCATTGATAAAATCCGCCAGTCACTCGATATTAAAACTATTTTTAAAACCACTACTCATGCTGTGCGAGAGTTGCTCGAAGTCGAGCGAGTTGCAATCTATCGCTTCAACTCAGATTGGAGCGGTAAATTTGTGGCAGATTCTTTTAAAGATGGTTGGAAAGCTGTTGCACAAGCTCAACCAATGATTATAGAAACTTTTGAGGACACAGACGACGATAACGAACTTCCGCGTAATGAAACCTTTGTTCCAATTCGGGAAGGTGAAAAATTATGGGGATTATTAGTTGCTTATCAAAATTCCCAGCCGCGTTATTGGAAAGAGGAAGAAATTAATTTACTGGCTCAAGTTGGGGTGCAATTAGGAATTGCGATTCAGCAAGCAGAATTACTCGAACAAACCAAACGTCAAACCTTAGAACTTACTCAAACTCTGCAAGAATTAAAACAAACTCAGACTCGGTTAATTCAGGGTGAAAAAATGGCAGGATTAGGACAACTACTTGCTGGAGTCGCCCATGAAATCAACAATCCTATCAGTTTTATTTTTGGCAATCTCATCCATTTAAATGAATATACTCAAGAACTGCTAAAGGTAGTGAAACTTTACCGTCAAAACTCCTCAATATTGCCAACTGTCCAAGAGCAAATTGACAAGACTGATTTGGACTTTCTCATCGAAGATTTGCCCAAAACCGTTGAGTCAATGAAAGTAGGAACAGAGCGCATTTGTGAGATTGTGCTATCACTGCGAAACTTCTCTCGTACAGATGAGGCTGGATTGAAGCGAGTAGATATTCATGAAGGCTTGGATAGTACTTTGCTAATCTTAGGGCATCGGCTCAAAAACAATAATGAACGCCCAGCTATTGAAATTGTGAAAGAATATGCTACTTTACGTTTGCTCGAATGCTATCCAGCGCAATTAAATCAAGTCTTTATGAATCTTTTGAGTAACAGTATTGATGCATTAGAGGAAAAGTTTAAAACTATACAGCAAAGGTATTTGAAGTTATCCCAAAGGTGTCCGACAATACCTTTAACTATCTGGATTACTACACAAGCCGTTAATAACCAGATTGTAATTAGCATAGCTGACAATGGTCTTGGGATTCCAGAAGAGGTGCGATCGCATATATTTGATCCCTTCTTCACTACCAAAGCACCGGGTAAAGGTACGGGGTTAGGATTATCTATCAGCTATCAAATAATAGTTGAAAAACATCATGGTCAGATTAAATGTTCCTCACAACCAGGAGAAGGAACAGAGTTTTTAATTGAAATTCCCAGCAGTAATTAGAGGCGAATTTTCGATAATTATACCAATTGTAAAAAAGAATGCGACAAATAGACCATTTGTCATTTGTAGAGACGCGATTCATCGCGTCTTTACCCAAGGATGTGTTGCAATTATTAATTGAATTGGCATTAACACACCCGACTATCGACAACCTAAACTATCTCGCGTTGACATACCCGTAACCGGATTTACCCCATCAGCCCTTTCACACATTAGCGACACTTGATAACGGTCAATTAAAGCATCGGTAAAATCAGCGCCTGTAATTTCGGCATCAAAAAAACGGCTACGAGTCAAAGTGGCTTCTGTAAAAATGGCATTTTTCAGATTAGCACCATCCATAGTGACGCGATCGACTAAAGCGCCGCTCAAGTTCGCACCTTCCAAATTTGCCTTTAACAAAACTCCTTTAGTGAGAATTGCGTTGGTTAAATTCGCTCCTTGAAAATTCGTCCCCCGCATTTCTGCTGCTACAAAAGTCACACCGGCCAAATCAGCATGAGAAAAATCACGATTTTCTAAATTTATATTGTTGTAATTAATTGTATTTATCTGAGCAAAAGCAGGTTTGGGATTAAGTATTACCCACCCAAATGCCAGTATCAAAATCACAATCAAACCAAAAAAGCGCAGTAAAATCTTTTTCATAACTTTATTATTTATCAGCAGTCCTTTGTCATTAGCCGCTTGTCATTTAACCAATGACTAATGACTAATGACTAATGACTCTTGACTATTTCCAATCTTTACCAATCCGAATTGTGAGATCAGATTCTAAATCACCAATCGCCGCTACCTCAATTTGACCCAAGCCTAAGACTTTTTGCAAATCAACTCCAACTCGTCGGTTGCCTTTTTGGACAACAATCTGAGTTTGACGTTGGGTATCTGGCCAATCAGGCACTTTGTAAATATTAGTAAAGCCTTTCTGTTTCAGATAAGCAATAACTTTTTCAGTTAGCTGAGGTTGATTGGAAGCATTTTGAATAGCAATTTTGAGGTTAGGAACCTGACGCATATCTGGTTTCAGACCAGGTACATTTACCCCAACATAATCATTCAACAGGCTCTGTTGTCCAGTCATATTTAGCCAATAGCTATCAGGGTCTTTGCTAAAACGGCTAAACGTACCAGGCAACACGGTCATTTGGAAATTATCTCGATCTAAGTTGAGGCCGAAATTCACCAACGCCATCATTTCTTCCATCTTCAGGTTGGTATCAAAGTATTTTCGCATCAAGCGAGTTAACTGAGGCAACCTGGGTAAGACGGTAGGACTATTTAAGCGTTGCAGCAATGCTGCTGTTAGTGCTTGCTGACGCTGCACTCTCGGCAAATCTCCCAAACCTGGTTCGCGGAATCGGACAAACTGTTCTGCTTGTTCACCGTTGAGGGTTTGCCAGCCACTAACTAAATTAATCGACAGGCGACTGCTAGAGTCTTTATATTCCATTGATTGCGGAACAAAGACTTCTACTCCGCCTAACTGATCGACCAACTGCCGTAAGCCACTGGTAGAAATACGGATATAGCGATCGATTGGGGCATTGTTTAAGGTACGGCTAACTACCCGTGCTGCCAAGACTGGGCCGCCTTGGGCATTGGCATCAGATACCTTAGTTAATCCCTTTTCTCCCTTTTCTGGGATAGCGATCATCGTATCTCTGGGAATGGAAAGCACCCGTACAGATTTTTCACTAGGATTAAGCCTTACTAGCAGCATGGTGTCGCTTTTCCCAGCAAAGCTTTCTGGTGAACCATCAACAGTACCGCTAACTGGTTCAATCCCCATAATTAAAATATTCATGGGTCGTGAAAGGTTGTACTGGGAGAGTTTGCTCCATAACTCCCCTGGTAGCGGTATTTTTACCTCGTCTTTAGTATTGGTTCCTAAATCTTCATCTGTTCGATCTAGATTGCTCCATAAAGGAGTCCACAGCGCTAAGGTTGATACCAGTAAACCAGATAAGATAATGCCGATGACAACCGTCATGATCCACAACAGCCATCGAGGCATGGTTAAGCCCAGTCTCTCATAAAGCTGATTGGGAATTGCACCCACTGATTCGACAACGCTACGGTTGGGATTCGCTGGCGGGTTTAGTTCGACATCCTCCTCCTCTAAATCCTCTACTGGTGCTGGTGCTACTTGATTTTCTGTTCGTTGAAGTTGCTGCGATCGCACCTCAGGTTCAAATTCTACAACTTGCTGAGATCCAAGCGGATTTTCTGACCATTCGACTTGTTTTATCACAATTATCTCCCCACTCAACCACTCCCTAAAAGTATGTTAATGCAAGCTACAAATATTGCCACTGCAAAAGTTCACTGTAAACTTGTAATGTTCTTCGGTAGGCGTGTATGACAACATGAATACTTTATTGTTCCCCGTAATCCTTGCTGGTGGTAAAGGTGAACGTTTTTGGCCCCTGAGTCGCAAAGACCGACCCAAGCAATTTTTAAGTCTTGATGGTAGCTCTAGAAGTTTATTACAAGCAACCGCCGATCGATTGATTGAAATCGGTGGCGGGTGGGATTCCTTGTGGGTAATTACTTCTAGTCAGATAGCTGAAGGGGTAAGACAACAATTACCTGATCTACCATCTCAGAATTTATTGATTGAGTCGGAAGGAAGAGACACCGCCGCAGCCGTTGCTTGGGCAAGTTTAGAAATCAAACAGCGCTATGGAGAAGACGCTGTGATTGGCTTTTTCCCTGCTGACCACTGGATCGCTGACCAAGAGGCGTTTGCACACACATTAAGCGCGGCTACGCAACTAGCAGCAAACACAGCAGCGATCGTTACACTGGGGATCAAGCCTACTTTTCCATCAACCGGTTACGGCTACATTGAACAAGGTGAAAAAATAGGTAGCTTTAATGAGTTGCCAGCTTACCACGTCAACCGCTTTACTGAAAAGCCCAACCGGGAAACGGCAGAAACTTTTTTATCTACGGGACGCTTTAGCTGGAATAGTGGAATGTTCGTTTTTCGGGCAGGGGTTGTTCTCAAGGAACTACATACCCATGCGCCAGAAATTATCGAACCTTTAGAACAACATGGCCCTGATATCTATCCCCAGTTGCCTAAGAAGAGTATAGACTATGCGCTAATGGAAAAGACAACTCTAGCATACGTTTTGCCAGTTGATTTTGGTTGGGATGATTTAGGAGATTGGAATGCGATCGAACGTTTACTGAAAACGGAAGATAATCCCAATGTAGAACTTGCTACTCACGTAGGTTTAGATACGCAGGGGGCCATTATTTACGCCTCAAATCCAGAGGATGTAGTTGTTACAATTGGTTTAGAGGACGTGGTGATTGTGCGCGATCGCAATGTCACCCTCGTTGTTAAAAAAGAACGTACCCAGGAAATCAAGCAGATCCTTAAAATTCTCCAAAGCGATTCCCGATTTACTGACCTGCTATAAAAGTTAAAACCCTTGGCAGAGGCGAAAAAGTCTATTTTTCCATTATAACTTGACTGTCTGTTATTTAATCTGACAGTTATGCACATTATTAGCTTTGAGCCTCTCGCCAAGACGATGGCCATTGATTCTATTACTGCCTATCAAAAATATATTTCTCCGTCCAAAGGATTTTCTTGTTCCCATCGCTTATTACACGGCGGGGATTCCTGCTCTAATTACGTCAAACGGATGCTGACTGAACAGAAGCTCCAAGAAGCTGTACAATCATCCATAAAAAGATTTCAAGACTGTGCGGCAGCTAGCAAAACTTTAGCAAGCATCAAAACTAAAGCCGATTTCCGTTGTATTGTCATCCCCTGCTGTCTACCTCTTTAACTCCTCTGCCTCTTTGCAGTTTTTTACAAACATGTTCCTCACCCAAACAGTTCCCCGTCAACGAGAAATCCTTGAAGTCTTCCTTCGCAATGGCTGGGACTATATGCGAAGGTTACTTACTGGTGGCAAAGCTGATGAACCACAGCTACCTACACCTGCGGTTTTAAAAAATATTTTGGTAGACTTGGGGCCAGTTTACGTTAAACTTGGTCAGCTAATGTCTACGCGTCCAGATTTACTGAACGCCGCCTACATTGAGGAACTATCTACTTTACAAGACGAAGTACCGCCTGTTCCTTGGTCAGAGATAGAAATAATCCTCCGTAAAGAATTAAAACTTCCACTAACAGAAACCTTCAGCACAGTTAACCCGATTCCAGTAGCAGCCGGATCAATTGCTCAAACACATCGAGCTACATTAATAGATGGTCGAGAAGTTGCTCTGAAAGTGCAACGTCCCGGAATTGATTTAACTATTGCCCAAGATATTGCTTTAATTCAAGGTATTGCCGATTTAGTGGCGCGGACTGAATTTGGGCAAACCTACGAAATTAAATCCATCGCCGAAGAATTTACCAAAGCTCTAGAAGCCGAGTTAGATTTTACACGGGAAGCAGGTTTTACAGACCAACTGCGGCGCAATTTATCTAAAAGTCGCTGGTATGATCCCACACAAATAGTGGTTGCGGAAATTAACTGGGAATTGACCACAGAGAAATTACTGGTGATGGAATGGCTGGATGGAGTGCCATTCCTAGCGGCGGATTTGGATAATGACCCCAACGTTAAAGACCCTGCTCTCAAGCGTAAAGAAATAACTACTTTGTTATTTCGGGTATTTTTTCAGCAGCTATATATTGATGGCTTTTTTCACGCCGATCCCCATCCAGGAAACTTGTTTTATCTCAAAGATAGTCGTGTTGCCCTCTTAGACTGTGGCATGGTGGGAAGACTTGATCCCCGCACACAGCAGATATTAACAGAGATGTTGTTAGCGATCGTTGATTTAGATGCTCAAAGATGCGCTCAATTAACTTTGCAACTATCAGATTCTGCTCAACCAGTAATTTTGTCACGGTTAGAAAATGATTACGATCGCATGTTGCGAAAGTATCACAATGTCAGCCTAACAGAAATCAACTTCAGTCAGATAATTTATGAAGTTTTACAAGTTGCCCGCAACAATAAAATTAGATTACCTAGTAATATGGGTTTGTATGCGAAAACCTTAGCGAATTTAGAGGGTGTAGCGCGGACATTCAACCCGGAACTTAACTTTTTTGATGAAGTAAAACCATTAATTACAGACTTGTTTCGTCGGCAATTACTGGGCGATAATCCAGTGCGATCGCTCCTGAGAACAGCCTTAGATATAAAAAGTCTGTCTCTCCAATCTCCCCGCCAAATTGAACTGTTATTAGACCGAGTTACCTCCGAAACCTTACAGTGGAATTTATCGCTGCGGGGGTTAGATGGCGTGCGTCGCACTATGGACGATGCAGCGAACCGACTATCTTTTAGTATACTAGTGGGTTCACTGATTATGGGTGCAGCAATTATATCCACCAGAGCGCAGACAACACAGTTATCTTTTTTAAGCACCACCCTGTTTGCAGTCGCTAGTTTATTGGGTTTGTGGTTAATTATTAGTACATTGCGATCGGGACGTTTACGGTAAAACCATTTTAGATTTTGAATTTTGGACTTCGACTTCGGTTCCATCGAGCGAAGTCGAGATGCTCAGTCGAACGATTTTGGATTGAAGGAAAAAGTCTTCGACTGAGCGATCGTGCCAAAGTCTAAAATTTAATTTCTAACATAAAAAATATGTCAATTATCATTGCTGAAAATCTGAGTAAATCTTATCCCGTGGCAGTTAAAAGTCCGGGTATTAAAGGTACAATCAACCACTTTTTTCACCGCACCTACCGCTCAATTAAAGCAGTTCAGGATGTTTCCTTTGAAATTGCCCCTGGTGAAGTAGTGGGTTTTTTGGGCCCAAATGGTGCTGGTAAAACTACCACACTCAAAATGCTCACGGGGCTGATTCATCCCTCTAGCGGTACAGTCAAAGTTGCTGGACAAATTCCGTTTCAGCGCAAAGAAGCATTTTTGCAAAAAATTACCTTGGTAATGGGGCAAAAGCAGCAGTTAATTTGGGACTTGCCAGCGCTAGATTCTTTGAAAATTAATGCTGCTGTATACAACATCTCTGATAAAGAGTTTCAACGGCGGGTGGGAGAACTAACAGAGATGCTTTCCCTAGAAGGCAAACTTACCCAAGCAGTACGGAAGCTTTCTTTGGGTGAACGGATGAAGGCAGAATTGCTAGCAGCACTTTTGCACCGTCCCCACGTATTATTCCTAGATGAACCAACGCTGGGACTAGATGTAAATGCTCAGGTAGCGGTGCGCGATTTTTTGCGCGACTACAATCAGCGTTATCAAGCTACAGTGCTGTTGACGAGTCATTACATGGCTGATATCACAGCTTTGTGTCAACGAGTGCTGTTGATTCACGAGGGAAGGCTGATGTATGACGGTAGTTTAGATGGACTACTAGAACGTTTTGCCCCATATCGGGAAGTTCATATAGAGTTAGCCCAACCTCTACCGATAGAAAAACTTATGACCTATGGTGATGTGCAACACTTAGAAGGGCGATCGGTGCATTTTATGGTATCTAGAGAGGCGCTGACCCGTACCGTATCTAAGATTTTGACGGATTTGGAGGTAATTGATTTAACAGTTACCGAACCGCCTGTAGAGGAAGTAATTGGACGAGTATTTCAGGCGGGTGTTGTGTAGAGACGCGATTAATCGCATCTCTCTTGTAGAGACGCGATTAATCGCGTCTGTGGAGAATTCAGGGTAATTTTTGTAGTGGGAAGTGAATAAATGAAGCGGATAATCAGAAAAGCCTTTACTTTGCTGTCAGTATACTACGCCTATATGGTTGAGTATCGAGCAGAGCTAATCTTATGGGTTTTGGCTGGCTCTTTGCCGATTATCCTTATGGGTATCTGGATACAGGCAGCACAAGGCGGGCAGTTTGGGCTATCACCTGTGGATTTTGCTCGTTATTTTATCACAGTTTTCATAGTTAGGCAATTAACAGTTGCTTGGGTAATTTGGGACTTTGAAAGAGAGGTAGTGGAAGGCAAGCTTTCGCCCAAGTTGCTACAACCACTCGACCCAGTATGGCATCATGTTGCGGGTCATATTTCTGAAAGATTTGCTCGGCTAACCTTTGCTTTTCTATTAGTGGGATTGTTTTTTATTCTTTATCCCCAAGCTTTTTGGTTGCCAAGTTTGAGTAGATTTTTGCTGTTTATATTGGCGGTAATGCTAGCTTTTGCTTTGCGGTTTACGATTCAATACACCTTTGCTATGTTCGCCTTTTGGACAGAACGGGCTAGCGCTTTAGAAAATTTTTGGTTGTTATTTTATCTATTTTTATCTGGTTTGATAGCACCTTTAGAGGTCTTTCCAGAACCTGTGCAGAAAATAGTGATGTTTACGCCTTTTCCCTATTTGATTGATTTTCCTGCGAGTCTTTTGGTAGGGCTACCCGTGGATATAGGGCGGGGATTTGCGTCAATGGTGGGATGGATATTAGTGTTTTTGGGTGCGAATCGCTTTCTTTGGCGTGCAGGTTTAAAGCGCTACTCTGGGATGGGAGCTTAAATAATTTAACATTCAACTAAAAAAATACCATCCAATGATTTGGCTAAGTACAGCTTTGCGTCAAACCGTGCAGAATTGAGGGTGATGAAAGGCAGAGGGTAGGCAAAGGTTTAATATGTGGCAATTTTTCGTAACGAAATTTATAAAAATATCTACTAAGTTGAGGAAGTTTGAATACTACTGATAAGTCCACGCAATTCGTCTAAAGTATTTAGCGTCTTAAATCTTCGCATAATTACCTCTAGTTGCTCTAAATCATTAATTTGAGAGATTTCTGGCATTAATTCTAATCCCTCAGTGCCAAATTTTATCTCCAAAAGCAGTTCAATGGTCAATAGCCTCTCCTCTTGTATCGCTTTTTCCCGTGCCTCGTGGAAACTTTTCTGATATGCCTCTTGGAAAATTTCCTGATAAAAGAAAGATTTCTCGAACACTGACATATCTCACCTCATGATTTGCCAAACTCAAAGAAGTTCCATTAGTTGATAAATTGCCGTAATTCATCTAGAGTATTCACGCTCTTAATTCCCTGCTGAATTGCTTTTAATCTATCTAAATCTGAAATTTGAGAGATTTCTGGCATCAGTTGCAATCCCTCAGCACCAAATTTTATCTCCAAAGCGAGTTCAATACCTAAAAGCATCCCTTCTCGCTGTCCTTCTTGCCGTCCTTCTTGCCGTCCTTCTTGGCGCCCTTCTCGCCGTCCTTCTTGCCGTCCTTCTTGCCGTCCTCGTTGTTCGCCCTCTTTCAAAATTTGCTGATACCAGGGAGATTCGCGTAACACTGCCATATCCCACCTCATGATTTGCTGAACTAAAGCGCTGTCTAATACGAAGGTAGCAAAAAAAGCCATAACAATTTCTAACTGGCTCAATTGCTCATCGGCGCGGAGAATTTGCAATGCCCGTTGCACAGTGGATTCTTCTGCGCCTCCTTTGAGAATTGGGACAAAAGGAAGCAAGGAAGGAACAGGTTGAGTAAAAGCGATTTCCACATCGACTTCCCAAAGGTTGATAACGCGGTAGTCTTGACGCGCCTGTAAACCTGCAAATTGTGATTCATAGCTAGTGGGAATTTCAACATCACTTTCTTTGAGGATGTTAACTAGTACCGGATAGGTGGGCAAATTGTACTTTTCTTCTGCCAGTGCTGCATAAGCCCGCATCCGTTTGGGCATTTCAGCTTTGTAGCGTAATTGTAACTCGTTGAGTACGATAAATTCGCCATATTGGGGACTGGTGGCGCGGACTAAGACATCACTCTCACGGCTAATCCACTGGAATTCGGAGTTGATAATTTCTCCGCATACAATATCGGGAATTTGTGTTACCCATTTTACCCAATTTTCGGGTGCGAGGCTGATTAATCGCTTGGTGCTAATATCTGCTGCTTTAGCCATAAGGGATGTAGATAAGCATAGTTGTAGTTTATGGCTAAAGTGGCGATATCTACTATAGGTTACGCCTATGCACTGATGTATTTTGCTTCTTATTTTATCCAGCAGAATCCAGGAGTCAGGAGCCAGAATTCAGAATTGAATTATCGGTATTGTCTTAAACTTTTCTGGCGTCCCCAAAGAATAATCTTCTAACTTAAAATCAGCAAAAGGCTTCTTTTCTAACCTATCCCGTAATGCTTCATCGAGAATTACACCTGGTGATTGTTTTTTAACACCAATGATTATAATACTTCTCTGATATTTAGTTAAATCCTGATTTGCCTGACAATCACTCCGTTGAAATTGTCCCAAATTTAATATATGATAGCTTTTGACGCTTGGTGTATTAATAAATATTTTTTTTACTAATAATTGTATTTGTTTAGAACGTTCTAGAGCCATTCGCTGTTGAACTTCTATATTACCTTTACAAGAAATGCCTACAGAAATAATCTCACTAGGGTCTTGCATTATATTCTGTATACCTTCTTGTTCTAAGCTCAACTTTAAAAGGTCAAGACTAATAATTTCATCATTATATTTAATTTGAAAATTACTACCTAAAAGCCATTTATATTCTACTGATAAAACAGCTATATTAAATTCGGCTACCCTCCCCTGACTATCCCTACCTTCTTGATAAGGAAAATAATCAATATTACCTTTTTTTTCTGGGGATTGCCCATAATTTTGCCTTACAGAAAATTTTGATGTCCGTGTTGCTAAAGCGACTATACTAATTAATCCTAATATAACTAGCAGCGCTGCAAAAAATTTCAGTAGTGGTACTTCTTCTGGCTGTTTCTGTGGAGCAAAGGAAGTTTTAGTAATTTGTGGTGGCAATCTCTCGATGTTACAATTATCTAATAAATTAGGATTTTCAGCCGTAGTTTCTATTAGTTGGGTTTCAATTTCTTCTAGGCGTTGTAAAATTTCCTGAGTATTGGCAGGACGCTTTTCTATATCGGGTGCTGTGAGCCAATCAATTAAATTCAATAGTAAGGGTGAGATGTGCATAGCATGATTTTGCCAGTTCAATAAATTTTGCTGCACATCATACATATCTAAAGGATGGTATCCCGTGAGTAAAAATACAAATGTGCGCCCCAAGGCAAAGAAATCTGATTGCGGTACTGCTTGAGCATTCATTTGTTCTGGAGCGCTGTAGCCAGATGACATCAGTGCTGTCATACCGTCGCCGTTGTTAAGTTTGTCTGGATAGGTTCTATCAATTTCAGTGGCAGTGCCAAAATCAATTAGTACCAAATTCCCCCAACCCTTCCCAAGGGGGGATCGAATCATAATATTAGATGGCTTAATATCTCGATGTAAGTACTGTTTACTATGCACTAAATCCAAAATTTCTACCAATTGTTTTAACCAGGCTATAGCTTGTTCCTGCGAAATAGGATAATTCTGCTGCTGCTTTAGCCACTGTTCTAAGTTGTATCCACCAATTTTTTCCATTGCAATGCAATGCAACACTAAACCATTTCGGGTTTGATATTGGAAGTAACTATCTTCTTTGGGAATGCCGGGATGCAAGAAGTGTCCTAATACGGTTACTTCTTGCTGAAATAGTTCTACTGCTTTGGTGTCGCCTGATAAATCCTCTTTGAGTATCTTGAGAATTTTAGGGGTATCTTGTTCATAAGCTTCATAAACTTTACTAAACCCTGTTTTGTCACTTAACAGGCTCGTCACCCGATAACGCCCTAGCAATTCCAAATGGGAACCACAACTTTGACAAAAGCGGTTTTGATGATTATCCGGGTGATTTGGTTTAGGGCAAACGGGATTGATGCAAAGGCTCATGAGTGGGGAGTGGGGGGAGTTAGGAGTTAGGAGTTAGGAGTAGAGACGCGATTAATCGCGTCTGTACAAAAGTTAGGAGTTAGGAGTGGGATACAAGGGGACAAAAGGTGAGAACTTGCAACAAGTCTTTCCCAATGCCCAATGCCCAATACTTCGACTCCTTTCGACTTCGCTCAAGGCAAGTCGCTCAGTACAAGTGCCCAATGCCCTTAGACATCACTCCTATTAATTCTTCTGTTGCTGTATGATAATCCCGTCCAATAATTATGAGATTTTCTATCTGTGTTCTGCCAAGAAAGCTGCTACAGTTTGGTTAAATGGCTCTGGTTGTGTCAAAAACGGCCAATGGTTGCCGGGAACTTGACAGATGCGTAAGTTTTTAAGATAGGTTTTGTATGGTTGAATTTGCCAATTTTGGCGGTTCAATCCTTGTTCTGGCTGAACGAACATGGCAGGGGTGTTAAGGGGAATTGTAAAACCAGGCACTTGCATTACTGCTTCAAAAATGCCATCGCGGGCGGCTACGGTAAATTTGCTGCCCCAACTACCATCGAGTTTTTGTTCTATTCCTGCTTGGAAGACTTGCTGCTGGAAGGAACTCCATCCTTGATATTGCTTTAACTGCTGTGCTTGTTGTTCGGCTTCTTCATAACTGGCAAAGGGGCCCATGCTTTTGAGAAAAGGCAAGAAGCGATACAGCATGGGAAAAGTTACCCTGAAAAGGCTGGGCATTTTCCAGATGAAAATTGGATCGACTAGAATTATACTTCGCAAACGCTTTGGGTTTTGCCTTGCCCAGATGGCGGCTAATTTCCCTGTCCACGAATGACTTACAATATGGGCAAAAGTCCATCCCAGATGATCCATGAGTGCTTCGAGGTCTGCGATCGCACTTTCAAAGCTATAATCTCTCTCAGGCTTACTACTTTGCCCATGTCCGCGCATATCTGGTGCAACTATGTGGTAGTCTGCCGCTAGGTAATCTCCTAAACTAGACCATACTAGAGCATGGTCGCCTAAGCCGTGTAACAGTAGTAAGGGTTCTTGCCCTTGGTTCCACTCTAAGTAAGAAAGTTGAATATCAGGCTTTGATAATGTTTGACGTACAGGCATCATTGCACATCCACCAATGAAGAGATTGTTTCGCGTTTATATATTACTGCCAAAGAAGATGCACGCGCCCAGATGGGACTTGACAGCTATAACCAAGCCTTGTAAGTTATTCCCAATCTCAACTTTTATCATAGGTCAAATTACCTCGATGCGATCGCGCATTTGGAGTCAGAGTAATTAAATCGTCAATATTACGTTTCATTGTCTCGCAAATCGCA
The DNA here is from genome assembly GCF_003443655.1 of Nostoc sphaeroides. Taxonomy (NCBI): domain Bacteria; kingdom Bacillati; phylum Cyanobacteriota; class Cyanophyceae; order Nostocales; family Nostocaceae; genus Nostoc; species Nostoc sphaeroides. Next base: position 844,770 of record NZ_CP031941.1, read on the forward strand.
TCTAGAGGTAAGTCGTTAGGATCATAACCAAAGGGATTTTCTATCTCCAAACCGATGGCTTCAATACCAAATACTGTAAAACCAACGAAAGCAGAAATTAAACCTGTCCACCAACCCAAAGTCTGCACTATTTGAAATGGGAACAGGAAACAATATAGTAACAATAATTGCTTTAGATGAATGGAATAAGCTAATGGCATAGGTGTTTTTAAAATACGTTCGCAAGCACCTAAATTATCCACAAGATTATTCAATAATTCTTGCATAGATGTTAACTGGTAGCTATTAAGGCAATTGCGATGATACTGCTCCTGTAAATAATCTCCTATCCAAAAAGCAACCTCTATGGGGGGATTATTCATAATCTTCAGTTTTATATACTTACTAGATGGCATTAAATCTTCTAACTCGCTATTAACTGTTTCTCCCCGCAAATGTAATTTAGTTGTCACAGCAAAAGCTACCAATAAATTTAGGGCTGTAATTTTATTCTCTTTATCTTCTGGTGAAATTTCGTCAATTGATACCCAAATTTGCCGAGCCAAATTTCGGATGTTATTTACTAGAGAACCCCAGCATTTTCTCCCTTCCCAAAATCTCTCATAAGCAGTATTGGTGCGAAATACAAGTAACAAACCTAAAACAATACTAGGAATAACACTTCCTAAAATAGGTTGGGATACAGGTATTTTAAAATGGTAAAGTAGAGAAATTAAAAAACCGAAAGCTCCACACCATAAAACATGTTTGTAAATTGCTTTCAGGACTGAACCTTTAAGTTGTAATTTTAGCCGTAGCCATGTGAGTTTTTCGGCTGTCATGTAGTCACCCTAAGAGAATATTTAGTGAACCGATAGATAAATAACTATAGTAATAGCACAATTGACATGGGGTACAACATTACATCACCAGGTGTAGGGGCTTGTCTTTGCCCATTGGTGTCAACTTAAGCTAAAACCCTTTTTGAACCTCGTTTCCAGCCAGAGTCGGGAAATGCACATCATTGCGGCTCTCTGCCGCAAGTCTTGAGGCGGAGCCTCTAGGACGGCATTCCCAGTCGGAGCAGGGGAACGAGACAACGAGACAATATCTAAAATCTGGTTCTAGGCTGGCTTTCACGTTAAGTTGACACCTATGGGCAAAGACAAGCCCCTACGCGTGTACCTCACGTAAACGAGAATCGCTATATGTCTTTTTTGTTGGTAGTCTCAAAACGTTGAATTTCAATTAAATAACCACTAGGGTCGCGTAAAAAACAGTGGTAAATGTTGTACTTTTCGTTTAATGTAGGTGGTTTTTCAAATTCAACGCCACGTTCTTTGAGATATTCAAACCACTCATCTACCTGCTGTGTTACCAACGTAAAAATGACACTTGATTGCTTGTTGGCTGGAGGAGTTGATATTTCGCTTGTTTGACACAAACCTAAGTATCCAGAACCACTGACAGTATAAATCAGACAGGTTCCTTGATCAAGCCATAACTCCAAACCGAGTTTTTGTTCGTAGAATTCTCTAGATGCATTGAGATTATGAGTATAAAAGAAGCTAATTTGCTGGTCGATTTGCGGATGAACAGACATAAATACATTTGAGTATATACCCTAACGACATCTGGCGATCGCATAGGTCAAAATTGATTGATGTTAGAAACCTGTTACTACTCCAGATGCGCTTAAGGCATCTGGAGTTTCTTTTTGGAAAAAGCGATGTCTACAACGGGCTGCGCCTGTACGTCTAAGCTGTTACGCAAATAATATTGTACATTTACCTGATGACTCTTGACGGTTGACTGATGACCGATAACCGTCAACCGTCAACGATTATAAAGAATGTTTATATAATTTAGACGCATATCAGCTTACCACTACCGACTGTTTGACCGTTACAATCGGTCTATAGCTAGTCTAGGCGTCTTAGGTGACGATCGCCGCAGATGGAAACCAAATCAATTTAGCGATGAACTATGGGGTTGCGTAAGTCAATAATTATTACAAAATACTAAATAATTTTTGGGAATATCACCCAAGCTAATTAAAAGGTTTACGCCGAATGGATATTTTAATAGAATAATCTCATCAAAAGATTCGCAGAAACATAAATGGACTGGATTACACTACTGCGATCGCTACAGTCTGATTTTATAAAAAGGTTAGCATCTGGTTGTCTGCTTCATTGTGAAACAGAAGGTCAATATAGTGAATTAACTATAATCTCTGGAGAGAGATTAAAGGCACTACGGGAATTTTGCTGGCAGATGGCTGAGAAATATAAGCGTGTTTTGCCAGTCCGTGATGTTTTTCTTAGCTATCTTAAAGGTAAGTTGGGTGAGGAAGTTGTCAAGGAACGTTTAGCTGATTTTATTACCGAAGTCGATTATGAAAAGCGATTCGGCGGCGATGGCAATATAGATTTTACCTTGACTTCTGACCCATCTATTGGTATTGAGGTTAAATCTCGTCACGGTAGTATTGATAGAGTTAGATGGTCAATTAGTTCTGAAGAAGTTGAAAAAAATGCAGTTGTAGTTTGCATTTTGATTCAAGAAGATGTGAGTGAAGCACAATCTGAATATCACCTTTTTTTGGCTGGCTTTCTCCCAACCCGGATGATTAAATTGAAGACTGGTAAAATTTCATTTGGGATTGAACAATTACTTTATGGTGGTGGTTTATGGTGTTATCTAGAACAGTTACAATCTTCTAAGCAAAAACCACCAATTTACAAATATATCCCAATGCAGGAAATTGCATATAAGTCAACTAATAATCAGTTGAGTAAATCTTCTTTTCAACCAGAATATCGTGATGAAGATTTAAATATACTTTATGTAAGATTAGGTGATGAATGTTTTGAAAAAGGAGAATATTCAAATGCGATCGCTAACTATAATCAAGCCTTACAAGTTAAATCTAGTGATGTTGATTTATATTATAAACGAGGTTTAGCTCATTATCAAATAGGAGATTATGAAGCTGCGATCGCAGATTATTCTCAGGCAATTCAGATAAATCTTCATGATGCTAAATCTTACAATAAACGAGGTTTAGCTCTGTCTCAACTAGGAAGATTAGAAGAAGCAATTAATGATTATACCCAAGCGATCAGAATTAATCCTAATGTTGCCGTAGCTTATAAAAACCGGGCTGAAGCTCGTTCTCATGTAGGAGATAACCAAGGAGCAATTGAAGATTATACTCAGGCTATTAAAATTAACCCCCATTATGCTGATGCTTATAAAAACCGTGGGATTGCTCGTTATTTATTAGGCTCTCAACCTGGGTTTCCCCAAGCAATCAAGATTAATCCTAAAGATGCCATAGCTTATAAAAAACGTGGTAATGCTCGTTCAGATTTAGGAGATTTTGAAGGAGCGATTGAAGATTATACTCAGGCAATACAGATTAATCCTAATTATGCAGATGCTTATTACAACCGTGGTAATGCTCGTTCAGATTTAGGAGATTTTGAAGGAGCAATCGAAGATTATACTCAAGCAATCCAGATTAATTCAAATTATGCAGATGCTTATTATAATCGTGGCAATATCCGTTTAGAAATAGCAGATAAACAAGGAGCAATTGAAGATTTTCACAAAGCGGCAGACATCTATCGTCAAGAAGGTAAGCTAGAAGCACTCAAAGATACACGAGAAATAATATTAGATTTAGAAATAGAAGAATCATTAGATATTTTAAACTTCTAGAAAATCGATGAATTCGGATAAATAGTCACTTTAAGTCTAATACCAATTCTGTTATCTCGTTCCCATGCAGAGCATGGGAATGCCTGATTTAGGGGCTGCTGCCTCCTGTCAGACATTGAGTCAGAGACTCAATGAATGCGTTCCCAGGTAGAGCCTGGGAACGAGGAAACAGACTAATGCAACGTCTCTTGCATTGGATTTGGGGCTTAACTGAAAGGTATTATGCTCAACCCAACCTACGCAGTTTAAGGTTTTTGGCTAAGAGAAAATAAAAGGTTTAAACCCACGGAGGTGGGTTTTGTATTTCGACTCCGCTCAACACAAGTCTCGTATAGCCGCGATTTCTAATCGCCAGGGCTATTAATAAATTAGACTACAAAATTGCTCCAGTCTCTTTCAAATAAACCCGCGTAAATGGTTCATCTTCACCCAAAGTATAATCTTCAATCAACCCTTTGCGACGAATAGAAATATCGTTGCCTTTTCTAATCACCACAGTAGAACCATCGAATACATCCCGCACTAGGATCATCTCGGTTTCAGTGGGATTATCCAAAACTACCATATTACTACTGGGGTAAAACATTCCCTCTTCATCTAGAATCTCTTCCGCATACTCGGCAATCAGCAAATCAAGTTTTGGATGACGCAGCAAAGTTTGGACGTTGCTATTGTAATCTTTACTTAATACTTTTTTGGAGCGATTTACAAAAACTCCATCACGACAAACAGCGCCTATTGTCCAGTTGGGATTTTGCAAAAGGATATGGTCAATTGTTGCTTGCAGTTCTTCAACTGAGATTTTATTAAAGGTAATAATCGGTATCCGAGAATCTGTACCCGACTCAAAAAAGGTTTCTAAGATATAAGAAGGCACATCAACGCTTTCACCTTCAGAAGGTTTAAGATGCATTAAAACACCTGGTGCAGCATTGATTTCCAAGATGGCAAAGTTACTAGACTTCCAAGATTCTGAGAGACTTTTGGTCATGACATCAATACCAAGGCAAGTCAACTGGAAGTGTTGGGCAATATCTTGCGCCAAGATAATATTGTCATCATGAACCGTGTGCGTTGCATCGATGCTCATACCCCCAGCCGAAAGATTAGCGACTTTACGGAGGTAAACAGTGCGCCCCTTCTCAATAACGCTGTCCAATGATAAGCGCTGTTCCTCTAGGTAGAGTTCCATCGCTTCATCGATTTGAATTTTACTCATCGGCGAGGTAGGCGTATCTAAACGTGCAGGTTTCCGGTTCTCTAGGCGGATTAATTCTGCAAGCGTTAAATAGCCATCACCAATAACCGATGCTGGACGGCGTTCTGTGGCGGCGACAAATCTGCCATTGACACACAACAAACGAAAATCTGATCCGGAAATACTTTTCTCAACAATTATCCGAGTTAGCTGATCTTCGGGAATCGCTGCCAGTGCCCTATTATAAGCAGCAGCAAGTTCTTTTGAGTCCTGCACGTCAGCCGTAACGCCAATTCCTTTATGTCCTACCACTGGCTTAACTGCTACTGGGTAGCCAATTCGTCTTGCTGCCGCTAAGGCTTCCTTTTCAGTAAAGACGATATCGCCTTCAGGCACTGGAAAACCCAACGTATTCAAAAATGCTTTGCAGTCATCTTTGCGGGTGGTAAACTCCGAATCTAGATGGCTATCACAGTTAAATGTTGTTGCTATCCCCCGGACATGTTTTTTTCCCAAGCCGTATTGCATTAATCCTTCTTCCCACAAATAAAAGGCGGGAATACCTTTTTCGTAGGCTGTTCGCAATAGGGCGTAAACTGTGGGGCCACCATAGACAGAGGCGCGGAATTTATTTTGCAGCCTCACCAATTGTTCATCAAAGGTAAAGTCTTCGTCTTGGGTAATAGCTTCAAACCAATCCCAAACAAAATAAGCTACCTCTCTAGTTGTGCGTTCATGTAGTGATTGGACGCTAATCCGCACTAAATCTGGATATGGCTTGACGCTCCAACGGTTAAGGTGTAAATCCATGTCCAGTTTTCCGACTTCGGAGACAACTTGGGCAAATAGATGAGCATAAGATTCGTAGCTTTGGCTGCCCAGATTTGGATAGCGATCGCCAATCCTTGCAATATAATCTTCAATGGGCAAAGGCTTTCTAGACTCAACTAGAGCAAAGTCAAATACTAGTGCCCCTATATCTAAATAGGGGTTGGGGCCAATATAATGCTTGAAGTTGAAAATATCGAATACATCCGTTCTTCTAGCATTAATGCGGACTAAATCACTGCTTTTTTGTAGAACCATTGATTACGAACCTTTGGCTAAACACCCTGAAATTTAAATGCTGAGTTCTGGTTACTCAGACTTATTGATTGTAGATTGATTTACATTAAATAGTCATGGCAAAGCCATTGATCTAATCAGAACCCACACTAAACCTATTAGTAAGCATTTTCAACTATCTCAAGGCATAATTAAACCCCCCAACCTCAGCAAAGAAAAAACTACAGTCAATTCATCCTCATGATTAGTCAAAGATATAACCTTTGAAAGGTGTAACACCCACCTCAGAATTTGTATAAATAAATGTGCGGTATTGAAAGACAGCAAAGTATGAATAGCACAGAAGCTGCTCTAAGAGATGAAATTCGAGAACTTGCTGAGGAAGCTTTTCACCAAAAGCTGATCTCTGGGCATGGTGATGGCCCAGACATAAATGAGTATCAAATTGTCTACCAAGGCAAACCCAGGCATCTCCCACTAGAACAAGCACGTTTTTTCTTAACTAACTTGCTTTACAGAAGTCGCATTCATTAGGACTTAGCATCAGATATCTAATTGCACCCAGCCAAAGTTAATACCAATTATTTAATAATTGCCCGATAAATTTTCAATCGGCAATTAGCAATGCCTCTAGAAAATCACTCTACAGGCAGTTGGTGCTGTGGGTTTTATTAAGTCAACGAACGTTAATCAGGATAGTAATTTTCTTGAATAATCTTTTGGTTTCGTTGCGTCTACGCAAATATCAATACTACCTTCTATCATCTGATCTACCAAAGGGATGATTTGATACTTGGAATTGTCATGGTTTAGTAAAATTTATTAACTCACATCAGGGGGCATCATGGTACAAAGTAATGCCAAACGGCAACTGGTAATTATTGGAGGAGCTGAAGACAAGGAAGGAGATTCCCAAATTCTACGGGACTTTGTGCGACGGGCTGGCGGTACAAAGGCGTATATTGTCATTATGACGGCGGCGACAGAATTACCTAGAGAAGTGGGAGAAAATTATATTAGAGTATTTGAGCGACTGGGAGCCGAAAATGCTCGCATTATTGATACAGAAACCCGCGAAGATGCATCTTCATCTACCGCATTGGAAGCAATTAATAAAGCAACTGGGATATTTTTTACTGGGGGAGATCAAGCTCGCATCACCAGCATTCTCAAGGACACCGAAATAGATAGGGCGATTCATCAACGGTTCTCTGAAGGTGTAGTTGTTGCAGGCACAAGCGCGGGAGCCGCCGTGATGCCAGACGTAATGATTGTGGAAGGCGACTCAGAAACACATCCTCGGATTGAAACTGTTGAAATGGGCCCCGGTCTTGGTTTTCTCCCAGGAGTGGTAATTGACCAGCATTTTTCCCAGCGCGGACGCTTGGGACGTTTAATTTCAGCTTTGATACTACAGCCTGCTGTTTTGGGATTCGGTATTGACGAGAATACCGCTATGGTAGTGACAGATAACCAAATTGAAATTATTGGTGAAGGTGCGGTTACGATTGTTGATGAATCAGAGGCTACATACAACAATATGGACGAAATTTTGAAGGATGAGTCTTTGGCGATTTGCGGAGCAAAGCTTCATATTTTGCCACATGGCTTCAAATTTGATTTGAAAACCCGTCAGCCTATCCTAAATAATGGCTCTGTGTCAAATGTCTCTGTAGCTGTTGCTTGAATCAACACCTAAGTTTTTGCAGGTGCGTTTAAGTTGAGTCAATAATTAATAATTGTAGATTACTGACATTTATTTCTTGAATATCCTCCCAAGTCCTCTCAGAAAATGCGGATATATCCCCGCATTTTCAGGAGGAAAGGGGGGATTTATTATTAATATTCTCTATCTTAATTTCAGCAAACTACTACAACTAGGTAAGTAGGCAAGAATTAATCAAACTAAGTTATGCAATGTAAAATTACTTAAACTTGCTTTTAGTAAGGACTTCAGCCATTAGAATAGGGCTGAAGTCCTTACAAAATAAGTAAATTAAAAGTAATATCAACTTCTATGACAATCTATTTTTATAGCACTCGTGAAGAATATGGCTGTTTCTCTAACTTTTCGCCGCACGGCTTTGAATTAGATGGATTATATTGGTCAACTAGTGAACACTACTTTCAAGCGCAAAAGTTTGTGGGTACACCTCATGTAGAACAAATTCGTCTAGTTAAAACACCTAAAGATGCGGCAAAAATGGGGCGTGAGAGAACCCGTCCTTTACGTCAAGATTGGGAACAAGTTAAAGACGACATCATGCGGCAAGCTGTGCTATCTAAATTTCAAACTCATAAAGATATCAGGGATATCTTACTTTCCACAGGCAATGCAGAAATTGTTGAAAACTCGCCCATAGATTTTTACTGGGGTTGTGGAACCGATGGTAGTGGTAAAAATATGCTAGGAAAAATTTTAATGGAGGTGCGAGAGATCCTGCACCATACATACAGCGCAGATGTTGATAATAGAACTGTTAAATAAATGATATTTACCTCGTTCCCAGTCTCCGACTGGGAATGCCATCCTAAAGGCTCCGCCTCCCTTTCTGGCGGCAGAGCCGCTATTGAACAGCATTTCCAGCCTCTTGCTGGAAACGAGATTTGAAAAGCGTTTGAGCTTAAGTTGACACGTATGGGCATTGCACCTTGCCCCAAATGGCACGCTTGTAAAGCCCAAAGGCTTGTGTCGCCTCGTTAAGAGCCTCCAGGCTGGGAATGTATTCTCATGGGCTGCTGCCTCTCGTCAAGCTACTGGAGGCGGAGCCTAAGAGAATGGGTTCCCAGCCTGGAGGCTGGGAACCAGTCGGGGTAAGGGTTGTATCTTTTCTTAGTGCCATTCCGCCTTGCCCCAAAAGAGCGTATTTGTATCATTATTAAAGTGAAATGGGATTACGCCTACTTAACCTACGCTGTGCTAAACCAAACCAACCTGATGAAAGATACATCCTGGTTTTGGGAACACTAGATTTAGCACCAGACTTAACAGGCAAGGGTTGATGTCTAAAGGTGAATGGAATAACAGATCGAAAATACAGTTCCTCTGCAATTACCCATAACATACTTAAAATCAGTGAAGCGTAATACAATTACCCATGAATTTGACTCTGGTTCACAAGCAGAAATACTACCTATACACGAAAGTGACGACATATCGGAAGCTTCTAAGCTACTACGGCAAGGAATTCAGCAGCAGCAAGCTGGTGAATTCATAGCGGCTTTGAAGTCCTTACAACAATCCTTGGGGCTGTTTCAGTCTGTTGGGGATTTGCAAAAACAAGCACAGGCACTTTCTTTTTTAGGATTGGTAACTTACACTGCTGGAGACTACAAAGGTGCTATCTCCTACTCTGAACAGTGTCTGTCTTTGCTGAATAAGAACTCAGATTTAGCATTGCAGATGCAAGCACTTTCCCATTTAGGGAATGCATACCGTCATCTAAATGACCATAATAAGGCTATTGAATTTTTGGAAAAATGTTTAAAAATAACGCAACAGCTGCAAGACAAACGTAGTCAAGTAGCAGCACTGAATAATTTGGGATTGGTGTATAAAGCCTCGGGCAACTTTATGCAGGCAATTGAGTATCAGCAGCAAAGCCTAGAAATTGTCCGGGAACTCAAAGATAACTGGGGCGAGGAACAGGTACTCAAGAATTTGGGTAATGCTTGGTATGCTTTGGACAATTACCCAAAAGCGATCGCCTATTATGAGCAGTGTGTAGTACTAGCACGCTCCTTAAAACATGTTCGCAGTGCTTCTCAGGTGCTAAAAAATTTAGGGAATGCTTGTTATGCCTTAGGTGATTATACTACAGCCATTAACTATTATGAAGAGCGGTTGCAATTAGCTCGAGAAATTCAAGACAAGCGTAGCGAGGAACAGTCTTTAGGTAATTTAGGAGTTGCTTGTGAAGCTTTGGGTGACTATAACAAAGCCATTAAATATTATGAAGAACGTTTGCTGTTAGCTAGAAGTATCAAAGATCGGCGCAGTGAACAAGAAGCTCTTGATCGTCTGAAAACTGCTTGCTACGCCTTGGGTGATTATGCTAAAGCTATGCAATACCAGCAAGGAACATCTTCAAATAATTCGTAATTCGTAATACTTCGACTACGCCCTTCGACTACGCTCAGGACAAGCTCAGTACAAGTTCGTAATTCGTAATGACAAAAAGTCCGAAAAATCGTTAAAAAGCAAGAGAGGGAAAGGAATAATTAATAGTTAATAATTAGTTAAAATAATATAAAATTACTCAAATAGGTCAATTTCTCCCATTATCTTTTGGTGCTGGAGATATGCGAGAACTTCTAATGTATCTACTTGGGGAAATTGAGCATAAAAATTACTTACACTCCAAAAGGGTTCTGGTGTTTTCAAAACAATTGTGCGATCGCCCCACTGTTCTAACCAAGGTAGCAATGTTTGTGGCGCTACTGGAGTACACAGCCAAACTGCTGCTGGAGAAAGCGTTTTGAGAGCAGTTGCCGCTACCGCTATTGTCATACCTGTAGCAATACCATCATCAACTAAGATCAGCGTAGCATTCTCTGCATTCACCTGTGGACAAGCAGGAATTAATAGAGCCTCAAGAGACTTAGCCAGGTTTATCGCTTTATTTAAAGCTACTTCCCGCCACCGCGCATCATGTTTAGGGCGAAATAGCTTTTGATCAGTCCAAAGAACATTTCCAAAAGTAGTCACTGCACCAATTGCTAACTCTGGGTTTTCTGGATGGCTAATCTTTTTTGCTACGACGATTGTCAAGGGACAATCCAAAAGACGTGCTATTGGTGCTGCTACTGGTACACCCCCTCTTGGCAAAGCATAAACAATTGGTACAGGCTTTACCCCAGAATCAATAGTTTGCTGAGTTAAAACATCATGAATCACTCGCGCCAATTCCTCACCCGCATGGGTGCGATCGGCGAAAAGCGGGGTATGTGACATGGTTTCCCCCAGCATGTTAGGACAGTACTGCTTTTATGATGACTGAATTTTGTCTCAAATTAACTGATACAATAAGATTTGTATAAATAATTAAGTATTCAGCAAAAGTCTATTGATTCTGATAAATCTCCAAGCAAAGCAGTATTTAACTCAGATAAGACAGATGGTGCTGATGCCAAAACCTAATTTTCATGAGCAGCGAAACCCAACTCAGCCTCTTCGACGACTCAACCCTTAACCAACGAGAACTGATTCCCACAGACGCTAAAATTGCGATCGCTCCGGGAACTTATTCTGACATAACGGAGTTGACACAGCATTGCGATCGCTGCCACCGTTGTCCATTGGGAGACACTCGAACTCATGCTGTCGTCGGACGCGGTAATCTCAAAGCCCCAATTATGGTTATAGGGGAAGCGCCTGGTCAAAATGAGGACGAAACCGGCTTACCATTTGTAGGCAGATCAGGGCAGTTGCTGGAGAAAATTCTGGCATCCGTGAATCTGACTACTGAGCATGATGTATATATTGCCAATATCAATAAATGTCGTCCCCCAGATAATAGAGTTCCTACACCAACAGAAGTGGCGGCTTGTTTACCCTACTTACTAGAACAAATTCGCCTAGTTGACCCCAAAATAATCCTGTTAACAGGTGCAACTGCTGTCAAAGGCATCACAGGTGATAAGCGCGGGATTACGAAAATTCGCGGACAGTGGCTGGAGTGGGAAGGGCGTTTATGTATGCCAATTTTTCATCCTTCCTACTTGCTGCGTAATCCTTCTAAAGAAAGAGGTGCGCCGAAATGGTTGATGTGGCAGGATATCCAGGCAGTGCGTGCCAAGTTAGACGAAATCCAAAATAATAACTAATAAACATCTAGTGACTCAATTTTAGATTTTAGATTATCCACTGTGAAAAAGTAAATTTCTGTAGATAGCGTGAGCGATAAGCTCAATTGGGGAACTCTAGGATAAGAATTTACTACTTTCTCTAGAGACAGCCATGACTAATGTACAACCTAATCTCCTACAACTTGCTAAATAAGGCGATCCAAAAGCTATTGCTGCTTTAATGAATCGATCTCTCCAACCCAAAGGCATTACTGCCAAAGTTGCATTTAAGGATAGTTGTTTACACATCATGCTGGAATCTGCTCAAGTGACAGATCAACAAGCTTTAGTTGCGTTTGTCCGCAAGGGAATTATAAATTTGGAAACTGAATTGATTGAGAGAGTTAAGAGGATAAGAGCCGGAGAATTAACTTATGAATTGGATGAAATTTTGAACAAGCCAGTTGATTTAGAAACACTAAAGCTTAAAAAATTAGAAGTAGTTACTCAATCCTCTACATCCTCTACGACATCAGAATTTTCAATCCCAACGCAAAAAAACAACAAACTCAGCTAGATTTGTAACTTCTCATGTTGCAACCGCCGACAAAAAAATATCTGCCGGAATTTTTGCAATTCTGCTGGGAACATTGGGTATTCATAAGTTTATCCTGGGCTACACCAAAGAAGGCGTTATCATGCTTCTTATAACCCTGTTTACTGCTGGTTATGGTGCAATACTGTTCAGTTAAGGCTAAAACCTTTTGGCAGAGTCAAGTTTTTTAACGAACCACAGAGGCGCAGAGGACACTGAGAGAATAAATAAATGCTTAACTGAACTGTATTGGGTTATGGTGCGTTCATCATAGCTATCATTAGCATTATCGAAGGAATTATTTACCTAACAAAATCGGATCGAGAGTTCGTACAAACCTATGTCAGCAGTAAAAAGGGTTGGTTCTGAATGAAGAAAAATAGACTTCTTGCACGAATATTTTAAAATTGGTATAACCAGAGTATAACTGAAAGTATACTGACCAAAACGAGCGTAGTTATGAAAACTGCAATTTCGCTTCCAGATTCAGTTTTTGAAGAGGCAGAAGCACTAGCTAGAGAGTTAGGGGTATCTCGTAGTGAACTTTACACCAAAGCTTTGAAAGCATATTTGCGGAAGTACAACCGGAATCAAATGTTGAACCAACTGAATACAGTTTATTCTGAAGAGCCATCTGAACTAGATCCAGTATTGGCAAAGTTACAATTTATGTCCTTGCCCCGTGAGGATTGGTAGTGTATCGCGGAGAAATTTGGTGGGCAAATTTACCTGAACCACTCGGTTCAGAACCAGGGTATCGTCGCCCTATTTTGATTGTTCAAGATGATGTTTTTACTCAAAGTCGTATCAGCACCGTAATCGTCGTAATCATTACCTCTAACACTCAGTTAGCACAAGCACCAGGCAATGTATTGTTACCGCATGAAGCTACAGGTTTACCCAGAGATTCTGTAGCTAATGTGTCTCAAATTTTTACTGTTGACAAAACGTTTTTAGTAGAGCGCGTTGGTTCATTACCAGAACATCTACAAGAAGAAATAGACGAAGGACTGCGAACAATTTTGTACCTCTAAGTGAGGTTATACAGCGCTTCTTGCTATTATGCAATACAGTTTTCTTCTTGCCCCTCTCTTAGCATAGATTTCAGCTTTAAGGATGTACTTCATAGCTGCCGGAAGTGCTGTAAGGATTTAATATTATATCCGACTTAATACTTATGTCATTGCGAACGATCGCATCTGAGTTTAGTTTAGATCAAGTCAGTCAGGAAAATTAGCCCTTCTTTAGTTTTAAAGATGCGGTCATTTTCTAGAGTACAGAATTCTGAGTAGACTCTAAAGAACTAATCCATAGATTCACCGTAAATCCTTCTCCCGTAACAGTGTATTAGCCCAAGCAGCATCTGCTTCTAATAAAGCTGGTACTGCCTCTTTGCTGTAATCTATTACCAAATCATAACTTGCGCGGTCATAAATCCCAGCTAATAAACTCTGCAAATCCACCAACGGTTCACTATCACCCGTTCGTAAAGGCAAGAGAAATGAAGGAATTATATCTTGCAAATCAAAGGCATATAAATCAGATTGGGGACGATTTTCTGCTCGACTAACTAAAATACGATAATCATTTTGCGTACCATACCCAAAAACTAACATTGGTTCCCCAACACGCAATAAATCAATTTCTACCAAATGTGTTGAACTTCCTAACACTCGCTGTCGCTTAGTTTCGTATGCGTTGCGTCCTTCTCCTAAACGTTTATTTTTTGGAGAGAGAATTTCAATCACTGTCACTACTTCTTTTGTTCCTACCTTTCGCACTTCTAAATATCTCTCTTTTACTATCTCAGGTATAGGAACTGTAACTGTTTTAGGTTGAACGACAGGTGTAGCTACAGCTATATTCGGTATTTTAGGATTTATTGCTGTCTGCGACTTTTGTACTATTACATCAGGAATACCAACTAAGAGTTTATCATCACCAGTGGTTTGATAAATTCGTTCTTCAATAGCGACAAAATATTTAGGACGTAGTTGAGGAGAAAGGTAATCTGCGATCGCTACTATTAGTCTCCCATGTACTCCTGGCCATAATTCAGGATGTTCTAAATAGGGGTTCATTCCTGGAAATGGATAAGCCATAGCAAATATCTCAAAACCAAAATTTTAAAACTAACTCTCATAGCCCCCTCTTCCATTCCAGGAAGAGTTGGGCATGGGGTTCTAAGAACAACTGGTAAGTGCCATACCACATTGATATTCTTTTGTCAACCAATCCTTAACACCTTGAGATTCCACCTGCGCCCAATGTCCCTGACAGCCTAACAATTTGACAGCCGTATTCGCAGTAATTCTTCTCATTTTTCGGCTTTCTTGACCGGCATCCTCTCCTCATCTTACAAAATTTAGTACTGCGATGTCTACGACGGGCTATTCGGCGTCGCAGGTGGATGCAACACAACGATATGGAAGTTATTCTTGACAAGATGCGCTTACTTTGGCGCTTCTATCGTGATTCTTACTTGTGCTTGAGAAAGCGCAGAAAGTTTAGGAACGTGGATTAAATAAAGTGCAAAAGTAGGGTGTGTTAGCGGAGCGTAACGCACCATTCCCAGTTTAATCAGAATTGCAGGTTATTAAATTTGCATTCCTTAGCAAACACACGTCAGTTGATAACCCGCAACTCGGATTACTTATCAGCCTTACTAGCTTTTTTCAAACCTTGCCATCTTTGTCGCAGTCGCTTCAAATTAGGAGTATGACCACCATAACGCCAACTAACATAGGCTTGGCTAATCTCATCTATTACCTCAGCAGTTGCTGGAGCATGATGCTGGTATGATCCTCTGGCATACTCTAAAGGTGTTTGTGCTGGATGCTTACCTAAACCTTTTTGGGTTGTCCATTGCAACATTTGTTGATAAAGGCTCTCCATTGCTGGCAATTTCTTTAACCATCGGCGGTTACGCCACTCTCGCCACTGTCCCCAACCCAGCCAACCAAAGAAAGCTGCTGTAGTTGCCAAGATTAAACCAGTCAATACCCCAAACCAACCTTGAGAGAATAAAGCTAAAAACCAAGCGATCGCTCCAATCACCCACTTAAATATTGTCTCAAATACATTATTCAACAAACCTGTCACCGGAGAAGGCAACCACCCAGCAACCCAATGCCACAATTGACGCAACACACTAAAAGTCTGCGTATCTTCTACTGATGGAGGTATGAGGGGATGATTGGGAATCGGATCAAAGGCAAACCAGCCATATTTAGGAAAATATACTTCCGTCATCGCATAAGCATCAGTATTACGGACAACATATAGCCCTGTAAATGGATTAAATTCTCCTGCACTAAACCCTGCTACCAACCGGGCTGGGATGCCAATGGAACGCAACATTACCGTCAGAACTGTTGAGAAGTGGTCTGGATAACCGCCTTTATATTTGAATAAAAAAGCTTCTACTAAGTCATCTTTTTCTCCCAAATAAGGTAAATCTAAGGGATTTTGGGGAAGAGAGTAACGTTGTTTTAAATATTGAGCTAAGTAGAGAGCTTTTTCATAGGCTGAATTTAGGCTTTTAGAAGACTTTGTGACTCCTTCCCGACTGTAGTTAGCAAGAATTTCTTCGGTACGTTGTCGAACTTTTTCGGCAATTTCGGGAGGAATTTGCAGATAATGCTGTTTAATATCTCGTGGATATTTAGTAGAAGCTTCACCTAATTTAGTGCGATCGCGGTATGGTACTTCAGAGATTACTGTGTAAGTGAGTCCTTCTGATAATTCCACAGGCGATCGCAATCCGTCTTCTTTATCAACCGCGATCATTGGTGTGGGAAAGTAAATCTCTTTGGGATAAGCCATCGCCGGAATTAGGTTAGGCAAATCCGCCACCACTGTATAAGTTTGGACTATCTCTTGAGTTTTACCAGTAATCAGAGGTCGGTTTAAGAAAATTTGATAAGACCAAGGCGATCGCTTGATGGTTGTAACATCTTCATTACGCGAAACTTCCCATCCCTTACCCGTATAACGGTCAAATCCTAATACTCGCCAAAAACCCTCAGCTTGCGATCGCACCCGCATCACAACTTTCGGTTTCATCTCGCCCCGCAGGTTTTGGTTAATTTGGCTATTAAAACCGTAATAAAAGTTATTATCTACTTTACCTGGTTGACCAGCTTGGTTTTGTCCCGTACCACTACCTTGATTTTCACCTTTACCTTGACGGACATAACCGGGATTGATGATACTACGTCCGGTGAAATTACCTTTTAATGGAATCGCAGAACTTACAGGAAAATTCCGTAATTGATAGCCAGGAAATCTGGGTAAAACAGCAAAAATTGCCAGTCCCAGACCGACAATTAGGAAGAAATTCAGAATTAAAAATTTAAAATTAAGAGTTGAGGAATTCTTCTGATTTAATTTTCCCTTTTCAGTTTTTAATGGCTGCAAACCCAACCGGGAGCGATAATCTAATACTAAAGTTGGGAGAGCGATCGCTAAAAATAACAGCAACACAGGTGCAAATGCTAAAGTCTGACTTAGCGTTGCCGCCACACCCAATAAAATCAATCCTATAACAATCGAATAGCCCAAATTTTTGCGGCGGGGTGTATCAAAGCTATGCAACACCTGGAGTTGAATTAATAACTCTGCCAAACCCAACCGTGTATCATTCAACTCTCCCACTAATCGCCCAAAGAAAGCACCCAGTGCCACTAACATTCCAATGGCAATACAAAACTTAACTGTAATATTGCGATCGCGGCGACGATAGTAACTCCAAATCGCACCCAATAAACTCAGAGGTAATGCCCAAAAGCTGAATGAAGTTTCGGCGGCGATATCCGTCGCCACAATTCCCAAAACAACCAACGCTAGCACCAGCAGCCGCAAGGAAATTGAATCTTCTACTTCTATTAAAGGCGATCGCTGCGAATTTACAGGGACACGCCAAAACCGATTCATCCTGGATAAGTTAAGCATTTCGAGTCTAAGTGAAAATTCCACGGAAACAATGCTGAGGACGAAACTATTCGCCCTACTTTAAAGTATTCCCGTTAGAAGAAGCTTTCTTATCCTGCCTTCACGCATCTATGAAGGTTTAGTGCCTATTTTACAAATTAAATTCCTCACAGGAGTTTTAAATGTTAAAAAATTTGATTACATGAATGAGATACCATCATAGCCCCCTCCTCGCTTGCGGGGAGGGGGTTGGGGGGTGGGGTTCTTCGAGTTTAATAAGTAATCAAGCGAACATGATACGACGTTACCGTGAACTGTAACGCCAAGCCTAAACATAATTTTGTATAAAAAAACAACCAAACCGAATAAATTCGTTGTGAAAAAGTGGTGGCTTGGCAAAATACAGGCGAGTTAAAATCAGCACAACACAAGAAACTAACTCGTTCCCCAGGCTTTGCTGATAACCCATTAGACTGACTATTACCCACAAAAAATCAATTATGGGATGGAGGGTGAGTTTACACGCACTGCTAATCTGTAACCACACTTTAAGTATAAGTAAGCACCCTGTTGCTAGTAGTATCTAGAGACAGAAAAAGCCCCAAGGCAACAACTAAGCAATAGTTACCTTAAGATATTCGGCATTACGTACTAGCGGTGGCAATTAAGGTTACACAGTGGGATTAATCACAAACAAAAGCGGCTGTTCGTCTATTTCAGTAAACTCAACTTCCAGAGTATAAGTTGGGTTAAGTTGCTCGCAACCTAACTCTACACTTAAGTATCCCGGAGTTGAAGATGTAGCCATTGCTAAAGTTCCACTTCCGCGAAGTGTCAAAGTTCCTTTAACGGGTAACTCAGCCTGAACAAGTAACTTCGTAAGTTTACCTACAGACTGATACTCTACCCTGATGTTCAAATTACCGACAGTGGTTAGCCATTGTCTTTCTACCACCGGACTAGTTGCTGAAAGTGGTAGAGTCAGATTTTCCAGCAGTTGTTTAGCCGCCAGCAACGACAAAGCCATTTGTTGACGCGGTTGTAAATCTGCATAATCGCTCTGAATATTGGGCATTGTCTCCAGAGTACTTACAGATCGGTAGGTGCTTCTTAGCACCAATCCCGCGATATCGTTTAGTGCTTGAGACTCGTTGGGAAAAAAGTTCTCCACCACTTGAACTAATTTTGCTCCCAAAGGCACTGAAGATGTCACCATTGATTGACATTTTTCTAGTAATTGCTGGAAAACTCTTTCCGGCAAGGGAAGCGGCAGGTTCAACTTCGACTGTTGTACCATCCATCCCCAGGTAGGAACGAGCGTCATTGACGGTTCATCAACAAAATCGGGATAGTCGATTAATTGTGTTTCCCAAGGAAATAAAGGTGGGTGTTCTTGGGCTTGGGTTTGTAAGCGATTCTTAAGGACAGCTTGGAAACGATCTAGCACAGTAGGAATTTCTCCCAATTGAAAGGTCTGGGGCGTTCCTCCCAATTTTGGCTCACTGCTTTTTGAAGCAGTGGCTTCATTGTGGAGGTTTTTTACCCCGTCATTTACCTCACATTCTACAGATTGGTCGGTATTTTTGACATCATCTGTCAATAACCAACCGAGATACTGAGATTGTAAGGATTCTGAGTCACTATTCATGAGTAGATGCACCTGATCCGGACACTAATGAGTTACGAATTTCCCAAGCTTGCTCAAGAATCTTAAACCATCGTTTTTGAAGTTGTGCCATTGACAACCCTAAAGTTTTGGCGATTTTTTCATCGGCTTGTCCTTGTTGCTTCAACTCTAGTAAAGACCGTTGCTTATTGTCCAGCTGTGCTGTATATACTTGCCATTGCTGGGGAGTTAAGCCCAAATTGGTGTGCAAAGAAGCTTCCAGCCACTCGTGAACCAATTCCCAACGGTGTAATAAAGCAAACCGAATCAAATGATACTTGAAGCGCTGCTGTAAGTAATCTCTCTGACGAGGCGTTAAACCTAAAATAGACTCAATTTCCTGTGCTGATAGATCCTGGAGGCGCAGCGAAAAGTAATTAGCACAGTCAGATTGTTGCCGTTCTTCGAGATAATTCATTAATTCTGTAACTACAACGGAACGCAAAGTATCTTCTTCAGGTTCGGGTTCGGCTTGCGTCGCCATTGTCGAGCGTAATTGATGCACTGCTGGTTCTTCCCAACAACCATCGCCTTCGTTATTGCTGCCTTCTGCGGCTTGTTCTATATCTACACTGGTTTCTGGGGGCTGGTGTTGAGAAAAAGTTTGCGCCCGCAAGATAATTAGCTGCTGCTGACGGCCTGGTAAGGGAATGCGTCGTTTGCCGTAGCGTTCGGTAAATGCCATGTACTCGGACAATTCTAGAAGCGTTTGAGGGCGATAAGTAACACCAAGTTGATTTTCTCGCCGGAAAGCGTTTAATGCCTCCAGATAAAAACTCTGTAAGAAATCTTCAATTATAGTCAGTCGCCCTTGATAGCTTAATTGCTTCTGAGGCGGGTTAATGTATCGATAAATAATTGCACTCAGAGTACTGTGTAATTCTACCCTGCCGCGATTTGAACCCAACTGATAGTACCTGAGACACTGTTGTAGGCGATGCCGAGCCAGGGTCATCGCCGAGCTTTCTACAGACCCAGAAGCTTGAATACGTTTGCTTTCTTGGCAAATCCGATATACTTCGGTGGTAATACGTCTTGCTACATCGTGGCAATTTTGTTCCGAAGCTTTGGTTGATTGTTGAAACTCCCTAGACAGGAGTTGAAAGATCACCTCCACGCCTTTAGAATTTTCTCCCAGAATATTTGCAGATGGAATAGTTGCGGTTGCGGCTGAATTCATAGTCTCAGTTTTCAAAAGACCCTAAGTATTTAAATACAACCTGTACGACTGTGGGTATTGGCTTTTTTGATTTTACGTATAAGCTAAACGCAGACCAATCCTACATTGAGAATGTGGCTGATTTTATTATTCCCAACTTCGATGGGATTGTTCACACTTTGATAGATGTTATTGCCATTACCCAGGAGCCGTATACAAGTCATTATGGATTTAGAAGCACAAATTCAATTGCTGATTGACAATGCACCCCGCGATGGTATAACACCAAATTTGATTGCAGCAATTGCTCCTGCCCTTAGAGCGATCGCTCAAAAATTACGTCACTCCCAGTACTATATTCTCCAAAATTCAGAGTCAAGCTGGGTTTTAACTACATTGAGCAATCTTACTAATCCAGGATTGGAAAAGCGCGTTCTTTACGCTTTTCCTACCATACAGGATGTCTCTCTAATTTCCCCTGCTGGGCTTGACCCTCAAATGCTAGCTAAAATTATCCCTGTCACCCATATTTTGTTCCAATTGGTGGCATTAGAACCCGTAGATAGCATCATTTTTTTGGAGACGCCGGGTAAGACCACTCATACCGTTGAAATTCGGCGAACTGAACTAGAAAAACTCATGCAGAAACAGCTACGACAACAGCGATCGCCTAAACAGATACCCCCTGATATTGCATAGAAAAAACTTGGATGTGGGATTTTTTAGATACAATCCCACATCCAAAATTTTAAATCTCAAATTTGTTTGAAAAAGTTTTTGATCAAAATAAATTAATGCCAGTTATCAACCTTCTAGTTCTTTAAAGAAGCAAGCGATCAGCTTAATTTTCCGCGTAATCTAAAATTGGTTAACAAACAGTTCTCAGTGAACATTTTTCCAAATTTAGTTGACCATTAAGCAAAATTTTCCCACCTAAGAACAGGTGGAAGGTTTCGCTTGGGGTCTAAAGTCCCCTAAAGTACCTGTTAACTGGTAATTGATTTAGTAAAGGCGGCTCAGTGTGTACTCGGCTATGTTAATCAATGCCTGGTGGGATTCTGAAGGTGGTAGAACTGCGAGATGTTCAATTGCTAACTTCGCATGGTGAGCAGCTAACTCTCGCGCCTGCTGTATGCCTTGACTATCTTGAATTAGTGCTAGTGCTTGCTCTAAATCCCCCTCTTGAGCAAACTCTCTCTCAATCAGCACTTCCAAGGATGGTTTTTGGGCTAAAGCAAATAAAACGGGTGCAGTCAGATTACCACTTTTAAGATCCGACCCCACTGGTTTACCCAAAGTATCTGTTGTACTGGTGAAATCTAGAATGTCGTCAACAATTTGAAATGCTATACCAAAATGACGACCGTAGCTGTATAAATGCTCAACAGTTTCTCGTGAAACTTCGCTGAGTAACCCAGCAGCTTTAGAACTGTTGGCGATTAACGAAGCTGTTTTGTAATAACTCTTTTGCAGGTAAGTTTCAATAGAGATACTAGCATCAAAACGATTCAATCCCTGCTGAATTTCCCCAGTAGCTAGATCCATAATGACTTCTGAGAGGAGTTTCACTACCTCCAAATTGTCCAAATTTGCTAAATACCAGGACGATTGGGCAAAAAGAAAATCTCCTGCTAATATGGCAATGCGATTACCGAACAAACTATGAACGGTAGGAACGCCTCGCCTCACATCTGATTCATCTACCACATCGTCATGTACCAAGCTAGCTGTGTGAATCATTTCTGTAATCTCAGCTAGGCGGCGATGACGCGGTGTAATGTCTTGTTCTAACATTGTTGCCCGCGATATTAGCAGGACAATTGCTGGTCTGATACGCTTTCCCCCAGCACCGAATAAATGTTCGGCTGCTGCAAACAGAATGGGGTGGCGATTTCCAACTAGCTGTTTTAGGTTATCTGCTAGTAGTCGCAGGTCTGCTTCCACAGGGGTAAACAGGGAGGTGGCTGGGGTCATGGATGGGCGGACTCTGACTTAGGTTACGAAAGTTTACATATCCTACACTCATTTTAAGATAACCCTGTGCCAGCGCAAAGTTTTCATAAGGTAATCCCATTTTCATGAGTCTATGGGTGATAATTAAGGTTACTGATGTGTTTGTCAATAAGCAATTATGCTTAATTTCTGCTAAATCATGTTTTAAAGTAACTTAAAACATGATTTATAAGTAGATGGGAATAAATATCAGCTAAAATTCTATTAAGTAGTTTCCCGGTACGGGTTTACCGCCACATTCCTAAGCAATATTGCCTATTGACAAAATGGATGTAGTCTAATTATTTCACAAGTGAGTCGGACTAAATTTCTTCAAGACTGAAGTGTGGCTATTCAAAAAATTTGAAATTTAGCAGTCGAATCGGCTCAAAATTTAAGGTCGTTGTGTTACGCTAAAATATAGGAATTTTAAATTTTTCAGATATTAACACCCGAAAAGTAAGTCACCTAGTAGTTGATTTTACTGGATCGGTGATGTAATTCTAAAATAATTAGTCGTAGCTTAAAATTAGGGAAATAATTCCTTTTATTTTTCCTACGACCCGTGAACTCCTGGTTTGGAGCTATGCGATATCCCTATGGGAAGCCGCTACACGTCTTAAGCGCACGTTGAGCGCAAGCATTGCTCCTTTCACAGCAATGTGAGCAAAAATAAAGCAGATCAAGTAGACCGCAAAGAATCATAGTTTTAGATTGCCTTTTAGCAATCTAAATGCTGTGGGATCTATGGTCTGCAAGAAGCCGCATTAGACAATAAATTATTTATCTGTAGAGAATTCTATCTTTATAGGTAATTTTACCATAGGAAACTCCAGCCATCAAGAAAGTACTTGCTTGGCTGAGGTTCTACTAATTTTATGGAATTTTATATTTATTTAGAAAGCTGCTAGTAGAACAATGATTTACGGAAGTGTACCTATGATGATTTTTATTTTAGCGTCTGGATATTTGTTCACAGTTTACCTGTTATTAGCACTGGCAAAGCGAACAGGTACAAAGACTGTTCCGACAAGTTTCCCTTCATCTACCGAAGGAAAACACAAGCAGGAGATATCGGTAAGGGCAAAGGTGACTGAAGCAGTTAATAGTCAATAGTCATTTGTTATTTGTCCTTTGTCCTTGGGCATTAAAAAGAGGCTCGGCGCGGGGTGCTGCTCTTGCTGAGGGGAAAATTCTTCTCCCTTACTCCCTGCCCCCTGCCCCCTGCCCCCTGCCCCCTGCCCCCTGCCCCCTGCCCCCTGCCCCCTGCCTCCTTCAATGGAGTTGGGAAATAGCGGTATCAGTGAAGCAAACCTCTTCAACCATTGGGGTATAGCCTAGCCACTGTACTCCTGACTGGGAAAACTGTTTCGGACAACCGCTAACAGCGAAGCGAGTTGGTAGTGGGAGGTGGGTATTTTTTAAGCCTAGCAAGTCTAACTCTTGGGCACAAGCTGCTACGACATGAACAGCTGGGTCAATCAGTTGGACATGGGAGGGGAGGAGCGATCGCAATACTGGTGTAAGGTGGGGATAATGAGTACAACCGTGAACTAAAGTGTCAATTTCCTGCTCTAGTAAAGGCTCTAGGTAGGCTCGTGCTACTTCAGCAGTGTAGGGATCATGAATCCGGTTTTGCTCGATGAGTGGCACAAACTCTGGACATCCAACTTGCCAGACTTGGACATTAGGAGCAATTTCGATTATTGCGTGCTTATAAGCATTACTTTTCGCTGTAGCCGGAGTGGCAATTACACCAATCCGCTTCCCTTGTTGCACCGCAGCTTTTGCACCTGGTAGGATTACTCCCAAAATCGGTATGTTGAATTCCTGACGCACGGTTTCAAGGGCTAGGGCAGAACTGGTGTTACAAGCCATAATTACCATTTTTACCTGCTGCTGTTGTAGCCAGGTAATAATTTCACGCGTAAATTGTAAAATTTCTGTTTGGGAACGAATTCCGTAAGGGAGTCGAGCTGTATCCCCAAAGTAAACAATTGATTCATTGGGGAGTTGCCGATATAGTTGTCGCAGTACTGTCAGTCCACCCACACCACTGTCAAAGATGCCAATTGGGGCACGTTGGGGTTCTTGCTCAGAAAAATTGTCAAGATTCGCTTCAAAGATCGAAGATGAATACACGGGCAAATATAAATTTAGGTTTTGGGATTTAAAATACAGAATTTAGCAGACAATGTACAAATTGACTACTAAATTCTGGATACCAAAAAAGTCTAAATACCACCTTTTAATAGTAATTTGTACTATATTAACGCTGTAAGTATTTTAGGATGCCACGAGCGATCGCTTCTGCCATTTGATTTTGATACTCTGGTGTTCCCAATCTGGGATTGTCTTCTCGACCAGTCATATAACCTGTTTCTACTAAAATCGAGGGCATAGAGCTTTTTCTAAGAACGTAGAATCTGGCTTTGCGGGTTCCCCGGTCTTTAATTGTGCTGATGTTCTGGAGGATGGTATTGCGAACTACTTCAGCCAGAGCATAACCGCTATCATAATAATATACTTCTAACCCATTAACATCAGGGCGATTATCAACCGAATTAGCGTGAATGCTGACAAAGGCAGTCGCATTAACTCGCTCGGCAATTTCTACCCGTCCCTGAAGTTCTACGAAAAAGTCAGCATCTCGTGTAAGTACAGCCTGTACACCATTTTGCTCTAAAATGGCTGCTACCCTTTTACCAATGGGCAGAATTACGTCCTTTTCTAAAAGTCCGCCTAGACCTGGGGCACCTGAGTCTTTTCCACCATGTCCTGGGTCAATCACAACTAGTAATTTCCCTCTCTTGACTGAGGGACGCGGCTGTGGCTGGGAGATAGGACGGGGGTTATCTGTGGGGTTTGGGAATTGACTTAGGTTTGGCGATGGCAGAGGAGGTAAAGTAATAGGGGGTGTGACGCTACCAGAGCGTTGTAATTCTAAAGCCAAAAGCTGGTCGCCAACTTGATTGAGTTCCCCAATTTGTACGCCGGCTGCTGGTTGAACCAAGACGACGACAGTATTGGATTCTTGTGGTTGCAGGCGGACTCGCAGGATAGGGCTATTAGCATTAAAATTCGGGCCTGTCACTTTGGGGGCTAACCGAGCATTGTTGATGGTGATGCGGAACAGACCAGAAGTTCTGTCCCAGCCTCCTATAGCAGATAAAGCAAGGTCTGCTCTAATCAGAAGTTGTGTCCCATTACCAGCTAATTGCACAGACTCAATGGTAGCAGGTGAGGTGTTAGTAGATGGTATTGGGCGTAGACTATTACCTCCAGGCAACTGGGCAACGCCACGACTGGGCAGAACTACAAAACCACCAATACTGCTAGTTGTTGCCCGCCAATTTTGACTATTTTCGTCCACCTGTAAAGTCATCCGAACAACAGATGGGCTTGTTTGTAGTTGGCTGAACTGAATGCGGCTGACACCATAGCGATTAATCGGCAAATCGCGCTGCCCTAGATTTGGTGATAAAGTAGCGCCAGTAATATCGATATTAACTGCCCTTTGATCGTTGCTACGATTTACCTGAATCTGAGGATTACCACCATTGGTGCGGATGAAAAAACCATCGCCTGTGACTTGTAAGTTCTCAATTTGAGTAACTCTGGCGGCAAGTATTCCGTTTTTAGGCGGATTGACAGGGTTTGGTGTCACTACGTTGTAAATATTTCTTTGGGAGAACACTGATGGAGATGTTCTCGGTGAAGTCTCTGTTGCTATAGCTTGTTCTTGTTGCCATCCAGTATTTGAGGGTGTATTTTCAGCCACTGGTGTAGGTAATTGTACCATCCAGCGTTCACGAAGTGTCCCCGCAGAGGATTCGCCAGTTGTGCCAACAAATTCTACTCCTTTGGGGTCAAGTGTATAACCAGGAGTCAGTTCAACGACTATGCGCGTTGTTTGTTCGTCAAACTGCCCAACCCGGATAGCGCGAATTGCACCGCCCACCTGTTGGGTTAACTGCGGACGCCCAAATGTGGTTCCTGGCAAATCAATTACCAAACGAGTGGGGTTAAAAATTAATTGTGCTTGGGGTTGAACATCCCCCGAAGTATTAATTTCCAGACGATTTTGGTTGGTATCAAAACGCCAAGATTGGAGTCTCGCGGCCATTGCCGGCGACGACAGCATGAAGATAGTTCCAATAGTACTGGATAGTAACCAGTGTAATTTCACAGTCCTTTCTCCTAATTCACATTCATGGGAGCCGTCAACATCTCAACATATTGGCAAATCCTCACACCGTCACCGCGCACACTTGAGTTTTGCGCTGTTATTAAGACACAATGGCGTAAAATATAGCACGCTCTTTTGATTTTGCCATGCCATGAGCCTATATAAATTTGACTTTCAATTTTAGATTTTAGATTCCTAATTTTAGATTTTTTGATTTTTGGTTCATGGCGGACTAACGCTTTGATACACTAACACTCCTTGTGGCGTGAAATAATTCCATTATCGAAAATTTAAAATTATCAACCCCTATCCCTTTATCGGTGGGGTTAATCCAAAATCCAAAATCCAAAATTGCTTGGCTTGCAAATCATCAGATGACAATAACAAAGAAGCTACTGCTATCCCGCCGCAAAAATACTTAAATTATTTAGTACTAAATTGGATAAAATTGGTAAAGATTAGATGTATTTACTCAATAATTTTGACTAAATTACTTATCTTCTCTTTAGATACTGAAGAATGCCACGAGCGATCGCATCTGCCATTTGATTTTGGTAAGCTGAGGTTCTGAGTTTAGCGTTATCATCTCGACCAGTCAAATAACCTGTTTCTACGAGAATAGAAGGCATGGAACTTTTTCTGAGGACAAAAAATCTGGCTCGCCGCACTCCCCTATCTCTGACATTTACATTTTGAAGAATACTGTTATGGACAGTGCGAGCTAGACCCAAACCACTGCCGTAATAATACGTTTCTAAGCCACTGACATCCGAACGACCTGGCCCAACTGCATTAGCATGAATGCTAACAAAGACATCAGCATTCGCTCGCTCTGCTAATTGCACCCGCCCCGGAAGGGTAACGAAATAGTCAGAATCCCGCGTCATAACTACTTGTACGCCATTTTGCTGCAAAACCTGAGCTATTCTTTTGCCAATAGACAAAATAATATCCTTTTCGCGTAATCCCCCAAGACCTACTGCTCCAGGGTCTTTACCGCCATGTCCGGGGTCAATGAGGACTACTACTCGTCCATTGGTAAGCGGGCGTTGTGGTTGTCTTAGGGGCTGGGGATTGGGATTGTTTGGGTCTGGGAATGGCCCCCGGTTTGGCGGTGGTAGTCCAGGTAAAGCAAAGGGGGGTCTTCCGGGGAGGGCGACAATTCGCCGAGAGCCTTGTATTGGTATCAAAAGCTGGTCGCCAATTTGCTGGGGTTGCCCAAGTTGCACTCCGGCTGCTGGTTGAACTAAAACAACTACTGTGTTGGGTTCTTGGGGTTGCAGACGTACCCGGAGAATGGGGCTATTGGCAACAAAAGTAGGGCCTGTGACTCTGGGAGATAACTTGGCATTTGTAATTGTGACACGGAACAGACCTGAGGATCTATCCCAGGTTCCCGTAGCAGATAAGGTTTGGTCGCCTCTAATTAACAGTTGTGTGCCATTATCAGTCAGTTGTACAGACTCTATTGTTGCTGGGGAGTTGTTAGCAGATGGTCTGCTGGGAAAGGAGGGTGGTTGTGACTGATTGTCAGAATTATTATTTCCAGGCAATCTGACAACGCGACTAGGTAGAACTACTAAACCAGCGCCGTTACTATTACTTGCTTGCCAGTCGGGGCTATTTTGATCTACCCGTAAAGTCAGGCGAACGCCAGGAGGTTGGCTTTGTAGTTGGGTGAATTCGACACGGCTAATACCATGTTTGTTAACGGGGATATTATTCTGTTGCGTCAGACGTGGTGATAAAGATGCGTCAGAGATGTCCATGAAGATGGTAGCGCGATCGCGGCTGCGAATTACCCGAATCGGAGAATTACCACCACCACTGGTGCGAATGAACAACCCATCACCTGTTACTTGTAAGTTCTCAATTTGAGTTGCCCCTCTTGTAGTATTGGCAACCCTGGAAATACCAGGTTGCGGCTCAGAGTCTGGGGTAACAACAGTGTAAGCACTTCTGGGAGAAGCGGCTACTCTATCAAGTTCTGGTCTAGGTAATTGCACCCTCCAGCGATCGCCATCTGTACCTACAAATTGCACTCGTTTGGGGTCTAAAGTATAACCAGGAGTCAGTTCGACAACTATCCGGGTTGTTTCTGCATCAAACTGCCCAACCCGGATCGAGCGAATTCCACCGCCCACCTGTTGGGTTACCTGCGGACGCCCAAATGTGGTTCCTGGCAAATCAATTACCAGTCGAGTTGGGTTGAAAATTAGTTGTGCCTGGGGTTGAACTGCTCCCACAGTATTAATTTCCAGCCTGTTTTGATTGGCATCAAAGCGCCAAGATTCAAGTCTCGCAGCCATTACCGGCGACGATAGCATGAAGATAGTTCCAATAGTGCTGGGTAGTAACCAGTGTAATTTCACAGTCCTTTCTCCTAATTCACGTTCATGGGAGCTGTCAACGAAAAGGCAGGGAGAAGGGGGCAGGGAGCAGGGGAGACAAGGTGACAACGTGACAAGAGGTGACAACTTGCAACAAGTCTTCTCCCTTGTCCCCAATTCCTCTTCCCCCAGCAAAGCTGTACTCTGCCCCAATTCTTGTTTTCCATCCCCCTTGCTCCCTCCTTTCTGCTCCCTTGCCTCTTGTTCAATATCTCAACTTATTGGCAAATCATCACACCGTCACCACCTAAACTTGACCTCTGATGCCTTTTTTGATTTTTTAAGCTGGTATAAAGACACGCTTAAATTAGTTATCAGGTTTCATATTGGGTCTAAATCCCCATGTGAAATTTTCCACCTTTACAGGTAGGAACTCTGACTCCCAAGGAAGCTAGAAAACTAATAACTGATAACCGTTCACTGATAACTGGTTTTTATTTTTCGCCATCAATGTACTAAATAGATAATTCCCATTCCTTTGAGAGGATCTAGCAAAATTTATGGGTGTTACTCCCCAATTACCTGGAAAATTTTCAAATAAAGGCTCACAAGCCAAGGAGGACTGGAAATAAATAACATTCCGAATGTTGGTAGAAATTATAAACAGACGATTATTCTACAATCAGACGGGACGGAAATTTAGGAAGAGAAGTTTCCACTGCATAATTGGGAGATGAGGGGGATGAGGGAGAATTATTGAACAAGTTTCTTCCCATTCCCCATTCCCTATTCCCCATTCCCAAAGATTAGCGATCGCTAGATTCTGGGGTCACTTCCAAATTGCCACTGTCATTTGATGCTGGCACTCTTGACTGAGATGATTCAATTACCAACGAAGTTCCAGAGGAACCATCTAAAATCAGTTGGTCTGAGACTGAATCCCCAGTTTTTGGGTCTGGAAATACAAATCGTAACAAAGGAGGAGCTAAAAAGGTTGTCAAGATAACCATCATGATAATTGCCGCTCCTAATGGTTTCGAGAGAGCGCCACTGGCTGCGCCGACACCAGCAAACACTAATCCAACTTCCCCTCTAGGAATCATCCCCACACCGATCGCTAAACGGTTGATTTCCGGTTGACCAAAGACGCTTAAGCCTGTGATTACTTTACCGAGAATGGCTACTATGATCAGGAAAGTTGCCATAATTAAACCTTCCCGATTATCGGGAATTGCTGGGTTTAAAACTCCCAAATCGGTTTTTGCGCCAACCGTTACAAAGAAAATTGGCACTAACATATCAGCAATGGGACAGACTTGCCTTTGCAGTTCTTTGCGCTTATCTGTCTCTTCTAGAACTAAACCCGCCGCAAAAGCTCCTAAAATTGCTTCTAAGTGGATGACGGCGGCAAGGTATGCCATAGCAAAGGCGAAGATGAATGCTGGTATCACCAGTCCACCGCGTGTTTTGAGTTTATCAGCGATCGCCACAAAGGACTTATTGAAAATATTGCCTAGTAGGATTGCTCCCAAAATAAAACCAGTGGCGCTGATAATCAAATAAATAACTTTGCTGACATCCACCACGCCATCTTTAGCTAGACTGGCAACTACTGCTAAAACGATGATTCCCAAAACGTCGTCAATGACGGCAGCACCCAAAATAATCTGCCCTTCTTTAGAATTGAGTCGCCCCAACTCTGACAGCACCTTAGAAGTAATCCCAATACTAGTTGCAGTCAAAGCTGCCCCGGCAAAAATTGCCGGTACAGCAGCAATTCCAAACAAAGTCATCAGTCCCACAGTACCAGCAGCAAAGGGTACTACTACCCCCACTATTGCAACGACGGTGGCTTGGATACCAACTGCCATTAAATCTTTTAAATTCGACTCCAAACCGATTTCAAACAGTAGGATGATCACACCCAATTCTGCCAAAACGGAAATGACCTCAGACTGCGCTGCAAACACGGCTGGAGTGGCTTCAGGCGTTAAACCAGCAGTGATTTGAAGGAAGGACATGATCAAAGAGTTAGAACTGTCTGTGCCGCCTTCTGGAAACACTAAAAGGTGGAAAACAGAGATACCAACTACCACGCCACCTACAAGTTCGCCTAAGACAGGCGGTAAACCCACTTGGTTTGATAACTCTCCACCAACTTTGCTGGCGAGATAAACGACTACTAAGCTTAGTAACACTGCTGCTACTACCATTGAACTGTCTGCGGCTTCTGTTGCGGTAGCCAGCAGAGGAAAAGAGAAGTTGATTGGATCTAACAAATGCATGGGTTCTCTGAAAATCCTTCTCTTTGATTTTGACGCGTTTCTGAAAAACATCCTATGGAAATGCGATTGACAGATTAAATAAATTAATTTGTCACCAGTTCGTAGTAAGGACTTCAGTCCTTATTTTTAAGCACTAAATTGCTTACTACAAACCCTCAAAACAAGCTTAAGAAAGTACTGGTGTAATTTTTTTAGTTTCCAAAAATGTAACCATTTCAGCTTTTGACTATGGCAGTGTCAAAGTAATAACATACAAATCGGATCTAGCGATCGCACTTGAGTTGTGAAAAACTTGTAGTAACTGTTGACTCTTAACAGCCACCAAAAAATTGCTAGATACGTTGATGAAAAACATCTGTGGATACTTTGAGGAGTGCAAATCTTATGACTAGAGCCGCTTTATCCGGTTCTAAGTTTCCATCTGGAAACCTGTGGAAAATACTGCCTTTAGCAATACTATTATGTGTAGCTTTTACACTGCCTACATTGGCACAAGAAAAAGAGAAATTGTGGCGAACCCTCAGTGTCAGTGGTCGCGGAGTTGAAACAATTCCTACAACCCTGGCACAAGTAAGTTTAGGAGTGGAGATTCAGGGGAAAACAGCCCAGGAGGTACAGCAAGAAGCCGCCCGGAGGTCATCGGCTGTAGTTGCGTTCCTCAAGAGCCAAAATGTCGAAAAATTACAAACTACTGGTATTCAGCTTAATCCAGTTTACAGCTACACCAATAATGTGCAGAGGATTACAGGTTATGCTGCCAATAACACAGTAAGTTTTCGCATTCCTACCGAGAAAGCTGGTACATTATTGGATGATGCAGTGAAAGCGGGTGCAACACAAATTAATGGTATTAGTTTTGTTGCTAATGATGAAGCGATCGCGGCTGCTCAAAAACAAGCATTAAAAGAAGCTACCCAAGACGCCCAGCAGCAAGCTGATGCCGTTTTCAGTGCCTTGGGTTTCAAATCCAAAGAAGTGGTGAGCATTCAAGTTAATAATGCCAGTGCGCCTCCACCACCGATGTTTTTACGGGCTGAGGCTTCAAAGTTAGCCAACGCCGATGCTTCCACCCCTGTCGTTGGTGGTGAACAGCAAGTAGAAGCATCGGTGACATTGCAAATTAGTTATTAGTCATTAGTCCTTTGTCATTTGTCATTTGTAAAGGCAAAGGACTAATAATTAATGCCGAATCTCCCTCAAGAGTGCTGAGTTCCAAGTTCCGTTAGCGGATAGCGATGGTTTAGCCAGTGCTGAGTAGTAGTCTGTCAATAAATAATTGATGCGTAGATTCCCTCTAGAGACTGCGATTTATCGCGTCTCTCTAACCGTCAAAATGAATTTGACAGACCAGTAGGACAGAGGGGAGAATAACTCCAAACTCCAAACTCCTAACTCCAAACTCCTAACTCCTAACTCCTAACTCCTAACTCCTAACTCCTAACTCACCACTGTTTTGCCCAATTAGAAATTCTCTGGCGAAAAATCTCCGCCCCCTTCTGAATCGCGCTTAGAACCTAATAAATCCAGTTGATCTACTTGGATAACTGGTGAGGATCGGTTTGCTCCTGTTTGGCGATCGCTCCATGTGTCAAACTTCAAGGAACCTTTGACTGCAATTTGCCTGCCTTTACGTACATAATTACCTGCCACCTCAGCCGTTTTTCCCCATAGCTCCAAATTAAACCAGTCAGTATGTTCGCCTTCTTTAGTACGGCGATTAACAGCTAGTGTTAATTTACACTTAACACTACCAGACTCAAAATACTTAATCTCTGGATCGCCGCCTACACGACCAATGAGGGTGACAACATTAATACTCATGTGCGTTACCTTTTAGTACATGCGTACTTAGTAATTTAGACTTTCATCATAGCGAATTGTGAAACACTTGAAAATAATGCGTTAAACAGTTAACAATATAATTGACTTGAAAAATTATACATACTACTGGGAGAAACACATAAAAGTATACAGATATACTAAGCTAACCATAAAATATCAATAAACAGATAAGTGACATATAGTAAATATTCCTGGGAATCATATAAAAATATAGTCTAGTTTACTGAACTCAGGATATAAACATAATCAAATCAACTCTACCGTTGTAGTCAAGAAGTATCGCACATAGGGGGCTTATAGACGCGTGGGTATTTTTAGGAACTTTCGCACATCATGGGATATGGGTATCGACCTCGGTACTGCTAACACCCTCGTTTATGTATCTGGTAAAGGTATTGTACTGCAAGAGCCTTCTGTAGTTGCTATCGATGTCAATGAAAAGGTAGCACTGGCAGTAGGAGAAGAAGCCAAAAAAATGCTCGGTCGTACACCTGGAAATGTGATTGCCCTCCGCCCCTTGCGCGATGGTGTAATTGCTGATTTCGATATAGCCGAGCTAATGCTCAAAAGCTTTATTCAACGTGTAAATGAAGGCAAATCATTAATTTTACCTCGAATTGTTATTGGTATTCCCAGTGGTGTCACTGGGGTAGAAAGGCGAGCTGTAATGGATGCAGCTCATCAAGCAGGAGCAAGAAAAGTTTATTTAATCGATGAACCTGTAGCTGCTGCCATTGGTGCAGGACTACCTGTTGCTGAACCCACTGGCAACATGATCATCGATATTGGTGGTGGCACAACAGAAGTTGCAGTACTGAGTCTTCAGGGTACGGTAATCAGTGAATCAGTACGCATTGCTGGGGATGAACTGACTGAAGCGATCATTCAGTATATTAAGAAAGTTCATAACTTAGTTATTGGTGAACGTACCGCCGAGGACATCAAGATTCGGATTGGTTCTGCCTATCCTACTAATGATGATAATGACGCGATGATGGAAGTCCGAGGCTTACACCTGCTTTCTGGTCTTCCGCGAACTGTAACCATCAAAGGCCCTGAAATCCGTGAAAGTATGTTGGAACCGCTATCAGTAATTATAGAAGCTGTGAAGCGGACACTAGAACGTACACCTCCAGAACTGGCGGCAGACATTATCGACAGAGGTATTATGTTAGCTGGTGGTGGTGCTTTGCTCAAAGGCATAGATACCTTAATTAGCCATGAAACGGGGATTGTCACCCACATTGCTGCCGATCCTCTCTGCTGTGTTGTGTTGGGAACAGGTCGTGTGTTAGAAAACTTTAAACAGTTAGAACGAGTTGTCACTGAAAGCTCTCGCAATATGTAGCAAAAAAATATCAGACTAGTGGTCTGTCCCATTAGTAATGCCCAGGTTTGTAGTGAGCGATTTATCGCTCAAATCAAGGACTAAAGTCCTTACTACGAACTTTTATAACCCTTCAGAATTAATGAGACAGACCACTAGAGTTCTATTTGAGTTCTATTTGGGTTTTATATAAATAGAATCCAAGTAGAACTTAATTTTTTAAATATGTTGAGGTATATATGGTTACAATACGGCGTTGGTGGGATCATAAAGGGTTACAAATCGGGTTGATAGCTCTAGTAGTTGGTAGTGCTTGGATATTGCGACAAACTCAAGGTGAACTGGTGCTTGAGACATACCAGGCAATTACCCGTCCGTTAGAGATGTTGCAGTCAGGGCCAACTCCAGAAGAACGTCTCAGAGATGCACGGATATTGGAATTGGAAACCCGTATAGTAGATTTGGAAAGTCAAAAGACCAAGCTACAAGATTTATTAGGCTATGTGGAAAAAGAGCCATTGGCATCACGGCCAATTCCAGCGCGGGTAGTAGGACGTAGTGCTGACCAGTGGTGGCAACAAGTTACTTTGAATCGCGGTGCCAATGCAGGGATTCAGGAAGGCTTCATAGTCAAGGCAGAGGGCGGATTAGTGGGTTTAGTCGAGAGCGTAACTCCCAATACTAGCCGCGTGTTGTTAATTAGCGATCTCAAAAGTCAAGTGGGTGTATCAGTTAGCCGCACAGCAGCTAAAGGCGTTTTGCGAGGGGATTCTTCAGCAGAAGCTGTGCTGGAGTTTTATGAAAAAGTCCCAAATGTCAAGGTAGGAGATTTAGTTTCCACATCTACTTATAGTCAGAAATTCCCATCTGGTTTAGCAGTAGGACGAATCAAGTCGCTGGATTTAAAGAAACTCCCGGCATCAGTAGCGAAAATTGAGCTTTTTCCGCCAATCCGCTCTCTTGATTGGGTAGCTGTTTATCCAAAGCCAGAAAACCAAGAGTTGGTAAATCAAGCGCCGAAAAAATCTAAGTAAATTCTTCAAAAAAATCTATATAAAAATGAAGATTCCTGCATTTGGTGGTAGCAGGCAGAAAAAGCCAAAATCATCACAGCGAAAATCGAAATTCCGAATCCAGCCACTTTCTCGTTGGCATCCTGGTGTACGTCAGTTGTTGGGTTGGATAGTTACGGCTAGTTCTGTACTCTTATGTTTGCTATTATTGCCAACCCGCTTACCGGGTATGGAATTATTGGGAATTGCCCCAAACTGGCTGTTAATTTGGGTGGTAGCTTGGAGTGTGAAGCGCACAGTGTTTGCCGGAGCCTTGGCAGGTATAGTTCTGGGGCTACTTCAAGATTCAATGACATCACCTAACCCTACTCATGCTCTTAGTTTAGGTATAGTGGGAATTTTAACTGCTCTGCTCCAGAAACAGCGTTTTATCGAAGAAGATTTTATTTCAATTGCTGTAATTGTCTTTGTGATGGCAGTTTTGGCAGAAACTATTTTTGGGTTGCAATTAACTTTGATGGGGAATGAGCGCAAAGTAACAGATATTTGGACATATTACCAGCGTGTCGCCCTAGCCTCTGCCATTCTTAGTAGTCTGTGGGCACCTGTGGTCTATTATCCGCTAAATCTTTGGTGGCAACGGATGAAATTGTTGGAACAATAGTCAGCCCCTGCGGGGAAGTCAAAAGTCAAAGGATTTTGGATTTTAGATTTTAAATTTTGGATTGACCCCGATAATCAAACAACACCCTATCATGGTAGTTAGTGGCATTTATGTTTGATACTTTCTTTTTTGCCTTAAAAGAATATCAGGTAAGTCATATCCTGATTTCCTGAGGGTAGAATGTGGAAGCTTTTACTAAGTAATCTAATTGGAGAACGCTAATGTCAAAGGAAAGAAAAAGTAATAAAGAGGTTAAAAAGCCTAAAAAAGATCCCAAAGACAAAAAGGAGAAAAACGACTCAAATAAATAGAACGATTTAAGTAAATAGCTTTAGCGAAGACCAAGAGTTGTATTTATTTAAATTGACAATACTTCGTCCAGTAGGATTGGGTAGGAGAAGTTATTGTCAACAATCTATTCACCCTTGGTCAAGCCTCAAAATTTCATAATTTAGGTTAGTGCGTGCGATTGCAACTAAATTAGGCAGGAGTAAACTTCAAGGAAACCCCATTCATGCAATAGCGCTTGCCTGTGGGTGCAGGGCCGTCATCAAAAACATGACCCAGATGACCACCACAGCGACTACAATGCACTTCAGTTCTGGTCATAAACAACGACCGATCTACAGTAGTAGCGATCGCACCTTCAATCGGCTTAAAGAAGCTAGGCCAGCCAGTACCACTGTTAAATTTGGTATCAGATGTAAACAATGGGAGTTCACACGCAGCACAATAATAAGTACCATTGTCGTATTCCTTATCCAATGGGCTGGTGTGAGGGCGTTCAGTCCCGTGTTTACGCAATACATTAAACTGTTCTGGCGTTAAAATAGTACGCCACTCTTCTTCAGGTTTGGTAATTTCAAATCCACTATTAGAAGTTGTCATCGCTTCTGACCCCCAATTGATATACCTTGATAACAAGGCTGTGCCGACTATTACTGCACTAGCCTGTAAAAAATACCGTTTGTCCATATATCTATTATTTTCTATTTTCGGGTTCACTGGGCAATCAACTCTAGTACGGAATTCCCTACATTAATGACTATAATCAGCGATCGCTCTGAATTCCCCCTGATAAACTGATTAAAATTAGCTAAGAAATAACCAAATAAAGTCACCGTATATTAATGGCAAGGTGCTTTTTTGGTCAGGTTAGCAAGTATTTTAAATATAGGGCGTAAAAAAATAAACTAAATGAAAGCGATGTCTAACGACAAGCCGCAAGCCGTCTGCGCTTCTGATTTTGCATCTATCGTCGGCGAAGAAAATGCTGTTTGTCTGTGGGAAAATATAGAACTAAGTCAGCAAAAACCTATCCAACAGGCTATAGCTTCTGGAAATTCTCCCAGTTGTATCGTCTATCCCCGCACTCAACAACAGCTAGCCGCAGTCATCGCTACAGCTTACACTAACAACTGGCGTATTCTCCCCTGTGGTAGTTGCAGTAAACTTAGCTGGGGCGGTTTAGCTAAGGGCGTTGATGTTGTAGTTAGTACACAACGCATGAACCAACTGATTGAACACGCTGTTGGGGATTTGACTGTCACAGTAGAAGCTGGGATGAAGTTCTCTGATTTGCAAGCACTTTTGGCAAAATCGCGGCAATTTCTTGCTCTTGACCCCGCAGCACCAGAGTCTGCAACCATTGGTGGTATTGTTGCCACAGGTGATACAGGTTCTCTGCGACAACGTTATGGTAGTGTGCGCGACCAGTTACTAGGTATTACTTTTGTACGTGCTGATGGAGAAATTGCTAAAGCTGGGGGAAGAGTAGTTAAAAATGTCGCCGGATATGATTTGATGAAGTTGCTTACTGGATCTTATGGCACATTAGGCTTTATTAGTCAACTAACTTTTCGCCTGTATCCGCTAGCAGAGGCATCGGGAACGGTGGTACTAACGGGTAGTGCAGAGGCTGTATCTCAAGCGGCTGATATCCTTCGAGGTTCGGCGTTAACACCAGTTCAGGCTGATTTGCTATCAACTAAGTTGGTGTCTAGTTTAGGTTTGGGGCAAGGACTGGGATTAATTGCCCGGTTTCAAAGTATTAGTGAGAGTGTTAAGGAACAGTCAAACCGAGTTTTGGAAGTAGGGCAAAAGTTGGGTTTAGATGGGGCAATTTTTGCTGATGGTGATGAGGCTAATCTATGGCAGAGATTGCAAGAACGAATCCATACTACTGCTACAGAATCAGTAATTACCTGCAAAATAGGAGTGTTACCGACTGCTGCTGTGGAGATTTTAACTCAGGTGGAGTTGGGTTTAATTCATATAAGTAGTGGTTTAGGTTTGTTACAATTAGAGGATGAAAATAAAGTTTTGAAAGTGCGCGATGAGCTACGATCCGCCGGAGGCGATCGCACTCAAACTAATAGTGGTTTTTTAACAATTCTGGATGCACCAGTGGCGGTTAAAGAACAAATAGATGTTTGGGGTTATACGGGAAATGCTTTGCCTTTGATGCGCCGTATTAAGGAACAGTTTGATAGTAAGAATATTTTAAGTCCTGGGCGGTTTGTGGGTGGAATTTAAGAAATAAGAAACGAACCGCCAAGGACGCCAAGGACGCAAAGGAAGAGGGGAAAAGAATTAATTATGCAAGTTTCCGAAAATTCTGTTAATAATACGGCTAGTTTAAAGAATTTGAAGGGGTTTGATGAGAGTCATCCGCCTGACCCAAAGTTGATTGATAGTTGTGTGCATTGTGGATTTTGTCTCTCGACTTGTCCGAGTTATCGGGTGCTGGGTAAGGAGATGGATTCTCCTAGAGGACGTATCTATTTAATGGATGCAATTAATGAGGGTGAGATTGCTTTAAATACGGCAACTGTAGAACATTTTGATTCTTGTTTGGGGTGTCTTGCTTGTGTGAGTACTTGTCCTTCTGGTGTGCAGTATGACAAGTTGATTTCTGCAACTCGTCATCAAGTTGAACGAAATTATCCCCGCAGTTTACCAGATAAATTTTTTCGTCAACTGATATTTTCTTTGTTTCCTTATCCTAATCTTTTACGGATTTTATTAGTTCCGTTGTTGGTTTATCAAAAGTTGGGGTTTGCTAAATTCTTTCGCGCTACGGGTTTACTGAATAAAATATCGCCCCGTTTGGCAGCAATGGAATCTATTCTGCCAGAAATTACTCTCAAATCTTTTCAAGATAATTTGCCTAGTGTGATTCCTGCGAAAGGTGAGAAGCGGTATCGCGTTGGGGTAATTTTGGGTTGTGTGCAACGGTTGTTTTTCTCACCCGTGAATGAAGCAACGGTAAGAGTTTTAACGGCGAATGG
Source organism: Nostoc sphaeroides (assembly GCF_003443655.1). Taxonomy (NCBI): domain Bacteria; kingdom Bacillati; phylum Cyanobacteriota; class Cyanophyceae; order Nostocales; family Nostocaceae; genus Nostoc; species Nostoc sphaeroides. Next base: position 883,809 of record NZ_CP031941.1, read on the forward strand.
TTGTGAAGTGGTGATTCCGAAATCTCAAGGTTGTTGTGCGGCGCTTCCCGAACACCAAGGACAAACAGAACAGGCGAAAGCTTTAGCAAGGCAGATGATTGATAGTTTTGCCAACACTGATGTCGATTTCGTGATAATCAATGCTGCTGGTTGCGGTCATACTTTAAAAGAATACGGTCATATTTTAGAAGATGATCTAGAATATCGGGAAAAAGCGAAGGATTTTGCAGCTAAAGTTAAAGATGCCCAAGAGTTTTTGGCAACTGTTGGCTTAACAGCGAAACTTTCAGCGTTGACTGATAAACCATTGAATTTAGTTTATCAAGATGCTTGTCATTTATTACATGGACAAAAGATTAGTGTACAACCGCGTCAGATATTGCGGCAAATTCCAGGGGTGAAGTTGAGAGAACCAATAGATGCAGCTTTATGTTGTGGCAGCGCTGGGGTTTATAATATGCTGCAACCAGAAGTTTCTGAAGAATTGGGTCGGCAAAAAGTAGAGAATTTGTTGAATACTGGTGCTGAGTTAATTGCTTCTGCTAATCCTGGGTGTACTTTGCAGATTACTAAGCATTTGCAGTCGCAAGGTAAGAAGATTTCAGTTATTCACCCGATGGAGTTGTTAGATTATTCGATTCGGGGTGAAAAGTTGAAATTGTAGATATTTCTTGTGGGGTGGACATCTTGTCCGCCCTTGGTTGTAGGCGGGTGAGACACCCACCCCAGAAGAAAAGTTAGATATTTTAATCAGTCAATAGACCTCTTGCATAAATCAAAAACCCTCTCCCTAAATCCCTCTCCCAAGATTGGGAGAGGGACTTTGAAATTGGCTCCCCTTCTCCCAAAATTGGGAGAAGGGGTTGGGGGATGAGGGCAAGTTTTACATTTGTGCAAGAGGTCTAATCTAAAGAAGCTTTTTCCGAAATAACGGCTTTATCGTCTGTATAATCACTGAAATGGGCAAGAGTGTCAGCCTAATTTTGGGTGATTTGTGATGAAACTAGATTTAGTCAGGTTTTTTCAAGCTTGCAACCCCAGTAAGACTCTGGTTGTGAGCAAACCGGAGGATAGACAATATTATATTGATTTCTCTAAAGTGCGTGGTGCCAAGATTATTGAAGAATTAGGGCGAACTATCACCCGCCTTTCACCTGAAGAACCTACTTGTCAATTGTTTACCGGACATATCGGCTGTGGCAAATCTACGGAATTACTGCGGCTAAAAACAGAGTTAGAGAAGCAGGGATTTCATGTGGTTTATTTTGAGTCTAGCCAAAGCCTGGATATGGCTGATATTGATGTTACAGATATTTTACTAGCGATCGCTCGTGAAGTGAGTCAAAGTCTGGAAGCAATAAAAATTAATCTCAAACCTGGATACTTTAAAAATCTATTTACGGAAATTTCAGAGTTTTTGCAAACGCCGTTAGATATTGGGGTTGAGGCTGAGTTATCTGTAGGTATTGCCAAGATTACCGCCAAAACGAAAGACAGTCCTAAACTTCGCGGACAGTTACGCCAATATTTAGAACCGCGTACCAATGGCATTTTAGAATCAATCAACAAAGAATTGCTCAAGCCTGCTAGAGACAAACTGAAGCAGCAAGGTAAAAAAGGACTGGTGGTAATTATAGATAATCTCGACCGAGTAGATAATTCTTTAAAGCCTTCCGGTCATTACCAGCCAGAATATCTGTTTGTTGAACGGGGTGAACAGTTAAACCAGCTAAATTGTCATGTTGTTTATACTATTCCCCTAGTGTTGATTTTTTCCAACGCTTTAGGCCGGTTAACAAATCGCTTTGGCGCAGACCCCAAGGTTTTGCCGATGGTTCCTGTGCAATTACAAGATGGTTCGCAATTTTCACAAGGAATCACGCTGCTGCAACAGATGATTATGGCGAGAGCTTTTCCTGGTGTCAGTTGGGAACAAAGCCAGCATTTGATTACTGAAGTTTTTGATAGTGCTGATAGTTTAGAACGGCTGTGCTTAGTTAGCGGCGGTCATTTGCGTAACTTGTTAATGTTATTATTTCGCTGTCTTCAGCAAGAAGACCCGCCTTTATCGCCAGAGTGCGTAAATAGAGTGATTAAACAACGCCGTAATGAGTTAACTTTGGCAATTACGCCCGATGAATGGGAATTACTGCGTGAGGTAGCGCAAGAGAAAAATTTGAGAGGTCATGAAAGATACGAACTTTTGCTTCGCAGTATGTTTGTATTTGAATACCGCGATGAAGATGGTTCGTGGTTTGATATCAATCCGATTTTGGCTGAAGCTAAGGAATTCGGGTTATAAATCGGCTGTAGAGGCGTAGAGTTGTACGCTCTTATCTCAGGTATTTTGTAAAATGGCACAAGGTTAGCGGTATCAGCAAGTGCGGGAGCTATATCAGTAAGTGCGGGAACCGTATCAGCAAGTGCGGGAGCTATATCAGTAAGTGCGGGAACCGTATCAGCAAGTGCGGGAGTTATATCAGCAAGTGCGGGAGCCATATCAACAAGTGCGGGAGCCGTATCAGCAAGTGCGGGAGCTATATCAATAAGTGCAGGAGCCGTATCAGCAAGTGCGGGAGCTATATCAACAAGTGCGGGAGCTATATCAACAAGTGCGGGAACCATGTCAACAAGTAGTAGGTTGGGTGGAGGCTTTGCGTAACCCAACATCCTGATAATATGTTGGGTTGCGCTCTTTTCAAATCTCGTTTCCAGCCTCTGGGCTGGAAATGCTGCTCCTGGCGGCTCTGCCGCCAGCAAGGGAGGCGGAGCCTCAACGAAGGCATTCCCAGTCGGAGACTGGGAACGAGACGAACGAGACGACGAGAGGAAAACGTTTCCAATAACCATACAAACAGCTAGTATAAAGTAAATTATTTATGTTATGAGTCATCAGCAAGAGTCAGAAAATTTAGCCCCTGACAATGAGCGGTCATTGCAAACTCTGGTGCGAGCAATTACCCTTTCTCAGGGAGAATTTTCGCTGATTTTCTTGCGCTGTAACTATGCTGATTTACGTCAGCGCATGGTAGAACGCCTCCGCCAATTATCTCCTGTACAAATCCGCGAAATTACTTTACCCGCATCAGTCAAAACGCTTTACACAAATATACGCGAACAACTCTTAGATGAACAGCCACTAGCATTAATGATTTTTGGTTTGGAGTCGGTTAAAGATATTGATACAGTTCTGACTTCGGCTAACCAAGTGCGGGAGGAATTTAGAAAAAACTTCCCGTTTCCGATATTGTTGTGGGTTAATGACCAAGTTCTGCAAAAATTTATTCGATTAGCAACTGATTTAGAAAATTGGGCAACTATCATTGAGTTGGAAAACCCTACTGATGATTTAGTCAACTTCCTTCAGCAAAAAACTGATGAAATCTTTGCTGGTGATGTCACGCCTAATCCCCAAATGTGCCGGGAACTTGAAACCGCCCGTCATGATTTGCACAACCGTCAAGAAGTTTTAGAACCAGCGCTGCAAGCAAGTTTAGAATTTGTCCTTGGTTTCAATGATTATTTATATGACCAGATAGATGCTGCTACGGAACACTATCAACAGAGTTTGAGTTTTTGGCAACAAAGTAATAATTTAGAACGACAAGGTATATTACTTGTTAATATTGCTTTAGCGGATGAGCGCCAAGCTGAAAAAAATCAAGTAGATAATATCAAGTATTGGCAAGAGGCTAGGAATTATATTCAGCAAGCTATTGAGATTTTTGAACAAGCACAACGTTTAGATTTAGTCGCAAAACATATTACTAAACTGGGTGAAGTGCTGCGACATTTACAAGCGTGGAAAGAGTTGCAAAAGCTTGTGGAAAAATCTCTGCCGCTACATCAAAATTATGGCACGCCGTTGCAGTTGGCTAAAGATTATGGTTTTTTGGCAGAAGTAGCCTTGGAACAGTCACGCTGGGAAGACGCTAATCAATTCGTGGGGCAAACATTGCAAATATTAGCTGATATACCTAATCTACAATTAGATGAATTTGGATTGTATCGGTTTATTTTAGCCAAATCGCAACAGGGTTTAGGTCTAGTTAAAGCAGCAATTAGCAATTTAGAAACTGCAAAAGCTGAAAGTAATCATCAGTACAACCCACGATTATATATATCTATATTAGAGAATTTAAGTAAGCTCTATTTTGAGCAACGTGAATATCTCAAAGCTTTTCAGATTAAGCAAAAGCAATTACAAATTGAACAGCAGTATGGTTTTCGCGCTTTTGTTGGTGCATCTTATCTCAACCCGCAGCGACAAGCAATTAATTCTGCACAGTTGCAAGCTGAAAACCCTGAAACCATTGCTCAAGAAATTGCTGCTTCTGGTCGTGGACAAGATGTTAAGCGATTGCGAGAAAGAATTGGCGGGACTGAGCATAAATTGACTGTAATTCATGGTCAGTCAGGAGTGGGTAAAAGTTCGATTTTGCAGGGTGGATTAATCCCGGCGTTGCAACAAGAAGCAATTGGTGAACGAGATGCTTTACCTATTTTGTTGCGAGTTTATACAGATTGGGTGGGAATGTTGGGGCAGAGTTTGGCTAAGGCTTTTGAGGAAGTCAGAGGTAATCAATTATTTGCTAATCTTGATTCTTCAGCAGCTATTTTAGAACAATTACGGAGAAATGCTGACCGGAATTTGTTGACGGTTTTAATGTTTGACCAGTTTGAGGAGTTTTTCTTTGTTTATCCAGACCAAAGTCAACGACGAGCATTTTATGAGTTTTTGCGAGTTTGTCTAGATATTCCTTTTGTTAAGGTAATTCTGTCTTTGCGGGAAGATTACTTGCATTATTTATTAGAATTAGACCGTCTGTTTAATTTGACTGCAATTAATAATAATATTCTCGATAAAAATATCCGCTATTATTTGGGTAACTTTTCGCCAGCCGATGCTATGGCTGTTGTGCAGAGTTTAACAGAACGCTCTCACTTTTATCTTGAACCTGATTTGATTGATGAATTAGTGCGGGATTTAGCAGGAGAATTGGGGGAGGTTCGCCCAATTGAGTTACAAATTGTGGGGACGCAACTGCAAACTGAGAAGATTACAACTTTAGATAAATATCGTCAGTTTGGCACTAAAGAAAAATTGGTTGAGCGATTTTTAGAAGAAGTAATTACAGACTGTGGCGCGGAGAATGAACAGGTTGCACGACTGGTTTTATATTTACTCACAGATGAAAATGGGACTCGTCCCCTGAAGACTCGTGCTGAGTTAGCCGCAGATTTGGTAGTAGAAGCCGATAAACTAGATTTGGTGTTAGAGATTTTTGTGGCATCAAGGTTAGTGTTGCTATTACCAGAATCGCCGGCTGACCGTTATCAATTGGTGCATGATTACCTTGTGTCGTTCATTCGCCAACAACAGGGTAATGAAATATTAGCAGAATTAGCTAGAGAGCGAGAACAACGCTTGCAAGCAGAAGAGAAGCTGAAGCTTGAACAAGATGCAAAGCAGATATTAGTTAATGCTCAACAAGAAGCCAAGCGGCAAATTCGCCAAGGGCGGATGCAGTTGAGAGTGAGTTCTGGTTTGGCGGTATGTCTATTATTATTTGCAGGTATATCATCCTTATATGCATTGAGTCAAATTCAAGTGGCTAAAGATGCTGATGATGAAAAGCAACAGGCAGAAAATAAAGTTAAAACGGCTGAAGCTAAATACAAGTTAGTAAATCAAAACTTGGAACAGGTAAACCAGAAAGCCTCAGAATTACAAGAGAAAAATGCCCAAGCCCAGGAAAGCATTAAAACGGCAAGCGAAAAAATAAAAACTGCTGAGGTAAAATTACAACAAGCAGCGACAAAACAACAGCAAGCAGAATCTCAAGCTCAACAAGCCCAAACCACTCTTAACCAAGCGCAAGCAAAACTTGCACAAGCAGAGAAAGCAACAGAAACAGCAGAGACAGCACAAAAAGAAGCACAAAAGGGAACGGAATTAGAACGCGCAGGTGTTAACGCCTTAAGACAGTTTGAATATACCGAGTTAGAATCGCTAGTGTCAGCAGTGCAGACTGGTAAAGAGTTAAAATCTTTGGTAAAAGATGGTCGCCCTTTAGAAAAATATCCAGCTATCAGCCCTATTTTTGCTTTGGATAGTATTCTCAATAAAATTAAAGAACGTAACCAGTTCCAAGGGCATCAAGGCAGTGTCTGGGGTGTGAGTTTCAGCCCGGACGGCAAAACCATCGCCACGGCATCATCTGACAAGACAGCGCGGTTGTGGACGCTCAACGGGCAACTGCTACAAGAATTCACAGGGCATCAAGGCTATGTCTTAAGTGTGAGTTTCAGCCCGGACGGCAAAACCATCGCCACGGCATCATCTGACAAGACAGCGCGGTTGTGGACGCTCAACGGGCAACTGCTACAAGAATTCACAGGGCATCAAGGCTATGTCTTAAGTGTGAGTTTCAGCCCGGACGGCAAAACCATCGCCACGGCATCATTAGACAAGACAGCGCGGTTGTGGAGGCTCAACGGGCAACTGCTACAAGAATTCACAGGGCATCAAGGCTATGTCTTAAGTGTGAGTTTCAGCCCGGACGGCAAAACCATCGCCACGGCATCAGATGACAACACAGCGCGGTTGTGGAGGCTCAACGGGCAACTGCTACAAGAATTCACAGGGCATCAAGGCTATGTCTTAAGTGTGAGTTTCAGCCCGGACGGCAAAACCATCGCCACGGCATCAGATGACAACACAGCGCGGTTGTGGACGCTCAACGGGCAACTGTTACAAGAATTCACAGGGCATCAAGGCTTAGTCAATAGTGTGAGTTTCAGCCCGGATGGCAAAACCATCGCCACGGCATCATCTGACAACACAGCGCGGTTGTGGACGCTCAACGGGCAACTGCTACAAGAATTCAAAGGGCATCAAGGCTTAGTCAATAGTGTGAGTTTCAGCCCGGACGGCAAAACCATCGCCACGGCATCATCTGACAACACAGCGCGGTTGTGGAGGCTCAACGGGCAACTGTTACAAGAATTCACAGGGCATCAAGGCTATGTCTTAAGTGTGAGTTTCAGCCCGGACGGCAAAACCATCGCCACGGCATCATTAGACAACACAGCGCGGTTGTGGAGGCTCAACGGGCAACTGTTACAAGAATTCACAGGGCATCAAGGCTTAGTCAATAGTGTGAGTTTCAGCCCGGATGGCAAAACCATCGCCACGGCATCATCTGACAACACAGCGCGGTTGTGGACGCTCAACGGGCAACTGCTACAAGAATTCACAGGGCATCAAGGCTATGTCTTAAGTGTGAGTTTCAGCCCGGACGGCAAAACCATCGCCACGGCATCATTAGACAACACAGCGCGGTTGTGGACGCTCAACGGGCAACTGTTACAAGAATTCACAGGGCATCAAGGCTATGTCTTAAGTGTGAGTTTCAGCCCGGACGGCAAAACCATCGCCACGGCATCAGATGACAACACAGCGCGGTTGTGGACGCTCAACGGGCAACTGCTACAAGAATTCAAAGGGCATCAAGGCTATGTCTTAAGTGTGAGTTTCAGCCCGGACGGCAAAACCATCGCCACGGCATCATCTGACAAGACAGCGCGGTTGTGGACGCTCAACGGGCAACTGCTACAAGAATTCAAAGGGCATCAAAACAGTGTCTTAAGTGTGAGTTTCAGCCCGGACGGCAAAACCATCGCCACGGCATCATTAGACAACACAGCGCGGTTGTGGACGCTCAACGGGCAACTGCTACAAGAATTCAAAGGGCATCAAGGCTATGTCTTAAGTGTGAGTTTCAGCCCGGACGGCAAAACCATCGCCACGGCATCAGATGACAACACAGCGCGGTTGTGGCCTGTGGAGAATTTAGACCACTTGTTGGTGCGGGGTTGCAATTGGCTGCATGATTATTTGCAGAATAACTCGAATTTGAGCGATCGCGATCGCCATCTCTGCGACGATATCAAGTAAAAGCCAAGGGAAAAATTATGCCTCGCTGGATTAATATCAGCTTGCCAGATAAAACGCCATTGCGATCGCAACGACATATCACAACTAATATACCGCAATACAGTTCAGTTAAGCCCAAAAACCTTGGTAAAGACGCGAAATTTCGCGTCTCTACAGGTCTAAAATTAGTACCAAAAATCCTTAACTGAACCGTATTGTAATATACCGAACATTATATAATTGCTCCATCCGGTAGCAATGCGATCGCCAGAAAACAGATTGCGATTATATAATAGGCGATCGCTTCTATCTATTCGATGTAGCTCAAGCAATATTTGGCGATCGCCCTCTCATATTGAATCAAAGCCATTTTAACCAAAGCGCGATAGCACTACTTGTCCATCAGGCGATCGCTTCTTTAATCCTTCTGCTTTTAGCCCAATACGGTTGGGTTAAGGGTTATTGGTACAAAATATTGGGTTTTGAGACGCGATAAATCGCCGTTTCTACAAGTGTTTTGGTCTTATCTGAACTGTATTGGCTTTTAGCCCACTGCATAGTCACTCATTTCACGCATGAAAGGAGGATGAAAACCTAGCACAATATCTTGTTTTGGTACGCCCAAATCGACTAAATCTGCCGCAATATCATGCTCTGTTGAATTGTAAAAAATCCAGATTTTCTCATTCCGAATATCCAGATGCATGACACAATGATGTACCCAGCGCTTATCCTGCCAGCCCAGATGCACAATTTGATAGTGATCTCGCGGCGTATCAAAGATAGTCTCAACCTCAATATCACCATAAGCTGGCTTAACTTCTGCGTAACCCATCAACAATTGCTGCACGATTTGCTGATAGTTCGTTAATTTATCCGTCAGTCCTTCCATTGTGAAATTTGCTCCAATTCAATGTCGTAAACAATCATTTTTACGGTATTTTCTTGTAGCATTGAGGCGGGAAAATCAAGTTGAAAGAAGCTGTTATAGATTAGATCGGGGACGGCTAGATAGAGAATGCGATCAGGTTCTTGACGACGCAATGCAGCCCGATAGTTAATAAACTGCCCCAGTGCTGTATGAAACTCTGAAATTGCCGATGCACTAGCCAAAAAACTTTTGACTTCAACCGCAATTTTTTTATCTCCTCGCTCCGCCGCCAGTAATCGTTCTGCCCCCAAGTCAATTTCCATATCTACACCACCTACTTTAATCTGAAGCGGATCGTGAGTAACATTCCACCCATCTGATTCAAGAGCCGTCTTAACGACTTGATGAAAACGATCCTTAGCCACAACAGACGATCCGATCTAGAGGTGCAATTCAAACCTATCACACCAAGCTGTCATAGCGATCGCTACTCCTCTAATCGCTGAAGAGCGTGGACATTTGTGGAAAACGCATACATATACCCGTCATTACAATGAATTGACTTGCAGTACTTATGGCGAACTGGGCTAATTTTACCGTGTGCTGTTCTCATCTCAAACACGCCACTTTCTCGGACAGTTAACCTGCCGACATGAGTACCTGCAAACTTCCCTTTTGGGAGGATTGCCCGTACATTACTGGGGTAAAGTTTTCCTCGTCAAGGTTAAAAAGGCTTGTCATGTTCAGTTCACTTCTTTAGCTAAATACGGATGTTTAAAACTGAACGACAGAGCAGAGAACTGGAAAGTATTCTTTGGTGTCGTGACCTTTTTAACGTAGTCCGCAAAGGACTTAGACTGGCTACCTCTCCAATGGTTTGTATTAGTTATCCACTAATGTCCACTGTTTAGCGGATAGCCCTCAATGATCGTGAGTTGAAAATCCTCTACAGCTTTACTGAGGGTAAATTTACTATAAGGCATCAGGATTTTCCCTATTATTTTCTGATATAAAAACTATTTAATTAACCCGTAGCGAGCAAGATGCTTTCAATCCCACACCCGACGCAAATTCAAGACAAAACTCGGTAACACTTCTTCACCCGACAACTCAGCAGGATTCTCCAACACTTCCACATCTTTATCCGGTCGATAAATTTCCACCCGTCGCTGCTGCGGATCGATTAACCAACCAAGTTTAGCGCCATTGTCGATATACTCCCTCAATTTATCTTGCAGGGACTTGAGAGTATCTGAACTAGAGCGTAACTCAACCACAAAATCGGGGCAGATATTAGCAAACGTTCCTTTTTGTGCCGAAGTAAGCGCCTGCCATCGTTCTCCACTCACCCAAGAGGCATCGGGGGAGCGAGTCGCACCATTGGGTAAAATGAAGCCTGTAGAAGAGTCAAAGGCTTCACCCGGTTCACCCGCATTACGCCACCACAAATACAATTCGCCAGAAATACTGCAATTTCGCGCTCCAGTTTCCCAGCCTGTTGGTGGGTTCACTATTAATTCTCCTTGTGCGGTTCTTTCCAGTCTCAAGTCTCGGTTGGCTGCGGCTAAAGCAGCAAACTGTTCTTGGGTAACATACAGCCCAATCGACTTAGGCAACTCAATCAATAGGGTTTCGGTTTCTGGACTAGCGGGTGTTTGTACCATGTTGACCTCTTACCAATAGGGATTCGGTAAATGATGCTTACCCTATTAACTAACAAATTCTACAAGCTTTCTTAGCGTCCGCCTCCGGCACTGTACGATCGCCCAAGCCTATCGAACGCAAGCGCAATTGCAGATAATTATAAGCGATGCCTACGGCGGTAAACTACGCACTTTCTTTTATTATCTCAGGCGATGCCTACGGCGGTAAACTACGCTCTTTTAACACAACTATACACACTTTAAATGTGTATAATAAACTTGATAGGCAAAATAGAGCGAAAAATTATGCATCGCCGGATTAACATCACCTTGCCAGATGAGACAATTAAACTAATTGATCAAGTCATTGAAAAAGGCGATCGCAGTCGATTCATCAACGAAGCTGTGCAATATTATATTTCTCAGAAAGCCTTAGTCAATCTTAGAGAACAGTTAAAGGAAGGAGCCATTCAACGCGCAGAACGTGATTTGGGTTTAGTAGAAGAGTGGTTTGACTTGGAAGAAGAATTGTGGCACAAAAACCAAAAGTAAACTATCCCAAACGCGGTGAAGTATACTTAGTCAATTTCGATCCAACTATTGGTGCAGAGATTAAAAAAACACGCCCAGCTTTAATCTTGCAAAATGATGTTTCTAACGAACATAGTCCAATCACAGTTGTAGCTGCCATCACCTCAAAGTTTGCAGAACCTTTGTATCCCACTGAAGTGCTGATTAGAGTACCAGAAGGCGGTTTAGAGGATGATTCGGTTGTACTTCTCAATCAGATTCGCTCAATTGACAAGCAAAGGCTGATTAAACGTTTGGAAATTCTGCACCCAGAAACGATTGCACAGGTAGATCGAGCAATTCAAATCAGCCTTGGCCTAGTGAAGCTTTGAGGCGATGTCTGGCGACAAGCCGCTGACGCTCCTTCTCTGCGAGACGCTACGCGAACGTCGCTACCGCTTCTCTACGAGAGGCTTCGCCAACGCTAATGCGTCTACGCACTTTCTGGAATTATCTCAGGCGATCGCCATCTCTTCTCTAACCCCCTTCTCTTCTGTTAGGACGATGAAGTAAATTATTTGCCATGCCATCATCAGCTATGAAACAAAACGTCAGCCGAGGTTTTTCATGGCATTAGAAGGGGTGATTTTAGATATTGATGGAACACTGGTTTTAAGTAATGATGCTCATGCAAATACTTGGGTAGAGGCATTTGCAGCTTATGACTTAGAAATGCCATTTGAAACAGTCAGCCCACTCATGGGCATGGGTGGAGATCAATTGATTCCCAAAGTAGTGCCAGAATTAAAACAATTGATGCTGAAGCATCTAAACCTGCTCCTGACATTGTAGAAGCTGCGTTGAATAAAGGGCAAATCACACCTGAAAAAGTAGTGATGCTAGGAGATTCGCCCTACGATATTGAGTCTGCCGGCAAAGCAGGGGTAGCTGTGATTGCTTTGCGCTGCGGTGGCTTTAGCGATGAACAACTGTCGCAAGCGATCGCAATTTACCTTTAACAGCAAGAAGGCTCACACTGTACCTGTACTCAGGTCAGTGTTGAGATGAATTGCGCGTGAGTTGAGGAGTGTAGTCTGACCATATTTGAGCGCAGCGAAAACCGGGAAGACTACGACGACGAAACGAGCAAAATATTCTGTTTTTGGTACAACAATTATCAAAAGCTCTGTTACCATGAATATACAAACACGGTAAGGTCGATACCATGTATAGAGCAATTAAAGTTAGAATTTATCCTACTGATGAGCAAGAATCTTATCTTGCTCAGTGTTTTGGGAACACACGATGGTTGTGGAATTATATGCTTAATGCCACAACTACAGCGTACAAAGAAACGGGGAAAGGTCTTTCTAAGGCTGCAATGGATAAATTGTTGCCAGGATTAAAAAAGGAGTTTGACTGGTTAGGACTTGCATATAGTCAAGTATTGCAACGAGTAACATTTAACCTTTCTAGTGCATTTGTCAATTTCTTTGAAGGACGAGCTAAATATCCTAACTTTAAATCTAAACATGGTAAGCAATCGATTCAATATCCTCAAAATGTAAAACTGATGCCATTCGATTCTGTAATGAAGTTTCCTGGTAATTTGGGGTTAATGAAAACCGTGTTTCATAAGGAACTTTCCGATGCCAAATTCACGACTGTAACAATATCAAGAAATGCAGACGGTAAGTACTACGCATCTATTCTTTTCAACCAAAATGACAATCCTGTAGTAGCGATTAAGGAAGCTATTGGCGTTGACTTGGGATTGAAGAACTTTGCTATAACTTCGGATGGTTCAAAATATGACCTTCCTAAAAAGAGGCTAGCTAAGTTAGAGAAGAATAGAAAACGCAAACAGAAAAAACTAGCTAAGAAAACAGATAAAACAACTAACAAGCGTCGTAAAGCTAAACGGCTAGTTGCAAAAGTGTCTAGCAAAATCGCTAGAGTAAGAGTTGATTTTCTACACAAGCTATCTCGCAAAATAGCATACGAAAACCAAGTTATTTGTGTAGAAGACTTGGCAGTTAAGAATATGGTTAAAAATCCCAACTTGGCAAAATCAATATCAGACCAAGGTTGGGGAATGTTTCTAACCATGCTTAAGTACAAAGCTGAGAGATTTGGTCATACTTATCAAGAGATTGGACGTTTCTTTCCATCTTCTCAACTTTGTAGCGAGACTCTACTACCAATCCCAATATTGCAGCATGGGTATGATTCATTGGGCGTAAGGTTTGTAGATTGTCCCCACTGTCAGAAACAGCATGATAGAGATATCAACGCCGCAATAAATATTAGAAATGAAGGATTGCGACTTTTGGAGTTAGGAACTAGCTCTTCTGCCCTTGGAGGGGATATAAGACCAAGGTCTTCGGGACGTAAAAAATCCATGAAGTCCGAGGCAGTCCCTATTGAATTGGGAAGCCCACACCCTATCTGTACTCAGATGGGTGTTGGGTAGTTCACTACAGCACTATGACTCTTCTATTCTGGGTGCAAATGCTTAAATACTAAAAGGGTAAGCGATCGCTACGTTTTTAACTTGTGCTAAAGCGTTTGTCGTTTACGTCTTGGAAAGCTTTTTAGTTACATTCTCTAACAAACTTAGACGGCTAACTGGTAATAACTAACAGCTAATCATTATAAAAAAATTAGCAATTAGACATTAACAATTAGCCGTCAATCCCCAAAGTGAGTATTTAAAATTCAAAACTTAATTTTGAATTAGAGTGCAAACGCCTGTCAGAACCGTTTCCGCAGGATAGTAACTCTCAAACACGCTCATCAAATTTAGTGTATGCACTACCAGATTTTATCCAGTATTGTTTCAAAGTATGATGAGGCGTATGTAAACTAGCTTTTGCCTGATATAAAATTACTTGGCGATGATCACCCATCCAAATTTTATTAATGGGTTCAACGGATATCACTGTTCCTCCTAAAGAAGCGACACATTGAGAGAATCTTTCAATGGTGGTATATTCTACCGTCTCGAAAATAAAAAAGTTGCCCGAACAAATCAAGTGGCGACTGCGAATCCAGCAGCGCATCTTTTTTTCAGCTTGTGGAGGTAACATTTTAGATTTAATAGATTCAAGCTGAATCGACATAAAGCGCTCACCGCACATAAATCATCAGCAAAACTTTCCCGTTTTTCAAACCGCAAAGGGCCAGGAGTTGTCCTCCATATTTGCTCGTGGGTTTCAATATCCATACCTTTATCTAGATTTATCCAAACAGATTTTTACTACCGCCGACTCATCGACGAATGGAGGCTCAGTGTCAGTGTTAGAAAGCACTTGCTCAAGGTGAGCGAATGCTAGATAACGATCGCGATGGTGCGATCGCGATCGTCCAATTGAAAGTTCAAAGGATTCAGTAATTTCCATTAGAAAAGTGGTTTCAAAAAGTAGCTTACAATCCAAAAGGGATCTTGGCTAAAAAGTTATTATCCCAGCCGAGATACTACCTTTCTTGATCATAACCGCATTCAGATGTGCTAAGTACTGTTAGCGATCGCAAGGCATTGAGCCAGTGCTGAGTTAGGAATACTAAGTTATTATTCTCCCCGTTGTTCCTAGTCCCTTTTTCATCTGTACTTAGGCAAATCTAAGCAACTTCAGTGATACTGATGATTTTGCCGCCCGTCATATCAATGTTTTGAGGTTGCTCAAACGGTTACGCAGATTAGCTTTTTGCATTGTTATAAGTAGTCAGACAGAATTAATTACACAATGTCATTGCGAATGGAGCGAAGCAGAATGAAGCAATCGCAAGGGCTGGGATTGCTTCGCTTCTCTTCGAGACGCTAACGCGAACGCTCGCAATGACTGTAAATATTTTTGTCCGACTACTTATCTTCATGAATTGGTATTAGTGGTGGAAGTGGATGGCGAAATTCATGACTATACCCAACAAGAAGATGCGATACGTCAAGAATCTTTGGAGAGTTTTGGGTTGCAGGTTGTGCGATTTAGAAATGAGGATGTTTTGGAGATGATGGAGGGGGTGTTGCAGGATATTGCTGCTTGGTTGCAGAGATAGAACCCCACCCCGATCTTCAAGAGGGGGCTAATTATGTGGTTTTTGGTGGTGTGTGCGATCGCAGTAGTGTAATCCAATCCATTTATGTTTCTGCGAATCTTTTGATGAGATTATTCTATTAAAATATCCAGTTGGCGTAAAGCTTTTAATTAGCTCTTTAGGCGCAGCCATGTCTGATTATGGCAGAGTTTTGAAGAGTTGGGAGAGTGCGATCGCTGGGAATAATACATGAAATATTAATTAGCTAACCACCAAGATCGCAAATGACCGAAAATCACAACCCCAACCCTAACCCAAAGCCTCTCACTAACTCCAGTCCCCCCTCCTCGCTTGCGGGGAGGGGGTTAGGGGGTGGGGTTCCGGGATACCCTTGGCAAACCCCACACGAACTTTGGAAAAAACTTAAACCATTGGCGCGACAGATGCGGTGTGAACCAACTCCAGCAGAAAAGCTACTTTGGCATAAGTTGAGACACAAGCAACTTTTGGGTTTTAAGTTCCGCCGTCAGCAAACAATTGACCGTTTTATCGTCGATTTTTACTGTAATGAAGCGCGGTTAGTGGTGGAAGTAGATGGCGAAATTCATGACTATACGCAACAAGAAGATGCGATACGTCAAGAATTTTTGGAGAGTTTGGGGTTGCAGGTTTTGCGATTTAGAAATGAGGATGTTCTGGAGAGGATGGAGGGGGTGTTGCAGGATATTGCTGCTTGGTTGCAGAGATAGAACCCCACCCCCAACCCCCTCCCCGCAAGCGAGGAGGGGGCTAATTATGGGTTTTTTGATGAGGAAGTGCGATCGCTTTGCGTCATGTCTTGCGAATTTTGGCTGTAAGTTGAATTTGATAGTGGGAGTGCGATCGCACTAGTTGCACCACTTCCGAGTATCCTAATTTTATCTGTGACTAACACGTATCAATAAACTTGCGTTGTCCTATTTAGTGGTAGTGACTTGATAAAATCAAGTGATTATTATTTAAGTTGATATTCAACAATACTAAACTGCGCTCAAAATAAACTATCCTAGACCAAGAGGTGTTGAATGACTCCATCATTTATAGAAGAATTATCCGGCCAATTGAAAAAATTTAAAACTTATTTAGATACTGCAAAAAAACAAAACCAAGACACAGATGTGAAGAATCTAAATAAGCACATTCAAGAAACAAGCGAACTATTGGAAAAGACTAAACATAAGTTAACAGAACCTTTCAATATAAATTTACCAGACTACACAGATGAATATTTAGATGAACTGCTTTTTTACCAACAAAAAATAGAGGAGATTAAAGCAAAATTAAGTAAAATTAAAGTTAATGACTCATTAAATACACTACTTTCCGAGCTTTCATCGAGAATAAGTTATCAGATAAAAGTTCGTTCAGGTAAAGGCCGACCAAAAACACGAAACCGTGATACAAAATTTTAATTAAATACTTTATTTATATTAAATAATTACTAAATTATGTATATAGCGGTTACCGGCCTGGTGAGCTACGTTTTTAAAGCTATTAGCTTTGTCAAACAAGATTTGGGTGTATGTCACTTGCTTAAAAAACGCTATATTTGTCAAAACAGTGTATTCTAATTATGCAGATAATTCTTTTAAGTCTTTAATAAGATCATCTATTACTTTTGTGACAATATTAGTTGTTTCATAGTGTTGTTTTAGCTCTTGTCGTTCTTTTAAATGTTTTTCAATAGCTTTCAAAGCAACTTCGTAAGGTATATATTTTATATCAATTATTGCTGAAGCATGTTTACTCGTTTGCACTTCAAACGCAATACGTTCATCAACACTATCGTGCAGCCAGTTGATACATTGACGGATATCCTGATCAAACTTTTGCTTATACTGTTTAGGAATATTGCACTTAGCCTGCGAGACAGCTTTCTGAGCCGTCTTGAATAAAGCTAACTTATTTCCTTTAATATCAAACCATTTAGCAATCTGTTTTGCTGCAAAACGTCTATTATTATAGATATCCTTTGCAGAGGATAACGCATTCAAAGAGTTTTGCAAATTCTCTCTTTCTTCAGAATTATTCCAAGACCTAATCGCGGTTTGTATTTCTTTTAAAGACTCATTATATTGATTCATAAAAGCTTCAATTTCTTTATCGCAGCTTCTCTCTTTTTCTTCATTTAATATATTCCTTTGTTGTTCTACATCAGCTTTAACTTCTTGTGATATTACATAATTGACGAAAGTTAAAAATGCTAGTGTTAAGGCAGGAGCGCCTAGAAAAGACATGAGTTGTTTTTCTTTATCTGACAAGCTCTCTGGCAGTTTATTATATGTGAAGCCGAGAGCAAATGTATACACACCGAAAATAAAAACAAAAATTAAAGATGCTTTAATTTTGCCCAAATTACTCCAACTCATAAAATAATTCCTCAACTCATTATTTTTGATTTATTTATTAAAGATAGAAAAGCAAAATTTTCTATCTCTAATAAAAGTCTTTGATAATGTATAAAACCCTTAAAATCAACGCAATACATCACTGTCATTTAGGGTAGGGTGATGAGTTTTTGTAGGAAATCCCTTTCCTCAAGCATCGCGTTACGGATACGCTCAATCATGTAACAGGCTGTATTCTTATTAACCCCGATTTCTTTGGCAAGCTGACGCACACTAATACCCCCTGGAGAATTTAGCACAAGGTGAATCGCTACAAACCACTTTTGTAATTCTACATGAGTCTTGTGAAAAAGTGTACCCACTGTAACACTGTATGAAGTAAAGCATTCATTACAGTGATATCTACGCTCATTCTTGTATGCAGTAGCGTTGGTTGATTCGCAATATGGGCATTTTGGCTTTCCACTCCAGCGAATTTGCTCAAGTAGGGCAAGGCATTCTTCGTGATTTGGTGACATGGTTATTCTCAGAACTCTGAGAATAACCATGTCAAAAATTACTCTTTAATTTTCTAGCAATATGTATCAAGCGTTAAGGAAAAACTAAGATAATATTGCGATCGCATAACTATATACTTAGAATTCACAGTATTTTGATTTACCATAAACCCTTATGCTGCAACAGTGCATCCGCCCAAGATGCATCTGCTTATGACAACGCTGGTACTGGTTGTTGACTATAATCCAATACCGTTCAGTTAAACCCAAAAACCTTGGTAGAGACGCGAAATTTCGCGTCTCTACAGGTCTAAAATCAGTACCAAAAATCCTTAACTGAACCGTATTGGACTATAATCTACTACCAAATCATAGCCGTAGATATCATATACCTGATTTAACAATGTCTGCAAATCTATAACTGGTTCCGTATCTCCAGAACGCAAAAGCAGGGGAAAAGGTGGAATTATATCTGCTAAATTAAAAGCATATAAGTCAGCATAAGGACGGCGATCGCCACGACAAATTAAAATTCGATAGTGACTCTGAATATCATTGCCGATCATTGGCATTAGTTCACCTTTACGCAGTAGATCAATTTCAACTAAATTACTACGACTTGCTAATACTTGTTCGCGTTTCTCTTGATATGTCTGCCGTCCTTTCCCCGGACGTTTATTAGTAGGAGATAGAATTTCAATAGTAGTAACTAATGCCTCTGTTCCTACTTCTCGCACTTCTAAATATCCTTCCCTAATGCCAACAGGCATAGGAATCTTTACTTTTATAGGTTCAGACGTTGGTGCGGCTACTGCTACATTTTTGTTGTCTGTGAATTTTGTACTATTACATCAGGAATACCAACCAAGAGTTTATCATCGCCAGTAATTTGATAAATGCGTTCTTCGATGGCGACAAAATATTTAGGACGTAGTTGAGGAGAGAGATAATCTGCGTAGATGCGAAGCCGCTTGTCGTCAGACATCGCAACTATTAGTCTCCCATGTACTCCTGGCCATAGTTCAGGATCTTCTAAATATGGGTTCATTCCTGGAAATGGATAAGCCATAACAAATATCCCAAAACCAAAATTTTAAACCTAATTCTCAAAGCAAGCTCTCGAAGAGCGGGGTGGGGTTCTAAGAACAACTAGTAAGGGCTGCACCACATTGATCTTCCCTTGTCAACCAACCTTTAACATTTTGATATTCCACCTGCGCCCAATCTCCCTGACAGCCTAACAATTTGACAGCCGTATTAGCAGGAATTTTCCCCACTTTCTGGCTTTCTTGACTGCTACTAGTATATAAATCCACGCCATTAGTACCGTAGCCCCGCGTTGTTAAACCTAACTTTGGCACGAATACCCATCCAGTTCCTTGAAAACCATTACTAGCATTAGTAATCTGTACCCAATCTCCAACAGCACGAATAACCTGAACTGTTTCGTTAATGGGTATTTGTCCTATAATGAGGTTATTTGTACTTGCACCACTCCGCACATTTAACCCTTGCGAATCTGTATCGGTGACGTAGGCAAAAATATCGCACTTTTGAGAATTACTTGATTTCGCTAAAGCTATTTGATTAGCTATACCAGTATTGAGCATCAGGCTAATACAACTGAATGCCAATCCTATCGCTAACTTTGATGCTGGACTTTTCACTTTTTTTATCATAATTTCTTCAATTTTATGGCATCAGATGTAGGGGCGTACATCTGTACATTGGTGTCAACTTAACGTGAAAGCCATGTCCCGCAAGGAACTGAAGTTCCAAGAATAATAGCTAAAGTCTACTGAAGTAGACTAAAGATTTTTAGGAATATTTAGTCTACTTCAGTAGACTTTAACTATGAGCCTTGAACTTTAGTTCGAGGCGGGTGAGGCAGCTGAAAGTTTAGACTAGTATTTGATTTTTGAAATACACGTAGTGTCATGACACAGCTAAAATAAGTAGTCAGACAGAATTAATTACACAATGTCATTGCGAATGGAGCGAAGCGGAATGAAGCAATCGCAAGGGCTGGGATTGCTTCGCTTCGCTCGCAATGACTGTAAATATTTTTGTCCGACTACTTACTGCATTAGCTTTCGTCTTGTGGGATGGGCGTCTCGCCCGTCCAGTGCGGGCAAGATGCCCACACCACAAGAAAATTTCTTGCATCATTTTAGCTGTGTGGCACTACGACAAGACTACCGAGATTTTTTCAGAAATCAAATATGATTCCTATATCTTTATCAGGTATTTAGTGAAATGGTATTACCTCATATCATAGCCAAACAAATTTGGGTCTACTTCTCCTAACTGCAACTCTGCCAAACCATACTCCGCCCATCGCCTTTCTACCATCGCCGCCACATCTGGATCAGATTCCAAAGGCGAACCCCATTCATGGTCTGTTTCTGGCGGAATCTTTGTAGTCGCATCAATTCCCATCCGTCCACCTAAGCCAATCTTCTCACTGGCAAAATCCAACGTATCAAAAGGTGTATTCGGCAGAATAAAGACATCGCGCACTGGGTCAACTTTGGAACTAATCGCCCACACAACTTGACGCGGATCACGAATATTTATGTCTTTATCCACAACAATTACAAATTTGGTGTATGTAAATTGTGGTAAAGCACTCCAAAACGCTAAAGCTGCCCGTCGCGCTTGTCCGGGATATGCCTTATCTATGGAAATAATCGCCGCTTTGTAACTCAAAGCTTCCATTGGTAGGAAGAAATCAACAATTTCTGATACTTGCTGCCGCAGAATGGGCGTGTAGATGCGATTTAGTGCGATCGCCATCATCGCTTCTTCTTTAGGTGGACGACCGCTAAATGTTGTTAAGTAAATCGGATTTTTCCGGTGCGTCATACACTCAAAGCGTACCAACGGCGAATCTTCTACGCCGCCGTAATAACCCATGTGGTCGCCAAAAGGCCCATCTGGTAAAACTTCTCCTGGTGTAATCGTTCCTTCCAAGACAAATTCGGAATCTGCGGGAACTTCCAAATCGACTGTTTTACACTTTGCTAACTGCACACCTGAACCGCCGTAAAGCCCTGCAAACAGCCATTCTGATAAATCTACAGGGATGGGTGTGGCAGCTGCCATGATAATTAGAGGATCTACACCAAGTGCGATCGCAACTTCTAATTTCTTCCCACGTTCTGCCGCTTTTCGTAAATGCCTCGCCCCACCCCGCACCGATAACCAGTGAACTGTCATCGTATTTTTAGATTGTAGTTGCAAGCGATACACACCTACATTTGGTGTACCAGTCTCACAATCTTTGGTGATTACCAATCCTAGCGTGATAATCTTGCCAGCATCACCAATATAAGGACGTATCAACGGCAACTTATGTAAATCTAAATCATTACCTTGAAGCACAACTTGCTGACAAGCAGGGAAAAAGTCACGTCCTGGTTTCGCTTTCACCACATCAAACAGCACTTTCCCAAAATCTATCGCTTGGGAAATCTTCTTCGGCGGTTTTGGCTGTTGCAGCATACTTAGTTTTTTCCCCAGAGTTTCCAACTCCTCTGGATGCTGCATATTCATCGCCCAGCAAATCCTTTCCACAGTTCCCATCAAATTCACCGCCACCGGGAAGGAAGCGCCTTTGACGTTTTCAAACAACAACCCTGGCCCACCTTTTTGCAGCATCCGGTTGGAAATCTCAGCAATTTCTAAATCTGGGTCAACTAAAGCTGAAATTCGCCGTAATTGTCCCTTCTCTTCCAAAATTTTAATGAATCCCCGCAAGTCTCTGGCCATTGTTCTAATAAAGCTGATTATTTAAGAAGTGTGAAGCGCTTTCTTATATTATGGGGCATTGGGGATTGGGCATTGCAAACAAACAAGGAAGACAAGGAAGAAACTTGTTCAATAATTCTTCCTTGTCTCCCCTGCTCGCCATTTGGGAAATTGTTGGTTTTAATTGGAAATTAACCTATTTAGTAACTTGTCTTAACTGTGTTCTCCAAAGTCCAAAGTTATTGTATTTAGGGATACGCAATTATTTCTTACAAATAAGCGCTAACCTAATCAAACATGGCCGGAATATACTATACCTTCCTGGCAGGCGGCCTTGTTATATGGCCTCTGCTGGGTTTATTTGTTACAACCTTGGACTATGCCTTGCTTTATCAAGGACAATCGCCTGATCCATCCCTCCACTGTTCAATAGCTTTATATAGCGTTTCCCGGTCTAGTGACGTAAACTCGTAGGGGCACGGCACTGCCGTGCCCCTACACCTTGCGATATAATTTTGTACCTCATTTGAATGGCAACCGCTATAAGAGTGCCATTCCCCTTTACCCCAATTCTCTAAACGTAAAGGAAGTAATTCTGTGTCAAGTTCAATCCAGTATCGCCTTGCACCACTGCAATTAATTCATCTGTCAAACTGAGAGTTATATCAGTGTTAGTATCTCGATAAATTGCAGTACCAGTCAGGGAAGATACAGCACCAAGTAAATAATCACTGGCTTTACCATTCAACTGGATGACATCTTGGGCAGCATTGAAATCTTTAATTAGAGCATAGTCTCCTAAACCAGCTACTAAATTATTGCGATCGTCATAGTAGAACTTGGTAGCATCACCTAAGACGAATTTATCTTTACCTGCTCCACCTGTTAATATATCCATCTCACCTACACCAGGTTGAATAACTGTATTATTCACGCCAATCAAAACATCATTGCCATCTCCACCATCCAGGGCATTATTACCTATCCCGCCTTTGAGAATGTCATTTCCTGCTAGTCCAAAAATACTGCCCAATTGCTTTTCCAATACGTCATCTTTAGAGCCACCGTACAGACTACCTGATGCATTTTGGTAAACACGAATGTAATCAATATCTAAATTATTGATCAGAGGAGTAGTTTCATCTGTAGAACCTGGGAACTTACCACCAATGGCAAGATTTGCTAGCAAGTACATAGGTACATCGGGAACATTATTTTTCGTCTCAAACACAGCATGCTGATCGATGTACCAAGTTAATTTGTTTGATTCCCATTTGACTGCATAGGTGTGGAAATCCTGAGTAAAATCAATTTCAGAAAATGTCTGAGATGCCGTATGTTGGTTTAATCCTTCGGAGTTTAGATAGTGGACTGAGTTAATTACAGTATCTTTGTTTTGTCCCACTGTTTCCATAACGTCAATTTCTGGAGGCCATTTTCCTGAAGAGGGTAACATCCAAAAGGCTGGCCAAAGTCCTTTTCCGCCAGGTACTTTAGCGCGAATCTCCATATAGCCGTAGGTGAAAGCTTCCTTATTTTCAGTGTTGAGCATACCGGAAGTGTAATCGAATGTTTTCACTTGGTCAAAACCTAGAGAAAACTCACTAATTTCTGCGTTGATGGGCTGTTCAAGTTTTTTTCCAACAATACTAACAATGCCGTTCTTAAATTCAAAACCGTCATAAACTTTGCCATTGATGACTTCATTATCACCAACGTAGTACTGCAATTCGTTATTCCAAGGGTTATTTCTACCTCCGTAGAAATTTTGGAGAGTATAGCGGGTATTCCAATTATTTAGAGATAGCTCAGTTCCGTTAAATTCGTCACTAAATACTAGTTCCCATTCCGAATCTTTAGTTGGATGCCAGTAACCTGCATTTGGTGTCTCAGTGTATTGAAAGTAATCTGCATCCAGCACCAACTGATCGGGAGTAAGATTTTTCACAACTGCAATTAATTCGTCTGTATTACTCCAACTCCCACTTTTATCGGTATCTAAATAAATACCCGATGCATTACTAGCAGTAAAGGCAGTCGTGAGTTGAGCGGGAATAGCATCAACAACATATTCACTGGCTGAACCATGAAGGCGAATCACGTCTTCAAAACGGTTGAAATCCTCAATGAGAGCGTAATCTATTACCCCACCTGTAGTAGTGTTTTCATCATCATAGTAAGCCTTGATGTTGTCGCCCAGAATAAATGTATCAGCATTCATTCCACCAACTAGAATATCAATTGAGTTAATACTAGAGATACCTGCTCCATCAAGGGTGTCATTATCATTCCCACCTTTGAGGACATCATTCCCGGCGCCGCCATTAATAATGTCATTACCAGCACCACTCTCTATGCTGTCATTACCATTAGCACCTTTGAGGATATCATTGCTGTCACCGCCTATGAGGATATCATCACCTTCACCACCATCTAGGATGTTACTTCCAGCACCACCATAAAGGGCATCATTGCCATTATTACCTGACAAGACATCATTACCTTCACCACCTGTGAGGGTATCATCGCCTTCGCCACCATCTAGGATGTCATTTTCAGCACCACCATCTATCTTGTCTGCACCTAAACCACCGAATATCCAAGCATCATCGCCGTCACCACCAGAGATGATGTCATTGCCGTCACTACCATCTATAATGTCATTCCCGACACCGCCAAAAATGTTGTCATTTCCTGCACCACCGTTAATAGAATCATTACCTGCATCACCCCAAATGATATCCTCATCGGCGTCGCCATTGATTTTATCATCGCCGTTACCACCGCCAATGGTGTCAATTCCAGAACCACCATCGATGCTGTCATTGCCGTTTTCACCATAGAGCGCATCATTGCCATTACTACCCCTGAGAACATCACTGTGTTCACCACCTGTGAGGGTATCATCGCCTTCGCCACCATCTAGGATGTCATTTCCAGCACCACCATCTATCTTGTCTGCACCTAAACCACCAAATATCCAGCTATCATCGCCGTCACCACCAGAGATGACATCATTGCCGTCACTACCATCTATAATGTCATTCCCGACACCGCCAAAAATGGTGTCAATTCCAGAACCACCGTTAATAGAATCATTACCTGCATCGCCCCAAATGGTATCGTCGTCGGCGCCGCCATTGATTTTATCATCGCCGTTACCACCGCCAATGGTGTCAATTCCAGAACCACCATCGATGCTGTCATTGCCGTTTTCACCATAGAGCGCATCATTGCCATTACTACCCCTGAGAACATCACTGTGTTCACCACCTGTGAGGGTATCATCGCCTTCGCCACCATCTAGGATGTCATTTCCAGCACCACCATCTATCTTGTCTGCACCTAAACCACCAAATATCCAGCTATCATCGCCGTCACCACCAGAGATGACATCATTGCCATCACTACCATCTATGATGTCATTACCGACACCGCCAAAAATGGTGTCAATTCCAGAACCACCGTTAATAGAATCATTACCTGCATCGCCCCAAATGATATCCTCATCGGCGCCGCCATTGATTTTATCATCGCCGTTACCACCGCCAATGGTGTCAATTCCAGAACCACCATCGATGCTGTCATTGCCGTTTTCACCATAGAGCGCATCATTGCCATTACTACCCCTGAGAACATCACTGTGTTCACCACCTGTGAGGGTATCATCGCCTTCGCCACCATCTAGGATGTCATTTCCAGCACCACCATCTATCTTGTCTGCACCTAAACCACCGAATATCCAAGCATCATCGCCGTCACCACCAGAGATGATGTCATTGCCGTCACTACCATCTATAATGTCATTCCCGACACCGCCAAAAATGGTGTCAATTCCAGAACCACCGTTAATAGAATCATTACCTGCATCGCCCCAAATGGTATCGTCGTCGGCGCCGCCATTGATTTTATCATCGCCGTTACCACCGCCAATGGTGTCAATTCCAGAACCACCATCGATGTTGTCATTGCCGTTTTCACCATAGAGCGCATCATTGCCATTACTACCCCTGAGAACATCACTGTGTTCACCACCTGTGAGGGTATCATCGCCTTCGCCACCATCTAGGATGTCATTTCCAGCACCACCATCTATCTTGTCTGCACCTAAACCACCGAATATCCAAGCATCATCGCCGTCACCACCATAGATGATGTCATTGCCGTCACTACCATCTATAATGTCATTCCCGACACCGCCAAAAATGGTGTCAATTCCAGAACCACCGTTAATGTAATCATTACCTGCATCACCCCAGATGGTATCGTCATCAGCGCCGCCATTGATTTTATCATCGCCGTCACCACCAGCAATGGTGTCAACTCCAGAACCACCAGCAATGTTGTCAATTCCAGAAGCACCGCTAATGTAATCATTGCCGGCATCACCCCAGATGGTATCGTCATCAGCGCCGCCATTGATTTTATCATCACCGTCACCACCGCCAATGGTGTCAACTCCAGAAGCACCATCGATGTTGTCATTACCGCTTTCACCATAGAGGGCATCATTGCCATTACTACCCATGAGCAGATCGTTGCCATCACCACCTGTGAGGGTATCATCACCTTCACCACCATCAAGGATGTCATTACCTGCACCACCATCTATCTTGTCTGCACCTAAACCACCGAATATCCAAATATCATTACCCTCCCCACCATAGATGACATCATTGCCATCGCCACCATCAAGGATGTCATTACCGATACCCCCACCAATGGTGTCATTTCCTGTACCACCGCTAATGTAATCATTGCCGACATCGCCCCAGATGTTGTCATTGTCAGCGCCGCCATTAATTCTATCGTCGCCTTCTCCACCATAAATGATGTCATTTCCAGCACCCGCTTCTATCACATCATTACCCACGCCAGCATCTATGAGATCATTGCCATTATGACCCATGAGCAGATCATTGCCACCACCGCCAATAAGGGTATCATCGCCTTCGCCACTATCTAGGGTGTCATTCCCTGTACCACCATTTATGTTGTCCGCACCAGCACCACCAAATATCCAGCCATCATCGCCATCACCACCATTAATTACATCATTGCCATCGCCACCATTAATTACATCATTGCCATCGCCACCATTAATTACATCATTGCCATTACCGCCAATAAGAGTATCGTCACCTCCACCACCATCGAGGATGTCATTCCCGTCGCCACCATCTAACAAATCTTGTCCCTGTCCACCAATTAAAATATCATCACCACTACCGCCATAAATTTGATCGTTACCTTCACCACCATTTAGAGTGTCATTGCCACTATAGCCATAAAGTTTGTCGTTGCCATCGAAGGCGGATATCTCATAGTCAACACCACTTTCCCAGCCTCCCCAAACATCGGAATTTTCAGTTAAAAAAATTGTTTTCTTTGCCATTTTCTTTTCTCGAATTTTAGTATTTTTTGAAAAAATTATATTTTGTTACGGCAATTTAAATCTTCCTAACATAATCTTTAACAAAGTTGATGTTCTGTTTCAATTAAAAATTGATTTTAAATGAATAGCCTCAGCTAAAC
The DNA here is from genome assembly GCF_003443655.1 of Nostoc sphaeroides. Classification (NCBI taxonomy): domain Bacteria; kingdom Bacillati; phylum Cyanobacteriota; class Cyanophyceae; order Nostocales; family Nostocaceae; genus Nostoc; species Nostoc sphaeroides. The sequence continues at coordinate 910,976 of NZ_CP031941.1, forward strand.
TACTGCTTTATAAGAATGATATATAAATATAAAATTAAATAAAAATAACTAGCATCGGAATTATTTTGATCCAGAAATAAATTTAAATAATAGGATTTTTACTTATTCTTCATAAAGACTTTAAGATATATTGTAAAATTCAATATTTAATTCAAGTATTTCTACCTTATATGTAGCGATCGCCAGCTATGAGCCAGTGGCGATCGCGTCCGAAAACGCCACTAAATCGCTATGGGATAACGAGTGTTTTTCTAACTACAACATCTCATTAATTCGTAGCGAATTTTATTTGCAAAAACTCTGCGTTTAAAAACGTTACAAGTTAAGGCAAAAGTGTACTAATTTGAGCGATGTGAGTATTCAAGTAATAATGTTGACCTTACCTGTGTCAATATCGTAACAAGCGCCAACAATTTTTAATTTCCCTTCACTGAGCAATTTAGTTAAAATTGTCGAGCTTTCCTGCAATTTTTCAGCCTGATACTGGATATTGGCTATAACTGCATTCTGCATATTATCACCCGTTCTTAACTTTACCCTTTCTACAGATGGTTTGATACCCTCAATAATCAAACCTATTCTGCCAGGAAGTGGTTCGTTTTTGATGGCTTCTGCTACTGCACCGCATCTTTTATGACCCAAAATCACAATCAACTGCGAACCTAATACTGTTGTAGAATATTCCAGACTACCTATAACCGTGTCACTGACGACATTACCAGCAACTCGCACGACAAATAAATCTCCAATTCCTTGATCGAAAACGATTTCCGCAGGGACTCTAGAATCTGCACAACCTAATATGGCAGCAAAGGGATACTGAGCTTTAGCAACTAATTGCAGATGTTCTAGTGATTGATCGGGATATTGACGTTTTTGATGGATAAATCTTTGATTACCATCCAACAAGCGTCTGACGGCTTCATTTGGAGTGATTGGATTAGGGTTAACTGGGTGAATATCAGCAACAGCAGTTTGCTCTGGATTCCAAAAACTATCACCAAAAACAGTAGCTGCAATACCTACTACACTGGCGAATTTTAAGAAATCACGTCGCCCTACAAATCCATTAATTCGACTCATCAATCTACCTGACAACAAAGCTGTTCTCAGGAATATATCAGACTTAAGCAAGATGCAAGAGTACCTTGTTACACGGTTTAAGACTTATTTAATCTTCACGGAATTTAGAGTTTTTGAATCCAGTTCGTGCAAGTGGTAAGAGCATTTGAATATGCAAGATTAGATAGTCCCTAAAGCGGCTTGATCGCTCCTTTTGCATATTCAAATAACCAATTAACCAAATTTTTTTTACAAGTCTTAGTATGGGAAAATTTTAGGTAAATGCAGGGATATTATCTTTCAACGTATTAGTCAGCATTCAGCCGATACCCATAGCTACCTGAAAGCGGTAAGCGCTAGTACAGCACGGCATAAATAACCGACCCATTCAAAATCAATGAAACGCTTACATTGTATTCATTTTGACTTTTGACTTTTGACTTTTGACTTCCGCCTTGCGGTACTAGCCTGTCCGTCAGGCTTATCGCTCTATGATCAATGATGTTTGCTTGCTGATTCACAGTGGCACAAACCTCTGTTATTACGTTCATTTTCAAAAATAAGATTTGTGCTTGACTGAAATTGGCTCTCTAACTAATGATGGGATTTTTCTAGTCAAATTTAAAGTACTTCTCTTCATTTCTGAACTCAGGTTAGGCATCTCGTGCCAGCACTGACGGCAGAACCAGTAGGTTTCTTGTAAGCGAATGTGACGGAGCATTTGGTTTGAACAGCAAGGGCAGTTGCTCATAGAATTGTTGTTTTATTAAAAAAGTTAAACACGAACAGGTAATTTGCTCTTGGCTTCACTACCAACAGTTTTAATTTATAAACAGAAAATAAAGAACTAATAAAGAAATGAAAGTAGTTAACAAATTTTAAAAAATATCAACAAGCATTTGATTAGCGTAGGCTTATTGAACGGCAGGCATCGCTCACTCGTTAAGACAGTCTATTTATACAAGAACAATTACGCCCGTTTGCTTTGGCTTGATAAAGGGCTTGATCTGCTGCCTCGATCAAATCCAAAGGAACCATATTAGGTGTCGGAATCACTGTGGCAATTCCGATACTCAAGGTGACGTGATGCTTCACAGCCGATGCAGCATGGGGAATATTTAGCTGTTCTAGAGCTTTATGAATTTCTTGGGCAACGTAAAAAGCCCCATCACTAGCAGTATTAGGCAAGATGACAACAAACTCTTCTCCGCCATAACGAGCAACTAAATCTCTAGAACGTTTGACACTTTGTTTAAAAGCTTGGGCAATAAAACGCAAACAATCATCTCCGGTGGCATGACCATAAGTATCGTTATATTGTTTGAAATAATCAATGTCGCATAAAAGTAGTGAGATAAAACCTTGTTCTCGTAAAAGATATTGCCAGACAGAATTAAGCTTATTATCAAAACATCGGCGATTGGCAATTTGAGTTAATTCGTCCACCATCACCATATTTTCAAGTTGCTGGTTGGCACGCTGCAATTGTTGATAAATTTCTGATTGTTGAATAGCGATCGCTACTTGTGTTGCCAATTGCTGAAGTAGTTCGCTCTCCCAAGGTTGCCACTGACGCGGGGCGCTACAATGATGAGCAACCAAAAGTCCCCAAAGGCGATCGCCTTCTAAAATTGGTACAACTAGCTTGGCTCTGACTTGCAACTTTTCCAATAACTCTACATGACAAGGGGAAAGTCCGGCGGTGTAGATATCTGGAGTGACTTGGAGCGTACTTTCTTGATAAGACTGTCCCCGTGTTTTGACAAAATAGTTGTCTGTAATTTCCATATTCAAAATCGATTGCCAACCGGATGCTACAGACTCCGTGACAACTACACCACTCCAATCTTGTTTAAAGCGGTAGATGATGACGCGATCGGTTTGCAGAAAATCTCGAACTTCGGCAACAGTTGTGTTCAAAATTTCATCCAAGTCCAAAGACTCGTGGATGTGTTGAGCGATCGCAAAAACCATGCGTTCTCGTTCTGTTTGCTGTTGCAGGGCAATTTGTGCCAGTTTGCGAATTGTAATATCGGTAAATGATACGACTACCCCATAGGGTTTTGATTCATCAGATTCAAACAGTGGTTGAGAATTGATTGAAACCCAAGTCAAGCTGCCATCAGGTTTGTGAACTCCCATAATGACGTTAAATTGGGGTTGTCCGGTGCGTAAGGTGACGATGGCAGGATGAGTTTCGCCTGGAAAAGAAGTACCATCTTCATGAATGGCTTGCCATCGTGGATCGATGCAAGTTCGCCCCATCATTTGATCGGCTGTTAACCCTAAAATTCTTGCGGCACTCTCGTTACAGGCGGTAATTCGCCCATCTGATTCCTGTAGGACAATACCTTCTGCCATCACTGTAATTACAGAACGATACCGTTGTTCACTTTCTCGTAGTGCTTCTTCTATACGCTTGCGTTCAGTAATATCAGTATGGGTTCCTAGCATCCGTAGGGGAAGACCATCCTCTGCGCGACTGGAAATTTGCCCCCGATCTAGAATCCACTTGTAGGTTCCATCTTTGCACTCGATCCGATATTCACTGACATATTGTTGGGTTTCACCGCACAAATGCTTGCTAATTTCCTCGTAAACCCTCGCTTTATCATCTAAGTACACTCGCTCTAGCCATTCACTGAGGGAATTTCCAATTTCATGCTCTGCAAACCCTAATATTTCTTTACATCGCCGGGAGAAAAAGACTTGGTTAGTTTCAGCATTTAAGTCCCAAACTCCGTCACCATTTCCTTCTAAGGCAAACTGCCATCTTTCTTCACTGGTTTTGAGTGCGGCTTCGATTTGTTTACGTGGGGTAATGTCTTCAAAAATGTATAACCGCCCAAAGTATTGATCCTGAGTATCTCGAATTTGGCTGGAAAAACGGCGAATCGTTCGCCCATCGACAAATGAGATTTCATCCTCAATCATGCAACGATTTTCTTCAGACTGCAACGGTTTACAAGATTCGGCAAATGCGGGCACATCGGCAATTAAAGGTATACACTCAGGAATGATGTCATTGTTTTTTAAAGCACCCAAGCGCATTTGGGCTTCTAGATGTTCGATTCCCCATATTTCACAGAAGCGGTGATTGAAATAGAGGATTTCATCAGTGCGATTGTCAACAACAAAGAATCCCAGCAAAGAAGTTTCAGTCATAGAACGCAGCAAAGCTTCCCGCCAGCGCAATTCTGATTCTGCACCCTGGCGTTCTTGTAATGCAGCTTGTTGCTTGGTAATATTCTTTTCATTGACGAGGATGATGGAGTTACCCGTTACTGGATCACGAGTGCATCGTATATCCATCTCATGCGATTGAATCCCCTCAGTGGTGAACACTTGAGCCTCTATGCTCAATACCTCACCGAAATTAACTGCTTTCATAGCTTGTTCCCCAACACTCTTGTCAACAAAGTGACTCAGGAAAATATTCTCAACTGACGAGTTAGGGTGCAGGGTATCCCGATAACAGCGAAGGGCTGCCGGGTTTTGCATCAAAGGTACACCATCCATCGTGTAAAGTGAGATAATCACTGTGGTGTGACGTAGGGCTTCAATCGATCTCAGTGTTCCTTGATCAATCTGATTGATAACTTCTGTTGTTGCTTCAACCAGCATTGCCATTCGCCCTTGTTCAATTTGAATTCCAGAAAAGAGACAGCGAGCAGAAACAGGTTTTCCTTCTGGGTAAAATGTCCAATTTTCAGTGATGGTTTTCCCTTGCTGAAATTCTTGCAGATAGCTTTGCATTCGAGTGTGAGTAGACTCGGAAACATCACTGAAGTTGCGATTGAGCAATTCTTCTCGACTTTGAGCATTCCAAATATGCAGAGCAGATTGATTTGCCCACCACATCTGCAAGTTTTGAATATCATAAATCCAAACTGGAGTTTGTAATCGGTCAAATGCAATTAAGTCTGCAACTGATATATTCTTCGGCAATGCCGTTGTTGTGATAATGGATCCTCTAAAATTCTTATAGAGAGTTCTTTTAATTGACCTCAACTTCAACTTTGGCTGAACTGTCAAATTTTTCAGGTTTTGATTGAGTTGCGGCGTTAGCTTTTCGCAGGATGTAGCCCTTCCTTTATGGCGTTCTGCTTCCCCAAGAGCGATTCGTAGCTCTGCGGCTATTAGTTGAAGATACTCAATTTCTAAAGAACTCCATTGACGTGAGCCACTGCACTGGTGAGCAATTAGTAAGCCCCACAAATGAGGATATGTAGTAGAAACTCCATCAATTTTTTGATTGTTTACTAAAATTGGTACTACTAAATTAGCTCGGATCTGCAAGTCCGTTAATAGCTTTTTGTAACAAGGGTCAAGGGTTGTAGTATAAATGTCTTCAATGACACCAACGCATCCATCTTGATATTGCTCCACCCATGTCGCATTGAAGCAAGGATCATAAATCAATTGCCCTAGAATTGGTTTCCATCCATGACTTACAGACTCTTCTGCTATGACTCCATCTCCATCGGGCAAAAAGCGATAGATAATGGCGCGATCGCTTTCTAAAGTTTTTCTCACTTCGCTGACAATAATCTTGAGAATTTCACTCACTTCAAGCAACTGGTGAATTTGATCAGCCAGCATCCTAATTTGATCGAGGATTTGCTTTAAATCAATTTCAGAACCCGATAGACGATTGAACAGCATGGCAATATATAGTAGAGAAATAAGTGCATTCACTTAGTTGAAGTGTAAAAAAGTACTTTAACTTTATTTTATTCCAAATTAGGGATTTCCAGTGAAAAAAACATCTCATCTCCTGGTAAGTAGTTATGCTACTGTAATGCAATTTCTAGCCAATACTGTTCGGTTAAGAAGATTTGTAGGTTGGGTTGAACTTTAGTGAAACCCAACAAATCCCTGAAAATGTTGGGTTTCGTTCCTCAACCCAACCTACATTGGAGTTATTTTTTAGGCAAAACCTACGCAGTATTGAATTTCTAGCAATTTTAATTTGAATGAGATATACAGCAGATTTCAGGTAAATGAAGTACATATATAAAACCCAAAGCCTTGTAGAGACGTAGCTTTTCTTCGTCTCTACGTGTATTCTATGAGAGCGCAATCTGCTGTATATACGCTAGGGATGCACAGTTAGCTATGCGTCACTACGAATTTTTTGTACTCCAAAAAATTGCAAATCTCTATATATTGGATGTTTTATCCATTCTTGTTTAATCAATTAGTGAAGTAAAATCCCAACCTAGCAATTGAGCAACCTGAGCAGGGAGGGTAACTGGATTAAAGGGTTTGGGGATTACACCTGCGATTTGATACTGTCGCAGAATTTGTGAATCTAACCATCGCGCTTTAGCACTGAGCAAGACTACAGGAATAGTTTGAGTTTCTGGATTCTTTCTTAGTTTATTCATCAATTTAAAACTATCCACGTCAGGGATTGATATATCTAATACAATCGCATCAGGACTATGACGTACTGCATTCTGCAATCCTTCTAATACAGAATCAGCAGTTATTACATTCCAACCAGCTAAATCTTGGAGGCAAAATTTTACTATCTCACGTACATTCAGTTCATCATCAATGAGCAATATCGTTTTGCCCGTTATATTTACCTCCTTTAGCATATTCATTTCATTTCATTTCATATACCTTTTTGATGGTATAAAATATTTTTATCTATAAGCAAAAAATATAAATTAGAAAAATAAAAAACTAATAAAGATATAGATGTTGTTACAAAACTTAACAATTAATCGTCCCACCCCAGAATCTTGGTAACTTCGTTGCAAATAGAGGTGGGTTCAAAGGGTTTGGTAATCACCCCGGCAATTCCCATCTGGGCGAAACGGGCGCGATCGCTAGCTTGGACTTTCGCTGTTAACAAAATCACTGGTATTGCTTGAGTTACAGAATTTTCCTGAAGTTTTTCGTAGACTGCAAAGCCATCCATGTCAGGCATAGAGACATCAAGTAGAATGGCATCAATAGATTCTGTCTGGGCGATTTTTAGCCCTTCTGTCCCTGATGCAGCTGTCAGGGTGTCCCATCCTCCCAAGTCTTCCAAACAAGCTTGTACTAATTCGCGGATTCGTTCTTCATCATCTACAATCAACAATTTTTTAGTCATTTGTCATTAGTCATTAGTCATTTGTCATTGGTGATTGGTCATTTGTCATCGGCAATGGTAGAGTGAAGAAAAACGTGCTGCCAACACTAGGAGTACTTTCAGCCCAGATTTGCCCACCGTGCTGATTAATAATACTACGACAGATTGCCAATCCCAAGCCTGTGCCGCCTTTGGTGCGAGAATCAGAGGCATCTACTTGCTGAAATCTTCCAAAGATTGCTTCTAATTTATCTGCTGGAATACCTCGGCCTTGATCTGTTATTTGGAATAGTACGCGGTCTGTTTGCTGTTGGACACTCAGGGTAATATTAGAATCAGCAGGTGAGAATTTAATCGCATTACCTAACAAATTGGTAAGTGTTTGCACAATTGCATCAGCAGCCGCCCAAACTTGAGCATTGGTAGGGTGGATCTTAAAGGTAATATTTTGCTGATTGGCGATCGCTTGTACTCCCGCTACAGCTTGTTGAATTAAATCAGCCGCATTGCAGCTAGTTTTTTCTAAGACAGCTCGACCCGATTCTAAGCGTTCCAAATCAAGAATATCGTTGACAAGACGCACTAAGCGATCGCTGTCGATGGCTGCAATCTCAATCATTCGCTTGAATTTGTCTGGTTTTCTGTCATAGATACCAGTTTGTAGTAAGCCTAACGCTGCCCGAATTGCAGTTAAGGGAGTGCGGAGTTCGTGACTAACAATGCCAATAAACTCACTCTTGATCAGATTAATCTGTTCTAGTTCAGTGATATCTTCGGCAATACCGGCAATCCGAACTACCTCGCCTAGTTCATTTTTGATCGGAAATGCGCGATCGCGAATCCAACGGATTGAACCATCAGGACGGATAATCCGATATTTTTTATCGTATTGCCCTGTTCTCATCTGTTCAATTTCGACGCACTGGCGATCTTCTGGGTGAATTGCATCTAACCAATTTGAATAGTTGTGATATAAGTCTTCACAACTTCTTTGCCAGATGGTTTGGTATGCATGGCTCACATATAGAACTTGCTGAATTTGATTATCGGTCATCCAAAATACTGCTTGGATGTTTTCTGCCAGCTGACGAAATTTTTCTTCGCTGTCGCGTAAAGCATCTTCAATGCGTTTGCGTTCAGTGATATCTTGGTGAACCGCAACTAGAACGTCGCCGTAGTCGGGATGCTTGAATACAGAAGTCGTCGCACTACACCAAAATGGAGTACCATCTTTTTTAACATTCTGGACTTCATAAGTGGCTTCACTATTTTCTAAGACGGTAGACATAATCGCTTGACTTACATCTTCAGCAGTTACCGATTTTGTGACAAAGTTCACAATCGAAACATGCTGACCATTGAGTTCACCAGAGTCATAGCCAAACATCTGCTCAAATTTCGGATTGGCATAGACAATAACTGAATTATCGGCTCTGACTAAGCAAATGCCTTCCGCCATATTTCGGGTAATTACAGCTTGAAGCTCCAGCTTATGTGTCTGTTCTAAAAGTGTGAGTTGGGTTTGTTGCTGCTCGATCACTTTTTCTCGCAGGCGATGATTCGTCTCTGTCAGTTGTGCAGTCCGTTCTTGCACGCGTTGCTCAAGTTCGGCATTAAGTTGTTGCAGGGCAATTTCTGCCTGTTTGCGCTCTGTCAATTCTGTCTGTAACTGTTCAAACAAATTTGCCTGCTGGATCGCAATGCTTACCTGCGCTCCTAACTGCCGCAACAGAGCAATTTCTGAAGATTGCCACTCACGAGGAGTTGCACAGTGATGAGCCGTCAGTAATCCCCACAATTCATCTCCCAAGGAAACGGGAACTACCAGATTTGCCCTTACCTGGAGACTTGCCAAAAATTCAATGTGACAGGGACTAATTCCGGCATTATAAATATCAGCTTTCGCCGTGACTAAGCCTTTTTTAAAGGGTTCGACGTTCTCTTCACCAATGCAAGGGTCAGAAATTTGGAGTGGTAAAATAGGCATCCATTCTGGTGCAACGGACTCAACAATCGTAGTTCCACCCCAGCCAGGAAAAAATTTGAAGATGATAACCCGATCGCACTTCAGAAAATCCCGGACTTCATCGACAGTGGTTTGCAAGATATCTTGTAAATTGAGCGATCGCCGGATACGCTGACTCATCTCCATCACTAAACGCTGTTGTTCAAATTGCTGTTGCAGCGTTTCTTGTGCTTGTTTGCGATCGTCAATATCTATAACAGTTCCCGTCATACGGACAGGCTCACCCGCTTGGTTATAAAATGCGTTTCCCCGTCCTTCAATCCAATGGATGCTACCATCTGCCCAAATAATCCGATACTCATGCTGGTAGGTGCTGTGAGTTTGCAGCGCTTGTTGTATTGCTTGGTTAAGGGAAGGGCGTTCGTCAGGATGCAAATGAGTATCAAAGGTTTCATATTTACCATCAAAACTACCAACAGTCAACCCAAATAGCTGTTCGTGTTCTGGCGACCACTTGATTTCTCCTGTGACAATATTCCAGTCCCACATTCCCATGTGCGCCGCCGATAGAGCCATCCGCAGTTGCTCGGCATTTTCCTGAGCCAATTTTTGGCTAAGTTGTTTAATCTTTTGTCTGCTGTGCTGAAGATTGCTAGTGATCAGATTAATACTTAAAGCAACCAGTAAGAAGATGCTTAACCGCAATAATTCTTGTGGTTGATAGATCAAGAATTGATATCGCGGCAGGATAAATAAATAATCAATTGCCAGTGTCGAAAGGATAACTGTAACAATCCCTGGTCGAAAGCCACCATACCAACTACTCACGATGATAGCTATATAAAAAAAAGCACCAACAGTTCGAGATATAAATGGTTCTAGCCAGAGTGACAGCAGCAGGGCGATCGCAGTTGAGCCAATCGCAACACCGTAGTTCAATAATCCCTGATAATTTCTGATCATGCTTGACTTTTCCCTGGCTGAGAGCGCCAGCGCATTCTTTGAATCCGGCTTAATACCCGTGTCACAAGTTCTGGCCCTAGCACTGGCTTGCTGATAAAATCATCGGCTCCGGCAGCAAAAGCTTGCTGAAGAGATTCTGCATCGGTATGGGCTGTAACTACTAAAATAGGTAAATCTCCCCATTGGGCATCTTGGCGCACGACTTGGCACAACTCTAACCCATTCACTATTGGCATTTCTAAATCTAGCACCACCAAGTTTGGAGATGTTGCAATCAGCACCTTCCAAAATTGCTGTGATTGGGAAAGAGTTATGACTTCCAGCCCCCAAGGAGTTAACAACGCCGATAATCCAGCCAGCATTACAGGGTCATCGTCTACAATTAAAACTTTGGCTTCGGAAATTTGAGGTTGAGGTAAGACACGAGCGATCGCCTGAAAAATCTCCTGGGTTGTCGCCGGTTTATGCAAAAATTGTCTAGCTCCTAAACGCGACACTCTCAGTCGATCTGTTAGGGTATCTCGTCCTGTAAAAACAATTACTGGGATATTTGGCGATCGCTCAACTATCTCGCTCAATAATATTAATCCGTCTTCCTCTGTTGTCGAAAAACTCAAATCTAGTAAAATAGCGTCAGGAGTTTTTAAGGAAAAAAGCGATCGGGCTGTTGCTAAGTTTGGTGCAACTTTCATTCTGATTCCCCACGAATCGGCTTCTGCTTGCAACTGCTCTGTCAGCGTCGCATCATCATCGATTACTAATAGACGATAAGTTTGCTTCATCGGGAAGCTTTGAGCGGTATCAGTAACAGCAGGCTTGGTTAATTCTTGCTGTAATGCTGTTACCAGTTGCGAGAAATCAGAGATTTGATGTGGAGATAGGGAGGATTTTTCAAGTAGCAAATGCTCTATTTTCCGTGCTAACCGGGAACCCTCTGGATAACCGAACGAACCCATCGAGCCTGCTAGCTTATGGGCTTCATGTAATGCACTCTGCTGTAACTCTTCATTTAAATTCCCTGCCAAGAGTGCAGTTTTTGCTTGCTCTAGCACTGCAACCTGTCCCACAAAGGAATTACGAAATCGCTCCAGCACCCGATTTACAGAAGTCATATCTTTAGGGCTGGGTTTTTTCTTTCCATCTTGATTCGTTTCTCTAACAGAGATGGAGCGATTAGGTGCAGGCTTTAGGCGATAGCCCATACCATATACCGTTTCTAGAAATTCTTCTCCCAGACCTACTGGTTTGAGTTTCTTTCGCAAGTCTTTAATATGAGTCGAAACTGCATTTTCAGTCGGTGCATCATCAAATCCCCAAAGCCGATCTAGAATCACTGCCCGACTAAAGATCCGGTCTGGGTTTTGCAAAAACAATTCCAGCAGTTTGTATTCTGTGGCTGTGAAGGGAATTTCCTGCTGATTATAAGTTACTCTCCCGGCATTTTGATCTAAACAGAGATTTCCCCAGGTTAAGGTGGATGATGAGATCGCCCCATTGCGTCGCAATAAAGAGCGAATTCTTGCTAGTAATGCTTCTGGGTTGAATGGCTTAATAACGTAATCATCGGCTCCGGCATCTAACCCCGCCACAATATCTGCATTAGAATTTTTCCCGGTTAGCAACAGAATAGATTTACGATAGCCTTGCGATCGCAGTTGCCGACATAAGGTAATCCCATCTAGTTTGGGAATTAGCCAGTCCAGCAAAATCAACTCATATTCAGTCGATAGCGCTAGTTCTAATCCAGCTTGTCCATTGCTGGCGATGTCGATAGTATAACGATTTGCACTCAACAACTCAAAGAGTGCTTTACTCAGTAATACGTCATCTTCTACCAACAAAATTTTCATAAGTCGTATCAAAAGAAGATGTCATAAGCATCTTCGCGATCGCAGGACACACCCTCTGCGTGGTCAAAACTTTGTGTAATTTTAATATATTGTTACAAACAACACAACAAGTTAATTTAAATTTTGCACTCCGACATATTTATTTACAAACATTAATATACAAAGTAGTATTTCCCTTTACTTTGATTATGAGAAATTTATCTAATTATTTTTTCTGTAAAAACTTAGAATCCTCATTAAATCTTTAGATTTGTAGATTATTTTTTGAAAGTCTCAATTCTGCTCTCTTAATTATGCAATACCTATACTATCTAGCCAATGCTAGTCTGACACTGCGGGTTGTTGAATATTTTAGTAGGAATGACTCGTCTCTTGAATTTATTACTGTAATTAATCAATTTCATGGTTGGATAATCAACGTCAAAATAAAATCTTTTGTACCGAAACAAAAGGATAAAGATATTAAAGCTTTCTTGAGCGAAGTGGGAATTGTTTACTCACCACCCGAATTCATTAGTAATGTTCTGAGCAGTTTGGAAGCTGGACAATCAGCAACCAATGTTATGCGACGCTATAAGGTAGCAATAGTTTCTCATGGTAGACCGCAGCCTAATGAGATTGAAGCATTCCGACAAAGTTTTATCCGTGGATTGGGCTACTGTCCACAAAACTTAGCTTGACATAAACTAACTTAAATCTGTGTAATACCAATTTCTGTAAGAGGATGTTTTCAAAGTATTGGGCGAATAGAATTCGCTACTACACTAGCGTTGTCCCAATACGGTTCGGATAAGGTTTTTTAATGACACGCCGCTAATCGCAAAGACGCGATAAATCGATGTCTTTACAATAATCAGTCCTCTGTATAGACGGCGATTTATCGCGTCTCTTGCCTTAACCGAACCGTATTGAGCGTTGTCCACCTCCGTGGACTAATACAAAATCAAGGTTTTTAACCCACGGAGGTGGGTAAAGTTTCGTGTAGCCGCGACTTCTAGTCGCTCGGCGAGTAATAAATTAGACAACCTTTAAAGTTGCACTTAATTATTGCTCCTTCTCCCTTCTCTACGAGACGCTCCGAGAAGGCGTAATAATTAATTAAGTGCATCCTCATAACTAATTGATATAAGGGAACTCCAAAAAATAAATTATTCCACTTAAAGTCGTTGACTGTTGACTGTTGATTGTTGACTGAAAACTCGTGAACCGTCAACGGTCAACAGTGAACAGTCAACAATAGCAATGGAATATTTTTTTACTTGGAAGTCCCTAAGTCCATTTGGACTATTGCTATATGTGTTTTCTGTTTAATTTCTAGCCAGTTGTGGTGAAGCGGTGACGCGCTGCATCCACTTTCAGGTGGTTCGGAGAGCATAAGCGTCAACAACTGGCCATTGGGTGGGATTTTGAGACGGGAATCATCCCTTGTAGAATTTTCTCAATCTCCCTGTAACCCTGTTGATATCTCAATTAAAACTGCAACAGAAAAATTTTGGATGCCAAATTGCCAAAAGCACTCAACATAATTATTAATTCGTAATTCGTAATGACGCTGGTGGACTCGCTAAGGTAATTCGTAATTAAGAAACTAGTTAGACTAAGACACTTGTATAGGTTACAACCTTATGCTTGGTGTCTAAATACCCATCTATTACGTAATTATGAATTGCGAATTGTTAATGGGGATTCTGGCAGATTTGGGTAATTTACATTTTGATTATTTTTTCCTGAATGAATGTCCTGTTTTACCTTTCTACTCGCTGTAGATGTGATTAGAAACGCAAGGATTATTGGGGAGAATTCTTTGAGCATCGAAAACGACGGTCGCGGCAGTGGCAGGAATTGTTATAGCTTTTGTATTAGTCTATAGATAGCGTAGGCGCACCCCGCCTTAGACATCGCTATCGCCTGGTGAAGTTTCCTTATTAAAGTGGTCTTATGTTGAATGGGGCAAGAGTGAAAAATCCAGATTAATGTCTTTTACCTGCTCCCAGATATAACTCACCCACTTTAGGATCATTCAACAGTTCTTGACCTGGGCCTGAGATAGCATCGCGTCCTGACTCTAGTACATAGCCGCGATTAGCCATCTCTAAAGCCTTACGGGCATTTTGTTCCACTAATACGATCGCAGTTCCCGCCTGATTAATTTGTTTAATCTGTTCAAACACTTGTGTCACCAAAATCGGGGACAAAGCAGCAGATGGTTCATCCAAAATCAGCAAACTAGGTTCCAACATCAAAGCTTTGCCCATCGCTAGCATCTGGCGTTCTCCTCCAGAGAGAGTACCAGCGCGTTGACGACGGCGATCGCTTAGTCTGGGAAACATAGTAAATATTTTATCTTTAATTGGTTTCAGGGGAACGTTAAGCACAAAAGCACCCATCTCCAAGTTCTCTTCAACACTAAGGGAGGGGAAAACATTGGCGATTTGCGGTACGTAGCACATTCCTCGCTGAACTATTTCATTGGACTTTAGCCCCACGAGATTTTCACCTTTAAAGGTAATTGTCCCTGTGTGCGGGATCAAAAGCCCAAAAATTGCTTTTGCTAAAGTAGATTTACCAGCACCGTTGGGGCCAATTACAGTTACCAATTCACCTGGTGCAACCCGGAAATTTACACCTTGCAGGATATCTACATCTTTGATGTATCCAGCGTGGACATTTTGGACATCTAGTAAATAGTCATTTGTCATTTGTCACTTGTACTGAGCGAAGCCGAAGTATTTGTCGTTTGTCATTGGTCAACAGTCAAGTTAAAAATAACTATTGACTGTTGACTATGGACTATTAAGGAGTTTTTTGCAACTCCGGTCGTTCTTCTGGAAGAATCGCCCCTTCTACTGGGCAAACTTGGAGACATATTCCACAGTCGATACAAGTGGCAAAGTCAATCCAGTACCAATCGGTTCCCTTGGCATTTTTGCCTGGGCCATCATGAATACAAGCTACTGGACAGGCATCTACGCAGTCAGCTACGCCTTCACAGACTTCTGTAACAATTGTGTGCGGCATGTTCTTGATTCCCTCTTTTCTGTATCGGCTATTTCTAGCCTAGCAGGGGAGTGGGGAGTGGGGAGTGGGGAGTGGGGAGTGGGGAGTTAGGAGTTAGGAGTTAGGAGTTAGGAGTTAGGAGTTAGGAGTTATAAATATTAACTCTTCACCAATGCCCAATGCCCAATGCCCAATTCCCAACTCACTTAACGCAATGGCTCAATTTTTGAGGAGCCATCAGCTTTCATCCAAGCAATTTGCGCAATGCCGCGATCGCTTGCATATTGGCGAATAGCGTCTGCGTCTCTTCCTCCCAAATCAATTTCTACCCGCACCAAATCAGTAGAATCTCTGAGTTTTTGCGCGTAAGCAAAGGCAGAGGCGTTAGCACTAGCTGTCTCTGGTACTACCAACCAATCACTCGCTGGGGTTACTTGTGGTAATTGTCCAGTAGACAACAAAACTTGGTATAAATCTTCAATGCTGAGTCCAAAACCAATACCAGGTATGTTTTCTCCTTGGGGATGATATAGCCCCAAAAGCTGGTCGTAGCGACCACCGCGCCCTAAAACTCTCGCTTGAGATTCGGTATCGTTGACAACTTCAAAGACGATACCAGTGTAGTAATCTATGGTCTGGATGAGGCTGAGGTCGAGGATTAAGGGAAATTTTTTCTCTAATTCCAGTAATTCTACTAGGGATTTGAGGTTATTTACTGCCTCTCGCTGTTCTTCGTCTAGATCCAAACTACTAACTTTTTGCAACACGTCTGCACTGGGGCCACGCAAATCCAGCATGGTTTGGGCGCGATCGCGTAGTTTGTCACTTAGGGGTAAAGTATCTATAGTAATGCGGTCAAGATGAGCGATCGCACTGCGAACTTTATCCTGTAAATTAGCCGGAAAAGCACTCAGGAGCGATCGGGTAATTCCCGCTTCACCTAAAATTAAATGCCATTCCCGCAACCCCAGTGCTGCTAAACAATCTGCTACTAACAGTAATACTTCCGCATTCGCCAGCAATCCGCCAGCACCTAATAATTCCACTCCAGCTTGATAAAACTCTTGCTGGCGATTATGCCTACTTTCCCAAGTGCGGCGAAACACATTAGCGTTGTAGTACAACCGTTGCGGATAAGTTGCATAAGCCATGCGAGTGACAACCGTGCGAGCAATGGATGCTGTTAATTCTGGACGTAGCCCTAACTCATCATCTTCGCCATTTTGTTGTAGTTGAATCACCATCTGAGGCTGGATTGCTTCCCCCGCCATCAGAGTATCCATCCGCTCTAAAGTCGAGGTGATAATCCTGTGATATCCCCAACGGTGAAACACCTGCTGTAATCTATCTTCAATCCAGCGTTTTTTCTCCACATCCAAGGGCAATAAATCCCTGGCTCCTGCTGCTGGTTGATACACCATTATTTTTTCTTCCCACCAAACAAACCACCGAACAAACCACCACTACCAGATTTTTCTGGTTGCTTATCTCCATTATTGGCGGATGAAGTCACTTTCTGATCACTAAGTTGTTGTCCTATAGCTCTATCTATTTTAGGTTTCCATTGCAGAGCCGTTTCGTCATTGGGGTCTAATTTGAGAGCATTGTCGAAGTGGATTTTTGCCATTTTTAGCTGATTTTGCTTCAAATACACCATTGCAATTAAGCTATGGCAGCGACTATTTTTCGGTTCTAGCTTTAGGGCCTCTTGCAACTCTACTTTGGCTTGGGCGAATTGGTTTTTGTCAATCAAAGATTGAGCGCGACGAACATACTGATCTACAATCGAGTCTTCTTTTGGTAACGCTGGTGGTGGATTTTTTAGTGCATTTGATTGGGGTGTACCTGATTGGACTGTGGGTTGAGCAAGTTGTGGGGGCGCTGCGGATGGTTTGCTTGCACTCCGCATTAAATACACTAAATTCAACTCACTCACTTGGGCAATAAATTGCAGCGCTTCCTCTAAAGAATCATACTGGGTTTCGCCAATTTTAGCGATCGCACTTTTATAGAATTGATCGAGATTAGGTGTCTGGGCTAACTGTTTACCCAAGTCGGTATTGAGAGTCACCGAAGTAGATTCTTGTAGCAGGCGCTTGCCAATTTGCGACAAAATTAAAATATATTCTGTGCGAGTGCGATCGCTACACAGTTTTTCGTAAGCTGGGTTAACCAACTTTGATAAAAATTCGTTCCCTAGCTGTTTTTGTTCATCAGTTTCAGTCAAACTACTATCCGGGTGTAAGCGACGGGCAATTTTGAGATAGCGTTTCCGAATCTCTTTGACATCTGCATCCACTGGAACGCATAAAACTGCGTGATGATCTATGAAATCATATTTAAATAGTCCACGATCTATTTTGAAAGACATATAGAGGTTTTGCACCAAAGCAGCATTTAGATTCTTTTTAGTTTACCCAAAGTCACAGGGAAAGCTCCCACCTGCTAAACCCATGCTGACAGTGGTGGAACTTGTAAAAGTTCGTTACTGAGGGAGTCGTGAATATAACCATTTGTGGCGAGAATTCTACCTGACTCAATTTTGACAGGAGTACCATCGTAGGCGCTGACTTTGCCCCCAGCCTCTTGTAACAAAATTATCCCGGCGGCAATATCCCAAGGAGAAAGCCCTCGTTCCCAGTAGCCATCGACACGTCCACAGGCAACATACGCCAAATCTAGCGATGCGGAACCGCTACGTCTGACTCCTTGAGTCAGATGAGTCAGGTGACTAAATTCTGCGTAGTTGTTATCAGAGGTTTCGCGGCGATCGTAAGCAAATCCTGTCACTAGTAGGCTTTTATTCAGTTCCGATGTTACCGAAACCTGAATGGGGCGACGGTTACGCGTTGCTCCCAAGCCAGCAGCAGCCCGGAATAGCTCATTATGAAAAGGGTCATAAATTACACCAACTTGCGGAACGCCATTAATTAACAGCCCAATGGAAACAGCAAAAAATGGGTATTGATGAGCGTAGTTGGTTGTGCCATCTAGAGGATCTATTGCCCAAAGGTATTTATTCTCTTGATTACCTAATTTCCCTGATTCTTCAGCAAGGATGGAGTGATCGGGGAAGTGGCGACGTAAAATTTCTAAAATCACCTCTTCTGAGGCTTTATCAGCAGCAGTGACTAAATCACCAGGGCGACCTTTTTCAATAATTGCGTCTTCTAATTTACCTAAATAACCTTGCAAAACGACACCAGCAGTTAAGGCTGCTTCTGTCGCAATATCTAGAAAAATTTGTAGATTAGTCATTTGTTATTTGTCATTAGTTAGGAGTTAGGAGTTAGGAGTTAGGAGTTAGGAGTTAGGAGTTAGGAGTTAGGAGTTAGGAGTTAGGAGTTAGGAGTTAGGAGTTAGGAGTTAGGAGTTAGGAGTTAGAAGTTAGGAGTTAGGAGTTAAGAGTTAGGAGTTAAGAGTTAGGAGTTAGGAATTATTATTCTCCCCTGCTCCCTCTGCCCCTAGTCTCTACTCTTTAAAGATTTTGACGGCGATATTCAGCAGGAGTGAGGTGCATGGGTTTTTCTGGGTTCCAGATTCCTTGGCCCATGAGTCTAGCCCATTGTTGGGCACGTTCTAAACGCTGGTCATATTTGTGGTTAGGCGATCGCCCCACAAACATTGCATTCCCTTGTTTGACTAATTCTTCATTCAACAACACCTTATTTTTCCACACATAAGCTAGAGTTCGCCCGATTTTATCTTTTGTTTCTAAATCAAACTCCAGCGTTACCGATTGTTCTGCACCACCAATTAGATTCTCTAACTGTTCTTTTGCTGCTTCCCCCCAAGGCCTCTGTCGCAAATCTGGTGCATCAATACCAACTAACCGCACTTGAGAAATCAAATTTGGTTGTTCAGCCATGCCTAAGACTTCCAAACTTTGCCCACTAACTACCCGCGCTACTTTCACCTGAGCCTCATTCTTTGGCAGTTGGTTTTTATTTTGGCAACTCACCAAGAGCAATAAGCAACCCAAAATAGCTATTTTTCGCACCCAATCACCAAGATGCACAGGTATTAAAAATTCGGTGATTTTGAATTGTTTATGTTTATTCCTCATCTAAGGGTAAACCCGCTTTAACTTTCCCCCTAGCAAAATAGCGGCCAAACTGGAGTTCGTAGACTTCATCTTCGTCTTGCGTCTCCACCTCCAAGTCAGAACGGGGGTAACTCACACACAACAAGGCATAACCTTGCCGACGTAAATCTGGCGACAATCCGATCGCCTCCGGTTGGTAAATTTCTCCCGATAAAACTCTCACCGCACAAGCGGTGCAAGCTCCGTTACGGCAAGAAAACGGCAGTTCTACCCCTTGTTTTTCGCCAGAGTGCAGGATGTAGCGGTCTTCTGGGACTTCTAGGGTGTATGTTTTGCCAGTGGCGCGATCGCGAACTCTAATTGTGTATGTACGGGACATCTGGATTTGCGTTTTGGAATTAGGACTTTCAGATTAAATCAAAAATATCTTTCTTTATCTTTGCATTTTCTGGGATTCTATAGTATGATCGTAACTTGTGGCACCTGGAGAGGTGGCCGAGTGGTTTAAGGCGCAGACCTGGAAAGTCTGTTTAGGGAAACTTAACGGGGGTTCGAATCCCCCCCTCTCCGTTCTCAAACCTAGTCTAAATATATAGTTTGAACCAGACTTATACAATTAGTCAGGTTAAATAAATAGCAGGATATTGCCAAATTCTTAAAATTGCTTTGACAGTGCGTTAGCGTTCCGCAGGAAAGCTATCGTACAAACCAATATGGTTTAGTTATAGCGGTTCTCGTTTACATGCCGTGCCCCTACACCTTGCTTCTTTCCTCCTGACCTCGACCTCCTCTCGTAACATTTCTTTATTTTTCACTCATAATTGAGCCATTTTGTAAAGTCGCCAAACTCCTACTTCACTATGGCGACAGCTTGAGGAAATGATCGAGTAAATTAAGATAAGTAAAGAAAATGATTTGAATTAAATGGCAAGTCTAAGCTTAGAAGAAATTTCTACTCAGTTAGAAAGTCCGAATTTACGCGATCGCATGGTAGCCCTAGCCAATCTGCGTCATGTGTCCCCTGATGATGCAGTTCCTTTGATTAAAAAGGTACTAGATGACGAATCTTTGCAACTGCGATCGATGGCAATTTTTGCTCTTGGAATCAAGCCGACACCAGAATGTTATTCAATTTTGGTCAGAATTCTCGAAAATGACCCAGATTATGGGATACGCGCTGATGCTGCTGGTGCTTTAGGATATTTGGGTGATGCCAGAGCCTTTGAGGTACTGTCACGGGCATTTTATGAAGATACTGATTGGCTAGTACGCTTTAGTGCAGCCGTTTCTCTAGGTAACATTAAAGACCCTCGTGCCCATCAAATACTTATTCAGGCATTGGATAGTAAAGAAGTAGTGTTGCAACAAGCTGCAATCTCTGCACTGGGAGAAATTCAAGACATTGAGTCAGTCGATCAAATCCTGCGCTTCGCCCAATCAGATGATTGGTTAGTAAGGCAGCGTTTGGCAGAAGCTTTGGGAAATCTGCCTACTCCCAAGAGTGTTTCAGCTTTAAAATACCTGGAAAAAGACAATCATTTCAACGTTGCTGAGGCAGCCAGGATTGGCCTCAAGAAACTTGAGGAAATGGGCAATCAAGCTTAATATTAAAGTTTCCTGCTACTTTTTAATAATAATTAAGTGGGAATTTTAGCATTTTGATGCAGGGTAATTTTATTCATGAATATTGAAGAGTTTTTTCAGTTAAGTACTGGTAAATGGTTTTCTCATCGGACTAGTCAACATTTGGCTTTTAACCAATCTCAAGAGAGTAAGTCAGACATCATCATTGAGGCGCTGGCACTAGATGATCCAAAAGTGATCAAACTGTGTCAACAGTATGAAATTAATCCTAGTTCCGCCTCTTGTGCTGCCAAAATTAGCTGGAACGGCACAATAGAAAAAGATCAAACAAAACACAGTGGTTCAACTGTATTAGTTTCTGTAACTGATGCAGATAATCCTGGTCAAGGTAAGTTACTGCGGGAAGTGGTTGATACCGATAAAACTCCAGTTGCCGGACACTATAAATTTGATAGTGATGGTGCTTTGATCCTAACTATAGAGGATGAAACCATGTCGTTAGAGGAGCGCCTGTGGTTTGCTAGCCCCAATTTACGAATGCGGGTAAATGTCCTCAAGAGTTTTGATGGATTTAGTATCGCTTCCTTTACTTCTGAGATTCGCATGGGCGGCTTTCCACCAGCTGCGAAGGCTTCCGAGGCGGCTAATTCAGTATCGAGTTAGTTTTAATACAATATATTCCCCCTGTTTATAGGGGGAATAAAGTTTAATATTTATTTTTGGCGTTGCTGAATCCAAGTATGAATTATGCGATGCGATGGCTGCAATCCGACAAGTGCCACTCAACATGTGCGGCACTGAACCATACTTGAGATAATGTATAACCAGTCTAATAGAGTGTTTCAGCATTTCTTCTGACTTAGAGTAACAAAAACTTTTACGATGTAGTCTAGCCAAATAATGCCGAAGACGGGTATTTTCGCACATCACGAGTTTCATATAAATCTTACTAACAATATGATCTTCATTGTTGATAAAATCAGGGTAAACTGGGTAACCATCTGTCACATAAAAATAAGAATGCCAACAGCTTATAATTTGCCATAAAAGCTTAAAAGTTTTAGAACTGCGGTCACCTAAAACCCAGGCTATAACTCCTGGATTATGCTTATTTAGTGCTGTCCACAACCAAATTTTGTTTTTTTACCTACAAATGTTTCCAGTTCATCAACTTTAGTAATTTCCGGTATTTCATTATATTCAGGTGAATCTGGTAACGTCTTTCCAAGCTCTCTTACCCAATTTATTACAGTAGTTATGATAGCGAAGCGTTAGCGAGTCCGCGAGCATCTGTACTTTTTTCACTCGCTCAATTGCACGGAATCCTAAACCATTTACGTACATTTCTAAACATTCTTTTTTGACTTCTGCTGAATAACCTTGGTATTCATAAGAATCTATAAACTGACGACCACAAGAAACACAAATGTGATTTTGTTTACCATTAGGACTTACGCAAAAGTACACGCGCTCAGGGGCAATTCATGAATTGCCTCTACGTGAAAATAAGGGTTTCGGCTGAAGTTTTGCGTAAGTCCTGACCATATTTCCTGCCGTAAATGCTGTATGAGTTGATGCACACCTTGGACACTGCATAGCGATGGCTACGCCCGCCGAAGGCATCGCTCAAATTCATACTTCAATTATGCAATGCCGAATAGTTTATGGCTCTTCAGTACTTAGTATAGGAGTGCGATTTGATTTCTGAAAAAATCTAAGTATCTGTAGGGTGTGTTATGGCGTAGCCTAACGCACCTAAATCGTTAACTGGTGCGTTACGCCAAAGGCTAACGCACCCTACGTATATTTCAGAAATCAAATATGACTCCTATATGCTAAATTGATCTGCTAAAAAGCTTAAAACCTTGCTGTACAAAAAAACAGGCATTATTTTTAACATTTTAGGCTTTTCTAAGGACTTAGGCGTTCTAAGCTTGATTTTAAAGTCTAATTTTGATGTTTAACTAATAATTTGGCATAACAAATACTGAAGAACCTAGTTTATTTTATAGAAGTCCCCTAAAAGCGCAGAAAGCTTTAAAAAACACGCCTGATCGTTACAATATTATTGAAACCACCATAACACTCAGCAAGGCTAGTGGAAACACCAGTTACAACAAAACCTGTTGGAATAGCAGAGGATGAACAAATACTTAATGAACTACCAACAGGTAAGCCTTCAGCACGCCTGATCGTTACAATATTATTGAAACCACCATAACACTCAGCAAGGCTAGTGGAAACACCAGTTACAACAAAACCTGTTGGAATAGCAGAGGATGAACAAATACTTAATGAACTACCACTAGGTAAGCCTTCAGCACGCCTGATCGTTACAATATTCTTGAAACCACCATAACACTCAGCAAGGCTAGTGGAAACACCAGTTACAACAAAACCTGTTGGAATAGCAGAGGATGAACAAATACTTAATGAACTACCGGGTCTGAGAATACTAGCATTTTGAATTGTCAAAATATTATTGAAACCACCACCACACTGAGCAAAGTTAGTGGAAACACCAGTTACAACAAAACCTGTTGGAATAGCAGAGGATGAACAAATTTGAATTGTCTGTGACAAAGCTTCCTTTTCAGGGAAAATTCCTCCTATTGCAATTCCTAACGTTAATATTATTGGGGTTAAAATATTCTTCTTTTTCATTGGGATTATAGACATTTTATTCTTCTTATTTTACTAATTTAAGTTGAACATAATTCATCTGCATACTCCTATTAAATCTGAATAAGCAGAGGTTAATGGATGGCATTTATCTCACATTAAAATAATTTAATAAATGATGTCAAGTAATTAGATAAGTTTCTGAAATTTAATTGCGACCAAACTAAAATAATTTTGTCCCAAAATCTCTTAATAATGCTAGTTTCTGGGCAGGGTAAGCGCATCTCAAACCCTATTGACACGGTAGTTTTGGGGTTCACCCAAAGCACAAATGAGTTCAAAATTACTACACTGAGCCAAGGGGTAATATTGACATTTTCACTTTTATGTGGTTAAAAAACATAAAAAGCTATTTGACCCATGTTTTTTCAATCATTTACGACAATTCGTCATATTTTGAATGAAAAATTGATATTCAGATAGAGTTTTAAGCTTTTTATCTGTATCAAGAGCTACAAAACTAGATGCGCTTACCCTGAGTTGCTGGGGTATGAGTATCATCAGATGCTGTTGGCGAAATATCTCTTAACATTTGAAAACCCTAAAAGAAGGCTATTGTTGAATACTATTTATAATTTAAATAAAAAATCCCAACCGATGGTTCATTTCATAGTTGGAAAAAAATAAAATTTAGAGACTTTGCTCTCTCTGTCCTGCTCCTTTTTAAATTTGCAAAAAGTTAGCGATCGCCTGCGGTAGTGGCAAAATAATTACAATCAACAACGCCATTGCCAGTAATCCCCAAATGTCACGCTGGTTATCCAATTCAGTGACATCATTCAATGCAGGTTCATCAATTAATGGCATAAATAATAAGATAATCGCCCACACCAAAAATTCTTCTCTTACTAAAGCCAGTAATAGCAACAACACGCGAGCAATTTGACCAATAATCATCGCAGTTCGTTGTCCAAACATCGCATGGACAATGTGACCTCCATCTAGCTGTCCCACAGGCATTAAATTTAAGGCTGTGACAATTAGTCCCAAAAAACCAGCTACTGCAACTGGATGCAAATCAAGGGCTGATTTTGCCGTTAACTGACTACCCAAGGCTAACTTCGATAGTACCGCAAGTAAAATGGAATACTTGGGATTAAGAGCATCAGGATTTAAAAGTTGGGTTTTTTCAGTGATGGAAACCACATCAGAATGAGCCAAGCCCCATATTAGTAATGGCACTGTCACGACAAAGCCTGCAATTGGCCCAGCGATACTAATGTCAAATAAAGCTTTGCGGTTGGGAATGGGACTACGCATCTGAATAAATGCACCAAAAGTTCCCAAGAAGAAAGGTATGGGAATAAAGTAAGGCAACGTCGAGCGAATCTTGTAGAATTTAGCTGTCAAATAATGCCCAAGTTCGTGAATGCCCAAAATAGTCATTAACCCTAAAGCATAAGGCAATCCCTTGAATAGAACATCTGGGTTAGATAGAACTTTGAACAAAGAACCAGTTTGTGATATGGGCGGCAGAGAAACACCAGCAATTTCCACTCCCACCAAGGTAGTAGTTACCAAAGTAGCTGCTAGCAGTAGAAGTGCTAATCCTGGACGAGTTAAGCGTTCCTGTTCGCGTCGTGGTGTATTTCTCTCTTTAGCAGCTTGAGTGTTGGGAACTAGCACAAAGAAAGGTTTGCTATCCATACCTTCTTGAAAGATCAGCAAGAAGCGATCGCCAAATTGTGCTTCAATATTAGTTTTAATCTGCTGGTAGGCGTTGCTAGCTTTAGTTCGCAACTGACCACGGCAAATCACGGCTTGTGGTCGATACTCAATATTTTGAACGTAGTATACAGACCAAGGAAAACAATTTCGTAGTTGAGTTTCTTCTGTTAGCTCAATGGGACGCACTATTGGTTCTGCAATAGGCTGGATAGTCGGCGGTGATTCTGAGGCTTGGGCTTGAGTTTGGGCCTGTGTATCTCTTGCCGATCGACGTCCCCATTGAAACAATGTCCAGTACAACACTGTGGAGACAAATATCGACCAAAGAATCAGCGCTGGCGGCGGGGGTTGTTTCGGCCCATACATCAGCGTCCATCCACTCAACAGTAATGCTGGTGCCATTAAAACCAGCCACAACAACCATACTGGCGTCCGGGTGATCTGAGCGACGCTGTGCTGCACCATTAGATAAGTAGCTAGCCCCAGTAGGAGGATAAATAGAAACCAAAATGCCATATTATTTTCAGTAATTTTGACAAAACGTCCTACCAGTAGCTTCAGCACCATAGCATTAACTACAAGGCAGACCTCAAATCCCAATTTTTTTCACAACGGTTAACAGTGCTGGTTAACGCTCAAGTTTCAATTCTTTAGAATTTCCACACTGTAACCAGATTGTCCACAACTCCTCACTTTCGGTTCTTTGATCATGTGCCCTTTACCTCAAGTGCCAAGTCATACAACTAAGCCACCACGGGCTGTCTTTCCTAACGAAGTTCCTAGCGGAGGTTCTCTACAATCGGACTTCGCACCAGAGAGCATTTTTGCTTTTCCACCCAATCGGGACACATTAGGGGGAACCTCTTATCTTATTGTAAGAAATGAAGGTAATATCCTCATAGATTGCCCTGCCCTAGACCAAACAAATCTAGATTTTTTGCGATGCCTCCGGCGGGCTACGCCTACGCATGGTGGCGTGCGTTGGTTATTTCTCACCCATCGAGGCGCTATTGGCAAGACTGCTGAATTTCAGCAAACCTTTGGCTGCGAGGTGCTGATTCAAGAGCAAGAAGCTTATTTATTACCAGGCTTAACCGTAACTACCTTTAGGCAGGAATTTACTCTTGATGCAGCTACACAAGTAATTTGGACACCAGGTCATTCTCCCGGCTCATCTTGTCTCTACTACAGTGAACTTGGAGGTATATTATTTTCTGGTCGCCATTTACTCCCTAACCAGCAGGGTGAACCAGTACCATTACGGACAGCTAAAACCTTTCACTGGCCAAGGCAAATTAACAGTCTTCGATTATTGTTAGAACGTTTTACACCAGAAACTCTCCGGTATATTTGTCCTGGCGCTAATACAGGTTTTCTCAGAGGCAAGCGATTCATAGATCAAGCTTATCAGCACCTCGCCTGTCTGGATTTAGCAGCTTTGCTGCCGATACAGCCGCTTTAAAGGCAGGGGGAGCAGAGGGAGCAGGGGAAAATAATAACTCCTAACTCCAAACTCCAAACTCCTAACTCCTAACTCCTAATTTTTTAAGCCTTCCCCGCCACAACCGAGTCTTTCTTCAAAAGTTCCACTGCTGCTTGATATTGCAGATCCGCTTCGGTGCCAATCTGTTCGCGGTTAATTGGCTCTTGGGAAATCACTTTATCCGGCTTAATACCTAGTTTATTGATATCCCGATGTTGAGGAGTTTCATACTTAGCAATTGTGACTGCCAAGCCCGAACCATCTGATAATTCAAATAAAGATTGAATTAAGCCCTTTCCAAAAGTAGTTTCGCCTACCAACTGGGCGCGACCATTATCTTGGAGTGCGCCAGCAAGAATTTCACTAGCACTAGCAGTTCCTTGATTCACCAAAATCACCAGAGGATCGGTCGTCAGGGCTGGGCCAAAGGCTTCAAAACTACCTTGAATACCTTGTCGGTTAACAGTGTAGACGATAGTACCAGAGTCTAACCACAGACGGGCGATTTCAATTCCTGATTGTAATAACCCCCCAGGATTATTTCGTAAATCCAGAATGTAGGCAGCAGCGCCTTTTTTTTCTAGACTAGAAATAGCATGTGCCAATTCCGTTGAGGCGTTGGCATTGAATTGAGTCAGACGAAGGTAGCCAATGGGCGTACCCTCAGTAGAAACACGCAAATCCGAAACCACAGGGTTGAGAGCAATGCGATCGCGTGTCAGTCTAATTTCCGTTTCTGCCTCTCCGTCCCGTTCGATCAGGAGAGTCACAAGGCTGCCACTGGGGCCGCGCATTTTAGTCGCAGCTTCATCAAGGGTAAGATTTTCTGTAGAAACGCCTTCAATTTTGAGAATGCGATCGCGTGGTCTAATTCCCGCTTTATCTGCTGGTGAACCTGCTATGGGAGCAACTACTTCCAACTTCCCAGTCTCAGGATTTAGGGCAATTTGTAATCCAACCCCAGTCAGTTCCCCAGAAGTATTGACCTGTAAGCTGCGGTACTGTTCTGGATCTAAAAAGCGGGTAAAAGGATCATCGAGGCTCTTGAGCATCTTCCCAATTGCCGCATAACTGGCATTTGAGTCTGTCAGTGGCTTCTCTAGAACCTTTTGCCGCACAGCCGCCCAGTTTTGATGATTAAACGTCTCATCTAGATAAGTGCGATTAACAATTCGCCAAACTTCCGAAACCAGCTTTTGTTCTGTCGTCAAAGCCATCGCCGGCTGGGTGAGCGTACCCAACGCCAACCAAAACGCCATTAACAATGAAAATCCAACCCGAAAGACTTGTTTATTCATGAACCCCATTATCAATTCCACCTCAACCCAAATTGCCTAGATAATGCCCACTTCCCCTGTTGTTGATGAAATCTATCTCTCGATTATGTTACTTTTTTTATAGAAGTGGTGCATTTTTCTCATCAAGTTGTTCAGTCAACTGATGCATCGTATCCACTCACCAAAGGATAAAATCTACTTTGTGTCCACCATTTTGTGTGTAGGGGCGTAAAGAGATCGCAATATATTCCCTCTTTACGGGGCGTGAAACTTATATCCCCCGGTTAGAAACCGGGAGATATAAGTTCTGAGGCTGAATAAATTCAGCCTTTGTGCAGTCGGGGCAACGAAAACACTGGGTTAGGCGATGTCAGGCTATGCCTGCAATTGCTTTAAGAAGCTCAGAATCCCCCGAATTTAGCGATCGCGCAGCGTGCCTTTAGGCAAGCGGATTCGGGGGAGTATGTTAAAGAGTGTAAAGTTTCTGAAGTCTCTTAGCACGCCAAAAGCTGACAAGTAAACAAAAAAACTCCCCTTTACTAAAATCCCAAAATTGCTAATTGGGAGAGAAGTCTGAGCGAAGGCTTTTGCCGATTCAGAACTTCGGGATTTATCAACCGCAACCGACTTTTAGGAACTTGAGATTGTATGGCCAACGTTTCCGACTGGTTTGAGGAACGCCTGGAGATTCAGGCACTCGCCGAAGATGTTACTAGTAAGTACGTCCCTCCCCACGTCAACATCTTCTACTGTTTGGGTGGAATTACCCTGGTTTGCTTTCTCATCCAGTTTGCCACTGGATTTGCGATGACCTTCTACTACAGACCAACAGTTACTGAAGCTTTCTCCTCTGTGGAGTACATCATGAATGAAGTCAGCTTCGGTTGGCTAATTCGCTCCATCCATCGCTGGTCTGCCAGCATGATGGTATTGATGATGATTTTGCACACCTTCCGGGTTTATCTGACTGGTGGTTTCAAAAAACCCCGCGAACTGACCTGGATAAGTGGTGTCATCCTGGCTGTGATTACAGTTTCCTTTGGAGTCACCGGCTATTCCCTACCTTGGGATCAAATTGGCTACTGGGCTGTGAAAATCGTTAGCGGCGTACCAGAAGCAATTCCTGTGGTTGGCGTTCTGATTTCCGACCTGCTGCGCGGCGGTTCGAGTGTTGGTCAAGCAACACTCACTCGTTACTACAGCGCACACACCTTTGTACTGCCTTGGTTGATTGCAGTCTTCATGCTGTTTCACTTCTTGATGATCCGCAAACAAGGCATTTCCGGGCCTTTGTAATCTCAGCTATTAGCCCTTGGCAACATTTATCAGTTCCCAGATGAAGTTGTTTGTTTTAAACTTATGAAACACAAGAAATTAATTGTACATAAGTTCCAAAAAACAAACACTTGTATCTGAAAGCTAAAGCTGTAGAGACTCTCCAGGCGGCTGAGTGTAAATAGACAAACGCTGTTTGCCGCCTGCTAGGGTTGCCTAGTACCGCAAGGCGGAAGTCAAAAGTCAGAATGCTTTAATTTTTGGCTTTCTGGCTGTAATGAAATGCTAGGTTTATTTCCGCCGACCTGTACTAGTAGCTGATAGCTTTCACAAATGCTTTAATTTAACTTAAGCAGGAGAGCACATTTCAAAATGTCAACACAAAAAAAACCTGACCTGAGCGATCCTCAGTTAAGAGCCAAACTAGCTAAAGGCATGGGTCACAACTACTACGGTGAACCCGCTTGGCCTAATGACCTACTTTACGTATTTCCAATCGTGATCATGGGTTCCTTCGCTGCGATTGTGGCTCTAGCTGTGCTAGATCCCGCTATGACCGGTGAACCAGCAAATCCTTTCGCCACACCATTGGAAATTTTGCCAGAGTGGTACTTATATCCAGTTTTCCAAATTTTGCGATCGCTTCCTAACAAACTTTTAGGAGTGTTAGCAATGGGTTCGGTACCAGTGGGGCTAATCCTCGTTCCCTTTATTGAGAACGTTAACAAGTTCCAAAACCCCTTCCGTCGTCCAGTAGCAACCACAGTTTTCCTCTTTGGTACCCTTGTCACCTTGTGGCTGGGTATTGGTGCTGCCTTGCCATTGGATAAATCTTTGACCTTGGGACTATTCTAAATTAGTTACCACAAAGTGCTTTGACGCCTGTGAGTTTCAAAAGCAGATGCAGATGTGCTTTTGAAATAAATTTACAGGCGTCAATTTTAACAGTTATCAGTTAAAAATTTTGATAACTGGGTTTAAGCCCGCCACTATATGGGCGAAAACTTCCAACTGAAAATTAATCACTATGCCGCCGATTAGTGCTGGGTGTTAGTGGCGGGTGTAAAACCTACGCCCTCTACACCTGATAACTGTTGACTGTTCACTGATTTAATAATTCAGATTACATCTAGGATCTGAAGTTTTGGATGGAAAAACTATTCCAAAATTTAAAATCACCAAAAGTCATCAAATACAAACATTTTTCACTTACTTAACGTAAGTTGCTAGTTACAATTCTCGAAATGCCAAAATCGTTCATGTTTTGTCTTTTGGGACATAGAATATCTCAATTTAGATTTTTCTATATCAGAGAAATTCTGCGAATAGTGCAAAATTTAATAACTAGTAACTTAGGTTTACTTATATTTAAGTCACAGTTAATGTTTAGCATAGTGCAGCAAGACCATCTGACGGTTAAGAGCGAACTCAGTCTCCTAAACCAGGTGCAAGAATGGTTTGAGCAATTTTGTCTGCAACATTTGTCTCAACTTGGCTGGTCAAAAACCCAACTTGATCGCCTAAATTTAGCATTAGCAGAAGGCTTTACCAACGCTGTTCGTCACGCTCATCATGCTTTACCCCCAGAAACAACCATTGAGATTAACATTTATCTTTGGATTGACCGACTAGAGATTAGAATTTGGGATCATGGAAAACCTTTCAATCCTGATGCGATCGCAGAACCAGAGCCAGGTACGCTGCAAGTAGGCGGGTATGGATGGTTTCTGCTGCGGCGTTTGGCTGACCGTGTTGTGTACGAACGTGGTGCAGATGATAGAAATTGCCTCCTCATCGTCAAATACTCTCAAGAAGCACAAAAGTAAAAATCAAGTAGTCAAAGGTAAAGGAAGGTAAAAATACTTCTGATGCCAATTTTGGGTTTTGAGCCAAGGCGTAGCTTAGGGAAGCAATAGCACTATATGTAGCTTGATTATAATTAGGAGTACGACAAACAAAACTTCTCCTATGTCCGCCGCGCAAGGGGCGGACATTTTGCCCAAAGTTGAGCTACTCACTTTTAAACAGAAGCAGGAGCGCAAGCAGTATATGCTCAAATTGCTCAAACATCTAGTTATTTGATTGACAAAAGTATACTCTTTTTTCAATATTATTTGGATTGGAGTAATATATTTTTTACGTTAAATTACTTATTTATTATGATTTTTTTGTAAAGCCTCAAAAAATCTTCTTGTATAAAAAGAATTAATGAATACAGTAAAGATAACATTCGAGTTACACTAGCTCCCTTGTTAAGATTTGTCAGCAGTGTTGAGAGTCTTATTTTTGTTCTCCAACAAGTGCCATTTTGTGGTTAAAGAGATAGAAGAAATAGGGGACAAAATATGATTAAGACAGCCCTAATTACAGGAATAACTGGTCAAGATGGCTACTATCTCAGCCATTTGCTTCTCAACCGTGGTTACCGAGTTGTAGGATTAGTACCCCCGCATCGACAACCTAATTTGACCAAACTAGGAACACTGGCAAATCAGGTAGAAATTTTTACGGTTGACTTAAGGGATAATGCGGCGCTGTTGACCGCAGTTGAGCAGCTGCGTCCCCAAGAAATTTACAATTTAGCGGCTCCCAGTTTTGTACCCGACTCTTGGAACGACCCATTGGGAACCCTGGATTTGATAACTGGTACGGCTACCAGGCTTTTGGAAGCAGTACGAAAAGTTGGTTTGTCTACCAGATTTTATCAAGCCAGCAGTTCAGAAATGTTTGGCGATGTATTTATTTCGCCTCAAGATGAAGAAACGCCTTTTCGCCCCAAAAATCCCTATGCGGCGGCCAAGATGCACGCCCATTGGACTATGGTGCATCACAGACAGCGCTATGGGCTATTTGCCTGTAGTGGAATTTTATATAACCATGAGTCTCCTCTCCGTCCACCTCAGTTTGTTACACGCAAAGTTTCTTTGGCAGCTGCATCGATCAAATTGGGTTTAACTGACACCTTAGAAATGGGCAACCTAGATGCCAAACGCGATTGGGGCTTTGCGGGAGATTATGTAGAAGCAATGTGGCGAATGTTGCAAGTTGATGAACCAGAAGAATATGTGATAGGCACTGGTAAACTGCACAGTGTTAGAGATTTAGTTGCCACAGCCTTTGAGTCTGTAGGATTGGATTGGACGCACCATATAGTTTTAAATACTAGCTTATTACGACAAGATGAGCATTTTCAACTAGTAGCTAACCCCAGTAAAGCTAAAATAAACCTTAGTTGGGAACCCCAAGTGAGCTTTGAGGAACTTTTAGAAAAAATGGTAAAAGCAGATTTAGAGCGGTTACAAAGCGGTGCAATCGCGCCTTTACCGCGAGTATAAATAAGCTAATATGCATATCACTACAGTGACAGAAAAGTTAAAGTTAGGTGATAAAATTAACAAAAAAACCAACCATGTCTTCGTGTTTTTAGAAATTTTTGCCCACGAAGGCGGTATCCAATCATATATAAAAGATATTTTTCGCGCCTATCTGG
This sequence comes from Nostoc sphaeroides, assembly GCF_003443655.1. Classification (NCBI taxonomy): domain Bacteria; kingdom Bacillati; phylum Cyanobacteriota; class Cyanophyceae; order Nostocales; family Nostocaceae; genus Nostoc; species Nostoc sphaeroides. The sequence continues at coordinate 943,406 of NZ_CP031941.1, forward strand.
GATTGAGCCAAGCCTACAAAGCGGAAGTCTTTTTGCTGCGAGATAATCCTGATAGCTTAAATCCGTTTGAAGACGATAACTTAAAATTTCACTACTTTAAAAATCAGTCTCCCTATTTGGGGAGATTGCAAATGGCAGCAGCTTTACTCAAGTGTCTTTTGCTAAACCGTCCAGAACAAGTTTTCTGTGGTCATATTAACTTAGGAGTATTAGTACAAACTCTTTGTCAGCCTTTGGGGATTCCTTACACAGTGCTAACTTACGGCAAAGAAGTCTGGGAACCGCTCAAAAATCAAGAACGTCGCGCCCTGACATCAGCAGCTAGAATTTGGACAATTAGCCGTTACAGCCGCGATCGCGCTTGTGCTGCTAATAGTATAAACCCGAAAATGGTACAGATGATGCCTTGTGCAATTGATGGGGATAAATTTACTCCAGGTTCCAAGCAGCCAGAATTAGAAAAGAAGTATGGCTTAACTGGTGCTAAGGTGTTAATGACAGTAGCGCGGTTATGGTCAGGGGATATTTACAAAGGTGTAGATGTAACGATTCGGGCATTACCACAAATCGCTCAAGTTTTCCCAGAAGTGAAATATTTGGTAATTGGTCGCGGTGATGACCAACCGCGATTAGCTAAACTCGCTTTATATTTAGGTGTGAGCGATCGCGTCGTATTTGCTGGTTTTGTTGGTACAGAAGAATTAATGGAACATTACCGCCTTGCTGATGCCTATATTATGCCTTCACAAGAAGGCTTTGGCATAGTTTATCTAGAAGCAATGGCTTGTGGAGTGCCTGTATTATCCGGTGACGACGATGGTTCAGCCGATCCTTTGCAAGATGGTAAACTAGGATGGCGAGTCCCACACCGCAGTCCTGATGCGGTAGCAACGGCTTGTATAGAAATGCTTCAAGGGAATGACCAGCGATGTAATGGAGAGTGGCTACGAGAACAAGCGATCGCTCTGTTTGGCATAGATGCCTTTCAACAGCACTTGCAAAAAATTCTTCTATCCTCAGCAATGAAGTCCAAATGACAAATGACAAATGACAAATGACCAAAATCGCTATCCTAGAAGGAGAGCAGGACGAAATTTAAAAAATGAGCTTTAAGTCATTTCAATTGAATCTTTTAAATCTCCGCCCTTGGCTTACCCTGCTGGCAGTTATTTGGTTGCTAGCATCACTGGGCTTGGGTTGGTTAGTTAATTCGTTGCTAATTATTGTCGGGTTGCTGTTTTTGGCACCCATTGTGGCTTTTTTTGGCTTTCGTTGGTGGCTGCAACGTAACTTGGTTGCTGACCAGTGTCCCGTTTGTAGATATGAATTTACAGGTTTAAATAACAGTCAGTTGCAGTGTCCTAACTGTGGAGAGTCACTGTTAGTACAAAATAGCCATTTTCAGCGCTTCACACCAGAAGGCACAATTGATATCAAAGCTGTGGAAGTCCCAGCCAAATCACTGGAAGATTAGTTAAGAGTCATTGGTCATTGGTCATTAGTCATTAGCAAAGGACTAATGACTATTTATTTGCGAGATTGAAAGGGTGTAGTTATACTCTGCTTGGGATACGTCCAGTTCGCCCAGATACACTGAGTATGTTCCTGCCTGCCAGAAACCAGAAAGTTCTGGCTTGCCTCCAGAATATTTATCTGCCATTACACAAAAACGCCCCCCAGGCCCATCAATTAATAGGGTTGGCTTGCCTTCACTCTCTACTGTTAATCGCAAATAAGGTAGTGATTCTGTAACCTGGATAACTTGATTAGGTTCAGTGGTAATATTGCCACAATTACTTTTGACAGTTCCCCCAGACTTTCCCTTCAAAACCAGTGGATCTACTTGGAGATTCCGATTAATTTGGATTGTTGGTTTCTGTGCCAAATTAGTTTGGGCAAAAACCAAACTCATCGCCAAAGCTGTGGGAACAATTGTAAGTAGCCTAAGCGTTTTCATTTTAATTAATGCTCCAAATTTTTTTAGAGCAATATTGTTATATGGTCTGATTTATATAGACGACAGCAATCCGTCTTAGTTCCCAAAAATGTCGTATAAAGCAACACCATTCGCTTAAGGGTTTTTTGTGAAGATTTGATGGGTGTAAAGACGATTAATCGTGCAAATTATCTATGTGTGGTGGCGCTTTTGCACCAAAATATTCTACCCTACATTCTGCATTTCAATCCGTAACACGCTAAAATTCCAAAAATCATCATAATTTTTACTGCCCAAAAAGGTATTACATACACAGACATTAGCTAAAATCACTAAGACAACCACCAAAAATAGAATTTGGTTGGTCTGTTGTGGAATAAGTGACCTAGCTGAGGTAAAAAAGATTGATGAATCCTCAAAGAGAAGAAGACTTGCAGCGTCGCCTCAATAAGCTAGAGGCAGAGATTAATTCCTCGCCGGAAGTGGTTCCCCAACCACAACAGCAAAAACAGACTGAGACATCTGTTTTTGCAAAATTTAACTTGCAACTGGAGCGATTTCAGATTTGGTTCAATAGCTTATCTCGAACAAAAAAGCTGGTAGTTTCAGGTGTGACGGTGCTAGTAGGCTTGGCGATGCTGCAAGCAGTGTTTAAACTAGTTGCATCCGTAATAAGTCTGGCACTTTTGGCAGTGTTAGTGTATGTTGGATACAAAATTTTTGTGTCTAGTAGCTTTCAACGTAAGTAATAAGCTGATTGCATCTACTTTGCATACCCGTAGTTATGAAAGTCAGGAGCCATGATACAAAAGGCTCCTGACTTATGACTGCAAAATTCTATTTCAATATGCTTTTGTTTTTGCTGATTAGCTTAGTCTATTTTAATTGTGCCGATCGCGGCGTATAAATAATATCAAAGGAAATTATGCGATGACGACACCAATTGTTAAAAGAAGTAATCAATCTGGTCAATCAAAACAACCAGAAAGAGCGAATTCGCTGCTGCTAGCAAGCAGGCGTTTTGCTGCTTGGGCGGCTGAAATTACACTAGTAGTTACTAGTGGGTTGATTCCCTTTGGCATTGGTGTCTATGCCGATTCTAGAAGCGATTTTAACCGAGTGCCGCTTAACCCCGTGCTGGTAGTCACAGAAAGAGCGATCGCTAGACCCCTGGCTCTACCTGTAAGCTATGGCATCCGTAACGTGGCATGGCCGACTAATATTTTGTGGACAATCGCCCTGTTAGCACCTGTAACTCTCTCATGGTGGCAATTGTATTTACTGGCTAAGACTGGTAGCACAATTCCTAAACGTTGGTTAAAAGTGCGGGTTGTCAACGAGCAAGGAAGTCCACCCGGTTTAGGGGCAGTTGTAATTAGAGAAGGAGTCGGGCGTTGGACTGTACCTATTTCCATCGCCTATCTGCTGTGGCGCTACAGCTTTGCTTTTCCTAATTTAGGATTATTCACATTTTTGTCTTTGTTAATGATTGTGGGTGAAGGGATAGGCTTACCGTCGCGCCGGGGTCGTCGCGCATTGCACGATCAACTTGCAGGCACTTATACAATAGATGCGACTCGCCCGCAAGCATCCTCACTCTTAGCTAACAACAAACAAGTTGAGGCTACTAACGGTAATGATGAAGTAGAAGAATGGCACGAGGGAGAAGAATTAGCGGCAGCCCAAACCAATCAGTCGCCCAATATATGGCGACGGATACAGCAAAATCCTAATCTGACTTTGTTTGGGGTAGGGCTTACGAGTATGACTGCTGTATTGGCAACTTTAATCGGCACTCAAGTTTATATCCAAATTCAACAATCCCAGCGAACAACCGAGAAAATCAACAGCCAACAGTTCCTCGAACTTGTCAAACAATTAGCTCCCAACTCTGGGGCGACTAATGAGCAACGCCAAAGTACAATTCTGGCTATAGGTGGTCTTAATGACCCAGAGTCCATCAAATTTCTGGCGAATCTCTTGGTTAGTGAAACCAACCCCAGCATCCAGGATACGATTCAACAAGCTTTGACAACTGTCGGGCCCCAAGCCATCCCGGAATTAAAAAATAAGAATCAGTTTTTGGTTAGCGAACTAGAGTCTGTGGGTAGCACTGCAACCCAAGAACGGGAATTACGGCAAGGGCGGCTACAAAGAAACCAGCGAACGATCAACAAGATTCTCTCTGTTTACAGTGGTAAAATCGAGGGCGTTGACCTTACTAGCACCCAATTAGGTCAAAGTGGAATTCCAGGAAGTTCCTTCTTCAACTTGGTACTAGACAACCTTGATTTATCAGGAGTTAAGTTTAAATCTGCAAATCTTAACCAAGCCAGCTTTAAGGGTAGTCGCTTTCGAGATGTGGGTGAAGATGGACGCTGGGATACCTACGACGATGTGATGGCTGATTTAAGCCAAGCTCAGTTGCAGCAAGCCAATCTTACTGATGCTAATCTCAGTCGCGTCTTGATGAACCGGACTGATTTGAGCCGCGCCACTCTCAACAGAGCCAACTTATCCAACGCACGTCTATATGAGGCTAAACTCAACAGCGCCCAACTAGTAGGAGCCGATCTGAGAAACGCTGTTTTGGAAAAAGCTAGCTTGACTGGAGCAGATTTAGGTGACGCTAAATTGAACGAAGCCAATCTCTACGCTGCCCGTTTAGGTCGCGCCACTGCCATAGGAACGCAATTATCCTTTGCCAACTTAACTAACACTGATTGGCAAGGGGCAGATTTATCAGGAGCCTATTTGGATCGTGCTAATCTCAGCAATGCTAACCTGGGCGCCACTCGTCTAGCTGGTGCTGTTTTGCGTTCTGCCCAAATGGAAAACGCTAACTTGCAAAATGCCGACCTGAGTCTTGCAGATTTACGGGGGGCAAATGTTGTTGGAGCAGATTTTAAGGGGGCAATTCTCGCTCCTAGTAAACAAGATCCAGCCGATCAATTTGTTCAAACCCCAGATTTAGGCTCAGTATCTGCCGTAGTCCAAGGGGTTGATTTTTCTAAAGCCAAAAATTTAGATTCTAAGCAATTAGCGTACATTTGTACTCAAGGAGGCATTCATCCCCGTTGCCCGTAGAATTAGAGGGGGAGCAGGGGAGCAGGGGGCAGGGGAGGATGAGGGAGATGAGGGAGATGAGGCGAATAAATAACCAATGACTAATGACTAATGCCCAATGCCCAATGCCCAATGACTAATGACTAATGACTAATTGGTGTGAGGAGTTCGGTTATGAAATATATTCCATATTTGGTTTCAGTTTTGGGGGCTGGCTTGGTCTTGAGTCTGGCGAGTACTAAGCCAGCACAAGCTCAAGTAGCCTATGGCAGTTATATCGGTATAGGCCCCGCTATTGGTTTTACTGATGGTATCCAATTGGGGGGGGTTATAGCTGGCCGTTACAAGCTTTTGGAAGCGCCACTTTCTCTCCGCGCCCAAGTGTTAGTTGGTAATAATACAGCAATTGTGCCAACGGTTTCTTACGATTTTCCCCTCAACTGGCAAGCTGATGCTTACTTGGGCGCTGGGTTAGTTTTGGCTGGTGGTGGTGGATCTTCTCCTGTGGGCGACAAAATTAGTTTTGCTTTACAACCGGGCATCGATTATATGATCCCAAATAGCAATACTGTGCTTTTTGGCAATGCCATTATTGCTTTTGATGCCTACCGTGATAGCGGTGGTACAGCTATCTCTGTACAAGGTGGTGTTGGTTTGAGATTTTAATGGGCATTGGAAAGAGTCACCAAAACAGTGCCGAGCAAAGAGTACCAAGTCATCAGTGTAAATTGCTACTCATTGTTTATTTTAGCATTATCAACGTGTTTGAGATGGTAGCTATAGTGCAAAAAATAACCAACCTCCAGTAGTCGTACTGGGGGTTTTGTTTTGGGCGATCGCCTGAAAAATTATATTAAAACGCGCAGTTCATTAATAAAATAGCACTGAGCGTTTTCGCGTGTTTTTTAATTTGGGGATTTGTGGAGCAGCTAAACAGCATTGCCAAGGGATTCGTACTCATGCAGCAGATCCTCGAAATATTGTACGTGTCGATCAATCCCACACTCGACGGCTTTAATTACGCTATGAAGTTTGGTTGAATCCCCATCGTAGCGAGTCAGCACCGGACGAATAGAATCTTGGAAATGATTCACCTCTAATTCCGCGTGCAAGCTCAACCAAGTTGGGTGCTTCATGTCACGAGCATCAAAGTAGGATTGGAGAATTCTGGCATTTCGGATTGACACACACAGTTCTCGACCACTCAGCGCAGCCAGGGCTTCGTAGAAGTTATCGGTTCCGTAGCCGAATTCATCGAAAAACGAGCGTTCATAGGATGCAGTCGCGGCACTTCGTTGAGATGCTGCAATTTCAGCATCACTCAATCCCAGATCGTGAAGAAATTCTACGTACATCTCACTATGATCATCTTGCAAATCTGTGAAGGTATGATCTGCTAGAGACATAATGGCAGATTTTTGGTCTGGGTCAGTACAACTGCTAGCTTTGACGATGCATAAGCCGAACCACTGATGCAGCCGATCGCGCCAAAAATGATACTGAAGAAAAACATATTGCATTAGTGGTGGAGTAATGGCTCCAGCTTTGAGTAGGCAAAAAAAACGACTGCGATCAAGGACTTCATGACAATAAGCGATTGTTCTAGAACTGATTGCCGATTCTTGCGCTTTCACCGCAGGCGATAGTTCGATGTCTCGATTTAAGCGGCTAGAGGTCTGAGCGATCGCAGGTTCCACTTTCATAAATAATCTCCTAGTTGCAAGTTATGAGTTCATGAAAGCAAGCTTAGAAGATGATTACTATGATAGTAAGAGGATTTTGATTATATTAGTATGATATTTTAATTATACTATTTTGATAAAATGACCCTTCGACCTTGGAATCAGCTTGAAATGCGACAGCTACACTATTTTATAGAGCTTGTTGCAGAAACAGGCGATAAAAAAAGCTTTAGCAAAGCAGCTGAACGCCTAGATGTGGAACAATCTTATCTCAGCAAAACGATCGCGGCATTGGAAGCGGCGTTGAGCGTAGAACTCTTTGATCGCACTCGTCGCCCTCCGGTGTTGACGGCGGCGGGAAAGGTTTTTCTCACCGAACTTCAGGTTGCCGTCACTGCACTGGAACGGGCGGTGACACGGGCGCAAGAAGCGAGTCGTGGCGAAATTGGCAAGTTGGTTGTGGTGGTGAACACTGCGATCGCCAATAGTTTACTTCCAGATATTCTCAAAATCTTTCGCGATCGTTATCCGAAGGTGGAATTAGAACTGCGATCGATGACGATCCAGGAAATGATCCAAGGACTACGGGATAACTCAATCGATGTTGGATTTGAACATCTGCCCAATCCTTATTCAGGTGATTCAACTCTGAATTTTCTCTCGATTGTGCAAGAGTCCTTTGTGGTTGCATTGCCAGAACATCATCCCCTGACGGCGCTCAAGCACATTCCACTAGAAGCACTCAAGGACGAGCAGCTGATTTTGCCGCCGCTTGATGCGGTGCCTTCCTACGAAGTGGTCTTATCACAATTTGAGCTTCGGGGATTCAAGCCAACATTGCTGGAAACGGTCAAAGCCACTTGGATGGTAATCAACCTCAGTTTAGTGGCAGCAGGCGTAGGCGTATCGATTCTACCGGATAACGTGCAAACGCTTCAACGTCAAGGTGTGGTGTACCGAGAGCTTCAAGACACCCCGTTTACAAGAGCAATTGCGGTGGTGTGGCGACGGGCAGATATCAAGGCTTTGTTAGAGCCAGCACCGACCGATTCGATCTTGCTGCGCCAATTCCTCACGGTAGTTCAAGAGATAGCAGAACGTTGTGCATCGCCTGCTAATTAACCAATAAGAGTTTCAGCCCTGGCGAAACAGGAGTCTAACAACGTTTGCTTTTCTAGCGATCGCCATGAAAAGCAAATCTCCCACCTCGAACCCAAACCCTACTGCGATCGCTATCTTGCTATAAGCGTTAAACTTCATTGCAAATTAAGAAGTTAGTCCAAACAACGTGATAGTTTTTGGTGATGAAGAGAGACAGCACAGGATTAACACAGGAGAACACAGTGGCAATGGAATCAAATTTATTAACAGATGCGGGCGCAAATGAAGTGAATCAAGATTTCAGTGAATATGTCGCCAACTTGCAACTTCACATGACTCTGCAAGCTCGCAATCTTGTTCCAACCCTGAAGCAAACACTGGTAGATAGTCGCCAGCAATTACTCCATCAAACCCAAGCCCACTTTGAAAAGCTAGTTTCTCGACAAGGGCTATAAAATATATACAAATTTTAATCAAAATTCCAATAAAATATAAGGCAGATGTTGTTGGGTTAATGCCAATGGTGTTCTCACAAGGTCTGCCTTTTCTGCTTTTTTAAGTATTGAGTTACCAAAATCACCCTTTTGGCGCAATAGTAAAGGGCAAAAAGCAGTTAATATTATTGCAGCAGTACCTTTGAAGAGCAGTTAATTAAGGCTAAATAGCGGCTCGAATAAAAATGACTTCATTACTTCCCAGAAACCTCAGCGTTGTTATCCGACCAGTCCAATACCGGGATCTGGACGGGATTGAGCGCATAACTCAAGAGTCATTCGCAGCCCTCACTCCCAAGGGAGCAGGTTTTGCCATCAGCCAGATGCTCATGCTGCGTCGCTGGTATGGATTACTCAAGTTTTTGAGTTGGTTTCCTAACCCGCTACAGTATCGCCTCTGTGCGTACATAGCAGAGCAAGGGCGGATGCTTCTAGGGATGATTCAAGTGTCACCCTTTAACCGGACACGCAGCACTTGGCGCATCGATCAAGTGCTGTTAGAGCGTGGTATCGATAAACAAGGAACTGGTTCGCAACTTTTGCGTCATTGCTTTGAATCGATTCTGGAAGCTCGGACTTGGTTACTGGAAGTTAATATCAATGACATAGAGGCGCTGGCACTATATCGACAAAATGGATTTCAGCGTCTGGCAGAAATGACCTACTGGGAAATTGGGCCAGAATTACTGGCTGAATTAGCACAAGCAGAGCCAGACTTACCCAACCTCTTGCCAGTAAGTAATGCTGATGCCCAGTTGCTATATCAACTAGATACGGCATCGATGCCACCTTTGGTACGTCAGGTTTTTGACCGGAACACGCGCGACTTTAAAACCAGTTTGTTTGGTGCTTTAACTGATGCGGTAATGCAATGGGTGAGCAAAATAGAAGTAGTGAGTGGTTACGTATTTGAACCGCAACGCAAAGCTGCGATCGGCTATTTTCAGGTGCAAATTGACCGTAAGGGTGAAGTCCCCCACGTTGCAACGCTGACGGTTCATCCTGCTTATACCTGGCTGTATCCAGAATTATTATCTCAGCTGGCTCGTATTGCCCAAGATTTTCCCCACCAAGGTTTACAACTCGCTTCCTCAGACTATCAGGCAGAGCGAGAAGAGTATTTGGAGCGAATTGGAGCAAAACGGATAGAACATACATTAGTTATGTCTCGCTCCGTGTGGCACAAGCTACGGGAGTCTAAATTCGTCTCCTTAGAAGGGATTCAGTGGACTGATATGCTACAAGGTTTACAACCGGCACGTAAACCGATACCAGGTGGAATGTCATGGATACAACCAGGCAAGTTGCCATCCTCAGATAAACCACTGCAAAGCTTGTCAGAACCGATTAACTTTTCGGTAAAAAATCCTAGCATGGAAGCATGGCCGATTCCTGAATCAGCAGATGTACAGCAGGAGAATTAATTGTGATATCCCAAGAGCAACCAAAACCTTTTATTTCAGCGTTGGGACTAGATTTCGGTCGCAAGCGGATTGGTGTGGCCGGGTGCGATCGCACAGGTTTAATTGCGACAGGGATTACCACAATTGAGCGCACATCTTTTGAGCAGGATGTCGAGCAAATCCGGCAAATAGTTAATGAACGCGAGGTGCAAATCCTAGTTATGGGCTTACCTTATTCAATGGATGGCTCACTAGGATTTCAGGCGCGTCAAGTTCAGAAATTTACTACAAGACTTGCTAAAGCACTGAATCTGCCTGTGGAATATATGGATGAGCGATTAACTTCATATCAAGCAGAACAACTGCTGATAGCTGAGAACCGCTCCCCGTCACGCCATAAAGGTTTGATTGACCGTAAGGCAGCCGCTTTGATTTTACAACAATGGTTGGATGTTAAGCGTGCCAGTTCCCGCAGTTCAGTGGCGGCTATTGAGTATTGATACCTTTTAACATGATATTCTGAAAACGATTAGCCAGCAGTTGTATCTACGTATAAAGCTATTTGCTTGATATAATATGTTATTAAAAAATAGTTAAGCGATTTCCAAACTTGCTGGTATTTATTAAATTTCTACATTTCGGCTATGTTTTCCTCTCCATTCTCTGAAGAAAATGATAACGCTCATGCGGGTTCCATCACTTTAACCGACGAAAAAGGGCGATCGCTCGAATGTTACATAGAGCATTCCCTCGAAGTCGATGAACAAGAATACGTTTTACTTCTTCCTGTAGACTCACCTGTAGAAATTTTTTCTTGGGAAGGTGACGGTGAGGAAGAAGAAGCGGTTCTGGTAGAAGATGACAGCATTATTGAGCAAATTTTTGCCACTGCCCAAGCTGTACTATCTGAGCAGAACCTGATATTGAAGAACACAGCTTATGCTCTGACTGTTGCAGGTGACTTACCGCCTGTTGAAGAATCGGAACTGTTCACCTTAGAAATCGAAGACGAAGAGGCGGATTTAGATCCGGAACAATTACAGCTACTCGCTAGCTTCTATGATGAAGATCAGGAGTATGCAATTTATACACCCCTCGATCCCCTATTATTTTTTGCACGGATAACAAAAACAGGTGAACCTGAATTACTCTCTCCAGAAGAGTTTCGCAAAGTGCAACCTCTGTTAGAGGAACATCTTTTTAATGAAGTGGAATAAGATTAAAAATTCAAAATGTAACGTTTTCATTTTGAGTTTTTTAATTGGAAATTTTTGATTGTAATCAAAATCTACTTAAACCTTTTACCATGTCCCATTAAATGTGGAAGCGATTAGTGTTGTTTAAGATTCGGTAAAAAGCATTTTGGTTGTGATTTTAAATTTCATTATCCGTCTTGAAAAGTTTGCCACGGAGGGAAACCCTCCTTACAACTTTTCGCAAAATCCAAAATTGGTATGAGGTGCTGAAAATGGCTTATAGCGACTTTACATTAAGTAAATTTAAAAAGTCATTCAGCATCCACATTGATGAAGAAACTGATTTATATGCCGACATAGAACCTTTACAGCCAAGCGATAAACTCACAAATTCTTTAGAAGAAACGACAGAACTGGCTTTAGCAATTAATACTGAAAAAGCTCGTTCAGAAATGATCACCACTCCGATATTGTTGGAGGTAAGACGCAGGGCTAATTATCCAATTAGTTTATTTTCGGGAACAGATTTTAATGTAGATGCCGAAAAAGGTCTAAATGGCTATTGTGATTTTATCATCAGTCGTGCTAAAGAACAATTAACAATTAATGTGCCTGTGGTGGTTATTATTGAAGCCAAAAATGAAAATATTAAAGGTGGATTAGGTGAATGTGCGGCGGCAATGTTGGCAGCACAATTGTTTAATCAACAAGAAGGAAATGAAATTAGGAAAATTTATGGCGCGGTAACAACGGGGGATATTTGGAAGTTTTTGAAGTTAGAAGAAAACGATATATTTATTGATTTGAGGGACTTCCAAGTAAAAAAATATTCCATTGCTATTGTTCACTGTTGACCGTTGACGGTTCACGAGTTTTCAGTCAACAGTCAACAGTCAACGACTTTAATGTGGAATAATTTATTTTTTGGAGTTCCCTGAGTAATTATTACATCAAAGAAATCGATAAGATTTTAGGGATTTTATCTGAAAGTGTTCAGGGAGAGATACAAGGATCGAGTTCGACTAACTAAACTATATTGGGTTATGCTCATTTGTCTAGAGCTACTTAAATTTCACTGTTGACTATGGCCTGGAACAATCTTTTACAGCCTGACTTGATTTTAGAAGGTTCAGTGTTGAATTTAACACCAGATATTATCCAAAAATACGGGCTTAAAGGGCTGGTGTTGGATGTAGATGAAACTTTAGTACCCTTTACAGTAGGAATAGCTTCCCCAGAACTACGAGAGTGGGTGGAGCAAATTCGTACCTGTACTGCATTGTGCTTGGTGAGTAACAACCTGAGTGAAGCGCGAATTGGTGGAATTGCGCGATCGCTCAATCTACCTTACTATTTGGGTGCAGCCAAGCCCTCCCGACGCAAAATTAGGGCAGCCCTTAGGGGAATGGATCTACCAGTGCATCAAGTGGGGATGGTAGGCGATCGCTTATTTACCGATGTCATCGCAGGTAATCGCCTGGGGATGTTTACCATTCTAGTTGAACCGATTATCCATGCAGACGCGGCTCTCCGCTCTCATCCTGTCCGCAACTTTGAAGTTTGGGTATCTGAAATTCTGGGAGCCTCTATTACCCCCAAGAAAAGCAAGATTCATAAAAGGTAAAAAATCATCAGGAAAGTAAATCTAAAGAAATGATTACAGAATCTTACTGGAATCCAAAAATCTGGGATCATAAGTATTAATAACATGGGGTCAGCCGAAAAAGACCCTACAGCATACAAAATAAATATAAACCCGTAAAGCGTCAACCTTCACTATAGAGGGATTGGCGCTTTACAAATTGAGTTAGGAGTTAGAAGTTATGAGTTATGAATTAAATTCAACTCCTAACTCCTAACTCCTAACTCCTAACTTTTTAGATGTCATTAACAATTGTTGTCAAAATCGGCACTTCTAGCCTAACCCAACCAGAAACAGGACAATTAGCACTTTCTACCATCGCTACCTTGGCGGAGACACTCTGCCATTTAAGACGCCAGGGACATCGGGTAATTTTGGTTTCCTCTGGGGCTGTGGGCGTAGGTTGTGCGCGGTTAGGCTTAACTGAACGTCCCAAAGCGATCGCACTAAAACAGGCTGTTGCAGCAGTTGGACAAGGCAGGTTAATTCGGATATACGATGATTTATTTACTACCTTGCAACAGGCGATTGCTCAAGTATTACTGACTCGCAGCGACTTGGTACAGCGCAGCCGCTATCTCAATGCCTACAACACTTTTCAGGAACTACTAGGACTGGGAGTGATCCCTATAGTCAATGAAAATGATACTGTAGCCATAGATGAACTAAAATTCGGTGATAATGACACCCTTTCGGCATTGGTTGCCAGCCTAGTAGAAGCAGATTGGCTATTTTTACTTACCGATGTCGATAGACTATACTCAGCCGATCCGCGTTCCGTACCAGATGCGCGGCCGATCGCTTTAGTGAGTAGCATTAAAGAATTAGCTCAATTACAAATACAAACAGGTTCCCAAGGTTCTCAGTGGGGTACTGGCGGTATGGCGACAAAAATTTCGGCTGCCAGAATTGCGATCGCGGCGGGAGTTCGTACTGTAATTACCCAAGGGCGATTTCCCCAGAATATCGAAAAAATTATCCAGGGTGAACTGATTGGGACGCATTTTGAACCGCAACCTGAACCAACTTCGGCGCGTAAACGTTGGATAGCTTACGGACTTTTACCTGCGGGTAAATTGTATTTAGATGAAGGTGCGATCGCGGCAATTTCTCTAGCGGGAAAATCGTTATTAGCAGCTGGAATTAAGCTAGTAGAAGGAGAGTTTCGCACACAGGATGCTGTGCAATTGTGTGACAGTAACGGCAACGAAATTGCTAGAGGACTTGTGAATTACAACAGCGATGAATTGCAAAAGATTCGCGGCTGTCATTCGCGGGAAATTTCCGCAATTTTAGGCTATGCGGGTGTGGAAACCGTGATTCATCGGGATAATTTGGTTTTGATTTAGGATGGAAATAAGATAAATTTCGTGACTACTAACTGCAAGAGTGAAAAATATTATGACTCAAACGTTAGAAAATGCTGTTAACTTACCAGAAGAACAACGCTTCTTCAAACGTGGATTAAGTTGGGAACAGTTTAAAGCGATTCAAGCCAGCTTTGAAAATGTACCGGGAGTACGGTTGTTTTATTGTGAGGGGATCTTAGAAATTGTGACTATTGGTAAACCTCATGAGGTGATTAAGTGTTTAATTGCTGGACTATTGATTAATTATTTTGAAATCAAAGGTATTGAATTTTTTCCTAGTGGTAGTTTTAGCCAGATTATTCCCAAGATATTAGAATATCAAGCAGATTTATCTTATTGCTTTGGAACGGACAAATCTGTACCAGACTTGTGCATTGAAGTAGTGATTACTAGCGGTAGTCCCATAAAGTTACAGAAGTACAAATTAATGGGAGTCCCGGAAGTTTGGTTTTGGGAAGATGGCACAATTGAAGTTTACTGCTTACGAGAGCAAGAATATGAGAAAGTTGTTACAAGTGAGCTATTACCAGAATTAGATTTATCCCTGCTCAATCGTTGTATTTTGTTGTCGTCTCCCTTGGAAGCGCTTAGAGAGTTTCGCCAGGGTATTCAGCAGTAATAGTAGGTTTAAATAAAAGAAAATATTTGAATATCGCTAAAAATGTTAATTTTGATTGTGAGACTCATAATTAAAGAAAACTACAATCAAATCTGGTGAAAAATGACTAACCAAAAACTAACGTTAGAAATTCCAGAATCTTTGTTTGAGCAATTGCATTATCTTGCTGAGTTAACTGGTCAATCTATAGAATCCTTAGCATTGCAAAGCATTACGAACAATGTACCTTACTTGACTGAAAAAGTACATAACCTTGATGAACTACTGTCACGAGTAACACCCGATAATTTACATGGTGAAATTATGCCTTTACCATAATAGAAGCGATCGCCACACCGCCCCACAACGGCGCATCATCCCCCAGAACCGCCGGCACAATTTCAAAATCAACCTCCGGTAAAGCCGTCTCCCGCGCCACTTGACGCACCACCTGCCAAAAATCTTCCCCCGCCTTCATCACACCGCCCCCCAACACAAAGCGCTGCGGATTCATCAAATTCGCCACATTGCCAATACCCACACCCAGCGCCCAAGCAGCCTTATGCAAAACTTCCTTAGCCAAATCATCACCAGCCGCCGCCGCTTCACTTACCAACTGCCCCGTCAGCAAAGTTAAATCATCCCCCACCAAACCCCTCAACACCTCTCCTCCTTGGCGTACTTGGCGACTTGGCGGTTCGTTCTCCAAAATTTCCCTAACATTTTGCGCCATATAAGGCCCCGACGCCAAACGTTCCACGCATCCCCGCTTCCCACACAAACAAACTGGCCCCGCAGGATCTACAACAATATGTCCAATTTCGCCAGCCATCCCACCAGCACCCCGCCAAGGCTGGCCGTTGAGTATCCAACCACCACCCACACCAGTGCTGACAGTTATATAAAACAAGCTATCGTACCCCTGTCCCGCACCAAAACGATGTTCACCCAAAGCAGCAACATTAGCATCATTATCTACACCAACACTCACGCCAAACTCCTCCTCCAACAAACCTTTGAGAGGAATATTCTCCCATCCAGCCACATGATGAGATAGTCGCACCGTCCCCGTGGAAGCATCTACAGGGCCGCCAAAGCTGACACCGATCGCAGCAGGTTTTGTGTCTTCTAACAGAGAGTATATTAGCGATCGCATAATTTCCAAGTCAGTACTAGCATTTGCATTCGCTGGCGAGAGACGACGTTCATAACGCAACCACTTTCTAGAACCGACATTTACCAATCCTGCCGCCAATTTAGTTCCGCCAAAATCTAGAGATAAAATTAATGTCATAGTTTTTTATACCTCTTTTGAATTATTACAATACATGGTTTCTTTCTCAAGAAAGATGTTTGCAAGCAAAATAAATTCAACACTATAGAAAACGGCATAATAATTTAGTAACTTATGACTCCCGAACAACCCGATCCACTCATCGATTTCTCTCAAGCCAAAGAACCTCCTATTTCTCTTGATATCGATAAAGCTCAAGAGGCAGATCCCATTGAACCTGAAGAAGTAACTGGAGAGAGTAAGCAAAACCCCACTCCTGATGATTTAAATAGGGAAGATGAAGATCCAAGAATCGGGGGTAGTCAAATAATTAGTGGCAATATTTCAGCTGGTTGAATATTGCCATTACTAAGTTACTTATCTCTTTGTGAGTTGAGTACTTTGTCAACAAATTGTTGCAATCGTTCATAATGTGAACCTTTCCAATAAATGCGATCGCAGTCTTGGCAACGCTGGAATTCATAAAGGAGCGATCGCACCTTTTCTGGCACTTGCTCAATAATCGATTGCTTATCTACAGGTTCTAATAATCCATTGCAACGCAAACACCGTTTAAATGGTGAGATTAATTTAAACAAGTCGTAGCGTTGTAATACTTCCAAGATTTGTTGTTGAGGGTTAGTATTTCTAACGTAATACCCATGCGTTACCAAACTACGCATTAATAGACCCTTATCACGAGTCAAGAGAATCCGTGCTTGGCTGTAGGATATCTGGGCTAGTTTCTCATCCTCGTAGTCATTGCGGTATAAAGTATCAAAACCTAAAAGTCGTAGAGATGTCGCCAGCTTCCCCAAATGGATATCTAAAACAAAACGGATAATACTAAGCGGTTCTGGCATGACAGAAATGCTTGGTATAATAGTAGACATAGCAGAAATTGGATAAACATTGATAATATCTCCATCCGCAACTATGTAAGAAAAATTTACATATTCATCATTAACATTTATAAAATCAACTTCTGGATGAGGGACACCCAAGGACTCAATCATGTCCTTAATTGACGCCCTCTCCTCAAAAAAATGGGATATTTTCACCTGCTTATGATGCCGTGGTAAAAAATGATTCAGTTCTCCATGAAAATAGAAATATGCGATCGCCATACTTAAAAATCTTTGGATTACTAGGAGCGCACTGCTGTGTCCCCTTAATGGCAACAATTTTTCACAATTGCCAAACTTTATCTATTCTATTGAAAGAATCAATACTTGCTCAAGTGAGCTATCTCCACTATAAAAGCCCAGTTAACCTTGATTTAACCAACCTTCTAGAGGCGACAAACGGTAAAGGAATTAGAAAGATTCTCAAAAACTTGCATTTATTATTGAGTTCAGTTACAGTCAAGGCAGAGGCATATAATCAAACCCTGACATGAGCTTCAGGAAGTTAGATTAGATAAAAGGGTAAATACCAGGTTTGTTAATGTTGATGTTAGTGACGCTGCTAGTAATTAGTCACTATTTTTGATCGTTAACTTATTGTGCATGAAGTATGGGGCAATAAAGTATTTACCCCTAATTTAATTGTCTTTATTTTTTCTAAGCTAGTTGAGAATTATTTTCAATATGGATAAATACATTAAAAGCAGATAAAAACGTTTAAAAAGATATTGAATTTTCAAAAGTTTACCTGTTTATCAGGTGTTCTCGCATCTACTTTTAGGAATATGTTCAAACAAAAACAACATAAAATTATATCTTTATGTGTAAAAACAACAACTGTAACTAGCTATCTAAAAAAGTTCAGCAAAACTTTAAATAATTATGTTGCTGCTAGCAATATTTTTGATTGTAATATCAGCTACATTCATATTGTAAGCAAGTTGATCGCCTGTTACTCTCTAAGCGATGTCTGACGACAAGCTGCTGACGCTCCAACTCTTGGAGACGCTACGCGAACGTCGCTACCGCTTCTCTACGAGACGCTCCGCGAACGCCAACGCTAATGCATCTACGCTCAAGATTGAACATATTTGATTTTGCGAAAGAAACCAAGTTCAGAAAAGGCCAGCTTCAGCAAGTGAAAATTTACAAGATACCAAATAACGATAAAACTAGATACAAAATTAACGCCGCTTATACGGAAAAATCTATCTTGACACTGTTTATCTCTATTGTGGAGAGTTTATTAACCGGAAAGACCTCGATCAATAATGATGTTATAAAGTGGCTACCTAGTTTTAACTGGGAAATGAATATTGTTCTTTTTTATCTCCTTTAGCCAAGGATATTGTAGCTAAGAACACAATTGTATTTTGTTATACTTTTTGTCCATAGAATACGCTAATGAGTACAGCGAGATGAATACTTTTTTTTGTTCTGACGATTCACGTGAAATAGGAGAAGATGTTATTGGTAGCGCCACCAATTATCAAACTTATATTTTAGTTGAGTGTCCTTTACCTTGGACATCAGAAGCCTTTAATTCCAAATGGGTGCCCCATAATTTGAGGATTTTGGTAGAGGAAGTGAAGCGTGCTAATCTACCGATTAGATTCCTCTTAATTGCTAATGATGTATCGCACAAGGTAAATCACACTACACTTCTGATTTATCAAAAAGAAGAGGGGCTAAGTAATGGATACCAGAAAAAAGAGTTTAAGCTAGCAAATATTGAGCAAGTAGCAGCAGTTGTCCAAAAATGGATATGGGGTATCAGTTCTCATTCTGAGATGGAAACTAGTACAACTAGAGATATTTTAGTTTGTACCCACGGTAGCCATGATAAATGTTGTGCCAGATATGGCGCTCCCTTTTACTTCAATGTTACAGCAAAGAATGCTGATTTGTGCTTAGATAATGTGCGAATTTGGAAATCATCACACTTTGGTGGACATCGCTTTGCACCAACAATTATAGACTTGCCAGAAGGAAGATATTACGGTCGTATAGATATAGATTCATTTAGATCGATTTTGGCTCGGACTGGCGATATTGAATGCTTAAATAAAGTTTATCGAGGCTGGGGGATTTTGCCTGCTGCACTTCAGATTTTGGAAAGAGAACTAATGCTTTGCAATGGGTGGGATTGGTTTAATTACAAAGTTGCAGGCAAAATTTTGGAGCAAAGTTTAGATAATAATACTATTCTAGGTGAGCTAAGTTTTGAACAACCTTCTGGTTCTCTTTACACTTATCAGGCTAAACTTGTGAGAGATGAAACTAAGACTCAACAACTGAAGAGTTCATGCAATGCTACACGAGAGTTGGTAGTTACTAAATATGCTGTGGGTAGTCTTTGGGTTAGTTCTAGTAAGGTGATGAGTTATAGTACTTAAAAGAGGAGAGTTTTTAAACGCAAAGGGACGCAAAGGGAAGCGCAGAGGTACGCGGAGTATTGCTGTATTTAGTATAACGTTGCACAAATGATTAATAAAATCTCTGCGTACCTTTGCGTTTCCCTTTGCGTTCCTCTGCGTTTAAATTCCGAATCAAGATTAAGTCATATTTAAGAGTTTTCTTAAAAGTATTTGGTCTTCTAATTTGGCTTTTAAACGGCCATTTTCAATATCTCGAATCCAGCTTTGGCTTTTACCTGTAAGTTTTGCTAATTCTCTTTGGGAGAGATTCAAATTTTTTCGCGCCTGCAAAATCTGTTCACCCAGCAAATCGTTTGTAGCTTTGGGCTTCTTTTTGGCTTTAGCTGTTCTTGTTTTCTTTTTTTCCGATTCTGAGATTTGCTGTTCCCATTCTGGTGGAAGTTCAAAAGCTAAAATCCGCGCATTCATTAAGAGATTCCACTTACCACGGGGGCCTGTGTCTGTGAGGCGGGTTTCAGCACCACCGTCATTAGTCCAAAATTCTAATGCTTCATCTGGATCTTCGGGAAGATCAATTAACTTCGCCCACAAAGGTTGAATTTCTGGCGGGTAGGTAACTGGATCGAAAAGTGGTTTCATTCCATAGTGATTGAGAATTTCCAAATCGCTTTCAAAAGTTCGCAGTAGACGTTTGCGTTCTTCCCGTTGTCTGGATGCAAGGGCAACTTTTTCTTCGCCGTAAGCAATCCGCAGCAAGGTAGGAATGGTAATGCGTTGTTCTTTACCCATTTTGGTTTTAAACAGCAACCACAGCATTAGTCGAACTGCCCCTTCATGTTGCTGCCAAATACTCATAACTGTGGTTAGCAGCGTTTTGGGGAGACTGCCGTATTGATAGAATGCGGTTCGCTCTTTACATGCTTGTTTATTTAAGAAATATTGCGCCCATAAGCCTGCTTTTACTTTAAAAGTTAGCCCAATCAGATATTTGCATCCAAGATTGTCTTCTTGAAAGTGGTGCTGAATATCTACTAAGTGCCATAGGCGGCTACCTGTAATAGAGAATCCGTTAATTCGCCCTTGTTGAGGCCAGTCAATGGAGATAACCAGGGAGCAAGCTTGCTGGACAAGATTTTTCATTAAAGCGAGTTTGGCTGCTTTACTTAAATCTTTGCGTTTCTCCATCCCCAAATATTTCTCAATTTGCCGCTCATCGATCGCAAATTCTTGCTCCCAAGATTGATCTAAGGCTGTAGCATAAGCTGCAAAAATTAGATGTATGCAAGCGGCTCTGATGTCAAGCCCCTCAACTGCTGCTAAATCTGTGGCTTTATCGTTAACTTTGAATGGATCTTGGATGTGAAAAGCGATCGCACCTCGTCCCTGATTGATTTGTCGGCTGTAACTTATATAGCCTTCTTCATCGGTTTCCCAATGTAGTGATGTGCGTTGTGCTAATACATTACAAGCTTCCCAAATTGCGATCGCTGAAGCAAATGGATTATTCTTGCCGTTAGAAAACAAGTCTAAACTGCTAGCATCTCTCGGTTCTATTTTGCATCTCCCCTTTTTCGATTGCCAGGGAATCGGAGAATTTGTTGGACAAGCTATTACACATTGCGGTTCTGAATAATAGCCCTCACAATTATTACAAAGACCAGGATCAATCCAGTATTCATTGTCTTCTATTCTGATTGCACCCGTAGGACATTGGGGGCGGCAGTTGTCACATCCAACGCAACTGTTGTTAGGAATTGTATAAGGCATAAGGCTCTTTTCCCACTCTAATCGTTGAGATGTCTGGCTCAGGTCTCCCCTGGATGAGTCCTGTTTATTCATGACTCGCTACCACATTATCTTTCTGGCGAGAATAATCTTTTCTCACCACACTCACTCCCCACATCCATATTTTGAGTTCGCATCCAATTGGAAGCTATTTAAGGCTTTAAAACCGAGATGGATAAAACTTATTTATTAACTATACATTTCATAAAAATAATCATTAATTTGTTCGTGTCGAGCTTAAAGAAAATATTAATATTTGAGAAAATCTACCTCATTGAACATTTTACCTTTAACCATAAAGTGCTTTTAGGAAACATTTAAGCCTGTTGTAATTACATTTCATCTGATTTATTAATGATTTTAATATTTAATGCATGATAATATTCTGCTACCAAGTTTACAGTTACTTCATAATTAGCTTTACTTTCTTGATATAAGAGAATAATCTCTTTTGTCATCATTTATCTAAATAGATTGATTCAAGGAAAATCAAAACTTGTTGGCTTTTAAAATACATATTGCATATATAAAAATGTAATTCACAAACATTTATTTTTGTATCGGTTACTACTATTTGTATATATTTATCTGATTAATCAAAAAAATACTTGAAAAAGAATATCATCACTCTTATGGGGCAATACGGTTTAGTTAAAGCTAAAACTCTTTATCAAAGTCAAGTTTTTTAACGAACCGCAGAGGCGCAGAGGGAGCAGAGAGAAGAAGAAATGCTTAACTGAACCGTATTGTCTTATAGAGATATTTGTATCTGGTGGAAATAATAATTATCTATACACAGTAGTAAGTAGCTACTTTAGCCCCCTAAAACTGGATAATTATTATCAATAAGTTTTATCTGTAATTTGAAATTAAAAACAATGTAATTTTGTGTTCAAAGCCATCGTAATTTGATGACTAAAAAGTAACTTTTGAATATAAACGAATAAAAGATTAGGATAATATGATGATTAATGCACAAACAGATTGAAAGGCAAAATTGCCGAAGGATTATTCATGGCACAGCTAACAGGTTTGACATTTGGCGGTAAGGCTTGGACACCAAAATTCGCTCAAGAAATTGACAAGGATAAATGTATCGGTTGTGGCAGATGCGTTAAAGTATGCGGTTACAATGTTTTGGGTTTAAAGGCGCTCAATGAAGAAGGCGAATTTGTAGATGATGAAGATGATGATGAAATTGAACGGAAAGTAATGGCAGTTACTTCTCCAGAAAACTGTATTGGTTGTGAAGCGTGTTCACGGATTTGCCCCAAGAATTGCTACACCCATGTTGCATTAAACAACTAAGGTTTTTGAAGTTAGTCAAAATTGTTGTTCATTCAAGGAGGCACTGTTTGTATAAAGCGCAAATGCGCTAGGCAAGGTAACTTGAGGGGAATATTAAATATTTACTGTAACTAATAGAAAGTTCACAGTAAACAAATCCGTAAATCGCCAAATGTTTGCTATTAACAAATTTAAACTTGCTGCTAATATAGCCTAATCAATATTAGGTCTAACAGTGCCCTCTTGGAACAACTAGCTCTTTCTGGGAGCAGGGGGCTACCTTTTTCATAGGAGTTGAAATATAATTTGTAAGTTTCTGGGGGAAAGATATGGAAAAAATCTGGAAGTTTCCCCCATTTTTTATGGCTGCACGTTAGAAAGTTAATAAGTGAAAAGGGAATAGGGAATGGGGAATGGGGAATAGGGAATAGGGAATAAATAACAATGCCCAATTATCAATTACCAATCCCCAGTACCCAATACCCAATACCCAATACCCAGTACCTATAAAAGACTGTTTACACAGGTAGCATGTATGCAACAAGTTCCTGTTTCACTATGGACTCTGGTTGCTGGGATAGTAGTTACAGCAATCAGTATTTGGATTGGTCAGAATCACACTTTGATGCCGATGCAAGCATCGTTACAAGCGCCTTTGGTAGACGGTTTTTTTAACGTCATGTTTACCATTGCGATCGCACTCTTCTTAGTGGTAGAAGGAACAATTGTACTTTTTTTGATTCAGTTTCGTCGCCGTCGCGGTGACGATACCGATGGTGTGCGAGTAGAAGGCAACGTTCCCTTAGAAATCTTTTGGACAGCAATCCCAACAGTGATTGTTCTCGGCTTGGGCATCTACAGTGTAGATGTTTTTAACCGAATGGGCGGCTTTGAGCCTGCGGGTCATCCTCATTCAGCAGCTCATGTTGCTCATATACCGGGGAGTGCGATCGCAGCCACATTAAGCGATACTGAAGCAACAACAGCCCCAGCGATCGCCCCAACAATCGGCATCGGCGCGTCTCCTCAAACCCTAAACAAACCAGCCGATTTAGTTGTTGATGTCAAAGGCATACAGTACGCCTGGATATTTAATTACCCTGATAGTGGCATTACCTCTGGGGAATTGCACATACCCGTTGGTGCTGATGTCCAACTCAACCTTTCAGCACAAGATGTAATTCATTCATTCTGGGTGCCAAACTTCCGCTTGAAACAAGATGCACTTCCTGGTATCCCTACCGAACTACGATTTGTCGCCACTAAACCAGGTACATATCCCGTAGTTTGTGCTGAATTGTGCGGTGGTTATCACGGTTCAATGCGGACACAAGTAATTGTCCACACACCAGAAGAATATAATAACTGGCGGACAGAAAACCAGATTGCTCAACAGCAAAACCTCAATCAAGTTGTTGCAGTTAATCCAGCCGACTTATCAACATCAGAGTTTCTCGCGCCCCACACCCATGATATGGGCATTAGTGCAGCAACTCTAGAGTCAGTAGTCATGAGACGCGATTAATCGCGTCTGTACAAGAGTCGCGCATAGTGGTACAAAAATATGACGCAGGTAGAATTTCCACGGAATACTCCACCAGAAGAGAATAAACCGAAAATAGTGGCTGGCCACACCTCTCATCCGAAGGCGTGGAAATGGCAGGACTATTTTACATTTAATGTTGACCACAAGGTTATTGGTATTCAATACCTAGTGACGGCGTTTGTGTTCTATCTCATCGGCGGACTGATGGCTGTTGCTATCCGTGTGGAATTAGCAACACCAGAATCAGACGTACTCGACCCCAATCTGTATAACGCTTTCATGACCAATCACGGGACGATTATGATCTTCCTGTGGATTGTCCCAAGCGCCATTGGGGGATTTGGTAACTATTTGGTGCCGTTGATGGTTGGTGCCAGGGATATGGCGTTTCCAAAGCTGAACGCGATCGCTTTTTGGTTAAATCCCCCAGCCGGTGCGCTGATTTTAGGTAGTTTCATTTTTGGCGGTTCGCAATCTGGTTGGACAGCTTACCCACCTTTGAGTTTGGTAACAGCACCAATCGCTCAAACTATGTGGATATTAGCGATCGTCTTGGTGGGAACTTCTTCAATTTTGGGTTCACTGAACTTCGTAATCACCATTTTGATGATGAAGGTTCCTAGCATGAAATGGGATCAAGTACCCCTATTTTGCTGGGCAATCTTGGCAACCTCCATTCTAGCGTTGCTCTCCACACCTGTATTAGCAGCCGGTTTAGTTCTGCTGTTGTTTGACCTCAACTTTGGCACTTCCTTCTTTAAACCAGATGCAGGCGGTAACGTTGTAATTTATCAACACTTATTCTGGTTTTATTCTCACCCGGCAGTATATTTAATGATTCTGCCCATCTTCGGCATCATGTCGGAGGTAATTCCAGTTCACGCCCGTAAGCCAATTTTTGGTTATAAAGCGATCGCTTATTCTAGTGTAGCCATCTGCGTTGTCGGTTTGTTCGTCTGGGTACACCACATGTTCACCAGTGGCACACCCGGCTGGATGCGGATGTTCTTCACTATCTCCACTCTTATAGTTGCAGTTCCCACTGGCGTGAAGATTTTTGCCTGGGTTGCTACCCTTTGGGGTGGTAAAATCCGCTTCACAGGTGCGATGCTTTT
The DNA here is from genome assembly GCF_003443655.1 of Nostoc sphaeroides. Lineage (NCBI taxonomy): Bacteria > Bacillati > Cyanobacteriota > Cyanophyceae > Nostocales > Nostocaceae > Nostoc > Nostoc sphaeroides. The sequence goes on from NZ_CP031941.1 coordinate 968,183, forward strand.
CGCCATTGGCTTGTTATCAATGTTTGTCATGGGCGGCTTAAGTGGTGTGACGATGGGAACAGCCCCCTTTGATGTTCATGTCCACGACACATATTATGTAGTAGGACATTTCCATTACGTTCTGTTTGGCGGTTCCGTGTTTGGCATCTACGCCGGCATTTATCACTGGTTCCCCAAAATGACCGGACGAATGCTGAATGAAAACTTGGCACGCATTCACTTTGCCCTTACCTTCATCGGCACTAATCTAACCTTTTTACCTATGCACGAATTGGGTTTAAAAGGAATGCCGCGAAGAGTGGCAATGTATGACCCCCAATTTATCGACCTCAATCAAATTTGTACCTTTGGTTCATTTGTCTTGGCGATATCGGTAATTCCTTTCACCATCAACATGATCTACAGTTGGCTGAAAGGGCCTTTGGCTGGTGATAATCCTTGGCAAGGTTTGACCTTAGAATGGACAACTAGCTCACCACCTGCAATTGAAAACTGGGAAGTGTTGCCGGTTGTGACTCATGGCCCTTATGACTACGGTCATGGTCATAGTAATGAAGTGCAGCCATCTGCAACGCCGTCAGCTAGTGCTTAGGTAGTATATTGAGTATTGCGATCGCTCTCAAGCTGACTACAATTTCTAGTGATTTGATTTGAGAACTCGGAACTTGAGCCTCAGAACTCGGAACTTGAGCCTCAGAACTCGGAACTTGAGCCTCAGAACTCGGAACTTGAGCCTCAGAACTCGAAACTTGAGCTTCAGAACTCGGAACTTGAGCTTCAGAACTCGGAACTTGAGCCTCAGAACTCGGAACTTGAGCTTCAGAACTCGGAACTTGAGCTTCAGAACTCGGAACTTGAGCTTCAGAACTCGGAACTCGGAATTTTGAGAATTCCTGAACAAGTCAAGAGTTAATACCATTTCACTTTAATAATGATACAAATACTCTGGTAAGGGCATGGCAATGCCATGCCCCTACGAGAAATCTATATGTATCAGGATTTTTGTGAATTGATGTTAAACAAGGATTTTGGATGAAGAATGAAATATTTTGCCGCTTCAGACTTCATTCTTCATTCAAGCTTCCACAACAGACGCAGCGCATAATATTGTCAAAAAATCTATGACTATAGCTACAACCACAAGCGAAGATCACAGTGCAGGACACGAAGAACATCCAGATTTAAGAGTCTGGGGATTGTTGACGTTCCTCGCTTCTGAATCCCTAATGTTTGGGGGATTTTTTGCCACTTATTTGTTTTTCCGTGGTACTACAGCAGTTTGGCCTCCAGAAGGAAGCGAAGTAGAATTACTTGTGCCGACAATTAACACCATTATTCTGGTGTCTAGTAGTTTCGTGATTCACTTCGGTGATACAGCGATTAAAAAGAATAACGTTAAGGGAATGCAACTGTGGTATGCAATTACTGCAATCATGGGGGCAATTTTCTTAGGTGGTCAGGTTTATGAGTATTCAACATTAGGATACGGACTGACTACCAACGTCTTCGCCAACTGCTTTTATATCATGACAGGATTCCACGGTTTGCACGTTTTTGTGGGACTGTTATTGATATTACGTGCATTGTGGCGATCGCGTCTCAGGGGTGAATATTCTGCAACCAATCATACTTTCATCGAAATGACAGAAATTTACTGGCACTTCGTAGACATTATTTGGATTGTTTTATTCACCTTGGTGTACGTTCTTACTTTGTTTTAAATTGGGCATTGGGCAAAGCAAAGACGCGATAAATCGCCGTCTCTACAATAATGGCGATTTGTCGCGTCTCTTGCCTCATATCCCTGATCCTCCTTATCTCTATTCAGGAGTTAATTATGCAACTTGATACAAATAAATTTTCATGGTTCCAGGTTCCAGAGGACATCAAAAATCTATTAATTTTAGCTGCACAAACCTGGGAGAACACATCACAGTCAGAAAAATATATTCAACAAGCATTAGCAAAAACTGGTGAGAATACAGATGTATTGGTATCAGCATATAGATTTTTCTATTATAAAAATAATTATTCTCTTGCATTACAAACAACAGCCAAATTATTAGATAAAATTAAAGAAATAGAAAAACTTCCTGATGGCTGGGAGCAACTTAAGCCTATATTAGTCAATCGCAAAGAAGACCCACAAATTCGATTGTACTTAAATGCTTATGCTGCTTCTGGATTAGTACTAGCAAAGTTAGGAGCAATCGAGGAAGCAAAAGAAATCAGCACCAAAGTCAAAGAGATAGACGAAAAGCATGATTTTGGAGCCGGAATTCTCCTGGATATTTTGACACGTCCAGCAGAAGAAGATGATTAATTAGTCAATGCCCATCTAGACCAGACAATGTACCTTGTAGAGACGCGATTCATCGCGTCTGTAAGAAGTGGGGAGATAAGGGAAACAAGGACACAAGCAGAAGAACCCATTCCCAATTCCCAATTCCCAATTCCCAATTCTCTTTTAGTGAACAATCATGAACAATTGGTTATCTACCACATCATATTCCTCTTACTCCTTATTAGGAGCAGCTACTGATAGTAACTCTATCTTTCCTCCAATCACCATACCTACTAAACTTCCTGGAGATAATAAGATTCCTAATGTCTCTCCAATCCTGATCATCAAATCTTCTCAGCTATCAATTTAAAAGTTATGAAAGGTCAGGATTGGCTGCTAACGGGGGATGGTCAGCATCAAGCCTGTAAAGCTGTGAGAGCATGGGATTTATTGAGAGAAAATTATCGCGTTTATCGGTTCTTAACTGAAATCGAAGATGTTCTCAATAGTGTGGACGATCAAACCAGTCGTCTGCCAGAAATCCGAATGCTTGTAAGGCGCTTGATAGTGAATTCCTACTGGGTGCGAAGTCAATATTTAGAACCTTCGCCCAAAACGGGAACCTCTGTTTTACTCCTATATGATGAATTGGGTTTTCCGTTGACTGTGCAAGTAGTAACATTTGCACCAGGAACCCGATCAACCATTCATAATCATGGGACGTGGGGAATCGTGGCGGTGCTAAAAGGCCAGGAAAAAAATAGTTTTTGGCGACGCACTCCTAGCCCAGAATTTCAGGACAAAATTGAAGCAACGGGAGAGCTAACTCTCTTCCCAGGAGATATTATTAGCTTTACTCCCGATGCAATTCACTGTGTAGAAGCAGTGGGTGATGAACCAACTGTGACTTTTAATATTTATGGCGAAACTGATCCAAATGAGAGGTTTGAGTTTGACTTAGCTAGCCATAAAGCTAGGAATTTTTAATTTCATCGGTTCGTAGTTGGCGCTTTAGCGCTAAAGAGTAATTAGGAGTTTGTTAAATGGCAAGAGTAATTTTCTATAGCAAACCAGGCTGTAAAGGTGGTACTAAGCAAAAAGTTTTGCTTACAGCTGCTGGTCATGAGGTGATACCACACAACCTGCTAACAGAACCTTGGACAGTTGAGCGGTTGCGTTCATTTTTTGGCGATCGCCCCGTAGCCGAATGGTTTAATCTTTCCGCCCCAAAGGTAAAATCTGGTGAGGTGGTTCCTGAAAAAGTGGATGAACAAACCGCTTTGGCGCTGATGCTGAAAGAGCCATTGTTGATTCGCCGTCCTTTATTAGAAGTAGGCGAACAGCGCGAGGTAGGATTTGATGTCCAAAAAATTGATGCTTGGATTGGCTTACAAGCTGTGGATGAATCCTTGCAACAAATCAGCGACAATCTCATGAAGGAGAATTTGCAAGGCTGTTCCCACGGTAAGGATCATGGGCATAAACACCATAAGGAAGGTGGCTGTAAACATTAATAGACATATTGTTCACTAACACCTACAGTCAGACAAGATTTGTGATTTTCCAGTTTTCTGGAAAATCACATTGATCTAAAAGCCGATATAGCCGATATAAACGTAATTTGCTACTCGTGCCACACTACTTAGAACGATATAAATTTGCTTGAGGAATAAAAGAGAAACGTGTCAGCACGTCGTCAATAAATGTAAATCTAGTGGAAGCATCTGTATTGAGCGCAGCGTACACGAAGTCTACAACCTTCTGTTGCTTAAACACTGAAGGTTGTACAAAAGTAGGTTGACCATAAATCGATATCACCTGTTGCGGGTTCATTCCAACTCGGATACGTTGGGAGACAGACCCGCTTTTTGGCATGGCTGGTTCTGCTGGCAATATGATCCCCAGAATTTTGGCTGGAGTTTCCAATCCGACATTCATAGCCTCCACCCGACCATCTGTGAGAATTATATTTACTGGTAGTTGACCATCTTTTGCGTATGCGAGTCGCTCAAGTTTGTAAATAGAAATGTCATTGCGTTGCTCCGAGATGGGTTCGCCCATTAATTTCAGCACCTCTTGACGACTCATGCCAATTTTAATGCCCTGAGCAAAAGCAGGAACATCATTAGTAGTTATGGTTTTGACTTCGCAAGCAATACCTGACAAATAACCATCAATCATTGAGACTTTAGTGATAACTGACTCTTGGCGATAATTCAGGATTTCGATGTGCATATCTGGATTGGAAAACACCTTGATATCGGTTGATTTTCCCATTACCTTTTCTACCTCAGCTTGAGTCATACCTTCGTATAACAGGCTAGATTTCACAGGTTGACGCTTAATCTTAATATCACTAAGGATTTTCGGCAAAAAGGAAGGTTTGTTATTGCCTTGGGACTCAGTGTGAACTTGATTCTGTCTGGGGTTAGGAGTTTGAGCTATTAAGGGTGTAGCGGTAGCTGTGAGGCTGAATGCTACAACGCATAACTGAAGAGGCAATTTCACTGGAATAAACTCTTGTAATGGCATGATAGTAAATAAAGCTGTAGTTTACCTTGATAAGCACCGCTATATTGGTAATTAATAAAGGGCGCTGACTCAAAGCCCAATCACTTCAAATAGATGAAGCAGATTTAAACTGTTGTGTATTTAACTTACATACACAACAGCTAATTTTGAAGGACTTCTAAACCAATGCTTTGGGAAGTTTATTTGCTTGAGGGAGCAGAATCTATCTGATTTAACGGAACTATAGGGCCAGAATTATTTATGATAAACAAACCAGGGACTGGGTTTGGATCAGAGAAAGTAGCTGGGGCGTTGTTTTCTCTTCCAGTCGGGTTGACAGTTGTTGGTGCAACAGGGCCAAGCTGTGTTGTACTAGTTGCTGGGATAATGAACAGTGAATTAGGTGGATTCTGTACCACAGGAGCATTTGAAAACTGTCCGTTCGGCTTTATGGGCGCCAAGATGATCCTCTGCTTGCCAGGATTACCTGGGTCTGAACTCAATTGTGGCCCTACAGTAATGGTGGCTTTCTTTTGTACGAGGGTAGTAGTCGGCGTACCATTAGAATTAAACGACGGTGGACGACTATACACAGAAGCGGCAGTATTGCCACCAAGTGGGGAAGCATCGTCTCTATAACCCCTTACTACTGCACTACCAATGGTATACCCCAGGGCTTCACCAGCTACTGAGTCAGAGTAGTAGTGTACACCTCCTTGTCTGCGCGAAAGGGAGGCTTCTCTACCCAAGGCAACGAAGTTCTCCACTGGTTCTTCAGGAAAACATGCAGCCCCCACAGCGATAAAGACACCGGCGGAGGTCGAGTGACCAGAGGGGTAAGCCGGATGGTAAGGTGTGGGCATTATGGGATTAGCAGCTTTAAAAGTATAATTAGTTACTTGATCTGGGCGGGGACGCAGGTACGTGAATTTGTTGTACCAGGCAGCTAAAAGACCAGCATAGATGCCTTCGTTCAGCATGGCGCTACAACGCGCTGCTAAGGGTGGACTGTATTTATAAAGTTGAACTAAATGGTCAAAATAGTAGTTGTAGTTTGAAGCAGGTGGGTCAAAATTCCAACGAGTGATAGTCTTGATGACATTGGGATTGTTACGAGTAGCTGCCAATTGGTTCAATTCCCTTAGTTCATCTGCGGTTTGGACAGAGGTATTAGAGGGCGGTGGAGGAAGGATGAATTTGTCAAATTTTCTCACCGGATTCTCGGGGATCACCCAGTTGGGGGCAGTAGGAGCAACAATTTGCGAGTCGTCTAAGCTTGTTGGAAACTGGGGATTTGCGAAAGTATCTTTAGGATTGAAGCGTACACTATCAGGCTGATTGGGAACCTGAGCAAAAGCTGCTGGAATGGCAGCAATAGCAAGCAGAAATGCAGCAGATGCACTCTTAATAAAGAACGAATTTTTCATTTTTACCAATTGAGAGAAAATAGTGAACTGCCTAAACCGTGTTTGCTACCGTAAAATACGGCTTAGAATTCTGGTATATATCCCGACACCAAACTGAACACAGTTACAGTGCGGGGCTTACGAAGTAAAGGCTAAATGTGTTGTGCAAAGCACTAGAGAAGAATCTAAATGATTGCTATGAATCAAAGATGACTTATAAAGTAAAGATTGAGCCTGTCTAGCTGACAAAGCCAGCACGCTAGATGGATTTCTAGGTAAAAAAAAACTTTGATTATTACAAACCAAAGCCCAACATTTACTTCCATGTTGGATGCATTAATTTATACTTTACCAGAAACACATACCAGTTAATATCTTAAAATTTACTTTATAAATAATCTATCAGGAACATAAAATACTGTTGATAACACTACATTATATTTGTTCCTGTTGGCTTTTAAAATCTATCTTAAGATAGATAAAAATATCATTATGACGTGAACTTTTGTTAGGGTTAAACTAGCGATCGCACGAAAACAACCTTAAGTGTACAGCTAACTCAATAGTAGAGTTACGTACCCAAAAGTATATAAATACAGTCGAGGAGCCAGAAGAATCGTGACCTCTGGCTCCTCAGTTTTTGTATCTCTTGGTGGTTTCCTTAACGAACGCCAGCAGTTTCTAAGGATAAGTCTTGAAACATAGGGGTACTGAGGTAACGTTCGCCAAAGGAAGGCTGAATCATCACGATTAAACGTCCGGCATTTTCTGGACGTTTACCTACTTGAATTGCAGCACACAAAGCTGCACCAGAGGATATCCCAGATAATAAGCCTTCTTCTTTTGCCAAACGTCGCCCATAAGCGATCGCTTGTTCATCGCTGACTCTAATTACTTCATCAACCAATTCTAGGCGGAGAACATCGGGGATAAATCCGGCACCAATACCTTGAATTCTGTGTGGCCCGGCTTCACCACCGGAGAGAACTGGGCTGTTGCTGGGTTCAACTGCGATCGCTTTAAAAGTCGGCTTGCGCTGTTTGAGTACTTCTGCAATCCCAGTAATCGTTCCACCAGTACCTACCCCAGCAATGACAATATCAACTTCCCCGTCTGTATCTGCCCAAATTTCTTCTGCGGTGGTTTCCTGGTGAACTTTGGGATTGGCAGGGTTGCGGAACTGTTGCAGCATAAAAGCATCAGGAGTCTTAGCCACAATTTCTTCAGCTTTGCGAATAGCTCCCCGCATTCCCTCAACGCCTGGTGTCAATTCCAAAGAAGCACCATAAGCCCTAAGCATAGCGCGTCGTTCTTGGCTCATCGTCTCTGGCATTGTCAAAATCAAACGGTAGCCACGCGCCGCAGCTACCATCGCTAGAGCAATTCCTGTATTACCAGAGGTAGGCTCAACTAAAATCGTCTTTCCAGGGGAAATTGAGCCAGCTGCTTCTGCTGAGAGTACCATACTTAACCCAATGCGGTCTTTCACTGAAGCTGCTGGGTTCATCCCTTCTAATTTGACAACTATCCTTGCTACTACTCCCTCAGCTTGAGGAATCTTATTCAGTTGAACTAAAGGAGTTCGTCCAATCAGTTCTGTTATGTCTTGAGCAATCCGCATTATTTAACTCCTAAAATTCTAAATCTTAGTACAGAGTATTTACTTATAACAATAAGCTTTTGTGTATTTAATTCGCAGTTTAATGTCAATGAGTGCATATACTATGTATTCTAACTAAACCACAAAATATGAAAGTTTAGGAAGAACCTTTATCAGATGTTCATTCCCATTGATTATTACCTCAGCAGAGGGCTAGCTTACCATACTTGTATTTTACCATTTGGAATTGCTGACTATTGCTTATTGGGCATAATTCTGTATATATGCATAATTTTTACCTTTATTCTCAATATCTTCTATTTGTTATAGAAATATAATGTACTTTCCAAACATTTAATTGTTTTTTCCCAATTATTAGTCTATCTTTATCAAAAGACATTGATATTTTATTTTGAGTGCAGTTTTTTTCTTTCAAAAAAGACATCAAAACAGTCCTTAAGCATTACCTACACTGCTTTTAGGTTGAGTACAGAAATACCAGAACCCCACCTCGAAAATACTAGAACCCCGTCCCAAAAACACTAGCACCCATACCCCAATAAATTTTTGTAAGGCTTATCAAGTGGGGATTACAAGCTTTGAGTACTATTCTAATGAATTTAATAATCTTAACGGGGCTAGGGTAAACTGTTTTGTGGAGAGGGGCTGATATAAATCGTATAGGATTTACGCAGAGATTCCCCTCTACCCCCCAACATTCCTGAGTGAAAGCTTAGTGAACTAGGGGGGACTTCTTAATCTCTCTTTTGAGAGGAAGATGAAATCAGGTTCTCTGAATTTGAGTGCGTTATTTCTGACTGATTAATCCTACTTTTTGTGAAAAGCTTGGTAAATTTTCAGTGGTCAGTAGTCAGTGGTAATTATAAAAAACTGACAACTAACGATTGTAAAAATTCCCGTTTACACATATTTTAATATCAAACCTGTTTGAAAAGTAGAAATATATAACTACTTAAAATAAACAGCAAAAGATATTTTCTTGCTGAGTGCATACTACCTAGCAAGGGAGAGCCAAGATGAAAGCGAAACTTTTAAATGTTCTCACAGTTTGCGTAGTTACCTTAGCAGTACTTTCTCCCGGAGTAGTAGTATTTGGCATAGTTTGGGAGCGACATTTGGAGTTAGTAAAATCCCAGAATTTAGCCTGCGAAGTTAACAAGACTAGTAGAGATACTCCTATCTTGGCTCCCCGGACAGAGGGTACACATTCCCCTCAGACTAGCATCCAATCCTCTGACCGTAATGTGATTCATCAAATGCTGACTGTTGCTGAACAATATAAATTTGCCACAATCCTACAATGGTTCTTCTTGCTAACCCCTATTTGTGTTGGGTTAGGGATTCTTTTTTACGACAGATACCTTGTTCATCGTGCGGCTGTTTTAAAAGAACAAGTTGAAATGTTGGAAAGGCTGTGGCAGCACAGTATCGAACAGTAATTAATTCACAACTCACCAAAATCAAGAAGCTTATTATGTCAGAACAACGCCAACAACTCTATTTCAATCTGATTGATGAGCTACTGAAATGCCCAAATGGTCAAGAACCAGAAGTTTTGGAAAGTAAACCAGAATTAATTGATTCTGGATTTGTAGAAACAATGTTACAAGTAGCAACTATGTTTGCCCATGAAGGCAATCAAGATGGTGCTAAGTTCTTATTTTTTGTAGCGCGTGAGCTAGCTAAAGAATTGGGTTTATATCCGGAAGTTTCCAACCCTGAAGTTGCAAATACTGAAGCTGCAAATAAGGAGTAAAAATGCTGTTGACTTCAACGGATGCAGGGCAAATAGCTTTAGAACTGCTGATGGCAGATTGGAATATTTCAGAAGAGAATCGGGAGTGGTTTACAATCTTTAACTCTCGTCTGATTGGCGAGAGTTGGTACACTGTGGAATTAGGTGTAGAAGGATTTCCCGATAGATGGTTTATTCAAGTATATGACAATGGAGTGTGCGATCCAAACTACACATTTATATCACCAATCCGTGGTTCTGAAGGATTTACGGACTTTGTAAATGTGCCGGATATTGTAGCAGAGGTATTAGTTTGTGAACGCAATGCTCGATAATAATTAAAAAAACAAAATTGAGAATTCAATATTAGGATGTGCTAGTTAAATGCATTTTCTTTGAATTCATAATTTTTGATATTAGAGTATTTGGGTGCATCTTACCTTTGCAAATATCCCTGCCGATAAAATCTTTGTTTGGTGTTGCTTTCCCGCCCTACAATAAATTGATTGCTCATAGCTAAAGTGCGTTAAAACGCACTAAAATTAAATAAATTAAGATTGATTTAGCGCTAGTAGGTTGGGTTGAGGAACGAAACCCAACAAAGCCCTGGAAATGTTGGGTTGCGCTTTGCTTAACCCAACCTACAATTTTACACAAAGCCAAATGTATGTCGTATAGCTGCGAATTCCATTCGCCTAGACTAGGGGTATTTCAACCAATACTTTCATATTGAAATATAAAGATGCTTTACGCAAATAGGAGGTGATACCAAATAAGGTACATCTCTTTTTTTTGTAATATTTAATATTTTATTTAAGCCTATTAGGCTATTTTGTCATATTTTATTGATAAAATTATGTTATATTAAATAGCGTGATGGACGCTACAGAAATATCAGTTCCAATGATTGCTGAAGATATCTTAGCCAAAGAATTCACAAGAGTCCTCAATGACTACTACCCAAAAGTTGGAGAATTACTAGACGGGTGTTATGTGAAAGTCATCACCTGTTTTTGGGGACGACCTGCGAGACGCTTGCAATATATAGGAATTTATTGCTCTGACGAAATGATTTCCTGTGTGCAAGCCCACAAAGAAATACTCAGAGAAGTAGCAGACAACATGGGTCTAGTACAAGTAGTCTGCATGAATGCCAAGCGATTATTGCGCGATCCGATGTCGAAGGTCAAACACAATAACCCACGTCTATGGTTGGAGTTGCAGTGGGTTGCAAATTAGTCTTTGAGCGCATTAATTGAGAGGAGTAAAGGTGTTTGTAGTGGGGACTTTAGTCCTCAAATATTTAAGCACGCTTTGTGCTTACTACGAACCTATCGACCACTAGAATAGCCAGCACAAAGTATTAACGCAAGTAATGAAAACTGGAATTTTCTGCAATTACGATAATCATCACCAAGATGCTCGTCGTGCCATCTTTGAGCAAGTCACGCTGATAAAACAGGCAGAAAGTTTAGGTTTTGAGTCAGCCTGGGTGAGTGAACATCATTTTAGTGAATCCAATCTCAGCCCCTCCATGTTGCTGTTAATGGCACACTTGGCGGGGCTGACTTCAACTATCCAATTAGGCACTGCGGCGGTGTTACTGCCATTCCATAACCCGATTCGGGTAGCGGAAGATATCGCCACTCTGGATAACCTGTGCAATGGACGATTATTATTTGGAGTTGCCAAAGGCGGCCCCTTTCCCCAACAAAACAAGCATTTTGCGACACTCCCAAGTGAAGCCCGTCCCAAGATGCTAGAGGCGATCGCACTAATTCACAAGCTGTTGTATGAAACTGATGTATCATTTAATGGCAAGTATTATCAATGCGATCGCTTAACAATTCACCCAAAACCATTGCAGAGTCAAATACCCGTGTATGTTGCCACTGGCAGCGATGATGGTATCGAGTTTGCTGCTAAACATTCTTTCAGCTTGATGGGTGGGCCGCCATTCTCCCTACACAGATTGAAGGATACTGTTACCAAATATCGAGCCTTAAATTCTAGTGGTGCGGAAAACTTTGTGCTTGCACGCTTCTTTTTTGTTGCCAAAACATTTGACGAGGCTGTGAGTGAAGCGTTACCTTTCGTTCGCCAATTTAGCCAGAAAATGAAAGCTAATTCGGCTGAAGTATTGAAAAATAGTGCGAATCCCAACCAAAAACCATTCGACCGCACAAATATTTGTTTCGATGAAGATTATTTGATTGAGAACTCAATTATCGGTGATGTGGAGACTTGTCGAGACAAAATCAAGAAATTTCAGGACGAATTAAATTTAGGTACGCTAGCACTCAAACCCTCGTCTGCGGATTTGCAAAAAAACTTAGAGAGTTTGACGCGCTACAACCAAGAGGTGCGAAATTATGTCTTCTAAACTATATTTGCTTCCTCCCGATGATTTACCTCCAACTGAGGTAACGAAACAGGATGGAATGCTGCAAATGGAGCTAGAACAGTCTACTGGTAGATGCTTTTTTTTAGCGTGCGATCGCATTACGCGAGTCCTATTATCTAATTGTCAGTGGTATGTCACAACAAATGCTAGCATCTTAACATTAATTGTTGACTGTCCTGACTTAGTATCTTACTGGCATATAGTCAGCAATATTGCCCAGTTAGGTAATAGATTAGAGCGGTTTGCTAGCAACGGTAAAATCCGCGTTTATCCGCCATTTGGTAAGGGGATGCCGTTTGAAATCAGCGTAAATGAAATATCAGCTTATCGAGATTGGCTTTGAGGTAAATAGAAACTGGGAATCATCCTTATCGCTGTCTAACACCCTGTACTTTTAAAGTGCAGGGTGTTGTATTTTATGAGAGGTATAATTCATTTTTTAAATTGGATGTAGTTAGTTATTGAAGTAGAAAAAACTACTGTAATTTTGGTTGATTTTTGTATTTTGAGACGGAAATATTTAGGCGATCGCTATGTCTACACTCAGTGGTAGTCTAATTAAAAGTGCAGTAGCGATTATCTAAACCTATCTACTTACTTATGTCCAAACCTGCTGATATCAGCACTAAACGCCTAATCAGTCTTGCACCCGATAACTGGGTAAAATGGGTAACACAAATTCCCGATGTTATTGTAGGTGAAATTCTCAACTCAGAATTTCAGTGGGTTAGTAGACAAAGTGATGTACTTATCCGTTTCGAGAATCCGCAGTATGGAAAATTTTTAGTTGTCAATGAATTACAACTGCGCTATAAACCGAAAATGCCACGACGGATGCGTGCTTATGCAGCTCTAGCTGAAGAAAAATATAATTTACCTACCTATCCAGTATTAATCAATATTCTTAAAGGAAGTAACACAGAAATACCTACAACATTTACATCAAATGTTGTAGGTTTAAGAGCAACTCAAGATTATCGGGTGATTAACCTATGGGAAGTTGATGTAAATACTGTCTTTGAGACACCATTACCATCCTTAATTCCATTTGTACCCATCCTCAAAGGCGGTGAAAACGAGGTTGTAATTCGAGAAGCCTTGCAAATTCTGCGTCAGGATGAACAATTAAATCAACTTGAAACAGTTTTGGCTTTTTTTGCTACGTTTGTAATAGAGAGTGCCCTAGTCCAAGAAATTATGAGGTGGGATATGGCTGTGTTGCGTGAGTCGCCTTGGTATCAAGAAATTTTACGTGAAGGAGAAGCACGCGGGGAGGCACGCGGGGAAGCACGCGGAGAAGCACGCGGAGAAGCACGCGGACGACGAGAGGAATTATATTCAGGTATTGAATTGGCACTGGAGATTAAATTTGGGACTCCTGGCTTAGATTTAATGCCAATCATTTACCAAATCACAGATTTACAGCGATTAAAAGTGATTCAACAGGCTATCAAAACCCTAAATACAGTTGAGGAATTACAGCGAGTTTGTGATTGATTTACTGGTAAAAAAACTTGTGATTTTTTCACTTAGCGATTCATACCACAATACGCTTAGGTTAAGGCCAAAAACTATCGAAGAAATCACAGTCTGCTGTTTGAAATGCGCCAAAAGCACCGCCAAACATTGCTTCTTTGATATATCTATCTTCGGCAAACCTGCCACCTTCTATGCTGTTATCGTGATAACCTTCATTGCCATCAAAAGCTTGTTCTGTTCCAGAATAGCAGGAATTTCTGGTGTAGTTAATTGCACTCCGACAGCATGAGCAACTTGTTGATAAAGATCATCCTTTGCGGTTCGTTAAAAAAAAATTACGTATCCTTCAAGCGGTAAGAGATTAATGCTGACAATTTTTTAAGTTTTCAATTAGCCACGCATACCATTTTTCTAAGCCAGTATTAGAAGTTGCAGAAACCTGAAAAATCTGAATTTGGGGATTTATTTGTCTAGCATAATCTATGCACTTTTGAACATCAAAATCTACATAAGGTAGCAAATCGATTTTCGTGAGAATCATGATATCACTAGCACGGAATATATGCGGGTATTTTAGCGGCTTATCTTCTCCCTCTGTGACGGAGAGAATTACCACTTTTGCCTGTTCTCCCAAATCAAATAAGGCTGGACAAACCAAATTTCCGACATTTTCAATCATCACAACAGAATTTAGAGGCGGATTCAGTTGTTGTAAACCTCTTTCTATCATTGAGGCATCTAAATGACAACCTGTTCCGGTGTTTATTTGGATGACTTTAGAACCTGTTTCTTTAATTTTTTTGGCATCGTTAGCAGTTTCTTGGTCGCCTTCAATGACACTAATAGATAATTGATGCTTTAAATCATTGATAGTTCGCGTTAAAAGAGTTGTTTTCCCTGCACCAGGAGAACTCATCAAATTTAAGGCGAGAATATTTCGACCTTTAAACCATCCCCGATTTTGGGCAGCTAGTAGGTTATTTTTTGCTAATATATCCTGTTCTAAAGATATTGTTGTGTTGTGTATTTTGGCATGAATTTGAGGCGCTTCTATATGAGTGTCATGACTGTGGGAGTGAGTAATAACAGTTCCATCTGGTAAAGTGTGAGTATGATGATGTTCAGCTTCATCTGTTTCTAAATTTGTGATTTTTATTTCGCCATCATCAGAACAACCGCAGGTTACACACATAATTCCTCGATTTCTATTTCTTTAATTTTCAGTTCTTCACCAGTAATTAAATCTAATCGCACGCTACCACAGTTACAGATTCCAAAAGGTTTATCTAAAAAAATTTCTGCACCACATTGGCGACATCGCCCTAATCCAGGAATTTCCAAAATTTCTAACATCGCCCCTTCTAAAACTGTGCCTTGAGTGCAAATATCAAAACAAAATCGGATAGCATCGGGCATGATGGCTGAAAGTTTGCCGATTTCTAATAAAACTCGCTGTACTTTTGCACCTTTGGCATGTTCAGTCACAATTGCCACAATATTTTGGGTTATTCCAAGTTCGTGCATACTATAAAATTTATTAACAAATTCGCGGTAATTGGTCGCCTACTAACATATCAACAATTCTTTCAGCACCAAAAGCAGTTTTTAATAATACGATACCTGCGGGTGAAGGAATAACTTCGCCAATAATACAAGCATCTTTGCCTGCTGGGTGTAATTTCATAGCTGATAAAACAGTTTCAGCATTCTTTTTTGGAACCACTACAACTAACTTACCTTCATTAGCTAAATATAAAGGGTCTAAACCGAGAATTTCGCAAACTCCGTTGACTTCTTCCCGCACTGGAATAGATTCTTCAAAGAGACGAATTCCCACATCGGAACTGAGGGCGAATTCATTTAGTACTGTAGCTAAACCACCGCGGGTAGCATCTCGCATAGCATGAATTTGGGGACATGTATGGAGAATAGTTTCTACTAAACTATGTAATGGCTGACAATCACTTTCAATATTAGTCTCTAAGGCTAACTCGCCACGGGCAATTAAAATTGCTGTCCCATGATTGCCTATTTCACCATTAATTATTACGGCATCTCCAGGTTTAATATTGTGAGCGGAAATGTTAACTCCTCGTGGAATGATACCAATACCAGCAGTATTAATAAAGAGTTTATCGGCAGCACCACGATGTACAACTTTTGTGTCACCAGTGACAATTTGAATACCAGCTTTTTCTGCGGCTATTTTCATGCTGGCTGCAACACGCCGCAAGGTTTCTACGGGTAATCCTTCTTCTAAAATTACGCTACAAGTTAGATATAAAGGTTTAGCACCACTGACAGCTAAATCATTAACTGTACCGTTTACGGCTAATTCTCCTATATCACTACCGGGGAAAAATAATGGGTCTACAACGTATGAATCTGTTGTAAATGCGAGTCTGTCTCCTTGTTGGAGGAGAGGGGCTAGGTTGAAGCTGGCTTGGTCTTCTAGTTGTGAGAGAATGGGGTTATCAAAATTGCTGACAAAGATATCATCTATTAAATCACGCATGGCTTTACCACCGCTACCATGTGCGAGAGTTATATGAGTGTCTTGTACTTTAGTTTGGCGGCGGCGGATTTTTTCTATTTTTTGGATTGGGTTTGTGGGGGAAATGTTCATATTAAAATTTTTTTAAACGCAAAGGGACGCAGAGGGAAGCGCGGAGGTACGCGGAGTTTTTAGTCTGAGGAGAAGCCGCAGGCGGGGAGGGGTTCTTGAGTTATTTTTGGTTTTTGGGTGATTGTTCTTTTGGCAATTGTGGAGAGTCGTCCGTATTTGTAATAGGCTGCACAAGCACCTTCGGAAGATACCATACAAGTACCAATGGGGGTTTCTGGGGTGCAGGCTGTACCGAATACTTTGCATTCCCAAGGCTTTAAGACTCCTTTGAGAATTTCTCCACATTTACAAGCTTTATGGTCGGCTACTTTGAGGTTAGGAATGATAAATTTAAGTTCGGCATCAAATTGGGCATATTCAGGTTGAATTTTTAATCCTGAATAGGGGATGTCACCTAAGCCGCGCCAATCAAAACTATCTCGCACTGCGAAAACTTTATTTATGGCTTGCAGGGCTACTGTATTTCCAGATTTTTGGACAATTCGGTTATATTGGTTTTCGACTTCACAACGATTTTCTACTAGCTGTTGCAATAGCATCCAAATCGATTGGAGAATATCTAAGGGTTCAAATCCTGAAACGACTATTGGCTTATTATATTGTTGGGAAATAAATTGATATGGGTCACTGCCTATTACCATACTGACATGGCCTGGCCCAACAAATCCATCTAGTTGCAAGTCGGGATTATCTAATAATGCTTTCAGGGCGGGAATCACGAGGACGTGATTGGAAAACATACTAAAGTTATGAATTTTTTCGCCTGCTGCTTGCAGAATGGTGAAGGCGGTGCTGGGGGCTGTGGTTTCAAAACCTAATGCGAAGAAGACTACTTCTTTGTCGGGGTTATCTCTGGCAATTTGCAGGCTGTCTAGGGGAGAGTACACCATACGGATGTCTGCACCTTGTGCCCTGGCTTGCAGTAAACTGGTTTTGGAACCGGGAACTCGCATTGCGTCGCCAAAGGTGGCAAAAATGACGTTATGATTTTGGGAGATTGCGATCGCATCATCTAATCTCCCTTTTGGCATCACGCATACTGGACAACCAGGCCCATGAATTAGTTCGATGGTTTGAGGTAATATTTCTTCGATACCGTATTTAAATATGGAATGGGTATGTCCGCCGCATACTTCCATGATTTTGATGGGTTTTTCTAGCTGGTGGCTTAATTTGGTGATTTCGCGGAGTATGGCTTCAGCTTTTTCAGGTTCGCGGAATTCGTCAACATATTTCATAGGGATTGGGGAATAGTTAATTTCGCTTTTGTGGTAGGGAGTTTTTACGAACCGCCAAGACGCCAAGAACGCCAAGGAAGAAAGAGGTGTGTTTTAAACCCTTTCTTTACATGAGACAAGAAAAGTCTATTATTTAATACTATTTCTTTGTGAAGCTGCGCTAAATCTCTTAATTTCTTATTTCTTGGCGTACTTGGCGTACTTGGCGGTTCGTTCTTTATTTCTTACACTATAAGCACATCTTCATACAGAATTGGTATAAGTACTAATTCCTGCTTGTGCTGCTGCTAATTCTTGGAAAAGTTGTAATGTTTCTGCCGCTTCTTGTTCGTTAATTCGATTCATAGCAAAGCCAACATGGACTAACACCCAATCACCAATACAAGCTTCGGGAGGATGTTGTTCATCAACGATGCAGGCAATATTTACTTCGCGCTTCACACCACCAATGTTAACTAGGGCTAGTTTATGGTTAACGTTGGTTATTTCTATAATTTGTCCGGGGATTCCTAAACACATTTTTTTATTTTTTAAGATAAACTAACCGCAGAGGCGCGGAGAACACAGAGAGAATTTTTTGTCATAAAACGGTTGTCAAATATCAATACTTGTGTATTAATTGTGCGGCTGCAATCACTGCTTGTCCTAGAGATAATCCGCCGTCATTAGCTGGAACTAAGCTATGAGTTAGTACTTTTATCCCCAATGTTTCTAATTGTTTGCTAACTTGCTGTAACAATATACAATTTTGAAAGACTCCTCCTGTTAAAGCTACCTGATTAATCAGATTTTCTTCACAAATATGCTTAACCATTTCCACAATCGCGTTAGCTAAACCTTTGTGAAATTTGGCAGCTATAACTGGTTGGGGAATCTGCTGTTGCAAGTCAGAGAGTAAGGCTTGCCACATTGGGCGTGAGTCTATACAGTAAATACTATCTGAAAAGCTAAAACTAAAAGGATATATTAGCGTTTCTTTATCATTATTTAAGCTACTAACATCTACTATAGCTTCCATTGCGATCGCAGCTTGTCCTTCATAACTACATTCTTCAGGGCAAATACCGATAGCCGCCGCTACTGCATCGAACAACCGCCCCACTGAAGAAGCTGGAGGAGAGTTAATTTTTTTCTCTATAAGTTGATTTAGTAGCTTTAGTGGTTTTTTATTCAGCAATTTTACGATTTCTAAATCAGCATACTGTTGTTGGCAATCATCCCAAAGGTTAGCAGCTATTAATTGGGCGTAGGTATTACGCCAAGGCTGATAAATTGCTTGTTCACCACCAATCATTGTGACTGGTTTAAATGTTGCTAGTCGCTCAAATTTCCGATAATCTGCTAAAAGAAATTCTCCGCCCCAAAGTGTACCATCATCACCGTAACCTAAACCATCTAAAGCAATCCCTAATACCGGAGGCGAATTTAAAGGAATCCCATTTTCTGCCATACAAGCAGCAATATGGGCGTGATGATGTTGAATTTGATGAATTGGAATTTGATTTGTATCTGCTAGTTCTTTACCAAGTTTGCTGGAAAGATATTCAGGATGTTTATCAATGGCGATTATTTCTGGTGTATGTTCAAAGAAATTCAAGTATAAGTTTAAAGTCTCTTGGTAAGCATTGAAAGCCGCAGCATTTTCTAAATCTCCCAAGTGTTGAGATAGAATCGCTTCTCCTTCACGCAATAAGCAAAAGGTATTTTTTAACTCACTACCCATTGCTAAAATTTGCGGCACATTGTCAAATCCTGGTGGTAAGCTAATCGATGCTGGTGCATATCCTCTAGCACGGCGAATTATTTGGACTTTATCTCTAATAACTCTTACCACCGAATCATCTACCCGATTAATAATCTCTCGGTTGTGAAAGAGAAAATAATCAGCGATTGTCCCTAATTTTTCTCTTGCTTCGTCATTATCAATACATTGTGGTTCATCGGCAAGATTACCACTTGTTAAAACAATTGGGCAATTCATCCGCCGCAAAATTAAATGATGCAAAGGCGTATAAGGTAGCATGAAACCAAGGGTATTTTGCCCCGATGCTACTGATGCTGCTACAAGTTTTTTACCTGTCGCTTGTAGTAAAACAATTGGTGCAGCAGAACTTGTCAATAGTTCTTTTTCTTTGGCATTGACAGTACAATATTGTTCAATTATTGCAATATCTCGCGCCATTAAAGCAAATGGTTTGTGATAGCGCCTTTTGCGCTGACGCAGTTTTTGTACAACGGTTTCCTGAGTTGCATCGCAAGCTAAATGAATACCACTTAAGCCTTTAATTGCGACAATCTCACCCTTTTGCAACAAAGTACAAACAGCATCCACATCATCTAGCATAGAAAACATGGAAGCAGTAACCGATTTACCATCAGCGCGTTCTAACCAAGCTGTGGGGCCACAAACATGACAAGCTACAGGTTGGGCGTGAAAACGGCGGTTCTCGACATCGTGGTATTCCTTTGCACATTCGGGACATATAGCAAACGCAGACATACTGGTATTGCATCTGTCATAAGGAATTGCACGAATAATACTCAGGCGAGGGCCGCAATGAGTGCAATTAGTAAAAGGGTAACGATAAAAGCGGCTAAAGGGATCAAATATTTCTTGTTGACACTGTGGACAAGTAGCTGCATCAGGGACAATTTCTGTTTTAATAGCATTATTGACACTACTAGAAATCACAAAATTGTTAAAGTTAAATTCACCTTTATAAGGAATTCTAGTTAGCTGATTAATTTTCGCTAATGGTGGACATTCTGTTTGCAATCTGGCAACAAATTCTGTTAATGCTTCCTCACTACCAGATACCCGAATTAATACACCTTGCCCATCATTACAAACATCTCCATACAAACCGCAAGCTTTAGCAAGACGATATACAGTAGGTCGAAATCCTACTCCCTGAACAGTACCGCGAACTCTAATTTCTTCAATCGGCATAGAGACTTCCAAATAAAAAAATACCCAAAAAACTCTCTTCTCCTCATTTCTCTGTGTTCTCTGTGTCTCTGTGGTTCGTTTATTTAGCTAATTTATTTCTTAGAAATCCCATAATTAAACTGCCACAGCAAAATTCGGTTATTTCCAGAATCAGCTATTACCAACCTATTGCCACAAATTTTTATCCCATAACACCAATTTAAACTATCTCGTTTAGGCAATCCGAAATTACGATTTTCACCTTTACTTTGAAAATTTATTTGTCCTGCCAACCCATCTGCCATCACACCTTGCAATGATAAAATTGATTCTGGCTTTCTCCATCCTAACAAACGAGAATTAGCAGTATCCGCAACTACTAACCAATCGCCAGCCACCGCCACACCATAAGGCATACTCAAACTACTAGCGCTAGGCAAATAAACTCCTTGATTCATTTCCACAAAATCAAAGCTTTTTTGTCCTAAAACCACAGCACAAGGAGTATTATTTTCTGTTGGCATTCCTTGCCAAATCATCACTCGGTGATTACCTGCATCGCTGACAACCAAATTTTCTCCCCAAAAAGCGATGTCGTGACACCAACGCATACTAGCTGCGGTTGGAGAATCACCGCCGTTTTCATTGCGAGATATCATATCCGGTTGTCCCAAAACTAAATCAGCCGGTTGACCATTTTCTGTTGGTAACTGATGCCAAATTAATAGTCTTCGATTACCAGTGTCAGCAATAAATAGCCGTCCTTGATGATAGTAAACACCATAAGGCCAGTGCATTGTACTAGCAGATGCTTGCTGATTGCCTCGATTTGGTTCATTCTCTGTAAAATTAACTTGCCCTAACACCAAATCTGCTGGAACATTGTTATCTTCTGGTAGGTTTTTCCAAATCAAAACTCGATGATTCCAAGCATCGGCGACAGCTAACCCTTCGCCGCAAGCAGAAATGCCTGTTGGTACACTTAAAGTTGTCCTTCCCGGTGTAATTTTAGCATTTTGTCCTTCATGATAAAAGTCAGGTTGTCCAATTACCCAATCAGCCGGTTGACTATCTCTCGTGGGTAAATTTTGCCATCCTAATAATCGATGATGTCCTGTATCTGATACCCATAATGGGCCAGTTTCTGATAACAAGCAAGCACCACGAGGCCCAAACATTGTTGTGGCATTGGGTGTTACAGGTATAACTAATTGTTCGGGTTCAATAATGTTACCTAAAATTACCTCTGCACCATGAGGTGATAGAGGTAAATATTGAGGATTTTCTGTTGCTTCTAGCGGTAATTGTGATATGGGATTAATTATGATTGGGATATCCATGAACCGCAGATAGATGCTGATAATTATTTAAAAACATTAATGGTGATTAGCATGTAACAACAGTAACGGTTTTGCATTATGCTTTTTCAAATTCAGTTAAAACTCAATACGGTTTAGTTAGTGCCAAAAACCTTGAAATGTGTAGGTTGGGTTGAGGAACTAAACCCAACATTTTCGGGGCTTTGTTGGGTTGCGCTTTGCTTAACCCAACCTACAATTTTCCTTAACTGAATCGTATTTACTTAAAACCTCTAATTAAGTTCTGTATTAATCAAGCTAAAAAAATTAATATGGCTTTTAGTAATTTTTGCTACATGGCAAGTTTTTCGCATGAGTGCGCGATTTACTGAAATGAGAAAGCAAACTGGGGTTTGAGAAAGTAAAAGCTTATTTTACTTGCGGAAAACACTAAAATGAGTAAGTCAAATGACCTTTTACTTGCGGAAAACACCAAAATGAGTAAGCAAACTGGAGTTTGAATAAGTAAAATCTCATTTTGCTTGCGGAAAACACTAAAATGAATAAGCAAACTGGGGTTTGAATAAGTCAAATGACCTTTTGAGAAAGTAATATGCCTTTTTACTTTCTCAAAACACTAAAATCAATACCTGAATTATACAAATGAGAAAGCATTCGGGCATTTTGCTTGCACAAAACACTAAAATGAATGCGCGAACTACTGAAATGAAAAAGTAAATTAGCCGTGATTGACTAATTGCCAAGTATATTTGCTGAAATCTTACCTTCGCATGATCATTTTTGTAGTTTCACAAAAACCTTATCGTCTTTAACCTTGACTGGATACGACTGAAGCGAAACATCAGGCACGGTTAAGCATTTACCTGTCTCTAATTTGTACTGGAATCCGTGGGCAGGACAGGTAATAATACCATTTTCAACTTTACCCTTTTCTAAGGGAGATCCTAGATGGGTACAGGCATTACGGTAACATTTTACTGTAACGCCTTGACGATGTAAAATTAGCGAAGTACCAGCAAGTTGTACTGCGATGACGTTAAACTCAGGAACTTCATCAATAGTTGCTACTTTGATCCAAGTACAAGTTATTTTTGAAGAGAATGGACTGATTAAACCAGAATTCGCGTTCTTAACAGCAGGGCTATTATTGACTGCAACAACTTTGGTAATTTCAGGACAATGGTTTTTTATTGCCTGTTCTACTCCCTGAGATAAAGTCAAAGTAGAAGCTGGACAACTGCTGCAAGTTCCGATTAATTTAACTTCTACTGTATCTGGGGGCTTAATTGCCACTAATTCTACATCACCATCATGGCTTTTTAAACCTGGGCGAACTTCTTCAAGGGCTGCCTGAATGCGTTGTGAAAGTGGAGGCTTTGGTGGTTTGACTAGTTCGTGATAGAGTAGCACTGCATATACTAATTCATCTGCAACAGCATGGCGCAAAGCCGGCAGTGATTCTTGTTTTAGGCTTTTAATCAAATTAGTCAACGCAGCTTTATGCAAAGCTTCAATTGCTCTTTTTAGACCTACTGCTACACACCGTTGGCTTTCATCCCACTCGGATATAATTGCCTCGAAACGATTAATTTCCTGAATTAATTCTTCAAGATTTGTCATTTGTCATTGGGCATTGGGCATTGGGCATGGGGCATTGGGTATTGGTTGTTTATCAATGACAATTCATACCAATTCGTAATTAAGAAAGTCAGATATTGTTTGGGTTTCGGAGTTGGAATGTGTTACCTGATTTTAGAGGATTGGTATCACTTCGTTTTAAAATCCTTGAAGAGAAACGGCATAATCATGCCCGTCACTAAACTAGATAAGATGATTGGTATGTAGAAGGGAATGGGGGCTTGTGCAAGTAACACTAGCAGTAAAAAACCTACGGCAATACCAATAGTAGTTTGCTTGAGAAAAAATCTTGGATTGCGTATTAGCTTTCCTTTAAAAAACAACTTGGCAGATAACCATCCTAGCTCTAACATATTTTATCCTAATAATTTGTCAAGAAATTTAAAGCAACAAGTCCTAAGAAGATGGCAGGAATTACACCCGCAGGGGCAAATAATGCACCAAGCATTGCTGAAAGTTGATATCCTATATCTTTCCCAGCTAATATCATTCCACCAATTGCACCGCCAACCATAGCCAAGGCTGTTGCTATAATTAGCCACACCAATTCTGTTGCTATGTTAAGATCGCCATCTGCTAAACTTGTGAGAAAATTTATCACATTTGGCGTTGTTAAAATGTCTCTCATGCTGTTTTTCCTCATTGTTTAAGTAAAGAGTTAAGAATCAATTTAGATTCATAACCAATACGCGTGGGTTTTTGAGACGCGATAAATCGTGGGTTTTTGAGACGCGATAAATCGTGGGTTTTTGAGACGCGATAAATCGTGGGTTTTTGAGACGCGATAAATCGTGGGTTTTTGAGACGCGATAAATCGCCGTCTCTACAAGGGTTTTGGTCTATAACTTCTAACCCTTCATTTCTACTTCTACATCTTGTAATGCTTGGACTACTACCTCTGCTTGGGCAATTTGTTGGTATTCTGTAAATATTTCTAAAGCACTTTGATAGTAGATACGGGCTTGCAAAAGATTTTGAGGATTACCAGCTTCTGGTTTTTCAGGATCGTCTGGTAAGTTGAATAGGGCGTTGGCTTTGTTGGAAATTGTGTTAGCGTACTCTAAAGGTGTATCTTTAGCGTTACGCACTTTTAGCGCTTCGTCATAAGCTGCGATCGCACGTAAGTTATTCTCGACAGGATGGGAACTCACTAAATATTGCAAAGCGTTACCTAAGTTGTTTTGCAACATGGCATATTCTCTAGGATGATCGATTAGATTAATATGCTTTAGTGCTACCTCAAATGATTGCACAGCTAACCCTTGACGCAAGTATTCCCGTTCCGATGCTAGGGGCATAGAAAGGTAAGCGATCGCAATATTGTTATACAAAATCGCGTATTCTTGGGGGTAATCTTCCCAAGTAAACACCCGCAAAGCCTCATGATAAGCCTGGATGCTGTCGGTTATCCGCGCCAAATTGAACGGTACAAGCGACTGCAACACTAGCCCAAAATTCATTTGCGTCTCTGCTACTTCCTCTGGAGAAGCTAATTGTTGTAAAATCGGTAACGCCTCTTCATAACCGACTTTAGCTTGCAGCAGCAGTTCGTAATCAGCATCCGGTATTGCCTGTAATGTCCCTGCCATACCCACTTTGGCCCTGGCTTTCAGTAGGGGATACTCCTCACCACACATTTCATAGGCCCGGTAATATAAACCAACTGCATTTCGCAAGTCTTGGGCAACTTTGGGCTTTTTTTGAAAACCCTGTGCTATCTCAATCAGCATTTGGATTTTTTCTTCTGCTGAAGCTGACTCTGAAGCAACAGCTGCTACCGCAGCCTTCACCGCCGAATCTGTAATGCTGGGGTTCATAACTCTGCCGTACTCTAGCCAATTGGGAATTGAGTCCAACACCCATGAATGATTGAGATACGCATTTGCATCTAATCACGGGCAATACTGATTTACGCAGGCTTCGAGTCCTTTAGGCGGAATTCCCCTTTTTGTCTGAGACGAGGGATTAGTGACTGGTGACTAGAGACTGGGAATTAGGGAAGAGTTTCCCAATCCCCAATACCTAGTCCCCAATCTCTAAAATATAAAACACCCTATTTATAAAATTCTAGGGGGAAATTGCTAATATTAATGTCAGCTTTAAACACCTAATTTTTTTAAAATACTTTTTGTATCATCACTCGACACAATTCAAATATTATTTATGGAATTGTTGACATACATATATGCACTATCTTACCAGCTAATTTTTGTATATTCCAAAGATTCGCCACGGAATCGTCAAAGTGTAAAATATATTCATCAACGACTGTAAAACAAGCTACCTTGAAAACAGACAGTATCTTCTATCGGATCTTTCAGAGTATCCCCACTACTTTCTTTGAACTGATTAACCAACCACCACAACTAGCCAGTGTTTACCAATTTTCTTCAGTAGAAGTCAAACAACTAGCCTTTAGAATCGATGGCGTTTTCCTGCCAAATGCAGCAGAACTACCCATCTATTTTGCCGAAGTGCAATTTCAACCAGACAAAAAGTTCTACTCACGTTTATTTACCGAAATCTTTAACTATCTCGACAAAACCGAATTAATCAATAATTGGCGTGGTGTTGTCATCTACCCCAACCGCAGCGTTGATACTGGAGATAGCGAAAGATATACAGAATTACTCAACTCACAACGAGTGACTCGCGTCTATCTTGACGAATTAAGCTCAATTGAAGCATCATCAATCGGTATAGAGACAGTTAAAGTAATTCGTAATTCGTAATTCGTAATTCGTAATTAAGTTTTGTAATGGGGATTTAACCCCAACACAAAACTTGCCGGTTTTAGAACCGGGGGACTTAAACCCACGGAACTAGTTAAAATCTGACTGCTTAAAATACTCATCCTTTCGCACGAATTAACAGCTAGCAGGAATGAATTCAGTACGCGAGGTTATTTAACGCCAGTAAGTAAAAAATAATAATTTTGTTTTTACTGTTTTTTATTTGTTAAATCTGTTACGAGTATAACAAACATAATAATTTAAAATAATCTCGTCCAACTTTTGACTATTGTTAATGATTAATTCTTTTTTAATGAAAGAGAATTAAATCAAAAAATATCTTAGTATTGAAAAACAAATATTGATAAGCAGGTGAGACTTTACAAGCATTATCACCTACATCATGCATGGGAAACAATACAAAAACACCTAGCCGATGACTAACGTACTATGGCTACAAGGTGGTGCTTGTTCAGGCAACACCATGTCATTTCTCAACGCTGAAGAACCGACAGTCTGCGATTTAATTGCCGACTTTGGTATCAATATACTTTGGCATCCTTCCTTGGGGCTGGAACTAGGCAACGATTTGCAAACACTGCTACGGAATTGTATTTCTGGCACAATTCCTTTAGATATCTTGGTATTTGAAGGCAGCGTTGTTAATGCCCCCAACGGTACTGGCGAATGGAATCGGTTTGCCGATCGCGCCATGAAAGATTGGTTATTAGACCTTGCTAAAGTTGCTAAATTTATCGTCGCTGTGGGAGACTGTGCCACCTGGGGAGGAATTCCCGCCATGTCACCTAATCCTAGCGAATCGGAAGGTTTACAATTTCTCAAGCGCCAAGAAGGCGGCTTTTTAGGGAAAGATTTCGTATCACAAGCGGGATTACCTGTAATTAATATACCTGGATGTCCTGCCCATCCCGACTGGATTACGCAGATATTAGTTGCGATCGCTACTGGACGCATAGCAGACATTGCTTTCGATGAACTAAATCGTCCTCAAACCTTCTTCAACACCTATACCCAAACTGGTTGTACCCGCAACGTTCACTTTGCCTACAAAGCATCAACCAGCGAATTTGGTCAGCGCAAAGGCTGTCTATTTTATGACTTGGGTTGTCGCGGCCCCATGACTCATTCCTCCTGCAACCGCATCTTATGGAACCGCGTCTCTTCCAAAACTCGCGCCGGAATGCCTTGTTTAGGTTGCACAGAACCAGAATTTCCCTTCTTTGACCTCAAACCAGGAACAGTATTTAAAACCCAAACAGTAATGGGAGTTCCCAAAGAATTACCGCCAGGATTCAACAAAAAAGACTACGCCTTACTCACAATGGTTGCAAAAGATGCAGCGCCAGCTTGGGCAGAAGAAGACTTTTTTACAGTTTAGTCATTAGTCATTTGTGATTTGACCAATGACTATAACCTAATACAGTTCAGAATGAGCAACAAAACACTTGTAGAGACGGCGATTTATCGCGTCTTGAAAACCCAAGCGTATTAGACTATAACCTTTCACACTCCCATCAACGATAAATCAAGGGTTTCGACCATTTTGCAGGAGAGGCGAGTGAATAATTACCAATGATAAATGACCAATGACCAATGACAAATGACAAATAGCAAATGACAAAGGACAAATGACAAATGACAATTCAATCATTAGATATATCGCCCGTCGGTAGAGTTGAAGGCGATTTAGATGTTCGAGTTGATATTGAACACGGTAGAGTAGTCAACGCCTGGACACACGCTGAATTATTTCGCGGATTTGAAGTTATCCTACGCGGTAAAGACCCCCAAGCTGGATTAATTGTCACACCTCGCATTTGCGGAATTTGCGGCGGTTCTCACCTAACTTGTGCATCTTGGGCATTAGATACAGCTTGGGAAACAGAAGTTCCCCGCAATGCAATTTTAGCCAGAAATCTTGGTCAAATTGTCGAGACAATTCAAAGCATCCCCCGCTATTTTTATGGACTGTTTGCCATTGATTTAACCAATAAAAAATACCGCCATAGTCGCTTTTATGAGGAAGCTGTTAAACGTTTTGCTGCCTTCACTGGCAAATCTTACGAACTAGGCATAACAATTTCCGCTAAACCCGTAGAAATTTATGCACTATTGGGCGGACAATGGCCCCACAGCAGTTATATGGAAAGAAATTGGGGAATTGCTTATATAGTAAGGATTTGGCAGGATATGTGTAATGATTCCCTGGTTTTTCCTTAAATTAGGCGATAAACCCACAGTCAGCTACACCATAAGCAAAGATAGCAAGCAGTAAATCCATTTATTTTTCTCTGTTAACTAGTTCCGTGGGTTTAAGTCCCCCGGTTCTAAAACCGGCAAGTTTTGTGTTGGGGTTAAATCCCCATTACAAAACTTAATTACGAATTACGAATTACGAATTACGAATTACTTTAAAAGTTATTTGCTTTTCCCAGGTATTACCTAATTTTTCCCTAACCCTAGATTAGCGATGTCTAGCGACAAGCCGCTTTGCGTCTACGCAGTTAAGGAAGTCCAAGGCAAGTAGTTAAGTATAATTATTGTCTTGCTGTTAAAGTATAAATCCGGCTTTTCCTCAATATAAATACGCAAATAGTCATATCAGGGTTTAAATAATTATAATTTGGTCTAAGTATAGAAGTATTGATTTCTTTGTTTAAAAATTGAGCGATCGCTTTTCTCAAAGATATTTAACGGTGAAATTATCGAATTTTGAGCAGAAATACATGGTATCGTCAGACAAGTTGGCAAAAATGCACTCGCCACATAATGAATTACAGAAACTATATTACAATTGAACCCAATAAACGCGGTGGTAAGCCTTGTGTACGTGGGTTGCGAATTACAGTTTATGAGGTGCTTGAATACCTAGCTTCCGAGATGACCGAAGCAGAAATTCTTGATGATTTTCCCGATCTAAGGCGAGAAGCTTTAAAAGCTTGTATTGCTTATGCGCCTGACCGTGAACGCCGGCTTATGATTTCGACCTTATCAGCATGAAATTACTGTTTGATGAAAACGTAATAAGGTGCGTTACATTGCATTAACGCACCCTACAGGATCGGCGATTCCTACGGAGCGCTTCGCGATCGCACTACGTCATAAAAATTCCTGAAAGAGGTTATCGAACGGTTCTGTATTTTTCCAGCGATAGGTGTTGAAGTCTCGATAATCAACCGATAAAATTTGACCATGACCTAATTCTTCTGCAAGGATCACGAGAGAGGCATCGGCTAAATCCATCGGTAAGTCTTTATATTTTTCCATCAGTTCTTCAATACGCTGGCAATGATGTTGTTTGAGATCAAAGATTTGTAGCTTTCCTGTAGAAATTTTATGAATAAAGATTTTTGGAGCATCTACTCCTACTCTTTTTTGTAATAGATAGCACGTTTCCGTAACGACACACCAGGTCGTAATAAATTGCTGATTAACTAAATCTTGAAATCGTTTTTTTGCGGATATATGAACTGCATCTCTTTTATTGGCAAGAGCTAACCAAAAGCCTGTATCAACTATGATCATATTTTTGGTTAAGTTCACGGTCTAAGTAGTTTTTATAGTTTTTTGAGAGGTCTGTTTCAGCTTCTATGCAACCGATAAAGTCTGACCAGTCTTGCAAGGAATTTTCTGAAGATTCCTGTTGATTCAGAAGGTAGCGTTTTTTCAGGAATTCTACGAGTTGAACTATGATTTGTTGTGCATCGGGAGGAAGAGACGCAATATCTTGTTGAATTTTATCTAAGTTCATAATCTCATCTTGCTGTTTCCCTGATTATAGTTTAGCCAAAAATGTTCTTGCCCAACCAATATGACAATACAATAATACAATAAATAAAAAATAATTTAATTTCACCCATACTAACTTCCTATGCCTAATTATAGAAGACCTAATGTTTCTGGAGGTACATATTTCATCACACAAGTCACTTATCAAAGAGAATCTTGGCTCTGTACTGATATAGGGAGAAAATCTCTCCGAGAAGCAATAGAAAAAGTAAGGGAAAAATATACTTTTTGTATTGATGCTTTTGTTTTATTACCTGATCATTTTCATTGTTTGTGGACTTTACCCCCTGATGATAAATATTTGTCGGTTAGATTACGCTTAATTAAAACTTATGTTACCAAACATTATGGACAAGCATTAGGAGTTAATCGGGAGGTTTCTCAATCACGACAAAAGCGAGGAGAAAGTAATCTTTGGCAACGTCGGTTTTGGGAGCATTTAATTCGGGATGAACGGGATTTTGCGCTCCATTGTGATTATATTCATGATAATCCGGCTCGACATGGATTGTGTGAAAATCCCCAAGATTGGCAGTATTCCAGTATTCATCGGTTTATCGCTGAGGGAATTTATCCAACCGATTGGGGTAAAGATGACAGAAAGGAAAAACCTCAAGGATATTGGGACGATTAGTAGGGTGCGTTAGCGACAGCGTAACGCACCGAAAATCAGTAAATAATCACAAATATGGTGCGTTACACTCCGTTAACGCACCCTACAAGATCGGCGATCGCACTAACCCTCTGGCTGAAATGCTTGCAAGCTGCCGAATTTTTTGTAATAGAGCCTCTGAGTTCGCGCTGCATTTAGCAGATACTTCTCTGGTGGCGGCATTGGATGTGACTTTCCTGGCTTGGTGAGTCGCTCGTGCGCTTCGTATCTGGCGACAATTTTTTGCCAGTCACTTTCATGCTGCTCTCTGAATTTTGCGATGAACTCCGCATCGGAATGATCCGGCGGCAGACGCTCAAGGGCTGCCGCTATCTTTTCTTCTTTCTTCAGAAAGACCTGCCCTTTTGGAACCCTTTGTCTACTCATCCTTGTTTCTTATGATGCCCAACTGGTTATTAGACGGAAAATTTCCATCTAACATACCCAAATTTTACACTGCTCATGTTGAGCTTAACTCAGGTAATAAAAATATCACGACTCATTGCACCGTACCATAACATCTAGGTAATAGCAAAAAAAATTCTGGATATCGTCAATATCCAGGTATTATACAGAATCTTTCGGGCTATTCATCTGAGTTTGTACGCAACCACAGTAATTTGAGCTTATTTATCACTGATATCCAGAATTTTCCTAAATCTCTCAACTTCCAACCTTAACCTTTCATTCTCTATCCTGAGCGCCAATATTTCATTCTTCTGCAACTCAATTAACGACTTTTGACTAATTACCTCACCAAAGGCTTTTTTCCGGTTTTCAATGCCAAACCATCTTTGATAGGTTTTTGTATGTTCATCAACAGTATGACCTAAATTATCTGCTGCGGCTTTGATGGGTATTCCCTGAAGATGCGCTCGAATGGCGCAAGCATGACGCAAATCGTAGGGTTGAAACTCAATTCCCACTTTTCTAAACCATCTGGATATATCTCTCCGCATCCAATTAATATTTTGCACAGATGCGATTTTTGTCACCTTTTTTTCTAAAATCTTTAATGGTTTGGGATTATGTAAATCAAATAATTCTATCCATTCTGGCACAAAAGGGATAACTTCTCGATATCCAGTTTTTGTATTTTTATTGACTTTCCAAGTATGGTCGATATTTTGGGGAGATATCCACCAATCAATATCTGGTTGCACAAATAGTTCCCTTGGTCTTAACCCAAAGGTTGCCAACATTCCATATACCCAACGCCACATTTCCCAAGTGTCTATTTCATCACTGATGTTTGTATTTTTGCGGTTGAGGGCGAATTTTTCAAATAGGTCAAAAGAAGCCACTATTTTATCATCGTCGGGGATTTCTCGATGGGCAGGGGTGACATTATCCCGTGTCACGTCAAGTGAAAATCCCAACTCAAAGGTTTTAATAAAAACAGAAGTTACCGCAATCACTTCATTTTTTTTATTTCCCTGAAATGAATTAATAATTTCCTCACAATTATTTTTTGTTGCCAAAGTGTTTAAAGGAAAATTTCTTTTAAGAACAGATATATAGTTAGCAAAAGTATTTTGACTGGTTATAGTTTGCTGACGGGTTTTATAATATTTTTCCTCAAATGTATCTAATAATTCTCCAATGCTTTTTATTTCTTGCTTTTCTCTAGATTTTATTCCTAAATACTTCTCATTCCACTCGAAAGTATGGCGAGCGATTAATTTACCCAACTCGTAACTTTCCTCGATCGCAGTTTTCAGTCCCTCTAAATTTGCTGGTATCCCTAGAGACAAGTCATACTGCTTTTTTTCCTTACCTAAGCTGCGATCGCCTGGTTTTAACGGTAGGGTAGCTCGTAACTGGAGAGAATTCCCAGTTTGTTTAATGCTAACTCTAATTCTATCCCTCTTTAAATTAGTATTAGCTTCGACTAACTTCTGCTCAAAAACTGCTTGATACTGTAGTTCTGTTGCTTTAATTTTCGCCATTGTTCCTTTGTAGCTACCGTCTGTGGTGTTCTGCGGCTCAAAATCTGCAAAAATATCGGCGAAAAAGTCGGTTGAGTCTGCATTTGCATATTCATGTGTAGATGTGGAATATGTCTCCTCGCAATTACCCTGATTTTGTCCGCTCATTCCCTAAATATTCCCTTATTTATAAGCTGAAATGGTAAAAATAAAATGTTATTGCCGAGCAAAATCACTTTGTGCAATAAGTTACTCAGGAACATTTTTAGCATATCACCAGTTGCCACAGCAGTTATATGGTGCCTGGTGGTGTGATGTGCGCCCCCACCCTTACAGACATTACCCGCGCTTGGGCGATTCTAGAATATTTCCGCACCAATTGGTTAGAACCAGTGTGGTTGGGTTGTTCTTTAGAACGCTACGAACAAATCCAAACTTATGATGACTTTAGAGATTGGTTAGATGAAGACCGAAATCATCGAGATTCCGACTTAGGTTTTTATTGGCGGATGGGTTTAGATATCGGTTTAGATAGATATGGCGCTGGTGTTGGTAAATATGTCACTTGGGGATATTTAGCCCATGAAGATAAATACCAAAAGCCGACTATTGAAGGACGAAATGCGGCAATGATCATGAAAAGTGGAGTGTACGACAGCTTCGCAGACACTCACGTTTTAATGGATCAGTCATTTACCCGCGAGAATACAACTCACTCCTGGTACGATGAGGGGACAGAGGATATTCACCCTAGCGATCGCACCACTAAACCCACTGCAATCAATACCAAAGACTTCGATAACGCCTACTCTTGGTCGAGTGCAGTCCTTCACAAAGACTTCGGACGCTTAGAAACTGGCCCCTTAGCGCGGCAATTAGTAGCTGGTGGTCAACATGGCGAATCTTGGCAACACTACGACCCCTTCATCCTCGATGTCTTCAAACGAATGGGTGGTGCTAGTATTCATGTGCGTCAGCTAGCACGAGTTCACGAACTTGTCAAGTTATATCGGCAAGCTGAACACTGTTTACGCGAATTCAAATTAAACGACCCTTGGTATATCAAACCCAAAGAAAAAGATGGACGCGGTTGGGGTGCAACGGAAGCAGCGCGGGGTTCCTTATCTCACTGGGTGGAAATAGAGGGCGGTAAGATTAAGAACTACCAAGTTATTGCCCCAGGTACATGGAATATTGGCCCTCGTGACGGTGAAGGAATCCGCGGCCCCATTGAAGAAGCGTTAATTGGCACACCCATTTACGATTCTAGCGATCCAGTGGAAGTTGGTCATGTGGCGCGATCGTTTGATTCATGTTTGGTGTGTACAGTCCACGCCCATGATGCTAAGACTGGTGAAGAGTTGGCACGTTTTCGGACTGCTTAATTTTCAAATATTCAGATCGTCTAGCACAATGCATATTGAGTTACACTGACTCTACAAGTGGTTGCAATTTTGCTAGACATACTTTGTATGGTTGAAATTATTGAGATACCTGTTGAGTTGACTCACTTTCAACTTCCTGAAGCTGTTCACGAGCGTCTTCAATTTTTGCTAGATCGCCAAGATGCAGGCGAAGCGCTCCCCCTTGCAGAACGACGAGAAGCAGAAGGGCTGGTTGAGTTAGCAGAATTTTTATCTCTGTTGCACTTGCGCTCTCAACGTGTGATGCATCAGGGATAAATGGTAAGATTTCAGCCGCTTCACGTCGATTGGTTATCCAAAGAGCAAGCGATCGCTGTGAATATTGCAGTTTATCCCAAGCAGGTCAAGCAGCTACATTTCATATTGATCACATCACTCCTGTGGTAGCAGGTGGTACAACAACAGCAAATAATTTGGCACTTGCTTGCGTGTCCTGTTCACTACGTAAAGCTGCACGACAAATGGTTGAAGATCCAGAAACAGGGAAAAAAGTACTAATCTTCAACCCTCGTCAACAAGTATGGAAAGAACATTTTCAATGGAATACTGTAGAAGTTGTTGGATTAACAGCTACAGGACGAGCAACCATTAATGCACTCAGCATGAATCGTGCGATTATGCTAGCGATTCGGGCAGAAGAAGAATTACTGGGTCGTCATCCACCACCTTAAAAGGCTCTCCAATATTCGTACAACTTGTTGGGGTTGAAGAATAGGAATATTACTCATGATTTACTGAAACACAATCTGTTGTATACCTATAAATCTCTGTCTCGAATACCAGATCCTCGTCCTCTAGAAGCATCTCAATAACTTCACGCAAATTTTCCTGCAATTCATCCAAGGTTTCACCTTGAGAATGCGCTCCAGAAAAGCCAGAGACATAGCCAACATAGAACTTAGTGTCAGGATCTCTTTTAGCGATCGCAGTAAAAGTTTTCATATCACAATCATGGACAACGCTCACTTACAGCTTACTGGATCGGTCATCTAACTGAGCATAGGCGTAGCCTGTCGTAAACATCGCTCTTGCACCACTACGACAAAAAAATTAAACTTAGTTTACAGACTTAGTTTAATCTTATGGAAACTGTAAATATTCATCAAGCTAAAACGAATCTCTCAAAGCTGTTGTCGCGCGTAGAACTTGGCGAAGAAATCATTATTTCCAACCGAGGTATTCCTGTTGCCAAGTTGGTTCCGTTTCACAACTCATCAAATCGACTCAATAGTTTAGGGCAGGATAAAGGGCGTTTTGTAGTACCAGATGATTTCAATGCCCCTTTACCAGAAGAAATTTTGGCAGCATTTGAGGGTGGTGAGGAGTGAAACTTTTGCTAGATACGCAGTGTTGGTTATGGTGGTTTACCCAACCAGAGCTTTTGAATGAAGCAGCGATCGCCCATATTGCCGATGAAACGAATGAATTGTGGCTCTCAGTTGCCAGTATTTGGGAAATAGGGATAAAAGTTGCGATCGGCAAGTTACCATTGCCAGACCCCTTAGACAGTTATATTTCTAGTCGGATGACGGTGTTGGCAATGCGCTCGCTAGAAATTACAGCTTCTCATGCTTTACAAGCGGCTGCTTTACCTTTGCACCACCGAGATCCTTTTGACAGAATGTTCATTGCACAGGCTCAGATAGAAGAAATGACGCTTGTGAGTGCCGATTCGATGTTTTATAAGTACGACATTTCCCTACTTTGGGCAGCCAAATCTTAATGCCTACGGCTGGCTACGCCTACGCATTTACTATTTCGGAGTTCGCATTTGCTATTTTGGCGATCGCATTTACTATTTCAGCGATCGCTCCACCACCTCTTTAACCTGGTAGAAATGTGGCAATAAACTTTTCAACTCCTTTAGGGTCTTGCATCAGTTGCTCATTGAGTTGCTTGGCCTGCTCACCTGGGTAAACTTCTTCTATGCCATCAACCACAGCTTGCAGTGCATCCCGAACTACTTCTTCTGGAGGTACTTTTGGATCAGGGAAAGACTTACCCATACCAATATCAATAGCTCCTGGTAACACTGCTACCACCAGCGTTTTTTGAGCCGCCAACTCTGCCCGAACCGCCTGAGTCAATGACAAAACTGCTGCTTTAGAAGCGCCATAGCTGCCATTAAAAGGAAGATTTACCCGCGCCACCATTGACACCATATTAGCGATCGCTCCACCTCCATTTTGTTTCAAAATGGGAGCAAAAGCACGGCACATAATCAACGTCCCAAAATAATTAACTTCCATTTCTGCCCTAGCGGAGGACAAATCAGGTGCAGCAATCAATCCCTGGTTCAAGCCCACACCAGCATTGTTAATCAACAAGTTGACATCTTGACATTTTAGTGCAGCTTGGCGAACAGATTCTTCATCAGTAATTTCTAACTGAATCGGGATAATTCGCTGCGGATCAGTTGCAACCAGTTCAGCTAAAGCATCCAGCTTGCGAGCGCCAGCATAAATTTTGGCTACACCTTGCGCTCTCAATCCTTCTACGAAGTACTTACCTAAACCTCCATTTGCGCCAGTTACCAGGGCAGTTGCACCTAAAACTTCCATGCTTTTCCTTTATACCGTCGAAATAAGAATTACTCTAATCCAAAAATATACTTATACTTGCTTTTTGGGAAGTACTTACTTTTTTGTAAGTTCGCATAATATATGTCAGAAAAGCAAACTGAAGGCACATCATTTGTGCAAACAACGCTAAAAATTTTAGGTGGGAAATGGAAGATTTTGATTCTCTGGCACTTGAAGGATGAAGCCAAACGATACAGCCAATTGAAACACTTGATGCCTGAAATTACTGAAAAAATGTTGATTCAACAACTTCGTGAACTAGAAAATGATGGAATTGTTAACCGAAAAGTGTACTCAGATGTACCTTTAAAAGTACAATATTCTTTTACAGATTATGGCAGAACTCTTATACCTGTCTTAAAAGCTCTTTGCGACTGGGGACAAGAACATCTAAAGCGAGTTATTAGGGAATAGAAAGCGGGGCAATACGATTTGGTTAAGGTTTTTTGATGAAAATTTTAGATCACGAAAATGCGAAAAATCGCCGTCAATACGAAACAACTGATGATTGTAGAGACGGCGATTCATCGCGTCTCTTGCCTTAACCGAAGAATCGGGAGTGAGCAAGATAAGCAAGCAAAGATTTTTTAATGCCCTATTCCCAATGTCCTATTCCCAATGTCTGATATTCAAAACTCGTAGCGTACCACACTAAAACTTATAGAAACAGTGCGTTAGGCTTGCGTTAATGCACTTGCATAAAACAGCAATTTACACGGTAAGCTTGTGTCTGATTTAGCGCTACATAATTATCTCCCTCGCGTTCCCGATGCAGCATTGCAAGAATACATAGAATGGTGTGTTTTAGAACAGGCAAAAGCCGCAGAATGTAACTTTACTCCTGATAGAAGTAAGTTAGATAATTTGCCACCAGAAGACTACGTTCCTAAACTTGTCGAGCAGTTCATGAAAGTTAAACCAGACCCAATCAAAGCCGGTTTGGTAGCTGCGATCGCTGGTAAGGAAGCGGACAAACACGCTTTATCTGGTTTAGCGATCGCTGCTGATTTTGTATCTCTTTATGTCAAGTATTTAATTCCTAAAGAAGGAAGTACAAAAGAACAGGCTGAAGAGATATTAACTAAAGTGTCACAAGATCAGTGTGATAAACTTACTGAAATTGCCAAGAAACATGGTGTAGCTTTATAGTTTCCTGCTGATAAATTATTCTCAGAGGCTTTGTCTGTTTCATAAGTCAAAGCCTCGTATTTTCCAAATTATGACAATAACTCGAAGTAATCACAGTGTCTAGGACGGACAAAACCAAAGTCACGACGGTCAAGCGTCAAGATCCGAATGATGTTGTCTCTCTCTGCAAGTGCAATAATCGTTGCATCTGTAAAATCAAGCTGACTATCAGCGTACTCTTCGAGAATTTCATTAACTCGCTCTAAATCTTCAAAATGAATTGATTCCAGTCGAATATCGCTAGCTGCAAGTTCAACCAAAAAATGACGCATTACTTGATGTCCCAGTCTAGACGAAATTAGGTAACAAACTTCAGGAAGGACAGAGGTTGGTAAAATTAATTGTTCACTCAAAGTCTTTGCGACATTAAAAACACGAGAGTGATTGCGGTCGCTCTTGTTAGTAAGTGCAAATAAGAAACTTGTATCCAGGATTGCTGTCATGTACGATCATCTGCTTTAAGACCCCAACCACGTACAGAATCAATCTCGTTTTTTAATATATCTTCATCTTGTTCTGAGACATCAGTTTCCGCAGAAGCTCCTAATCCTGCAATAGACATTAGAAAAGAAGACCCATGATTGTTTACTTCTTTTTGCCTTGTTGATTTATATTGAAGATATTCAACAAAGCTTGCTAGCTCAATTAATTTTTCATCTGGGAGAGCATTAATTGCCTCAATTAATGTCTGTCTATTTGTAGTCAAAGTATCCATACGCTTGACAAAAGGAAAGAATTGCTTTGACTTATTGTACTTTATGCGATCGCGCTGGTGACAGATGAAGACATTGGCGTACAAAAAATGCTAACTATTATCGGTTGCGGAAATCTCAATCGCAATGACGACGCAGTAGGCGTAATCATTGCCCAACGCTTACAAAAATATCTAGCTGAAAACCCTCATCCTCATGTGCGAGTATATGACTGTGGCACCGCAGGGATGGAAGTAATGTTTCAAGCTAGAGGTAGTAAACAATTAGTAATTATTGATGCAAGTTCAACTGGTTCTGAACCGGGTGCTGTGTTTAAAGTTCCAGGAAAAGAACTGGAAGCAATGCCCGAACCTAGTTATAACTTGCACGATTTTCGTTGGGATAATGCTTTAGCCGCCGGACGGAAAATCTTTCAAAATGACTTTCCCGAAGATGTCACAGTTTATTTAATTGAGGCGGCAAATCTTGCTTTGGGACTTGAATTAAGTCCTGTCGTCAAACATTCTGCCAATTTGGTTTTTGAAGAGGTAGCTGCACTTATCAAACAGAATAATAAGTAAAAATTCCTAACTCTTGTACAGACGCGATTCATCGCGTCTCTCTTCTTTATGCCCAATCCCGATAAACGGAGAGTTCATCTACCCTCATTTCAAAAGGTATACCTTGACTTTCCGGCGGACAAACACGAATTTTAGCACTGCTAACAATTCCATGTAGTAATGTCCCCATTGGCACAATTTTTTGTAAAACACGCCAATTAGTAACTTGATCGGGGCATTCAATTACCAATGTCAAAGCATTAGCATGGGTTGTAACATACCACCGACAATCAGATAGAAGATTTTGAATAGTGCGATCGCAAGCTTCATAAAAGTATCTACTAATAGAATCCTCTAATTGCTGCCGCAGTATAATATCTGCCGATGTCGGTTGCATAGGATGTGAGTCATCACTATTAAAGTAATACATATTTCTAGCCATCTCTCTTTAGCTTCCTACTTATATTCCAATCACCATTCCATAAAGTACATCTTTATTTGTTTCTAATAATTCTTGGGTTTCATCATCATAATAAGCACCAATTCCACTACATTGAATCCCCAAATAATTACTAGTTAAATAAAGCCTATGTCCCAGAAAACCAGCTATTTGCATAGCAGTTTGATAGTTTAAATAATCTGACACAAAAAATAAAGTTACAGCGCTATCTTTAGCAATAGCCTGATTAATACATAAGTAACCTGTCTTTTCACTAAAGTTACCCGCTTTAATCAAATACGTACCTTTATATAACCCAGGTGTCATTCCCTCTACTCGATGCACCACTGAGTAAATTTCTATTTGCTCATAATTTTCTGTCGGTATTGACTGCTGAAGTTGTTGCACTACATATAAATAATCTTCTTGAGAAATAGCCTCTTTCCGGAAACGTCTAATAGAACGTCTATCCCAAACTATTTGATAAAATTTATCCTGATCGAAATCAAATTGAGGATACTCTAATTTCTGCTGGCGACTCTTTTGTAGAGTAGTTGCTTGATAAGCATCTTCAATAAATTGATTGGATTCAAAATAATCAGTACCAGAAACAAAAGGAACTTTCAGCCTTAAGTGTCTGATTTTCTTATCTTGTATTTCTCCTGACACCGCACAAGCAGTAATAAACTCTTTATTCTCAAATCCCAAATCTGAATTGAGCGTAAGTTTATCAAAGTCAAAAATTAGTTGTATATCTCGGTTGTGGAGAAAAGCTGAAGCTGCAACTGCACCTAAATGGTGTCCACTATCTAAGAAGCAATATCTTATGCTTCTATTTTGATATTTCCAGCTAGACCTATAATAAACACAACTAATTAAAAAGATGAATCCGTTGATACTTTTACCCGGTATAATATAATTCTCTAACCCATCATCGATTAATTCATAGATGAGAGTTAGACAATTATTCTCAACTTCTAGATGGTATATACCATCTACCATTCCCTCAATCCCACGAAGCTGTACGTAAACTTCTGTAGGATACAGAGCGCCTGCTGATGGATTCACCCGCAGTTTATAAGGGCCATCTTTATATACTTTTTCCAGTGTTATCGCACTGGTTAATGAGATAAAAGAGTGAACAGGATTATTGAGATTTAATTTCACTCTCCGATAAAACTTTGGATAAACTTTAAATGCAGATGGCTGTGTTGAAGCATCTACATAATTTGGATCGAGTTGTACCGATAAGTAAGAATGCTTGGTAGCGTCATGATAAGTTTTGCCCGATATCTGATTTGATGGCATTTTTAAGTATCCTTAAAACTTCTATATTGCTAGCAAAATCTATCGCTTTATAATCGTCCAAGTTTTTTAAAGATAAATTAGGATGATGTTGTAAAAGTAACTTGACTACTTCTGTCTTTCCGGCTGATGCTGCGTACATTAAAACAG
Source organism: Nostoc sphaeroides (assembly GCF_003443655.1). Taxonomy (NCBI): domain Bacteria; kingdom Bacillati; phylum Cyanobacteriota; class Cyanophyceae; order Nostocales; family Nostocaceae; genus Nostoc; species Nostoc sphaeroides. The sequence goes on from NZ_CP031941.1 coordinate 1,008,835, forward strand.
TTGCACCGTTATCATTTTGGTTATTAATGTCAATGTTATGAGCCAAGAGTAAATTAATTAAATCGTAGTGATTACCAAAACAAGCAAACCACAAAGCATTGTTGCGATCGCTATTTCGAGCGTTGATATCCGCACCTGCATCAATCAGTTCTTTAACGACTGCATACACTCCCTCTCTTGTGGCTTTCATCAAAGCTGTATCGCCATTTTCCCCTGGCTGATTTAAATCCCCAGGATTGTAGCCTTTTGCTATTAGCCATTGGGTTGTTGCTTCACTCAAATCTTGGCTGCTTAATTGACTCATAATTATTCTTTCAAGGTCACAAAATTAAGTATTTTCTAAGCAATTTTATGCTTGGAAAACTTAATGGTGGGCATTACCCACCATTATTTTAAAATTTTATACGAGTAGCTAAAGTCTAGTTGTTTGCCCAAGCAACTTTGCTAGGTATTTAAAAGTTTGGTAAACCCAAAAAATCTTTCCCCACTCACTATTTTCCGGCCTCACCCAGCAATTTTATTTTGGTTTGCTTTTGTACTAAGTTAACTAGCAACAATTTAGCTTAGTTATATATTATCACTCTGATAATTTTAAATTATGAATCATTTATAAAGATCCCTATATCTATCTAGAAAAAAATATTTAAAAATAATTAAAATGCAGTATTTTTTACAATCTAATTTCATTATCTAGACTAATAGCAGATAGAATTTTTGCCTAAACAGTAGATTATTGCGTAAGTTTCCCTAGCTTTAACAATGATTTTAAGCCCATTATCTTGTTAGTATTTGATGCCACTTTTACATTAAATCTTGTACTTAATAAAACTGAATTATGATGTTGAGATTTACTTGATACATCTAAGACTTATTAAGAAATTTAAAACATTTTCTTTTTTAAAGCTAAATTTGCTAGCTTATTTAAGTATAAATAAGCAAAACACACACAAAACATGGAAATTAGCGCTCGTAATTCTCTCAAAGGTATTGTAAAAAAAGTTGTGGCTGGTACAGTTAACACTGAAGTAACTTTAGAAATTGCACCAGGAGTAGAGTTAGTGTCAATAATCACAAAATCATCAGCAGAAAAGCTCAGACTTGCAGAAGGCAAGGAAGCTTATGCCGTGATTAAATCATCAGATGTGATAGTTGCTGTTGAGTAAAAATAGGCAAGTTGCCTTTTATTGCAAGCGGTTTGATCACTAATATCGAATTGCATTTATATCTCTCAATTTAATGACCTCACTCCTTGAATTAATATAGGAGTGAGGTCAATTTAATTCGTAATTCGTAATACCTCGGCTCCCTTCGGCTTACCTCGGCTCCCTTCGGCTTCGCTCAGGGCAAGACGCTCGGCACAAGTTCGTAATTATTAATTGCTATGTATGATTCAATACGGTTCAGTTAGGGAACTCCAAAAAACAAATTATTCCACATTAAAGTCGTTGACTGTTGGCTGTTGACTATTGACTGAAAACTCGTGAACCGTCAACGGTCAACGGTGAACAATAGCAATGGAATATTTTTTTACTTGGAAGTCCCTTAAGAAGAATAGTAGGTCGGGTTGAGCGGCAGCAAAACCCAACAAAGCCTTGAAAAGGTTGGGTTTCGTTCCTCAACCCAACCTACGCTAGTTTTAGTTTTTAGCCTTCACTGAACCGTATTGATGTATGATCTTAATTAGGAGTCAAAAATTTTTGTTCAAGAAAATATTATTTATTATATATTTTAATTAGTTCAATGATGAATAATGCGAACATAAATAGCTTGGATGCTTTCTGTATCTAGTGCTAAAGAAGTATTTTCTATTTTAATAAGGAATAATGGAAAGTTTTGTTCTAAAGTAATCGTGGTTCCTGGTGTTACCCCTATTGATATCAGTTCGTTTAAGATTCTTTCATCCTGACTTTTACAGAAGGTGACGATTCCTCGCTCTCCTGTTCTCAATAATTTTAATGAACAGCCAGTCACACTAAAGGGGGTAAACATTTGAATTATAAATTAGGAATTGTGAAGGGAAGAATGAAGTATATTTTCATCCTTCATCCTTCATGCTTTATTTGGTTGCCAAAGACAGCAACCAAAATAATACTTTATACGAGGTACGCTTCTTGATGTGTTTTGATTGTGCAATTAGAACGAGGATAAGTTACACAAAGTAGAGCGTATCCTTTAGAAACCTGATCGTCATCCAGGAAGTTTTGATCGTCTTGATTAACTTCACCTTCGACAACTTTACCAACACAGCTAGAGCAAGAGCCTGCATGACATGAAAAGGGCAATTCAATACCATTTTCTTCTGCTGCTTCTAAGATGGTGGTGTCTTCTTCAACTTCAATTGTAGTGTCGAGGTCTTCTTTTTTGTTGATTAATCTAACTTGGTAGGAAGCCATTTTCCGATTCTCCTCAAACGTTATACAGTTGGTTTAATTTCCGAAGTTTTTGAGCAACCTATCCTACTTTTTGCTCCCCTCTTTCTTACGGAGATGCAAAGTTTAGTTGGCTTCTCTATAGAGGTAAGGGATGCAATGCGAACGAGAAGCTACCTGAAGCGATTGCATCTATGGAAAGCTTCTACAATCAAACTTGGCGCTAACGGAATGATGTTAGCTGCAAGGTACACCAGTAGGCGTACCATCGTCTGTTTTGAAGGACTTTCCACAACCGCAGGTATCAGTTGCATTGGGGTTGATGAATTTAAAACCGCTTTCCATCACTCCCTCAACGAAGTCAACGATAACTCCGTCTAATAACGGCGCACTTTTGGCATCAACGTAAACTACCACTTTGCCTTGGTGACTTACCAAATCATCTGGTTGGGGTTTGCTGGTGATATCGATCGCATATTCATAGCCACTGCAACCACCATCTTTTACCGAGATGCGGACACCTTTAGTTGCGCCATCAGCGTCGGGTGCTGAACCTTTGAGGAATGCTCGCAGATGGAATTCTGCTTTTTCTGATAAGATAACGGCCATCAGTTCTCCTGATTTGTAGCGATTAGTTGTTCTGATTTCAGGTGGGGATTGTCCTTTGTCAGTTGTCCTTCGTCATTTGTCAGTTGTCTTTTGTTATTCACTAATACTTCGACTACGCTCAGTACAAGTGACCAATGACTAATGACAAATGACTAAATTAAGTATTTTGTGCAATACCTGTGGCTGTAGGTTCCATCGAATTAGATTGCGCGTGTCTCCAAGGCGCACTATTACCGCATACTGGACAAGAGCGATCGCGGTGAGAACGGCGTTTAGCAAATTCCATCCGATTTAGGTCGATTGTCAGCAATTGCGACAATAGAGGCTGACTAAACCCAGTGATCAGCTTGATAGCTTCCAAAGCTGTTAAACAAGCTAGGGTTCCAGAAACAGCGCCTATAACTGAAAAGCCGCGCTGATCCCAATCAGGCTTTTCTGGAAACAGACAAGATAAACAAGGAGTCACACCAGGAATAATCGTCGTCAGGTAAGCCTCCATCCCATTCATTGCGGCTTCCACCATTGGCTTACGCGATCGCACACAGGCTTCATTTAACAAATTGCGCTCTGTAAAGTTGTGGGCGCAATCAAGAGCCATATCAGCAGATTGCACTAACGAGTCTACATTTTCCGGGGTGATGTAATCATGAACAGCTTCCACTTGGACATCAGGATTAATCGCATCCAGAGTTTCTTTAGCTTTGAATACCCTTGGCTTACCTACCCAATCATCAGTCATAAGAACCTGACGATTCATATCATCTAGCCGCAAGTCACCACCCCGGACTAGGATTAGCCGCCCAACGCCCGCTACTGCTAAGTAAAGCGCCGCCGTACCGCCTAATCCCCCCACACCTGTAACCAAAACCGTCGCTGACTTTAGGCGTTTCTGTGCTGTTTCGCCAAAGTTCGGAAGCATCATTTGGCGACGATAGCGTTCTAATTCGGTAGGCGTTAGGTTAACCAATTTATACCTCCTAATCAGAAGTGATTTCTGTCAGTGTGACTACATTTTTCGGCTTGTCGTTAAACACTTTGAACAGCTTTTGTTCATAAGCTGTCGATTCGATAAATACCTGATAAGCTTTTTGCAAAGCCAAAGAATATTGATTTAATTTCTCTTCTTGACTCAAGTCAGGAGAATTATCATCAATTTCCTGCATATATTGAGAAAACTTTTTCAGAATATGTAGACGATGTACATTTACAACTTCTAAATCGTAGGACAGGTTAAAGAAGTGAAAAAATTCTTCTGCATCTACGAGCTTCTTGAATTCATCAATAGTTCCAGTCATTTGGCATTCTCCAATTGTTTTAGATGTTGCTTAAGTTCATCTAACTGGCGATAGATTTCATAAGTTGCGGCGGCAACATCCATAAGTTGTTTGTAATCTGTTGGCAGACCTTCAGCTAAATCATGCAGATCCATCTTCATTTGACCTGCTTTGCTGTTGAGCCGTCTGATTTTTGCTTGTAGTTCCTCAATGCTCGTTTCTTCTGCTTGCACAATCGACCACTCCTTTTCTAAAAGTTAGGAGTTATGAGTTATGAGTTATAAATTAAGAACTTTAAATCATTAATTATCAGTTAATAGTTAACTTAACTGCTCACTCTTAACTCCTAACTCCTCACTCCTTAAATTTTGCCAACTTCAGGAAAGCGCTTTGCCAAATCAAGACCTTTTTTGACGTAGTTTTCTCCTTCTTCTGCCAATTTCTCTAGCGAGTCAAAGCCAAAGCGATGAGCATCTCGCAAGGTTTTTACAGCTAGCAAAAGACGACCAGAAAAAACTAGCGCCCAGCCAAATCCTTCATGGCTCAAATCAACTACAACCTGGGATATCAAACCTGTTTCTTGTTCAATCCCAGCCGCTACAGCTCGAAAAAATGCCATAATCCGGGCTTGAGTTACCGCATCAACTTCGCCCTCAACGGATATTTCCCGTTTCTTTTGTTTGGTAACAATAAAGGGTTTGAGAATCAACTCATCCGACCAAGTACGATAAACTCCATAACTGTCTTGACCACGGATTTGTTTGATTAATACCTTAAGAAAAGGTGAGTTCAAGACTTCAGTTGTAGCGGTTCCGTTCACACTATTATTTGCGGTCATACTGTTGCTTCGTCTTCAATTTCATCAGCAAAGTTTGTGGTTTTTGGCTGCAAAGCTTTACGCAACCAAGGTGGAGGATTACCTTTGAGGGTTTTCACTAGCTTATTTAGCACTTCGCTAATTTCTTCTTCTTCCGATCGCGCCTTCACTGGGGTGACACCTTTCTTGATTAACCGAGCGGCGGCACTACCACCAATTGCTGTTACGTAAACAATCGTACAGTCGCCTATTGCTTCAAGTTTTGGGGTGATTTTGTCTTCATTCCCATCTTCTTTGAGTTCGCCTTCAAAAGTGAGGGTTTCTACGAAGTGATATCCCTCATCGGAAATTTCGTAAACATCAATCATTTTTGCCCATCCGAAGTGGGCGTTAATATGAACTCGGTCGCTCGTCGTGAAGGCTATTTTCATTGTAATTCTCCTCTCTAAAGTTTTGAATTTTGAATTGATAAGAAAGAATTCAGGAGTCAGGAGTCAGAATTCAGGAGTAATAACTAAATCTGCATATTTAGTGTTTTTCCCTATGGAAATGCCAAGAGGAAACAATCAATGGCAGGTTTTACTCTTTCTGAAAAGCATTCTGAATTCTGGATTCTGACTTCTGAATTCTTGAAGAAGAATTCAAAACTCTGCGCTCACAATTCCGAACTCTTGGAACTGTTTAACTCTTGCTTCTTCTGCCTCTAAAAACAGGTTGCCTATGCCAAACAAAAGTTCCATCGTGCCTCGATAGCCAACTTTGGTAAATTGACCATTACCTAAGCGATCATAAATGGGCAATCCTAGACGATAAAGAGGAATTGAGAGGCGTTTTGCGATCGCACCCACATTCGAGTTACCAATCAGCAAATCTGAACCAACTGCTAGACTCTCAAAGTCTTCTAAGTCGCCGATGGTGATGCTTTTAACCGGGAGTTTTTCTAAGAGGTGCGATCGCGTGGTTGTCACCACCGCATGAATTTGCGCTCCCATCGATTGCAAGAAATGCACGGTTGACCACAACAAATCTGGTTCCAGTGCTAAAGAAACTCGTTTTGCACCAAAATAAAAGTGAGTGTCCAGCATCGCATCTTGCAACTGACGACGTTGGCGGCGGTATTTTTCCGGTACGCTGTTACCGCTCAGAATCGCCAATGCTTGGATAAACTCATCTACTGGTTCTAATCCCGTCAGTTCGCCAAACACTTCGTAAGGTGTGCCAAAGCGTTCTTCCAGAATCTTTGCAGCCCCCCGCATACTTTCACCTAATGCCAGGGTAAAGGCAGAACTACCTACTTCTCGTAGCTGTTTTAAAGTAGTCCCACTGACTGTAACTGCACTATAATTATCCTCTAAATGACCATCTAGAGAAGCGCCAAGGTCAGGTACAAAGATCGGCACTAATCCAAAAGATGTGACTATCTCTTTGATTTCCTGTACATCCCCAGGTGTGAAGGCAGAACCCGCCAAAATTGTGACTTGTTCAGTTCTGAGTCCACCTGCGCGAGGAATTTCCTTAACTATGCTTTCTACAGCAACCGCAAAGCCATCTTGCAACGCACCTTTAAAATCTGGGGTAGGTGCAAAAACGATCGCTAAATCATTCAATTCGGGATGGCGATCGCGGATTTCTTTCAGAAAACCCTCAATGTCATCGCCTCTAGTTTCCGTTAACCCAGTACTACATAAACCTATAATTTCTGGGTTAGCTTTTTCCACCAGAGTCAGAATTGCTTGCTCCACATTCTCTTCACCACCCAAAATAGTAGTGACTTCCGTCATCGCTGTGGTAGCTAAAGGAATCGCTTCCCGGAAATGCCGCACTAAGACAACTTTGGCGAAAGCAGTACAACCTTGAGAACCGTGGAATAAGGGCATTGTCCCTTTCAATCCCAGAAAGGCTAAGGTTGCGCCCAAAGCTTGACTTTGCTTGAGGGGATTGACTGTCAGTGATTTATTGGAAACAGTAACGATCGCCATTTAAACTTCCTCCTCTTCTTCCCAAGGAGCGGGTTTGCGTATTTGTTCCCAAATTGGGCTATACAGCGCTTCGTACAGTTCCCGCGCCATTTCAATCATTCCCACATAACCTGCATAAGGATGATGGCGTTCTTGGTTGATATCAAGGAAAGGAATTCGAGCTTTCAAAGCTGTGTATTGGTTACGTCCACCAGCAATCAGCATATCTGCGCGAGTGTCTTTAACCAGTTGTAGCAATTCTTGAGCGTTGCCTTTCTCCAGCATGATGCCATCGTTGCCAATCAACTTCTTGATTTTGGCTTTATCTTCTTCAGTACTTTTCCGAGTACTGGTAGCAACAACTTCAATGCCTAAGTCTCTAGCAGCCGAAATAATCGACCAACTCTTGACACCACCTGTATACAACACAACTCGCTTACCTTTGAGTCGAGCGCGATAAGGAGCTAATGCCAAATCTAAAGCAGCCGTTTCTTCTGCAATTAGTTTTTCTGTCCGCTCTTGTAAATCAGCGTCGCCTAATTTAGCGGCGATGTTTCGCAGACAGCGATTCATATCATCGATGCCGTAGAAAGACTCTTCAATGTAAGGGATGTTGTAACGCTCCTCCATCTTTCTCGCCATATTCAGCAGCGCTCGTGAGCAGATCATGACGTTGAGCTTGGCGCGGTGGGCGTAGCGAATTTCATTGTAGCGAGCATCGCCCGTAATTTTAGACAAAATACGGATGCCTAATTTTTCTAACAGTGGTGTTACTCCCCACATTTCACCGGCAATGTTATATTCACCGATTAAGTTAATATCATAGGGCGTTGTATGTTCCGGTTCTGCTGTTCCGACAACATATTCTAATAAAGCTTCACCACCAAAACGGTTGCCGAGATTTTTACTGCCAATGAATCCTGGTGCAATGACGGGAACAACAGGAATACCAATTTTCTCAGCCGCAGCTTTGCAGACAGCATCCATATCATCGCCAATTAGGGCTGTAACGCAAGTGGCGTAGACGAATACTGCTGCTGGTTGGTAGCGCTCTTTGAGTTCCAGAATCGCTTTGTAAAGCTTCTTTTCGCCGCCGAAGATGACATCATTTTCACCCAAGTCAGTGGTAAAGCCCATTTTGTAGAGTTGAGGGCCAGACGACAGACTACCACGACTGCCCCAGGAATTACCAGCACAGGCGATCGGCCCGTGGACTAAATGAGCAGCATCTGCGATCGGCACTAGAGCAATCATTGCACCATCAAAGGCACAGCCCCCTTGAGCCGCGCCAGGTTGTGCCTGTTGAGCGCATGATTTGTTTTTCTTTTCCGCTTGTTTGTGCTGATTATGTTCGCATCCTGTCTCAGTCAGCAGCTCGTTGATTTTGCCTTGGGTGCTTTTCATCTCTCTTCTCTTAATTGTTAATTGTCCTTTGTCATTTGTCATTTGAATTGACTATTGTACAGACGCGATTAATCGCGTCTCTACCAATGACTAATGACCAATGCCCCATGCCCCATGCCCAATGCCCAATAATTAGCAAATGTATTTTGTGACATCCTCTCCACATACATCGGCGAGGTAGGATAGAGCGCGGAAACGCAATCCTACAAATTCGTCATATAAAGGATTGAGTTTACATAGTGGTGGAATATCAATAGTCTTCCCAAATAATTTAATTTGTCGCTCAAAGGGACAACAACAAGGAATTGTTTGACAAATTAGATGAGCGAAGCGATTATTTTTAACCTGAATTCCATCCACTACACGCCGCAACGGATTAAGAAGATTATGGAACCATCCTGGTTTTTTCTGGTTAGGTGGATGGTAATTAGGATGAGGATGAGTGTGAGTATGTTCGTGAGTGTGATTGATGGTTTCCATTTCTCAATTCCTTGGGTAAATGCTATCAAGAAAAAGGGGAGTTGGGGATGGGAATTGGGCATTGGGCATTGGGTTTGAATATTTCCCCATTCCCTATTCCCTATTCCCTACTCCCCTTCTTTACCCTTTAATTAACACGTTGTGTTTCTACGCAATTTCTAACGAATCAAGTCGTAGGAAATATCTGTCTTAGAAGGAATGTTGGTGTTGCGATCGATTTCTTCAAACAGGGTGTTTACAGTCCAGTTGAGGAGGTTGATCACACCTTGATAACCAATGGTGGCATAGCGGTGTAGGTGGTGGCGATCCATGATGGGGTAGCCGATTCTCACGAGGGGAATCTTGGTGTCGCGCCACAGGTACTTACCGTAGGTGTTACCAACTAAGAAGTCTACTGGTTCGGTGAACAACAGCGATCGCATGTGCCACAAGTCCTTACCAGGCCAAACAGTTGCATGTTGACCGAAGGGGCTAGAAGCAAGCAATTCTTTGATTTCTGCTTCAAATACTTCGTTGCTGTTGTGAACCAAGATATGCACAGGTTCAGCACCCATTTCTAGCATAAAGCCAACTACGCTATATACTAAATCTGGTTCGCCGTAGATAGCGAAGCGCTTGCCGTGAATCCATGAGTGGGAGTCAGTCATGGCATCAACTGCACGACCGCGTTCGATTTCCAATTCTTCAGGAATGGGGATACCACTCAATTCGCTGAGTTTCATCAAGAACTCATCAGTACCCTTAATGCCCCAAGGACGGGAAACTGAAGTTGGTTGCTGCCATTCTTTTTCGATGTACTCGCGGGTTTTGGGTGTAGAGTGTGCTTGCAGAGCGATCGTAGCTTTCGCATTGATTGAATCTGCTGCATCTTCTAACTTTGTTCCACCTGGGTACATATCGAATTCACCTGTGTTGGGTGAATCCAAGTAGTCGCTGTTGTCAGCTAGAATTGTGTAGTCAAAGCCGAACAAAGAAGCAATCCGCTTGATTTCGCGGTTGTTACCTACGTAGGTGTCAAAACCTGGGATGAAGTTGATTTTACCATTGCTGGTTTCTTTCTTATGACCTGCGGTCAAGTTAGAAAGAATTCCCTTCATCATGTTGTCGTAACCAGTGATGTGGGAACCGACAAAGCTAGGGGTATGAGCGTAAGGTACTGGGAAATCTTGAGGGACTGAACCAGCTTGCTTAGAGTTGTTGATGAAGGCTTGTAAGTCATCACCAATTACTTCTGCCATACAGGTGGTGCAGACAGCAATCATCTTGGGCTTGTACAGTTGGTAAGAGTTCGCCAACCCGTCGATCATGTTTTGCAGACCACCAAACACGGCTGCATCTTCAGTCATTGAAGAAGATACACCAGAGAATGGCTCTTTGTAGTGACGGGTTAAGTGGGTGCGGAAGTAAGCAACGCAACCTTGAGAACCTTGAACGAAAGGTAGAGTACCTTCAAAACCAACAGCAGCAAAAATTGCTCCTAGTGGTTGACAACCTTTAGCAGGGTTAACGGTTAAAGCTTCACGAGCGAAGTTCTTTTCACGATAATCCCAACCCTTTGTCCACTCTGCAACCCGTTGTACTTCTTCGGGTTCGTGACCGTTTTCAAACTGCTTTTTGTTTTCAAATAGCTGTTGGTACTCAGGTTGGTGGAATAACTCGACGTGATCTTGAATTTTTTCTGGATTCTGAGGCATTTCTGGATCTCCAAGGTTACTGAATTCTTTACTAATCGAGGTGGGAGTAGGATAGAGACGCGATTAATCCGGTACAGACGCGATGAATCGCGTCTCTACAAGGGAGTGGGAATATGATTCAAAATTCAAAATGCAAAAATCAAAATAAATTTTTAATCTTTCAATTTTGAATTTTGTATTCCCAACTCCCACCTGGGGCTAAAACCCCAGGTTATCCTTACTTATCTCACTCTCCCATTTCCCTAAACGGCAGCCTTAGCCTTAGCTTCAGCCTTCTTAGCCTGAGCTTTTTCATTCCAAGGAGCGCCAATTAATGACCAAGTTGGGCTGTTGAGTGCCAAGTCCATATCACGAGCGAAGATGGCAAAGCCGTCATAACCGTGATAAGGGCCGGAGTAATCCTTTTTGTGGTTTAATTCTTTTCAACTGTCTAATGTTTGCAGTAAACAGTGTCAGCGATAAGCATTGTTTGCTGATAACACATTTATTTTTAGCCTAAATATAGGCTAAAAACACAGCATAACTAGGCTCAGGACTCACGCATCATCTAAATGTTGTCCTGAGCCAAGGCGATTAAACAATCGCCCGTTTTTTTGCTCATCTCTGCAAACACAGCAGCAAAAAGAACACATGAGAACGAAAGTACTACTAGAGTTAGAGAAAGTTAATCTGCGTTTGAAGTCTGCAAAGGCAAAGGTAACAATTAGAGAATCGAATGGAAGTCTGCAATTACGGGCGACGTTACCAATTAAACCGGGAGACAAGGACAGTAATGGAACTGGGAGAAAGCAATACAATCTCAGCTTGAATATTCCCGCTAACTTGGATGGACTCAAGACGGCTGAGGAAGAAGCTTATGAGTTAGGCAAGTTAATCGCTCGTAAAACTTTTGAATGGAATGATAAATATTTAGGAAATGAGGCAATTAAAAAAGATTTTCAAACTATAGGGAAATTACTTGAAAAATTTGAAGAAGAGTATTTTAAAAATCACAAACGCACAACTAAAAGCGAACATACTTTTTTTTATTACTTTTCCCGTACTAAGAGATTTACCAATCCTCAAGATTTGGCAACTGCGGAAAATTTGATAAGTTCAATTGAACAAATTGATCAAGAATGGGCTAAATATAATGCAGCTAGAGCGATCGCAGCATTTTGTGTGACATTCAATATCGAAATTGATTTATCGAAATATTCCAAAATGCCGGAGAATAATTCCCGCAATATACCGACCGATGCGGAAATATATAATGGAATTCTCAAGTTTGAAGATTACCAACATAATAGAGGTAATCAAGTTAATCAAAACCTTCAAGATAGCTGGCAACTTTGGCGCTGGACGTATGGAATGTTAGCAGTTTTTGGTTTACGTCCACGGGAACTTTTTATTAATCCTGATATTGATTGGTGGTTGAGTCAAGAAAATACAGATTTGACATGGAAAGTTGATAAAGATTGCAAAACTGGTGAGAGAGAAGCATTACCATTATATCGACAATGGATTGAGGATTTTGATTTGAGGAATCCTAAATATGTAGAGATGTTAAGGGGTGCGATCGCTAAAAAAGATAACACAAATCATGCTGAAATAACGGCATTAACACAGCGAGTTAGTTGGTGGTTTCGCAAGATAGGATTAGATTTTAAACCTTATGATTTACGTCACGCTTGGGCAATTCGGGCGCATATTTTGGGGATACCAATTAAAGCGGCGGCTGATAATTTGGGTCATAGTGTGCAGGTTCACACCCAAACTTATCAGCGTTGGTTTTCACTAGATATGCGGAAGTTGGCGATTAATCAGGCTTTAAGTAAAAGAAATGAAGTTGAGTTGATTAGAGAGGAAAATGCAAAGTTGAGGATGGAGAATGACAAGTTAAGATTGGAGATTGAGAAGTTAAGGATGGAAATGGTTTATAAACAAAGTTAAACTTGCCCAAATACTGATAATATAATAAGCTAGGAGGTCAGTTATGGAAAGCATTAAAATTAGAACATATATTGGTGATGATTGAATTCTGCTTACGAGCCATTAACTGAGCGACGACTAATTCATGCTGAGGGAAAGCCTGTTTCTGAAAGTATCATTGAAGTTGGATTGCAACACCACCCAACTGGCTAAAAATTCAAACCGTTAGCCAAAGTACGGATGCGATGTCTACAACGGGCTACGCCTACGCAAATTTGCTCGATCCCGGTGAATCTGAGGCTATCCTGCTAGCTCAGGAACTCAATGCAGACTTACTTATATTGGTTTAGAGCCAAAAACCTTAAACTGCGTAGGTTGGGTTGAGGAACGAAACCCAACATTTATCAGAATTTGTTGGGTAACACTAAAGTTCAACCCAACCTACGATTATCCTTAACTGAACTGTATTGATTTAAAAAGTCTGTTTGCGATCGCTACCCACAAACAGACTTGACTTTTTTATACTTCTAATTAAGCTTGCTCCCAAAGTTGACGTACATAATCAGGCAGTGCGCCAGCAATTTCCTGAATCCGCTCTTCGGAAAGTTCGTCTTTGGTGGCAGAAAATACCGCTTTAACTGCCTGTTCTGCGTCAACTGATCCTGGAACGCCTCCTTCATTCGCAACCCGCGTTAGAAATAGCTTGGAATCAATTCCAATAGGAGCCGGGCCTTTTAAAGGTTGACGGATGCGACTTAAAAATCTCACAAACGGATTGGTGTCTTTCCAGAGTTCAGCCACTTCAAATTGGAGTGCTTTTTCATCTGTAGGTATAGCCTGTGTATGCAGTTCTGACTCGACCCGATCGATTGTGTCTGTAGTCATTAAGTCACGCATAACACGATATACAACTTCGGTAAAGTCTCTTGCGTCATACAAATCTGCAAATCCGCTTCTAACCATGACTTTTTCAAGAAATGAGTGATGTTCATCAGCGATCGCAGTTCGATTATCTTCAATCTCTGTTGGGTCAATTTCTGGAATATTTGTTCTAAAACTTTGATCGGGCATTGTTTTTTCTTCTGGTTATTAATTTTGAGTCTTTATGCTTACCTTATGTAAGGTCGCACAAATTTAAAACCCTTAGTATCATCCAGAAGTTTGAGATGCCATTTATTCAAAAGTTAGAAATTCATCTGATTTGCATGGATATAGGTAATAGAACTACCCCTCTAAAAAGGTTCTGGCTAACACATATTTAATTTCTGGAAACATCATATCTATTGAGTAGAGCAATACTCTTGGTGTTTTTGCTCGTTGTAGACATCGCCCATTGGTATTAAAAAACAGTCAAAATAGATGAGTTAGTATAACAGTAGCCGAAACAACGATGCTAGAAACAACAAACATCGAAATTCACACTTCATATATCAAAGTTCCTAACAATGGCTTAGAAATCGACGCTTACTTAGCTCAACCAGCACAAAATGGAACCTTTGGCGCAGTTATAGTTTTTCCAGAAATTTTTGGAATCAATCGTAATATTCGAGATATCACCGAGCTAATCGCTAAACAAGGTTATGTAGCGATCGCTCCAGCCATGTATCAACGTATTGCTGCCGGTTTTGAGGCTGACTTTAGTCCTGAAGATGTTGGCTATAGTCCAGAAGCTTATCGATTGGGCTTGGAATATTATCAACAAGTAAAGTATCAAGATATCTTAAGTGATATTCAAGCTAACATTACCTACCTAAAAACTTTACCCAATGTCAAAGATAATGCGCTCGGTGTCATTGGTTTTTGTTTTGGCGGTCATGTTGCTTACATAGCTGCAACTTTACCCGATATCAAAGCAACAGCTTCGTTTTACGGTGGTGGAATTACCACTTCTAGTTATGGTGAAGACACTCCAACCATTAATCGCACCTCAGAAATTAAAGGTACTATTTATACCTTTTTTGGTACAAGAGATGAATTAGTTTCCCAAGAAGAAAACGAGCAAATTGAGGCAGAATTAAAGAAACATCAAATAAATCATCGGATATTCCGATACGATGCAGGGCATGGATTCTTTGCCGGATTTTTCAAAGATAAGTACCCATTTTTAGAGCAGCACCCAAGTTACAACCCAGAAGCGGCTCCTGATGCTTGGCAACATGTTCTAGAACTGTTTAAAAATAATTTGTGATATGGTTACAAGCTAATCAATTTTCCTTTAAAAATGTTCGTAGTCGGGACTTTAGTCCTGATTTTGTTCGTATAGCGTCTCGTAGTGAGGACTTTAGTCCTCACCACAAAACAACATTACAAGACTGCGATACTGTTGCCTTTAAACTTTTAACAAAAATAACTACTGATTTTAAATATCAGCTTTTATATATAAAATAAAACTAATTTAAAATTTACTACCGTAATAATAGCTAGATAACATGGCAATTCCAGTATTAAGTTAAACCACTCCATGAACATTTGACCGAAGAGGAACTTGAATGATAAACTCAGTTCCAACTCCTGAAGTTGAGAAACACTCCAGTTTGCCACCATGTTTTTCTGTGACGATTTGGTAGCTAATAGACATACCCATTCCAGTTCCTTTGCCAATGGGCTTAGTGGTGAAAAAGGGATCGAATATTCTTTGCTGAAATTCTTTAGAAATACCGACTCCGTTATCAGCGATCGCCACTTCTAACCACATTGAGTTAACTACCGATGTGCGAATTTTAATTCGACTGGGATTGTCTTGAATCTCCTGATAAGTACGCAAGGCATTACTTTCTTCTAAAGCATCAATTGCATTCACTAAAATATTCATAAATACCTGATTAAGTTGTCCAGCATAGCATTCTATTAGGGGTACATTGCCATAGTCTTTGATCACCTCAATTTCAGGTTGCTCTGGTTTAGTTTTCAGGCGGTGTTGCAAAATCATTAGGGTACTGTCGATGCCCTCATGAATATCGACGCGTTTAAATTCCGCTTCGTCCATGCGGGAGAAATTCCGCAGCGACAAGACAATTTGGCGAATGCGATCGGTGCCCACTTTCATAGAAGACAACATTTTTGGCAAGTCTCCCTGCAAAAACTCTAGATCCATGTCTTCCGTAGCGATTTTAATTTCAGGAGCAGGGTTAGGATTATACTGCTGATACAACTGCACAAGTGTTAATAAATCCTGACTATATTCTTGCACGTGGGTAAGGTTGCCATGAATAAAGTTGACTGGGTTATTAATTTCATGGGCGACTCCAGCAACTAGTTGTCCGAGACTAGACATTTTTTCACTTTGAATCACCTGAGATTGAGTGCGCTGCAATTCCCTTAATGCATTTTTGAGTTCAGTAGTGCGTTCTTCTACCCGTTCTTCTAGTTCTTCCTTGCTTTTCTCTAAAGCAGTAAACGATTCGTGCAGTTGCCCTGCCATGTGGTTGAAAGAGTTGAACAGGGTATTAAGTTCTTGAATGTTGCTAGTTTCTACTGTCTGATCTAAATTGCCAGATGCCATTGCCTCACTTGCCCAATTTAGGCGCAGAATCGGGCGTACAATCCAATGAGAGGTGAACACACCCATCACTGAGGCAATAACCAATGCGCCAAAACAAAGGGCGATCGTGGTTTGCGTGTTGGCGTTAATTTGCGCCATAAATGCGTTTTCTGGCACACTTACTACCATCAGCCAATTCAAGCCATACTTGTCGTGCCAAGGTACAACATTGATAAAATGCCGTTTTCCTTGTATATTTAGCTGAAAATATTTGTCTTGGGTAATGGACTCAAAAGCGTTGGAGGTTTTGAGGTGTCTGGCAATGTTCTGTATGATTCGATCAGAACTGTCGATCGCCTGCAATCGCCGGATCTCTTGATTGACCACCACAAAAGGCTTCTCTGTACCGGAACTGGCAATTAATGTGCCATCCCGCTCCAAAAGGAACACTCGCCCAGATTGACTAATATCTAAACTGCGTAAAAAATCGCTGAGTTTTAGTAGGTGAATATCTGTTGCAATCATTCCTAATAAGCGATTTTGCGAATCATAAATCGGACGACTGGCAGAAGCGGAAATGTAAGGGCCAGTTGGAAAATTTACAGCAAAAATCTTTGCCCAAATGGGTTTACCAGCGGCAATGGGTTGGGTATACCAAGGCTGACTGAAATTGTTCCAAGTCCATTGAGTATTTATTTGAGTTCGATTACCTTGATTATCTGTGGCATAAGTGGAAGTATTATTGCGAAGCTTGGCAGTCCAATCATCTATAGTAATCGTCTTGCCATCATAACGAGCGGCTCCCAGCCCCTCACCCGTTGTTAATCCAATACCAATATAAGTCAGATCATAAGCCTGCATTTGATCCCAAAAATACTTACCAAGGGTTTGGCGATCGCGCACATCTAATATTCCCCTGCGAATAGCATCCGCGTTGATCTGATTAAGGGTTTGCGGAATGGAAAGATAAGACTTCAAATGTTCATCCACTACATCGCTAGTGCGATCTATCAAATGTTCGGCTAGGTCGTTAACTGCTCTTTGTCCATTTTTAAAAGACAAATAACCCACTAAACTTACTGCTGCAAAAATTTGGATCAGGAAGGGAACAACAAGAACAATCTGTAATGGAAACGCTTTTCCTTTGCTAGAATAGTGAGTTTTCATTGGAAACTAGAAGTTGATGCTAATTTGATTTACTTCTATAGTTCCCAAGATGCCCACATACTCACCTTTATTTAGATTTTTTTGTCAAGCTGTAGGGCGCATTGCGCTTTGCCAATACTAACGGATAAATATTTTGATAAAACAGCGATGTCTACGATGGGCTGCTCGGCGTCGCAATTATTTGGGTTTGACAAATTCTTGAGTACTAGCGTACATCTTAATTTGTCGCTACCGTTTTCTTTCCATTCTTGCCTTCCACACTGGCAACAAATGACGGTTGCTCAGTATCGGAAGTTGGCGGTTCGCCTCGTAGTCCCTTACGACGCTGGTTTTTAGGAACTCCTCCCGCCATGCCGTACTCTATACTGCTTTTGCCATATCGAGTCCCAACAGCCATCAGCATGTGTTCTGTCATATCTCCCAACTCGTCTTCTGTTTCCAGCATTTCACGATACAACTTATCTAAGCTGGAAAGGGCACTGTTGTAGGCATTTTCTTTAGATCGCATCGTCTCAATCAGAGTTGAGAAGGCAGGTAAGGTGAGTCCATTGCCTAAATCTAACTTCGGATCAATTGAGTTTATGCTGGCTGCGCGGCGCACTGCTCTTTCTAACACTACGGAAGTTCTTTTTCTCCGAGCCATGATCTACACCTTGGAATCTAGTACGGTTAATATTCTTTACCTTAAAGGAATTCCGTATAGATCAGCCTGAGAGAATTCTGGCAAATCTGCAATACCTTTTGCTACATAGGGATAATTACAGCAGATTGCGCGAACTACTTAAATGAGAAAGCAAACTGGGGTTTGAGAAAGTAAAAGCTGCTTTTGCTTGCGGAAAACACCAAAATGAGAAAGCAAACTGGGGTTTGAGAAAGTAAAAGCTGCTTTTGCTTGCGGAAAACACCAAAATGAGAAAGCAAACTGGGGTTTGAGAAAGTAAAAGCTGCTTTTGCTTGCGGAAAACACCAAAATGAGTAAGTCAAATGCCATTTTAAGTAAGTCAAATGCCATTTTGCTTACTAAATTCGACTTTATTTATTTCACTTCCCTACGGGACGCTGTTCGCGTTTGTTCAACCCAACCTACAAATATTCTTAACCAAACCCTATTGATAGTTTACCTACATTTAACTAAAGCTCGGTTCTAGGTGAACCGAGCATCGATTGAGATTTTATTTGGCGCTCATCATGGCGCTTAGAGGATGTTTTAAAAGTCCCAAAAGTTATAATTTTGCAGTTTTGCACTAAGTTAAGTACAACGCCAAATTAAATTTAAGCTATGTACTAAAATGCAATGCTTTGCTAACCATGAGAGTAAAAAGCTCTTTTAAAACATCATCTTAGAGAAGCGCAATTTAAGAAAGCAAATAAATTTTACTTGCGAGTTAAGTTAAGCAGTTCTTTGGGAGAAGCAAGTAAGTCAATAGCCACAAAGTAAATTTGACCTTGAGGATCGAGTAAAAATCGCCAAGCAATGTTCATCCCAACATTACCTCCAAACCAAGGAGTTTCGACCGTACCAGTAACTTTATGCTGTGTGTAACCATCTTCTATAGTTTCCGAAACGCCTTTGGTTGGCTTCATCACTAACCCTTGTCCTTCATCTCTTAGGTAGGCAGTGATTGCTTCTCGGCCAACAATTGGTTTTTGGAAAGGTGGTTGCAGCGCACCATTGTTAGCAAATAAAGCAACAGCAGCTTCAAAGTTATCTGCATTCATAGCTTCAATGTATTTCAGCACTGTTGGCTCTGTAACTCCCTCAATAGTAAATTGGGGACTTAGGGATGTACGTGGAAACTTAAAGTTTATGACTTCTGCCTGTTTATTATCAGCCAGAGAGGGATCGAACCCCATATTTACTACAGTATTGCGTAGTACAGTAATTTGCTGACTCTGATCGATTTTCTGAACAGCTTCTAGCACTGCTTTGACTTGAGTTGACATTTGATAGCCAGATGGCATAGGAGCGACGATACCCTCTTTCATCCACTCTCCTAACTGCCACCAGAATCCCAATTTGGCGTTGACACCAAAGTATGCATAAGAACGGCTGATGGGAGTATCAGCATTACTCGCTAAATCTCTCATTAATTGTGTTTGTTCTTCATGAGACATCTGCTTAATGTCGTTGAATATACCTTCCATTAATTGGAGATTTGCTTTTCCGGGAGCAGCTGGAGTAATTGTCCGACCTAGTTCAGCGTAGGCATACCAGAGAAATGCCAGTTGATCGTCAATGTTGAGTTGAGCAAACATTGCTGTAGTTGCTGGAACAGCATCTGCCACTTGAGTGCTAGAGAAAATATTGCGTGCAGATTCGATACTATAAGTCATGCTTATTACCTTAAAGATTTACCTATTCAGTAGTTGCTTTCGGCTACATTTTGCAGATTTAGGGATAAATCTAGAGCATTTTTCCTGGATGACACAATTATCCCTAGATATCCAAATTTGAATTATTATCATTTGCTACTCTGGCATCATAACTGGTAAACGTTAACAAAAGACTAAGATTTATAAGATTTATCTGATGAATATCATTGCATCAAATGTATATATACTATTTATTTTCAATTGATGGTTTAATAAAAGTAATTTATTAAAAAATATATCTTTCTAAAGGAAGATATTTTACTATATAGCATCTATCTATGTAGATATATCTAAGATTTTAACTTTTTTGACAATAAAATAGAATTTTGTAATTGCTTAAATTAGTTTTTTTAATTACTGTATGTGTTGCAGCAGACTAATGCAAGCCCTTGGTTCGTTTATTTAGTAAGATGCGACTTGCAAATTTTTTGCGATCGTCTCCAAGAGTTGCTAACGCAAGTCTTCTCCCGCAAGGGGAGATGCTAAGGGCGAACGAGCGTCACGAGCGTCATAGCCCGTCGGAAATATCGTTTATCAAATCGTAAATCCTACCTAGACTGTATTAAATAATTGATGATACCTAAAATTATTAAATGAGCCGGGTAGAAAAGATAAAACCATCTAGCCCGTGAACCTTGTCTACCATTGAATTGAAAAACAATGAATCCTGCAAAAACTGCCCAAATTTGAAATATATAATTTATAGATAGAATTACTAAAATCAAATGTAAGATGCACCAGTAGAGTAACCATACTCTGGGATTGAGTTTGTCTATTAAAGACATCAATAAAATTACTCCAATCCCATATCCGCCATACTCAAAGCCCAAGACCTCAGAAACTGCTGCACACAATCCAATAACTATTAATTGCTGCCATAATTGCGGGCAATGCTTTACTAAGCGCAACATCACAAGTCCAAGAAGAAGTGTGAAGAGAATATTAAATGAGAAACTTTGGAAAACAACAGTATAGATTGGCTGAGATATAATTGCCGTAATTAATAGCCTGCTTCCATAGCGGTACACATTTTGGGTGTGTCTTTCGCCTTTAGCCAGAAGCCATGCAAACAGGGGAAAGCTCAATCGCCCAATAAAGTGCAATATTAAGAAGTTTGGCATTAGCAAATAGCACACATGATCCATAACCATGAACACTGCGGCTAAGATTTTAATGCTGAAAGCTGAAACTTTAATCACAATGCTGAGTTTTACCTTGGATTCCTTAATATAAAATTCCTAGAACTTTATTTATTTAATATAATATTTATTCAAAATCCTAGCAATTTGATAACATTAACACAGAGGGCAATGTCTACGACAGGCTATTCTGTGATGCCCTTTTTAGCAGAGATCACAAAAACACTATGGCAAAGCGTAAAAAAAGCAATCTCCAGTGGATTAAACAAACCCTTGAACTAAAGCCTGACCATCATTGGGAATCTCCATCAGGCTATAAAATATTTGTAGCGAATCGTGGGGCTGTTCGCTTCAATGTTCCCCAGGATTGGGTTTTTGAGCCACAAGAAAAATCTTTCAAGTTCCTCGATAAAAAACCCCCCAACGATGATTGCTGTCTGGAAGTATCTTTCAATCCTCTGCCACCCAATGATTGGAGCAAGTTTCCGCTAAAATCTACCTTGAAGAAAGTCCTAGAGAACGACAGTCGCAACATCATTGCTAAGGGAGAAATTATTACCGTCAAGCGCCAAACCGCCAAAATTGTCTGGACAGAGATGAAGTTCATTGACACTCAGGAAGAACCACGGGAAGCTTTTTCGCGGACTTGCATTGCTTTGGGGTCGAATATTCAGTGCTTGATTACATTTGATTATTGGGTAGATCAAGCAGAACAACTAATACCCGTTTGGGATGAAGCGATCCGTAGTCTCACGTTAGGATTATATATTCTTGACCCGATGACTGGTTTGGCTTTCCCAGACTGAATCCTTACGAATGATTGCTCAAACTTCCTTGGCAAATATAGCGATTTCCGACCTGGTGAGGTACGTTATCATAGACTTTGCTTATTAACACTTATAATATTTGTAGGTTGGGTTGAGGAACGAAACCCAACATGAACAAAGATAAAATGTTGGGTTTCACTGCCCTACTCCTACGGGGAAGCAAGCTACAATCCAACCTACATTGATAGATTTTATTATCAGTAATTGCGATTTATTAAGCGCCAACTGGGGAAAAACAGGAAATTGGAAAAGTTTGGTAATTGTTTGTATACTTTCGCCAATTACTTATTTGTTTTTTGGATTATTGAATCCAAAAATTGAACTAGGGCTTGCTGGCTCATTATTAGTCAATCTTCTGATTGTTATGGGAACTGTTCTAGTCGGGAGATTTTATTTTCATGAAATTTTGACGGCTACTCATTTGGTCGGGCTATTTTTTGCCTTTGTTGCTATTATTTTATTAAGTACTTAATGCACAGGGTAAGTGCATCTAATGTTGAAACAGTTGGCGCACAAGTAATTCCTCTTGATTGTAAGACTCTCAAGTTTCACAGATATTCAAGTAAAGCCAAACCGAATTACAGTGAAAACTGAACTGTTAAATGATAGCCAATTCGTCAGCATCTGCATTCAAGACAACGGCATCGGCATGAGAGATGATGTCAAACAGAAGATTTTTGAGCATTTGTATACTACAAAAGCTGTTGGTAAGGGAACAGGATTAGGATTAGCGATCGCTCATCAGATTGTAGTCGAAAAACATGGTGGAGTGATCGCTGTCAATTCAACTTTAGGTGGGGGTACTGAGTTTGTGATTACCCTTCCAATCAAAGAGGGATGAGGAAAGAAGGGGACTTGAGTGAGAACTTGCAACGAGTCTTTCTCTTTGTCCTTTTCCCCATGCCCAATCCCTTCATGCTAAATTTAGAGCGGATTGCAGAGAAGATTGATCGAATTCAAGTTAACGACAGCTTGGATAGTATTTTTACAGACTTGATTCGGATGAATTAGTAGCGATCAGGGTAAATACTCACACACGAAAAAGCTAGTATAATAACAGTAAGCCTATTTACGAGAAAAGCGAGTATGCGACAGTCAGCTTCAGACTCTCAACAAAACCTTACTCAAAAAATTGAAAAGTGGAAAGCTGGGCTGGCTGACTTAGGACGACGAAATCCTCTCATCAAGTTTCGGCAAGATAGTCCTCGAATATTAGAAATTCTGACAGAAGAACCAGATTTTCTCTTCCAAAATCTGACAGAAGATAAGAAATCGCTTTATTTTCAAATACTTGATGGCGAAGATCAAGATATTATTCAGTCCAGAAATACCAAGATATTATCAGCACAAAGAAATCCTCTTGAATTAATTACTCGTCAAAGAGGCAGTGAGCAACTGAAACGACTGAATAAATTGCGTCTTGAATCACGACGCTCATTTGAAGAACGAGGGGTAAACAGCCTATTCTTGGCCCTTGGAACGTTGACTTGGTATGACAAGGATAAGGATAAGCCAGAAGATGTTTTGGTATCACCACTAATTTTAGTACCTGTAGAGTTAATTAAAGAACCTAGACGAGATGTTTATAAAATATCTCTATTAGATGAAGATGTTGTATTAAATCCAACGCTGACACAAAAGTTAAAGCAAACTTTTGGGATTGAGCTTCCAGAGGGAGAAGCTATACAAACACTAACTTATGACGAAATTATTGCTGAAATTGAAGAGTTATTAGCAAAACAAAAGACATGGCAAATTAAAGAGAATGTATTTCTCTCGCTGTTCTCTTATGCCAAAGCTGCAATGGTTCGGGATATAATCGAAAATGAAGCTCTAATTTTTGAACACCCAATCTTACAAGCAATTAGTGGTGATTTAACTAATTATCAGTCTAACTATAGAGAACCTCTACCTGCATCTGCTCTAGATTCACAAGTTAAACCTGAACTAATATTTCAAATTCTTGATGCTGACTCTAGCCAGCAAGTCGTGATTGAAGCAGCAAAATCTGGTTCTAGCTTTGTTGTCCAAGGGCCACCAGGAACAGGTAAAAGTCAAACTATTGTAAATATAATTGCTGAACTAGTTGGCAATGGCAAATCAGTTTTATTAGTTGCAGAAAAAGAAACAGCGCTAAGTGTGGTTTATAAGCGTATGGCTGAATGTGGTTTAGACCATATATGTCTTAATCTCCACCATAGTGGAACAACAGATAAGCGGGAGCTTGTAAAGAATTTATCACAAACTATTGAAGATATCAAACAAATTGACGGTGCAGAAAATTATCACGGTTTGTTTGAGCAGCTTGTTTCTAATCGTCAATCGCTAAAATTATATCTGACAAGTTTACACGTTAAAGAACAGCCTTTAGATAAATCACCTTTTGAGATATTTGGTGAGCTTTTGAAAAAAGAACGCGAAGCAGTTCCCAATATTAATGTCATATTTTCCAACTTTAGCCAATGGAATGAGAGTAGATTACACCAGGCGGAAGACTTATTAAATCAATTAGCAAAATTTCTTCCTTTCTTTAAAAGGGAAAAAACAACTATTTGGGAAAAAAGTTCTCTAAATTCTTACTCCTATGAAATGGAATTGCAAATTATACAGAAACTAGAGGAATTTCAGCAAGCAATTTTTTCAGTCCAAAACATTAATCAAGAATTACAAGAGACTCTCCAAGTTCAACCTTTATTGAATTTAGAGTCTTTAGATAAGTGCTATCCAGCCATAGACTACATACGAAAAGCCCCATCCAATCTTCCAGAAAACTGGACTGGAGTAGATATATCAGTTGCTCAGAATGCTTTCACTATTCTGCAAACAGACGTTCAAGAGATTGAAAAAAATAAGCTTTCGCAAGAAGCCGAAAATTTGCTGAGTCGTCTTTCTTCATTTCTTCCATTTTTAAGAGGAGAAAAAACACCAATTTGGGCACAAAGTACTTTAAATTCTTGCTCTGAAATGCTGGAGTTAGAATTAAATAATAAAATTAATAAATTTAAACAAGCAATTTCTTGGATTCAGACAGCTAGCCAACAGATTTCAATTATTTTAAAGATTAAACCTTTATTGAATTTGGAAAATGTAGAAACTTACTTTCCTACTATTCAGCATATATTGAAAGCTCCACCTAATTTACCTGATAACTGGGCTGGAGTAGATATAGCAATTGCTCAGTATGCTTTCAGTATTCTAAAAACAGACATTCAAGAGATTGAAAAAAATAAGCTTTCGCAAGAAGCACAAAATTTGCTGGCTCGGCTTTCTTCATTTCTTCCATTTTTAAGAGGAGAAAAAACAACTATTTGGGCACAAAGTACTTTAAGTTCCTGCTCTGATACGCTGGAATTAGAAATAAATAATAAAATTAATAAATTTAAACAAGCAATTTCTTGGATTCAGACAGCTAGCCAGCAGCTTCAAAGAATTCTTAATATTAAGCCTTTATTGAATCTGGGAGATATCGAAGTTTGCATTCCTGCTCTTAAACATATATTGCAAGCTCCATCTAATTTACCCAATAATTGGACTGAATTAGATATTTCTATGGCTCAAAGTGCCTTCAACAAAATGAAAGCAGATATTAAAATTCTGGGAGACAAGGAGCCACTTTTAAAACAAAAATATCATCCTGAATTATTCTCTTCAGAATTACCTGCTTTAGCTAATAGATATCAGAAATATAGTCGCTTTTGGCTGATTAGAATTTTTAACTCCAGATACAGGCGTGATGTCAAGCTTTTGAAGAAACTAAGTACTAAAAAAGGGCAAGTTTCTCACAACGAATTAAAACGTGATTTGGCGCAAGCGGTTCAAATACAAGCTGCACGGAACGAACTATATCAAAGCAATTACCCAGCACGTCAAGTTTTTGGCTCTTTATTTAACCCGGAGGTTTCTAGTGAAGCAGAGTTAAAAGAAATCGAACAAGCTTTAAATTGGTTGACTGGCTTACAGAAATATTCGCTTCCTACAGATTCAGTCCAGCAGCTTCTAAATTCTCCCTCTGCACGACGCGAATTAGCTGAATTAGTTAAGAGGCTTGAATCCCTTCCTGAAGATATTAGCCAGGGTATGGATTTCTTATTTTCATACTTTAATGAGAATGATGTTATTGGGCAATATCAGCCTCATAACCAAATTTCATTTACCGAACTAGCAACTTTTTTAAACCTAGCTCAATCCGACTTACCCAATTTCCACCAATGGTTGACTTATAAAGAAATCTATAGGCAACTAGAAAGTTTAGGAGTCCAAAATTTCTTAGATGCATTGCGCGATAACAAACCTAATCCTATTGAGTCTGTAAGAAATAAATTACGTCAAATTGAGTACCAGCCTCGTCAGGTTTTTGGAGCTTTATTTAATCCAGAAATCTCTAGTGAAGTAGAGCTAAAAGAAATTGAACAAGCCTTAAATTGGTTGATTGACTTACAGAAGTACTCTCTTCCTGTTGATTCAGTTCAACAACTTCTGAATTCTCCCTCTGGACGGCACGAACTGCTTACATTAGTTAAGAAAATTGAATCCCTTCCTGAAGATATTAGCCAGGGTATAGATTTCTTATTTTTATACTTTAATGAGAATGATATTATTGGTCAATATCGGCCTCATAATCAAATTTTATTTACCGAACTGGCAACTTTTTTAAACATAGCTCAATCCGACTTACCCGACTTCCGCAAATGGTTGACTTATAAAGAAATCTATGGGCAACTAGAAAGGTTAGGAGTTCAAGATTTCTTAGATGCTTTGCGCGATAACAAACCTAATCCTATTGAGTCTGTACAAAATAGGCTACGTCATATTGACTACCAGCCTCGTCAGGTTTTTGGATCTTTATTTAAGCCGGAAGTTTCTAGTGAAGCAGAGTTAAAAGAAATCGAACAAGCTTTAAGTTGGTTGACTGGCTTACAAAAGTATTCGCTTTCTGCTAATTCCGTCCAGTGCATTCTAAATTCCCCTTCTAAACGGCGCGAACTTGCTGAATTAGTTAAGAAATATGAATCAGTCCATCACCGTATTAGGCAAGGATTAGATTTTCTAATATCACACTTTGATGAAAGTGACATCACAGATTCTTACTTACCTCGCAATCAAATTACTTTTGTTGAACTAGAAAGGTTCTTAAACTTGGCTCAATCGGAACTGTCTTATTTTCAAGAATGGCTGACTTATAAAGAAACTTACCAGAAACTCGAAAATCTGGGTAATAATAAGTTTTTAGATGCTTTACGTGAAAATAAAGTTCAACCAGAGCAATGGTTTCCAGTTTTAGAAAAGCGAATTTATCAAATCTGTCTTGATGCTATTCTTGCTAGAAAGCCTGAACTGAAGAATTTTAATCTGGAAGTACACGAGCGGCAAATAAAAGAGTTTTCCAAACTAGATTATAACCAATTAGATACTGCTAGAAAACGTGTAAAACAGCTTCATGTGCAACGCTGGCAAAACTGGGAAAAGACTTCACTTGCTCTAGCTGAATTGCCAAACTTGAAAAGAGAAGCGAATAAGAAAAACCGACATTTGCCTATTCGTAAACTACTCAACGACACACAAAAGGGGATGCCCAATCTTGTCAAAGCCTTAAAGCCTTGCTGGATGATGAGTCCACTTTCTGTTAGTCAATATATAAATCCAGATGTAATTCATTTTGATGTTCTCATCTTTGATGAAGCATCTCAGCTTCGGACTGAGGATGTTGTTCCTTCAATTATCCGTTCTAATCAAGTTATTGTGATTGGCGACGAACAACAGCTTCCTCCCACATCATTCTTTTCAACTGGAGACAGTGAAGAAGATGAGGATGATAAGGAGGATGCAAGCTATGAAAGCGTTTTGAAAGAATGTTCATTTATGTTTGAACACATGCTGAAATGGCACTACCGCAGTCAGGATGAGCGTTTGATTGCTTTCTCCAACCATCATTTTTATGGTGACGAATTAGTTACATTTCCAAACCCAGTTCAAAACCCAGATTTAGGAGTGTGGTTTAAGCACGTTCCTGATGGCGTTTACGATCGCGGTAAACGCAGAGATAATCGACGTGAGGCTGAAGTGGTTGCTCAGTTGGCGTTAGAGCATTTTCAACGATTTCCCGAACAATCCCTTGGCATTATTGCCTTTAGCGAAGCCCAAGGCGAGGCGATTCGGGAGCAAATTGAGATTTTGGGGAAAGATCACCCCAATCTGGAGACATTTTGCAGTGATAACTCACCGCAGTTTTTTCTCAAAGCACTAGAAAACGTTCAAGGTGATGAGCGAGATGCAATCATACTCAGCGTTGGGTATGCTCGTGATGATCAAGGTAAGCTTTCTCTCAACTTTGGCCCCCTAAATCGGCAAGGTGGAGAACGACGGCTCAATGTAGCTGTCACGCGGGCAAAAAGTAAAATTACGCTTGTTTCTTCCATTGTGGCTGGTGACATCGACAAAACACGCGCCCAAAGCAAAGGTGTAAAATTACTGCATGATTATCTGGAATACGCAGCGAGTGGTGGAGAAAGACTGCAAGGCAACTCTTACACAGATAAGCTTCACTTTGACTCGCCATTTGAAGAAGATGTTTACCATACTTTAGTCCAGCAGGGATACACTATCCGCACCCAAGTTGGATGCTCAGGATACCGAATTGACCTTGGTGTAGTCAATAGCGATCGCCCTGGTGAGTTTTTATTAGGGATTGAATGTGATGGTGCATCTTACCATAGTTCACCTACTGCCAGAGATCGCGATCGCCTCAGACAACAGGTGCTTGAAAGGCTAGGCTGGAGAATTCACCGCATTTGGTCAACAGATTGGTTTCGTAACAAACCTGTTCAAGTTCGTCTGTTGATAGAAAAAATTAAACAACTACAACAAAATAAATAGCTAAAAGGTTTGTCTGCCATCGCTTTTCGATAGGTCTTGCTGCGTTCTGCGATTAAACTAAAAAATAAAAATTTTACATCTTTGGTATTGCCATACTTCCAAAGGTGTATATTTACACTCAGTCGGCGTTAAAATATATACTTTATACATAAACTTTAATTATGCCGATTCAATGGCATGGAGTCACTGCAATGTCAATTGATGAAGTTGAAAACCAACAAAATAATGGTCTAGTTCGACCCCCTACAGACTTAGTAGAAAACTTAGTAAAGGCAAAAGACAAGAAAAAATCTAAAAAATCAAAACGGATTTTTGATGGTAGCACAGAAGCTTTTGCCAAGAAAATTCCCAAAAAGACTTTTGAAACTGAACTAGAGCAACTCCAGATTGAGCTAGTCAAAATGCAATACTGGATTAAGCACACTGGTTATCGGGTTGTCGTTATCTTTGAAGGACGCGATGCAGCCGGCAAAGGAGGAGTAATTAAACGCATTGCCGATCCACTCAATCCTCGTGGCTGTCGTGTAGTTGCTCTGGGAACCCCCTCAGATCGCGAGAAAACTCAGTGGTATTTTCAGCGTTACGTGCAACATCTGCCGACAGCAGGCGAAATTGTTCTTTTCGATCGCAGTTGGTACAATCGAGCCGGAGTTGAACGGGTGATGGGTTTTTGTACCGAAGCTGAATATCAGGAATTTATGCAATCTTGCCCGGAATTTGAACGAATGCTGGTGCGATCGGGCATTGTTTTAATCAAGTACTGGTTCTCCGTCAGTGATGAAGAACAAGAGAAACGCTTTCTTTCTCGCAGTCACGATCCCGCAAGGCGCTGGAAACTCAGCCCAATGGATTTGGAATCACGCGATCGCTGGGTAGAATTTTCCAAAGCAAAAGATACCATGTTTGCTTACACAAATATTCCAGAAGCCCCCTGGTTTACAATTGAAGCAGATGATAAAAAACGGGCGCGGCTCAACTGCATTCATCATTTGTTGAGCAAAGTTCCTTACGAAGATATTACACCTCCTCCCTTAGAACTTCCGTCTAGACCGGTAGCTGAAGATTATGTTCGCGCCCCCCGCAATGAGCAGTTCTTTGTCCCTCAAGTGTATTAAGCATCCTGAGGCAAAACTATGGCGTACAGCGACTTTACTCTAGAAAAAGTTTCGGCTGTTTTGGGAATCACCACCCAAGAAGCCAATCTATTTCCCAAGCTTGTACCTCTTTCTATTCCTTCGTGGTTAAATGAAACTTTAGGAAAGCGAACCCAATTAGCTTTAATTAGTGAAAAGGCTCGAAGCGAATTTATTATTGTACCGATTTTACTAGCTTGTCGGGATCTGAGCCAAAATAGCTTGGCTATTTTCTCTGGACAAAGACTTGACGTTGATCCTGCACAAGGCTTGATTGGGGAATGTGATTTTATTTTAGCAATGGCTCCACCTTTACCACCGTTGCGTAGCCCAATTATCACTGTTGTAGAAGCGAAGAAAAATGATGTTGAAGCTGGGTTAGGACAGTGCATCGCGCAAATGGTGGCGGCAGATTTATTCAATCGTTCATCTGGACAAGCAGAAATACCCGTGTATGGATGCGTGACAACAGGGGAAGTATGGCAGTTTATTCAACTTTCCCAAAAAGTGGCTTTGCTTGATAAGCAAAGATATTACTTGGATAACGTAGGAGCTATTTTGGCAATTGTACAGACAATTGTTCAAAAATTCAGTAGTTAATTTGTGTAATATTTTGTTCTAGCAAGTCGATAAATCTACTTTTGAGTTGGAGCGATCGCACAACAGTCCGTCATAGCGATCGCTACAAGGGACTAGTTCTTGTGAATTTTACACACTATTCCTAAATATACAGTGACTTTTTGTAAAGTTTGGGCAAATCATAAACTACGCTCTAATTGTGTTAGCAGTACAGGTATATCATCTATTCGCTCGTTGGTAATGGTAGGTTCTGTATGCATAAACCCGAACATATACCTACTCTGTACTTTTGGATATATGTCGTTGGATATACTTTTTCATGCTTGTTTTCTCTAACTCATAAAAAAATGGGCGAACCGGGAGTCACTAATTTGAAATTTGCTGTCGGCGATACCTACGGCTGGCTACGCCTACGCATTTGTTATTTTAAACGCTTATCTTCTTAAACTACGAGGATCAAGGGCATCTCTGAGCCCATCACCAAGTAAGTTGAATGCTAGCACTGTGAGGATAATCAGCACAGCAGGCGGCCAGATTAACCAAGGTTGCAGGACTAAAATTGAAGCATTGCTAGCCAGAGAAAGCATATTTCCCCAAGAGGGGTCTGGTTGTTGAATTCCCAAGCCGATGAGACTCAGTATTGCTTCTGCACCAATAAAGCTGGGAACTGCAAGAGTAGCAGAGATAATTACATAACTAGCCGTTTGCGGCAAAACGTGGCGGACAATGATATAAAGTGGGTTTCCGCCCATTGCGCGTGACGCTTGGACAAATTCTCGCTCTTTGATTGATAGTACCTGTCCCCGAATAACTCGTGCTAAACCAGCCCAGCTAATAACCGAAGTAATCACCACAATTAACAAAAAGCGCTGGGTACTGCTTAAACCAGGTGGTAAGACTGCCCCCAAAGTCACCAAAAGATAAATACTAGGGAAAGTCATTAGCACTTCTGCCAAGCGCATAATGACGCTATCAGTCACACCGCCCAAATAGCCGGAAATTCCCCCGATGATTAAACCGAGGGGATAGGTAATGATAATGCCAAAAATCCCGATAAACATACTGATGCGACCGCCATGCAGTAAGCGACTGAATTGGTCGCGGCTTTGGTCATCAGTGCCCAAGATATTGAATTTTGCCCCAGTTGTTGTGCCAAATAAATGCCAATTTAAGGGAATACCACCAAAGATTGTGACTTCATCCCACTTCGGCGGTAGTGGCAAACTCATCTGCAACAATCTGTATTCTGGCCCGGAGACAAATATACGTAGGGGTGATGGCTTTGTCAAGTCTACAATGAGTTGGCGATCGCCTGTTTCTAAATTCGTGTCACCCTGAGTCGTCGGGTAAATATACGGCCCGATAAACTGCCCTGATTTAGAAACCCAATGTATCTTAGTTGGTGGCAGCAGTGAACCATTGGGCTGTGAAGCATAGGGGTCATAAGGAGCCACGAAATCTGCTGCAATTACTGCTATGTAGAAAATTAACAGCAAAATTGCCCCAAATCGTGCCAAAGGATTTTTCTTCAGTCGTCGCCACCAATCCATAGTAGTTAGGAGTTATAAGTTAGGAGTTATGAGTTATTAAGCTTTTATCTTAATTCATAACTCATGTACAGACGCGATTAATCGCCTCTCTCCCCACTCATGTACAGACGCGATTAATCGCGTCTCTCTAATTCCCAACTCCTAACTTTTCTAAATAGCGCTGCTGTTCTTCCTGTTGTTTTTCATGTTCCACAACAAACACGTTTGAGTAGAGATTAGCCAGAATTTGTTTTCCCTGTTGTGTCAGTGATAGATAATGTAGCCCCTCTTGAATATAGGGATAGACGCCATTCCAGTAAAACTTAGCGTAATTATTACGTAAATCAGCAGGGGTTTTATAGCCCAAAACTTTATTTACACCAGTTTCTTCAAACTCGTAAAATAAAGAAGTAATTTTCTTTAGGTAACGCGGGTCGCTTAGTTGACCAATCAAATCAGCAGCACGGACTAATCCTGCAAAACACCTTGTATCTTGATGATCTTCTGCCGCAGGCACGGGAAATCGAGTCAGTTCAATATTGCTCTTAATTGCCTCAGCATCGATTAACTTGTGACCTCCAAAACGCTCATCAATAAAAAGCTTGGCTCTATCAACATGATACGGCGTCAAACTAGCATCAGAAGCCCCAGGAGCTACAGAAATCATTTTGCCATTTTTACCTGTGGCATATAAGTTTGTTGTCTCTCGGTCTTGTCGGCAAACTCCCTTAACGTAGCCAATATCATGAGACACCAAAGAAATGATACAATGCAACCAGTCTTCACTAGAAACACCACCTTCTCTAATGTGTTTGCCACGTAAGATTTCTTGCCCCACTAGGGTGACAAGGACTGTGTGTTCAACATTGTGATAAAGAGCGTCGCTATTGGCAATGTTTTCCAAAGCCATGTTACCAGCCCAGGCGATAATGTCCTGATAATCATTTTTGAAGCAGCCGTAGGTGCGACGGTAGCCTTCTCGAATTTCATTTACAAAGGCATCAATTAAAATTTCAGTGGCATTGAACATATCTGGTTACTCTGGTAAATACTAATTATTTATTGATTTGATTTCAAAATTCCATAATCAGGGCTATCCTTGCTGGAATTTCGCCTCATTTCCATTCCTCTCTCCTCGCAGGGGAGGGAGGCTGGGCTGGGCTATTTCATTCTCATATAGCCCGCCTCAGAATGAATTCTGAGTCTAATAGCGAAAGTCATCTAAAGATGACTGAGACTCATGTTCTAGTCCGTTTTAACAGACTTTACCTAAAAGCCAAAGAACTTTAGTTCTGAGCGGTTTATCTATAGAATAAAATAGCCCTAGAGGCTGGGTAAGAGAGATTCGTCAAATTCATGTGAATTTAGGACAATACATTTTGCTCCTTTGTAACTCACGTATAGCTGTGGACGCTAGCTTGTCCTATGCCTAAATTGCGTGTTAGAGAATGGTTTCCTGATGACACAAAGGTTTCAGAGAAATTATCGATAACGTACAAAAATATTTATTTGATATAAGTTTATACTATGGGTATTGGGTTGGGAACGATTGCTGGAATATGCCAGCCTAGTAACTGTTTCATCCATATAAGTAGGTTGGCGCAAAAAAATCAAACTATGTAAAGATAAATAAATACGGATAAGATATCTACCGAGGTGACCAAAAATATGGGCGCTCGTCTAAGGGTATTTCTAACACCGGAACAAAACAAAACCCTCTTAAATCTAAGGACTGCTGATGTACCACAGAAAGGGGAGCAATGGGAGGGATTTTGTGAGGTCGGCCAAAAAAGGTGGGATTACTTATCAGCCATAGATTATAAACTGTAGCTTAAAAGCGACAAAGTTTCAACCCCTAGTTGATTCTTGCAGAGGTCAACACCTTGTAGCGTCAATCTCACCAATTACTTGCTCCAAACTGTCGGTGAGATAATTTTGGCTGATTGATCATCCACACTCTTCATACTGAGGCATGATTTCTGCCTTTACGCTTTTGCTCACTTTTATCTAACTTCTGAAAAAATGGGCGAACCGGGAGTAATTAAGTGTATTGACTGTGTTTTCAATCATGCGATCGCACCATTTAATCTAAAAAATCGTCATTTTAAATAGTCTTTTGTTTTACAGTTTTTCTTTAAGCAAAATGCTTTTCAAATCTAAAAACCAGACTCCATAAGAGTTATACTATCTAAAGCCTAAAAACAGATTGTCCCTACATAACTCTGCAACTTGCATTTAGGCTAGAAATAGGCTCTTTTTTCTCTCACCGCTAAAAAACCTTGCATTATACGATGTTGAAGAGCATTGGCGCGTAGCCCGCCGGAGGCATCGCTAGGTTCGGAGTAATCCCAAGAGTGCATTTGACGGAAAGGAAGACCCATCTTTTGGAAGACGTACTTCTCTTTCACACCAGAAGCTACCAAATCAGGCTTCAGCGCTTTGATAAATTCCTCGAATTCGTAAGCGGTAACGTCGTCATAAACGATGGTGCCGTTTTCGATGTAGTGAGTGGTACGTTTGTAATCGTCATTATGAGCGAACTCATAACCTGTACCAATCATCTTCATGCCCAAGTCTTGGAAAGCTGGGACAACGTGGCGAGGACGTAGACCACCAACCATGATGGCAACGGTCTTACCATCCAAACGGGGGCGATACTTAGCAATTACCGCATCCATTGTGGGCTGATACTTGGCGATAACTTTCTCAGCGTTTGCTTGGATTGTTTCGTCAAACTTGGAAGCGATTTCCCGTAAAGATTCAGCAATCTTGGTGGGGCCGAAGAAGTTGTATTCTAACCAGGGAAGTAAGAAAATAGAATGCTAAAATACTTTTGATAAAACAATTATTACTGCTCTTTAATTTCTCTATCTTACTTATGTCTTAAGCTAGACTATCTCAATCTATAAATGTCAGTTAAAACAGAAAAATAGGTTAAAAAATTAGTTTAAATATGGCTTAGTTTACTCAATAAATTAATCATTTAATGCCCATAATGCGAAACCGCTATTAATGCTACAAAATAGATTTTATGATAATAAATATAACACCTTGGTTTGGAAATATTGTATAAATTATAAAATACCTAAATAAGTCAGAGTAATAATGAGAAAACTTAACCCAGATGTCCTGTGTGATAGACACGCAGATTCACGATTGATACTTGTGATTAAGGAATGGTTGGAACTAACCACAAAACATCCTGAGTCAAGGAATAGGTGGTTAACTATCACAGATATTCGCAGATGCTTTGAAATAGAAACCAAGCTGTACTGCTACAAAGGCACTCTAGCGGGAACACTCATAAAACTTGGCTATGTACATAAAGTACGTGATGATGGACACACTCTATTTAGGGACTTCCAAGTAAAAAAATATTCCATTGCTATTGTTCACTGTTGACCGTTGACGGTTCACGAGTTTTTAGTCAACAGTCAACAGTCAACGACTTGAATGTGGCATAATTTATTTTTTGGAGTTCCCTTAGTATCGCTAGAGTTGCCCCATTTAACTGGAAACTAAATTTACTTGACCAAAACAACAAGAGCAACAGAAGTAAACAACCAAGCGATTATGTAGAAGCCTACAATCCACCTATTTACAATGACTTGACTAACTCAGGTACTAAAACCTGGCAAGACTTTTGTGATAGTGGTAAGCAAGGCTGTATTGACTTCAAATGCATCCATACCTACGAAGTAGGTAATTCGGGGTTATTTATAGACAAAAAACTGAGTAATTCCCAAAAGTAAATTTGTTTATTTTGTATCCACAGCTTACTTGACAGGACTTTTTGAGTGGAAACAGGATCTAAATCGGGATGAGTACAAAAAAGAGAGTCAAGGTTGAACTTTTGACTCTCTTTCAGCTTAGATATCTATTTTTGTTAACTCAACACCTCGGCTATTTGATATTTAGCTAAAGTTTCCCTTAACTGTTTTATCTCAGCCTTTAACTGTTCATTCTCCTCCTTCAAAGCCTCCACATTATCCTTTTTATCTACAGCCAGCTTAATTACCTTTTTCCGATTTTCTAAACTAAACCACTTTTGATAAATTTCTGTATGAATCTCTACAGAATGCCCCAGATTATCAGCCGCAGCCTTAATTGGTACTCCCATAATATGCGCTCGGATTGCCCACGCATGACGCAAATCATAAGGTGTAAAGGGAATATCTACACGTCTAAACCAAGATGAACAATTCACCCTAATCGTGTTGATATCCGTAAAACTGGTTTTACCAGAAACCTGAATATTCAAAAGTTCCAAGCATTCTAAATTCTTTAAATCAAACAAATCCACCCATTCAGGATGTAGCGGCAAAGCTTCCCGATAACCAGTTTTAGTATCAGGATGTACTTTCCAAGTATTATCTTTATTTTCAGGATTAAACCACCAACTAATCTCAGGATTTACAAATAACTCTCTTGGGCGTAAACCATAAGTAGCTAGCATTCCATACACCCATTGCCACATCTTCCAACTTTGCAAACAATCCTTTTTAATTGTTGATCGTCTAGATAATGCGTATTTTTCAAACAATTGATAATATTTAACTACATCCTCATCACTAGGAATATCTCTATGTTGACTTTTTGGTTGTGTATTTTTGATTCCTTCCAGAGTAAAGCTAGTTAGGTTTAGCGTTGATTTTAATACCTTCAAACTTTTAATAGCACTGTATCTTGCATACTCATTATTTAACTCGGCAATTTTTTTATCTATCGCTACCTGAGTTAAAATAGTATCTATCCCTACAAGCCTTTTTAGATAACTGGTGTAATAAGAAAAGGTATGCTTACTTTTTTCTGTCAGCTTATGAGTTTTAAAATATTCAGTTTCAAACTCTTCTAATATCTCACCGATAGTCTTAGGCTGAGAATCTACCTTATTAGCCGTTTTACCCAAATATTTATCAGTCCATTCAAACTGCTTACGGGCTATCAGTTTACCTAATTCCTGTGCCTCTTCTTCAGCCGTCTTCAGCCCATCTAAATTGGCGGGGATATTCAGGGAAATCTTATATTGCTTGCTTCTAGTTCCCTTAAGATCAGTATCTTCAGGCTTCAAAGGGAGAGATGCCTGTAACTGGATAGTTCCCCCTACCACCACAAGTCCAACTTTAACTTTACCTGCCTTTAACCGAGATTTGACATCTA
The DNA here is from genome assembly GCF_003443655.1 of Nostoc sphaeroides. NCBI lineage: Bacteria > Bacillati > Cyanobacteriota > Cyanophyceae > Nostocales > Nostocaceae > Nostoc > Nostoc sphaeroides. The sequence continues at coordinate 1,045,612 of NZ_CP031941.1, forward strand.
CCAAATCATTCTCAAATTTCTGTTCCAGGTGATACCGAGTAGCTTTCATTTGTATCTGCGTTCCTAAATAGCTGCCATCGGTAGATGCTGGCGGCGTGAAATCGCCGAAACTTTCTTGTAACTCTTTTTCTAACATTGTCTTAAATCTAGATTAAAATTTAGTCCATTAAGAACAATGATCGAATTGAACAAAGTTAGACTGGGACTAAATTATGGTAGATTTAAGTCACATTATCATAGTTTAGACAGGGAATACCATAAGCTTCTTCCATGTGACGGCTGATGTAGTTCATCGACCGGTAGCAGTGGATGAGGTTCATCTTCACATTGGGGGTCATCAACATTTCGTTGATGGTGCCATCACCTGACCACTGAGCGACTACGCGCAAGCCGATTTCTTCTAACAGGATGCGGCTAGCCCAAGCATCTCCACCGATGTTGTAGTCACCAATGATGGCTACATCATAAGGAGTACCTTCAAACTGAAGTGTACCGTCTTTTTTCGCTTGGTCTGCTCTGGTGAAAACCCAGTCACGAACCATGTCGTTAGCAATGTGGTGTCCCAAAGATTGGGAAACACCCCGGAAGCCTTCGCAACGCACAGGTACAACTGGCTTGCCGATTTCTTTCGATGTCTTCCGAGCAACTGCTTCGATGTCATCCCCAATTAGACCGATGGGGCATTCAGATTGAATGGAAACACCACGGTTGAGGGGGAAAAGTACATCAAGTTCTTGGATCAGCTTAACAAGTTTCTTGTCACCACCGAACACGATATCTCTTTCTTGGAAGTCAGAGGTGAAGTGCATGGTACCAAAGGTATCAATACCTGTGGTGCCGATGTAGTAGTTACGACGACCAGACCAAGACCAGTAACCGCAACCTACAGGCCCGTGGCTGATGTGGATCATGTCCTTAATAGGACCCCAAACCACACCTTTAGAACCGGCGTAAGCACAACCACGAGCGGTCATTACCCCAGGAAGGGATTTGATGTTAGACTTAACGCCGCAATCGGACTTACCTTCTTCGTATACACTTAAGTGCTTTTCCCGTTTTTTCTTAGCTTTATCGGGGTAAGCGTCTAGAACTTCTTTAATTAGTTCTTTTCTTTCTTCGATGATGTTTTGATTTTCTGGAGGTGTCATATTTAGCCTCTGTGACTCGTAAGGATCGGGACATAGGGGGACTAGGAGTCCCCTCTAAGGTTAGGGGGAGATTAGAGGGAAAGGTAAAAGGTCAAAGGTCAAATTTGAGATTCTTCCTTTTTCCTTTTTCCTTGTGCTAAAGCGTTATTTCTTAGCAGCGACTTATGATACAGGAGCTTCAGCAGCAGTCTTACCAACTAACTTGGCAGCATTTTCGTCGCTTTCGAGAATACCGAATTCAATCAACAATTCTTCTAGTTCTTCCATTTCGATGGGTGTAGGAATAGCTAGATTTTTGTTGTCGATAATTTTTTGAGCCAAAATCCGATATTCGTTAGCTTGGTTGCTTTCGGGTGCGTACTCGTTAACAGTCATCCGGCGCAATTCTGCGTGTTGAACAATGTTGTCACGGGGTACGTAGTGAATCATTTGGGTGTTCAACCGTTTTGCCAAGGTTTCGATCAATTCGATTTCTCGGTCTGTGTTACGGCTGTTACAAATCAAACCACCCAAGCGCACGCCACCGGTGTGAGCATACTTAAGAACACCACGAGCGATGTTGTTAGCTGCATACATCGCCATCATTTCACCTGATGTAACGATGTAGATTTCTTGTGCCTTACCTTCGCGGATTGGCATTGCGAAACCACCACACACAACGTCACCTAATACGTCGTAAGATACGAAGTCTAGGTCTTGGTAAGCACCATTTTCTTCTAAGAAGTTGATGGCGGTGATAATACCACGACCGGCGCAACCTACACCGGGTTCTGGCCCACCAGATTCTACGCAACGAACGTTACGGAAACCGGTTAACATTACTTCTTCGATTTCGATATCTTCTACTGCACCACGTTCTGCGGCGAGGTGAAGAACGGTTGTTTGAGCTTTGCTGTGCAGCATCAAACGGGTGGAGTCAGCTTTAGGGTCGCAACCGACGATGAGGATGCGTTGACCCATTTCTGCCATAGCTGCCAAGGTATTTTGAGAGGTGGTAGATTTACCGATACCGCCTTTACCGTAGAAAGCTATCTGTCTTATGTTTTCGTCTGTCATTGTTCCTGTTTCCCTGCAATTGGTTGGTTGGTGGGTCTGTGCGTTTGTCAGTTGCGTTCACGCCAGTTGAGCGACAGTAGTGAGCGCGTGTAGAGCATCGTTGGTAGCGTTGGCATAAATGCCTGCTGGGGGCGATCGCTCCACAGCCCAAGTTATTGAAAGTAAGTACATTGATCGTCCTCGTTAAAATTTTTTTCTTTTTGTTATTTGTCCTTTGTTCTTTGCCATTTTTTTGACAAAGAACAAAGAAAATTACGCAATTTACAAATACGTCATAATGTGTTTCAGCTTGCAAGATTCGATAGGACTTGATGTTGCTATTTGTCAACAATCAATGCATAAGTCCTACTTACTTGTTCAAAATAGCGCCCTTCATATTTGTGACGCGATCTAGTGCAGCTTTGGTATTTTCTGCTGACACTCCACGCACAGCCATTGCTTCACCGAGATGCTTGGCGATCGCATCGAAGTGTGGTTGCTGTAGATTCAATCCTGCGTGGGTTTTGTCCATTGGACGACCGCCGTATTGCTTTGGCCCCTCAAATATTTGAGCTAAGAAAGCAACTAGATGATTGCGTTGCTTCGCCATGTCTGTACCAGCAAAAACGGGAGCGAGGAGGCTGTCTGTAGCAATGCGTTTGTGGAGTTCATCTACTACTTGTTCAATAGCCGGTTGTCCACCAATGTTGTCGTACAATGTGCTCATACTTGTCTCCTTTGAAGCGAGTTGGATGATGAAATTTGCAAGTAGGCGCTTAATCTTTTTGCCTATATGCTGTTAGCCGTCATAGTGGTAGGAGTACCAATTCGTAATTCGTAATGACGCTCCTGCGTCGCTAACGCTGCGCTAACGTAATTCGTAATTAAGAGAGAATTGGTATGAAGCATTGATGTGGAGACAATTATATGATTCAAATCCTACTTTCTGTTCCTGGCTGAATGCATATTAGGGCGTATTTGTAGAATACGTTAAGTCCTACAGCAATTCCTAAACTGCTTCGACTACAAGGCTCTTGCTGACACGATCTTGTAATCTGGCTTCGATCGCAATTTTCAGAGTTGCTGTACTACTAGAACAGGAACCACAAGCACCTTGCAGCACAACTTTAACGCGATCGCCTTCTACATCATAGAGTTCTACGTCTCCCCCGTCTGCAATCAGTACGGGTCTGACTTCTTCATCAAGAACTTTTTGAATTAGAGCAATCTTTTGCACGTTTGTTAGCGCTCGTTGCTTAGATGTAACAATTTCTGTGGCAACTTGTACGCCGTAATTGTTGAGAGCAGGTGAGGCGTATTCCTGTTGAACTGATCTAATAATATCATCAATGTTCGCCAGACAGGAACCGCATCCGCCACCAGCTTTTACATAATTTGTTACTTGCTCGGCATCCGTGAGATGATTTTCTAGAATCACGCGACGAATCTTAGATTCGCTGATGCCAAAGCAACTGCAAACTAATGCACCTTCATCATCATCATCGTGGGTAGCTAGAGGTATGCCACGATAATTATAGATAGCGGCTTCTAGCGCTTCTTGTCCCATCACAGAGCAATGCATCTTTGCTTCTGGTAAACCACCCAGGTAATCTGCAATGTCTTTATTGGACACTTTCAAAGCTTCATCTAAAGTTAAACCTTTGACCATTTCGGTTAATGCACTAGAAGATGCGATCGCACTAGTACAACCAAAGGTTTGAAAGCGAGCATCTAGAATCTTATCAGATTCTACTTCCACTTTCAGGTGCAATCTCAGAGCATCGCCGCAAGCAATGCTGCCGATTTCACCCGTTGCAACCTTAACTCCAGCTTCGCCCGTTTCTTCAATTTCTCCCTGATTCTTGGGATCGTAAAACAGTTCTAATACTTTATCGGTGTAGTCCCACATAATTTTTATTAGTTAAGAGTGATGAGTTAAGAGTGATGAGTTATGAGCAAGAGTGATGAGTTATGAGCAAGAGTGATGAGTTATGAGTGAGGAGTGATGAGTTATGAAATCATTAATAGTCAGCCAAAGCTACTTCTTAACTTTTAACTTCTAACTTCTAACTTCTAACTCCTAACTCCTAACTCCTAACTCCTAACTCCTAACTCCTAACTCCTAACTCCCAGCAGTGCTTGTTCTTGTCCTTGCAACCAACCTGCATCATCATTTTTGAAGGGTGAGAGGGCGCGTAAACGTTCTACAATACTGGGCATTACCTCTATGACTTGATCGATTTCGGCTTCTGTGGTGTAGCGACAAAGACTGAAGCGGATAGAACCGTGCAAAGTTGTATAGGGTAAGCCCATTGCCCGCAGGACGTGGGAAGGTTCCAGAGAACCGGAGGTACAAGCAGAACCGGATGATGCACAGATACCGTATTTGTTCAATAACAGTAGAATTGCTTCACCTTCGATGTACTTGAAGCCGATATTGGTTGTGTTTGGCAATCTCTGCGTAACGTCACCGTTAACGACACAATCGGGAATTTTAGCGAGTAAAGTTTGTTCGAGGCGATCGCGCAGTTTTCTTTCTCTTGCAGTCGCTTCTTCTAAGTGTAACAGTTCTAGTTCCGCAGCTTTGCCCAAGGCAATAATTCCTGGAACATTCTCTGTTCCCGCTCTCCGTCCGCGTTCTTGGTGTCCCCCAATCATGAAGGGACGGAACCGAACCCCGCGCCGGATATATAAAGCACCAATTCCTTTTGGCCCGTGTAGCTTGTGACCAGACAGGGTTAACATATCCACGGTGCTAGTCTTCATATTCAAGGGGATTTTTCCCACTGCTTGCACCGCATCTACATGAAAGATAGCGCCATACTCTTTGACGCGCAACCCAATTTGCTCAATCGGGAAAACCGTGCCGGTTTCATTATTTGCATACATAATTGTCACCAAGGCGGTGTTACCCGTCAAGGAAGCTTCAAGTTCATCTAGATCCAGCTGTCCTTGATGATTTACTGATAGATAGGTAACAGTGTAACCTTGGGTTTCTAATTGTTTGCAGACATTGAGTACTGCTGGATGTTCAACTTGAGTAGTGACGATGTGTCGCTTTTCTGGTTGCGCTAACAGTGCGGCTCGAATCGCCGCGTTATCTCCCTCAGTTCCACAACTTGTGTAGACAATTTCTGACTCATCGGCTCCCAGGATAGCTGCAAGTTGTTCTCTTGCTGTTCTCACTGCTTTACCAACTTGCCCACCAAAGGTATGCATACTGGAGGGGTTGCCATAATAATCTGTCAGGTAAGGCAACATTACCTCTATAACTTCTGGGTCTACCTTAGTGGTGGCATTATTATCGAGATAGATGCAGTTATTTTGCATTGTTGTCTTCAATTAAGAATTACGAATTATTTAAGCTTCTGCTGCCATTTTTTGGGGTTGACGCTTTTGCAACTGCTCAGAGTATTTCTGGGAATAGCAGTTAAACCAACGTTCCCAGTAATCTTGTTTATTTGTTAATTTAGCGACTACACGGTTGTAATTAGCAAACCAGCCTTCCCAGTAATCGCTAGGCTGCTTAACGCAACCGTCGCAGGTGGGACAACCAGCTTTACACTGGGGCACGGTATGAATGCTACCAACACAGTTTGTACAAAGTTCAGGGTCAATCCAGTGCTGTCCGTCAATCACTTTAACTGCATTTGTGGGACATACCGTTAGACAGAGATTGCAGGAAATACACTGGCTAGTAAGAATTTTGTAAGCCATGATTATTCTCCTTTTGGGCGTGGGGAGTGGGGAGTGGGGAGTGGTGAGTGGTGAATATTGAAATTCCCTACTCCCTACTCCCTATTCCCTATTCCCTAATTACCTAATTCCTTAACGTATTGCTCGTAGAACTCCAAAGCAACCTTTTCAATCACGTCGTAAGCTTCAACAGTCTTGATTCCAGCTTCTTGCAATTTTTCTTGAGGACAGTTACCAATCTTGGAAACTAAAACTGCTTTGCAATCTGCGATCGCTTTCATAATATGCTCAAAGGAAGCTTCTTCGCTGTATCCACCTTGGCAGTACTGGTCAATTTTGCGATGGCTGACAAAGCGAACTTCGTCCCCACCCACTTCGTAAATTTGGAATTCTTTCGCATGACCGAAGTGTTGGTTAACCAATCCGCCGCCTTTGGTTGCTACTGCAACTAAGATTTTCGGACTGTTGGCAAATTTCTTGCCGGCAAGCGCCTTATCTTTGGCTACTTTAAGTTCTTCTTTAAACTTCTCAATTCCTTCGTGAACGGTAGCGCGTTGCTCCATGTCATATTCTGGAGTCATTTCCAAGAATTTCTCTTTAGAAAATTCTTGGCTGCGGTCTTCTCCCAATAATCCTACTGCATCGGCGCGGCACTGGCGACAGTGGCGCATCATTTTCATGTTACCGGAGCAATTGTCTTGAACTTCTTTGAGTTCTTTGGGTGTGGGGCCGCGTTGACCGATTAAACCAAAGTGTGTGCCATGTTCTGGTGCAGAAATCAATGGCATGATGTTGTGCAAGAATGCACCTTTTTCACGAATGACTCGATTCACTTCGACTAAGTGATGGTCATTAATTCCGGGAATCATCACGGAGTTGACTTTGCACAAGATGTCAGCATCTTTCAGGGCTTGCAATCCTTCCATCTGTCTTTCGTGGAGGATTTTCGCACCTTCAAGACCTCTGTAACGCTTGCGTCTGTAGTGAACCCAAGGATAAATCTTAGCACCGATCTCTGGATCTACCATGTTAATGGTGATCGTAACGTGATCTATATTTAATTGTTTAATGCGATCGATGTAGTCAGGCAGCATTAAACCATTGGTTGATAAGCACAGCTTGATGTCTGGTGCTTGTTCTGCAATCAACTCAAATGTGCGGAAAGTCTTTTCTGGGTTTGCCAGAGGGTCGCCAGGGCCGGCAATTCCCACAACTGTCATTTGGGGAATCTTGCCGCCAATGACCAAAGCTTTATGTGCAGCTTGTTCTGGTGTTAGCAATTCGCTAACTACTCCAGGACGGCTTTCGTTAGCGCAATCATATTTGCGGTTGCAATAGTTGCATTGGATGTTGCAAGCGGGAGCAACTGCAACGTGCATCCGGGCGTAGTGGTGATGAGCGTCTTCGCTGTAGCAGGGATGTTTAGCAATGCGTTCTTGGAGCTTTTCGTCCCTTTCCACGGTGGCGCTGCTGGTGCTGTCGCAGCCGCAACCACCGGATTTTGCTTGGGTTGTCGATTCCGTAGCGTTGGAGTTGAGGAGTCGTGTAGACGGTGATGTCATTGAGTTTCGCAAAAGGTCGGTGGACTTGGCTGCCACTGTGGGAGATGTTGTTGCTACTCTCTATGCCCAGAATTGAAGTCGCGTCTTCCACACTGCCTGCAAACCCTTGGGTTCGGGTAACTTGTTTTCAAGTCAGGCAGGCAATAGATATCTGATGTTCGGCTGGTGTGTGTCAACGTTCGGTTCTTGGGTAGAATTTGTGCTTACAGCCGCGACTTCTTTTCACTTCAGGCATGGTGCTGTGTCATCCCTCCACTCACCCTTCGCTTTGTTTTGTTTCAGAGCGTTAGGTGATTGGCGATATAAGATTTATAGCAGCCGTCTCCCAGCCAGATGTTGCGTCTCTCTAGGATAGAATTTATTGGATTTATTACTTTTGTACTCAAATACTAAAAACCCTAATTCTTCAAGCATTACAAGAATTAAAAAAGTTTTTTTCGGGTAGGGGTTCTAGTATTTTTTGGTTGGGGTTCTAGTGTTTATAGATAGGGGTTCAGGATTTATTTGTACTCAGCTACAACCCAATCCCAGCAAAGAATTTAATCTACTTGCAACTGGATTTTGGTTATTTAAATGTGTACTCACATTGCCCTCAATTTGCGTCAAAAGCAAGAAATGCCAAGGGTTTGACGGTGAAAAACTGAAGTAATCTATATTGTCTTACTCCATAAAAAAAGCGAAATTGAATTCTGTATCTAACATATCATTTTTTTGAGGGTAAAAATGCACTTCATATTCTTTTAATTTTTCTTTGACCCTTCGACTTCGCTCAGTGTTAACAATGATGTTCAAGTAAGCCTTGAAGCCTTGTCTGGTAAGCCACATAAGCTAATGGAAATAGATGTGTTGCTGCACATAATTTTCAAAAAAATTAACTTTTAACTCCTTTTTTTTGATTCCCACAATGAGGAGATGGGTAGGAAACTCTCAGATTTTGTGTTTGAGAGAAACAACAAACTATAATCTAACATGATTGAGCGATCGCAATGAATTTTCTGAATTGCTCATTACAAACCTTAGCAAAAAACCTAACCCGCTAACCCCCTTCCCGTGTCGGGAAGTGGGAAAATTCAAAGTCTCTCTCCTAGAAGGAGAGAGAAATAGAAGTGAGGTTTTCCCGATAACCTGAATTCTCAGAGTGTCATTTAGCTACAATCAAACCAAGCCTGAAAAAATCTTAGTTATGATAGCCATCCCCCAACAGCCGCTAGAAATGACCGTTGAGGAATATCTCGAATGGGAACCTCAGCAAGACCTTCGCTACGAATATGCCAATGGCGAAGTATTTGCCATGACAGGCGGTACAATTCCCCATAACGACATTGCACTTAACTTGTACACTGCCTTACGCCCTCATGTGCGTTCCAGAGGTTGTCGAGCGAATGTGTCAGACGTGAAAGTGCAACTTACTCCTCAGAGCCGCTACTATTATCCTGATGTTATTGTCAGTTGCGACCCTCAAGACCTCAATGCCCGCAAATTTATTCAACATCCCAAGCTAATTGCCGAAGTTCTTTCGCCAGGTACAAGCGCTAAAGATCGGGGTGAAAAATTTACTTATTATCTGACAATACCCAGTTTGCAAGAATATATCTTGATTGACTCGGAAAAAATCTCCGTTGAGCGTTACTGTCGGGGTGAGGGTAGGATGTGGCTTTACTATCCCTACACGGCTTACGATATCATCACTCTATCAAGCATTGAATTTGAATGTCCGATTGAACTACTGTATGAAGATGTTGTATTTACCACTGAAGAATAAAGAGAATACGCTCTTTAAGCAACTGCATAACCTGTGTAGGGTCTTAACTCCGGTGGACGAAAGCCAAGGACGATGTGTTCTTTAGGAATTCCAGCCCGTTCTAAATCGGCGGCAATGCCTTCTTCAGTGCCATCCCGTTGAATCCAGATTTTGCCATTAATCAGGTCAATATGAACCAATACAGTTCAGTTAAGCCCAAAAACCTTGGTAAAGACGCGAAATTTCGCGTCTCTACAGGTCTAAAATTAGTACCAAAAATCCTTAACTGAACCGTATTGCAATATGAACCAGACAGCCATGAATGCGGCGATCGCGTAGCCTGCCGTAGGCATTCGCCATCCCAACCTAGATCCATCCACAAATAGCGATCGCCCAGCCCGTCGTAGACATCGCGGTTTCTAGTTGATTGCAGGACAATAAGCCAAAAGCAGCACAGGTGACTCAATTTTTGATTTTGGCTAATAAAATTGTTCTCGCGTTTAAATTCCCTTATTCTGGGACTATTTTAAATTTTGGATTTTAAATTATTCAATCCCTTCGGGTTCAGCAGTCGCTCATGGGGGAAACCCCCAAGACCGCGCTGCTTCACCAAAATCCAAAATTTAAAATCTAAAATTCGTTGAGTAGTGCTACTTGACTTCTATAAACGATATTGAGTTATCGAAGTCAGCTCCAATAGATTTATAATCACCAGCACTAAACTCACGGCATCGACCACCAGTTTCATTTTGGCAGAGACGTACCACTCTACCTGGCGGTACACTTAAGGAGCTAATAGCGTCATTACCAACAACATTTAAGTCACCTTGGATGGCTTTGTATACTCCTGAAATTGCAGGAAAAGACTGGGAAAGTCCAGCCAAATTAGGATCTCTGTAGACCTTAACCTGTGCTGGCGGCGTGTAAGAGAGCTTGTAGATAGTACCACTGTAGTCATCCGAAATTAACAAATTACCTTGCAGATCGACTACCATATCCACCGGTCGCCCCCAGACTTCTTCCGTTCTTGGAATTAGCCAACCGTTGACTAAATCCATCTCCTCCCCTAGAGTCTTTGTCGTATTGTTCCAGGGAAAGTAAGCTATTTTATAGCCCGTTTTCTTCTGCCGATTCCATGAACCATGTAGCCCCGTCACTGCCCCACTTGAGTACAGGCTGGGAAACTTGGTATTTTGTAAGAATGTTAGTCCCAAGGGAGCCGAATGGGCTTGAATACCCTTGTTAATCCTGTCCATTGCGTTGCAATTAACACTTCCATCACGATTGAACTGATAGTCGCGGTCAAATGGCATATTGTTGAGGCCAGTTGACGTATCAGGATTGGGGTTGCAGAATGGCCAACCGTAGTTACCGCCATCTCTGACTTTCGTAAACTCCTCTGGTGGGTGGTTGTCTACGTAAGAGGGAATAATCTTACCGTAATTGCCACTGCTATCGTTGAACGGATAGGCGATGTTATCTCGATTATTAACGACTACCCAAAGGTCATTTGTGCCAGGTAAGAATGCTAATCCTTCGGCATTACGTAAACCTTGGGCAAAAAGCCTCTGATTGGTTCCATTAGCGTTGTACTGGTAAATCGCACCGCGCTTTGGGGTACTGACAGTATCTTCTTTGCAGGCATTGCACGTAGAGGCGATCGACACGTACAGTTTGTGATTGGCATCAAGGGCGATATTTTTTAATTCGTGACCATAAGCACCTTTGAGTTCCCGTGTGCTGCTGTCTGGTAAACCAGTTACAACGATTTGGCGATTTTTGGCGATTCTATCTCCAGATTTGTAGATGAAGCGGTTAATTTGATGAGTCTCAGAGATATAAACGTATGTGGTGTTGTCAATCTTGTGAAACACAATGTCGTGTGGTTTGCGTAGACCTGTCACGAAATCAGAAATAATTGGGTCTTTGCTGCCATCTGGGCGGACAAGTAATACTTTACCTGTACTAGGTTGTGATACTAAAAGATCCCCATTGGGAGCAACTGCCATAAAGCGAGCTTTGTTAATGCGAGCATAAACAGAGATGGAGAAATTGGGCGGCACTTTCAAGTAACGGTTGATGTTAAAGGGCGCAAAGTTCATTGTACTAGGCACTTTCAGCTTAGTTTGAACAGAGGCAGCAGGCGGTTGACCGATCGCTGCGGTGGTAAGAACCTCTAAGGACATCAGACTCAGTAGCGATGCGGATAGTATGCCTCTAACTATCTGTATTGGTTTTAAAGCAAATGCAACCATTTTGAACTTTCCTCTAGCCTTGTAGTGATTTATATTACGCAGAACACCCGGCTAGCTGATTCTACCCGGAGTTTGAATAAAGTTAACTCAGGGGTACTAGTTTTTTAAAGTACTTAAGAAGTATTCATATACTCTTATTATTCTTAACTAATCAACAAATGGGTGAATCGAAAGCTATAAACAAAGGCAGAGCGATCGCTCTTTCCAACCAAAAAATTCCTCAAAATTAACGGAATTATCACCTCCCTATCTACGCCCAAAACCATTGTACAGAGCGTCTTAACGGCGTTATTTCCAGGTCAAAAAGCCAAATTTGTGTTTGAAAAAACCAAGTCTTCAGCGTTGGTTTTTTTCAAAGAATGAATTGAATCTAGTAAAATTACTATAGTTATTCATGGCACATATCACTTACAGTAACTGGCGGCAGATCATGGTTGTAGTAAAAGTGAGTGTGCAGTGGGGAAATTGCGTAGGCGCAGCCCGCACTTCGGCAAGCTCAGTGACCATCGTAGACATCGCACTTAGCAATTGATCTAAAAAAACAACGCCAAACCTAACCCCCTTCCCGTGTCGGGAAGGAGGAAAATTCAAAGTCTCTCTCCTTTTAGGAGAGAGATTTAGAGAGAGGTTCTTCAAATACCTGCGATATTTCTGCAATAATCCTGAAATCTGGAAACATGACTCAAGCTAGTGTATATACTCGTAATCAAAATCTCAACAGAAGCGAGTATTATGCTGGACTGGTTAACTATTTGGGGTGTAACTCAGGCCGCCGGATTGATTTTTAAACCCATTCTGGAAGACTTAGCCAAGGATGCTGCTAAAGATTGGGCTAAAGATTTATTAAAAGGCATTCCTGGCAAGATTTTCCAGAAACTTAAGCAGGAAGACATAGAAATTGCTGCTGGTAAAGCCTTAAAAGAATTTTTGCAACTCATGCAGCAGCAGTTAAAGGTTCGTTGCAAACTGGCTGAAACTGAGATTAAAGAGTACACCACAGACATCCAGAAATTTATCAGCGATAAGTCGGTTACAGAAATTCTTGGTAAAGCTTTTGATATTAATTGTGAATCTCTCGACGCTAAAACCCTAGAAGATAGTTGGAACAGGCTGCAATTAAAACCTCTGCCACCTAAGTTTAACTGGCAATCAATTACAGAACAGTATTTAACACAAGTCCAAGAGCTTCTTTTAGATTCAAAAGAGTTACACCATATCCTAGAATTACAAAAGTTATCTGATATTGAAATAAATACCAAAGAGATTGCTGGTGTTATTGTAGATTTTAATTTAGTTAAATATCAAGAAGGAATCTGTGAACGCTATGGCAATGTCAAGTTAGACAGCTTAGATACTAGCGGCTATGCCTATAACGAACTTAAATTATGGCGGATTTTTACTGCTCAAAATGTTCGAGAAACTCATCAAGTTTTAGCACAAGTTCACGAACTGCCTAAAGAACATCTTAGACGGCTGCGAGAAACTGACCAAGTAGAAGCAGAAGTGGAATTAGAAGAATTAGAACGCCACAAACGGGTTTATTTTGAACAGCCGATCCGTTCAGTTTTAGATGTTGTCAATAAAAAGCAAGATTATAAACATCTTGTGATTTTGGGCGATCCTGGTTCAGGTAAGTCTACATTGTTGCAATTTCTGGCTTTGAATTGGGCTGACTCACCACTGGATAATGTTATCTCATTACCAATTCCGTTGCTAATTGAGTTACGCACTTATATGCGGCGACGGGAAGATAAAGAGTGCAATAATTTTCTAGAATTTTTTCATCAATGTAGTGGTGCTGTTCATCATCTCAATCAGCTTGAACTAGATAAACAATTAAAAGCTGGTAATGCCTTAGTGATGTTTGATGGTTTGGATGAGGTATTTGACCCTGGTAAGCGAGAGGATGTAATTACTGATATTCATCGCTTTACTAATGACTATCCTGATGTGCAGGTAATTGTCACATCTCGGATTATTGGCTATAAACCGCAACGATTGCTTAATGCTGAGTTTCGCCACTTTATATTACAAGATTTAGACTCAGAACAAATTCAGGATTTTATCAACCGTTGGCATGAGTTAACTTTTACCGATGCAGTAGATAAACTGAGAAAACGGGAACGGCTACAAAGAGGAATTGCAGCTTCCAAATCTATTGCAGAATTGGCGGGAAATCCTCTGCTGTTGACGATGATGGCAATTCTTAATCGTAATCAAGAGCTACCAAGAGATAGAGCCGAGCTTTATAATCAAGCATCGCGGGTACTGCTGCATCAATGGGATGTGGAACGTGCTTTGATGGAAGATAAGAGATTAGACCCCAAAACTATTGATTATAAAGATAAGCAAGCGATGCTGCGTCAGGTTGCTTATCTTATGCAAACTGGTGAGAAAGGTTTGGCAGGTAATTTGATTAATGAAAATGATTTAGTCAAAGTTCTGACTGATTATCTCAAAACTATAGAATTTGATAAACCCAGAGAAGCTGCGCGGGTGATGATTAATCAACTGCGGACTCGCAACTTTATGTTATGTTTCCTGGGTGCGGATTATTATGCTTTTGTGCATCGGACATTTTTAGAATATTTCTGTGCTTGGGAGTTCGTCTGGCAGTTTAAAGAAACGCAAACGCTGACTATTGAGGAACTTAAGAATGAAGTTTTTGGCAAACACTGGCAAGATGAAAGTTGGCATGAAGTATTGCTGCTAATTGCGGGAATGATTGAGGCTAAATTTGTTGGAGAGATTCTTGATTATTTAATGGCGCAAAATGGCGAAGAGGAAAAGTTTGTTAATCTTTTTTTAGCGGCTAAGTGTCTTGTAGAGGTGAGAAATCGCTCTGCGATCGCGTCAACGGCTAATAAATTACTCAACCAACTAAAAGATTTAACTAAATATGACCTCTGGTACTATTATGACCTCCACCCACTTATTTATAGAGAAGAAATTAAGCTAGTTAAAGAGATTCGCACTCAAGCAGTTACAGCAATTGCAACGACCTGGCAAGAATCTATCGACACCAAAACCTGGCTCAAAAAACGTGCTACCCAAGATGATGACAGTGATGTACGACGTGCAGCAGTCCAAGAATTAGCGAAGAACTTCAAAGATGACCCCAACACCAAAACCTGGCTTAAAGAACGCGCTATTCAGGATGATGACAGTGATGTACGACGTGCAGCAGTCCAAGAATTAGCGAAGAACTTCAAAGATGACCCCGACACCAAATCCATCCTCAAAGAACGCGCTACCCAGGATGAGCATGAGTATGTGCGACGTGCAGCAGTCGAAGAATTAGCAAAGAACTTCAAAGATGACCCCGACACCAAATCCATCTTCAAAGAACGCGCTACCCAGGATGATGACAGTGATGTACGACGTGCAGCAGTCCAAGAATTAGCGAAGAACTTCAAAGATGACCCCAACACCAAATCCATCCTCAAAGAACGCGCTACCCAGGATGATGACAGTGATGTACGACATGCAGCAGTCCAAGAATTAGCGAAGAACTTCAAAGATGACCCCAACACCAAATCCATCCTCAAAGAAAGTGCTATCCAGGATGATAGCTGGGTAGTGCGACGTGCAGCAGTCGAAGAATTAGCGAAGAACTTCAATGATGACCCTGATACTAAAACCTGGCTTAAACAACGTGCTACCCAGCATGATCATGAGTATGTACGACGTGCAGCAGTCGAAGAATTAGCGAAGAACTTCAAAGATGACCCCAACACCAAAACCTGGCTCAAACAATTCGCTATCCAAGATAAGAACTGGTTTGTGCGAAGTGCAGCAGTCGAAGAATTAGCGAAGAATTTCAAAGATGACCCTAACACCAAAACTTGGCTCAAACAACTTGCTACCCAAGATTATGATAAGTATATGCGATGTACAGCAGTCGAAGAATTAGCGAAGAACTTCAAAGATGATCCTGACACCAAAATCTGGCTCAAACAATGCGCTACCCAAAATAGTGACAACAATGTGCGAAGTCCAGCAGTCAGAGAATTAGCAAAGAACTTCAAAGATGACCCCGACACCAAATACATCATCAAAGAACGCGCTACTCAGGATGATGATCGAGTTGTGAGAGGTGTAGCAGTCAAAGAATTAGCGAAGAACTTCAAAGACGACCCCGACACCAAATCCATCCTCAAAGAACGCGCTACCCAGGATGAGCATGAGTATGTGCGACGTGCGGCAGTCCAAGAATTAGCTAAACATTTTAAATATCAGCTTGAGTTATTTGACATCTACTACCAGTGCGTTGTTAATGATCCTTTTAAGGATAGCCATGATTCCCCCTATAACCCGAACCCTCGGCGCATTGCACTGGAGATAATTATCAAGCAATTTCCTCAGCATCCTCAGACTTTAACACTGTTGCGCGATCGCACACAAAATGACCCAGATGAGCAAGTGCGGGAATTTGCTCAGAAGAAGTTGGCACAATTAGAGAAGTAAAAGAGTTGCAAAAATATGAATAACACAGAAGTTCGTCAGCAAATCAACCAATATTTAGATGTATTATCTTCAGAACGCTTACAACTGGTTGCTTATTTTTTAGCATATCTAGCAGATAAGAAGAGTGAAGATGCTACCCAAGAGTTACTTGATATCCCTGGATTTATTGAATCATTTGAAGAAGGTAAAAAAGATATTGCTGAAGGTCGGGTAAAAAGCTGGAGAACAATTCGGCATATCAGATTCTATTAGTCCAGTAATTTGGTTGATGTTGAAGGTGCATGACTGCAACTATTAAAATTTGCTGCTCTCTGATGGCATAAATGATTCCATAAGGAAAACTAGCTACGCGGCAGCGTCTTGTATTCTTTGATAATTGAGTCCATGCTTCTGAAAACTGTTCAATACGACTTATAGCTAGTTCAACTTCGGCAAGAAATGCGTCCCCCATCTCGCGGCTAATATTGTCATAGTAAGCAACAGCATCATCTAATTCTTTTTTGGCATCAGGATGAAAATCATAAGCCATTACTTACTCCTGGAACGCAGTTCTCGCAACACCTGTTCACCAGAAATTAGAGTAACTTCGCCTTGTTCAACGGCTTGAAATCTTTTCTCTGCTTCCTCTGCCCACAGAGTATCAATTTCTAATTGATTTTCAGCATCCAGACTTTTAAACAAATGTTCAGCAAGCATTGCTCTTAACCCTGGAGGTAATGACAATGCAGCATCGAAGATTTCATCATAGGTGTTAACCATACTTTTTCAGATTTAGTAGCAGGTTATTTCCATTATAAAAGTGGCGTTGTAAATTAGTAAAATTAAATAAAAATAGGTAATCTTATGACTACATCTGTAAATACTACCAAAGTCTACGACGAAATTATAGAGTTTATTGCTGCTGGAACTACTCCCCAAAGCGTTATCGATTTCAAACTCTCGGATGCAGCCAAAGACCGTTTAGAGGATCTTGTTTACCGCGCAAAAACTGAAGGTCTTACAGGAAGTGACCAGCGAGAGTTAGATCATTTCCTCACGCTAGAGCATATTATGCTACTAGCAAAAGTAAGAGCTAATCAGTACATCAGCGTGGAGTAAGTATTTAAAATGTCTCGTCCATATATTAATGCAGAATTGCGGCGTTTAGTTAGCGATCGCGCCGAGCATATTTGCGAGTATTGTCTTATTTCTGAAGTAGATAGATCATCAGGTTGTCAAGTTAACCATATAATCGACATCAAACACGGCGGCGCTACAACAGCAGATAATCTCTGCTATGCCTGTATTTTCTGTAACCTGCAAAAAGGAACGGATTTAGGCTCAATTAATTGGCAAACTGGCGAACTTGTGCGTTTTTTTAACCCACGCAGAGACTTTTGGGGTGATCATTTTCGACTAGATGAGGCTGTAATTCAGCATCAAACAGATATCGGTGAAGTGACCACACGTATCTTAGATTTTAACAGTGACGATCGCATTATAGAACGACAAGCTTTGATTGCATCTGGTCAGTATCCCTCAGCATCAGCGCTAAAACAGATAAAAAAATAGGTTATGATGTAACGTTGCGTAGGTTTTGCCTAAAAAATCGCTTCGGTGTAGGTTGGGTTGAGGAACGAAACCCAACATTTTTGGGTTTTGTTGGGTTTCACTTCATTCAACCCAACCTACAAATTTTCTAAAACTGATAAATAAATAGGTTATGATGTGCGATCGCATCCACCAATGGGAATTATATACTTAGCAACTATTGCTACCTCATCATTAGAACTCCCAAGGTAAATATACAATGTCCTATCAAAATATTGCAGCCGCCCTTTCGCCACAAGATATCCAAGAAATCAAAGCCGCGCTACAGACAGTCCAACAAAAGATGCCCTTTCTAATTACTCTCAGCACTGAAGAACGACGCAAGTTAGTAAAAATGGGCGATAAAAGCCTAGCCTTTGTAAACAATAGTGTTACTGCTGCTCAGTCTAACCGCGAAATTCTTCCAGCCACTTTTGACGTTGAAGAACTTGTCCGGGATTATCAATTAGCCACTGCGCTTACTGAACTTTTAATCTCAGTGCAGCAACTCGCCGAACAGGTAGATGATACTCTAATGGCAGTCGGTAGTGAAGCAATGACTAGCAGTTTAACAGTTTATGACTACGTAAAGACAGCATCGAAAAAGACTCCAGGCTTAAAAACTGTCGCTGAACAGTTGGGTGAACGTTTTAAAGCTATCAAAGGTAGACCAACTAAAGCTGCATCTGGTTCTTGAGTCTTTGAACTCCATTAATGAGTCTTTGAACTCCATTAATGAGCCTTTGAACTCCATTAATGAGTCTTTGAACTCCATTAATGAGGCTTTGAACTCCATTAATGAGCCTTTGAACTCCATTAATGAGTCTTTGAACTCCATTAATGAGGCTTTGAACTCCATTAATGAGTCTTTGAACTCCATTAATGAGGCTTTGAACTCCATTAATGAGTCTTTGAACTCCATTAATTGACTTAGAAGCAATTATAGAGTTTCTCTGTTAAGTGCAATATAGACCTAACCCCCAGCCCCTTCCCTTGTAGGGAAGGGGAGTAAAATTTAAAGCCTCTCTCTTTTTAGGCTACGGTGTATACATAAGTCGAAAAATTCTCTACTAAATCACAAAGACGGGATAAATCGCCGTCTGTACAATAATTAATCCTTTGTCTTGACGGCGATTTATCGCGTCTTTTAGCTTAACCGAACCGTATTGAGAGTGAAACTGTCACACTTACCGATATCCCGCCCAGAACTGAAGTTGAGGGCTGATAGCCCAAGTCCACTTAAGTGGACTAATTAATCATTTAGTCCACTTGAGTGGACTTTAGCTATGAGACTCGGAATTCATTCCGAGGCGGGATAGAAACGCAGTGCCAGTATATTTGGTTTTGTTGATTTCTAGCCAGTTGCAGAGCGGTAACTCAACTCTGTTGAGCGCTGTATCAATTATGTAGAGCTATTCTACAGCACTCATTTGGCAACTGGCATAGCTGGGACATCAGAAGCGGAAAGTTTTACCTTATCCCTCGTACAACTTCTTCACTGTCCCTTTGTGTTGATATCTCCATTAAAACTGCAACTCGAAGTCATGAAATGCCAAATTGCCAAAATTGCTGAGGGCGGTATTTCATCCCCATATTCTTTTCCTGGAACAGCTAATCTTCGCCCAAGATTTGCCACTATACACGTTAACTAAGCTGTGATACCTGAAGTTACAGAGATGTCACAGAAGGCTCTTGCACTCTATCGTTAACAGTTGTTGGTTCTACAAAAGCTTCTCGGCCTGTAATCAATCTAGAGCGACGATTACGAGTGATATAATTCCACGCCCACTGAAATACTACTAGTAATTTAGTGTCAAACTCGATTAAGAAGTAGATGTGAACTAGTAGCCAAAATGCCCAAGCAATGAAACCTGTGAGTTTGACTAAGCTTAAATCTACAACAGCTAAATTTTGCCCAATCATCGCCAAACTACCCACATCGTTGTAATGAAATTGTGGCAAAGTCTTACCTTGAAGCCGTCGTCGAATTAGTTTACCGACATACTCTCCTTGTTGTTTAGCTACGGGTGCAACACCAGGTAAAGGTTTAGCATCTTGATGGGAGAAGTTGGCTAAATCTCCAATTACGAAAATGTTGTCATAACCCTCGATAGACAAGTCAGGTTCTACAATTACCCGCCCAGAGTAATCACGCTCTACACCTGTAGTTTCTGCTAAGACTTTGCCCATTGGGGAACCTTGAACACCTGCTGCCCACAAGATAGTTTTTGAGGCAATTTCTGTAAATTTATTGTCTTGTTTGAAAGTAACAATATCACCTTCAATATTTGTCACCCTGGTGTGAGTGTGGAGTTCTACACCCAACGTTTGCAAAGATACTGCTGCTGATGCCGATAACTCTGGAACCATGTGTGGGAGGATGCGAGGGCCCCCTTGTAATAGGAAAATTTTCGTTTCTGAGGTGTCGATGCTGCGGAAATCTTCTTTGAGAGTTTTGTATGCCAACTCTGCGATCGCACCCGCTAATTCTACACCAGTCGGGCCACCCCCTACAATTACAAAACTCAACCAAGCCCGGCGTTTTTCAGGATCAGTTTCTTTTTCTGCTGCTTCAAATGCGCCAAATATCCGGCGACGCATTTCTATGGCATCTTCCACAGTTTTCAAGCCAGGAGCAACTTTTTCCCAGTGATCTTTACCGAAGTAGGAATGGTTCGCACCTGTAGCAATGATTAATGTATCATAAGGTACTACTTCATCACCCAAAATAACTTGTTGGGCTTTCGGATCAATTTCACTTACTTCTCCCAACAACACCTTGGTATTTTTGCTTTTCTTAAATACAGATCGCAATGGTGCAGAAATATCAGAAGGTGATAGCGTACCTGTAGCAACTTGATATAAAAGCGGCTGAAATAGGTGAAAGTTGCGTTTATCAATGAGAGTAACATTTACATTCGCTGCATTCAAAGCCTTTGCTGCATACAATCCACCAAAACCACCACCAACAATAACAACTTGATGTGGTGCTTTATTCTCTAGTGAGACTGCCATAATCAATATTTCCTTGTGTTAAGAAGCTGTAACTATTCTTAACAAAGATGTAACAGCATTATGATAGAGGTTGCTGTTTATTTAGAACAATTGAAAAAATAATGAAAGTTACTAATGAGTCATTAGCGAACTCTAAGAAATAAATTATTCTGTTTGAAGTTGCTGACGGTTGACGGTTGACGGTTGACGGTTGACGGTTGACGGTTGACGGTTGACGGTTGACGGTTGACGGTTGACAGTCATCAGTCATCAGTCATCAGTCATCAGTCATCAGTCATCAGTCATCAGTCATCAGTCATCAGTCATCAGTCATCAGTCATCAGTCATCAGTCATCAGTCATCAGTCATCAGTCATCAGTCATCAGTCATCAGTCATCAGTCATCAGTCATCAGTCATCAGTCATCAGTCATCAGTCATCACTCATCAGTCATCAGTCATCAGTCATCAGTCATCACTCATCAGTCATCAGTCAAGACATCTATATAATAAGATATTCACTATGAGCCATAACTATATTTGGAAACGTATATATACATACAGACAGCAAATCCTAAAAGAAAATAAAGAAACCTGTTTTTCGCCTAACCAAATAATAGGATACTAATAGTAGTAGCATATACAGAAAATCAATTTGTAGCCTGATCAAACTCATATTTGAGTGCATCTGAGTACAGCTTAATATATTGCAAAATATCTTGATTAAATCTTTGCAAAGGCTTACAGGTAAAGTTTCTTGTAGCGAACACAGAAATTCTTAAACCCTGACCCAAAAATACTAGTACCCCCATCATTAAATACTAGCGCCCCTAACCCAAGACAAATTTTTAGTTTATCTTGAGTGGGGGTTTTGGCGTTTGAGTACAACCTTAATCAATCCAATAAATCCAATCAGCATTGGGTTTTCTATCGAGTTGGATGTCACCTGATATAAGCATAAAAATAGCAGATGACTCTTTTACCAGATAGACATTACCGATGCAACAGTCTTTAGACAGTATTAGCAATCCCCCAAGTACCAAAACGCAGGATTCTAACCATACATCCATGCTGAAAAATCTTCTCTCTGGCGTTTTTTTTGAGCCATTATTGAGTGATTTTCGCATTATCTTTGAGCGCGACCCAGCAGCACGTAATTGGCTAGAAGTGGTGTTTTGCTACCCTGGATTACACGCACTCTGTTTGCATCGTCTTGCTCACTGGTTACATTGTCGAGGAGTCGGTTTTATCCCCCGCTTAATTTCTCATTTAGGGCGATTTTTGACCGGTATTGAAATTCACCCAGGTGCAGAGATTGGTGAGGGCGTGTTTATCGACCACGGAATGGGTGTTGTCATTGGCGAAACTGCGATCGTGGGCGACTATACACTGATTTACCAAGGCGTCACCCTTGGCGGAACTGGTAAAGAAACTGGTAAGCGTCATCCCACGGTGGGTAAAAATGCAGTGATTGGGGCGGGTGCGAAAGTTTTGGGTAATCTGCAAATTGGCGATCGCGTCCGTATTGGCGCAGGTTCCATTGTCTTGCGGAATATCCCCAGCGATTGCACAGTTGTGGGAATTCCCGGTCGAATTATTTCCCGAAATGAAAACGCCAGCCTTTCTCCTTTAGAACATGGAAAGCTACCCGATATGGAAGCAACCGTGATTCGTTCTTTGCTCTCGCGCGTTGAAGAACTCGAAAAACAACTGCAAATTTTAAAAGTCAAGAGTCATTAGTCATTGGTCATTAGTAAAGGACAAAGGACAAATGACAAATGACAAAGGACAAATGACAAATCACGTTTTGCAGATTCCTTTGAGCGATCGCTGGCGAATCTATCACCGTTTACAAGAGTTAAAAATTAATTGCTCTTGTCCCCCTGATGGTTCTTTACGAGTGCAAGTGAACAATTTGCTCGAAGTAATTCTAATTCGTAGTACAGTTATGCAACTTCTTGCTTCTCGTCACGAATTATTAGAATGGCTAGAGCGTTGCTGGCGTTACAGTGATGAGTCATGATTATTTCAAAAATACCTAATTTAGGCACGATTAATCTTGAATTCATGACGCAAGTACTGGACTTTATCCTTTTTGTTCATAGATGCACAAAGCTCAAATAGGTTTAGAGTTTGAAGTTACTGTCCGCTAGCAGAATTTGTTGCAGACTGAGATGGATTAGACGGGGTTTAGATTTTGTTGGGTCTACTTAATCTGAAACTTCCCTGACATATAGCAACAATTAAAAAGGCGAAATTCCTAAATATAAATTGGAATTTCTAATTTTTAACTTTTTCCCAAATTAAGAAATTGAAAGTTCAATCAACTATGGCGACTCGGAACAGAGATATAAAACTACTCAATTTTTTGCACAACGAACTTGAACTTTCAAATGCCGATATTGCTGTAGCTCTGCGACACCGTGAGTTAGAAAATGGGCCACTACCGATGCTCCTCTGGCAGTATGGTTTAGTTGACTTGGAGCAGCTAGGAAAGATTTTTGATTGGCTAGCAGAACAAAGTTAACTAATTTGTATCCTGTGGCTCTGATTAACATTACCTGCCTAAACTACACACCAATGTACTAGAAAAAATGAGGTTACGAAGATGATTGCATCCTTAATTGCTGGATTCTGTGTATTACTTTGTTCAGGATTTGCTAATAGTTATATTAGCTCATTGCTACTCGAAGATATTTCAACTGACATCGGTAAAAACGATTAGTAAATTATACATTGATTTAGTTCCCTGCCATACAGATGTGATGCTACTAATCGATCAATAATTAAGGATCATGTATCCTACATTATGAATTGTGATATTTTTAGCATTTGCCATCGCTGGGGATTGTAGAGAGAAAGGATATTAAGAATACTTCCAAGAGAGGGATATTTGCAATGAATCAAATCATAATTAATGACACTACACTACGTGATGGTGAACAGGCAGCAGGTGTTGCTTTTACCCTAGAAGAAAAGGTTGCGATCGCTAAGTTTCTTGATGCCATTGGTATTCCCGAATTAGAAGTCGGTATACCAGCAATGGGTGACGAAGAAACGCGAGCGATCGCCGCAATTTCTGACTTGGGTTTACAAGCAAAACTCCTGGGCTGGAACCGTGCTGTTATCTCAGATATTAAGGCTTCTATCGCTTGCGGTCTGAACCGGGTGCATATTGCCATTCCCGTCTCTGGTATCCAAATCGCCGCCAAATTCCACGGTCAGTGGCGAGTAAGTTTGCAAAAACTCAAAGACTGTATCAGCTTCGCCGTCGATCAAGGTCTTTGGGTAGCAGTCGGCGGCGAAGATTCTTCCAGGGCTGATGAAAACTTCCTTTTAGATGTAGCGCTTTATGCCCAAGAATGGGGTGCATCCCGGTTCCGCTTCTGCGACACCGTAGGAGTTCTCGACCCTTTCAGCACCTACACCAAGGTCAAACGGCTGGTTTCAGCTTTGATGATTCCCCTAGAAATCCACACCCACAACGATTTTGGTCTGGCAACAGCCAACGCCCTTGCGGGTATCAAAGCCGGAGCTTTATCCGTGAATACCACAGTCAACGGATTAGGTGAAAGGGCGGGAAATGCAGCTTTAGAAGAAGTTGTGATGGCGATTAAACGCATCTATGGCGTTGATTTGGGCATTGACACCCCCGGTTTGCTGGAACTGTCTCAACTAGTTGCAGCCGCATCAGGAGCTAGCGTACCACCTTGGAAAGCGATCGTTGGCGAAAATACCTTTGCTCACGAATCTGGCATCCATGCTCACGGAGTATTGCAAAACCCCATTACCTACGAACCATTTGCACCTGAAGAGGTGGGTTGGGAACGGCGTTTAGTATTAGGTAAACATTCTGGACGGCATTTAGTTGCTAACTTGCTAGAACAGCATGGAATTTTCTTGAACTCTCAAGAAACCCAATCTGTTTTAGATGCAGTGCGCCATCAATCGGTACAGAAAAAACGCAGTTTGACGACAGAAGAATTGTTGAATTTGGTCAGAGAACAGAGGTACTCTCATGCAACGCGATGAATTAGAACTAAACTTGCCACCCGCTTTTGAAATTGGTGAAAAAGTCAGAGTTCGTAAACTGCTAAAAAACGATGGTACCTTTCCTGGTAAGGAAGTCGGCCAAGTTTTGGTAAACAAGGGAGATATCGGCTACATAGCGAGTATAGGGACATATTTGCAGACTTCCTATATCTATGCTGTCCATTTCTTGGAAACAGGATTCGTCGTCGGCTGCAAGAAAAAAGAACTAGAATCGGTTGAGGAATCTCATGAAAGTAATGCTACGGATGAATGATGCCGGCACTTTAGTAGTTTACGTTGCTAAAAAAGACCTGGAAGAAGAAGTCGTCAAACAAACCGATGGAAATGATGGCAAGATTCTCACCCTAGCAAATGGTTGGGAATTAGAATTTCGTGATTTGCCAGATAAAGCAAATTTACCCCAAACAGTAGAAGCTAAACGCCTCGCTTAAAAAAACGGGGAGTGGGGAGTAGGGAGTCGGGAGTGAGTGAAATGAGGGGTACAAGGGAGACTAAGCTGTTCCACATTTAAATTGCATAAGCTGGGCGGACTTTTCAGCCTATCCCACAAGAATTATTATATTTAATTCGATTATGCAAATTAGATGTTTTTTAACTTACTAAACCCAATCCCTAATGCCCCATCCCCTACTCCCTACTCCCTACTCCCTACTCCCTACTCCCTACTCCCTACTCCCTACTCCTAACTTTTTATCAATCATGGGTAACAAGTATTTGACGTTATCAGAATTAAACCTTGAGGGACAGTTACTAGGTTTTATTGGTGGTGAACCAGGAAAATATAAATATATGCAATTGGCAGTTCCATCTGGAAATGTGGAAATTAAACTGCCTAAAGAGTTGCGCCGATTACTAAGTTCATCTTTAACTCCTGGTCAGAAAATCCGCGTTTGTGGCCATAGTAAGATAGATTCGCGCACAAGTAAAATTAAAATTAAAGCCTATCGAGTGACACCAATTGATGGGTGTCCAAAACAAGATTTACCACCTCAACCCAAAGCGAGGATTATGGTATGTCAAAAGGGCGGTTGCCTCAAACGTGGTGGTAAAGGGTTATTATCAGAATTAGAAAAAACTTTGTGCGATCGCGGTTTGTTAGACAAAGTTAGTATTGAATATACTGGTTGCCAAAAATGCTGTGGCAGCGCCCCCAACTGTGTTTTGCAGCTTGGTAAAAAGAAATACAAGAATATTCATCCTGATGCGATCGCATCTTTGCTAGAAAGTCACTTAACTTAAGATTAATAAACTTCTCTAGCTATTCTTAAAATAATACATGACTTTGTAGGGGTAAAAATTTATCCCTATTTTTTGTTGGTATAGTATAGCACCCTTGTCAAACTGCGATCGGCTAAGTTATAACTGCTGCACTGCTAGTAATATCGAATACAAACATAACTTATAAAAACCTGCCCTGGCGAATGGAATTCGCGGCTATACAGACAAAACCCACCTCCGTGGGTTTCAAATTCTTAGAGTCCGCGTAGGCGGATTTTGTTTGTGTAGCCGCGATTTCTAATCGCCGGATATATTTGCAAAAGCAAGATGCGCCTCCTAGTTATTGTGTATAACTTTTTTGAAATTACCTTCAATACTTAGAAATAAATGTCTTTGTTTACCAATTTACTCAATCTGCATTCAGGAACTAAACCGCGTGAAGATTTTTTTACTGAGATTGTTGCTTATTTTTTGTCACTGAATAATGATATTTTACTTGGTTGGCTAAAACATCACTCAATAATTAGTGATGATAATTATTCCAGCGTCAAGATTTCAACCCAACAAGAACATCAAGCACTGGCGATCCATACTGAGGATAGTAGACTTGATATTGTAGTTGAACTTTCAACTGGTTTAAATACAGACGTAATATTTATTGAATCAAAAATTGGCGCGAAGGATGGAAATAATGCTTTAAAAAAATATGCTGAGATTTTGAGTAATTTACCAAATGTCAGATATCGAATTTTAATTTACATTACCCGTGATTATGACCCAAAAGAAGAAACAAAAAAGTATTGCCTTGATTTATCACCCAAAGTAAATTTCTTCCAACTCAGGTGGTATCAGTTTTATAGCTTATTGAAAGAATGCGCGTCTGATATCTTAGCCCAAGAAATATTAATCTTCATGAGGAAAAATGGAATGTCTCACACTAATCAATTTTCATCAGTTGACTTATTGACAATGGTAAATTATAACAAAACTCTCCTTCTTATGGAATCAACTCTCAGTGAAGAAGTACAGCAGGAATTCAAGCTAGCTTTTGGAGGTGTTATCAAAGGTGCAGCAAGTAGGACTCAATGGAAATGGGACGAGAGATATATTATCTACACCCACTTTTCTCCCTCAACATGGGACTTATGGTGTGGTGTTGGATACTTTGGTTTAAATCCCAGTAATTTAACTGATTATCCATATTTAGGTATATTTTTGCAGGTTTCTCATAAGTTTGCACAACGCCCAAAAATTATTGAATCAATGCAGAAAGTAATTAACGATAAGCCTAATATATGGACTCCTAGTAATTTAAAAGTTTTGCCAGCATGGTCAGGTATATTTTATCGAAGAAGCTTAAAAGATTTTTTATCTCAAGAAAACCACGTATCTGCTATTAAATTATTTTTCCAAGAGTCAATAAAAGAATTAAAAACGGTTCAGGAACAATATTTTGATTTTCCTTGGAAGGGTGTAAGTATAGAAGCAGCTACAGAACCCGATCAAGAAGAATATCCAGATATATTATTATCTTCTATCGGTGGAGTTTAATCAGCTATAGCTATATTAAGATAAAAATAACTCTGCATTCTCGTAGTTGTTATGAGCCTTACCACTGCTAAACGCTTTACTATAGCTGAATATCACCGTCTAGCTGAACTCGGCTTCTTTGAGGAGAATGACCGAGTTGAGCTAATTAAGGGTGAAATAATCCAGATGGCAGCAAAAGGTACACCGCACTCTGTTTGTGAAACACGCCTAGAGAGAGAATTATATAAGCTAGTAGGCGATCGCGCAACCCTGCGAGGGCAACAACCAATTACTTTGTCTGACAACAGTGAGCCTGAGCCAGATAGAGTAATTGCAAAAAATAGAGATGATGACTATCTAGCGAATCATCCCAGCCCATCTGATATTTTACTATTAATTGAGATTGCCGATTCATCCTTAAAATATGATCAAGAAGAAAAGCTACCTATTTATGCAGAAGCAGGTATTTATGATTATTGGATATTTAATTTAGTAGATAATTATCTAGAGTGCTACAGCGAACCTTATCAAACTTTGCAAGTTAAATTTGGCTATCGTCGCAAGTTGATTTATCTGCCAAATGAATCAGTTAATCTGCCCTGTTTTCCTGATTTAGTTGTGGATTTATTTAAGGTGTTTCCAGGTTAAGATATAAGGTAATAAGTCTAACAAAAAGCAACTGCGGGTCATCCTCTATCCCATTTATAGTATGTAGCTTCTATCTGCTGGAGACTTCCCAAGGATTAATAATAGAAATACCACACCCTTCAAAGTCAGAGAAATTGCGTGTTGCTATAGTTGCTGCATGAGTGTAACAAATAGCTGCAATCTGAGCATCGGCTTGGGAAATAGGATTACCTTTGTGTCTTCTTTGAGATGCAATATTAGCAAAAGCTACAGCAGCAGCTTGATCAAAAGGAAGAACACGCCTAGCAAAATCTTCTGAGAACATCAGTTGTGCTGCTTTACTAAGTTCTTCTCGTCGTTTTCCCGCAGGGAGTAAGGCGATACCATAGAGAATTTCTGCTTGAGTGATTGTTGTAGTAAACAGACTCATTAAGGATTGTTGAGCAGCCCAACTCCGAACTATTTCAGATTTTTTAGGCTTCATTAATTCGGACAAAACGTTTGTATCAAGAATAATCACTCTTCAAATGTTGATACAGTGCGAATAGGTTCTCTAGGAATTTCTGGTAATTCAAAGTCTCCCAAATTTGCAAAACGCTGCTCAATGATATTAGCTAAGTTTAAGGGCTGTTCATGATTTTCTATTAGAACTGTACGAAGAATTTCTCTGGCTTCTTCTTCAAGGGAACGACCATGTTTTTCGGCTCGTTTTTTTAAACGAGATTTAATATCATCATCAAGATTAGATATAGTGATATTGTTCATAATCAATCCTCATCTGGTTTTTCAAATCAATCCTTCCAGCGCGTGTTGCAAATCGTTCGTCACATCAGCAACAGCTTGTCTAGCACCCAAACGATTTTCCTTATACGCTGGGTAACGCTCAGAAATAGATATGGGTTTACCCACGGTAATTTTTACTTTTTGCTTACCCAATTGCGGACGTTGCACAGCTTTATCGCCTTTTATTTTAGCAATCATTTGCCATAAAATTAAAGTCGTCTCAGCAAACCTTTCTACTGTGGGATTTTCTCGAATATAATTACCAGAAACTGCCACAAAACTTTCTACTAAACGCATGTGCCACATCCGCGCATTCGCTTCTTCGGCAACGCGATCGCCTAAGGCTTTCTCTACAGCAGATATTCCTTTTACATCCTTAAAATCTTCTCTAAATATATAATTCCACCCAGCTTGTTCTACCCGCCGACATCGATCACTCAAAGTACCTTTTGACTGCAAATCAAAATATTGTTCTGATATTAGTAGCGCCGCACTTAATAAAGCTTGCAAACGAACTGCTAACACTTCATTTCTATCTTCAATTTCTCCTGCTACTGTTTTGATATCTGCCAGCTTTAGATGATAAAATCTTGTGTAAAATTTTTCCATGAGCGAAAGTAAATGTTCTGCCAAGGTTAATAACCGGGGATAAAGCGACTCTATAGAAGAATGTTCTGATGGATTCACAGGTAAACCACTAGCCGCTTCCATTTCACTTAAAAGATTTGCGATCGCACCCCAAGGAGCATCAACGTAACTATATTTAATCCCAACTGGTACAATTAGAACCTGTTCGGGGCGTTCAGCTTTGTGCAAGTCTTCAGCACACCAAAAGCCTAATTGGGCAATACCAGGTTCTAGGGGGCTAATATTCTCTGATAAACCATTGGTAGCACCCTCTGGCGCAGCCGCCATCGGAAACTTACCATTAGCGAACAAGTCACGCGCCGAACGTAACCCCGTCCAATCAGCCTTACCTCGCTGAATCGGAGTCCCACCTAAATGAGAAGCAATCCAGCCGACGTAGGAACCTGCCCATAGAGGAATGCCGCGATCGTAGATAAAATGAGCGTGAATCGGAAGTTGTAGCATTGTACCTTGCGATCGCGCTACCTTTGGCACGAGTTGAGACAGCAAGTAACCTAAACAAAAGGGATCGTCTGTTTTCGGATGGCGAAATGCCAGCATAAAACGGATCTTACCCTCCTGAAACTGGCGATAGAGATCCACTAAAACCTCTACGTTGTCTGCTTCAATTTGGGTAATAGGTGTTTGCCAGTTTATCCAACTGGGTAGCAACAGATGGACAACTCGTAGAACTAAGGGGTTAAACGCCGGAGGAATAAATTCTAAGGGTGGCTGGGCTTGATAAATTACATCTGCCAAGGTAGTTTCTCCTAAAGATGCCGCGATTTATAATCGCCTAGTAGTTATTTATTGTTGTAACGGAATATCATCGTCGTTGGAAAGTCGAAAATACTAAATACTATTGAGGAATTTTGATATTTAAGTAAAAATACTGGGATAACTGTATAAGTTATTGAATATTATATAGATGTACTTTTGACAACTCATTAATCTAAGGGTAGTCAGGGAAGCCTTGATGAAAGTTTGTCATGCCTAATCGGTTACATCTATGTCAGATTCTCAGACAGTAGCTGCATTATCTCTGGGGGATTGCTGTGAAGATAGAGAAAAAGCTTTTTGGCAGCTATGGGAGCAGTATCAAAATTATCTTGCTCAATGTTGTTTAAAGTGGATGGGCAATTCTACTGATGCAGAAGATGCACTCAGTCGGGCGATGCTCAAAGCCTGGGAAAAAATACGTGATTGCACGGTTGAGATTAAAAACATTAGGAGTTGGTTAACACGATTAACTCATAATCTCTGCATGGATATCCATAGAGAATGTCATCGGGGTGCAAGGCAGGTTGAGAGTTTGGAATTTTATGAGGAATTAGTTAGCAAACAAGAAACACCAGTTCTTGCTGCGTAGCAGCAAGAACTGGAAAATTTTTTTTGTCTTGCTATTGATAAGTTACCCCCTAAACTGCGAGAAACTTTTATTCTGCACTTTGAGGAAGAACTTTCATATAAAGAAATTGCCGAAAAACTAAATATTTCTTACGATAATGTCCGCAAGCGCGTTTCCCAAGCACGGGCAATTTTGCGAAAGCAATTTAATCAAGATTTTGTTGGCGAGGATAGGAAGCCTAATGTAGAGACATTTCATGAAACGTCTTTACACTCCACTATTGTTTCCCAAACACCGGAAGAATTTGATGGGGTAGATTTGGAGAAAAATCAAAATGTGTATGTGCATCAAATTGTTGTTGATGAAGAACCCCAAGTAGCAATGCTATCTATTCCAGAGATAGAGGCTGTGGTGGTAGATGCTCAATTTGATGGGGAGAAAATAGAAGAAATTCAAGATACTGACTTTTCACATCATCTGGAAAAGCTAAGGCGAAACCTAACCCCCCAGCCCCCTTCCCTATTAGGGAAGGGGGAGAATTCAAAGCCGATGTCCTTGCAGGAAAGAGGTTTTCCAGAACCCGTGAAAAGTCAGATTCAAGATATTGGTCAGAGTATATTGGAGGAGTTAAATTTTATTTTGCCCTGGCGATTAGAAATCGCGGCGACACACAAAACCTGCCTGCAAGGTTATTTTAATGAAGCACACCTAGGCAGATTTATAGAGTATTTTCTGCTGCGATCGAAAGTGTGGACAAATAGTGGAGGTTGGGTAAAACTTGCAAATATTAATAATAAAATAGACTCAAGCTAAATTATACGACCAAATAATTAGGCAAGAGGTCTATTTTTGCATTTTT
The DNA here is from genome assembly GCF_003443655.1 of Nostoc sphaeroides. Taxonomy (NCBI): domain Bacteria; kingdom Bacillati; phylum Cyanobacteriota; class Cyanophyceae; order Nostocales; family Nostocaceae; genus Nostoc; species Nostoc sphaeroides. The sequence continues at coordinate 1,077,122 of NZ_CP031941.1, forward strand.
AAATGCAACCTTTCTGGATCTTTTCAGTTAAGGAATAATTTAATGATGGTTCACCGTCTTGCTGTAGTTAGCGCTTTAGCTATTCTCAGTGCTGTAGCATTACCATCTAAATCTGAAGCCCAAGCAACTCAAGATGTTAACTTCAACAGTACTACTCATAACCATAGAGTGAACTTAAGTTTAATAATTCACAATTTCGCTTCAGGAAACGTCTAATTAATAGAGGCATTAAAACAAGGGTTTGTAACCATTAATCAACTAAAATTACACCCCTAGTTTCTGGAGATGTCTAGCTGATCAAAAATTTGTTATCAGGAGTTTCAAAAACATGATCCGTCGTATTGCATTAATTAGTAGCCTAGCTGTTCTCAGTGCTGTTGCTTTCACGCCCAAAGCACAGGCGCAGAATGCTGACGTTGACTTCACTGGAACTGTCCCAGCTACTTGCACCATCAACTCAACTACCAACGGAACATTAGCTTTAGTTAATGCTAGAAACCTTCTAGCTGATGCTACTAATGGTACCCCTGCAAATCTGAATGTTAGCTGTAATGCAGGCACAACATTTACAATCACCTCTGTTGCTAACAACGGCACTGCTCTATCAGGCAGTGCAACATACGCTGCGAACATTGCTGGTGTGTTTACGTCAGTCCGAGATGGTGCTACTACCGTTGCTAACGGCAATGTTTCACCCAATGGTCTTGCTAGTATTGCTGGCAACCCTCCTGGTGTAGCAGGCGCTCTTCAGGTAGGACCTATTACTAATAAAAACTACGCGGTTGATATGTCTGTGTTCAATATTGGTAGTACTGCACTACCTATTGGAAACTACAATGTCCGTGTCAACGTTGCTTTAACACCCCAGTAACTTGACGCTATAACTTTTTTAGAACAAACGTTTCAATTTCCGTGGGGGAAACAGCCATTGACCCCTACGGATAATCGACAAACATTTAACAGAGGCTTTGAAAATTTTGATTGGTCGTCTTGCTTTAGTTAGTGGTATTGCTGTTCTCTGTGCTGTTATTTCGGACAAAGCACTAGCTCAATCTGCTAACGTTGACTTCACAGGAAGTATCCCACCTGCCGTTACTATCAACGCCACCAGCACCGGAACTTGGAATGGGACTTCAGGGTTAGATTTTTCAAGTCCGAATCTTATTCGCATACCAGCAACTTTGACGCTTAGTTCTGCTGCGGGACTAACCTTTACTATCAACAGTATTACTGACAACGGTACTAGCTTATCTGGTGGTAAAACATACAGCAATTTTGATTTGGTAGGGGCTGAGATCAAGGATGGTAACAATCTAATTATTCAAGCTGAAACTTCACCCAGTGCGAACTACTCCATAGTTCATCCTTTGGGTATAGCAAGTCCAGTTCAAACAGGACCGATCAGTAATAAAGACTATCAGGTTTACCTGACCGTTGGTAACAATGTAAATATCCTACCTACGGGAACTTACAACATTCGTGTCAAGATTACTTTAACACCACAGTAATTTGAGCCTATAATTCGCCCATACGGTGTTAATTGGTAGAGTGAATTAGGCTGCTTTTTCACCTACCATGATCTGACCCCTACAGAATATTAATAAATTGTAGGCATTGTTAATAGCTGAAGTGATCAAAAAATCTCCAATAATTCTGCCTTTACTCTGTTGGTTTGGAGTTAGTTTCTCTGCAATGCCAGCCTACAGCCAAACCTGTGTTGTAAACAGTGTTAGCAACGGCGCATTAACCGTATCCAACCTTTCTCAGCTTTTAGCTAATGATGCTGTTGGCACGCCGGCAAATATTAATGTTAGTTGCAGTGCAGGTACAACTTTTACTATCACCAGTGTCACCAACAAGGGTACTCCCTCAGCGATGAACAATGTTGTTGATGGTGTGTTTGCCGCGATCCGCAGTGGTTCTAATACCATTGCCAGAGGAGAGGTTTCGCCCAGTGGTTCTATCAACCCATCTAATCCCCCAGGTATAGCAAGTGCAATTCAGACAGCGCCGATCGTTAATAAAGACTATGCAGTTGATCTCTCTATTTTTAGAACTCTCTCCCAACTCTTACCTGCTGGAACTTACACTTATCAAGTGAATATTCTTTTAACACCGCAGTAGTTTCACATTAGACCACTTGCAAAAGTCTGAAAATTAGATATGTCATTCTGTAGCTTCCTTGCCGCATGGTATGAAATGAAGAATCTTCAAGATGCTTCGTTTTGCTCAACATGACAATTTAAGCATTTATGCAAGAAGTCTATTACACAAGACGCTTGGACTAAGGATTTTTGGTACTGGTTTTTGACCTGTAGAGACGCTATATTTAGTTTCTCTACCAAGGATTTTTGGCTTAAATGAACGGTATTGATCTATTACACACTTAGAGAAAATTAACAGCTTAAATGTTGAAAAAATTACAGAATTTCCTGCCACTATTCTGTTGTTTTGGAGTTGGTTTTGTCTCCATACCAGCTTATAGCCAACAGTTGTCTGTCACGCCCTTAGTGATTGAACGCAAAGCAGAATCAGGACAAGCTAGAGGAGTTATTGATATTTTTAATGGCTCTGATAAACCATATCGAGCCAGAGTTTCCGTTGCCCCCTTTACTTATAGCCGCGAGGGATTCAAGGTTTTACAATCTAGTCCCAATGACTTAACACCTTATTTAACATTTTCTCCTCGTGAATTGCTGATTGCACCCGGACAAAAACGCTCAATTCGTTTCAATGCTAGGCTGCTTCCTAGTTTACCAAAAGGGGAATATAGGGCAATATTCTCTGTTGAAGAGCTTACAGATAATAATGATTCTACTCAAAAAAATCAGTTTGGTATTGCTGTAAATATAATTTCAACTATCTATGTAAGAAATGGTGATCTGGCTCCCATTCTTAAAGTAGAAAATGTGTTTTATAATGCCAAAGTTAAAGAGATTAGGTTGTTAGTTAATAATAGAGGTAAAGCAACAACCCGCGCTAAAACTGAATGGAATTTAAGCCAAAATGGAAAACTTGTAACCTCTGGCATATTAGAAGAAACTAGCATTATTGCCGAAGGCGATCGCTATATAAGAATCCCCTATCCTCCTCAAGGACAAACCCTGACACCTGGGACATATCAATTTTCGGGACAACTGAAGTGGGATTTTCCTAACAAAGGTGGAACTTTACCCTTTAATGTTAATTTAAGCATTTCTAATGAAGATATTAATACAGAAAGTCAACCTTCTCCAACAATAAATAAATAATCATAGAATGCGGAATTATGCTATTTTTGCTATAGCAGTCTCTGTGCTTTTCACTTTATACCCAAAGCTAGCTTTGAGTTCAGTTGATAATCCTCTTCAAGCTCCTATTGCTCAAGTTAATGATTCTCCTCGTTTCCCTAAAGTAGAAGCAAAATTAACGCAATTTATTGTATTGCCAATAGGAATTAATATTGGTAAGCGGAATATTTTACAATCTTCTTTTGTTAGAGGTTATGAAGATGGAGAAAAAGCAGTTAACTTTGCTGATTGGTTGATTCCTTTTCAGGATTTAACCACAGCATTAAACCTGAATGTTATTACTTTAGCTGATGGTCAATTAGAGCTAAGAGGAGTTGGGTTAATTAAACGAATTAGCCCCAAGGAATTAAGCATAGATCCAGAATTGGGATTAGTTATTTCTATCGCTAAAATTGAAGAATTATTAGAAGTGAAATCCCAATTTGATATAGCTGATTATGCAATTGTCCTTGAGCCACCTTGGTTAAACTTTCGAGGTAACAACAATCGCCAACAAGAACTTCCGGTGATTTTAGAAGGATTACCTGTTGTAAATGCTCCTAATTTTACTTTCTCAACCGTAGGGCAAGAAATTAATCTTGGTGGTAATCGAAACATTAATCAAAACAGTAATCAATTAACTACTCAAGGTAATTTCACAAGTATTGGTACAATATTTGGCGGAAGTTGGTTTTCTCGTATTAATCAACCAGACTTACTCGATACTACCACTTGGCAACTTCAAGAAGGACAGTATTTGAACCAAGGTGATTTTAGTGATTATGTAATTGGTTCTCAACCCGCTTTTTGGAAAAGTCAAGGAACTGGTGATTATTGGGGATTTACGACAATTCAAAGATTTGGTTTTAAAGCAGATGATCTCAATGGTGGAGGATTTACTCCCTCCCAACGTTTACAAAGCACTATAATTAACCGGACTATCGAAGGAGCAGCAAGACCGGGGACTTTAGTACAGTTAGTTTCTGGATATGATAAAACAATTTTTGGGCAAATATTAGTTGATTCTTCAGGAGTTTATCGCTTTGATAATATTCCCATTAGTAATAATGGTGGAAATTACCGAGTTTTACTCTATCCTAATGGACAATTAGCAAGTACCCCTATTGAGCAAGAACCGATATTTCTTAATCTTCCTGGACAATTAACTAAAGGAACATCAAGCCTGGTTTTGTCTGGTGGTTTGAGCAGACAAACAATAAGTAATAGCTTTTTCGGCGAATTAACCGATGTTCGAGGAGGAATTGCTTATCGTCATGGAGTTTCAGATTCTTTAACATTGGGAGCAGGAATTGTTTATGATCAATCTTTATTAGGATTAGCAGAGATATTTTATCAACCTAATTATTTTCCCTTAAAATTAGCTATTTCTGCTTTACAAACTCAGGAAAAATTAACATATAATGCTAATATAGACTTTAGTCCTTCTCCTAAAACAAATCTTAATTTATCCAGTAATGAACTGTTTCAAAGTTTTAATTTTTATTGGAATGCTGCTTCCGGCTTAAATATTATTAGCAGTGGGAATAATTTCAATAATATTATTAATGTTGGGATTAGCTTAAATCAAAATATAGGTAGTTTATTCACTTTTTCTAGCTTGAAACTTGACAATGAAGGACAATTAGACTGGAACTCTAATGCTCGTTGGTATAACTGGAATTTTATCTCTAGAGCCAATGCTAATAATACAGGATTAGAATTAATTTATGATGGTTCTATTTTTAACTTAACTGGAGATGAATATTTAACTTTAGGTTATGAAACTAGCAATTATAGCAATCGAAGTAGTAATTTATTGACTTTGAAATGGAAATATAAATCACCATATCGCCTTAGCGATCAACGTTCGCTCTGGGATTTTGATCTAGGTTACGGTATTGGATCTCAAGGTAGTGGTTTGTTAGCTTCTGTTTCTACTGTTGTGATTCCGGGTTTATCTCTGCGTTTACGTTACGATGGAATTTCTACAACTTCAGATATCGCTTCTTTTCGGATTGAACTTGCTTCAGCAGTTAATTTTAATCCTAAAATTAGCCCTGGTGATACTCGATTTGAACGTTTACGCAGTGAAGGTGGAATCTTTATTGAACCTTTCTTAGATAAGAATAATAACGGCGTTCGGGATAATGATGAACAAATTTATACTCAAGATATTGAGCTACTATTAATCCTTAATAATAAAAAATTTAATCCTATCTTCTCAAATATTACAAAACAAGGCGTTTTCTTAAAACTTGCTCCTGGGATTTACCGAATTGATTTAGATCCGGCTGGATATCCTCTCGACTGGAAACCTACCCAAGCTGCTTCTGCGGTAGAAGTGGTTGCAGGTAGTTATACAACAGTTTTAATACCTTTTGTCGCCTCTTATACCGTAGCTGGAACTATTACAAATTCACAAGGAAACCCTATTGTTGGTGCTAAAGTTGAAGCTATTGATCCTAATTCTAAGTCATCCGTTATATCTATTACTAATAGTGCAGGTGTTTTCTATCTAGAACAGTTGCGACAAGGGACTTATCAGTTAAAAGTTAATGATAAATCTGTTGAACCTAATTCAATTACAATTAAAGCAGATTCCAATACTTTGCAAGAATTAAATTTAAAATTACCTTAACTCACATATAACCAAATAAAGATGGAAAGTGCTGGCATAGTGCAAGTTTAACCGCAGAGTTGCAAATCTTAATAACAAGAAAGACTCAAGCTAAATCCTGGCAATACATTTTCATCCGATAATTGCGTCGGCAGATTTTGCACTTCCACATCTTGTTTTTGGCGATAAACTTCCACTTGCTGCTGTTGAGGGTTAATTAACCATGCTAATTGCACGCCAGCATCTATATATTCTTGCATTTTGGAACGCAACATTTCCAAATCATCTGTTGCTGACCTTAATTCAATGACAAAATCGGGTGCAATCGGGGGAAATTTGCGTCTTTGTTCAGGTGTAAGTGCTTGCCAACGTTCTCGTTGAATCCAAGCCGCATCTGGGGAACGATCGCCACCATTGGGTAATTTGAATATAGTAGAAGAACTGAAAGTGTAACCCAGTCCAGTTTGCCGATTCCAGATTCCCAAATCAATAATTAAATCTGCTTCTCGATTACCGCTTTCACCTCCAACGGGGGAGATGATGATTAATTCTCCCTTGGCAGTGCGTTCAAATTTCAATTCGCGGTTATTTTGACATAAGTGATAAAATTGTTCGTCACTCAGGTTAACGGTGTCTAGTTTTAATGTCAAAGGACTCATGACCTAGACCTAGATTAAATAGTTGCAAAGATTATATCATGCCACATCTTAACGGCTGTAAGATGCCGATGCCTGCGGCGGGCAAAGCCATCGCACACCACGCAAGTTCAAAAACTAGGATACCTTCTTAGTCCGCCCAGGTAGACGAAAGTTTGTGTGGCCGCGATTTCTAATCGCCAAGTGGTTTATAAACAAATTAGAGATTCTGGAAAGGGAATAAACGATGCGACTTTCACAAATGTTATTTGTTACACTGCGGGATGATCCGGCTGATGCTGAGATTCCTAGCCATAAATTATTACTCCGTGCAGGCTACATTCGTCGCATCGGTAGTGGTCTTTATGCTTATTTACCTTTGATGTGGCGAGTATTGCAAAAAGTTTCCCAGATTGTGCGGGAAGAAATGAATGCTACAGGCGCACAAGAATGTCTTTTGCCACAATTACAACCTGCTGATTTATGGAAGGAATCGGGACGCTGGGACACTTATACCAAAGCCGAGGGGATCATGTTTTCCCTAATTGACCGCCGTGAGCAACAATTAGGATTAGGCCCAACTCATGAAGAAATAATCACAGCGATCGCTCGTGATATGATTCGCTCTTATCGCCAACTACCATTACATCTCTACCAAATTCAAACTAAATTCCGCGATGAAATTCGTCCCCGCTTTGGTTTAATGCGCGGACGGGAGTTTATCATGAAGGATGGCTACTCATTCCATACCGATGAAAAAAGCCTCAAAGAAACTTATCAGGATATGTATAAAGCTTACAGCAATATCCTGCGGCGTTCTGGTTTAGCTTTTCGCGCAGTGGAAGCCGATTCTGGTGCAATTGGTGGTTCTGGTTCCACAGAATTTATGATTTTGGCGGAAGCTGGTGAAGACGAAGTTCTCTACACTGAGGATGGTAAATACGCTGCTAACGTAGAAAAAGCTGTTTCTTTACCAATTGATGCCGAAACCTCACGGTTTACAAGCTATGAGAAACGGGATACACCTGGAACAGAAACCATTGAAAAGGTTTGTCAACTCCTTAACTGTTCTCCCACTCAATTGGTGAAAAACGTCCTTTATCAGACAGTTTATGATAATGGTATAACGGTGTTAGTTTTGGTGAGTATTCGAGGCGATCAGGAAGTTAATGAAGTCAAGTTGCAAAATGAATTGACTAAATTAGCTTCTGAATATGGTGCTAAAACTATTATTAGTTTGAATGTACCAAATCTGGAAGCGCAGCAAGCATGGACAACTAAATCTCTACCTTTAGGCTACATTGCGCCAGACATCGCAGATGAGTATATTAGTGCTAATAAACAGATCCATCCCAAGTTTTTGCGCTTAGTGGATCAAACAGCCGTTGATTTAAAAAACTTTGTTACAGGTGCAAATGAAGCTGGATATCACGTAGTTGGTGCTAATTGGAATGAGCAATTTAAGTTACCAAGCGGTGTAGTAGATGTGCGGAAAGCAAGACCAGGCGATCGCGCCATCCATAACCCAGAACAAACCTTACAAAGCGCCCGTGGAATTGAAGCAGGTCACATATTCCAATTAGGCACTAAATACTCCCAAGCGATGGGAGCAACTTATACCAATGAACAGGGTGAAGAGAAGCCGCTATTTATGGGTTGTTTTGGTGTAGGCGTGTCGCGGTTAGCACAAGCTGCCGTAGAGCAATCTTACGATAAAGATGGGATTATTTGGCCAGTTGCGATCGCACCCTACCACGCGATCGTCACAATTCCCAACATAAAGGATGCTCAACAAATGGAAATCGCCCAAAAACTTTACACAGAACTAAATCAAGCAGGAATTGAAACCCTACTAGATGACCGCGACGAACGGGCGGGAGTAAAATTTAAAGATGCTGACTTGATAGGCATACCTTATAGAATTGTAACCGGGCGGGCGATCGCTAATGGCAAAGTTGAAGTTGTAGAAAGAGCCACCCGCAACTCTCAAGAAATTCTCATTGAGGAAGTTACAACCACACTTCATAAGTGGATTACCGCCGCAACTCAGGTAAAAAATTAAACACAAATACGCAGAGGAATCAATACTTTACTTTGCGTTCCTCTGCGTTGTAAATTTAATCATCAATCATCTCCAAAAAGAATGATATTTACATAATTTGGCAGGTGACGAATTAGAAATATAAACTCTAAAATTGAATCAGGGACTTGCAGAATTAAAAATAATCGCCTGCTCCAGGTAGCGGGAAACTCTTCAGTTATAAGTATCGTCCTTAACCAGGCTGCTCCTCACATAACTACCAAATCAGCCCTCAGTCAGGAAGGTTTTGAACATGAAAGACCAACAAGGATCTAATCGTATTTCTTCAGGCGCAATTGCAGCCGTGTCAGCAGTGGTTGTAGCGGTGGGTGGCGGTGTAGCTTGGTTTACTACACACTCCAGCAATACACCCACACTACCAAACCCCTCTGGGCGCATCGAACAGCCAGCACAGCCATCAACTAGGCAGCCAGCTAATGAGCAAACCCCTAACGTTTATTGGCTAAAACCAACGGACAAAAATGTTACTTTAGTCCCCCAGCCTGTTAAAGTCGCTTCTATAGGAGCCAACCAGCCTTTAGAAGCAGCTTTCCAAAGTTTGTTAGCAGGCCCAACAGAAGGGACAGATTCCACAACTATCCCCAAAGGAACTAAACTTTTGGGGCTAAAATCAGAAAATGACGAAGTTCATGTTAATTTATCTGAAGATTTTACCAGTGGTGGTGGTAGTACTTCAATGATGGGTCGCGTCGGACAAGTTGTTTATACTGCGACAAGTTTAAATCCCAAAGCCAAAGTGTACATTGACGTGAACGGCAAACAGTTGGATGTATTAGGTGGTGAAGGTGTAGAGTTACAACAGCCACTAACTCGTGAAAGCTTTCAGAAAAATTATCAGCTTTAAAAAAGTTAGGAGTTAGAAGTTAGGAGTGAGGAGTTTTAACTCATAACTCATAACTCATAACTCATAACTCATAACTCATAACTCATAACTTTCTTAGAATTACCGTTTGCTATTTAATACACGAAAATTACGGGCTTGCTGTTCTAACCTTGTGGCAAGACGATCGCAAACCCGATTACACAAATCAAAAATCATTTCATCTTCCACCCGGTAATAGGCGCAAGTTCCTTCACTGCGGCGGCTAAGGATACCTGCTTGCCACATTACCTTTAGATGTTTTGACACATTTGCCTGAGAAGTCTGTGTTGCCTCTACCAACTCTTGCACGCATTTTTCTTCATCCCGTAATAAATGGAGCAGGCGCAGGCGCATCGGCTCACTTAACAGACTGAAGTATTCAGCTACTTGTTGCACCACTTCTGGCGGTAAAGGCAACGTTTGTTTCATCAGGATTAACCCGCAAGGACTGAAGTTTTAACGATGACTCATTTGGGATGACTCATTTCATATATAGATTAATACTTAATCGGGGTTAATTCGCATCAAAGGTTGACCATATTCTACAGCGTCGCCATTTTGGAGAAGAATTTCCATCACCTGTCCAGAGACTTCGGCTTCGATTTCATTCATCAGCTTCATCGCCTCAATGATACAGACAGTTTGACCCTTGCGGACGCGATCGCCAACTTCCACAAATGCCGCTTCCCCAGGTGCAGGAGCGCGATAAAAGGTTCCCACCATTGGGGAAGGCACTTCTACTAATCTCTGGTCAATGATTGAGGGAGAATTTACTGACAACTGCAATTGTGTGCTAGTACCAGTATTCTCAAACACGCGAGATGTGGACACCTCCGTTACCTGACTGGCGTTCACCTGGTTTCCCCCAGATGAACCCGATGTCAGGCCCGAACCTACCACACCGCCGAAGGTCGCTTGACCTACCGACAACATCTGATTGCTGACGCTCACAGCCTTACGGACTGTTAGTTCAAAATCATCGCTTTTGAGCGTGACTTCTGCAATATCTGTTTGGGCGATAGTTGCCAATAGTTGGCGGATTTCATTAAAGTCCAATGGCACAGTTTTTATTACCTCGACCTATCCGTAAATTAGCATCTTAAGTGTGGCAGGGATTTAATCCCTATGTAGGGATTTAAATCGGGACTTGCATCTCCATAGAGATGAAAGTTATTCCCTGCTGATATACTTATCTTCTTGGGTATCAACTTTGATGCGTTCTCCTTGAGAAATAAACAAAGGAACCATCACAACTGCACCAGTTTCTAGAGTTGCTGGTTTTGACCCACCGGTAGCAGTGTCACCTTTTAAACCTGGATCTGTTTGGATAATTTCCAGAACCACAGACTTAGGCAATTCTACTCCCAGCACCTGGTCGCCCCACTTAATAACTTCAGCTTCCATACCTTCCTTCAGGTATTTGACGCGATCGCCAATTTGGGCGCGGGTCAATCTGCCTTCTTCGTAAGTTTCCATATCCATAAAGACAAACTCATCGCCCTCTTTATAGGTATGCTGCATCGTACTTTTTTCTAGAGTGGCTTGCGGCACCGTTTCCCCGGCTCGGAACGTTTTTTCCATTACGCTGCCACTTTGGACATTTTTTAACTTAGTTCGGACAAAAGCGGAACCTTTACCTGGCTTGACGTGCAGGAATTCTAGCACTCGCCATACAGACCCATCTAATACAATTGAAACACCGGGTCGAAAGTCGTTACTGGAGATCATGAAACTTTCAAATTTTGGAAGACAATCGGCATTTATTGTACCCTTCTAGCGGAGTAATTAGCTATTTAGTCACGGGGCGTTGGGCATGGGGCAGTTATCAGTTGTCAGTTAAGAAAATCGTCTGTGATAACTGTTCACTGATTTGAGTTTCCCTCATCTCCCTGATCCACTTGCATTTATTTTCACTCAACACTCATGCTATGGGAAGATTATTGATGGGTTACAACCAGTCAACAATCTAATGCTGCATTTGAGTTATCCCATGCTTAACTTATTAAAATCCTGGCTGAAGAACAGCCTAATGGCAATACTGCTGGTAACAATATTTTTAGGCATAACTACAGCTGGGTGGACTCCCTCCAGTAGCGCCGCGCTGCCAGCCGGCAACGCAATTACCGACGGCAAGGCTTTGTTGCGGTATGCACTCCCGATAGATAACAAACCTGTACGGCAATTACAAGCCAGTTTAGAGGACATCTCTGCCCAACTCCGGGCTAATCGGCGGTGGGGTGCTATTTCCAAGGACATCAGCAACGCATCCCGCATTCTCGATAAACCCTCCCAAATCTTAACAAGCGTTCCCGAAGAACGCCAACCCCAAGCCGAAGCTTGGATTACCGAGTTGAAATCTGGGGTGGGTAAATTAGAAGAATTGGCGAAGAGTAAAGATAAAGAACAAATTCTCCAAGACAGAGGCAAACTTCTGAATCTCGTTACTCAGATAGAAGAGTCAATGGTGAAACAATTCCCATTTGAAGTCCCTACTGAGTACAGTAACCTGCCACAACTTAAAGGTCGTGCCACTGTAGAAATCAAAACCAACAAAGGCGATTTGACCCTTGTAGTAGATGGTTATAGTGCCCCTGTCACTGCTGGTAATTTTGTAGATTTGGTACAGAGGGGTTTTTATAATGGCTTAGAATTTACCCGTTCTGAAGAATCTTACTTTCTGCAAACTGGAGATCCAGCCGGTAAAGACGTGGGTTTTATTGATCCAAACACGGGTAAATATCGCGCTATACCCTTAGAAGTCTTAGTTCAGGGTGATAAAGCACCTACTTATGGCATTACTCTAGAAGAAGCTGGTCGTTACGTTGATATGCCAGTTCTGCCTTTTTCTGCTTTTGGGGCAGTAGTGATGGCTCGTCCCGAAAGTGAAGTAAATGGTGGTTCATCACAATTCTTCTTCTTTCTCTTTGAACCAGAACTCACCCCCGCCGGACGCAACCTATTAGATGGTCGTTATGCTGTTTTTGGCTATCTTACCGAAGGCAAAGAGGTTTTAGATAAACTAAAGGCGGGTGACAAAATAGAATCGGCAACTGTGATTCAGGGAATAGAAAATCTGGTTGAGCCGCAAACTGCATAAGAAGAGAGCAGGGGAGATGAGGGAGATGAGGGAGAATAATTACTAACTCCTAACTCCTGTACAGACGCGATTAATCGCGTCTCCCCTGATTCAGATTTCCTGCGGTGAATATCTGCTCAACTGCGATCGCTAATTCTGGAAAAGTCCGCGATCCAATTTGCTGGTGCCCAGTAAACACCGTCTCTTCGTAAAATCCATCTTCTAGCCATAGTACAGAAATCTTTTCTTTTAGTGGGTCTACAATCCAATATTCTGCCACTTCAACCGCCGCATATTCAGACCGCTTATAACGATAGTCCCGCTTGATAGAATCTGGACTGACTACCTCTACGATTAATAATGGTGGTGATTCAAAGACTGCTGATACATTGATCAATTCTCTTGCTTGCTCATACGTCACCACAGACAAGTCAGTTAACCTAGACTTATTTTTTCCCGTCCTCGTCCCAGTTTCCCGAAAAGTTAACCAAGGTAAACTCAAGCGCTGAATTTCCGCTATGAATGCGGTATCTAAAAAAGCGACAATCAAAAAATGTTGAATTGTAGGGGGATTCATTAATTCCAGCCTGCCATCTACTAGCTCATAGTGAAAACCACTGCCATCATCATAAGTTAAGTACTCTTCAAATGTGAGCTTTGTTACTGGTGTAGAAACCATTCCAACATCCCCCTAGACGACACCTTTATCGTAACTTGGGGAAGTGGGAGATGAGAGAGATGGAGAGAATTAAGGGACTTCCAAGTAAAAAAATATTCCATTGCTATTGTTCACCGTTGACCGTTGACGGTTCACGAGTTTTCAGTCAACAGTCAACAGTCAACAGTCAACGACTTTAATGTGGAATAATTTATTTTTTGGAGTTCCCTAACCAATAACAAATGACTAATGACTAATGACTAAAATCAAAGATATTGGTGAACAAGGTCTTTTAGAAAGATTACAGCGCTTTTGTCCTCCAGAAATTATCGGCGATGATGCCGCAGTGCTTGTGACTGCACCAGAGCAATCTTTGGTAGTGACAACAGATGTGCTGGTTGATGGCGTACATTTTAGCAACATTACCACTTCCCCAGAAGATGCTGGTTGGCGATCTGCTGCTGCTAATTTATCAGATTTAGCAGCAATGGGCGCTTCGCCATTGGGAATTACCGTCGGGTTGGGACTCCCCGGCGAAGTTAGGGTGAGTTGGGTTGAGCGATTATACCAGGGAATGACAGAATGCCTGCAAAAATACAATACCTCAATTGTTGGGGGTGATGTCGTGCGATCGCCTGTGACGACTTTGGCAATTACCGCTTTTGGTCAAGTTCACCCTAGTCAAATTATCCGCCGTTCTGCTGCTGTTGTGGGAGATGCGATCGTGGTTACAGGCGTTCATGGAGCCTCAAGAGCTGGCTTAGAACTGCTCTTGCATCCCGAATTAGAGCAAAACCTCAAAGATGCAGATCGCAAGACTCTAATCCACGCCCACCAACGCCCACAGCCACGATTAGATGTCTTACCAATTCTCCAGAAAATCTTAACTCCTAACTCCTGTACAGACGCGATTAATCGCGTCTCTACTCCTAACTCCCAACTCCCCATTGCTGGTATGGATAGCAGCGATGGTTTGGCAGATGCGATTATTCAAATCTGCCGCGCCAGTGGCGTTGGCGCTATCTTAGAACGCAGACAAATTTCCATTCCAGCAGCTTTTGACCATTGGCTGACACAAGAGCAAGCCCTAGAATATGCTCTATACGGTGGCGAAGACTTTGAATTAGTGCTGTGCTTATCACAAGAGTCAGCATCAGCCTTAGTAGAATATCTTGGTGAAGGTGCTGCGATCGTAGGCAAGATTACACCCGGATCAACAGTACTATTGCACGACGAACAAAAAAAATTCCCTGACCAAGTTCTAAGTCTTAGCCAGGGATTTCAACATTTCAATAGTTAAGAGTTAAAAAGGAGTTATGAGTTATGAGTTATGAGTTATGAGTTATGAGTTATGAGTTATGAGTTATGAGTTATGAGTTATGAGTTATGAGTTATGAGTTATTGAAAACTCCTCACTTTTAACTCCTAACTCCTCACTTTTAACTCCTCACTTTTAACTCCTCACTCCTCACTGTTTAATTAAACCCACTTCTCGGCTACCAATTCTGCCAAATCCAAAACTCGTTGGCTGTAACCCCACTCGTTGTCATACCACGCCATAACTTTTACAAGGTCATTACCCAAGACCAAAGTCAAGTTCGCATCAACAATCGAAGAAGCATCATGACCTTGATAATCAGACGATACCAGTTCTAGTTCGCTGTAGGCCAAAATACCTTTAAGTGGCCCTTCAGCAGCATCTTTGAGAGCTTGGTTAACTTCTTCAGTAATAGTACGCTTCTCAACCTGAACTACGAAATCTACCATTGAGACGTTCGGGGTAGGTACGCGCAAGGCAACACCATTTAGCTTGCCTCTGAGGTCTGGGATAACCAGCGCAACTGCTTTTGCTGCACCAGTAGAGGTGGGTACAATGTTTATCGCTGCTGCCCTCGCTCGTCGCAAATCCCGGTGAGAAGCGTCTAGCAAGCGTTGATCACCTGTATAGCTATGGGTGGTGGTCATCGTGCCTTTGATGATGCCAAACTTATCGTTCAACACCTTGGCAATCGGTGCCAAGCAGTTGGTAGTACAGCTAGCGTTACTGATAATGTGGTGTATGTTGTGGTCATAGTCGTGATGATTCACACCAACCACAAAAGTGCCATCCTCGTTTTTACCAGGAGCGGTAATCAGAACTTTTTTAGCTCCAGCATTTACATGCTTGAGCGCTCCTTCTTTGCTAGTAAATACCCCGGTTGCTTCGATAATTAGGTCAATTCCCCAATCTTTCCAGGGCAAGTTTTCTGGGTTGCGATCGGATACGCACTTAATGGTCTTACCGTTAACGATGATAGAGTTATCATCGGCACTGATTTCAGCACCCTTGATCTTCCCTAGCATCGAGTCATACTTCAGCAGATGAGCATTGGTTCTAGGGTCTGAAGTGTCATTAATAGCGACAAGATCGATTTTACTATTCTCTCTACCCACCCAGCAACGCGCAAAGTTACGTCCAATGCGCCCGAAACCGTTGATTGCAACTCTAATCACAGTGTCTTGCCCTCTGTATTTATGCTTATATGTTGATATCGTTGACCCCAATCATATCGCAAAGGGGGGGGGCACTTTTAACCATAAAGTGTTAGATCAACAAAAAAACACATAATTTATTCAGATTTGTTCGAGTAGAGATTGTTGTTAGTGATATATGATCTAACCGATTCTGGGAGTAAATAACGAATTGACTGGCGATCGCCCTTAGCGTTGACGAAGTTATCGCGGCAAAATTTGCGAATTAGACTTGACGAAACTCCTACTAACGGTATATCTAAGAGTTGCCAGTGAATGGTACAGGACTGCTCCCTCAGTTGTTGCTCCACTTGCTTGCAGATTAATTTGCTTTGAGTTATAGTCTCACCACCTAGCAGTCGGGGTGCTATTAACCAATCACACATTTGTGCTAGTTCGTGTCCACGGTACCAACGGGGTAAAGTTTGGAAAGTATCCAAGCCTACGATCCAGTACCAGTGAGTATTTGGGTAAAAAGCAGATAAGTCTATCAGGGTGTTAATGGCATAAGAAGTCCCAGAGCGATTTGCCTCCACTAGTGAGACAGTAAACGCTGGGTTATCTTCTATGGCTAATTGCAGCATTCCCACACGATGCTCAAACAAAGCTGCTTGTTTGTGGGGAGGATTGAGGGATGGCACCCAAATTACCTTTTCAAGGGATACTTGATGCAAAGCTCTCTCGGCTACCAGCAGGTGTCCCCAATGAATTGGATCAAATGTGCCACCAAAAATTGCTAGTTGCTGCATCCAGTTCTGCGTGGATTTTATGCAATTGAAAAATAGTTTCATTACCAATGTACTATTGTACTCAATTCATGCCTAAACTGGATGCAATTTAAAATCAGCTTCACTAACAATGTATGATGTAGCCAATTCCAGTAAGGTAACCAAAAAGATGTATTTGACATCACAAGAATTTCTTTCCCGATGCGACCAAAATTTTCAGAATAATCTTAAAAACAGTTCAGAAATAGTAAAAACCTCCAACCAAGGTAAAATCATTCTGAACAAGCAAAACCTGAGCATAAATATCATCTGGCCATCAAACATAAACATGATTAAGGGACAGTTACGGTAAAAATCAAATTCCTGTTATGATACGCGTGTCATTTGTGATTATGGTGTGGTGTGGTGTAAAAGGAGCAATAAATGACTAATTCTGTAGATTTTAGTGGTAGACCATTTCATTTTATTGGCATCGGTGGTATAGGTATGTCTGCTCTGGCATACGTTCTCGCCAAGCGTCAATTTCCAGTATCAGGTTCGGATCTTCGTGCTAACCACATTACGCACAAGTTGGAATCTATCGGCGCTCATATTTTTGGTAAACAAGAGGCAAGCAATCTCGAATTCTTTCGCCCACAGGTATTGGCAAATGCAGTAGTATTAAATTCACAAGAACAATTACCTACTGCTACTAACTCAATACTGCCTCAAGTTATTTGTTCAACAGCAATTAACACGAATAATTTAGAATACAAAGCAGCGCTGGAATTAGGTTGCCCAATTTTACATCGTTCAGATGTACTAGCAGCTTTAATTGCCGATTACCACAGTATTGCAGTGGCAGGAACACACGGCAAAACTACAACCAGTAGCATGATTGGCTATATGCTTCTGGAAGCAGGTCTTGACCCAACGATTTTAGTTGGTGGCGAAGTCAATGCTTGGTCTGGTAATGCTCGATTGGGACAAAGCCAATATTTGGTAGCCGAAGCAGATGAATCTGATGGTTCCTTGGTAAAACACGCTCCAGAGATTGGCATCATCACTAATATTGAACTCGATCATCCAGACCATTACGAGACATTAGAAGAAGTCATTGACATCTTTCAGACATTTGCTAAGGGTTGTAAAACCTTAATAGGTAGCATTGATTGTGCTACAGTGCGCGATCGCTTGCAACCCACAATCAGCTACAGCTTATACTCAGACACCGACGCTGACTACAGCGTTACTAATATTGATTATCGGGCTGATGGCACCACGGCTCTAGTTTGGGAAAGAGGCAAAGCTTTGGGCGTGTTGAAGTTACGCCTGCTAAGTCGGCACAATCTCAGTAACGCCTTAGCAGCAGTAGCTGTTGGTCGCCTCTTAGGCTTAGAATTTGGAGAAATTGCCAAAGGGATCGCCACCTTTGAAGGAGCAAGACGCCGCTTTGAGTTCCGGGGTGAAGTCGATGGTATTACCTTCATCGATGATTATGCTCATCATCCTAGCGAAATTCGCGCTACTCTTGCCGCAGCCCGCTTACAGGCAAGGCCAGGACAAAGAGTGGTTGCCATCTTCCAACCCCATCGCTATAGCCGTACACTCACCTTTTTAGAAGAATTTGCCGATTCCTTTACCCATGCTGATTTGGTTGTACTGACTGATATTTACAGTGCAGGTGAACCCAATTTAGGACAAATTACTGGTGAACATCTAGCGGCGGAAATTGCTAAACAGCATTCGCAGGTAATTTATCAACCAACTTTACCCTCAGTGTGTGAATACTTGCTGCAAACACTACGCCCAGGAGACTTGGCGCTGTTTTTGGGCGCTGGGAACTTGAATCAGGTGATTCCTGAAATAATTACCACACTTTGTGAACCTGCTAAAGCCACATCTTAAGTGGAAACTTTGCGAAGTTTTATTTCTGAGCAAAGCGCCCGTCTAGCAACGGTTCCATCTGTGAACTCTATTACCGTATTTTTTACGGTAAATAAATGTAAAAATTTTACCAAAAAAAGTAAAGATGACCATTTCCCAGGCAGCTGGAAACGTCTGCACAGTTTCTGCTTTGAATACAAAGCAACCCCAAACAACTAATTCGGTGGAGAGTGAAGTAATCTACTTACCCAATACTGATTGTACGATCAAGCCCCAGGCTTCTTTGTCAGCATTCACTTCCTATCGAGTTGGGGGAGCAGCTGATTTATACGTTGCCCCCCGAAACTTAGAAGCACTGCAAGCAAGTCTTAAATACGCAAAAGAACGTAATTTAAAGGTGACAACACTGGGAGCCGGTTCTAACTTGCTGGTGAGCGATCGCGGTATATCAGGTTTAGTCATTGCTACTCGTCATCTCCGCTTCAGCAACTTTGACCCCAAAACCGGTCAATTAACCGTTGCTGCTGGAGAATCAATTCCCAGTTTGGCATTGGCAGCAGCAGAATTAGGCTGGCAAGGATTGGAGTGGGCTGTTGGTATCCCTGGAACAGCCGGAGGTGCTGTAGTGATGAATGCAGGGGCACATAATAGCTGTATCGCAGATATGTTAGTTAGTGCCCAGGTACTTTCACCCGATGGCACGTTGGAAACTCTTAGCCCCGATCAGTTAGGTTATAGCTACCGAACTTCATTATTGCAAGGTGGCGATCGCATAGTCACCCAAGCCACATTACAACTCGCGCCAGGTGCAGACCCAGCAACAGTTGTGGCAATCACCAGAGAACACAAAAAGCATCGGTTAAGCACCCAACCATACAACTTCCCCAGCTGTGGGAGTGTGTTCCGCAATCCCAAACCTTACAGTGCTGGCTGGTTAATTGAACAAACTGGTTTGAAAGGCTACCAAATTGGTGGAGCGCAAGTAGCACAACTCCATGCTAATTTTATCGTTAACCGTGGTGGAGCCAAAGCTAGTGATATCTTCTGTCTCATTCGCCACATCCAACATCAAGTACAAGAACGTTGGTCTATTAATTTAGAGCCAGAAGTCAAAATGCTCGGAGAGTTTCAAGGTGCTTGTGGATAAAGAATGGGGAATGGGGAATAGGGAATGGGGAATGGCGAAGAAGAATTATAGCAGTTTTCATCTATTTGAACCACATCTGTTGTAAGGGTAAAGCACATTGCTAAACCCCTACCGCGTGGTCTATTTACCTGAAAATAGCTATAACAACCAATGCCCAATCCCCAATCCCCAATGCCCCATTCTATGACGCATTAATTATTGGTAAAAAAAGAGGCAAATTACTTACCGCATCTATAATTGAATTTGATTTGTTATTCAACGCATACGCGTAAAACTAATTATGACAGGTAAAGGACAAGGATTCGGCTTTGGCTTAGGAAAAATGAAAGAATTGGCTGACGCTTTTAAGAAAGCGCAGCAAGTTCAAGAAGGCGCAAAGCGACTCCAAGAAGAATTGGAGCAAATGGAGATTCTAGGAGAATCTGGCGGTGGTCTGGTCAAGGTGATTGTCAGTGGGAACCAAGAACCCAAGCGAGTAGAAATTTCTCCAGATGCTCTAGGAGAAGGTGCAGAAGTACTTTCTGATCTGGTGACAGTGGCAATGAAAGAAGCCTACAACAAATCCACAGCAACAATGCGGGAACGTATGGAAGAATTGACCAGTGGACTAGAACTTCCTGGATTTTAGTCATTAGTCATTAGTCATTGGTCATTTGACAAAGGACAAATGACTATTGACAAAAAACAAAATATATGTATGGCTTACAAGTTGCTATTTGTCTGCTTAGGTAATATCTGCCGATCGCCATCGGCAGAAAACATTATGAATCATTTAATTGAGCAGGCTGGCTTGAGCGAACAGATACTCTGTGACTCTGCTGGTACATCTAGTTATCACGTTGGTAGCCCACCTGACAGGCGCATGAGTGCTGCGGCTGCTACAAAGTTGGGAATTAAACTACGTGGTCAAGCACGCCAGTTTCAAAAGTCAGACTTTCAAGACTTTGATTTGATTTTAGCGATGGATCAAGAAAATTATGAGAACATCCTCACTCTTGATCAAACTAAGCAGTATCAGCATAAAGTGCGTTTGATGTGCGAGTTTTGCTCTCGACACACCCTGAAGGAAGTTCCAGATCCCTATTATGGTGGTCAAGAGGGATTTAATCGGGTTATTGATTTACTGATCGATGCTTGTGAAGGTCTGCTGGCAAAAGTTAGGAGTTAGGAGTTAGGAGTTAGGAGTTAGGAGTTAGGAGTTAGGAGTTAGGAGTTAGGAGTTAGGAGTTAGGAGTTAGGAGTTAGGAGTTAGGAGTTAGGAGTTAGGAGTTAGGAGTTAGGAGTTAGGAGTTAGGAGTTAGGAGTTAGGAGTTAGGAGTGAAAAATTAAAAGTTTTAATTCCTCACTCCTCACTTTTAACTCCTAACTTTTTTCATTCCACTAGACCATGCTTTATTGCAAAACGCACTAATTCTGCTCGGTTGCTGGTTGAGGTTTTTCTCAATAAACTGCTAACGTACTTTTCCACTGTGCGAGGACTCAGGTGTAACTGATGACCCATATCAGCATTAGAAAAACCATGAGTCAATAACTCTAGGACTTCCTGTTCTCTATGAGTTAGGGATGAGTGCAAGTGGGATTTCTGAATTTGAGTAGACAAAGAATTATGGGCATCCACCGCTTTTGTCGAGGCGGAAATGCCCAAACTCTCTTTATGAGAAAATCGATACTCCGATTGAATAATTTGCGATCGCTCCAAAAGATTGCGGATTGCTGCTGCTAACTCTTCCAGTTCAAAAGGCTTGGGTAAGAATAAGTCGCACCCTGACTGGTAGCCCAAAATTCTTTCCTGGGTCTTAGTTCGCGCTGTTAATAAAATTACAGGTAATAACCGAAACACTGGTTGTTGACGCACCCGGCGCACTAGTTCGTAGCCATTCATCTGTGGCATCACGATATCTGTGACAATCAAATCTGGATGATGCTCATCCACCATAACCAAAGCCTCTTGACCGTCATTAGCCGTAATCACCGAGTAGCCAGACAGTTCAAGATAGTCACTAACAGACAGGCGAGTGCCCAAATCATCATCCACTACAAGGATCGTCAAGGGCATGGACAATACACCCCTAGCATTTTTTTTACTCAGAAATTTGCTTTTACGCGCTTCATCAGTGAACACAGACAATAATAGTGTTCTTATGTTTCATACTATGACAGGATTACCACCTAATGATTGCCTTTAGGGATGATTTATAAAGAAAATCTTAAATCCTTAAAAAGGGTTAAAGAAGTGTAACTCACCTTTGACTAGCTCTCTTTGGGAGGCATAGAGAGCTTTGTAGTTTGTAACAACTCATCAATAAAGCACAGTAAATACTAGCATAGTGTAAATTAATATTAACTTAATAAATAATTTACTAAAAGCTAAGTACGGATCAATATCTTTTATTTTTTGCCCTTTGTAATTAATTTTTAGCTAATCACTAATGATTATTGGCATCATCCAATTCTTTGTGAAACTACACAAAATGAAACTTTCTAAGACCTGGGGCTTAAGCCTCAAGTCTTAGCAAGCTCACAGGTAATCGGTATCATATAACTTAAAGTTGCCATAAGACTCTTAATTGTGAACTAATAAAAGCTAAATTAGTGATATACAGTTCAGAATTTATAGCGGTTCTAAGATACAGCCTATAATTAACAAACCAATCCAAATAATTTGTTAGGTACATTTTAAGCACACCAAATTATCAATGAGCGACAAGAGCGACAAGAGCGACAGTTACAAAGTTATTAGCGACAACCGCCAAGCCCGTTATTTGTATGAAATTCTAGAAACTTACGAAGCTGGAATTGAGTTGACAGGAACTGAGGTTAAGTCGATTCGTGCGGGTAAAGTCAATCTCCAAGATGGCTATGCTTTGCTTCGTAATGGTGAAGCATGGTTGATCAATGTGCATATCTCGCCTTATAACGCTAGTGGACAATATTTTAATCATGAACCACGGCGTACACGCAAGCTGCTGTTGCATCGAAAAGAACTTCGCAAGCTAATTGGCACAGTAGAACAGCAGGGTTTAACTTTAATCCCTTTGAAAATGTATCTCAAACGTGGCTGGGTAAAAGTGAGTATAGCCCTTGGCAAAGGTAAAAAGCTCCACGATAAGCGAGAAGACCTGAAACGACGCCAAGACCAGCGTGACATTCAACGGGCAATGAAAAATTATTGAGCCTCAGTGTCGTATGGCGGGAGTCAAAGGTCACGCATTCAAAAGGCTTAATAGGGCAGACTTTTTGGGGATTTGGAATGAGTAGTTTATTTACGCCTTACTGTACTAGGTTGTAAAGACGCGAAATTTCGCGTCTTTACAGGGTTTTGATAACAAACTAATCAATCAGAACTTATGAAACAGACTACTAGAGTGAGAAGTGAATTGCTGTAAAAAGTATGTTGTATGTCCACGGCGTGAGTTGTGAAAATTCCTAGTTTATAGCCACAGATTGATTTTCTTAAGGTTGGGAATCGATAAAGTGGTGAGTAACTTCGGATGGCATAAGGAATTGTCACAACTTATGAAAAGTAATTTCATTACAGCTGTTGGTGCTGGCGTTCTCACCTTGAGTATGGCAGTTTTACCCTTAACTCTATCCGCACAAGCTCAGACGACAACTGACCCAGGAGGCGGTACTTCTTCGGGAACGTCAACTTCAGGAACGACCACTTACAATAACGATCGCAACGATCGCAACGGTTTTGATTGGGGTTGGCTAGGATTACTTGGTCTAGCTGGTTTGGCTGGTTTGGGTGGTAAAAAGAGTGGGAACGAACCCACCGCATACCGCGACCCTAATGCTCCAGGGGCCACTACCTACAGAGACTAGACAATAGAAAATTCATTAAGTTGTCAGTTGTTCAGTAGAAAAACAACTGACAACTTAATCATATTAATTTACTGTTGGTTCTAAGTTAGATGAATTTGTCTGATTTTGAGCTAAAGGTGTCCAGTAACTGGCAATTAAGGCAACTATGAGCCACCAGAGGGTATTAACTTCAGGACGATACCAAACAGTATCTACGGTTCCATGAGCTAGCATCCCCAACAAAATAGCGATCGCTCCAATTAACCAAAATCCCTCTACATTTCTCAATCGTCGCAATCGTCGCATCTGTAGAAATGCCGTATTGAAGGTGACGATTATTAGCCAGAGAAAGCAGGCTAAACCAACAAAGCCAGTTTCTACAGCCACTTCTAACAAAATAGAATAAGCACTCAAAGCAGTGTAACGAGGGCGTTGGTAGAGAGGATAAACTTGATTAAAAGAGTTGTGTCCAGGGCCAATGCCGAAAATCGGGCGATCGCGAATCATCTCGAAAACAGCATCCCAGACATTCCGGCGAAAATTATTACTGCTATCTTTGCGATCAGCAAAAATGCTCAAGACCCGGATCTGCACAGGCTCTATAAATATCACTGCTAGTATCAATACCCCGATCAAACCTCCTAAGACAATCGGTATTGACCAAGTGCGCCAAAAACGAGGCATTTCTACGCTTTTCCAATAAACTAGCAATGTCATCACAGCCAAAACTGCTACCACTAGTCCAATCCACCCGCCACGACTAAAGGTGAGGATTAGGCAGGCAGTATTGACAATTAACATTGTTAATGCTAAAGCTTTTTTGATCCAGCTTTGCCATGCAAAAATTGCCACTAAGCTAAAAATTACTGCTGGTAAGAGGTATCCAGCCAATAAGTTGGGATTGCCTAAATAACTGTAGACTCTGGTAGTCTTAGACAGGGGAGATTCTGGATCAACCCAAGTTGCTAGTGCTGTGGCTCCAAAAAACCATTGCCGCAATCCATATACACTGACAATTAACGATACGTGCAGGTAAAGGATGATAATCCAAGATCGGAGGCGAGGCGACCTCAGTATCCTGGCACAAAGGGCAAATAGCAGCAAATACAACGTTAACGTTCCCAAGTCGTTAAGTGCCGCCTTTTTCACTGGTGACAATGCCGTTGCGACTGCGGCAACCCCCCAGTAGAGCAATACCAGCAGGTGAATGGGAGTGACTGAAGAGACATTTGCTGGTGTTACTTGATCAGATAAAGTCAACAACAGCCAAAACGCTACACAAGCCACCAGCAACAAGCCCACCAATGTACTCGAAGCAAAAGGTGCTAGCGCATATACTAAACTGAGTAAAGCAGTTGCGATCGCATCTCCCCACCCAATCAACACGCTGGTTTGCCGCCAAGAACTTAACAATCCCACCAAAAAACGATGTACGTAACTGGTAGCAAGGTATTCTTTAAGCGGTAAAGATGATAAAGTAAATCGTTGCCAGACTAAATTCATAAAAAACATTGCGATCAATTAGCCTGCCGACGCAGAACTTGGAATTGATCATAATGCCTATGGCTATAAAAAGGTAATAACGAAAATTGCACCTCCCATGATGGCGCTCTTATTCATAGCACAATACGGCGCAAAAGACCGGAATACAATTAATTATGCGTGACTTCCGCCTTGCGGTAGTAGCCATTAGCTACTACGTTTAATCAAAGACCACTTGAGCCGATACTAAGTTAAGATAACCGTTCATCTACTTAGCACACACCAAATAGATGAAATATACCTCTTTTCTAATCCCTAATACCCAATCCTGATATGATTAGACATCGCTAATTGCTTGTGAACTAGTCGCTACTTGCAGTGGCAAAGAAAGCACATAACGATATCCTGATTCTGGTGAACCTTGAATCAAAATTTGTCCGCTATGTAATTCTGCCAGTTGACAACTGAGCAACAGACCCAAGCTTTCACGAGAAATATTTCCATGT
Organism: Nostoc sphaeroides; assembly: GCF_003443655.1. Taxonomy (NCBI): domain Bacteria; kingdom Bacillati; phylum Cyanobacteriota; class Cyanophyceae; order Nostocales; family Nostocaceae; genus Nostoc; species Nostoc sphaeroides. The sequence goes on from NZ_CP031941.1 coordinate 1,102,384, forward strand.
GATTTAGCTAAATTTATACCTGAACTAGCAGCAAAGAAATTTGAGTGATTCGCACTCAAGTTTTTTGAATTATCCACTGCTACTGATGAAATATCTCCTTGCTCCTGGCTTTGTGCATGAGTATTGTAAGTTGCTACCTCACCTGTCAACTCCAACAGCGACAAAGAATTGAGACGGAAATAAGGATCAACTTCAGTGATACCGTCCCCTAGCCAAGGATGGGAAACCCAAATAGTAATGTTGAGCATATCCTCCTTGTAAGAAACATGAATGCGAACAATGCTACCTGTAGCCGAAAGTTGAATCACGCTGAAAACCAGGTGATAGAGCATTTGCCGCACCTTGTCTTTATCTAAAGGCCAAATGCGATTGCGTCCCGGTTCTATAGAGAGGCGGATATCTTGTTCGCGGCGATTAGCCGCTTCTTCAAGAGTATTTATAGCTTGTTGACACAGCATTTCGATATCCACAGGAGCTATATTTAGGACAGTTGAATTTTGATCCATAGCTCCTAATTCGGTAATTTCGTTTACTAAGGAAAGTAAGTACCGACCACTGTGTTGGATAATTTCTAAATATTCTCTCTGCTTAGTCGTCAAAGGGCCATAAATCTCACGTCCTAAAACACTAGCCATACCGAGTACAGATGTTAAAGGCGTGCGTAACTCCTGAGTTAGCTGATCCAAAAGTTCCAGTTTCAGTTCCTTGGTAGAAATAGAGCCGCTTTCTGTAGTGGCTGAGGTGATTTTAATCTCAGTATTACGTTCGTCATTGAGTGAAAATATCGGAGCGATCGCGGGAGTGCTTGATTCGAGTCTCCGTTGCAGGAGTCGGTTACGTTCAAATTCACTCATGCTCCAACGAGCTATGATTTGTAAAAACTCAATGTCTCGGTTTGTAAAATTGCGCGGCACTAAATCCATCACCGCCAATGCACCCAAACAATGTCCCTCAGCATCAATCAGTGGCGCTCCTAAGTAAGCACGAATACCATAATCCAGCACTAACTTGCTGCTAGCAAGTAGTGGGTCTGTAAGGTTATGCGTATCACTAATTACAAATACTTGAAGACTCTCTACTACTTGAGTGCAAAAGGATTCCCGGCGTGACAATTGGCGGCTTTGTGCCAAATGATTCATTAGCCCCAGCCTAGATAAGCCCACCGCCGACTTGAACCAGTGGCGTTCTTGATCTACAAACCCCAATATGGAAATTGGTGCTTCCAAAAAGTGGGCAGCAGTTTGTGTGGCTTCTTCAAAAACTGGAATCGTTTCTGGTTGCCGCAAACCTAAATCGGACAAAGCTTTGAGGCGTTGTTGTTCTCTTGATTCATGAGAGTCCCAACCATCCTTTAGGGCAAATAATTTATTTTCAGGCTCTACCATTGCCACTACTACCTTAATAATTTCTCGATACTGTAATTGATATAATCCCTATTTCTAGGTTATCAATTGCTATTTTAAGCATTCCCTAATTTTGCCTCTGACAAACAAATTTGGGGCAAAAATTTTTTATCCCCATATTTAAGTCGGCCACGCGGTATCTACAAGTTACTAGTTAGTGATGCTGAATCTTCTTAATTTAGTGCTGGTGTAGCCTTTATTGCTGGGGATTTTAAAGCTAGACTGCGTTAGATTTGGATTCAGCCAGGGTAAGCTAATGCTAAGGATACAATACAAAGGGGCTGTCATTCTTTATGTACAGAAGGAAAAATTCTTGCTGGAATATTCAAAGTAAATTTACTTATAATAAGTACAACAATGTAATTTTTATAGCTGTTATTACTTATAACAGGTAGGATTAATGGCTAACAATCCTAGATAGTTTATATAAGTCTCGATCCAATAGATTAAACCTATTACAATTTCATGCTGAAAATTGTGCAGGCTTTTCTATTTTTTCCACCTGAGGAGATATTTTTTTGAGGACGATTGGTAATGAATAAAATAACCATTAGAGTACCTTTTGTAGACCTGAAGTTACAACACGAACCAATTCAAAGGCAATTGCAAGAAGCAATCCAATCTGTATTGGAACAGGGAGATTTTATTTTAGGGCAAGCAGTTTCAGATTTTGAAGTAGCATTTGCGGCAGCGTCTGGGGCAGCTTATGGAGTTGGTGTTGCATCAGGAACAGATGCGATCGCTCTCGGATTGCAAGCGTGTAATATTGGGGCTGGTGATGAAGTGATTTTACCAGCAAACACTTTTATCGCAACCTTGATTGGAGTTATCCGGGCTGGCGCGAAGCCGATTCTGGTAGATTGCGATCGCCAAACAGCTTTAATTGACTTAAAAGAAGCAGCAAAGACAATTACGCCTCATACCAAAGCAATTATCCCTGTGCATCTCTATGGTCAAATGGTATCACCAAGTGAACTATTGAACTTTGCCGATACCTACAAACTACTAATTTTTGAAGATGCGGCACAAGCACACCTCGCCCAAAGAGATGGATATCACGCTGGTTCCGTAGGCATAGCAGCAGCTTTTAGTTTCTATCCCAGCAAAAATTTGGGAGCATTTGGCGATGGAGGAATGCTGCTAACACGAGATTCAGATGTAGCCCAGAAGATGATACGCTTGCGAAATTATGGTGCATCGCAAAAGTATTTTCATACTGAAGCAGGTACAAATAGCCGCTTGGATACTTTACAAGCAGCAGTCTTACACCAAAAATTACCATATTTACCACAATGGAATAGCGATCGCTTGACTATTGCCCAGCAGTATGATAAAGAATTAGCACCTTTGGCAACTGCTGGGATTATCCCTATGGAAAACCAAAGTGATATAGGGCATGTGTATCATCTTTATGTGATTAGAGTTGATGATTCTTGCCCCATAGAACGCCAGCAACTCCAGGAAAAACTCACAGCAGTAGGAATTCAAACTGGCATTCACTACCCAATTCCTTGTCATCTCCAACCGGCATTCACCAACTTAGGCTATCAGCCTGGAGATTTTCCGCAAGCAGAAAAACTGTCAAAAGAAATATTATCATTACCGATGTATCCTGGTTTGAGCAGTAGCCAAGTCAAAGAAGTTGTAGCTGCGATCGCTCATGCAGTCTCAACTTCTAAAACAGAAGCAAAAGAGGGAGTAGGGAGTAGGGAGTGGGGAGTAGGGTAATAAGGGAATGAGGAATACTTCTAGGACTAGCCCTTTCAAGGTGGTGAGATTTAGAACGAGAATTGGTTGTTTCAACCTTCAAAAAGCCCTAAAGAGCTTATTCCATAATACTTTTGACTTTTGACTTTTGACTTTTGACTTCCGCCTTGCGGTACTAGTCCTAACTTCTACTTAATACAAAGCAACTGAATTTATTCATGGGCTTCCCCATTCCCCATTCCCCATTCCCCATTCCCCATTCCCCACTCCCCACTCCCCACTCCCCATTCCCCATTCCCCACTCCCCACTCCCCACTCCCCATTCCCCATTCCCCATTCCCCACTCCCCACTCCCCACTCCCCACTCCCCACTCCCCATTTCCTTGAACACTGAGAGTTTTTGAATTATTGAAAATTATGGCACTCTCGCAACAGATTAAAAACAGAAACGCCTCAGAATTATTAAATTTAGCTATTTTAGGCGTTTTGCTGCTGCTTTATGCTCCTATATTGCTACATTGGTTGGATGGTTGGCTGAACAAAAATATCAGTACAGAACACGAATATTTCAGCCACGGGATTATTGGTTTACCATTTGCGGCTTATCTGGGCTGGATGAACCGGAAAAAGTGGAAACGTTTACCAAATAGCATCCATCCTTTGGGCCCTGTTTTGTTGTTATTGGGGGCAGTCTTTTATCTTAGCGGTGTTACAGAGTGGGTTAACCTTTCCTTGCCCGTTATACTGGTAGGATTATGCTTGTGGTTTAAGGGAATAGCAGGTTTGCGATCGCAAGGATTCCCCCTACTACTAGTATTTTTAGCAACCCCAACCGCAGTACCCTATCTCATTGCTCCTTATACCTTGCCTCTTCAAAGCTTTATCGCTGGCACAGCAGGCTTTATACTGAATCAATTTGGTATGGACGTAACCGTAGATGAAATCAATCTCTACGTGGGAGGACGGATTGTAGAAGTTGCCCCCTATTGTGCAGGGCTGAAAATGTTGTTTACTACTCTCTACGTCGGCTTGATGCTGCTTTATTGGACAGACGCTTTGTCTTCACGCCGCACAGTTATAGGGTTTTTATCTCTTGCTGTGATCATTAGTATTTGTGCCAATATCATTCGTAATACTTTACTGACTTTCTTCCACGGCACAGGTCAAGAAGCAGCTTTTAAATGGCTACATGACGGTTGGGGTGGTGATCTCTATTCAGCTTGTATGCTGGTGTCATTAGTGCCCTTACTGAATTGGATTAATAGCTATTTTTCAGTATCAGAAACTCAGCAAGAAGGGGAAAGTCATTAGTCATTAGTCATTGGTCATTAGTCATTCTTTCTCCCCCTGCTTCCCCTGACAATTCAGGTTATGTGGAAAAGTCCACCAAAAACCTAACCCCCTAACCCCCAACACGTCGCAGGAAGGGGGAAAATTCAAAGTCTCTCTCCTTTTAGGAGAGAGATTTAGAGAGAGGTTTTCCAGATTACTGAACTCATGGTGTGATTTTATGAAGTAAAATTTTGCCTAAGTATCATAAATTTTACTGATGATTTCCTTCTCCAAGTTTTTTAAGGAAAACCAATTGAGTCAGGTGGCAGCACTTTTGTTATTGCTACTGTTGTTGGCAATCGCAGGGATTCCTGGATACCTGACAGGACACTGGCAATGGAAACAGCCGCCACCTGTTACCACCCTCAAGGAGTTAAAACAAATCCGCAAAGCTGGGTTAACCCTTCCTGGTTGGCAAACTATTGAACAAGCAGAACAGCAAATTGGCGAACATAAATGGTCTTTGCAGGTAGTTAAAAAAGAAGGTTCCGAATCCCAGGCAATCTTGCTATTGCTGCCGCAAAATGGGCCTATGGATCAACCAGAAGTAGAGTGGACAGACGTTAACGGCTGGGGAAGGTCACGCTGGGGAAAGTGGGATATAGCTCAATCTCGTTCTGCTGAATTTACTGTGAAACCGCCTGCAAAGTTAGCTTCAAATGTCGTAACTAAAGTAGAAGCTAGGTTCTTTCGCGCCGTCACACCACAGCAAACCTTCGCTGTCTTGCAATGGTACGCTATGCCAGACGGCGGAAATCCATCACCTTTCCACTGGTTCTTCGCGGATCAATTGGCCCAGTGGCGTAAACAACGCACTCCTTGGGTGGGTGTGAGCATTTTGATTCCAATGGAACCTTTGGGGCAGGTAGAAACATCTTGGCCTTTAGCACAGTCTATTGGAGAAACAGTGCAAGCTAAATTGATGGCAGACTCTTTGTAGAGTCTGCTATAGATGCATTTGTGCAGAGATTCTTCAGTTGGATCTCTACAATCACCTTTAGGTTAAAAATATGAATTTATCAATTATAATTGGCAAAATTTTTCTATTTTTTGTTGGTAAAATACTTGCAGAGAAAAGATACATTTAGGACATTTTTACAGTAAAATTACCACTCGGCGCGACTAATTTTTCTCTCAGTTTTTCTGCACCGATGTTCATCGATACAAATTCTTATATGCGTGCATTTAGCGCCCTGTGTTTTGTCAGTCTTCAAGTAGGAGTTTTCTTAACAACACCTATCCAACTTGTTGTTGCCCAGCCTTTTCCATCCCAAGGACAATCTCCAAGACAGCCCCCCTCGCCTGTGCCAGGTACTGAGGTTATACCTCCAGGTGCAAATGACGAAATTTCCCCCCAACTCAGCCGCTATCTCTTGGGGCCAGGAGATGCAATTGGTGTTGTGCTTCAGCGTCCTCCTGGGCCGTACCGCTTAGGAATAGGAGATGGAATTAGCGTTTCGGTTCAGCGCTTTCCAGATTTGAGCTTTCAAGCTTTAATCAACCCAGAAGGTAACATTGTAGTGCCGCTACTGGGAAAAGTTTCTTTACAAGGTTTGACTTTGGAAGAAGCTCAAGAAAAAATCCGCTTGGGTTTAAATCGTTATGTGGTTGATCCAGTAATTGTTTTAGCCTTAGCAACGCAGCGTCAAGACTTAAGTTTTCAAGCTGTAATTAGTCCAGAAGGTAACATCGTAGTGCCACAAGTGGGAACGGTAGCATTACAAGGTTTAACTTTGGAAGAAGCTCAAGAAAAAATTCGCTTGGGTTTAAGTAGCATTTTACCCGATCCAATTGTAGTAGTATCCTTGGCAGGGACGCGACCAGTTCAAGTTACTATTAGTGGGGAAATATTTAAACCAGGAATTTATCCAATTAATTCAACAACACCCCGTGTTGCTGATGCCTTGCTAATATCCGGTGGTTCAACTTTGAATGCAGACCTGCGACAAGTGCAAGTACGCCGAAAGTTAATTGATGGTTCTGTGATTTCACAAACTATTGATTTATATGCAGCACTGCAAAATGGCGGTTCAATCCCTAATTTACGCTTACAAGACGGAGATGCAATCCTCGTCCCCCGTCGCGAAGTTGGTAATAATGACGATTATGACCGCAATTTGGTAGCACGTTCATCCTTAGCTACACCACAGATTAAAATCCGCGTTTTAAACTACGCTGCGGGAGGTCTTTCCATTCAAGCACTACCTAACGGAAGTACATTTGTAGATGCTTTGGGAGGAGTAAATCTCGACACTGCTAATCTCCGAGATATCGCTCTGGTTCGCTTTGATCCTGAACGAGGTCAAGCTGTTACCCAGAAACTTGATGCTAAAAAAGCTCTAGGAGGGGATGCATCTCAAAATGTGGCGCTTCAAGATAATGATGTTCTTGTTGTTGGTCGGAACCTCATCGGTAGAATTACTAATTTCTTGACTACCATTACCCAACCCTTCTTCAATGTCCAGTCCTTTCTCCGATTTTTTGACAACTTCGGTGGCGGCTCAAATTAGTAACTCTCACCTCTTCACCGATTGTTAGCGAATGTGAAAGAGGGGAAAATGAGAGTGACAAACATAAAGCTGATAACTGATAACTGATAACTAATAACTAATTCTATCTGCCCCTGCCATGACTCCACCAATTGTTAAACGCTATCTTATTGCTTTTGAAAAATATAAGTGGATTGGACTAGCTAGTTTTGGTTTAGTTGTAGTGGGGTCAACGGTGGTGGCTATGCAGCCAGAGCCACCTATTAGCTACATAGCATCTGCCGCACTTACCTATGCTGGCCCACCAGTTTCTTTCTCTACAACTGGTACTCAAATCCAACAGCAAGGAAAGGAACTAAATGAGGATGTTTTATTATCAAACCAAATAATTGCGACAGTGGCAGAGAAAGTAAATATCAAACCTAAACAACTCGGTTCAAGTATTGTCCTTTCTTTACCTAAAAAAAATCCCAGGACTGGAGATTTAGAAACGAGTATCTTTGAACTGAAATATGTAGATAGTGACCCCAAACGAGCCATAGAGGTCTTGACGGCATTGATGCAATCAATGATTAAGTTGAGCAGTGACATCAATACTGGGCGATTACAAGCAATTATTGAAAAGATTAACGAGCGTTTACCACAAGCTAAACGGGAATTGCAAATTGCCGAAAAGAAGCTGGAACAGTACGATCGCATAGAGCGAACGGCAATATTAGCGGCGGAGAATGGCAGCTTGTTAAGCGCTATTACTGCCAGCCAAAATCTCCAACGGCAAATTCAATTAACTATTTCTGGGGTTGATGGTCAAGTTAAGAGTTTACAAAATAAGTTAGGCTTAACAGTCGGACAGGCTTATATTTCTTCTGCTTTGAGTGCCGATCCAATTATTGGGAACTTGCGATCGCAAATTTATCAAAGTGAGTCGCAAATCGCCGTACTCAGAAAAGATTTACGGCCGGAACACCCAACGATGGTTCAATTGCTGCGTCAGAAACAAGCTGCTGAGGAATTACTGCAACAACGGGCTGCGGAAGTATTAGGTGGTGATGGAACGGCGGCTCCGCTTCAGGGTAGCGTTACCGGGATTCGCGCCCAAAGTAGCTTAGATCCAGCCCGCCAGCAGTTGGCAAACCAAATGGTGTCTTTGCAAACCCAACGGGAGACGCTGCAACAACAACTAGCTCAAGAAATCCAACAAGAAGCGCAACTCCGGCGAGAATATTCTTTAATACCCAATAAGCAATTAGAGCGATCGCGTTTAGAGCAAGAGGTTGGACTTAAAAAAGCCATCTATGACCAAATGCAGGCGAAGCTAACCGATGCCAAAACCGCAGAGGCAGAAACTACCAGCAGCCTCAGCATTGCCAGACGCCCCACAGCAACTGCGGACATCAAACCTTCTAAGAGTGTACCTATTACCCTTGCGGTGGGTGGTTTCTTAGGTGTGTTGATTGGTGGCGGGGTGATATTTTTGTTGGGAGCGCTGGAAGGTACTTTCAAAACCAGGGAGGATATCCGCGAGAGCCTCAAGCAACGGGAAGTGGCACTGTTGGGAGAATTGCCTTTAATGCCAGTTGATGATTTGCCGCAAGAAGCAGTGCCGGTGGTACTTTCTGCGGATTCTCCTTATTTAGAATTTTATGAGAAATTCCGTAGTAATCTGCGCCGAGTTGGTGGTAAAGCTTTAAAGGTGGTATTGATTACTAGCACCAGTAGTCTAGAGGGTAAAACCGCAAGTGCTTATAACTTGGGTATAGCTTCAGCCCGTGCTGGTAAAAGAACCTTGATTATCGAAACTGATTTGCGATCGCCTTCTCGTTGTGCATCCCTGAATGTAATTCCTGACCCCGACGCCACTATTGAACCCCTGCGTTATTACGCTAACTTAAGTGAATGTATTCGTTTAGTTCCTCATGTAGAAAATTTATACATCATACCCAGCCCTGGCCCTGTGCGGCAATCAGCTGCTATTCTTGAATCTAGCGAAATGCGGCGGTTGATGGAGGATGTCCGCGAACGGTTTGATTTAGTGATTTTAGATACTAGTCCTCTGAGCATATCCAATGACCCTTTGTTAATCCAACCCTACAGCGATGGTATAGTACTTGTGGCGCGACCACACTATACACAAGAGAACATGTTAGGTGAAGCGATCGATCAACTAGTTGAATCGGAACTGGGGTTATTGGGAGCAATTATCAATGGCGCTGATATCATTGTTTCTCTACCTGAACAAATCGTAGAATCATCAACATTTACATCTAAGGCAGAAGAATCAGAAGAACTTTCAGCAGGTGCCAGCAAAAACTAATAGGTTCCCAAATAGGGGAAATTTCAACGCAGAGGATCGCATTAGCGTTAGCGCAGCGTCTCGTATCTCGTAGAGAAGCGGTAGGACGTTAGGAGCGTCAGCCTCTTGTACAGAAGCGTCTCGCAGAGGATACGCAAAGGATTTATACAGCAGATTGCGCTCTAATCGAATACACGTAGAGACGTAGCAGTGCTACGTCTTTACAAGGTTTTGGGTTTTATATATGTACTTCATTTACGTAAAATCTGCTGTAAGTAGCAATTGTTTCGTTAATGATTTCGGAAATTTTGTACTTAGTCCTGCCGAAACAATCCAAATATGGGAGCGAGAATTATCCCAAAAGCAAAACCACCGATGTGCGCCCAGTAGGCAACTCCACCAGTTTCCACGCTCATATTAGCGGCTGTTTGCAGGGTAGCAAGACCGGATATCACATTTTGCACAATGAAAAGTCCAATTATTACTAGTGCTGGAACTCTGATTGTGGTGATGAAAAACCCTAAAAATATTAAGGTCATAACTTTAGCTTGGGGAAAACGGATAATGTAGGCACCTAAAACCCCAGAAATTGCACCACTTGCTCCCAAGGAAGGAATTTCCGAATTCATGCCAATAAACCATTGACACAAGGCAGCTAATGCACCACACGTTAAATAAAAAATCAAATATTTGACATGACCTAATCGATCTTCTATATTGTTGCCAAAAATCCAGAGAAACACCATATTGGAGATTAAGTGCCACCAACCACCGTGTAAAAATTGCGACGTAAATAATGTTATCCACTCTCCACTCAAATTGGTGGTTAACTCTTGAGGTATTACTGCATATTGACTTAAAAACTGATTCAATTGTGCATTTGGCAGGCTTACCTCGTGAAGAAAAACTAAAATATTCATGCCAATTAACCCGTAGGTGAAATACGGGGTGGCTCGCGTCGGATTTTCGTCGTAGAGGGGAAACACAAATGTTTTTCCTAATTTATTGACTAACTGCAATATAGCGTTGTAAGGCTAGCAGTTGCGAAGCTTAGGCAATTTCACCTATTTAATTAATTAGCCTGATTGAAAGCCCTGATGATACCTTGAAGAATTACTTAAGACTTACGCACACTCTACGAATTCTTCTCTACGAGTCGCTACGCGTTGGCGTCAACTCTTGGAGACGCTGCGCGATGGCGTCAACTCTTGGAGACGCGAAGCACGATAGCGAAGCGGTAGCGAGTCATCGAGCGTCTCGCGGTTCGATAAATTAAGCTTTTCGGCAATTTTTGCGTAAGTCCTGTTACTGATACCAAGATTCTTCCTGTGATTTATCGTTAAACAAACCCAAGAGTGGGCCGAGAATTGCCCCAAAGATAAACCCGCCTGCATGTGCCCAATAGGCAATACCGCCGCTTTCCATACCGATGTTGGTACGTGTTTGCAGACTAGCAAGCCCGTAGAAAGCTTGTTCGAGAAACCAAAATCCCAAAAAGAAATATGCCGGAACGCGGAAAGTCGGGAAGAAAAACCCTAAAGGGACTATGCCGAGAACTTCGGCGTTGGGAAAGCGGAGAATATACGCTCCTAAAACGCCTGCGATCGCACCACTTGCACCCAAGGAAGGAATGCTGGAATCTTGAGCGAAGAACCACTGAGTCAAGGATGCCAAAACTCCACAAGATAAATAAAACAGTAAATATTTGGCATGACCTAATTTATCTTCAACGTTGTTACCAAAAATCCAGAGAAACAACATATTACCTGCTAAGTGCAAGAAACCACCGTGTAAAAATTGTGAGGTAATCAAAGTTGCCCACTCTGGCACTGGTTGATGTAAAGAGATACCACCAAAGCTTAAAGTCAGTTCTCGTGGAACTACAGCCGCAAGGTGTAGAAACCCATTTAATGCTTGGGGGGGAAGACTTGCTTCATAAAGAAAAGCGAGAACATTAGCAGCAATCAGTCCATAAGTCACATAAGGCGTAATTTTTGTCGGATTATTATCTCTAATGGGAACCACGAGCGTTTTTTCCTGAATTTTAAGACAGCAATTCTACAATACGGAATTTTGTAAGTAGTTTCTTCTACCTCATGGATGGATCTCCCCTTTGGATTTGAGATTGAGTGCTGATTAACTTCGAGAAGAGATGGCGAGGCGATCGCTTCAAATTCTTTGCTCACCTAGTACCTCTGCACGGAATTAAAAATTAAAAATGCTCTATTGAATAGGATTAGGACTAGCCCTTTCAAGGTGGCCAACGAAGATACGTTGTTTCAGTGCTACCATCTTGAATCTTCCGCTCAGATTTTGGGCTTTTTAAAGGTTGAAATAACCAATTCTCGTTCTAAATCTCACCACCTTAAAAGGGCTAGGGATTAGGACTTACGCATTGACAAGAAATACTAAATATGAATTAAGGTTAAAAACCATATCTTTCGTAAGGGCACAGCAATGCTGTGCCCCTACAGCATGGTCTATTTACTAGGACTTACGCAAAAATTGCTAAAAAGCTTAATTTATCGAACTGCCAAGACGCCAAGAGCGCCGAGAATTCGTAGAGTGTGCGTAAGTCCTATTTACGTAGTTTACCGCCGTAGGCATCGCAGGATAATTAATAAAAGCCTGAAAACTTCCTATTTTAGGTAATGCACACCACGATGTATTTGTACAGTGCGTAAGGCATAAGGATTTTGAAGCATTTTTCATGATATCTTTATCTAGGACAGTGTACTTGCAAGATTCATAATCATTACAATACATTTTCAATATATAAAGCTGATTGCCAATAACCTAACTTGAGCCTAGCAAATGAAATTATGAATCCAGAATTATTCTTGGAACAGGAAGATGTTGTGCCATTAATTGAGTCGCTGAACAGATTTGCAATGAAGTTTAACAGTGCTGATCAACGCAGGTCTGTTATGCAGAACGCTAGTATCCATCAAGCTTTCCTGAACAACCTAAATTTCAATGACAGACCATTCATCTTTGCTCAAGAGTTAGTCTCAAAGTTTAAAACTTACCATGTCTCTAATCAAAGATTAGATTATCACCCCATGATAAAACTGCTCACGTACCTGTCTGAGATTTATGGGGAAGATGAAGTAGATGATGTGCTTTTATTTAAGAGGCTAGCTCAACAGGGTGAAAAAAATCTCAAGGCTTTGGCTGCTCGTAATAGTGTTGCAAGAATAGAGTCACCCAAAGGCACTCCTATTGGAACAGGTGTGTTGATCCATCAAACATGGGTACTCACCTGCAATCATATTTTTAGCAAAAGTCAGGTGACAAAAGCTTGGGCAAGGTTTAATTACGTTCAAGGAAGTCATGAATTAGACTCAGATATATTTGAACTAGATTTAACAACAAAAATACAGCATAATCCAGTTGAATCTCCTCAACTGGATTATGCAGTGGCTAAAGTTGTGGCTAAAGTTGTGGCTAAAGAAAAAATTGTACCAAAACAAAAAATTGCTAAAGTTAATAATAATATACTAAATCAAGATGAAAAGATTCGTTTGATTCATCATCCGCAAGGAAAATATGCAGTAATTTCAGATTGGGGTAGTATTCAACACGTGGATCAAGATTACATCAACCATGATGTTAGCACTGAGAATGGTTCATCTGGTGCGCCAATCTTCAATAGTGATTGGCAATTAGTGGCTATCCATCGAGGGAATTTAGGTATAGCTGCGGAGCGAGAGCAAAATTCAGGCACAACCTCTGGTGCCCCTCTCTTTGCCTTCTGGGAAAAGATTCAAAATCGACTAATCGACTAATTTAATATTATTTAGGAAGTGATTTATGAAGCGACAATTTTCAGAATGGTTCACACGAAACTCCCGAAAGTATCAAGCCCGCTTTCTAGAAGAATATCGCATTGATGTAGATTACGATTCCACACCAATCAACGCAGGGGAAGCTTATTGTCGCCTATGGCTAGTGGAGATGCGTTTAGCTAAAGACGTGGATTGGTTCAGGGAAAGATATCCAGTAGTTCATGCTGCTATTCGGTTCAATCATGGTGGTGAATCTAAGACAATACCCTATCTTGCTCAACCAGGACATCTAGAAGAACTGTCAACAGAAAATTTGAATAGAGTGATTCAATGTAACTATGCGCTGACACCTCTATTTCCTTTTAATGATGGTTTGGTGGAGTTACAAGCAGGTTTATTCAGTATTGTGAATAGTGATCCAATTGGCAAATTTATGAAAACAATGGGACGGTTTTCAAAATTATTATCAGTAGCGCCAAATATATCATCTGTAATGAAAATAATAGAACCTATATATAGAGGAATTGAAGACTTAATTGGTGCTGGAGAAAGTTGTTTAGAGCTAGGTTATCAACAAACATTTTCGGCTGCTGGCGGTGGAGGTAAAAATGACTTGAAAGCGGGTTATTTAGTCGCTATCTTAGCTGAGGAAAACCAAATTAATCCAGATACACTGTGTATTGTAGATGATAGTCTAAAAATGGTTAATTACAGGCTCAATGATACTGCATCTGGAAGATCCAAAGATTTCATCAGATATGCCCAACCACTGGAAGGCTACAGCTATATGCTATTCCGCATAGAAAAGCGTACATATCAAGATTGGGATTCGCTAACCCAAATTAATGAATTAGTCACCCGAGCGCAGGAGGCTGTATTTAAAGGTGAATATGACAATGTAAAAGTTATCCTATTACCTGCAATTAAAACAGCAATTTATTCTAGCCAAGATGTGACAAAAGTTGATCGTCAAAACATGGTGCTAAAAATTCAAGCTCAGCTGAGTGAGATTGGTTTGCAAGGCGCAACTACACAAAAACGATCGCTCTTTTCAATTATGCAGCGTCCTTTACCATTTGTAGATGCTCAGACAGAGGCAGAGTTGGCAGCTTTAGAACAGTTATTTACATAATAGAGTATGTGCAAAATTACTATCAGCTTTAACTAGCATAGTCTCAAGACGAGTATATGATTGTAAATGATGGAAAGAACTGTACTCATTTGGATAATATTTTAAATTCTGGAAAGTGTGCTCGTTTGGAGAATATTTTAACCAATATTCCCGATCTTCAAACTTATAATTCTACTTCCCGACGACATCTATTGGTCAACTCTGGTTTGGAGGAATGCTGTAGTTCGATAGATTTCAATCTAGGATTATCTGAGTTTGTTTCTAATATTTGTAGCAAATTTAGAATGATTATAAGAATCGGCTCTGAAGAAAAACCAGCATTAATTCGCTTATTAGACCATGTGATAATTAAGTTTAATTTTGTTGCCAACTCACAAGATGACCAATTTATTAAAGAACAAATAATTGACGAATGGAAAGAAAGGATTAATAGCGATTTGAATAAAGTAAGACAGGATGTAAATGCATCTATTTCAGTTCACCCACCCATTAGAATTGACAGAAATAGAATTATAGAATTATCGAATATGACTTAGAAGCTATTATGAATCAACTAAATAGGGAAGTCTTTCAAGTAGATATACAGGGAGTATTTACCTTTGCTATTCAAGGTGATGCTTCAATCTTGAATGAGTATATTATCGAGCGTATAGAGCAGAAATTAAAACAACACCAACCTGAACGTTCAAAACAACGCTTTGAAATCAGAATCCATTTGGAAAATAATGATCAAACTATGTTAGATGCATTTCTCAAACAATGCAATTCCAACAATTTTATTGATTTACTGAATGCACAAATCAATTCTGATATTGTACTATTGATTTGGAATTATGATATTCCAGTTAATCATATAAAATCATCAGCTACATCATTTTTTGAATATATCAATTCTATCTATCCAACGTTAATAGATACTCATCGTTTTATTATTATTATTTTGGCTAATGTTGACATCAGTTCTCAAAGTGAAATAAATCATCATATATTAGGTGAAATAAATGGATTGACTGTCTTAGATACTCCAAATAAATATGAGCTTTTAGAACTAATTCCTTGGGCACACCAACTTTTCCAAGAGCAAAACATGGAAGACGCTCAGATTCAGCAATACCTTAATCGCCTCAAGAATCAGAAAGGATACTTTAGGCCAACTTATCAAGAAATAAACGCAATTATCCGCGAACTAGAAGGAGGCACTAAGCGCTATGGATAATTCAAGAATTTACAAAGGTGAGGGTAACCGCCACGACAGTCCATTTGCAGATGCATGGGCGCAGCTAGAACCTTATATTACCTCTAAATCTTTAATAGATGCAGTCAATACTGCCATTTATCTGCGTCGTCCTTTATTGCTCGAAGGCGAACCTGGTTGCGGTAAAACTCGTTTAGCTTATGCAGTTGCTTATGAATTAGGTTATCCACTTCATACATGCTATATCCGTTCTTCCAGTCGAGCGCAGGATTTACTATATGATTATGATGCCTTAAGGCGATTGTATGATATTCAAGAAGGAAAAGTAGCAAATAATACAACTGGACAAGTTAAAGCACTATCAAAGGAGAAGTATGTCACGTTAGGAGAATTCGGAAACGCGATCAAACAGTCCCAAGAAGATATCCCCTCAGTTGTACTAATTGATGAAATTGATAAAGCCGATATTGATTTTCCCAATGATTTGTTACTAGAACTAGACCGGTTGCAATTCCAAGTTAAAGAAGCGCCGGACATGAAATATGATGCTTTAAAGGGCAAGACACGTAAGGAACGGCGAGACTGTTTACCACTGATTATCATCACTAGTAACCGAGAGAAAGAATTGCCACAAGCTTTTCTCCGGCGTTGTTTATTCTACTATCTTGAATTTCCTAGTAAAGAAACACTCAAACAAATTATCCAGAGGCATTTTGATAACGAGACTACACCTATATTTGAATTAGCGCTGACAAAATTTTTGACTTTGCGGAATGAGTTAAAAAGTTGGCGAAAAATACCAGGAACCAGTGAATTTTTGGATTGGCTAGAAATTTTAAAGAAAGCCCAGTCGGATAACCAACTAAATGCAGAAGACTTTAAAAATACCGATGTAGTGAATTTACCTTATCTAGAGACGCTGGTGAAAACTCAAAGCGATCGCAACGCCCTTAATAGTAGGAGAAGGGAGAATGGATAAACTAGATTCCTTACTGCTTGAGTTTTTTGAACGTTTAGGCGAGCAGGGCGTACCGTTGGGAGAATCAGATTATCTCACAGCGATCGAGGCAATTGAAAGCACAGTAGGGCTAGAAAATCCTGACAGTTTCAAAGGGCTATTTCGCTGCCTCTGGCCAAAGTCCCGAGAAGATCAAAAACTAAATTCCTTACTGCTTGATGTTTTTGAACGGTTACGCAAGCAGGGTGTACCGTTGGGAGTATCAGATTATCTCACAGCGATCGAGGCAATTGAAAGCAGAGTAGGGTTAGAAAATTCTGACAGCTTCAAAGGGCTATTTCGCTTGATCTGGGCAAAGTCCCGGGAAGATCAAAAACTATTCGATCTAGCTTTTGCAGAATTAGTCGAACCCGAACTGCAAACTCTTACTAAACCTGATAACTCAACTATTCTTGATCGCGCTATTCCACCTAGGAAAGGGTCTGCTAAAAATTTGCGAGCGCGTTTTATTTCTCAACTCCAAACCCAAAAATATAGGGAGCATCCAGTTGATGATTTGCCTAAAACTGAACCACTTTTGGAACCACAACAGCAGTGGGAGCAACTACCTGCAAAAGATGTAAAGTTATTTGTACCGACAACCGAGCCAACAGAAAAACCTCATTCCTACCAGTTAACAACCCGATTGCCTATAAGTCGGCGAGAGATGGTAGGAGTCTGGCGACATCTACGCCGTCCTCAACGAGTAGGTGCCCTTGAAGAGTTAGATGTCGAAGCTACAATAAGGAACCTCTGTAGTTCTGGCTGGTTGCTACAACCCGTGTTGAGGCCTCGTCGTCGCAATCAAGCTCAATTAGTGGTATTAGTGGATCAGCAAGGTTCAATGGCTCCCTTTGCTTCTTTAATTGAAGCGACAATTGAAAGTATCTTACGAGGTGGTTTACTTGGCAAGACGAATCTTTACTATTTTCATGATTGCCCAGAAAAACTACTTTATCAACGCCCTAACTTGACACATGCCCTACTTTTAGAAACAATATTAAATGAGAAAGCTAAAGGTAATAGTATATTGATTATCGGTGATGCAGGTGCAGCCCGTGGCTATTACGATCTCCAGCGAGTAAAAGAAACCAAATTATTTCTCCAAACCCTTAGTACCTACACTTACCTTTACGCTTGGCTTAATCCCATGCCGAAATCTCGTTGGGTAGCAACAACAGCAGAAGATATTGCCTGCATGATACCAATGTTTCCTTTAGACCGAGAAGGTTTGAGTGATGCGGTAAACATTTTACGAGGGCATCCATTCCCTCCGGGAGTTGGTATCGATGAGCAAAACCCTTAAAGAGATTATTAAAGCTCCCAGTGTGGTTAGAGAACAATGGCTGCCTTCTAATCTAGCAGTACGGCAAGTATTGACATTTGAACGAAGCTTTGGTTCCAAGCATTTGATGCTTGCTTGTCATGCTGCCTTGCCATTGGTTTTAACACAAGAACTCTTGAATTTAATCCATATCAACATTCTGGATAAAGAACAAATTCCTTGGTTTGCTGAAGTTGATTTTCTGCTCTCACCTTTGTGTCGCCCGATTGATGATGGTGTCTATGAAGTCGAACCATCAATCAGAGAAGTATTGATTTTAGAATTAGAAAATAACTTTGGTTTACAACGTCCATTTTTATTAGCAAAATTTTTACAATTCTACTTAGCTGAAAAATCTGATTCAAAGAAAAGTTCAAAAGCAGCTGATACTCAAGACTTCATTGCACAAGCCTATAGTAATGCAGATGAAACAATTATCAAACTGACTGACTTACTACAGTCAAGTCTATCTCAAAAGAATGAAGATAAAATTTTGAGCCTTTCGCAGAAAATACAAGTTGCTAAAATGCTAGAAATTTTAAAAAATGCACTTCAGCATACAAAAGATTGGGATAAATATCAATATTTGATTAATAACTCCCGAGTTGTAGCAAAAATGCTTTATGGAGATGAACAAGCTTTAACACAAAAAATTAGGCAAGAACAATTAGAAGGCAAGATAGACAAGAATACATTACAGTTACTCTCACATAATCTTCTGAACACATTAGGAATTGACCAAGAAGAAGATGAAGTTGAAATAGATACTTTAAAGATTTTATTCAAAAAGATTGAAAGTAGATTTTTAGCAGAGCCTAAAGAATGGGATTTAGATAAATTATATGAAGATTTATTATCAGCTAAACAAAGGTTAAGTCCTGGCAAAGAAAAGGAATTGACAGAATATGAAAAACAATGCTTACATGTGATGCTTTACCTTAGTAATAATGAACATAATGAGTTGGGACGCTTATCAGAAAAAGAAATTGAACAAATAGAAGAAGAATTAAATAACCCTAATCTCAGCCTATATCCATATATTAAAGAAATTACAAAAAGATGGCGATAAACACATTAAACAATTGGAGAGAAGCAACTGAGCTACTCAAGAAAGCTGGTTATCAAAAAGAAAAAGGAGGCCATTTTAGTACCTTACGGACTAAGATTACTGATGCTGATATACTCATAAATTCTCTCCGAGATTTGGGTATTTCTGTCAAGACTTATGCAGACGTTCGTGGCTCCAATGGTCAAAGGGTTCGTTCTGACGTTGTTGCTTTTCTTGAAGGGGAATATGACATAGGCTGGTCACGCAATGCTGATGGCAGTTATGATGCTATTGCCGATTTATGGGGTATTGCCAAGAAGCATAATCAAACTGAGCTATTTAATAGCATAAACCAAAAGTATGCCATTAATCAAAGTTTGGCAGATCGCAAAAATATAAAACGTAAATGTAGTTGCGGCTCGGCTCAATTTGTTCAATCTGGATATCATAACTATAAGAAAACTTATAAGTGTCAAAATTGCGGCAAGGAATTTTTTTCAGATTAATTTTTGCTTAAAACTAAATTAGTATTCAAAAGTATAAGCACAACTTCCCAAAATTGGTGGTATGACATCAGATTAAAAACCAAAAGCCAAAAATCCACCATCGACTCCAATACATTGTCCAGTGATGAAAGATGCCGCAGGCATACAAAGAAATGCCACTAAACCCGCTACTTCTTCTGGTTCACCAACCCTTCCCATAGGTGTTTGGGATAGAACTAATTTGAGAAAATCTTGATTATCGAGTACAGACTCGGTTAGAGGTGTGCGAATTGCCCAAGGTGCTACGGTATTTACCCTAATACGATCGCAAGCCCATTCAACTGATAGCGATCGCGTCAGTTGATTTATAGCTGCTTTAGTCATACCATAAGGAGCGCCTGTACGATTCGAGACTAAACCTGCCACAGAACTTATATTCACAATGCTGCTGTTTTCCCCATTTTGAAGTAGAGGGTAAAACAGACGGCACATCTCAAAAATTGATGTCTGGTTTGTCTGGATGATGAACTCATATTCACCAGCCGTGTAGTCTACTACTTTTTTGCTAATATTGGTTCCCACATTATTAACCAGGATGTCTAATTTATCCCAGGTTTTGCCAACCTGGTCAAAAATGGCTTGTCGCCCATCAGGGGTTGCAACATCTGCCGTAATACCATAAGCAGGCAATCCTGCTTGTTCCCAGATAAGTAGTTGTTGGTTAACATCCTGAGAATTTCGTGCCACAATTGTGACTTCTGCACCTAGAGATAAAAACTCATTGGCAACAGCTAGTCCAATGCCTTTGGTAGCACCTGTAATCAGTGCTTTCCTTCCTGTCAGTGTCCAGCGTAGACGTAGCCCGTCGTAGGCATCGCTCATTTGTAATTCTGTGGATTTTTTATTTTCAAGGTATCAGTTTAACAAGTGGTAGGGGTTTAACGAACTTTGGGGGTTTAAGTCCCCAGTAAGACAGGCAGCGCGTTTTGTGTCGGGGTATAAATCCCCGTCACAAAACGTAATTGCGAATTGCGAATTGCGAATTGGTTTAAGTCCCCTGCTTCTATCAAGCAGCGCGTGAAAGTGTCGGGGTCTAAATCCCCGTCACAAAACGTAATTGCGAATGGGCGAAAAAGCGAACTTGTACTGAGCGTCTTGCCCTGAGCGAAGCCGAAGGGAGCCGAAGTATTGCGAATTGTTTTAAGAGTTTATCTTGCAAGTACCCAATGCGATCGCTTTTTATAGTAATGTAGGCGATCGCAATCTCTAAACCATTCACCGCATCTGATTCCAATTGAATCGCTGACCAAATCTACTGAAAAACTCATGTTTTTTTCAAATTCTCTGGAAAATCAACTCCAGCGCTGGAACGAAACTATTCGCAATCAGCCGAAAAACCCTAATGCTTACATTCGTCGAGGCATGGTTAACTTTCAACTAGCCAAAATTAATGAATCTATTGAAGATTTTGACATGGCAGAGCAATTGGATGCAAGTATTAAACCTTACCTCTGGCAACGGGGATTATCGTATTATTATGCAGAAAGATTTGCTGAAGGCGCTGAACAATTTGAAATAGATTTGACCGTAAATGCTCAAGATATAGAAGAAACAGTATGGCGATATCTCTGCATAGCTCGTTCGTTAGGTGTTGAAGAGGCGCGTCATTCTTTATTAACTGTCAAAAATGACCCTCGGCGCATCATGCAGCGCGTATATGATTTGTATTCGGGAAATTGTACTCCAGATGAAGTTTTAACTGTTGGTCAATCAGAAGGGATAAAGGGAAATTTTTACAGTCATCTTTACTTGGGATTATATTACGAAGTCGAGAATAATCTTGATTTGGCTCAGGAATATATAGTTAAGGCTGTTGATAATTACAAAATTGATGATTATATGTGGTATCTGGCACAGGTACACAAAAAGTTACGAGGATGAACTAAGGTTTTTCTTAGATAAACTACCAGCTGTTTGCAAATAATGTCTTCTCAGTTCGGACGTTATTTACAGGTTGCTAGAGCTATTAATTGACTCTGGCAACCCCCAAATTTTAATTTTTATATCAATGCTATAACTAGCGATCGCTACTCATGGCAATATAATCAATTGGCACTATATGCCCCTCCAATGTGCATAATTTTACGTTCATTGCAAAATCTCAAACAACTATTTCGTAATTGTCTGTACAGGAGATTCAAATACCATCTGAACTCATAAGGCAGGGAGCAAGGGAACTCCAAAAAATAAATTATTCCACATTCAAGTCGTTGACTGTTGACTGTTGACTGAAAACTCGTGAACCGTCAACGGTCAACAGTGAACAATAGCAATGGAATATTTTTTTACTTGGAAGTCCCCAATACCCGAAGGTCTATAGAGAATGCGATCGCTGATCAATTCCCATATACACATTGTAGCCTGCGATCGCAAAATAATATTGGATGATGTTGTTCAGGATTGTAGCAATCTGCTGTAATATCCCAGGATTTTATGACGTGGGTGTTTATGCGATCGCCTCAGCAAGCCCAGCCCATTGTATTAGACTTCTTGCAGAAAAGTTTTGTGGTGTGATTAAAAGCTTTATAAAAAATCCATATCAGAATCATGCAGAGAATTTTTGTTACCTCGTTGGGATGTCTGATAAAGATAGAAAGCAAATTTTTAAAATACACCATCCTACCATAAAAACTTTACAATAGACCTATTTAATAATTTTTATGTCTTTGCAGATGTAAAAATAAACAGGAATTCTATATCAATTCAAATATTTACGTAATTTCCACATGGTGAGATACCTAAAATAAAGATTAAAAATAAAGCATCAAAAAAGACTGGAAAAAACACATAAGAAAAATATTTTGATTAAGTTAACGAAACTTTGTTTGAGATATGAAAACTAAGTTTTCGTTTCCGATTGCTCATAATATCTTTTTTTGACGTGTTTTGAATTATTTATTAAATGTTAAAGTTTTATGCTAAAAGTTTCGGAATAATTATTGCTTATGTCCAATTATATGAAGTCTATACTGTAATTTATAGTATATGCAAATGACTATTAACCTTGCTGTTGGCAAAAAAGCCAAGAAGTTATATCAGACCGACAACATCCTCTGTATATTACTGTTATTAGGGGATATTGTGGGTTTATTGTTGAGTTTGTCTCTCTCTTTATGGTTACGATTGGAACAAAATCTGAATAGTTTTGACCCTTTAATTTATTTATTTGTTTTCCTAGTTCTCGCAGGGCTATATTTAGGAGATACCTACCATCCAGATACCCAAATAGCAGGGTTACGCGCTCCATCCCGCGTTTTGATTAGTAATGTTGTTGTTGCTAGCGTTATTGCAGCTCTCATTTACTTTAGTGGTGTCTGGGGGAAAGATATAGTCTTGAAACGAGGAATTTTGCTCCCCAGCTTAGGCATATTTACCATCTGGGCTATGGTATCAAGATTATGGGCAGCAAAGTGGGTGCGATCGCAAGCTCAACACAGCCGTTGGCTGATTTTGGGTGCAGATAAAAAAGCCATTCTATTTGGCAAGACTTTTCTCAAACACAGTTCATTAGGGCGCTTGGTTGTTCTAGCAACACCAGAGGCAAACACCAGTGAGTTAGGAGAAAGTAATCGAGTTTATGTGGGGAGCCTCAATGACTTACCCCAATGGAGTCAACAATCTTGGTCAGGGGTAGTAGTAACAACCCCAACGGAATTATCTGGTGCAGAGATACAGCAGTTGATGCAGTTACGTTTATCTGGTGTCTCCATCTACGGGATTCCCGATATTTGTGAAACCTTGTGGCAAAAACTTCCCTCATTTCTGCTTCAGGATAACTGGCTGGCTTTTGGTGCTGGTTTTAATTTAACGGCTGACAGCATTAATCAAAAGCTCAAGCGGTTATTAGACATTATTTTGGCATGGTTATTATTTCAGTTTTTATTTCCACTGATATTGCTAGTAGTACTGGCAATTAAGTTAGATAGTCCAGGCCCAGTCTTCTACACACAGATGCGGACTGGTTTGGAAGGAAAGCCTTTTAAAGTTTATAAATTTCGTTCCATGTATCAGGATGCCGAAAAACGGGGAGTGCAGTGGGCGAAGGAACGAGATCCTCGGATTACCAGAGTAGGACGCTGGTTACGCCTGACTAGAATCGATGAATTACCACAGATTTTAAACGTTCTCTGGGGGGAAATGAGCCTGATTGGCCCCCGTCCAGAACGGCCAGAATTTGATATCAAGCTGCAACAAGAAATTCCTTACTATGAATTACGTTATGTCGTCAAACCCGGAATCACAGGCTGGGCGCAGGTAATGTATCCCTACGGCGCATCAGTAGAGGATGCTTACGAGAAATTAGCTTACGACCTCTACTACATCAAAAATTATTCACTAGCTTTGGATTTAGCGATCGTCTTCAAAACCATTCGAGTAGTATTACTGGGCAAAGGCAGATGAATAAAAAAGTTTTAGTTACTGGTGGAGCAGGATACATTGGCTCCCATGTAGTTTGTAAGTTGGGCGAAGCCGGTTACGACGTTGTGGTGTATGACAATTGCTCTACAGGTTCACCGCAAGCAGTATTGCATGGTGAGTTAATTATTGGTGATTTAAAAGATTCAGAACTTCTTTCCCAGGTATTCCGTCAGCATCAATTTACGGCTGTGTTACACTTCGCCGCGAGTCTGAATGTACCCGAATCTGTTGCTCATCCCTTAGACTACTACGCTAACAATACTCGCAACACCCTGAATTTACTCCGTTGTTGCAGCAATATGGGTGTAAACCAAATTATCTTTTCTAGTACAGCAGCTGTCTATGGGCAACCAGAAACTAGTCCTGTCACTGAATCTACACCAACTGAACCGATTAACCCCTATGGGCGATCAAAACTTTCTTGTGAATGGCTGATTCGTGACTATGCAAAAGCTTCTGATTTACGTTACGTAATTTTACGATACTTTAATGTTGCTGGAGCAGAACCTGGTGGGCGATTGGGGCAGATGGCAAAAGAAGCATCTCATTTAATTAGAGTTACGTGTGATGCTGCACTCAAACGCAAACTAGGAGTAAAAATTTTTGGTACAGATTTTCCGACACCAGATGGAACGGCAATTAGAGACTACATTCATGTTGAAGATTTAGCAGCAGCACATTTAGATGCTTTGGCCTATTTAGAGCAAGGTAACGAAAGCCAAATTCTCAACTGTGGTTATGGACAAGGATACAGTGTCCGTGAAGTTATCGAACGGGTTAAGGTTATTTCTGGGGTAGATTTTCCGGTTATTGAAACAGAACGTCGTCCGGGTGATCCTGCTTGTGTGATAGCTGGTGCTGATAAAATCCGTAAATTACTTGGTTGGCAACCAAAATATAATGACTTAGATCAAATTGTGTATACTACCCTAGCCTGGGAAAAGCACCAGCAAGATTTGATGGTGACATCCTCCACATACGGATTCGGAGTACCGAACGTAGTATGGGCTTCCTAAGATTGCTTTTAAATCAATACCGAATGGCACTAAGAAAAGCCCAAAAGTTTGTGTTGCCTCGTTCCCAATCTTGCCTCGTTGCCTCGTTCCCAGTCTTAGTATGGGCTTCCTAAGATTGCTTTTAAATCAATACCGAATGGTACTAAGAAAAGCCCAAAAGTTTGTGTTGCCTCGTTCCCAATCTTGCCTCGTTGCCTCGTTCCCAGTCTTAGTATGGGCTTCCTAAGATTGCTTTTAAATCAATACCGAATGGTACTAAGAAAAGCCCAAAAGTTTGTGTTGCCTCGTTCCCAATCTTGCCTCGTTGCCTCGTTCCCAGTCTTAAGACTGGGAATGTATTCCGAGAGGCTCTGCCTCTCGTCAAAAAAGAGGAGGGCTGTATCTTAACTTAGTGCCATTCCAAACATTATCAAGTACTTATATGAGAAATTACATTAATATTTAAGTACAACGATGAGGAGAAAACCGTAATAATACGTAGGTTTATCTGGTGAAAAAGCTTGATAATCTTTATAGATTATTCAGACCCAGTTGTAATCAACAAGGAGCAGTTTCAAAGAATATTAGATTAGTTGATATATCTGACTTTTCACTCTTAGAGGTTGAATGAACAAGTATTTCGCTGTGACTTTAGGCACTTTAGATCCCCCCTAACCCCCCTTAAAAAGGGGGAAGAATCAAAGTCCCGCAATTTATCGGGGGATTTAGGGGGATCTAAAATTTTTGATACTGGCAAGAGAACTTTTCAAACATCCTCTTAGAAAGGAAAACCTCACTTCTATTTCTCTCTTCCTTTAAGGAGAGAGACTTTGAATTTCCCCCTTCCCGCGACGAGTTGGGGGTTAGGTTTTTGGTGGACTTTTCCACATAACCTGAATTGTCAGTTTTACTTCCCCGCTATATATCAGTAGAAATGAGCGAATTAAATGTTTAACAGTTTTTATATCTAGGGTATTAGGTGAATTATGCCTTCCCATCAAGACGAGCAAGACCTGATTAATTTTCAACAGTATTGGCTGACTCTAAAAAGACGTTGGTTACTGATAATAACCATTATGGGGTCGGTCTTTGGAGTCACAGGGTTGGTTACTTTTTATCAAGAACCAATTTATGAAGCCGAGTCCAAACTCCTTTTTAATAACCAAAGTAGTGCTTCCCTTACAGATGTAAGTCAGCAGCTGGGACAACTCAGCGGGCTGACAACTAACTCAAACCTTTTGGAAACCGAAGCCGAAATTATTCGCTCTCACCCCCTGACTCAAAAAATTATTGATGAGTTGCACATCAAGGATAATCTGGGACAACCATTAGAATTACGTGATTTTCTGCGTAACTTGAAAATCAAAAATATCAGAGGGACGAATATTTTACAACTTTATTATCGTAGTGCTAATCCTCAAGAAGCCACAGCTATTCTCAATAGATTGATGAGTGCTTATCTGGAAAATAATATTCGGATTAACCGTTCTGAAGCCACAGCAACACGGGAATTTTTAAACAAGCAATTACCTCTAGTCCAGGCAAAACTCGCAGAGTCACAAGCAGCACTGCGTCGGTTTAAAGAAAAGCACGAGGTTGTTTCTCTAGAAGCAGAAGCTATAGAAGGAGTCAAAAGGCTGAATGAATTATCCAGCCAGATGACCCAACTACACGCGCAGTTGGTTGATTTTAGGAGTCGTTCTGGTGCTTTGCAAAATCAATTGGCATTGAGCACACAGCAAGCTATGGCATTGACCAGCTTAAGTCAATCCATAGCAGTACAACAAGTGCTATTGGAATATCATAAGGTTCAAGACCTGTTAGCTGTGGAGAGGTCACGATTGACTGATGAACACCCAGTGATTACTAGTTTGTTAAATAAAGAACAAGCTCTTAGAAAGCAGCTAGAAGCAAGAGTGAGTCAAACTCTGAGTAGTTCACAGCCTATCCCAGAGCAAGATTTACAAATAGGAGAACTCAAGCAGACTCTAACTGCTAATTTGGTGCAACTGGAAGTACAACGGTTGGGATTGGAGAATCAAGTTGGTGTGTTGAGGAAGGATTTTGTACTTTATCAAGCACGGATTAGAAGCTTACCGAAACTGGAACAACTACAACTACAACTACAACTAGAGCTAGAGATTGCTCAAACAACCTACGGACAAATGATGAAACGATTGCAAGAAACTCAAATACTGGAAAACCAGAACGTGGGTAATGCCAGGATTCTTTCCGAAGCTTTACTTCCGAAAAAACCAGTTTCTCCTATTATCCTCTTGAATTTGGCACTGGGGGGATTTTTAGGATTTTTCTTAGGTATTGGAGCAGCTTTATTGCTAGAAGCAGAAGACAAGTCTGTGAAGACAGCAGAAGAAGCGCAACAGTTATTGGACTATCCTTTGTTGGGTACAATTCCACTTTTTGATCAAAAAACTAGACTGGCTCGTGGTGAGAGTATAACCGAATTACCGGTACTCAATAACCCTTATTCATCAGTCAATGCTGCCTTTGAAATGCTCCAGATTAAGCTGGGGTTCACTTTTTATGATAAGGAACTGAAGGTAGTTGTGGTTAGCAGTTCTGTGATGAATGAGGGTAAATCTTTTATCGCAGCTAATTTGGCGGTAGCAACTGCCCAAATGGGACGGCGAGTGCTATTGATTGATGCAGATATGCGCCGCCCCCATCAACATGAAATGTGGCAACAACCTAACTTGATGGGGTTAAGTAATGTTTTAGTGGGGCAGGCTACCTTAGCAGAAGCTGCCAAGGAAGTGATGATAAACCTAGAATTGCTCACTTCTGGCACTATACCGCCTAACCCTGCTGCACTACTAGACTCACAATCGATGAAAAGGTTACTCCAACAAGCTGCTCAAGATTATGACTGCATAATTATTGACACTTTGCCTTTAAGTATTATGCCTGATGCCTCGATAGTAGGCAAAATGGCAGATGGAATGTTGTTAGTTGCACGTCCTGGTATAGTTACTTCTGCTGCGGCTAAGACTACAAAAGGATTGTTAGAACATTCTCGTGTGCCAGTGTTAGGACTGGTGGTGAATTGTGTGGCTACGGATAATAATGACTACGGTTACTATTACTTCGATAAAAATACTGGAGAGAGTAAGTCTGGCAAGAAGGATAGGATTAAGTCTAACTTAAGTAAGATTACTGGGTTAAAACTGCTGTAGCTGGTTAATATCTTAGAAAAGCCCGTATTATCTCTGAGGTGTTAAAGATTTAGGTTGTGTAAAGTTATAGGCGAAACATAAAGCAATACGGTTCAGTTAAGAGAATATAGCAATCATATTTTATTTTTGAAAAAATCTAAGTATATCTAAGGTGTATTTCAAAAATAAAATATGATATGGGATTTATTCTGATACTGATTAATTGGGCCTTGTGATAAAAAATTGCTTTTTTATTTCGTTAAGTTACTTTTAATCAGCATTAATAAGACTAAATATCTAACTAAAAACAACATCAATTTATCCAAACTGCATTTCATCATTATTTGGTGATATACATCTACCATCATCGGCTGATTTGCTAGTAACTGTCTATAGTATTCCGTTGTTGATTTAAGATGAGTTGGGGTGATTGATTGGTAATGATAATAAAGTAGTGACACAAAAAATAAATGTCTCTTAAAAAATCTGCCGTATCTGGTATTAAATGGTCTTTAGTTTCACAATTAGGAAGACAGATAATGCAGTTACTAACAACCGTTGTTCTAGCTAGGTTACTCTCACCTAATGATTTTGGTTTAGTTAGTATGGCAACCATTACTACTGGATTTATGACTTTATTCAGTGACTTAGGCACATCAGCAGCTATTATCCAACGCAAACAAGTTTCTGATTCCCTTGTAAGTACATTATTTTGGGTTAATGGAATCTTGGGAATATTAGCAAGCTTTATCCTTATAGTTTGCGCTCCTTTAGTGACTTACTTTTATCAAGAGCCTAAAGTCACAGAAATTTTAAGAGTTCTGGCATTAACGTTTATAATTTCTGGTTTTAGTATTGCTCATAAAGCAATTTTAGAAAAAAATTTAGACTTTAACACTTTAGCTAAAATAGAAATTGCATCTGTTTTTTTAGGAGCTATATTAGGTATTATTTCCGCATTTACTGGCTTTGGTGTATGGAGTTTAGTAATACAAACACTAACGGTTGCCGCTATTACATCAATACTTCTATGGAGTAAAAGTCAATGGAAACCTCAGTTTATTTTTTGCTTCGGCGATTTAAAAGAAATTAGTAGCTTTACTTTAAATCTAACTGGCTTTAGTATTTTTAATTATTTTGTCCGAAACAGTGACTATATTTTGATTGGTCGATTTTTAAGTTCCCAAGATTTAGGCTATTATACTTTAGCATATCGTATTATGCTTTACCCTATCCAAGGTATTTCTGCCGTTGTTGGTAGGGTTATGTTTCCTGTTTTGTCTACAATTCAAGATGATAATGCTAAATTTAGGAGCATTTATTTAAAAGCGATTACAAAAATTAGCTTAATTACTTTTCCTTTAATGACTGGAGTATTTGTATTATCTGAACCCTTAATACTTGCATTTTTTGGTTCGCAATGGCGACCAGTCATTATACTTATAATGATATTATCTCCTCTAGGGCTTATACAATCTGTAGCGATGACTGTAGGTTATATCTATAATATTAAAGATCGTACAGACTTGTTGTTTTATTGGGGCATAGCTACAGGATTTCCAGCTATTATTGCTTTTGGAATCGGTTTACACTGGGGGATTATTGGAGTTGCTACAGCCTATAATATCTATTATTTGTGTTTGGTAACTTATCCCTGTTTTGCTATTCCTTTTCGCCTCATTGAACTACCTATGGGCGATTTAGGTTTAGTGCTTTGGCGACCGTGGGTTACTAGTTTAATAATGTTGATAGTTCTTTCAGCACTAAAATTTATATTGCCTATCTCTCTAGCGAGTATTTGGATATTAGTAATTTTAGTTCCACTAGGAATTCTTAGCTACTTATTGGCAAGTTGGTGGATTAATCGGCAAGAATTACTAGAATTTATAAATTTTATAACCCCTTGTAGCAAAGAACAATTAATTGATTAATTTCTTTACTGGGTTAAGTGAAACGAAAAATTAAGGTTTTAGCCATGTATTTAGATGCCTCACTATGCTAACTAACTATAAAAGCATAAATACCCTTTGAAAACATACTCTTACATTAATATCAAAAAAATGATTAATAAGTTGATAATGAAGCTGAAACTTACGTTAATAGAAAAGGTGATTAATAATAAAGAAAGAGATTTTTTGTCCCCAAAAATCGGGATTGGCAATATAGATAATTTTGGACATAGAAAAAGTATTTTTAAAGCTTTAGAAAAAACTATACCTGATTTTTCAGGAACTCTTTTAGATGTAGGTGCTGGTTATATGCCTTACAAATCTCTCTTATTAGAACCACCAAGTCTAGTTGAGAAATATATTGGTTTAGATTTCCAGGATAACCTGTATACTAAACCTGATCTAATTTGGGATGGAAAACGCATTCCTCTAGCAGATTCTTGTATGGATTGTGCTATCGCAACTGAAGTATTTGAACATTGCCCAGAACCAGAAATAGTAATTAAAGAAATTCTAAGAGTCTTGAAACCTGGAGGTATTTTATTTTTTACAGTTCCTTTTTTATGGCCACTCCACACTGTTCCCTATGACGAATATCGTTACACACCATTTTCGTTAGAACGCCATCTTAGGAACGCTGGATTTGACAACATTCAACTGCAAGCTTTAGGTGGATGGGATGCATCTCTAGCCCAAATGATAGGATTGTGGGGACGAAGAAGATTCGGATATTCAATCAATCATAAGGCACTTGGATTATTGATTTCATTAATAATTTCAGTAATAGTTTTACCGATTGTATGGATACTTTATAGATTTGATAAACCACCAGAGGAATTCCGCGAATCTTCAATGATAACTGGGATATCTGGTACGGTTAGAAAACCATCTGCAATAACTGTGTAATTTCTGCTTTTCTGCTCTAGAGGTATAGATCAAATGCTACATAAATTAAACAGAATAAAAACAAAATTATCATTCATTAGCCAATATACTACAAGTAGTTTTAAAGATAAAGATGAATGTCCAATGTGTGGGTATATTGGCGCATTATTTGACGTGAATCCTCCAACAGATTACAGAGTTGCAGAAATAAAATATTACATTGGATTATAGGAAACGCTAGAATATTCTATCTAATTAGGTTCCTTTATTTTGGTTTTTAAATTATGTCTCTTGCTGTTATTGCACCACAGATTGGCGCTCTGTCTGAAACATTTATCCGACGACATATGGAAGATTTGCTTCCAGGAAACACTGTTGTTGTAACATCTAGTAATAGACTTCCTTATAGTGGGCACTGGGACGTTGACTGCCCCAAATTAATTTTCAATCGCTTCAGTTTGATTGAAAGAGGATTTGGAAAAATTTCCAAGACGTTCTTCCCTGGATATCATACATTTTACTCCCCAGTAAAGCAGTTTTTGTGCAAGCAAAATGTCAATGTCATTCTTGGAGAATACTTAAATTATCCTATTTACTGGCTTCCTTTGGCTCAAAAGTTAGGAATTCCTTTTTTTGCTCATGCTCACGGAATGGATGTTTCGATTCTTCTGCGTCAAAAGAAATGGCAAATTGAATATTTGCGTTATAACCAAGCGGATGCAATTATCACAGTCAATCAAGTCCAGCGCCAGAGATTAATTGAGCTAGGTTTAAAGACTGAAAAAATTCATCTTATCCCTTATGGTGTCAAAGTTCCCTTTCAACCATTTGTTAGGAATAATCAACAAGAAATCATTCGCTGCATAGCAGTTGGACGAATGGTAGCGAAAAAAGCTCCTCTCTTGATGCTAGATGCTTTTCGTCAAGCAACAGAGGTTTATCCTGATTTACACCTTGATTATGTAGGAACTGGTCCTTTATTTAAATCTGTACAAAAATTTATTCAGGACTGGAATTTAGAGCAAAAAGTGACATTACATGGAGGCCAACCCAATCAAGTAATCCTACAACTAATGAAAGAGGCAGATATCTTCGTACAACATAGCATTATCGATCCTGAATCAGGAGATGAAGAAGGTCTACCTGTAGCCATTTTAGAAGCAATGGCATACAGTTTGCCCGTTGTATCGACTTATCATGCAGGAATTCCCGAAGCTGTCAAACATGGCGAGACAGGATTATTAGTCGAAGAGGGTAACAGTAAAAAGATGGCTGAATATCTAATTACTCTAGCTCATGACGCTCACTTGCGCCTTCAAATGGGAAAAGCTGGTTGGCAAATAGCGCAACAGCATTTTTCATGGAAACTACAAGCTGAAAAACTTCGACACCTAATGGGAATTAAATAATGGGAATACTAAGTCAAAAGCAAACAGTAGTCAAAAACAATATTTGCAATTTCGATTTATACGGTAGCGTCTGTCAAGCAAAACCTCCAAAACTTTTGGTTGTCGCAGATAGATCACGTAGTGCCCGCTCTAGTAAAGTAGAAAAGTGTATAAACCATGAGAGACTGTAAAATACAACCAACAATTGTTGTTGCTGCTTATAATCGACCTTTATCTTTGAATAGATTGTTAGATTCCTTATCTAAGGCATCTTTTAAGGGTTACTCAAATATTAAGCTCATAATCAGTATTGATTATGGAGGTTCTTCTCATGTTGCAAAAATCGCGCAAGAATTTATTTGGGAATATGGTGAGAAAGAAGTAGTTTTGCAATCTATAAATTTAGGTTTAAAGAAACATATAATTTATTGTGGGAGTATTTCACAGCAGTGCGAAGCTGTAATAGTTCTAGAAGATGATTTGTTTGTTTCACCTGAATTCTATAACTATTCCTGTCAAGCATTATCTTTCTACAAAGATGATAATCGTATAGGCGGAATATCACTTTATTCGTATTTATATAACGAGTATGCTCAACAAAGGTTTATTCCGATTAACGATGAATTTGATAATTATTTTATTCAAAGTGCAACATCTTGGGGACAGATGTGGACAAAACGTCAGTGGAAAGATTTTTTAGAATGGTTTGCAAATGAAGAATGTGAAAGTAAGCAATTGATATCAGCTAACAATCTTTTAATTCCTGATCAAGTACTATGTTGGCCGGAAAAATCATGGAAGAAATACTTTATTAAATATATGGTTGATAAGGACAAGTTTTTTGTAGTACCTCGAAAGTCTCTAACAACTAATTTTTCTGATGCAGGAGAAAATTATGCCTACTCAACTTTTAGACTTCAGGTACCCTTGCAAGTGCTGCCTCAGCAGTATAAATTTTCTCTATTGAGCGAGTCTACAGTTATCTACGACAGTTACTTTGAACTCACATCTGACTGTATAAAAGGGCTGAACAGTAACCTTGCTGGCATCAATTTTACAACAGACCTATATGGGACTAAAAACCTCGATAAGATATCCACTGAATATTTGCTAACAATACGTGACACCAGAAAAGCATCGTTATCTTATGGCTTCAGCTTAGTTCCACCTGAGCTTAATATTATTTTTGAGCAGCCTGGTTCATTCTATACTTTATGTAAAGTGGGTGATTGTCTCAAGGAAATAGAATTTAAAAAAGTAAAACAATATGCCGCAACTACTTCGGATATAGGTACTAAAAAGCTAATTAGTTTAATTGTATATAATACAGCAAGGAGATTTCTAGATTTATTAAAGACTAACTAGATTCATCTAGTGATTTTACCATTGTAACTTCAATTCAAAAAGCTCTTGGACAAATGAAAGGTTTTTTAAGTCTTTAGGCTTTGGTAGACCCGTAATTTCTTTCGATTCAACAATATTAAAAATATATCCCCTGTTGAAATTACAATTTTTAATGAATTACACGAAACTATTAAGCAGTTGTTACTCTAGTCAAGAGTACGAACTTTATCAACAAAGTTGTGGTGACTACTCACAAATACAAAATTATTAAAATATTATTTTTTCCGATTTGGAGCAACTTTTTTCGCTAAAAAATAATTTAAAATTCAATACAGTTCAGTTAAGCCTAAAACTTAACTTCTACGTAGGTTGGGTTGAACGAAGTGAAACCCAATAAATTCTGATAAATGTTGGGTTTCGTTCCTCAACCCAACCTACGCAGTTTAAGGTTTTTGGCTCTAACTGAACCGTATTGATTTAAAATTTTAAAGGTTACAGCAAAAATAAACTATGCAAAAAGTATTTTTATATTTGAATTTGGCTCTGATGTTTTTTCCTGCATTTTCTTTGTCTTATATATTTATTGGGATATACTTTCAATCTAGAATTTTAGGGCTACCATTATTGGCATTTTATATAATTAACAAAGATATAGAAATTAGAAAAAGTCTTATTTTTCTAATTTTCCCATTTTTGATATCTATAATAGTACCAATTTTAGGATTAGTTTCTGATAGAAATTTTAGTTTAATTGATATTGGATATATATTAAGCTTTTTATATTTAATCCTTTTTGCTCAGTCAATGTATAAAAATATTAAATTATTTATTAATTTTATAAAAATTTTTACTGTTGCAAACTTAGTCTATGGAATTATTCAAACATTTTTGGCGAATATTGGGTTAAATAGGCTGACAATGATACATAGTAATTTACCTAGCCAATCCATTAGTGAATATTCAATTCCCCCTTCTATCTTGCCTTATACATATAGATTTAGTGGTCTTTTTAACGAATCTTCTCCTCTGATATTTTATTTATGCTCTTCTTATGTATTTCTTTCGCAGATTAACAGTAATAAAAAATCAATATTTATAAATGTAATTCAAATTATTACTATAATTGCAATAGCTATATCAGGATCTAAGTTTTCTTATGCATTTTTTATCGTTGTTGCTGTCAATAAACTAATTTCGCTTTTGAAATTATCACAAAATATAAATAATGCTATTAAAATATTTCTAGTTGCTTTAACAGCTTATTTTTTATAGCTTTTTATAATGATGCAATTATTTACCTTGGTCAAAACCTTCCTGCATTTGCAGAGAGAAGTACAAATATTCAAAATAGTATAAGTTCAATTTTTGAGTTTGATGTATTTGGACAAGGATT
Organism: Nostoc sphaeroides; assembly: GCF_003443655.1. NCBI lineage: Bacteria > Bacillati > Cyanobacteriota > Cyanophyceae > Nostocales > Nostocaceae > Nostoc > Nostoc sphaeroides. The sequence continues at coordinate 1,137,183 of NZ_CP031941.1, forward strand.
TCTCCCTAGCTCAACAGGAGAAGCTGAAGGATTAGATGCAATTACGATACTTGTTAGAGGTTATGGATTGTTTTCTGGAATTATTGTGTTGACTTGTTTCTTATTAAACATTATGTTTGCAAATTTAAAAGATAAAGATATTTTTATCTCTATATATATTTTAGGATTATTATCTAATGGTTCATTTATGATCGTTCAATATACTATATTTTTTACAATGATTTATATTATTGATAATCAGAATCGTTGTGATATGGTAAGTCATAAAATTTATGATTATGAGCAAATTAAATTAAACAAAATTAATTAAAATCGTCAAGCCTTAATCACTTTTAATTTATAAGTATTAATTGTAAATATTTAGGAGTAGCCTTCAGTGACTATATGCGATGTAATAACAATAGCTAGAAATGCAGAAAATATTATTTATAAAACTCTCAAAAACGTCAGCAGTCAAAATTATCCTTCAATTAATCACATCATAATTGATGGTCAATCAACAGATTTGACCGCAGAAGTAATTAGAAAATTTTCTCATACAAAAAATTGTCAAATATACTATCAACAAAAACTTGGTATTACAGAAGCTTTTAATCAAGGTTTACGTTATTCATTAGGAGACTTAGTAATATTTTTGAATGCAGGAGATTTACTAGTAGATGAAAAAACTATAACTAACATAGTAGATTCATATAATAATCATAACTGGCTTTGGGCATTTGGAGAAACTATTTCAGTTAGCCGTAAAGGATATTTGAAAAGACATATTAAGCAGTATGGGGAATGGCGACAAGAATTATTTTTATATGGTAATCCTATATGTCATCAGTCTACTATTTTTACTAGAACAATTTTAGAAAAAGTAGGTTTATATAATGAAACATTTACTTTAGGTATGGATTATGACTTTAACATTAGAGCCTCTTTAATCGAACCACCATACCTTCTAAAATTTCCGGTTTCATACTACGATACTACAGGTGTATCTTCTCTGAAAGTGTTTCAAGTTCATAAAGCACATAGCGATATTAGAAAAAAATACTTTATATATGACAGTCAACGTAATTTTAAAATTGATACTGTTGGCTTTATAAAAGCAATTAAACGTTTCTTAATGATCCCATTTAAGCTATATTTATGAGTATTTCAAATATAGATTATCCAAGCTTGATATTAGCTATCCCTGCATACAATGAAGCAGGGAATATAGAACGTCTGATTAGAGGTTTTTTAACAACCGAATATCCAAAATTAATTGAAATAATTGTGGCTGATGGTGGTAGTACTGATGACACATTAGATATTGTCAATAAACTCTCATTAGAAGATTCTAGAGTCAAGCTGCTACACAATCCGTTAAAAGTTCAATCGGCTGGTCTAAATTTGATACTTAAAGAATGCACAGGTGATATATTTCTCAGAGCCGATGCTCACTCTGATTATGCACCAGACTATATAGAACGATGTGTAGAAGCATTACTAGACTCTAAAGCCCTTAACGTCGGTGGCGCACAAAGATTTGTAGCTAAAACTCCCTTTCAAGCAGGGGTTGCATTGGCTTCTAAAAGCTTTTTAGGCAGTGGTGGAGCTAAATATAGAAATCCTAACTATAACGGCTATGCTGACACAGTTTATTTAGGCTGCTTTTGGACAAAAGAATTACGTGATGCTTCTGGATTTGACACTTCACAAATTACCAATGAGGATGCCGGATTAAATCAAAAATTATTGAACAAAAATCCACAAGCTATCTATATAAGTTCAAATATACATGTATGGTACTATCCTAGAAAAACTTGGAAATCTATTTATGTTCAATACTTCAAATACGGTAGAGGACGTTACTTAACTAGTATTAAACACAAAAATCAGTTGCAACTGAGAGGAAAGCTACCATTTTTATTTATATCAGCAACGCTGTTGTTATCGCTGATTGATTTCATCGTTCCTCAGTTATCTCTACATACAGAAGCATTGATTTTGAGTGCCTTAGTTTTTCCATTCGGGGAAAGCTTACGCACAACTTTAAAATTCCGTAACAACTTTACTACAGAGCTTTGGCGCGGTGGCAAAGACGAACTTCCTTCTTGTTTAAATCTGTGGTTTTTCTGTGGAGTTACGTTGCTAACCATGCCACTTGCTCACTTTTCTGGCTACGCATATCAGCTATTTAGACGCAGATTTATGAGAGTTACAGGTTGGTAGATAAAAGAGATTATCTCAAACGAGAGTTAAAACTGGCAGCACTCCGCCTAGTCACAATCCACACAAACGATCGCCCACAATCTCGCAATACTCTTATCATTGATTCTGATGGCTGATTTTGAGAAGCTACCGCTATAGGTGTAACTGCAATCCCCTGGCTACCCAAAACAATAGTTGCGATCGCCTGCGCCCGTCTCATGTGATAATCTGACGTAATCAAATATATATGCTGTAACCTCTGGTGAGCGAAATATTCTACCAAAGTCGTGAAATTAGTCACAGTATCCGTTGCTCTACCATCCAAATGTAACTTTACATTGGGAACACCATACTGTAAAAATATCCGGCGATTATTCTCTAAATTCCAAGGAAAATCAGAAACCCAAATATCTAAATTCTGGTGATACTGCCAAAATTGCGCCGCGAACTTCATCCGCTCAGAAGCACTCCCCAACACAAAAATAGCCTGTGGTACTGGGGTTTGATAAAAAGCGATCGCTATCCTCACAGGAATTATACTAGATAATAGAAGAGCGATCGCTAAAACCCACTTTACCAATTTCAACTTGCGTTTCATTTCATATATAGCAAGGGACTCTTTACTGGATGAAAAGTCTTTTTGTGTCTAAGTTTTATCATCTGTTGATGTCCTAATCACCAAGGCTTTTGCTATAATCGTGATTTTAAAAACCCAAGCCAAAATAAAAATCAGCCTACTTTCAACCAGCCAAAAACATGCTCGACGGTCAAATCAAGCGTTAAAAATTCAGGAATCGGAAGAGTATCGTTACCAGTCAACTCCACAGGTTCTCGTCCAGAAATAAATACTAAAATTATTCGGTCTTCAGGGTCAATTAACCATCCCAACTTAGTACCATGTTTGAGACAGTGCAAAATATTACTAATAACTTTAGTAGCTTTCTGGTCGGGTGAAAGAATTTCTACTGTCCAATCAGGATAAATTTTAAAGGCATTGGGTACTTCACCATCTGCATCAAAAGGAATTCGCTGCCAAAGAAACACGCTAGCGTCTGGAACAATCGAGCGTCCAGCAAAAGTGCAACGCAATTCTGGGAAAGCTAGGGCAACTTTCGCTGTTTCTGCAACATTATTAACTACATCACAAAACTTCAGTTGCAAGCGCGAATGTTTACCTTGAGGCATAAGTTTTTGGGAAACACAACCATTTATAAATTCACTGGCTGGCTTAGTTTCCGGCAGTTTGAGAAATTCTTCGAGAGTCAAAGAGGTTGCTGTTGTCATCGCTTTGATGAAACGAAAAATCTCCAGTCTTTTAATATTTTATCCTTTGTAGGCACTTAGGAAACACCAAAAATAATTTATTTTATTCTTCCTGCTCCCTTCTCGCCACCAAAATCGTCTCCTTCGCCGCCTTGCCTTGCAAACGTCATCCGTTCAACTGCATCCCTCAACACAAAAATAGCCTGTGGTACTGGGGTTTGATGCAAAGCGATCGCAATCCTCACAGGAATGATACTAGTTAATAAAAGTGCGATCGCTAAAACTAACCACATCAATTCAATTGTCTGTGGCTGCGGTTTTAAACTGCACTTGGCGGTACAAGTCAGCGATCGCTATTTCTACATCTACAGATTCCAGTCGCAATATTTCATCCAAATTATACTCCGACAACACCCATTTTCCCTGTTCATTGCGCCGAAACACTTCTACAACTGGTTGAGTTACTTGTACTAAGACATATTCTTGCAAGGTTGGAGATTGGCGATATTTGGCAAACTTTTTCCCCCTATCGACTGCTTCTGTTGAAGGTGATAGCACTTCGATAATTAAGCAGGGAAATTGTACCAATTGTGGATCGTCATCTCGTTCATCGCAAGTTACCACAACATCTGGATAAAAATACTTTTGCCCCGGTTCTACCTGTACCTTTACATCTACAATGTACACTTCACAGGAGCGATCCGCTAGAGCATCATCTAAAAGCTTTGAGAAATTGAGAGAAATCCGATTATGGTTGCGTGTAGCACCACTCATCATCACAATTTCGCCATCCCAATACTCGTAGCGTTCCTCTTGGGTAGGTTCCCAAAGCAGATATTCTTCTGCACTCATCAAAGTGTTGTCAGGTAAAGCAACCATCGTAGCCTTCGGGGAATGAGTTACTTTTCTAGGATAGCGAAAAAAGAGCCTTCTCTTTTGGTATGACTATTCCCACATCCTCTCAACAGAATAAGCATCGAGTTTTTTATCCCTGCTAATGATAATTAAGGAGTGATTCATTGCCTGTGCAATCAACATTCGGTCAAATGGATCACCATGATGTAGTGGGAGATTCCGAACTTGAACCGTATCGGCAAAAGATATCGGAAGTATGAGGATATCTCAAGCGTCGATCGCAGAACCTATCGTTTCATAGCTCCGTTGAAGCGATAATTTGCCAAGGTTCAACTTGATGGCAATTTCCCAAAGACTAGCGATACTCAGATAAACGATATCTGCACTATTGATCATCATCCTCAGATTCTCTGGAAGGCTGGAGTCATTTTCAGTTAACCAGATAAAGGCATGAGTATCTAAAAGGAAAGCACTGATTCCATATATTCCTTAAAAACTTCGAGAGGTTCATCAAAGTCATCAGGCAAAGGTAAAACAAAAGTTCCTTTTAAGATGCCAGATCGACGCTTTTGTTGTAGTATACTTTCCTGAGAAATGGCCTTTGAATAATTCTCAACTAAATATTTGGCATAATGCAAGAGTTCTTGTTTAAGTGGCTCTGGCATTTGATCTAGTGTTTGTAAAATTTCTGCATCAATAGCCATGATTTCTCCTGAGAGTTTCTCCTGCTTGTAATTTTAGGGGAATTTCTGGAAGGGATTTTATTTTTCGGTGGCTTCGGTTTCAAACTGCACTTCGCGGTACAAATGGGCGATCGCAACTTATCGTTTTAACAGAATCTGTCGCAGTTCGACATCGCCATAATAACGTCCTAACATTTTATCCCGCAGATGATTAATGCGATCGCCGAAACTTTTCATTAACGGCTCAAATCAGGACGATACCAAATAAAAAAATACTCAACTACTTATTGTGGGGTGGGCGTCTCGCCCGCCCTTGTATATGGGCGCTCATGTTGCCCACCCCACAAGAGTTATATTTAATTCGATTATGCAAATTAGATGTTTTTTAGCTTATCACAATATCAACGAATTTTCTAGAGTTGGGTGACTTGCGATCGCCTACTAGTAATGTGATAAGCTCACTTTGACCATCAATTAGGAAAGTTAGGAAAAAACAAAAATGGCAACTATCTTCGGCACCACAGGTTCTGAAACAATAAATGGAACTTCGGAAAATGACATATTATATGGATGGGCTAGGGGTGGCAATGCTGATAGCCCGTCTGGTAATGACACCCTGAATGGCAGCTTGGGTGACGATATCTTAAATGGTGGTACTGGTAATGACAGCCTTTTGGGTAGTGCTGGCAATGATAGCCTGATTGGCAATGATGGCAACGACGTGCTGACTGGCGGCACCCGTAATGACACCTTAGAAGGTGGGGCGGGTGCTGACAGCCTTTTCGGTGGCGCTGGCAATGATAGCCTGATTGGCAATGATGGCAATGACGTGTTAGAAGGTAATGTCAGTGATGACGTCCTAGTTGGAGGCTTGGGCAGGGACGTACTTACAGGCGGAGCCGGTGACGATAGATTTTACTTTAATTCCCTAGATGAAGGAATTGATACCATCACTGACTTCGACTACTTTGATGATGAGATTTGGATTTCCGCCGAAGGTTTCGGAATAGATACAGACGCTCTCGATGCGATTACATTCGACAGAAGTACAGGCGCACTGTTCGTTGAAGACACTCAGATTGCGAGAGTTTCCTCTATTTTCGGCTCACTCCCGATTTCCAGTGGTATCATCACCATTTTCTAGAAACCGTGTGTGCGGTTATGGCCTGTCACGAATCAGGCGATAGTCATTTGATTCCTTAGATGAGCTAGAGTCCGTTTTATTTCAACGTTGCAAGCTACTATCTAACGAGCGTGATTTATATTCGTGGTCTAACTTATTACCACTGGTGACCAGAAACAAACAACAATTTAACTATCTGCATTTAACCAGATTTGATATCACTGGCGATCGCACCAAAGTAGACGTAGGTTGGGTGGAGCGGAGCGCAACCCAACTGATGATCAGAATGTTGGGTTACGCAAAGCCTGCACCCAACCTACTACTACTTTAGGAACTGACAAATAAAAAAACATCCCAAATTTTCTTGTGGGATGGGTGTCCTCACCTGTCCCATATTCAGGGCGCTCATGTTGCCCACCCCACAAGATGGATAATTTATTTCTTGGAACTCCCTTATAATATCTTGTAAACTATCTCTTGACGTAATAACTTTTATATACTAAAAAGCATAAGATTTTAGGTTAACGTCCTAGCATTTTATCCCGTAGATGCTTTCTGGCGATGTCTACGACGGGCTACGCCTACGCGCCCTCAAGTCTAGCCCTTTGTATCTTAATGAAAGCTTTGCTTAAACAACGGCGATCGTTGGATGCCACTGCACTAGCCATCAAGCATTAAGGCTTAAGGTTACAACATTGAGGCTTAAGGTTACAACATTGAGGCTTAAGGTTACAACATCAAGGCTTAAGGTTACAACATCAAGGCTTAAGGTTAAGACATCAAGGCTTAAGGTTACAACATTAAGGCTTAAGGTTACGACATTAAGGCTTAAGGTTACAACATTAAGCCTTAACATTAAAGCTATCATGAAGGAACTGAAGCTTTCATGAAGTTAAAATATATTAGACCTCTAACGTCCCAATAGTTTATCTGGCAGATGCTTGATGCCATTGGGATTTCCAAGAAATAAACTATACAATCTTGTGGGGTGGGCAACATGAGCGCCCTTGATTACGGGCTCTCGTGTCGCCCACCCCACAATAAATAATTGGATATTTTTTTATTTGGAAGTCCCCATTGATCTCAAACCCGATTATGAACATCGCTGAACAGATTTACGCACTCGTTAAATCCCTTCCCCAAGAGCAAGCCAGCGAGGTCTTGACTTTTGCTGAATTTACTCGTACCAAGCACCTATCCCGCAGATGCTTTCTGGCGATCGCCTCCTAAACTTTACGCAATAATTCCCGAATAGCGATCGCACAATCACCAAAAGCTAAAGGTGAAATTGTCACATCCTCTGCAAGTATGCTCTCACTGTGATATCCGTCTGGACTGGGGAGACGATACATATACAACTTACGCCCATTGACATCTAAAATCCAGTACTCAATAATACCTGACTTAGAGTATGCGATCGCTTTTACTTCTCGATCATATTTAAGACTGGAATCAGCTATTTCAATCAGTAAAAATACTTCTGAAGCATTGGGATGGTGATCCTCATAATCTAATGGATTCAGCTTCACCACTGCAATATCTGGTTCTGGTTCTGAATAATCATCAAGTTGCACTGGTGATTGGATTCTTAATAAAACTTTGTCACCCAACCGTTGACGTAATAACCTTTCTGTGCGGGTAATTGCTGATTCGTGAGCAGTACCTTTTGCTGACATTCTGATGATTTGTCCCGCGATTAATTCTAAGCGTTCTTCAGGATGAAAAATTCCCGTTTCCGCCATTTTGTGATATTCTCGAACACTAATTAGGCGAATATTAGTAAGCATAAGATTCACGTTAACGTCCTAGCATTTTATCTTGCAGATGTTTAATGCGATCGCTACGACGGGCTACGCCTACGCGCTTGGAGAAGCTAAAGGTTAGGCTGCTGGCGCTACAACCTCTGAAGCAACTCGTCATACTCTCCATGTGCGCCAATCCAGAACCAGTAAATATGATCATCCTGTAACAAGCCAAGAACGCGGTAGTCTAAACTAACACGAGCCGAATATATTGGTTGGCGCTGGCTAACTCGTTTGAACTGAAGACTATTGTGGTAAGGATCTGAACGCCAAAGAGCATAGGCAATGGCCGCTTGTTCTTGAACTGATGCAGGAAGTTCATCAAGTTTCTTGCGAAATACCTTCTTGACATACTCCCCGCCCTATAAGGGCAGGGATTCTAGCTTCAAACAGCAATTGCAGGCATAGCCTGTCTGACATCACCTAAGCTAGCAGTCGATGCCCCGACTGCTTGAATATTACGTGCAGCGTTTTCGTCTCTCCCATTCACGGATTGACATGACGGACAACGCCACTCTCTAACAGACAAATCCAAACTTTCTAGAACGTTTCCACAGTGGGAACAAGTCTTACTACTGGGATACCATCGGTCGATGAAAATAACCCTCTTTTTCTTCTTTTTGGCAATCCATTCAAGGGTTTGTAGAAATTCACCGAAAGCTAAGTCTGATATTTTTCTACCCCAAAGTCGTTGCATCCCTTTGAGATTTAAAGTTTCAAAGCAGAGAATATCAAACTTATCAGTTAACTCGTGAGCTAACTTCCAAAACCAATCGCGTCTTTGGTTAGAAATATCTTCGTATTTGCGTACTAAGTTTTCAAAAGCCCGTTCTCGGTTAGCTGATCCCTTTAGTTTTCTGGAATGGTGACGACTCGCACTATGAACTATTTTCAGCGATTGCTTAAGAAATTGGGGAGACTCAATTGTTGTACCATCTGAGCAAGTGAGAAATGTTTTTAACCCAAAATCAAAACCAGCGATTTTACCCGTCTTAATTTCAACTTCTGGTTTACCACCTTCATCAACAACCGCAACCATAAACAACTCACCCAATGGTGTGCGCTTGATAGTTAAAGTTTTGACTGTTCCTTCTATCTCTCTAGACTTCCAAAATTGATAAACTCGACTGCCAATTTTAACTCGATTACCACCCAGAAACTTATAACCAGCTTGCTTTAAGGTGAATGATTTATATTTTCTGACCTTCTTAAACCCCGGTGGTCTAACTCCCTTTTTATTGTGTTTAAAAAATAACTGGTAGGCTTTTTCAATACGTTGACAAATGTCTTGCACTGCTTGAGAGCCTACTGATTGCCAAAAAGAATTACGCTTTCTCAACTTGGCAATATGAGCCTGAAGTTTTGCACAGTTCAAGTGTTTTCCCCACATTCGATAATAGCGTCTGTGGAGAGCAATACAATAATTGTAGATTACACCACTCGCATTAATCATGCGTTTGAGCAATCTATTACGCTTGTGTTGATATAACTTGAACTTCAGTGTTTTCATGCTAATATTGTACCATTAATAGACGGCATTATGACGGCATGAAAAAATTAACTGTGCGATGTTCTGATGAAGAATATAAAATACTTCTTGAATACTGTACCCAAACAGACCGCACCCAAAATGATGTATTCAGAGAAATAATTCGGAAATTAAACAAAAGCCGTCGTAGAACGACGGGGCTTTAAACCCATTTTTTCGGTAAAATTCAGGTTAACGTCCTAGCATTTTATCCCGCAGATGTTTAATGCGATCGCTTCACCCAGTCCCGCCCTATAGCAATGCAATAAATTCCTCTACACTTAAATCAGCATCCCGAATTATTGCCCGCAACGTACCCTTAGCTAATTCCTGATGATCTGGGACAACAACTTGAGCAAACGGTTCATCTCGTCGTAGAATAATATGGCTACTTTGCCTACGCTTTTCGTAAAAACCCACCTTTTCTAACGCTTTGGCGCAATCTCTTCCTGAAATACTCGGTAGTTTGCTCACACGAGTACCAGAAACGTTTCAAAGTTATCTTCTGGAACAGGTAAACCATCCTCCTGCAACGCGGCGATGTAACCTGCGATTGCCTCTTTGATATTGGAAAGGGCTTCCTCTTTAGTCTTACCCTGGCTAATACAACCTTTTAGGCTTGGGCACTCTACAACCCAGCAACCATCTTCATCTCGATACACAATTACCTGTCTCATATTCTACTCGATAATAAAAAATGTGTATAACTGTTCTTGATCTTATCAAGTAAGCCTCCTAAATCTGCCTTCTACTGTTCATTTCAACCTCAAACTGTATATTTCTCTGGGCATCTACGCATCTTCATTGCCCATCTATTCAATTTTCGGTTGCTTCGGTTTCAAACTGCACTATTTTTATTGCTACCCTGACCAAGCACTAACGTCCTAACATTTTATCCCGCAGATGTTTAATGCGATCGCTGAAGCTTGTCATTAACTATTTGTTGTGCGGAAACTTTCTGTGTATCAAAGTAAGGTATTCAGTCAGAGAAGGGGTTACGCTGTTGCATTTACCCTATGTTCTTGACCAGTCTTCTGTTCTATACATCTTGCAGTCTTAACAACCTACTCAGCAGATTTCCGCCATTCTTGTCCAAAGCGAACCGCTTCCTCAAAGGTAGGATCGTTTTCAAAGCTACCTGCGACTTCTAACCACCAAGGAGATTTTTTCTGGACAAACCCATACAACATCTGTTTCATTTCTGCCAGTTCTTTCTCCAAAGTTGCAACTCGCGCTTCGAGTTGTTGAGAGCGTTCTTCAAGTTGCTGGGAGGTCATAGGGATCTATTAAAAGTTAGAATTTTGAAAGCATTATAGCAAGACCATCTGGTTCTGGTTCCGAGCAATCATCAAGTTGCACTGGTGACTAGATTCTTAATAAAACTTTGTCACATAACGGTTGACGTAATAACCTTTATCACTGATTTAACTGATTTAAGGATTTCACGGAATGAAGGATAGGGTTTAATACCCCAACAATCTTAGGTAGCAAGTTTTGGGTCGGGGTCTAAATCCCCGTTACAAAACTTAATTACGAATTACGAATTACGAATTACGAATTATTTAAGTGGGGGCAATTACTGATTTGTGAGCATAAGATTCACGTTAACGTCCTAACATTTTATCCCGCAGATGCTTAATGCGATCGCGCAATTTACCCGCCTCTTCAAATTCCAGTTTCTTCGCTGCTTCTTTCATCTGCGTTTCTAACAAAGTAATCAACCCTGGAATCTGTTCTAATGGCAGTTCATCTATATGTTCATCGACAACTTTCAAGTCAGTTGCATTTAACCGCCGAGATACATCTAAAAATGCCAAAATTGCATTACTTGATTTTTTGATAATTGGTTGCGGTGTAATCCCATGCAGTCGATTATGTGCTGTTTGAATACCACGCCGTCTATCTGTTTCATCAATAGCTTTAATCATGCTACCTGTCATATTATCGGCATACAAAATCGCCTGTCCCTGGATGTGACGCGCGGCTCTACCAATAGTTTGAATTAAGGAGCGCTCGGTTCTCAAGAAACCTTCTTTATCTGCATCCATAATTGCTACTAAGGAAACTTCGGGTAAATCTAACCCTTCCCGCAGCAAATTCACACCAACTAATACATCAAATTTCCCTTCGCGCAAGTTTTGTAAAATTTCAATGCGCTCAATAGAAGTAATCTCGGAATGTAAATACCTTACCCTGATACCGTGGTCTTGCAAATATTCGGTTAAATCTTCCGCCATCCGCTTAGTTAATGTGGTAATTAACACTCGTTCATGGCGATCGGCTCTATCTTTAATTTCGCCTAACAAATCATCAATTTGTCCTTCTGTGGGACGCACAGAAATTTCTGGATCAACCACCCCAGTTGGTCGAATCACTTGCTCAACTACATGATCTTCAGAAATTTCTAATTCCCAATTTCCGGGAGTTGCGGAAACAAAAATACACTGATTGACCTTTTGCCAAAATTCTTCTGCTTTCAAAGGACGGTTATCAGCAGCGCTAGGAAGCCGAAATCCATGTTCAATTAAAACTTTTTTTCTTGCTTGATCGCCGTTATACATGCCGCGAATTTGTGGCACTGTAACGTGAGATTCATCGATAATTAATAGCCAATCTTTGGGAAAATAATCAATTAAACATTCTGGTGATTCTCCAGCTTGTCTTCCTGCTAAGTGACGGGAATAATTCTCAACGCCGTTGCAGTAACCCACTTCGCGCAGCATTTCTAAGTCATAGCGTGTACGTTGATCTATGCGTTGCGCTTCTAATAATTTACCAGCTTGTTCTAAGTCTAGTTTTTGCTGTTTTAATTCTGCTGCAATGTCATTACAAGCTACTTCTAACCGTTCTTCTGGGGTGACAAAGTGACGCGCAGGGTAGACATTCACCGCTTCCAAACTCTTGAGAATTTCACCTGTCACCGGATCAATATAGCGAATCGCGTCAATTTCATCACCAAAAAATTCCACACGAATAATTCGGTCTTCATAAGCTGGGCCAATTTCTAAGACATCACCTCGGACGCGAAATTTTCCCCGACCCATTTCTATGTCGTTGCGGCTATATTGAACATTTGCCAAATCCCGTAAAATTTGGCGTTGATTTACTTCCATACCTATCTGAAGGGGGATGGCAGCTTTTAGATATTCTGCTGGCATACCCAAACCGTAGATGCAACTGATGGAAGCAACGACAATGACATCACGGCGTTCAAAAAGCGATCGCGTCGCTGAATGCCGCAACATATCTATTTCATCATTAATCGCTGCCGTTTTTTCAATATAAGTATCGGTAACGGGAATATACGCTTCTGGCTGATAATAATCGTAGTAGCTGACAAAATACTCGACTGCGTTGTTGGGAAAGAAATCTCGCAACTCGTTACAAAGCTGGGCAGCAAGGGTTTTATTATGCGCCAGAACTAAAGTAGGCTTGCCAATTTTCTCAATAACTGCTGCTACCGAAAATGTCTTACCAGTTCCAGTAGCTCCGAGTAAAGTTTGGTAACGATTACCCGCTTGGATACTAGCAGTCAGTTGTGCGATCGCTTCTGGTTGATCGCCTGTGGGACTAAAGGGAGCTTGAAGACAAAATTCTGTCATACAGTTTTGCTGGAAATACCCTATCTCATGGTGACGATTCCGCCCTGTATCCATTGTAGCGGGGTTATTAGAGCAAATAAATAGTAATAAATTTTTACAAAACTTATTAATTTAAATTTACTTATGTATCAGTTTTAAAGATTCTTATATCTATATGAGGTTTTTTAAGGTTAAACTCTAAGGTATATGGGAAAAAATTTCATTCTTCCTTAATTATTGTAAAATTCAATTAACAAACCAGAGGTCTTCGTTTATGACTATTAGCAACACTGGCAAAGCAACCAGTTCTCGGCAAAAGTATGCCAAGTCTCCAGGGGAAACAACAGAGGAAGTTGAAAATCAACAAGACCAGAGCTTGAATGCTGAGAAAGTCGATGAAGTTAATGAACTGCCAGTGGGAGCTTCGGGAACACTCGCCATTTCTGGAATTCGTCCCATAGGGGCTAGCGACTTAGAAGTTGCTGAACACCTCTCAATTGCTGGGGTGCGTCCCGTTAGCACCAGTACCTTAGAAGTAGTTGAAACATATAACTCAATGGGCATTCGTCCAATTGGTGCTAATACATTCCAAGTTGTTGAAAGTATCAATCTCTCTGGGATTCGTCCAATTGGCTCAAGTTTATTGGTAATTGATGAAAGCTATTCCACCTTCGGTAATCGTCCAATAGCATCAAATGAGGTTGACAACTCTGAAAGCCTGATGGGTTTCCTAGATTAGAACAATAAAATATCCCCATAACTTTATAAACCCAGCTTCGTGTAGAAGCTGGGTTTTTTTAGTTAAACAGTCAAAAAAAGGGATTACCAGATTTGCACTAGGGCTATTTCGTTCTAAACATAAACCGCCCAGAACTAAAGTTCCTCGGCTCATAGCTTAAGTCCACTAAAGTGGATTAAAAACCTTTCTTAGTCATCTTTAGATGACTTTTGTTATTAGCCTCAGAATTTATTCTAAGGCGGGCTAAATGAGAATGAAATAGCCCTGTATTTGCACTTGTTCTATGTCTTTTAGCATAGGCAACTAAACTATTCTTACTTTATTTTATATTCAACCAACACCCAGAACGCTTACTACAACTAACTTTCTTAATTACGAATTACGAATTACGAATTACGAATTATTGAATCTGCCTTGTGGTGGAAGGCTTTAGCAAAAACTTTAAGCTAGTGTGTAAAGGTAATAACAAAAGATTTCAAAGCTGTAAACAAACTTTGAAATAAGTTTTTGATTAAATCAGGAGTACAAAATGAGCATAGAAGATCGCGCAAAAGCAGCTGCTAAAAATGTTGAAGGTAAAGCCCAAGAAGCTTTAGGAAATGTCACTGGAGATCCAGAAGATAAAGCTAAAGGTAAAGCAAAGCAAGCTGAAAGCGAAGTCCGTCATGGAATTGAAGACGTGAAAGATAATGTCAAGAAAAATATTGACTAATCAATAATTCAATCAAGTTTTTTGCAAAAATAGGAATATAAATGGGGTGGATTCCATTTTTGCAAAAAAGCATGAAGGATTGAAGATTCAAGTCTATACCTCTTTCTTCTCCTCTTAGCAAGTGTGGAAAGTTAGAGAACCAGCCTGATTGGCAGAATTTTTTGTAGAGACGTAATAAATTACGTCTCTGCATTAAAAATGAAATGTATTACAAATTAGAGGAATAACCTCTATAAAATTCCAAGTTTATAAATGCAAGCAATTAGTTTGAATATACAACTTATTCTATCTGTTGTTTAAAGTGTTTTATCAGGAGGAAAAAAATGATTCTGCTTCAGCAAGGTCGCAAAATATTGGCGACTTTCCTTTTAATCGGAGTACTGATGATAACTACCGCCTGTGGTGGTGGTGCGGTATCACAACTTGACCGCCCAACTACTCCCTCAGCAATTGGCCGAGATGTAACTTATGCAGAGTTAGAGCGAGGCAATACCCCAGGAGGACAAACCTTTGGTAACTGGGTTGTGCAAGCATCTCAAGGATTAGTTCAGGACGCTTTTGTTCGTGATAACAACAAACTAGGTGTTGTGATTTCCCCTAAAGTTCGTCCTAATGAAGTGCGACCATTAGCAAAATCTTTAGTTCAAGGTTTTCATAAAAACTTTCCAAAACAAGATTTAAAGGTTTTGATTTACGCACCTGATAAGCAATTGATTTTGACTACTGAATATGACACTCAAACTAATCAAGTTAAATATACCTAATTGCTGTATTTGCAATGGAAACTTGAAGATAGTTTGATAAATTTGGAATTAAGGCTTGGAAATATTAGCCATCCAAAGAATTTGATAAAAAAAGGAGATAAGTAAAGTGGCAACCAGCGAAGATTATAAGCGTCAAATAATGAAAGATTTGGCTAAAGGTGATGTTGAATCTCTGGATGATACTACAGCCGAATCAACGGCGGAATATCAAAATTTTGATGATTTTGCTCAACGGACAACACCAGATCAACGTCGCCACTTATTTGGTAAATCTTTACATCCCGATCGCATTCCAACCAGCCAAATGGAGCCAGAATTACAACAGGCGATCGCACAAATTAAACCCAATGAACGGGATGATGTAGCAAGAGCCTTTTTCAAACACTTGAAGGAAAGAAAACTAGACGAGAAGCATCTAGAGCAACAGTTGGGGCTTTCTACACACCACCCCAGCCGCATGAGTGCTGATGATGTTAGCAAACTAGCGTCCTTTGTGTATCACAACCACCCCGATATTTTCCGCGAAGTGTTGGCGGAGCAACCAGGGATTATCAAGTTTCTCAGCAATCCTGTAGTAGCAGGCATTCTCGGAATTGCGGCGGCTAAGTGGTTGGGTGGTCGCAAGTAACTTCTGAATTTTAAGTTTGGAGGATGAGTAAGAGATTAGGTGGGTTATATTACCCACCTTTATTTTTTGCTTATTAAAATGAGCCAGATAAGCGATCGCTTAGGGACTTCCAAGTAAAAAAATATTCCATTGCTATTGTTCACTGTTGACCGTTGACGGTTCACGAGTTTTCAGTCAACAGTCAACGACTTGAATGTGGAATAATTTATTTTTTGGAGTTCCCTATTCTTCTGTGTAGTTTTCTGGGGGTTGACGTGGGACGCTTCCGTTTTCGGTTGGGATGCCCTGTGGCTTCGGTCAGTGTTGTGGAATTTAGCTCACATGGGCCGCTGGTAAAGGTTTTGGCAGACCGTAGTCATTTGGATCAGGGTTTGCGAAATTTACCGGGGACGTGAGAGAAGTTAGGAGTTAGGAGTTAAGAGTTAAGAGTTATTATTTTTACCTTGCTCCCCCTCGCTATCTGGCTCAGTGTATTTGCAGAGAACGTTTATTCCAATTTTTAAAATATATAATACGACAATTGTGGCGATCGCTCCATCCATCGGTATTCCATTTACTGCTGCAACTGCCACCAGTGAGCCAATAATACTATTGAGCAGAGAAGCACTACCAGGATTCTTAGTGTATTCTTTGATTTTGCCCTGTAAACCATCATCACCACAGATTTCCGCGCGGATTTCATTCAGGGTCAGCTGTAAAAGGGATTTTTTGCCCTTACTATAATCTGTTTTGCCGACTTTCTCTTGCCAAAGTTCATCAAAAGTGCTTTCTAGATTGCCGTTGTGTTGTTGCAGGGTAGTAAGCGCTTGTTGGGCTGGGGTGTCGTTTGGCAGAAGTTGCTGAAATTCTTGGATTTCGACAGGGGTTAATTGAGCATTCATATATATTTGACTTAATTATTTATTGAGTATTTGTTAGTTCCTGAATCAACTCTTCAGGTGTGATAATTCTGGGAGTAGCAACTGGAAAATCTCTAGGGTTGCGAGTAATAATAGCATCCAAGTGATTGAGTACCGCAGCGCTGTATTGAATAGCGTCTTCAAAATCTCTAAAATTAAGGTTTAGTGCCATATTGATTGCGGTACTTTCTACAGTAGCGACACGGCAGAAGTTGACCAACTGCCTTAAATAAGTAAGTGTCCACTCTCGACCTCTTGCCCTGCGGATGATGTAATACAAATCACTAAAAGTTGAAGCGGAAATATAACCTTCTACCTGTCCTTGCTCAATTAGCACCAACACTTGTTCGCTTGCCTCTAGGAAAGGTTCACGCTCAAGGGCATCATCTACAATGATGTTGGTGTCTAACAAGATTTTCACAGATTATGTTTCTCCTTTAAAGCTTCCCATCTGGCTCGGTCTGGGTCAAAGTCTGGTGGTGTCGGTGGGGCATTTTCAAATAAACCTTCAAATGCTTTCACTTTAGACTTTCTTCTCGGCTTTTCTGGCTGTGACTCAGTAGAAGTTTCCAAGGATGGAACTGGCTGCAAAATAATCACTTCCACTTTTCCAGGAGCAATATTTAGAGGTTCGTCAATAATTAAATGACCTGATTCGTCAATTGTGGCGTTTAGCTTGTAGGCTTGCATATTGCTTTTCCTCATCTATATATAATTAAATAATATTTCAGGCAATTTCACAGATTATGTTTCTCCTTTAAAGCTTCCCATCTGGCTTGGTCTGGGTCAAAATCAGAAGGCGTAGGTTGTGTTTTTTCAAACCAGCCTTGTAAAGCTTTGATTTTTGTTTGTCTTTTCGGCTTTTCTGGCTGTGACTCAAAGGATGGAACTGGTTGCAAAATAGTACCTGAATCAACGATCGCAGTTATAAGTGAATGTCTTGTCGTCACCAACATTACAACATTAAGTCTTAACGCTATAACTTTAAGGCTTAACGTTACAACCTTAAGGCTTAACCTTATAACCTTAAGGCTTAACGCTATAACTTTAAGGCTTAAGGTTACAACATTAAGGCTTAAGGTTACGACATTAAGGCTTAAGGTTACGACATTAAGGCTTAAAGTTACAACTTTTTGACAAAAGCTTATGCGATCGCTCTTTAGGGTAGTGCGCTGTGTGCGTAGGCGTAGCCCGTCGTAGACATCGCAAGCAATGCTTAAATAAAACTTATGAATGATTTGACGTTGGCAATAAATCTTGCACTGCACCCTAAGACTCTGTTTCTAGCCTATCTCGCACTGTCCAAATTACCTGACGCAGATCACCCGCGCACTCTTCACCCGTCCCCTTATACCAAATAGCTTGAAACTGACTTTCGCCTAACTGTTTGAGTGTTCGCGCTAAATCATAGATATTCTCTATTTCTCCTGTCTGTGTGTTCTCTGCGTCTCTGTGGTTCGTTGATTTGGATAATTTATTTCTTGGAAGTCCCTTAGCTGATTATTCTATTGGGTTAGAGTTTTATAGGACTTACGCACAAGTTACGGAATAACGAACCACAGAGGCACAGAGGGCACAGAGAAATCAGAGTTTGAGAGGTAATTTGTGTAAGTCCTATTTTAACAGTACAGATACAGCGATAATTTACTCAAATCATCACCGAGTTGTTTTATGCTACCAGTTATTGAAAGCATTGTATTACGTCAAATGGCTTTGGGCGATCGCCTCTACTTACAACTATACAAATTCATCGGCGCTCAACCTGGTAAAAAGGTATACATTCAATCTAATCTGCACGGTGCAGAAATTGCTGGTAATGCCGTAATTCACCAGCTAATTGAGTTTTTATTAACAGTAAATGATACAGATTTAACTGGAGAAATTTGGCTGGTTCCCGTTTGTAATCCAATGGGTACAAATGAACGCGCTCATCATTTTTCCCCTGGACGATATTGCATTTACGAAGCCAAAGACTGGAATCGCATATTTTGGGATTACGAGAAAGAAGCTGATGATTTAGTAGCTTTTACTAAATCTCAACTTCATATTGATCCAAAGGTCATTCGACAAAATTATCTAACTATAATTAAGCAAAAATTTGCAAAAATTTTAGAAAAAATTAATTCTCCTAGTGCAGTGCCATACACTGAGCTTTTTAGCTATAAGTTGCAAAATTTCAGTTTAGATGCAGACTACTTAATTGATTTACATAGTTCTACCAATCAAGCTTTAGACTACGTTTATTACTTCCGAAATCGAGAAGATAGTGCAAAATACTTCTTACTCGATTTCGGGATCTTACTTGATAAATACGATGGTGATGCTTTTGATGAAGCTTTTATCAAACCTTGGTTAGCACTAGAAGCTTGTTTTAAAGAGTTGGGTAGAGATATCAAGTTTGATGTGGAAGCTTGGACGCTAGAATTAGGCTCAGGAATGCAAATGAACCCTGATTCAGTTGATAAAGGTATACGAGGTGTAAAAAACTATTTAGCCCAAAAAGGTGTACTGCAAATTCCTGATTTATCAGATGATATAAAAACCCATGAAATGACTTTTGCATCTAGCAGCAACCGGAAAAAATATTATGCGATCGCAGGTGGTATGATTCAATCCAGAATCGAATTAGGTAGTACAGTCAAAGCTGGACAAAAGCTGTATCAAATTCTCAGTTTTAATAAAGAAGGTAAGTTACCTAGTGTAATTGATGTCTACGCTCAACAAGATGGATTAGTTTATGATGTTGCAACCAATCAAGCTGTGAATGAAGGTGAATTTGTCTTGGGAGTTATTAGTTAGGAGTTTTTTTGCAAGCGTCTCTTCCCCCTTCTGGCAAAGGGAGATACAACTGGCGTGTGAATTTTATGAGACTAATAAGGCTAAAATTGAGTTGTATCGGTATAAAATAGAGAATTTATTTCTGAGATGGTTTTAGGACTTACGCAAAATATCTCTCAAACTCTCATTTCTCTGTGCCCTCTGCGCCTCTGCGGTTCGTTATTCTGTAACTCGTGCGTAAATACTAAGTTTAAAGGTAGTTTTCCGTTCCATATAGGCTCTTAACTCATGCTGGGAGGCTCCGCCTCCAGTGGCTTGACGTGAGGTAGAACCTCTCGGAATACATTCCCAGCCTCCAGGCTCTTAACGAGGCAACATAAGCCTTTGGGCTTTACAAGCGTGCCATTCGGATCTGAATCCCCATCTGATTTCTCCTCTTGTCCCCTTGCCCCCTAAATAAATTTATGGGCTTGGTAAATTTTTGACTGAGCGTCAATAAAATGCTGCTGTGACTGGATTTTGAAATTACATCCGGATTACACAAGTGCAAAGTAGTTTATGTATAAAAAAGAGATTGCTTTGCATGATTAATCAAATTGTCACTTTAGAATCTTGTTGGCATAGTTCTCTACCGTGGGGAAAAGCCATGCCACCATTAGCAGTTCAAATCCTGGAAAAAGTTTTCTTATCAAACTCTGATATATCAGGCTACTGTTGTGGTGTCCAATGGGAGAAAGAGGAATGGATTTATGCCATTATCTGCTGTCGTGAAATACTCTACTTGTCTCAAGAAGAATTTTCTGGAACAAACTTAGTGGAAAAAGCCACAGTTCCTACACCAGCTTTTCAATTAGGGGATGTGGTGGAAGTTGATTTTAGTGAAGAACCAGCACGGCGGATTATTCAAGGGATTTTTAGCCTGAAAAACAATTGGCTTTATGCAGTAGAATGGCGTTCCCCAACTTTGTCAGAAATGGCATCGGCTCAAAGTAGAATTATCTGGCTTGCGGATGTGGATTTAGTAAAAGTGAATGTATGACTGTATGACGATGTTTTTGGAGTTTTACCAAAAAAGTTAGCGCGTTTATCCGAGTGGGCGCTTAACTGTTTGGGTTGATTTCCTATTGCTGGGATTGAATTTTAATAGTGAGTTAACCAAATCCCAAATCCGATATTACTTTCCAAATTTTGCGTCATTGCTAATGTTCAACTTTCCGCATTTACTACCAGATTATTGAACTTCTTTAAAGCACTATCTTGATACCAGGCTGACGACGCATGATATTTTGAACAACTCACCCCACTTTCAAGAAATATCGCCGTTTTCGTGTCCACACCCGTCACAAGTCGCGTGCTGTTCAAAACAGCAGTATTTACACTGTAGTATAAAGATTTACTCTTGGATAAGATAATGTTTAGAGGCATAAGATACATGTACATCTATATACTCTACTGAGGCAAATAAATCAGTAGAGTATTTTTATAGGAAGAGGAAGCTGCCAAGCGTAAGAAAACTTACGATTTCCTGATGACGGATGCTCAGGGGCAGACATCGAAGCAATTTTCCGACATCGAAGATTTAATCGCCCGACAAGTCGAGGCCATATTTCTCGCGCCACGCGAATATGAGGGTCTTACACCTGCTCTCGAAACAGCGAGAGCGGCAAAAATACCAGTATTTCTCATCGACCGTGAAGCTGCGGGAAGACCAGGCGAGCATTTCGTCAGCTTTCTCGGTTCTTTGACTTTTGATTTTTGACTTTTGCCTTGCGGTCACTGCTAGGGCACAATCAGCACTGGGCAAGGGGAAAGATTAATCACGCGAGTGGTAACACTATCATCCGCTCCCTCTTCAGTCAAGCCTAGCCCCCGACAGCCCATAATGATTAAATCAGCGCCGATTTCATCAGCGACATCGCAGATAGTAAAAGCTGGTTTACCCCGCCTTTCCAGGATTTCAGATTGAATTCCTTGCCCAGAAAATAAAGATTGGGCATTGGACAGCAGCTTGGCAACTACCTCTGGTGACACCATCGGATCATCTGCACTAGGCGCATCTTTTGGTGGTTCTTCCACCACAGACAGCAGCACCAAGCGACTGCTGTACTTTTTGACTACGTTGGTCACCACATCAGCAGCTTCCCGCGTTTCCCGGCTTTGATCGATAGGAAATAGTACTGTCTTAAATATCTCTGTCACTTGGGTACCCCTGACTCCGGTAAAATCTTGATGGTTCTACTTTCAAAACAATAACAAAAAGGCAATCAGGAGAGTTTGGTGTGTCCAAAAAAAGTTTAGCAAGTTTATCTTCGGCTGATATATCTGGGAAACGTGCCTTAGTGCGGGTTGACTTTAATGTGCCTGTGGACGATCAAGGCAACATTACCGACGATACTCGCATTCGCGCCGCTCTACCAACCATCAGAGATTTGACGCAGAAGGGTGCTAAGGTCATTCTCGCCAGCCATTTTGGCCGTCCTAAAGGTGTGGATGACAAATTACGCCTAACTCCCGTTGCCAAGCGTCTCTCGGAGTTACTGGGGCAAGAAGTCGTTAAAACTGATGACTCCATTGGCGATGAAGTTGCAGCTAAAGTTGGCGCCCTGGAAAATGGCCAAGTGCTGTTACTGGAAAATGTCCGTTTTTACCCAGAAGAGGAGAAAAACGACTCAGAATTTGCGAAAAAATTGGCAGCTAATGCTGATTTTTATGTAAATGATGCTTTTGGTACTGCACACCGCGCCCATGCTTCTACCGAAGGTGTGACTAAATTCCTCAGCCCTTCTGTGGCTGGATATTTGGTTGAGAAGGAATTGCAATATCTGCAAAACGCTATTGAAAATCCCCAACGTCCTTTGGCGGCAATTATTGGCGGTTCCAAGGTTTCCAGTAAAATAGGCGTGATTGAAACGTTGCTGGAGAAGTGCGACAAGCTAATCATCGGTGGTGGGATGATTTTCACCTTCTACAAAGCCCGTGGTTTGAATGTTGGTAAGTCGTTGGTAGAAGAAGACAAGCTAGAACTAGCGAAGTCTTTGGAAGCTAAGGCTAAAGAACGGGGCGTTGCTTTATTGCTTCCCACAGATGTGGTAGTGGCAGATAACTTTGCCCCTGATGCCAATTCTCAAACCGTTAGTATTGAGAATATCCCCGACGGTTGGATGGGCTTGGATATTGGGCCAGACTCGGTGAAATTTTTCCAAGAGAGCCTTGCAGATACCAAAACGGTAATTTGGAACGGGCCAATGGGTGTATTTGAGTTTGATAAGTTTGCGGTAGGTACCGAAGCGATCGCTCATACCCTTGCTGAAATTGGCAAAACTGGCACAACCACCATTATCGGCGGTGGTGACTCGGTAGCGGCTGTGGAAAAGGTTGGTTTAGCCGATCAAATGAGCCACATCTCTACCGGCGGCGGCGCTAGCTTAGAGTTACTTGAAGGCAAGGTATTGCCTGGAATTGCAGCTTTAGATGATGCGTAAGTAGGGACTGGGGACTAGGGACTGGGGAATAAGATTAAAAATACTATTTTCCAATCCCCAGTACCCAATTCCCAACCCCCGATATCAGAAAAATTTATTCAGACTAAATAGCTGGAATGGGCGCAAAAATTACAAGAGTAAAAGAGAACACATCGCCGTGTTCCCTTAGCCAGGAAGAAAAGTATCCTTGAATCTGCTTTCTAAGGGAACTCCAAAAAATAAATTATTCCACATTCAAGTCGTTGACTGTTGACTGTTGACTGTTGACTGTTGACTGTTGACTGTTGACTGTTGACTGTTGACTGTTGACTGTTGACTGTTGACTGTTGACTGTTGACTGAAAACTCGTGAACCGTCAACGGTCAACGGTCAACAGTGAACAATAGCAATGGAATATTTTTTTACTTGGAAGTCCCTAATGTCAAGACTTTGTTAATTTAACAACGTTCTTATACCACACTGACTTCTAGCGTATAAGAAAAATCAGGTGTAGAGCCGCTACCAGAGAAAGTTCCGCCATCTTCAGGTAATAAAGGATATTTACTCACTGAAATGGAGTATGTACCCGCACTCAACGAACTGGTAATTAATGACGACTTGTCACTGCGACCATCGTCGTCAGTTTGCACCAAAGTCCCAATATCGTTAAACAGTCCGAGAACTGAATCTCCCGATGTCACCGTCCTGATAGTGACAGTTCCTGAATTTGCTAAAGAAAAATTATAAAAGTCGAAATCGGAATTGTCTCCCGGTTGAACTGTTGCTATCTGGCCTGAAGCATTAACGTTTGAGCCTGATGACAAGGAACCTAACACTTCAGAGGTTAACAGTGAGTTGTTTGTACCTTTTCCAGCAATTTCCCCCTCAAAATTGAAAAGGAAGTCATCACTATCAAGTGTGAGATTGTTTCTCCCCAGAACAACACTTATAATTTCATCTGGCTCTGCTCCAGGTTTGTCTAAGAATATTCGTGTGTTGTTTCCAATAGCTTCTAGACGGTAGTCCAGTAGAGATCCTTTGAGTTGAATTTGATCTTGGCTAGAGTCGAAGTCAGTAATAGTAGCGAAGTCCCCAAAACCAGGATTCGCACTGTTGTTATCGTCGTAGTAAACATTTATGAAGTCCCCCAGGATAAATCTATCTGCCCCAGTCCCACCAGTCAAGGTATCAGTTTCCCCTAATCCAGGTGGAAGCAGATTACCACCAGGAAAACCACCAGCAAAAACACTGATGAGGACATCATCTCCAGACCCGCCATTGAGTCTGTCATTGTCAAGTCCGCTTCGTAGTCTATCATCGCCTTCCTCACCGTTGAGGATATCATCGCCGCTACCACCGATTATTGAGTCATCGCCTGCTCTTCCATTCAGAGTGTTGCGGCTCAAATTAGTACCGATGAGGATGTTATTAAGACTGTTACCTGTCGCAT
This sequence comes from Nostoc sphaeroides, assembly GCF_003443655.1. Classification (NCBI taxonomy): domain Bacteria; kingdom Bacillati; phylum Cyanobacteriota; class Cyanophyceae; order Nostocales; family Nostocaceae; genus Nostoc; species Nostoc sphaeroides. Next base: position 1,161,633 of record NZ_CP031941.1, read on the forward strand.
TGATGGCGCTAGTTCCCGTCAGCCTCAGATTCTCCAGATTGGCGCCTAGTGTGTAGGTGACAGAAGACAGGACGGTATCTGTGCCTGAATTTGCAGCTTCGGTAATCGTATCAACAGCACTGTCAACGATGTAGGTGTCATCGCCTGTTCCTCCATTCAAACTGTCAGCACCCAAGCCCCCATCAAGTGTGTCATTGTCAGTCCCACCTGCAAGGGAATCGTTACCAGCCAAACCATTCAAGATATCGTTACCTGAGGGACTATTGGCATTACCATTACCAGCCCAACCTACTATGGTGTCATTTCCCGAAGTCCCGGAAATATTGTCAGGACTTGTAGTACCGAAAAAAAATGCCATATTATTTCTCCTGAATTTATCACTAATACGTGAGTTCAGCCTCAGTCAAAGAACTATTTATGTGTTCAATGTAGATTACTTCCCATTTGTGTAATCTAAGTTAAAAACCACTAATTATTTGGTTAATAACTTCTAAATAAAAAAATCCACTGATTTATTGTGGGCTGATCCGAAAAGACCGCCATTGCTTGGGGGTGAGCGAGATGCCTACTCTAAAAAACTAGATAATTTATTTTTTGAAAGTCCTTTAATTGATGACCTAAATGGTAAGTAATTAGAACAGATGTTTGGGTTCTTTTTCCAAAATTCTTTCAACCCATGTTCTAATTATTTAAATATCATGAAATCCAATGTTCTGTCAACTTTTTTACCAATGTTTCAAAATTTAATAAATCTGATTGAGATAAAAATATCTCATACTTTCGTACTTTGTTGGGTTTGGGTAGCATAGCTAATCTTGCGTCGCTGCACCATAGTCCTAGCAGCTAACTCCGTAGGATTATTATGCAAGGGTAATTCTGGATGTTCCAAAACAAGCAGCGCTCTCTTTTGCTTGTGGAAGAGAGCGCTGCTTGTTACTTCCTGTCTACATTTAGAGGGAAATAGCCCTCTCTTGTAAATAGTCTTTTGTCGGGTAAAGGGGGACACGTTACCGTGTTCCCCTAGCTAGGAGGAAAACTATCCTTGAATCTGCGCTCTAATGTCAGTACAGTCTTTAAGTTGACAAAGTTCTTATGCCAAAGTGACTTGTAACGTATAAGAAAGATCAGGAGTAATTTTGCCAGTAGCAGAGAAATTTCCACCATCTTCAGGCAATAAAGAATATTTACTCACTGAAATGGTGTACGTACCGGAGAGTAGGGAAGTGGTGATTAATGACTCGAAGCGGCGATCGCTACTATCGTTGTCACTAGTCACTAAATTCCCTGCAATGTTAAACAGACCGAGAACTGTATCTCCAGATGTCACCGTACTGATAGTGACAGTTTCTGGATTTGCTAAAGAAAATGTAAAAAAGTCGAAATCGGGACCGTCCGCCGGTTGCACTGTTGCTAACTCGGCCAAGAGATTAACGTTTGAGCCTGATGATAAGGAACCTAATCCTTCAGCGCTGTCTAGTGAGTTGTTTATACCTTCTCCAGCATTTTCCCGCTCATAGAAAAGGAAGTCATTACTATCAAGTCTGAGATTGGTTTTCCCTTCCAGAATACCTATGATTTCATCTTGCTCTATTCCGGGTTTTTCTAAGAATATTCGTGTGTTGCTTCCAGCAACTTGCAGACGGTAGTCCTGTGGAGCTCCTTTGAGTTCAATTTTATCTTGGCTAGAGTCGAAGTCAGTAATACTAGCTAAGTCCCCAAAGCCAGGATTCGTAGTGTTGTTATCGTCGTAGAAAACATTTGCAGCGTCACCCAGGATAAATCTATCTGCCCCAGCCCCACCTGTGAAGCGCTCAGTTTCCCCTATTCCAGGTGGAAGCGGACTACCAGGGAAAACACCGATGAGGATATCGTCTCCAGCCCCGCCATTGAGTACCTCATTGCCGGGGCCGCCCTGTAGACTATCATTGCCATCGCCACCATTGAGGACATCATTGCCATTATTACCATCTAGAGTATCATTGCCTGCTCCGCCATATAAAATGTTGTTAGAAGTATTAGCAAAAATAAAGTTGTTAAGACTGTTACCTGTGCCGATGATGTCGCTACCTTCCCTCAACGTCAGATTCTCCAGATTGGGGCGTAGTGTGTAGGTGATAGAAGACCGGACGGTATCTGTGCCTGAATTTGCACCCTCTGTAATGGTATCAAGACTAGTGTCAACCAAGTAAGTGTCGTCGCCTGCTCCCCCATTCAAGGTGTCAGTACCCAAGCCCCCATCAAGTGTGTCATTGCCATTTCCACCAATTAGACTGTCGTTCTCCGTCCCACCTGCGAGGGAATCGTTACCAGCTAAACCATTCAAGATATCTTGACCGGAGCGACTATTGGCATTATCACCACTAGCCCAACCAACTATAGTGTCATTTTCCGAAGTCCCTGAAAGATTGTCAGCACTAGTTTTGCCGAAAATAAATGCCATGTTACTTCTCCTGAATTTCTCACTAATACGTGAGTTCACCCTCTGTCAAAGAACTATTCATCAGTTCAACGAAGAGGCAGGGGGCAGGGGGCAGGGGGAAATGCACTCTTCCTCCTGTCGTGGAAATGAAGGGGGGAACATGTTCTTACGTGCCCCACTTCTTAAAAGTGGTTCTCGAATTGATTGGGTCGAATCCCCATTTGAACTTTCCCCCTTGCTAGAAAGCTCCCTGCTCCCTTGCCTCTTGTTCAATGTAAATTACTTGCCATTTGTGTAATCTAAGTTAAAAACCACCAATTCTTTGGTTAATAACTTCTAAATAAAAAATCCACTTTTTTATTGTGGGCTGACCCAGAAAGCCCGCCTTTGCTTGCGGGACAGGGAGACGCCTACTCTAAAAAAATAAATTATCTAATTTTTTTTTTGAAAGTCCCTTAATTGATGACCCAAATGGTAAGTAATTATATCAAATATTTTGGTTTTTTTTTCAATTTTTGTTGGAACTCACTTTCTAAGTATTTAAATATCATATAATCCAATATTATGTCAACTTTTTTATCAACTTTTAATAAATATGATTGATAATATATTTATTTATATATATAGATCATATTTATTAATTGGTGAGCTTTGCGATATTTTTCAGATAAATATGGTATCTTTGTTAAGTTGAGTTTCAATATCATTTTTTTTACCAAAAGATAATTTTCGATTAAAAAATGCATTGCCACAATGCATACCAGAAAATTTTGCACTTAATAACACTTAGGCTTTACATAAATTTTATATAGTTATTTAGCTCGACTTTATCCAAAATTAAGAACTCGGTTTTTTTGATTCGGGAAAAAACCTGGCTTTTTGGCAAATACTTTTTCCACTTTCTTTGATTATCGATGAAGTTAAAAAAGTAAAAATACTGTCCCACAAAGGTTTCAGCGATAGCGATCGTGCAACGACTCCGCAGGAGTATCGTGTTGCGACAAAAATGGATAAAGTCGAGTTTAGAGAATGTTTGAAAAGTCATAAAGTAAGGTGAGTTAGATAAACCTCTCCCTGACTTTAACTAAAGTTCAAATCTGTCCCAATACTGCAAACCCCGCTTCCATTCCCCTCCCCGAAAGGTCGAGAGTCTTTGAAACCCCCATTGCCTTGTAGGGAAGCAATACTGCTCGGATAAGCAGGGGAGGCAGGGGAGGCAAAAACTCAACGCCAGCCTCCATTTCTCCCCTGCTCCCCCTGCTTGCCTCAACCAAGAAATTCCTTAACCGAGCAGTATTGTGTAGGGAAGGGGGGTTAGGTTTCTGAGGCTTAGATGTTAGCAATAATACTTTTCAAACATCCTCCAATGAGTGGAAAATTAGCAGTCTTTTGTTGGGTAAAGGGGGACACGTTGCCGTGTTCCCCTAGTTAGGAGGAAAATTATCCTTGAATCTGCATTCTGATGTGAGTACAATCTTTAAGTTGATAACATTCTTATGCCAAACTGACTTGTAGGGTATAAGAAAAATCAGCGTTAGAAGTGCTACCAGAGAAAATTCCGCCATCTTCAGGCAATAAAGCAAATTTACTCACTGAAATGAAGTACGTACCGGAGAGTAGGGAAGTGGTGATTAATGACGAACTGCCACCGCCACTATCGTCGTTACTAGTCACTAAATTCCCTGCAATGTTAAACAGACCGAGAACTGTATCTCCAGATGTCACCGTACTGATAGTGACAGTTTCTGGATTTGCTAAAGAAAATGTAAAAAAGTCGAAATCGGAATTATCCCCTGGTTGAACTATTGCTAACTCGGCCAAGAGATTAACGTTTGAGCCTGATGATAAGGAACCTAATCCTTCGGCACTGTCTAGTGAGTTGTTTATACCTTCTCCAGCATTTTCCCGCTCATAGAAAAGGAAGTCATCACTATCAAGTCTGAGATTGATTTTCCCTTCCAGAATACCTATGATTTCATCTTGCTCTATTCCGGGTTTTTCTAAGAATATTCGTGTGTTGCTTCCAGCAACTTGCAGACGGTAGTCCTGTGGAGCTCCTTTGAGTTCAATTCGATCTTGGCTAGAGTCGAAGTCAGTAATACTAGCTAAGTCCCCAAAACCAGGATTCGTAGTGTTGTTATCGTCGTAGAAAACATTTGCAGCGTCACCCAGGATAAATCTATCTGCCCCAGCCCCACCTGTGAAGCTCTCAGTTTCCCCTATTCCAGGTGGAAGCGGACTACCAGGGAAAACACCGATGAGGATATCGTCTCCAGCCCCGCCATTGAGTACCTCATTGCCGGGGCCGCCCTGTAGACTATCATTGCCATCGCCACCATTGAGGACATCATTGCCATTACTACCATCTAGAGTATCATTGCCTGCTCCGCCATTTAAAATGTTGTTAGAAGTATTACCAAAAATAAAGTTGTTAAGACTGTTACCTGTGCCGATGATGTCGCTACCTTCCCTCAACGTCAGATTCTCCAGATTGGGGCGTAGTGTGTAGTTGACAGAAGACCGGACGGTATCTGTGCCTGAATTTGCACCCTCTGTAATGGTATCAAGACTAGTGTCAACCAAGTAAGTGTCGTCGCCTGCTCCCCCAATCAAAGTGTCAGTACCCAAGCCCCCATCAAGTGTGTCATTGCCATTATTACCAAACAATTGGTTATTTTGGCTATCACCAGTAATGCTGTCATTTCCATTTGTGCCTTTAACATTGTCAAAGTTGACTGCGGTAAATGACAATTTTCCCAAACCAGGAACGTTATCAGCAGCCAAGCTTTGGGTTCTGAGGTTAACAGCGATAGATACCCCAGTCAAAGATTGGGATGCATCTATAGTGTTGTTGGCAACATTAGCATTAGCAACAACCCTTTCTACTTTAAAGAGTTGGTCTTGCCCAAATCCGCCAGGTTTTTCAATGGTTCCAACACCTGACAAAATAATGACTTGATCTAGTTGACTGTAGTCTGCGGTATCAATACCATCTCCGCCATTAATGCTGTCGTTACCCTGACTGCCTATGAAGGTGTCATTGCCTGCACCACCTATTAGAGTGTTATTTCCTGTGCCCCCATCAAGTGTGTCATTGCCATTTCCACCAATTAGACTGTCGTTTGCCGTCCCACCTGCGAGGGAATCGTTACCATCTGCACCATTCAAAGTGTCGTTACCGGAGGTACTATTGGCATTACCACCACTAGCCCAACCAACTATCGTGTCATTTGCCGAAGTCCCAAAGAGATTGTCAGCAGTTGTTTTGCCGAAAATAAATGCCATGTTATTTATCCTGAATTTCTCACTAATACGTAAGTTCAGCCTTAGTTAAAGAACTATTCATCAGTTCAATGTAGATTACTTACCATTTGCGTAATCTAAGGTAGAAACCACTAATTATTTGGTTAATAACTTTTAAAGACAAAAATATCCAGTTATTTATTGTGGGCTAACCCGAAAAGCCCGCCTTTGCTTGCAGGTGAGCGAGACGCCTACTCTAAAAAATTAGATAATTTATTTTTTGAAAGTCCCTTAAATTGATCACCCAAAAGATCAAATATTTTGGTTCTTTTTCCAAACTTTTTTGAACCGACGCTGTAATTATTTAATTATAATGAAGTACGAGGTTACATCAACTACTTTATCAAAACTTTAAATTGTCAAGAAGAAAAATATATGTAAATTTTAATGAATTATTGTTTCAATCTACTAACTTTTCTGGTATCAAAAGAAGACTTGAGCTAAAAGCCAAGGAACTGAAGTTCCTTGCGAGACATGGCTTTTACGTTAAATTGACACCAATGGGTAGTGCCGTGCCCCTACGAGTGTACCTTACGCAAACGAGAAGTCCTATAGCCCAGCAAAGGCTTCTATCATTGCGATTCTCATGTTTATCAAGAGCGAAAAGCTTGGATAATATTTAGACATCATAGTTTGCTCCAAAAAGAAGTGCATAGCAATGACTCCAATAACTAAACACCAATCAAGACTGGGAGTTGAAGTCCTGCGGGGTTGCAATCTTAGCTCCCTCACAAATCTAGAGTCGCGTGAATTAAAGGAATCACTTTGGAAACATGGCGTTGTAGTAGTCAGACAGCAACAGCTTACCGCACAACAATTAAAAGAATTTGCCAAGGAGACTTTTGGCGATTTTATGTTTGGCGGCCCTCCTAAAACATTAGATCCTGATATTAGTCCAGACTTACAAAGCCAATATGTCTATATATTGGGCAATCCTAAAGGGCTGTTTCCTGATACAGCGCAGAAATATGCGTGGCAATGGCATCATGATAAAGATGGTCTGCCCCGCACAGAGGGACTGGATATGAACGCACTATATGTTGTGATGCTTTATGGAATAGAAGTGCCGGAAGGTGAAAATGGGCAGCCCCATACTACAGAGTTTCTCGACATGATAGAGGCTTATAATAACCTAGATCATCAACATCAGCAGCAGTTAGAGCAGATGTCGATGTATCACTCGCCACCAATGTTTTCTAAAAATCCCGATGTAGATACTGATATACCGAGGAAAGTGCATCCGATTGTGTCTACTCACAAAGTCACTGGTAAAAAGGGATTATATCTAGGTTCGGACACTGCGATCGCAGTTGGTATGGAAGATAGACCAGAGGAAGCAAAACGTTTCTGGCAGGATTTGTTTGCGACTGTTCTAGAATGCACACCAATCTACTCTCATGTTTGGCAGCCAGGAGATATTATTTTTTGGGACAACTCCCAGGTGATGCACAGAGGTAGACCCTATGATGCAACGAAATACAAGCGAATTGCGTTGCGTTTAGGTGTTGTAGACAAGGGATAATTTAAATCAGTCAACAGTCAACAGTTATCAGTTATCAATTTTTAACTGATGATGCAGATAGTTGATAATTGATAACTGTTCAGAAGTGGGGGACTCCTTCGACATAGCTCAGTACAGGGCTGACTCCCAATTGACTTACAATTTTTAACTGATAACTGTTGAGGCAGGGGGGGAATTTTGGAAGTTGCTAAATCATACCGCAACTATGCAACGCCCTTTATTGTGGCGTTGTCTGTGGCGTTGGTGTCGGCGTAGGAATGGGGGTTTCTGTGGGAGTTTCTGTAGGAGTTGACGTTGGCGTGGGTGTTTCTGTGGGCGCTGGTGTTTCTGTGGGCGTTGGTGTTGGCGATGGGGGAGGGGTGGGATTTTCTGCTGTAATACTGAGTTGATAATCTACTGGTTTCGATGCTGTGGAAACCACGACAAACTCGTAAAATCCGTTTTCTGGTAATTTAGTAGACAAACTTCGCTCTTTAGAATCTTCTAAAAATTTGATTTTCCCAGAGGGTGAATAGACTGATAACAAAACTTGGGAATTTGCTTGTAGCTTTAATTCCAAAGATTGTTCTTTGGCAAGTCCAGCAATGAATACTTTACCACCACCAGGTTCGAGAGTACCATTGACTGTTTTGCTGATAGCGCCCGGATCAAAGACAAGTTTCTGGAAAGCGCTACCGGCAAGGATAGCACTGAGTCGATCGCTAACAAATCCGTACCAAACTTGTCCAATGGGCTGATCTCGAAAATCTTTACCACGCTGTTGGGGGAATACACTTAAGAAAGCAGTATCTCCCAAATCATACAAAGAACGGCTACCAACGTTGATTCTGTTGACTTCTACTTTCCAACGATCGCGTTCAGCAGTTGTATAAGTTCCCAGTTGTCGGCGGGCATTTGAACTCAGTAAGGCTAATTTTTCCAGCAATTCTGAGGCTGTTTTATCCCATTCTGCCCGCAAACTCTCATCAACAGGGCCATCACTGAGAGTGCGTCCTTGTAAACTGGGATTTCTGTCCCAAAAAACTTGATTTACCAAGTTTACATAAAAGTTAGAGCTAATACCCAATTGTTCACGGCGATCGCTTAATTTTTCTTTGCGTTCCCGTTCGGCTGGTGAATATTGCGGTGAAGAATCGGTTGGGGTCGGGGTGACTGTAGGATTAGGTTTGTCTCCTATATCTCGGTTGCTATTCAGTCCCCACCAAAATAATCCAACAGTACCGGCTACTATCGCCGCCACAAGGAAGATTTTTGTTGGTGTCCACCAAGGGGGAGGGGGGGATGAGGGGGATGAGGGGGATGAGGGGGAGACGGCGACGGTGGCGGCTGTGGGTTGTGGTGGGGTGGGGTATTGAGTTGGGGGAAAGTTAGCTGGGGGCGGGTTTAGGGCTTGGATTACTTGACGGGCTGATTGATAGCGATCGCTTGGTCTGGCAGATAACATTTTATCTAATACCTGTGCCAAACTTTGACTCACGCTTACTTCGCGTCGCCACTGCCAGGTAAGGTTATACGTATCAATTAATTCTTGGGGTTGTTTCCCTGTCAGTAAAACCAACATTGTTGCAGCCAAAGCATACAAGTCGCTGTGGGGAGATACTAACCCAGTTTGCATCTGTTCTGGGGGCGCAAATCCTATTTTACCTAATAGGGTTGGTGCTGGAGGAGGTGCGACCATACCCGGTTGGTAATATTGGGAAGCTACGGTTGCTACTACTTGTTTTACACCGCCAAAATCAATTAACACTGGCAGTTTGTCAACAGTGCGAAGCATTAAGTTATCTGGAGATATATCTCGATGAATAACGCCTATGGAGTGGATATACTCCAACACTGGCAAAATTGAAATCAACAATTGGCGTACTTCTACTTCTGTAAAGCGCAAACCCTGCTGTAGTCGGGCATTTAACAAGGAGTTGTAAGTTTCTCCTTCTACATAATCTTGCACTAAAAACAGATATTCTTTCCCCCCTAAGTTTATGCGAAGCAGTTCCCGGAAGCGGGGAATTTGGGGATGTTGCAGTTTATAAAGAACACTCGCTTCTCTCTCAAACAGTTCTTCAGCTTTTTGAACAACGTAAGCGGTTTGAACTTGGGGGGAAAATTCTTTTAAGACACAAAGTTCGCGGAAACGGTTGACATCTTCAGCTAAATAAGTCCTTCCGAAACCACCCTGGCCAATTTGACGTACAATCACATAGCGATCGCCTAAAGTTAGTCCCGGTTGGATACTATAACTCATGGGCGTATCCAACAACTTTTCACCACACTGGAGACAAAAGCGACTACCCGGGGAATTTTCATGTCCTTGAGAACAATATATTGAATTCATTGGAAAGTTAGGAGTTAGGAGTTAGGAGTTAATAGTTAGGAGTTAGGGGTTAGGAGTTAATAGTTAGGAGTTAATAGTTAGGAGTTAATAGTCAACAGGGAGTAGAGAGTAGCGTTTTTCAATTGATTAAACTACACTACTCCGTGTCTTAAACCGTGGTCTATAAAGAAAGAAAATTGCCGTAATTTATAACTCCTCACTCCTAACTCCTAACTCCTAACTCCTAACTCCTCACTCCTAACTCTATTTTTGTACTTTACTGACTTGATCGGCTGCGATCGCATACCAAATTTGACCGAAAGTCTGTTGATTGAGTTTCCCACGATCCTGATCGGGAAACAACCGATCAAATTTTTCATTTGCGTCTTTGGTCAACTGATCAATTGTATAGTTCCCAAACTGCCCCGATCGCGCAAGTCGTCTCCATGTTGTATAATCTTTTTGACTATATTTACCCAATTTCCGACGAGATGCTGTACTGAGGTCAGCCCGTTCTATTTTATCCAATAAATCGTCTGCGATACCAGACCATTCATCTCGTAAACCAGCGTCTTCAGATTTAGATGTTAGGCTACGTCTCTTTAATTCTGGTTTTTTTGTATAAAATAAATCATCTACAAAGGGAGTAAAAAATCCTTCAGTAATTTCTAGCTGTTGACGACGACTGATAATTTCCTGAAGATTGCGATTTTTTCCTTTGTCGCTGACTGGTTTACCGATTGGATTTGGTAATTGTGGGATTTGCGGTAATGAGATTGATGGAATGGTAATTGAAGATACGCTACGAATCACTGCATTTCCCACCGCCACAGTTAATCCTACTATTGCTGTTCCCCCTAAACTCATCACAAAAGGGCGAATCCAAACAGGCCAAGATATTGGTTTCGCTATCGCTTGGGTTTTGTTCTGGAATCTACTGACAACAGCACTGGCGTGTTGTCTTCCCGGAGCAACTACCATCGTCTTAATCTTGGTGGTAATATAATTACCTGTGGATTTAGTCGCAGTTGGTGATGGTAAATCTTTGAGGATTTGCTCGGCTCGTTGGTAGCGATCGCTCGGTTTATAAGCCAGCATCTTTTTTAACACCGCTTCCAGTTGCGGACTAACTCTAATTTCCTTTCCCCATCCCCAAATTCCCTGATAGCTATCGTATAATTTTTGTGGCTCTTTCCCGGTGAGCAACACCAGTGATGTCACCGCTAAAGAATATAAATCACTACTAAAAAATGCTTTTCCTTGCCGTAACTGTTCTTCTGGCGCGTAACCCTTTTTACCCAGCAAGGTGTTATTTCCAACCAACTTAGTCCGCCAAAACCCTTGAGAAGCTGGTAATTGTTTGACACCACCAAAATCAATTAATACGGGGAGATTATCAGAACGCCGCCAAATCAAATTATCAGGAGAGATATCACGGTGAACTACATCCCGTGAGTGGATGTATGATAATACGGGTAAAATCTGTTGCAGTAAGGTGATTACTTCTTCTTCACTGAAGGTCTTTCCTTGAGTTTCACGCTGTTCTAATAATTGGTAATAATTATCACCATCCACATAATCTTGCACTAGAAAGAAAAAATCTTTAGTACCTATCTTCACTTGTAGCGAGGCGTGAAAACGGGGAATTTGTGGATGCTGAAGTGTTTTCAGAACATTTGCTTCTCGTTCAAATAACTCTTTAGCTTTTTGTAAATCTTGTTTTTCTTCTACTTGGGGTGCAAATTCCTTCAGCACACAGGTTTGATGGGATTTAGTTCTATCCTCCGCTAAATAGGTGCGTCCAAAGCCACCCTGTCCTAGATGACGGATAATTTGATAGCGATTATCCACCATCTGTCCCACAGCAAGAGGTAATGGTTCACCGCAATGGGTGCAAAAGCGGTTCCCACCATTATTTGTGTGTTGTTTACTGCAATAGAGCTGCATGGTGCCCAAGGATGAATTAAGGTTTTATTGAATGATTACAACTCGCATACCCTCATTTTCGGATATTCTACGAATTACGTTAGCAAAGCAGTAGCGAGTCGGCGTACCCTTGCAGGGAAGCAAGCTACGCGCAGAGTCTCGTAGAGAGCGTCATTACGAATTACGAATTACGAATTATTATGAACCCGAAATCAAGACAGCAGCAAGTAATTAAAGCATTTGAAGATTTTTTGTCTACCCCCCTAGAAACAGTACTGCAACGGCATCTTAACACTCAAACTTCGGCAGCTTTGAGTTTATTTCACGATGTAGCGGCTAATGTGCCAGCTTATAAGGCGTTTTTAGCAGAAAGGGAAATTAATCCCGCGACTATTCAAACCTTAGAGGAGTTTCAACAACTACCAGCGATCGCTAAACAAAATTATATACTGCGTTATCCTTTGGGTGACTTGTGCCGCAACGGACAACTCCAAGGGTGCGACATGATAGCTGCTTCATCAGGTTCTAGTGGTAAACCGACATTTTGGCCTCGTTTTTTCACAGATGAACTCCAAATCGCCACACGCTTTGAACAAATTTTTCACGATAGCTTCTACACAGATACCAGACGTACCCTAGCAGTGATTTGTTTCACTTTAGGCACTTGGGTAGGTGGAATGTTCACCAGCAATTGCTGTCGTTATCTTGCTAGCAAAGGTTATCCCATCACTGTAATTACTCCTGGTAACAACAAAGAAGAAATCTTGCGAGTTGTCGAAGAATTAGGTTCAGCATTTGAACAAGTGGTGTTATTGGGATACCCGCCATTTTTGAAAGATGTGATTGATACTGGTATCGCCCGTGGTGTGGAGTGGCAGCAATATCAGATTAAATTAGTGATGGCGGGAGAAGTATTTAGTGAAGAATGGCGGAGTTTAGTTGGTGAAAGAGTTGGTTCACAAAATCCTTGCTATGATTTTGCATCACTTTATGGTACTGCGGATGCAGGAGTTTTAGGTAATGAAACACCGTTAAGTATCTGCATTCGTCGTTTTTTGGCACAAAATCCCGATGCAGCTAGAGCTTTATTTGGGGAATCGCGTTTACCCACGCTGGTACAATATGATCCTTTCACTCGCTTTTTTGAGGTTCAAGATGGCGGATTGCTGTTTTCGGGAGACAACGGTATTCCCTTAGTGCGTTATGACATTTTAGATACTGGGGGGATAGTTAGTTATGATGCCATGCTGCAATTTTTAGCTGAATGGAGATTTAACCCTGTTGCAGCGTTAGAAAACTCAGCACTGCCTCAACGCCCCGCTATCGCTAACAGCACTCCCCACTCCCCACTCCCTACTCCCCACTCCCCTAGAGGTATTCATCAGCTACCTTTCGTTTATGTCTTCGGGCGTTCTAACTTTACAGTTTCTTACTTTGGTGCAAATATCTATCCCGAAAATGTGACGGTGGGATTAGAACAACCAGGAATTCAAGAATGGGTGACGGGTAAATTTGTGTTGCAGGTGAAGGAAGATGCAGATAAGAATCGATTTTTATCTGTGGTTGTGGAATTAGGAGCAGGGGTAGAGGGTAGTGAAGATCGAAGACTTGCGATCGCATCTTCTATTCTTTCACAACTGTTACGTCTAAATAGCGAGTTTGCTAATTATGTTCCCGCAGAATATCAAACACCACAGGTTACATTAGCGCCAATGGGGGATTTTGAATATTTTCCTATTGGGGTGAAACATCGTTATACGCGTCAATAACGATGAATCAAACACAAGAAGACGCGATGAATCAAACACAAGAAGACGCGATGAATCAAACACAAGAAGACGCGATGAATCAAACACAAGAAGACGCGATGAATCAAACACAAGAAGACGCGATGAATCAAACACAAGAAGACGCGATGAATCAAACACAAGAAGACGCGATGAATCAAACACAAGAAGACGCGATGAATCAAACACAAGAAGACGCGATGAATCAAACACAAGAAGACGCGATGAATCAAACACAAGAAGACGCGATGAATCAAACACAAGAAGACGCGATGAATCGCGTCTCTACAAGGGGGGATGGGGTGGTTGTTCGCAATCGTGTTCCCAATTGATTGGGTTATTGATAATATATTGCCTAATGCGATCGAGGGCGAATTCATTACGAATTATGTTGTCATGAAACCTTCCTTGCCATCCAAAACCTTCATAAATTTGATTAATTTCAAATGAACATCGTCCTTTATACCACCTAACAATTTTAGAAAGGGAATTTTTAGACAACATCGGATTAAATAACCCAGTAACCCCACCCCGTTCACCATCCCCCCGTTGACTTGTAGAGACGCGATTCATCGCGTCTTCTTCCTGTGTTCGTGGATTCATCGCGTCTTCTTCCTGTGTTCGTGGATTCATCGCGTCTTCTTCTTGTGTTCGTGGATTCATCGCGTCTCCTTCTCGTATTTGATTAATAACCAAAATCCCATGAATATGATTAGGCATGACGCAAAACGAATCTATCTGGCAATTAGAAAAATGATTAGGAATCTCGTACCACAATTTATGAGCAATTTCTCCAATTGATGATAAGTGCATTTCACCCTGCACAACCTCACCAAAAAAGCATTTTTTACCGTTGGTGCAAATAGTAACGAAATATCCAGCATTACTAGCATAACTCCATGCTGGCAAACGGGTTGAGTCAATTCGATATTTACCTTTGTATTTGGGTTTGTTGTTTTCTGGTTGAGGATCGGAATGATTCATGATTACATCTTTGGTTGATACAAAAATTTATGCAATTATTGCTTTGCATTGATGTAATTGCCAACCCAAAAAACTCGGAATTATTGGCGCTATGTAAATGATGGGAAATAAGGAAGAAGACGCGATGAATCGCGTCTCTACAAGGGGCGATCGCAAAAACGATGCCTGGGGCGGGCTACGCCTACGCATTCCCATTCTGTTCACAATATCTGTTTTATTAACAGCGATCGCTTTTATGCGATTTGTCTGAAGCATTGCTGTCATTGCTTCCTGTGGAATTGGTGTGATAAATTTTACCCATTCATTATTCTGAGGATCAATAAGATCACAAGCCCCTCTCTGCAAGCAAAGAGGGGCTGTGGCTATATTGGTTGATTTATATAGGAATCCGGTTTAATCGCGTGAAAAAATCTAATAACAATTTAATTAATGATTGCAACACATCCTTGGTTTAAGACGCGATGAATCGCGTCTCTACAAGATGTATGGTCTATTTGTTACGTTTCTCGATTGCGTGCAATCCGGTTCGGATCGGGTTTTTTGATAAAAATGATAATAGATAACAAAAACGCCTTGTAGAGACGGCGATTTATCGCGTCTCTCTTGTTCGTCCAGAACACAACCCCATTCGTTCAGAACACAACCCCATTCGTCCAGAACACAACCTCATTCGTTCAGAACACAACCCCATTCGTTCAGAACACAACCCCATTCGTTCAGAACACAACCCCATTCGTCCAGAACACAACCCCATTCGTCCAGAACACAACCCCATTCGTCCAGAACACAACCCCATTCGTTCAGAACACAACCCCATTCGTCCAGAACACAAGTTTGTTATCGTGTAATTACTGAGCTAGCAATCCAATCCTATTACAAAACACACCTTTTTTTGCATTTACTGAACCACTATACTGTCCCATTGAGACACTCTAGAAAGATAAAGTTTAGTAAAAGTGATGCGCGAGGAGAATACGCCGACATCGCTTCCTGTTATTACGATAGGAAATATTGATCGGTTGCTTGCTGAACCTGAGTATCGCGATCGCTGCGTTAATAACTTGGTTAATATAGGACTCATATTTGATTTTTGAACAAAACTCAGTACACCTTTATTCTTTCTTCCCAGTCCCCAGTCCCCAATCCCCAGTCCCTTACCTCTACAAGTGATTCAGAAATCAAATCGGATTGCTATATTCCTCAATCAACTCAAAATCAACTCGCTCATAAATATCACGCAAGGCAATTTGAAAATCGATAGAATCTAAAACTAAAACTGCTTCTTCACCTTCATATTCCTTAAAAATCCATTGACCTTCTGCTTGCTTTGCAAATTGTTCCACAGCAAAACTATACTGGTCAATCATAATATATTCTTGAAAACCAGGAATTGAACGATAATATTTAAACTTATCTGTTTTGTCATAATTTTTAGTTGAATTTGATAAGACTTCAACAATTAATAAGGGATTAGTGATAATTGTTTTACCTGTTCCCTCATAAATAGGCTTACCTTTGATGACCATAACATCAGGATAAGTATTAATGCGATAACGAGGTATTGATAATTTCACATCCCCTATGTAAATCTCAGAATCTTGCCCTTGCACTGTCAAGGGAAACTTGCGACAAAAATTAAGTGCAATTTTGTTGTGGTTAGTTGTTCCACCTGTCATGGGTATAATTTCTCCGTCTCTGTATTCATTTTTATATTCAGCCTTCTCTTCTAATTCCAAATATTCTTCTGGAGTGTAGTAGCGCTTTTCTGTTTGTAAAACCATATTAATTAACTCACAAAATGAGGGAATGGGTATGTTATCAATAGCGTAACGTACCCTAAAGATAGGGAAAATAAATATTTTTGTTATAAAAATACGGTTGCAGACAATGTAACAATAGCGATCGCAAGCCAATACTTTTAGCCATACCCACCAGTGAACGCCCCTACCAACATCTCTGCACAAACTCAGAATCGCAAAGCCGATCACATTCGGATCTGTTTAGAGGAAGATGTTCAGTCTCACCAAATCACCAATGGACTGGAACGTTATCGCTTTACCCATTCTTGCTTACCCGAACTCAACCACGACGATATTGATATCAGTACAACTTTCCTGGGGAAACACCTTGGCGCACCTTTGTTAATTTCTTCTATGACTGGGGGAACAGAACAAGCTGCAATCATTAACCAACGTTTGGCCCAAGTCGCGCAACGCTACAAAATTGCAATGGGTGTCGGTTCCCAGCGCGTAGCAGTAGAAAAACCCCAAGTAGCTGATACTTTTGCTGTCCGCAAGTATGCCCCCGATGTTCTGCTATTTGCAAACTTGGGCGCTGTGCAACTTAACTACAAGTACGGCTTAGATGAATGTTTGCGGGTAGTTGATATTCTAGAAGCTGATGCCCTGATTTTACACATTAACCCTCTACAAGAGTGCATTCAACCCAAAGGTGATACTAATTTTCGGGGTTTGCTTGACAAGATATCTGATTTGTGCAGTAAACTGCCAGTACCAGTAATTGCAAAAGAAGTTGGTAACGGCATTTCAGCAGCGATCGCCCAAAAACTTCTCGCCGCCGGAGTAGCAGCAATTGATGTGGCTGGTGCGGGGGGTACTTCGTGGGCAAAAGTAGAAAGCGAACGGGCTGAAAATCCCTTACAACGTCGCTTAGGAAGGACTTTTGCTGATTGGGGTTTACCGACAGCAGAGTGTATTACAACTATTAGAGCGATGGCCAAAGACGTGCCCTTAATTGCTTCGGGAGGTTTGCGTCATGGATTGGATGTTGCAACCGCGATCGCCTTGGGAGCAGATATAGCTGGTTTAGCAATGCCTTTTTTGCAAGCAGCAGCAACATCAGAGACAGCAGTTGCAGAACTCGCTGAAGTATTAATCGCCGAAATCACCACAGTCTTATTTTGCACTGGTAACGCTAGCTTGTATCAGTTAAAGCACTCTGGTAGTTTACAGCGCATAGAATAAGTAAATGGGGAATGGGGAATGGGGAATGGGGAATAGGGAATGGGGAATGAAGAGATGAGGGAGATGTGGTTCGACTTCGCTCACCAACCGGGAGATGAGGGAGATGAGGGACAAGAATTAACCCATACCCAATGCCCAATGCCCACTTGCCCTGAGCGAAGCCGAAGGGATGCCCAATGCCCCATGTCCAATGCCCAATTCCCAATGCCCAATGCCCAATGCCCAATGCCCAATAACTAATAACTAATAACTAATGCGTAATTTTATCAAACAAACTTTTGCTAGTTTACTTGGCACTTTATTAGGACTAATTATTTTCGGTGGTCTGGGAACTACTGGATTATTCTTGCTAATATTGGCTGCTAGCTCCTCTAAAGATACTGGGCCAAATGTGAAAGATAAGTCAATGCTGGTTTTTGACTTGTCAATGAAAATTACTGATAGCGAACCTAGTTCTGGCGAACTGTTTCAAAACACATTATCAGGTGTGGATGACGATAGGATGGCACTCCGCAAAGTTGTGGAAACTTTGGAAAAGGCGCGGCGCGATCCGCGAATTGTCGGGATCTATTTAGATGCAACAAGCACAAGCCAAGCTAGTAACCTGGGCTATGCCTCCCTGAAAGAAATTCGGAAAGCGTTGGAGGAGTTTCGCGCGGCGGGGAAAAAGATTGTTGCTTATGGCAGCGATTGGAGTAAAAAGGAATATTATCTTAGTTCAGTGGCAGATTCCATTGTACTTAATCCTCTGGGAATGATGGAAATCAACGGCTTGAGTTCACAACCGATGTTCTTAGCGGGTGCATTGCAAAAATATGGCATTGGTGTTCAAGTCGTGCGGGTGGGGAAATTTAAGGGGGCTGTAGAACCGTTTATCCTCACAAAATTGAGTCCAGAAAACCGCGAACAAACTCAGAAATTGTTGGATGATGTTTGGGGAGAGTGGCGCACTACTGTAGGCGCAAGTCGGAAAATTCAACCTAAGCAGTTGCAAGCGATCGCAGATGGTCAAGCAATACTAGAAGCCACAGAAGCTAAAACTAGCGGTTTAGTTGATCAAGTCCAATACCCTGATGAAGTGGTAACTGACCTGAAAAAGTTGACAGATAGCGATAAAGACGACAAAACATTCCGACAAATTAGCCTGAATAGCTATGCAGAAGTTTCTGGCAAATCTTTCGGTGTAGAACGTAGTTCAAAAAATGAAATTGCCGTGGTTTATGCTGAGGGCGAGATTGTCGATGGTAAAGGAGAAGATGGGCAAGTAGGAGGCGATCGCTTTGCCAAAATCTTCAAGAAACTCCGACAAGATAAGGATGTAAAAGCTGTTGTATTACGAATTAATAGTCCTGGTGGTAGCGCTACCGCAGCCGAAGTTATGCAGCGAGAGGTGAAATTAACTCGTGCAGCGAAACCGGTTGTAGTGTCAATGGGTGATGTAGCCGCCTCTGGTGGTTATTGGATTGCTAGCGACTCTAATCGCATTTTTGCCGAACCAAATACCATTACAGGCTCAATAGGTGTATTTGGGTTGCTATTTAATGGTGAAAAGCTAGCGAGTAATAACGGCATCACCTGGGATTCGGTGAAAACTGCAACTTATGCTGATAGTCAAACAGTTTCGCGTCCGAAATCGCCTCAAGAGTTGGCACTTTATCAACGGAGTGTGAACCGAATTTATGATATGTTTTTGAATAAAGTTTCTCAAGGTCGGAAACTCCCAGAACAAAAAGTAGCAGAAATTGCTCAAGGACGGGTTTGGTCTGGTGTAGCGGCTAAAGAAATTGGTTTAGTGGATGAAATTGGCGGGTTGAATAATGCGATCGCATACACTGCCAAGCAGGCGAAACTAGGAGAAGATTGGGAAGTGCAAGAATATCCTCGCACTAGCACTTTTGGAGAACGGTTTTTTGGGCGTGCAACTGAAGAAGTGCGGACTGCTTTAGGAATTGAGGGAACGCAACTCAAACAATCCAATCCTCTCACCAATGAATTCCAAAAGTTGCAACAGGAAATCGGAATTCTGCAAAATATGAACGATCCACGAGGGGTTTACGCCCGCTTGCCTTTCAACTTGAAGATTGAGTAGATGCTTTTTCTAACCCTTTCAAGGTGACTGGTAAAATCTCTTTTTTTCTCTCTGCGCCCTCTGCGGTTCAAAAGCATTTTATTTACAGCTATTTTCAGGTAAATAGACCATGCGGTAGGGGTAAAGCGCATTGCTCATAGGTGTCAACTTAAGCTCAAGCGCTTATCCCACAGACGTTTTACCCCCCTTAGTCCCCCCTTATAAAGGGGGGAAACAAGAAAATCCAGTTCCCTCCCCTTTATAAGGGGAGGGTTAGGGTGGGGTAACGCGTTGAGTGATGGTCAGCCAAAGAATTGAATATCACGTTTTGACAAGGGTTTCACGTTAAGTTGACACAAATGAGCAATGCGCTTTACCCTTACAACAGTTAAGAATATTTGTAGGTTGGGTTGAACTTTAGTGTTACCCAACAAACCCAACATATTGTGGGGTTTCGTTCCTCAACCCAACCTACACTTGTTTGTCAAAACTTCTATTAAACCTAAATTCTTCATTTGCACCAATGACTATTTCATTTGACAAAATTCTTTAAGCTTTGTCTTAAATCGTCATGGGGTTTTAATCTGATAGCAAAAATTTTAATTAGTCATTAATTAGTCGTTTATCTAATATCCAGCAGCTTAAACAGCATTAACTTTATCAGTAATTTTTCTGAACCATCTCCACAATAAATATTACTAATATATACATAAATGTTATCAGGATGCTGAATATGTCAGATTTACCGCTTCAGTGCAAAAATTTGAAAGAGCAGGTTGAGTCTATATTACAACTTTTACAACAAGAACCAACGCTACGTTCTCAAGATATTACACCTATACGAACTTCCCTAAGTAAAGCTATTTCTCCCAAGTTTGAAATTGTATTTGCGGGTGCGTTTAGTGCCGGGAAATCAATGCTAATCAATGCCCTATTGGAGAGGGAATTACTTTACAGTGCAGAGGGACACGCTACAGGTACAGAATGCAAAATTGAGTATGCAGAAGTAGATAAAGAACGTGTTGTTTTGACATTTTTAAGTGAAGTAGAGATTCGAGAACAAGTAGCTTATTTGTGTCAGCAACTAGGATTTAAGACAGTACCTAATATCAACCAAGCTGATTTAATTAACTTGCTACGTCAATATTCTGAAACTATTATTCAGCAGGAGGGTGGTGAGAATAAATCAGAACGTGCAAAACAGGCGAAGGCGTTAATGTTGTTGGTAGAGGGATATATAGCAAACCGCGATCGCATCAACACGGTTAATAATGCTACATACTCAATGGAACAATTTAACTTTTCTAATCTCAAGGAAGCGGCTGGATATGCCCGTCGTGGTAGTAATAGTGCAGTATTGAAGCGAATAGAATATTATTGCAATCATCCTTTGCTACAAGATGGTAATGTAATTATTGACACGCCGGGTATAGATGCACCAGTAGAGAAAGATGCCCAACTAACTTATGCCAAAATTCAACATCCTGATACTTCGGCGGTGGTGTGTGTGCTAAAGCCTGCTGCGGCGGGTGAGATGACAAAAGAAGAAACAGAACTTTTGGAACTAATGCGGGAGAATGGGGGAGTACGCGATCGCGTTTTCTATATTTTCAACCGCATCGATGAAACTTGGTATAATACTCAGCTACGGCAACGATTAGACGATTTAATTATTGGGCAATTTCACAATTCAAACAAGGTTTATAAAACGAGTGGATTATTAGGATTTTATGGCAGTCA
Source organism: Nostoc sphaeroides (assembly GCF_003443655.1). Taxonomy (NCBI): domain Bacteria; kingdom Bacillati; phylum Cyanobacteriota; class Cyanophyceae; order Nostocales; family Nostocaceae; genus Nostoc; species Nostoc sphaeroides. The sequence continues at coordinate 1,182,677 of NZ_CP031941.1, forward strand.
GATTAAACAGACAAGCCAACAAGATAGATTTGGTTTAGATTCTGTTTTTGCAGAAAGTATTAAAGGTTTAGATGGTAAAGAAGAAACACCACAATTTGTCTATGCGTTTAACAACTACTGTGTAAATTCAGGAAAGCTGTCTTCTAGTAAATTCCGTGTCTCTGTTAACGGCTTTGAAACCCCAAATCAAAATTATGTGCGGATTCTAGGAGATTGGGGAAATGAAATTATCGAACAGCTAATTAAAGATAGTGGTACTGAAGAATTCCGCACAGCAATTACTCGCTATCTTACCGAAGAAAAGCGCCCCCAATTATTTAAAAATCTTGCTGATGATTTAGAAGATGTTTGTATTAAGCTGAAGAAACATTATCAGAGTGTCCAACGCGATTTAGATAGTCAGCCCCAAGAAATTGAGACGATGAAGGCGCAAGAATTACAACGCCTAAATCAGCAACTCCAGCAAATTGGTAGAGACTTTCATGAGCATATCACAGAAGAAGTTAACCAAATAATTAATAATTCTTGTGATGCTTTTGAAGCAGATTTTAAGCAATTGCAATCACGAATGATTCGCCGTTTAGATGAATTGCTAGATACTTTTTCTGTAGCTTCTGCTTATCAACGTGCAACCATCAGCCATCCTCGCAACGCTACCGCACCTTTGCTTGCTATTTTAGTAGAGGCATTTTATTACTTAGCAAATCAATTAGAAGATATTTTGGTTGAATCTTCTCAGCAAGTAGTGGCGAATTATTTCCAGCGATTGATTGAAAAGATTCGCAAGTCAGAATATTATCGCCAGTTGTATCGTTTATTAGATAATGATGGTGGTATTGAACTAGAGATCAGAATTTTAGAAAAAGGAGTTGCTCAAGCATTATTTAGTGCAGCTAGTGTAGAGTGCGATCGCTTTGTGCGAGAAAGTCCCAGATTTTATGATGAAGGCACTTTTTCTATATATCAATTTCGCCAAACTTTATCACAAACTTCTCAAGGTTACGACGCTGAAAGTATTGTGGAAGCAGAACCGGCAATTAGGCAATTATTGAAGTTAGATTTTGAACCAAAAGTTTCCCACACTATTCGTAAATCTTTCCGTCAAACCATTAATCAAACGCTCAAAACTCACTTATTGCCAATGGCAGATCAGCAAGCAGATGAAATTTTGCAGCAATACCCACAAGCGCGTGCTTATTTAGAGAAAACATTAGAACAAGAAGCTGAAGAAAAAATTGCGAATAATCGCCGATTATTGAGTGTTGTTGAAGAAAATATTGCAGCATATAATTCAGCAGCTTCTAGTATTAATAGTTGTTTACAGACGATGCAATTATATGACAATCTTTTGCCTGTGATTGGTGATTCGGTTGATAGTGTTGGTAAGTTTGTTAAAAATGAGTTTTTGGTTTCAGATTCGGTATAAGAGGTTTAATTTTAATCTCTGTGAAAATTCGCGGTGTCCAGATCCCCGACTTCTTTTAGAAGTCGGGGATCTAATTTAGGCGTTGCTATAACCTATTACAATTCGTCATACCATTTCACTTTAATAATGATACAAATACGCTGCTGTTTGGGCTTGTCTTTGCCATGCCCCTACGATAAATCTATATGTATCAGGATTTTCGTGAAATGGTATCACTATCCCAATCCCTAATCCCCAACTAAATGATTATGAATATCAAACGTCGGGAATTTCTCACAACTTGTGGACTAGCTACCCTAGCCACCCAAATATCACCACTTACTGCTGAGGGTAAGCCATCTTTAAACACTATCCGCAAGCCGCCCCGCCTGCAAGCTGGCGATACCGTAGGATTGATTTCCCCTGCGGGTATCGTTGACGCTAAAGACATTGAAACAGCGCAACAATCAATTTCACAGTTAGGGTTAAAAGTCAAGCTGGGGAAGCATATTTTAGATCGTTACGGCTATTTAGCGGGTAAAGACGGCGATCGCGCCCAGGATGTAAACTTAATGTTTAGCGATCGCACCATAAAAGCAATTATTCCCATGCGTGGAGGTTGGGGTTGTAATCGCATTTTACCCCTACTCAACTACTCGCTAATTCGCTCCCATCCGAAAATTATCATCGGTTACAGCGATATTACGACGCTGTTGTTGGCAATTAATGCCCGTAGTCAAATGATTACTTTTCATGGGCCAGTTGCTACGTCTACCTGGAATCAATTTACAGTCGATTACTTCAAGCGCATCCTATTTAATGCTGAAGCTGTGACTATGCAAAATCTCAACCCTAGCGAAGTGCGGATGGAGATTATAGCACCGGGAAAGGCGAGGGGTAAACTTGTAGGTGGAAACTTGTCAGTTTTATCAGCAATGGTAGGTTCACCTTATTTACCTTCTTGGAACAAAAGCATTCTGTTTGTGGAAGAAGTTGGCGAGGATGTTTATCGTATAGATAGGATGCTGACGCAGTTAAAAACTGCTGGGATAATCAACCAAATTGCTGGCTTTATCTTTGGGCAATGCACTAAATGTAGTCTTGGAGATGAACCATCGTTTACATTAATGCAAGTATTGCAACAACACATACTACCTTTAGGTATTCCTGCTTGGTATGGTTCAATGATTGGTCATATTAAGGATAAATTTACTTTGCCAATCGGTGTGGAAGTGGAAATAAATGCTGAACTTGGGACAATAAGAATGTTAGAGGAGGCAGTCAGCCCCTTTGGGTAAGTCAAAAGTCAAAAGTCAAAAGTCAAATAATTTTAGATTTTAGATTTATTTTGCGTAGCTTGCTTATTGGGGAGCGAGTATAAATTCGGGCGCAACTCTTAGAGATAAATTCACATTTAGACCTTTTTAAATTTGGGATTGAAGATTCAAAATCCAAAATCCAAAAATTAAAATCTAAAATAAGATGGTTTTGATTAAAATTTTGATAGACAGTATGCATTTCTCCTCGCCATGTTACGACTAACAGAAGTAAAGCTTCCGCTTGATCATCCTGAAGATGAGATCAAGGCTGCCATCCTTAAAAAGCTGCAAATCACGGACGAAGATTTGATCAGCTATTCCATTTTCAAGCGTAGCTATGATGCCCGTAAGAAAGGAGAGATTACCCTTGTTTATATTCTGGATGTAGAAACGACTCAGGAAACTCATCTACTTAAGCGCCTGAAAAAAGATCCTCATGTGATGGCTACGCCAGACATGAGTTATCGCCCAGTGGCACAAGCACCAAGCAATTTGACGATTCGCCCCATCGTCATTGGTACTGGGCCTTGTGGCTTATTTGCGGGTTTGATGCTGGCGCAAATGGGGTTCCGTCCCATCATTTTAGAACGTGGCAAACAAGTCCGCGATCGCACTGCTGATACTTTTGGCTTTTGGAAGAAAAAATCAGACTTCAACCCCGAATCTAATGCCCAGTTTGGCGAAGGTGGCGCGGGTACATTCTCCGATGGCAAACTCTACAGTCAAGTCAAAGATCCTCAGCATTATGGGCGTAAGGTACTAACCGAACTCGTCAATGCGGGAGCCTCACCGGAAATTCTCTATATCAACAAACCGCATATCGGCACTTTCAAACTGGTGGGAATCGTCCAAAGTATGCGTGCCAAAATCGAATCCCTCGGCGGTGAAATTCGCTTTCAAAGCCGGGTGGAAGATATCAACATCGAAAATGGACAGGTGCGGGGAGTAACCCTCGCTAGTGGGGAATATATCGCCAGCGATTATGTAGTTCTCGCAGTCGGTCATAGCGCCCGCGATACCTTCCAAATGCTATTTAATCGTGGAGTTTACATCGAGCCGAAACCTTTTTCCATCGGCTTTCGAGTCGAACATCCCCAGACTCTCATCGATAAATGTCGTTTCGGCGCTCAAGCTGGTCATAAGCTTTTAGGTGCTGCCGATTACAAACTGGTTCACCATTGCCAAAATGGTCGTTCCGTCTATAGTTTCTGTATGTGTCCAGGAGGCTTAGTAGTTGCAGCCGCATCAGAACCGGGGCGACTTGTCACCAATGGGATGAGCCAATACTCTCGCAATGAGCGCAATGCCAATAGTGCGATCGTTGTGGGCATCACCCCCGAAGATTATCCGGGCAATGCCTTGGCGGGAATTGACTTCCAACGGCGCTTGGAAGAACGAGCTTTTGAATTGGGCGGTGGAACTTATGAAGCGCCAGGGCAGTTGGTGGGAGACTTTCTCAACCATCGCCCCTCCACAGCATTCGGTACAGTTAAACCATCTTATACACCAGGGGTACATTTGGGTGATTTGAGTGAGAGTTTACCAGATTATGCGATCGCAGCCATCCGCGAAGCACTTCCTGCTTTTGACAAACAAATTAAAGGATTTGCGATGGATGATGCCGTGTTGACTGGGGTAGAAACCCGCACTTCATCACCGATTCGGATTAAACGCAAAGAAGATTATCAGAGTTTAAATACAGTCGGACTTTATCCGGCTGGTGAAGGCGCAGGATACGCAGGGGGAATTCTCTCAGCTGGTATCGATGGTATCAAGGTGGCAGAGGCAGTGGCTTTAAGTATTTTGAGGAATGTGAGTTTTTAGTAAAAGACTTCCAAATAAAAAATACTCAACAAACTGGCGAAAAAACTCTCTCCTCCTTATTCCTCTGTGTTCTCTGTGTCTCTGTGGTTCGTTTATTTCTTGGAAGTCCCTAAGCACAAAACGTGCTTAAAAATCCAGGACTAAAGTCCTTACTACGAACTTTATTTACCCTCTCTGCTCAGGAAAAATTGTCAGACTTCCCACGCAAGATACTAAAATTTAGTTATTAATAAAAACCAATACAGGTCAGTTAAGCATTTCTTTCTTCTCTTTGCGTCCTTTGCGTCCTTGGCGGTTCGTTAAAAAAGAACATGGTTGTTGACAAAAATCGAGAAGCATTCATTCCTTATACTCGCAGCGATATTATCAAACTTTGCCTGCAAGACGGTCAACTAAATGAAGCTGATGCCCAAAAATTTCAAGATTTCTGCAAAATCCTCACTGCATACTATCACTTTCGCTTTCATAAAACCTTAGAAATTATCAAAGATAATTATGTACCCTTTAACCCCAATGAAGATATTCAACCAATAACTCCACCAACCTTCGAGCAATATGATGAAATGGAGTTAAAGGTAGTTGATGCCTTTCAGCATATTGTCGAAAGAGCGAATTATCTTCTTTTGCCTGAATCGATTGTCAAGCGATCGCTGGCAACCACATCTCTAATTGATTTGAAAACTCAAGTCGATTTTGAGGATTTTGACCGCTTTATCTGTTACTACCGGGGTGATAGTTATAAAAAAATTTCGGTAAAAAAATTCTTCTTTTGGCGAGAAGAAAAGACTATTGATATCTTGGAACGGATTGTTTTATTTGTCAAATTCAAAGAAGCGGCTTACTTTCGTGCAAAAAAAGCCAACATCCAAGATTTAAAATTCATTCCCGGTAAGATGTATCTTTACTGCTACAAAAATATTCCCAAGCTAGATATTGACTTACTCTTTCCCAACGTGAAAACGAGTATGACTTGGAAAGATCGCTTACTATTTGGAATTCCTGCTATTGGGGCAGCAATTCCTTTGATATTAAGAACATTGCCGAATTTATTATTGCTGGTTGCGGCAATTTTACTAGTACTAAATGTATCATTTTTAATTGAATTATTAAATGTAGAGTTGGAGCAAGTCAGAAATTTTATGCCAATTTTGGTGGCAACTTTATCATTAACGATATCTTTGGGTGGATTTGCCTTTAAGCAATACACTAATTACAAAAATAAAAAAATTAAATTCCAAAAAACAGTTACCGATACGTTATTTTTCCAGAATTTAGCCAACAATACCAGTGTCTTTCAAATGTTTATTGAATTGGCAGAAGAAGAAGAATGTAAGGAAATTATTCTGGCATACTATCACTTACTTACCAGCCCGACACCGTTAAAGCCTGAACAATTAGATTCTCGCATCGAAACTTGGATGGAGAATAAATTAGGCACAAAGATTAACTTTGATATTCAAGGGCCTCTAAGCAATCTAGAAGATATTCGTGGTCAAGTAATTCCCAACAGCAAAACAACAGACAATGTACCAGAAATCCCTTTATTAACCTATAATCAGCAGGGAGCGTGTCAAGTTCTCCCCTTGGATGATGCTAAAGCAGTGATTGATTATGTTTGGGATAATGCCTTTCAATATAACGGGATAATCTTGTAGGCAAACGGACTAGGGTTTCGATAACACAAGAACCAATTTTTGAAGAAAGTACTAGAAACAAATTCGCTTACTTCTACTACTTTTATTTACCCACGCAAAAAGTTTCTTAACCACTTAATCGCCTCACTTGTTGTTTGCTCGTTTCCAATTTGAAGGCATTGCTGGACAATTTCTCTTATGTTAGGAAAATAGGTGCTTTCTGTAATTGCGTAATTTTCACCCTGCAATTTATAAACTAATAGCTGCTTATTCTTTAACAGCCAAACCTCTGGCACTTTATAAGGAAGATAGTCATTAATATTGGTATAGCTAGTAACATCTACCTCAATCACTAAATCTGGTGGAGGGTCATTCTGCCAGTCGATACGATTCTTACCTACTACGGATCTCCAATTTTCAATATAAAAGCAATAGTCAGGCTCAATACCGCTAACAAGAGGCTTGCTCATGGTGATGGGCGTAAATGAGTCGTATGTGCGGTTTAAGTGGTCAAGTAAAGCTGTTACTATCAATCCCAGCAAGCTTGCATCTCTTCCATGCTCTGGTAGCGGTGCCATTAGCAAAATCTCTCCAGGTCGATATTTAATGCGAGGTGAGGAGCGATCTCCAAGTTGCTGACTCAGCACTTGATAATCTTGCCAAGATCCCAACATCCTTACGACTGTACCAGGTGGCAACTCTATTCTTTCAGGTGTAATTACAGTATGCATATTCGCCTGCCTTTAAAAAATCCGGTTACACCAAAACGGTTGACTGTTTTTGATGACCAAAAAATAATTTGGATGCAGAGCAACTAGATTAATTTATGGAGATTAAAAAAATTGTAGTTGAGAGCGATCGCTAAACCATAATCCAAATTGCAAAATCTGCTCGATTCTATCTTAGTACAACTCATATTTCATTAACTGACAGGGCAACGTTCCGTTATACACCGCGATTCGCTGCGATGATTTTAGCCCAATCGATTGAGACAGTTCTTTATTGCCACTTAGCACAAACGCAGTCCAGCCTTTGAAGCGTTGTTTCAGCACATCGCCCAAAAGTTTGTAAAATGCCCCTAAATCGCTATCTCGCCCCAGCCGTTCGCCATAAGGTGGATTGCAGAATAAAACCCCACTGTCTGCGGGGGCGACAATATCAGCAAGCTCCATTTGAGAAAACCATACATGGTTATCAACGCCGCAGTTTTGAGCATTGTTAATCGCTTGCTCAATTATATTTTCATCGCGATCGCTTCCCCAAATCGGCGCGGGTAGAGTATCCAGTTGGCTATCCTTAGCTTCTTGCAGCAGCTTTTCTAAAAGGGCTAAATCAAAATCGAGCCAATTTTCAAATCCAAAGGATTCACGAAACAATCCTGGTGCGATATTCAGTGCCTTTAAGCTAGCTTCGAGAGGTAAAGTGCCAGATCCACAGAGAGGATCATAAAACATTTGGTTTGTCTGCCAACCCGAAAGTTGAATCAGGGCAGCAGCTAGAGATTCCTTTAGAGGGGCTGCGCCAACCGCAGGACGGTAGCCTCGGCGATGCAGACTATTTCCAGAACTGTCGAGTTTAACGGTACAACTATCGCGTTCAATATGAACATTGACCCGCACATCTGGTTCATGAAGCTCTACATTTGAACGTTCGCCCAGATTTTCTTTCTGCTGATCAACGATCGCATTTTTGATCTGGAGAGATGTGAAGTGGGTGTGGTTGAGATTATTGTTTTTACCTGTGGTATTCACTGCCAGCGTCATATCTGGCGTGAGATAGTTTTGCCAATCGATAGTCTGAATGCCGCGATAGAGATCCTTGGCATCAAGGCAAGGAAATTCATGGATATTCACCAAAATTCGGAACGGCAGCCTAGCCCAGAGGTTGACGCGATAAAGTAGGGTGCGATCGCCCTCAAAGGCTACACCGCAAAACCCAGGCTCCACTGAATGAGCGCCTAGCTGCTCTAACTCCTGAGCCGCAAGGGTTTCTAATCCACGAGCAACCGTTGCAAAATACTGATTCATCCTCTAATCCAAAGCATTGTCTTCACTGCTGACCCATTGACGCACTTTAGCTTAACTCATATATTGTGACATTCTCTGTTAAGTCTGCGATTATAACCTTTTGGCGTTGCTGAATTGAGGTATAAAAATGATTTTGCGTGATTTCAAAACTTTCCTACACCCAGACTTATACATTTAATCAGCAACGCCAGCATAACAAGCCCCAGACAAAGGAAATTAAGCCGGAGTAAGGACACAGCAAATATTTGTGGACAGAGATTATTATTTCTTCATTTTAAGTACTATCTTAAATCTAATTAACCCTGATAACATCAATCTGAAGTGTTCAGGCACTTTGCAATACAACCCATTAATTAAAATAGCCAGAGGGATAAGCTATGACTTTCGTATCTGATATTGTTCTGCTAAAAGACTTAACATCGTCATCTAATGATGATTTGGGCAAGCTAAAATCCGTACTTCCGGCGACGGTAAATCGGTTAACTAACCCGAAATTAGCAAGAATTTTTGGTAATGACCTAAAATTTGGTATTGCTTCCTTCAAGGATAAGCCAATACCGCCTTTTGGGGGTTTCGCTGACTATGTATATAAACCAGAAGTCGCTTTAACAAATAATGTAACAACAATTAAAGACAAAATCTTTGATTTGGAAGCTTTTGGTGGGAATGATGGCTCCGAATCACAATTAGACGCACTCTTGTACACAGCTTTAGATAGCGGTGGTAGTCTCGGTTATAGAGTGGGTTCATTTCGTGTTGTTATAATAGCCACCGATGCTCTTTATCACGTTGCTGGCGATCGGGCAGCAGTTAGTCCAAGTCATACTATTCCCAATAATGGAGATGGTGTAATTGATCCTAATGAAGATTATCCAGAGATTGGACAAGTAAAAACTGCACTAGAAGCAAATAACATTATTCCAATTTTTCTAACTACGAGTGATGTTGCACTCGATTACGAGATACTAGTTACCCAGCTTGGTAGAGGTGGTGTACTGACTCTTGATTCTAAAAGTGAGAATTTTGCTGATGCCATAAAAGAGGCAGTTGCTCGAGCCAGAAATGTGATAAGTACTGATGTTATTACCACAAATGGAGACGATACCTTTAGTTGGGGGAATTTCTCAGATGGCGATAAGGTTATTTTTGCTGGAAACGGTGATGACAGTATTTCGCTTTCTGGTGTTATTGGTAATCATTACATTGATGGGGGAGCAGGTTCTGACATCCTTATTGGTGGAAATGGTGCAGACAGAATAGATGGGGGTAGTGGTGACGACAACCTTCTGGGGGGCAAGGGTAATGATATTCTTTTTGGCAGTAGTGGAAAAGATATTCTGATTGGGAATCAAGGCAACGATTACCTACAGGGAGATAGTGGGGATGACTTCTTAAAAGGAGGCGGTGGTTCAGATAAGTTTGCATTTGCAACAGGATCAAAGTTTGATATTAACGAACTCGGAGTTGATATTATTGATGACTTCAATCCTACGCAAGACAACATCCAACTATCTAAATCTACCTTTATCGCTCTAAGTAACTCAGTTTTTCCAACTGAATTAAATTTCGCAGACTTTGCCACAGTGACGAACGATACTTTAGCAGCAAGTAGTAGTGCGGTGATTGTTTACAATAGCGCAAATGGTAGTCTCTTTTATAACCCCAATGGTTCGGCGGATGATTTTGCTGATCTAAATTCCGGGGGGGGTAAATTTGCACAATTGGGTGCTAGCTCCTTTCCTGCTCTAACTACCGCTAGTTTTGAGATAGTTTTGTGATTGATTTAGCTTAATTTTCAACTTTACACAAGAGACTTCCAAGGAATAAACTACTCAGTAAAGGTGAGATGCTCCCAGGCAAACGAATCGAACTGAGATTCAATCTAGCAATTTCTAAAATCAATCATTGTCTGACGATAAGCATCTGGCAAACCTGTATCAAAACACTTGCCTTTAACAACATATCCTCTCATTCCCTCTTCCTGACACAATCTATCAAGACAAGATGTTAACTGAAATTCGCCTCGTTCTCGGAAATTTTGGTTTATGTGTTCTGCTAAAAAGTCAAAAATTTTCGGCGTTAGTAAATACAAACCAAATATACATAAAAACTCATTTTCTACCATTCCCTGTACGCGCAAATGTTGTTGTGCATAGTCAATGGTAGGTTTTTCATAGAGTTGTGTAACTTCCAGAATCGCGTTAAACTCTTGCCAAACTCCTGTTACACACCCAGATGTATGAAGATTTTCTGCTGGCGTTGTAGTTAGGCTCACAACGCTTTGATTAACTTGTTCATAAACATCTAAAAGTTGACTAGCACAAGATTTGTCAATATCAGATGCATAAATATGGTCGCCCAACATTAGCAAAAACGGCTCATCTTGTAACCAATCTTTAGCACAAAATACCGCATGACCATAGCCTAATTGCTCCTCCTGCAATAATATGGTAATTTTGCTACCTAAATCTTCAAGATATCGGCTATATTCTTGATTTTGCGGTGAAAGTTTATTTAAAAGTTCTTTTTTGGGTGGGTTTTTCAAAAAATCTTCAAATATTTCTTTATCATCCGGCTGTACCACAATCCCCACTTCTGTAATTCCAGCACTAATTGCCTCTTCAATAATTGCTAAAATCACAGGTTTTGCCCTACCATCTCGATCAATAATCGGAAAAAGTTCTTTTTTCACAACTTTAGTAGCTGGAAACAACCGAGTCCCAAAACCAGCTACCGGAATCACAGCTTTTCTAACTTTATTTTTCTGCATAAACCTCTCTTCCTCTCTCTGCGTCCTCTGCGCCTCTGCGGTTCGTTACCCCAACTTCTCAAACAACTCCGCCAACACCACATTAGAAAACAAAAACCCTTGGGGATCAATCAAACGCAACCTTCCCTCTGCAACTTCCACCCAACCTTGATCAAAATACCCTTGCAAACACCAGCAAATTTCCTCTACCTTCTCTTCCCCAAACCCCTTTGCCAACGCCGTCAAACTCAAACCCTCCGCCAAACGCAACCCCAACATTAACGTTTCTAACAATACTTCCTTTGGGGGAGTCACATCACAATCAATCACACCACCAGCTTGCACCCACTGATAATACTCCCTAGTTTTACGGGGACGAGTGAACCGTTTCCCGTCAACATAACTCGCCGCACCCATACCAAAGCCATAGTAAGGGCGGTTTTCCCAATAGACTCGATTATGCCGACACTGATGACCAGGTTGAGCATAATTAGAAATTTCATAATGCTCATAACCTGCACTAGTCAAAACCTGCTGCCCCATCTGGTACATTTTGACTGTGGCTTCATCCGTAGGCAAAGGAGTATCACCAGGTTTGTAGTAACGCCCAAAGGCTGTACCTGGTTCGATGGTAAGATCGTAGATGGAGATGTGAGTGGGTGCGATCGCTACCGCTTTAGCGAGAGAATCTTGCCATTGATCCAAAGACTGATGCGGCAACCCAGAAATTAAGTCTAAGCTAAATTCGGGAATCTCGACTTGGTGGATTAGTTCCACAGCTGCGAAAATATCTTCAACTGAGTGCGATCGCCCCGCCCTCTGCAATAATTCTCCTTGAAAGGCTTGTACACCTAAACTTACGCGGTTCACGCCGACATGGCGATAGCCTGCTATATGGGCTAAATCAAAGGTGGCTGGGTCAATTTCCATAGAAATTTCTGCCCCAGAGGCAATACCAAAATGCTTCTCTAGCTCTGTTACTATCCGTCGTAACTGCTCTATTGATAGCAGTGAAGGAGTACCACCACCGAAGAAAATTGTCTTCAGAGGTTGACTAAATGCTGGTGTAATGGCAATTTCTTGACATAGCACCTCAACATATTGGGAGATAGTACCAGATGTTTCGCCCCGCAAGCGATCGCCCACAACAGACACCGGGAAATCACAATAAAAACACCGCCGTCTGCAAAAAGGAATATGCACATACGCAGAACTGGCAATTTCAGAAACACTAAATTTTTGACTCATTTTGAGAAAAGATGAAGTTAAGCCAACTGCGAATTAGAGGCAATGAAAATGAGGTAAGAATTCAGTCCTTCTGGAGTCAGGAGCCAGAATAACTGTAAAATCAAGCGTGAAATAACTTCTTGATTTTATTAAAATTATCAAGTTTGGGTATCAAAGTCTTCTTAATTCTGACTTCTGGATTCTGGATTCTGGATTCTAAATTCTTGCAAAATAAGTAGTTTCTTTACAAGTTTTTGTCGTTTTACAACGAAACAATGAAAAATATGAAGATAAAAGCCTTTGGTTATAATAATTGCAGATATTGTCCTACTAAACCCTTAGTGTAAGTCAATATTGATGAGTTTATCTTACCGATGAAATAAAAAATACTTAACTTTATCGGTTACCACAGTTGCAGGAAAACAAGACAACCATGCTTGACGCCATTATTATTTTTTCATTTATCCTAGCAGCGTCGGGAATAGGGTTCTACAGCATTGAACTGCTACCCAATGGCACGCTAGATCAGGTAACAAATCTTGAAGCTTTACGATTAGTTGTTGCCGTCTTTGCCGCTATTATTGGTGGTGCGATCGGGCTGAGTTTCCAGACGACATATCGTCGCCTAGAATCACAAATCAAAGAAATGCCTCTGGAAGTGATCTTAACTCGTGCGATCGGCTTAGTGATTGGGCTATTACTAGCTAACCTGATGCTAGCCCCACTATTTTTGCTACCCATCCCGGCGGACTTTGGATTTATTAAGCCACTAGTGGCAGTTGTCGGCAGTATTATCCTCTCCGTGACTGGCATGAATTTGGCAGACACCCACGGGCGAGGTTTATTGCGGTTCATTAATCCCAACACCGTCGAATCAATGGTAGTGGAAGGAACATTAAAACCAGCCAATACGAAAGTTTTAGATACTAGCTGCATTATTGATGGTCGCATTGAAGCGTTACTAGAAACAGGGTTTTTAGAAGGGCAAATTCTTGTACCGCAGTTTGTCTTGCAAGAACTCCAACAAGTAGCCGATGCTAGCAAAGACCAAAAGCGGGTGCGGGGAAGACGAGGACTAGAAATTCTCAACCGCATTAAAGAAGAATATCCCGATCGCATCGTGATTAATACAATTGACTACGAAGATATTCCCACAGTAGATGCCAAGTTGGTGCGCTTTGCCCAAGAAATTAGCGGTACATTGCTAACCAACGACTACAACTTGTCTAAAGTCGCCAGTGTTCAGAAAGTACCTGTTTTAAATGTAAATGATTTAGTGAACGCTGTCCGTCCCAGTTATTTACCTGGCGACAACCTTGATTTGAAAATTCTCAAGGAAGGCAAAGAACCCAGTCAAGGTATTGGCTACCTAGATGACGGCACAATGGTAGTCGTTGAAGAAGGTAGCAATTATGTGGGTGGTGAACTGCGAGTAGTAGTCACCAGTGCTTTACAAACCACCGCAGGAAGAATGATTTTTGCCAAACCCCAAGCTTCAGCATTAGCGTGAAACAATGGGATGTTTAATTCGAGTCCACTTACTAATCGGTGCAGGTTGACTGCACCGATTATTTATTGTCTAATACTAAACCAGCTAAAATCGCCGTGGAAGCAGCAATATTACTTTGATTTCTTGATTCTGTCATACTATTAATTTCTCGTGCAACTTGGTTAAGCACGGCTTCTGGATCAATTGTACTACTCAAAACTGCAAAGGGTAACAGTCCAGGCGTTCTCAGAAATACTTCAGTTGGTTGTTCCCAAAGTCTGATAACTGAAAATTCATGGCGTGTCCCAGCAATTGTAAATGTATTTTGTTGCACCAACTCTGAATTTGTCTGCTTAAGATAAATTACAACTTGATGCATTGCTTTGTCTGGAAAGCGGCGATATACTCGCAACCGATAGTCAATCATCCGAAAAGGAATTTCAGGATCAGCTTGGGTTTGAAATTCCAAATGTAAGATGTTTTGCTCCGACTGTAGCAGAATTAGGGCATCAGCACGAATGGGTTCGAGAGATAATTCTTTTGGACTTAGTTCGGTTAAAGTAATAGGTTCACCTAATAACCAAGTGGCGAAATCGCTGGAGAAATTTTCAGCTAAAAATTTACAGATATTGTCAAAAATTTTAGAATTTTACCAAATAGCTCACTCATTTGCTATTTATCCAAAATTCTTTAATCCAAATATTTAAGTATTCAAGTACAGATATTTATGGTTGATGGTTAAGCCATCAGTAATTTTTGGTTATGTTTTGGTAGTAGCAGATTTTATCTAGTTGAAATAATCTGGATTTCCGTTACTCGGTGCATTGGTTTGGTTGGCTTTTCAGTAGTGATCAGTTGATCAGCTTTAATTTGCAAAGCAATTGATCTAGTTGCCACCGAGCAAGGAAGTTGCGAGGTCGTGGCTTAATCTCCCCCAATTGCTCCCCGCAGGCATCACCAAGCAGCATTAGTTTATGAAAAGCCTCGTTAATCAGCAACGCTGTATTTTTACTATTCCTGTAAAACGGTCTTTGATACAATCCTAGTTTTCTTGAGGTCTGCTTCCGAAAGTTCTTCTCCAGCTTGCAGGCGAGTCGCTGAGGCTTGCAACACTGTCGCTGCACCTTTATCTCCAATTTGTAAAGCGGTTTTAGCTGCTGTTTGTAGCATCGTGGCTGCACCAGTGCGATCGCCTTGTTGCAATTTAGCCTCGGCTAACTGGGTTTGGTGATACTTGGCTTTACTTGAGGTCAGGAATTACCTGAATCAGTCCAGTCTGGAAGGCTTTGTCGTAGGTGATGACAAGTAAACTTTCGAGTTCAGCCTGAGCCATGATCATGCGATCAAAGGGATCTCGGTGGGCGATCGCTAGGCTTCCTGCTCTGAGCGCATGGGCTGTGGTGATGGCAAGTTCGATAAATTTAGCCTGATGCAATATCTGTGAATATTGCTCAACAAGTTGTTTGGCTTCGGGTAGTTTACCCATACGGTATTTGGTGGCAATTTCCCAAGCAGAAGCACTGCTGACAATAATCCGATGATCTGGGTTGCGAATGATGTCTCGGCAGTCAGTGTGGAGTTTTGGATCATCAAAGAGCCACCACAGCAGGATATGGGTGTCGATAAGGTAGCTTATTCCCATTGCTGGAGTTCTTCTTCTGGCAGTGGTTCAAAGAAAGCATCGCCGAGTTGTCCTTTTAATAAACCAGGGGTGCGCGGTTCGACTTCGCTCACCGCAAGGGGTTGTGTACGTTCTTGACTTAAACCTAGTCGAAAGTAGTGAATTAGGTCATAAAGTTCTGCTAGTTTGTCTTCAGGGATGTCTTGCAATTCTTGGACAATCTTCTGGATAAGCATAAGTCAAACTCTTCGCTAGTTGTTAATCAATAAGTTAACGTGAATTCGACGGCTTATATAGTGTCCGCTTAATTAGCTCAATCAAAAAGACCTCTAAGAGATTTTACTACGCAAAATCTTCCCTCTCCGACGGGTGAGAGGGACAGCCTTGAACTTTAGTTCAAGGCTGGGAGAGGTTTATCGAACTCACGTTAAATTAGGAATATGCTATTACTTTGTTGCTCAATTGAGGAATAAAATATTTTTTCTCGCTTTGCGCCAAAGCGCGAAACTCTCATCCCGTTAATCAGCAAGGCTGAATTTTTACTATTCCTGTAAAACAGTCTTTGACACAATCCTAGTTTTCTTGAGTTCTGCTTCAGAAAGTTCTTCTCCAGCTTGCAAACGAGTGGCGGAAGTTTGCAACACTGTCGCTGCCCCTTTATCTCCGATTTGTAAAGCGGTTTTAGCAGCTGTTTGTAGCATCGTGGCTGCACCAGTGCGATCGCCTTGTTGCAATTTCGCCTCGGCTAACTGGGTCTGACGATACTTCGCTAATGCTAAAATAGACTGTTGCACCTGGGGATTAGATGTCGGTTGATATGCCCGCACTACATCTGCATATACTGGCATGAGGGACGAAAGTAAGCCTTGTTCGTTAACCAACGGGTCATCATAACGGATTTGCAAATGAGCGATCGCTTGCTTACCTTCTGGCAATTGTCCTAGATAAATGTTTGCCAAAACTACCCTTTCTACATCCTGCATCAAATCTCCCAAACGCACAGCAAAGCTACCATCAGCTTCCGGTTCCACTGGTAACTCGATTGTGTCTGGCGCAACTTGGGCAATGGGTTTCAATTCTGCTAATCGCACATTAGGCACTAAAGATAACAGCAGGTAGGCATTAGTTAACCCAATCGACTGAATCCGTCCAAACAGTCGGCTAAATTGCTCCACAGCTTGTTCAGGGCGTTCAATATAAGCTAAAGTCCCACCACCGACATCAGCAATTTTTTCCAGCAAATCCTGATTCCAGCTATTGCCAAATCCGAAAGTGTTGATAGTTAGGTTCAGCTTGGCAGCCTTTTGCGCGAGTTGAAGACAGCGTTTGTTGTCATCTCGCCCGATATCCCACTTCAAAATCCGCAAACCGCTTTCACCATGCCCATCCGTCAGCAGAAACGCCTGGGAAACAGCGCCTCTTGTCCCCTTCATCAATTCTGTAATTCCCAGTTCCAAACCATCAGCGATCGCAGTGCCGCCGCTAGCAGTCAGTTTGCTTTTTATTTGAGATTTGATGCTTTCGGGGTCTTCAATCGCTTGGTTGGGGATAATGACTGACGCAGAACCAGAAAAAGCCACAACTGAGATGCGATCGCCTACTTTCAACCGATTTATTAATCCTTCCACTGCCTGGATCACCGTTTTAATTGGTTGTCCATGCATGGAACCACTTTTATCCAAAATCAGGCAGAGATTAAGGGGGAGATTTTGATCGGACTCACCAGCGATGCCTTCGGCGGGCTGCGCCAACGCCGAAATTGTAATTGCTAATTGACGTTGGCTATTTGTTTGAGCGACATCAACATTATTGTCATTTAACGCCGAGAGCAATTTAACTTTCATCTAAACCTGAGTTTACTGGGGAGGGGTATCTTGCAAAACTGTTTTGGAGACAATTCTGGTTTTCTTGCGATCGCTTTCAGATAAATCTCCACCAGATTGTAGCTGGGTGGCAGAAGTTTGCAACACCGTCGCCGCCCCAGTATCTCCCATTTGCAAGGCAGTTTTCGCAGCCGTTTGTAACATTGTCGCCGCACCAGAGCGATCGCCCTGTTGTAATTTCGTTTCGGCTAGCTGGGTTTGGCGATACTTAGCTAATGCTAAAATAGAATGTTGCACCTGGGGATTTGGGTCTGCTTGGTAATTTTTGAGTACATGGGCGTAAACTGGGATATTTGGTGTAACTAAACCTACCTTATTGGCGGCTGGGTCATCGTAGCGGACTTGCACATTAGCGATCGCTTGTTCACCTGTTGGCAATTGTCCCAAATAAATATTAGCTAAGATTACCCGTTCTGCATCTTTCATTAAATCTCCCAACCGCACAGCGAAACGTCCATCAGCTTCTTGTTGCAGTGGTAACTCAATTGTGTCTGGGGAAACTTGCGCCACAGGTTTAAGTTCTGCTAACCGGACATTGGGCATCAAGGAGAATAACAGATAAGCATTAGTCAATCCCACTGTTTGAATACGGCTGAACAGGCGATTAAACTCTTCGGCTGCCTGTTCGGGTTTTTGAATATAAGATAAAGTACCTAAGCCAGCATCAGCAATTTTTTCTAAAACATCTTGGTTCCAATTGTCACCAAATCCCAAAGTGTTTAAAGTCAAATTATAGCTAGCAGCCAATTGAGCGAATTTTAAACAGCGATTATTATCACCATGTTCATTTTCACCGTCGGTTAATAAAAAAGCTTGGGAAACAGTATCTTTTTTGCCCTTCGCCAACTCCTCAATCCCCAAGCGCAATCCTTCATCAATCGCAGTTCCACCATCGGCGGCTAGGCGATTAATTTGCTGTTTAATTTTCTCTGGATCTTCGACACTTTGACTGGGTACTAAGACTTTGGCACGGTGATCAAAAACTACAACACTGAGGCGATCGCCAGGATTGAGTCTATCCACCAGACGATTCGCGGCTTTTTTGACCGTTTCTAGCGATCGCCCACTCATCGAACCACTATGATCGAGAATTAAGCATAAATTCAGGGGTACATCGCGGTCTAGATTTTCTGCGATCGCTGAAATCGAAATTCCCAACTGACGTTGACTATTCAGTTGATTCGCGTCCAAATTACCATCATTCAAGGCAGGCTGCAAATTAACCTTCATAACTCAAAGTCCCTATTCAGGATATACATATTAAAAAATAACTTCAAAGCAACACTTTAACTCTACGGAAAACCTATCCAACACAAATACACTAATATAATCAGAATATCTTAGAAGCCAAGCATTGGCAGATGCGAAGCCACCTTCAGCATTAGGGAGAAATCCGCACCTTGAGTCAGGCTGGCATCGCGCTAGGATGTATTACAGTTAACGGCATAGTTTCAGGCGATCAGTTGCTATGGACATTTCCCCAATTAAGGCTGTTCAAGCCCCATATTACGGCGATAACTTTTACCGGACACCACCGCCAGATTTACCTTCCCTCTTATTGAAGGAGCGAATTGTCTATATTGGGATGCCTCTGGTGCCTGCTGTCACGGAATTAATCGTGGCCGAATTGCTATTTTTGCAATCCGACGACCCCGAAAAACCGATTAAAATCTATATCAATTCCACCGGCACTTCCGGTTACAGTGGCGAACCCATTGGCTTTGAAACCGAAGCCTTCGCCATCTTTGACACCATGAAATATATCAAACCTCCTATCCACACCATTTGCGTCGGTTCCGCGATGGGAATGGCAGCGATGCTACTCAGTGCTGGTACAAAAGGTTGCCGTGCTAGTTTGCCTCACTCCTCGATTATCCTGCATCAGCCCAAGAGCTACGCCCAAGGTCAAGCAACGGATATTCAAATTCGCGCCAGGGAAGTTTTGGTAAATAAAGGGGCGTTAGTTGATATCTTACATCGCACCACTGGACAACCCCCAGAAAAAATTACCAAAGACATGGATCGGCTGTTATATTTAACACCCTACGAAGCTAAGGAATACGGGCTTATTGACCGAGTTTTTGAGAAAGAAGAACTCGCCAATCCCCCACTCCCTGCCAGTGTCCTTTAATTTGTCCTTTGTCCTTTGTCCTTTGTCATTCGTCCTTTGTTAATAACCAAAAATTATTAATGACTAATGACCAATGACTAATGACCAATGACCAATGACCAATGACCAATGACTAATTAAAAACGGAGTAAATTATGCCTATAGGCGTTCCTAAAGTTCCTTACCGGATGCCCGGTGGACAATATACAGATTGGATTAGCATCTACGATCGCCTTTACCGGGAACGGATTATCTTCTTGGGGCGAGATATTGATGATGAAATTGCCAATCAAATTATCGCTGTAATGCTGTATCTGGACTCAGACGATCCAGGTAAAGATATTTATATATACATCAATTCCCCCGGTGGGATGGTTACATCTGGCATGGCTATTTTTGATACCATGCAACATATCAAATCAGATGTAGTGACTATTTGCGTCGGTTTAGCGGCTTCAATGGGGTCTTTCCTGCTGGCTGCTGGCACCAAAGGCAAACGCCTAGCATTGCCTCACTCACGGATTATGATTCACCAGCCTTCAGGTGGCACCCGTGGACAAGCAAGCGATATCGAAATTGAAGCTAGAGAGATTCTGCGGATTCGTCACCAGCTCAATGGCATTTATGCCGATAAAACCGGTCAGACTATAGAAAAGATTGAAAAAGATATGGATCGCGACTTTTTCATGTCTGCCGAAGAAGCAAAACAATACGGTTTAATTGACCGTGTGATTGAAGACCGAACCTCGATAGTAACAGGCGAGTAGGAAGGCAGGGGGCAGGGAGCAGGGAGCAGGGAGCAGGGGGAGAGTAAAAACTCCTAACTCCTAACTCCCCACTCCCTCCCCTAAACGAAATGTCAACATTGAACTTAAAAATAGCAACTTAGCCCTTATTATTAATAGTTTAGGCGTGAAGCAGATAGCTGATAGCCTTTTGCTGGATATTCGATAGCTCATAGCTCAAGATGGATCTTGGAGATTGTTACCGTTTACTAGGTTTGAGATCAGGAGCTTCTTTTGCTGACATCAAAGCGTCTTACCGACGATTGGCGCAGCAATATCACCCCGATATCAACCCAGATGACAACAAAGCCAAAGATAAGTTTATTGCGTTGACAGAGGCGTACAAACTCCTGCTGACTGTGGTACTGCCAGAGGAAAGTGTGGCACATTCAACTCAGGTGTCAACATCTGGTGGGCGTGATGACGCTAAGGCAACGCATAGGCAGAAAACGCCGACAACAACGGTGACAAGCCAAGAACCAGGGAAACCAAAGCCGCCTAATGTGTTGGAAATAGAAGAACGGCTGAAGTGGAAGACTTACGATCAATTGCAGCGATTTTTGCAAGAAAGACGATTTCCGCAAGCGATCGCCCTAGCGGAAGCTTTAGCAGATCGTTTGTCAACAGATGCAGAAGTTCGCCAATGGCTAGCGATCGCTTATCAAATTTGGGGACGGGCGCTAATTTCGCAAAACCAGTTGCTCAAAGCCAGAATTTATCTCAAAAAAGCTCTGAAGACAGACCCCCATAATAAAAGTCTCTGGTATGAAGTGCAGCGCGATTTTCAACGATTAGAACAAATTTTTTAAATATTGACAATATCTAGCTTCCCTCTCCAATATATCGGAGAGGGATTGAGGGTGAGGTAAGCCAGGGACATAAATTGTATGTTATTTAATTCTTATTCCTAAGACGGGAGGCGGGAGCCTCCCAAAAAGCATTCCCAGTCGGAGACTGGGAACGAGGTAATTAATTACGAATTACGAATTACGAACTACGAATTACGAATTACGAATTACCGCCATCCGCGTAATACTGCTCCTAATGTAGCGATTCCCTCAACAATCTTCTGAGTTGGCTGAAAGCTAAAAGCTAACCTGATAGCATCATCCCCCTGTCCATTGGTGTAGCAGCGAGTCCCTGGCAGAAAAGTGACGCCGTGTTCACTGGCAGCCATTAAGAGTGCTTTGGCGCTAATGTCTGACGGCAATTTACACCAAACGAAGAAGCCGCCATCAGGACGCTTTGCAACTACATCACTGGGAAACTCTTGAGCGATCGCTTCTAATAACAAATTGCACTTATGCTTGTAGCAGGCAATTAACTCTTGAATGTGATTATCTAGTTTGCCTGTGGCACAATAGCGGGCGACCACATGACTGACAAATGGCCCCACAGGCCCCTCACTTTTGAACATTGCTAGCCGCTCAATAATCGCTGGAGCGCCGCAAGCCCAGCCCAGACGGATACCAGGCGCAATAATTTTCGAGAAGGTACTTACATATAATACCCACCCCTCTTGGTCGAGGGTTGCCAGGGGGGGCACAGTTTCACCTTGGAAACGCAAATCGCTATAAGCATCGTCTTCCACCACCACCACGCCATATTCAGCCGCTAATGCTACCAGTTTTTGACGGCGAAATAACGGCATAGTAGTGCCTGTGGGATTGTGAAAGGTGGGGATGGTGTAAATAAACCGGGGCCGGATGCCCTGCTTCTTCAAGTCGCTCAAAGTTACTTCTAGGGCATCTACATCCATCCCCAACTCATCCACAGGAATGGTAATTATGCGTGCGCCAGCTTGGACAAATCTAGCAACTACTCCCAGGAAAGTTGGGCCTTCGACAATTACCACATCATCAGGTTCGATAAACACATCTGGTAGCAAGCCCAGAATCTGACCAGAACCATAGCCAATGATTAGGCGATCGCGATCGGTACTGATTCCTTTAGCCTGCAAGCGGAGGATAATTTGCTCGTATAGTTGAGCTGAAGGTGGGCCGTAATTGAGAGCAAGGGGGGCCTCTTCTGCCAGCACAGCAGCACTTGCAGTAGCCAAGTGAGCGTGAGGAAAAAGAATTGGGTCAGCTAGACCATAGGTAAAGCTGACAGTGGTGATTTTGCTTAACTCTGTACTATAGGTTGGTGGTGCGATGTTTCTAGCCCGTTCGGCGAACAAATCAGTAATTCGGTAAGCAGGGGTAGTGGCAGCCATAAGAAGTTTAAAATTGGAAGTCAGAATACAGACAAGAAGACAATTAGTGAAAAGTCAGATTGGAGGAAGCCTTCGATCTGTTAGCGCAGCGTCGGAACGAGCATCACTTTTCAAGAAAGTGGGGGTGTTAAACTTTCGTTAATCGCCCAGAATTCATGGTGGATTCTGGCTGCTGACGGATGTATTCTTCCTTATAACATGATGACTGATAGAACGGAATTACTGACAGTGAAATTAATTAACCTCAAGTGGCAGCAGCTAATTCTAAGCTTAGGCTGTCTACTACTGATTATTGCCTGTAAAAGTTTCTATCCCACTACTAACCCAGATCCTAAACTTCTCAAAATTGCCACAGATCCTACGTTTATCCCTTTTGAAATCCAAAGGGCTAGCGGGAACTTGGAAGGTTTTGATATTGATTTGATGAATGCGTTGGCGCAGCCCGCCGCAGGCATCGCTAAAGTAGCAGGTTTTGCAGTCAAGTTTGAAAGTCTGCCTTTTGATGGCATGATCTCAACTTTGCAAGTCATAAAGAGTCGATGCAGCAATTAGCGGAATCACAATTACCGCTGAACGCCTAAAAACAATTGCTTTTTCACGACCTTATTTTAAAGCCGGACTAGCGATGTCTACGACGGGCTACGCCTACGCTGTCCGCGAAGACAATGAAAATATTAAAGACTTCAATAGTCTCAAAGGTAAAAAAATCGCTGTCCAAATTGGTTCCACTGGGGCAGATTTTGCCAAAACCATCCCCAACGCCAAAATTAGTACTTTTAGTTCTGGGCCAGAATTTTTCCAAGACTTACTCAATGGCAATATTGATGCTGTCGTTAGTGATGCTTTCGCAACTTTGTATGCGATTAAAAATGGTAAACTCCAAGGCATCAGAGTTGTTGCCGACCTGCTCACTCAAGAATACTACGGGATTGCTACACCTAAAGACTCCCCCCATCTAGATGCAATTAACAAAGGTATAGCGACGAATGGCACTAAGAAAAGATACAGACCTTGTCCTGACTGATTCCCAACCTCCAGGCTGGGAACCCATTCTAGGAGGCTCCGCCTCCAGTAGCTTGACCAGAGGCAGAGCCTATGAGAATACATTCCCAGCCTGGAGGCTCTTAACGAGGCGACACAAGCCTTTGCGCTTTTCTTAGTGCCATTCGGTATAGCGACCTTGTTATCCAATGGCACTTACAAGCAAATTTATCTAAAATGGTTTAACGTTGACCCCCCGCAATTGCCAGATTCTTGGGAATAGGGAATAGGGGGAATGAGGAAGCAGGGGAAGCAGGGCAGGAATTCTAACTCCTCACTCCTAACTCCTAACTCCTAACTCCTAACTCCTAACTCTTAACTCCTCACTCCTCACTCCTAACTCCTAACTCCTAACTCTTAACTCCTCACTCCTCACTCCTAACTCCCCACTCCTCACTCCTAACTCCTAACTCCCCACTCCCCACTCCCCACTCCCCACTCCCCACTCCCCACTCCCCATTTATAAGCAATTGCCTGCCAATATATTAAATATTTACCTAATATGCGTCACAATTAATACTGCCACCAAAATTCATTGATAAACTACAATCTCTTATAGGTCTACTGTAGTCAGGGACAGCCAATTGTGGCACCTTGGATCTTAGTGGCTAGAAGCACCTTGGAGCAGGAATAAAGGAACTTCCACTATGCTGATTTGCCCTCAGTGTAAATTTGAAAACCCCAATAGCAATAAATTTTGTCAAAGCTGTGGCACATCCCTGACTCACAAGGTTTGTCCTGAATGCAGTACCGATGATGTACCTTTGAATGCACTAAGTTGTCATAACTGTGGCACAGAATGTGGAACAGTGTTTTGGGCAATTATTGCTCAGGAAACGACTGCGAAAGCTTTGGGAGTAGAGGAGGATGCAGCAGAAAAGGGAGATGAGGGAGATGAGGGAGCAATATCTTCTTCATCTCCTGTATCCGCTAATTCTCAGATTGCATTAGGTTCCTATTTAGACTCCCAAGAGCGCTATCAATTGTTAGATCCGCTACCTGCTCAAACGGAAACTGCCACCATTACTGATGTTGGTGTGAGAGTTCTAGACTGCCAGCCGTATCAAATATCACCCATTGAGGCAATATTAGCAAGTCAGCAATCGGATTTGCTAACGCCATCAGTGGAAGCAAGTGGAATTCCTCACCTTGCTAAACTTTATATTGCCTTACAATGCGAAGGTCAGCCGGGGATACCGCCGATTCACGATGCATGGCAGCAGGGCAATATGCAGGTAGTCATAATCGAAGACCGCTCACATTGGCAGTTTTTACTCGATTTATGGCAAGAAGAAACAACAAGTTCGTTAAAAATTTTACACTGGTGTTATGAAATGACCCAACTTTGGGCATTATTGGAACCAGTAGGTTGTCGTCAAAGCCTTTTAGATTTGTCGAATTTGCGATTGGATGAAGACCAAACGCTGGCGCTACAAAGGTTGTATGTGGAATCATCCAATTCTTTGCCTGTCACCGAGTCGCCAGAAGATGCCGAAGCCCAAATATCTGCTATGGCAGAGCAACCCTTAAGCATTCAAGCTTTGGGACGGGTTTGGCAAGCGCTATTTAGGCAATCTCAACGCACTCAATTTGGCCCTGTAGTCCAGATGTTGGGGGATTTAGAGGTAGGTAAGATTCAGACGCTCACACAAGTGCGATCGCGTTTGGAGGAAATCTCTATTGAACTGGAAGCACTAGGAACCGAAACTTTACCCCCAATAAAGGAGAAAAATACTGCTGTGCCCACTATACCGCAATCAGATGAGCCAGAAGATATCATTAGCAAAAGTGATGATATGCCGACGGTTGTGCTGACGATGCAGTTAAGTAGCTTAGAAGATGCAGGACGCACAGATGTGGGGCGTCAGCGTCATCATAACGAAGACTACTTTGGCATTGAAACCAAAATTCAAAAGCTGGAGTTGCCAAAAAGTCGAGTTCTCCAAGGGCATGGTTTGTATATTCTCTGTGATGGCATGGGTGGACATGCTGGCGGCGAAATAGCCAGTGAGTTAGGAGTCACCACCCTACGGCAATACTTTCAAGAATACTGGATTACCAACCAACTGCCAACGGAAGATAGCATTCGTGAGGCAGTGTTTTTAGCGAATGAGGCGATTTACAAGCTCAATCAAGAAGATGCCCGTTCTGGAGTTGGGCGCATGGGTACAACTTTGGTAATGCTGTTAATTCAAGACACTCAAGCCGCAGTTGCTCATGTGGGAGATAGCCGTCTCTATCGTTTAACGCGCAAGCGGGGACTAGAACAAGTCACAGTAGATCATGAAGTTGGGCAACGGGAAATTATCCGCGGAGTGGAAGCAAGCATCGCTTACGCCCGCCCAGATGCCTACCAACTCACCCAAGCTTTGGGGCCTCGTGACGAAAAGTCGATTAATCCCGATGTGGGCTTTTTTGAAATCAATGAAGATACTCTTCTGCTGTTGGCATCGGATGGTCTATCAGATAATGATTTAATAGAAACCCATTGGCAGACTCACTTAGAACCGTTACTTAGTTCTGGCGTTAACTTAGAACGGGGCGTTACAGACTTAATTGATTTGGCGAACCAACACAATGGTCACGACAATATTACTGGTATACTTATTCGAGCAAAAGTACGTCCAAATCTGGAAAGTTAAAAAAAATGGGGGGTGGCGAATGGGGCATAAAGACTGGGAAATAATTCTCCTAATCCCTACTCCCCACTCCCTATTCCCCACTCCCCACTCCCTCTTACCTTTTAGGTTGTATTGTGGTTAGTCTGACTCTGTTAGAACCGCAACAGAAAACGCCCCTCCAGCAGTGGTGCTTTGAGAACTCTTCCATAATTCGGATTGGTCGAGCGGCAGATAATCATGTTGTTTTAACTGATACTTTAGTTTCGCGGCATCATCTAGAACTGAGACAAGTAGATTCTGCTGACAATGGCGGTGGTTGGCGGCTGATTAGTCAGGGTACTAATGGGACTTTCCTCAACGGTGTCCTTGTAATTCAGAGTCCGTTACCAGATAATTCCCTGTTGCAACTGGCACAGGGAGGCCCAATACTGAAATTCCAAATTCAGGATGTAACAGTACTGGAAACTGGTGTGCGATCGCAACAGCTGCAAGAAACAGACGAAAACGCCGTTGCAACACTCCACTCAGCCGAAGGTAGATCCACTTGCACCCATGAAGGCAATTCGCCAAACAATCTGTTTTGCATCCACTGCGGCCAACCTCTCTCAGTACAACAGAAAATTCGCCATTATCAGGTGTTGCGAACTCTCGGACAAGGAGGCATGGGTACTACTTATCTGGCTTGGGATGCGGCTGGTCAGATTGCGGGTATGCCACAACTGCTGGTGTTGAAGCAAATGAATGCTGATATGGTAAAAATTGCCAAAGCTCAAGAATTATTTGAGCGGGAGGCGTATACTCTCAAATCCCTTAACCATCCGGGAATTCCCAAGTATTACGATTTCTTTGTAGAAGACGGAAAAAAATACTTGGCAATGGAACTAATCCACGGACAGGATTTAGAGAGACGTGTCTATACTACTGGGCCAGTTACGCCAAACCAAGCGATCGCTTGGATGATCCAAACCTGCGATATTTTAGAATATCTTCATAGCCAAGAGCCTCCACTGATTCACCGCGACATTAAACCCGCCAACTTAATGGTGCGAAGTTCACTAAATCGCATAGTGGTGCTAGATTTTGGCGCAGTTAAGGAAATTGGCACAGCGCCCGGTACTCGCATTGGTGCAGAAGGTTATTGCGCTCCTGAACAAGAACGAGGACAACCTTTGACTCAATCTGATTTGTATGCAATTGGGCCAACGGTGATTTTTCTGCTCACAGGCGAAAACCCTTTCAAGTATTACCGCCAACAAGGGCGAAACTTCAGGTTTGATGTGGCAAAAGTTCCCACTATTAGTTCCCAATTAAGGGATGTAATTGATCGCGTTACAGAACCATTGCCACGCGATCGCTATCAAACTGCAAAGGAATTAGCTGCGGCGTTAGCTGGCTGCCAAGTTTAGAGAGTTAGGAGTTAGGAGTAGAGACGCGATTAATCGCGTCTCTACAAAAGTTAGGAGTTAGAATTCTTCCCCTACTTCCCCTGCTTCCTCATCCCCCTCATTCCCCCTATTCCCTATTCCTCATCCCAAGTCTCTACAGCTAGCAATTCACTAACTGGGTCTTGCATACTAAAGCCAAAGTCAAGCAGTTCCTGTTTCCAGTGCTGCCATTCATTACCGTAGAGCAAGGCGATTTTCCAGATGCTATCGCTTGGCTTGATAATGTTCGATTCTATGAGTGATTGCACGTTGCGCTGCAATTTCACCATTGGGTGAATCACTTGCTGAGTCATAACCTCGATTGAATTCAGATTTTGTTGGTAAATACTTAATTAAAACTGCTTCCCATTCTGCAATTGTTGCCGGATCGTAGAGTGGTGTAATTTTGGTAAAGCTAGTCTTAACTTTTTAACTATACCATAACAAACTCTACTAAATTACTGGTAAATTCGCTTTTGTACGGTAATTACCACCACAAAACTCTAAATTCACCAAGCAGTCCTTAAACTTTTTGCAGAACCTGGGCAAAGGTTCAGGGGAAAGGATTAAGGCATAAAACGGTAAGGGATGCTTTTGTTTCCCCTTTTCCCTTTAACCGTCTTCTTTTTCCTTGTAACCTATAACCACTAGAGTGCAACAGTATCTTTTGTAAGATATCTATTGTAGACGTCGAGCAAAATAATTAGTCGTCTGGGAAGTTGCACTATGTAGTGTGACTGAGGACGACTGGGAAAATTTTATTTGTTTTAATCACAAAAAATATGTGTGCTTGTTGAAGAACTATAGGACACGGGCTAGTTTGAAAGTTTTTGACTGACAGGGAAATTTGCAATTGAGTAGAAATATCTACTGTTTCTATTTATTTAAACGTTATTTACAATATCGCAAACATCTAACTTTAGGCTGAATCATCGCAAATCTTTATATAATCTTAATTTTTCGTCCATTGGAGGTTTTGCTTTGAACGATAGGAGCGATGCCTACGGCGGTAAACTACGCATGGCAAAATTGGCGGTACAGCCATAAGCTCACCATATAGCTTTTTTGTCTTCAGAGTCAGCATTTGAAGTTTGTGTAAAAAATTTCTAGCGAAGATGTTAGTTTCCTTGGGGAGATGGGTAACCTCATAACGGGAGGCTTGCTACTACCTAAGTATTTACCGCAGCAAGTATATGAGGCATGGCTGGTTCTGGGGAAGAATACGTAATTATCCGTAAAAAGCAGATTGAGCGGCGACAGAAGATTGTAACCATAGTGTCGTTAGTGTCGTTTGTTGGTTCTACGGTGTTTGCAGTAATTCCGGCAATCCAACAGGCTAGTCAACCTAAGCCAGTAAGTGCGTCTCCTTCTGTTGAGTCAGAATTACAACAACAGGCGCGGGGCTATGAGTTGGTTTTACAACGGGAACCAGAAAACCAACTTGCTCTAGAGAAACTGTCTATAGTGCGGTTGCACTTGAAGGATGCTAAGGGTGCGATCGCACTTTTGGAGAAGCTGGTGAAGTTGCACCCTGATCGGCAAGATTACAAAGTTGTATTAAAGCAGATTAAGAAGCAAGAGGGAAATAGCGATTCCCAGACAAATAACGAGCCGAAGTCTAATTAATAAAGGGTGCGATCGCATTAATGGAGAGGTTGGTGAAATTGCATCCTAACAGGCAGGATTATCAGACTGTGTTGGCGGATGTGAAGAAGCAGGAGAGCGATCGCTAGACAAATAGTTCAACAAACTTAATTGAGATTTATTGTCTAATTAAACTATATAGCCAAACAAAATCATCTTCACTTTTGACTTAAGCGTTTCATGCTATAAAGCATTTTTTAAAGATTTACTATAATACGATTGTGTTTTGGCAAAGCTTTATGTTTCTAATTAAACTTCTGAGAATAAATAATTATGAATTTCGATAAAAATCAAGAATTTTGCTCAACAGGTGAAATCGGAATTATTGAAAGATTTATTGGTGATAAAAATATAGTTTTTGATGTTGGTGCTAATGTAGGGAGTTGGAGCAAAACGGTTTTACAAAAGCATGAGCAAGTTCAAATACATTTGTTTGAGCCTGTACCTGATAACTATAAGAAACTGAATAATAACTTAGTAGAGTGGTTAGAAAAAGAAAATATACACCCTAATCAAATTGCAGTAGCTAACCACGAAAATACACAAACTTTTTATTACTATGAAGATAATCCGGCATGGAGTACCTTTTATCGCCGTTTCGATGTGGAAAGACAATATAGTCTTAAACCACCCATTGAATTACCAGTGGTCACTACAACTATTGATAAATACTGTCAGCAATTACAAATCAACAGAATTAACTTCTTAAAAATTGATACTGAAGGAGGAGAATTAGATGTTCTCTATGGAGTAAAAGAATTACTTAGAAAAGGCAAAATTGATTATATACAATTTGAATATGGCGGGACATTTCAAGATGCTAGTATTACTTTAAAACAAGTATTTAATTATTTACAAAATTTCAGATATTTTTTGTTAAAAATAGAGGTAGAAAATTTAATTTATATACCAGAGTTTTTACCGGAATATGAAAATTTTGAATATAGTAATTACTTAGCAATTAATGAACGCTTCAAATCAGCTATTTTAGGACAAAAGCCTCAAATGCTTCCCTTAGCGGAACTTTGTGCCAGTAACTCTGTAAAACCCAGAGGTGTGATTCATGTTGGAGCGCATGAAGGACAAGAATTGAGTGATTATTTAGCAATGGGGGTAGAAAAGATACTTTATATCGAAGCTAACCCAATTGTATTTGAAAGATTACAGAAAAACATAGCCAATTATTCTAACGTTCAAGCAGTTTGTTGTGCTATTGGTAACGAGAATGGTACAGTTACTTTACGTATAACTTCAATGGATCAGAGCAGCTCTATTTTGCCTTTGAAAGTATCGTCGGAAATATATCCCATGATTAAGGAAACTGAGCAAATTACAGTACCGTGTAAAACTCTTGATAGTTTGTTAGAAGAATTCAACCTAAATCCGGCTGACTTTAATATCCTCAATATTGATATTCAAGGAGCAGAACTATTAGCATTACAAGGGGCAACTAAAACATTAAAATACATCGAAGCTATTAACACAGAAGTCAACTATGAAGAGCTTTATGCCGGATGTGCCTTAATTGATGAAATAGATGACTTTTTAGAAACCTATGATTTTGAAAGAATAGCTACAACTACACCTTATCATTCATCTTGGGGAGATGCTTTTTATACTAAAAAAGCAATAATCACCATGTCAACTCTAGGAAAAAATGGGAGATTTGCTAATCAAATTTTTCAATATGCTTTTTTAAAAATATATGCCCAGGAACATAATCTGAGAGTAGAAACACCATCTTGGATAGGACAGACTCTTTTTGAACATAATGAGCCACCTATTTCCCAATTACTACCAGTATTTCCAGAAATAACCAATAATATCAAGGATGCAATCATCCCCAATACAGACCAAGTATTTAAGAATGTTGATTTTTGGGGATATTTTCAATACAACACTAAATACTATGCTCCACATAAAGAGTATTTTCGTTCTTTATTTCAGCCAGTAGCAGAAATTAAAGCGAAAGTTGAGCAAGGGGTTCAAAGTCTTCGTAATAAAGGAAAAACTGTAATTGGGATTCATTTACGGCGAGGAGATTATGGTTATCAACATTTTTTCATCGCACCGAGTCAATGGTATCTGGAATGGTTAGAGAATATTTGGGCAACCCTGGATGAACCAGTATTATTCATTGCCAGTGATGAAATAGATAAAGTCAAACAAGATTTTAGTCCATATAATCCGGTAACAGCTAGAGATTTAAATTGTGAATTAGATCAAGCAGATTTTTATCTAGACTTTTACTTACTTAGTAAATGTGATATTTTAGCAATTTCTAACAGTTCTTTTTCTTTCGCTGCTGCGATTTTAAATGAACAAGGAAAGTTATTTATGCGCCCACATTTACCGTCAAAAAAACTGATTCACTTTAATCCTTGGGCTGCCGAGACAATCTTCCGTGATGCCAAAATTGAACATTACCAAAAACAAACATCTTCGGAAATTAAATCTAAATTAACAACCCCCGTTGCGTTTTTAATATTTAACCGCCCTGATACTACTACGAGGGTATTTGAAGCAATCCGTCAAGCTAAACCGCCTAAATTATTAGTAGTAGCAGATGGAGCGAGAGTAGCTCATCAGGGAGAAGCAGAAAAATGCGCCGCTACAAGAGCAATTATTAATCAAGTTGATTGGGAATGTGAAGTATTAACTAATTACTCTGATGTTAATTTAGGTTGTCGAAAAAGAGTTAGTAGTGGTTTAGATTGGGTATTTTCTCAAGTTGAAGAAGCGATTATTTTAGAAGATGATTGTCTTCCTCACTCTAGCTTCTTCCGCTTTTGTGAAGAGTTATTAGAAAAGTATCGTCATAATTCCAGAATCATGTTGGTTTCTGGACAGAATCTCCAGTTTGGACAAAAAACACGAAATTATAGTTATTATTTTTCTCGTTATAACCATTGTTGGGGATGGGCTACTTGGAAAAGAGCATGGCAATATTATGATGATACTATGGCACTTTGGCCTCAAGTGAGAGATGAAAATTGGCTATTTGATATTCTCCAAGATGAACAAGCATTTAGATACTGGTCAGCAACTTTCCAAGGTATCTATGAAGGATTTGATAGTTGGAATTATCCTTGGCTATTTGCTTGTTATATAAATCAAGGTTTAAGTGTTTTACCAAATATAAATTTAGTTTCTAATATTGGTTTTGGAAAAGAAGGAACTCATGCAACAGATTCAAATAGTATACTATCTAATATACCTGTTGAAGAAATACAGTTTCCCTTAAAACATCCTCCTTTTATAATCAGAGATACCCTAGCAGATAATTTTACTGAAAGAACTTTTTATAGTGGAACTTTACCTAAAATAGAACAGGCTATTAATATCACAAAATTATTGAATAATGCTATTTATTTACTTGCTATAAACACAAATAAAATAAATCTGCAAAATACAACTTTAGTAACCATATCTTCCGTAGATATAGAACTCACTTTACTGAGCTTAGTAATTTCTAATTTAAACGCAAACTTTAATAGAGTATTATTTTTCACATCTGAGGAAATTGATCAAAGGTATTTAGAATTTTTCCCACAATTAGAAATTATTAAAATTGCTCCTATAGGAAATTTAGTTGAATATAGCCGATTTGTTATCAAAGAGCTTAATTCATTTATAGATACTGAATTTTGCTTAGTTACACAAGGAGATGGTTTTATTATCAATCCTCAGCTGTGGTCAGAGGAATTTTTAAATTATGATTATATTGCTGCACCTTGGCGTAAACAAACTCATCTAGTTAATTCTCAAGGTAAAACTGTAGATATACTTGACTTAACTAAAAATAGAGTAGGCAATGGTGGTTTTTCCCTAAGAAGTAAAAAATTACTAGAAGTATCTTCACAGTTAGATTTTGATAACCTAAAAACATCTTCGTTATCGGAAGATTTGATTATCTGCCATTATTTTTATGACTGGTTTAAAGATCAAGATATTAAATTTGCACCTTTAGAAATAGCTGTCAAATTTAGTTTTGAGCAACCAATAGAAGAAATTGACAACTTTTCTTGGGAAAATACTTTTGGATTTCATGGAAAAACTTCTCTTATTCCTGTCTTAAATAAATTATCTCAAGATTTTAATTTAGATTGTACTTCAGAAAAACAGCAAAACAGCAATTTTATAAATGATTTTAAATTGAAGGAAATAAATATAGTCATTTTTCCAGATTGGTCAGTAGATGAAGACGATTTAGGTGTTGAAATACAACAAGTTATTCAAAGTATAGCTACTCACCCAGATAAGAGCAAAATTACACTTTTAATTGATACTAGCGATACTTCGGGTGAAGAAGCCGATATTTTTCTAGCGGCTATAGCTATGAATATAATGATGCAAGAAGAAATAGATATAACTGAGGAATTAACAATTTCCTTAATAGTTGATTTGACGGAAATTCAGTGGCAAACTTTACTCCCTCTTATTAATGCGAGAATTTCTTTAAAACATGAAAATCAAAAGATAATTGTCAGCAAACAAGTAGAGCAAATTCCTTCATATTTTCTAAAAAATTTAAAAGAAGTAAGTACAGTACAGTTTTTTTTAAGCTAGGTAATAGCTTATTTGTTCAAGGTAAATATCAAGAAGCGATCGCGCAATATCAAAAATTCCTAAAAATCCAATCAGGTGATGCAGATATTTATTGTAACTTATAGCGGTTATCGATTGGATGAGAACACCAAAGTCCTTGCTGTCAAATCATTCCAGCATTTTTTTTGTATCTCACTGAACTGCACACCGCTATAAGCTATTGCTATAGACAGTTAAACCTGCTAGATGAATATTTTAGTACTCTCCAGCAAGGAATTAAGCTTTACCCTACAGATGAAAGACTACATTTTTCATTAATCATCGATTTGCGGCAGAATGGACGTATTCAAGAATCAATTTTAAGTGCCGATCATGCTGCTAAATGCTTCCCTGATGATTATACTTTTCAACTCCTCAAATATTTAACAGTTCCATCAATATATGAGAATCAGGCGGAAATTAACTTTTTTCGCCAGCGCTACACCCAAGGGCTACAAAAGTTAATTCAGTATACATCTCTTAAAACTACACAATAACAACATAGTGCTTTAGCAGGTATAGCTCGCCTCACAAACTTTTTCTTATCATATCAAGCACAAAATGATATAGATTTGCAACGCCAATATGGAAACTTAGCGCATGAAATTATGGGTGTTAACTATCCACAATGGGTGGTTCCTTTATCTATGCCTAAGCTTCAGCCTAATGACAAAATTCGTATTGGTTACGCTTCCCATTACCTACATTGTTATAGCTGACTTTTCCCGTTATCTCCTTGATTGAGCGATCGCTTACTATACGCCTAGCTCAAAGCCCTATTCTCTCGTGATTTATTGTCACTAATATTAAGTTATTGAGAATAAACTATAATCTGAAACTCCTGCTGCTTCGTTGTTTCATGACTTAACGGGAAAAGTCAGATTGTTATAGTGGGACACTTTGGTTAACAGGTTGGTTGCGTCAGAGCAATCATGAAAGCTTTGAAATCTACTGCTATTACACAGGAAATGAGCCAGATCCAATTACCCAAAAATTTCAAGAATATAGTGATGTTTTCCACCATATTCCTTATAATTTATCAGCAGCCTGTGAACAAATAATTGCTGATAAGCTGCACATTTTAGTTTTTCCCGAAGTTGGGATGAATCCGCAAACTCTGCAAATGGCAGGTCTGCGGCTTGCGCCTGTGCAATGTGTCGCTTGGGGACATCCGGTAACAACTGGCTTACCTACAATTGATTACTTTTTATCTAGCGAGTTAATGGAACCTGAAAATGGCCAAGAGCATTATTCAGAAAAATTAATTCGCTTGCCTAATATTGGCGTTTCTTATCCTAAACCGTATATTCCACCAGTTATCAAAACTCGCTCAGATTTTCAGCTACTAGATGATGCGGTTATCTATTTATGCTGTCAAGCTCCTTTCAAGTATCTACCGCAATATGATTTTATTTTTGCTGAAATTGCTCGGCGTGTTCCGCAAGCTAAATTTGTGTTTTTGCGTGGTACTTTACTTCAGCCACGCCTGAAGCGGGCTTTTGCTGCTATCGGTTTGAACAGCGAGGATTATTGTGTATTTATCAGTATTGCAGAGCGACTGGACTATCTAATGATTAACTTACTTTCAGACGTTTATCTAGATACCTTCACCTGGTCTGGTGGTAAATACTAGCTTAGAAGCGATCGCTTGTAACTTACCTATTGTTACTTGTCCAGGGGAATTTATGCGGGGTCGTCATTCTGACAGCTTTCTGAAAATGCTAGGAGTGACAGATACTATTGCTGAAAATGAAACTGAATATATTGAAATTGCTGTCAAATTAGGACTAGACCAAGCTTGGCGACGCAGCATTGCAGAGCAAATGGCCCAAAATCACGATCGTCTCTTTGATGATAAAGCTTGTGTCGCAGGTTTAGAAGCCTTTTATAAAGAAGTTTGTAGTAAGCACTTCAGTGCTTAAATTTGTAATTACAGAGGAGGAGGACTAAAGTCCTCACTACAAACAATTCAAAAGTTTGTAGTAAGCACTTCAGTGCTAAAAAAATCTATGTATGAATATTGGAAGCTTACAGCAGAACAAAAAGCTGAACTAGTGAAATATCGCTTAAGCCAGGGTTATCCACCACACTCACCACCACATGAAGTCCGAGATAAACAATTTTATTTGCTAACTGTAGCTTGTTATGAACATCAGTGTCATATACACACTGAATCTCGTCGTCAGCAATTGCTAGATATGATTTTTGATAGGTTTGGTGGGAGTGTAAATGAAGAGAGGAGCGCTAAAGCGCTCACTACGAACTTAAGAATTTGTGCTTGGGTGGTTTTGCCTAATCACTATCATCTACTGATTGATGTTGAAAATTTTGATGTATTAGGTGAATTATTTCGGAGAATACATGGTGCGCTTTCTCGACAGTGGAATATAGAAGACAATATTACTAAGAGAAAAATTTGGTATAGTTGGAGCGATCGCGCTATTCGCTCGGAAAGACATTACTATACAACTGTTAACTATATTCATTACAACCCAGTTAAACATGGTTTAGTCAAATCTCCTTACGACTGGGTTGAAAGTAGTGTTCACTGGTATTTACAAGCTTGTGGACGGCAATGGCTGCGTGATTGTTTGACTCAGTATACAGTGCAAGATTATGGTAAAGATTGGGATAATTTTTAATGTTCGTAGTAAGGGCTTCAGCCCTTATTAACAATCTATTTTGAGGGCTGAAGCCCTCACTACTAGCTTATTTTCCCTCAATATACTTTTGCCACATTTGCTGATAAGCTTTTTCCATTTCGTGGGCAAATTTCTTACCATTCCACAGAGGTGAAGTTTGTCTTGACTGTCGCAGTTTCCACGCAATTTGTTGTCTTAATTTCTCATCTTTACCCAACCTCACACCCCACTCTACATACTCTTCATCACTCCAAGCTAAACCTTCTGTAACTCCTACATTCATCATCATTGTGTAGCTGTTACGCGCTGCAAATTGTTCTCCCACTCTGGTGACTATGGGGATACCCATCCATAATGTTTCTAGGGTTGTGGTTGCACCGTTGTAGGGATAGGTATCTAAGACAATATCCGCAATGGCTAAATTGGCACGATGTTCCATATCTGTAGGTGCAGAAGGTAGAAACCTTAAGCATTCTAAATCTACTCCTTCGGCTTTAGCAATTGGCGTAATCAAGTCTTTTAAATCTTGATGGTTAGATCGATGACTTTTAAGTAGAAAATAACTATTAGGGACTTCTTTAATAATTTGCATTTGTAACCGGATATTATGGAGATTACGTTTTACTCCAAGTTGGGAACTAAAATAAATAATCCCATTATCAGGAATATTTAAAGATTCTCTGCTGATAGTTGGTGTTCCTACAGTGAAGCCATCAATACCAATATAGTTTTGAGGGAGTCGCCAAATCTTTTCACTATAATAATCTTGTGCTGATTCTGGTAATACGTAGTTATCAGCAATAAAATAATCAACGTTTGGGAAACCAGTCGCGTCATACCCTAACCAAGTAACTTGAATTGGTGCCGGTTTCAGGGCGACAATAGCACAATTTCCATAGGAAGTTAAACTATCTAAATCAACTAAAATATCTATTTCATCTTGGTTAATTTGATCTGTAATTGTCACTATCGGAAGAGATCCTTGATAAAAATGATCACCAAATTCGTTTTTATAAGCTTGTTGTAGTGGATCTTCAGAAACCTCGCCTAAGGAATATAAATGAATATCAAATTGTTGACGGTTATGATATTTTAATAACCACCAAGCTAAAAAACCGACAGAATGAGTACGAAAACATCCTGATAAATAGCCTATTCTGAGGGGACGCTCACTCAAAGAAGGACGAGGTGAGAGAAAACGTTGTTGATAAGTGCTGATATATCCAGGAAACTTTTTCAATATCAGTTCTTGACATAAAGCAGCTATTTTATTGCGAATTAATCTATTTTCCTGGGGATTATCTTCCATATATAGTAAAAAAGCCCCAATAGCTAAAATTTGCACTAAACTTTCGCTTTCTATTTGACTGATGACAAGATTAGATAAGAACAGTTTATGTTTTTGATAAGCTTGAACTATTTTTTCCCAACTATCACAAGAAGTTAATAGTGCTTCCAGCAAAAATTGAGTGCCGACTATTTGATCAATGGGTTCTTGAGA
Organism: Nostoc sphaeroides; assembly: GCF_003443655.1. Classification (NCBI taxonomy): domain Bacteria; kingdom Bacillati; phylum Cyanobacteriota; class Cyanophyceae; order Nostocales; family Nostocaceae; genus Nostoc; species Nostoc sphaeroides. Next base: position 1,220,425 of record NZ_CP031941.1, read on the forward strand.
AATTTCTAAATATTTATTTGCCCAATAAATAGACTCTTTAGTATAATCTAGTCCTAGTCTTTGCAGGGGAGAAATAATTTTTCTAATACATTCTAAATTATTCGGTTCTAGCCGGAGCGCAATTTTTACAAGATAAATTGCCATGTGCTGGTAAAAAAAATAATGATAGGCATCAGCTTTCTCTGTCAATAATTTAATAATAGTTTCAGAAGTTAATAAATAAGGTATAAATGCTTCCACCAGTTTATCTATAGAGGGAGGAGGACTAACCGGGTCAGGATGAACTAACTTTTCAATCACCTTAACTAATAAATTTTCATCAAAAACAGGGGTTTCTATTAGTTGAGATATAGTTTTAATTAATTGATTAATATTCGTTTCCTGATCATGAATCTTTAAATCAATGTTTAGTTCAATTATTTTTAAAAGATTATTAATATCATCAGGAACAAATTCTCTAATGTGCTGACGAACTACCCAAGCTATTTGATAGTTAGAATTGGCTTCTTGTTGTTGAGCAGCATTTAATAAAATCTCTGTTAATTGTTGCAGCGATTGTTCTGACTCTTGTTCTCCAGATTCGAGAAATGGAGTCATCCAAGTAATCTGCGCTTCTTCTTCTCTTCCCTCTAATAATAAGGCTAATCCTAAATACCAATAATTATAAACTTCTTCGGGATTTTCAGTAATATTTTGTTCATATTGTTGAATAGTTAACAAGGTTGGGATTGAATAAATTTGATTATCTAACTGGATGGTCATGATTGAAAACCTTAAATTTGTTTTGAAATTTGTTGCCAAGTGAGATTAAACCTGATTTAAAATAAGCTCCAAAATCCAAATTAACTTAGGGATTAACACTTGTTAATAGTTAAATTATGTGAATAACTTATATCAAAAAAAATGCTAGATGAATTGAAGTGCATCTAGCATTTTTAAACACAAAGGATTAAACCTTATTTCATCTCTTCCCCAGTCGTACAGGACGCAACAGCACCAGCTGCCAGTGCAAGTGTGGGAGGAGTAGCAGTAACTCCAGTTGTTTGACAAGCAACAGCAGAAGTTTGTCCACTTGTGAGAATTACGACACCACCAGCAAAGCTTTTGAGAGAGTTTGCATCCTTAGCTGCTGCATTAAAAGTTGTACTTACACTAGTTGGAGTTGCTGGAGATATTGTATAAGCATAGGACACGGTTGAGGAAGGGATACCAATTTGCAGCTGGTCAATAGTGCCAGCAAACGATGGGTTTTCGATCCGGTAAGATTGTTGCGCTCTGTTAACTGAACCAATGTAGGTTTTCGCTTCAGATTGTTTAGCTTTTGCTGCTTGGTTCAAGAAAGAAGGTAGGGCAATAGCCGACAAAATACCGATGATGATAATTACTACTAGTAATTCAATAAGTGTAAAACCCTCATCTCCCTTCTTCTTGGCGAGGATGTGTTGAAGAAACTTGGCCTTTAGTTCGGTTTTCATAAGTGTTTTCCCTGGTGTAGGATGTGGTTGTGTGTTCTAGATACAACTTACCCAAGTGCGATCGCTTTCCTATCACCTTCAGAAAAAAAGTTTGGGTAGATGCGGTTACACAATCCAAAATCCTTGCAACTAAAAGCCCCTGGTCTACACCAAGGGCTAGATTCTCAATTTCAATAGTCGGATTGCCTTATTCAAACTCAGGTGGCCACAACTCTAATATTGCCAGTTCCCAACCTGGTAGCAAGTCCGGTAATGTAAGTGTGTCTCCATTCTGCAATACCACTGGAGCTTGGTTGATTCGATAAACCGTTACTGTCAATTTGTCAGGGTCAATCAATATGCCGACTATAGACCCAAGTTGCAAAAATAGCTGAATCTTCTCTTCAAGCGGTTTGATTCTGTCGCTTTTAGATTTAATCTCAACCATCAAGTCTGGAACTAACTCCACAAAGTCGCGCTTGGTCTTCTTCAGCCGATCAGCCCGAACAAAAGACACGTCAGGCGATCGCAGGTTTCTTTTTTCTAAGTCGTCCTCTTCTATATTCGGTAGGATAAACCCTGCGCCAGAACCAGTTACACGCCCTAGTTTGCGCGGCATGACCCAGATATTTAAGAAGGTACTCAACCGTGCGCCAATTTCCTCTGACTCGTAATCTGATGGCGGAGAAACTATGATTTTTCCCTCTACCAGTTCCATCTGCCATTCTGGATGCTCACTTTGTAGCTGCTCTAAATCGGTGATGGTGAAAGACATAATATTACAGAAAATACTCTTATAGCGGTTCTCGTTTACGTGAGGTACACCCGTAGGGGCACGGCACTGCCGTGCCTCTACACCTCGTGATGTAATGTTGTACCGCATATAAATGGGAACCGCTATATGTATCATAAGTAGCGGCAATTCATGAATTGCCGCTACTCTCAGAAAGCTACAATGTATTATATTCAAAGGAAAACGACTCCACAGTTTGCCATTAGTAGCATCAATGAAAACAGATGTAATTTTTTATGAATTTATTAACGCTCCTGCCAATCTCTCAATTTTTCAATAACCTTACTAATATTCTCATCAATTCCTCAATATCTTCGACAACTCTGTAGCTATTAATCCCTAGAGTAAAATGTTTATTTACTCTATCTAGACTTGCAAATTGCCACAAACTTCCTGTAGTGACACAACCAGTTAATATAGGTTGTTCTGCAACAGTTGGGGAATCCTCCCAAAAATCAAGTGCAACTATTTGGGCTACTAATTGAGTGAAGCCTCTACTTAAATCAGCTTGTTTTGCTTCTATGACTAATAGTTGATTTGGTTGGGTCGTTCTAATTAAATAATCTAGTGTACCTTGAAGTTGATTATTCACTCTCAGGCTAAATTCTATTCTTAGTTTTGCCTTCGTGTAATGTATCAACTCTAAGACTATTCTAGAAATTATTACTTCCCTTCTCGCTAACTCAGTAGTCAACTCTACATAAGGGAGAGATTCTTCTATCCTTTCTCTCAATTCGAGCAATCTATCCAATTCGCCTGAGTATTGTGGCAATTGAAATACTTTGTACTCTAGTGAATAACCGAAGGCTTGAGCCAAGTCTTCAGAATAGTAACCGCTTTCAAAATATTTGCTAAAGGTATATGTCTGAGTTGGATCTAGCTTCATGAGATTTTAAATTATGGGTGATATGTCGGGAAATGTGTTGAGAGAGGTATGAGCATTCAAGAAATAGCAGAATTTTTAGAACTAGACGTTGAAATTATCAGGAAGCATCTGCAAGAACAGTCTTAGGAGTTAAGAGGCTGTTTGACAAGTATTGAGCGTATAGCACCATAGGCATTTTACGATCGCTTCCACCATGATGTAGCCGATCGCAATTTGTTATGCTATATTAAACGTAGTCGTTATGAGTTCGTATATTTTCATGGCTAACACAACAACAGAAAACTTGGTAATTATCGGTTCTGGCCCAGCAGGTTACACAGCAGCTATTTATGCCGGACGCGCTAACCTGAAACCCGTTGTATTTGAAGGTTTCCAAGCCGGGGGATTACCTGGTGGGCAATTAATGACAACGACGGAAGTTGAGAACTTTCCAGGGTTTCCCCAAGGGATTACCGGGCCGGAACTGATGGATCAGATGAAGGCGCAGGCAGAGCGCTGGGGGGCTGAACTATATACTGAAGATGTTATATCAGTTGATTTGAGTCAGCGTCCATTTACAGTGCGATCGCAAGAAAGGGAAATAAAAACCAACAGCATCGTCATTGCTACGGGTGCAACTGCAAAGCGTTTAGGTTTACCCAGCGAACATGAATTTTGGAGTCGGGGTATTTCCGCTTGTGCAATTTGCGATGGTGCAACACCAATTTTCCACGGTGCAGAATTGGCTGTAATTGGTGCTGGTGACTCGGCGGCGGAAGAGTCAATTTACCTCACCAAATACGGTTCCAAGGTAAATATGTTGGTACGCACCGATAAAATGCGGGCTTCTAAAGCCATGCAAGACCGCGTTTTGAGCAACCCGAAAATCCAAGTGCATTGGAACACAGAAGCCGTGGATATCTTCGGTAACGGCCACATGGAAGGGGTGAAAGTCCGCAATACCAAAACTGGTGAAGAGAGCAAATTGCACGCTAAGGGTTTATTTTACGCTGTTGGTCATACTCCCAATACCTCTTTATTTAAAGGTCAGTTAGAACTGGATGAAGTCGGTTACGTTGTCACTAAGCCCGGTTCTGTAGAAACCAGTGTAGAAGGCGTTTTTGCTGCTGGCGACGTACAAGATCATGAGTTTCGGCAAGCAATTACGGCTGCGGGTACTGGCTGTATGGCGGCGATGTTGGCAGAACGTTGGTTGTCTTCTAGTGGCTTGATTCAAGAATTCCATCAACAGCCAGAAACAGCAGATAATGAATTAGAACATCAGCCAGCCAAAAAGACTGAAGCCGAGGAAGAAGCTGGATTTAACTTGGATGGGACACGCCATCAGGGAGGTTATGCTTTACGGAAATTGTTCCATGAAAGCGATCGCTTACTTCTTGTTAAATACGTCTCTCCTGGTTGTGGCCCTTGTCATACCCTGAAGCCGATTTTAAATAAAGTGGTGGATGAATTTGATAGCATTATTCACTTTGTGGAAATTGACATCGACAAAGACCGAGATATTGCTGAAAATGCTGGTGTGACAGGAACGCCAACGGTTCAATTGTTCAAAAACAAGGAATTGGTGAAGGAAGTTAAAGGTGTGAAGCAAAAGAGCGAATACCGGCAGTTGATTGAGAGCAACCTTTAAGAGAATGGGGAGTGGGGAATGGAGGACGGTTACTAATGCCCAATACTCACCCCCCTACATCGCAAACTAATCTGTTAAATAAAGAAACAGAAATAATTGTTGTATTTACCAAAATTTGTGCCTGATTAAAATCTGAATCACCCGTAATCAAAAAATCTGCTTCTGCTGCCATAGCACAAGCTAAAAATTTTTCATCTTTTCTATCTCTGGGAAAATCAACTTCCAAATTTACATCAATTCGCGTTATAAATGTATCGATAATTTCAAACCACTCACATATCACCTCATCCGTCAACTTAAACTTTCTGCGGCTTAATACCTCCTTGTATTCCACAATAATTTCTTCAGAGGCTATCCATTGCCAATCAGGATTATCAAAAATAAACTGAATAACTTCCCTTGGTACTCTACCCTTAAGGACAGCAGAAACTAAAACGTTAGTATCAATAACAACTTTCATTCTCCGCGTTGGTAAGCTTCAATTTCTGCTTCAATTTCTGCTTCTGTAATATCTTGCAATCCTGGTATTAACTGTGTTTTATCAAATAAATTTCTCAATTTTTTACTGATCTCTGCTCTTGGGTTGTCCTCCGCTAATATAATTATTTCTACTCTCTGTCCTACCTGAAAAGGTAAATCAGATAATATTAATTGACTGGGATCTGTAATGGTGATGTATTTTTTATAAGCGTTCATAATTCCTCCATTAACTTGTATTTCTCTACTGGAAATGATTAACCTCTGTGGTGACACTAAGTAGGACGGCGGAAATAATTAAATGTTTGTAGTAAGGACTTTAGTCCTAAAAGAAGGACTGAAGTCCTTACTACGAACTGAATTACAATAATTTTACATTAGTTAATATAGTTTGAATTATTCTCACCGACTTACTTAGCTGGTAATTTATCTCTAGGCATAATCTCACCTATTACTCAGTCTAGCTCTGTAACCACCACTCAAGAGCCAGACTTTTATCCAGGATATTTACGCAATACCCTATCTGATATGTAAAATAGTCAGCGTATCAAGCTTTGATCCAAGCGATCGCTTTATGGCCATTACAAAACGGCGACTACCGACATTTTTACAGTTTGGCAACAGTCTCAATCTTTCGCAAAAACTCATGCTCATCGGGTTAGCCATTACCCTATTTTTCATCTTCCTGGCATTTTTCGCTCCCGTATTCCAGGCTTGGGGATGGCTGCAAAACCCGAAAGATTTTCTCTCTAATCCAATTCACGAGCCACCCTCAGCTAAACATTGGTTTGGTACTAGTCGTTTGGGTTATGATGTGTTCTCCCGGACATTGTTCGGCGCTCAAGCTGCTTTGCAGGTGGTGATTTTGGCAACAGCGCTGAGTATGATTATCGGTGTGCCTTTGGGGATGCTCAGTGGTTATCTCGGCGGGAAGTTGGATAAAGTGTTGCTGTTTATTATGGATAGCATCTACACTCTACCAGGGCTACTGCTGTCTGTGACACTGGCGTTTGTGGTGGGGCGGGGGATATTAAATGCAGCGATCGCTATTAGCATTGCCTACATTCCCCAATATTACCGCGTCGTTCGCAACCACACCGTGAGCGTGAAAACTGAAGTATTCATCGAAGCTGCTCAAGCAATGGGCGCTTCTACTTGGGTTGTGCTTTCTCGTTATTTATTTTTTAACGTCATTCAAAGCGTACCCGTCCTATTCACACTCAACGCTGCTGATGCAATTTTGGTGTTGGGAGGTTTGGGCTTTTTGGGGCTAGGACTTCCCGAAGAAGTGGCAGAATGGGGACATGATTTAAAACAAGCCTTAGAAGCTTTACCTACTGGAATTTGGTGGACTACACTTTTCCCTGGTTTAACCATGACATTCATGGTAGTAGGGTTATCACTACTTGGTGAAGGGTTAAATGAATTTGTCAATCCCCGGTTACGAAGAGAAAATAGAATCCGAAAGTAGTCATTAGTCATTAGTCATTAGTCATTGGTCATTGGACAAAAGACAAAGGACAAAAGACAAATGACAAATGACAAATAAACAATAGAGAGATTTGTATGAAAGATAATCTAACGTTAATTGCTGCCGCTACTGGCGGGTTTATCCTTTCCGTTGCACTTGCTGGTATCTTAAGAGGTGCGCCAGTTACAGGTTGGCAAGAGCAATCGAGTTTCCGCAGCACGACTTTTGCTAATTTACAGAAATCGGAGTTGAAAGCCGCGCGTCTTCTCCCAAGCAAAGACGCTGCGCTAACAGATAGGGAATAGGGAATAGGGAATAGCTGTTCACCAATTACCAATGCCCAATGACAAATGACAAATGACAAATGACAAATGACAAAATTCAAGTAATTGGCATTGATGTGGGGGGGACAGCAATTAAGCTGGGGCGTTTTACACCCGACGGTACTTGTCTGCAATCCTTGACTGTGGCGGCTCCCCAACCGACAACACCAGAGGCTGTGCTGGCGGTGATCGTAGATGCGATCGCGCAAATTGATCCAGATAATCAAGCTGTTGCTATTGGTGTTGGGACTCCTGGCCCATCTGATGCAAGGGGACGCATTGCCAAAATCGCTATTAACTTACCTGGATGGATCGATGTGCCTTTAGCAGATTGGTTAGAAACCAAAACTGACAAACCTACTGCGATCGCTAATGATGCTAATTGCGCTCTTTTGGGAGAAGCTTGGCTGGGAGCCGGTCGCCATTTTCAAAATCTGATTCTGCTAACTTTAGGTACTGGCGTTGGTGGCGCAATTATCCTTGATGGCAAACTATTTGTTGGACATCAAGGAGCCGCCGGGGAATTGGGTTTAATTTCATTAAATCCAAATGGGCCAATTTGTAATAGTGGCAATCAAGGCTCTTTGGAACAATATGCCTGTGCTACTGCGATTCGTCGCCGCACTCTCAAAGAACCCATCGAATTGGGTTTTCTTGCCCAACAAGGAGATACCGCAGCATTGACTTTTTGGCAAGAATATGGTAGTTATTTGGGAATTGGTTTGACGAGTTTAATTTATGTACTCACACCGCAAGCGATCGTGATTGGTGGCGGTATAAGTGGCAGCTTTGAGTTTTTCTTCCCAGCAGTGAAGGCAGAAATTGAGAAGCGAGTTCAGCCTTTATCACGGGTGGGTTTACAAATATTGCCTGCCGAGTTAGGCAATTTTGCTGGGATAGTAGGTGCAGCAAAGTTAGCATGGCAACACTATTCAGGATTTTAGCTCAAACAATAAAGTTGCCCCCCCTTAGCCCTTTTCAACGTAAGTTACTGCAAGCCCTACATAGTGGGTTAACAACTGTCTATAGGTGATTTACTACCTTTACAGATGCAATCCTAGAGCAAATGCAATCAACAGAGAGTGACTACCGCCAAACTGATCAATCCGTAGCTGGTGAGGTCAGCGATCGCAGGTGGAGAGGTTTACGAAGTGAGTTAGAGCCAGGGCAAAATTGAGTTAGTTGTAGATAAACCTTTTACTCAGGTACAACAACCATTAACCTGTGCTGCCGTTACCAAAATTTAATCATGTTATTCATCATGCCCTAAAAGGGAACTATAACTTGAAATCAGTTAAAGGAAGTTTTTGGTGATGAGAGCGATGTCTACGACGGGCTACGCTTACGCTTTTTTATCTACACTCACAATCGGGTTATTTACTCCAGGTATGATGCGATCGGCTTATGCTCAGGTAATATCCGACGGGACTACCAACACCATTGTCAACCCAAGTGGTAATAATTTTAATATTCTGAATGGGATTGAAAAAGGTAATAATTTATTTCACAGCTTCACTAATTTCTCAGTACCAATTAATGGTTCAGCCACTTTTGATTTAGTTAATACGCCAAATATTACAACCATATTTAGTCGGGTTACAGGTGGAAATATTTCCAATATTGATGGATTAATTCGCACAGCAAATACTAGTAAGCCGATAAGTTTGTTTTTAATGAATCCTGCGGGGATTGTCTTTGGTAAAGATGCGGCGTTGAATATTGGCGGATCGTTTATCGGAACTACGGCAAACAGCATTCAGTTTGCTGATGGGCTGGAGTTTAGTGCAGTAAATTCAACGGCACCACCATTATTAACTATGAGTGTACCCATTGGTTTGCAACTGGGTAGTTCTGCAAGTCAGATCCAGGTACAAGGTAAAGGTAATGATTACATTGTACCTACCAATAATTTAGGAATAGTAGCAAGTCCGGGAAAGACCATCGCCTTAGTTGGCGGAGATATCACATTTACAGGTGGTGTAATTACTGCCCCTGTGGGTCGAATTGAAATTAGTGCAGTGGGTAGTGGCACAGTGAGCCTGACACCGACACCCGCAGGATGGCAGCTAGGTTATGCACAAGTGGAAGATTTTCGAGATATTAACTTTACACAGCGTTCCTCCCTGTGGAATCCCTACCCTGTGGGCAATCCTTTTGGTGGTATTCAAGTGGTGGGTAGGGATATTCACCTGAATCAATCCCAAATTGCCGCAGTCACCGCCGGCACCGGACAAGGTGGTAATATTACAGTGAATGCAGCGCGATCGCTCTTTTTAGGTGGTGTCAATGCCAATGCTTATGCTCCCAGTGCTTGGATTGTCAATCAGGTAGCGCCCAAAGCGATGGGGAACGGGGGAGCAGTGAATATTCAAGCCGGACGATTGACTTTAAAAGATGGTGCAGCAATTGAAACCCTGAGCCTGGGTGCAGGAGCCGCAGGCAAAGTAGAAGTACGAGCAGATACTATTACCGCCAGTGGTGCGGTTGCTCTAAAATCTCCCTTAGCACCGATTGGGAGCAGCAATAGCCGTATTAGCAGTGAAACTTACGCATCAGGATCTGGGGGAGATGTGACTGTAGCGGCGCGGCAACTAACTCTCTTTGAAAGTGGGGGAATTTTAACGGCTGTCTTTCCTGGGGCTACTGGGCGTGGTGGCAATATCTCCGTCAATGTGGCAGAAGATATTTCGGTGATCGCAGCACATCCCATCAGCTTCACTGCTAGTGGAATTAATGCTTACACATTAGGAGTTAGCAATGGCGGCAATATCAATGTCTCTACAGGGACATTACACCTCTTAGATGGAGGAGCAATTTTCTCCGGTTCTATTCGGCTCGCTGGAATACCCGGAACCGGTGTCGGGAATGCGGGCGATATAACGGTAGTGGCACGGCAAGCCATAGATATGGCAGGTACATACCCAATTTCACCAACCGTCATTAGCACTATCGCTAACTTTACTACAGGCTCAGGGAATGGAGGTAATCTGTCTGTGACTACGCCAAACTTGACACTACAAGCTGGAGCCATCTTGGCGGCAAGTAGTTTGCCAGTAGTGAGCATATTTGGCGACACTAAACAGTCTAATAATTTAGGAAATGGTGGTAACGTCACCGTGAATGTGGCAGATCGCCTAACCATCACAGGGATAAATCAATTCACTAAAGCTCCGACTGTTCTAGGAAGCAACACATTAGGAAATGGTGCAGCTGGGGATGTGACAGTTCGAGCCAATCACTTGGTTATCCAAGATGGTGCATCAATCAATACAATCACTCAATCTACGGGCAATGCAGGCAAATTAACTGTCCAGGCAAATGACATTTTAATAGAAGGGAAGAATATCTTCAGTTCTGGGATTGCTGCTAGCGCACCCATTACAGATAAGACTACTAGGCAATTTTATGGTTTACCGGATGCTCCTACGGGTAATGCAGGTAGGTTGAGCATCACTACAAACAGCCTCATAGTACGCGATAATGGCTACGTGAACCTTGCCAACGATGGGACAGGTAATGCTGGACAATTAAGCATCCAAGCAGATCAAGTTTCTTTGGATAACGGTCGGATTCGGGCAACCACAAGCTCTGGGCAAGGTGGCGATATAAATTTAAATGTTGCAAATATTCTCTTGCTCCGTCATGGCAGTAAGATAACAGCAGAAGCAGGTGGTAGTGGAAACGGTGGTAACATCACCATTAAGGCTCCCTTCATCATCGGGTTAGAAAATAGTGATATTATTGCCAATGCTTTTGAGGGCAAGGGTGGCAATATTCAAATTACCACTCAGGGTATTTTTGGTCTAAAATATCGCACTCAACTTACTTCTGAAAATGATATTACCGCCAGTTCCCAATTTGGAGTTAACGGGAATGTTCAAATTACTAACCCTGATGTCGATCCCAATTCTGGGTTGATGCAACTCCCAATCAACTTAGTTGATGCATCGCAGCAGATTGCTACAGGCTGCACAAGCAATGAAGGCAGTCGCTTTGTAGCCACGGGAAGGGGTGGTGTACCGCAAAATCCCAATCAGCAAATAGGGAGCGATCGCACTTGGTCTGATATCCGCGATCTCTCTGCATATCGCAGTACACAGACAGTACAAGCACAAATACCCAAATCTCCAGAGGTACTTGTGCAAGCCACAGGTTGGCGACGTAATGCCCAGGACAAAATCGAGATATTTGCAGATAAATCTCCTCCTGGTGTGCAACCAGCATTAACTTGTGCTGCTGTGACCAAAAGTTAACCCCTAAGAGTGAACAGTTCTTGTAATTTTATGACTACCAAATTTCCAGAAACTCTATAATGAAAATTGGAGGAAGCAAAATTACGGTAAACTTATGCTACGCACGTTTAAAGCAACCTTAAGAGGTGACTCTTTGAAATGGGAAGACGACGCGGGGCAAAATTTGAGAGGCGATCGCCCAGTTCAAGTTTTAGTGACAATTTTGGAAGAACAGCCAATTGCTGAAACTAATGGGCGTGGGCAACCGATGGCTGCTGCGTTGGAGAAGCTATCACAAGCACAAGCTTTTGCAGGAATCGATCCAGTTGTTTGGCAAAGGGAAGTACGACAAGATCGGCAACTTCCTCTTCGAGATGAATAATGCTTTTGGATAGCAATATTATCATTTATCAAATCGCTGTAATACCCCTGCCTCAACGCTTCGTAGTTCGTGGATGTAAAGCGGTCAAAAACGAAACACCTTCTGACCAAAATTGAGCGTAAGCGAAATTAGGGAAGAAGGTAGTTGAGTTTTTGACAATCATGATCTACTATTTATGTAGCAAGAATAGACATAAATGATCGTATTTGAGGCAAAACTTGAAGGACAAAACGAGCAGTATCGAGCGCTTGATGAAGCGATTCGTACTGCTCGTTTTGTGCGTAATAGCTGCCTGAGATACTGGATGGACAATAAGGGCATTGGACGCTATGACCTAAATAAATTTTGCGCTGTACTTGCAGCCAGTATTGAGTTTCCTTGGGTTGACAAGCTGAACTCAATGGCAAGACAAGCCAGTGCTGAAAGGGCGTGGTCTGCAATCGCTCGGTTCTTTGATAACTGCAAAAAAGGTAAACCAGGGAAAAAGGGATTTCCAAAGTTTAAGAAAGAACAAACGCATGGTTCTGTTGAGTACAAAACCTGTGGATGGAAACTTTCTGATGACCGCAGGTATATCACTTTCTCGGATGGATTTAAGGCAGGAACCTTTAAACTCTGGGGAACTCGTGACCTGCATTTCTACCAGCTTAAACAGTTTAAAAGGGTGCGGGTTGTACGTCGTGCAGATGGCTATTATTGCCAATTTTGCATTGACCAAGAGCGAGTTGAAAGACGAGAACCAACAGGAAAAACTATTGGTATTGATGTTGGACTGAACCATTTCTACACCGATAGTAACGGAGAGACAGTCCCCAATCCTAGACATCTTCGCAAGAGTGAGAAGTCTTTGAGGCGGTTGCAACGCCGGATGTCTAAGACTAAAAAAGGTTCTCAAAACAGAATTAAGTTTAGAAATAAACTTGCACGGAAACACCTCAAAGTAAGTCGCCAGCGTAAAGACTTTGCCGTTAAGACAGCAAGGTGCGTGGTGAGGTCTAACGACCTTGTAGCGTATGAAGATTTGATGGTGCGGAATATGGTGAAAAATCACCCCTTGGCTAAGTCTATTAGTGATGCTTCGTGGTCGTTGTTTCGTGATTGGGTTGAGTATTTCGGTAAGGTGTTTGGTGTGGTCACGGTTGCCGTTCCACCTCACTACACCAGTCAGAATTGCTCTAACTGTGGCGAGGTTGTCAAAAAGACGTTCTTAACCAGAACTCATGTTTGTCCTCATTGTGGGCATACCCAAGACAGGGATTGGAACGCAGCGCGGAACATATTAGAAAAAGGATTGAGTACGGCGGGTCACGTCGGAACTAACGCCTCTGGAGAGACTGACCAATACTTGAGTGAGGAAACTCCTTCAAGCAAGTCAACTCGTGGAAAGAGGAAACCCAGAGAGCGATTCTTTGGAATCCCCACCCTCAACGAAGTAGGGTGGGGAGGATGTCAAGCTACTCAACCTGAAAACGGCAAGTTACGCGAGTTTATTGCAGAACACGAGCCTGTGGTTTCAGCTTTGAGCTACTTAGAAACATTGGGATATCATCGTCTAACCGAAATAGAACGACAGTTCTTTGAAGAATTTTTCTCGGTATCGCTAATCATTCCGATTTCTCAACTCGTACTGGAGCGAGCAGTAGCGCTACGACAGATGCAGCGTGTGAGTTTGGGAGATGCCATTATTGCAGGAACCGCATTAACGCACAATTATCAACTAGTCACGCGAAATATCAGAGATTTTCAATGGATTGAGGGCTTGCAGTTATTGAATCCTTTTGAACTATAAACCTCGTCCATTTTCAAATCTGGAGTTTGTCATTGCGACGTGTTGTAAATAAATCTCCTACTCAGGTGGAACCATCCTTAGCCTGTCCTCTGCCGTTCCAAAAATTAATCATGTTATCAATAATGCTCTCAAGGGAACACTAACTTTAAATCAGGCTAACGAAGTTTTTTGTTATGAGAGTCTTAGGGACTTCCAAGGAATAAAATATACAGCTAGTACCGCAAGGCGGAATTCAAAATTCACGCATTCAAAATTCAAAATTAAGACAGAGTAAGCGTTCCGTTGATTTTGAATGGTCTGTTTATTTACGCCGTGCTGTACTAGTAAAAATTATAATCATATAATTCGTAATTAGTAATATTAAGACAAAGAATATCCTGTTGCTTTCTTAACATATTTCACGACTTTTTCATAAGATTCAGGATTACTCACAGGGTTGATGATGATGGGAATAGTGCCATCTGGCAACCAAAAAGTTATCCTACCATTCGGTTCATGACAAAAAGAACTGATGCAGTTGAGATTAATTACATATTCGTTTTTATCGTAATAGATTTTTACCCAGTGGGCATGATCTAATTCTAATCCAGTCACACATTCTAAATAATCGAGGATCTTTTGATAGTCTTCCAAGCTACTTTGCGGGTTAATCACTATCGGAATGGCACTATCGGGTAACCAAAAAGTAACCCTGCCATTTAGTTCATAACAAAAAGCATGGACACGTTCAAAATTGACTACATATTCTCTCCTTTCGTAAAGGATTTTCACCCAGTACGCCACAACATCTCCCCAAGTCTGAAATTTACGAATGATGCACCCTGTATATCCAAATCTACTGAAGCCTTAAGTTAATGTTGCTATGCGCCAATTCAAAATTGCAAAAAATAATTATGAATTATGAATTGTTACGAAACCTCCAATGCTGTTGGTGTACCTAAAGTTGAAAGAGAAAGAGCGATCGCTGCTTGAATAAATCCTTTAAATAAAGGATGAGGGCTACTGGGGCGCGATTGAAATTCTGGATGAAATTGGCAAGCAAGAAAGAATGGGTGCTTGGGTAATTCCACAATTTCAACTAAGAGTCCATCGGGAGAAGTACCACTGATCACATAGCCAGACTTTAACAACAAATCGCGGTAAGCATTGTTGAACTCATACCGATGTCGATGTCGTTCATAAATCACATCTTCTTGATAAAGCTTGAAAGCGAGTGTATCAGGAAGAACACGACAAGGATATAGCCCTAAGCGCATTGTACCCCCTAAATCGACTACTTCCTGCTGTCCTGGCAATAAATTAATTACCGGATCAGATGTATGAGGGTCAAATTCAGCACTATTAGCACCTGTTAATCCCCCTACGTGCCGCGCCCATTCAATCACAGAACATTGCATACCCAGGCATAAACCCAAAAAGGGAATTTGGCGATCGCGGGCGTATTTAATGGCGGCAATTTTGCCATCCACCCCCCGAACTCCAAAACCTCCTGGCACAACTACCCCATCGACACCTTTAAGATAAGTTTCGACTGATCCAGTTTCCAAATCTTCTGAGTTCACCCAACGCAGGCGCAGTTTGCCATAAGTGGAAATTGCCGCATGGTTTAATGCTTCTACTACAGATAGGTAGGCATCACTTAACTGCACATATTTACCAACAATGGCAATTTCTAGCTCATGCTTGGGACTATGTAACCGTTGTACCAAGGTTTGCCACTGTGTCAAATCTGGTTTGCGTTGTTCCATTTGCAGCAAGTTCAGCACTTGTTCTGCCATTCCTTCCCGTTCTAGATTTAGGGGTACTTCATAGATACTTTTGGCATCTTGGGAGGTGATGACGCATTCTTCTGGCACATCGCAAAATCCAGACAATTTCTGTTTTAATCCCTTGGGTAAGGGGCGATCGCTCCGACAAACTAAAATATCTGGTTGAATGCCAATGGATCTGAGTTCTTTAACTGAATGCTGTGTTGGCTTAGTTTTCATTTCACCCGCAGAGGCAATCCACGGTACTAACGTTACGTGCATGTACAGCACATTTTGCCGCCCCACCTCTTTGCGGAACTGGCGAATTGCTTCCAAAAATGGTAGTGATTCAATATCTCCCACCGTACCGCCAATTTCTGTAATTACTACAGATGGATTTGTACTTTTAGCAACTCGCAGAATCCGATCTTTGATTTCATTAGTAATATGAGGAATTACCTGTACAGTGCCGCCATTGTAGTCTCCGCGCCGCTCTTTATTGATAACTGCCTGGTAAATTGAGCCAGTCGTTACACAATTTAACCGCGACATCGAAGTATCGGTAAAGCGTTCGTAATGCCCCAAGTCCAAATCTGTTTCTGCACCATCCTGGGTAACGAATACTTCCCCATGCTGAAAGGGACTCATTGTGCCAGGATCGATATTGATATAAGGGTCAAGTTTGAGAATCGACACGGAATATTCGCGCGACTTGAGCAAACGCCCTAGACTTGCTGCTACAATGCCCTTACCAATACTGGAAACTACGCCCCCAGTTACAAAAATAAACTTAGTCATACTAGTTTGAATTTCTAACAACTTCTAAAAATACATCCCGTCATTGTGCCACAGTTGTTGTGGTGTAATCTTCTGTGATTGAGCTTGTGAAAAATCTTTTCGGATTAGTAATATTAGGCTGTATTGTCACCTCCTCCGTAGCATTGGCAGACCCATCTCTTAAAGTCGTTTTTCCCCAAACAAGCTACCAGACGAGTTCCCAAAAAATCTTCTTTCTGGGGACTGCACCACCAGATGGTCAGGTTTTGATCAATAGTAAGCCAATTACCCGCAGCAAAGCTGGTCATTTTTCCCCTAGTTTCCCCTTGCAGTTGGGGGAGAATCTTTTTACTGTGCGTCACGACAATCAAGAACTCCAGATTAAAGTGACAAGGCTTACCACTGAGCCTGAGCTACCACAGGGGTTAGCCTTTGCTAAAGATTCCCTGACTCCCGCAGTTGACATTGCCAGACTACCGGGAGAGCTAATTTGTTTTAGTGCGATCGCACCCCCTAACGCTAGCGTATCTGTCAAGTTGGCTAATCAAACTACTGCCCTTTCACCCCAACCTCAACAGGCACAACTACCAAGTAATTTGGCAGCTTTGACAGGGCAAAATCAGCCTTATGCCCAGTCTAGCGTAGGCAATTATAAGGGTTGCACCACAGTGGCAACAGCAGCCGATCTGGGACAACCTCAGTTTCAACTGACACTCAATGGCAAGACGATAACTCAACCAGGGACTGGTAAAATTCAAATCCTTTCAAGAGCAGAGTTGCCAGTTTCTGAGGTTACAGTAGAGTCAGGCGCTGCTCGCACTGGCCCAAGCACCGATTATTCTCGACTTACACCACTGCCCAAAGGCACACGCGCAACAGTAACAGGTAGGGAAGGTGAATGGTTGCGCCTAGACTATGGCGCTTGGATTAATAGTAAAGAAACCCGCATTCTCCCTGGTGCAATTGAGCCACAGACAATAATTCGCAGTGTCGGATACCGTCAACTCCCTGGTGTGACAGAGATCGTTTTCCCCTTACAAGTTCCGGTACCTGTGAGCGTGCAACAAAATGAGGGCACTTTCGCTCTCACTCTCTACAATACCACTGCCCAAACGGACATTATTCGCCTGGATGATGACCCCCTAATTTCTCGCCTAGATTGGCAACAGGAGGCTCCAGAACAAGTAAAATACACCTTTAACCTCAAAAAAGCTCAACAGTGGGGATATAAGCTGAGATACGACGGTACAACCCTGGTTTTGGCTTTGCGTCATCCGCCGAAAATCGGGAACACAAGACGCAAGCCTTTAGCTAATCTCAAGATTGTACTAGATCCTGGGCATGGAGGTAAAGAAACTGGTGCCAGTGGCCCAACTGGATATTTAGAAAAAGATGTGAATTTGGTGGTATCCAAGTTGCTGCGGGATGAGTTGGTGAAGCGAGGAGCAACGGTAGTGATGACACGCCAGGACGATCGCGAACTTTCTCTAGCAGAACGTCAGGCAATTATCAGTCAAGAAGAACCTGCGATCGCTCTTTCCATACACCACAACTCCCTACCCGATGATGGCGATGCCGAAAAGACTAAGGGATTCGGCACTTTTTGGTATCATCCCCAAGCTCACAACCTCGCAATATTTTTACAGAACTATGTAGTCAAAAAACTCAGCAGGCCTTATTATGGCGTGTTTTGGAACAACCTAGCGCTGACACGTCCCGCCGCTGCGCCATCAGTGTTGCTGGAATTGGGTTTTATGAGTAATCCTGATGAATTTGAGCAGGTGGTGAACCCAGAAGAACAGAAGAAAATGGCTGGTGCGATCGCTCAGGGGATTACTGAGTGGTTTAGGAGCGTTAAATAAATTTGGAGGTACAACTAGTGTTGTATTTGGTGGAGTGCGATGTCTGACGACAAGGCTAGCGCCAACGCTCTTTTTTAGCTAATGAGGCGATCGCTTGATGTTGTTTAATGTGGGTTTAACGACATCGGAGCGAATGAAGAAGTAGGAGCCAATTCAATACAGTTCAGTTAAGCCCAAAAACCTTGGTAAAGACGCGAAATTTCGCGTCTCTACAGGTCTAAAATTAGTACCAAAAATCCTTAACTGAACCGTATTGGGAGCCAATTAACAACCATTGCTACACGCTTTAGGGGATGAATGAACAAGTTTTGGGCGAATAGAATTCGCTACTACACTAGCATTGTCCACCTAACCAAAAATCAATGTTTTCAACCCAGTTCCGTGGATAAAGTCTCGTATAGCCGCGACTTCCAGTTGCCAGGGCTAGTAATAAATTAGAGTTGTTCATTCATCCTCTTACAGGATATAGAGTCTAACCAGATAGATTAAAATAGTAGTGAAATAAAAATTTCGTCTTTAGCTGTTAACTGTAGTTAATTTTACACGTGATAATATTATGTCTATTAGCGATAAGGCACGTTTAATATCATCCATACTATCTTCTTTAACTCTTTCAGACTTACAATCGTTAAAACAAGAACTTGATTCTATTATTAGTACAAAAAATGTAGACAATATTAAAGAAGATATAAATGAACGAATGTATAATACTATCGAATTTCTTAATCCTATTACTGATGTGAATGTTTTGACTTTACATCCATTAAATAGTTTGAAAGATAAAAAAACTATTCCTCAACCCTTGTGTGGAAATGAATCGACTGTATTTAGTTCACCAATTGTATTCAGTTTTAACATTGGTGGTGAAATAAAAGAAATTACTTCTACTCAAAAATCTCCTAGACCTTTAGGTATTTGGAAAGGGCAAGTAGAAATATCAGAAGATTTTTATAAAACATCAAGTGATATTCTTTCTGAATTTGGTATAGAAGGATAATGGAATTATTGCTTGACACCTGTGCTTTAATATGGACACTTGAAGATAACCCTTGTCTTTTACCTGAAGCTCGTCAGCAAACAAATTTTAGATTCTTCAAATAAAGTGTTTGTTAGCGCTGTTAGTGTTTGGGAAATAGAAATAAAAAGAAAGAAAGGGCAGCTTAAAACGCCGGAAAATTTAATCCAAGCAATTATTGATACTAAGTTTAGTTTTTTATCAATGACAGAATACCACGCTGTTAAAGCAGCATCGCTACCTGAATATCATAAAGCTCAAATTTGCTGGTACTTGACATGGAGACCACCTAGAGAAGTGCCTAGCAATTCTTGATGCAACCCGCTCAAAAACGAAGAGACTACAACGTTTTGAACCAAATTAGTTCAGAATTGCTTGACTGAGATTAGCGATCGCTCTTTTCGCTACATTTATTTCTTTGTAGTAACTTCAATGTTGTAAGCCTGACGATCAAGCTTCTCTTGAATATACTTGAGAAGTTCTGCTTTATGTTGAAGTAACGATTTAGAATTATTGCCGGGGTGTAAATATATACTATAGCCGCGTGTGGATCTGTTCCATTCTATTTTGTCAACTGCTTTGCAATGGTAAAATAAATTAACTATTCTTGTTAGAGTCCTTATAGAATGTTGACTTTCTGTTCTAAATGATAAATCCAGATTTTTGGGATTACTCAATTTTGTTGTCTTACACCGAAAATCAATTTCATTCTTGCCTTTACATCTATTACAAATAACACAAAGAGTTTGTGAGTTTTCTACAGATGTTTCCCCACCCATAGAAAACGGTTTAATATGGTCAATTTGTAATTTACCTTCTGCCTTGACTCCACAACATAGGCAAGCATAACTGTCTCGCTCTTTTACTTGTTCTTTTTCTTCTTCCGTGAGTTCCCTCGGTGGTTGAGGTGTACGCTTAAATGTAGATGCAGGTGCTTTACTACCATCCCCATCAGTCATTATTTTATCAGGGCAAACGCATCAAAATTGGCGACAAAGATGAGGTACAATGAAGGGTTGTAATTTTGCCAGTATTTCAGGCGATCGCAACATCGACAAATTATGAGTGCGAACTTTGACAATACTATCCTCAAATACTTTTCTAACCTGGAAGATCCAAGAATTGAGCGTACTAAACAACATCAATTGGTAGATATCGTTGCAATCGCAATATTAGCAGTTATCAGTGGATCGGATACCTGGGTAGCAATTGAGACTTATGCTCAAGCCAAACGGGAATGGCTAGAAACGTTTCTGGCATTACCCAACGGTATTCCTTCCCATGACACGATTGCAAGAGTGTTTGCCAGATTAAATCCCCAAGCATTTGAGCAATGCTTTCATCGGTGGGTGGGGTCAATTACTGAAGCTATTGGCGCTCAAGTAATACCTATTGATGGGAAAACAGTGCGGCAATCATTTGACCGCAATAGTGGACAAAAAGCAATTCATGTTGTCAGTGCTTGGGCAAGCGAACATCGGCTGGTGTTAGGTCAACTTAAAGTTGATTCCAAATCGAATGAAATAACGGCAATTCCGAAATTATTGGAGTTGCTAGATATTGTTGGATGTATCATTACAATTGATGCGATGGGATGCCAGAAAGAAATCGCTGCCCAGATTATCGCAAAAAATGCAGATTACGTTCTTGCTCTCAAAGCAAATCAAAGTAAACTTGAGGGTGCAGTTAACAGTTGGTTTGAAAAAGCTCAAAGCAACAATTTTGAAGGTGTTGACCACAGTTATCATCATACAATCGAAAGCGCTCATGGTCGGATTGAAATTCGCAAATACTGGAGTGTCCCTGTTGAACAGCTAGGGGAGATACCAAACCAGGAAAAATGGTCAGGACTGAGGAGCGTAGGAATGGTCATGTGCGAACGTAGGCTTTGGAATAAAACAACTATTGAAGTTCGCTTTTATATTAGCAGTTTAGAGCATGATGCTGTTGTTTTAGCTCATGCTGTTCGTAGTCATTGGGGGATAGAAAATTCTGTGCATTGGGTACTGGACATGACATTCCATGAAGATGCTAGTCGTATCCGTAAAGATAATGCCCCTCTTAATTTTTCTGTTCTACGGCGTTTATCTTTGAATCTTTTAGATAAAGATAAAACGGTGCGTGGAAGTGTTGCGATGAAAAGATATCGCGCAGGTTTAGATAACAATTACCTACTTCAAGTTATCGCAGCCATCTAAGTCTTCTCTCACGTCGAAAATTTAGCTATAAATGGTAGTTTTAGGTTGTCTAAAACAATTTTCTCATGAAGATATTGCAGTAAATACACAACTTTACATTTTTATAAATTGCCAAATACATCTGTAACTTGCAATACATATAAATGATTATTTGTCAAATAAAATTAGATGCGTTTGCCCTGTTAGGGGAAAAGTGAGTATTTTGGCTTCTCAGTTTCTCAAGATTGAGGGATTCATAGTTTGCATATTCCATAAATATTCTCTTTTTTTGAACACCAGTTTTTGTGGGTGAGTACAATTTGTACTTCCAACTTCCAACTTCCAACTTATGATTCCCAAAATTTTGTATGAAGTATCACTATGCAGAGTCGGAAAAATTGTATGCTAAGAAATTAAATAAACCTAAGCGTTTTTCTCTTCTGCTGCTTTGAGGCGATCGCTCCCCTACCTCCAACAGAATTAAGCCTTTCTCTCTAATCTCTGTAGCTTCTGCTCTACAATGAAGTGAAGAATTTAGCAGCTTAAACAGGGGATTTATTTATGTCCCACCTCACATCTTGCACCAAGAAAAATTGATGTAATTTTATTACTCAGTAAAAAAGCCAAACCCTTGATTTAGCGATGAAAGCCCATAAAAATAAGGTAGCTTTATCTCACATCTTTTTACATTACCTGGGGTTGTACGTAGAGGTGCAAGATATGAGCCACCCGACGCTCAGTAGCCAAGAAGTCGCCCGACGTGGAAAGGAACTCTATCAAAAAAGTATCCGTGCCAAAGTTGAGACACAAGAGAACATTGGCAAAATTATCTCGATTAATGTTGAAACAGGAGATTACGAAATCGGTGATGATTTAGTCGAAACGAGTCTTCGATTACGATCCAAGTAAACCGATGCAGCACTTTGGGGAGAAAGAATTGGTTTTGATGCCGTTTATGCAGTTGGTGGTACATTGCTCAGGACGGCACAGTGATAGACGGCGCTGTAGTTGGACTTCAGGTTTTCTTATGGTTCCCATTTGAACACAGATGCGATCGCTCCACTGCCAAACCCATAAAATGGAGCTATGCAGAAGATAGCAAAAACAGCCCTCAAGTTCTTGAAAGGTGCGTTGGCGTAGCCGGCACTTCGAGTGAGCTTCAGTGACCGTCGTAGACATCGCTAATTTACCTATTACTGAAAAGCTGGTTGAAGTCTTTGGTAAGCTTTTGCCTGTAATTACTAAGTTTTTCGGCTTGCCACAACTTTGGTAAATATTACTCTACATCTGGGTCGATACCCATTGCCCTGAGCCGTTCTGCTAATTGTGCAGCTTTTCGTTCTGCTTGCTCGGCTCTTTGCCTTTGCAACTCGGCTTCTTCTTGACCAATCAGTAACAGATTTCCCTCTAAATCCCACCAGCGTAACCAAAATTGCTCAGGATTATTCAAGTAGCTTCCCTGCCATAACCCTAGTTCTACTCCTAAAGGAGGAATTAGGTAGTGGCCTCGTTCATTAGGCTGCATCTTGTGGTAAGAAAAATCTACCAGGTGATAAACTTCTAGTTTGTCATTACTAATTTCATAAATGGCATAGTAGGGAATTCGGATTATTCGCTCATATACCCAGAATTTACCTGGTTTTGCGCCTTCCCGACTACCAGCTAGAGGTAAAGGAGTGATATCTCGTTCTTCATCGCCATTACCACTAGCTAGTTCTACCGCAATCAATGGCGGTATGTATTCCCGCCACAAAACGTATGAGCGGCGGTTTTTGCCATCTAGCCTTGGTGGTACACCAGGGACATAAAACCAGTCCGGTGCTGCTGCTCCTTTTTCTGGTGGTTCAGTCTCTCGCCAATAAATACCACAATCTTGACCAATGCAATACTGTCCATCTGGATGTAACCGTTGTAAAACTTGAATAATTGAGTCTGTGAGAATGATGGTTTGAGGATGCTCTTGAAAATTTTTCACAAACGTACCATCAGACTCTGGTAGTTGAGTGTGATCGGGAAACTGGGGCGGTATGGCAACATCAGCAAGTATTTCACTCATGCTTTGAAAAGTATTGCAGCTATTATTAATTATCTTGCACTATGTTTTCATAGATCAAAAATTTAGGTTCTTGGCTTTGGAATTACCATCTACTCACTTCAGCAGGACTTCTCATACTTACAAATAAGGTCTAACTAACTATTTATAATGCCTTGCTACATATTGTTTCAGTACTTCTACCCTGATAGAACCACTTTGATTGCGGATAAAAATATATGAAATCTTATATTTTTAAAGCGTATGTATTTTAAGATAGGCGGTATAGTGGGAGCGATCGCTATTCTATTGAGCAGTGGCAGTGCGTTCGCTCAAGATGCAGAAAGATATATCACTGTAGGGCATGATAAATTGGGAAACAGCGTAGCTCTGGACACGGAAACCATTCAGGGCACGACATACAAGCTTTACGGGATGTACGGTGATGGCATCTTCGAGACTACCTTTGATGCATCGTGCAAAGAATCGCGGCTGTTTCGCGATCGCATTGCGATTTACGGGCCAGAAGGACAGCTACTTGAAGAGGATAAGGAAAAAGGAGAAATCCCTTTTGTAGCAAGTTCTTCACCAGGCAAAGGAATGAAAATTGTTTGTCAAAAGATTGGTGCTAGTGGTTGGTAGTTGCTCAATATTTTCTAAGTGGGGAGTAGGGAATGGGGAGTAGGGAGTAGGGAATGGGGAATAAGCAATGCTCGATTCCCAATTCCCAGCTAGAAAATACTAAGGACAAAATAACGTGTCACGCGTATCTCGTCCTGTAATGGGATTAGTTCCTTTGGCAAGCTTGCACAATTTTTTTTGCTCATCTGAACGCAGCAGCGTATCGGTAAAATCTGCCCCGTCAATGATTGCGCCATCAAATCTGGCGTTAGCAGCAAAAGCACCCTCTAACAGTGCATTTGTCAAATTTGCTCTAACTAAACGAGCTGAGTCTAAAGTGGCATTTCTCAAGTCAGCTCCCTCCAAATTCACAGACTCCAAATTTGCTGCAAAGAAACTGACACCCTGCAAATTAGCATGGCTAAAGTTGCTCTGGCGGAGATTAGCTTTGGTGAAGCTGGAATCTGTTAAATCACGTCCTGAGAAATCAGCGTCAACCAAAATTTCTTTATTATATTCAAGTGCCAAAGCTGTGGGAGCAAAACCGACGGTTGCCGTGATGCCAACTATTCCCCAAAGGAATAAGCTAAGTATACTTGCCCAAATTTTATGGTCTGTTTTATACTTTTTGCGCCCTAACTCAGTACGGGATGAGTTTAGCTTAGAACCTGTTATGCGTAGGCGTAGCCCGCCGCAGGCATCGCTTAACCTAGAATTCATAAAATTCATAATATTTTTAGTCAATGGCTAACCTTCCTTCATCTCATTATCCAGATATTGGTTCATTAGGAGAAGACCTAGTAGCCCAATGGTTGCAATCTACAGGTTGGATAATTCTCCATCGTCGCTTTTCTAGTCGCTGGGGGGAAATCGATATTATTGCTGAATATCATGGAGTAACAAAGAAAGAGCAGGGGAGCAGGGGAGAAGACCCCACTACTTCGGCTTACCTCGGCAACGCTTGGCACAAGTCGCTCAGTACAAGTCCCCACTCCCCACTCCCCACTCCCCAGTCATTATTAGCATTTGTGGAAGTCAAAACCCGCAGTTCAGGTAGTTGGGATGCAGGGGGAAGAAGCGCAATCACCCTACAAAAGCAAGCAAAAATCTGGCGGACGGCTGGAATGTTTTTAGCTCAGTGCCCTGAGAAGGCAGATTATTCTTGTCGATTTGATGTTGCTATTGTCTACTGTCAAAGGATATCAAAAAATCTGACTGGGGTTACAGCAAGCGAGGAAGCTCTAGCTACTTCATCAGCCGCCGGATATAAGTTTAAGCTGCAAGAATACATTCTAGCAGCTTTCGACTCTTCAATTGATAATGGTTAATCGGTAATCGATAAAATATTTTGATTACCAATGACCAATAATTTTGTGGTGGCGTTATAACCAAATAGAGTCACGCCAAGGTTTCTGGACAGTAGCCTAAGCCACGGACAAATTGTTGCCGGAACGCCTCGATTTCATCTCTCTCTGGGCTACCATGAGAGACGATCGCAACCTGATAGCGACGCATTACGTCTACAGGGCACTGTCCGGCTTCCAAACTCCAAAGTGCCATCTGTACCCTCATTGGCGGTTCGTAGCTAATTCCTAATTCATTTAGAAAAGCGCGAAAGTCGCCATCTTCTTGGGGCGAGACTTGACCTTTGAGTTTGATCCTAACCACCCAGCCATCAATTTGATGAATTACGGTGACGAAAGAAACTGGTGTCTGGGGTCTAGCGTGCAGGTGTTGAACGACCCTCAGGGTTAGACTGGCATTTGCCAGATAGTACAAGTATTCCATGTTTGTTGGTGCTTGGGATCAAAGCCAATCCTACATATCTATATTCGTCAATCATTGCCTGTTCCCGGTAGGGTAAAAGCCCCCGTTTTTAGATGGGGAGGTTTACCCAATTTTTATGTTAATTTTTCCGTGTTACCTAATAGTAACAATCTTATAGCCTAGCGAGAAAATTGAGCAAAGATGCCTTAAAGTTCCAATATAAGGGAAAGCTCAAACCAGCTTTTTTGAGAGAGTATAAATACTAAATAAACCAAAAACTAGTACAAGTCAATTTGAAAGATACATCTAGCCCACAAGAAAAAAATTCCGAATTAGATTGCTCGGTAGCTGGCTATGACTACGAACTAGCTCCAGAACTCATTGCCCAAAACCCAGCAGTTCCTAGAGATAGCTCGCGGTTACTGGTGGTTAATTCTCCGACTACAGGCACCGAAACAGCACCCTTGCACCACATTTTTCATGATTTGCCTACACTGCTGCGCCCTGGTGATTTGTTGGTTATGAACAATACAAGAGTCATTCCAGCGCGGCTTTATGGTCATAAATCCACTGGTGGTAAAATCCAGGTGTTGCTGTTGGAAGAACGGCAGCATAACTGTTGGTTAGCTTTAGTTAAGCCAGGAAAAAGCTTCAAACAGGGAGCGAAGATTATTTTTGAAGCAACGCAAGCAGGGACTGGGGATTGGGGATTAGAGATTGGGGATTGGGAAGATTCTTCCCTAGTCCCTAGTCCCCAGTCCCCAGTCCCCAGTCCCCAACTCACGGCTACGGTTCTAGAAACAGACTCAGCAACCGGGGGGCGTTTGTTGCAATTTGATGTGCCAGAGGGAAAATCTTTGGTGCAACTGTTAGAGGTATTTGGTGAAGTGCCGCTACCACCGTACATTACTACCTCGTCGGCTGCTGATGAGCAGTATCAGACAGTTTATGCCAAACAGCCAGGAGCGATCGCAGCTCCTACGGCAGGATTACACTTTACCCCAGAATTATTACAAAAGTTGTGCGATCGCAATATCCATCAAGCTTTTATAACGCTACACGTTGGTGTAGGTACATTTCGCCCTGTGGAAGTGGAGGATGTAACTACCCACCAAATGCATGAAGAATGGATTGAAGTCCCCGCCGATACAGTAGAGCAAATCCGCGCCACTAAAGCAGCTGGTGGTCGAATTATTGCTGTAGGAACAACGGCAGTACGCGCCTTAGAAGGGGCGGCTCAATCTGGGAATTTACAACCATTTTGCGGCAAAACAGACCTATTTATTTATCCCGGCTACCAATGGCGGGTGGTGGATGGTTTAATTACTAATTTTCACCTGCCGCGTTCCAGTTTGCTGATGTTGGTAAGTGCGCTAATTGGCAGACAACGGTTATTGAATATATACAACGAAGCGATCGCTTTTGGATATCGCTTTTATTCATTCGGCGATGCAATGCTAATTTTGCCGTCAGCCATCTAGAACACCGATTCATTAATCTCCAAAACTAGGTTTCTGCTCTGCCGAAGACCAGAATTTCGTTCAACTATAGCAATCCTAAATGAGTCTAGGACTTACGCACTTTACAAACTGAGTATCATGTGCATATCAAGCTTATTAACATAAAAGTCTTGCCCTACCTCGTTCCTGGGCTGCTGCCTGGGAATGTGATACTTGGAGGCTCTGCCTCCAGTTTGACAGGAGGCAGAGCCTCCCTGAATAGCATTACAAGGCAGAGCCTTGTAACGAGAAGTAATGCACATTTGGCTATATCTGTCAATGCGTAAGTCCTAGAGTCGTGAAAAATATAGATAAGAAAACGAACCGCCATCTCTACGAGAGGCTTCCGCCAACGCGCAGCGTCTCGTTAGAGAAGAACGCCATCGCGTAGCGTCTCGTAAGAGTTGGACGCAAAGGGAAGAAAGAAGAAAGAGATATATAATTTTCACAAATGATTTAGGACTGCTATATCAAAGAAACTGGGAGTTTCGGGAGGGAGCATCCCAGTTTTTATGTAGCAAGCAAATATTAATTCATTCAGCCTGGGAAGAGAGAGAAATCAGGATATTAAGAGCGTAATCTCTTAAGAATCTCCGTACCTTTAGGTCGGAGAGTGTCAATAATAAGAGTGTTTTTGATTTGTAATTTTTGATGCTGTGGTGGGTATTCTGACTTATAAAGATCCAAGCATAAGTACAGGTATACCACTCATGTCTAAAAAATCTCAACCTGAACAGTGGTTACATTGGTTATTTCAGGTGACATTTCACCGAAGCCCTGTTCAGCAAGAACCCCTGCTCAGACTTCTGTTTGCTTCCTCTGTGTTTTTAGTCTTAGCTGCACCGGCAATTACTAATTTTCCAGGAAGCAAGCTGCTAGCAGAAACCGCAGTTTCTCAGGATCTCGAAGCAGCAAGCTTTTTCCAGCAAGGAGTCACGCGCTATAACCGCCAAGACTTACAGGGCGCGGAATATGCTTTTCGCCAAGCGGTGCAGCGAGATCCTAACCTTGGGGCAGCATGGAATTTTCTGGGTAATATATTTATGCAGCAAAATCGCCTGGATGTAGCTTTACAAGAATATACAGAGGCGATTAAAGCTAATCCCAATTTTAGCGAAGCTTATTACAACTTAGGGTTAGTGTTGCACCGACAAGGAGAAAAAGATGCAGCGATTATAGCTTATCGCCAGAGTCTTGTGATCGATTCCACAAGGGTAGCAGCGCTGTATAATTTAGGTTTGGCGCTGTATGAACAAGGACAGTTTGAGGATGCGATCGCAGCATACCAAAAAGCAATTACTTTAGATAGCAGCAACGCCAACGCTTATTTTAACTTAGCGATCGCCTTGCAACAACAAGGTCAGATAGAGCCTGCGATCGCCAGTTATCGCCAAGCCTTGCAGCTAGATCCTAAAAATGCCACAGCCTACAACAATATGGCAAATTTGCTAGCAATTCATGGTCAACCTGCTGAGGCTATTTCTGTTTATCGGCAAGCTATTCGCCTAAATCCGAAAAATGCCTCAGCCTACTATAACTTGGGAGTCACTTTATATAATCAGGGCGACATCAAGAAAGCTAGTAGAGTCTTGAACCGTGCCCATAACGAGTATCGTCAGCAAGGGAACATTGAGCAAGCTGAAAAAATTGAGCAGCTAATGCAGCAAATTGCCCAGAAAAGTGAGCAACAGCAGCCTCTAGCCAGTCAGACAGCTACTACAAGTAATTTAGTACAAAAGCTTAAGCGACAAACGCCAAATCAACCAGAAACGCCAGCAAACTCTGGCGATGTGCCTGTCTCAGTTGAATTCCAGTCTACTTCAACGAGTCCCGGACAATAAAAACTCAGAGTTAGAAATAAAAGAAGAAGTCATCCGCCAGTCGTCAGAATTCAGCATCAATTCTGGGGACTGGCACTTTTATTTTCCTTGATAGTTATAGCGGTTCCCATTCAGATGCGGTACAACATTATATCGCGAGGTGTAAGGGCACGGCAGCGCCGTGCCCCTACGGGTGTACCTCACGTAAACGAGAACCGCTATAATAACTCCTAACTCCTGTACAGACGCGATTAATCGCGTCTCTACTCCTAACTCCTGTACAGACGCGATTAATCGCGTCTCTACTCCTAACTCCTGTACAGACGCGATTAATCGCGTCTCTACTCCTAACTCCTAACTCCTAACTTTTTTAAATCGGCAAACGATTGATATCTTTGTTGCAGCCAATAACTACCATTGCTGATCCGCGCTCTAAATGTTTGGTCGGTTCAGGATTAATTAGAAATTTTCCATCCTGGCTCACTGCTAGCAAATTTAAACCGTAGCGGTTACGAAGTTGAAGCTCAGTGATTGTTTTGCCGTGAAATTCATCAGGCACAATCAACTCTACAATACTGTTGTCTGGGTCTAGGTCAAACCGATCTAAGATTGCTGGTTTGGTAAGTGTACGCGCTAAGGCACAACCAGCTTCATACTCAGGAAAAACAACATGATCTGCTCCTACTCGCCGCAACAGTTTACGGTGAACTTCACTAGAAGCTTTGGCAACGACATGAGGTACACCAGCCTCTTTCACATTTAGGGTAGTTATGATGCTTTCTTGAACGTAGTTGCCAATCGCTACAATTACAGTATCAAATTCAAAAATTCCAGCTTCTTTGAGTGCGGCCGGTTCTGTAGAATCTAGTTGCAAAGCATGACCAACTATTCCCTCAGTTAATGCTTCTGAAACTCGTTTTTCATCAATATCTGTTGCCAGCACTTGATAACCAAAATTGTGCAGTGTGGAACAGACAGACCTACCAAAACGACCTAACCCAATTACAGCAAATTGTTGGTTATCTTTACGTAAACTGCGAAAAAAACTTAATGATGACAGATTCACCGTTGTTATCCTTATTATGGCTCCCTGTATTTAGGGCAAAAAACGCTTATACCGCTTGAATTGAAAATTTTATTTTTTGCCTTCCAATGTATATTTTATCAGTTTGGTCATTAGTCATTAGTCATTGGTCATTGGTCATTGGTCATTGGTCATTAGTTATTCTCTCCACGCCTCCCCTGCTCCCTCATCCCCTACTCCCTCTCCCTAACTATCCCACGAGTAAATTTTCTTCAGGATAGTGAATTCTGGTAGGACGTGGATCTCCTAGTACAGCAGACATCAGTAGTAAAACACCTACTCGTCCAACGTACATTGTGATAATTAAGATGAGCTTTGCTGCTGTAGAAATACTTGCTGTAATGCCTGTAGAAAGCCCTACAGTGGCGAAGGCTGATACTACTTCAAACAAAATTTGAATAAAATCTAATGTTGGATCTGTAAGGCTGATTAAAATAGTAGCTAAAATTACGGTCGCTACTGAACCCACCAACACACCTACAGCTTTCAAAATTAAAGATATTGCTATTTTGCGATCGTACAATAAAACTTCTTCTTTTCCCTGGAGAATTGTTTTGGTACAACTCGTCAGGACTCTCAAAGTAGTTGTTTTCATACCTCCTCCTGTACCACCTGGACTTGCACCAATAAACATCAGCGCGATCGTAATAAATAGACCAGCAGTAGTCATTTTGCCAATATCTATAGTGTTAAAACCAGCAGTTCTAGGAGTAACTGATTGAAACCAAGCTACTAATATCTGGTCGCGTAAATTTAGAGAACCAAAGGTTTCAGGATTTCTGATTTCTATACAGAAAAAGGCAACTGTCCCTATGAATAATAATATCAAGGTTGTGCTGGTTGCAACTTTAAAGTCTAGAGAAAATCTTTGGTTTTTAGTTTTTTTGAGAATGCGATCGCGCAACCAAAGGTACATTTCCAAAATTACCTGATACCCAATCCCTCCAAATATAATCAACATGGTGATGGTGAAGACTACTAAGAAGGATGACTGATATCCAATTAAGTTATCTTTAAACAAACTAAAACCAGCATTATTCCAAGCATTGATACTATGAAAAATTGCTAACCAAAGTCCCTTACTCCATCCATATTCAGGAACGAAAGCTGGTAGTAGTAAGAATACACCTGTAATTTCAAAAATTAAAGTTGTGGCAATAATTGAACGGATAACTTGGGCGCTACCACTCATCCCTGGTCGGTCTAAAGCTTGTTGAATGGCTATTTTTTGCCGCATATCAAACCTCCGACCAATAAGCAAAATCAGAAATGTGGTAGTTGTCATGTAGCCCAACCCGCCAATCTGAGCTAATAGCGCAATAAACAACTGACCCCAAAAGGAAAAATAAGTCCCAGGATCAACTACTGATAAACCTGTAACACAAACTGCGGATGTGGATGTGAATAGCGCCACAATCAGGTTATTCCACATACCATTGCTAGTTGAAAAAGGCATCATCAACAGGATAGTACCTACAGCGATGACAGCCATAAATCCCAAACAAATTGTGCGAGCAACAGTCATAATTAATTCGTAATACTTCGGCTACGCTCAGTACAAGTTCGTAATTCGTAATTCAGAAATTTAGATTTAATCTGGGTTTATACTTGTTGGATATGTTCGCTTTTTTTAGAGGATTGGTATTAATTTGAGTAAGAAGAGTTTTTTAAGGTAAAACTAAGAAATTTTTCCCAGCAGGATACATTACAGTTGATCTTCTCTAGAAACAAAAATACCCTTATTTAATTAAAAACATACATGGGATACTATATATATGTTTTTTTTTAAATTCGGCTTTGTCTTAACACTGCTTTTTTCATGAGTGCAACACTTTACAAGCAAATTCAGCAATTTTACGATGCTTCCTCTGGGCTGTGGGAACAGATTTGGGGCGAACACATGCACCACGGCTATTACGGCGCTGATGGTATCGAGAAAAAAGACCGTCGTCAGGCTCAAATTGATTTAATCGAAGAACTGCTAAATTGGGCAGGGGTACAAGCAGCAGACAATATCTTAGATGTGGGTTGTGGCATTGGTGGCAGTTCTTTATACCTTGCACAAAAGTTTAATGCTAAGGCTACAGGGATTACACTGAGTCCTGTGCAAGCTGCCAGAGCAACGGAACGCGCAATGGAAGCTAATTTGAGTCTGAAAACACAATTCCAAGTCGCAAATGCTCAAGCAATGCCCTTTGCTGATAATTCTTTTGACTTGGTTTGGTCGCTAGAAAGCGGTGAACACATGCCAGATAAAACCAAGTTTCTCCAGGAATGCTACCGAGTATTGAAGCCTGGTGGCAAGTTAATTATGGTGACTTGGTGTCATCGGCCAACTGATGAGTCGCCACTAACGGCGGATGAGGAAAAGCATTTGCAGGATATTTATCGGGTGTATTGTTTGCCTTATGTGATTTCTTTGCCAGAGTATGAAGCGATCGCACATCAACTACCATTACATAATATCCGCACCGCCGATTGGTCAACAGCTGTCGCCCCCTTTTGGAATGTGGTAATTGATTCGGCATTCACTCCCCAAGCTTTTTGGGGCTTACTAAATGCTGGTTGGACTACCATCCAAGGGGCATTATCACTGGGATTAATGCGTCGCGGTTATCAGCGTGGGTTAATTCGGTTTGGCTTATTGTGCGGCAATAAGTAGGTCGGCGTAAAAATTATTGTTGGTTTAATGCCAATTGCTTTTAGGACTAGTGACCGCCTCCGTGGGTTAAAAACCTTGATTTTGTAGTCCACGGAGGTGGACGAAAGTTTGTGTAGTAGCGAATTATATTCGCCTAATACTTTTCTCGATTATTGCTTCGCTTTTTGTAATTAGCTTGAACAAAAAGAAGCCTCTCACCGTTGCCGTTGGGAGGTGATGAGATGAATTTTTTGGGCGATGACGAATTGACCCACAACTAATTCAATGCTACGGATTGACAGGGCAGGGGGTCGATGTAAGCGAAGCGGAAAGCGAGTCTTGCCTACGGCACGCTCCGCGAACGAGCGTCGGAATCGCCATCTTTAACTTTGAGCGAATCTATAAAGTCCTCAATTACATGAGTCATGGTTTTATCATTTTGACTTGCGTATAGTCGTAGTTTGTTCAATCTACGCTCTGATATCCTCAAATTTAACTAGTTCCGTGGGTTTAAGTCCCCCGGTTCTAAAACCGGCAAGTTTTGTGTTGGGGTTAAATCCCCATTACAAAACTTAATTACGAATTACGAATTACGAATTACGAATTACTTTAATGCTTTATTTTTCCTCATCGCCTACACGTTGTCTTTACATTTATGTTATCCTGTTTGTCGGTCGAAAAACAAAAGATAAAAAATGAAGACATCATACCAGTACAAACTCAAGCCAACTAAACAGCAAGCAGAGAAAATAGATAAAACTCTGGAAATGCTGCGTTATCAATATAATTACTTGCTTGCTCAAAGGTTTGACTGGTATGAAATGAATCGCTGTCCAAGGGACAGATGCCCATTGATTTGTCACATACCAGAATTAAAAGAACAACCTAATTACTACAATCAAAAAGCATCCTTGGTTCAACTTAAAGTAGATAGACCTTGGTACAAAGAGATTCACTCACAAGTATTGCAGGAAGTCCCTAAAAAAGTTGAACTAGCTTTTGATAGATGGTTAAAAGGCGATGTTAATGGGAAAAAGTCTGGTAGACCTAGATTCAAGGGTAAAGGACAGTATAAAACCTTCACTTACACCCAATTTAAGCGGCATTATTTTACTAATAACAAAATCACGCTGTCAAAGATTGGTGATACCAAGGTAATTGTTCATCGCCCAATACCCGATAGCCCAAGCGGTAGCGACGTAGGAGCGTCTGGATTTGACATAAAAACGGTATCTGTCACCAAAAAAGCCAATGGCTACTATGTCACACTAAGCTTGGATGATCAAACGGTTCCAACTATTAAATCTGATTTCAACCCTAACAACATTGTTGGGATTGATGTTGGACTGATTGATTTTTATGTGGCATCTGACAGTTCTAGGATTGCTGCACCAAAACATCTACGCAAAGCTGAACGTAGATTAAAGTCTGCACAGCGTAGAGTATCCAGGCGTAAAAAAGGTTCTAATCGACGTAAAAAAGCTATTCAAAAACTGGGTAGGCAACATAAAAAAGTTGCTGATACCCGGAAAGACTTTCACTTTAAAACAGCCAAAACACTGCTTGATAAGTATGATGTTGTTGCTGTTGAAAAGTTGAATATCAAAGGACTAGTTAAAACAAGACTGGCTAAAAGTATTAATGATGCTGGATGGGGACAGTTTATAACCATACTTTCAAAAAAAGCCGAAAATGCTGGTTTAAAAGTAATAGCTGTCAATCCTAACGGTACTAGCCAAGAATGTTCTAACTGTGGTCACAAAGTTAAAAAAGCGTTATCTCAAAGAATGCACAATTGTCCTGTTTGTCATACGAGTTTGTGCAGGGATTTGAACGCGGCTATAAACATAAAGGAGCGTGGGACGCACGCCCTCAAAGCTCAATTAATGTCCTCAAAGAGGAGTCATTGAGAAGCCCACACTCACCGTCGATAGGAGTGTGTGGTACGTCACCTAATTTCCTTTCTCAATAATTCTGGAATCTGAGAAGGACGTTCAGCTACTGGAACTTCCGCTTCTTTTAAAGCAGCTAATTTACTTTGGGCTGTGCCAAAGTTAGGATCGCGTCCGATAACTGTTGCTAAAGTCCCAGTTTGACGCCAAGTTTTTCCTGGTGGTGCAAGTCTACCTGCAATGTAGGCAATTACTGGTTTATCAATTGCCTCGGTAATATACCGGGCTGCTGCTTCTTCACTACCACCGCCAGGTTGACCGACTAAAACGATCGCTTCTGTAGTATCATCCTCATCGAGAATTTGCAGCCATTGCAGAAAAGAGGAACCGACGATCGCATCACTACCAATACTGACACTAATCGACTGCCCCAAACCTGCTTTTGTTAATTCGTAAGCAACTTCGTAAGTGAGCGTACTACTACGACTAACGATCCCTACTGCCCCAGGTGTATAAAACTCGCTAGGTTGAGTACCTAAAAGAATTTTTCCCGGCACAATGATCCCCGGACTATTTGGCCCGATTACCAAAGTTTCACAGGCTTCGGCTTTGCGGAGTAATTGCACCATATCCAAAGGCGGCACGCCAGCAGTGATAATAATGATTTGGCGAATATTAGATGCGATCGCTTCTAATGCCGCATCTAGCACGTCGTATGGATCTACACATATAATTGTTGTGTCAATTACCCCTAATTGTTCTATTACCTCCTCTACTAAGTCAAATACTGGCAGTCCATGCAGTTCCTGTCCACCACATCCAGGATTGACACCGGCTACCAAGTTTGTACCATAAGCTTTCATTTGAGCAACATGAGTGCCTGATATAAATTCACAAAAGCCTTGAATTAATACTTTGCTGTCTGGCGTTAAGTTCATAAAAAATTACCGTAAGTTTGGCAACCCAGTAG
Organism: Nostoc sphaeroides; assembly: GCF_003443655.1. Taxonomy (NCBI): domain Bacteria; kingdom Bacillati; phylum Cyanobacteriota; class Cyanophyceae; order Nostocales; family Nostocaceae; genus Nostoc; species Nostoc sphaeroides. Next base: position 1,255,767 of record NZ_CP031941.1, read on the forward strand.
TCTATGGCACTGGGCATAAAAACGACATATTTACACTGTCGTATTGAGTCAATTTTTTTTGAATTTTGAATTTGAACGAAGAGACACTCATTACTTCTTCTTAGCCGTTGGTTTAGCCAGACGAACTGCTGCCGCTACTGCCTCATCTAAATTTTCTACCACGAGGAGCGCATTGGTGTGGGTTTTTAGTGTTGCTAAATACTTTCTCGCAGCATCAAATTCTGAACCAGCAAGACGGACAACTAAGGGTGAAAAATTCTGCTCTCGCCGACTTTTACTACCATTAGAATGTACAACTTGTGAGTTAAGTTCGCTGTTGTCTTGCTGCACAACTCTGGCTATAACTTCAACTACTTCTTCAGTTTGAGGAATGCTACCCAGAAAGTTAATTAATATTACTTGAATGCTGCTATCATCCTCTAGGATTTTTAGACCTGTTTCTAAGCGATCGCAAAAAGTAGTTGGTTTAGTATCAGTGAGGAAAGCATGACGTAGATTCAAACAAAGACCTGGATTGCCACCAGCATTAGCGACTAAATCCAAAGTTGCCATCACTGAACCAGTACCATTACCTAAAATACCGATTTTGCCGTGCATTTTCACACCATCCCAGTCGCCCGATATACCATCTATCTCGGTACTGGGATGACGACTGATGATTTTTGCCGCCATCTCGGTGAGGTCGGGATGACGCTTGATCGACCGTTCGTTGACCCTGACTTTACCATTAAGAGCCATAACTTGACCAGTAGCACTGACTGCCAAGGGATTGATTTCGACTAAATCCAGGTCTTTTTGCACAAATAAGTGGTACATCTTCTGGACAACGCAGCTTACCGACTGCATTAGCGTCCCCTGCAAACCCATTTTCAAAGCTAGTCGTCGGGCATAAAATGGCGAGAATTCCTGTTCCACGACAACATGGTGCATTTTTTCCCCAGCCGATTCCCAATCGATGTTTGCTTCTTTGGAACCTAAAAGGACTGGTCGGCAAACAGCAGTATCTAAAACCACCGCGAGATAAAATTCCTGGTTGGCGTCGTATTGGGATTCTGCCAGCACAACTTCTGGCAATTCGCCCCATATTGGTAGATTAAAGATATTTTGAGCAGCTGCGATCGCATCAATTGTAGTCTCCGCAAACCTGACTCCACCTGCTTTTGCCCGTTCCGCTCCATGTACTTGAGATTTCAGTACAATTGGAAAACGAATTTTTAAACGTTTCAAATCTGTGGGATGGTCAATTCGTTGGGAAGGCAATACAGGAATGCCTATCTTGCCAAACCATTCTTTAACTTGATACTCTAATAAATCCATTGATACACCCCATTGATACACCTTGTATTCACACTTTCCCAGCCTTTGCTTAGTGATGTCTTAATATTTTGCAGCACTTTTATTTTAGAATTAAGCTTTTGGCAGCTATAAAAATTTATTTTTCACGGTTCAATTTTATCGATTTCAGCCAATTAGGCACATTAATTTTGATAGCCAACCTGTTGGTGCTAGAGTCACAACATGTAATTTATCTCTTCAGTAAGTAACAAGCATAGAAGATAACTACCATTTCTGTCAAAACCCTCTGACATAGCATTGTTTCCTTAGCCTTTGGATAAATTTGTCACAAATGTGCAACTAGAATTTTCCAGAGCATTAGCTCCTGTGTATTTTATTGTCCCGAAATAATGCAGTTAAAATACTCAAAAATTCTATTATTCCCATTTTTTATTTGTAATTTATATCTAAAGACAGATAATTTAATTTTCCATCTAGTATCGTGAAAATGTAGCGGCGCGAACAATAATTGCTTTTTTTATTTTTGGTGAAAAATCCGAATGTGTGTTAGAACGTTGGTCGTTCAGATTTTCAGTGTGTGGTTGGTTAAACTGTGCATTTGCATTCAACAAACCTAAAAAGTTCATTTCATTCTCTTAAACATAATCAAAACAATATAGAAATTAAGCGGGAAAGCTCTATGAAAGTAGCAGTCCAGCAGGAACATTTACAGCTTTTAGCCAAAACTTTGCAAGAACAATTGCTTGTAGAAGTCTCAACGGCTGAAGTCTTCGAGGTTAAGTGTGTCGTCAATAAAGACGAGCTAATGATTTTAACGCAACACGAATCAGATGTAATAGTTGATACTCAGATAATCTTTGCATTAATTGAGGAAGTACTTCTGTCTCTAGCACCCCATAGAGAGCAGCGAGCGCAATGTTTCCTGAGAGTTTTTGGTGAACAACTCCCTTATGCGAAATGTCTCTTGGCTCTGAAGCAGACGGGGGGAGCAGGGGGAGCAGGGGAGGCAGGGGAGGCAGGGGAGGCAGAGGAAGCAGAGGAGGCAGGGGCGCAATACTTTTCTACCCTTTCTTCATCAGCTATTACTTATTCTCCATCGATCGATGAGGGTGAGGAGGAGGAACTGTTTGACCCGTTTGCAGATGCGCCGAATTTGCCGACTTTAAAGCCAGCATCTCAAATCAAATCTATATTACTGGGTGCAGCTTTGGTGGGAGTTGTAGTCTTAGGCGGTGGTGCTTACTTATTGACTCGCCCTTGTGTGATGTCTGAGTGTAAAGAAATCCAAAATGCCGAGCAATTAAAAACAGAATCCCCGCAACTGATGCGCCGCGCCAAGTCTGAAAAAGAATTAATAACTGTACAACAACAACTTGCGGCAGCCAGTGCAGCCTTGAATGCAATTCCTAGTTGGTCGCCTCGTTACCAGGTATCAGAAGAACTAAAAGCAAGTTTGTCTGGACGGTCAGAAAAAATCAGCCAGGTGGTCAAGGCTTTGGAGACGGGATCTTTGGCGACAGAAAAAGTTCAAACTCCTGCATCTAGCCTAGAGGAATTACAAGCTAGGCAACACTTATGGCGACAGGCTATAGCGCCACTAGAAACTATAAGTTCCAATAGTGAACTCTATGGACTGGTGCAAGGAAAATTACTTAATTATCGTGTCCGTTTGCACGCTGTAAATCAGCAGATAGTTACGGAGGAAAAATGGCTAAAAAAACTAACGGCAGCAAAAGCTGTAGCTAATGCTGCCGAGAAGCAAGAAGCTACTGCTAAATCTTTGAATGACTGGCAAAAGGTGCAGTCTACTTGGCTGGTGGCCATTAATGCCTTAAATAGCATTCCCCCAACTAACCCTGGATACCAAGAAGCCGAAAAGCTGTTGGTAGATTATAAACCTAAATTAGTAGCAGCACGCGATCGCACTACTAAAGAACGATTAGCTGTTAAAGCCTACCAACAAGCCCTTAGCACTGCCAAGCAAGCCAAAGTATATGAGCAACAAAACCAATGGCAAGCAGCAGCGACATATTGGGATCAGGCTTTGCAAACTGCTAAAAAAGTTTCCCAAGATAGCTTGTACTACACTCAGGCTCAGTCTCTCATTGAACCCTACTCAACAGCCCTCAAACAAGCACAAGAAAAAGTACAAGTTATTAGTCGTTTGCAACAAACTCGCACTGACTTGGATAAAACCTGTATTAATGGAATTCGGATTTGCACCTTTAGCATAGACAATGCAGGAATTATTGTCCGGCTAACCCCTGAGTATGACCAAATAAGGCAAAATAACTTGGCTACTCCTTATTCTAAGAATTCGGATACTGCTGTTGACGTTACCAATCACTTGCAAATCTTACGAGAAGCCTTAGCTGTAATTAGTGACAATGCTAGCCTGTCTCTTTTTCTCTATGATTCCCGAAGTCAGATAATTTTTACGCGGACTTTAGGCGGGTAGAAAAGTTAGGAGTTCAGTTTTACCCCACCCTAACCCTCCCCGATATATTGGGGAGGGAACTAGATTCTTTTTTCCCCCCTTTATAAGGGGGGATTAAGGGGGGTAATTTGACTTGTGTAACACCCTAGCCGCTTCTGAGAGAGGTTTATTGTATACGACTTTGCAAGCATCCTTTAATTTCATCAAAAAAACACACAATGCTATTGTTTTTCTATTTTTAATTCACATTCTTTAAAAATATAAGATTGCTTTCTCATTTCAGTAGATTCAGCAAGTAAAAAGGCATATTGCTTTCTCATTTGAGTAATTTACATACTAGCGATCGCAATTCGATTAAATGGATAAAGCCGAGCTAAATCAATGTGTCTAATTGAATTTAACCGGATATAAGGCAATACGTTTGGGTTAGCGCCAAAAACCTTGAAATGTGTAGGTTGGGTTGAGGAACGAAACCCAACATTTCGGGACTTTGTTGGGTAACGCTAAAGCTTAACCCAACCTACAATTTTCCACAAAGCCAAGTGTATTGGGGTATAAGAATGCTAAATAATCGACTCAAATGCTGTAAAATTAAGTTTCTCATTTTTGAACTTCTGAAATGCCACTCCAACTACAAAACCTCACAGGCGGTTACACCTTAGTACCAATTGTTCAAAATATTAACCTCACTCTGCAAACAGGAGAGTGGTTGAGTTTAGTTGGTGCTAATGGCTCAGGTAAATCTACTTTACTCAAATTGCTGAGTCGTATTCTATCCCCACAACAGGGAACAGTGCTACTTGATGGCAAAGCAATTCATTCTCAACCCCCAAATCTAGTTGCACAGAAACTGGCATTATTACCGCAACAACAAACCGTTCCTGTTGGCTTAACAGTGCGACAATTAGTAAGTTTAGGACGCACGCCACATCAACCTTGGTGGCAATGGGAATTAACCGCCGAAGATTGGGTCAAAGTGGAAGCTGCAATTAAAAAGACGCAACTAGAAAAATTTAGCGATCGCTTAGTCGAGCAACTCTCAGGTGGTGAAAAGCAAAGGGCTTTTTTAGCTTTAGCATTAGCGCAAGAACCAAAAGTTTTACTATTAGATGAACCGACAACTTTTTTAGATATCAACTATCAATTGCAACTATTGGAACTGCTTAAAGAACTGAATCAGCAGCAGGGATTAACTATTATCACAGTTTTACACGAACTGAATTTAGCAGCCCGGTATAGTTCCCGTATTGCATTATTAAAACAGGGTCATATTTGGGAAATTGGTACACCTGAAGAAGTTCTGACACCAAATGCGATCGCTCAAGTATTTGGTGTAGAATCAGTAATTATTCAAACACCAGTTGGATTACAAGTTTGTGCCATTTCTGCTGTGTCATCATGACTTAATTTAGTGATTAAATTGCAGCAATAAGATTATCCTAGCTAATCGCTAAAACAAATCAAAGGATGGCCAAATGGTGACTTTATTTCTAATTTTCCACATGAGTTGGTCGAGGTCGCCACTGAAGGCTGATTTTTGACTGCGGGTATTAACTAACACTGCCCAAGAGAAACCATCACTAGTATTGACAAGAAACGCCTGTTCTCCTGGTAAGCTGCCGTTGTGCCAATAGTTGCCACCAATGGAGCTTATACACCATCCCTTGGCGTAAAGAGGGTTCACACTTGAGCCTTTATACATAGTTGCAAGCGTACTAGCACCAAGAATATCAGGTTTGGCATTTAAACCATCTACCCGCACAGACAAACGTACTAAATCAATCGGTTTTGCAATCCAACCACCGTGAGCATCCATTCTTGCCACTTTCATACCGTAGGGGTTTTCACCACCTTGACCGTAATAGGTAACTTCGTTGGCTTTTTTCTCGGCTAGGGTATCGCCACTAATTTGCATATCGGTGACACCGGATGGTTGAAGGATATTAGTTTTTACGTAATTTTCGTAGGTTTGCCCCGTCACCTTTTCAATCACTCGCCCCAAAACACAGAAACCAAAATTAGAGTACGCATATTTGGTTCCCGGTGCGTTATCTAGGGTACGGTTATTTAATACCCAACTAATTAATTGGGTCTGATTCATTGAAGGATTAGAAAACATCGGGTCATTGCTACTGTTAGACCAACCACCACCTAAATGGCTAAGTAAATGCTGCACAGTGATTTGATCGACATTGGGTTTATAGGGAGTTGTGCCGTAGGTAGTGCCTAAAATTCCACTTTTACCGAAAATGCGATCGCTTAACTTTAGCTTACCTTGTTCCACCAGTTTCATGATGGCGATCGCGGTAATAGGTTTCGATACACTGGCGACGCGGAATCTGTGGCGAGGTGCAACTCTTTCACCTGTAGATTTATCCGCCAAGCCGTAGGTTTTGGCTAACACTAAGCGTCCATCACGAGCAATAGCCAAAGAAAGACCAGGAACATCATAATCTTGCATAAACTGCGCCACAGTTTGATCGATAGCTGTCAATTCTAAAGAATTATAGCCGTTTTGACTTTCCCAGATGGCTGCATATCTGTCTTCACCATTGACGGTGTAACCATTGACCCATACAGGACGGTAGCCTTGATAAAAGTTACGTTCAAATTCGTCTTGATATGCTTGGGAACTCATACCATGACGCGCTATCCAAGCCCCACTACCAGATTTTTCCCAGAGTGCAGCATATCTATCTTGACCGTTGAGACTGTAGCCACTAACTTTAATTAAGCGGAAGCCTTGAGCTATGTATTTGTTAAATTCACTTTGATATTCTGCTGAAGTCAACCCGTGACGTGCTACCCATGCTGGTGCATTAGCTGATTTTTCAAAAAGTACAGCATAAAAATCTTGATTGCCCACAGTGTAGGCACTAATATCCACAGGATGAAAACCCAGGGCTGTGTATTTGTTAAATTCGCTTTGATATTGTGCTGAAGTCAACCTGTGACGTGCTACCCATGCAGGTGGATTGGCAGTTTTTTCAAAAAGTACAGCATAAAAATCTTGATTTCCTACTCCGTAGCCACTCACCTGCACCGGACGAAAACCCTGGGCTGTGTATTTGTTAAATTCACTTTGATATTCTGCCGAAGTCAATCTATGACGCGCTACCCATGCAGGTGCATTGACAGTTTTTTCAAAAAGTACAGCATAAAAATCTTGATTTCCTACAGCGTAACCACTCACCTGTACCGGACGAAAACCCAGGGCTGTGTATTTGTTAAATTCACTTTGATATTCTGCCGAAGTCAATCTATGACGCGCTACCCATGCAGATGATGCTGCTACCGCTACTGAGTCTTGATTTGGGAATAAATCACTGAGGATGATTGCGGTTGAACTCATCCCCATCAATTGCATAAATCGACGACGGCTTTTTAAAGATAAATCCATATTCATCTATACTCCTGATTCCTAAAAGGTCTATGTCATGAAGCTAACTTGTCAAAAAAAATACTCTAATGCAATAAGTACTGGATTAAGATTTTTTGTGTATAAACCGAAATTGTTTAATTGTGATAACACATAGATACTAATGTAATAATTACTTCCAGGCGCGTTATGCCTGACACCATACGATCGCCAAGAACAAGCAAGCGTTATACCAATTCGCAAAAATCCTGATAAATTCTGAAAAAGCTCGGGTTCTACTCGAAAAGCCTAATTCCCTACTCCCCACTCCCCGCCTACGTAGATAATTTCAAAAATCAAATACGATTCCTATAGCAATCCTAAATGAGTTGTGAGAAATCCTCTAAACACTTGGATACCCCATCCTTTGACAAGATGGGGTATCCAAGTGGAGAAATAACGAGACGACTCAACACTCATCCTAAGACTTGGTTTCTTGTGTCTGTGCGTTAATAATTATACTCCAGTCATCATTTGTCACAGCAGCTTCAAGTTGACGCTGACGTTCGGCTATACTCGCATCTATTGTTTCTAACTCTTTAGAAAGGCTTGTGTCAGCCATTGCTTTTCGCAGTTTTAGCTTTTTCTCCTCGTAAGCTTGACGTTCCGCCTCTGACATTACCGCCTTCGCAGCTTCCCCTACCGTACTAGCCCACATATCGCTTTCAGTTGCATTACCAGGTGGTGTACTTTCAAGTTCTGCTATCCACGCATCGCGCAAATCTTCCATTTCTTGACGCTTGGGGAACTTGAACCCTTGCACACGTATAAAAGCACACTTTTGCTGACCATTTTGGCTCACATGACCGTTTAAAGAAAGCAACACATTCCGAGAATAGCCAATGTATTGCGTACAGCGTTCTGCGTCTAATACTGCATAAACACCTGCAATTTTAGCGTTCTGAGCAGCTGCACTCCAAGCCTCAAGCTCAATGATTTCAGTACCATCGTTTGCCAGTTCAGGGGTTATACTCACCTCAGTGGCGGTGTGTTCGTCGTCAGAACTATACAAAAATTCATGCAGTCCACGGTGGTTTATGGGGACATTTTGATGTTCAATTGGCGGGTTGTGTTGAGTTTCCATCGCAGTTTATCTCCGAGTTATTAATTAGCGCTACGCAAATATATCCCTTTAGAATATTGAAGCTTAAATCTACTCACATCCCCAAATTCTTGCTGACAAACCCAAAACAACTATTAGACCTTCTATGAATCAATTAACACCTAAAAATTGGATATTCATCAAACAACGACTGACCCCTTATTTATTTTTACTACCCGCCTTAGTTCTTTTGGTGTTAACAGTATTTTGGCCTGCACTGCAAGCGTTTTACCTCAGCTTTACCAGCTACGAAGATATTGCCCAACCGCCACAATGGATAGGTTTTGGCAACTTCCTCAAGCTTTGGAAGGATGCAGTTTTTTGGAAAACCTTGGAAAACACTTTTTTATATCTTGTGGGTGTAGTCCCAATTTTAGTAATTGCTCCCCTAGTGCTGGCAATTTTGGTAAATCAGAAACTGCGGGGGATGAATTGGTTTAGAGCAGCGTACTACACCCCAGTGGTAATTTCAATGGTGGTTGCGGGAATAGCTTGGAAATGGCTGTATGCAGAAAACGGATTACTGAATCAGTTTTTGAAAGCTTTGGGTCTTTTTCCAGAAGGTATTCCTTGGTTAACTAGCCCAGAAAAAATTTTTGGTATTGTACCAATTTCTCTTGCCAGCGTCATGGCTGTCACCGTGTGGAAGGGGCTAGGCTACTACATGGTGATTTATTTGGCGGGGTTGCAATCAATTCCTGCTGATGTTTACGAAGCTGCTGCGATCGATGGTTCTGATGGTATCAGCAAACATTGGGATATTACCATACCTTTGATGAAGCCGTATTTAGCACTAGTGGCGGTGATTTCGGCTATTTCTGCCACCAAAGTCTTTGAAGAAGTATACATTATGACCCAAGGCGGCCCACTCAGTAGCTCAAAAACGATTGTTTATTATCTATATGAGCAAGCTTTTGGTAACTTGGAAATCAGCTATGCTTGCACAATTGGTTTAGTGCTATTTTTGATAATTTTAGGATTATCAATTTTGCGATTAGTTATCAATCAAGAAGGCGGAGATAATATCACAATCTGATATTAACTTAATTTAAATATATTAAAAATTGGGGACTTTGAATGGCTTTTGCCCCCCTTTATTAAGGGGGGTTGGGGGGATCTTCTGACAATTCAGGTCATCTGGAAAACCTCTCTCTAAATCTCTCTCCTTTTAGGAGAGAGAATGCTTATCTATAAATTTGTAAACAAAACTCAACAGGAGTTGGAAGCGATGTTTGGATTAACTGATTGGAGACAAACTAAATTTTACCAAGAAGTAAAGGAAGAAACAAAACTGGAGACTATACCCCAATACGGTTCAGTTAAGGAAAATTGTAGGTTGGGTTGAGCGACAGCGAAACCCAACAAACCCGCCAAATGTTGGGTTTCGTTCCTCAACCCAACCTACGTGTATCAAGGTTTTTGGCTTTAACTGAACCGTATTGGACTATACCCCGTCTGCTGAAGTTTGATTTAAGTATAGAGCAAATCGCCCAAGCATTAGAATTGAATGTTGAACAGGTAAGACAAGCTATTGAGAAGCAAGGAGAAGAGGGAACAGGAAGTAATTCGTAATTCGTAATTCGTAATTCGTAATTCGTAATTGAGGAGATTGATTTAAAACCGTGTTTGATACTCCACTACTGCACGACTATCATCGGTTAAGTTAGTGGAAGCACGCACACGAAACATATCGTTTATCCGGTAATTAACACCCCATTGGAAGGGGTCATTTGTTGTCAAAATCTTGATGCTGGAAACCGAGATTTTAGAAGAAATATCAACCCCAGCTTCTGCTGCTAATTCCAAAGTTGAACTGCTTTTTCCAGCTTCGGGATTATCAGAAATAACGGTAGGAAATATCCGCAGTTCACTTAAGCCAAAGCTACTCCCAATCTGGTTAAAAGCTGACTGAAAATTGTTGAACACAGCCGAACCTGCGATGTTAATCAAACCCAAAGTACTGTCACCTCGTCCTTGGGTGTCTATAAACCCACCTCCTAAAAGTGCCACAATTTCGGTTTGACTACGTGACGGACTACTTGTTAGTTCTAGATTTTCATTTAGTTTGCTGGCTAGACCGTTGATAGTGGCTTCGACTCGAACACTCTCTAAGGCTGATAAACCTGTGGTATTTACTCGGCTGAAGTCATTACTTTGAGTTACATCCAATACCTTGGCATATAGCCGAATATCTAAGTTAGGGTCGCGGGGTTGAGACGTACTAAAAGTTGCGGTGTGTGTATAGCCACGAGCAAGGTTAAATTGGGTAGTAAATAAATTTACCCCACCTTGTTCTAATCGGATAGTACCATCGGGTATTGGCTGATTGATTGAGCCGTTAACTATGAGCTTACCAGTTGCGCGGAAACTAAGAATAGGTGGACGGGTAATTTGGACGTTTTTACCGAGTTCTAAATCTAGATTATTAAATCTAGCGATGCCTACTGGCAAGGCCGCCGCCGACGCCTTTTGTGTTCCATTCCCAATTTCAGGTTTACTCTGCTTATTGGCTTTTGTGGGTACTACCCCAAAACCACTATTTGCAGATGAAGCAGTGTTGGTAGATTCTGCCAGCAATACCTGACCATCAAATAAATTTACTCTACCGCCAATTACTGGGTTAAGGGCAGAACCAGTAATCTGTAAATTGCCACTAGCACCTCCCTGGTAAAGTCCCTTCAGATTCAACGCCAGCTGATCGAGATTAACAGTCAGGGGATTGTTGATAGTCACGTTGTCATTGTTGAAAATGGGAATTTCTCCAGCAGCTTCTACCTTCCCACGGCTAAATCTACCTTGAAGATTTTCTACTAAGATGCTGTCAAAATTAAACAGCACTCTACCTGTAACACTTCTCAACTTACCTGGCAAAGCCTGGGCTGAAAAAGTAGCATTATTGACAGTAGCAATTCCATTTACTTCGGGTTTTTGCAACGTTCCGCGCACCTTGAGGTCTACTTCTCCTTCACCTTTTTCAAATACCACTTGATTAGTCAATGCGTTTAACAGTGCCAATCCCTCGTTTTCTAACTTCACATCTAAACTGATTTGATCGCTGTCTGGTGCAACGGTTGCAAAAGGCAATTTATAAGGGATGCTACCAGTAATATCAACAGGTTTTGGCCCAGCAACTGCTACGGTACTATTAAAGTTTAAGCGTCCGTTGGCATAGCTGAAACTTGCGATCGCAGAATCTATTTTGTTCTGATTCAATAATCCTTCTGTAACTTGCAATTCCCCTCTAGCTTGGGGATTAGCAATACTGCCGGCTATTGCTGCTGTACCGTTAAGATTACCTGTGATTCCAACTGGTAGTTTGACAAAATTATTCAGTACTTGTACTGGCAAATTATTCACCCGCAACTGGCCAGATTGTTCATCACCGCCAACGTTACCCGTAAAAGCAATCAACCTGTTTGCAGATTCAAGCCGTAAAGGTCGCAAACTCAAAACACCATTTTCAAAGTTGCCTTCGGCAATCACTTTTTCGGCAGTATAATAACGATTTCGTTCTTCCTTTTTACCCCAGGCAAAGTCTTGCCCATTCAAATTAAAATCCACTGATAATCCATTGGCTGTAGCTGTATTTACAGCCACTTCCCCGTTGAAAGTCCCCTTTAAGTCTGCCAAATCTGGTATAGGAGTAGAATTAAGTCGCTTTTCTTCCTGTTCTTCTACCAAAGCTTCAATTTCAGAAAATCGTTGGATTTGAGTTAATAAAGGTTGATTTTGCGTTCCTTGGGGGGTGGTCGTTAGATCCTCTGCTGTGCCGTAGATTTCTGCTGAACCACCTGGCAAGTTTTGTAAATCAAATATCTGCGCTACCGTTAGAACATCTTGGATCTCTCCCTGGTTGACGTTCAGTTTACCTTGTAGTTGAGGGCCTTTACGGCTTTGAGCAAAACTACCGACAAAGGCGTAGCTACTTTTGCCTTTGACAAATTCGCTACTGGTGACTGTGCCTTTCCCATCACTGTAGAGGAATTGAGCAGCTAAACGATCGCCTTTAAGCCGGCCAATTTGCGGATTTGCGATCGCTAAATTCCCTTTAGCTGCCAATGTCTCCTGATTAAAGAGCAAATCCCCAGTTAACAAGCCAGTTATCTTACCAGTACCCAATCTAGTAATTGCTGGTGGAGTCAAATTCAAGATTTGTAAAGGGAAATTTGCAAGTTTGAGCGTCCAATTATTCCCTTGAGCATTACCTATAGCTGATGCTTGCTGCCATTTTACTAAGAAGGATTTCGGGCGATTATTGGCATCTAAATTGAAGGTGAGGCGATCGCTATTACCCGCCAAGTTCAAATTTAACCCACGTCCCTGTGCTGAATCGATGTTTCCAGTTAACAACGGTTCAAAAGCAATATTTTGAACAACCAAGTCTCGTAAATTAATTTGCCCTACCACATTTGGCAAGGGTAGCTTACCAGTGATTTGTCCATTAAAATCTACTCTTCCCGCCACAGCAACCTGATTAGGAAGATTGATCGGTAACTGTTTTAAGTTGTAATTCTGCGCTTGGACGTTGAGATTTAAGGCAGTAATTTCCGGTATACCTGCCTTTCTTGCATTGGCTAAGATGTTACCAGTCACACTTAAACCGGGAGCAGTTGCTCGTTCAATGGTCAGCCTTTCACCACTCCAAGCGATCGCAGCCGTCAGGGGTTGCTCAAAACCAGGGATACCTTGGGATAATTGCACCTGTCCAGCAGCACGCACATCAGCTAATTTGGATGATCCAAACCTGCCAGCTAATTGCAACTGACCGCCAAACTGACCCCGCAATTGCTGATTTAATCGATTTAATTCTACACCCGAAGCATTAACTACAGCTTGATAGCGACCATTAGCCAACTGGATATTAGAAGCTGCGATCGTTCCACCCGCAAGATTCAGCCGTCCCTGACCACTAGCTTGGATAGTTTGCGGTTGGAAGGACTCAACAGAACCCGCCACGTTTGCTTGACCAGTTAACGTCCCTCGAAACTGCGGTGGTACTGCTGCTAACTGCTGCAACGGGACATTATTTGCTTGAACTTGCGCCTGATATACACCATTCGCCAATTGAATATTAGAGGCTGTAATAATCCCACGCGCAACATTTATCTGCGCTTGACCGTTGGCTTGAATAGTTTGCAGCTTAAAAGAATCAACAGAACCCGCGACGTTGAACTGACCAGTTAAGGCTCCCTGGAACTGCTTTGGTACTGTTGCCAACTGCTGCACAGGGACATTATTTGCTTGAACTTGCGCCTGATATACACCATTCGCTACTTGAATATTAGAGGCTGTAACCGTACCACCGCCAATCGCAAGACGACCCTCGCCACTGCCACGGAGGGTTTTCAGGCTGAAATTATCTCTGTTGCCTGCGATTTGGAACGTACCCGCCAATGGGTTATTTAAAGCTGGGGGAGACTGTTTTAATATTTGTCCCAACCGCACACCATTAGCTACAAGTTGAGCAGAAAAGCTTTGGTCTTGTAGTTGGATATTAGAAACTGCAACTGTGCCGCCACCAATTTGAACTCCTCCACCATCAGTGCGAATCGTAGCAATTTTAAATGGTGCTGTGCTGCCTGAGAGAATGAGACGACCATTATACTGTGCTTCCGCCAAAGAGACATTTTGCAGTTGACTTTTGTCTACAAAGGGTTCCAATTTTACCCCAGAGGCAACAGCCACAGCTTGCCAACGCTGATTGGCGTAACTACCAGTTGCCTGGACTGTACCACCACTTACATTCAGAGCTACATTGCGGAAAGAGACATTGCGATTTGGAGCGATCGCAACTTCACCAGTTCCTGGGTAAGTTCCGTTAGGAGCCTGGTATTGTACCGCAGTTTGGGCATTGGTGGGAGGGCCAGTTAGTTGGGCAGTACCTGAGATATTGCCGATTTGGAAGTTGGGTGTTATTTCATAAACTTTTGCGATCGCATCCCCTGGAAGATTCTTGGCAGCGAAATTTATATCCAGTTGCGGATTTTTACCGAGTTGAATTGTCCCAGCGCCAGTGATATCACCACCAACTTTAGCTTTACCTTGAATATCTTTCAGGGTAATTAAAGAGGAACTAGTCGCAAGTTCAAACTTACTACTGATGGTATTAAAATCAACTTTATCAATCCGAGCAGTTTGAATTGTGGTAACTGTGCCTGAGAGAATTGGTTGGGTAGTTGATCCAGTAATCTGCAAATCAGCTTGTACTTGTCCCGCGATCGGCACAGGTAGTTTTACCTTGAGAGTCTCTTGGGCATTAACCAAACTTACCGCATTTACCCGCCCTGCCAACTTAAAGCCTGCTTGAGTGTCGATGATTCCCGTAGCCACTACCGGAATTTTGCCGTAGTTGGTAGTAACATTATCTAGCTGCAACTCCGTTCCCTGGAAGCGAAGATTTCCTTGGCTATCAGTCAACAGTTGCGGGACTTTGGGTATTTGAACTGTTACGCCTTGGACAACAGCACTGCCATACAATAAAGTCCGTTGTCTTGGTGTTAACCTAACTAACAAGTCGCCATTGGCTCGACCCGCCTGTAAGTTCACTGGTAACTTAATTAACCTAGAAATATCCGCAGCTAGCAAGTCTTGCGATCGCACTTGAAAGTCCCCTGCTAGCACCCTAGAACGCGTCTCTCCCTGAATAGAAATACTGCCACCACTGTCTGCTAGCCCCCCCACATCAAACCTGATGAACTGGTTATTTGCCAAAAGTTGGGCAGAACCGTTGATTTGAGAAAATCCCACAGGAGATAAGGGAGACGTGGAAGATATTCCTCCCCCTGCTCCCCCTGCTCCCCCTGCTCCCCCTGCCCTATTCTGCGGCATCAACGCCAGCTTGGCATTGCGAAACCACAATTTGTCCAAATCGGTTTTAATAGCGGCGCCTTCACGCGACGGCGCTATATTAGTGGAAACCCAGCGCCCTTGTTTATCCTGTTCAATGTAAATATCTGGGTTGACTAAGGTAACATCTAGCTTTAAATGGCGGTTAAAGATTAGTTGTAAAGGGTCAAAACCCACCTCTACAGCTTCAACTGCGGCCCGATCTGGATCTGTGGATGTGGCTGGGATAGCTGAAGCCCCAAACTGCACTCCCGTCAACGAAAATTGTGTGACTTTTCCCAATTTTACCGGACGGTTGAGTGTAGTAGTGAGATTTTGTTGTGCCAACGGCGTTAACTCTGTTTGGACAAAAGTCCACAAGCGGCAAATACCGACAATAACTCCTAACAGCAAAAGTCCGCCCAAAGCAATGCTACCCCGACTCAACACCAGCAACCATAGACGCTTGCGGATCGGGCACGGTGAGGGAATATCTTGATTGGGAGATTTAGTCATTTGCTTTTACATTATTAATTGCCAGATGTCGCTAGCACACACAAGCATTAACTGGCACGCTGATTCAGTATGCCATTTCCAGGATACGCCAACTAAACCCAAGACCTCATTGGTTGAGTTACGGTATTTGCTTAATCCAATACTTATGCTTCATAATATTGGCGTTTTCAGGTAAATCTGATCCCAATAGAATGAAAATTGTTCCTGTGACTTTCGCTGAGGCACAACCTAGAACTTTAATATAAACCTTAAAAAAGACAGATGATTACACTAAGTGTTAAATAATACCCATAAGGTATTTTAGTATTTAAGCAGTTATTCAAAACGGTGCTGACTTGGGTTTATTAGCTGACAGTTGCGGCAACAGTGTAGACACTCTTATTAAGCATTATCTACAACCGGATAAGGAAAGAGTACTGAAAAACATCTAAGTAAATAGAGAAGTGTAGTCGAAATTACTCCAATTAGAATTCCCTAATTAAGAAGAGATTTAACTATGAAATTATTCTATTTTTATAAATAGACTGTGAGCAAGAATGTCGTCAAATATCTATTTGACGACATACAAGTAAAACAGGCACAGAGTAAATATTAAAAGCGTATTACACAGTTGAAAAGATATCTTCAAGTAGAGTCTTGATTATTTTTCAATTCAGTAAATATATGTTTTTGCCTATTATAACCCCAAAAAGTCAATCCTAACAGTGGTGTTGATATAACACTCAATCCCGAAATTATATCTATAAAGAAATTAGAAGAATGCTGTTTATTTGGACTATTAGAACCATGTATAAAAAATGAAATTAACAATACGCCTAAAGAAGAATAAAAAAGACCTGCGCTTGTCTTTTTATTATCTTCTATCATTTTTAGTTGATTATTACGCCACTCTAAATCAATTTCAACTGTTACATAATTTGTATAAATTTCTTTATGTTCCTGTGTTCGTTCACAACGATATTCATCAAATCCATCAAAATATATATTTTTACTCTTCCTTTCAATTTGACGTATTACAAAACGGTCGTCACTGTTATCTAGTCTTTCTACTGACCCTACTATTAAAGACATCTTATAGCGGTTATCGATTGGATGAGAACACCAAAATCCTTGCTGTCAAATCATTCCAGCATTTTTTTTGTATCTCACTGAACTGCACACCGCTATAGTTTCTGGTTTGAATTTTTTCAGCACAGTTTTATCAGATAGTTGGTAAACTATTAAGTCAGACATAAAAACTCTATTAAATTAGAACTAGTAACTTCTTATTTTATTGCTAATTAAATAACTCTAAAAATCCTTTAATAACTGCTGTGGCGTTTTCATGGCATTGTTCTGCTAAAAACCATAGAGGTTGGTTACAAATTTTGATTTCTCATGACATAAAAAGCATTCCTTTAGAGAACTATATACATAATTCCCAGAAATAGATACATAATTGCTATTGTTAAAAAAATAATCTAAAAATTCTTATTAAGTTTTATTGCTAATATTTTAATATATCCAGAAAAAATTACTTTGATTTAACTCAATTAAGGTAAAAAATAACATCATGTCAACTCCTGAAGAATTTGCTAGAAGAGAAAGGTTGATTGATAAATGTAAAGTTCTAGTGAACGATGATAAATATGAAATATCTAGTTGTGGAGAACACGTAAATCATGAAAAACAGACAATAGAATGGCAGGTACAACGAAAAGGGATAACAGAAAATTTTTCAATTGAAGAATTTGAGGTCTACATAAAAAATCTAGAAAAAGAAATCGACCCCTAACTTTTTTGTAAGTCATCAAGCAAGATTGTCCCCTTCCCCATACAGGGTCTACAGAAGTGCGATGAAAATCAATCGGCACGGATGCGCTAAGGTTCTCACATAGTGAGAGATACAGCTATAAATTTAAGGCTAGAGTCAATTTTCAAACTCTAGCCTTAAATTTGTTATATATATTGCTTTTCAGCTATCTGTGTAGTTTAGACAGAATCTTAGAAATAAAGCTCTAATTACTATTGCCTTCCTTTCTTTTCATCCAGTGCTTTTTGAATAGCTTCTCTACAGAATTCAGGGGGGTCATCTTGTTGCTGTACTTCCTCCTTCATGGATTTTGTCATGCGTATATTCATTTTTTCAGTTAGCGGTTCTTCACCTTTTCTCTTCCCTGGCTGCAAATTCTCAGGTGTTCCTCTAGGGTTAGGCATTTATGTAGAAACGTAAATATAAGTTGAATCGATAGGAAGCTATCGAATAGAGTTTTAAATCGGTGGTGACACACGTCTTGGAAAACAGTACACCACCGATACCACTTTTAAGGAATGGCTACTCTATGTTTACACGATCGGAACTTGAAAGCAAAACTATTCAGGAGCTACGAGACTTATGCAGAAGATACGGCTTAAAGCCTACTGGGAACTCAGGTTACAAGAATAGTTACATTGTAAGCTTGATGTCATTTCCAGCGATCGCACTTAAACAGATGGAAGACGGTAGAGGAATAAAAAGGTTAAGTTTTGAAGCATTCCAGAATATTGGCGCAGCATTAGATCAGATAAATGATCCGACTGATGAACAAGCAGCACTTATCAAGCTAACGATGGAAGAGAGAAGATTACGTGCGCCGCTATCCTGGGAACAGCAAAAGCTACTTAACCTCTACATAGCAAAACAGAAACTAGAAGAAGTCATGTATTTATTAGGTGAGTAAGTAGCTTAAAAATTTCAGATTAATAACTAAAGACTCTATATAGAGTCTTTTTTGTTTGTTTGTGACGAAAGTTCTTAGAGTAATAGTCTAAGAAGTACGGGGTAACTGATATATATTAGGATATTTATGTTTATGGTCTTTTCTGAGGTGAGAAATATGTGAGCATATATTGAGCATTGATATTTAGTAATTATTTATACCTAAAATAAAAAATTACTAGATAGATCAAATTACCAGAAAAGTAGTTCAAATGTACTAAAAGGTTAAATACTAGAAAATTAATAGAAGATAGAAAAATACAACCTGAAAGTATTGGTTTAACTTTATGATTACGCCTATGCGTGTTTTTGTGTTAATTTTTAATGCTCGGACGGAAAATGAGGGAATTCATACCATTCGGGAAGGCGATGCCGAAGGCGGCAAGCTACGCAATAAAATTCTGATGTTCGAGTCAGAAGACGACGCCACCCGCTTTGCCCTGATGTTAGAAGCTCAGGATTTTCCCTCACCTACACCAGAGCCGTTCGATGCTGAGGAAATCAAGGAATTTTGCGAAAGTGCTGGATATGAATGGGAAATCATCCCAGAAAACAGCAATCTACTTGTAACTCCTCCAGAACTTAACGTCGAACAAACTGACTGGCAAGTAGATGCCCAGAAGGAGGATACTGTTGAAGACACCTTCCCTCTCAATCAACAGCCACTAGAAGAACCAGAATTGTCTGATTCTGAACTAGAGAAGATGCGTCGCAAATTAGAAGGATTGTTGTAATTAGTCATTAGTCATTGGTCATTGGTCACTTGTACTGAGCCTAGTCGAAGTATTGGTCATTGGTCATTGGTCGCTAACTGACTAATGACAAAGAACAAATGACAAAGGACAAAAAACAAATGACAAACTTGCAGGAACGTGGGCATCTTTTAACCGAGCTGGTAAATCCTAACAGTCTTAACTTAGACCA
This sequence comes from Nostoc sphaeroides, assembly GCF_003443655.1. Lineage (NCBI taxonomy): Bacteria > Bacillati > Cyanobacteriota > Cyanophyceae > Nostocales > Nostocaceae > Nostoc > Nostoc sphaeroides. Next base: position 1,275,022 of record NZ_CP031941.1, read on the forward strand.
GCTCAGTTCTCTGGAATTGGTGGAGCTGTTTAATAGCGAAGACCAAAAGGCAATCGAGGCGGTTGCGGCGGCGAAAATTCAGTTGGCACAAGCAATTGATAGCACCGCAGAGCGTTTGCGCCACGGAGGACGCTTATTTTATATCGGTGCGGGCACAAGTGGCAGGTTAGGAGTGTTAGATGCTGCTGAGTGTCCACCTACTTTTTGTACACCCCCAGAGTTGGTACAGGGGATTATTGCTGGTGGTGCTGGCGCACTGGTACGCAGTTCGGAGGATTTAGAAGATAGCATCGAAGATGGGGAGGCTGCGATCGCAGGGCGGCAAATTACCCAATTAGATGTCGTAGTTGGCATTACCGCAGGTGGAACAACGCCTTATGTTCACGGTGCCCTTCATGCTGCCCGTCAGCGAGGAGCCAAGACTATTTTTATCGCCTGTGTTCCCGCAGAACAAGTTAGCTTTGATGCCGATATTGACATTCGCCTATTAACAGGGCCAGAAATAATCGCTGGCTCAACTCGTCTGAAAGCTGGTACAGTCACGAAATTAGCTTTAAATATCCTTTCTTCTGGGGTGATGGTCAAACTAGGCAAAGTTTACGGTAATCGCATGGTAGATGTGGCGGTAACAAATCAAAAGTTACGCGATCGCGCTTTGCGAATTTTGCAAGACCTCACAGGCTTAAGTCGGGAAGCTGCTGGTTTTTTATTAGAACGTAGTGGTAAATGGGTGAAGCTAGCGCTATTGATGCACTGGACTGGTTTAGAAAAAGACGAAGGCGATCGGCTTCTTTCAGAACACCAAAGTAATCTTAGGGCAGCTGTTATCAGCTATCAAAACCCCAAAAAACCTTAAAGAAGTTCTCCTAAATAAATACTTTTTTGATGTCGTTAACTGTTGACTGTTGACTGTTGACGGGTTTTCAGTCATCACTCATCAGTCATCACTCATCAGTCATCACTCATCACTCATCACTCATCACTCATCACTCATCACTCATCACTCATCACTCATCAGGTAAATGTACAATATTATTTGCGTAACACCTTATTAAGAAATGTAACTTTAAATAAATAGTTTTAAGATATATTGCCAATCTCAGTAAATGAAATATAGATAGAGACTGCCAATCTTTTTTAAACAAAAATTCAGAAATTATACGGATATAATTCTGTATGGGAATTATTAAAATAATATATAAACACTGAATGCATCTTTTTTAATGATGGGGGCTATAGCAACCTATTTTAGTCGGAAATTTTACCGATAATCAACTCTCTGCAACATGACTTTTTTACTAATAAGATTTTGGTATTTTCCTATATCCCTAGATTTTAATAAATTTAATTTAGACTGCTATATCCGAAATGTATTTGCACTTATTGACGTATCTGGTAACCAGTATATAGCTAGTGCATGTCGCGGAAACCAACCTACCATTTCATTACAGCCAGAAAACCCAAAATTAAAGCTTTTTGACTTTTTTACCCTGAGCGCAGCCGAAGGGTGACTTCCCCACAGTGGCTGACTTTTACCTTGCGGTACTAGTGTGGGTTTTTCAATAGCTGGCTTTTTAATACAAGGAAAAAAGTATGACCCACTCCGAACTTATTCTTTCAAATAACCTAGTTAATGAATTTAAAACTTGTACTCAGTTGCAATATAATGGCAAATTAAATATTAAAAGTTCTAAAGGCAGCCAATGGACTTTTTATTATCGGCTGGGGCGAATAGTTTGGGCAACAGGTGGAACTCATCCCTTCCGCCGTTGGCGTAGAAATATGGCTCAAAATTGTCCCCAGATTGATGTTGATAAATTGCAGTTGCGTTTGCAAGACGTATCACTAGATTACTGGGATTACCGCATTCTAGAAATCTTTTATAAAAAACAGAAAATTCAGAGAGAGCAAATTCAGTCTATTGCCGAAAACACCATAGCAGAAATATTATTTGACCTAGCTATGCAAGGAAATTTTGCTTCTATAAGTTGCAATCGCAGTCAAGAAGTTATCTTAGAAACACCAATGAGCTTCACGAGTGCAGAAATGTCTGTAAAGCACATGCAAGACTCGTGGAAAATTTGGTCAGAAGCAGGTTTAGCAAATTTTTCTCCTGACTTGGCACCAGTTCTACGCCGACCAGAACAACTTCAACAGATGGTAAGTCCATCTGTCTATAAAAACTTTGTAAATTTAATCAACGGCAAATTAACTCTGCGAGATTTAGCCGTGAAAATGAAGCAAAGTGTACTGCCACTCACCCGTTCATTGCTTCCCTATATCCTTAAAGGAATCATTGAATTGGTGGAAATACCTGACATGCCATTAGTAATGACTGAGGCCAACAATAAGCCTATCACCGGACAACCGAAAAAATCGATTGCTCCACTAATAGCCTGCGTAGATGATAGCCCCCAGGTATGTAAAATGCTGGAAGATATTATCACTTCCAATGGACTAAGGTTTATCAAGATTCAAGATGCTGTACAAGCTCTCCCAACCCTTATTCAGGATAAACCAGACCTGATTTTCTTGGATTTGATTATGCCAGTCGCCAGTGGTTACGAAATTTGTACTCAGTTGCGACGAATATCTGCTTTCGCCAATACACCAGTAATTATATTAACAGGTAGTGATGGTCTTTTAGATAGAGTTCGTGCTAAGGTAGTCGGTTCTACAGATTTCATCACTAAACCTGTAGTGCCTGAGAAGGTAATGAGTATAATACGTAAATATTTACCTGCGTTGAGTGTACCCATCGACAAGAGTAAAGCTAATTTAGAAGTTTGTAAATAGGGAGAATTAATAATTTTTCTTGATGATTAATCATAAACTAATCTGATTAGCTTGAAAATTTAATTCCTTAGCATGAGCCTATTGCTTAACAATAGCCATAATAAAAATATTTACAATCGATAAATTTTTCCAGCTCAGTAAACATAAAATTACTGGGGTGATAAATAAGAAGTCCAAATTCACAAGAGGCAAGTAGGTGGCAGTCTTAAAGCCATCTACTTTTTTTCTACACAATAGAATATTTAGTAAGTGAATAAAACATATATTAAGTTCTGTTCATTACGTACTTTTTCGGAGGTTAATATATAAAGATTGAATCAAAATTAGACAAATACAAATTTTTGTATTTATAGCAGTCCTATTTGAGTTGTGAAATATTCTTTATGACAAGGGGGTAGGGGCTAGTCTCTAGTCTCTAGTCCCTTGCATGTGTTTATCCACACATCATTTAGGATTTGTATCTCTAACTTGTTTACATTCTTAAAAGATTTTAACGGATAATTACCATGAATACTGTTTTAGTTGTTGAAGATGGCTTAACAGATATGGAAATAATCAGCCGTTATTTGCAACAGGCCGGTTATTCTGTGATTAGCGCCACAAGCAGTGAAGAGGCTCAAGACAAAATAGATAAAAACAAGCCAGACCTAATATTTCTCGACGTAATTTTACCAGGTAAAAGTGGCTTTGAAATTTGTCGAGAACTTAAGAATAATCCCACTACTAGCAAAATACCAGTTATTTTTTGCTCTACAAAAAATAGTGATGTAGATAAAATTTGGGGTAATATGTTGGGCGCTGAGGGTTATCTATCAAAACCGATTGATCGAGAAGAATTATTAGTAATTTTAAAGCGATTACTTAATTAGTAAAAATTAACAAATTGACAACCACTAGAAGTCACTATTTTTAACATAAAACCTCCGCAAAGATAAAATAATAACTGGAAATAGTGGCTAAAGATAAATAATCAAGCACAAAGGATCAATAGCTTTGGAAACCAAGGAAAAGTTTTTAAGTTTTAATTTGGGAGTCAGGGATACAGCCATAATTTCGTTACAACACATCACAGAAGTTTTGCAAGTATCATTACCAGAAATATGTGGCGTTCCTCAAATGCCCAGTTGTGTCTTGGGTATCTATAACTGGCGCGGTGAGATGCTTTGGTTAGTTGATTTAGAGGCAATGTTGGGTTATTCTCCAATTTCGCAAGGAACAAATTTACTTTCGAGAATGATGGCAATTGTTCTGGAAAACGAGGGTAAGTTTTTGGGACTATTGGTGCGACAGCTTATGGATATTGAGTGCCTGGATACTAAGCAAATGAAAGCCCCAACAGCCGAATTATTTTATCCAAAAATTTCCCCTTTCTTGCAAGGATACTTTATTAATGATTCCGAGGAGATGATTTTTAATTTAGATGCCATATCAATTATCCAAGCTCTTATATGGAAAACTCATAATTAACAAACAATTACTAATTAGGGAGTGACAGAGGCAATAGGAGAATGAAAATCAACAAAACTTGCTTTTTGTTTTGTGATTATCCCGTGATTAACAATTAACAATTAATGAGGTTGAGTTATGAAGTTTTTGTATCAGAAGAATCGAAAGAATGATCCCCTAGCTAATGAATTAGAAAATCAGAATGGGAGTGCGGACGTAGTAAATATTGTTAGTAACGAAATATCATTATTAAGTGCGATCGCTCAAGAATTTAAAAGTTGTAGAAAACAGTTACAAGACATTGCAACTCAGATGCGTAAAGCCTCTGATATCGATACTCTAGTCAAAGTCACTGTAGACCAAATCAGAGAGAAGATTGGTTGCGATCGCGCCTTGATTTATCAATTTACTTCCTTTGATTCTGGTACTGTTTTAGCAGAATCAAGAACCCTAGATTGGACACCAGCTTTAGGCGAAAATATTCCGATAATTCTTTTTGGTTACTACACAAATCAAGACTATTTAGAACCTGTAGCTATTGATAATATCAATCATCTACAACTTACCGCTTATCAAAAGCAGTTGTTAGAGAAATTCCAAATCAAAGCTAGTTTGAGTTTACCAATTACAGTAGAAGGTAAAATATGGGGCTTACTAGCAGTAAACAATTGCTCCTCACCACGGCAATGGCAGGAGGCAGAAATTAGCCTATTATCTCAAATTACAACAGAATTCACCTACAAATTGCAGAGCTTTGAATTTCAAAAAGAATTACAAAAGCGAACACAGGCAAAAAAATCAGTAGGTCAAGTTATCGAAAAAATTCTTCACGTATCAAGTCTCGAGAATATTTTTCAAACAACCACTCAAGAAATACGGAATTTGCTACGATGCGATCGCGTAGGTGTTTATCGCTTCAAACCTGACTGGAGTGGCGAGTTTGTATCTGAGTCGGTGGGTAATGGTTGGGTAAAAATGGTCGGGCCTGATTTTTATATGGTCTGGGAAGATAGCCACTTGCAAGAAACCCAAGGAGGACGTTATGCCAAGGGTGAAACTTTTGTAGTCAACGACATTTATCAAGCGGGTCATGCTCAATGCCACATTGATATTTTAGAACAATATCAAATGAAAGCTTATATCATTGCCCCAATTTTTACTGGAGATAAATTATGGGGCTTGTTAGCAGCTTATCAAAATTCTGGGCCTCGTGATTGGCATCCTTGGGAAGAAAATTTTCTGACTCAAATTGGCTTGCAATTTGGTGTAGCTGTCTCACAAAGAGAATATGTGGAACAAGTGCAGAAAAAATCTGAGCAATTAACTCAGATAGTTGCACAAGAAAAAGCTTTAACCAAAATAGTCAACCGGATTCGACAATCCTTAGATGTAGAAAGCGTCTTTAGAACAACCACTCACGAAGTACGGCAATTACTAAAATGCGATCGTGTCACTGTCTTTCGTTTCAACCACGACTGGAGTGGTGAATTTGTAGCTGAGTCAGTAGATCATGGTTGGATAAAATTGGTAGACCCTGATATTAAAACTGTTTGGGCAGATACCTACATGCAAGAAAATCAGGGAAGTCGATATACCAAAACTGAAAGCTTTGTTTGTAATGACATTTCTCAGATCAGTCGTTTTCCTTGCTACGTAGAAATGTTAGAGCAATTTGAAATTAAAGCTTATGTAACTGTAGCTGTATTTTCTGGGGACAAATTGTGGGGCTTGCTGGCAGCTTATCAAAACTCAGGTTCTCGTGATTGGCAACCTTGGGAAGTCAACTTTTTGACTCAGATTGGATTGCAATTTGGTGTAGCTATATCACAGGCAGAATATCTGGAACAAGTGCGGATAAAATCTCAAAAACTAGCTCAATTAGCAGAACAAGAAAAAGGAATCACCAAGCTAATCAACCGCATTCGACAATCATTAGATGTCGAAGAAATATTTAAAACAACCACTCAAGAAGTACGGCAATTCTTAAAATGCGATCGCGTTGCTGTCTATCGCTTTAACCCCAACTGGAGTGGCGAATTTGTGGCTGAATCAATGGGTCATAGTTGGGTAAAACTAGTAGGACCTGATATCAAAGTTGTCTGGGAAGATACCCACTTACAAGAAACTCAGGGAGGTCGATATACCAAAGGTGAAACCTTTGTCGTAAATGATATCTATAAAATAGGTCTTACGCCCTGCCATATTGAGATTTTAGAGCAGTTTGAAGTTAAAGCTTATGTAGTTGTTCCTGTATTCACTGGAGAAAAATTATGGGGCTTGCTGGCAGCTTATCAAAATTCTGGAACTCGTAATTGGGAAGAATCGCAAGTCACCTTATTATCACGCATTAGCGACCAGTTAGGACAGGCATTACAACAGACTGAATATTTGCAACAGCTACAAGTGCAATCAGCAAAATTAGCAGAAGCGGCTACACGCGACAAAGCAGCCAAAGAATTACTGCAACAACGATCTATTCAACTCCTAACAGCCCTTAGACCTGCCCTAAACGGCGACTTAACAGTACGCGCACCCATTACAGAAGACGAACTAGGTACGATCGCAGATGCTTACAATAATACCCTGCAAGCGCTGCGGCAAATCGTTATTCAGGTACAGGGGGCTGCTCAACAAGTTGCCGAAACTTCTAGCAATAGCGACGCTTCACTAGCTGGACTGACTAATCTAGCACAACAACAATCTGAGGAAATTACCGCAGCTTTAGATGACATTCAACAGATGGTGGACTCTACTCAAGCTGTAGTGGCGAATGCAGAGTTAGTGCAACTAGCAGTGCAACAAGCCAATCGAACTGTAGAGTCTGGCGATACCGCCATGAATCTGACTGTAAAAGCAATCCAAGGAATTCGAGAAACCGTTGCTCAAACTAGCAAAAAGATTAAACGCCTCAGCGAATCCTCGCAAAAAATCTCCAAAGTGGTGAATTTGATTGGTAATTTTGCCACACAGACAAACGTATTAGCTCTGAATGCAGCCATTGAAGCTACTCGTGCCGGTGAATATGGCAAAGGCTTTGCAGTTGTAGCTGATGAAGTCCGTTCTTTATCTCGCCAGTCAGCAGCAGCAACCATCGAAATCGAAAAATTAGTCCAAGAGATTCAAGCAGAAACCGGGGAAGTTGCATTAGCGATGGAAACAGGTATTCAGCAGGTAGTAGAAGGTACAAATCTTGTCAGTGATACTCGCCAAAACTTAAATGCGATCGTTTCTGCAACTGCCGAAATTAGTCAGTTAATCCAGCGAATTACCGCAGCCACTCAAAAGCAAATGACGCAATCTGTAACAGTCACAAAATCAATGCAAGATGTAGCAGAAATTGCCCATAAAACTTTTGCTGAATCTCAAGAACTTGCGACTGTGTTTCAAGATTTATCAGGAATGGCGCAAGAGTTATTAACAACTGCTAGTAAGTTTAAGGTCAAATGAATTTTAGATTTTAGATTTTAGATTTTGGATTATGAATGAGGAAGATTTTAAGCGGAGAACAAAGCAGTTAGCATTGCGAGTAATCCGCTTAGTAGAAGCCCTTCCACAGAGTCGAACGGCAGAGATAATTGGCAAGCAGCTAATCCGTTCAGCAACATCTGTGGGAGCTAACTATCGGTCAGCTTGCCGTGGTAAATCAACTGCCGATGTCATTGCTAAACTCAGCTTGGTAGAGGAAGAAGCCGATGAAAGTCTTTATTGGATGGAACTTATTGTTGAGGTTGGTTTGTTACCTTTAGAAAAAGTAAGCAACTTGATGTCAGAAAATACCGAAATTCTGGCAATGACAGTTGCATCAATCAAAACTTTACGTAACAAATCCAAAATCCAAAATTTAAAATCTAAAATCTAAAATATGATTACAGATAACGAAATCCGCGAACAAGGATACATCTACTTTCTAGCTGAAGCCCCAGAATTAGTCCAAATTATTGAACAAGAACTATTTAGCTTATCGGAAGGTTATAGCATTGCTAAAGTTCATAACTTAATGCGGGCTACTCATACACTTAAAGGTGGCGCTGCTAATGTTGGGCTAGAAGTAATTAAGATGATAGCCCATTTTTTAGAAGATGTATTTAAGGCTCTATATAATCCAAATGTGGTAGTTGATGCCGAATTACAAACACTTTTATTACAAGCTTATGAGTGTCTTAGCATAGCATTAAATACCGAATTAATCGGCAGTACTGTTAATGATGAAGAACTGCTTCATCGAACGACTTCAGTGTTTGCACAGTTGCAAGAAAAGCTGGGTGATGCATTTGGTGCTGAGACTCATATTCCCACTTCTGAAGAATTGGGATTTGATATTGTCCAGTCCATTTTTGAAGTGGGAGTAGAGCAACGTATAAACAGTATTGCTGAAGCTGTTAAGAATCCGCCAAGTCATGACGAATTTATCGAGTTTTTACACTCTCAAGCTGAGGTGTTTCTCGGTTTAGCGGAATCTCTAAATTTACCTGGATTGGGAGAAATTTCTCAAACAATTCTGTCAGCGCTGCAAGCAAACCCCACTCAGGTGCAGCAAATTGCAGAAATTGCCCTTGCAGATTTGCAAGAAGCACAAAAATTGGTATTAGAAGGCGATCGCACTTCTGGCGGAAAAACTTCTCCAGCTTTGCAAAAACTCACGACAGTGGCAAATAATGAGTTGTCTGGAGAATTACAAAATAATTCAGAAGAACAATTTTACCAATTTATCACTACATCTGATAACGATAAAAACGAATCAGTAAAGCCTACAACTGCAAAGTTTTATTTAAAAGTCATTCGCTACATTTTTGGCTGGTTTAATCACGAAATCAAAATACCAGAGGCAGAGCTTAATTTTGATTTAATGGTTCCCAGATTAGAAAAAGAAGTTTTACTTGACTATATCGATAATTGGCTGAAAAAGTTTCTTGATTTTATTCAAGATGAACAAGATAGTCAAAGCCTTTCTATTTATCGACATGGGATAATTTTAATCATTTTATTTGCTGTCAATAAATTCCAGTATTCTGTTAATAAATCTGACAGCTACATTTCAATAATCAAAATATTACAAAAGCGAATTTATAGATTAGCACAAGAATATAAAAACTATCCTCCTGTTACTAGCAAAGAGAAAAATTGGCTTGATAGTCCCAAATTACAAACACTCTTAGTGCTTAAAGAAATACCTAATGTATCTTCTCAAACAACTGAGAACCTACTAGAAGCAATATGGGGAGAAGAAGCTAGCGAAAACCTTACAGAGCAAGGGGTAACAACCGCAAATGATGATTCTTCAGGAAAACTTGATTCATTAACTGTCAATGAACAGGTAGTTATAAATGTTCCTGAAACAGCTATTGAAGTCATGCCTGATTTAGCTACACAAATCAACAAAGAAATAGAAGATAAATCGCAGTATGTTCAAACTAAAAACTTTCGCCAACCTTCATTTATTCGAGTAGATACAGAGAGACTGCAACACCTCAATTATCTAGCTGGGGAATCGTTGATTTACCAAAAACGGCATAGTTTGCAAGATGAACAAGTCAAAGAAATAATTAGCCAATTAATCCAGCAACTCACTAGACACCAAACAACTTTAAATGAATTACGTGATTTACCATTACAAATACAAAATATTGCCTCACAACAAACGCAAAATTTTGCAGTGAAATTTGACTCTTTAGAAATGGATGTATATACAGATTTTCAGATGACATTGCATGAAGCAATAGAAGAGACACTACAACTACAAGAAACCACAGAGTCTCTTGACTTGCTTGTGACGCAAGCTGTCCAAATTAGTGACAAACAAGAAAAATTAACTCTTAATATTATAGATAGCTTAGTAGAAGCACGAATGTCGCCTTTGGGCAATATCCTGAATCGCTTCCCCCACATGGTAAATAAGTTGGGGAATGTTCATGCCAAACTTGTAGAATTGAAACTTACTGGTACTGAAGTACTAGTAGATAAAGCGATCGCAGAAAAGCTGTACGATCCTTTGTTACATTTAGTACGTAATGCTTTTGACCACGGTATCGAAGCTCCGCAACTTCGCCGAGAGTTTGGTAAACCAGAACAAGGGTTAATCGAAATCCGCGCCTATCATCAGGGTAGCCAAACTGTTATCGAGGTTCGGGATGATGGTCAAGGATTAAATTTAGACAGAATTCGCAGAAAAGCTGCTGAATTTTATCCCATACAAACTGAAGAAAAAACTAGAACCTATGCTTCTAATCTGGTTGAATCTCAACTGTTAGATATGATATTTTCACCTGGATTTTCTACTGCTGTTAAAGTGAGTGAAATGTCTGGGCGCGGTATGGGGTTAGATATCGTGCGGACTCAGATGCACGCACTTAATGGCTCTATTTCAGTTCAATCCTTACCTAACCAAGGAACAATATTCATACTCAAAATTCCTTTTTCTATGACTACCGAAAAACTAATGCTAGTTCAAGCCAAAGGTGTTGTTTATGCTCTTCTTTTGGACAGCATCGAAAAAATCTTGATTCCCTCTGAGCAGCAGATTAAAGAAATTGAAGGTAAAAAAGTTTTACATTGGAATACAGACAATGATGAGACTATGGTCAGCCTCTGTCAACTTTCAAAGTTGATTAATTATAATAATTCATGCTTTAATAATGATACTTTATACAATACATCAAGTAATCATGATCCAAGCATAGCGAAAAATCCGGTGCTTTTGCTACGACGAAATCAGGGAATGTTTGCTTTAGAAGTTGACCAAATAATTGGTGAACAAGAACTGGTAATCAGACCTTTAGGAAATGCGATCGCACCGCCAAAATACATTTATGGTTGTAGTAGTTTAGCTAATGGTAATCTCATCTTAGTGATTGATGCTTCATTACTGGTATCTAACGAGCTTCAACAAACAACACTTGATGTCATGGCGCTACCAGTACCTTCTTTGTCAAATAAAAAAGCCTTAGCGATATCAGGACATACTTTTTCATCTACACCATTACTTGCTGCATCTACTTTCACAACAACTATAGAAATCCAACCCAGTTATTCTCAAGAACCACATAATCAATCATCAAAAGTTGTTTTAGTAGTAGATGATGCAATTAGTCTCCGGCAAACTCTGTCTCTGACTCTACAAAAATCTGGCTATCAAGTAATACAGGCTCAAAATGGTGTAGAAGCTCTAGAAAAGTTGCAGTTACATCCTGAAATTCAACTTGTCGTCTCCGATTTAGAGATGCCACGAATGAATGGTTTTGAGTTGTTGGGTAACTTACGCCAATACCCCAATTTAGCAAAAAAACCTGTAGTGATTCTCACTTCTCGCAGCGCTGAAAAACATCGCCAGCTTGCTCAAGAATTGGGTGCAAAGGCTTACTTGACTAAGCCTTATTTAGAGCATGAGTTTCTTTCTACAATTAAGGAGTTAATTAACAGTAATACAGATGATTTAAACCATTTAGTCATTAGTCATTAGTCATTCGTCATTAGTCATTCGTCATTCGTCATTGTGTTTTGGTACATCCCTCGTACCGGGCTTCTTCTACTTCGCTAACGTGGCCGAAAAAAACTTTCTGATTAAAGGCTAATTCAAACCAAGTTAAAGAGTGGGCGTGGTATCTCAAGAACTAATCACTCTCACGTTGCGGTTTGATATTTTGGTAAATGCGATCGCCTTAATTACCAGGTAGGTTATTTGGATCTACACCTAGAGAACGTAAATACTGGGCTAATTGTTCAGCCCTTTGTCGCTGCTGTTCTGCCTGTTCTGCATCTGTCAAATAGCGATTTCCTTGCTGATCATACCAACATAAAAACTCCTGTTGTATCCCGGCAATTACAGCTTGGTGTCGCCCAATACCTAACCCCACCTCTGGCATCAAATAAGGTTCACCTATTTGTAATTGGTAGTTTCCATCTATTAACTTATATACTTCAAAGGGTTGATGTTGGTCGCGTAGCCAAAACTCAGGGTTATAAATTACGTAGTACAATACACCGAGTTTTTTATATATATCTAGCTTCTCGTCGTATTCACCTCCTGGGGTATGGGATACCATTTCTAATGTGAATATTGGAACTACCCCATTTTCTTCCCAAACCGCGTAACTTTTGCGTGATTTGCCACCCTTTTTCCGTTCTACTCCCACACTTAAAAAAGCATCTGGCACTACAGGTACTCTGGGATTTACTCCCGTGGTGTGATATAATCCCATATCTACCCCGAAGTACCAATCCATACGATTTGCCCAAATGGAGTTGAGTAAGAAGAGTAAAATATTGGGCAAAAAATTTTGATCTTCGTTATCCACTGGCGTATCGTCTGAACAGGGAAGTTCATCAGTAGTTGGTAACGCATTTTTGAGATCAGGTGAGAGCATAACCGTTGTCTCGCTGGCGTTTTATGCCCTTATTATATATAAATGAGTGACGAAAAGTTTAGCGTTTGGGTGCAGCCTCGCCAAACTTAATTAAAAGTGCGATCGCAATACTAACAAGCAAAATTAACGTCATACTTAAGGCTGAACCAAATCCCCAATTTTGCGTTGCTCCGAGAAACTGGTTATAAATTAACCGCGCCGCCGTCATACTAGAAGCACCACCAAGTAATTCTGGATCGACAAAATCCCCCAAGCCTGTGATGAATACAAGCATAGAAGCAGCCGCAATTCCCGGAAAAATTTGCGGTACGGTTACTTGGCAAAAAGTTTCCACCGGATTTGCACCTAAATCAGCCGCCGCTTCTAGCAATCGCTTGTCTAGCTTTTCGAGAGAAGCATATAAAATCAAAACCATATAGGGTAACAAGCTGTAACTCATGCCAATAAATACAGCTTGACTCTGGTTAAGTAATTCCAAAGTGGGCAAGCCTAAATTGCTGAGTAAACTGTTGAATAAACCAGTAGGACGAAGAATTGTAATCCAAGCATAAGAACGAAGTAACGAGGAAGTCCACAAAGGTAAGACAAAGGCTAATAGCAGCAAATTTCGCCAACGCTGCGGCGCTATCTGAGCAATCCAATAGGCGACGGGGAAGCCCAAAATTAAACAAATTATTGTAGTGCCAAACGCAAAAAATAGCGATCGCACAATTACTTGCACATAAAGAGGGTCAAATATTCTAATGTAATTTTTGAATCCGTTGGGATTGACTAAATCTCCTGGGCGGATGTCTGCAACTAAACTTAACTGGAAAATTATTAAAGTTGGCAGCACCAACAAAAGTAATAACCAAATCCCAGATGGTGCAAGTAATACCAAAGGTTGCAGCCAATTCGCTCGTGGACGATGCAATTCTTCTATTTTAGAAATATCATTCGTTTCAAAATTCATCACTTGTAACTCCTAAATTGTACAGACGCGATTAATCGCGTCTCTACTCCTAACAGACGCGATTAATCGCGTCTCTACTCCTAACTCCTAACTCCTAACTCCTAACTCCTAACTCCTAACTCCTAACTATTTTACCCGCTAGTTAATTGTGTCCAATAGCGATCGTAAACCTCTTCAAATTCTCCTACAGGAGTAACACGTTCACAATTTGCTAAAAGGGACTCTGAGGGAAATAAACTACTATTGTTTTGGATTGTTTTTGGTAATTGCTCAAATCCAGCACTATTAGGCGTAGAAATACTCAGACGTTGACTGATTTGGGCTGCTAATTCTGGTTGCAAAATCATGTTAATCCAAGCATAGGCTCCAGCTAAATTGGGGGCTGTTTTAGGAATTACAATACTGTCTGTCCATAATGAAGAACCACTGCGGGGAATTACATATTTTAGTTTAGGGTTTTCTTTAGAGATTCTCACCGCATCTGCTGAATAGCACATTGCTAATAGTAAATCTCCTGCCAGAATTTGATTTTGCCAAGCGTCGGTGTCAAAACGTGCGATCGCAGATTTTAGCACCTTTAACTTTTCATAAGCTTGTTTGATTTCTTGTTCATTTTTTGAGTTGTAAGAGTAACCTAGCATCCGTAACGTCGCACCCATCACTTCTCGAACATCATTGAGCAAGGTCATCTGCTGATTAAGTTGCTTTTGGTTTTGCCAAAGGTAATCCCAATCTTGTGGTGCATCTTTGATTTTTTCAGAATTGTAAAGTAAACCTGTTGTCCCCCAGTTAAAAGGGATGCTATATCGGTTATTGGGGTCATAGCTAGGATTCTGAAACCGGGGGAATAAATTCTCTAAACCGATTAAGCGATCGTGATCTATTTCTGTTAATAAACCTTTCTTTACCATCTTCTGCACCATGTAATCGGATGGGTAGATGATGCTATAAGTGCCACCGCCTCCAGCTTGCAATTTCGCCAGCATGACATCATTGGAATCATACACATCCGCTAGCACTTTCATGCCGGTTTGGGCGCTAAAGGTTTTCAATAATTGGTTGTCAGTATATTGCGTCCAGGTAAAGATATAAAGTTGGTCACGTTGACCCGAAGTATTAGAGTTAGCACGGACTTCAGCTAGCCTCCAGCCACAACCAGCTAAAGATAAGCCAGAAAGCCCTCCCACCCCTTTTAAAAATTGGCGTCTGTTAGTCATTCAGTTAGAAGCTGTTTATCAACAACCTCTAGATTACGGTATACTTAGTAGCCCCTGTTGTGATTTTTGGGGATAAATGTGTCAATCTTCACACTTACTGTAGAACTTGCTTAATCTATGGTGGTTGTCCTGCCTCAAAGAGATCCTTGCATGGAAGGAGTTCTTCATCATACGGGTATCAGTGGGACAAGAAACCCAAAGTTTTTACAGATGAAATTATGTAGATTTTGACTATATAGCTTAGACTAGTAAATCTATCATCATATTTTTTATAGCTTCAATCAATAGGCTGTTATGCTCTTCCCAAGAAAGCCAAACAAGTTTGTAGAGAATTGCGGCACAAAGTAGTTAAATATGTTGTTAAACATTTGTAAACTGTTAGCAGCCGAGTAGCCGCGTGTCACATCTTGTTAAGGAATTATCATGAGACAACTTGTTATTGCTGAACGCGTATGCCTCATTGGTCATATCGTGTCAAAAGCCTTTGGACTGGTAGGGATGCTACTGGTCGTACCTAATGCTGAAATACTTTTCAACTTATCGCAGGTTGGAGAAACTGCCGTACAGTTAAGTATGGCAGGTGGCGGTGTAGTTGATATCATCTTGGGGACAATAGCTGTCTCTATTTATGCTTACCGGACGCTGGGATTGGGAACTTGGCTAGCATTTATGCTGCCAGCTATGTTTATCTCCTTGGGGAGTGAACTACTGGGAACCAGCACAGGTTTTCCATTTGGTGATTATAGCTACTTGAGTGGCTTGGGTTATAAGATTGGGGGGCTAGTTCCTTTCACAATTCCTTTATCTTGGTTCTATGTTGGGCTGTCGTCTTATTTAATTGCGAGAACTGGTTTGAAAGTGGCCCAAAAACCCAGTTTGGGACGCCATATTGCGGCTATAGCCGTTGGTGCTTTACTCTTCACTTGCTGGGATTTTGCCCTTGAGCCAGCGATGAGTCAAACTTCTCTGCCTTTTTGGTATTGGGAACATCCAGGAGCTTTCTTTGGCACACCTTACCAGAACTATGCAGGTTGGTTTGGCACTAGTGCCCTATTTATGAGTGTGGCAGGATTGTTGTGGAGAAACGCTTCGATTAAATTAGAGCGATCGCAACTTAATCTACCCTTAGTCGTTTATTTAACTAACTTTGCCTTCGCTGCCGGACTAAGCTTGGCCGCTGGATTCTCTATCCCTGTGTTGCTCGGCTTATTCCTTGGTGTAGTTCCCGCCGTGGCTCTGTGGTTAAGCAGTTCAACCACACCCACTCAAATTGCTGTTGAACCAGCAAACAAGGAAGTCTCGGTGGTAAGAAACGTTAAAGTTGCCTTGAAATAAGTCGATAAATTAGGGAGTGGGGAGTGGGGAGTGGGGAATAGGGGGATGAGGGAGCAGGGGGAGAAATCAATTCAAAATTCAAAATTCAAAATTAAAGAACTTCTGCCTTCTGATTCCAGCAAGAACTGCCTCCTCTTTCCCAATGACTAATGACTAATGACTAATGACCAATGACTAATGACCAATGACCAATGACAACGCTTTAATAATAGAAAGCGCCATTTCCCTTTTATTGGTACTTATCCAAGTACCAGCAACGGCGATTCTGTTTTCGCGCCTGCTAAAGGGGCCAAGGCGGCTTCCTCCAATAGAACCGCAACAGCCGACACTGGAGCTTTTGGGTAAGGTTAGCGTCGTCGTTCCCACACTGAACGAGGCACTTCGCATTAGCCCGTTGTTGGCTGGTTTAAGTCATCAAAGCTACGAAGTTCGGGAAATTATTGTTGTAGACAGCAAGTCTGTTGATGGTACACCCGACTTGGTAAAAGCGACACAGCAGAAAGATCCGCGCTTTCGCGTAATGACAGATGACCCCTTACCCTCCGGTTGGGTGGGGCGTCCTTGGGCGTTGCATAACGGTTTTTTATCTAGTTCTGAGGGTAGTCAGTGGTTTCTGGGGCTGGATGCTGATATTCAACCGCATCCTGGTTTGGTTGCTGGTTTGGTGAAGACGGCCGAAGCACAGGGCTATGATCTCGTTTCCCTTTCACCCCAGTTTATTCTCAAATATCCGGGAGAGTGCTGGCTACAACCAGCTTTGTTGATGACTCTGCTTTACCGATTTGACCCGGCTGGGATCAATACAGAGCAGCCAGAACGGGTGATGGCAAATGGACAGTGTTTTTTGTGTCGCCGCTCCGTTTTAGCTGCTGTGGGTGGCTATAGCAGTGCGAGTGGTTCTTTTTGTGATGATGTCACTTTGGCACGAAATATTGCTGTTCAAGGGTATAAAGTAGGCTTTTTAGATGGCGCAAAAGTGCTGAAAGTACGGATGTATGAAGGGGCGATGGAGACGTGGAAGGAATGGGGGCGGAGTCTCGACCTCAAAGATGCAACTTCTCCTTCGCAGTTGTGGGGAGATTTATGGCTACTCACATCTGTTCAAGGTCTACCTCTTTTAATTGTCCTGAGTTTTGCGTTGATTTCTCCCCCACTTTCTTACTCGCTACAGACGCGATTAATCGCGTTACCCACTCCCCCACTTCTGCTGCTGGGACTAAATTTATTCTTGGTGGTAATTCGCTTTGCTATGCTAATTGCGATCGCACCTTCTTACGATCGCAAAAGCGCCAAAGGCTCATGGTTATTCTGGCTTTCCCCTTTTGCCGATCCCTTAGCCGTGCTGCGAATCTTCTTGTCTGCGTTCCGCAAGCCACGCGAGTGGCGAGGACGTAAATATAGTTAGGAGTTAGCAGTTAAGAGTGAGGAGTTAAAATTCATAACTCATAACTCATAACTCCTAACTCATAACTCCCTACTCCTCCTCACCTCCTACTTGATCCCCGCGTTCTAGTTCCCAAAGAATTTGATTTCCTTCACGGCGTACCCGTGACACTATCCAGTTTCGCCAGCGCCATTGATCTCCACGACTAGTAACAGCACTGGCGTGGACATCCATCAAGTCTGCTAACTCAGAACTGGTGATTAAGTAGCCTTTTTCTGAAATTTCGTCAGCGATACGCAGAGTTTCGACCAAGCTGCGGAGTTGCGAAACCCTCATTTCTGGCGGTTTTTCATCGGTTGCGGCCGCAGTTGGCCCAGTAGATGGTTCCATAACGGTTATTTCTGGTGCAGAAGTACTGATTTCTTGGGGACTTTGGTTAATTATTCGAGAGTTTTTTTCATAATCAGCTACTTTTGCTACATTTAAGTCATTTTTGCAAGGTAAAGATTTATAAAAATTTGTTGGAGTTAATTGTTGTAGCGAAGGAATTTTACCACTGGCATAGCTGCGAGCGATCGCATCACAACGTTCGTTACCTATGTTACCAGAATGTCCCCTAACATATTGCCATTTTACCTGTTGGGTATTGAGTTCATCAAGAGTTTCCAAAAGCTCTTGGTTTTGGACGGGTTTACCATCTGACTTTTTCCAGCCTTTCTGTTTCCAGCCTTTCACCCACTTGGTAACGCAGTTAATTAGGTATTCGCTATCGGTATGCAGGGTGATGGGTTGGGTTTGTTGAGATGTTTGCAGGAATTGCAGGGCTGCGATCGCAGCTTGCATTTCCATTTTATTATTAGTGGTATGAGGGGAACCATCGCCCATTTCGTGGATTGAACCATCGCTAAAATAGACGACAACTCCCCAACCGCCAGGGCCAGGGTTTCCGGTGCAAGCACCATCGGTGTATATGCTTTGGATTATGGGTTGAATGGACATGGTTTAGGATATCGAACCGCAAAGGACGCTAAGGACGCAAAGACAAGAGTGACTCGCTGCAAATTTTTTCAAGAACATCCAGGCTATTATACTGGTTCGTACTCCGGCAACAACGCTCCACAAGAAGGCTGTTGTGGTCAAAATGGTATTTTGCTATTCGTTGGGTAACGCTGATGCTTAACCGATGAGTATTGCCATAAGTGTTAATCAGGAATTTGGGAAGATATCCGAAAAGCTATAGGCTCAGGATGTAGGCATAAAGTGTTATACCAATTTGAAAAAAGAATGCGACAAATAGACCATTTGTAGAGACGCGATTCATCGCGTCTTTACCCAACGATGTGTTGCAATCATCAATTGAAATGGTATTAGTTTTTTGCTCATTGTGGTTTAAGTCATGTAGAGAAACCCACGAAAAACCTAACTCTCTTCCCGATGCTCTTAGGGGGAAAATTCCAAGTCTCTCTTTTTTTAGGAGAGAGACTTAGAGAGAGTTTTTCCAGATCCCATGAAAAATAAACTGTTATCATTTCTGCAATAATTTGAGCTAAATATCTTAAATTATTCCAGAGAGTAGAGACGTTGCAATGCAATGTCTCCACACACGAGAACTACATACGTTTCAAATCTTGTAAAACTGCGGTGGCTGATTGATAGCGATCGCTAAAATGATAACAAACCATTTTATCTAAAATTGCCGCTAATTCTTCGCTCACTTGCACTGTTTGCCGCCACATAATATTACCTGTTTCTGGATCTGGGTGGAGGTCTTGTGGTGGTATCCCTGTTATGGCTTGAATGGCAATCATTCCTAAAGCGTAAATGTCACTGCATAAGCGCGGATGACCAGCAAATTGTTCTGGAGGTGCATAACCCCGCGTTCCGATGGCTACTGTGGCTAATTCTGTTTGCTCATTACTCGGCGGTTGCATCAATTTCACAGCACCAAAGTCAATCAATACCAGCCGATTATCTTGAGCGCATCTAATAATATTAGCCGGTTTGATATCACGATGAATAACTCGATGCTGGTGAATAAATTCTAGAACTTCTAAAACTTGTTTGAGCATCTCGATTACAAATGATTCATTCTGCACATTCTGCACAGGTGGTAATTCTTCACTGAGAGTATGTCCCTCAATATATTGTTGAATCAAATAAAATTCTTGGTCATCTTCAAAATAAGCAAGTAGTTCGGGAATCTGATGATGTTTACCCAAACATTGTAATATTTCAGCTTCACTATCAAACAACCTCCGAGCAACTTGCAAAAATCGTGTATCTTGACGGGCTGGCATTAACTTTTTAACTACACAAATCGGATTACCTGGGCGTTGAGTATCCTGTGCTAAATAAGTGCGGCCAAATCCACCTGCACCGAGAACTTGAGATATTTTGTAGCGTCCACCCAAAAGCAAATCACCTGATTTTATTTCTGGTGAATCAACTGGGGGAGGAAAATCAAGATAGGAGTCGGGAAGTGCTGTTTTATCTTCTAAGAGTACATTTAATTGAGCGATCGCTTCTTGTTGTTTTTCAACTTGCAGAATAATCACCTGAGTTTGTCGCTGATTTTGGTAGCTAGTATAAGTAATCACACAGATGCTACTAATCACCAAAGCCAGTCCAGAGGGAACTAATGGTATCCATCCGCCTTGCAAAAACAAAGCAACGCAGATTCCTACTAAGCCAAGTAGAGTTGTCCCGACCACCACTAGCAACAGCAACGGATTTTGCCACCGCCATGCTATAATTCCACCTAAAAGCGACCAGCCCCACATCCAAATAAGTTCCGCCGAGTCAGGCCAATACCAAATTAGAGGTCGTCCATCCAATACTGTACTAATGAGTTGACTTGCTATCTGTGCATGAATTAGCAAGGCGGGCATTCTAGGTGGTTGATCTGGCAAAGCACTGTAGGGTGTATAAAAGCTACTTTGACCGAAATTAGCTGCTGTAGTGCCAATAATTACAAGGCGGTCTTTGATTAAACTGGGTTTGACTTGTCCAGTGAGGACTTGTGTGAGGGTTACTTCGTCAGCGAGGCTGTTGGGGTGACGGTAATTTAATAATATTTGATAGCCATCTGTATTCAGATGTTCGTAACTACCGGAATTCGGTTGTAAACGCGGAAAGATAATTTTACCTAACTGAAAATCTCCTTTATTAATAAAGTCATATTTAATGCCTTGTTTATCCAGATAATTAATTGCTATAAGCGCACCAAATGCAAATGAAGTTGTACATTTTTTT
Organism: Nostoc sphaeroides; assembly: GCF_003443655.1. Classification (NCBI taxonomy): domain Bacteria; kingdom Bacillati; phylum Cyanobacteriota; class Cyanophyceae; order Nostocales; family Nostocaceae; genus Nostoc; species Nostoc sphaeroides. The sequence continues at coordinate 1,295,764 of NZ_CP031941.1, forward strand.
TCTGGAGAGTGAACAAATAACAAACTGCGGCGGAGAATTTGGTCGTTTTCATTGTCAGCAACCACATTGCTAAAACCAACATTATCTATAGGAAAGTTTGGCGGTGGTGGGATTTCATCTTTACCCAAGGTGTTGAACAAACAGGTGCTGAAGATGTTATCTTGATTTTGGAAATTAGCCGCCAAATAGTTGTTTTCTGGTTGGAAAAGATATAAACCAACAATTCGCGCTTGATAAGACTCTATTTTCTTTAATAGCTGATTGATTCTACGATCTGATATAGTCCCTTTATCTTGTTTAAGATCCTCGTCAGTGATTTTTACTAGCAAAATCCGCCGATCGGGTGCTTCTGATGGACGCGATCGCAACATCTGGTCATAAACTCTCAACTCCCAAGGCTGCAACCATTTGAGTTCCCGAACTCCCCAGATAAAGGCGGTAACTCCTACACTGGTAACTAAAATCATTTGCAACCAGTTTTTGCTCTTGGAAATTTCACGGGAATCCTGAACTTTGACAAAAGGCGCACGGAATTTTTCTAATAGTCCACTAATCACGGCGTTGCGGCGGTAGCCTGAATTGGGTAGATGTTGCAGGCACAGAAGTTAATTTTCTGACTCTAGGTTAAAAGCTGATTAAGCTGAACTTCTATATTAATGTAGCAGTTTACTTGCTGCTTAGAGACTAGATAAGCGATTGCCCTATGCAGCTAATCATCCATTTGAGATGTTTGAGCATCTTCAACAGGACTGGCAATTGGGAAAGAAATAGGATTAGTAGATGGGGTTAGTGAATCTAACTGGGATTGTTCGAGTGATGCTTCGATCCTTGAATCAGCAAAATAGGAGTCGAATATCTTATCATAGTTAGAAGCAACGGCTAAAAAAGCTCCACCCAAAATATAGATAGGTAATGGCAAATTAAATTTTTTTAACCAGTCAAACAGTTCCGCCAAAGCAAACAGCACTAAAAAGCAGGCAAGCCAAACCCTCATGTTTTCATTCCCTAGATTGAAACAACTCTATAACTAGCTTAAATAGGTTGCCTAATAGTTGATGTAGTACATAATCACCAACTTACAACCTCTATAACTCTAGATAGATGTAGTGAGAGTTATAGCATCTGCCATATTCCAATATCTACTAAAAAAATAAAAATAATATTTAGCTTATGCCTGCAATCGAACAGCCAAGGATTGCATAGTTAGTTCGTTAGACTCGGCAGTACCTCAAACTTCCACAGGTAAAACTGGCAACGATATTAGGGGTTTAGCAATCTCAACAGGCGGCTTTACGGGCAGCATCTCGCACTGCGCGTCTGCAAGGCATTACGGCTGGCTGCGCTTTCTGAATCTCTGACTCCGGCACAGGTTGCTGAAGTAATGGTAGAGGGCAGAAAACGCTAACCTGATTAAAGACGAGTTTCTAGCAGTTCTTTCTCATAAATTGCGATCGCCACTCAACCCAATTTTAGGATGGTCTAAGCTACTCCAAACCAAAAAACTTGATGAAAAGACAGGGGTAGTCCTAATTTTTTATTTGGAAGTCCCTTAAGACTCAATACGCTTGGGTTAGCGCCAAGAACCTTAAACTGCGTAGGTTGGGTTGAGGAACGAAACCCAACATTTTCGGTGTTTTGTTGGGTAACACTAAAGTTCAACCCAACCTACGATTATCCTTAACCCAAGCGTATTGCCTTAAGACTCAAGAATCCCCAGACTTTTCGATTAAACGAGTGTCCTCTGTCTTTTTTAGGTCAATACTTGTCTAGATTTTGAATAGTAGGATCTTCTAAATTATCTAGTTTGTCAGAATTGCTCGTTGAGTTGGAGGACTTGTGATAAAAACCACCTACCTCTGCCAAAGTATAGAGGGGCCTAGCTTTAACTTCTTCATAGATGCGCCCTATATATTCGCCTAAGATGCCCACACTGACTAACTGCACAGATCCGAGAAAGAAAATTGCCATCAAAATAATCGTAAACCCGGTTAAAGGCGAATGGGGGAGAAAAAGCCGCCAATACAAGATTAATAAAGCCATGAAGATGGCCGCCGCCGCCGCTACTAACCCTAAGTAGGTTGATAACCGCAGTGGCACTATTGAAAAGGATACTAGACCATTAATGGCAAGTGCTAAAGATTTGCTGAAAGTGTATTTAACTTCCCCAGCAAAGCGGGGGTTGCGCTCGAACCGAATTGCTGTTTGCTCAAAACCAACCCAAGAACGCAGACCACGGATGTAGCGGGTGCGTTCTGGCATAGAATTGAGAATATCTACGATCTGCCGATCCATTAAACAAAAATCACCAGTATCAGTAGGAATCTCTACATCTGCAAGCTTTTTGAGGATGCGATAAAAAAAGTAGGCAGTAAAACGCTTAAACCATCTTTCCTTGAGGCGTTGAGTCCGTTGAGCGTAGACGACTTGATAGCCCTGTCGCCATTTTTCAATCATGTCGGGGATTAGTTCTGGTGGATCTTGTAAGTCAGCATCAAGGATGATGATAACTTGACCCCGGACAAAATTCAGACCAGCCGTAACTGCAATTTGATGACCAAAGTTACGAGCAAAGCTCAGATAGCAAATGCGCGAATCTTTTTGATGGAGTTCTCGTAGTAGTTGTAAGGAGCGATCGCGGCTACCATCATTGATTAAAATTAATTCGACAACACCATCGAGCCGATTCATTACTGCACTCAGTCTGCGGTATAGTTCAGGAATAATTTCTTCTTCGTTATAAATTGGAACAATCAATGAATACTTTGGTAGCATCTAATGAATCTCGTTTAAATTTTGAACAGCCAAGCTGATAGACTGCTTGCGATCGTAAAGCTTTGGTTCTCAGTATTAACAAATATACCTAGCAAGATTCAAGTCCCATTCCGATAATTTATTTATCAAATCGCTGTAATACCCCTGCCTCAACGTTTCGTAGGCAGGGGATGTAAAGCGGTCAAAAACGAAACACCTTCTGACCAAAATTGAGCGTAAGCGAAATCAGGGAAGAAGGTAGTTGAGTTTTTGACAATCATGATATACTATTTATGTGGCAAAAATGGACATAAATGATCGTATTTGAGGCAAAACTTGAGGGACTAGACGAGCAGTATCGAGCGCTTGATGAAGCTATTCGTACTGCTCGTTTTGTGCGTAATAGTTGCCTGAGATACTGGATGGACAACAAGGGTATTGGACGCTATGACCTCAACAAATTCTGCGCTGTGCTTGCAGCCAGTATTGAGTTTCCTTGGGTTGCCAATCTGAACTCAATGGCAAGACAAGCACACGCCGAAAGGGCGTGGTCTGCAATCGCTCGGTTTTTTGAGAACTGCAAAAAAAGCAAACAAGGATTGAAGGGATTCCCAAAGTTCAAGAAAGAACAGACTCACGGTTCTGTAGAGTACAAAACCTGTGGGTGGCGACTTTCTGATGACCGCAGGTATATCACTTTCTCGGATGGCTTTAAAGCAGGAACTTTCAAGCTTTGGGGAACTCGTGACCTGCATTTCTATCAACTCAAACAGTTTAAGAGAGTGCGGGTTGTGCGTCGTGCGGATGGGTACTATGCCCAATTTTGCATTGACCATGAACGAGTAGAAAGGCGAGAACCAACGGGTAAAACTATTGGTATTGATGTAGGTTTGACTCACTTCTACACCGATTCTTTCGGGGAAACCATCGCCAATCCCCGACATCTTCGTAAAAGCGAGAAGTCTTTGAAACGGTTGCAACGCCGATTGTCTAAGACTAAGAAGGGTTCCAATAACAGAATTAAGTTTAGAAATAAACTTGGCTTAAAGCATCTCAAAGTAAGTCGCCAGCGTAAAGACTTTGCTGTTAAGACAGCAAGGTGCGTAGTGAAGTCTAACGACCTCGTGGCGTATGAAGATTTGCAGGTGCGAAATATGGTCAAGAATCACCCCTTGGCTAAATCGATTAGTGACGTGTCGTGGTCGCTGTTTTGTGAGTGGGTTGAGTATTTTGGTAAAGTGTTTGGCGTGGTAACTGTTGCAGTTCCACCCCACTACACCAGTCAAAATTGCTCTAACTGTGGTGAGGTTGTTAAAAAGACTCTTAGCACTAGAACTCATGTTTGTCCTCACTGTGGGCATACCCAAGATAGGGACTGGAACGCAGCAAGAAATATATTAGAAAAAGCATTGAGTACGGCGGGTCACGTCGGAACTAACGTCTCTGGAGACATCGACCTCTGCGTGGGTGGGGAAACTCCTCCAAGTAAGTCGGGTCGTGGAAAGAGAAAACCCAAAGAGTGATCTTTGGAATCCCCACCCTCAACTCTTAGTAGGGTGGGGAGGATGTCAATCTTTGGATTTATGTAAGTAAGTAGGCGAGAATAAATCAAGCTAAGTTAAGTAATGTAAAAAATATTGAAATTAGTTCGTAGAGAGGACTAAAGTCCTCTCTACGAGACGCTGCGCGTAGCTTGCTTCCCCGCAGGGGTACACTACGAACCTTTAATTATTTACACCGCTCTACTTAATCTGAATCTGATTCTTTAAGGCTTTCTACAGCTTTTTTGGCAAAATTTCGACGATGACGATACCAAGTAGACCCTGCTACCAGGGTTCCAGTTAAGCCCAAGGCGAGTACTAGCGGCAAGAAATCGCCTGTTTTGACTGCCTTCAAACCAGAACTACCTAGTAATACAAAAGGTAATACACTAGGAACAGTACCAAGTGTTGTACCTAGAACATAATCTTTAAAGCTGATGGAAGTTAGTCCAGCCACAAAGTTGACCAAGCCATAGGGCATGATTGGTACTAGTCGGATGGCAAACATATAAAAAAGCCCTCCACGCCGCACCTCAGAATCCATAGCTTGCCAGCGTCCTGCTAGTCGCTTTGCAACTGTTTTACGTCCAATAGTCCGAGTAAAAATAAAAGCAATTATTGCTGCAATGACTGCTGCAATACTAGTCCAGAAAGTACCCAGCCAAGGGCCAAAAATTGCACCTCCAGTCAAATTTAGCACTGTTGAGGGCAAAACTAACATCGTTGCCACAACATACAAAGCAACATAAATAACAGGTGCCCAGATACCAGAAGATTTTAGCAAAGCTTGAATTTGTGCTGGTTCAATGCCGCCAATCAGATATACTGCTATACCAGTTGCAATTATGCAACTCAGTGTGAGTACTAAAATACCAGCTTTCAAGTTCCACACTAGAATACTCCTGCTTTTTTTGTAATACAATCCATCTTTGGCAAATTTCCCTTTTAATAATTCTTGAAAACCTTGGTTTTGGAAAGTGAGGTATATCCGTAGGGGTACAGCAGTGCCCATACGTGTCAACTTAACGTGAAAGCCAGCTTAGAAACAGCTTTTAGGATTGCCTCGTTCCCAGTCTGAGACTGGGAACGCCCGTCCTTGGGGCTGCCGCCTCAAGACTTGCGGCAGAGCCGCAATGATCAGCATTTCCAGCCAGAGACTGGAAACGAGGTTTTAAAAGAGTTTTAGCTTAAGTTGACACCAATGAACAGTGGCCATACGTGTCAACTTAAGCTAAAAATCGCTTATCTGTTGGCGAACTCACCCGCCTTGGAATAAATTCCTTTGGCTTTTAGCTAAAGTCTACTTAAGTAGACTAAAGATTTTATTTAGTCATCTTCAGATGACTTTCGCTATTATTCTTGGAACTTCAGTTCCTTGCGGGACATAGCTTTTACGTTAAGCTGACACCAATGGGGGCTGCCATGCCCCTATACCTGGCGATATAATCTTATACCGCTTCTGAATAGGAACAGCTATAAATTATTAGGTACTACCAAAAAATAAATTATCCAATCTTAATTTGTAGGGGCGTTGCTTTCTTAACGCACCGTCTATATTAATCTGTTACGGTACGTTGTGCTTCTGGCTAACGCATCCTACAAGTTAGATATTTTTTTAATTGCAAGTTCCTAAGAGAGTTATTTTTTATCTGTTCATGACACTGGTTTTTTAAATAATTTCCTGTAAAATACTAATAAAAACTACGGCAACTACGTCGAATTAACGGTATTTAAGTTTCTCATACCCTGACAAACATGCAAATTCTCTGGTTTATTCCGACTGGATCTCATGACGGACGCTATTTAGGCACAGATATTGGCTCTCGTATTGCCACACCTGATTATTTGCAGCAAATTGCCCAAGCTGTGGATAATTTAGGCTACACGGGCGCATTGTTACCCACCGGGAGTTCTTGTGAAGATGCTTGGATTACGGCTGCTGCTTTCATCTCTGTTACCAAACAGATGAAATTTCTTGTAGCAATTCGTCCAGGAATTACTTCTCCAGGTGCTGCTGCACGGATGGCAGCAACATTTGACCGGATTTCTAAAGGAAGATTGTTGATTAATGTGGTGACAGGTGGAGATCCGGTGCAACTTGCTGGGGATGGCTTGCATCTTAGTCATGACGATCGCTATGATTTAACCGATGAATTTCTCACAGTTTGGCGGGGTATCGTCAGTGGGGAAACAGTGGATTTTAAAGGAAACTACCTGGATATCAAAGGTGGTAAACTCCTATTCCCACCAGTTCAAAAACCCTATCCACCCTTGTGGTTTGGTGGCTCATCTGCTGCTGCAAAGCGGGTTGCTGCTAAACATATAGATGTTTATCTGACTTGGGGTGAACCTCCAGAACAAGTAGCCCAAAAGATTGCCGAAGTTCGGCAACTGGCGGCGGAACTTGGTAGAACAGTCCGTTTTGGGATTCGCTTGCATGTAATTGTACGAGAAACCGAATCTGCGGCTTGGGATGCTGCCAATGAGCTAATTAAGTATGTAGATGAGGATGCGATCGCATCTTCTCAAAAAGACTTGGCTAATTCTGATTCTGAAGGACAACGGCGCATGAGTCAACTCCATAGTGGTAGTCGAAAAACCTTAGAGATTAGCCCCAACCTCTGGACAGGAATTGGATTAGTGCGGGGTGGTGCTGGTACAGCCCTAGTTGGAGATCCCGACACCGTTGTGGCTAGGATGCTGGAATATCGCAATTTGGGCATAGAAACTTTCGTGTTTTCTGGATATCCTCATTTAGAAGAAGCGTATCGCACTGCTGAATTATTATTTCCACGCCTACCTTTACAGAGTGAACCGACACCGCTAACTCCACCAGTCGTCAGTACTTTTAGCGAATTTGTCACTAATGAAAAACTTGCGAAACATCTAACAAGTGCTTCATGACAATGCCAACTTTATATTTATGATTTGGGATTTGGGATTAAGCAAAAACATCAAAAGCTTAATACTTCTAGATTTATCTTTGTGAACAATCTAAAATCTAAAATCCCAAATCCAAAATGAAATGAGGGAGTAGCAAATAGTGAAACTAATTTTACCCGATCATCTCATTGCTGATATTGAGCCACACCTACCATCTGATATAGATGTTGTGGAGGTGGATAGTGAAGGTAATCTTGATGGTGATGTCAGTGATGCAGAAGTTTATGTTAACGGATTTTACCTGAAAACCTCTACCCATGACAAAGTACTGACAGCCGCACCCGCGCTGCGTTGGCAACAGTCACCGAGTGCTGGCGTGAATCACATCCTCACACCAACTTTTTTGCAAAAAGATATTATCCTCACTAATGGTGCAGGGGTTCATGCGATTCCAATTTCGGAATTTGTACTAGCATTCATGCTCTATCACGCCAAGAATCTGCGGAAATTGCAAACTTTGCAGAATGAACACACTTGGGTAAGAGGAGTATTTCTCGAAGAGTTGGCAGACGCGAATTTATTAATTCTCGGTACTGGGAATATAGGTAAAGCGATCGCATCTCGCGCTAAAGCCTTTGGAGTCACAGTTTGGGGTAGTCGTCGCCATCCCGAACCCCTACCAAATTTTGACAAAATTGTGGGTGCTGATGAATGGCGATCGCTCCTGCCAGCAGCAGATTATGTAGTTATTGCTACACCATTAACTCCAGAAACTAGAGGCTTGATCGATGAAACTGCATTGCGCTCTATGCGTCAGTCAGCTTACTTAATTAACATTGCTCGTGGTGCGATCGTAGATGAAGCCGCATTACTCACCGCACTCCGTGAGGGATGGATTGCGGGTGCTGGATTAGACACAGTAGCTACAGAACCTCTGCCGCCGGAAAGTCCCTTGTGGTCTTTGCCAAACGCCTTTATCACCCCCCATTGTTCAGCCCTTTCGCCACGCCTCAGAGAGCGAATAGCACAACTATTTATCGACAATCTCAAACGCTACCAAACCGGTCAGCCCTTGCGAAATGTCGTAGACAAGCAAGCAGGATACTAAAAAATGGGGAGTAGGGAGTAGGGAGTAGGGAGTGGGGAATGGGGAATAGGGAATGGGGAATAGGGAAGAGGACTTGGGGACAAGGAGAAAGACTCGTTGCAAGTTCTCACTCAAATCACCTTGTCCCCCCTGCTCCCCCTGCTCCCTCATCCCCCACTCCCTACTCCCCACTCCCCACTCCCCACATTATGTATAAATCAAACTAAATACCTCTCAAGAAGTAAGCAATTGTGGTGATGGAAAAATTGCAAAGCTGAAACAAAATAATATTAGGAATTTAACGTCATCCGCAAAGAGAAGGACTACAATCAAAACGGACAAATGTTTCATGCTCCAACACAAGAGGATTACAAAGCTATGTCCGACTTAAATCGCGGAATTATGAAGTTTGAGGGTGCAGATTCCCCAAAAGTAGTCACTATCTCTACCGTGTTGCTTCTGGGATCGATCGCTGCTCTGATAATCTGGGCGCTGCAAGCTGCCTATGCGCTAAACTAAAACCATTAGTGGCTTAGAAGGACACTTGTCTTAAACGGTTGCCGTCGTAGCCAAGTGTCCCTTCAGCAACTAGTAAATAAAAACGCTCTAATTATCATCAAAAATTTTAGAAAAACTTTAGATTTTAGATTTAAGGTTTTAGATGGAAAATTTAAATCTAAAGTCCAAAATCACGAATGTTTGAACCTTGGGGTGTCTTAGTTATTTTAATTGCCTGCCCCCTATTGGGCGGATTACCCCTGATTGCATGGATCTCTTACGCGCTAACAGGCAAGCAATTATCACAAGTTGGTACAAAAAACATTAGTGTATCAGCTGCCTTTTATCATGGCGGTAAGTTTGTCGGAATTCTGGCAGTATTGTCAGAAGCTTTGAAAGGAGTTGCAGCAGTCTTACTCAGTCGGGTTTTTTTCCCAGAGGGATCGTCTTGGGAATTGCTCGCCCTGATCGCTCTGGTAATAGGTAGATACTGGATAGGTAGAGGGGCAGGTACGACAAATGTTGTCTGGGGATTTGTCGTACATGATCCACTGGTTGCAATATTTGTATCCTTCTTTGCAGGTATTACTTTTACAATTCTGCAATCGAGAAAGGTAGTAAAATTTGGGGTTTTGCTTCTCTTTCCTCTGTTTGTGATGATTCTGCACCTTGGCGATTATCCCAGAATACTTGCTGCTGTTGCTTTAGCTGGTTTAATGGGCTGGATTTATACTAAAATTCCTGATGATATGAATCTGCCAGCCCAAGAGGCACAAACAGAATCGCAAGGGATGTTAGAATTTTTACGCGGCGATGTCTACGACGGGCTACGCCAACGCGCGATGGTTTCTTTAGATGAAGAGTTGGATGCTGCCATTGTCGGAGAAAAGGCGGCTACATTATCTCAAATTAAGCGCTGGGGTTATCCAGTCCCTAAGGGATGGGTACTAGCCCCAATCGACAATCCCCAAGTGTTGACAGAATTTCTCCAACCATCAGAATTATCTCCCTTGGTGGTACGTTCTTCTGCCATTGGAGAAGATTCACAACAGGCTTCTGCGGCTGGACAGTATGAAACAGTTTTAAATGTTACCAGCCCAGAGGCATTACAGTCAGCGATCGCTCAAGTTCAAGCTTCTTACAATCAGCCATCTGCTGTCCAATATCGGCGCGATCGCGGTTTAAAGGATACAGCAATGGCTGTGTTGATTCAACAACAAGTCCAGAGTGTATATTCTGGTGTAGCTTTCAGCCGCGATCCTATTACTCAGCAAGGTGATGCGATCATCATTGAAGCCCTTCCCGGTAGCCCGACGCAAGTCGTTTCGGGAAAAGTCACACCAGAACAATATCGCGCTTTTGTCATTGAAACAGAAAATTCTTCCTCTGTGCAATTAGAGGGTCAAGGACGAGTCCCCCAAGCATTAATTAAGCAAGTTGCATACTTAGCTCATCGACTCGAAAAACGTTATCATGGCACTCCTCAAGATATTGAATGGAGTTACGACGGTCAAACACTCTGGGTGTTGCAATCTCGACCGATCACTACTCTACTACCAATCTGGACACGCAAAATCGCCGCCGAAGTGATTCCCGGAGTAATTCACCCCTTAACATGGTCGATTAATCGTCCCTTAACTTGTGGAGTTTGGGGAGACTTTTTTACTCTAGTTTTGGGCGATCGCGCTTTAGGATTAGATTTTACTGAAACAGCAACTCTACACTATTCTAGAGCCTACTTTAATGCGTCCCTGTTAGGAGATATTTTTCTCCGCATGGGATTGCCACCGGAAAGTTTGGAATTTTTAACTAGAGGAGCTAAATTAAGTAAACCATCCTTACAGTCAACTTTGCAGAATTTGCCAGGACTAGGGAAGTTGCTGAGGCGGGAATTAAGTTTAGAAAAAGACTTCAAGCAGGATTATCACAAACGCTTCATTCCTGGTTTGTCGCAGTTGGCACAAGAAGATATAGATAACTGGGAACCAGCCAAGTTGCTAATCAGAATTGACTTTATTTTAGAGTTGCTGCGGCATGGGACATACTACAGTATTTTAGCTCCCTTGAGTGCTGCCCTCCGCCAGGGGATTTTTCGGGTAAAGGATGGGCAAATTGATCATAGCGTTACTCCAGAGGTGGCGGCATTGCGATCGCTCAGTGCAATAGCAACAGATGCCAAGCAAGTATTGCTTGAGTTTGAGCCACAGCAGGTATTTGAGCAATTAAAGCAAACCCCAGAGGGAGAAAAGATCCTGCGAGAATTTGACGAATTACTTCAGGATTACGGCTATTTAAGTGAAGTGGGAACAGATATTTCCGTTCCTACTTGGCGGGAAAATCCCCAGATGATTAAGCAGATGTTTGTGCAGTTAATGCAGGGGAACGAACCACAATCAGGCGCTAAAGACGCAATTAATAGCATTTTTGCTGGTAAGCGCAAACGTGGATTTGTGCAACGGCGTGTGGATATCAAGGGACGAGTTACCGAAGTTTATTCACGGCTTTTGGCTGAATTGCGGTGGAGTTTTGTCGCTTTAGAAAAAATTTGGTTAAAGTCCGGCTTACTTAAGAAAACAGGAGATATCTTTTTTCTAGAGTTTGATGAAGTGCGGCGTTTAATTGTGGGTGACGATTCTAGGTTAATTCAAGAGTTAGATGAGTTAGTGGAATCGAGGCGATCGCAATTTGCCCAAGATAGTGAGATCATTCAAATACCTCTTTTAGTCTACGGCAATACACCCCCTCACCCCTTAGCTCCCTCTGCACTTTACTCTGACCAAATTTTACAAGGGATTGGAGCCAGTCAGGGACAAGCTGAAGGCAGGGTGAAGGTGTTGCGAAATTTACAAGACGTGCCGGAGATTGATCGAGATACGATTTTGGTAGTACCTTACACAGATTCCGGCTGGGCCCCTTTGTTATTAAAGGCTGGAGGATTAATTGCCGAAGCTGGTGGGCGGCTTTCTCACGGTGCGATCGTTGCTCGTGAGTATGGGATTCCCGCAGTTATGGATGTTCACGGCGCTACATGGCTACTGCAAGATGGTCAACGGGTAAGGATTGATGGCTCTAGGGGTATTGTGGAATTATCTAACGATTTAAGACCCTAATGATTACCACTTCTTTGAAAAACTTGCCAGAAGAATCTGTTTCTCACAATGCCGAAATCAAGAAAAAGGTGATGCTACGCTTCGGCGATTTGCCTCACCTGACTCAATACAGTTCAGTTAAGCAATTTTTTCCTTCTCTTTCTTCTCTCTGCGTCCTCTGCGCCTTGGCGGTTCGTTAAAAAATTGACTTGGATAACAGAGTTTTAGCCTTAACCCAAGCGTATTGTCACCTAACTAACGCTCTTTTATGACTCTCACGAGGTAAAAATCAGAAACATTGGTTTCTGATTAGTTTTTATAAATCTAGGCTTTTGTTGGGTTAAGGAACGAAACCCAACACCAAGAATCCTTGATTTTGTTGGGGTTTCACTAAAGTTCAACCCAACCTACAAATATTTTATTTTTTCAGAGAGAGTAATAAAAGAGCGCTAATGGATGATAGACAAGCGAATCTTCGTTAATTATACAGTTTTCTGCAATAGAGCGATCGCCTAAGTGCATTCTCCAGGTATGGAAACTGCACTCAAATATGCAGAAAAGGTGCATGTGTGGCATGAAGATATCGGATATTCTGTAACTTATCGGCACAAGTCTCACCTGACTGCTTTTCGGTCAGGTGAGACTTGTGCCGACTTACTTACTTAGTTCGCTTGAAAGTTTTAGTTTTTTACCAGCCAGAAACTTGCTACCCCATGTAGAGGTTCTGGCTGTTTTTATAGAAGCCACGGTATATTTTTGCACATTGATCCCAACTTTTCCCCAAAGTTAAATTTGTAAAATCCTAATATACCAAAGGTGTCGCGCCGCGCATCTGACGTAAAGAATTTATACAAGCAGGACAATCGCAGCCAAATAAGTTGATTGCCACATTACTTTCTTCGTCATTGAACTCCAGCATGGGAGCATCTTCTTGAGAAAACTCTATTTCACGCTGATAGTTAGGAATTTGAGCCAATACGGAAGCCCTTGCACATACTAAACCCACTTTATGTTTATTGCGTATACAAGATAGACGATCTGTGGTTTTGGCTGCTGGTTCTGGCTCCATAGCTTGTGCGTGATTGAGCATTACTCCCATAGAGAGAATAGAGCTAATCAGCACAGGAGAAGAAAGTAAACTCAGTATGAATTTGTTCATTGGTTTTCTTAAAAAACAATTGCGATCGCTCAGATTATCCGATTAAATCTTACATTACAAGTAAATGTCTATCAGGAATAGCCCAAAATCCAAACACGGAAACGTCAAAGCAGAAGTTATTACAGGGAAGACAGAAGTTGCTACAGGCTGCGCAAAACACGGAAACGTCAAAGCAGAAGTTATTACAGGGAAGACGGAAGTTGCTACAGGCTGCGCGAAACACGGAAACGTCAAAGCAGAAGTTATTACAGGGAAGACAGAAGTTGCTACAGGCTGCACGAAACACGGAAACTTCAAAGCAGAAGTTATTACAGGGAAGACAGAAGTTGCTACAGGCTGCACGAAACACGGAAACTTCAAAGCAGAAGTTACAGCAGATTTCAGGTAAATGAAGTACATATAGGACTCATATCTGATTTTTGAACAAGATTTCAGATAAAACCCTGATAAAACGGGCTTTTCAGTCTCAGTATGTTTTCAGAAATCAAATCGGAGTCCTATACATAAAACCCAAAGCCTTGTAGAGACGTAGCAGTGCTACGTCTCTACGTGTATTCGATTAGAAGTCAATCAAAAGGTAGGGTGTGTTATGGCTTTAGCCTAACGCACCGTATTATGTGGCGGTGCGTTAGGCGCTTAAATTATCTTTTTCGTGACCAATGATATCGAAAATATGCGCCTAACACACCCTACAGAAATTTTATTTTTATACCATTTCAATTAATGATTGCAACCCATCCTTGGGTAAAGACGCGATGAATCGCGTCTCTACAAGTGGTCTATTTGTCGTATTCTTTTTTCAAATTGGTATTACTTTATAAATAACCTCTTAGAAAACTGACTTTTCACCTGATGTGGAAAAGCGCACGAAAAACCTAACCCCCAACTCGTCGCTCTAAGGGGGAAAATTCAAAGTCTCTCTCCTTAAAGCAAGAGAGAAATAGAAGTGAGGTTTTCCAGATACCGTTGAATTGTCAGCTTAAAAAAGTACCTATCTTGCCTCCCTAGCTCTCTTGGCTGACAGCGCCGCTTATGCTTACTATTCGGTATAGCGACGCGGCGTATAAACCCAGATATTACCATCGTTGCGCTTGATGGTTCGGGTTTTTGTGGAACCAATGAGAATAATTGTCCGCATATCAGCGCTTGCTGGTTCTAACTGGTCAAGTGCGATCGCTTTCACCGTTTGCCCTGATTCTACCGAGATTCCGGGCCAAGACTACTGGGGTATCCGGTGTTCTATGTCGCAGCAAAATATTTCTCGCTTCTGCTAGTTGCCAGGTACGCTCTTTGGAAACAGGATTGTAGAAAGCAATTACGAAATCAGCCTCAGCAGCAGCAGCAATTCGTTGTTCGATCGCAGACCAAGGTTTCAAGATGTCAGACAGGGAAATAGCACAGAAATCATGCCCAAGGGGCGCACCAATGGCTGCTGCTGCTGCTTGCATGGCGGAGATACCTGGGGCTACATGAATGTCAATAGTGTCCCATTCGGGTAAGGCATAGCGATCGCACACTTCAAAAACTGCTGTTGCCATTGCATAGATACCAGGATCACCAGATGAAACTACAGCTACATATCGCCCAGATGCCGCCAAATCAAGGGCCATTTTTGCCCGTGCTTCTTCTTCGCGGTTGTCGGACTCATGCCGTTGCTTGCCATCAGCCAGAGAACCAATTAAATCTAAATAAGTTTTATAACCTACTAAATCAGTTGCCGACTTGAGTATCTCCTTCACTTCGGGAGACATCCATTGCGATCCACCAGGGCCCGTGCCAATAATTGCTAACCGTCCGCGTGGTTGACCGATGGTGTTGGGGTCTATTGGTTGGGGGGCAATGGCGATCGCTATCTGGGGAGATGAGGAAGATAAGGGAGATGTGCCTGTAGCTGCGATCGCTATTGCTTCGGCGGGGCTATAACCTTGTGATAACAGACTTTCTAGCTGATTTGGGGTAAAAAAGCGGGCAGGCACTCCGAAGGCGCTAGCTACGGCGTGGATTGCGGGATCGGCGGCGGCGGTGATGGGTGCAAATATGCCGGCGACTGATGCTTTTTCTAGTTTGGCATCAGCTAGTAGCTGTTGTACTAAAGTGACTGCATCATCAATGGGGGCACTAATTGCGATCGCGATCGTTGCGGGGTGGTAGACAAGGCAGTTGGCTGTAGGAGTCACCAAACGTTCTGTAACTTGAATGGTCAAATCTCCCTTTGGATCTATGGGCAATTTGCGATCGCTTAACCAAGGTGCTGTGCCTTCTAGTTTAACTTGTGCCCCAGCTAGTAAATCTGAGATAAATTTCTTCGCATCGTCTGGGTTTGCTAAATGGTATCCGGGGGGAGGAGATAACAGGGTTGTGCCCAAACGTATATCGCCTGTGGTGGTAATTGCAGGTTTGATATCAAGGGCTTCAGCAATGCGACGGGCCAAATCGTTTACCCCACCAAGTCCGCCCAAGAGGGGAACAACAGCACTACCATCTTCAGCCACAGCTAACACTGGTGGTTCCTGTTGTTTATCTGAGAGGATGGGAGCTAGCGTCCTAATTAAAATGCCGGCGGCACAAATGCCAATTAGCGGCGTTCCTTGGGCAAATAACTCGCGCAACGTCTCGCCAAAGTTAGTAAAGCTGACATCAACTCCCGATGTGCGATCGGCTAGACCGTATAGTGTCGCCCCTGGTAGGACTGTGATGATTTTGCGTGCTACTGTGACGCTATTTTGACCTAGTATTATAATGGCGGGTGCAACGTTTATCATTAGTTAATTACGAATAATTAGCACTTTAAATAAATGTTCTGAGAAATTTGAGTGCTTCAATTTTATTGTTAAATATGGCGTGAATTAAATCACCATTATTATAACGAATATCAATCTCGTATTTTAATGCTGGAGCAAATGTAGATTGATTTTCTGGATAATTATGAATATATTCAATAGCATTTTCGACAGTAGCACTTTGTTGAGATAGCCCATGTAGGACAATGACATTTACCTGTTGGACTAGTCTAGCAAATGACTGCTCTAAGGTATTGATAAATTTATCTATCTGGAATTTTTCAAGACTTAGTATTTGATTCTTGATGTTAGTAATATCCTGCTCTGATAATTTTTTCCATTGCTCAATTTTATTTGAAAAGTCTGTTTCTAGCGTACTTTCATTGAAAGATGCATTTATCCCAACAGATGTAAATGATTTAACGATGTTTTCATACTTAAGATAAAGAATTTTAAAGCCCTTAGATTCTAATTGGTCAAGCGCTCCTTGAGTAAACACACCTGCTAGAATAGCTCCTAAAAATGGGTTAAGGTGACTATAGGTGTCTGCCAAAGGAATAAGCGCTCCTTCAATTTCTTGAACCTTGTTTCTAGAATGCTTGGTGTAACGCCGCCACGCAGTCTCAATAAATGCTACTGGAAGACCAAGAGTATCTTCTGTACCTCCTCGTTCCAATACATAGTCAAGGTCATGATAATTACCGTAGCGATCCTGCCATGATACCTTTTTAGTGATTCGTGCCTTGCGCTTTCTCTGAAAATCTAAGTAAAAACCATGTTCATCAGCCACTTTTTGAAGTGTCTCACGAATAAATTCCTGGATGAAATGCCCTAAAATCTGACCCCATTTATGTGAAAACGACTCTGCCATTACATTCGTGCAAAAATAATTTGTGTTGTGATTACCCTACCCGTAAACCCACAAACAACCTTCGCAAAGAGGAACTCTATGCTTGCGATTTTTCCACTTTACATTGCGGTCACGAACTTTTTCAAAATTAAAAGATTTAAACCCTGCTGCTTGTGCTAATAAACCCATCCATTCAATCACCGGAATATAAACACCATAGGGAGCAGAATCGCCAATCATAAAACAAACTGTTGCAGGACTTTTGCAGACTCTGCGAAGTGCTATCCAAACTCTAGCCATATCCAAAAAATAGCAGGCAATCATCAAGTGATAATTCTTTTTACCTCCATGCAAATGTCGTTCTTGGGATAATTTGTGACAGGTTTCAATAATACTAGCTTTAATTGGATATAATTCATGAGATGCTAGAACTTCATCGAGGTTTACATTCTTATTGGTTACGTGCTGCGAACATGAACGAATTAAGTATTGCCTCACCGCACTTTGTAAATCACCCCAACCAGAAATTTCTTTCATAAAACACATTTCTAGACGTGTAGCATCTGCATAGTCATAGTTGTTAGCATAGGGTGGTGAAGTGATTACCAAGTTGGCAAAATTATCAGGTACACCTTGGCAAGTCCGAGCATCAGATTGAATAAGACAAGCAACAGAAGCCGCAATTTTTCCGGCAATTCTCATATCTGTAGCTATACTCTCTGCCATTAGCCCAAAAGCAGACATTGCATCTATTGAATATTGTTTCTTTTTATTTGGTAAAATGTACTGCCAAGGTGCAGTTCCAGCATGAGAAACATGACGAAGAATTGATACAAGCGTTAACCAAGCTAACTGAGATTCAGATGAATCATCAGCAAGTTTTTCCCAAGATTGGCGCAATCTATCTAGAGACTCAAGTGAAGATATACTAAAGCATTCATGAATCAGTTTTGGGTATGTATCTACACATGGTTGAACATTTTCGGCACATTTTATAACTTTTTTTATATGTTCAAGATAAGCATCAGCGTCAGTTTGATATAAAAGTTTAGCTCTTGCTATACGCACAACAAAGGGATGAGCCTCAATTCCTAAACATTCAACTCCAAGCTTTTCAGATGCGAGTAAAGTTGTACCAGAACCAGAGAATGGATCTAAGACAGTAATTTCTCCTCGTTCTTTAGCTTGGCTAATTATAGTTTCAACCCATTGTGCAGAGAAACCTGCACTAAATCTAAACCAGCGATGAACTGGTAATTTCATGTTATTAATGAATGTAGATGAACTGTCTAAGGGTTTAGAAGTGCAAGAATAAAATTCCTCGAATGGTAGTTCTAATTGTTGATTCATTTTGATAGTTATTATTTATTAAATTATCGCTTGACAATAAATAGGTAAAATACGGCTTTGCAATACTAGTACAGCACGGCGTAAATAAACCAACCATTCCCAATCGTTAAAAAGCTTACTCCATATTATTTTTGACTTTTGACTTTTGACTTCCGCCTTGCGGTACTAGTACACAGTATTTATCACAGTTGGTTAAAATTTTCCTCTGTAATATCCAACTGCTTTAGAATTTCATAAAATGTGTAGGAATTGTGATTGCTCGTCCATCTCGATGTTGCCAACGAGCATGAGAGTCTTTCTTGTCGCACTTTTTCAAAACCAAGTTTCCGCGCCACCCGTTCTAATTCACTAGCTAAAGCTAGCATTTGCAATTACCAGTTCAACTTCTTCGGGTAGAGAACGTCCTTGTTCTTCGTATTCTTCCTAAATCATTTCAAAAACATAGACAAGTTCAGGACGGGCCTCATCTGGCGTTTGTCTTCAAGCATGACAACCGAAAATCACTGGTATATAGGCAACAAATGTACCATTTTATCGGGACGGATAACAGTGGTGTAGTCTTTTAATTTACAGCGATCGCCTCTTTAAAAAAAATGCGATCGCTTCTTATTTCAATTCGCTTTCCGCTCTTTAAGGACTTGATCTAGCAAGTTTCTAGCCGATTGTGCTTTAGCCAACGCTATTTGATGGTCATTATAAGCCTTAACAAGGCGAGCAAGACTGCTCACACCTGCCTTGAGTTGCTCAAGTTCTTCACCAGCAACCAGTTCTCCATCCAGCATCCGCCCGATTAAGGGTTTGATATCGCCCACTTCCTGCCGAACTTTTTGGAGTTTTTCTAGGCTACTCAGTAAGGTTTTGAGTGAGTTCAAGATGTCGTCAATATCCTGGACATCTTCCACTGCTTCCGGTAAATCTTCAATTGTCACTGTATCTTCATTTGATATTGTAGGCAATTCCTGTGCAGACATTTCACTTGTAACCGCGTTTGCTCGTGCCATCAAAGCTTCCTCAAGGAATTTTCCTTAGTGTATCGCTGATTCAGGCTAGGTTAAGCAATTTCGCCATAGCCAACCGTTGCAATTTCCCGGTAGCACCACGAGGTAGTTGATCTAAAATGTGAATTTGCTTGGGAACTTTGAAGTCTGCCAGCATGGTTGAACAGTAAGCTAAAAGTTCTTTTTCGCTGACTTCTCCCTTGAGAACAACAGCAGCATGGATATCTTCTCCTAAAGATTTGTGGGGGACGGCAAATGCTAAGGCTTCGGCGACGGTGGGATGGCGCAGCAAAACATCATCCACTTCTAAAGGAGAAATTTTTTCCCCACCCCGGTTAATCAATTCTTTAATGCGTCCAGTTAAGCGGAGGTAGCCGTCTGCATCCAGTGTACCCTGATCTCCTGTGCGGAACCATCCGTTTACAAAAGCTGTGGCGTTAGCTTCCGGGTTGTTTTCGTAGCCATCGATGACATTGGGTGCTTTTACCACCACTTCGCCCAAGTTTCCTTGAGATAATAAGTTGCCTTCGGAGTCCATAATGCCGACTTCTACACCGAAGCCATAACCGACAGTACCCGGTTTCCGCACTTTTGGCGGTAGGGGATTAGTAGTCATTAAGTGAGATGCTTCAGTCATGCTGTAAGATTCCAGGACGGGAGCATTAAGAGTTGCCTCTAGTTGTTCAATGATAATTGGGGCCAAGGGAGCGCTACTAGAGCGAATGAAACGAAAGCGATTAGCTTTGACAATTTCTGTGTTGCGGCTAGCGCGGGCCAAAATTGTCTGGTGCATGGTTGGGGCTGCGGAGTACCAGGTAGGTTTGTAAGTATCTACCAGTTTCCAAAATTCCAAGGCATTAAAACCATTAGGGCAAATTAATGTGCCACCCGATGCGAGAGTTGCCAGCAAACAGCCGACTAATCCGTGAATGTGGAACAGGGGCATTAGGCAAAGTGTAATATCATCTGCTGTGAGTGAGTAAGCACCAATGATGTTGTTGGCTGAGGCGATTAAGTTGCGATGACGAATCGGCACACGTTTGGGACGGCTGGTAGTGCCACTAGTGTGGAGAATCATCGCTAAATCATCGGCGTTGGGGGCTGCGGAATTCGAGGATTCTGCTGGTTTTGAGGCTGTTTTGACTAATTCAAAGCTCAATGTACCATCAGTGTTTACCTTGGCATTAATCAGCATCATGTCGGGTGTGACGGCGGCGATCGCTGCTTCTGGTTCCTCAGACAAAGTAATCAGGGCATTTGCTTGAGTATCTTCGTAGTAAAAGGCAAATTCGTCTTGCTTGTATTTGGGATTTAGGGGTGCAGCAGTACCACACAGGGCGGCAGCCAAAAAGGTAATAGCCATTGGTGAACCGTTAGTCATGGCAATGGCTATGCGTTTTCCCCGTGTCAATCCAAAGCTGTTGAGTTGGGATACGAGTTCAACAATATTTTCGCGTAATTGCTTATAAGTCAGCGATCGCCCCTCAGGCGTAACTAGGGCTAGATCGTTGTCTTCCCCTGCTAAAAGCTCAAATAAGTTCATTAGTTTTTTCACTCTGTCAACAGATGATTCAATCAGTTTTAAGAATAAAGTACGCGCCACCGGTAAACAACATTGAGCCATGTCCTTGGCGACATGGTAATATTTATTACATTAAAACTGTTAATTACTATCATTGACAAATACATAACTTAATCATAGTTTAAGTAGGGTGTGCGGCACATAAATATTTGATAAATTTATCTACCCTAAATAAGCTCTTTTGTTATGAGTCCTATAAAAATTACTATGTTAGGCGAAAGCTTGGAGCGGCAAGGTGGAATAGTTTCTGTGCAAAAGCTCATCCTTGAAGAAGCTACTGAAGCTACTTCTGATATTAAATTTACACATATTACTACTTTACCGAATGGCTCTGCTCCCCAGAAAGTATTAGTCTTTTTGCAGGCAATAGGGGAGTTATTTTGGAACTTATTAAATAAAAAAGCCGACCTAATTCATGTTCATGTTTCAGAGAGAGGTAGCGCTTTTCGTCACTCAATCACTAGTCTTATTTGTTGGCTATTTCAAAAGCCGCTAATTATTCATGCTCATAGTGCTGACTTTCATTTGTTTTACTCTGAGCTTCCTGAATTGCTTAAGCAATGGCTAAGTTGGTCTTTTAGAAAATGTACCCGTTTTATTGTTTTATCAGATAGCTGGAAAAAATTCTATATCGAAAATCTTGGTTTGAAGCCAGAGCAAGTTATTGTTCTTCCTAACGCGGTAAGAATTCCCGCCCAAATCCCAGAGCGTGTAGATTCTAACCAGGTATTTTTCTTATTTTTAGGGCGCATAGGTCAGCGCAAAGGTGCATTTGATTTAATTAACGCATTTGCTTCTATACCTGCCCAAGACAAAAGTAAAGCAAAGTTGGTTATGGCAGGGGATGGAGATGTAGAAAAAGCTCGTAGTTTGATTCAAACTCTAAATCTTGCTGACTACATCACTATCCTAGACTGGGTAGACAAAGAAAAACGCGACGAGCTTTTAGCTAAAGCTGATGTATTTGTTTTACCTTCTTACAACGAAGGTTTGCCGATGGCACTACTAGAAGCAATGAGTTGGGGTTTAGCTGTCATAACTACTAAAGTAGGAGGAATACCCGAAGTAGTTACTCAAAACCAGAATGGTTTATTACTGAATCCGGGTGAAATTCAACATTTGTCAGAGGCAATGCAATCTTTAATTGCAGATAAAAATTTGAGAATATCTCTAGGAAATAATGCACGCCTAAGTGTTAAACACTTAGATATCAACACTTATCTTACATCTTTAAAATACATTTATGCATCAGTCGTAGGTTGAGAGCCATATTCTCAATAAAGCTTGTCTAAAGTAAACAAAAAGGAAATAATCATGGATACGAAAACTTTTCCTGAAATCAAATTGTTTGATACAAGGTTCCATCAAGTTAAGGTACAAGAATTAATCGACTATTTAGTAGAATCAGTCAAAAAGCCCAAAAAGACAATTGTCGAAAATGTGAATATTAGAGCTATGAATTTTGCTTATGAAAAGTCTTGGTATCGAGATTTTTTAAATAATGCAGATTTAGTATTTTGCGATGGATTTGGTGTCTTGTTAGCAGCTAACTTAAGCGGTTATTCGCTGAATTCTGCACATCGCATGACAGCACCAGATTATATAGAAGATTTAGCATTGAAATGTGAAAAAGAAAATGTTTCTTTATTTTTATTAGCTGGAAAACCCGGCGTAGTGGATGAAGCAATTACAAAGTTAGTATCCATTGCACCAAACCTTCGGATAGACGGACATCATGGTTACTTTGATAAAGCAGGAAAAGAGAATGATTTAATAATAGAAAAAATTAATAATTTCCGACCAGATATTTTATATATTGGTTTTGGTATGCCATTACAGGAGCAGTGGATTATAGATAACTTAAATAAAATTGAAGCTCGTGTATTTTTACCTTTAGGCGCATGTCTAGATTTTTATACTAACTCTACATATCGTGGCCCCGAATGGCTGACGAATAATGGCTTTGAGTGGTTAACACGCTTAATTACTGAACCTACTCGTCTATGGGATCGTTATATTATAGGTAATCCCTTGTTTTTTTATCGTCTATTTAAGCAAAAAATCGCTCAAAAATTGGTAGCAAATCGCTAAGTAAAACATAATTCATAATTGATAATTAAGTGTGGGGTACTGTACCCATTTATTAAATATGAATTATTTACTCATGGTATAAATAGGATATCAAAGCAGCTTTAGTTATTTCTACAACACAGTTACTAGGAACTTTGCCTCAACTGAGGAAGATTATTTGCAGGATAGCCTTTGTGTCAGTTTCCTGCTGCTCAATCAAATTTTATCGGTCTGCGATCGCACTTTTCTCAAAAAGCTGCCTTTAAATATCCGCTTTTTGAAAAAATGTTGTGATTATTTATAATATTACCATTAATTGCCTTCTTTCTCAAGTAAGTTGACGGCACAAATAAAAAGTTAAAATTAAGTAAATAGCTAATCTAGACCGTGTTTGCCATTAGCAGCAATCATAAAAATCTTATTAACAGGTAAACCTATTAATAAAATATGGATCGTCGGAATTTTCTAAAGTATGTCACTTTAGCAGGATCTAGCTTTGCCTTAACTAGTTGTGTTCAAGGCAAAAATTCCAAATCGCAGGGTGAAGTATCTCCCTCAGCGTCGCCTGTGGCGGTGAATGAACCTCTCAAGGTAGGATTTGTTTATACCGGGCCTGTGGGTGATTTTGGCTGGACTTATGCCCATGATTTAGGTCGCAGAGACATGGAAGCCAATCTTCAAGATAAGGTAAAAACTACTTTTGTAGAAAATGTCAACGGGGTTGCTGACGCCCAAAGGGTGATTCGCCAATTAGCATTGGATGGTAACAAGTTAATTTTTACAACTTCCTTGGGGTATATGAACCCAACAATTAAAGTTGCCAAGGACTTTAGTGATGTTGTCTTTGAACACTGTAGAGGATACAAACGTGCTGCCAATGTCGGCACTTATCTGGGACGCTTTGAAGAACCGCGTTACTTAACCGGCATGATTGCTGGCAAGATGACAAAATCAAATGTAGTTGGTTTCATTGGCGCATACCCAATTCCAGAAGTAATTCGGGGAATCAGTGCATTCACTCAAGGAGTAAGGTTAACAAATCCCCAAGCAAAAGTTAAGGTACTTTGGGTACAAAGTTGGTACGATCCAGCTAAAGAAAGAGAAGCGGCTCAAGCTTTGGTGAATTTAGGTGCAGATGTACTGACACAGCATACCGACTCTGGTGCTGTTGTCCAACTGGCACAAGAAAAAGGCATTTATGCTTTTGGCTACAACACTGATATGAGTAAGTTTGGTCAAAAAGCCCACCTGACATCAGCTATTAACAAATGGGGCAAATTCTATACAGATAAAGCTTTGGCTGTAATGACTAATACTTGGAAGTCTCAAGAGGTTTGGGATGGCATTGGTCAAGGAATGGTGGATATTTCGCCGATGAATCAGGCGATTCCAGAGGATGTGCAACAACTGGTGAATGGGAAGCGCGATGAGTTTATTCAGGGGACTGCACATCCTTTTGATGGCCCGGTGAAAGATCAAAAAGGGGTGGTGCGAGTACCAAAAGGTAAGGTTTTGGATGATCGCAGACAACTGGCGATGGATTGGTATGTTGAGGGAATTGAAGGGTCAATTCCTAAAGGGAAATCTTAGCACTGCTAAACACTCGACCAACCCAATTTTGCTGAGTAAACCAAGTTTTAGAATTTTCTCTCTTTCTCTCTGTGTTCTCTGTGCCTCTGCGGTTCGTTATTTAATTAACACAATACTAGGATTTCTTTTTTGAATTTTGGATGCTGGATAGGGAGAAGTGGCTTAGATTCTGATCGGCGGCTTTTTCTTTATTGCATTAGTCGTGCAACTTGTCAAATAGCCATGCCAAAGCACCATCAACATCAGTAACCTGCTCCCCTGGCGGTATGGCTGGACGATTTACCATAACAACGTTTACGCCGAGTTCTCGCGCTGCAATAATCTTGGGCTTTGTTGCATCGCCACCGCTATTTTTACTCACTATGGTATCAATCTTGTTATGAATCAGGATTTGCCTTTCATTATTGAGGGTAAAGGGCCCGCGATCGCACAATATCACTCCCGGAGGCACTAAAGCATCATCACTAGGAGGGTCAATCATCCGCATCAGAAACCAAATTTTATCTAGGTGAGCAAAGGCGGCGAGTTCTTGCCTACCAACGGTCAAAAATACTCGCTGTGCCTGGTTTGCTACAGATGCGGCGGCGGCTTCAACACTCCCAACTTCAATCCAGCGATCGCCACTTGCTTTTTCCCAAGGAGGGCGTATTAACATCAAACGGGGTACTCCGACTTCGGTTGCAGCATCCGCCGCATTGAAAGAAATCTGAGTCGCAAAAGGATGGGTTGCATCAATTAATAAATCGATTTGCATGACTCGCAAATAGCTAGCCAATCCAGCCACACCACCAAAGCCTCCAACCCGTAAATCCCCCAACGGTACTGATGGTTCACGGGTGCGCCCAGCTAGAGACGTGATTGCTTCTAACCCTTGGATAGCCGCCACTCTGGCAGCTAGTTCTGCGGCATCTCCCGTTCCACCCAGAATCAAAAGGCGCATCATTAAGATAAAGGTGGAATTTTTGCCAAAATGCCCTTTTTCAGCGCTTCAGGACGCTCTGACCAAGGGAGTAAACCATTTGCTTTGCCATAGTATTGACTAGCACATTCTAGTACCGCAGATGCACTACCATCAACGGCTAAATCACCAAATAGATATGTTAATTTGCCCTTGGCAGCAAAGGCAACTACACAGGAACGATTACAAGCACTCATGCATTCAACTTCCTGAATTGGGAAATCATCTCGTAAGTCCCAATCTTGTGCAAGCTGCTGAAGTTCAGATAGAAGTTTTTCACCGCCACTTTCACCTAAGCGTTTTCCATCTTGCCAAACGCTAGCACAAGTTTTGCAAACAAATAAAGTATGGTCAGCACCACCCAAGGGACTAGTCGGGGAAATATTTACAGTAGTAGTCATCTGTACCTCGCAGATATGTGGAACTGATAAATCTATTTCGGCGGGCATCCTGACTTACTCAATTTGGGATTTTAGATGACATCTCAAATGGGTTTACAGTTGCTCCCAAGCGCCGGATTTGCACCGAACTTTAAGAGTTACCTCTGGTAGCTGCTCCCCAGCAGAACCGAATAACCTTATCGATCATACACCCTACTCGAATGGGACTTCGCTTATCAGATGGATTTACACTTTTATCTTGCTTTATCAAGAAAGTATGTGTTATTATTGATAATCGTGTGGTTAAGGACGTATAGCTCAGTTGGTTAGAGCGCTACGTTGACATCGTAGAGGTCACTGGTTCGAATCCAGTTACGTCCATTTTTTGTTATACAGTGACTAATTATTTGTCATGTGACTTTCCCATAAGTTTGCCGCAACGGCAAGCTTATGGTTCCGATAGGGGCACGGCACTGCCCATTGGTGTCAACTTAACGTAAAAGCCATATCTCGCAAGGAACTTTAGTTCAAGGCGGGTGAGGAAGCTGAAAGTTTTGCTATTTTTAGCTTCAGTTGACACCTATGGGCACTGCCGTGCCCTTACACCTTGCGATATAATGTTGTACCGCATCTGAATGGGAACCGCTATAAAACAAGTAATAATCAGATAACTAGCAGTACTACCCAGCAAATCTGAGTTAGGTTCTTCCTATAAAAAAACTATGAAAGCTGAAGCAGAAAATAATCGCAGGCTGACTTGTGAAGTAGAAACTACCCTAAAGGTGATTGGCGGACGCTGGAAAGTTTTGATTATTAGAGAATTAATGACTGGCGTAAAACGATTTGGTGAATTGCAACGGGCTTTACCTGGAGTTACGCAAAAGATGCTGACTCAGCAACTTAGAGAGATGGAGGAAGACGGTATTATTCATCGAGAAGTTTATCCCCAAATTCCGCCCAAGGTGGAATATTCTCTGACGCCTTTAGGAGAAACTTTACAACCAATTCTCTATGCTATGCATGAATGGGCTGTGCAACGGTTAGCTCTAAAAAATCATCATCAATATTGAGCATAGTTAATAAATAATAATTGCTAACTTATAATTTTAACTAGCAGCTTTCTCCGAATTACGAATTATTTTATTAGTTATTTCTCAAATATTCAATCGCTGCCTCTAATTTTGAGGGGTAACTTTCAGCAAACCTTTCAAACCAAAGCCCTTCGGAAGAAAGTGGATCTACTTTGGCTAACCATTCTTTTGCTTCCACTTTCAAAGCCTCTAATTCTTTGGCTTTGAGTTGTTCTTGCCGAATTCGTTCTTGTTCTAGTTCTTGCTGCCTTTTTAACTCAATAGCAGCATCCTCTTCGGCAAAATCAGCCT
Source organism: Nostoc sphaeroides (assembly GCF_003443655.1). Lineage (NCBI taxonomy): Bacteria > Bacillati > Cyanobacteriota > Cyanophyceae > Nostocales > Nostocaceae > Nostoc > Nostoc sphaeroides. Next base: position 1,322,712 of record NZ_CP031941.1, read on the forward strand.
TAATTTCTGCCAAAAGGTTATCCATGAAAGATGCCGACTTTGGCGATGATGGAATAAACGATTTGGCTGTGGCTGATTTTGACTGCTGCTGTTGAGGTTGTACTTCTTTGTATTCGGTTTGGAGTTCAGCTAATAGCTTATCAATGGAATCCATTTTGGCAATTCCTAATAAAAAATAGTATGGCTAGTGCCGCAAGGCGGAAGTCACGCATTCAAAAATTTTGTATATCAAGGCTTTTGCAAGTTTTAAAATGGTAGCTTGATTTACGCCGAACGGTACTAGTCATTAATGGCATTGAGTAACACTTCTGATAGACTCAAATCTTCCATATCTTCCATAGTAATGGTGTCACAGATATCAAACTTAGCACCAGCACTTTGGAGTTCATCATCTAAGACTTTGAGAAAGCGGGTAGCTTGTGGATCTGTACCAACTTGAATAAACGAAATAGCTAATTCTTCATCTCGATCAATGCGGCGAGAAACTTCAATAATTACCTTCATGACTGCTTTGCGATCATCCGGTTCACCATCAGTAATTACTAATATTGTTTCACCATTTGGCTTGGTTTGACCGTCTGCTTTCCGTTGAAGGTAATCATCAGTTGCGTGTTTTAATACACTTGCTAAGTCGGTTGTACCAGAGGGGTCATTTTCTCGGAAAATTTGCCCTACAATGCTGGATGTGACATTTTCGTACCGCTTAAATTTACCAGAAAATACATAAATAGTGATGCCGTCCGGGTCAAATTGTTCACACTTGCTAGCTAAGGCTAAAGTAGATTCCTGGGCTGCAAACCATCTAGTTCTACCACCCTTTTGATCTTGGGTTGCCATACTGCCACTTTTGTCGATAATCAAGGTGTAATCACGATTTTCTAGCATGATTCAATTCTCCAATTAAGAGTAAATCAATTTTGGATTTTGGATTTTGGTTTTAGATTAACCGTTAACCTAAAGGTAGGGTATTGAAAAGAAATTTGGGATTTTAATTTTCATAGTTGAAACTAGTCGCACTGAAACTAGATTTAAATTTTGAATCCTTCAATCCAAAATTTAAAATTTAAAATCTAAAATTAGTCAGTTATTGCATTCGTCAATACATCTACAAGGCTCATATCTTCTAAGTCGTCTAAAGTGACGGTATCACAAATATCAAATTTAGCGCCGACACTTTGCAACTGATCGTCCAAAGCTTTGAGGAACTTAGTTGCTTGGGGATCTGAACCCACTTGAATGATCGAAATTGCTAATTCTTCATCACGTTCCATCTGGCGAGTCGCATGAATGATCACTTCAAATACAGCTTTGCGATCGTCTGGTTCACCATCGGTGATAACTAAAATTGTCTCTCCGTTTGGCTTGCTTTTACCGGCTGCTTTGCGTTGAAAGTAGTTATTGAGGGCATCCTGGAGTACAGATGCTAAGTTTGTTGTTCCAGAAGGGTCATTTTCGAGAAATATCTGGGCGACTTTGGCTGAGGTGACATCATCGTAGCGTTTAAATCTACCCGAAAACAAATAAACCGTAATGCCATCGGGGTCAAACTGTTCGGCCTTTCTTGCTAAAGCCAGAGTAGATTCTTGGGCTATATCCCATCTACTTCTACCACCCACTTGGTCGGGCGTGGACATACTACCGCTTTTGTCAATGATTAATGTGTAGTCGCGATCGCTCATCATAATTTTCCTCTGATTGTTACCCTGTGGTTCTAGTCTAGTCTACGAATTTGACGATACAGCTCTTCCCAATTCCCAATTCCGACAATTCGCATTTTGTACCCAACTATAGGAGCCTAATCAGGTAACAATTAGCATTGCCGACAATGGATTGGGAATACCAGAAGATGTTAAAAAACTCGTTTACGTGAGGTACACCCGTAGCACGGCACTGCCGTGCCCTTACACCTCGCGATATAAGGGACTTCCAAGTAAAAAAATATTCCATTGCTATTGTTCACTGTTGACCGTTGACGGTTCACGAGTTTTCAGTCAACAGTCAACAGTCAACGACTTGAATGTGGAATAATTTATTTTTTGGAGTTCCCTAATGTTGTACCGCATCTGAATGGGAACCGCTATACTTCCCTTCTGAAAGTAGTAATTACGAATTACGAATTATCTCAATACCTCCACTTCTTGAGGAACCTTCATTTGGTCGAGAATTCCCCAAATTTCTTGTAACATCGGCTCTAACCCGGTGCGGGTAACTGCTGAAATCACAAAAACCGGGGCGTAGGAGAGATGATTAAGTTGGGTGGCTAACGCCTCCAAATCGATAGTTTCCCGATCAACTGCATCAATTTTGTTCAGCGCTAAAATTTGCGGGCGTTCTGCTAAACCCCGTCCATAAGCTTGTAATTCTTCCTTAATTGTGTTGTAATCTCTAACTACATCATGACTAGTGGCATCAATTAGGTGAAGTAGCACTCGCGTGCGCTCGATATGACGTAAGAAATCGTGTCCCAACCCTGCACCGTGAGCCGCTCCCTCAATTAATCCGGGAATATCGGCGAAAACAGTACCATCGCCAGTAGGTTTCCGCACTACACCCAAATTTGGGATCAGGGTAGTGAAGGGGTAGTCTGCAATTTTTGGACGTGCAGCTGATAAAGATGAAATTAGAGTGGATTTACCAGCATTTGGTAAGCCAATAATCCCCACTTCTGCCAAAAGTTTTAACTCTAGACGCAGCTGCTTTATTTCCCCTGGTAATCCTGGAAGGGCGTATTCTGGGGCGCGGTTACGGTTACTCAAGAAATGCTGATTTCCTAGTCCGCCTTTACCACCTTGGGCAATCCGCAAACTCTGCTTAGGCTCAATTAAATCCCCCAACAATTCGCCAGTTTCAGCATCATAAATTGTTGTACCACAGGGAACTTCGATGATTAAATCCTTTCCTGCTGCTCCAGTGCAGTTATTTGGCCCACCACGAGTGCCTTTTTCTGCCTGAAAACGATGGTTATATCTGAAGTCTAGCAAGGTTTGCAGGTTTTCATCGGCAACAAAAAATACCGAACCGCCTCTTCCCCCGTTACCACCAGAGGGGCCACCAGTCGGCACGTATTTTTCTCGCCGGAAGGCGACAATACCATCGCCACCCTTACCAGCTTCAACTTCAATTTTTGCTTGGTCGATAAATTGCATACTTAAATAATAGTGAAAAGTGAGGAGTTAGGAATTAGGAGTTAAAAATTATAACTCCTCACTCTTCACTTTAACTAAATATAGGGTGAAACATCTTCACCGCATTTATCTGCCAGATAGGAAAGGGCGCGGAAACGTAAGCCCACCAGTTGTTCATACAACGGGTTAATTTTACACATCGGCGGTATGTGGACAATCTTGCGTCCAAATAAGGTGACATCCCGCTCAAAGGGACACTGGGAGGGAATCATTTTACACAAAAAGCGGGCTACTCTTGGGTCTTGGATATCTAGCTTATCCAGCCAGTCGCGCAGGGGGTGTAGTGCATCAATTTGACGCTTTGTAAGTCCAGGGCTGGCGATAGTGGGGGTAAGCTGTGGGTATTCTAGGGTGTGGCGAAGGGCTTCTAGTAAGTTCTCTGGCTGTTCTAAGGCTTGGCAGAACTGATGCAGAACCTGATCTTCGCTGGGAGAATAAGTGCCATCTGCGATCGCTACCATGATCGCTGTCCTTAAAAAATTTTCCGCAGCTGGGGTACTTTTACCCAAGACGGCGGCTAATTCCTCTGGGGTAATTACCTCTAATGAATCGAATTTAATCTTAGGAGCTAATTCATTTTCGGTGATGCTAGCAATTAATTCCTGTTCTTGGGCATCAAAATTACCATCAGCCCAAGCAATGGTGAGCAGCCCACGCAACCAAGCGGCAATCTGTTGGCTGCTGTAGGGGGATTGAACGGTACTTGTCATAAACTCACGTCTCAAGCTTTCCTCAGTCACTACTAAGCTAGCCTAACCAGTGACTAGGAAGATAGTGGTGGCAATACAGAATAATCAAGCCAAAGTGCGTAGCGATCGCTGCCTCAATAAATAAATCAGAGAAGTTTTCAAATCGCAACAGTCGGTCTTGAGGTAAAATCCATTTGAGACTAATCTTGAGAATTATTTCTACTTAAGCTGAAAAAAAGATTTAATTTGTGTTGTGGAGGTATTCATAAATAAAACCAAAGTTCACCTCGGCATCATTCCAGAAACACTACTAATTCTCCTCTGGGCTAGAGCTTGTGAGCTTCAGGCAGCAGATACAATTATAGTAGATCCGAAATGATCTGAGATTATTGCAGCGATCGCTTAGGAATTTGATTAACTTACTACTGCAAAATCTTCTCAGATAAACTGTTGTTTACGAGAAACTATCCAGGGCAACTGGGTACGCACCTACTTCAATAAACAAGAAAGGTATACATAATGTTTTTATTTGGCATTGAGCATGAAGTCGCTTTCCTAAACAAAGAAGGAAAGTTTGCTGATTTTTCTCACACAAAATTTGCTGATTTCAATCAAATTATTGAAAGGCTACCTACATACCCCAGCGACTATCCTCAACTACGCGTTGGCGATGCGGGTATTAAGATGAAAAGATGGTACATTGAGGGATTTGAAAGATTTGCAGATTCCGACAAGGTGATAGACTGTCATGCTAAAGGTATCGAAATTAGAACGACTATACATTCTGATATTCAAGGCGCTATTAGTGAATTGTCAGAAAGTTTTCACTTACTACGTGAGGTTGCTGCTGACTTTGGTTTCTCACCAGTTTTAGTTAGTTTTAATCCCTACAATCCGGTTTTTGAGCCTCATCCCCCATTAAACGATTACGAAATTAAAGAGCTACAGGCTTATCCTGACGAACAAACTGCTAATATTCACATGGTGTCTTATGGGCCAGATTTAAATATTTCAGTGGCAAATTTGTCTACTGAAGATGTGATTGATGTTGGCAAAAAATTAACTTATTACAGTCCCTATATCGTCCCTTTTAGTTATAGTTCCCCTTTTTATCAGGGAGGATTATGGGATGGTTTATCGGTACGAACGTTTATCAGAACCGGAAAAAGACCAGCAGCCCTGGTTTTTATTCAGAAACAAGAACAACTTATTAATAGCATACCTTCCTTGACAAAAATTGCCCGCATTCCGGCTGAAGTGGGACGCATTGAATTTAAGGCTTGTGATAGTTGTGATAACTTTTTAATCTATGCAGCTTTGCTGACATTATTGAAAGGTTTGGTGTTAGATGAAACCTTACTGGGTAGAGCAACTGTACCCGATGCAGCATTACACCAACTTTCTGCAAAAGAAGGGTTTGACAACGAAGATATTTTTGGCAATGCGACAAAAGTCTTGCAAGCAGCTGAAGTTGCTTTAAAAGATGATCCAGATGTTAATTATTTAACGCCGTTAAAAGTAATGCTGGCGAAGCGAAAAACAAGATCCCATGAATTAATAGAAATGTTCCATCGTGTAAGTTCGATAGAAGAGGTAATAAGACAGACTTATCAAGTTTAAAATAAATTGGGAATAGGGACTCTTAAGGAATATTTGAAAAGTTATTCAGGTTGTCTGCAATTGGTAAAAGTTGCGTCAAGCGCAGTGGCAATTTTTACAAAACCTCACTTGTAAGCGAAATACGATGCCTACGGTGGGCTACGCCTGTGCTGATTGCTTCACATCTTTAGGACTTACGCACTGTACAAATGCATCGTGATGTGAATGAAGGATTAATTAGGTTGTTTTAGGCTTTTCTTAATTATCGTGCGATGCCTACGGCGGTAAACTACGTAAACAGACCATGCTGTAGGGGCACAGCAATGCTCATTGGTGTCAACTTAACGTAAAAGCCATATCCCGCCTTGAACTTTAGTTGAAGGCGGGTGAGGAAGCTGAAAGTTTTGCTACTTTTAGCTTAAGTTGACACGTATGAGCAATGCTGTGCCCTTACGAAAGATATGGTTTTTAACCTTTATTCATATTTGGTATTTCTTGTCAATGCGTAAGTCCTAATCTTATAACAGGCATTGACTCTCTTTGTCTCAAAAGGTCAATTTCCACCAAGTTGGTTACAGAAACCAAACTATATTAAGTCGATATACCTGGAGACTGATTTTATTATAACTAAAGATATAGGAAATTTCATTCTAGAGATTGATGCAGGCATTAGCATTTTCAAAGTACAAGTAGAAACAGGGAACCTTGAAAGAAGATTGTCAATAAAAAATGTAATGATTTTGCTAAAGAATTAAGGTGATATTTGCTTATTATCGCTGACTAATTTCGATGCAGAAATCCCAAGACAATTTCTTCGCCAGGTTCGTTTATAAAGAACTTCTAGATTGAAGCGGAGCTTGCTATTTTTGCTCTTTACCAAATAAGGTGTGAGCTTCCGCTCTTTCAGTGAAAGTTCTGCGTTGTTAAAGCTGTTATCGAGGATTTCAAATGAAAATGATTGCTTCTGTTTTATCTATCTTAAGTCCAGTACGCTTCTTAGTTGTGGCTTTTACTTGCGCCTTACTATTGTTATCTAGTGCTTTTCCTGCTTTTGCGATCGATAGCTACCAAAGTGAACCTACCGAAGGTACTACACAACTGCTTGATATTCAGGCCAAAACTGACGAAGCCGGTAAAGCACCACCAATAGGATTGAAAAAAACTCAAAAAGAGACTAGCGAAGGACTTAATGAGGTTCAGGGAGCTGCTGATATTGACAAGCAGAAGCGTCCAGAAAATTCCCAGGCTGCAACCTCAGTAGAAGAAAATATAAAGAATGTGTTGGAGAAAGTTACAGGTAAGAACTAAATTAATAGTTCTGGTAATTTTTCGGTAGTAATGGGTGATTGCATAAAAGCAGTGACCCATTACTAATTAGTACTGTTAACCTGGAGACTACAATTTAATTATAAAAATATGTTTACACTGAGCATGGATGGTCAAACTGGCTTTGCATAGTTTTGATTAAAAATATCTTATACCAAATCTATGTGAGGCTGCACAGAATAATACCCCCCTGTAGTCCCCCCAAGGCATCGGGGGACGGCGATAGCCGGGGGGTGAATTATATGCAGCTTCACAAAAAAACGGTATTAATTAATAATTATGTTTAGTATATTTTCTGAAAAGAAGTGAGGTTTAAAACCTCGCCCGCAAGTGGCGCGAAAGAATCATTGTTTCCCAAGGTAGGTAGAAACCCTCTGCCCGTTGTGGGTGGCTGTCTAAAATGTTTGAATTTTGAATTTTGAATTTTGAATTTTGAATTTTGAATTTTGAATTTTGAATTTTGAATTGATTCATTGTTGTAGCTGAAAAAATCAATAAAGTTCGCTAACTACTAGATTATTGGGTTAACACTACCTATTAAGGCATAGGCATAGTCAGGAATGCAGTAATTAATTTCAGATGAGAATGTTACCTTTGGTTGATGTGGAATCTATCTGAAATTTGAGAAGTTAGTAGATAAGTTTGCTTAGGGATGGAAAACAATGCGTTCGATAAACATTGGTTTGACTGAAGAACAGCGTCAAGGTGTAATTAATCTGTTAAATCAAGATTTGGCAGATGCTTATCTACTGTTGGTGAAAACCAAAAAGTATCACTGGGATGTCGTTGGGCCTCAGTTCCGCTCTTTGCACCAGCTTTGGGAAGAACACTACCAAACGCTAACTCTAAATATTGATGCTTTGGCAGAGCGGATTCGTGCTTTGGGCGGTTATCCAGTTGGCACAATGGAAGGATTTCTCAAGATTGCTAGCCTCAAGGAACATGCTGGTAATGTTCCCACAGCAACGGGGATGGTATCTAATCTGGTAAATGATCACGAGCAGGTTATTCGGAACTTAAGAGACCATGTGGATCAGTCTGGCGACCAGTTCCACGATCAAGGAACTGCTGACTTTCTGACTGGACTGATGGAACAGCATGAGGAAATGGCTTGGATGCTGCGTTCATTTATTGAAGGCGAAGCACTAGGGCCAGATGGTAGACAGCCAGCAGAAGGGGCTAAGACTCCTGTAGGTGTGTAGCTCATAAGGTTTGACTAGAGGATGGTTGTCTGTAAAACCAGTTAGAAGGAGGATTGATTTCTCCTTCTAACTGGTGTGAAAGAATTAATCTGCCTGCATCTACCTATTGGCCATATTCATTACAAAAACAAGATAATACAAACCAAACAGGGGGTTTTAAGTGGCAGAAGTATATAAAGCAGAACGGACTATCTCTGCTGTATTTAAAGAACAGAAGCAAATTGACGATGTGATTCGGCGTTTATTAGACAGGGGTGTGCCTAGAGATCATATTTCGGTCATGGGGAGAAATTTCCAGTCCGAAACTAGAATCGCTGGCTTTATTAGTAAAAAAGATGTGATTCTGGGAGGTTTGAGAACAGGGGCAGTTTTTGGTTCCCTGTTTGGTTCCTTTCTCAGCTTGCTCACGGGTGTAGGCGTACTGTTTATTCCCTTTGTCGGGCCAATCGTAGCAGCAGGGCCTATTGGTGCAGTGCTATTGGGGGCTGCTAGTGGAGCGATCGCAGGTAGTGCAGGTGCCGGTCTAGTATCAGTTCTAACTACTTTGGGGATGCCAGAAGATAAAGCGGCTATCTACCAAACCCGCTTACAAGCTGGCGAGTTCTTAGTGATGGCAGAAGTACCGAGCGATCGCACTGGCGAATTTCAATTGTTGCTCGAAAGTGCTGGTGGCGAAGAAATTCACACAATTGAAAAAACTTTTGCTCGTCCTTGTCCTGGACAGTGCAACAGCCCAGAAGACTTGTCTCCTGAAGTTCGCGCTCATCTTTCTGATGAAGCTCAACGCACATTCATTGAGCGCTATAATACTGTCTTCAATGAGAAAAATGACGAGTTCACAGCTGAACAAGCTGCTTGGGAGTCTGTTCATCAGCAATATGATGAAGATGAAAACGGTGTTTGGTCAAAAGCTAAGGTTAAAGCTTAAAGATTTCCAAACAGGACTTACGCAACTGTCACAAGCAATGGTGCGGCTACGCCGCGCCGAGCGCCAAACAACCTAAAAGGCAAACATGGTAACAGTGGAACGTTTTAGTTGTTGAACTAAATAATTTGACAACAATCCATGCTTAATTTGATAAAGTGTTTGACCACTTTTATAAGCTAAATCTCATTACCGCAAACAAATCCTATTTAATACACTAATATACTTATTTTCTCATAAATATTTCAATAGTGCTTCACTAATACCATTTATATTCCGAATACAAAGCTTTCAGAACGGCAAAGTAATAATTATGTACTATTAAAGGCGATCGCACTGTGCCAGTTGCGTAAGTCCTGTTTCGGTATACTTCTTTTCCTAACTCCTAAAAAAATGAGCGAACCGGGAGTTGTAAGGCGTGGGCAAAAATTTGACCATGCCTAGTTTCATCTGATGCATGTTTTGCTAGTTTTTCGGCTAGTCATGTATCACCTTCGGCAGCGGAGCGATCGCTAAGTGCAGATAAAAATGGCACAGAGCCAGATTCGGCCAACTGAAACCCCGCAATGATGTTGGGGCGGGTTTTAGAATCACGAATTTCAGCAGCAGAGTAATAGGCAAAAGCACCTGAACCAGCTAGATGCAGAACGTGAGTCAAGAAGTTCATCAGAAATTCCCGCAGACAATTGGAAGGTTACAATTCTTATTATGTCAAGGGTTAACAAATATATCTTTTCATTTTGCTAGTATCATCCCACAGAGGTAATGCAGGTAAGTTTGGATGGATAAATTAACTAAACCAGTGCGATTTTGGCTTTGTGCAACTATCATGATTTTGGGTTTGATCGGCTGCGATCGCTTTGTCGGTACTTCTGGAGAACCGGTTGAGCGAGTCAGTGATGGCGATACCTTAGTAGTGAAAGATACCAATGGCAAAAATTTTACCGTGCGCTTTGCTTGTGTAGATGCGCCAGAGATAGCTCATACAAACAAAGAAAAGCAGAGTAAACGCACTAGCGATCGCAATCAATTTACTTGGGGTGTGAAAGCCCAAGAACGGGTGCAAGAACTGGTACAACAAGGAGGCGATCGCGTGACTTTGAATATCACCGATAGCGATCGCTATGGACGTAAAATTGCCGAAGTTCGTTTAAAAAATGGCACTTTTGTACAACAAGTATTATTGCAAGAAGGTTTAGCAAAAGTGTATCGTCCCTATTTAAACAAATGTCCTAGCAAAGACTTAGTTCAACAAGCCGAAGCTGAGGCCAAGCAACAACGGCTTGGTGTTTGGAGTGATACTAAATTTGTGAATCCTTGGGAATATCGTAGTTTATATAAAAAGTAAAAACTCTAGCTGTTTCTAATTAAATAAGATGTAAAACTTCATCCTGTCTCTAGCTTCCCTCTCCAATATATCGGAGAGGGATTGAGGGTGAGGTAAACCAGGGACATGAATTGTATGTTATTTAATTCTTATACCAATTTTGTATGAAGATACATAGAATATTAGAGGTTGAATGAACAAGTATTTCGCTGTGACTTTAGGCACTTTAGATCCCCCCTAACCCCCCGATAAATTGGGGGGAACCGGAATCAAAGTCCCCCTTAAAAAGGGGGATTTAGGGGGATCTAAAATTTTTGATACCGACAAGAGGACTTGTTCATTCATCCTCTTAAACGAACCGCCAAGTACGCCAAGAGCGCCAAGAATAGAGAGTTACTCATTTAGTGCAGCTTCACATTAAATTGGTATTATTCCTTAGCAACTTCCAAAATTCCCCCCTGCCCCCTGCCCCCTTACTCCTCTCCCCAAGTTTGCAGTTGCAAATACACAAGTACCAACGTCACTGCTAGTAACACGGTTGCTGCTGCTGCTGCATAACCAAAATCAAATTGAGCAAAAGCCTCTTGGTAAATGTAGTAAACCAGCAAATTAGTCGAATTCAGTGGGCCACCGCCAGTCATCACATAAGATTGTTCAAAACCCCGCAATGTAAAAATCGCAGTCGTGATGATTGCAAATATCACAGTCGGGCGCAATCCAGGCAGAGTAATATACCAAAATTGTTGCCAAGCATTTGCTCCATCCAAATCTGCTGCTTCATAACGACTGGGAGGAATTGCTTGCAACCCTGCTAAAAAAACTACCATATTGAAACCGAGTTGTTTCCAAATACTCATTAAAATAATTACTGGCATTGCCCAAAATGTGTCTGCTAGCCAGGATATGGCTGGAATGCCAAAAAAATCTAAAAGTCCGTTAACTGGCCCTGATGTTTGAAACAGCCAGCGAAATCCCAAACCGGCTGCCACAAGTGAGATAATTGAAGGCAGAAAATAGGCACTTCGCAAGATGCCCCGCAAGGGAATGGAGCGGTTTAATAGCACTGCCAATCCCAAAGATATAACTAAACTGGGAATGATGGTGGCAACAGTAAAATAAAGGGTGTTACCCAGAACTTGCCAAAAATCGGGGTCGAGTAGCAAGCGTGTATAGTTTTTTAAGCCTATCCAATAAATACCTTTTAGAGTGAAACTACCAGCAGTGAAACTGAGGTAAAACAAATAAGCGATCGGCCAAATGATAAAAAGGCCCAGCAAAATTAGTGCTGGTGTGAGAAAAATCCAGGCAGCTACTGTATCATTATCCAACCACGACTTAGTATATATTTTTGGCATCTATAACCCTCTTAGCTGTTATGACCGAATAATTCGTAATTCGTAATTCGTAATTCGTAATTAAAAATTCCTCGCATTAATTAATAATTAATTCATTGAGGGACAGAGCAACTAATTAAAATTTATGAAAAATAAATGCTTGGGGCAAAGCCCCAACTTTATTCAAGCCCCAGCCTAAAATGCATGGGGTAATAATTACGAATTACGAATTATCAATTACGAATTATTTTGACCCTCCGCCCTGATTCTACCCTTAGCTTGGTTTCTCCTAGTATTAGCGATGTATGCCGACAAAGCGATCGCTTTGTTTGTGAAGATTTATAAAGGCGATGCCTACGGTGGTCACTGAAGCTCACCCGAAGTGCGGGCTATTCGGCTTCGCACCTCTGTACTTGATTGCGGTGCGACAAAGTTTGAAGTACTCCAACATGACTTCGGAGTACCTCAACACGACTTTCAAGTACCTCAACACGACTTCGGAGTACCTCAACACGACTTTCAAGTACTTCAACACGACTTCGGAGTACCTCAACACGACTTTCAAGTACTTCAACACGACTTCGGAGTACCTCAACACGACTTTCAAGTACTTCAACACGACTTTCAAGTACTTCAACACGACTTTCAAGTACTTCAACACGACTTTCAAGTACTTCAACAGAATAGCTGAACTTCTGAGGCGATCGCTTGGGTAAGTTGTAAGCGTTCAGGGGGGTAGGAGAGCGATCGCTAAAAATTCCCCCCAAAATCTGATAAATTAAGTGACATGGAACACAAGCGCGTCAGTCATTTAGAACAGATACCCCCAGAAGATTGGGGAAAGACTCCAACCAGCGTCAAAAAACTGGTGGAGGAGATGGCGCAGCAAATAGAACAACAGGAAAAGAAACTAACAGAAGTCCTGACAGTTCAAGAACAGCTATTAGAAAAAATAAATCAGACATCAAAGAACTCATCATCACCCCCCTCAAGCGACCCACCAGGATTCTCCAAAAAGCCACCCAAACAGAAAAGCAGCAAAAAACGAGGGGGTCAGCCAGGTCATAAAGGAAATAGCCGGGACTTATACCCCATAGAAGAATGTAGCTCAGTAATAGAACATCATCCGCAATTATGTACGAATTGTGGAGCAACCCTCAGTGGAGTTGATACAAACCCCTATCGTCACCAGATAGTAGAAATTCCACCCATCAGTCCCATAGTCATCGAGCATCGTTTACATCAATTGACCTGTACTGGATGTGGCAGTAGTACTCGTGCAAAATTGCCAGAAGACGTGAACCAAAGTGGTTACGGAGTCAGAGTAGTAGCTCTAGTGGCACTGCTGAGTGGAGTGTACCGTAACAGTCAAAGGATGGTACAAAGTGCAATGCAAGAGGTGTTTGGAATCTCAATATCATTGGGAACAGTCAACAGACTGCGACTGGAAGCGAGTAACGCAGTGGCGACCTGTGTAGATGAAGCCAAACTTTATATTCAAAAAGCAAACATCGTTGGAGCCGATGAAACCAGCTTTAACCAAGGAAATATTGACGGTTTTAATCCTCAACAAAGAAAGGCTTGGTTATGGGTTGCTGTCACCCCCCTAGTCACATTTTTTGAAATTGCCCTAACTCGTTGTACCCAAGCAGCTCAGAACTTATTGGGTGATAACTTTGGAGGAATTTTAAACTCTGACCGTCATGGTGCTTACAATTGGGTAGAACTAGAACGTCGGCAATTGTGTTGGGCGCATCTGCGACGTGAATTTATCAAAATTTCCGAGCGTCCTGGAGTTTCGGCACAATTAGGAACTGCACTGGTTAAACAGCAAGAAAAATTGTTTGAACTATGGCATCGAGTTAGAGATGGCACATTATCTCATTGTGATTTTGGTGAGTTGGTTCTAGAGATTCGCTCATCAATCAAAGCAACTTTACTTGAAGCTGATAACTATTCTATTGGTACACGGGAAAAAACACCCCTAGCAAAAACTGTTCGCACCTGTCGTCAACTACTGAAAGTTGAGCCGGCGATGTGGTTGTTTGTGACCACCCAAGGTGTTGAACCCACTAATAATGCTGCTGAACGAGCTATCCGTCCTGCTGTAATCTGGCGACGGACTAGTTTTGGCTCTCAAACCCAGACTGGTAGTAATTTTGTGGCTCGGATGCTGACTGTGGTAACAACCCTGAAGTCTCAAAAACGTAATGTTTTGGAGTTTATGACCCAGGCTGTTGTTGCTACTCGTGGTGGTACAGCCACTCCTTCTCTGCTTCCTGAAGCCACTACTTGTTCTGATGATTCTGACTTGTTGACTGCTGCATAATTTTATTCCTTGATTTTGGGGGTGGTTTTTCGTCTTCTTTATACCCCCTGAACGCTTACGGTAAGTTATTGGTTCATAATTATCTCTACTTGGAGTCTTTACTTAAACATCGCTATTTTTCTGCACACTCAAACCAATCCCAAATGCAATTTCAACGCCGCATCAATTAGTACCATTATCTCTTCGTTTAAACTACCTAATACTTCACCAGTACCTTACTGCGAGCATATATGGAAGCTCATCGATAGTTAGTAAATCGATGCTGTGGAATAGCTGAACTTCTAAGGCGATCGCTTGGGGTTTGCTCTTGGTTCATAATTATTTATACTTAGGGACTTCCAAGTAAAAAAATATTCCATTGCTATTGTTCACTGTTGACCGTTGACGGTTCACGAATTTTCAGTCAACAGTCAACAGTCAACAACTTTAATGTGGAATAATTTAGAGGATGTTTGAAAAGGGTCGGCTTGAGCCTCAAGTGCGACTCAGGGGTGGGATCTCAAATCCCAAAACTCCTATTCTCTCGTAGCAGTTTCTCGGTAGCCAGGGTAGTGAAACACACGCTGAAGGACTTTTCAAACATCCTCTAATTGCTGCTGGGTTTGCCGTAAGCGATCGCAGCTTGCCATACTCAGGGGAAACTCTTGTCGCAGTGCTGTTGTAAACTCCTGCTGATATGCTTGTAGGTTTTGTTGATGCGTCTTAAACCGTGCAGTTACTAGTGCCTCAATCGGCATCGTGTCCTCATTCCGCAGCCCCAAAATTTGCTGGGGATTTTGCAAATCGAGGCGATCGCGATCGGCTTTTCCTGACTTAATACCTTCAACCAAAAAGCGAGTGTAAATCGATAAATCTTGCCCTTCCTCCTCAAAGGAATATTGCGTTGAACTAGAAGAAGCAACGACATTCCTAAATCAAAGGATGAAATTTTACCTATTTATGCAAGAAAAATCTAGGCACCTACTGTATCATTATCCAATCACGATTTAGTATATTTTTTTGGCATCTATAATTTTTCCTCTTAGCTGTTATGACCTTCCGCCCTGATTCTACCCTTAGCTTGGTTTCCCCCAACATTAGCGATGTATGCCGACAAGTCGCGCCTTTAAAACTGGGAATTATGGCTTCTGGGAATGGCAGCAATTTTGATGTAGTTGCCCAAGCTATCCAAGATGGGCGGCTAAATGCCCAAATTCAAGTTTTAATTTACAATAACCCCTCTGCAAAAGCAGCCGTCAAAGCAGCCAATAGAGGTGTAGAAGCTGTTTTATTAAATCACCGCAACTATCAAAGCCGAGAAGAGTTTGATCAGAAAATTGTGCAGACATTACTTCACTACGATGTAGAATGGGTGATTATGGCAGGTTGGATGCGATTGTTAACATCAGTTTTTATTGATGCCTTTCCTGACAAAATTATTAATATCCATCCTAGTTTGTTACCTAGTTTCAAGGGAATCCATGCTGTAGAACAAGCCTTAGCATCTGGCGTAAAAATCACTGGTTGTACAGCGCATATAGCTTGTTTAGAAATGGATAGTGGCCCAATATTAATGCAAGCCGCAGTACCAGTATTGCCGGATGATACAGCAGAAACACTCCACGCCCGGATTCAAATTCAGGAACATCGGATTTTGCCATTAGCGATCGCTCTAGCAGCTTCTTCGTCAAAGTAATTCATAATTTAAATCAGTGGTAGCTGCTGAACTCTCCACTGATTTAAGACCACGCTCATTAAAAATTCTTATAGCGGTTCTCGTTTACGTGAGGTACACCCGTAGGGGCACGGCACTGCCCACAGGTGTCAACTTAGGGAACTCCAAAAAATAAATTATTCCACATTCAAGTCGTTGACTGTTGACTGTTGACTGTTGACTGTTGACTGTTGACTGTTGACTGTTGACTGTTGACTGTTGACTGTGAAGTCCCTTAACGTGAAAGTTATGTCGCGCAAGGAACTGAAGTTCCTTGGCTAATTGCTAAAGTCATCTGAAGATGACTAAATATATATCTAAAAATCTTTAGTCTACTTCAGTAGACTTTAGCTAAAAGCCAAAGAAATTTATTTCTGGGCGGGTGAGTTAGCCAACAGTTAAGCTATTTGTAACTTACAGCAGTTTTCATGTATTTGAACCACATCTGTCGTAGGGGCACAGCATTGCTCATACGTGTCAACTTAAGCTAAAACCCTTTTCAAATCTCGTTTCCAGCCTCTGGCTGGAAATGCTGCTCTTAGCGGCTCTGCCGCGAGTTCGGGAGGCGGAGCCTCAACGATGGGCATTCCCAGTCGGAGCAGGGGAACGAGACAATCTAAAAGCTAGTTCCAGGCTAGCTTTCACCTTAAGTTGACACCAATGAGCATTGCTGTGCCCCTACCGCGTGGTCTATTTAGCTGAAAATAGCTGTAAGTTGACACAGGTGGGTACTGCCATGCCTCTACACCTCGTGATGTAATGTTGTACCCCATCTAAATGGGAACCGCTATAGCTATTCACCAGAGTTAGCTTCAGTAGCTTCATACGCTTGTAAAAGCCTAGCATGATCGAGAGTAAATCCTACTTGCATCGCTATCTGGGTAAATAAATCAATCTCCGGCTGTTCCCAATCACGGGGCCCGGAACACTGATGTGCAATTAACAAGCCAAATAGCTGCTCATCTTTGATAATCGGTGCTACTAAATTTGCTTTTACAGAAAAGGATTCCAGCAGCTTAACGTGACAATCACCCAAACCGGCTTCATAAATGTTGTTGATTGCGACAACGCGACCAGACTGATACTTTTCTATATAGCCTTGAGTAAAACAGGGGTCGTGGATTTTAGACCGCAAAACTTTGGGATAACCTGAAACTACTGATTCAGCAATTATAATTCCGAACCAATTAGCGTAAAAGCTATAAACTAATACTCGGTCAACACTCAGTGCTTTGCGAACCTCTTCCACAGTGGTTTTAATGACATCCTCTTCTTTGAGCGATTGGCGAATGCTGCGGGTAATATCCACCAGTAACTGACTTCGCCTACTTTCAGCTTCGATTCGTTGCAGGAGTCTGGCATGGTCGAGAGCAAATCCCACTTGCATTGCTATTTGGCCAAATAAATCAATCTCAGATTGTTGCCAATCACGAGGTTTGGAACACTGATGTGCAATTAATAAACCAAATAGCTGTTCATCCTTAAGAATGGGAGCTACCAAATTTGCTTTCACAGCAAAGGATTCAAGTAGGCTAATCTGATAATCAGCCAAACCTGCTTCGTAAATGTTATTTATTGCTAAAACGCGACCAGACTGATAATCTTCTACATAGCCTTGACCAAAATATAGGTCTTGGATTTCAGAGCGCAAAACTTTTGGGTAAGTGAGAACAACTGATTCGGCAATCACAGTTCCAGAGTAATTAGCATTAAAGCTATAAACCATCACTCGGTCAGTACTTAGTACTTTACGAACCTCTTCTACAGTGGTCTTCAGGACATCCTCTTCGTTAAGCGATTGGCGAATGCTGCCGATAGTATCCGCCAGCAACTGACTTTGCACACTCTCAGCCTCGATTCGTTGCAGGAGTCTTGCATGGTCGAGAGCAAATCCCACTTCCATCGCTATTTGGGCACATAAATCAATCTCAGACTGTTGCCAATCACGGGGTCTGGAACATTGATGTGCAATTAATAAACCAAACAGCTGTTCATCTTTGATAATGGGTGCGACTAAATTTGCTTTCACACCAAAGGATTCTAGCAGGTTAATATGACAATCACGCAAACCTGCTTCATAAATGTTGTTTATGGCTTGAACGCGACCAGACTGATACTTTTCTACATAGTCCTGAGCAAAACATGGGTCTTGGATTTCAGACCGCAAAACTTTGGGATAACCTGGAACCACTGATTCTGCAATTACAGTTCCAGACCAACTAGCGTCAAATGTATAAACCAGTACGCGATCGCTACTCAGTGCTTTGCGAACTTCTTCCACGGTGATTTTGATGACATCCTCTTCGTTAAGCGATTGGCGAATGCTGCGGGTAATTTCGATAAATACCTGAGCTATATCTGCCTTTGTATCAACTTGTTCTAGAAGTTTGGTGTAGTCAAGAGCGAATCCTACTTGTATAGCTATCTGAGTTAACAAATCAATCTCAGACTGCTGCCAAAAGCGAATTCTAGAACACTGATGTGCAATTAATAAACCGAATAGCTGTTTGCCTTTGAGAATAGGTGCTACTAAATTAGATTTGACAGCAAATTGCTCTAGCAATTCAATATCACTATCACTGAGATCGGCTTGATAGATATTATCAATAGCACGGATGGAACCATTCTGGTATTTTTCTATATACCCTGCCTGGAACCCAGGCTCAGAGACTGTAACTCCTAATATTCTTGGTAAACCAGGTGCTACTGACTCAGCGATAAAAGTTCCATTAGAGTTAGAGTTGAAGCAAAAAATGCTTACGCGGTCAATGCTTAAAGCTTTACGAATTTCTTCTGAGGTAATTTTGAGAACATCTTCTTCATTGAATGATTCTCGAACCCATTGCGTAACTTTCCTCAATAGTTGGGAGTAATCAGCTTCGGTTTCTTTTTCCTTTACTAAAACTGAAAGCAGTTCTGTGAATAAGTTTATATTTCTCTCTAACATCACTAATTCATCTTCGTTAGCGATGAAATATTGAGTAAACTCACTGTCTGGACGTAGCTTGTTTTTGATATTATTAGAAATTGCCGCAGCTTTCCTGACTCGACTAATAGCTCGATTCGTCACAAAAACAGCGATCGCACCTGTTAAAATTGCTGTTACTCCCATACCAGTTAACAAGAGTGACAATTGTTTCTGGAGAGCAAGTTCAGTTTCTATTGAACTTTTTGCACTTTCAAGTCTTACTTGCGGAATTTGTTTGGTAATTAAATTAATACCATAGTAGTAAGTAGCTGTTCCAATTGCAACCACAGGAAGGATACTAATGCTTAGTGCCCAAACAATTGCTTTAGTCTTTAAACTCCATTTTTGTTGCCACAGCCTTTGTTCACGATTTCGTCTTGCTTGATTTTGAGAAAAAGACTGATTCATAAATGAAACCTGGATTGCTGCAATTGAGAATCAAGTAAATAACCTCTCCACCAAATTCTACACAAAACTTATTAAACAAGGATTGGCTTTCAGGGATATTTTGCGGTACTAACCTTTTACGTCATGCCTCATAACGCCTTTGTTGCTTCTTAAGGCTCTTGAGAAAAGATAAGCTTACTACTTGCTTTCCTTACGTTTGCGTAGGGGCACAAAGTGCGGGAAGGAGTTGGGGTTTATATAATTTCAGTTTAATTTAATAATGATACAAATACGTTGGGTCGGAGCGGCAATGCCATGCCTCTACGATAAATTTATATGTATCAGGTTTTCGTTGACTTGGGATTAAATGTATGTATTGTAGTCTAATTGACCAAAAATTTGTGTGGCTGCGTAGGCGTAGCCCGCCGCAGGCATCGCACAAACACAGTTTACAAAAAAACATTTAGCCACAGCGATCAAACCACGTAATTTATTCTATGGTTGATAGTGTGCAATATCTGCCTTGAGCTACGCAAAGCACTAATTCATAAAAGCTCAAAATTTATTTTTTAATTGTCGTAATTGCGACATTTTCCAGAAATAGCTAGAAATCCAATTGGTAATAATGTGAGCAACAATCGGCACTAATAAGTTGCCCGTGAGCAAGGCACTATATGCGAATATCATCCCGACAAATGTTGCCCAAATCACATAAGGCCATTGTTGGGAACCACTAAAATGCAAGATGCCAAAGCAAAGACTCGATACAATGACAGCCAGATGATCTAAGCCTAAAGCTGGCAGCATTACACCTCTAAATAATAATTCTTCACTCAACCCCGGTAGTAACCCCAACCAAATTAAGTCAGGTAAGGCTAAGGGCTTCAGTATCACTTCTAGATAATAATCTGCACTTTTCCGATAGGCACTCCAAACGCGATAAACTACGCCACTTAACGCGGTGATGGACAATCCTAACCCTACACCGAACAGCAACTCTCTTTGGTTCAAGTCCCAAGAAAAAAGGGAAAAGTGGCCAAGGTATAACGAAAGTTTAGCAACTATCAATAAAATGATTGCAGTCGCTCCCATCGCCCCAAGTATTTGGATGCGCGTCAGGTATGGAATTTCTGGCTTTTGCTTTTGTTGTTCAATCACGGGTTTTTAAGAAAGAGGGGGCATTGGGCATTGGGCATGGGGCATGGGGAGCAGGGGGAGCAGGGGGAGCAGGGGAAGCAGGGGAAGATTAAAAACTTCTAACTCTTAACTCCTAACTCTTAACTCCTAACTCCTAACTCTTAACTCCTAACTTTTAACTCCTAACTTTTAATTACTGACTGCAAAGGTAATAATTTGGGACGGAGAGCGTCGGGATTAATACCTGCTTTGTGTGCTACTAATATACCCACTGCTTCTAAATATGAGTTTACCTGTATAGATTTGATCCCCAACGGTTGAGGAAGAACTTTTATAAGAGTTTTATTTTCTTCTACTGTAATTATTTGACATCGTTTTTGGCTTAAACTCAGTAAGGCACTGCTACCACAAGCAGTTGCAGGTACGATCGCAGCATCCACTTCATCAGCCCAAATATCTCCTTTCTCTGATGCAATCGCTCCTTTATCTATTATAAATTGTGGCGCACGACTTAATCCGACAAGGACGCACGGCAAAAAGGTATAGCCCAATTCTTCGGCGGCGGAACGGGGAGATAAATCAGGTTGTGGAGGTTCGCTCAAAAGGGCGGGAGAATGGGCGCAAGGAATTTGAAAGGTTCGCACTAACAAATGGCTAATTACGGCTTCTGCACCCGCTAAAGAATCTACGCCTTCACCTTGGCGATATTTCTGTACTGCTTCTGAGTCCATATCATCGGGGAAACGGGCTACAACTGCGATCGCTTCTGCCCCCGCTTTTTTAATTAATATCTCAGCTGCCCGTAATAAACTATCTGGGTTGCCAATTGTTCCCCAACTAGCTCCCGATGCTGTAGTCCGTAATTCTACATTTAATGGTGCATCTGTAATTACATAATCTGTTAAGGTCAAACCCAGAGTTGCTCTGACTGCATCTGCGGCTTGTATATGTCGTAGCCGTAACTCTGGCTCAATGCCTTGGTCTAAAAGCAAACCTACCTTGTTGCTGCGGACTGGACGCAAACCCCAGCATCCAGAAGCAAATTTGTCAAGTCCGTAACCTTCAACATAGAAAGCGTTAGGGAGGTTCCAGTATAAACTTGCGCCATTGAGGACATTGGGGTGAGTGATTAGGCGATCGCAAACCTGTGATATAACTTTGGCAACAGGTAAAGCATCTCCTGCATAACCCCCAATGGCAGCCCCAACGCCAGTTGGTACGATTAAGATAGCCGTGTATGGACGATTCATTTTAAGTTATTTCCCACTCTCCAGGGCTATTTTGTTTTAGACATAGACTGCCCAGAACTAAAGTCTGTTAAGTAGTCAGACAGAATTAATTACACAATGTCAGCACAATTCGCAATTCGCTTTTTCGCCCATTCGCAATTAAAGCCCCAGGATTTATCCGCTTGCTCTGAACCCTGCATTGTTTAAAATTTATCTATCCATAAATAAATTTAGTTGCTCTGTACCATCAAGGAATAATTGGTCATTGCGAATGGAGCGAAGCGGAATGAAGCAATCGCAAGGGCTGGGATTGCTTCGCTTCTCTACGAGACGCTGCGCGAACGCTCGCAATGACTGTAAATATTTTTGTCCGACTACTTAAAACGGGCTATAACCGAATGG
The DNA here is from genome assembly GCF_003443655.1 of Nostoc sphaeroides. Classification (NCBI taxonomy): domain Bacteria; kingdom Bacillati; phylum Cyanobacteriota; class Cyanophyceae; order Nostocales; family Nostocaceae; genus Nostoc; species Nostoc sphaeroides. The sequence goes on from NZ_CP031941.1 coordinate 1,344,444, forward strand.
CACTAAGAAAAGATACAGCCCTTGTCCTGACTGGTTCCCAGTCTCTAGGCTCTTAACCCATTTTGGGAGGCTCCGCCTCCAGTAGCTTGACGTGAGCCAGAGCCTCTCTGAATACATTCCCAGCCTGGAGGCTGGGAACGAGACGACACAAGCCGAAAGGCTTATCTTAGTGCCATTCGGCTATAACCTTTTCTTAGTCGTCTTGAGACGACTTTTGCTATTAGACTCAGAATTCATTCTGAGGCGGGCTAGATGAAAATGAAATACCCTTGCCCACTCTCAACTTTTAACTTCTAATACCGCTTCTTTGTGAAGCTGCATATATTTACCCCCCGGCTACGCCGTCCCCCCGATGTGTTGGGGGGACTGATTATGTGTATTTTCATACAGAATTGCTATAACTTGGGGAACTCCAAAAAATAAATTATTCCACATTAAAGTCGTTGACTGTTGACTGTTGACTGTTGACTGAAAATTCGTGAACCGTCAACGGTCAACACTGAACAATAGGAATGGAATATTTTTTTACTTGGAAGTCCCTTAGCACTGTTTCAATGCCCCGCTATCGCTAACAGCACTCTTTGTCACCACAGCTTCAACTGTAGCTTTTTGTTCGTCAGCATCCACAGAAGTAATTGCCCAACGCAGAGGTTCCCCTTGTTTCTTCAACTCTGTTTCAATTACTTCTAGTAACTCTGCGGGAGTTTCTTGTAAATCAATTTCTGCGGTAATAAAATGAGTCGTCATGTTGGTAAATCCTGTTGATTTGTAGTTTCTAGAATAAAAGTATTGGGCGAATAGAATTCGCTAATACACAAACTTTCGTCTTCCTCCGTAGACTAAGAAAAAATTAAGGGCTTTTAACCTGCGGAGGCAGGTTTTGTATTTCGACTTCGCTCAACACAAGTCTGTGTAGCCGCGACTTCTAGTCGCCAAGGCTTTACTAATTATTTGCTTTTACCAAATTGTAACTGATAAACTACATCTTCTTTTTCCGTCTTAATTTTCAAATCAGAAAGGGGTTTGGCAACACAAAGCAATACGTAACCTTGCTTTTGCAAATCTGGACTAACGCCCATACCATCAGTTTGATCCACAGTTCCCTCGCTTATTTGACCGGCGCAAGTTGTGCAGACACCGGCATTGCAAGAACTTGGCAGTTCCAAACCAGCAGCATCGGCAACTGATAAGATCGTTTCATTTTCAGGAACTTGCAAGGTATGAATTTTGCCTTGGTGATCAATTTCTACGGTGTAAATTTTGGGCATATACAAAACAAGCGTGATGCAACGGACAAATTTATTAGTTTATCTGAATTAGTTAAAAATATCCAGATGTTACTATAAAACTTTAGGTTAAAGAGTAGCAATTATAGCAACTCATTCTGAATAAGTTATAGATTAGTAACATTATTTACTATACAATACACAAATATATTAGTTAAATTTGCTTACTATAAAATATGCGCGTTCGCGTTTCATTAGAGACTGTATCTGTAAGTCTGCCTTTTGGCATTGGTTCCATGTCTTGGATTGAAATTTTTTCCAACTCTGCGATCGCTGTAAATCAACAATATACACTATAGTAATCCGATTTGATTTCTGAATCACTTGTAGAGGTAAGGGACTGGGGATTGGGGACTGGGGACTGGGAAGAAAGAATAAAGGTGTACTGAGTTTTGTTCAAAAATCAAATATGAGTCCTATATGTAGCGATGGTTGCACTCACCAACGAACTTTAGTCATCAATGTTACAATGTTGACTCTTAAGGTTACAGCATTAAGCCTTAGAGCTAGAACATTAAGGCTTCAGGTTACAACATTAAGGCTTCAGGTTATAACATAAAGGCTTAAGGTTACAACATTAAGCCTTAGAGCTTTAACTTTAAGCCTTAAGGTTACAACATTAAGGCTTAAAGTTAAAGCGATCGCTCTTGACAGAGAATACAGACCATTTGTAGGGGTAGAGTGCTGCTCATAAGTGTCAACTTAACGTAAAAACCATGTCCTGCAAGGAACTGAAGTTCCTTGCTAATAGCTCAAGTCTTCTATTGATGACTAAATAATCCGAAAAATCTTTAGTCTACTTCAGTAGACTTTAGCTATTAGCCTGGAACTTTAGTTCCAGGCGGGTGAGCAAGCTAACAGTTAACCCACTTTTGCTTATTTGGACACTAATGAGCAATGCGTGCCCTATTGTCTATTGTTTAAACAAAATATTATTTTGCCAAAAATCAACCTTTGATGATTAAATTCCGAGAAATCACGGACATAACTAAAAACTTTTACTAAAAAAAATGCGCTTTTTGCTGAACCTGAATCCAGGCTAATTGTGACAAAATAGCTCTGTAAAACTATTAAAAGTGTAAAATTATGCCTCGAAGAAAACGTAATTCCCGGATTTTAGAAAAAGCTGAGTTTAGAGTTGCCGGACTGAAAGCTATCGATCCAAATATCAATTTTAATGATACTTGCAACTTGCAAAACCTGACTCAATTAATAGATAATTTTCATAATATGCTTGATGAGTATAACGCTGCTCTAGCTATGATTGACTCTTCTAGAAAAAAACTGGATGAGATGGAGAAAACCTTAAGTCAGGTTTCAGATAAAATGCTGATGGGGGTTGGTTTTAAGTACGGCAAAAACAGCAATGAATATGAACTTGCAGGCGGCGTTAGAGACAGCGATCGTGTCCGTAAAAGCAGATTGACACGCTTGAAATCTAACACAGATAAAACATCAGATGAAAATGCAATAACCGCCACGCCCTAACGGGAAGTCAAAAGTAGAGACGCGATTAATCGCGTCTATATCTGTGAAAATTAAAAGTGTCCAGCAGATCCCCGACTTCTTTAAGAAGTCGGGGATCTATTTCATCACGAATGATTCAAGACTGCTATATAATAAGACTTTGCATCAACCCAGAACTTCCGAAATCTTAAAATTGAATGACCAGGTTTATCCATGATAAATTCGCCAAAGACTATCTAGAAGAATTATTAAAAGATTACGGAGAAGTCAAGGCATCAGAAAAAGTCTCAGGAGAGATTAAAGAAATAGATGTTTTATTCACTCCTGCTAAACAGCAAACCTCTAATATACAAATACTGGGTTTGTTAGGGAGATTTGCCCAACATCCTGCAATTATAGAACCCTACCGCAATCCAGCTTCTACCGATGAAATCTGCGACTGTATTCTCAAATTATTAGAAATAAAGGCTTTATTACGACGAGAAGCTAAAGCCAATAAAACCAAACTTCAGGACTCCGAAATTCCCAAATTGTGGGTTCTTACACCAACAATATCTGAAACCAGATTATCTAGCTTTGGAACTATGCAAAAAGCAGGTTGGTTATCGGGAGTGCATTTTCTGCCAGATGCCTTGCGAACAGCAATTGTAGCGATACACCAACTACCCCAAATACCAGAGACATTATGGTTGAGGCTTTTAGGTAGGGGAAGTGTGCAGTCACAAGCGATTATCGAATTGCAAGCGTTACCATTAGATCATCCATACCAGAAAGCAACTCTCGAATTAGTTTACAACTTGCGCGAAAACTTGAGAGTAAACCAAGAATTAGAAGCAGATGATAGGGAGTTAATTATGCGATTAGAACCACTTTATCAAAGAGACAGAGAACAAGCCAAAGAAGAGGGAAGGCAAGAGGGCAGGCAAGAAGGAAGGCGAGAAGGAAGGCAAGAAGGAAAAGAAGACTTAATACTGCGTCTACTAAATCGCCGTATTGGTGAAATTGATGCATCATTAATCGGGCGAATTAAAGGTTTATCCATTGAACAATTAGAGAATTTAGGAGAAGCATTACTAGACTTTTCTAACGTCGCTGATTTAGAAACTTGGTTAAACCAACAATCAATCTAATTCATTATTACTACACCTGAGAAATCGAATTATTACCCCCCTTAATCCCCCCGATATATTGGGGGAAAACAAGAAAATCCGGTTCCCTCCCCAATATATCGGGGAGTGTTAGGGTGGGGTAAAACAATATTTGATACATCAATCATGACTTTCCAAACATCCTCTTAGTCCACGGAGGAAGACGAAAGTTTATGTAGTAGCAAATTCTATTCGCCTTATACTTTCCAAAATTTCAGTATAAAAAAAGTTGCTAATAACCGATTACCAGTAAGGCTTTCATCATAAAAGTAAGCTAAACTCTTATAGCCGAGTATTGCCTAAAAATATTTCATAATTAAAGGGAGAACATCCCAATGGAGAACATAAAAATGCTAGAACAATATCGTAAACACGTTGCCGAAAGAGCAGCACTCGGTATTCCCCCTTTACCATTGGATGCGAAGCAAACCTCAGAATTATGTGAATTACTGAAAAATCCGCCCAAGGGTCAAGAGGAGATATTATTACATTTATTGAGCGATCGCGTTTCTCCTGGTGTTGATCCAGCAGCTTATGTCAAAGCCGGATTTCTCACCGCCATTGCCAAAAAGGAAATCACCAGTCCTTTGGTTTCGCGCATAGAAGCGGTGCAATTGCTGGGCACAATGATAGGCGGTTACAATGTGCAAGCTTTAATCGATTTGCTGCAATTGCCCACTGTATCCGTCTCAGACTCATCTGAAACACCTTTAGTAATGGGTGGACAAGGAAAGGAACCCATCGCCGCCTACGCCGCCAACGCCTTAAGCAAAATCCTCTTGGTGTATGACGCTTACCACGATGTTTTAGAGTTATCTAAAACCAATCCTTTTGCCAAACGGGTGGTTGACTCTTGGGCGGAAGCTGAATGGTTTACCATGCGCCCCACAGTTCCAGAAGCGATTACCGTCACCGTTTTTAAAGTTCCTGGCGAAACCAATACCGACGATTTATCCCCCGCCCAAAGCGCCACAACTCGCCCAGATATCCCCTTACACGCCTTAGTGATGTTAGAGTCACGGCAACCGGGAAGTTTACAAACCATTGCCGAACTGAAGAAAAAAGGGCATCCTGTAGCTTACGTGGGAGATGTAGTTGGTACTGGTTCTTCGCGTAAGTCTGCAATTAACTCAGTATTGTGGCATACAGGAAATGATATACCTTTTGTGCCAAACAAACGCGCTGGGGGTTATGTTTTAGGTGGTGCGATCGCGCCAATTTTCTTTAACACAGCAGAAGATGCCGGTGCTTTGCCTATTCAGTGTGATGTCACCCAACTAGAAACCGGCATGGTAATTACCATCCATCCCTACAAAGGCGAAATCACCAACGAAACAGGCGAAGTCATTTCCACGTTTGCCCTTAAACCTGACACCATCTTCGATGAAGTCCGCGCAGGTGGACGCATCCCCCTACTTATCGGCCGTACCCTCACCGACAAAACCCGTCTTGCACTTGGTTTAGAACACAGTACCGTTTTCACCCGTCCCCAGCAAGCCTTTGATACAGGGAAAGGCTACAGCCTAGCACAGAAAATGGTAGGTAAAGCTTGCGGATTACCTGGTGTGCGTCCCGGCACATCTTGCGAACCCATCATTACTACCGTTGGTTCTCAAGATACCACAGGCCCCATGACCCGCGACGAATTGACAGAACTCGCCTGTCTTGGTTTCAGTGCAGACTTAGTGATCCAAAGTTTCTGCCACACAGCAGCTTATCCCAAACCAGTAGACATCAAAACCCATCACGAACTCCCCGATTTCTTTGCCTCTCGTGGCGGTGTCGCCCTGCGTCCCGGTGATGGTATCATCCACTCCTGGTTAAATCGGATGCTGTTACCCGACACCGTGGGAACTGGCGGCGACTCTCACACCCGCTTCCCCTTGGGTATTTCCTTCCCCGCCGGTTCTGGATTAGTAGCCTTTGCAGCCGCCTTGGGTGTCATGCCTTTAGATATGCCAGAGTCAGTTTTGGTAAGATTTAAAGGAGAATTGCAACCAGGTATCACCCTGCGGGATGTTGTGAATGCGATTCCCTACGTGGCAATTCAAAAAGGTTTGTTGACAGCAGAGAAGCAGAACAAAAAAAATGTCTTCTCCGGGCGAATTCTAGAAATAGAAGGTTTGCCAGATTTAAAAGTTGAACAAGCCTTTGAACTCACCGATGCTAGCGCCGAACGTTCTTGTGCCGGATGCACAATTAAGCTGAGTGTAGAGACAATTTCTGAATATCTGCGTTCCAACGTTGCGCTACTGAAAAATATGATAGCACGGGGCTATCAAGATCCGCGTACCATGCTGCGCCGTGTCGCAAAGATGGAAGAATGGTTAGCAAACCCCGTGTTATTAGAAGGCGATGCCGATGCGGAGTATGCCGAAATAATTGAAATTGATTTAAACGAAATCAAAGAACCAATTGTTGCTGCTCCCAATGACCCCGATAATGTTAAGCTATTATCGGAAGTTGCTAATGATCCAGTACAAGAAGTATTCCTTGGTTCTTGTATGACAAATATTGGTCATTATCGAGCAACAGCCAAAGTTTTGGAAGGCGCAGGTGAAGTGAAAACTCGCCTGTGGATAGCACCACCAACGCGCATGGATGAACACCAATTAAAAGAAGAAGGTGTATACAGCGTTTTTGGGGCTGCGGGTGCTAGAACAGAAATGCCAGGATGCAGTTTGTGCATGGGTAATCAGGCGCGAGTTGCTGATGGGACAACAGTGTTTTCTACCTCTACCCGCAACTTCAATAATCGCATGGGTAAAGATGCGCGAGTGTATCTTGGTTCAGCAGAATTAGCCGCAGTTTGTGCGCTGCTGGGACGGCTTCCCACAGTGCAGGAATACTTGGATATTGTGGCGAGTAGAATTCATCCTTTTGCAGATGATTTGTATCGGTATTTGAACTTCGATCAAATTGCCGGTTTTGAGGATGAAGGGCGTGTGATTGCGTTAGAAGATATGCCGAAGCTTGAGGATATTTTGGGTATGTCTACGGCGGCGAGGTAGGTAATAATTAACATGAAATGCCCCAGGTCTTAATCTGTGGCTACATTAAAAAGCCCGCTAATGCGGGCTTTTTAATGTAAATCTCTCACATTGAAGTCTTTGATAATACAAAAAATTAGTTATTATCGTATATGATACATAAAGCAAATAACAAGCATGAAAGCATCAGAAACAACTCTCCGTAACTTACTAGAAGGTGGTAAACAGTTTCAAATACCTCTTTTTCAGCGACCATACTCTTGGAAACAGGAAAATTGGAAGACTCTTTGGGAAGATTTGATGAGTCTCTATAATGATGAAGTACAAGGTTCTTATTTTCTTGGCCCCATAGTTACACAAGCTGAATTAGGAACAGCTGACGGCATCACTCCATATGTTGTAATAGATGGGCAACAACGTCTTACCACCCTTAGTATTCTCTTAGCAGCATTACGAAATCATCTTAAAAAAGATGATAAACAAATGTCTGAACAGATATATGAATTTTATTTAATTAACAAATATCATAAAAATGACGATTACTTTAAAGTATTACCTACTCAAAATGACCGTGATGCATATAAAAATATAGTTGAAGCTAAAACAGCTAAAACAGCTAAAACCAAAAATCCAGAATCGCAGTCAGGGCAAATAAATGAAGCTTATAATTTTTTTGATAAACGGCTGAAAGAATCTGTCCCTGAGCAAGATATACCTCTTGATTTAACAAAATTGAAAAAAATTATATTAGAGCAATTAGTTATAGTAAATATAACTTCTGATGCAAACGATAACCCATATCTTATTTTTGAAAGTTTAAATAATAAGGGAGAAGAACTAACTCAGGTAGACTTGGTTCGTAACTATATATTTATGAGGTTGCCGCATGAAGAGCGAGAAGAGGTATATGAGAATGAATGGTTACCTTTTGTAGAAAGTTATAAATCTAGTGTTAGCCAAAAAGTGTATTCAGACGAATTAACAAATGCATTTTGGTTTTATCTACGTAAAGATGGTGAAGCAGTTAACCAAAAAGAAATTTACAAAAATATCAAAAAACGCTTTGATAAGTCAGAGATTGGTGTAAAGTCTGAGCTACAAAACCTTATACAGTTTGCCAAGTATTACCAGCGTCTGAATTTTTGTGAGCAAGAACCAGAGATTAAATTAAGATATTGCTTCCAGCGATTAAAAAGGCTTGACTTTACAACTTGTCATATATTCCTACTCAATGTTTATCATGAGTATGAAGAAAAACGCTTATCGCTTGATAAGTTTGAAGAAATTTTGCGTTATCTAGAGTCTTATTTTGTACGTCGTTTATTTGCTGGAATTTCCACTAAAACTTTAGGATCAGTTTTCAATGCTTTGTACTCTGAAGTCCAGAAAGTAAATCCTACTGATGTGGTTGATGGATTACAACAAGTCTTGAAGGGTTATGATAAGAGCAAAGTTTGGCCTGATGATGATGCATTGCGTGATGGGATTATTGCCAAGGGTGTATACGCTACAAGTTTAAGTGATAGAGCGAAGCTTCTTTTAGAGAGTCTAGAGTCATCTCTTACTAAAGAAAAAGTTAAGTCAGAGAGTTTAACTATTGAACATATCATGCCCCAGACATTAAATAAAGAATGGAAAACAATGTTAGGGGTAAATCATGCTTCTGTTCAGAAAAAATGGCTACATACGTTAGGTAACCTCACATTAACAGGATATAACTCTGAGATGGGTAATAAACCTTTTTCAGGAAAGCTAGTATATTTCAATACTAGCAATTTGTCTTTAAATCATTATTTGAGACAAATAAATGTTTGGAATGAAGAAGCAATCAAAAAGCGTGCAGAATACTTAGCTGATATAGCTATTAAAGTCTGGCCTAGATAAAAAGAGTATTTTATTCAAAGAATACCAACACTTGGTTAAGTCCTTCATAGACTTGCGATCGCACCTTCGCACTTTGCACACAGACCTAACCCCCCAACCCCCTTCCCTACGAGGGAAGGGGGAGAAATCTGGCTCCCCTCTCCGCTTTGCAGAGAGCTTGGGGGAGAGGACAATCTATGCGATCGCGATAAACTGTTAAAATATAATTACCTGACACCAAAATTTTAACAGGTGAACACCAATGGATTTCTAAACATAGGAGTTATTAAAATGCTTGAATTTAACAAAAGCTATGTTATCGATGACAATCAACAACCTATTGCCGTACAAATTCCTATCGCTGAATTTGAAAAAATTGAAGAAATTCTTGAAAATTACGGTTTAGCAAAGCTCATGGAGGAAGTAGACGAAGAAAAAGCACTATCAAAAGATGAAGCACTAAAATATTATCAATCACTAAAAGAAGAAAATGTGGCAAGTTGAATATACCAAAAGGTTCTTAAAAGAACTTGCTGCTTTACCAGTTGAGATTCAAAGCCGCATAGAACCTATCGTGTTTCAAGAACTGGAATCAGAGAATCCGTTTGAATTAGGATATATTGAAAAACTGAAAGGTTATAGCGATAAATATAAGATTCGAGTTGGTGATTATCGAATTGGCATTACTCTTGATCAAGAAACAAAAACATTAATCTGCCAACGAGTTGCTCACCGCAAAGACATCTACAGAATTTTTCCTTGAAGCACTGGAAAACTTGTTATAGCGGTTATCGATTGGATGAGAACACCAAAGTCCTTGCTGTCAAATCATTCCAGCATTTTTTTTGTATCTCACTGAACTGCACACCGCTATATCATTACTGTATACATAACCTAATACCAGTAAAGCGGCAAATGCTGTGTGATATTTGTGGAAGCGAAGGTGTAAAAGTCCGCCGAATTACTAGAACTTACAGTAAGGGTAAAGACCTGCTAGTAATAGAAAACATTCCAGTGATAACCTGTACTCATTGCGGCGAAAGTTATTTAACTGCTGAAACTCTTCACAAAATTGAACAAATCAAAACTAACCGTAAAAGATTAGCTGTTGAACGTCCTGTAGAAGTGGCTAGTTTTGGATCATGAATAATTGCCAAAATTAAATATTGCTTCAGCTATCCACTAATACACATTTATGGACTTATACACAACAGTTTTGCGAAAGAGTGCGGGTTATTGAGTTGCTTTATGCTTAGAAAATGGACTGGTAGGACAAGGGATAAATCAAGAAGCAGCAATCAAGCAACTTAATGAAGCGATCGCACCTTCGCACCTTCGCACTTCGCACACAGACTTAATCCCCCAACCCTCTCTTGCTTTCTAGGGAAAAGGGGAAGAGATCACACATCAATACTGTTCGGTTAAGAAGATTTGTAGGTTGGGTTGAACTTTAGTGAAACCCAACAAATCCCTGAAAATGTTGGGTTTCGTTCCTCAACCCAACCTACATTGGAGTTATTTTTTAGGCTTAACCGAACAGTATTGGATCACACATAATGTTTAAACCATTCGGATTGTGAGTGCTGTAGCCGGAGTCATGGTGGGAGCCTTAGTAGTTACACTGATGCTTAGTGATGATTGGAATCAGAGCCTTAGCAATACGGTTCGGTTAAGCCAAAAGACGCGATAAATCGCCGTCTCTACAATAATTAATCCTTTGTAGAGACGGCGATTTATCGCGTCTTTGTGATTTAGAATTTTCATCAAAAAACCTTAACCGAACCGTATTGAGAGCCTTAGCGATTTATTTTTTAACTTTTAAAAATTCGCTTGGCAGCATTAATACCTGAAATTGCAGCACCTTCCATAAAACCTTGCCATTCATAAAATGAGTTAGTATGTTCTCCTGCAAAGTAGATGTTATCTACTGATTTGCCTTCATTACCAGCAATTGTTGTAAAGTAACCAGGTTGATTACAGGTATAACTTCCTTTAGTTAGTGGATTTAATGACCAGTTTTCTAAATAAGCTAAATACTCAGTATTTTTGATCCGTACAGCCGAAATATCTGCACCAGGAAAGACAAACTTCAGTTCATTAATAAACTTACCACTTTCCCGTTGAAGATTTTTTGGGTTAAGCCTTGCACCTAAATTGCCGCCAGTGTAATCTGTTAAGACTGCCTGGTTATATGTAGCTTTGCTAGGGTTAGTTTCCCAAATAGCCTGGAGATTGGGAAGATCAGCATAGGCACTACCATTACTACCAAGGGTAGTCCAAGGACGACCATTAAAACCTACCATCAGTTTTGAGTTAGTTCCATAAACTAAATTATTAATACTATCAAGTTTCCACTGAGGTAGCTGAAGTCCTATTAAATCTACTTCTCGCAGAGTTGAGAAAGGAAGAGAAAATACTACAGCATCAAACTTTTCACTTAAACCATTGTTAAAAAGTAATTCTATTTTACCTGCACTATCTTTCCTGGCAGCAATCAGCTTTTTCCCATACTGTATCTGTTCTAGTAATCGGTTTTTTAATCCTTCCACAATCTTTTGATTGCCTCCGATAACATGATAACGTTCATCGCTAAACACCCCAAAAGGTTTAAACTTGGAGCGTCTATCTGCATGAATAAATAGGAGAAAACTCAAACAACTTTGTTGGTCAATTTCTCGACCATATTCACCAGTATATGCAGATTTAATCACATTTTTCAGCAAAGCTCCCGCTCCACGACTATCAAGATAATCTTGGAGATTAGTGAAGTCTAATAACCGCTCAGATGCAGTAAATTTATCCGCAGTAGGTTGTGTAAAGGTGTGTAAATCAACTCTCATTGCCGTCACAAAATCTCGGAATTCATCAATTACTGCTGATTCCCGATAACGTTGACCATTAAAGTAATAAAATACTTCACCTGGTTGCTTTGACAAATTTTCGACTTCTAACTTAAATTCGTTTACATATCCCAACATGGTCTTGTGCAGATTGTCTATAAACTCGCCACCTCTTTCGGCAACCTGACCAGGGAAGACACCATTAAGTGAGTAGCAGCGTCCACCTACTCGGTCACTAGCTTCGTAAATAGTGGCTTTAATTCCTTGACGTTTGAGTTCGTAGCCACAAGCGAGTCCTGCTAAACCAGCACCTACAATCGCTATCTTTGCATCCATTGAAGAAGGTGCGGCTAAAGTACGATGGAAATAACCAGACCCTACACCAATTGTTCCACCCAATATTGTCAATTTTCCTAAATCAGCCAGAAATTGTCGCCGCTTAATCTTACGCAATGACATCAGTTCTTCAAGTTGATGAATGCGTTCAATGCCTTCGCTCGTTGAGATATTACGCTTTTGACAATAGCTGACAATCCCAAGGGTGCGGGCTAATCTTTTAAATATTGGTGAATGGCTCATTACTTACAACTTTGGCTAAATTTTTTCGGGTATTTCCCTATTTATCTCCTTACAAGTATAGGTTTTGTCTATGTATTTGCCTTAAATAATTAACCTTTATAAGATAAAGATTTGATATTTTTTAACTGCCAGACAAGTATATATACGTAAGATAAAGCTATTTTAAATTTTGTCCTCTATTTATAGAAATCGTCAAAAAAGATTTAGTTTGAGGTTTAATTTTATTGTTACTCTCTATAATTACGAGCTTCATCTCCCACAATGCGAATTTGCCTGAACGATTAAGAGGTCTAATGCTTATCGGATGAGGATAGGTGATTATTGTGTTGCGATCGCACCGCTCATTCCTCAAGTACGATTGTGTAGTGTAGCGGATTGACTGATAGCACGTATTCGTTCCCATCTCCTAGCCCCTGCTGGTAAACTTACCCGAACACGAAACCAGCTTCAAAGTTCCTCTCTCAAAGTTGGGAGAGAAATTTGGGGTTAGGGCCTAAAGATGTTTCTTCCAAAACGGGATAATTCCTGATAATCAAAGAGCAATGCTTGCTTTCCTCACAACTTCCTCAAATTGTTTTGCTATAAACATAGATAAGGGGCGAAAACCTTTAATAAACTTAAAATTCACAAGTCGCTAAACATAGTTGAGGGATTAGTCATTTTTGACAATCCAGCATTTAGAAACCCGAAACCGTAAAGACCAATTACCAATGAAATCGGAGGTCTATTATGATGTTCAAAAAAATTCTAGTTGCATTAGACCGCTCGGAAATAGGGCAACAGGTTTTTGAAGAAGCGTTGGGTTTAGCAAAGTTAACACAAGCTAGCTTAATGCTAGTGCATGTCTTATCTACCGAAGAAGAGGGTAGTCCTTACGTACCCATGCTGTCTAATTTTGACTACTATCCAGGATTGAGCAGTCAAAGCTTCGAGTTATACCAAAAGCAGTGGGATACCTTTAAAAATTTAGGAATCCAGATGCTGCAATCTTTCTGTACCCAAGCTAACGCAGCAGGTGTAACTACGGAATTTACACAAAATATTGGTAATCCTGGCCGGATCATTTGTGATTTAGCTCATAGTTATGGCGCTGACCTAATTGTGATGGGGCGTCGGGGTCGTTCTGGGCTGATGGAACTATTTCTTGGTAGTGTGAGTAACTATGTTCTTCACCATGCTGCTTGTACGGTGCATGTTGTGCATCTTTCAGCTAGTCCTAAAACACATGAAGTTGTCAAAGAAACTACAAGCACTTTAAGCGTTAACTAATTACTAACATTGCATAAATCTGAGCGATCCAAACTCTGAATTTGGTTTATTCTCGCCTACCTACTTCCTCAATCTCCACAACCGATTCTTAACTGTACGGTATTGGGCTAAAATTGAGCGTAGGCATAGCCCGTCGTACACATCTTTCAGTAAGAAAGAAAAAGTCCGCTACCCAAAATTAGAGTTGAGAGCGAAAAGTGGATCTATGAATAAAGATACTATCGAGATCACTGGTTTTCATGCTCATGTTTATTTCGATCCCGCCAGTCGGGATGTAGCTGCGCGTGTACGTGAAGGATTGGGCGCTGGGTTTGACGTGCAACTCGGACGCTGGTTTGACAAGCCCATCGGCCCCCACCCAAAAGGAATGTATCAAGTTGCTTTCTTACCGAATCAGTTTGATAAAGTCGTTCCCTGGTTAATGCTCAATCGTGAGGGATTGGATATTCTCGTTCACCCTGAGACAGGCGATGCTGTAGCAGATCATGCAGTTCATTCTTTATGGTTAGGAGAAAAGCTAGATTTGAATATCCAGTTTATTCGACAGCTTAATTCGACTTTATCTAATTAAAACAAGTAGCCCACTTTATTGGGTAAAAAAAAGTTCTGGACTAGGGCGTAGAACTTTTTCTGTTGATTAATTTTAAAGAATATTAGGGAACTCCAAAAAATAAATTATTCCACATTCAAGTCGTTGACTGTTGACTGTTGACTGAAAACTCGTGAACCGTCAACGGTCAACGGTCAACAGTGAACAATAGCAATGGAATATTTTTTTACTTGGAAGTCCCTTAAACCGATTCGCGTTGAACAAAATTTAAATTATGAATTCTGAATTCTGAATTATAAATTATGAATTATATTGACTTTAATATTTAGTCAATCGGTACTTGCTTGAGTAAAGCTATCCACATATCAGATGGATCTGAGTAATAATCAATTTCCTCCACTTGATATTGAGAAGATTCACAACCTTGTCGTAAAACAATGCGATCGCGGGGTTTAATACCTTTCCCAATTCCAGTCATATACCCCAGCATCCCTTCATTGAGGCGCTCAAATACGTAGTCGCTTCCACAAACTAGTTGGCTATAATCGTGTACTTTATGCTTGCGTTTTAATTCGTTTCCTGGAAAGCTAACTAGACTTAACTTACTGAAAAAATTCAAATTTAAGTTCATACCTGTCCTGAGCAAAGACATAAGTGAGTTCTCTCAAAGAAGAAATCTATAACGAAGAGTTCTGGACTCTAGGTGAATCTCAATTCCTTTCAATCATTAATCCAGAACCGAACAGGTGGACAATATAGTTAGGAATCAACCGCATTGACAGCTATTAAAGCCAATACATGACCCAATGTCTAATTCAGTGCCTGCACCCACTAGGAGCAAAAAATAAATTATAAGCACTTCTTTGACAAGGTACTTATAAAGTAATTTTAAAATAGGATTAATAATTTACAATTAAGTTTTCTTAAATCTTAAGTTATGAGTTATGAAGATTTAATTTTTACCCAATGATATATTTTGCTCAATAACCCTTGGAGGTCATTCATTATTTTGCATATATCAGGTAAAAGCTAACTATTTATTACTTTATCCTTTTAAGCTTAAGTATCATTCAAATTATATTATCCAGTATAATATCAGAGGTCTATAGCAGCATTGATTAACCATTTAAATTTACATTACTATAAACTATAGCTTCAACTGTAAAACCACCGAATTATTGGACAAATCTGGGTTAGATAGGAGTATTTTTTACTTAACTAAATAATAGACATCTCCAGAAATTAAATATGCGTTATTCAGAACCCTTCTAGAAACGTAGCAGTGCTACGTCAAAACAATTCATTAATGTTTAATTTATAAACCTTTTATATTGTGAGAATGTATTCTATGTATCTTTTCTAAGATAAATAGTATTTAGTCCCTACTTATGATTTTTAGAGCTACATCTACCTGCTTCAGTAGTACTTCTAGGGTGGAAGAGTTATCTAAAACTACATCTGCATGGGCCGCTTTTTCTTCTATAGATAATTGACTGTTGATCCTGGCTTGTGCCTGTTCTCTATTTAAATGGTTTCGTTGTATCAATCTTTGTAGCTGTTGCTCTTGAGAACAACGTACTACCCAGATTTCTGTAACTAAATCAGTCATCCCAGCTTCAAATAATAGAGGCACTACTAGCACCAGGGTTGGTGAGGAAGATAGGGCGATCGCTTCCTCAAAGCGATCGCGCACATCAGGATGAATCAAATTGTCTATCCAGTTGCGTTCATCTTGACGATTAAAGATGATTTCGCCTAGCTTTTGGCGGTTGAGGCTGCCATCTGGTAATAAAATTTGTTCGCCGTAACGCCCTGCGATCGCACCAAGAATAGGCGAACCTAAAGATACTGCCTCTCTAGCATAAATATCTGCATCCAGAATTGGCAGGTTATAAGCGCTAGCCAAATAATTGGTGACAGTGGTTTTGCCTGTGGCAATACCTCCAGTTAAGCCGATTATACGTTTTGTCATTAGTCATTAGTCATTAGTCATTAGTTATTCTCCCCCTGCCTCCCCTGCTCTCCCTGCTCCCTCATCTCCCGGTTGGTGAACGAAGTCGAACCACATCTCCCTCATCTAATAATTTGTCGCCCATGTTATCAATGCTTGGGTTAAACCATCTAAAGTATATTCTTGGGCTTCTACATCCACGCGCCTGAATAAAAAATGACACGTTTTCGAGGTTTGAGGCCCGATAGAGGCAATACAAACGCCCTCTAAGAATTGGCTAGGATCAGAGTCGTTGGAAAATATCTTGTCAGTAAGTTGACAGAAAAATTGCACAGTTTTAGAACTGGCAAAAGTAATCACATCTATCTTGCGATTTTGGAGAGCTAACTGTGCCTCTGGTGGAATATTAGTAGGGCAACAAGATTGATATGCGGCAACTTCTATCACCTTTGCTCCCTTGAGAGTTAATTCCTTAACCAAAATTTCTCTGCCGCCGCTTTCAACTCTGGGAAATAAAACCTTTTTACCATGCAGATCCTCTGGGAAATTTTCTACTAAAGAATCGGCAATAAAATTGGGGGGAATAAAATCTGGTTGGAGAGAATGTTGTTTGAGACAATGGGCTGTTTTCTCACCAACGACGGCAATTTTTACGCCTGCTAAGGCCCGGCTATCTTTACCTTGGGCGTTTAACCTTTCAAAGAAGTAGTCTACGGCATTGGTAGAAGTGAGAATTAACCAGTCGAAGTCAGATAAATGAGCGATCGCATTATCCAAAGCTTCCCAACTGGAGGGCGGGCCGATTTCTAAGGTAGGCATTTCGATGACTGTTGCACCTAATGCGATCAGGCGATCGCTAAATTGGCTCGATTGTCCAACTGAACGTGTCACTAAGATTGTTTTGCCACTGAGCGGAAGAGGAGATGAGGGGAAGTTACTTAACATAGGTTTGGGTATAAAAATACTCGCGTTCACAGCCGGAACCTGGAAATGCCTTTCTCCAGACTCCTGACTGATAATTTCGTCTAAATATATATTCTCAGGTTGTAAGTACTTCCGTAGCCCAACAACTTCGCCAATGACAATTACTGCTGGAGAAAGGGATAATTCGGTGGTTTGTTTTACAATATTGCCCAGTTGTGCTGTCCAAATTTGTTGGCGAGGAGTTCCTGCCCAACGAATGATAGCAATGGGTGTTAAGTGCGATCGCCCGTGTCGCACCAGTTGATGTACAATTTCTGGCAGATGTTGCCCTCCCATCAAAATTACCAGTGTCTCTAGCCGTGAGAGTGCCTCCCAGTCTAAAACTTCTGGTTCATGAGCTGTAAGGACTGCAAAAGTGCGACTCAACACCGGATCTGTGAGGGGAATTCCTGCTAACAAAGGTGCTGCAAGGGCTGAGGAAATTCCTGGTACTAGTTCAAAATCACAACCAGATGCTTTCAGCGCTTCAATTTCGGAAGTACAACGCCCAAAAATCAACGGATCGCCTGATTTTAGCCGTACAACTTGTTTCCCATGCTGGCAATGCTTTACCAATAACTTGTTAATCTCAGCTTGGGTTGTACTGGGTTTACCACCGCGTTTCCCAACATCTAACTTCAAACAATCAGATGGTACGCACTGCAACAATTGAGCATCTACCAGGGCATCGTAGACTAAAACTTGAGCAGCAGCTAAGAGATTGTAAGCTTTTACCGTCAGGTATGCTACATCTCCAGGCCCAGCACCTACGAGATAAACTTTGCCATTTTCTTGAGTCTTAGTCATTAGTCATTAGTCATTAGTCATTAGTCAATAGTTCTTGTTCCTGTGCTTCTTTCCTAGTCCCCAGTCCCCAGTCCCCAATCCCCAGTCCCCAATCCCCAATCCCCAATCCCCAATCCCCAATCCCCAATCCCCATTATTCAATTCTTCGGATATTCATTTTTTCGATTAGCTGATCAACTTGCTCAACCATCTCCTTGTTTTCCTCAGCTTGGAATAACTCTCTGGCTTTTTTGAGATTAACGATCGCTTCTTCTAGCTGTTGTTCTCTTCCCAAAGCGATCCCCAAATTATAGTAAGTGAATGCATCGTTGGGTACAAGGCTAATGGCTTTTTTGTAATGGGCGATCGCTTCTTGTGGTTTACCTTGATCGTCCATCGCATTTCCCAAACCTGTGTAAGCTTGTGCATGTTTGGGATCGAGGCGAATCGCTTCGGTATAGTCGGCGATCGCTTCTGTTAGCTTGCCTTGAGCGTAAAAAGCACTTGCTAAATTATAGTGAGCGTCTGCATAGTTGGGATCGAAGCTTATGGCTTTTTGGTAATTTGCGATCGCTTCTTCTAGTTTGCCTTGAGCGTACAGAGTATTTCCCAAGGCGTTATAACCTGCGGGATTTTTTGGTTCGAGGCGAATCGCTACTGTATATTCGGCGATTGCTTCTGTTGGCAATCCTATAGCATACAAGGCGTTCCCTAAGTAATAGTGAGCCTCTGCATATTTGGGATCAAAGCTAATAGATTTTTTGTACTGAGTAACCGCTTCTGCTAGCTCACCTCGATCGTACAGAGCATTTCCCAGACGGGTATAAGTTGGGGCATAATTGGGTTTGAGGCGAATAGCTGCTGTATATTCGGTGGCTGCTTCTGTGAGCTTGCCTTGAGCGTAGAAAGCATTTCCTAAGTTATAGTGAGCGTCTGCATAGTTGGGTTCAAGGGTGATAGCTTTTTTATATTGTGCGATCGCAGCTTCTAACTGATTGAGTCTTGCTAAAGTCAAACCCAAATTAAAGTATGCTCCAGAGTTTTTCGGATCGAGGCTAATGGCTTTTTTGTAAATAGCGATCGCTTCTTGTGGTTTACCTTGATCGTCGAGAGTATTTGCCAAAGCAATATAAGCTTGGGCAAAGTTGGGTTCTAGTTCAATTGCTTTGCGAAAAGCCGCTTCTGCTCCTTTAAAATCTCCTTGTTTATAGAGATTGGTTCCTTGCTCAAAGTTAGCAACTGCGTTTTTGTTATTAGCAGCTGCTGCGTGATCTGAGCTTGGAATTTTTGATAAAACAACGCGAATATCTTTACCAAAGGCAGTATTCCCATTACTCAAACACAAGCCGATAATAGCTGCTACCATTAGATTCTTGTTTTTCAGCATTTTTATTACCTTATCTGCTTGGTTTACATATAAATTTCGCACTGCTTTTCTATCCCGCCTCGGAATTAATTCCGAGTCTCATAGCTGAAGTCCACTAAGCGTGGACTAAATGATCAATTCAGTCCACGCTTAGTGGACTTTCGCTATCAGCCCTGAACTTCAGTTCTGGGCGGGATTGCCTGTGTGTGTGACAGGAGGGGAGTAAAAACGTACCTTTGGCGGAGTTCTACCAGGAATTATAAGTTATTAACCTAACTTGATACAAGTCTACTTCCATATAATTGTCCATTTGTACACAATAGCTGAGGCTTTAATTAATTAGGTAATTGCTGACACTTTTGCTTCAACAAGTTGAGCAATGGCTGCAATTAATTCTTCTGGGTTAAAAGGCTTAGGTAAATGCATCTGAAACCCAGCTTTTAGTGCTTCTTCCTGGTCATCATTTCTAGCAAAAGCCGTCAAAGCGATCGCTGGAATTTGTCCACCTTGTTCTGGTGTCCAAGTTCTCACTTTACGTATTAACATATAGCCATCCATATCGGGCATACTAATATCGCTGACCAACACATCTAGCTTTACCTGTGCTAGAGTTTGTAATGCTTCATAAGCAGAAGATAAAGAGATAACAAAAGCCCCATCTTGCTCTAAAACAAAAGCAGTAAAATCTAGAGAATCAGGCTCATCATCGACAACTAAAACCCGAATGCCAGCGAGAGGTAAAGACTTAGGAATTAATAATACAGGATAGTTTTGTTCATCCGTCAATCTTAGGTTTTCATCTTGCAGAAGTGGCAAACTAACAGTAAATGTTGCCCCTTTATCTTCACCGTGGCTATCTGCTTTGACAATGCCGCCATGTATCTCGATGATATTACGCACAATTGCCAATCCCAATCCTAATCCACCAAAATTTCTCGTAGAGGTGCTATCTGCTTGGCGGAAGTAATCAAACACGAATGGCAAAAATTCAGCGCTAATTCCCTTACCTGTATCGCTAACTATGATTTGAGCATAGCCATCGGCTTGCTTTAGTCGCACTTCTATCTTTCCTCCTTTGGGTGTAAATTTGACAGCGTTAGAAAGGAGATTCCAAACCACTTGCTGCAAACGAGTAGAGTCGCCCATAACTTCCCCCATAAGGGGTTCAAATACTGTACTTACCTCAATCGACTTTGCTTCTGCTGCTAAACGCATTGTCTGTAGTGCAGACAATATCGTAGACTCTAGATTAATCTTCGTAATATCCAGTGTCAGTTTGCCCTGTAAAATTCTGGAGATATCTAGCAAGTCTTCAATGAGTTGAACCTGTAAGGTGGCATTCCGCTCGATTGTGGCTAGTGCTTCAGATGTTTTCGCTTGGTTTAACCTGCCAGTTTGCAACAACTTTGACCAGCCGAGAATTGCGTTTAGTGGAGTGCGTAGTTCGTGAGAAAGAACAGCTAAAAATTCATCTTTAATTCGATTGGCTGTTTCTGCTTTAGCTCGTGCTATTTGTTCTAATTCCAGCAGGTGTGCCCGTTCTTCAAGTATTTGTTTTTGTTCGTGGATATCTGTACATGTTCCAAACCACTTTACTACAATACCTTGCTCATCTTTGAGTGGTAAACCTCGCGCTAGCTGCCAACGATAGGAGCCATCAGAAGCCCGTTTAAAGCGATATTCATTGTTATATATAGTGCTATTTTTTACAGCATTAGACCAAACTTCATCAGCATTTTGGATATCATCTGGATGCAATGCAGCCAACCAACCAGAACCCAAGGATTGCTCTAATGTTAACCCAGTGTATTCGCACCAATTTTGATTAAAAAAATCACATTCACCGTTAGGATTGGTTGTCCATACAAGTTGAGGAATTGCCTCAGCCAAGTAACGGTAGCGTTCTTCGCTTTGTCGAAGAATTTCTAAGATGCGTTGGCGTTCAAGGATTTCTTGTTGTAATTGCTCGTTAGTCTTGGTAATTTCATTGGTGCGAACAGCAACCATTTCTTCGAGATGATTCTGATATTTTCGCAGTTCCTCCTCTACCCGTAAGCGTTCGCCTATTTGTGTTTGAAGTTCTTGATTTGCTTGTTCTAGTTGAGCAGGGCTAGGAAGTGCCAATGCTTGGGGAACTAGAGGTACAAGTTGTACTGCTGTAATTACAGATATCATTGCAGTTACTGCTTTGACAAACCCCGACAGCCAATAGGTTGGATACCAAAGCGTCCAAATCTCTATTAAATGAGTAGTGCCACAAGCTACGATAAATGCACTAAACAGCAGAAAAATCCAATCAAAGGGCAAATCCTGCCGCTTGCGGACAAAGTAGAAAAGTGTAGCTGGAATCGAGTAATAAGCTAGTGCGATGAACGCATCAGATAATATGTGTAACCCAACTAAATTTGTTTGCCATAGATAGCAGTGTCCATGTGGAATAAATGATCCTGATGTAAAAAAATTAGTCCACAATTCTGATATCATGTCTGACATAAACACTTTATTTTTTTTAATCTATAGAATCTAATACTAAATTCCTTCATCCTCTAAACCTTAAATCAACTTATCGTGCCTATGGAGCTTATAGCGCATCAGATAGCAATTTTAAGGGCTATGAAGGGAGTAGTCAAACTTGCGAAAGCTACGGACATAATTACGAAAGACACTGGTAAATTCCAAAACAAAACCCATTCTCCCCATCATGAGGGGAATGGTAAAAAAATTAGGAGAAGGAACAGAAAAATTTCATCTCCGCAATTCTGACTTAAGATTTACTTGACTTCTCACTCATTTTATCTAACAGTTCAGTGATTTTTTTAGCTTTTTCAGGTTGGCGTTGTTTTTGCAATAAATCTTTAGCTTGTCGTAGGTTAATTTTAGCTTCCTCTTCTCGCTCTTGCTGCATGAGAATATTTGCCAGACGCAAGTAAGCATCAGGATTTTTTGGACTGCGGCGAATCACTTCCCGAAATAATTCTGTTGCTTCTTCTATTTGGCCTTGTTGGTTTAAAACATCTCCCAAAAACAAGCGCACCACATCATTAGTTGAGTTGAGGGAAATCACCTTACGAAAGGCTGCTTCTGCACCTTGGTAATCTTTGGCTTGAGAAAGATTGATTCCTTTTTGAAACAAGTCTGAGGTAATCAAAGTTTTCCAAGCAAAATAGCCAAGAATTGACAGACTAAGAACAACTACAAGAGCAGGGATAATAGAACTAGTGGGAAAGGTTTCTAGCATTGTCTAAGCCAAAAGGCAAGCGATAGGAAAAATTAAATATTCGATAAAAAATAGTTTCCAGATAAATTGGTAGAATTGAGCGATCGCACTTTTATCTTGTAAGTCTACCGCCAAACTCCGCAACCACATCCAAGCTAGCAGCCCTAAATGAGTAATTACCACAAATATGGGGTTAACTGATGCTACACCTAGCACACCAACCAGAATTATTCCCAGATAGCAGACAGTTATCACCCAAAGAGCTAGATTAAACACAGCTTGCGAACCGAGTTTGATAGTGAAAGTAGAGATATTATAGAGGCGATCGCCTTCTATATCGGGTATATCTTTAAAGATTGCGATCGCAAAGGTAAACACCAAGATAAATAACGTCAGCACCCACACCACAGGTGGAATTCCTTGGCTTTGTTTCAGCGCCCAACTATAATGCAGATACAATCCTAAATTAACAATCGTGCCGCGCACCGAAAAAATGCACAGCGCTGCCCAAAATGGAAACTGTTTCAAGCGAATTGGCGGCAAAGAATAAGCAGTACCAATGGCTAAACTAATTGCTACCATGCCAAATAAGAATGGCCCAGTTAGCCACGCCACAACTAGCGCCAAAATCCCAGTCAAAGCAACAATTAATTGCCCCGTCTGTTGGGAAAACTCACCTGATGCCAACGGTAAATGAGGCTTATTAATCTTGTCAATATCAACATCTTCTAATTGATTCAGCCCCACAATGTAGATATTGCCACACACACAAGCAATCCATGCGCCTAAGACAGGGAATAGGGAATGGGGAGTAGGGAATAGGGAATCAGTACTTTTACTATTTGCAATGGCTATAAAATACAAGCTCAACACACTTAGACTTGTACCAATAATCGTGTGAGGGCGGGAGAATTTCCAGAAAGCGTATAACCACTGGAAATATGATTGAACGGCTTTGCGTGGCAAAGGGCTGTTTTGAGAACTCTGGCTCATGAGTAGCTTTGATTCAGTATTCTGGCTTATTGTTAACCATTGTTACAGAATTTGGTCATTAACAAGAGTCAGCCCCA
Source organism: Nostoc sphaeroides (assembly GCF_003443655.1). Taxonomy (NCBI): domain Bacteria; kingdom Bacillati; phylum Cyanobacteriota; class Cyanophyceae; order Nostocales; family Nostocaceae; genus Nostoc; species Nostoc sphaeroides. The sequence continues at coordinate 1,367,789 of NZ_CP031941.1, forward strand.
ACTATTGGAGACGCTGTGTTTCGACTCCGCTCAACATAAATTCGCGTTTGGGGAAGTCAAAAGTCACGCATTCAGCCTCATACTTCTTTACGAGAGGCTGCGCTCAGTATTAGGGAACTCCAAGAAATAAATTATCCAATATTGTAGGGTGGGCAACATGAGCGCCCCTAATCATGGGCGGGCGAGACGCCCACCCCACAAGAATTAATTGGATATTTTTTTATTTGGAAGTCCCTTATATGATTTTTGCAAGATGTGCAATATTTCTGTTTAACAACTTCGACTCAAGATTAATTGCCCATTGGGTAATCGATACAATCCTTGTGGCTCAATAATTGGGTCGCCTTTTTTCCAAGGGCGCGATATTGGTTCAACACTACGTACTTCCCCAGTTGGGTAGATGGAAATTAATACATCTCCCGGACTATTGCGTAAAGCACCGGAACCTGTAATGGTAAAAGAGTTTTCTTCTCGCTTGATGCCGCGTGAAATGCAGCTATTGGCAATAAGTGCCTTGGTATCGATGACGTTTGGTAATAATTCGATGAAGCTGTTTTGAATAAAACTGTTATTGGGTGCATTGATATTTGTGACACCAGATACGCCTAATTCTGAACTTGCAGTAATATCACTTTTCTCGGTTGGTTTTGTCCGAGACTCGATACCGAAGATACCTTGCGAGTTGATTTGGATGTTTCCACCAGTTCCAGTGAAAGCGTTAGCGCTGATATCGCTGTTTTCGTTGGGAACTGCAACGATAAATCTTGAGTTGATATTGATGTTACCGCCATTGCCACCTAAATTTCCTGTCTTCCCTGCGTTGGTGGATATTTGACTATTGTGACGCATCAATAATAAATCCCGCACCTCTAGCGTAATATCACCGCCCCGACCTAAATCACTGTTAGATGTAAGTGTCCCTTGGTTGTCTAAAAGTATGGAGTGAGCTGTTACATTTAGATTGCCTGCCTTCCCTAAGTTGACTGTGTTTCCTGGGTAGATGTAGCGTTTGTTAAATAGACTGCTCACAGTTACTTCAGCTTGGTCACGGACAATCAATTGTCCTGTATTGATTGTCAGATTTCCAGCATCTCCAGAAGTGTTAGTCGAAGCAAACAAGCCGCTGTTCTTACCTCTTACTTCTAACGATTCGGAGGCGTTCACAGTCAAATCTCCTCCTGTACCTGTACCTGCTATAAATTGTCCGTTCCGAAACGCTGCACTAGATTCTGTTATAATCTGTCCCCCATCTTGAATAAGCAGCCTCTTGGTCTTAATATTTATATCACCAGCTTTTCCTGCAACAGTAGTTCCACTAGATAATGAGCTTGGTGTAATTAAACCAGTATCTGGTGAGAGAAAGCTACCAATAACCTCTACAGACTCAGAAGCGTTCACAGTTAACTTTCCTCCATTCGCAGTACCTCTAGTAGTAGTTGATACGGCTGCACCATCCCGAACGATTAACTTATTGGCGTTAATTGTTAAATCTCCACCATCTTTTGCACCCGTTGTCTGAGTTCTTAAACGAACAAGATAACCAGTAAGTTCAACGGAGTTGCCTTGCACTTGAATATTGCCTCCACTGCCATCTTTGTTACTAGCATCTACCTGAGATGGAATCTGAGAACCTTTATCAGTTCGTGGGATTAATTGAATGTTTTGGAAATTTTGGACACCTTCATATCCCAAGAGCCAACCTTGGTTTGTTGGCTTCAGGCTGACCAAACTATTGGCAGCGACACTTCCTAGCTCTATTCGTCCTGACGCTGCTGTTAAATTTCCGCCTGAGAGCGTTATATCACCTCCTACAAGTGCTAAGGTTTTATCTGGCTGTACTTGTAGACCAACAGTTGCGCCATTTGAATTTAATGCTTGGGATTGATTTTTGATAGGGGCGGCAGTTGCTCCGAATTGTAAACCAATGGGAACATTTACTGTTAGGAGGGGTTTTGTTTGAATATCCGTGGCACTAAAGGTTCCATCGGCAAAGTTCAGACTACTCGCCGTACTTGCTACGAATGAACCGCCAATTTGTAAAGAAGCATTGGGGCCAAAAATAATCCCGTTAGGATTAATCAGAAACAGGTTGGCTGTGCCGTTAACTTTAAGGATACCATCAATCTCAGAAACAGATTTCCCCGTCACCCGACTAATAATGTTCTGAATATCCCCAACATATTCAAACTCAGCTATACTTCCGTTATTAATTAAGGAAAACTCCTTAAAACTATGGAACAGATTATTGCCTTTTGGAGTTCCACCTTCAATAATTATGGTATTGCCCTGTGTTTTGACAAGAGAATTAGTAGGTAAAGTACCATCTGGGATAATTTGAGCAATAGCAGGAATTGCGGATAAAGTTATTACACCACTTATTGCAAGCACTAAACTTTTAAACAAGTTAGAAAAAGTACTCATACCAAATATACACCCCTTTAAAAGAATACTAATTGCTGAATAAATATGACGTTTTAGATATATTCAATTAGGCTTAACTTAGCAAATGTTATATCTGTTGTCAGAATAGCAGATTTAATAAGAATCGAGAGGCTCAGATCCCCGACTTCTTTGAGAAGTCGGGGATCTTATTGTTCCCGAATGATTTAAGACTGCTATATCTGGGTTTCAGACGTTTTTAGGCAGAAGAGTGTATTTCCCTTGCCCTGTATGGTTTTGAGGCTTGTTTTGTCCTCAAAAATGTTTAAGTCTTGTTAATAAGTTTAGGCGAGAGTAATTGACTAGACAATATTATGACTCGTGACATACCCAATTACCATCATCATCTACTCCGCACATTGATGGCGCACTATTTTCAGATGTAAATGCTATTGCAAAAGCCTGAATTTTTTGCTTCTTAACAGCACTCTTAGAATCACTTGAATTTGGATCACAATTGTCTAGGCTTTCACTCAATTCGCTCTTAATATCGTCTACTAACTGTTGTTTTTTCTGAGATTCCATAACTTTTACTTTTATTGCACTCTGGTAATTGTGTGAACTTACTTTGTAATGTACTAATTAACAGAAATTCGATTAGTACAGTTTGCCAATGAAGGAACAAGTTTAGAGGAACAGGAAAGAATTAGGTTTCTTTCATGAATGCTCATAATTGCGGATACAGCTATAATAGTAACAATTACGCATTCCTTTACAAAACTTCATATTGTTACGGAATTTCCCTTTAAAGCTTTTAAAAAACGCTGGAACTTGAGCGCTGTGTATGCGTGTGCATTGAATACCTCTAAAACACTTAGCCTCCGTTGAGTGACGCTTGGTGTGGTCAAAAGTAGTTGGTAAATGAGCGATCGCTTAATATATCAAGTTATACGCCAACCATCAAACTGGACGACAACTAGACAAAATACTGTGCATATTTACTACTTGTCCAATAACTGCGATCGCAGGCGCACCAAATCCAGTTTGCTCTACCTGCTCGACAATTGTTTCTAAAGTACCAATCAATTCTTCTTGTTCTGGGCGTGTACCCCAGCGCACCAAAGCAATGGGCGTTTCTAAATTCAACCCAGCCGCACTTAACTGTTCCACAATATAAGGCAGATTGTGAATTCCCATATAAATTACAATGGTTTCGGAACCGTGAGCGATCGCATTCCAATCCACTTTCGGTCTATACTTACCCGCCGCCTCGTGACCAGTAACAAATGTAACTGAAGAACTATACAGCCGATGAGTCAATGGAATACCTGCATAAGCTGCGGCTGCAATACCCGATGTGATACCTGGCACAACTTCCGTTGAGATTCCCGCGTTGACTAATTCTTCCATCTCTTCGCCACCGCGACCAAAAATAAAAGGATCGCCACCCTTTAACCGCACTACAATTGCATGATCCTGCGCTTTCTCAATCAGCAATTGAGTTGTTTCTTCCTGAAACAGCGAATGTTTTCCCCTGCGCTTACCAGCGTTAATTTGCTCGGCTTCGGGATTAATCATTGCCAGAATTGGCGGACTCACCAAGGCATCATAGATAACAACATCTGCACATTCTAATAAACCTTTTGCCTTCAGGGTAATTAATCCTGGATCTCCTGGCCCCGCACCTACTAAATAAACCTTTCCCAAATACTTGTTCTCCTGTTTTTCTGTGCGGTTCATCTATCTGTTAAATCCCAAATTATCTCGGCTAATTCTGCACTTGCTCCCAGTGGTTCTGCCAATTGGAAATTCACCGCAGAAAATTGTAATTTTAGCTCCTCTATTGAGGCTGCGATCGCATCGGTTATTCCACCAGCGAATAAAAAGTATGGCAGAATTGCAATTTCTTTATAACCAGCAGCTACCAACTCTTTCACCCGTGATTCTAAACTACCAGGGACAGACCAATAAGCAGTCACAGCTGACAAATTCCCCGCCATTGCTTCGATAGTTTCTTTAGAACCTGGGCGACGGCTACCATGAGCTAAGAGAATCCATGCTTCTGCTTTTATAGTAGCTATTTGCTTTGCCAGCAATTTCTCTAAATTAGGGTGAGAGCCTAAGTATGGTTGCAACTCAATGATGATATCCTGATTAATAGCCTGTTGTGCTAGTGCTACTTCGGCCGGAATATCTGTCATTACATGCACTCCCGGCAGCAGAAATAGCGGTACGATTTTGAGGCGATTCTCGTTTTGAGAGAGTTTGCCCTCGCAAAAAGCTCTCTTAGCAAATTCTTGAATCTGCTCGTGTAAAGGCAGAGGATTCATTTCTAAAGCAGCTATGCCAACCAGATGTGCGCCATTTAATGCATTGTGGCTTTCTGGCAATTTGTTATATACCAGCTTTGCTAGTTGCTGCATAGCAATTTCTGGGCGGCGATCGCGACTTCCGTGAGATACTAGCAGATAGGCAGATGACATCGGCAAAGCTTGAACTCTCAGTTGCTATTTTTCTGATCTTAGAGTCTATCAAGAAAAACTGGAGTATCCTACCTTTTCTTGGGGTTGCATATTTGCGGGATAAATGTTTTTGATTTGTGCTATAGCCTTTTGACGCCGAGTGAGTAATCGGCTTTGTGGGCATTTGTTATTTTTTGGACTTGCTTACGTAATACTTTTAAACTCCAGTTAACAGTAATAATACGATACACTAATATAGTAGTTTTTGTGACAATCATGAAAAAGCTATCAAATACGCTAAAACATTATCTCTGCAAGGGATTCTCTGTAATTGGATTTGTGTATTGTGTTGGTGGCGTGGCTTCACCTGCAACAGCCGCTCTTGCCACGTTCGATAGTTTTACAGAAGGTTTTGTTACACCAGTACTGACGGATGGAGGGATCACATTCTCGGATTTGGATCAACGTCTATCGGGTTCAACTCCTACCTTTAGTATAGAAAGAGCTGACGAATCGCTCACATCGCCTTTCTCTCCACCAAATATTCTCACGGTTGGTGGCTATGCTCCTGGGCCTGGTGCCAGTTTTGGACGATTTGGTTCTGCTACTATAAGCACAGGAGAATTAGCATCGGTTGCGAGTTTAGACATCTTCAACTTGCAGTTTCCTGCAACTGATAATATTCTGACGCTGGAAGCATACTTGGATGGAACACTTGTTGGTAGTAATTCAGTGAATTTCGACAAAACTGATGATATAGGTATACTTTATCGCCAGCTTTCTATATCAGATGTTAGCTTTGATAAACTTCGACTTGTAGCATCTGGATCTGAAGACGAGGGAGTTTTATTTATTAGCATTGATAACGTCCGCATTGATCAGACTGCCAGTGTACCCGAACCTTCCTCCGTATTAAGTTTATTAATGTTTGGGATTTCAGGTGTAGTTTTCATGCTCAAGCGTCAGCCGAAATCACTCAGTAGCATTAATATTGCAAGTATCAAATAGAGACATAGCAATCCGATTTGATTTTTGAAATTATTTCCGTAGGCAGAAAAACGCGATTAATCGCCTCTGTACTGGAGAATAGGAAATCAGCCCTTTCGAGTTGAGGGCAAGTTTTTTCAAGAATCAAATAGGAGTCCTATATGAGGGTTGGTGTCACCTGGGGAAAAGTTGTAAGCTGTTCGTCATCTAGTTTTACAGGGCAATCTAAAGCAGCAAACGGTTTCAAGCCCTAAATTATCAAATTTAGATGCGCGTCAGCTTACTACTTTGCCTAAAAGAGAAGTTTCTAGTGTGTGGCTTAAACGCCAGAAAGCTCAAAATTCAAACATGCGTGACTTTTGACTTTTGCCAAGCGATACTAGGGTTTTTTGAGGAATCTGTATTTAAAAATATTCTCAACGACTGCCATATTTTCTTCCCACCGTCTGCCTTATTGTTTTTCAGCAGTGTAAGTATAAAATTGATCGAAAGCTCCCACCGTCTCAAATTTGTAAGAAGGTATCCAAGAGTTGATCTTTAAATCTGTACGGTAAATGCTAAAAATAAGATAATTTTGTCTTTCTGTAGTCCTGGCAATAATTTCTTGGATTTGCGGGTTAGCCGAGTCAACTAACTTATCACAATTAAAATGAATTAAATTTTCTATAATATTGGTAGTTTTTTTGCATACATCGCTTTTTAAGTATTCTGTCAGCCGTTGCACTGCATATTCTTCATACTCAACCTGACTGGGATTAGTCTTCGCCATTGCCACACCCAAGGCGGCGAGTCCTGCTGCTGCTCCAGTATATGCAATGATCGTTAAGGGTTTCATATTTGCCAAAAATTCATTATAATTGCTTAGATTCCAGAGACTCTAAATCAACTGAGTCCGTTCCTTGAATAAAAACTCTTGATCGCTTGGCAAATTATTGCTATAATTCAAATTGTTGAATGGCGAGCGTAGCCAAGTGGTTAAGGCAGTGGTTTGTGGTACCACCATTCGTGGGTTCAATTCCCATCGTTCGCCCTACATAATTTAATAGCGATCCATAAGTTCCTATATAAGATGGGTGGTGGTTTTGAAGGTTCATAACCATTACTTTAGCAAGGATCTGCCATATACATTCGACTAAAAAATCAAGACGAAGATTTGATAAGGGACTTCCAAGTAAAAAAATATTCCATTGCTATTGTTCACTGTTGACCGTTGACGGTTCACGAGTTTTCAGTCAACAGTCAACAGTCATCAGTCAACGACTTTAAGTGGAATAATTTATTTTTTGGAGTTCCCTAAATGAATATTCCAATCATACTAAACTCCTTATAAATTCTGAATTCTGACTCCTGGCTGCTGAATTCTTACTTGAGCTACTACACAATTAAACGCTTATGACAGCAAGCAATATTAGGCAGCAAATTTTAGAGCATATTGAAACATTACCCGGAGAACAGGTGAAAACTCTCCTGTTAACATGGCTCACTGATACATCTGCTTCCTTAGAAGATTTTGAGCGCTTACTAACAAATCAAGCTACTCAAACCACAGAAGAATCATTTGAGTCCGGTGAGATAGACGCAGCATTAAATTTTCAACCTCTTACTGAAGCCGAAATGCTTCATAACAGCAAAACAGCGCTCGAAGCCTATCGGCGCAAAGGTTCAGGAGTAGCGATTGGCTGAATCACTGCTGAGTTACATTGCTCTTACTAATTCTCTGTGGCTGTTCCCTAACCGTGAAGGGGATGAACCAATTACTAGCCGTTGGGCTGACGCGATTTTACGTAAAGCTGTTGATAGAGCCGGTTTAGTGGTTAAGGGTATCAGCACCCACAGCACCCGCCGGACTTTTATAACTAAGCTGCACCGCAACGGAACGGATTTGTACACAATCAAGCAGATTACCGGACACCAAGATTTCAAATCTCTAGAACGGTATATGGAAATTGACAGCGATCGCGTCAAGGGAGCTATCAACGCTCTATGAACGCCAAACTCCTATTCCTGCAAATTGAGATATTCTTCGAGCGCTTGCAACGGGGGGAATATGACCATCCCCTGTATTTGGCTATGGCATTGGAGAATCTTGCTTCTCAGGCGTGGGATGAGGTTGACCAAATTTACCCCGATCTGTGACAAATCACATTATGCAAGGCATTGCTAGACTCGCCTGATAAAACTCAATTGGATTGTGCGATCGCAGTATTAAAGCCCGTGCATAGTGGCACTTAAACCCCGCTATGCACGGACTATAACCGCCTTATGCACAGACTAACACCGTGCATCATACCCTTATGCAATGACTATGGAAACACTAGAAACCACCTATAACGGCAATAAAGCAGCACCAAAGACCGAAGATAAGCCCAAAAACTCGAAACAGAAACGACACTTACCAGTTAGAGCGACTGAGGAGGCAGTTCGGGGGATAAAACCAAATTGCGATCGCGCTTTTGGGAGGAACGCGATCGCTTTATCGATTCCCACACTTCAGTGGACAAGTAAAAAATATCACATAATCATGGCAATTAAAAACATTACTTACCAACGGGTACTAAATCTGGGGAATTACGAATCCAAGCGTCTAGAACTGTCTGAAGAAGTCTTTGAAGGGGACGACGTAGAAGAGTCAATTTCCCGCGTCATGGAGATGGTAGAGCGAAAAATTAGGGAGGATGCAGCGATAAAGTTCGAGCAAGAAATCAGACAACGGAAAAAAGAACTGCGTGAACTAGTCCTCGGTTTCGGTTTGTCTGCTCACGGATAAGCCCGAAGACCCACGTCAATTTTATTACGAATGTCCGTTTTTGAAATTGAGCGCTGATGCAAAACGTATTGCCGTAAAGCCAAAGTTGTAGGCGGATCTGATTTGTGTCGCAAGTCTTTGTGGCAGTGGGTTTTTACGAGAATCGAACCGCGATCGTCGCGTCTCAAAAATGATATTGGTAAAATCTTGGGTAAGTTAACCCCAGCCCTTTAGGGCGGGGCTTTGTAGTAGCCCTGAGCTATCTATATTGAGAGAACAACATAGACATCTCGAACCTCCGGGCAAACTTACAGATTGCCCCAATAAAGAAATCACTTTCGCACCATTCAAATCAGCGTCACCATGCCAACCACAATTACCACATTTGAAACGTTTATCAGACCTCAATCCAATGTGCAAACATTGGTGGCAGGTAAGGCTAGTGTAGGCCTTCAATGTCGCCTCTATTTTGACAATTTGTTCAGATGTAGGGTTAAGCTTGCAAACCAATGTCAGCACTTGTTCCATACAATCAATTGTATCACATGTGAAGAATATTTTTTGAAAGGCGTTTAAATTCGCCTACCCCTTGCCCCCACGGATGAATCCGGGGGCTTCCACGGGGCGAGGTGTCTGGTGAACAGTTAGACCCTGAAAAATTGGCGGGTCGTCCGGTAAAGCTGGTTAGAAATCGGATTGCAGCCAAAGGAGCAAGGTTACTGTTTAGAGAACTGATTCAAGTCCACAATAAATTGTTAGAGTGAAGTACAAGTTGTGCTAAATAAAAAGTATTTTTTAGGGATTTCTAGGAAACTAGTAAATAACTATATAATGAAAAACTTTCAGGAGGAGCGGTAGTGAGCCTACAAACTCTCGTTGACCAAGCCACCATCCCGCCAGATTCAGGGTCAGCATCTAGTCTCTTTGATACAGATAGCTTTAATGAAGCTGTCATGTCTACCTACGGCCGGTTTCCCTTAGCCCTAGACCGGGGTGCTGGATGCCGGGTTTGGGATACGCAGGGGCGGGAATATCTGGACTTTGTGGCGGGAATTGCTACTTGTACTTTGGGACACGCCCACCCAGTTATGGTAGAAGCGGTGACACGCCAAATCCAGAAGCTGCACCATGTCTCTAATTTGTACTACATTCCTGAGCAAGGTGAATTGGCAAAATGGCTCGTTGATCATTCCTGTGCCGATCGCGTATTTTTCTGCAATTCTGGTGCTGAAGCTAACGAAGCCGCAATTAAACTGGCGCGTAAATATGCTCACACAGTATTAGAAATTGACAAACCGATTATTTTAACCGCCAATGCCAGCTTCCACGGACGGACTTTGGCAACAATTACCGCTACGGGACAAGCGAAGTATCAAAAATATTTTGATCCCTTAGTACCTGGTTTCCACTACGTAAATTACAACGATATTAACGCTGTGGAAGTGGCGATTAGCGAGTTGGATGAAGGCGATTATCGGGTAGCGGCAATTCTGATTGAGCCATTGCAGGGAGAAGGCGGTGTGCGTCCGGGAGATGTTGCCTATTTCAAAAAGCTTCGGCAAATTTGCGACGAAACTGGCATTTTATTGATTTTTGATGAAGTGCAAGTTGGTATGGGGCGCAGTGGCAAATTATGGGCTTACGAACATCTCGGCGTTGAACCAGATATTTTCGCCAGTGCCAAAGGCTTAGGTGGCGGTATCCCCATTGGTGCAATGATGAGCAAGAAATTCTGTGATGTTTTTCAACCAGGGGAACACGCCAGCACCTTTGGTGGAAATCCTTTTGTGTGTGGTGTAGCACTCAGTGTTTGCCAGACATTGGAACGGGAAAATATTTTGCAGAATGTGCAAGACAGGGGTGAACAATTGCGATCTGGATTGAAGGCGATCGCAGCGAAATATCCTCAGCAGGTTGGCGAAATCCGGGGTTGGGGTTTAATCAACGGTTTGGAGTTGCGAGCCGATATTCAATTAACCGCAGCAGATATCGTCAATGCTGCCATCAAGGAAGGTGTATTACTTGTACCAGCCGGGCCAAAAGTAGTCCGATTTGTGCCACCGCTAATTGTCACAGAAGCAGAAGTAAACACTGCTTTAGAAGCTGTAGATAAGGCGATCGCAACTCTCACAGCTTAAGGTAATCAAAAAGCGAGGATAAGTCTTTGTGCCTATCTCTCGCTTTTTCTGATTTTTAGATTAATTTTCAATAAAAGTATTGATTTTTTGCTCTATTTATGTGTTGAGTAGAGATCGGCGAAAATAAATCTACCATTTCATTACATCCAGAAAGCCCAAAATTAAAGCATTTTGACTTTTGACTTGCGGTGGTGTAAATAAGTAGGCGAGAATAAATCAAACTAAGTTAAGTAATGTAAAAAATATTGAAATTAGTTCGTAGTGGGGACTTTAGTCCTTATTTGAGGACTAAAGTCCTCTCTTCGAGACGCTGCGCGTAGCTTGCTTCCCCGCAGGGGTACATTACGAACATGCAAATTATTTACGCCGCTCTACTTATCACTATCACAGCGTTCTCTTCAATCTGGGGAAATTTCTCGATAGGCTTGCCGACACTGTTCATAATTGTCTGGCAAAATCTCGGCATTACCAAAACATAATTGCTCATGAGTGGTAATTAAAGTTTCATAAGGCTGTATGGGAGTCACAGACGATCGCAGCAATTGCAGATATTCTCCATCAGTGCGGCTGAGTTTGTGGGGTGCGAGTGCGTTTTGATGTAACTGCTGTAACATAGCTAAATAGAGACAACGGCAAGCTTCACGGTAGTTACCTTGACGGTAAAATTGTTGCGATCGCTCCAACAAAAGGGCAGTGGATGCCTCACTAGAGGGAGCTTTTACACGAAAATCAGTGATATTGCCACTTCTATTCAGCCAAGAATATATATAAGGACTAAATTCTCGCCATAATCGCCAACCCACCCAAGCGATAAATAAACCTACTACCAGCCAAAACAGGAATTTCAGGAATTCAGCAAGCCTTGGGCTAATCGACCATCCACTAGGCAATTCGGGTATTGCACGTTCAAAGCGGTAAAACTGGTATTCCCACCATTCTCCCACTTGTTGTTGAAATTGAGAAAGCTGCCAACTCCAGCTAGTTTTTTCAAAAGTATCTGTCATAGGGGGGAGTGGGGAGTGGGGAGTGGGGAGTGGGGAGTGGGGAGTGGGGGAGCAGGGGGAGCAGGGGAGGCAGGGGAGGCAGGGGAAGAATAACTATGATATTGCCCAATGCCCAATGCCCCATGCCCAATGCCCAATGACTAATGACTAATGACTAATGGCTCTTGACTCTTGACTTTTTTATCATTATCCAGCCGATGACAATAAGTAGCACACCGAATGCAAGAAATCCTAGATCCCAAGTTAACTCATTTGGGCCTGGTTTTACATGATGGATACCGAGAATTTGATGGTCAATTAAACCTTCAACGAAGTCGAACAACCCAGTACCAATCAATATTGACCCAATAAAGGTCTGTGATGACCAAGGAACATCTTCACGCCCTCCGGCACGCCATAGCAAGACAACTCCTACCACGGTGAATACCCAATTAAAGGTATGAAAAAACCCATCCCATACCATGTTCAAATCTATATTCGCCATGTTTGTCAGAGGTCGAATATTACTGAGCATGTGATGCCACTGGAGGATCTGATGCAGTAAAATTCCATCTATAAACCCTCCAATACCTACACCAAGGAAAATTCCAGCAGTAATTATTGGTGCGCGTCGGTTGAGGGTTTCACTTTTCGCCTCCATTGTCAACCTCATAGATAGGCTTTATTCACCAAAATATAACTCTTTTGGGAGAAATATCTCTATCTTGAGGCAAGTACGATCAGTGAACTTTATTTAATTAATTTTCAGATTTAATCTGCATACCCGCTTTCACTGGGTCGAAATCTTGAGGAAAATGAGTGCTGCGATCGTAGTCTGCTTTTTCTAAATTCGCTCTTTTGAGATCGGCTTGGCGAAGATTCGCTGACATCAATAATGCTCCCCTCAAATCGGCATCCTTCAGATTAGCTTGACCCAGATCGGCAAAACTCAGATCAGTTCCCCTCAAATTTGCGCCACTCAGGTTAGCTTCACTCAAGTCAGCATAACTAAGATCAGAACCTTTCAAGTTAATGCCTTGTAAATCAGCATTACCCAGTTCTGCTTTACTAAAGTCCCGTTTTCCTGCTGCATAACTCTCCACAAGAGTAGTGGCACTATTTATGGGCTGTTGAGAATTGACTTCAGGCATATAACAGCCTCACAGATTGTTACTTTTATAGTTGCTAATTATATAGACAAATATCTAATTGACATCCTCCCCACCCTACTTCGTTGAGGGTGGGGATTCCAAAGATCGCTCTCTGGGTTTCCTCTTTCCACGAGTTGACTTGCTTGAAGGAGTTTCCTCACTCAAGTATTGGTCAGTCTCTCCAGAGGCGTTAGTTCCGACGTGACCCGCCGTACTCAATCCTTTTTCTAATATGTTCCGCGCTGCGTTCCAATCCCTGTCTTGGGTATGCCCACAATGAGGACAAACATGAGTTCTGGTTAAGAACGTCTTTTTGACAACCTCGCCACAGTTAGAGCAATTCTGACTGGTGTAGTGAGGTGGAACGGCAACCGTGACCACACCAAACACCTTACCGAAATACTCAACCCAATCACGAAACAACGACCACGAAGCATCACTAATAGACTTAGCCAAGGGGTGATTTTTCACCATATTCCGCACCATCAAATCTTCATACGCCACAAGGTCGTTAGACCTCACCACGCACCTTGCTGTCTTAACGGCAAAGTCTTTACGCTGGCGACTTACTTTGAGGTGTTTCCGTGCAAGTTTATTTCTAAACTTAATTCTGTTTTGAGAACCTTTTTTAGTCTTAGACATCCGGCGTTGCAACCGCCTCAAAGACTTCTCACTCTTGCGAAGATGTCTAGGATTGGGGACTGTCTCTCCGTTACTATCGGTGTAGAAATGGTTCAGTCCAACATCAATACCAATAGTTTTTCCTGTTGGTTCTCGTCTTTCAACTCGCTCTTGGTCAATGCAAAATTGGCAATAATAGCCATCTGCACGACGTACAACCCGCACCCTTTTAAACTGTTTAAGCTGGTAGAAATGCAGGTCACGAGTTCCCCAGAGTTTAAAGGTTCCTGCCTTAAATCCATCCGAGAAAGTGATATACCTGCGGTCATCAGAAAGTTTCCATCCACAGGTTTTGTACTCAACAGAACCATGCGTTTGTTCTTTCTTAAACTTTGGAAATCCCTTTTTCCCTGGTTTACCTTTTTTGCAGTTATCAAAGAACCGAGCGATTGCAGACCACGCCCTTTCAGCACTGGCTTGTCTTGCCATTGAGTTCAGCTTGTCAACCCAAGGAAACTCAATACTGGCTGCAAGTACAGCGCAAAATTTATTTAGGTCATAGCGTCCAATGCCCTTATTGTCCATCCAGTATCTCAGGCAGCTATTACGCACAAAACGAGCAGTACGAATCGCTTCATCAAGCGCTCGATACTGCTCGTTTTGTCCTTCAAGTTTTGCCTCAAATACGATCATTTATGTCTATTCTTGCTACATAAATAGTAGATCATGATTGTCAAAAACTCAACTACCTTCTTCCCTAATTTCGCTTACGCTCAATTTTGGTCAGAAGGTGTTTCGTTTTTGACCGCTTTACATCCACGAACTACGAAGCGTTGAGGCAGGGGTATTACAGCGATTTGATAAAAAACATAGCCTTAGGACTTACGCACTTTACAAAAAAACCATCTTGTGTGTTAACCTAAATACCTTGTTCCAGGCTTTTGGAGGTTGCTTTTGATTGCTGGCGTAGGCGCAGCCCGCCGCAGGCATCGCCAAAATATGATTGAAAAACCTAGATAGAAGCCTTGAAAGCTCTACCTGTTGTTTTTGCTTTTATGTCAATGGGTAAGTCCTAAGCCTGTCTATTTCTGGGTAATTTTTGTGTGATTTTTTTATGATATGTCTCTCAACTAATTGCATTCTTCTTTCTCCTGAAGACACCTGGTAATACTAAATGTAATACATGAGTTCCTTTTGCTTTCGCATTGATCTTCGTTCGCAAAGGTCTTGCAGTGTATATTTTTCTAAAACTGAGTTAGCAGCCTGACGCGCTTCCTGCCAGACTTCCTGAATTAGCTCACCTTCTACCGTGTTGGGAGTCGGTTCAGGATTAGAGACTACGATATCTGATCCTTCCATGCAGCTAAAAGCATCTAACACTGTAATCTTTCCGGGATCTCGTGCTAGAACATAGCCACCTTTGGCTCCGCGTATACTTTTAATTAAACCTCCACGCCTTAATGTGGCCAGAAGTTGTTCCAAATAGCGGTTTGGTATGTCTTGTAATGCCGCTATCTCCCGAATTTGCAGGGCTTCACCGTTAGAGTAGCAGCTTGCCAACTCTAACAGGGCTAGAAGTGCGTATTCTGATTTGTTAGAGATTACCACAGGCGTAATATTTTAAACTCATGCTTAAATATACAAAGTATTTCAGTTGCTTTCCCTAAGCTACTGTTAACAAAAACTTTACAATTAGCTTATTATCGACCGGCTAACCTTAGTTTAAAGATTTTTTAGCATAGAAGCAATTATATTTTATTTTTAATTCAATAAATAAAAGTGATTGATTTTTTATCAAGTCTTCTAAAGTCCAAATTGACTTAAAAGCTGTGCAAGCCGCTATATATTCAAATTTCTCGAAAATGGCAGAGTTACGGTAAAGGTAGTTCCTGCACCGATCGCACTTTCGACAGAAATTTCGCCGCCATGTAAATCTACAGCCTGCTTGACGATGGACATCCCTAGTACAGCATGGCGGAAATAAACCCACCATTACAAACCCTGAAAAAATCAACCTTTGCAGTCTTTGAAAATGGTAGGCGTATTTACGCCGACTTGTACTAGTCCCATTCCTGGGATATTACTTGCATTACTAGCGCGATGGAAGGGTTCAAAGATGTGTTTAATTTCATCTGGGGGAATGCCAATCATCAATCAACCTCCTTAGTTTGTCTTGTAGCTAAACATTGCTCAGGTAGCGGTGAACGAATTGAATAGTAATCGAACCTTCTCCGACACCGGATGCTACCCGCTTAATTGACCCAAAGCGCACATCTCCGGCTGCAAATATTCCAGGGACGTTAGATTCTAGTAAGAAAGGAGAGCGTTCTAAAGGCCAACCTTGAGGAGATTTGCCATTATGCATTAAGTCGGGGCCTGTGAGGATGAACCCCTGAGCATCGCGTTGAATAACACCATCGAGCCAATCAGTTTTGGGGCTAGCACCGATGAAGATAAAAAGCGATGTCTACGACGGGCTACGCCTACGCGCCAGCACAGTTTCAGTTTGTCCAGTTTTGGCATGGGCAATTACAATTTCTTCAAGATGTTCATCTCCCTTCACTTCCACGACGCTGCAGCTACTGCAAACTTTGATATTTGCAGTAGCTGCAATTTGGTCAATCAAATATTGCGACATACTTGATGAAAGTGACTCACCCCGCACCAACATAATCACTTTGCTGGCATACTTAGAAAAGTGCATTGCTGCCTGTCCGGCAGAATTTGCCCCGCCTACCAAGTAAACCTCTTCATTGCTACAGGCGATCGCTTCTGTCATGGCAGCACCGTAATAAATTCCTGCCCCTGTAAGCTTCTCGGCTCCTGGGACATTTAGCCAACGGTAGGAAACACCCGTTGCAAGGGAACTCCAAAAAATAAATTATTCCACATTAAAGTCGTTGACTGTTGACTGTTGACTGTTGACTGTTGACTGAAAACTCGTGAACCGTCAACGGTCAACAGTGAACAATAGCAATGGAATATTTTTTTACTTGGAAGTCCCCAACTAAAAGTGCATGGCAACTAATCTCGCTGCTGTCCCCTAATTGCAGAACCCGATAAGGATCTTGCAGCTTAACTTTGGTTACTACTTGAGGAGTGAGAATTTCTACCCCAAATCGCCGTGCCTGGGTGACTCCCCGCCTGGCTAAATCGCTGCCGCTCAAGCCAACAGGAAACCCCAGATAGTTCTCAATGCGTGAACTCGTGCCTGCTTGTCCGCCCGGAGCCTCACGCTCAATTAAGACTGTACTTAATACTACTCGGTTAAGCATTTTGAACTCAGAATTTGGTTTGGGGAAAAGGTTACTGGGGTTGGGTTAAAGGTTTTTTCTTTCCCTTTTCCCCTTCCCCTTTTCCCCTTAACCGAGAAGTATTGAGACTGTACTCAATCCCTCAGAAGGGCCATACTGATGCCGCAAGTCTCGTGACACCGCTTGTAAGACTTCTGGATCATCATCTACGGTTAAAATTGCTGGTTTTACCATAACTACTGTTACTTAATAATTGCAGTGCCTAGTCTTTTGTTCAAAAACTTGTCGTCAAAATATTTACTGTTCAACTAGCGGGACTTAAACGAAAATTAAGCCCAAAATGAAGAAACATTGGTGATAAAATATTCGATATCGGTGGCTGGTGAAAAAGTCGCTGCATTCATGACGATGGCAATATTTCGCTTTCCCTTCAATTGTGATATGGCATGGCGGCGGGAGTTGTCTCTTTCATGGGAGCTTACTTTGAGGTGAAAGCTAGGCTGAAAAAGAATTATACCCCTTTTTACTCCTCTTGTTTGTCTAAATCCCATTAAGATAGATTCAAGTTCACAGGAGCAGCATCTTCTGAACATGGGTTTAGATTTTGGAAAAACCCTTTGTTCTTCACATCGGGTTATAAGCGTATGTTTTCTGAAGTTAAAAAATGTCTCGTTTTAGCCGTACCTTTAGCAGCAGCACAACTGGCTCAATCTGCAACTGGTTTTGTGGATACGGTGATGATGGGCTGGTTGGGAAGTCAGACTATTGCATCTGGAGCTTTGGGAGTTACTATCTTTAGTTTTTTTCTGTTGATTGTTACTGCTATCGTTTCTGCTGTCAGTCCGTTAGCTGCCCAAGCATACGGAGCCGGAAATAGAGAGAAAGTTGGCACAATTGTCCGCCTGGGACTAGGGATATCTCTGGTACTAGGAATACCAATTACATTGCTGCTTTACAATGGAGGTGCTTTACTACATCTACTAGGGCAGGATGCTAAGACAGTAGCACTATCAGAGATTTATTTAAGGGCGATCGCATTTGGTTTTATTCCTGCTTTAGGCTTTGCAGTACTTAAAAGCTTTCTTTCTGCTCTATTCCAACCAAAATTAGTGATGGTGACTGTGGTTTTGGGTACTCTACTCAACATCACAGCTAACTATGTGCTGATGTTTGGCAAACTGGGATTTCCGGCGCTGGGTTTAGCTGGTATCGCTTGGGCAAGCACACTCTCACTTTGGAGTATGTTTATTGCTTTGACAGTTTATATATGTAATCAGCCTCGCTTTGCAGTTTATAATATTTTTCGACCTTTATCTAAAAAAGCTTTTCCCCTAGAACATCGCCGGATCATTGGCGAGATTTTTCAGGTTGGATTGCCCATTGGGGGGCTGATTGCAGTCGAAGGGGGACTGTTCACCGTTGTTACTTTCATAATAGGACAATTAGGAACAAGTGCCCTGGCTGCCCATCAAATTGCTTTACAAACAATTTCGATATCAATCCAGCTTGCACTAGGCATTTCTCTAGCGACAACAGTACGTGTTGGGCAGTTAGTTGGACAGAATGACCTGCTTGCTACTCGTCTGGCTGGATATGTAGGTATTGCCATTGCAGCTCTATTTATGGGTGTAATAGGCATTACATTTTGGTTAGTGCCAAAGTCGATTATTTCTCTTTATATTGACATTAACGATCCAAACAATGCAGATGTAGTTGCCCTTGCAGTGAAATTGCTGGGAGTGGCAGCGATTTTTCAAATAGTTGACGGTGTGCAAGTTACTGCGGGGGGAGCATTACGCGGATTAAAAGATACTCGAATTCCTATGTTAATTGGTATTTTCGCTTATTGGTGTGTTGGCTTATTGACTGGTTATACTTTCGGAATCTCGTCGGGGTATGGAGCTATTGGTCTTTGGTGGGGACTGGCTATGGGTTTAGCGATCGCTGCAATAATCATGACTTGGCGGTTTAGCAACAAAACAACTAACCACGGATAAACAAAGTTTTAATTAACTAGGGGTAAAAATTATGGTTAATTATCACCGCAAAACTTTATGATTCTTGAGGCAGTTATTCTTAATGTTAAACCTGGTCTAGAATCAGATTTTGAAACTACTTTCAAAAAAGCTTCTAAATTAATTTCCTCAATGGACGGATATTTATCACATGAATTGCATAAATGTATAGAAGTCCAAAGTAAATACTTATTACTTGTCAGATGGGAAACTTTAGAATCTCATACTGTCGGATTTAGAAATTCTGCTGAGTATCAAGAGTGGAAAAAACTTCTACATCATTTTTATGAGCCATTTCCCACTGTTGAACACTTTGAAGAAATTGAAATATGAAAAACAAGATCCCCGACTTCTCAAAGAAGTCGGGGATCTGCGATTGTATCACTCTACTCGTTGCAACTGCGCTACTCTTGGGTCAACAATTTTCTGTCCCAAACTGGCAAATTTAATTGCTACAGACATCTTACTACCGGTTCCGAAAACATGAGTGATTTCACCAAGTCCAAAAGTTTTATGTAATACTCTATCGCCTACTTGCCAATTCTGTGTTAAGTCTTGTTTATCATTAGAAGTAGAGGCACTTTTGGTATAACTTTGACGACTCAAACGTTTAGTAGTTAATAGCTCTTCTGGTAATTCGTCGAGAAATTGCGATCGCATGGCGGGTTCACGAGAACCATACAAACGCCGTTCCCGCGCATGTGATAAATACAACCTTTCTTGGGCGCGAGTAATTCCCACATAACACAAGCGGCGTTCCTCTTCTAAAGATGCGGGATCACTCAGCGATCGGTAGCCGGGAAATAGACCTTGTTCTAATCCCACTAGAAATACTACGGGAAATTCCAAACCTTTGGAAGCGTGCAAAGTCATCAAAGAAACGGACGTTTGCCCTTCTTTTAAGTTATCCAAATCGGAACTGAGGGCGGCGCTACTCAAAAAGTCTCGTAGGGAAACCTCTTCGTTTTCTTCTTGAAATTGCAGCGCGGCGTTGTAAAGTTCCTGGACGTTTTGTACCCGATCTGTGGCTTCATCTGTGCCTTGACTCATCAAGTCTTGAACGTAACCAGAATCTTCTAATATTCCTTGCAAAACCTCAGTTACGGGAAGCGTGGCGATTTGTGCTTGCCAACGGCTGATCATTGCGGCAAAGTTATTTACAGCTTTTGTCGCCCTTCCAGCTAATGTATTAACTGATGTTTCGTCGCTGAGGATTTCCCACAGGGTTGTCCCTAATTGTTGGGAGGCGTTCATCAAAGCATCAATAGTGGTTTTGCCAACTCCCCGGCGGGGAGTATTGATAACTCGTAATAAACTGACTGTATCAGCTGGGTTAGCGATCGCTCTTAAATACGCAATGACATCTTTAATTTCTTTGCGATCGTAAAATCTCATTCCTCCTACAACTGTGTAAGGAATTTGATATTTCACCAGCAATTCTTCAAAGGGTCGAGATTGGGCATTCGTCCGATAAAGTATGGCAAAACTACCCCAGTCTAACTCTGGATTTTGGTTTTTTAAAGTGCTAATTTGATTAATCACAAATGCCGCTTCTGCGAGTTCTTCATCGGCTTTGTGACAAGTAATTTGCTCACCCGGCCCCCGCGTCGCTTTCAGAATTTTATCAATCCGTTGGGTGTTATTTTCAATCAGTTCATTAGCTGCTTGCAGAATGTTTTCACAAGAACGATAGTTTTCTTCCAGCTTAACCATCGTTCGGGTGTCATCGTCTACTAAACCGTCGCCAAAGTCTTCCTGAAATCCTAATAAGATGGTGAAATCTGCCATCCGAAAGCTGTAAATTGATTGATCGGCATCGCCAACAACGAAAACTGAGCGATTTTGCCATTGCCATTCGCTCTTTCTGGTTTCGCCATTAGTAACCAATAAGTGGATGAGTTGATACTGAGTGCGGTTAGTATCCTGATATTCATCTACGAGGATATGGCAAAACTTGCGATGCCAGTAACCTAAAACTTGCTCATTTTGTTGAAATAATCTAGTTGGTACGAGAATCAGATCGTCAAAGTCGAGAGCGTTATTTTGTGCTAACTTATCTTGATATAAACTATAGACCTGAGCAATCACCCGTCCGCGATAATTGGGTTGTTCTTGCTCAAATTCTTGGGCGGATAAACCTTGGTTTTTAGCGTTACTAATAGCGTAGCGGACAGAGCGAGCGTCAAATTTTTTATCGTCTAAATTTAGCTCTTTATTAACGATTTCTTTGATCAGACTGATAACATCTGATTCATCAAAGATAGAAAAATTACGATTCCAACGCCGTCCTTTTTCGTCTACGTATTTTTCAATATCAAAACGGAGAATCCGAGAAAATAGACTGTGGAAAGTGCCACACCACAAATCTTTGATAGTGTTTTTGTAAACTTGCGATCGCAGTAGTGTTTGTTGGTATTCTGTCAACAAATCAAACTTTTGACCGTGTTGTTTCATCGCCAGTTGTTCAGCAAACAGGCGTTGAATCCGGTCTTTCATCTCCCGCGCGGCTTTGTTGGTAAAAGTAACCGCCAGGATATTTTCTGGATCAACACGGTGTTTCAGAATCAGATTGGCAATGCGATAAGTCAGCGCCCGTGTTTTACCGGAACCTGCGCCAGCAACGACTAGCAACGGCCCGCAGTAATGTTCAACAGCTTGACGTTGGCTGGGGTTAAGGTGACTGAGAAAGTCGAGGGTTGTAGTCATGGATGTGAAAAAGCGATTGCCTGGTGTCACATCAATAGAGAGTTGCTATTGCCCAGGTTACAATATCCTAACGAAACTTGGTCAACAAAGATTGTGTGGCAATATTCTTAACCAGAATGGTACTCTATCATGATTTATGTAGAAGCAAGAGAAAGCTATGCTGTCAGTCAAAGGCACATTCCAAAACGGTGTGGTTCATCCTAATGAACCAATTGAAGGGCATGAGGGGCAGTCAGTGATAATTGTGTTTGTCGAAGAAAACCGCACACCTGAGCCAGCAATGCCAGAAGACTCAGATTGGGATAAACTGAGGCAGTTGATTAAAAACTGTGCAGTTGATACAGATATTGGTCATTTTGAGCAAGCAGGATTTACAAAACTGTTGTAAATCAAAAAATATTGGGATTTAAGCAAGGTTTTTGTAGGAGCAATTCATGATTTGCCCCTACAATACGTTAATTTTTTATACGCTAAATACGTTGATAGCGAGTTCTCCCTACACTTTCTGTCGTAAGATCAGCGACGGGGAATCCAACATCAAAAAATGTTGGGCAAGCTCTCACTTTTTCTATTCTCAGCGCTGTTTAACACCTAATCAATAAGTATTGTCACAAATAGGACAATTCACTCCTTGAGTACCCAATTGACATGGGGTAGCGATACACAATACATCACGATTCAACCGTTAAGTTTTTAAAGATGAAAAATTTCTTTAATTTCAGGTTTAACCAATACAAAAAGGGGTGGATATGGATATCAGCTTAATTGTATCCAATATTTTGAATCCGCCAATCCTGTTTTTCTTTTTAGGCATGACTGCTGTTTTTGTCAAGTCTGATTTAGAAATTCCCGCACCAATGCCCAAACTCTTTTCGTTGTACTTGCTGTTTGCCATTGGTTTTAAAGGAGGGGTAGAACTAATCAAAAGCGGTGTAACTCAGGAAGTCGTTCTAACACTCGCAGCAGCAATGATGATGGCTTGTGTTGTGCCAATTTACACCTTTTTTATCCTGAAGTGGAAATTGGATACTTACGATGCGGCTGCGATCGCTGCAACCTACGGTTCTATCAGTGCTGTCACCTTCATCACAGCTAGCGCTTTTTTAACTGAGCTTGGCATTGCTTTTGATGGTTACATGGTGGCAGCCCTTGCCCTGATGGAATCTCCAGCGATTATAGTTGGTCTAATTTTGGTGAATATATTCACTAACGATGGAAAGCGAGAGTTTTCGTGGCCGGAAGTTTTGCAAGAAGCATTTCTTAATAGTTCAGTTTTTCTATTAGTAGGTAGTCTATTAATAGGTGTGTTGACAGGAGAACACGGTTGGAAAGTATTAGAACCCTTTACTCAAGGGTTATTTTATGGCGTTCTCACCTTCTTTTTACTTGACATGGGATTGGTGGCTGCTAGAAGAATTAAAGACTTGCAAAAAACCGGAGTTTTCCTAATTTTATTTGCCATACTAATTCCTATACTCAATGCAGGCATTGGGTTAGCGATCGCCAAATTTATCGGTATGCCTCGCGGAGATTCGCTGTTATTCGCTGTATTGTGTGCCAGTGCTTCTTACATCGCTGTCCCGGCGGCTATGCGGATGACTGTTCCCGAAGCAAATCCTAGTCTGTATGTTTCTACCGCTCTAGCAGTGACATTTCCGTTCAATATTATTGTGGGAATTCCGTTATATCTCTACGGAATTAACCTATTCTGGAGGTAATAATATGCACGTAGTTAAAAAGATAGAAATTATCGCCAACTCCTTTGAACTTGCCAAAATTTTAGATAGTTTAGACAAGTCAGGTGTACATAGCCATGCCGTAATTCGCAATGTTGCTGGTAAAGGATTACGAGGAACGACAGAAGATTTAGACATGACCATGCTTGATAATGTTTACATCCTCGCCTTTTGTATGCCAGAACAACTCAAGCCGGTTGTAGAAAATATCAAACCACTCCTTAATAAGTTTGGAGGGACTTGCTACGTTTCCGATGTCATGGAAATTCGCTCTGTCAGATGTGTCGCGTCGATGTAAGAGAGTTATAAATCAATGAAGCATTTCATGGAACGTCGTGACTTTTTAAAGTTAGGAATGACTGGGGCGTTTGGAATGATGCTATCCGCCAGCGATTTGCTTTGGCGGGTAGAACAGGCTAAAGCTGCCGAAATACCCTCAACTTCCCCTGAATCCCTCAGTCCCGATGCAGCATTGCAAAAGCTGATGGAGGGGAATCAGCGATTTATTGATCATCAACCCCAATACCCCGATCAGTCAGCACTGCGGTTGCAAGAAGTGGCTATTGCTCAACATCCATTTGCAACTATTCTTAGTTGTGCGGATTCACGAGTCCCCGCAGAAATTGTTTTTGATCAAGGCATTGGAGACATTTTTGATGTTCGGATTGCCGGAAATATCGCTACACATGAAGCGATCGGTAGTATTGAATATGCGGTTGTTTTGTTAGGCTCTCCGTTATTGATGGTGATGGGGCATGAACGTTGCGGGGCTGTAACCGCCGCCGTGCAAAACGAATCGTTACTCGGTGATATTAGTACTTTTGTGAAGGCAATTAAGCCAGCAGTGGAAAAAGTCAAGAGTCAGCCGGGTGACGCGGTTGAAAATGCTGTGGTGGCAAATGTCCAATATCAAATTGAACAGTTGAAGCGATCGCAACTTTTAACTGAGCAAGTGCGATCGGGTAAATTGAAAATCGTGGGCGGTCGTTATGATTTGGATACAGGTAAGGTAAATATTATTACTTAGTTTGGTAGAGGATTTCCAAGAATTAAACAATTCAACTTAAGTTAAAACCCCTTTAAAATCTCGTTTCCAGCCTCTGGCTGGAAATGCTGGTCATTGCGGCTCTGCCGCAAATCAGGGAGGCGGGAGCCTCCCTGAAGGCATTCCCAGTCGGAGACTGGGAACGAGATAACGATATCGAATTGTTAGCTCAGTAATTACACGAGACTAAAGAACAAATGGTTGAGAATGGACTTGTGTTCTGAACGAATGGACTTGTGTTCTGAACGAATGGACTTGTGTTCTGAACGAATGGACTTGTGTTCTGAATGAATGGACTTGTGTTCTGAACGAATGGACTTGTGTTCTGAATGAATGGACTTGTGTTCTGAACGAACGGACTTGTGTTCTGAACGAACGGACTTGTGTTCTGAACGAACGGACTTGTGTTCTGAACGAATAGACTTGTCCGCTTGATTACTTATTAACCCAATGCGCTTGGGTTAAGCAAAGCACAACCCAACAAAACTTCGGTAAATGTTGGGTTTCGTTCCTCAACCCAACCTACGCGGTTTAAGGTTTTTGGCGTTAACCCAAGCGTATTGCCCTATGCCCCAATACCGTTCAGTTAAGCCCAAAAACCTTGGTAAAGACGCGAAATTTCGCGTCTCTACAGGTTTAAAATCAGTACCACAAATCCCAATACTGCTCGGTTAAGGAATTTCTTGGTTGAGGCAAGCTGTTCAATAGCAGGGGGAGAAATGGAGGCTGGCGTTGAGTTTTTGCCTCCCCTGCCTCCCCTGCCTCCCCTGCTTCCCCTGCCTCCCCTGCTTATCCGAGCAGTATTGCCACAAATCCTTAACTGAACTGTATTGCCCTATGCCCCATCCTTCTTTAATCCTGGACAGTCATTGGCAGACGAATGGTGAAAGTAGAACCAACTCCCGGCTGACTTTTGACAATAATCTCACCACCCATCATCTGGCAAAAGTGGCGGCTAATTGCTAACCCCAGTCCCGTACCTCCATACTTTTTCGTAGTCGAGGTATCTCCTTGTGTAAAAGGTTGAAATAACTGCTGCTGTTGACTTTGAGACATACCTATGCCTGTGTCAGTAACAGTAAAAGTAATCATGCCCAAAGGAGCCTCCAGTCGAAATTCATCCTTTTCTCTTTTGACTGTCAGCGTCACTTTGCCGTTTGTAGTGAATTTACTGGCGTTGCTGAGTAAGTTTAACAACACCTGCCGCATCCTAGTTTGATCGGCGTACATCATGCCAAGTTGCTCATCAAAATGCACTTCTAAAACATTGGCATTTTTTTCTATAGCTGGTTTGACTGTGAGGACAACGTTATGAATCAGCGTCGCAATCTCGAATGTCTCTGGATAAAGAGTCATTTTCCCCGCTTCAATTTTTGACAAGTCGAGGATTTCGTTAATCAAGTGCAGTAGATGCTTACCAGCAGAGTTAATTGTTTCTAAGTCTGTGATAAAGTCTGCTGATAAACCAAGATCGGTAGCGTCGTCTTCTAAAAGTTGGCTCAAGCCAATGACTGCATTTAATGGTGTGCGTAATTCGTGGCTGACATTGGCTAAAAATACGCTTTTTGCCTTGCTAGCAGCTTCCGCTAATTCTTTAGCTTGTTGTAGTTCTTTTGTTCGCTCAGATACTCGCTCAATCAGACGATTTAGAGATTTGGCGAGTAGGCCAATTTCATCTTCAGTGGTGACGGGCGCTCGCAAATCGAAATTAGATTTTCTTGCAACTTGCTCCGCTACTTGGGTAACAGTGATAACTGGTTCAGCGATCGCTCGACTGGTACGCCAAGCTACAATGGCTGCGATCGCCACCGAAACCAGCATACTGATGATCACGATAAATCGCTCAACTATTTTTGCCTGCTCAACGGCTTTTTGCCTTTCTTGCTCTTGTTCTTCGGCAGTTTGCAGGATGTTAGTCAAGCTCTGAGAAAGCTGCTCTAGCCGGATGGCTGTATCACCACGCATAATTATCAATAACTGCGATCGGGCAGAAGAAATCTGCTCTTGCTGCACTTTTTGGGAGTCAATTTTCTGTAAGACGACCTCTATTTGGTCAACGTAAGCTTTTAAATTAGTCTTGTAATCCTCCAATAACATCTGTAAAGTCGAACTTGTTGCGGCTAGTCTTTTAGGTTTACTGTCGATAAATCCGCCAATTTTTGACTCTAGTTGCTTGGCTTTTTCAACATTCTTCAAAAAATTGGCTTTTTTGGTTTGTAGCTGTTGTGAATTTTCCAACACAGCAACTAGGTTAGAGCTATGTAATTGTGCCCCGACTACTGCATCTTTATAATTACTCAGTAGTTGCCCTTGTTCATAAGCTTGATTGAATTGCCTAACTTCCCTTCCCCGGTAGTAATTGGCGATCACTAACCCAGTCAGTGAGCCAAAAAAGCCGATTCCGATAGCTACAAAATACCCATAGCCAATTTTTTGATGGATGCGCCAGGAACTGGCTTTGAGTTTCCCTTGTGAGGGAAATTCTATGGTCGGGAGTTCGTCTGTCGATGGCTCTTCGGCTGACACTTTTTTGCTTTCTGAACTGCTGTCGATAGGGGTTGGCTTTTGAGTAGGCATTTCTCAAACCTCCTTGCCTTCCCGCAAAAATCACCAAATCAGTTTAGCTTGTGCAAACACTTTAATTGGTGATTAACATTTACATTATCTTCTTTTATAGCAATAGCAAATCATTACTTACTATATAATTTACATCACGTTGTATAGTATCAGTAATTTTGATAGCAATTCCGCTAAATACAATTACTGAGAACGAATAGAATTCACTTTTTTTAGCAGCAATAAATAATTCCCTGCACTAAAGACCTATCTGAGACTGTCTTTGCCTTAACACAACACTTTCCTCAATATGCGGTTGATAACAATGAGTTCTTGCCATCAGGTATGCCACTACTCTACCTTAACTGCTTCCTTATAAAATTAATACAATCAGGAAAAAAACAAAAGCTTTGATATTCGTTGAGCATTAGGCATTGGGAATGGGGCATAGGGCATAGGGCATAGGGCATTGGGCATTGGTTATTAGGGACTTCCAAGTAAAAAAATATTCCATTGCTATTGTTCACTGTTGACCGTTGACGGTTCACGAGTTTTTAGTCAACAGTCAACAGTCAACAGTCAACGACTTGAATGTGGAATAATTTATTTTTTGGAGTTCCCTTAATTCTTCTCCCCCTGCTACTTACTCCCTGCTCCCTCATCTCCAAGGCAGGTTTATCATAAAATAGCTTAAAAGTCTAGTCTATGTGAACACACAAAAATTTTTATTACGTATTAATATCAATACGAATGCGTTAATTGACGGACACGGCTTAAGATAGCTTTAATCTCGGCTAAAATCGGGTTTTAGGCTTATATAAATGAGAGGTGGGCTGATTTTTGCCAGATTTGTACTTAAATTTAGTACGATTATGAGCGAATGACACGCAATGGGATAATCACAACCTGAGGATTCCAGTTGATTGAAAAAAAGAACTCAGAAAGCTGATCGGAATACATTCTGCTGCGTTCTTAGTTCTATCCTCCTCCTGAGTGTCTACCTTGTAGTTGATGCAGTAGATATTACGGGGCAATTATAGTTATAGGACACTAAAACCCTTTTGTGCCCTTGACGCAATTGTACTAATGTACTTGTGCATTACCTAATCAACAGACTTTTGGTTGTAATTATCCAGATTAGAAAAACTCAACTGTCAAATTTATAGGAGTGAAAATGCCAGAACAAGAATTTACCGAAACCGCATCCAAAGAGACTACAGTGGCAGAGATCAACAGCCAAACAGGAACCATCACCAAACTCCAGCCTCCCGCACAGTCTCAAGATGAATGGCAAAAATATGGTGAGCAAATTTCTACCTTTTTAGCAACATTGCCGGAATATCTGGGAAGCTTCTTTAATCAATATAAGCAACCCCTGATCACTGTTGGTTTAATTGTGGGATCAATTGTTGGGGTTAAAGTACTCTTGGCAATATTAGATGCTTTGAATGATATCCCCTTGGTAGCACCTACTTTTGAGTTGATCGGTATTGGTTACTCTGCTTGGTTTGTTTACCGCTATTTACTCAAAGCCTCAACCAGGAAAGAGTTAACTACTGAAATCACCACTCTTAAATCACAAGTGGTTGGTCAACAAATTCCAGAAGCTTAATAGTGATTATCGCAACTCTTAGAGACGCTATGCGTAGCTTGCTCCTGTGTAGGAGTACGCTCTAATTGCAAATCACCGAAGTCTGATCGCCGACTTCTGGCGCTCAGACTTCCGGTTTAACCTAAGTTCGATGAACCTCTCCTTGGCTTGAACTTTAGTTCAAGTCTGTCCCTCTCCGAATCGGAGAGGGAGGGTTTTGCCTAGTAAAACTTCTTAGAAATCTTTTGATTTACGATAGGACTTACGCACAGGTAACGGAAAATCGAACCTTATTAGGCACAGAGAACACGGAGGAATAAGAGTTTGAGAGGTATTTTGCGTAAGTCCTGTACGAATTAGGAATTACGTTAAAAGCGGTAGCAATTCTTTTAACTTTTGACTTTTGACTTGCGGCACTAGCCTCCTGTGGACAAGTTACCTTTTAGGTTCTGCTTTGGAGTGGGCGAGAGTTTTGGAGACAGGCTACGCCTACGCACTATGTTTTGAGATGAAATTCTCTCCAACTTGCCCCGTTTTACTAAAGCTTGATGAATCATCGCCGCCACTTCAGCCCTAGTAGCTACTTTATTAGGAGCAAGAATTTGGGGATTTGGATAGTTAACTACTAGACTATTGGCTGTAGCAGCAGCTATTTTGCTGGTAGCATAGGTTGGAATATCTTTAGCATCTTTATAGACACTCAAAATCTGATTTGGGGAAGTGGGTGCTTTCAAATTCAATCCACTAACAAGGGCAACTAAAACTTGCACTCGCGTAATATTTTGTTGTGGGTTGAAGGTTTTTTTCGGGTAGCCTTTGAGAAATCCGGCACTGATGGCTTGGTCAATTGCTGAAGTAGCCCAAAATTTTGCTGGTACATCTTGAAATGCGATCGCAGTCTTAGAGGGTTCTTGCTCAAAGGCTTTTTGCAGGATAACAGCAAATTCGGCGCGGTTTACAGGCTGATTTGGTCTAAAAGAATAATCAGGAAACCCCTGGAGAATACCACGGGAAGAAAGAACATCTATAAAACGCCGACCCCAAAAGTTATTGGGCACATCGTTAAATGCAATTGGCGGCGGAATAATAGATTTTTGTTTTGCCGGAGTTACTAAAGGCAACGCTGATAATGTAATTGATGACTCAAGCCCTGTTGAAGAGGATACAGGTGTCTGTGGGGATTGACTTGGGATTACCTGAGCCGATGGTAACACTGCGCCAGAAGAAGTTGCGCTGTTATTTGGCAATTCAGGTGTCTTGGGTTCAACAACAGCCTCAGGTGGGGATGACGGCAAAACGTTCTTGGGGGCTGCATTTGGTTCTACCTTGCCAGTAGGGAAGGGCAATACTTGATTTGGTTGAACACTTCTAGAAGGAGTAGAGGAAGGCGACAGCAACCCGTTTAAGTTCCAGCTAGAATCCCTGCGGGAAAATGACCAAAAAAGAATTGCTCCGATAGTGGCGAAGGCAACCATAATGGCTATAAATTCATCAAAGCCAAGGGCAGTTCTTTGGGATGACTCAGGTTCGGAAGGAGGTCTATTTGTCATCGTGATTACCCTGGTAGGAGTAAAATTTGTGTCTAAACAAATTAAGCCACAGATTTAATTCGTAATTCGTAATTCGTAGTTCGTAATTCGTAATTCATAGAAAAATATTAGCTTTCTGGTTCAACGCCGAGCGATCGCAATTGGGCAGCTAGGCGATCGGCTCTTTGGCGTTCCTTTTCTGCTCTTTGGGATTCCTGTTCTGCTCTTTGGAATTCTTGTTCAGCCCTTTCATCGCCACTCAACAACAAATTACCTTGTAAATCCCACCAACGCAACCAGGGTAATTCCACATTCTGATAAACTCCTAGCCATAAACCTAATTCAACTTCTAAGGGGCCTATGGGATAATGTCCTCGTTCATTTGCTGCTAAAAGCTGATACTGTCCTTCAATCAAATGATAAACTTCTAGGCTGGCTTTACTCGCCTCATAAATGCCGTAGAAGGGAGGACGAATCACCTGCTCATAAATCCAAAATTTCCCCTTCCAAGGAGTTTTATCTCGTTCTTCACTACCGTCCCCAGAGATAAATTCCAAGACAATCAACGGGGCAATAAACTCTCGCCACAATACATAAGAACGTCGCGTTTGCCCATCTAGTGTAGGCGGTACATTCGGTACATAAAACCAATCCGGTGCTTCTGCGCCTTTTTCAGGGGGATCAGTCAAGCGCCAGTAAATGCCTAAATCCTGGCCAATGCAATATTGACCTTCAGGATTTATTTGCTTGATGACAGGTGTAATCGAGTCAGTTAGTAAGATACTTTGGGGATGCTCTTGCCAATTTTTAACAAACGTGCAATCAGACTCAGGAAGCTGTGTATGGTCAGGAAAAGGAGTGAGGGCGGTGGATGGATTGGTTGCAGAGGTCATAATGCTACCTTTGCACTTTTTGTAAAGGTTGTTTTTAGTGTAGCTTGCGATGAGCTGCAAGAGCGCACTGGCTTAAGATGGACTTCCGCCTTGCGGTAGATATCTAAACCAAAACCGGATTTAGAGGGTGACAAAATGTAAAATATTAACTTATTGTTTACCCAATATTTGTAAAATTCAGGGTGTATAGTGCCAGAAGAATTCAGTTACCAAATCTCACCGCCATTTGTGTCTCTTGGTAGCGATCGCGATATCGATTTAGATTCAACCCTCCAAGAACTACCAATGTACAACTTCCCAGTGGAAATCAATCACACTGGTATGGAAGTGGCTAGTTTTTTGGAAAAATACCCCCTGCTACCAGGAGTAATTTTGGTAGAAGAGGGAAAGTTCATTGGGATGATTTCGCGGCGGCGACTGCTGGAATTTTTGATTCGCCCATTCGGACAAGAGTTATTTGTTCAGCAATCATTAGCTGTTCTCTACAGCTATGCGCGGATACCGATGTTGCTGCTGGCTGATACAACATCGATTTTAACTGCGATGCAACTTAGCTTAAAGCGATCGCCAGAATTATTAGCAGAACCAATTGTAGTAGAAACAGAATCTGGTGCTTATAGATTGTTAGATGTCCAAGAATTGAATATTATTTCTTGGCAAATTCGAGGAATCGACAATCTGGTGCGGTATGAACGCAGCCAAGCCCAAATGATTCAAAATGATAAAATGGCAAATTTGGGACGTTTGGTAGACGGTGTAGCTCACGAAATTTTAGACCCAGTGGGTTTTATTTGGGGTAACATAATTTATGTTTCAACCTACAGCCAAGATTTACTCAAGCTGATAGCAGCTTACGACAAAGAATTACCATCAGCTTCCCAGGCAATTAATCAGATTAAAGAAGAGATTGAATTTGATTTTTTAGAACAAGATTTGTCGCGATCGCTTGCTAGTATTCGCACGGGAGCGGAAAGATTAAAAAAACTCGTCACCAGCTTACAAAATTTCTGTCATATCGATGAACTTTATCCCAAACCAGTAGATTTACACGCTTGTATAGATAGTATTATTTTATTAATTAATAGCCGTCTTCAAGGAGAAATTGAAATCGTCAAATACTACGGTCAATTACCCCCAGTGTATTGCTTTATGGGGCAAATAAACCAGGTTTTGATGAATATTTTCAGCGAAGTTGTAGATACTTTACTCAATGAAGCAGTGCGACAGCAGTTGCATCGAGAAGATACAATGACTGTTCAAAAACCCCGAATTGAGATTACTACAGAAGTAATTTCGCAAGAAGCAAGTAACCCAAATGCACCAGATTCTCGCTGGATATTAGTTCGCATTGCCGACAATGGGCCTGGAATGTCTCAAGAATTGCAACAGCAAATTATAGAGTCTTTTTCTCTTGAAACAAAAAATAGTAAAAATACTAGTTTAGCAGTAAGTTATCGAATTATCACCCTCAGACATGGCGGAAAATTAAATTTCAATTCACAGATTGGTATAGGTACAAAATTTGAAATTTTATTGCCTTTAGTTTAATTGATTACGAATTACGAACTTGTACTGAGCGTCTTGTGCCGAGCGACTTGTGCCGAGCGACTTGTGCCGAGGTAAGCCGAGGTAAGCCGAAGGGAGCCGAAGTATTACGAATTAACGTTGCGTTAGATTACTGGACAAAGTTGCTGCTGGATAGGAATTTGAACCACAAACTCCGTTCCTTTTCCAGGTGTCGAAAAAAATTCTAACTTGCCGCCATGTTTTTCGGTGATGATTTGATAGCTGATAGCCATTCCCATTCCTGTTCCCTTACCAACAGGTTTGGTTGTGAAGAAGGGATTAAAAATCTGTTTTTGAATCGATTCAGGAATCCCAGATCCATTGTCAGCGATCGCATTTTCAGAATCAGGATCGTCGCTATGACCAACTACAACTTGAAACACAGCTACCTCATAGTAAGTTTTAACTAAATCTCAATTCACCTGACTTTTTATTTTCCGCCTCAAGAACGATTTACAAAAACTGCATGAAAAATTTTGGAGCCACAGCTAGGGCGAATGGAATTCGCGGCTACACAAACGACAATACGGTTCGGATAAGGTTTATTTCATGACAGACCCTATATCACAAAGACGCGATAAATCGCCGTCTCTACAAAGGACTGATTATTGTAAAGACGGCGATTTATCGCGTCTCTTGCCTTTTCACTGCAATAAATTTTCGCCACGTTGATAAATTTCCCGCGCGTAATCAGTCCAAGCACCTTGTCCCCAATAACGAAAACAACTGGTTTGCAACAACAGGTTATGTAAAAGAACGTTACGGTAATGAGATTGTCTGGTAACAGGTTCTGCTGAGTCAGTTTGCAGTAATGGATCAAATTTTTGATGGAATAAACTGCTTAGTTGATACATGGGAGACAACACATTTTCATATCCTTTTACCCAACTGATATGATTTGTCCACGAGGCTCCATCCAAATGAAAATTAGAGTTTATTTGCTTTAATTCTTGAATGGCATTCTCTACAGCTTCCGGTTGACAATTGTCTGATGAAACTCGCTCCCAAATCTGATGTTGTCCCAGTGGTTGACAAGTTGGATAGTCTTCAGGTTTGCATCCAGCAGCTTCGATTAATTCTAAATATTCTGTACCACACACCCCGACTACACCAGATTTTCCTCCCCCATTATTGACCATATCCCCCCAAGCTTGTTTAAAAGCGCTAGGAAATTCATTCATCATCACGCCGCCATTTTCACCATCACCAATTTGGCTAACTATTGGTGGTACAAAAACACTGCCAATTTGCTGTTTTGATAATGTTTTTGCTTCATAATAAGGCTGCATTTGGGCAACTAATTTAGTATCCGAACCTTGGGTTTTAATTAAAGCTGTAATGCTAATTGTTTCGCCTTGAGAATTACGGGCAATTAGACGATGTGGTAAATGTTTATGAGTGAGAGATTGACCGCTAATAGTTTCTACAGAATGTTCTTGAACGAGTAACCAGCGATATCCACATTCTTTCAGCGCTTTCACAAATTCAAAGAGAGCATCAGGGTGATTTGGTAGGTGCATTTCTGGGGGCGAAAATCCTTTGACTCGCGCTAATGCTTCCCAGCCAAAAATTGCTGCAAAGTGATGTTGCCATGCGATGATATGCAATTTGATATCTGCTATGGGTGTGGAAGGAATAACTGCATGGCCCCACATTGTACCCAGCCATTCTACATAAGGTTGGTAAGTGCGATCGCAAGTAATCCGTTTGAGATTACCCTGAACATCACTGCGTCCCATTTGTCTCAGTCCCCACAGAAGATTACCTGAGTAATCCAACATCACACGGGGATTGCAACCTTGACTGACAAGTTCGGGGATCAAGTCTCCCATCCGGCTGTAACAATATGCAAAAGGATCTGCATTGTGATTATCCCCTTCATGAGGATGTTCAAACATATATTGCAGATTGCTGATCAGCGTACCACCATTTCCAGCAGGTATAGTTGGCTGATGCATGTGTAAGGCGATCGCAAACACAGCATTTACGTTTTCTAAGCGGATATTCGTTGTTGGTAAAAATACTGGCTGATTATGGTTAACCACAGAGAGAACCTCTGTTTCCCAACCAGATATATTCGGCAAGCCATCAATGATTTCGGGCAAATTACTAAGAATTTTGGGCAAGGAAAGCATTTCTGATTGCTCCGAAACAAGGTATGTCTAATTATGCGATCGCACAGCAATTTCTGATCTACAACTTTATTTATTGATGCAAACTGCGATCGCCTTGTAGTCCCGCGATATCTGTGTAATTCAATAGTTTGGATCTTACACTTATACAAAACTTATTGAAAAATATACACTAGCTATCCTTAATTCTGCTGCTATAAGCTTACATCTGTACGCCCTACAGCCGATTCATTATGTTGCAAAGATTTTTGCAAATGGTATGATCAACTCGAAATGAAAAATTCAGATTTCATCTGGGTTCCTGAGTTGGAATCTGTTTCGTTCTTTTAAATAAGCTATAAAATCCCGAAAAACTATACACAGTAAATATTAGTATTTATCAAGATAAAATTTTATATTCTATCTTTTGTTACGCAAATTTAATTTTAGGACAGGTCTAATGAAACTAAAACAATTTGGAATTACATTTTTGAGTGTTTGTATTGCTGCTTTTTCGGGAATTAAAGCAGCAGATGCGGCATCATTTTCGGTAATTGCCGATGGTCTTAATAGTCCACGGGGTCTAACTTTTGGTACTGACGGGAGTCTCTACGTCACCGAAGCAGGAACAGGCGGCAGTGGAGCTTGTGTTCCTTCGCCGAGCGTTGCAAGCCAATCTTTATGTTATGGCACAACTGGTGCAGTCACCAAAATTGGAAATGGTATCCAAGAACGTATACTTACAGGACTTCCTTCTTTAGCATTACCAGATGGTACTGATACTTCTGGGCCTCAAGATATCAAATTTGATGCTACTGGCAAGCCTTATATTGCAATTGGGTATGGTTCAAATCCCACATTTCGCGCCACATTAGGTAACACTGATTTAGGAAAAATCATCACTGCTAATTTCAATACAAATTCGTGGACTAGTGTTGCTGATTTAGCTAATTATGAACTTGCAAATAATCCCGATCAAGGTGATATAAATAGCAATCCCTTCTCTCTTCTTGTAGATGGAAATAATATTGTTGCGGTTGATACTGGTGCCAATGAGTTACTCAGCGTAGGTACTGATGGAAGAAATTTAAAGGCGATCGCCACAATTCCCCAGCAGACATTAACTAATCCAATTTTCCCCTCTGGCGCATTATCATTGCCATTTGAAATCCAAGCAGTACCCACAAATATCGCCAAAGGCCCAGATGGCGCTTATTATATTAGCCAATTAACTGGTTTTCCTTTTCCAGAAGGTGAAGCAAAAATCTATCGAGTTGGTGCTGATGGTCAACCAACAGTTTATACCGATGGCTTTACCCAACTTATTGACTTAGATTTTGATACCGAGGGTAATTTATATGCTTTGCAGTACGCTAATCAGTCACTCTGGAAAGGTAATCTAGATGGTTCTGTGATTAAAATAGCGAGCGATGGAACTCGCACAACTATTCTTAGTGGCAATGGATTAGAGTCTCCTACTGCTTTGACTATTGGTGCTGATGGTGATATTTACGTAACAAACCGAGGCGATCGCCCAGGACAGGGACAAGTTCTCAAAATTGAGAATCCCAAGTCTGTTCCTGAATCTACTTCTACTTTCAGCTTATTAGCATTTCTTGGCACTGTGAGCATTACTTTGTTGCACAAGGGTAAAGCCAAACGACTGAAGATTTTGGACAAGTTTGTTCAGGAGTGTTGAGTCCGCGATCGCCCTCGGCGTTTCCCCTTGTCTACGAGACGCTACGCGAAGGGATAAGTTTTTGACTCGGCCGTTGTCTGCTTGGTGCTGGCGGAGTTGCTATTCGTAAAATTAGCTCTAGCAACCAAGGGGCGAGGCGTTGACACAACACGGCTAAATGACTTTGCCATCCGACTAAAATTTCTGCTGAATCATTTTGCATTCCGGTGACGAGTGCTTTAGCCACTTGCTGGGGAGTCATGGGGATCACCCAGCGAAATAATTTTAAGTCGCGCACCATGTCTGTGTCTGTCAGGGAAGGCAGTAATGCAATGACGCGGATATTGTAATCAGCTAATTCTTGGCGCAAGGCTTGGGTAAATCCTAAGATGGCAAACTTGGTTGCTGAGTATGTCGCCATCGTTGGTGCTGCAACTTTCCCCATCAGACTCGACACATTGACGATTGTCCCTTGCCTTTGGCTGGCCATGCGTCGAGCGATCAGACTCGTGAGATTGTACATTCCTAACAAGTTCACAGAAATTTCTTCTTGAACTTGGGGCATTTTAGATTGCAAAAACGAGCTTTGGTATGCCACTCCTGCACAATTAACCAGCAGGTGAATCTGTCCGTAATTGCGCCACAGTTGGGCAACAGCGATATTTACTTCTATTGTTTGAGTCAAATCTAAGGGTACGATCGCAGTTTCTGTTCCCATCGCTTCGATTTCCTTAGCTACCTCAACTAACTTTTGGCGATCGCGTGCTACCAATATCAGTCGCTTGATGCCGATTTGCGCCAGTTCGAGAGCGATCGCTCGTCCAATTCCACGCGAAGCCCCTGTAATTAGAGCAACTTTACCTTGAATCTCCATTGGTTTTATCCTCCAAAATTTAAGTCTTACCAAACTCTTCGTTATTGCCGATACACACAAGCAAGAGCTACTCGCTTGTCGGCACAAGGTAAGACAAATAATCAATTGCAATTGAAATCAAACTCAAACTAAGCATGAAAGCAACGAGATATTTCTTGGTTAATCTGCGATCGCTCATAATTGTCTATGCGAGGCAGAAATTTATCGTTTTTAAGCTGTCAAAGCCTAACAGACTTGGCTGAATGCATATAGCTCATAGATTTTACTTCTCCTAGATCCGAGCGCTCATCAGCATCGTTGTCATACACACGTTAGCAATAAAATCAAGCTATTGCAATATTCTTTAATCAGAATTTCTTAATAGTTGTTAGCTCTAAGCATATATATGGCAAAGATTTTATTAAATAAGTTTTTATGAATACCTAAGTACAAATATCTTACTTTCCTGACATTAAGCCCTCTTTTGAGAAATTGTAATATCTCAGTCATAGCCAAGAAACAAAAAAGACATAGAGGTTTTGGTCTATTGTTGCAACACCTCAGTTTTTCAGCTATTTCGCAGACTTACATCAGTATATTTACGGTTTTATTTAAAATATAGGTTTCTGATATTTCTATTTTAAAGAATAAAAAAGAGTCAAATTATTGTCTTTAATGCAAATTAAAACGGCATGTTTATCTGCCAAAACTTTAGTAAAAAGGGTAACTTGCTTTGCGTTAGCTTTGAGTCCATCAAAGGAATGCTTGAGACTTGTCTGGTGTATGACAATTCATGCCATCTTGAAAAGCTAACGATTAGCCTAACCCCCTTGCCGATCCTGTAAAATAGAAGGTTGGGTTAAGCAAAGCGCAATCCAACAAAGCACCCGAAATGTTGGATTATACCATTTAACTTTACTAATGATATAAATACGCTGATAGGGGCAAGTCTTTGCCCATTGGTGTCAACTTAAGCTCAAATACTTACCTGGGATACGTTTTACCCCCCTTAATCCCCCCGATAGATTGGGGGGAAAAGAAATGCAGCTTCCTCCCCTTTATAAGGGGAGGGTTAGGGTGGGGTAACGCAGTGAGTAAACTAAGCGAGAGAACTGAATATCACGTCTTGACAAGGGTTTCACGTTAAGTTGACACCAATGGTCTTTGCCCATTGGTGTCAACTTAAGCTAAAAATCGCTTATCTATTGGCTTCCACGCCCGCCCAGAAATGAATTTCAGAGACTCATAGCTAAAGTCTACTTCAGTAGACTTTAGCTATTAGTAAGGAACTTCAGTTCCTTGTGGGACATGAGTTTTACCTTAAGATAAATCTTGCACTGCGTTTCTATCCCGCCTCAGAATGAATTCCGAGTCTAATAGCAAAAGTCCACTCAAGTGGACTGAATTAATTATTTAGTCCACTTGAGTGGACTTCAGCTATCAGCCCTGAAATTTATTTCTGGGCGGGCTATTGGTAACTACGACTAGATTTTTAAGCACTTCAGTGCTTACTACGAACTCATCAAATTTAATCAGACAGACCACTAATGGTCTGTCTCATAAGTTCTGATTGATTAGTTTGTTACCAAAACCCTGTAGAGACGCGAAATTTCGCGTCTACAACCCAGCAAATTAAAACTGAAAGCAATTAAGGGGTTAAAAAGTCTAAATGGTTTCCTGGTTGGGCAAGCAAATCTTCTACTGTCCCCTGAATTTGTAACTTGCCTTGATTAAGCAAAATAATCCAATCAGCACGGGTAATTACTCTAGGACGGTGGCTAATCAGGATTGTGGTTTTACCTTGGCGGTGCAACAACAGTTGATCTAAAACTTGAGCTTCACTAACTGGATCGAGTCCAGCAGTTGATTCGTCTAAAATCAAGATTGGTGGATCGTTAACAATAGCTCTTGCTAAAGCCAGTCTTTGCCGTTGTCCACCAGAAATATTTGACCCAAATTCACCTAATACAGTTTGATATTTTTCAGGTAATCTACTAATAAAATCATCTGCCTCAGCAATTTGGCAAGCCTTGACAATTTGATCAAAGGTGAGGTGAGGAGAACCTAAGCGGAAATTTTCAATAATTGTACGACTCCAAAAATGAGCGTCTTGAGGAACCAGAGCAACTTGTTGCCGCAAACAATCAAGAGCTAGGTCTTGCATGTTATACATCCCAAAGCGAATATTGCCAGAATTAGGTGTATATAATCCGGCAATCAGTTTAGCAAGAGAACTTTTTCCACAGCCGGATGTACCAATTAGGGCAACAACTTTACCGCCAGGAATTGTGATGGAAAAATCTTCCAGTAACTCTAGCCTGCCAGCGTAGTGAAAGTTTAGGTTTTTGCAAATAATATCACCATCACTAGGAATTTGAGCAAAGGGTTTGGTACTATCGCTTGGAGTTTCAGGTGTGGAATCGATAACTTCTGTTAAGCGTTCCGTGGCAGTTTTGGCACGCGTGAATTCATCTATAAATCCAATCACAGTACTGATTAATGCCAAAAAATTCCCATTCATCCCGTTAAATGCCAGCAGTTGACCGATGCTGAGTTCTTTACTAATAACTAGGACGCTGCCGAAACCAATCAAACTAACGCTGCCAATAGCATAAACTAACCCAGAAAAGGTGCTATTAATAATTCCAATCTGAACTGTGCGAAATGTTATGTTTGAGAGCCGACCAAATCTGTTTTGAAATTCTTCCCAAAATTGAGGAGCAGCAGTAGTACTTTTGAGTGTCAGCGCTCCTTTAAAGCTTTCAACGAGAACACCTTGGTTTTCCGCATCTAAGACCAACATACTTCTGATTTTTTGTTGAAGTGTAGGCAGAAAAACCACCGTAGATAAACTCATCACAATAGCAACAACGACGGCAACAAAGGTGAGTTTCCAGCTATAGAACACCATGAAACCCAAAGAAATCAGTCCGATAAACAATTGGCTAGGCAGACTGATAACTGCTTGAGCAACTAGCTGATTAATTTGTTGAATATCTTGCAATCTGCTTACAATCTCGCCACTGCGACGTGATTCATAGTAAGCCAGAGGCAGCCGCAAGATTGCCCTAGCAAATTCTAGAACTAGCCCTAACTCAAGCTTTTGAGCAAAATTGGCAATCAGGTTAGATTGAACTAATTGCAGACTACTTGCCACCAAATTCATCACCACAACTGCAATAATTACACCAATAAGAAGCTGGGTATCACCTCGAACTAGTACATCATCCGTTAGAATTTGAAGCAGGAAAGGAGACGTTAACGAAAGCAGACCGATAACTATAGCACACAGAAAAGCCTCGAATATTATGCCCCCATAAGGCAATGCCCGCCGCGCAAAGCGCCAAAGACCATTGACTTTATCATCGGGTTGAGCATAAAAGCGAACCGCATCTGGCTCTAGTAAAAGCATGACTTGATCTGACCAAGCCTCCGTTAATTCATTTCTAGAGACATAACGGATGTTAAAGGCTGGGTCAGCAATTACATATTTTTTGCCTTTCTGACCATACAAAACAACCCAGTGGTAGCCTTTCCAGTGAATGATTGCTGGGAGTGGTGCTTGGTTCATTCGGTCTAATATTTCTTTTGATGCCCTGACCGAACGCGCATTGAAACCAAGTGCTTCCGCTCCTCGCCTCAATCCCAACAATGTTGTTCCAAGTTGCCCCGTGCCTACCGCTTCCCGGATGCGATTTAGTGTAAAATTACGTCGATAATGTTTGGCAACGGAAGCAAGACAAGCAGCTCCACAATCTTCTTCACTATGTTGTGTAACAACTTGGTATTTCATTTCAGACTCCACTACCCAATAGCATTGTAAAAAAACTTAAAAAAATAGCAGGGTTTAGTCCCTGCGTGGTTAATAATTTGACCAACAGTTTAATTTTACTAAGTAACTGAGCAAAAAAATCAAACTATGTTATGTAATGTAAAATTAATTAAATTCCTTAGTAGTAGGCGACTCTCAATACGGTTCGGTTAACGTGTTTATTCCTCGAAGATCCCCCCAACCTCCCTTAAAAAAGGCTTGCTCGTAACCCTCTTTTACCCCCTTTTTAAGGGGGTCGCCGCAGGCGGGGGGATCTTAACCGAACCATATTGAGGCGACTCCAGCCGCTTACCACAAAACTTTAATTATTCACGCCCTCTTACTTATCACTACCAATCAAATTTTAGTAGTAGGGAGGGTAGCTTTATTCCCAGGCTTTTTAATATTCCTGATACTGAAGTTGTTCCTTTGGTAGTTTTCGTTTTCACAACTTTTTTAATTTGTTTCTTTACTCCTTTTTGCTCAATTGTAACTTGAGTATAAGAAACCGCCTTGATTTCACCACCACACAGAGTTACTTATTGAGCTTCAGTCAGGGAGGTAAACATTGGAAAAATTTGAGTGCTTTTCATGATTATAATTAACCTCAGATGTTAATTATGAGTTTTCAACTTGATGGAAATCTGCATCAACTGAAAGATAAAGAGAGTTAGCACGTACAAAAATGGCTATATCTTTTTCGCTCTTTTTTGCAAACTAGTAAATTTTGATCAATATTCCTCTTTAATGACTCTCGAATGAAAACAATTAGGGCTAAATGCCGAAGTTTCAGATATAGTTAGGGATTAAATGCTCATATTTTGATATAAACCCCGAAACTAAGGCAAATAAACATAACCCTAAATATGAAAGGTTTTGAGATTTTACTTTGCCGAGAGTGATTCAACATGGATATGAGCGATTTCTCAAATAGCAGCCCTTAGTTCTCTACTTTAACTGTTCAAGGTGAGCAGTATTTTTAGCAAAAGCATTAAGTGAGTCTATCAACAGTTGCCTAATAGGAACTGTTGATAGACTTTATTAACTTTGTTCAACAAAAGTATGCGGTAGGAATAAACGTAATGCTAGAATAACTGCGATAAGCAACAAAGATAATGTCTTGTAAGAAGGCAAACTACTCTGTTCAAGCAGGTTAGTTTGTTTAAGACACTTCACTTCAGTAAAGACGCTGTTAATAGTGTCTTTACGTTTATTCTTTCCCTCATACTAAATCTTAAACTTCTCCGATCTGGTTTGCAGCTGTTTGGATCAGATCACCACCAACTTTACCCGTGTTAACATTAATCGCTACTTGTGTAATGATCACAGGAAGATTCAGGGTCACAGTAATGGGTTTGGGAGCGGGGGCGGCTGGAGTGGCTGGAGTGGCTGGAGTGGAGGGTTTAGCGGGCTTGTGACTCCTGCGGTACTTACCACCAGACAAACTAGCTTCTTCGGTAACGGTTAATGTGGTGAACAATGTGCTTTCCATAATCTTAGTTCTCGCTTGATTGTTGATGTTTTTAGGTTTATTCTTTCTCTTCAACTAAACCGCAGTTCTACACTCCGATCTGGTTCGCAGCTGTTTGGGTCAGACCACCCTTAACGTCACCAGTGTTAACATTAACGGCGGTTTGTGTAATGGTGATAGGAAGGTTTACAGTAATAGTAACTGGGGGTTTTGGAGCGGGGGTGCTTGGAGCGGGGGTGCTTGGAGTGGAAGTGGTGGGGTTATGAGCGGGCTTGCGATACTTCCTCCTAGTACCACCAGACAAACTAGCTTCTTCGGTAACAGTTAATGTGGTGAACAATGTGCTTTCCATAATCTTAGTTCTCGCTTGATTGTTGATGTTTTTAGGTTTATTCTTTCTCTTCAACTAAACCGCAGTTCTACACTCCGATCTGGTTCGCAGCTGTTTGGGTCAGACCACCCTTAACGTCACCAGTGTTAACATTAACGGCGGTTTGTGTAATGGTGATAGGAAGGTTTACAGTAATAGTAACTGGGGGTTTTGGAGCGGGGGTGCTTGGAGCGGGGGTGCTTGGAGTGGAAGTGGTGGGGTTATGAGCGGGCTTGCGATACTTCCTCCTAGTACCACCAGACAAACTAGCTTCTTCGGTAACGGTTAATGTGGTGAACAATGTGCTTTCCATAATCTTAGTTCTCGCTTGATTGTTGAGGTTAAAACTGCGTCACTTCAAAGTCATTAATATAAACATTTAAAGAGTATATTTAATTACTTTTTTGTTCCGCTAAAAGTATTATACGACTCTTGCTCAATAGGTCAAGCAATTAATTTTTGAAGAAATATGTATTACACCTCTTCAAAAAAAATACTACATAGTTCTTCTTTATACAAATTTAGTTAGAAAAATTTCAATTATCAAAAAATAGCAGATAGTGCCAATATTCATATTCATATAAATATGGCTAACCAAAAGATGTATTTTTCCGAAAATACATAAGTTAAACATATTTAGTATTAATACTGAGAAATCACGCAAATAACCGTACTTCAAGACAAACTTAGTAAAATCGGTGTATTTTCTATACAATATGTACTTAAACAAGAAATAAATCTCACAACTGGGGTTATCCATTCTTAAGTAAGTGTGTTTACGTAAAAATTATTTATAAAAACTTTTTATATACAAAACTAAAATGAATTTATATAAATTATTTTAATATAGAAGAGCGTAAATTCACTTAATATTTTATAAATGAAAATATAGTTGTAAAAAAGTTGTAGTCACTATCCTATTTTTTTGTAAATTAATCAAGAAAAGATGAAATATTAGATAAAGATTATAAAGATTTCATGTTCGTAATAAAATGCCTAATTGTTATTTAAATTTAGCTGTATATAAACCTTGTATTTACATACTAACTATATACTGATAAGGGACTTATCAGTAATAAAAGTAAAAGCTGTTGGTTTCGCCCTGAAAGGCAAAAACGCCAAAATTATAAGATTTTTGCCAAAAATATTCTTGCAACAGAAGAGAGCTTTTATTTTTTTGTATCTACCTAAATCTTGATCATCACGCTAACGCTAGGTAGATTTTTTTGTTAGATTATTTACGGAACCAAAATGTTTTTTAGTATTCATGCTCATAGACCCCCAACCAGACTTTCTCCGCCTAGTCCAAAACGACGAATATCTTCCCTCAGTCAGTATATGGACGAGGTTGGGAGGAATATTTTTAATTGGAAGTGTTGGCGCTGCCTTCAGCCTTGCCAGTGTATTTCAATACAACGTAATAGTAAAAGCTGATGCTACCGTCCGCCCAACCGGAGAAATCCGGTTAGTGCAAGCAGCATCTGAGGGAACGGTGACAAGTATCAAAGTAAAAGAAAATCAAGTTGTGAAAAAGGGAGATACGATCGCCTTCATCGACAACTCGCAATTGCAAACTAAAAAAAGCCAACTACTCGGAACTATCGAACAAAATCAGTTACAACGAGCGCAAATTGATGCACAACTAAAAGCGTTAGAAAATCAAATGGCTGCTGAATCTAATGCAATGAGGCAGGCAATCACATCTGCCAAAGCAGACTTGAGTCGAAACAAAAGAGATTATCAAGATAGACAAATCACCA
Organism: Nostoc sphaeroides; assembly: GCF_003443655.1. Lineage (NCBI taxonomy): Bacteria > Bacillati > Cyanobacteriota > Cyanophyceae > Nostocales > Nostocaceae > Nostoc > Nostoc sphaeroides. Next base: position 1,412,201 of record NZ_CP031941.1, read on the forward strand.
GTCTGGCACAAGTACAAGAAATAGAAGCTGGTGTTGAATTAGCTAAAGAGGAACTGAAGCGATATCAGCAGCTGGGAAATACGGGGGCGATCGCTGCTCTCCAAATTAAAGAAAAAGAACAAGCTTTTAAAGCTGCTACTGCTAGACTCGATAACGCTAAAGCTGCACTCAATCCCAGTAATGCTAATGTAGCGATCGCACAAGAACGTATTTCTCAAGAACTGACAAAGGGTGAGTCTACTATTGCTCAATTAAATAAAGAGAAAGAAGAACTCATCAGGCGTCAAGTTGAAATCCAAAATCAAATTAGCAGCGCTCAACAAGAACTTAAACAAGTTTTTATGGAACTGCAAAAAACTGTAATTCGTACCTCTGAGAGCGGTACAATTCTCCAACTAGTATTAAGAAATACTGGGCAAGTTGTCCGTGTTGGAGATGCGATCGCTCAAATTGCTCCCAACAATGCCCCTTTTGTAATCAAAGCCCGTGTTCCCTCTTCAGATATTAGTAAAGTGCAGATGTGTAAAGTCGCACAAGTAGCAAAATGTTTAGAAGGGCAAGTACAAATGCGGGTTTCTGCTTATCCTTACCCAGATTATGGCATCCTCAAAGGTGCTGTCAGAGGCATTAGTGCCGATGCCATTACATCTCAGGGTAACGGTAACATTCCAACTGCGCCTTACTATGAGGTGACAATTCAGCCAGAGAAACTTTATTTAAAAAAGAGCGATAAATCATATCCTCTTAAAGCAGGGATGGAAGTTACAGCTGAAATCATTTCCAAAAAAGAAACCCTACTGACATTTATTCTGAGAAAAGCAAGACTGCTAACGGATGTGTAGATTCCTTCCTGTATTCCATCGCCATTGAGAACGACTATAATAATTCAAAATTTACACATTGTTCGCGTGGTCACTGAGCTTTGCCGAAGTGCAGCGTTTCGTAGAGAAGAGAGTTACATCAGGGAATTTAAACCCCGACTGTAACTTTCTTTTTGCAGAGTAACTGAGCAAAATCGGAGCCATCGAAACTTCGAGTTAATAATTTTTTAATATTATATTGTTCAGCAAAATTAACAACCATCAAGGCTGTAAAAAGTTCAAAAATTTGGCGTTGCTGATTCCATGTATGAAAATGATTTTGCATAATACCAAAATCCTTGTAGAGACGAATAAAAACTACGTCTCTACATCCAGATTCATACTTCAATTCAGCAACGCCAAAAATTTTATCAACGAAGGCAGGAGACAGAGGGCAGCTTTCCTCCTGTTTTCCTCGATAAAGGGGATTTACTTGAAAACTTCGCCTATATAGTTCATAAATTATTTGTCTAGAAATAAATTTTAAAGAGTCGGTGAAATCTAAAAATAAGTTAAAAGCGAAGAATTCTAAATCTTTTAAAAACCATATCCAATGATTCTCTTCTTCACGGATTTGTTTGTTAACAATATATTGAATTGGGTTAACTGTGGCTTCTTTTAACCAAAGAAATTTGTTGAAATCTCCAGATCCCATTACAAAAAGTGCAAACCAAAAACCAAAAGATAATCTTTGTATAAAAGCATTGCTTTTATTTACTATCAACTCAAAAAAGGGTAATTGAGCAAATTTGGCTGATTCTTTTTCAATTAATGCAAACACTTTTTTCATGTTGAACTTTCACCTACAATCATTAGTTGTTTACTATTGAAGTTCGTCAAGCTAGTGCCTGTTTACTTTACGTTGGGCGCACAAGTTTTATGCAGAGCTAGCCAATTATTTAAGAAAGTTCATAAAAAAATCCTGCCTGATAAGTGCATAGTGTAGTGTCTGTTGACTTATCAGTTCCCGCTTATGGTTTTATGCAGAGTCAGCCAATTATTTACAAAACTTCACAAACTGCATTACAGTCAGCGTTTTACGCTTATGCTTGGTCAGCCCCAACTCTTGGAGACGCTGTGTTTCGACTTCGCTCAACATACAGCAGATTGCAAGTTGGTGAGGTACAGATAATTGTAAGGGCATGGCAGTGCCATGCCCCTACCTCCATACCTCATTTACCTGAAATACGCTGTAAATTCGCGTTTGGGGAAGTCACGCATTCACTCGTTCAACGAAGAGGCAGGGGGCTTTTTAGCTGGGGGAAATGACCCCAACCAAGAGCCGTGAAGCAAAGCGGAACATGTTCTTACGTGCCCCACTTCTTAAAAGTGGCTCTCGTTCAGGTTGACAATTCAGGTCATCTGGAAAACCTCACTTCTATTTCTCTCTTCCTTTTCTCTCTTCCTTTAAGGAGAGAGACTTTGAATTTCCCCCTTCCCGCATCGGGAAGGGGTGCAATAACTATGGGAATCATAAGCTAATGAGCATTTAAGTTCGATAAAACCAGGGCTGGAGCCGCTTACTACAAGCGAATCAGTTTGGAAAAATGAATGACGATTAGCTTAACTAATTACCCGGACATAATATTAGGAGTCACGAGTTAGAAAGTACAAGGATAATTTTTATTCCTCACTCCTCACTCTTAACTCCTAACTTGATTTAAATACCCGCACCATCTAGAAACTGCTGTATTGACTTATCTTTAAGGCTACACACAGGAGCATTTTGTGAAAAATCAGCTTGGTTAGAAGCTACACAACCTACCAATACAGGAGTTTTTTCAGAAGAGTTGGTGCGTTGAAGAGTTTGTATTTGTTCTTCGAGCGCCTCAATCCGGTCTACTAAAGCACGAATTACTTCGGCTTCTGAATCTGGTAAGTTATTGTGTTCAAGAGGTGCAACTCGGACTCCAGAACGATATATAATACGCCCAGGCACCCCCACTACTGTACAGTCAGAAGGGACATCCCTGAGAACAACAGACCCAGCGCCAATACGGACATTATTGCCAACTTGGATATTGCCCAGAACCTTCGCTCCAGCCCCAACTACGACATTTTCCCCCACAGTGGGATGGCGCTTGCCACATTCTTTACCAGTACCTCCAAGGGTGACACCTTGATAAATTAGGGCATAGTCTCCCACGATTCGCAGTTTCACCAATTACTACACCCATCCCGTGGTCAATAAACACACTTTTTCCAATTGCTGCACCAGGGTGGATTTCAATTCCAGTCAAAAACCGAGCCAAGTGAGAAATCAGGCGGGGAATAAAGGGAAGACCAACACTATACAACCAGTGAGCTAGCCTATGGAATATCAGGGCTTGCAAACCAGGGTAACAAAATAAAACTTCCAACCAGTTACGGGCAGCTGGGTCACGTTCAAATATGATACGAAAGTCAGCACGCAGTATAGATAGCACCAGATAGCACCCTCGGAAAGCACAACAAGCTACTCTCCCATATTATCCTCTCAGGCGTTATACCTAAAAATTGGGGATTGGGGATTGGGGATTTGTCATTTGTCCGTCACTCCCTCATCTCCCTCATCCTCCCCTGCTCCCCCTGCTCCCCCTGCTCCCCCTGCTCCCCCTGCTCCCTCATCCCCCACTCCCCACTTTACTGCTGCTCTACTTTCAAAGTGTAATCGTGCTTAACCCCAGGATTAAATGTACCTACCCAAATCCGATAAGTGCCACTTTTCCAGTTGCGATCGCTAACGCTAGCATCTTTACTTTTGCCAGTGTCATCGCCGCAACGAATCGTATTTTGGTCTGGCCCTTGAATTAGCAAAGTGGTATCGTTGCCGTTGCTATCGACTTGTATTGTCATCTGGGGAAAGTCCTTTTCCAAAACCATAATATGATCTGGATTGGGATCGGCAAAACCAATACATGCTTTTTGATCGCGATCGCGGTTACTTTTGGCAGACAATGAGTAAGAACCACCTGTAAACCCCTGCACTGTTACTGGTACTGCATTAGAGTTTGTTGGCAAGGTAATAGTACCAAAATTCGCTGTCTCTGCGATTACAGGCGTAGCTGTGATGGCGGCAATTATAGCCAACAACCAGCCGCCGCTAAAGTTAAGTCGGGGGCGACAGTATTTCATAGTAGCCCTCCAACAGGCTGTTAGATTAGTAATGATATATACATATTCTAATGAAAAAAATCCAGTGAAATTTCAGTTGGTTGTGCCACATTCAAATGTGCCACAATGAAAGATTTTTCAAGCAAGTAGATAATGCTCTGACAATTCAGCGGCATCTGGAAAACCTCACTTCTATTTCTCTCTTCCTTTAAGGAGAGAGACTTTGAATTTTCCCCTTTCCCGCTACGTGTTGGGGGTTAGGTTTTTGGTAGACTTTTCCACATAACGTGAAAAGTCAGGATAATTGCTAGGCTGTTTCTTGATTAAACAGCAGCTACAATTCTCCAACTTCTAATTTGGATGTGATTACCTCTGTTGGACGCAGGGTCTTTTCTCCCAAAGAAAACCCTCGACGGACTATTTTAGTAATTGTTTGGTCTGCCACATCATTTCTGACTTCACGATCAACAACACGGCATAAATTAAAATCTGGCTGTGTACTTTGCAGTTCTATAGGTAAGACTTGGCGCTTTTTTAGTACACTGAGAAACTTACGATTAACCGCTCCTACAGACTGAGGTAAACGCTGGATAAATTCTGGGTTGGGATCGGCGTTGTTTTTCAGGTAGTCCAATAAGGCTTCTAGTGCATCACCAATTTCTAGCACTTCTAAGAATAAATCTTCTGTATCTGCTGCGGTTTTGGTTTGCTGTTCTCGCAAGGACTGTTGTAGTAAAACTTTGTCCTTTTTGAGGTTGTTAATTTCTTGTGTGGTCAAGTCTAGCTGTTCTTGACTGATAATAAAATTAGACATGAGAAACCTCTTTTGATAACATCGCTAAAGTTTTAGTTGCCCAAGTTTGTACTTGGGGATGGGTATGGTTACTCAAAAGCTGACAAAGCGCGATCGCTCTTTCTAACTGTCCAACTATTTTATACACTTTAATCAGGCACATTTGGGCTTGAATATAATCTTTACTATTCCGGTTTGTACAGCCTTGGCAGTAGCCTTCGAGGTATTTTATCGCTTTGGGGTAGCGTTCCTCTTTACAAGCTATAATGCCCTTGGTGAATAACTCTGATAGGGTCATTGGTAAAGGCGATCGCTCTAGGCGCTCTTCTTGGGCAGATTGAGCGATCGCTTGCTCTAATCCATCAAATTCTGGTAATAATACTAGTCTAGGTGCTGGCTGAAGCAAAGCCGATAAATCACTATATTTGAAGTGCTTAATAGTGGGCAGTATGGGACGCAAATAATCGGCTATGATGCGTTCTTCTGGTTTTAGTAAGCTTTTTTGAGCTTTAGCAATGATATCCACAGGATGTTTTTTTTGCTTCATTGCCACTGCTACAGCTTTTGCAATTTCAGCTTTGGATGCTGCTGGGGATACACCCAGAATGTCATAAGGATTATATTCCATTAGATACCTTGAATTAACGAATTTTCAGGCTATGGTACATTTCTTGAAAAGCAGGTTCGTCTGGACAAAGTTCATAAGCCCAGCTACCTAATTGCTGAACTAAATCAAAAGATAAATCGCGGTTTTGGATACCTTTAAGTAATGTCTTAATAAAAAAGTCAGCGACATAGTAACGAATAGATTCATGTTCTGAGTATTTGGCACGATGAACGGCTTCATCAAAGCGATCGCATTTCATCAGATTTTGAATATCCTTTAGTTCTTGGCTAAACCTGTAAATTTCTTGGACATTTGGATCATCTGGACAAAGTTCATAAGCCCAATAGCCTAATTGATAAATATCTTCAAATCCTAAATCACGATTTTTGAAACCCTTAATTAATATTTCTATGCAAATGTCTGACACAATATTACGTAGACGTTGATGCTGGGATTCTTTAGCATGTTGAACAGCTTCTTCAAATTTATTATTTTTTAATAGATTATCAATTAATTCTAATTCTTGGTTAAACTCAATTCTCTCAATTAGGTCAATTACAATAGGATTTTGATTGTCAATTTCTTTAAGTTTTTGTAGTTCTCTCAGGGCTGTTGCTGATGAAATTTGTTCATTAGCAATTTGTTCGCGTATTTGTTCCGCCTTATACTCAGCTAGATAACTTCTAGCATCTCGACTTTCTAAAAGGTTATACCAAAACTGGGCAAACTCTAAATGCTCTTGAAAGTTTGATAGAACTTGACGTTGCAATCCGCAAAGTCTGTCTATTTCTTGTTGCCAATCTTTATTAGCTTTAATTTCTGGCTTTGCTTGCTTGAGAGGAATAATTGCCTCTCGCCATTTTTGTTGCTGTAGCTGATAGTAACCTTCATGATAAGCGACAAATTTCTGAGCAAATGCTGCAATATCAGATTTATCTGTAGTTGAGGGTTTAAGTTGAATTGCTCTTTGATAATCTCCTTCTAAACAAGCAGCCACAGCCAATCCCCAATTTGTATAAAGGGAACTTAAGATTTTTTGGTTAGCATGTATTTTATTCTCGAAAATACTTTGCCATTGAGGAAGGTAATATTGATAACAAATAGGTGTGATAAATACATCTTTTATTTTCATTCCCCACTTTGGCGGCTCACCCATGAGATTTAGAGATACTACTTCTAATCGGTAGCGATCGCGCAGATACAAATACTCAATAATATTTGTATCTTTCATGTCTATTGCGGTTTTTATTCGACGTTTTAATTCTAAAGAGACGGCGGCAAATTCTACAGGTTTATTTTCTAGCCAAGGCACATCTTGAAGGCTAGGATCTTCACTTATATTTGCTAAAGCTGTTGATAAAGAAAATATTAAATTTAACAGATTTATCGGAGAAGTTTGAGCAAGATAATAATTTGCTACTGCCAAATTATGTAATGTAGTAATATTCGGCTGTGAAATCCAAGCTTCTTCAGTTTGATCGGCAATAATTTTCCATTCCTTATCTTTCCATAGTTCTGCTTCTAAACGTGGCTGAATATGCTCATTTAGATTTTCTTCTACTAAAGTATCGGAACCAAATTTTTGGAGAAATTGGGTACTCTCTGCTTTAGCCTTCTCCCAATTTTCAGCCGCTACCAACTGCTCAATATTCTGTAGTTTTAGCAGGCGTTGACGTTGGGAAAGATTTTTGAGAATCTCTCGTTGCTTGGCAATGTTAGCAGTAGATAACCTTTGCCATTCTTTATAAGCTACCTGTAAATCTTCTTGTTGGGCGTAGGCAAATCCCCGCAAATAAGCAGCTTGTTCTCCAGGTATAGCTTCTAGGTAAGTTAGTGCGATCGCCCATGCTTGAGTTTTAATTGCCACAAGTGCTAACCGGATTTGGCAGGATGTAGAGTTAGGCAAGAGCAATTTAGCATTTTTATAAAAAGATGCAGCCGCCTTAAAATCACCCGCTTTTTCTGCTGCTAGTCCTTGGCGAAACTTTTCTCTTCCTTTAAGTGTTTGTTGTAGTTTTTGGAGTAAATCAATTCCGTCAGAGCGAGAAAAGTTAGTCAGAGCATTTTTTAAAAGTGCGATCGCTCCCTGTAATCTTCCTTCACTTTCAGCTTGTTGCACCTTTTCAAAAGCAGCATCATAAATTTCTTCTTGTTGGACTTGAGCAACACTTGCAGCGATCGCCTGTCGTAGAGACTCCGTAGAATAAAGCTTTTCAGCCTCTCGGTAAACTGCGATCGCATTTTTATAAAACCGATTTTCTGCCTGAGACTGTGCCTTTGTCACTAAACTTAAGAACTGCTGTCGCCGTTGCAATTCTTTTTGGCACTGTTTGATTACCCGCGATATGCGATCGTCGTGGATAATTTTGGTACAGCGTTGATAAATTGCGATCGCATTTGTAAGTGCTTGCGTTTCTAAAGGATCGCCCGTATCTTGTTTGAGAAAGGTTTTGGCATTAGCAGCTAGTTTATCTACTTGCGCCACTTGATAGCGCCACTGCTTTAGTTGCTGAGTAAGATTGTCTAACAGTTTACCCAGTAGCAATTGACAAATCAAACGCTCCCAAAAACCTGGTTTTTTAGACCAGACAGCGAGAGCTTTTTCTGCAATAATTACTGCTTCTCGCAGATGTTTTTTTTGGGCTAATTGTAATGCTTTTTCGCTGGCTTTTTTAGTCTGTGGTGCTTGCTTCCAGGCATCAATAATACCCACTCCCAGCAAAGTTTTAGTTAAAGCGTTGAAACTATCAAGAATGCTCATCAATTGCGCTCCTTGCAGTTGGGGATTTTTAACACCTCCCCTACATCTATATAGTCCTCCCGTCCTTTGAGTCGGGGATTAGCTTTAACCATTACTTGCCAAGAGGTTCCCTCACCACAAAATTGTTGAGCGATTCGCGCTGATGTGATCTCCCGATTTGACAGTATAGGTAATTGGTTTTGGGGGTTCCTTAGCTGTCACAGGGGCATGATTAACTTGATTGGGAGAAGAGACAGGTGGTAACTGTGGTTGCAGGAAGATAAAACTGCCTATTACACCCAACCCAATCCCGATAATGAGCAGCAGTAAAGCAACTCCTAGTTGCCATTTGGTAATTTTTAATTGTCGCAGAGGGTTTTGCACCTGCGGTAATTCTTTGAGCATCCGAATTACAGAAAGATCGGTATCACAGTTAGGACAAGTGTCACCTTCAATTTCTTGGTAATCACACACAGGACAGTTCAGCTTAATCTTCATCGCATTAGTCCTGTGACAATGCTGTTGCTGGGTAACTCCTGATTTAGCCAACGTTGGATATCTGGTTGCAATTCACTCCACAAGCGATTGGCTTCTTGTTGCTCATCACTTTTCATAGCTGCAAGCATCCGAGAAAGTTTGTCAGACATGGCATTTGCTTGAGTCGGTGCAACCGCGTGGGCTTGACGGATTGCTAAAAGAGAAGCTTCAATGATATGGACTTCATTAGGTAGATTGTCAAGTTCTCGTCTTGCATCTTCACTCTTAGACTCCATCTTAGAGAGGTTATTGGTGTTGATGGCATCTTGCAATTCTTGACTCAGCTTTTGCAATCGTTCCTGCTGTGCTTGGGGAATTATCGAGCCGCAAAGTTTAACTACGCGATCGCATTCATTGACAAGACACTCTGCTTCTAGGCGTTCCTTAGACATGGATACCTGAAATTTTTTCAAGTTTGCAATAGCGTCATCGCGTAAATAGCCGCGTTCTTCTCCCGTATCCGGATCGATAATTTTGTTGGTTGACTCCACCACTGGTAATGCTAACTTCAGCGCTTCTTCCACACCGAGAGGAGTTAGGTTTTGGTTATTGAGTTCTGCGATCGTTTCCTCTAATTCTTTATATATTTTCTCGTCTGAACGTCCCCGCGAAAAGGTGCAACTCACTCTCTCTGAAGGGTCACTTTTTAATGTGGCAGTCATTTTTAGCCCACTATGTTTTTCATCTAACTCCAACTTGACTAAGACTTCCGTCCCGCGTGGATAGGATTGATTTAAACCCAACCAAATATCCCCAATACTGTCATCTTCATATATTCCATCCAAATCTTGCCTTACTTGATCGGGGCTGAAAAATTGAAAGTGAATCAACCGTTGTCCATCAGCAGCAGTTTTAAAAGTAAAAGTGTGGGATTCGGTCAGTGGTAAGATATCACCCCTCTGAATTACTTTCTCTTTGCCATCCACCAGCTTGATAAAATAATCACGAGAGACTGTTGTGACTTTCTCTGTTAATCCAGCCGCGACAATTGCTGCACCCTCCGCCACCGCATACATCGGACGGGGATGTACCACTACTTTATCTGCTCCAAAAGCTTCTCTGACTTTGCGTTGGACTACAGGAATCTGGCAAGAACCGCCAACTAATAACACTACATCTACCATCTCTAAGTGATATTCAGCATCTTTTACTGCTTGGCGGCAAATTTGAATCGATCGCTCTACCAAATCAGAAATTAGTTCCTCAAATTGCTTGCGGGTGATTTCTACTTCAATGGGAATAGCAATACCCAGTTCATCTAATAATTGAGTCGCAGGAGCAATGCAAGATACTGTAGCAGTGCTTAGTTCAACTTTGGCGCGTTCTACTGCTAACTTCAAATCGGCATTAAATCGCACCCGTTGATAGTGGGGCATTTTGGCAATCAAGCCATCAATATCAGTAATTCTTTCTTGCTGGGCAAATTGCTGTTTAACAAATTTGATAATCCGAGAATCAATGTCATCGCCTCCCAGCCATAAATCTCCAGCTTTTCCCAATTCAATAAATGAAGTTCCTGCTGCTTGAATCACCGAAGCATCAAAAGTACCACCACCAAAATCAAAGACTAAAATCGTTTTAAAATCTTCCCCAGTTGGAGAAAAGCCGTAAGATATGGCCGCGGCTGTGGGTTCCGGTAGCAGTTCTAAGGGAGTGATTCCAGCTTTGAGTGCAGCTGTGCGGGTAGAATGGCGTTGTTTATCGTTGAAGTAAGCAGGAATGGTAATTACTGCTTGATCTATGACTTCGCCTGTTTTACCAATTCCTTGGCGATAAGCTTGGGCATTTTGCACAACTTTTTTGAGAATTTCAGCAGAAATATCCTCTGGCTGATATTCTTTACCTCCTAGCCACACTGCAATACCGTTGTCTGTTCCTTGACTCGGTTCAGCAATTTTGTAACCAAATTCCGACTTTTGTTTTTGTACGGCTGGATCGCCAAAACCTCTACCTATTAGGCGCTTGATGGAAACAACCACGTTTTCAGGATTAGCCCTGAGTTGGTTATAAGCTGGATCTCCTACCAAAAATTTATTTTGCTCACAAGCAACAACCGATCGCGTCAGTTTCCTATCTGGGGGAGTGTTATCGTTAGCTGTCACCACTTCCACTTCTGCTAACTTAAAAGCGGCGACAGAATTAGTCGTCCCTAAATCAATGCCAATTGCTTTGCCCATTACCGATCGCTACCTGGGTATTGTGTAAATTATTTCTGATGTATTTGAGACTCACTGCCACATCGAACCTAAATTTCTAAGGCAGCAGCCAGTACCTATCCAAAGATTACAAATACAAATAGCAAATGCTACAGAAAATCTACGTAAATATCACGGGATAATAAAATGCAGAAGGCAAAATAATTTTTAACTTTCTGCACTTTGACTCTCTCAGGACTTACGCAAAATACCTCTCAAACTCTCATTTCTCCGTGCCCTCTGCGGCTCTGTGGTTCGATTTAAGTCCTATCTCCATGAAAATCTCACGAATTATTGAGTTTGAAGAAAACGCCACCTTTGAGCGATCGCGTATCAGTTCCATAACTGCTAACTGTGAGCGATCGCAGATTATCAAAAAACGGTTTCCCTAAAACTTCCACTAGTTTGAGAATCGGTACTTGACGCTCTAACAAATTCTGGCTTTTTGTCCAGTCAAGATATATATAGCCTTGATTTGGTTGGTGAATCGCAGCAATACTATCTTTGAAATTGGGATTGTCAATTAAAGAATTATCCTTAGTTGTGAGAATTTCATCCATCGTTTCTAAGTCAGAGGTGAAAATTTCGTAATTTCCTAAAGTTGTATGCAATCCTCGTACTTTTGTTTCAATCTTGAAAGATGTTCCCTCTTTAACATCGCTTTTTTTTGTAGCCGTAGTTAACTCTGTCCAAGCAGAGATTTTTTGCTTGGACAGAGTTAGGGAATTAATACTGAGTCCATTTGATGAAGCGATCGCATCTAATCGAGCAACACCTTTTTCCACACTCTCGGATTTTTCCACCGCAAAAATCCAATGAGGGGTTGTTTGCTCTTTCCCAGGTAACAATGCGATCGCATATTCTCCTTGTACCCAGCTAAAAATATCCTCTGGTAAGTTTATACCCCAGCTTTTTTGAACATCCACCAAAGGTTTTGCTAACCGAGAAACTACATCTTCCTCAGAACCATATATAGTAGCTGTGGCTTGTCTCCAGAGTTTAGCTAAATCACTGTTACCCAAATTACTTAAATTTGAGCCAGAAATTGCCAAACCTGCCGACGCTGGAACATATTGCAATGCTCCTACAGGTTTAGATAGTGGTGCAGATGGAGAAACAATTTCCGATGAAGTTAAAAAGCTGGTTTCTGCTAGCAAACCTTTAGGATTCAACGCCAGAGAAATAATTTCGCTGTCGTAGGTTTGTTCTGGCAATTCTAAACCTTGCCATTTTGCCACGATGGGAAGATTCAAGAAAGCTACAGCTAAACCCCCTTTGGGAAGTTGTTTTGTTGCTTTTTGGTATTCGGGGGAGCTAGTCAAATTCAGATCGGGCGCTTGGACATTATTGATGGCATCTCGCAACACTTTCGGATCGTTGGCAAACAACACAAAGCCTTCACCGACAACCGCACCAGCAAGCAAATCCTGCTCTGGTTGAGAATTGTCAGAAATTAGCTTTACACCTTTGTATTGTTCAACAGCTAAGTTTGCCCCACCTAACGCCCGTTTGGAAAATAACAACTCAACAAACTCACGGCTTTTCTGGGGTTGCTTGGTTGCTAGTGCCAATAGATACCCTGGCTGCTGTCCGTTTTCTAGATCGCGATCAATATCTAAGGTGGTGATAGCTAAGGTAATTTCGTCCCCTAACCAGGGTTGAACGTCTTCTTTGTAATCTATGCCACTTTTGGCGAATAAACTGGTTTTGAGTTTAGATAGTTCTCCTTCACCCTCCAACGCCTGCAACCGATCAGGATTCGTCAGCAATGAAACCATTACAGGGGACAGTTTCGACACGAATATGGCTGCATTAGGCTGAGAGGTAGAAGCGATGAGGTTAGCCGGACTTTTGGCGAAAAACCAGTAAAAACTAGCGATCGCAATTACTAGCAGTGCGATCGCACCTGCTACGATAAAACCAATAAATGAGCGTTGTCTATTCACATTTAACCTTTAAAAAGACGGTTTACAGCCATTTAAGCAGAAAGCTTACCAGGATTTATCAGCCTTCTTGAGAATGGATACTCATGCAAAGGCAGAGATTTTCTGTCACCATAAATAGGATTAGGACTGTTTATAGGGAATTCTTTTAGTTAACCCATGAACCAGATTAGTGTACAAGAACTGGCACAACGTCTTTCTTCTGGTGATGTAAGTATTCAGCTAGTAGATGTACGCGAACCACAAGAATTGGAAATTGCTAGCATTGAGGGCTTTGTCAACCTACCCTTAAGCCAATTTGCCGAATGGGGAGATCAAGTCCCTAGCCTCTTCAATCCCCAAGCTGAAACCCTTGTACTATGCCACCACGGTATCCGCTCTGCCCAGATGTGCCAGTGGTTAATTGCTCAAGGTTTTACAAATGTGCAAAATATTTCGGGTGGTATTGATGCTTATTCCGTCTTAGTAGACCATTCAATTCCCCAGTACTAACTTGTGTCTAGGTGCATTACTTAGATGGAAGAATAAATAACTTCCATCTAGCTTTTGCTATGCTAAAAATAGCAGTAAATAAACTTAGGGGCTTGCCAGGAAAGCTTATAACTTTCTCCACTGGCTAGATATTTACGAAATTTTTCGACCCCAATCTTAGCTGCGATCGCCGCAAAAATACGTATACAATAATACTTTTATAAGTGTAGAATTATGCAAAAATAAGCTATAAAAAGATGTTGTAAATTCAAACTCTCAGCTTTTGCTCCAAAGATCCATTAAAAGAATGGTCTAGATGAACCTTAAGATTAGCGATCGCAATATAATTGTATAATTTGTTATCTTAATAAATTATTAATATTCTTAGTTTTCAATCAAATCCAGAAATTTTTCCAGACTTTGATTAAAATTTGCCGCCAAGCATTACATACCCTATGGAAGTCCAGTTAACAAATCGACAACAGCATATACTTTGGGCAACGGTACGTCACTACATTGCTACAGCAGAGCCTGTTGGTTCAAAAGCTTTGGTCGATGAGTACAACCTGGGTGTAAGTTCAGCCACAATTCGTAATGTGATGGGCGTTTTAGAAAAATCCGGCTTACTCTACCAACCACACGCCTCTGCTGGACGTGTCCCTTCAGATTCAGGATATCGCATTTATGTTGACCAGCTAATTACACCGTCTCTGCGAGACGCTGCGCGAACGGAAAGTTTAGGACGAGAAGTAGAGGTAGCACTACAAAAGCGCCTCCAGTGGGAAGATTGGAGTTTAGAAACCCTACTGCAAGGAGCCGCACAAATTTTAGCAACCTTAAGTGGTTGCATTAGCTTGATTACTATGCCGCAAACTACCACAGCACTATTGCGACATCTGCAACTAGTGCAAATCGAAGCGGGGCGGATCATGTTAATTGTTGTTACCGATAGTTATGAGACACATTCCAAGTTGATGGATTTGTCACCAATACCAGAGGAAACACAACGGGATTCAGAGGTAATCGATCGCGAGTTACAAATTGTTTCTAACTTTTTGAATACCCACTTACGGGGGCGAAGTCTGTTAGAATTAGCCAACCTCAACTGGAGCGAACTAGATCAGGAATTCCAACGCTACGGGGAATTCTTGAAAAATTCAGTAGCCGAATTGACTCGTCGTACTCATGCGCCGACTGCAACCCAAATTATGGTTCGGGGTGTGTCAGAAGTTTTGCGCCAGCCAGAATTTTCCCAGTTACAGCAGGTACAAACAATTATCCATCTGCTGGAAGAAGAACAAGACCAACTATGGCGATTAATATTTGAGGAACCAGAGCTTGAGGATGTGGGTAAGTCAAAAGTAACGGTTCGCATTGGCGCAGAAAATCTTCTAGAACCGATACGCACCTGCACCTTGATTTCTTCTACCTATCGCCGAGGTTCAATACCAGTAGGAAGTGTGGGAGTTTTGGGGCCAACGCGTCTAGATTATGAAAGTGCGATCGCAGTAGTAGCATCTGCTGCTGATTACCTCTCCGAAGCTTTCAGTTATTTCAATCCCTAGAACAATACCATAGCAGGTAGATCAGCCTAATTTATAGTGGCAAAATCAATAATTAATACCTTTTAACTCTTTCATGGTTAGAAAAATTGCCTTTGGCCTGCTGTGGCTGGGATTCACTATCTATGCCTTTTTCCTAGCTCCTCCTGAGCAACCTGGTACATTCGAGTTAATTAAAACCCTTTCTACTGGCCAGTGGCAAGGCGTTAACCCGTTAATCACAGCACTATTCAACCTCATGGGCATCTGGCCTCTCATCTACAGCGCAGTAGTATTTATTGATGGTAGAGGACAAAAAATACCTGCTTGGCTATTTGCTACTGCCTCTTTTGGAGTCGGGGCATTTGCTTTGTTACCCTATTTAGCCCTTAGAGAACCAAATAATAAGTTTGTTGGTGAAAAGAATGCCTTGCTGAAGCTGCTAGATTCTCGTGTGACTGGGGTTGTGTTAACTGTAGCCACGATTCTTCTAATTGCCTACGGTTTAAGAGGAGGAGATTGGAGCAATTTTGTGCAACAGTGGCAAACTAACCGCTTCATCAATGTGATGAGTTTAGATTTCTGTCTACTTTCTCTATTATTTCCAGCTTTGCTAGAGGATGATATGGCGCGTCGCGTTTGGAAAAATCCACAGATATTCCGGTTAATAGCGTTGATACCGCTATTCGGGCCATTGATTTATTTGTGTGTGCGTCCACCTCTACCAGAAGTGGGTGTAGAGGCAATACCCAGTCAGCAGCCAGCTGTAAATTAAAGCAATTTGTAATTCGTAATTAAAGACAGTTTCAGTCGGGGATTTATACCAATTCACGAAAATCCTGATACATATAGATTTCTCGTAGGGGCAAGGCGCAATGCCCATTGGTGTCAACTTAAGGTGAAAGCCAGTCTATAATCAGCTTTTAGAGATTATCTCGTTCCCAGTCTCCGACTGGGAATGCCGTCCTAGAGGCTCCGCCTCAAGACTTGCGGCAGCAGCCCAATGATGTGCATTTCCAGCAAGAGGCTGGAAACGAGGTTTTAAAAGAGTTTTTGCTTAAGTTGACACCAGTGGGCATTGCCATGCCCCTACCAGGGTATTTGTATCATTATTAAAGTGAAATGGTATTAGCAGAGCCTCCCTTTTTTCAGTGAGTTAGGGATTTTCCACTTTGGGTGCGTAAATCCCAAGAGAAAATTTTTTCTCAAAGTACTTTACAAAACGCAATAAATTCTTTAAGATGTGTAACAGGTAGTCAAACCTACCTAATTCATTCACAAATAATCGCATTTATAAAACAATGACAACAACCTTACAACGTCGCGAAAGCGCCAACGTATGGGATCGGTTTTGCGAGTGGATCACCAGCACCAACAACCGGATTTACATCGGTTGGTTCGGCGTAGTAATGATCCCCACCCTCTTAGCCGCTACCGCTTGCTTCGTAATCGCCTTCATCGCCGCACCTCCAGTAGACATCGATGGCATCCGTGAACCTGTTGCAGGTTCCTTAATTTACGGAAATAACATCATCTCCGGTGCAGTAGTACCTTCCTCCAACGCAATCGGCTTGCACTTCTACCCAATTTGGGAAGCAGCATCCCTTGATGAGTGGTTGTACAACGGTGGCCCTTACCAATTGGTAATATTCCACTTCCTGATTGGCGTATTCTGCTACTTAGGTCGTGAATGGGAACTATCCTACCGCTTAGGTATGCGTCCTTGGATTGCGATCGCATATTCTGCTCCAGTAGCAGCAGCAAGTGCAGTATTCCTCGTATACCCCATCGGACAAGGATCATTCTCTGATGGTATGCCCTTGGGAATAAGCGGAACCTTCAACTTCATGATCGTGTTCCAAGCAGAACACAACATCTTGATGCACCCCTTCCACCAATTAGGTGTAGCAGGTGTATTCGGCGGAAGCTTGTTCTCTGCGATGCACGGTTCATTGGTTACATCTTCTTTGGTTCGTGAAACCACTGAAACCGAATCTCAAAACTACGGTTACAAATTCGGTCAAGAAGAGGAAACCTACAACATAGTTGCAGCCCACGGCTACTTCGGTCGTCTAATCTTCCAATACGCTTCATTCAACAACAGCCGTTCACTGCACTTCTTCTTAGCAGCATGGCCTGTAATCGGCATCTGGTTCACCGCCTTGGGTGTAAGCACAATGGCGTTCAACTTGAACGGTTTCAACTTCAACCAATCAATCATTGATTCAAGCGGTCGCGTCATCAGCACTTGGGCTGATGTAATCAACCGGGCTAACCTGGGTATGGAAGTAATGCACGAGCGCAATGCTCATAACTTCCCCTTAGATTTGGCTGCTGGTGATGTTGCTCCTGTAGCTCTTACCGCTCCTGCTATCAACGGTTAATTCTAAGCTCTAACTAAATCAAAAAGCGCTCTCCCAAAAGGGAGGGCGCTTTTTAGTATCAATGATAAGGCAATACGCTTGGGTTAAGGCTAAAACTCTTTATCAAAGTCAAATTTTTTAACGTAGACGCTTCTCTACAAGACGCTACGCGAACGGCTGGCTTCCCGCAGGGTACCGCAGAGGGAACAGAGAGAACAAAAAAATGCTTAACCCAAGCGTATTAAATGATAAGGGACTTCCAAGAAATAAATTATCCAATCTTGTGGGGTGGGCGACACGAGCGCCCACCCCACAATAAATAGTTGGATATTTTTTTATTTGTCAGCCCCTAACAGCGCTTAATTCTGGCAGGGCATTCTTAGTTGAGTATGCGGTAGTTTAAAAACAACTGACTTCCAACCTGACGAGTTTCGACGAGTTGGAGATGAGGAGCAGCTTGGGGAAGAAAACCCTCTCCCTCCACTGGGGTAGGGGCATCCTTTCCTCCATAAATGACTGGCCAAATTGTCAACCACCAATCGTCAATTCGCCCTGCCTTTACTAGAGCAGCTGTTAAAGAGCCGCCTCCCAAAACAACGACTTTGTGAATACCCCGCTCTGCCATCAAGCTGTAGGCCCGATCCCAGTCTATATCTGTCTCTCCCAAATCGATTAATTCAGCCAGCTTTTGCAAGCTTGTCACATCAGAATTGCGCTCTAAACCAGTCCGTGTTGTAAATATCCATCGCTCAATGTCCTGGCTTAAAAAATGCAAGTCCAGCGATAGGTCAAGGGAACCTGAGACAACGCAGGTAATGGGCTGGGGAGACTGACCCCGAACTTCGCGTGCTGCCAACAGTTCGGGATTGCTAATTGTAAAGGTTCCCCCCTCAGCCCGAATCGTCCCTGCTCCTACCAGGATTAAATCGGCAAGGGAGCCTTGATACTCTAGGTGTGCTTGATCAACTGGATCGGAATCACGAGGCGCTTTAGGATCTACGGCGCTAATTTTTCCATCGGCCGTCATCGCAAGAACCACAGTTGTTTGAATAGCTGACATGATTACATTCTGACGGTTCTTTATAATTTTACCTTTTTGAATTCTTTGCCATAAATAGTTGTTGCATTGTGCTTTAATTTACTTTCTAAGCTATACCTCAAGGTGGTAAAAGAATTTTTGTTGAATAATTGTCTCTACACAAGAGTCAATTTTTTTAAACCTAAGCGACTATCATGCCCAAACGGATATCTGCAATCGTATTTGTCTTAATTTTAATTTTAGGGTTTGCATCTCCAACTCAAGCTGCAACTCCCCGTTCAACTTGGGTCGAGAATGAAATTTATCAATACAATCATCCCTTTGCTTCTCAATTGCCTCAAGAACTGGCAACAAAAATGCAAAAGATGACAGCTAGCCCTTTCGCCTTTTATCGAGGAACAGCTCACATTTTTTATCGTGATATACAGACCTTGCCAAGTTCAGGATTTGTGAATTCTTCAACCTCAGCTATCTGGTTAGAGGGAGATATGCATCTGCAAAATCTTGGAGGGATGAGAGATAGCAACGACAACAACGTTTTTGACACCACCGATTTTGATGAAGCCTATCTTGGCCCCTACATTTGGGATTTGCGACGGATGGCAGTGTCCATTCTGTTGGCAGCTAGAGAGAACAATCTTAACTCAAGTGACGCTCAAGATATTGTCCGTAATTTTTTGGATGCTTATTTGAACAAGATGAGTGACTTTAAGGGAACCAACGACGAACTTTCATACCGTTTGGAATCTGGCAATACGAATGGTGTGGTCAAAGATTTGAATGAACTACCTCTAGCTAGCTTCGCTTGAGCTAGAGGTTTCTGCATCCTCTAGCTTGTTTTTAGCAAAGTTGCTTTGAGATTTCTGACGCTTCTTCGCCCCTAGTTGCCTCATACTTCCAGCTTGCTTTCGCGCCTTGGTGGATGAAGTAGAGCTAGACGACTCTGCGTCTGCGAGGACAGTTCCTGACCCCGGCAGATTCCCTTTACTCCAATAAAGCATAACCTGGGCAGCAGCAATATCTCTATCCTGACGATAACTACAAACACCGCACTCATGTACTCGGATATCGAGTGTTTTCTTGTGCTGGTGTCCACATTTAGGGCAGGTTTGAGAAGGCTTTACAAGGCGGGTTGGAACCTCGATAAATACACCACCAATTTGTTCTACTTTATATTTGATGGCGTTGCGTAGCATTCCAAATCCAACATCAAGGATAGACTTATTTAGTCCAGCCTTTTGTTTATGCGAAGAGCCTTTTTTAGGTTTACTAGTCATGTTTTTGACAACTAGAGTTTCAGTTGCCACCATGCTATTACTGCGTGTTATTTGTGTGGCAACTTGGTGTACCCAATTTTGGCGTTGGTTAGCAACTTTGCGGTTAAGTTTACTAACCTTTAATTGAGCTTTTTTAAACCGTCTAGAAGCTTTTATTTTTTTCTTTCTATTCGGCGCACGTTTACGTCTTTTATCCTTAGATGCTTTTTTGATTAGATGTTCTGCATTCCTCAAAAACTTGGGAGCATCAATTTGTTGGTGATTTTCACCATCAGTAATTGATAAAGCAGATTTACATCCAAAGTCAATACCAATAGCACCACAGGGTAGAATCTCTGGTTTGAGAGCTTGGTCTAATACATTGACAGTAATTGAGGCGTACCATTTACCATTACGATAAAGAATGGTGCAAGTAGTTGGTTTGCCCCAATATTTAGCCTGTCCACGCATTTGAATACGCCCAATCTTAGACAGACCCAAATACCCATTCTCTCCGTCTGACTCTAGCTTAAAACCTGCACAATCTGGATAAGTCCATCCCGAATAATGCCGAATTGATTTAAATCTAGGTCGTTTACCCAATCCCTTAAACCAACGTTCAAAGGCGTAATCAACACGTTTTAAAGTTGCTTGTAGTGCATGACTTGGAAGCTCTTTATATTCTAACCAAACTTCTTTAAACGCAGGTAAACAGTTTTGCTGCTCAAAATAATCAACTTTGTGATTATAGATTTTGTACTGGTTAAATCTGTTGTTTACTGCGGCATTGTACAAGTCCTTGTGGAGCTTTCGGTGATACCGCAATGTTAATTCAGTTTTTTCATTTGGGTATAAACGAAAGGTCATTCGTCTTGTTGCCACAGTATGTTTTTGTTTCCCTTCGACTACGCTCAGGGTAAACCTCCGAAATCTGGTATATTAGTCAGAATACATCAGACACGGTTACTTGTCAAATGCTTCCTCGCAAAGGGTCACATGCTGTTTTCTCTATTCACTTGCACTTTGTTTTTATTACCAAATATCGCAAACAGGTAATTACTGCACCAATCCTTGAAAGGATGCATGAGATTTTTGCAAATATTTGCATTAAAACTAATTGTATTTTGATAGAATTCTCAGGTGAACAAGACCACGTTCATTTGTTGGTAGACTACCATCCAGATAACAATATTTCTGATTTCACTTCTAGTTTAAAGTCTGCTAGTAGTAGGGTTATTCGCAAAGAATTTAAAGAACATATTGACAAGTTTTACTGGAAACCCCTGTTTTGGTCTAGCTCTTATTATGTTGCGTCAAGTGGAGGCGCACCAATCGACAAATTAAAACAATACATTAAAGATCAAGATGCGCCAATCGAATAAATATGGATTGGTTATTTCCACTTCGTTCCAATAACCCGCTCTGATCCCTACCCTACTAAGAGTTGAGGGTAGGGACTGCCGCGATGCGTTCAAAAGGCATCAGACAAGAACCGTTCTAGGTTGCTAAGTAAGTACACGCAGTTAAATAACACTAACAATCGAGTATTCCAGACTACCTCAGAACTTCAGCCTGTATCCAGCAGCACCTATTCAGACATTGCTGGGGCTATGAGCAGTTACATTGCCTCAATTCCTAGCATTAAACGCTACAACAATAGTTATTATGCTCTTAAAGACATTCGGCTAAAATTAGGTTCAGGCACTGGTAGTCTTGGTAAGTACCGATATTACTTGCTGATTGAGGGGCCAAGTTCAGTAACCGACGACGATCGCATTTTGCAGATGAAGCAGGAAGGCAGTAGCGCAGTTGCGATCGCAGTTCCAGGTTTGCTACCAACTTCAGTTTACGGCAATCAAGAAGGGGCCAGAGTGGCAATCGCTACTAAAGCAATGCTCTCTAATACTGATCCTTTGGTTGGCTACACTACGGTTAATAGCATCCCCTTTATGGTACATGAAAAATCACCCTACCAAGTGGACTTTGACTATACATTGCTAACTACTAAGTCAAAATTCATGGATGCGATGGGATATGCGGGGAAGGTGGTTGCCAAGAACCATGCAATCTCTGATAAAGACTATGATGCTGCGATTATTCCCGTAAGCGTTGATAAAGAAGTGACTGATATTGTCAGTGGTAACAAGGCTGTATTCAAAGACGAAATTGTTAACTTTGCGGTAGACTATGCAACTCAAGTTGAGTATGACTACACGAGTTTTGTAAATGCTTATAACCAAGGGGTGATACTCTACTAGTAGCGCAAGGCAAAAGTCACTCATTCAAAAGACTTTAATTTTGAAGGGGTTGAGAAACGAACCGCATTCGCAAAGCGTCTCGCAGAGAAGACGCATACCCCTCCGGGGAAGCAAGCTACGCGCAGCGTCTCGTCAGAGAAGAACGCAAAGGAAGAAAAACTAAGAATGAGTTTAGTCATGATATTTAATGAGACAGACCACTAGAACACCGATTCAGTATTTAGAGATTGTCTGCTATTCAAACCTTGAGGAGCGAATTTATAATGTTTCGTCTACTAACAGCTTTGGCGCAGCGACTCCTGCGGAGTCTCGCTTTGGTAATATTGCTAACTTTGATTAATAGTTTAATACTTCCTGCCGCCACTTGGGCTGCCTCTTCTGGTTTGGGAGTTGATAATGGTCATCTTAGTTCTTGTCCAGCTTCAGACAACTGTGTTGTTAGTCAAGATGGTGATCCCAAACATGCCATTGACCCAATTGCTTATCATATAGATCGCGATGCAGCACGAAAAACCTTACTCAAAGCTCTCACCGTTGTTCCACGCACAGAAGTTATAGAACAGACAGATAATTACATCCACGCTCTTTCTAAAAGCCGCATCTTCAAATTTATTGATGATGTAGAGTTTTATTTCCCTCCTAATGAGTCAGTAATTCATGTGCGATCGGCCGCTCGCGTGGGAGAGTCGGATCTTGGTGTTAATCGCAGGCGTTTGGAGCAAATTCGTCTGGCTCTGCGCGATCTAAATATTTGATTTTGGCTTGAGTAGCAAGATGTTTAAAACCCACATCTTTCGTAAGGGCATGAAAAACCTAACCCCCTAATACCAATTCTGTATGAAGATGCACAGAATATTAAACGAACCGCCAAGTACGCCAAGGACGCCAAGAATAGAGAGTTACTCATTTAGTGCAGCTTCACATTAAATTGGTATAACCCTCAACTCGTCGCTCTAAGGGGGAAAATTCAAAGTCTCTCTCCTTAAAGGAAGAGAGAAATAGAAGTGAGGTTTTCCAGATAACCTGAATTGTCAGGTAGATTAACCGCTTCACCTCACCAACTGCGCGGCGGAATTAAAAAATTGACGACACAACCCCTTTGTGACTAAAACTGTTGTCAACAAGTTAGCAAAAGCCACCATGAACATAATCAAAATTTCGTAGGATACAGCATCCAGAGGTTTCACACCAGCTAACAACTGTCCGGTGGTAATTCCTGGTATTGCCACCATACCGATGAGGATCATTTGATTGAGAGTCGGAATCAATCCGGCTCTGATGGCGTCTTTGCGATACTGGCTAACTGCTTGCTCGGGTGTTGCGCCTAAGCTCAAATGGGTTTCTATTTCGAGATGGCTGGAATTGATGGTGCTGACAAGACGATCGCCTGCGATCGCAGCTGCATTGGTAGCATTACCTAAAACTATCCCTGCTAAGGGAATTATATACTGTGGTTCATACCATCTTTCTGGTTGAATAATCAAGAAGTTGGTGTAAAGCACTGTCAGGGCGGTACTAATTAAAATTGCACCCCACACTAAAGGCAACACATAAGGAATTTTTTGGCTGATCCGATTTCGTGCGACAATCGCCGTAATTGTCAGCATTATTGTTAATATCGCCAAAACTGCCCAAGCATTGTCCAAAGCCAAGATGAAATCTAAAATGTATCCCAATACAAGTAGTTGTAAGATGGTTCTCCCAGTAGCAAGGGCTAAATTTAACTCTAGTCCTAATTTTTCCCAGGCAGATAAACCAATGGCGATCGCCATCAATCCCACAGCAATAGCTAAATCCACGAAATCCAGCTTGATCAACTCCTGCATGGTTTCTCTATCTCCTGGTATTTTCTTCTCAAAGCAGCCCACACAAGAGGAACTTTGATCCGATGTGTTGGATCTTGGTTGATATATATCACCTTCATCAATTCAAAATTCAAAAATGGTACAACCTTAACGTGGCAAACACCTAGTATGCTTATTATCTGTAAATTAAATGTGCGGTAGTTTCTAGCGCCACAGTTTAAGTAAAAACCCTAATAGATGCGTATCTTGGGCGATAGTCTTTTAGTAGCTCCTTTTTGATTAACAATTCAATCAGCAAAAATTGACTCTCGAAGTGCATCCTTTGTATCTCCCAATAAAATAAGAACTCATGATCCAAAGTGTAAATCCTATCCCTGCCTTTGATATCAAGCAGCAATACACCACCATCGAAGCAGAAGTAAGTGCAGCTGTCTTAGAGGTTCTGGCTTCTGGCCGCTATATTGGCGGCCCCTTAGTCGAAGGCTTTGAACAACAGTTTGCTGCTTATAATACTGTTACTCAATGTGTGGCTTGTAATTCTGGCACTGATGCGCTCTACTTAGCGTTACGAGTCTTGGAAATTGGTGCAGGCGATGAAGTGATTACAACGCCTTTTACCTTTATTGCTACATCTGAAGTAATTAGCGCCGTGGGTGCAAAGCCTGTTTTCGTTGATATTGACGCTACTACGTTTAATTTGGATGTGGAGCAAGTAGCGGCGGCGATTACGTCCAAAACTAAAGCGATTATCCCAGTTCACCTATTTGGACAACCTGTGGATATGGCATTATTGATGGCGATCGCTCAGTCTCACAATTTGGCAATAATTGAAGATTGCGCTCAGTCTACAGGGGCAATGTGGGCTAATCAAAAAGTAGGAAGCATTGGACATATTGGTTGCTTTAGTTTCTACCCTACCAAAAATCTTGGTGGTTGCGGCGATGGCGGGGCAATAACGACTAATGACCCTGCGATCGCTACTAAACTGCGAATACTACGAGATCATGGCAGTAAAGTTAGATATTTACATGAAGAAATCGGTGTAAATAGCCGCTTGGATGCTCTCCAAGCAGCTATTTTGCAAATTAAGCTACGTTATTTAGATATTTGGAACAATCGCCGACGAGATATCGCCAACTATTACTACCAGTATCTGTCTCAAGTTCCGGGGATTGTGCCGCCCCAAGAGTTACCTGAGGGTATTGGGGTATGGAATCAATACACTATTCGCATCTCCGGCGAAGGGCGCAATGGTTCTAGCGCCAAATATCGAGATTGGGTGCGTAGTCAATTGCAAGAACAGGGCGTGAGTTCAATGATTTACTATCCCCACCCTTTACATTTGCAGCCAGTTTATCAAAATCTGGGCTATGAAATTGGGGATTTACCAATAGCAGAGCAAGCTTGCCATGAAGTTATATCCTTGCCTATGTATCCAGAACTGACACAACAACAGCAAGATCAGGTGATTTATGCGCTGAAAGAAGTTATGAGTTAGGAGTTTTAATTTTGGAGTTAGGAGTTAGGAGTTAGGAGTTAGGAGTTTTAATTTTGGAGTTAGGAGTTGGGAGGTAGGAGTTTAAAGTTAGGAGTTTGAAGTTAGGAGTTTAAAGTTTGAAGTTAGGAATGAATAAATCCTTCAACTCATAACTCATCACTCCTAACTCTTAACTCTTAACTCCTAACTCCTAACTCTTAACTCTTAACTCCTAACTCCTAACTCTTAACTCTTAACTCCTAACTCCTAACTCTTAACTCTTAACTCATTATTTGCAGTCGCTAAGGCTTCTACTAAGCCACGCACAGCAGCAATCATTGCTATTTCGCTATTGAGTTGGTTGATGGCGGAACCAACACCAACACCAGCAGCACCAGCCGCGATCGCTAATGGTGCGGTAACGTTAGAAATGCCTGAAGCACACAATACTGGTAGTGACACCACACGGGAAATCTCAAAAGCTGCTGCCAAGGTGGGAGCAGCTTTTTCAATTAATCCTAGTGTTCCAGCGTTAACTGGGTTACTGCTAGTACCGCCTTCGGTTTGGATAATGTCTGCTCCAGCTTTCACCAGTTCTTCTGCTAACTGCACCTGTTGATCTAGTTCCAAAATGTGGGGAACGGTAACAGATAGGGTAATTTCCGGGAAGAGAGCGCGGGTTTGCTGAGTCAGTGCTAGCACTTCTGGAGCCTCAAAGCGGCGTCCTTGAGCATAGAAGGAATCGAAATTCCCGATTTCAATTAAATCAGCACCAGCTGCTACAGCTTGCACAAATTTTTCTGGCTCTACTGCTGAAACACAAACTGGTAAATTTGTCAAACTTTTAGCTAGTTGGACTAAGGCTGCATCGGCGGCAATATCGACAAAAGTAGCACCGCCAAATTCAGCAGCTTTCACGGTAGCAGCGACGCTAGCGGCGTCGAAGTTATTCAAGCCGCTAATCACTTTCAGGACGCGGCGGTTAGTAAATGCACGTTGGAGTGGGGAATGCATCGTCATAGTTTGGCTTTTGAAGCTACGAAAATTAGGTATATTCTACCGTCCCTTAGTTAATCCGGGACTAAATAACTATCGCAGTTGCCAAATCTTGATAGTTTTATCCTTTTTCTTGGATTAGCGATCGCTACAGCGTATTTCAGGTAAATGAGGTACACCCGTAGGGGCATGGCACTGCCATGCCCTTACAATTATCTGTACCTCACCAACTTGCAATCTGCTGTATATTGTAAAATTTTGTTCTTGGAGTTTACTCTGCCAATTCAGCTAGGTATTAAAACAATTCGCAATTCGCAATTCGCAATGGGCAACTCTTGGAGACGCTAAAAGCGAACGCCCCGCTACGCTAACGCAATACGTGAAAGTGAAGGGGATTTAGACCCCGACACAAAACGCGCTGTCTGTCTTACTGGGGACTTAAACCCCCACCACTTGTTAAATGCAGCATAAATTTAGCAGATCCATCTGTGAAAATAATTAAGTTATTGTTTTCAGGAGGAAGATATGACTGAAGAAATAATGGCAAACTTTGACGATAAAGAAATACTTGAACTCTGGGATAATAGAGCTAAAGACTGGGATATTCAAGTTGGCGAAGATGGCGACAGCAATCGAATTCTGAACTCAGATCCAGTCCTATGGAGTTTCGCTGGTAATGTTGCAGGATTGTCTGTCCTCGATGCTGGTTGTGGCACAGGATATTTAGCACGGCAGCTTTGTCTTAAAGGGGCCAGTGTAACTGGTATAGATTTTTCTCCTCAGATGATAGAAATTGCCCAATTCAGAGCTAGCCAAAATAATCTAGATATAGATTTTCATTTGGATTCATGCACTGAACTCAAGTCGCTTCCAGATCAACAATTTGATATGATTATCTCGAATTATGTTCTCATGGATTTGCTTGATCTCGAAGGAGCAATTAGGGCATTCAATCGTGTTCTGAAGTCTAGTGGTATTGCAATCCTTGTGTTCTCACATCCTTGTTTTCCCCAAGGTAACTCGACGACTGTAAATGAAGATGGAACAGTTTTTTATGGTTGGACTTCTTCTTACTTTGAAAGGACACAACATAGCGACCAACCTTGGAACCATTTTACAACACCATTTATCTGGTTTCACCGCCCTCTTTCCGATTACTGGAAAGCTTTCAAGGCAGCAGGTTTTTCTGTGGACGAATTTGAAGAACCAAGAATTACCCCAGAGCGATACCATCTTGCAGAAAACAATCGGAAGCTATTTAATTCCAAAACACGTCCCTATTCGGTAGTTTTTAAACTCGTGAAGGTTAAATAATTCGTAATGACGCTTGAATACTCGCTACCGCTACGCTAACGTAATTAAGTTTTGTATGTAATGGGAATTTAGACCCATATTTTTAAATATGGGTTCCCTTTCCCCGTGTTTTTCATACTATCCTAGTCAAACTCTGGAGGCCACAAATCTGCAATTGGTACTTCCCATCCTGGGAGCAGTTCGGGAACTGTTAAAATATCGCCATCACGAAGTATTATTGCTTCTTGTCCAAGATTGTAAAGTTCAACAATCCGCTCATCTGGATTTAGCAAAATTCCTACTTTAGTTCCCAAACTCAGAAATTCTTGAATCTTGGCTCTCAGATCGTCTAAATTATCGCTAGGGGACTTAACCTCAACAGTCAAATCGGGAGCCAATTGAGCAAAAGACTTGGGACTGCGACGCAAGCGTTCGGCTAAAACAAATGAGGCGTCTGGTGCGCGTAAATCGGAATTAGGCAATCTAAAACCGGCGCTAGAAGCTGCTGTTCGCCCCAGTTTGCGCGGTCTAACCCAGTTACGTAACTGGGCTACCATTTCGGCTGCGACCTCATCTGATTCGTATCCTGATGGACTCATAACAATAATATTACCCTTAACTAGCTCCATGCGAAAGTCAGGATGCTGTTGCTGCATTTTTTCCAAGTCTTCAAGGGTTAGGGACATAAAACCTCTATAGGAGCGATCGCTTTATTTTGCCTAGAATTACTATACCGTAATACTTATAGACCTCTCCAGGAGCGATCGCCCCATGAATTCCCCAGTCATCGCCAAACCTGTCACTCCAAAGACTTCCTATGTTTTGCTGTATAACGTCAGTTGGGATCAACTAGAAAAGCTAGATGTAGACCTAGAAGGTACAGGTGCGCGACTAACTTATTTAGATGGAATTTTAGAAATTATGTCCCCAGTTTCCGATGACCATGAAGATGCTAAAAGTACTACAAGTCGTTTGTTAGAGGCATATCTGAGAGAAAAGAAAATTCGCTTCTACGTTAGAGGAAGTGCTACACTCGGCAAACGCAAAGATGGTACGCGACGAGAACCAGATGAGTCTTATAACTTTGGGGCTAAAAAACCGATTCCAGATTTGATTATTGAAATTACTGTCACCAGTGGCGGCATTAATAAGTTGGAGATATACAAGCGTCTGAAAGTTCCCGAAGTCTGGTTTTGGGAAGATGGGTTACTTTCCGTCTATTGTTTGCGAGATGAGGAATATGAAAAAGCATCTAAAAGTTCTTTTTTCCCAGATTTAGATATAGAATTGCTGGCCCAGTATTCGCGTATGGCTGATCAGTATGATGCAGTTAATGAGTTTAGTCAGGTGATTCGGGAATAGGAATAAACATTAAAATCTAATAGACATCTCCAGAAATTAAATATGCATTATCCACAACCGTTGTAGAGACGCGAAATTTAGCGTCTCTACATTCTTTTTCGGAGATGTCTCAGATCCCCGACTTCGTAAAAGTTTTCGGGGATCTTATTGTTCACGAATGATTTAGGACTGCTATAATAAACTTCTAATTAAAGCATCTGTGATATTTTTAATAGCTGCAACTCGTTGCGTACAAAATTCTGCGGCTTTTAGATTTACTAATTCCCATTCTTCACTAACTAACCTTAACCTACTAATTGCTTCATCACGGATGACAGGATGCAGCCAGTATTGTCCTTTTTTCGCTTCTATTAAAGACAAATCTTGCAGAGCTTTAATCACACCTCTACGTTTTTGTTCTGCTACATCCCAAAGCAAACATAAAACTCCCTCAATAGGTACTGAAGTAAGAATATCTTGATAAGGATACCATCCTAAACGACAGAGGAGGCGATAGGCTTCTAAGTCACGTTCTTGAAGACGAGTAAATTGGCTGGCGACTAAATCTTTTAACTCTCTTTCTCCTAATAAATCTGTACAATTTTCTTGCCAATAGGCGTGAATGTCACCATAAAAATCTGTCAATATTGCTCCTCTCAGAATTTGCATTGCTTTGGCGTTACCTCCATAAGCTCTGCACATTTCACCGAGAATACTACAATCGCAGTTGATGTGGCAACTACTAAAAAACTGTCGCCAAGCTTCATCATCTAAACCTTCGAGTGCATAGAGATTAACCTCTACAGTAGACTCCCGCAAACGCTCACGACTTGTTACTAAAGTAACTGAATGCACATCTATATCAGCTAATACTCTTAATAGCTCAACATAAGAGCGACGATATTCTAGGAACTTGCCATTTTTATCGAGAGCAGTTTCGAGATTATCAATAAACACCCCAATTTTAGAAGTTTGCTCTCGCAGTTTCCGCCGTAGTCGTTCTAAGCTGATACCAAAATCGCGTCCTGGTTCTTCGTTAAAATATCGCCGCAGCCATTCCTCAACCACACTTTCTACAGGAGTGAGGTTTTGGATTTCTGTGGCCATCCACAGTTCCAATACAAAATTAAACTTTTGAGTTTTAAAATACTTACGTGCTAAGGTTGTTTTACCAACACCGCCTTTACCCTGGATGAGAATAACTTTTGCTCCCCGAGTGACAAGGGTGTGGAGTTCGGCTATTTGGCGATCGCGCCCGATAAAGTTAAAATCTAAATCTTGGGGTTTATCGCCATTGCTCGTTGAATTTGCAAGATGGGAAACTTTTTGAGACTGTTTAGTTGTCCAAAATCTCTGAACCACGCTTTGGAAGGTTGATTTTGAGACTTTCTCTCCTAGCACATCTGATAATAGATGCCAAAGTCCTGCACCAACTGCTTTTAAATGCGCTTCTGTATAACTACTGCTATTGGCGATATCTTGGTAAGTCTGTTTTTCATCTTCCCACACCTTACGCAAGATAATCCTTTGAATTTTATCTAGGTGTTGTCCCTTCGTGAAAAAAACCAAGTTATCTACAAACTCTAAGGCCTCTTCTACACCCATTTGTGAACTTGATGTATTCTTTTTACTTGATTATAACCATATTTTTACTACTTGTTCCTACTCTTGATACTAGAAAATACTTTTTCCTACTCTCTAACAGGCTACTCTATCGTACTGCAAAGCATCTTGGGCTGTATTACTCTTGTAGGTAATACAGGCGAAGTTAAGTTAAGCGCCAATAAAAGGTGGTTGAGGGGAGATTTTATCAGTGCGACTACTGCAAGCTTAGTAAATCACAGATGTTACTTGTTACTCTCCTATATTAATAACTCATGAAAGTGGTGTCTACTAAACAGGCAGTGGGTATTAACTAACTAGATTCTGTAGAGTGTATTTACAACTAAGTATGTAAGTCTTTACCCTATGAGGAGGTTGAATGATGTTAGACAAAAATTGTCATCATGATTGCAATCAGAATCAGTGTCCTTTTACCCAAGATGCACAGAATCCCAATAGATATGTCTGCCTTAAATGTGGTGTTGAGCGAGAAATAAATCAGTATTCCTCTGGTTTCGGCTCGTTTTTGCTTTTGTTATTGAGCTTGTTTATCGCATTTCAACTGTTAGTTAACTATGAGAAGCAAAACAATCCACAAAGGCAACAACAGTCTTTAAATAATTCACCCAATCAGGCAATTATTCACTTGTAAAACTAATACTGTTGATTCCCCACAGCCTCCTTTTTTAATGAGGAGTGGGGCAATCAATATAGCGGTTCCCATTCAAATGAGGTACAAAATTATATCGCAAGGTATAGAGGCACGGCAGTGCCGTGCCCCTACGAGTGTACGTCACGCTTGCCGGGAAACGCTATAAGAATATTCACTGCCCAAAATTTAGCTACTTTTGTGAGTAAAATTATGGACACAAATCAGGATACGCTTTTATTTCGCATTGCCTCTAAATCCTTGAAATATTTTTTGTTGGTGCTATTTGGTATTGCGATCGCCTATGTTCTATCCAGTGGTTTAGGTATGTTCCAAATCATACCCATACTCCTGTATCTTTTACAACAGTTTTTGCTTCCACTGGGAATCATCCTGTTGTGTTTAATTACAACAGCAGTAATTATTGAATCCCTGCGTTAAGAATCGAGGGAGTGGGGAGTGGGGAGTGGGGAGTGGGGAGTGGGGAGTTAGGAGTGAAGAGTTAAGAGTTAAGAGTTAGGAGTGAAGAATTGAGATCAAATACATCCAGAATTATCTCACCAAACACGGGTTCATCATTAGCGATCGCAATCCTGAATCTAGATAAAATAATCTACTAGGGATGTCATCTAACTCCTAACTCCTAACTCCTAACTCCTAACTCCTAACTCCTAACTCCTAACTCCTAACTCCTAACTCCTAACTCCTAACTCCTAACTCCTTTGTTCACTTTCCGTAGTAAACCCTGGCATTACCGTATCCTGTATTTCGCAGATATTTATTCCATTCCCCAGCTTGGAATCGATCAGAGAAAGGCCCGACTGCTACATGTGGCCCTCGTGGTTGCGTCCTTTCGAGGACTCCGCCAGATCGTCCTAAACCTTGGCTAAATCGGGCTAAATTCTGCCTAATTTGTTCTGCGATCGCAGGTAACTGTTCTTGAGTGGTGGGAATCACGACATAATATCTAGAGGCTTGTTTGGGAGGATTTATATTATTGCGATCGCCTCCAAAGTTTCCATTACCTACATCTATTTCCTGTCCGTTACCGAAGCTGATAATTCGGGCATTATATATGCCTCGTGACTGTAACTCATTCACCCGTTGTTGGGCGTTAGATACTCTGTTAAAAACACCTGATTGAATAACATTCCGGCCTTGGTACTGGCGAATGTAAGCACTTGGTTCAATCTGACGGATTGCTTGTAACGTCTGGAAATCACTACCATCTACGTAAACTAAGTAGCGCTCAAAGTTCTGGTTATATTGACTAAACTGTGAAGGTTGAGAAGGCTGAAAATTCGGCTCAATTTGATTGTTTTGTAATGGTTGGGAGGGCTGAAAATCCTGCTCAATTTGATTGTTTTGTAATGGTTGGGAGGGCTGAAAATCCTGCTCAACTTGATTGTTTTGTACTGGTTGTAACTGCGGTGATGGCTGTTGGCCAAAGGGAATTGGCGTGGGCGGCAAAATTTCACCTGATTCTTGAGCCAGTAGCATGTTATTGGGAATCAGTAGTAACCATCCTCCCATTAACAAGGGGAGAAATTTTATAGTGCGCTTCCAACCCTCAGAACTTCGGCGCAGTATGTGAAATGGGATAAATTGACTTGGTAATCCTCTCGACATAATAGTTCAGAAAGTAGTCAAAGTATTTTTAGGAAATTTGGCGTCAGCAACTAATTAGTTTAGCGTTGTAGCAACTATATAGCGTTAAGGGACTTCTAAATAAAAAAATATCCAACTATTTATTGTGGGGTGGGCGACACGAGCGCCCAGTAAGCAAAGGCGCTCGTGACGCTCGATGACTCGCTTGCCGCCGGCGCTATCGCCCTTGGCTTCTCCCTTTGGGAGAGGCTAGCGCCAAGGGAGAAGACTCGCGTTCGCTATCGGCGTCGCTCCTTCAGCAACTTTAAAACTGAAGTGCTTTGGTGGCAAGGCGATGAAAGAGTGTGTGCTACAATTGGACAACCACGCAGCTTGTCGTGCAATGTATGAAAAAAGTCGTCGTTGGTCTTTCTGGTGGCGTTGACAGTTCCACCGCCGCAGCTATCCTGCACCATCAGGGCTATGAAGTGATTGGTTTGACTCTTTGGCTAATGAAAGGCAAAGGTCAATGTTGCTCTGAAGGTATGATCGACGCGGCTGATCTCTGTGAACAACTGGGCGTTCCCCATCAGATTGTCGATATTCGGGATCTCTTTCAGACGCATATTGTCGATTACCTGGTAACTGGTTACAGTGCTGGGATCACGCCTTTGCCTTGCTCCCAGTGTAATAAAACGGTGAAGTTTGGGCCAATGGTGCAGTATGCTCGTGAAGAATTGGGATGCGATCGCATCGCCACTGGTCATTATGCCCGAATTAGCCATGACGAAGCAACTGGGCGTTACCAATTATTAAGGGCTGTTGACCGCAACAAAGACCAGTCATACTTTCTCTATGATTTGTCTCAAGATTTACTTGCAGCAACTATATTTCCTCTAGGCGAACTAGAAAAAACTGACACCCGCCGCATTGCGACTGAATACGGACTGAAAACTGCTGACAAGCCAGAAAGTCAAGATTTATGCTTAGTGGAAAGCAATGGTTCCATGCGGGCATTTTTGGATAAATATTTAGCTCCCAAAACAGGCGATATTGTCGATGTTACAGGCAAAGTTTTGGGACAGCATGATGGTGTCCATCACTACACCATTGGCCAGCGCAAAGGCTTGGGAATTGCTGCTGCCGAACCGTTGTATGTGATTGAATTAGATGCGGAAAATAATAAAGTAGTAGTAGGCGATCGCACTAAGGTAACTCAGCCAGAATGCACAGTAAATCGGGTAAATTGGGTTTCTATTGCTGAACCATCCACCCCAATTCATGCCGAAGTGCAAATTCGCTATCGTTCAACGCCTACACCAGCGACAGTGATTCCGTTGGAAAACTCCCGTGTGCGTTTGGTATTTGATGAACCCCAAATCAGCATCACCCCCGGACAAGCGGCGGTATGGTACGACGGCGAAAAAGTGTTAGGTGGCGGAATAATTGAACAGTTTAGTTAAAAATAACTCCTACCCTGTTTTGGCATAAACCAAAGCCACCTTGTAGAGACGGCGATTTATCGCGTCTTCCCTCAACCGAACCGTATTGAATAATCCCCAATGCGTAGGCGTAGCCAACCGTAGGCATTGCCGAAATAACAAATGCGTTCGCCGAAATAACAAATGCGTTCGCCGAAATAACAAATGCGATCGCCGAAATAACAAATGCGTTCGCCGAAGTAACAAATGCGATCGCCGAAATAACAAATGAGTTCGCCGAAATAACAAATGAGTTCGCCGAAATAACAAATGCGATCGCCGAAGTAACAAATGAGTTCGCCGAAGTAACAAATGAGTTCGCCGAAGTAACAAATGAGTTCGCCGAAATAACAAATGCGATCGCCGAAATAACAAATGCGATCGCCGAAATAGCAAATGCGTTCGCCGAAATAACAAATGAGTTCGCCGAAATAGCAAATGCGTAAGCGTAGCCACAATACAGTTCGGATAAGCAGGGGAAGAGTAACGAAAAATCAGGCTTTTTGCTCCCCTCTCCGTGTCGGAGAGGGGTTGGGGGAGAGGTCAGAAAAGTACTTGTCGAACTCACGTTCAATTAAAAATTGAAGTCAAGCAACTGTTGACTTTTTAGCAGTTGACAAGGTATTATATAAATAATGGAAAAGGTGCGCTCAGATATACCAATTTCTCCAAAAATATTCGTTACTAATTTTCGACTCAGCGACGCAGCAGTAGAAAAGCAATTAAACCAACAAGAAAACAAAACGCGAATTTTACCCAACGCTGCTGGATAAATTGGATGAACCTCTCTTTTATTCACCCTGTTGGTGTGGGCGTAGAGTTGATTTCAGCTATGCGACTTTGGGCGTATTCTTGGATTGGTGCATAGTTAATGGTGGTGGCGAGTTCAGCCGCATGAGTTAAGGAATTAATTGCAGCTTCTGAGTCTCCCATGTTTAACTGTGCATTGGCGATAAAATATGCGAGGTTACGACTTTGACTGTAGATATCGCCAATTTGGATGTAGAGATTTTGTGCTTGCTGGAGATATTCTAGTTTTTGCTGGGGATTTTCTTGCAACTTACCGAATTCTTGCAGGATATTCGCTTCCCCCAAGCGAGAACCAGTGTCGCGGTAAAATGACAATGCGGTTTCGTAGCGTTGTAATGCTTCATCACTGCGTTTGAGGAACTGCAAAACATCGCCGATCGCTTTTAATGTATTAGCTTCCCCCAAGCGATCGCCAATGTCGCGGTAAAATGACAATGCGGTTTCGTAGCGTTCTAATGCTTCATCACGTCGGTCAAGGAACTGCAATACATCGCCGATCGCTCTTAATGTATTCGCTTCCCCCAAGCGTGCGCCGATGTCGCGGTAAAATGACAAAGCGGTTTCGTAGCGTTCTAATGCTTCATCACGTCGGTCAAGGAACTGCAAAACATCGCCGATCGCTTTTAATGTATTCGCTTCCCCCAAGCGATCGCCGATGTCGCGGTAAAATGACAATGCGGTTTCGTAGCGTTCTAATGCTTCATCACGTCGGTCAAGGAACTGCAAAACATCGCCGATACTTCTTAATGTATTCGCTTCCCCCAAGCGTGCGCCGATGTCGCGGTAAAATGACAAAGCGGTTTCGTAGCGTTCTAATGCTTCATCACGTCGGTCAAGGAACTGCAAAACATCGCCGATACTTCTTAATGTATTCGCTTCCCCCAAGCGATCGCCGATGTCGCGGTAAAATGACAAAGCGGTTTCGTAGCGTTCTAATGCTTCATCACGTCGGTCAAGGAACTGCAAAACATCGCCGATCGCTCTTAATGTATTCGCTTCCCCCAAGCGAGAACCAGTGTCGCGGTAAAATGACAATGCGGTTTCGTAGCGTTCTAATGCTTCATCACGTCGGTCAAGGAACTGCAAAACATCGCCGATCGCTCTTAATGTATTCGCTTCCCCCAAGCGAGAACCAGTGTCGCGGTAAAATGACAATGCGGTTTCGTAGCGTTCTAATGCTTCATCACTGCGTTTGAGGAACTGCAAAACATCGCCGATGGCTTGTAATGTATTCGCTTCCCCTTGCCTGTCGCCTATCTCCTGGTAAATTAAGAGTGCCTGTTGATAACAATCATTAGCTTTTTTGACCTCATCGTAAAATTCAAAATAGAGATTTCCTAACTTTTCCAAGCTACTAGCTAAATCAGCCTTTAACCCCAACTTTGTTTGCAAAGCAATTGCTTTTTCGTATGCCTTAATTGCCAATTGGCGTTCTTGCTGACTGCGATAGCGCTGTTTATAAGCTTCCGCTAAACTCTCATAAAGCGT
Source organism: Nostoc sphaeroides (assembly GCF_003443655.1). NCBI lineage: Bacteria > Bacillati > Cyanobacteriota > Cyanophyceae > Nostocales > Nostocaceae > Nostoc > Nostoc sphaeroides. The sequence goes on from NZ_CP031941.1 coordinate 1,448,426, forward strand.
TGCTAATAATGGTGCTTCCTTCTCTTGGGCTTCAATTTGCTCAATGAGTCGTAAAATTTCTTCTAAAGGTAAACCGCCTGGTTCCTCTGGTATCGTCTTGGATATGTCTCGTGAAACATTCGCACTTGCTAATTCTAGAGACACAGACTCGCGTTTAAACCAAAACACTCCACCTCGCCAACTCCAAAAATCCGGCGCTTTTTCCACCAAGCGAACTAATATTGGTTCAGTTAACCACAACACAATCGGAAAGTGAAATTGTCGCAGTGCTTCCCTTGTCCATTGTAAGTAGCCAAAAAACCTGTCTTCTTCTGATTTGGGTGCGTCTAGCTTTACCGACAGCAACTCATCTATACCTAATACTGTAATTACCGCAGGTGTACCCTGTTGTAAATCTGGCTCTGCCTCTATCAACTGCGCTACGGCATAGCGTAAACTAGGATCTTGATTGCGTACCCTTATCCGATAGGTAAAAAAGTCCTGCTGTATGAGTTCAGTTTCGTATTGCTGAATGAGTTTTTCGCGTAAATTGCGATCGTCACAAACTGCAATCAGCAAATTTAAAATACCCTGACTCGCTTCAAGGGCTACAATTAACTTCTGATAATTCCGTTGATTTTCTGCTTTTGGATCATCGGTTAACATCATTTAATCAGCTGCTTGCGTTTGAGTATCTCCACCACAATGGGATGCACGTCATACCACAAATCATCATTCTCATACTCCAGCACGTATAATCCATGCAGCAGCGAGAGAAAATCGTCACTTTTCGCATCTTTGGGTGTGAAATTTTCGTATGTCGTTACTAATATGTTAGTCAAATTCTCACCCAATGGACGAGCAAATTCATTCCGCAAATCTTTGACTGCTAATTGCAGAACTTCTTGATTAATTTTGATATCTAAGCGTTCTGGTTCCGAACGAATCAGCAACAAACACTGAGAACAACATTCTCTAGCTATTCTTACCAATTCTCGCACTACACCGCCACTATTAAGGACAATTTGCCTTGCGGTTTCAGGTTCGATTAATTCTGGTGGAATACGCCTTTCAAGAATATCCAGAAACAATTTAAGCAATTGTTCTTTGGGTACTCCGTCGGGTTTGCGGCTGTCTCCGGGATTGAAGAACTTACAGACAGCCATCAACTGAATCCGAGATACAACAGATTGCAGAATGGGGAGTAATTCACTGTTGCGAATTGCCGAAATAGGAATTGTATAGATAATTTGAAACTTCGGGAGAAATAAAGAATTAATATTATTTTTATAAATATCTTCGACTAAACCCAAATCAAGCTTATCCAAGTCATCAATGACGATGAGAACTTGCTTACCAGTAGCAGCTTGAATGATAGAGGCAATTTCATCAGCCTTACGGGCGAGTTCCGAAACCTTCCGTTCGTAAGTCTTTTTAATTTCTTCCCGAAACGTTGCTTCATTTTTGAGCTTGGCAGTGATAATTTTTAAGAAATCACCACCCACTCCAATCTCAGATTTTAAGTCTTTGGTAACTGTCTCTGTCTGAGTAGTAGTGAACCATTCTAAAAGAGATTTTTCAATATCTTTAGAAATTTCTATTTCAGCTTTAGTCGCTTGAGTTAATAAAGTTAAAGTAATCGCATACAAAATATTAATATGGTTAACATCTGACATCTCAATCAAGTCAGAAACCGAAAAGAAAGCAACAAAATATCCTTGCTGGTTCATTTTTTTAGCAAATTTCGCCAGCAGACTAGACTTGCCACAACCGCGATGTCCGGCAAACATAATTTTGCCATTAGGCGGTGCATCTTCAACAGCTTGTTCTAAGCGGGCGATCGTCTCGTTAGCAAAATCAACCCGAAAGGCTTCAACCTGTCTCGCTGTGATGAGTGGGAATAGTTCTAAATCCTGATACGCTTTGCGAAACTTTTCCAGCAGAGTTTTGTCCATGTTTATCTTTTGGCCATGCTCGAATTATCATAGCCAATTATGACATTACTGCTGACACCATAACGCACACAAAGAACGGGCAAAGAAAGTATTTAGAAAGTATTTAATAATTTCTTTGCGTCCACGTAGTTTATCTTAGTTTGTCCCATACCCAATACCCAAACTTTTTTTCTCTACGTACCAGCATTTGGTAAGTTAGTACATAATCTGAAACAATAACATTAAAAGCAGAGAGGGGATTACATTGAGTCACAATCCAGATGCCATAGCCCCGCACGGTGGACAGTTGGTTAACCGTATCGCCACAGCAGAACAAAGAGCAGAGTTTCTCTCAAAAGCTGACTTTTTGCCGCGAGTGCAACTAGACGATCGCGCCGTTTCTGATCTAGAAATGATTGCGATCGGTGCTTTTAGTCCACTGACGGGTTTTATGAACCAGCAAGACTACGATCGCACTGTAACAGAAATGCGATTAGCTAACGGTCTTGTCTGGTCAATTCCAATTACACTATCGGTCAGCGAAGAAGTAGCTTCCCCGTTACAAGAAGGCGGCTTAATCCGTCTGGATAACTCCAGAGGTGAATTTATTGGGGTTTTGCAACTGACGCAAAAATATAACTACGACAAAACCCGCGAAGCCATAAATGTCTACCGCACTGATGATGCTAAACATCCCGGCGTGCAGGTACTCTATAACCAAGGTACTGTACATCTGGCGGGTGATATTTGGTTGTTGCAACGCGAACCTCATCCCCAGTTTCCCACTTACCAAATCGATCCAGCTGCCTCACGGCAACTATTTAGAGATAAAGGTTGGAAAACCATCGTTGGCTTTCAAACTCGCAACCCCATCCACCGCGCCCATGAATATATTCAAAAGTGCGCCTTAGAAATCGTTGATGGTCTATTTTTGCACCCATTAGTCGGGGCGACAAAAGAAGATGATATCGCTGCTGACGTGCGGATGCGTTGCTATGAAATTTTGCTGGAACACTATTACCCCTTAGACCGGGTAACTTTGGCAATCAATCCAGCCGCAATGCGCTATGCTGGGCCTCGTGAAGCCATATTCCATGCTTTAGTCCGCAAAAACTACGGCTGTACTCACTTTATCGTCGGACGGGATCATGCTGGCGTTGGTGACTATTATGGCACTTACGATGCTCAATACATCTTTGATGAATTTGCGCCAAGTGAATTGGGCATTGTGCCGATGAAATTTGAACACGCTTTCTACTGCACGCGCACTAAGCAGATGGCAACATCTAAAACCAGTCCCAGCAAGCCAGAAGAACGTATTCATTTATCGGGAACAAAAGTCAGGGAAATGCTGCGACGCGGTGAATTACCACCACCAGAATTTTCTCGTCCAGAGGTAGCGGCAGAGTTAGCGCGGGCAATGCAGATAGAAGTACCGGCATAATTCGTAATTCGTAATTCGTAATTAAGACTCCACTGATGAATCCGCTTTCCTTGAGTAACTTAAGTTAGGGACTCTGTTACCAGAAATTATGAATTATGAATGAACAATTATTTGGTCAAGAAGCAAACAGTATTGACCGTAACTTTACAATACAGTGTTCAGCCCTGTAAGCTGCTAGCTAATGGGCTTAGGGCTGATAGCTAATTATGGAACGGCGCACGTTTTTAAACAGAATCGGCTCAATACTCGCGGTATTGGGGGTAACTGAAGCTGAGTGGTTGTCTTTGGGAAATCGCTATTATCAGGCTTTGGCGCAACCCAGTCCGCGCAAGTTGGCATTGTTAATAGGTATTAACCAATACCCAAGAATTCCAGCCCTCAGTGGTTGTCTGACGGATGTGGATTTACAAAGAGAACTTTTGATTAACCGCTTTGGTTTCCAAGGGTCAGATATTTTAACCTTAACTGAGGAACAAGCTAGCAGGGAATTCATTGAGGCAGCTTTTTTAGATCACTTGGGCAAGCAAGCTAAAGCCGATGATCTTGTCGTCTTCCACTTTAGCGGTTATGGCAGCCGTGTAAAATTAGAGACATCGCCAGAGACAATGCAAAATGCTCTAGTGCCAGCTAATGTGGGTGAATATACACAAAATGATAAAATCGTCAACTATATATTAGAAGAAACTCTACTGCTATTATTGCGATCGCTGCCCACAAACCGAGTCACAGCAGTATTGGATACTAGCTATGATGTTCCTAGCCCAGTCTTAGGGTTAAAAATTCGCGCCCTTCAGGAGTCAGTAGCAAAGCTAGCAGCAGAAGAACTGGACTTTCTCAAACAACTTAAAACTCAGAAATTATCCAGCACTCCAATTGTTTTAACAGCTACCTCAGAACCAAACCAGCCAGCAAGGGAAGGACTCTTTTCTGGTTTTAGTGCGGGGTTATTTACCTACGCCTTGACACAGTATTTGTGGGAATTCACCCCAGCTACCACAATTCAAGTCGCCCTGTCGTGTATGGAAAATTCTCTATACAAATTGGGTAGTAAACAGCAACCGGGGTTATTAAGTAGTGAGAAAAATCAACGTGTAGAGACGTTACATGTAACGTCTCTACAGCCAGACAGCATCATTGGTGCAGAAGGCGTAGTGAGTGCTATTGAAGAAGACGGTAAAACAGTCTATCTGTGGTTGGCAGGATTACCTCCACAAGTGCTGCTATACTACGGAGTTAATTCTCGATTTACATTAGAAACAACAGAGCAATTAGTATTGCGATCGCGCACTGGGTTAACTGCAAAAGCCCAAATTTCCAAAATTGAAAGTGCAAATCCCCTAAAAGTTGGGCAACTCGTCCAAGAAGCAGTCCGGGTTTTACCGCGAAATATTCATTTAACAATAGCTTTGGATACTAGATTAGAAAGAATTGAGCGGGTAGATGCGACAAGTGCCTTTGCTGGATTTTCCCATGTATCCACCGTAATAGCAGGAGAAAAACCGGCCGATTATATATTTGCCAAGCTAGAGGAAATTCCTAGTCGTTATGGTCTATTTTCTCTTGGTGGCGAACTAATTCCCAATACCATCGGGGAAGTAGGAGAAGCAGTAAAATTAACAGTGCAAAGGTTAGCGCCAAAATTATCAACCCTGTTTGCAGCCAAGTTATGGCGACTTACAGAAAATCAAGGTTCTTCCCGCTTGCCTCTCAAGGCAACCTTAGAAATAATTAGCGGTATATCACCACAGGTGGTGATGCAGCGTGAAACAATACGAACTTTCAAACCTGAAACTTCGATAAAAAAATCAGTACAGACGCGATTAATCGCCTCTCTCCCCACTGCGATTGTGCCTATCGGTAGTCGAATGCAATATCGAGTGGAAAACCAGAGCGATCGCCCAGTATATTTAATCTTACTGGGATTAAACAATAATCATACAGCAGTTGCTTTCTACTCTTGGGAAACCCCTCAAGAAGCAAACACTGCCGACACCAAGCCCCTCATCAAACAAGTTGTCATCCCCCCAGGTGAAAGCCTCACCCTACCGCAAACTAATGCTGCTTCCGAATGGCTGATTTCAGGGCCAGCTCGCTTTTGCGAACAACAACTAATTTTTAGTACTGCCCCCTTTAGCGAAACTCTCGCCGCCTTGAGTACTGCTAAGTATTCCACAGCCGAAGAACGGCCGATTGGTTCATTGTTGAATCCCTTAGACGTTGCACAAGCCTTGCTACAAGACTTGCATAACGCCAGCGCCCTCAAAGCGGAAATGAACGGCACAGCAGCCGACTCATATATCTTGGATGTGAATAATTGGGCAAGTCTTAGCTTTAGTTTTCAGGTTGTGTAAACAACGATATGATGCAATACAGTTCAGTTAAGCATTTTTCTCTTCTCTCTGTTTCCTCTGCGTCTCTGTGGTTCGTTAAAAAAATTGACTTTGATAAAAAGTTTTAGCCTTAACCCAAGCGTATTGATATTTAGTCCTCTTAAGAGGACTTGAGCTATTAGCCTCGGAATTTATTCCCAGGCGGGTTAGCAACCAAACGGAAGATTTATTTGATGTTGGTAATGATAAATCTTAAAAAGGGAGGTTGGGGGGATCTTAAAAAGATTAAAACTTAACTTAATCGTATTGGCTCATCTCTAGTAAAACTTTTTTATATCAGCATAAGCTAGAGTTTTATATCACTTTAGTTCTACTCCTCTTGATTGCCCTGAGTGTTCAAATTGAGTATTTAGATCATAAGGTATGAACTAGAAACCATAAAATCTCTCAATTGGATTCAGTCGCCAGCAGGATGAAACTGAGCACAATATTTTTTACACTATTAAATAAACCTTATAAACAACCTGGAAACAGCGTATGCCTCTTCACAAACTTGAACATTTTGACCCAAACTATCGAGAAACCTTTGACGGAGACGACGTTAGAGCTTTGGATCTTTACACCGAAGGAGGAGACAGAGTTGGCTCAGTGGCGGATGTTTTAGTTGATGACGAGGGGCATTTCCGGTATTTAGTTATTGATACAAGCTCAGATTTTTTGGGTAAGAAAATATTGCTACCAATTGGTCTTTCCCGGATAGACTATCCTGCAAAACGCGTCTATGTTGATGGGTTAAGCAGACATCAAGTAGAAGGTTTAGTCGAGTACAGAGAAGACATGGTTGTTGATCATGATTACGAAGAAAATGTCCGTCGTGTATTTCGTTCTCCAAGTAGTGGTGTAAATTACGATCGCAATACATACAATTACCAGACAGAACCAGCTTTATACGGGTTGAATGAGCAAGCTCATCAAACTTTTAGACTCTACGAAGAACGATTAATTGCCAGCAAATACCGGATCAAAACCGGAGAAGTAACGGTTGGTAAACATATTGAAACAGATACTGCAAGCGTTACAGTACCTATTCAAAAAGAACGAGTTGTAATTGAGCGAGTTGTGCCAACAGAAGCAGGAAAGGTTGTAGATCCCAATGAACTTAAGTTCCAAGAAGGGGAAGTAGCACGGATAGAAGTATACGAAGAAACCCCTGAGATACGTAAAGAAGCCTTTGTGCGTGAAGAAGTCCGGGTTAAGAAAGTAGTAGAACGAGAGACTGTGGAAACACAAAGCACCATTCGTCGAGAAGAGTTAGATGTTGATACTGAGGGTAATTTACAGGTGCAGGAACATGATACTCCTACACATGAAACTATTTAAGTAGCTGGTCAATAAGTTTGTTTGGTAGATTTATCTGAAATAATCATGCAGGCAAAGTTAATTTTTATCTCTGCCTGTGTTTTTGTATTAAACAACAAGATTCCCGACTTCTTAGAGAAATCGGGAATTTAACGCTTTAAAAATTTTTCCTTTTAAGTAACGATATAGAAACGTGAATTTTCTTTACTCTGACATCAGATAATATTATCTATAACTTTTGATAATTTAACTTTTAAAATAATTCATTCGCCAGAAGGAGGGAAATAAGTAATTAAATAGCTACTTTAGTTATTAGGAGATGGGAAGAAAAGTTTTGAGGAAAATATAATGGTACTTTACAAATTACAAGATTTTGAGCCTAACTATCGCGATACATTTGAAGGTCACGATATTAATGGACTTGGGGTTTATACACAAGGAACTGATGAAAAAGTTGGTACTGTCAGCGATGTTTTAGTGGATGAAGAAGGTCATTTCCGCTATCTAGTCGTTGATTTAGGCTTCTGGATTTTTGGTAAAAAAGTGTTACTACCAATTGCTCGTACCCGTATTGACTATAATGTTGATCGCGTCTATACAATTGGCTTGACTAGAGAGCAAGCAGAAGATTTACCCGAGTTCAGTGAACGCGAAGCGCTTGATTATGATTATGAAGAACGGGTGCGTGGGGTATATCGCCAACCCGCAGACTACGTACAACCTGTAGATGCATCATTACCATTGGAAGCGATCGCACCACTGGATGGAACCTATCAGCAGCCGGTTACGCCAACTTACAATCGTGATAGCTACAATTACGAACAAGAGCCTTCTTTATTCGGGTTAAATGAGCAAGATCATCAAACTTTGAGATTGTATGAAGAACGGCTAATTGCCAGCAAACGTCGCCAAAAAACTGGAGAAGTAACGATCGGTAAGCACGTTGAGACTGATACTGCACGCGTTGCAGTGCCAATAGAAAGAGAGCGAGTTGTAATTGAACGTGTAACTCCAGCAGATGCAGGTACTGCCGTTTCTGGGCGTGAAGCAGACTTCCGTGAAGGCGAAGTTGCTCGCATAGAAATTCACGAAGAAACTCCTGAAATTCGCAAAGAAGCATTTTTGCGTGAAGAAGTCAGAGTTAGAAAAGTGGTTGATCAAGAGACAGTTGAAACTCAAGAAACCGTGCGTCGTGAAGAGTTAGATGTGAATTCTGGTAATCTTCCCATTGAAGAACGCTAAATAACAGAGTCATTAGTTACTAAGGGAACTCCAAAAAATAAATTATTCCACATTAAAGTCGTTGACTGTTGACTGAAAATTCGTGAACCGTCAACGGTCAACAGTGAACAATAGCAATGGAATATTTTTTTACTTGGAAGTCCCTAACTAATGACTAATAATTAATTCGACACAGTACAGGTGAGGCTGTAAAATTAGCTTTACCTGTGCTTCCAATAACTAATACAACTTTAGATTTTGGATTGCGAATATTAATATGGGTTAGATAAATACTGTCGCAAACATTATCTAAATGGTATTTAGATAATCAATACATTTAATTTAGCTAACTAGAAAACAATTCATAAACTTTGCACTATGAATAGCCAACCGATGACAAAAAACATTGGACAGGCAAACTCGGACTCTCAGACTAGCACCTCATTAGCAGATTTAAGAAAGAAGGTGAATAATTTTGCTGTGTTCGATCAGCAAGGCCAGCTAGTAGGAGTAGTTCATGACTTAATTGTGGATGCTAATCGCCGATTAAACTTAGTTATATCTAATCAAGTCAATCAACAAACTCTAGAATCTGGTCAGCAGTTAGCTGATAAACATCCTTCTTTATTTAGGTTGCAAAGCCAGAGAATAAAAAAAATAGACAAGCCGACTAAATCTGTTTTCATAGACTTAAGTAAATCAGAAATCGAATATATGCCTGAATATTTAGAAACAGAAACACCAGGCGATAGCACAATATCAGAAAACTCAACTGAGCAATTAGGTAATTATCAAACTACAAATAGCCCAGTTGAGCCAGTAAATATAGATGAGGCTACGGAAGAACAGATTATTCGTTTACTAGAAGAACGACTAGTTGTTGAAAGCAGTAAACGTAAAGTTGGTGAGGTGATTGTTCGCAAAGAAATCGAAACCCGGATGATACAAGTTCCTGTCCGGCGCGAAAAGTTGATTGTAGAACAAATTAGCCCAGAACATAAACAACTTGCAGAAATTGATTTAGGAGAAGAGGAAATTTCTGGTATTGACTTAACGGAAGTAGAAAGACTTGAAGTTCAGCATTTTGGCAGTGGTTTAATGGTAAGTGGTGAATTTAGCTCACCTAAAACTGCTAGTTTATTGTTGAATGCGATCGCACTAGAGCAAAATCACGGCTGCAACCAGGTGCGAGTGACCATCGCTGTTGAAGATGAGTCACACCAGAAAAAATACCAGGAGTGGTTTGACCGATGTTCTAAAGGTCAGCAACCAAACCCTGAAAAATGAATTAGTTTCTCGCTGATTGTTAGGGTGGGCATTGCACACCCTCTTTTTTTTTGCTGATTTAAGAAAAGAAAGTTGAAATTTCCGTTCCCTTACAGATAATACCATTTCATATAATAATGATACAAACACGTTCGTAGGGGCATGGCATTGCCATGCCCTTACGATAAATCTACAGCAGATTGCAAGTTGGTGAGGTACAGATAATTGTAAGGGCATGGCAGTGCCATGCCCCTACGGGTGTACCTCATTTACCTGAAATACGCTGTATATGTATCAGGATTTTCGGGAATTGGTATAAGTGCAATGTCTCCAAAGCAACTTAATTTACAATACTAAGCAGTTGCCGTTCTTTTGGCTACTTGCCATGAAATTTCGACTGAAGAGACTTTCACTGAAGAAAAAACAGCGTCTGATCCCACCTATTCAGATTCAAGTTCGAGATGGAAAAGTTGAGATTATGGGTATGGGTGCATGGCATTCTTACTGGCGCGATCCCTACCATCTGCTGCTAACGATTCCCTGGACTGGCTTTATAATCCTGATTTGTACTTTCTATATAACTATTAATGCTCTATTTGCCCTAGCTTACTTGATCGGAGGAGATTGTATTGCTAACGCCCGACCTGGCTCTTTTTTAGATGTCTTTTTCTTTAGCGTGCAAACCCTAGCATCCATCGGCTATGGGGCAATGTATCCTAAAACAACTTACGCCAACATTATTGTCACCATTGAAGCAATGATCGGTTTGGTGGGAATTGCTGTGATGACGGGACTAGCGTTTGCTCGATTCTCCCGACCTACAGCCCGTGTGCTTTTTAGTCGTGTAGCAGTGATTACACCTCATAATGCAATGCCTACTCTCATATTTCGCAGCGCTAATCAGCGTCGCAATATGATTCTGGAGGCGCAGATGCGAGTCTACTTAATGCGCGACGATATAACCTCAGAAGGGCAGTTCATGCGTCGGTTCTACGACCTGAAACTGCTGAGGAACCAAACACCTAGCTTCACCTTAAGCTGGTCGGTGATGCATGTCATTGATGAGTTTAGTCCTTTATATGGGATGACACCAGAATCGTTAACCCAGACAAATACTATACTAATCGTCTCTTTGAGTGGCATTGATGAAACGGTTGCACAGGTTGTCCATGCCCGTCATACTTATGGTGCTAATGATATTTTGTGGAATAATCAATTTGTCGATATCTTCCATCACACACCCGATGGACATCGCTACATTGATTACAACCGCTTCCACGATGTTTTACCTTTAGATGAAAACAGTTGAAATGCCTGAAAGTTACTTTACAGTCTGATTGAGTGGAGCTTGTAAGGGTTTAACGACAACCCGACCATTTTCAACTACAGTGCAACTTTTAACCATGCTCTTGCTGGGGTTAACTGGCACATCCTGGCATTGGTTTTGGTGAGAAATATTTTGCTCCTGTTGTTGATTGAGGACGACAACACAAGAGGGGCAGGAGGAAAAGGACATATAAAATATTTTGATCTCTATATCTATTATCGCCTTACTGATGCTATTTGGCTGAAAAATTTGTGTGGGTTTTTGTAATGAAAAAATTTCTGAGATACCTGGGTTTAGGTTTTCTATCTACGTTTTTGACTGCAACTCCTGGATTGGGAGCTGAACGCATTAACTTTTATTACCCTCCCTTCGGCGAATTCTCCTTGTCTGTGGACTCGCTGGAAACTTTTGCAAAAGTTGGCAAAATCGATCAAGATTTTTCATTTTATGCTAGCCGTGCTACGCCCCAACAACTCGCTCAACTGCGGGAGCTGCTTCAGCAAAGGTTCAATGTCACTCCTACATTAGTATCTCAAGTTACCTACTCACCTATAGGCGAAGAAGTGGTGCAACAGCTAGGAAAATTACTCCTCACTGAGTCTCGACAGAATGGCTTCTATGCCATACGTGCCTCTTTGATTTTGGCTGCTGCCGATCGAGAAGGTTTAACGGTTGTAAATTTGCTGCGGAAATTTCCTAGCAATACTGTCCGGGTGAATTTTACAGAGGGGTTAAAGATAGTTGATGACTTGTCACAATTGCTCAAAAAAAGAGATGAAGTTTTTGCCTCTCTTCAAAAAGAAGCGATCGCTCAATCAGCCAATTCAAAAACTGACTTATCACAACAGCCAGATTTGCGATCGCCTGGAAAATTTCGCTGGCAGAAAAAAACCTTCGAGCTAAATGACTTTTCTCGCAATCGCCGTCTACCCGTAGATATTTATCTGCCGGAAGCCGGTTCACAAAACACTAAAGAACTTTCCTCGCCTCCCTTTCCTCTGATTGTAATTTCTCATGGCCTCGCCTCAGACCGCTCTACCTTTGTCTACCTGGCTGAACATCTAGCATCATACCGTTTTGCCGTTGCTGTACTGGAACACCCTGGTAGTAATGCCGAACGCTTTCAACAATATTTTGCGGGTTTGGCAGGAGCGCCAGATCCAACAGAATTTATCAATCGACCTTTGGATATCAAATATCTCCTCAATGAACTCGAACGTCTGGACAAATCTGATCCCAGCCTCCAAGGAAAACTCAATTTTCAGCAAATTGGCGCGATCGGTCAATCCTTTGGTGGTTATACCGTTTTGACTCTAGCAGGAGCAAAGATTAACTTTAACCAACTGAGGCAAAACTGTAATTCTAATTATTCATCCTTTAATTTGTCGCTCTTGTTGCAGTGTGAAGCAAATAAATTACCCTTAAGAAATTACGAACTCAAAGACGATCGCATCAAGGTGATCATGGCGATTAATCCAATTGACAGCTTAGTTTTGGGTGAGGCCGGAGTGAGTCAAATTAAAATTCCGGTAATGCTGGTAGCAGGTAGTCAAGATATTTTTGCCCCACCTGTATTTGAGCAGATTCGCCCCTTTACCTGGCTTTCTAACTCCAATAAGTATCTAGCTTTGATCGAAAACGCCACCCACTTTTCGGCGATCGGAGAAACTACTTCTGGAAATAATGTCTTACCAGTGCCAGCTGCCTTGCTGGGCCCCGATCGCGCCCCTGTTTATTCCTATCTCAACGCCCTCAGCGTAGCTTTTTTGTCAACCCATCTCCTTAACCGCCCTGAATACCGTTCCTATTTACAGCCTTCCTACGCCAAATTTATCAGTAAAGAACCGCTTAATCTCAGTATTTTACAGTCGTTGTCGGCAGATCAATTCAATCAAATTTGGAATGGATCAGCCCCTTTGGAGAAGTCAAAAGTTGACCCTGAGCGCAGTCGAAGGGTCAAAAGTCAAATTAAGGATTAATTTCTTCACAAAACCATTCTTGATTTTCATCCCGGCGATAAAACCTTCTATTTTGTGGTTCGCCGCGTAATTCTAAGTGGTCTAGTTGCACTGGATCGAGTAGCAGTAGACAAAAATTAGGCAATGGCTGCACGGGGTCGGGTGCTGGTGGTGTAAAAGCTTCTGGGTTTTCAATGGGTTTACCAGGATGCGGCCAAGCAAACTGTAAACGTGCAGCATCACTCAGTTCTTGCCAAATGGAAATGCGGGCTGGCTGTAAATCTTGGTGCGAATCATCATTACCTACCAGAGTCAAACAGCCAGTGATTCGGAATTGTTCGCGTGTATTGGGGAAGTACCAGCAAACTTCTGCCCAAGGTTGTTGCTGTATCTGGTCGGCTTTAGCGCTACGAGTATCAGTAATAAATTTTAGCTGGTTTGTATCTTCTAGAAAACCGCGAAAGACTAGGGTACGATTAGCGGGACGACCGTTCGGCTGCACTGTTGCTAGTTGGAGGTAACGGGCATAAACAAGGCTGCGGTTGCGATGGAGTGCATGAGCGATCGCGCTTCGCCAAGGAGCAAGAGTCATTATAAATTTCCGTACCTAATTATTGAGTATACTACTGTTAACAAAAGAAAAACACAAATTTTCTAAATATATATAATAAATGGTTACAATTCCAATAATAGATTTAACTGCCTTTAACAATGGCAACACAATAACTCGGCAAAATATTATCAAACAAATCTATCAAGCTTGCCATGAAATTGGCTTCATTTACTTGCAGAATTCAGGAATATCAAAAGACATAATCAGGCAAGTATTTACTTACAGCAAATATTTCTTCAATTTACCCTTAGAAGTTAAGCAAAAGCAAGCTTGGAGTGATGAGTTTAATAATACAGGATACGTCGGTATTGAGAGAGAACGTCTTGACCCGAACAAACCAGGCGACTTGAAGGAGGCGTTTAATGTAAACAAACAAGCGGCTATAAAAATAGATGCTTCTATTGTCGCCTTTTATGATAGTTGTACAGAACTTGCTAACACAGTGTTACAAGCTTATGCTTTGGCGTTGGAATTGCCAGAAGATTTTTTTATAAAAAGACACAATCAACAAAATCATACCTTGCGATCGCTCCATTATCCCCCATTGCAGACACCACCCAAACCCGGACAGGTACGTGCTGGTGAGCATTCCGATTATGGCAGTATTACTTTACTTTTCCAAGATGACGTTGGCGGGTTGGAAGTACAGACAGCATCTGGTGAGTGGATTGCTGCACCTGCGATCGCTGATACTGTGGTAGTTAATACTGGCGATTTAATGCAACGATGGACAAATGATATGTTTTGCTCAACCAAGCATCGGGTAATGATTCCCAGTAATAACAAAGTGAAGCAGTCCCGTTATTCTATCGCTTTTTTCTGTCATCCTAATGATGATACAGAAATAGCTTGTCTGGAAAGTTGCCAGAAAGAGAAATCGCCTATTTATCCCCCTATCTTGGCGGGAGAATATCTTTTAAGTCGTTTACAAGCAACTTATGGTAATTCGTAATTCGTAATACTTCGGCTACGCTCAGTACAAGTTCGTAATTCGTAATTAAAAAAGATATTTATAGCAACAGCCAACGTGGTTAAGACATTAACAGATGATAAAACTTAGACACAACAAGACTTTTCACCCAATCCCCAGTCCCCAGTCCCCAGTCCCCAGTCCCTTGCTATAATATGAAAACCTACGACTGGATTGTGGTTGGCGGTGGGATTGCGGGTGCTGCACTGGCTTATGAATTAGTAAAAACAGGTTTTGCTGTTCTTTTGTTGGAGCAATACGGCACACCACAGAATGCAACTCGTTATAGTTATGGTGGGCTTGCTTATTGGTCGGGTACTACACCAGTAACTAGTCTATTGCGTGAAGAAGCGATCGCGCGTTACCATATCCTATCTCAAGAGTTAGACGCTGATATCCAGTTTCGGGAACTAGATTTATTACTTACTATTTCAGCCGCTAATGACCCAGAAGCAACGGCTGCATCATATAATCATTTTGCCATTCCACCCTGTTTATTGAGTGTCCAAGAAGCTTGTGAGTTGGAACCATTGCTAAATCGAGAGGCGATATCTGGTGCTTTAACTGTCAAACACGGTCATATCCACCCAGAAAAAACATCACTTGCTTATATCCAAGCCTTTCTGCGTGCTGGGGGTGAAATGCAGATTACTCAAGTATTGCAAGTACTGCAAGATGGTGTAAAAACAACTACTGCAACTTTCCACAGTGCAAAGGTTGTCATCTGTGCGGGTGGACTCAGCCGCCAGCTTTTAAAATCTGCTGGTATTCCCGTCAAGCTGTATTTTACCCACGCAGAAATTATTGAAACTCCACCTGTGGATGTGCAGTTACGCACCTTAGTTATGCCAGCTAATCTGCAACGATTTCAACTAGAAGCTGAATCTACTCAAGTTGATGAATTGTGGAATCAACCAGGTAATGAGCCAGTACCGCCAATTTTAGATGCGGGGGCGATTCAGTTTCAAGATGGTAGCTTTCGCATCGGTCAAATTAGCCGCGTTCTCACAGATCCTTATGCCAAGGTAAACTCAGAGGCGAGTGAAAAGTGGTTGCGAAAAAGTGTCGGTGAAGTTTTACCAGCTTTGGAGAATTTACCAGGAACTTGGCATCATTGCTTGGTGGCATTTAGTAGCGATCGCCTACCCTTGATTGGTACTATCCCAGGTATGAAGAGCGTTTATCTATTCTCTGGTTTTAGCAATCCTTTGGTGATTATACCACCTTTGGCAAAGCGCTTTGCTAATTTTGCATCTGGCAAGGAAGATGAGATTATTATCCAGCTATAGGACTCATATTTGATTTTTGAACAAAACTCAGTACACCTTTATTCTTTGTTCCCAGTCCCCAGTCCCCAATCCCCAGTCCCTTACCTCTACAAGTGATTCAGAAATCAAATCGGATTGCTATATCTCTTCATCGCGGACAATAATTTCACAATCCTAAGCTTAACAAAGATTAATATTGTAAAGTTATTTTTTTGTTACAAAATCATCTATTTTGTATAATAAGTAACTTTTTACTAGTAACTTATCGCACTATCATCACACTTTAAAGTTTAATATTGTCAGCTTTGTATTGAGTTGGTTGATTGATCAAGAGGAAAATTCATAAAAAGATGAGAAGACAATTTAACAGACGTAAGTTTTTAATCTACGGTTCTTTAACTTTTGGAAGCAGCTTTTTTCTGAAGGCTTGCGCGAATAATTCCCCAACTGCTCCAGAGAGTCCAGCCGCATCTCCTACTGCATCTCCAGCTGCGACTGGTGGCACAATCAAAGTAGGTATTTTGCACTCCCTTAGTGGCACAATGGCTATTAGTGAAAAAAGCGTTGTCGATGCTGAAAAATTAGCAATCAAAGAAATTAACGCGAATGGTGGTGTCTTAGGTAAACAAATTGAAGCAGTTACCGAAGATGGTGCTTCTAACTGGGATACTTTTAGAGAAAAGGCAACTAAGTTAATTGATCAAGATAAAGTCACTGTAGTTTTTGGTTGTTGGACATCTGCTAGCCGCAAGAATGTGAAGCCAGTATTCGAGAGCAAAAATCACATGCTCTGGTATCCTGTGCAATATGAAGGTCAAGAGTGTTCTAAAAATATTTTCTACACTGGTGCTGCGCCAAATCAACAAATTGAACCATCTGTTGATTGGCTGTTAAAAAATAAAGGCAAAGAATTCTTCTTAGTTGGTTCTGACTACGTTTTTCCCCGCACTGCTAACACAATTATTAAAGCCCAATTAGAAGCTTTGGGCGGAAAAACAGTTGGTGAGGATTATTTACCTCTTGGCAATACAGAAGTTACGCCTATCATTACTAAAATAAAACAAAATTTGCCCAATGGTGGCGTGATTTATAACACCCTAAATGGTGATAGCAATGTTGCTTTCTTCAAACAATTGAAAGGGGCTGGATTGACACCAGAAAAATATCCCTCTATGTCTGTCAGTATTGCTGAAGAAGAAGTAAAAGCAATTGGTGTAGAGTATCTCAAAGGTCACTATGCAGCTTGGAACTATTTCCAAACAGTAGACACGCCTGCTAATAAGAAGTTTGTCGCAGCTTTCAAGAAAGAGTACGGTGAAAATCGGGTAACAAATGACCCAATGGAAGCAGCATACATCGCCGTTTATTTGTGGAAGCAAGCAGTAGAAAAAGCTGGCACTACGGACATAGCGAAAGTCAGTGCTGCGGCCTATGGTCAAACTCTTGATGCGCCTGAAGGTAAAGTGACAATGGATGCCAATCATCACATATCTAAAGTTGTGCGGATTGGTCAAGTTAGACAAGATGGTTTGTTTGATATTGTTTATGCTACTCCGACAGCCGTTGAGCCGGTTCCTTGGAATCAATTTGTCAAAGAGACTAAGGGATTTGCTTGTGATTGGAGTGACCCGGCTAAGGGTGGTAAGTACAAGAAAGCCTAAATAATTCGTAATTCGTAATATTCTCGTTTCCAGGTTCTACCTGGAAATGCACGTCATTGGGCTGCTGCCGCAAGTCAGGAGGCGGAGCCTCTAAGATGGCATTCCCAGTCGGAGACTGGGAACGAGGGACGAGGCAAACGAGGCAAATTCTCGTTTCTAGGTTCTACCTAGAAATGCACCTCATTGGGCTGCTGCCGCAAGTCAGGAGGCGGAGCCTCTAAGATGGCATTCCCAGTCGGAGACTGGGAACGAGGCAAAACTACTCGCTGATAGCTTTTGTGGAGAAATAAGTGTTGGCAGGATTCTTAGAAGCTGTATTTAATGGTATTAGTATTGGCGCGGTATTATTAATCGCCGCGTTGGGACTAGCTATTATATTTGGATTGATGGGTGTCATTAATATGGCACATGGTGAATTGATGATGTTCGGCGCTTATACTACATTTGTTGTGCAAAATGTCTGTAAGCAATTGGGTGGAGTGTGGTTTGAAATCTATATATTTTTGGCTTTGATTATCGCTTTTATATTCACAGCTGCTGTGGGATTAATTCTAGAAAGAGGCGTGATTCGTTATCTCTATGGACGACCTCTAGAAACTCTCTTGGCAACTTGGGGAGTAAGTTTGATTTTTCAACAGTTTGTTCGCAGCGTAAATTGGGTATTGGTAATTTGTGTATGCTTATTTTCTCTGTTGTTTTTTGGAGGTTTATGGATTTTAAATTCTCGCACTGTGGGAAGAGTTCGTAACTGGATTGTGGCGGTAATATTTTTATTATCGCTGGGGGTGACAATCACAACGGGCAATTTATTGAGTCAAACTTATCAGTTAGCAGTTACTCAACCTTGGTTTGGCGCTCAAAATGTGGATGTAACTGCACCAACTTGGTTACAAGCAGGGATGTCTTTAGGTGGTGTGCAATTACCCTTTGCCAGATTATTTATTATTGCTTTAACAATAATCTGTGTGGCAGGAATTTATTTATTTTTACAACGTTCTAGCTGGGGTTTAAGAATTCGGGCTGTGACGCAAAATCGGAGTATGAGTGCTTGTTTGGGTATCCCAACTCAAAAGGTTGATGCGATTACTTTTGCACTAGGTTCTGGTTTAGCTGGTGTGGCTGGATGTGCGATTAGTTTACTCGGTTCTGTGGGGCCAAATACGGGACAAAACTATATTATTGATACTTTTATGGTGGTTGTAGTTGGAGGTGTGGGGAATTTAGGCGGGACGATTGTGGCGGCGTTGGGTATTGGTACGGCTAATTTTTTAATTGGTTCTGGGACTTTGGCTTTGTTGTTGAGTCCTGTTAAGCCTTTGGCTGATTTGTTTAGCTTTTTTGCAACGACGAGTATGGCTAAGGTGATGGTGTTTGCGCTGATTATTGTGTTTTTACAGTGGAAGCCTGGGGGGATTTTTCCGCAGAAGGGACGTACTGTTGATGTTTAAAACGAACCGCCAAGACGCCAAGGACGCCAAGATGAGAAAGAAGGGAGGAAGGTTATTAATTGAGGTTGGGGTGGTGGTTACGATCGCACTCTTCCTTATAATTATCATGCCACTGTTGCTGTCGGAGTTTCGTCTGAATTTGTTGGGGCGATTTTTGTCGCTGGCGATCGCAGCTTTGGGTATTGATTTGATTTGGGGTTATACTGGTTTACTGAGTTTGGGACATGGTATTTTCTTTGGTTTGGGTGGATATGCGATCGCAATGTACCTGAAACTGCAAGTCCCTACTGGAGAATTGCCTGATTTTATGGGACTTTATGGGGTTACGGAACTTCCTAGTTTTTGGCAACCTTTTTATTCTTTTCCTTTGACAATCGCTGGTGTGGTACTAATTCCAGGGTTATTGGCGGGATTATTGGGATATTTGGTTTTCCGAAATCGCCTCAAGGGAGTTTATTTTTCTATCTTGACTCAAGCGGGAACTATTGTATTTTTTAATTTTTTTAATGGTCAACAACAACTTTTCAACGGTACAAATGGACTCATAGATTTTACAACTTTGTTTGGGGCAACGGTCAGTGATGCAAAAACGCAATTTGTTTTCTACACGCTGACGATAGTGTTTCTCGCAGCCACTTACGGTATTTGTCGCTGGTTGACAACTGGACGCTTTGGGAGGTTGTTAATAGCGATTCGTGATGATGAAAGTCGGGTAAGATTTTCTGGCTATGACCCTACAGATTTTAAGGTGGTGGTTTTTGCAGTTTCAGGTGCGATCGCAGGTATAGCAGGAGCATTTTACACCATTCAAAGTGGTTCTGTATCACCCAGAGCAATGGATATTGCCTTTTCGATTGAAATGGTAATTTGGGTAGCTGTAGGCGGACGCGCGACTTTAATTGGCGCGATTGTCGGAACTTTGTTAGTCAATTATGCCCGCACTTTTTTAAGTGAACAATTTGCTGAAATCTGGCTATTTTTCCAAGGCGCACTATTTTTAATAGTCGTTACGGTGCTTCCTGACGGCATAGTGGGATGGTTGCGTAGTCAGAATATTTTTCTTTTCCACCGCCGTCAACAAATTGCTACATATCCAACCTTGGAAGAAGACCCCGAAGTGCAACATGAACGCGAAAATATTGGAAACTGAAAACGTAACTGTTAGTTTTGACGGTTTTAAGGCTCTAAATCAGCTAAATTTCAGCATGGATGTTGGCGAATTACGGGTAGTAATTGGCCCCAATGGTGCGGGAAAGACAACATTTCTAGATGTGATTACGGGAAAAGTGCAACCAACTGTTGGGCGAGTTTTATTCAAAGGAAGAAACTTGCGTTCTTTACCTGAATATAAAATTGCGCGATTGGGAATTGGACGCAAGTTTCAAACACCTCGAATTTACTTAAATTTAACGCCCCGCGAAAATCTAGAAATTACCAGTAACAAAAATAAAAATGTCTTTTCTACTTTGTTTGGACGTTCTAATACTGCTGAAAAGAATAGTATTAAAGGATTATTAGAAACCATCGGTTTAACGCCGAAAGCTGATATCAGAGCAGGTTTACTTTCCCACGGAGAAAAGCAACGTTTAGAAATTGGGATGTTAGTAGCACAGTCTCCAGACTTATTACTCGTTGATGAACCCGTTGCGGGTTTAACAGATGAAGAAACTTACAATATTGGCGAACTGCTTTTAGCACTAGCGCAAAGTCATTCAATTTTAGTAATTGAACATGATATGGAATTTGTGCGTCAAATTGCCAAAAAAGTAACGGTACTACATGAAGGTTCGGTGCTGTGCGAAGGAAATTTTGAGGAAGTTCAAAATGACTCTCGTGTGATTGAGGTTTATTTAGGAAAACAGGAAGACTAAATTTTTAGCTCTACAAAGCTTAGATATACTATAGTCACAAGCTTAGTGGATGAGGAAATATGAGGTTTAATGTAACGGTTGATCGTGATGAAGATGGTGCATGGATTGTAGAGTGCCCCAGTATTCCGGGTTGTGTTAGTCAAGGTCAGACTAAGGAAGAAGCACTAGAGAATATCAAAGATGCAATAGCTGCTTGCCTACAAGTTCGGGCCGAGCGCGGTTTGCCACTTACCATAGAGACTCACCAAGTAGAGGTTGTGGCCTAATTATGGCGTCTACTCTTCCTATTCTTAGCGGACGTGAAGTAGTTCGTGTGTTTGAGTCATTTGGTTGGGAAGTTGCACGTCAAAGTGGAAGCCATATCATCCTGGTTAAGGAAGGAGAGTTAGCCACACTGTCTGTTCCTGAGCATCGTGAAGTAGCAAAAGGAACGTTGCGAAGTTTGATTCGCACTGCTGGGCTTACAGTCAACGAGTTTGTTTCTGCAATTTGATGCGGAGTGCATCCCAGTTTTTATTTTTCAATAAGATTCTATTCGCCTGGTAATTCTGCTCGGTTTGCGCTGTTAAACACCTGCTCTACTGTTAGCACCCAATCAGCAATTACCACTGATTCCATGCAAGTCGAACCTGTAAATACCTTATCCTCATACTGTCCCTCCACCCACTGGCAAATTGTAATTTGTTGTATCTGTGGGTCAACAATCCAATACTCCAATATTTCCCTAGCAGCATACTCCGTCCGCTTGTAGCGATAATCACGAACATGGTTCGCTGTTCCTGGTGAAACAATTTCAATCACTAGCGCAGGCGGCGGCATATCACGGGTGAGGGTGGCACGAGTAGCACCGATAAGGGCAACATAAGATTCTTCTGTGTGAACCATTAAGTCAGGTAAACGACATCTCGCCCGTCGCCCCGCCACCTCAATTTCTGTATCCTTGTAAGCAACAAAATAAAATGGGAAATGTTTTAGTAGTTCAACGAATAAAAATCTTCCCAGATTGCTATTTTCCTGACTTTCTGGTGGCATCTCGACTAATTCTCCATCCACCAACTCATAGCGCGTGTCTGTACCATCGTCATAGGTAAGATACTCCTCAAAGGTCAGCAGTTTTTGGGTTTTCGTCGTTTGGGTCATTAAGTTTTGCCTTCTTACCCTATACAGACTATCACTAAATGATAGTGTGGTGAATAAGTACATCATGTAACTCGAAAAAGAAACTTATGAATCCTTGGATGTGCGCTTTTCTAATTTCAATTTCTGGGGCTTTAGGTGGAGTAGTCAACGCTCTATAGCGGTTATCGATTGGATGAGAACACCAAAGTCCTTGCTGTCAAATCATTCCAGCATTTTTTTTGTATCTCACTGAACTGCACACCGCTATATTAACCGATAATGGCTTTATACTTCCTCGCAAAGAAAGTACGATTTGGTGTCCTGGTTTTATCTCAAATGTTCTCATTGGTGCTGTTTCTGCTTTCAGCTCGTGGGCATTTTATGGCTCAGGTGCTTCAGTTGAGTTAGCACAACTTACTGAACAATCACAAATCAGTCTCAGATTCTCCGCTCTAGCTGGTGCTTTTCTTGTAGGAGTAGCAGGGGCTAAATGGATAACCAGTGAAGTTGATAAGCAATTACTGAAAGAGAGCGTGAAAGTAGCAGCGCACAAGAATATAAATGAGAAAGATTGTGAACAGATGGCTGGAAAGTCTCCAAGACAAATTCTTAACGAAGTAAAACGAGCTTGAAATAAGTGGTTTATGAAAAGGTGAAAATAATCCACAAGGTCTAACAATCCCGCAGTGCTACGTCTCTATGTGTATTCGATTAGAGCGCAATCTGCTGTAAAGATAAGCCACAACATGAAAGGGCAGTTGAACTGATTGCTACTACAAGCAGAACTCGGCTTACGCACAACTATGTTTTAGCAGAATTAGTGGCTCTAGCATTGGTTCGAGGCTTTTCCCGTTCAATTGTACTGTCATACAGCCTTGAACTGATCAACAATTCAAGCGTTCAAATTGTATGGGTTGATGAGCCGCTACATCAAGAAGCAATAGATTTATTGTGGACATCCCAATTGTGATAAAAAGCTTGCTTCAGCCAGAGGTAGAAATACCTTTGAGATTTTAGATTATTCAATCCAAAATCTCAAATCCAAAATGATATTATCTCATTTTCTATACAGTTTTCTCATTCTTATCTGATGCTTGTTCTGCAATATTTTTTAAGCGGCTCGCTCTCATTTTGCGGAGGCGATCGCTATTGCGAACACCACCCGCCATTTCATATTCAGCGCTGTCTTTGCCGTACTTGATAGCAACCACCATTAACATTTTCTCAGAAAACTGCTTCAAGTTTTTTTCCATCTGTTCAACTTCTGTTAAAGAAGAGTCAACTATAGCCAGAGCGCTATTATGAACATCAAGTTTGTTACGTAACTGTTCGATTGACTCAATCAGTTTTTCTAAAGTATAATTTTCTTCAAATTTAATGCTTGGAACAATCGATTTCATCCCAGATGCTCTTAATTCAGCTTTTTCTAAAACGCGGGATGTACGTTTTTGACGAGACATAAATTTGCTCTTTTAAGATACTTCTAGAACTAGCTTGCCTCAATTAACCCTGATTCCGGTTCAGCATAATTCGCAATTTTTGATAATAAAATTTTTCGTTTGTATCAGTAATATTCCGGTATATAATTACTCATATACGAAGGCAAGAAGTAGCAAACACGAGAGTAGTCGCTACAGACTTGAGAGTAGTCGCTACAGACTTGAGAGTAGTCGCTACAGACTTGGGAGTAGTCGCTACAGACTTGGGAGTAGTCGCTACAGACTTGAGAGTAGTCGCTACAGACTTGAGAGTAGTCGCTACAGACTTGGGAGTAGTCGCTACAGACTTGGGAGTAGTCGCTACAGACTTGAGAGTAGTCGCTACAGACTTGAGAGTAGTCACTACAGACTTGAGAGTAGCGGTTATTTTAAATCTTGTACCAGTTGCTTTATTGTTCGGTGACGCTCGAATTTATATTTCAATTATGCGAAGCCGATTTGCTACTATCAAAACAATGAATTTGAAGGCGCTTATGACACTAGCGATTATGGCTGAACCTGCTCCTCTGAAATCTAATAAAGATGGTGTGGTTCTCGTGGGAAAAACTCGTGTAACACTGGATACTGTTGTTGTGGTTTTTAAGCCAATACGGTTCAGTTAAGGAAAATTGTAGGTTGGGTTGAGCGACAGCGAAACCCAACAAACCCGCCAAATGTTGGGTTTCGTTCCTCAACCCAACCTACGTGTATCAAGGTTTTTGGCTTTAACTGAACCGTATTGGTTTTTAAGCAAGGCGCGACAGCAGAGGAAATTGTTTATCGCTATCCATCGCTGAATCTGGCGGATGTTTACGCCACAATCGCCTTCTACCTCAATCACCAGGCAGAAGTAGAAGCCTACTTGCAACAGCGACAGCAACAATCACAAGAGATTCGGGCAATGAATCAAGCAAGATTTGACCCACAAGGCTTACGCGATCGATTGCTTGCCCGCAAAACAGCGCCAGAAGCATGTTAAAACTGCTTGCTGATGAAAACTTTGATAATACGGTTGTTAGATGAATATTCCGCCGTAACTCAGAAATCGACATCGTTCGTGTGCAAGATGTTGGATTGTCAGGTAAGGACGATCCAACCATCCTGGAATGGGCAGCCCAAGAAGAGCGCATCCTGCTTACCCATGATGTTTCTACAATCACTCGCTATGCATACGATCGAGTAAGGCTTGGACAGACAATGCCCGGAGTTATCGAAGTCAGCCCAGATGCAGCAGTCGGGCGGGTCATTGAAGATATTCTTGTGCTTGTAGAGTGTAGTCAAGACGGAGAGCTAGAAGGTCAAGTTCAGTATCTCCCGTGGTAAATCTGAAGAGATTAACCAGAATCCTAATGAACCGTGGTTAATGAGTGTCTTAACAGAGCGATCGCCAGTAAAATACTTGATATCAAAACTAACAGTAAAAAATTATTTTATGCTAAAAATTTCTAACCTCAACGTTTACTACGGCGAAAGCCATATTCTCCGCAATGTAGATTTAAGCGTACCATCTGGGCAAATGGTATGCCTAATTGGACGCAATGGTGTAGGAAAAACCACCCTACTCAAAACAATTATGGGTTTACTCAAACCCCGCAGTGGTACTATTAATTTAGCTGAAGAATTAATCAACTCAAAATCTCCCGACCAAAGGGCAAAGTTGGGAATTGGTTATGTCCCCCAAGGAAGAGAAATTATCCCCCGGTTGACAGTCAAAGAAAATCTGCTGCTGGGGTTAGAAGCTAGACGCAAACCAGTAAAAAAAGCAGAAATTCCCGAAGAAACTTTTAGCTTATTCCCGGTGTTAAAAACCATGCTTTCGCGGATGGGTGGTGATTTGAGTGGGGGACAGCAGCAACAATTAGCGATCGCTCGTGCTTTAATGGGAGAACCTCAATTACTCGTCTTAGATGAACCCACTGAAGGTATTCAACCCTCCATCATCCTAGAAATTGAAGCCGCAGTCCGTCGCATCGTCGAAACCACAGGCATTTCTGTTTTATTGGTAGAGCAACATTTACACTTTGTCCGTCAGGCTGATTACTATTACGCCATGCAAAAAGGTGGTATTGTCGCCTCCGGTTCCACAGCCGAACTCAGCCAAGATGTGATTCAACGTTTTTTAGCTGTTTAATTTTTGATATTTCTATATCAATTGTGTCAGTAGCAATCAAGTCTGCGGCTTCTTGTAAAAGCTCATGTTGTTCCTTTTGAATTGCTTCTAAGCGACTAGAAATTTCTGCTAATCGTTGTTGCTTATTTGGTTGAAAATTTTCAGGTAACAAAGCTGGCAGGTTATCAATTGTTTTAGTAGCTGTCATTCGTTGAACTGCAAAACTGCCAACTTTAGTTAAGGATAGAAAACTAACTTTAATCAAAGCCTGAAGCAATTTTAACGGAACTTGCAGTATTGACCAACTAGCTGTTTCAATCAAGCGAACAATTGCTCTGATGATGCTCCAAATTAAAGCAAGTGCAAACAGCAAAATCACTATACTAATAATTGGGTGATTAGTAGCCCAACCTAGTATTTGAACTAATCTAAAAAATATCGGGTGTTGTGTCAGCCAATCACTTGCAGAAGATGCGATCGCATCTTTAACTGCTCCCGATGTTGTACTCTTAAATTTATCAGCAGTTTGCCAAGTTTGTTCTAAGCTTGTCGTAACTGTATCAATTGCTTTATCAGTCGTTGTAGTTGCTGTTGCCTTTAAAGACTCCCCAACTTGTTGTGCTGAGTTACTTAGAGAGTTAACATTTTCACCGACAAAATCTTTCACGTTTTGTAAGCGTTGCAAAACTCCGTTAGATAAATGTATGTCTATTTGGGAAGCCATAAAATATTTCACCGAGGTTGAAATCTAACCCGCAACCCATCTTTGGTTGGGTAATATCTCCCAATGATAATTGCGTAGAAGATGGGCAGCAATAATCTTCATAACCTAACCTAAAATCTAGGTTGTGTTAGGCGAAGCTGTAAGCATTGGTGTCAACTGAAGCTAGAAATAGCTTAACTGTTGGCTGACTCACCCGCCTGGAACTAAAGTTCCAGGCTAATAGCTAAAGTCTACTAAAAGTAGACTAAAGATTTTTTGGATTATTTAGTCATCTTTAGATGACTTTCGCTATTAGCAAGGAACTGAAGTTCCTTGCGGGACATGAGTTTTACGTTAAGTTGACAGGTATCAGCCGTAACGCACCAATTCGGTCGTTGAAACAGAAGATAGTTAACCCAACGCGGACTTTAACTCACTTTCGGCTTGTTGCAACGCTTCTGGTAATTTACTCGCATCGCGTCCGCCTGCTTGGGCTAAGTTCGGTCTTCCACCGCCACCGCCACCGCAGATTTTAGCGATCGCACCTACAAATTTACCAGCTTGCAAACCTTTTTTGTTCACTTCTGCACTAAAAGCTGCAACTATACTAACTTTCCCTTCTTCAGGAACAGAACCCAGCACCACTGCACCGTTACCGATTTTTTGCAGTAAGCGTTCGGCTGCGGTTTTCAATGATTCTGGATCAACGTCTTCTAATTGAGCGACAATAATTTTAGAATCGCCTACGGTTTCGGCTGTTTGTAGCAAGCTATCAGATTTTGCGATCGCTAACTGTCCCTTCAAGGTTTCTAATTCCTTTTGGCTATTTTTCAGTTCGCTTTGCAGACTTGTGATTCTATCTGGTACTTCTTCGGGTTTAACTTTAAAGCGATCGCTCAAATCTTTAACTACTTTATCCCGCAGATTGAGATAATCTAGGATTGCTGGCCCCGAAACAGCTTCAATCCGCCGCACCCCAGAAGCTACACCAGCTTCAGAAATAATTTTAAATACGCCAATTTCAGCCGTGTTACTCACATGAGTTCCACCGCACAGTTCCATTGAGACGTTGGGGAAGTCAATCACGCGCACTTCGTCACCGTATTTTTCGCCGAACATCGCAACAGCACCCCTAGCTTTCGCCTCGGCTATTGGTAATACTTCTATATTCGCTGCATGTGCTTCAGCAATCCAAGTGTTCACCTGTTCTTCAATTTGTTGCACTTCCTCTGCTGTCAACGCACGAGGACAGTTGAAGTCAAAGCGCAACCTGTCAAAGGATACTAGGGAACCAGCTTGAGAGATGCTATCATCAACAATTTTTTTCAAAGCTGCTTGCAATAGGTGCGTTGCGGTATGGTTAGCTTGGGCGCGACGGCGACAAGCCGGATCGATTTGGGCGGTTACATGATCGCCTACGCGCAGTGTACCGCGTTCGATGCGTCCGAAGTGAACAAAGAAATCAGATTCTTTTTTAACATCTTCCACCCGAACAACAATACCATCACCGGAGATATAACCGCGATCGCCAATTTGTCCCCCAGATTCACCATAAAATGGCGTTTTATCAAGGACAATTTGCACCTCTGTCCCCGCTTCTGCTTCCTCTTGAGAAACACCTTCTACCAAAATCGCTTCGACTTTTGCCGTCGCCGCCCATTGGGTATAGCCTAAAAACTCGGTGACTTGGATGTGTTCTGCCAATTTGTCGAGGGAACCTTGCACAGTTAAATCGATGGTTTCATGTGCTGCTTTGGCGCGTTCCACCTGCTTTTGCATTTCGGCATCAAATCCCGCTTCATCGACTGTGAGATGATTTTCTTCAGCAACTTCTTGAGTAAGTTCGAGGGGGAATCCGTAGGTGTCATAAAGGGTAAATGCACTTTCACCGCTAATTTGAGTTTCCCCTTGCTGTTTCACCTCTTGGATAATTTCTTCTAGGAGTTTTTCGCCTCTATCCAGAGTTCTGAGAAAATTCGATTCTTCCCGTTGCAACTCAGCTTTAATTGCTGCTTCCCGTTGGCGCACATTGGGGTAAGCTGATTCAGAAAGAGCGATCGCAGTTTCGGCAACTTGAGTAGTAAATTCGCCAGAAATCCCAATTAATCGCCCATGACGCACCACGCGCCGAATTAACCGCCGCAGCACATAACCCCTTCCCACGTTGGAGGCGCGAATTTCATCGGCAATCATGTGGACAACAGAACGAACGTGATCGCCAATAACTTTTAGAGAAACTTTGGTTTTCTCATCACTTTTGTGGTAATCAATGCCAGCAATTTGCGCTGCTGTTTGGATAATTGGAAAAATCAGGTCAGTTTCGTAGTTATTGGGCACTTTTTGGAGGATTTGCGCCATTCTCTCCAAACCCATGCCGGTGTCGATGTTCTTGTTTTGCAGTGGCGTTAAATTCCCGGAAGCATCCCGGTTATATTGCATGAAGACGAGGTTGTAAAACTCGATGAACCGGGAATCATCTTCTAAATCTATATTTTCGTCACCGCGTTCTGGGTGGAAGTCGTAATAAATTTCTGAACAAGGGCCACAAGGGCCAGTTGGGCCAGATACCCAAAAGTTATCGTCTTCGCCCAAGCGTTTAATTCTCGCTACCGGCACACCGATTTGATCGCGCCAAATGCCAAAGGCTTCATCATCTTCTTTAAAAACGCTGACGACGAGATTTTGAGGCGAGAAGCCAAAGACTTGTGTAGAGATTTCCCAACCCCAAGCGATCGCTTGTTCTTTAAAATAATCACCAAAGCTGAAATTGCCCAGCATCTCAAAAAATGTGTGATGCCGTTTAGTGCGTCCGACATTTTCGATATCGTTGGTACGGATACACTTTTGTGAAGTTGTAGCCCGCTTAAATTCTGGTGTGCGCTGCCCTAAGAATATCGGCTTAAATGGTAGCATCCCCGCGATCGTCAGCAGCACGGTTGGGTCTTCTGGCACGAGGGAGGCACTTGGGAGAATTTGGTGATTCCGTTGTGCAAAGAAGTCGAGAAATATGTTGCGAATTTCGTTACCGCTTAAGTACTGGGGATTTGAAGACATAGGTATTTTTAACTTTAGACTTGGGCGTAGCGGCAGTAGATAGATGTATTTTCATAAATAGCTTTATATATTCTTGCATTTTGTTTCATATTACTGCCAACAAATTGTGCCAGTCGATGAGCAATATCCAGTGATTAGGACGCTTTTACACCATAACCCGACTCTGGCAGAATGCGCGTAGGCGTAGCCCGTCGTAGACATCGCATTTTGGTCTTTAAGATTAATCCTTAAGAAATACTTTAAAATTCCCATACTAGGGTAACAAATAGCACTAAAACTGAAAGTATCAAATATTGCTTGTGAGGGATGTGCAGAAATACTGACTAAATCCATCACTTTATAGAACCTGAGGCGAAGATGGATATCGATGTTAGGGAACTCCAAAAAATAAATTATTCCACATTAAAGTCGTTGACTGTTGACTGTTGACTGTTGACTGAAAACTCGTGAACCGTCAACGGTCAACAGTGAACAATAGCAAAAGTCGTTGACAGTTTACAGTTGACAGTTGACTGAAAACTCGTGAACCGTCAACGGTCAACAGTGAACAATAGCAAAAGTCGTTGACAGTTTACAGTTGACAGTTGACTGGAAACTCGTGAACCGTCAACGGTCAACAGTGAACAATAGCAATGGAATATTTTTTTACTTGGAAGTCCCTTAATGCTAAAACTGTCACATTGGAATCCGCAGCTTCTGAGGAGTCAATCAAACAGGTAATTGTTACTGCTGGTTATGCTGTTAAGGGTTATTGATCAGGTTCTAGCTTTTCACAGAAGTTGAGATTTTCATATTTTAGGGTACGCTAACAAAATTTTTCATATTTTTTCCGCCCTTTCTACGGGCGGAATTGAACTAAATTCCCCACATTAGGGGTAGGTTTTAACATAAACTCTTTTATTTAGCTTTGTTTTCTAGATTTATGAGGTTGCGGCAAACAAAAGAAGATGTGAATTAAGTAAATAAACAAACAAACACAGCAAAAGTGTAGACAGAAACCTTTTGTTTCTCCTACTAACACATTGTGGAACTTCACTTAAACTGTGAATTTTTAGGGTAAAAATTCAATCTTTAATTGTAGCGTAGGTTAGTGCTATAAAGCTACTCGGCTTAGTAGTGGTGACTTTTGCTGTCTATTTGATTCGCCGTTTTCTTGCAATTAAACCCCTACCTTGATAGTTAATAAAAGCCTATTCTTTAAAGAAAAAGGCTTAACTCGTGTTTGGTTAATAACATTTCTCATTCAAAGAAAAAGTTTGGGTTTTTATAATTAAAGAAAAATTATAATTTCTTTATTTTTCTTTAATCAAATAAAATTTGCCGCTTAATGTGAGAGTTATTACAAAGTATTTATTTTGGTAATTATTTGAGGAAAATAACAGTTAACCAACTACATAAGCGGTGTTATAATTGTAAACAATTTTCAGTATTTTTACTGTTTTAAAAAAATTATGTAAAGAAGACATTGGTTGATTATAAGAGGAGGTTTCAGAAACTGTAGTAGTAAATATAAAGTCTGGAAATGAGATTAGAATTGGAAAGATATTGTAAATTCGGCGTCAAAAAAATAATATATGAGCAACTATAAGTCAACCACAAAAATCATCTTTGGTATTAGGCAACAAGAACAGTAAGTGACTCAAGTTAATCTCTTTAAAGTTAAATAGGATAAAAAATAAAGCAATGGATATTTCTATTTTGGTCTTTGGAAAAAATAACTTTATCGCCACACTTCCAGATCAGATCCTTTATGCGATGGCTTCTAGTGTAGAAATTATACACAATCTGAATCAGGCAGTGTCCCGGATTCAAATGACACCCCCTGATATAATACTTGTGCAGGCTAGTCAGGATGGCAGTATAAAACTTTGCAGTTGGTTGAAAGACCAGACAAAACTATCCTCGATATACTGTATTCTCCTCGAGGATCGTCCAGAGCAGCTTGCTGATAGAAATAAGGGTTGGCACAGGGAATTAGAGATGACTGCTGCGGCATTAAAGCAAGGAGCCGATGCTTATATTTGGCATGTTATTGATGAAAAAATAGACCATAGCTTGACAGAATTGACTGCCAATCATGGACTAATACTTGCTCAATTGACTGTTGGCTTGCGAAAAGCCCAAAAATACCGAGATTTGATTCGGACAAATGATATGTTATCAGCGATCGCCTTAGCCGATTCGTTGACAGAATTAAATAATCGTCGTGCTTTAGAATGGGACTTACCCAGGCAAATAAAAAAAGCTAGAACTCAAAAGACTCCCATGAGTTTGATTATTCTAGATGTAGATCATTTCAAAAAAGTTAATGATACTCACGGGCATTTAATAGGCGATTCGCGTCTTGCAACTACTATGTAAGCGTCTGCGACACAATCTGCGCTGTCAAGACACAGCATTTCGCTATGGTGGCGAAGAATTTGTGATTATTTTGGCTAACACTACCGGTGAGGAAGCACTAGTTGTCGCCCGTCGTCTTAATCGGGTAGTCTGCGAGGAACCATTTTCAATCAGTAATAAATTGACAATTAATGTCACCATTAGTCTAGGCATAGGCTGTTTACAAGCTGAGGATGATGAGCAAGGAGTAAGTTTGTTGCATCATGCCGATCAATGCTTGCTACAAGCTAAAACTACTGGACGTAATCGGGTTATTGCCTCGAACTATTTATCTCATATCCCACATCTAAATGCTGTTTCTTCTTAAAATTGGGCATTAGTCATTAGTCATTTGTCATTTGTCATTTGTCATTAGTCATTTGTCATTAATTATTCTTCCCCTGCTCTCCCTGCTCCCTCATCCCCCACTCTTGTACAGACGCGATTAATCGCGTCTCTCTTGTACGCGATTAATCGCGTCTCCTAACTGGGCATGACAATCTTCTACCGAAGTGCGTTGTCGCATGGCATTAACTAAAGCCTCATAACTAGGCCAATTTTCTTGCAGTAGGGTTTTTGCCTGGAGGGTATGAAACCGTAGTTTCTGCTGATAAACTGATTCAGAAAAGCCCAAAATTGTCAAGACTCCTATCAGCTTATTTTTATCATCGCCTCCCCCTTCAGCATTATTAAAAACTAGGGTTTCAGCAGCAATACCCGCCATCCAAACAGTGCAGTAGCGGTCTAGCATTTGGGCACTGATTTTACCCACTTCTAGTTGAGATGCTAATTCGCCATCATTAAAGCTAACGCCACCTTGCCCAGGTTGCCCATGTTTCCAGGCTTCCCAAGCGCTTAGAGTGTAGCCGGTAACGGGAATACCTAACAGGTAAGCAACCAAGAAATGCCCTGCTTCGTGATGGACGATGCGATCGCGGTGTTCACTTGAAAAACCAGCAATCCAATCTAAAAAGATAGTACCACCCTTGCCTTGCAAGCTAAAACTGTCAAAAGTGGCTATTCCCAAAATAGCGAAGGTAGCGATCGCTGGTACTGCTGGTGATAAATTCAATAATGGCCCCAGCAGTACCGATAGGGTCATCAGAAAGATAGATATTGCAACTAAATTTAGGCTAGTCTGGCTCATTGAGAGAATTCTTTACAATCTGCTTAATCTCTCTTTATTATCAGGCGATTGCACAGGTTTTGTATCAAGGTGGTTGTAGCGATCGCCTAATTTTTTCATCTTACACCTAATTAAACTACTGGCTTCAGAACAGATGTTTTCTCTATCACTAGAATGATGGCTGCTTTTCCAGTCGCAGACATAAGGGAACTCCAAAAAATAAATTATTCCACATTCAAGTCGTTGACTGTTGAATGTTGACTGAAAAATCGTGAACCGTCAACGGTCAACAGTGAACAATAGCAATGGAATATTTTTTTACTTGGAAGTCCCTAATGTGACGTTAGTAGGTATAAAACATCCAACAGGAGATAAATGTGGCTGAACAATTTAAAAAGGGCGATCGGGTTGAATGGAACACTTCACAAGGCAAGACAACTGGCAAAATATTAAAGAAACTTACTTCGACTACAGATATTAAAGAACACCATATTGCTGCAAATGAAGATAACCCTGAGTACTTAGTTGAAAGCGATCGCACAGGAAAACAAGCTGCTCACAAGCCTGATACTCTGAAAAAAATAGAGGAGTAATGTTAGGAAAAACTATAGTATAAAAAGTAAGAAAGGTGGGAAAAGTAGGATGTTTTTTATTCCTACTTGATTATCAATTTATTACACGCTATTTTGATATTTAAGTACAGTTCTTTAAAGGAAGTTTGGGGTAATGTAAAAAAGCTGCTGAGATTTTTAGCTCGAAAAACTTAAAACTAAATAGGGAATTGGAGTTAAAAAAATATACTTTTTTAACTCCTTTTATAGCGATACTTAAATTAAACTCACCTTTAGGGGCATTTTCAACAGCAACACATCCTTAAGACGCGATGAATCGCGTCTCTACAAATGGTCTATTTGTCGCATTCTTTTTTCAAATTTGTGTAATTTGTAACTGTCAATATTTTGTCAAAACCCTTAATAGTTATGAGGAAAATGGCGGAAAACAACAGTTTGCTGATTTTACCTCAATCGGGAATTTTAACTTCAGGATTGTGCAATTGATAGCAGATAGCTTTGTCAAATAAAACCCGCTTGAATGATTCATCAAGGTTGATAGTCGTCTCACCACTACCAAGAAAAAAATAGCCATCTGGACTTAATTGCTGCTTGATATTTTTTAGCAAGGCTTTCTTGGTAACAACATCAAAGTAGATTAAAACATTCCGTAAAAAGATAACGTCAAATTGCGGCAGAGATGACCAAGATTGCAAAAGATTTAACTGACGAAAATCAACCATCTGGCGGATTTGTTCTTTTATTTGCCAGTCATTATCTAGTTTTTGAAAGTAGCGATCGCGAATATTTGTAGGGAGTCCACGATTGATTTCAAGCTGGTTATAATGCCCCTCGCGGGCCCGCGCTAAAACCTTAGTAGAAAAATCAGTCGCAATTAAATTTACAGACCAATTACTAAGCATGGGAAAATGTTCATTAATTAGTATGGCGATGCTATAAGGTTCTTGTCCATTAGAGCAAGCAGCACACCAAATATTGAGCGATCGCTCACTTTCTCGTTGTTTAATTAACTCTGGTAGTATGTATTTTTTCAGTGCTTCAAAAGGGTGGCTATCACGGAAGAATGAAGTTTCGTTAGTGACTAGCGCCTCGATTGTCTGGGCATGAAGACTATTAAACGGCTGAGTTCGCAAGTAAGTCACTAAATCAGCGATCGAAGCAAATCCTGCCGATTCGACAATTGGCTGCAAATGTAACTCTGCTAAATAAGTTTTATCACCAAACAACACAACTGCTGAATGATGATGAACTAATTCCCGAAGATACTCAAAATCAGTGCTGCTTACACCCATAATCTGTTTAATTACAGGTCTGAAGGAGGAACTTGATTGAAACGAATTCTGTGCATAATTTCAGCTGCGATCTCATTAAGTGGAAGAATTTGATTGGCAAGTCCGGCATTAACGACAAAACTAGGCATTCCCCACACGACGCTAGTAGCTTTATCTTGTGCAAGTACCTGTCCACCCGCCTCGCGTATGCACTGACAGCCATGTAAGCCATCTTGCCCCATACCTGTGAGGATAACAGCGATCGCCCCACCTCCATAAACTTGTGCAACCGATCGCAACAGCACATCGACTGAAGGACGACAAGAATTTTCGGGGGCTGCTTGATGGGTAACAAGTCTAACCCCAGTTTTGTCACGTTGCACAATTAGATGAAAATCTCCTGGGGCAATCCAGGCGTGTCCCGGTTTTAGTATCTGTCCAGAAACCGCTTCATCTACTGGGATTTGACACTTGGAAGCTAATTGTTTAGCTAGTAGTTTCGTAAAGATTGGCGGCATGTGTTGCACAATCAAAATCGGCACTGATAAATCTGCTGGAAACTCCTTAAGCATTACAGCTAAAGCATTTGGGCCTCCGGTAGAAACCCCAATTGCCACAACTTCCACCTGCTGTATATCCCGACAAACGGGAAAAACAACCGGATGGGTAATTGCGCTTTGTGTGAAAAATGCACCAAATACCTTAATTTTGGGAATTAAATCATCCCGAATATGTTGATTTGTTGCCTCTACACTTCCTAAGTTACTAGGTTTTGTGGCATAGTCTGAAGCACCTAAAGAAAGAGCTTCTAGGGTTGCGATCGCTCCCCTGTGTGTGGAGGTACTATACATAATTACTGGTAAACGTGGATACTTTTGTCGGATAGCGGCCAGGGTTTGCAAACCATCCATCTCCGGCATCTCAATATCCAAAATGATCACATCGGGATTAACATGGGAAATCTTGGCAAGGGCAATACGACCGTTAGCCGCGACTCCTACCACCTCCAGTTCTGGATCGCTAGACAAAATTTTACTTACTCGACTCCGCACTATTACGGAGTCATCGACAATTAGTACCCGGATTTTGGGCATTGGGCATTGGGGATTGGGGGCAGGGGGAATTTTTATGCTTGTTTACGAGTATTAAAGACTCATTAATGGAGTTCAAAGGCTCTTTAATGGGGTTCAAAGGCTCTTTAATGGGGTTCAAAGGCTCTTTAATGGGGTTCAAAGGCTCTTTAATGGAGTTCAAAGGCTCATTAATGGAGTTCAAAGACTCTTTAATGGAGTTCAAAGACTCTTTAATGGAGTTCAAAGGCTCATTAATGGAGTTCAAAGACTCTTTAATGGAGTTCAAAGGCTCATTGTTGCATTCTAAAATATATCTGTTGGCTTCCTCACCCGCCTGGAACTAAAGTTCAAGGCTAATAGCTAAAGTCTACTGAAGTAGACTAAAGATTTTTAGGTATATAGCGGTTCCCATTCAGATGCGGTACAACATTATATCGCAAGGTGTAAGGGCACGGCAGTGCCGTGCCCCTACGCGTGTACCTCATACCAATTCACGAAAACCTTGATACACATAGATTTATCGTAGGGGCATGGCAATGCCATGCCCTTACTAACGTATTTGTATCACTAGTAAAGTGAAATGGTATCACTAGGTCGGAAACAGCTATAAGCTAAAGCGAATCATTTTGGAAAAATGAATGACGATTAGCTTATTTAGTCATCTGAAGATGACTTTAGCTATTAGCAAGGAACTTCAGTTCCTTGCGGGACATGACTTTTACGTTAAGTTGACACCTGTGCTTCAATTAATACTTGAACTGATTGACGACTTTCTGCAAATCTACTGCCATTCGAGATAATTCTGTAGCTGCCTCTAAGGTATTACTGGTTCCAGTAGTCGTACTTTGAGTATTGAGTGCCACAATTCCAATACTTTTGGCAATATCTAAGGTTCCTTTGGCTGCCTCAGCCATATTTCGACCAATTTCATTTGTAGTTGCTGTTTGTTCTTCAATAGCACTGGCGATCGTGCTTTGGAAGTCGTTGATTTGATTGATAATACTAGTAATCTGAGTGATGGCTTGAACGGCGCTTTTTGTATCTGTTTGAATTGCTTCAATTCGCAAGCTTATATCTTCAGTAGCATTTGCCGTTTGTTTGGCTAATTCTTTCACCTCGTTGGCGACTACGGCAAATCCTCTACCGGCATCCCCGGCTCTAGCCGCCTCAATGGTAGCATTGAGTGCTAGCAGGTTTGTTTGCCCTGCGATCGCGGTAATGACTTTAATAACTTTGCCAATTTCGATGCTGCTTTGACCGAGTTTGTTAATTGTCTCATTGGTGCGGTCAGCTGTTTTAACTGCCTCAGTCGTTACCTTTGCTCCTTGAGTAACGGTCTTAGCAATTTCTCGAATGCTAGCATTCATCTCTTCCACGGCAGTCACAACTGTATTAGTATTCTGACTTACCTGTTCAGCAGAAGCAGACGCAGAAGTGGCCTGTTCGGCTGTTTGTTCGGCGTTCTCAGTCATTTCTTTGCTGACTGCGGTCAGTTCTTCTGCTGAAGATGCAACTGCTGTTGCCACCTCTGTCATCTGTCTGATTGAAGACTGTAGGCTGCTAATCATCTGATTTGCATTATCCGTGAGCTGCTTAAACTCTCCTGCATTGCTTGCCTCGATTTGCTTGGATAAATTTCCTTGAGCAACGGCAAGGCTGACCTCATTAATACCTTTTATCTGCTCTCTTAAATTTGTAGACATCTGATTCAAGTTGTCGAGTGATTCTTTCCAACTCCCACCTGCTCCTTTGACAACGGCTTGAGAACCAAGCTTCCCTTCAATACCAATCTCGGATGCCAAGCGATTAACTTCGTTAGCAAAGTTTTGATTTAAACTCACCAATTCATTAAAAACTGAGGTAATTTCACCCAGTTCATTATTCTCATCAGCTAAACGAACGCTAAAATCACCGTTTTTTACAGCCTTTAGTGCTATTAATAACGCTTGCAATTGCACTTTTATCACACTGTCATCAGCCGATTGTGAATCTGCACTATCCACCGAGGCAGATTTAGAGTTGGGTGTTTTCCCAGCCCGATTTGTAGTCATTGCAAAGCGCTCCTCAATTATTCGATAATCTGATTTATTAAATTAACATCTAGAATTTTCTCGGCGTCTAGAACTAACAGAAATCCCTCTGGGAGCGGGTAAGCTCCTGCTAGCATCTGACGTATTTTACCTTTTAACGTTGCGGGTGGGGGTTGAAAGGTGTTTTGTGCGAACTCTAGAACATCTCCCACGCGATCGACTAGCAGACTAACTACTTCATTATCAGAACACACAATGACATTAAATCCCTGCGGTTCATCTACCTGATTTTTCACGGGATCTGGAAAACCTCTCTCCAAACCTCTCTCCTGCAAGGAGAGAGGCTTTGAATTCTCCCCCTTCCTTTGTAGAGAAGGGAGGTTTCGCGTTGGTTTTTCCACATAGTGTGAATCAAGCTCATCTCCAAGTTTTGTAGTTGATTGTGTCTGCGGTTCGTTCATCTCTAATCGACGCTGCAAATCGATGACAGTAATAATTTGTCCACGTAAATTAATTAACCCACAGATATCTGGTGGTGCTAAAGGTACACGAGTCATTGCTTGGGGACGAATCACTTCTTGAACGTGTTGCACGTCAATACCAAAGTAAGCTCCTTTAAGAAAAAATGTGCAAATTTGTTGTTCAGTCATGAGTAGCCAGTTGCAGCAAATGAGGGTTGGCAATCCGAATTACAGTCTCAATGTCAATAATTTCTGTGATTTGTCCTTGAATTACAGCACAGAAAAGCACACCAGGTCTACTAGGAATACCTTTAATGGTTAGTGGTTCTTCCACAATATCAAGAATGCGATCGACTACTAGCCCAACACTGAGTTCTGAGTATGGAGAGACAATAACTATCTGGAGCGTTTCTGTAACTGTCGCCAAAGCCTGATCATTAAAGCGATCGCCAACGCAAAATATCTGATAAAGATCAATCAGTGGCAAAATTCGCCCGTAAGACTGGAAGACATGCTGATTACCCACTTTTTCGACAGCAGAAGCAAGAATCTCCTCAAGCCGAAATGCGATCGCTAGTGGAATGCCCATACGTGCGCCTTGGGGCCCTTCAAAGAGTAAAATTGTTTGGCGTGAGCCTGCTTGCTTTTGGCTATTTGCAGCATTTTCGCTCAACAACTGCTTTTTGGCGGTTATACCAGTTTGGTTTGCCAGACCGACAACATCAATAATTAATGCCACTGTGCCATCCCCTAAAACGGTGGCTCCTGCAAATAGGGATAGCGCCTTTAACTGTCTTCCCAAAGGTTTAACTACAATATCTTGGATGTCTTCGATTGTGTCCACAACCAGTCCAAAGCGATAATTATCAACTTCCACAATTACCAGACTGAGTGTTTCTAAGTTCCTAAGACTATCCTGTTGCAATACTTCATTGAGGTAAATCAAGGGCACAAGATTACCCCGCAAGCGATACACTGGTACATCGTATAACATCTCAATACTATTGAGTGCTTCTAGGCGTACTAGTTCTAGTAAACTCCCTTGGGGAATAGCATAGCGTAGACGCGGAGCGGCTTGTCGTGAGACATCGCCACCACTGCTGACAATCAATGCTGGAATAATTGCCAATGTCAGGGGAATCTTGATTTTAAAGGTCGTTCCTTGTCCCTGTTGGCTGTAAATTTCAACCGTTCCGTTAATCTTCTCAATATTGCTCTTGACAATATCCATCCCAACCCCACGCCCGGAAAGGTGAGTTACCTGTTGAGCAGTCGAGA
Source organism: Nostoc sphaeroides (assembly GCF_003443655.1). Classification (NCBI taxonomy): domain Bacteria; kingdom Bacillati; phylum Cyanobacteriota; class Cyanophyceae; order Nostocales; family Nostocaceae; genus Nostoc; species Nostoc sphaeroides. The sequence goes on from NZ_CP031941.1 coordinate 1,487,729, forward strand.
AGCCGGATAAAAAAATTAAGTTCATCACTTCTGATTCGCTCATGGTTGCAGCTTGCACAGCGTTGACTAAACCAAGTTGCTGCGATCGCTCTTTGAGCCGTTCTAAATTCAGACCGCGACCATCATCGCCAATTTCAATATTGACTTTGCCGCTTTCGTGAAAGGCTCTGAGAAATAGCCGTCCTACCCTTGGCTTTCCACAAGCAACGCGCTCGGCTGGTAATTCAATGCCATGATCGATGCAATTGCGTAATAAGTGTGTTAAGGGGTCTTTAATTGTTTCAATAATACTTTTGTCTAGTTCAGTCTCTGTTCCCTCCATTTCTACTTCAACTTCTTTACCGGAAGCGATCGCTAAATCGCGGGTGACGCGAGGGAACTTTTGCCAAATGGAACTAATTGGTTGCAGCCGAGTTTTCATCACCCCTTCTTGCAACTGGGCTGTAAGTAAATTCAGGTGCTGGCAGGTAGCAGCAAAACTATTATCTTTAAACTTCGTACTAAATCCAATTACCTGGTTACGGGCTAAAACGAGTTCACCCACTAGGTTCATCATCTGATCTAGTAGATTAACATTGACTCGGATATAAGCAGATTCTGATGTTGTCGTTGATATTTCTGTGAGTTCGTGATTGACAGACTCAACATCACTACCTGCTGTATCTATTTGTGGCGTTTGTATATTAACAATAGGCTCATGGGATTGAGAGGGTTTTGGAGTCTGTTTAGTTTCTGACAATCGGGTTAAAGCCGCGATCAGTGCTGAATAATCGCGTAGGCGCAGCCCGTCGTAGACATCGCCATCATGCTTTGTAGCTTGAATTTGAGACAAGATTTGCCGAATGCCGTCAACTGTTTGTAGTAAAATACTAATAATGTCAGGGGTGATTGCGATCGTGCGATCGCGCAGACACGAGAGCAAATTCTCTCCAGCATGAGCAAGTGATTCCAAATTAGGAAACGGTAAAAAGCCGCAATTTCCTTTAAGCGTATGGAGTGAGCGATAAATCCGAACTAATGCTTCTCCATCACCAGATGCTTTCTCTAGCTCAATAATATCGCCTTCAATTTGATTCAAGTTCTCATAGCTTTCAACAAGAAATGCTTCTATATCATCGTCAATTTCATTTAACTCCATTGGTTAATAAAGTAAAGTTTTATATATATTATTTTAATACTAATTTAATATTCCACCTCTGCAATCTCTATCGAAAGAGAGATGTTTGTCTTGTCTCAGGATGAAGACATTATATTTGCCTTAATGATATAGTTAAAAGACAGGCAATCTTATCGTTGCCATTCAACTTAAACTTTCAAGAATAGTCGTCGTTAAGACAGACAGTATTACAAGTGCAAATAATGCGATCGTCAGTTTATCAAATTCTAACAAACTTGGTGCTACTCAAACGATATCAAGCAATGATGCCTCAAAATGTATCTTAATGGTATAACCCTGCGATAAATCGAGCAAGTAACCGATATCCACCACACAACAGTTTTGCATTGGCAACGGATAGCAAAGCTGGCATTAGATCGGATTTCAAATACTTAACAAATTTTTAAAATTTTCCCTTATTAAAAATTTTAGCTCCACAAGATAATAGTTTCAGCGAGTTTGATAATTTTTCCGAAACTCTGATTATTGATAATTGTAAAATTATATTGATTTCTTCTTTAATTCATTCCTTTTAATTAATAATGTAGGCTAATTAGCCTAAATCAATAATTATTAAGCTAAAGCAAAAAAGGACAAAGCTGATGGCAGTGGTTTTGATTATCGATGATGCAGCTTTTTCTCGCAGAATGATCCGTAAGTTTCTGCAAGTCGATGGCTATGAAATTATCGAAGCAACTAATGGGCGTGAGGGATTAAAAATGGTTGACAACCATCAGCCAGATTGTGTATTAGCGGATCTTCTCATGCCAGATATGAATGGGTTTGAATTTCTGAAAGCTATGCAAGATAAAAAATTAAAGATTCCGACCATTATCATTTCTGCCGATATCCAAGAAGGGGCACGCAATCAAAGTTATAGCTTGGGCGCAGTCAACTTTATTAATAAACCGCCAAAAGAAAGTGAATTGCGAAAGGTAGTCCAGGAAGTTCTTAATACTAAGGAATAAGTTTTCATGAATGTGACAGAAGAAGAACTGGATGCCCTAGAAGAGTTAATTAATATTGGAGTCGGTCGAGCAGCAAGTCTACTGAATGAAATGGTAGATTCTCATATTCGTCTGAAAATTCCGGTTGTTAAAGTCTTAACTGCTAACGATGCATATCAAGAATTAGCAACACGATTTCACGATCAGACTTTGGCATCTGTAAAACTACGCTTTACAGGCTCTTTCTATGGCACTGCTAGCTTAATTTTTCCAACTGACAGCGCATCAACATTGGTTGCAGTGCTTACAGGTGAAGATCCAGGCTCGGTTGACCTAGATGCGGTTAAAATTGGCACTCTGAGCGAAATTGGTAACATTGTGATCAATGGGGTAATGGGTTCACTCAGTAATGTGCTAAAGCGGCATCTAAACTACACATTGCCCGTTTATTTAGAAGATACGCTGGAAAATTTATTGTTATCTGCATACGAGAGCGATTCAAAAATCTTACTAGCACAAGCCAGTTTCACAATTGAACGCTTAGAAATTATCGGCGATATTATTTTAATCTTTTTGGTGGGCACTTTTGATGCGCTGATCAATGCAATGAATGAGGAAATGGGAATAATCCAATAATATAATATTAGCAAAAATAGTGGAGAAAGGTCTTAAAGAAGTTTGAGAATCCAATGAATATAATTGAACAAGCTCAGGAAAAATTTAGCCTTTTAGATAAAATTCCTTTAGGAGCATTTATTCTACAGTCAGATTATATTGTTATCTTCTGGAACTGCTGCTTAGAGGAATGGACAAAAATTCCCAGAAGTCAGATTTTGGGAAATTCTATTCATGAATATTTTCCTCATCTAAATCAACCTCGTTACGCTAGCCGTTTGTACCAAATTTTTCAAGGCGGGCCTCCGGCAATTTTTTCTTCTCAACTGCATAAATATATTATTCCAGTACCTGTATCCAAAGATAAATACCGCATTCAACACACAACTGTTACTGCTGTGTCTGCATTGGATGGAGAGAAATTTTATGCTCTCTTTTCAATTGAAGATTTGACAGATTTAACGTTCCGAGTTCACGAATATAAAAACCTCCGCGATCAGGCTCTAGCAATAGCAGAAGAACGTCAACAGGCGAAAGAAGCTGCTGAGAGAGCAAACCGCATCAAAGATGAATTTTTAGCAATTGTCTCTCATGAACTTCGTTCTCCTCTTAATCCAATTTTAGGCTGGGCAAAGCTACTGAAAAACCGCTCATTAAACGAAGCTACTACTGTGCGTGCCCTTGATACCATCGAACGAAATGCTGAATTACAAGCTCAGTTGATTGAAGATTTGTTGGATATCTCTCGCATTCTCCAGGGCAAACTAGCACTTAATTTAGAAATTGTTAATCTTATTTTTACTATTGAAGCTGCCTTAGAGACAGTGCAATTGGCAGCAGAAGCAAAGTCGATTAAAATTAGTCTTCATTTGGATAGAGAAATTGGACAGGTGAAGGGTGATAGTAATCGGATTCAACAAATTATTTGGAATCTACTCTCTAACGCTGTTAAATTCACACCATCCGGTGGACAAGTCGAAGTCTACTTAGAACAGATTAATTCTGAGGTACAACTGAGAGTTAGTGACACGGGTAAAGGTATTAGTCCTGACTTTCTGCCATACGTATTTGAGTATTTCCGTCAGGCAGATAGTCGGACAACCCGAAGTTTTGGTGGACTAGGACTTGGTTTGGCGATTGTGCGCCAACTTGTCGAGTTACATGGCGGTACAGTTTTGGCAGAGAGTTTAGGAGAAGGGCAAGGTGCGACATTTACAGTTAGCCTACCCGTGTTTCAAAATCTGGAATTAGGAAAGGAAAATCAGAATGTATCAGAAGATTCCTATCCATCCTGTACGCTTTATGCTCCACTAGAAGGAATACGTTTGTTAGTTGTAGATGATAATACTGATACCCGTGAATTTCTGGCTTTTCTATTAGAACAGCAGGGGGCAATCGTGACGATCGCAGCATCTGCCAGTGAAGCACTAACTGCAATTATGAAGTCAAAGCCAGATTTGCTGTTAAGCGATTTAGGTATGCCAGATGTTGACGGTTATACTTTGATCCGACAGTTACGAGCAATGCCCGCCGATTTAGGTGGACAAATTCCCGCGATCGCCCTAACTGCTTACGCCGCAGAAACGACACAAAAACAGGTTTTTACAGCCGGATTTCAACTCCATATCGCTAAACCAGCCGATCCTGCCGAATTGGTGGCTGCGATCGCAGCCCTTGTTAAAAACTGAAGCCTGTAAGGAATGCGATTAAACTATAGTGGATTTATTAAGAATTACTTCCAGCCCATTCTGTACTTGCTCAAGTTCTTGGCGCTTTTGGTAAATCCATATCTTTTCAAGCCTCACGTTGTTCTAGAGTTTCGTTGTGAGCCTTTTCCTGCTATTCTAGGAGATTTTCGTAAAGTGCGATAACTCGACTAGCTGAATCAAAAACGCCGCCCCAAAGCTTACCCCTTCATGACAAAACCTCGACAAAAATCACGAAAACAATTGCAAACTTCTTAATTAGCAACTGTTTCCGCTTTTCTTAGGAATGAGGATTTATTAACTTCCAGATTTCCTGCATAGAAGCATTTCAGTGCCATGCCCCCAGAAAAAAGTTATGGATCTAATTTAATCCTCATTCCTTAGTACTATTTGTCTTTAGGCTACAGTGACTCCTAGTGTATAAGAACCAGGATCAAAAGAGCCAGAACTGAAAGTTCCGCCATTTTGCGGGAAGTAATCATAATCACTTACTGAAATGGAGTAAGTACCTGCCCCTAGTGAAGCGGTGATTGATGTAGAAGTACTGGAACTCTGTAAGTTCCCGGCACTATTAAATAGACCGAGAACTGGAAAGAAACCGTTATAATTCGACGTGCTGATAGTCACAGTTCCTGGGTTACCTAAAGAAAATGTGAAAAAGTCGAAATCAGGATTGTTCCCTGGAAGTCTTGCCAGTTCAGCAGAGGTATTAACTTCTGAACCTGATGTTAAAGTACCTAGCTTCTCAGCAGTGGCTAGTGTGTTGTTTGTTCCTTGTCGAGCATTTTCTTTCTCGTAGAACAGGAAGTCGTTACTATCAAGCTTCAGAGGCGATGCTTGCACAACACCAACGAGTTCATCTACCTCTCCCCCTGAGTTGTCCAGAAATACCCTTGTATTGGCTCCCACAGTCTCCAAGCGATAGTCTCCCAGTGTTCCTTTGAGCTGGATTGTATCTTCGTTGGAGCTGAAGCCACTGATGGTAGCGTAGTCTGCAAAACCACTACTTCCACTGTTGTTATCGTCATAGAAGACATTAGTAGCATCTCCAAGCAAGAACTGATCTTCCCCAGGCCCTCCAGTTAGGGTATCAACCTCCCCTAATCCAGGAGAATCAGAAGCGTTTGTATCAACGCCTATGAAGACATCATTTCCAGGCCCCCCAAGGAGGTTGTCATTGCCGACCCCGCCACGGAGGGTGTCATCGCCTTCCCCTCCTTCGATTTGGTCATTGCCAGTCCCGCCAAACAGGCTGTCATTCCCATCCTCGCCCAAGACGAGGTCATTACCTTCCTGACCATCAAGAAAGTCATCGTTATCCCCACCAAGCAAGGTGTCATTGCCGCCTCTGCCAAAGAGGGTATCATTGCTGCCTCCTCCAATCAGGGAGTCGTTAAAACTAGAACCAAAGACTTGCTCGATATTTAACAGGTCATCATTCCCATCTCCCCCACTGGCAGTTCCAGTGCTAAGGTCAACGGTGACTGCGGCAGTGGCATTTAAATAATCAGCAGTATCAACGCCATCTCCACCAAAGAGTTGGTCATCCCCGCCTCCACCAAGGAGAGTGTCATTGTCACTTCCACCAAGGAGAATGTCATTGCCGCTACCACCAAACAGAATGTCATTGCCTTCTCTACTAATGAGGGAGTCATTGCCGTCCTCACCAAAGAGTTGGTCATTGCCAAGCCCACCAAGCAGGATGTCAGTGCCGCTACCGCCTAGCAGGGAGTCATTGCCGTCCCCGCCATTGATAAAGTCGTCGTTAGTCCCGCCAAGGAGGGTGTCATTGCCGTTATCGCCAAACAGGCGGTCATTACCAGCCCCACCATTGATAGAGTCATTCCCGTTCCCACCACTGAGGAAGAAGTCATTGCCAGCTCCGCCCAAGAGGGTGTCATTGAACCTAGAACCAACGAATCTTTCAATTTCCAACAAGACATCATTCCTGCCCTCCCCAGTAACAGTTCCAGTGGCAAGGTTAATCGTGACTCCGGTAGTGGCACTTAAATAATCAGCAGTATCAACACCATCTCCACCCAAGAGTTGGTTATTGCCAGTCCCACCGCGCAAGGTGTCATCGCCAGCCCCACCACGAACAATATCGTTGCCTTCCTCGCCATCAAGCAGGTCATTGCCAACTTCACCATCAAGCAGGTCATTGCCACCTCTACCCAAGAGGGTGTCATTACCGCGCCCGCCAGTTATGGAATCGTTGAAACCAGAACCAAAGACTTGTTCCATATTAAACAGGACATCATTCCCTGCCCCTCCACTGGCAGTTCGAGTCGCTAGGTTAACGGTGACACCAGCAGTGCTATTTGAATAGTCAGCAGTATCATTGCCAGTCCCACCAAAGATTTTGTCATCCCCGTCCCCTCCTTCGAGTCGGTCATTGCCAGCCCCCCCAAGGAGGGTGTCATCGCCAGTCTGACCAATCAAGCTGTCATTGCCTTCCTCGCCATCAATCTGGTCATCGCCAGCCCCGCCATTGAGCGTGTCAGCCCCCTCCCCGCCAAAGAGTTGGTCTTTACCGTCTTCTCCAGAGAGTCGATCATTTCCGTACCCGCCTTCGAGAAGGTCATTGTCAGATCCACCAAGGAAAACATCATTGCCGAACCCACCAAGCAGGGTGTCGTCACCGCCTCTGCCAAGGAGTTGATCGTCCCCCTCCTCGCCATCGAGAAGGTCATTGCCAGATCCACCAAGGAGGATATCATCGCCGAACCCACCAAGCAGGGTGTCCTCGCCGTCCTCACCATTGAGAAGGTCATTGCCGTCTTCGCCATTAAGCGAGTCATCGCCAGCCCCACTCAAGAGGTCATCATTGCCACCCCGACCAAAGAGGTTATCATCACCGCCCAGACCAAGGATAGCGTCATTCTCAAACGTGCCAATTAGAGTGTTATTCCTGTTGTCTCCAATAATGTCTGGCATATCAATCCCCTCAGTTATAAGTTTGATTCAGAGATATTCGCTGGCAGAGGTGTCATCTATGAGTAGCCCTGCCAGCGAGGAGAAACCCTAGATAGGTAGTTCATAATACAATGTAGCATCTACTACTACAAACTGGTTTCGTAACCGCTCAATAATCCGGGGTAAATCGCTCAGTGACAAGGCTCAAATGGCGTAAACTCGTTCCTGAACTGGTAGTTCGCCCCGATTTATTGAGCGGATACCTGGTTTCTTGGTCTAGACACTACCTAAATAGCTATCACTAGCATAGAGCAAACGCATCTTATTTGCTACTAAAAACTAAGAGAGGAATGGCACTAAGAAAAGCTGAAACACTTGCGATTTAACCAGTTTGCAATTGTTTGCGTAATTCATGCCGTGGTTTGAGCATCATTTACTCAAAGACTACTGTTCTATTACCATATACTAATACACGATTTTGTAAGTGCGATCGCACCGCTCTTGCTAATACAACTCTCTCCAAATCTTTGCCTTTTCTCACCAAATCATCCACTTCATCACGGTGACTAACTCGCACCACATCCTGTTCAATAATTGGGCCTGCATCTAAATCAGCAGTGGCATAATGAGCAGTTGCACCAATAATTTTTACCCCACGTTCAAAAGCTCGGTGATAAGGGTTTGCTCCGATAAAAGCTGGTAAAAATGAATGATGTATATTAATAATTTGCGGAAATTTACTAATAAAATCTGCACTAACAATCTGCATATATTTAGCCAATACAACTAAATCTATTTTGTACTGGCGCAGTAATTCTAGTTGTTGGGCTTCTTGTTCTGCTTTATTATCTTTATTGATGGGAATATGCTGGAAGCCGATATTAAATTGCTCTGCCACTACCTTTAAATTAGAATGGTTACTAATAATTAAAGGAATTTCAGCAATAAATTCTTTAGCACGTTGTCGCCAAATCAAGTCAAATAGACAATGGTCTTGCCGACTTACCCAAATAGCAATGCGTGGTACTGTATCAGAAAAACGTATTTCCCACTTAGCGCCTAAAGGTTGAGCAATGGCATTAAATGCAGGAGCAATAAATTCTCGCGGTAAATTGAACCCATCTAACTGCCATTCAATGCGCGTAAGGAATAATCCAGCAGCAAAATCTGTATGCTGATCTGCATGGATAATATTACCACCATTAGAATAGATGAAATTGGCAAATTTCGCTACCAATCCTCGTTGATCTGGGCAAGAAATCAGCAATGTTGCTGTCGGATTTGTCATAATAATATCGCCAGATTTTGAATTAATTATTTGCTGTTTGTCGGAGTCGGTTTAGGAATGGTGAGCGGAGGAAGTTTCTGGCTGTTATCTACAGGTTGTTTCCACTCTGATAGCTCCCGATTTACGGCATTTGCAAAATCTGTAGATACCAACAGCACATTTATATTTCCATCGGGTTTAGCAGCAGAGTCAGCTTGAGCATACAAGAAACGACCATTAAAGTTAGATTTACCCAAAATCAACTGATGGCTTTGTCGGTTTTTCAGGGTGATATTGATGGTTGCTTGGGGTTGATCTAGGGCGAATTCTTTAAGCTCTTTTGGTGAAGTTGATAAAGTGCGATCGCTATTACCTTTGACTAACAAATCCATTAAATAAGAAACAATAGCATCATTTGCTTGCCCAGATACCGGAGATTTGATTAACCATTTGGGGTTACTACTAGATTCAGGGTTCCGTTCCAGATTCAGAGTGAGTTTTTTTGTCGTGACTGTTAAAGACTGTACATCATCTTCTCCAAAAGAGAAAATTCGCTGCTTTTGCTCCTTGATTTCTTCTTGCACAGTTGCACCTCGAATTTCATGGAAGTAAACAAAACCACCTAAACCTAGCGCTAGCAGTATCAAAATTAAAGTCGTTCTTGGCAATTTCATTTTTAGTCATTTGTCATTTGTCATTTGTCATTTGTCATTGGTAAAGAGTTAATATTTATAACTCTTAACTCCTAACTCTCAACTCCTAACTCCTAACTCCTAACTCCTAACTCCTAACTCCTAACTCCTAACTCCTAACTCCTAACTCATTTCTTACCGTCGTTTCCACCAAATAATAACTGCCGCAGCAAACCCAATTAAGGGTAAAACCAACAGAGATGACAATATTAAAAGATTGCCTTGTGTGGTTGTCAAGGTTATCCGACGGTTTTTCGGTTCTTTAGGGCGAATAGAAAGGGGTTGTTGATCCTGTTGACTCAGCCAAGTAACTGAGTTGAGGAATACATCTCCATTTAATTGCTGTTGAAATAAGCCATCGGTGGCGAAATCGGAATTTCCTAAAACTACTAACCGGGATTCGGTGGCTGTTTGAGATGAAGAAGTGGGGGAAGGAGTAGGAGCAGGGGGAGCAGGGGGAGTGGGGGAAGTTTTGTTTTGGGTGGTTGGTGATGGTAGGGGTGAAGGTGTCGGTGCAGCTTGGGGAGTGGAAGCAGATTTGGGTGTTTGTTTTCTGCTTAAGGCAACGCCCAAGGTTAGAGGCCCTTTGAGGTCTTTATCTGCATTAAATTCCAATTTTTCGCTTTGGAGGTCGCTTTCTGCCCAACTGCTGGGGTAAGGTTTGGTTCGTAGCAGTGGAGTAGCTTCAACACCAGGTACAGAGGTAATTTCCAGTGGTCGGGCAATGGGATAAAAAGAATTACCGTTACCGAAATCTTTGGTAATTGGATGTTGTCCGTATTCTGTGACTAAGGGCGCAGCAGGGCCACGTCCCACGACGCTTTCGCCAGAGACATCCACTGCTAAACGATTATCCAGACGAACACCCCACTCTTGCAGTAGGCTGTTAAGTTTGGGATCGGTATTAGGATCAATCATCAGCAGTAAGTTACCACCGCGATTAAGATACTCTTGCAAAGCTTTGACTTCGCCTTCAAACAGCCCTCGCTTAGGGCCAGCTACTATCACTACAGCCGCATCTTGAGGAACTTTAGAAGTTTCTCCTAAATTCAGGGGTGATGTTGTAAAACTTTTATCGCCTAATGCCTGAACTGCTTGTGATATTGCATCTTTACCAGGTGAAAGTTGGCGTTCGCCATGACCTTGAAGTAAGTAAGCTTTGGCTGTGGTTGAATTTGTTAGTTGTTGTAGGCGACTAGTTAATCTGATTTCTGACAAGCGCTCATTTTCATTTATCGTCTGTACTAATTGCCGTTTATCGCCAGATTCTAAATAAACTTCCCCGTAATCTTTGACGCCAAACTTTTCTGCCAATCCTGGTTTAGTTTGGGGGTCGATGTACTCATATTTAAATTTTGAGCTTTGGCGTTGATAATTTTCTAACAATTCCCGGTCTTGGGGATTTTGGTTAATATCAAACACCCATACCTTAACTGGCTGTGGTAAAACTCTCACCAGTTCCCGTGACTGGGGCGCAAGGGTAAACAATTGAGCCTCTGTTAAGTCTGCCCGCAGGTGGTAACGAGTTCCCAAAAAGTTAATCAATCCTAAAATTGCCAACACTGCCAGAGTTGCTAATAAAGCATTAGTCCCAGCTTGGGTAGAACGACGTTTCCACCAGTTAGTCTCATAGCTTTGCCATATTATCCCCAATCCACTAATGACAATTCCCGCAATTATAAATGCTAATGGGATTAGTCCCCAGGATTCAGAGACTAACCCAACTGTTAGTCCGGCAGGAATTAGGAACGGGCCCAACCAAAACAGATATTTCCACAGTTTCTTTCTTGCAACTATCTTCATATTATTTGTCATTTTTCATTGGTTATTGGTCATTTGTCTACAAATAGTGACAATTTAAAATATATGGACGAAAATTGAGTGACTATAAATTAAGTAGATAACTGAATAAATGGCAAGAAAGCGTTTCCAAGAATTACAGGTTTATCAATTATCAGAACAGTTGGCAGATGACATTTGGAAAATTGTTGATGGATGGAGTTTTTTTGCAAAAGATACGATTGGTAAACAGATTGTACGTTCGGCAGATAGTATCGGTGCCAATATAGCAGAAGGTGTAGGAAGAGGTAGTTTTCAAGATAATAGACGTTTTATCAAAATAGCGAGAGGCTCTTTGAATGAAACTCAACATTGGTTAAGACGGGCTTATACTCGTAACCTTTTAACTACCGAATAGATAAATGCAATCAAAACAATCATTAACGAACTAGCACCTAAATTAAACTCCTATCTAAACTCAATTGGCAATGTTACACATGACAAATGACAAATGACCAATGACAAATGACCAATGACAAATGACAAATGACAAATGACTATTGCCTTTGAAAGCGGAGTGCATCAATTGATTGAGCTGTGAGAAAGATGCCCAAAAAAATGTAACTGGCGAATAAAATTAAGGCGCTGGTATCAAAAATGCCTTGAATTAAGGTGTTGTAATGTTTCAGCAATGACAGATACCCTATAGCTTCGCCCAAGGGGCCAGGGACAATTTTGGCGATTAAATCAATCAATAACAATAATAAAATTACTGCAAAGGTGAAAACGGCAGACAGAATTGTACTGTCTGTTAATGAAGAAATAAACATTCCTACAGATAAAATTGCTGCTGCTAGCAAGATTAATCCAAAATGACCCAGTAAGGGAATTGAAAGTGCCATTGGTGGATTTGATCCACTGATGGCGATCGCTTCAAACACTAGCATGGGTACAACCATCGTGGTAAAAAATGTTAGCACGCCTAATAACTTACCTAAAGCTACTGCCCAATTGGTAATTGGTGAGGTGGCTAATAGTTCTAAAGTGCCGCGCTTACGTTCTTCGGCATAGAGTCCCATCGACAGAATCGGCAAGATAAACAACAATAGCCAACCCATACGATCTAAAAATGCTCGGACAAATTCGTAGGGGACATCTATCGGCGGTACTGGCACTCCGAGTTGTTGCCCTTGTGCATCTATTGCTGCGACTCCTACCAAAATGCCATCTGGCCCTAGCAAAATCATCACGAAGAATAACCCCGCGATTAACCAAAATATGCCTGCGATCGCATAAGCCAAAGGTGATACAAAATAACTCTGTAACTCTCGGCGATAAATGGCAATAATATTACTCAGCACTATACCCATTTACGCTGCTTCTCCTTCGTTGTCTGCTGCTAAGTCTACCTCAGTATCGAAATTTTTCTCTTCTGTGGTCAGTTGCAAGAATACATCTTCTAAAGTAGCGTTAACTCGCTTCAGTTCATGTAAACCAAATCCTGCCCGCACTAATGTTGTAGCAATATCTTTTCCTGGTTCTTTTCCCGGTTGCGATATTACCCGCAGGTAAGCGCGGTTTTCCTGGGTTTGACTGTGCATTCCGGTTGTCGGAATTGATTCTATCAGACTCACACCCGCGACTTTTTGCAATACCTGTTTTGCTAGGGCAGCTTCTCCTTCTATTTCCAATTCATACCCGGAGCCACCTGTCAACTGAGTCATTAAGTTTTCTGGTGTATTAGTTGCCACAACTTTACCGCGATTGATGATGGCGACGCGGCTACAAGTCATGCTCACTTCTGGCAGAATGTGGGTCGAAAGAATAATTGTGTGAGTACCAGCAAGGCTTTTAATTAAATTCCGCACCTCAATTATTTGTCTGGGATCGAGTCCAACGGTGGGTTCATCTAAAATGATCGCTGGTGGATCGTGGACGATCGCTTGAGCAATTCCTACTCTTTGGCGGTATCCTTTAGAGAGCTTGCGAATAATCACCCGCCGCTTATCTTCTAAATTGCAGCGTTCGATAGCGGCTGTTACCTTGTTGGGGCGATCGCCTGCTGATACTCCCTTAATTCGGGCGACAAAATGCAAAAATCCTTCCACCGTCATGTCTGGATATAACGGCGGTGTTTCCGGTAAATAACCAATGCGTTGGCGTACAGCTAGGGAATTTTCATGGACATCATAACCAGCAATTCGGGCATTTCCATTTGTTGCCGGTAAATAGCCAGCCAAAATCCTCATGGTTGTGGTTTTACCTGCGCCATTGGGGCCCAACAAACCTAAAATCTCCCCAGGTTCAACGCTAAAAGTGACATCAGTAATCGCTGGGGTGGAACCGTATATTTTACTTAGATGTTCAACTTCGATCATCGGTATAGTGGCGATCGCAATTTATAGAATACCCAATAATCTTAGATCACGATATTGGGTATGGGGGATTGGCACTAAGATTCGCCGATAATGGGTAAAGTTCCTGAAAAGCTTAACCAGCGAGCAAGCTTCGTTACAAGGGTTAGGGGAAAAATTAAAGACTTTCTCGTTGTAAGGCTTTGTCAGAGTGAAACTGTCACACACACAGGCAATCCCGCCCAGAACTGAAGTTCAGGGCTGATAGCTGAAGTCCACTTAAGTGGACTGAATTGATCATGATGATGCGGCGGTTTGGGGTGCAGAAGTAAATACTGCTCACTATGTCAACTACCTACATATATAGCTACACATATAAATTAGTTATCAAGCAACTAATATATTATTGAATGGTTAAATGACATCTATTAACTGTCTTAACTGTCCTTGCATTGTCCTAAAAATCGTGAAATATTAGAACCATGAAGTGCGCTATCAATAAACTTCAAGCAGCCTCCACCAAAGCATTTGTCACGTTGGACACTTGAAGCCAGCCACTATATGTGCTGCTGCAATAATATTCTGCCCAAGTCTAATGTCTTGAGGCGAACGTTATTGTGCGCCCGTTGTCTTTTACGTTGACAAAACCTGCATGTATATCCCCATACATAAAAAATTTTTGTGATGATTATCGCATCATTTTTTATGCAAAACAAAGCTTGATCATTTGTTATTTTTGTCTCTCGATAGGAGGAAGATATGTTTCTAACAAGACGATTATTCTTAGGCGCTTTGACATTATCTTTAATTAGTTTGACTAGTTATCCATACAAAGGTTTAGCCTATTCTCAACTATCTACAGAGCCTTCACAAAAATTGCCCACTGGAAGCCTAAGCCTACTAGATTCTCTTCTAAACCCTTATAGATGCCCTGCCAAATTAAGAGTTATTAACGCTGCGGTTCCTACTGCATCACCAGTTGATGTGATTGTCAACGGTGACAAAGTTTTGGAGAATGTAGATTTTCGTCAAGCTAGTAAATATGTAAATGTAAGACCAGGAAATATTAATGTACTTTTTGTGCGCTCTGGTACTAGCAGTACAATTGCTCATAGAAACTTTACAGGAGCGCCTAATAGTGCTTATACAGTAGCGGTAACAGGAACACTACAAGGCCCCCCAGGTCAACCATTATTTAATCAATCACCCTTTGTGATTCCAGAGGATTTAACACAGCCTAATCCAGGTAAATTTAAAGGACGTTGGTATCGCTTTTCGGAAACTAGCGCTGTTATAGATTTCCGTATTAGCAAATCCTCTAGCCCAAATGTGGATGAAACTCGTATCACAGACCTAACACCCAAAACTGCTATTCCTTACCCAGAACTTACGGCTGGTACATATAACTTCAATCCAGTTCTACCTGACCAATTTGACCCATTGATCAATAATGCCTTCAACCCACCAATCACAGTAGAAGTTGCGAATCAACAAGTCCCCGAAGGAGTCATTTTTGATGTAATTGCTACAGGTAATGGCTTAGGCCAAGCACCTAACTCACTGCTACTCACAACTGCCTCAACACAAACAGCGCCTCCTAATGCCAATGGCTGTTATCAGATTGTGCAGTAAGTAATATCAACTTAGTGAGGCATTTTTAGCCATAGGAATCAATCTTATTTAATTTTTGAAAAAACTGTATAACTATTGAAGCGGAAGCGGCTGATTCAATCAGACCCGCTTCAGTAGTTATTAATGTGACTGCCAACCAACTGACCACATCGCCGTTGCAGTTACTCTAATTACTGCTTGTTTGGGGTTGAGTGCTAACAAAATATCAGCAGATATAGCGGTGTGCAGTTCAGTGAGATACAAAAAAAATGCTGGAATGATTTGACAGCAAGGACTTTGGTGTTCTCATCCAATCGATAACCGCTATACTGGAATCACAAAATTAGCTGATATTCTTCAAATCAATCTTAGAGGTTTTCCAAATACCGTAAAAAGTCAGGTTAATAATAACTACCAGATTTCCGATGTTCTAAAGCTGTGACACCTTCATTTTCCAAGACTTCACCGTGATCGATGACGGCATAAATTAACCATCGATCGCCACATTCAAGTTGATTTTGCACTGTACATTCTAAATAGGCTAATGCTTCATTCAGAATCAAACAACCATTAAGAGCAGTTTTTGTGTCAAGATTCGCAAAAGGATTATCGCCTAAAGTGCTGTGACGAGAAAAATACCGTCGGACATTTCTTCCTTCTTTAAGGATATTCAGCACAAATTTATCACCAGGATGATGCATTAAATCTGCATTTTGCTCGTTAGCGATCGCAATCATAATTCCTGGCGGGTTAAAAGTGGCTTGAGATATCCAAGAAGTTAAAACCCCTTTGTGAGTTTCTTCATCACGAGTTGTTACAACACACAGAGAACCAATGATCCGCCCCACAGCTTGTTCAGTACGATCTACATGGGCTTCTGTCACAACCTGACGGGAAGAACGCAGTTTTTTAGTTTTCTTCAAGTTTTGGGCAAAGAAAGCACCTGCTTCTTGACACTGCTGAAGAATCTCAGGAGTAGGGCTGAAACGTACTCGAATTGTTTCAAATCCTAGTTGATAATTTGCATCTTTGAGCTTGCTTTCTATTAAATCTATCGCCTCGCCACTCCAGCCGTAGGAACCAAACACCCCTGCTAACTTAGTTTTAGCCGCCACCGAGAGAACTATTCCTAAAGCAGTTTGAATTTGAGTTGGTGCATGTCCGCCTAAAGTGGGTGAACCGATAATTAAGCCATCGCAAGTTTCTACAATGCGGTTAATCTCTGCTGAGTCTGCTAGTTCACAGTTGATTGATTCTACATTAACTCCATTTTGGATCAAACCTTGAGCGATCGCATTCGCCATAATTGCTGTATTTCCATAAGCAGAAGCATAAAGCAAAGCGACACTCAACTCTTGAGATTTTTGCCCTTGGCACCATTGACGGTAATCATAAGTAAAACGGCTGAGGCTGTAACGAACAACCGGGCCGTGTGCTGGGGCATAACATCTGGCTCCCAAAGCTGACAATTTATCTAAAGCTACTTCAACTTGTTTAGCTTGGGGTGCATGGAGACATTCAAAATAGTAACGACGTTCCCCATCTAACCCCTTCCAATCTTCATCAAACAAAGTATCTTCGCAAATATGAGCGCCAAAAAGTTTATCTGTGTAGAGAATTTTTGTTGCAGAATCATAAGTACAAAGTCCATCCGCCCACCGGGGAGTTGGTACGGTGACAAATGATAGATAATGTCCTTGTCCTAAATCTAAAATATCCCCCCGCACCGCTTGAATACGTGACTCCAATTGGGGAAAAGCGGTTTTGAGAGCATTGGCGGCGGGGCGAGAACAAATTATAGTAGCTTGAGGAACCTGAGAGAGTAATACTTGCAGAGTTGCGCTGCGGTTGGGGTTGACATGACCGAGAACAATGTAATCTAGGGTAGTGAAGTCTAGATGTTGTGCAAGTTGCTGAAGGTAAATTTCGGTAAAAGATTCGCCAGGAGGGTCAATTAAAGCCTTTTTATCAGCTTGAATCAGATAAGAATTCGCTGTAGTTCCCCGTTGGCGGGAATACTCCACCTCAAATTTTAATCTGTCCCAAGTCCGCGATCGGAAAATCAGAGTATTTTTACCAATTTCAGCAACTTGTACATCTCTTGAATGGCTGGTAGTTAAAGTATTTGCAGACATAATAACCTCTGGTTAATAATGGGGAATTGGGAATTGGGAATTGGGAATTGGGAATGGGGAATGGGGAATGGGCATTGGGCATTGAGAATTGGGCATTGGGCATTGGGAATTGGGCATTACTTATTATCCTTGTCTCCCTCATCTCCCCAATTCCTAACTCCTAACTCCTAACTCCTAACTCCTAACTCCTAACTCCTAACTCCCCACTCCCTATTTTTAATGACCATTGGTTTGTGTTAATTCAGACTTGGCTCGACTTCTATAGCGTTTAGATACTTCTTGTTCGGGATCGATACCTTCAAAGGTAGGGGGTAGCCAAACTCGGAGGAACAATAGTATTCCCAGCACTAATAAAAACGCACAAGTTGCTAAAACTTGACTCCAACTTGTTTCTAGAACACCTTTAACAATGACTTCTCGCAAAGCAGAAACGATGGAAACTTCAACAGCTACCCCAATAGACACTCGATGTTCCTGTAGGTAAATAATCAGCAGTCGAAATAACTCAACCAAGATAAGTAAAAAGAGAATATCGGCAGTAACAGCATGAAAATCTAAAGGTGGAAGCAAGGAGAGAAACATATCTCTCACCTGGAGCACCATGAAGCTAAATAAACCAATGCACAAACAAATCACAATCACATCTTGAATAAATTCCAAGGTTCGCACAACACGCCCACGATTGATTTCGTACATTGTAATCGGGGTATTTTCAACAGATTTATACATAATTTTGTGGGAGTTTGTAGAGACGCGATTCATCGCGTCTATGGGGAGACAAGGAGAATGACCAATGCCCAATTTAGTAATGATTACCAATTTTGCGATGATGGGCGGCAGTAAGTGCATGTAAATTAGCAACTCTTCCAGTTTGGACTGTGCTATAAATTACCCAATGATCGCCACAATCCATGCGGCTAGTAATTTCACATTCCATGTAAGCCAAAGCTTCAGCTAAAACCGGCGATTCATTTTTCGCTGGATATGTTTTCACTCCAGCAAATCTATCTGCACCAGGAGCAAAACGCTTCAGGAAATGTTTCATTAATCCTTGATATTTACCCTCTTCTAAAACATTTAAAACAAAGCGATCGCCAACGTGCATCAAGGATTCAATTGCCCGATCTTTGGATACTGCGATCGCTACTCCTAAAGGCTCAAGACTCGCTTGTGTCACCCAAGAAGCAAACATCGCGCTCTGAATTTCTCCTTTTTTGGCGGTGATAATATACAATCCTGTACTAATCCGCCCTAAAGCTTTTTCTAGCTCAGTATTGATAGATTTGATTTGTTTAATGGTGCGATCGCGGGTTAACCATTGACCCAAATCTGTCCCCGCTTCATCACAAAGCTGTTCCGTTGCTTGAGTAGGAATTTCCTTAACTAAGATAGGAGGAAAAGCTTCAGTTAATCCCAGTTCTTGAAACTTATTACGTAAAGGATAAACAGGTTCATCTTCTCCACCTCCTGACTCTAATAAACCAATTGTCTGCTTCTTGTTAACAGCAGCTAAAATTGTACTTAAAGCCGCTTGAGCCATCACCGAAGATTGGGCTGGCATTGCAATTACTAAACCAGAAGCTTGTGCAACTAATTCTCGAACTTCTTGAGGCTCGGCACTATTGAAGTCTACTAATTCTACTGCCACCCCTGTTTTCGCGCATCCATGCGCTATTGAACGGACTAAATGCTCGCTATGCCCGTAATCTTCAACATAAAATAGAGCCACTAATGTCTCTGTTTTTGCTTGTTCTAAACTCCAGTTTTGATAGCGTCCAAGCCATTCGGAAATATAGTGTTGTAATAAAGGCCCGTGTCCCGTGGCAACTGTTCTTATATCTAACTTTTCAATCCGCTTTAAAGCTGCCAAAACAGATCGGGCATTGGGGCCCATGAGACAATCATAGTAATAGTGAAAATCTTCCTCTATTAAAGTAATATTTTCATCATAGGTGTGGTCATCACAGTAGTGCATACCAAACACATCGCAAGTGTAGAGAGTGCCAGTTTTGTGGTCATAAGTCAAAATTGTGTCAGGCCAATGTAAATTAGGTGCAGAGATAAATTCTAACTCGTGTCCGTTGCCTAAATCTAATCGCTCTCCACTTTTCACCTGCATTGATTTAAAAGGCTGGTGAACCATATTTTCTAAAAATTGAATAGCCACCTTTGCACCAACTACAGTAATTGAGGGAGCTAATTGCAAAATATCTTTCACTAAACCACTGTGGTCTGGTTCCGTGTGGCTGACAATTAAGTAATCTATTTTAGCCGGATCAATTAATCCTGCCACTACCTCAAGATATAATTCCTCAAACTTGCGATGAGAGGTGTCAACTAAAGCAACTTTTTCTCCCTGAATTAAAAAAGAATTATAGGTTGTACCATTCCGTAAACCAAACTCGATATCAAAACGTTCTCGATCCCAGTCAAGACAACGAATAGCAGTCGTTTGAGGAGCAATTTCAACAGTTTCAATCGTCAAACGTCCTGGATTGGGAATAACTTGAGTAAGCTGTGTGAGTGCAACCATTTCTTTTCTCCAAAAAGAATATTATCTGGAGCGAGTGTTATGTTTCTTATATTTACCTGAAAAACTCAATTAGTAAAATGCCAATTTCTAAAGCTAATCATCAGAAAGATTTATTCTTTATTTGGATGGAGTTACCATTGAACTTCTGAATGTTTATCATTACTTTTCTGTTCAATAATGAACGTGAGAGAATGTAAATTCTAAGTTAGAATGTTTATGCATGTCGTTAATATTTTTTCCCCCTCCCATAGAACAAATCACCAGTGAAATTGCCCGCCACGCTGGTGTTGATCTGTATGTACTGCGCCTCGATCTCATGCATCCGTGGGTTAACGGCAACAAGTGGTTTAAGCTGAAATACAATCTTTTGGAAGCCAAGCAGAAAAATTTTACGACGCTGCTAACCTTTGGCGGTGCTTATTCCAATCACATCTATGCAACTGCGGCGGCTGGTAATCTTTTCGGTTTTCGTACCATCGGCGTAATTCGTGGCGAGGAGAGGCTACCGTTGAATCCTACGCTGAGTTTTGCTGTACAACAGGGTATGCAACTTGTGTATCTGAACCGCGAGATGTATCGACAGCGCAACACACCAGCCTTAGAGGAATATCTGCAACAACGTTTCGGCGAGGTGTTTATCATTCCCGAAGGCGGGAGTAATTTAAATGGTGTGCGCGGGTGTACAGAGATAATTGATCGGGCGATGCCTACGGCGGTCACTGAGCGCAGCCGAAGTGCTGGCTACGCCTACGCATTTGATCATATATGCGTAGCCTGCGGTACAGCCACCACACTTGCAGGTATTGCGCTTTCGTTGCATAAAGGACAAAGAGCGATCGCTTTTCCCGTTCTAAAAAATGGGGCATTTCTCGCCCAAGAAGTCGAAAGTTTGTTGACAAATTACCTCGCCTCTGATTTACCCTCGCCATATAATTCTCCCGCTTCCTGGGAATTGGTGTGTGATTATCACTTCGGCGGCTATGCAAAGGTGAACAACGATCTGCTATTTTTCAGCCAGCAATTCACAGAAGAACATGGCGTACCTCTTGATTACGTATATACCGCCAAAATGTTTTACGGAGTGATGGATTTACTAAAGCAGGGATTTTTTAGTAAAGGCGATCGCTTGTTGCTGATACACACAGGCGGCTTGCAGGGCAACGTTGGCATGGAAGAAAGGTTGCAGAGGTTTTCTAAAATTTGAGTTGCCACTTAATTAAATATCAGTTAACCTTGTATGGAATTTTACTAAAACAAGTAAAATTCACACACCAATCTTGATATTTACTCAAACTTAGGCAAGGTTAACTCAATGTTTACATCTACTGAACGCATTAAGGCAGATGATCAGAGTATTGCTCTCTATTTGGAAAATCTTCTATCAAATAAATATCAAATTCCAACCTTTCAAAGAGATGTTGTCTGGGAGAAAGAGAATGTTAAAAAACTTTGGGATAGTATTTATAAATTTTATCCTTTAGGAAGTATTCTAATTTGGAAAACTAATACAAAGCTAGAAAGTCATAGAGAAATAGGTGGTATAAAATTTGCTGACAGTTTTTACTCTAATGAGTATCAGTATATTTTAGATGGACAACAAAGAACAACTTCTTTATTAACATCAATACATGGGGGTAAGGGTAAAATTGCTAATAACGAAAACTTTGATCCAACACTATATATAGATTTGACTATTGAACTTACTGATGCAACTGATGACACAAGCTATGCAAAAAGGTTTTTGTTTTGGGACGAAATCGATGATAGAGATGGTCAGCTAAAAGCAAATATTGTAAAAAAACAACGTTATCAAGATAAACTAATTGTCAGCTTAATAGATATAATTAAAGACCGTGGGGAAATAGAAAGAAATATTTATGTAAGTGTTAATGGACAATTCGATCATCCTTACATGCAACAATTTAGGAGAATTAGGGAAGTTTTGGCTAATTACAAAATTTCCTTTATTGAGTTACGAGGTATTGAAGTTGCAGAAGTGTGCCAAATATTTGAGCGGATTAATCAAGCTGGCAAACCCTTGGATATCTTTGATATTGTAGTTGCTAAGACTTTTCGTTCTGAAAATAAGACAAATAATATCTCTGGGTTCTATCTTCGTGAATTATTTGATCAATTTAAAAAAAGCATTTTTAGTAGCCAATACGCCAATATTGATAATTGGACATTGCTCCAGATGCTAGCTGTAGTAGTAAAACTTGAATTTCCCGAAGCTGGAATACAAAATATTACTGATATATATCTTAATAAGCTAAAAACAGAACATATTGAAGCTGTATGGTCTAATTTTAAAATAGCCGTTGCTAAAACTTTTGATTTTTTTGATAATATTTTGCATATTAAAGGTGGAAGATTAATCCCTTACCGATATTTATACCTGACTATTACAGCATACTTTTATCGTAATGATAAACCAGATTATAGTTTTTTAAATAAGTATTTTTGGTATTATAGTTTTCATAATGCAGAATTACTAACAAACACTACTCACCTCTGGCAACATATAGACTTTGTTAATCAACAAAAGGCTAATAGTACTTACTCATTCAATAAATTTGATATTGATAAGAATTCTATAAGAAAATCTTTCTACAGTTATAGAGGTCGCTTATCCAGAGCAGTGCTATCACTTTATGCAAACCACAAGCCGCAAGATTGGGCAAAACCTCATAGAGATATTTTGTCTGATGTTTATTATCTGCTAACAGATAAGCCTAACTTGCATCATATATTTCCAGTTAACTTTATTAAGCAAAGTGGTATTGCTAGTTCAATAGAATGTGATAGCTTGATGAATATTGCCTATCTGTCTCAAATAACTAATTTGAAAATTAGCGATAAAAATCCATTAGATTATCTCAAAGAATATGACGAGCCTGGTTTAGAGGCAGTCCTACGCTCTCATCTTATACCGACAATTATTCTTGAATGGTCAAGAGCCGATGCACTTCCTGAAAACGCCCTAACAATGTTTATTGAAGAAAGAATAAACCTCTTATTACAGGCTTTGAGGCGAAAGTTAGAAGGGATTGAATTTAATGTTTTTGATATGGGCGATCGCACAAATAATATATATCCCTAAATAAAAGATAACATATAGCGTTCCGCAATTGAGAACGCTATATTTTGATAAATTCTGTTACGATAATATGAATTTAAATTGAAAATTGCTAGTTCTTAAAATCAGGCATGGAGATTTGCTTGTTCTTGCAACCAAGGATCTACAGGTTGCCCATCTTTGCGGCGCAATTCAATTTCCACCACCATCACTTCTTTAGAACCAGGAGGCGCAGGTTTTTTATGAAAAAGAATGTCATAATCTTCTGGATTGTGTTTGCGTTCTTTCAACCATTCCTGTACCTTGGTTATGGCAAAAAATGATTGCCCTTGCTCAAACATTCGGGTAATCTGCAATTGCAGTGTATAAGGATTTAACCGACCCATTTTCTACCGCCTTTGTTAAGTTAATTGTAGGACAAGTAATTTATTTGCTTACCCTAGATAATCTAATGTTAGTGCGAAGTACGCACATCTGACACTTTGCATACTGCTATCTGTAGAAACAAAGTCCAAGCTTAGTTCGATGAATAGCCTCAGAAAGCACCGATTATCCTGTAATCTGTCTTTCACAAGTTGATAAATTATTGTTTATGGTGCTTGATTTTTACCTAGTAATGTTATAATACTATCTCTAAAAAATGTTGAAAATTTGACTGCGCTCCACAAGTGAAGTTGTACGTACAGTAAGGGCGAGGGAACAGATTAGTTAAGGATTATTCAGCATTTTCCACTGCCTCTATAACATTTCACTACTTAATTCTGTTATAGATTGGAGAGAGGCACGCCGCTTCAAAAACTGACCAACAGACTGAGATGGTTGTTATGAAGAGCAAAAATCAAGCTGTTTTCGCTTTAATTGTAAAAAGCACTATTGTCTTTTTACCCTTACTGCTGTCCCCTACAATTACCAGTGGACAATCTGCACCATCACCTTCCCCAGCACTAACTCCTGCTGTGGTGTTATCGAATCAGGAGCGTCAAGAATTAGCACGGCTACGAGCGGAAAAGCGAATTCAACAGCAAGTCCAATCTGATTTTAATAGCGCTTTTAGCCGGACAACTATCTTACTCAATGTCTGGCTAGTTATATTAAGTCTATTTCCAGTCGCAATCATTGCTTTATTTTGGCTCCTGCGACGGGTGGTAATCCGTGAAATTGTTGATAGAGCTATGCAACAATTACAGGGAATGGAAAAATTGCAAAATCAGCTAGCCACCGTTAAACAAGAGGCTGAAAATCTTATTCAAGAAGCTAAAAAAATAAATTATGAATTAGAAGAGGAAACGGCTAGTTTACAACAACAGATTAAAAACGAACAAAAAAAATATTTATCTAACCTTACATCTGAACTAGATTTAGCTAAAGCACAGGTATTAACTAGATTAGAAACTGAACTGAAAAAATCTCAAGAGAATATACAAACTTTAGAGTCAGAATTTGCTTCTGGGCTATCTAAGTTAGAGTTTGATGCTCAACAACAAAGAGATATAGCGCTAGATAATCTAGGAAAAGTAGCATCTGTCATCGCAGAGGAACTATCTAATTTAAAGTTAGGTGTGGAACAACAGCAAGAACTAGCCGTTGCTGATTTAGAAGTATCAACGTCTGAGTTCACATCTCAACTTTCAAGATGGCAGTCTGATGCTCAAAAGCAAAAGGATATAGCTATTGAAACTTTAACAAAATTGCAGTCAGAATTTGCGGAAGAATTATCTAAATTACAGGTAGATGCTCAACAACAAAAAGATATAATACTTGAGAATTTAGGAATATTAGATAAGGAATTGAAATTTCAATTATCTGAATTACAGGTAGATGCTCAAGAACAAAAAAACAAAATTGTTGAGAGTTTAGCAACATTACAATCAGAATTCGCCGCTCAACTATCTGAATTACAAGTAGATGCTCAAACACGCAAAGAGCTAATCATTGAGAATTTAGAAAAATCTGGTTCTGAGTTTACTTCACAATTCTCAGATTTACAATGGAATGCTCAACAACAAAAGATTCTCATTTTGGAGAAGTTAGAAAGATTAGAAACTGAGTTTGTTTCTCAACTATCTGAGTTACAATTGGATGCCCAAGAAAGAAAGGATCTCATCCTTCAAGAACTAACTGAAATTACACCTGAATCTATCTTAGAGGCGGTAAATTCTGAAGTTGACGTTGAGATTAAAGCTGCATCCATCCCAGAGGTTGTAAATTCTGAAGTTGAAGAAGAAATACAAGAACAGCCACAACAACCAGAATTTACTGCTGATGAATATGTAAAACAGGGAGATGAGCTATTTTCCCAAAAGCGCTATGAAGATGCGATCGCAGCTTACAACCAAGCGGTTAAAATTCAAGCTGATGAACCTGTGGCTTGGTTAAAACGAGGTCTAACTCTAGGGAGATTGAAACGCTACAAAGATGCGATCGCATCATACAATAAAGCTATTGCGATTCAACCAGATTATCATCAAGCTTGGTGCGATCAGGGCGTTGCTTTTGGTAACTTACAACAGCATCAGCAAGCCTTTGACTCATTTGATAAAGCTACACAAATCAAGCCTGATGATGGTGTTGCTTGGTTGAATCGCGGCCTTTCCCTAGTAGCATTGGAACAATACGAAGAGGCAATAGCATCTTTTGATAAAGCACTGGAATTCCAACCCAATTATACCAAAATCTGGGATAAACGCGGTTATACGTTGGTAAGATTGGGGCGCGATGATGAAGCGATCGCTAGTTTTAACAAAGCCTTAGAAATTAACCCAGATTATGCCAGTGCCCATTACAACAAAGCAGCCTGTTACGCACTACAAAGACAAGTTGACCGATGTCTGTTAACTCTACAACAAGCAATTGAACTTAATCCCAGGTATAAAGAAGACGCAGCAACCGACCTCGATTTTGATGAAATTGCCGACGATGAGCGCTTTAAGCAGTTAGTTGCACAGTAGCGATTTCAAAGGGATTGGGCATTACTTATTCCACCCCTGCTCCCCCTGCTCCCCCTGCTCCCCCTGCTCCCTACTCCCTACTTCCCTACTCCCTACTCCCTACTCCCTACTCCCCCCAATTGGCGGATTCTGTTCCCCAGACATCGCTTTGAGTTTAGATGTAAAAGACTCAGAGCGATCGCTTTTTTCTGGAGTAAATTGCCCGATTGGGGCATGAATGGCAGCAGGTGGGAGCAGTTTTGGCTGTCGTTGGTGAGGAATTGGTGATGGTAAAGGCGGTGGATTTTCTTGTGAAGCTTGCCTTTGGCTGACAGCAGACGATAACTGAAGTGTTGTTGAAGAGGCAAATTTTCCAGAAAGGGGAGACTTCAGGACAGTTTTATTCTCCCTAGCTTCCTGCTTGCTTTCTTCATCATTTAAAGAAGTTTTTTCTTCGTAACTTTTCAGTTGTAGAGTTGCAGTATTGCTGTGTTGATAGCCGTTGCGAATCTTAGCCGGTGGTAATTGAGGACTCGTGACTTTCTCTACAGTGGGGTTTTTCTTCGCTGGCGGTAGGGCTGGCGCAGGCGATGAAGTTAAACTTTGGGGAAATTTGCTACAAATCATCCGTTCAAATTCCATGTTGAAATGATATGTAGCCTGATCCCGGCGCTGCCAAAATACTAAAATTTGCTGCACAGAAACAGCTTTATAACGACCTTGATATAGTGCCTCAATCACTGCCAAGTGTAGCCAATTAAGCGGGTATTGCGTTTGCCAACGCTCAACTAGCTCATTGGCAGTATAGCCACTGAGATCAAAACTATAGTTAATTAACAAAGCGATCGCCAAGTTGGCAGAAGTATCTGGAAGTGTTGTTAACATGGGGCTATTAGCTTTAGGCAATAGGTCTAAGATTTTTCACCCATCGCATATTAGCCTAACGTGCTTTTAACTACATGGTTTTTTTCCCAAGAGTACCAAGCCGATAAGCAGTGTTTCCTATTTTACTTGTCAACTTCCAGAATGCAACCCTACATAGACTGATTTAATCGCAGATTTTTGCCCAATGGCGACTAATGCCTGATAAACCATTCTGACAATTCAGGTCATCTGGAAAACCTCAGTTCTATTTCTCTCTCCTACAAGGAGAGAGACTTTGAATTTTCCCCCTTCCCGAAACGGGAAGCTTGCTCGTGGGTTAGGTCTGTCTGTATACCTGTACCTCACTGAATTGAAAATGGTTATGAAATCAATTCGCAATACCTCAACTTACCTCGGCTTACCTCGGCTTACCTCGGCTTACCTCGGCTTACCTCGGCTTCGCTCGGCACAAGTCGCTCGGCACAAGTCGCTCGGCACAAGTCGCTCGGCACAAGTCGCTCGGCACAAGTTCGCAATGGGCAACTGACGCTAAAAGCGAACGCCCCGCTACGAAGAGAGCAATTCGCAATTAAACTAAGCCTGACACAACGGGCAGAGGGTTTCAACCTACCAAGAGAATACAAGGATTTTTTCGCTTGACTTCG
The DNA here is from genome assembly GCF_003443655.1 of Nostoc sphaeroides. Lineage (NCBI taxonomy): Bacteria > Bacillati > Cyanobacteriota > Cyanophyceae > Nostocales > Nostocaceae > Nostoc > Nostoc sphaeroides. The sequence continues at coordinate 1,514,972 of NZ_CP031941.1, forward strand.
GGCGAGGTTTTGAACATGAAGCTTTTTCGATAAATTCGCATTTGGGGAAGTCAAAAATCATGCATTCACTCATTCAATAATTTTGAACCCCATAAATAAATTTAGGACTGCTGTATCCCTTTTTTGACTTTTGACTTTTGACTTTTGAATTCGAGCGTTCGCGCAGAGTCTCGTAGAGAAGCGAGTGGTCACACATTCTCATCCAGGATTGTTCCTTCTATATTGGCTCCATCGAAATTTGCTCCGCTCAAATTAGTCTGGTTCAAATCTGCTTGAGCGAGATTTGCTTGGGATAAGTCGGCTACAGTTAAGTCTGCACCACTCAAATCGGCTCCATCTAAATTCGCCGCCATCAAATTAGCTTCCTGCAAATCCGCTTCACTCAAGTTAGTTTCAATCAGTTTAGCAACCGTCAAATCAGCCTGACTCAAATTAGCTCCTTCCATTGCTGCTCCATCCAAAATAGCTCCATCCAAGATAGCTTTGCTTAAGTTGCTACCACTGAGGTCAGCATTGCTCAAATCTGCTCCATTTAAGTCTGCTTCAATCAAACTGGCTTGGGCTAAATTAGCGTGACTTAGATTAGCTCCATCTAAAATTGCTTTATCTAAAATAATGCCACTGAGATTGGCTTCCCTTAAGTTTGCCTCGCTCAAGTTGACACCAGTAAAGTCTCTAACACCTGCGGCATAGTTTTTCAGAAGTTGATCTGCTTTCATATCTGTCACTGTGCTAAGGAACGTTTAATTAAAGCTATCCAGCTTACTCACAGAGGCAGTAAATCCCTAGCACGCGCCACTGAGGATTGGTGTGGTGAATCAAACCGGAGTGAATATAGCGTTTCTCGTTTGTATGCAATACACTCTGACCTCTCTTCTTTTAGGAAAAAAGCTTTGAATCCTACTCTCTTTCCCTTATAGGGAAGGGGCTGGGGGTTAGGTCTGTATTGGACTCAACCCAGAATCGCTGTATCGAATTACCTCTATCTAAACTAGCCATCCTCAACTACTGGCGCTACTACCTAGAGTTGTGAGTTACTTTCATACTTGGGAGGGATGTTGAGGGATTTAAAAACTTAAGCATTAGTGCAAAGCGATCGCTATACTCAATTGTGGTGTTATAGCTACTGAGCCTTTTTAACTCTTTTTGGTGTGAGGAAAAAAATATACTCATTACATAAAATATGTGCTAAATATATTTCATAATTCTCAGCGTGAGCCGAAGTTTGATATTTTACCTGACCCGAACAAACTCTTCTAGGGAAAAATTTTTCTTCCCTCTAAGGTTAGATTTTGTGTATAGCAAAATGTTATAAATCTTTATGTAATGTGTGGACAAAAAGACAAACAAAATTTATGAAGACAAATTACAGCAAATTGCTGATCACATTGGCAGGCATAGCAGGATTTAGCAGTTTGAGCCTGGTTATTACTTTACCATCTGAAGCTAAAGAGGCACTAAATCCTAACCCCAGTATTTTTAACGAAGCCCCCTATAACAAGGGTCAACGTCTTCAAGTAAACGCTCAATACACACCTGTTGAAGCTGCTTCCGAAATAGAAAAGGGCAATACCAAACGCAAGCAAGTAGCACAGAAAGGTAGTGTAACAAATCCCAGACCAAGTATTTTCAACGAGCCGCCCTATAACCGTGGTGGTAGCGTTACACCTAGTGAACCAACACCCACTACCCCAGGAACTCAACCCACTGAGACACTTCCTACAACTCCATCAGCACCAGGAACAACAGGTACTCAAGGTCAAAACTTATTAGGGTTGGCAGAGTCAAACGCTTCCTTTACAACCTTAACTAGGGCTTTGAAAGCCGCAGGATTAACCGGAGCTTTACAAGGCAAAGACAACTTAACCATTTTTGCACCTACTGATGCAGCTTTTGCTAAGTTACCACAAGATGCTTTGCAAGAATTGTTAAATCCAGCCAACAAAGAAGTATTGCTCAAGATTCTAACTTACCATGTAGTACCTGGTAAGGTATTGTCCACTGATTTGAAGTCTGGCGAAGTTAAAAGCCTTGAAGGTGGCGCAATCAACGTTAAAGTTGATCCTGCGACCGGTGTAACTGTCAATGATGCTAAAGTGACACAGGCAGATATCACAGGCTCTAACGGTGTTATCCACGCAATTGATCAGGTGATTTTGCCTCCTGACTTGTAGTTTTTAGGTACAAGTACAACCTGTAGCAGATTAGTGGTCTGTCCCATTAATTTTGAGGGATAAAAGAACGAACCGCAAAGGACGCAAAGAGCGCAAAGGAAGAAAAGTTAAGAATGAGTTCACCCATTATATTTAATGGGATAGACGATTAGTAGTCTGTCAAGTTAGTAATGAAAAGTTTGTAGTAAGGACTTTAGTGCTTAAAAAACAAGGACTAAAGTCCTTACTACGAACTTGTTTACCCCTCAATTCAAAGCTGATAAACTACGCACCTTTAGGTCGCAAACTGTCAAAGGCTAGACATTACATCCCGTGCAACTGCTAAAGTCTGCTCAATATCTTCTTCAGTGTGAGCAAAAGACGTAAACCCAGCTTCAAATTGAGAGGGTGCTAAGTAAACACCACGCTCTAACATCCCCCGATGGAAGCGTCCGAATTTGGCTGTATCAGACTTTTTGGCATCTTCATAGTTATGAACTGGGCCAGAGGTAAAGAATAAGCCAAACATGGCGCTGATTTGACCACCGCATACCCCATGACCAGTTTCTTTAGCAATTTGCAGCAAACCATCTGCTAGCTTTTTAGTAATCCGGTCAAGATACTCGTAAGTACCTGGCTTTTGCAGCAATTCTAAAGTCTTAATACCAGCAGTCATCGCCAAAGGATTACCAGAAAGAGTCCCAGCTTGATATACGGGGCCGGCAGGGGCAACCATTGACATAATATCTCGGCGACCGCCATAAGCTCCTACTGGCAAACCACCACCAATAACTTTACCCAAGGTTGTTAAATCGGGTGTCACGCCAAATTTTTCCTGAGCGCCACCGTAAGCAATACGGAAGCCTGTCATCACTTCGTCAAATACCAATAATGCTCCATGTTCGTGAGTCAGTTCTCGTAATCCTTCTAAAAAGCCAGCATCAGGTGCAATAAATCCAGCATTGCCGACAACTGGCTCAAGAATGACACCAGCAATCTCGTCGCGGTTTTCTTCAAACAAGGCTTTGACGGATTCTAAGTCATTAAAAGGCGCGGTTAAAGTAGTGCTAGTTGCCGCTTTCGGAACTCCTGGTGAGTCTGGCAAGCCAAGTGTGGCAACTCCAGAACCCGCCTTCACTAGAAACGTATCGGCGTGTCCGTGGTAGCAGCCTTCAAACTTGATGATTTTATCTCGTTTTGTGAAAGCCCGCATCAGTCGCAAAACTCCCATGCAAGCTTCAGTTCCAGAGTTGACAAATCTAACCATTTCGATGCTAGGAACGGCATCGATGACCATTTCTGCCAAAACATTTTCTAGAACTGAAGGAGCGCCGAAACTAGTACCTTTTTCTAAAGCTTCATGCAAAGCTGCAATTACTTCTGGATGAGCATGACCGCAAATAGCTGGGCCCCAAGTGCCTACATAGTCTATATATTGGTTGCCATCTACATCCCAAATATATGCGCCTTTAACACGATCAAAAACGATGGGTTGTCCGCCCACAGATTTAAAGGCACGAACTGGAGAACTGACTCCTCCAGGCATGAGGTTTTGAGCAGCCGCGAAAACTTCTTGTGATTTTGTTGTTTTAATTGTGGTATTTACCAAGGTTCTCTCCTAACAGTGGGCAATAAAAAGCTCTATCTTAGGATAGTTTCAAAAACTACTTAGAATTTCTATCCTATATAACAATACCGTTCAGTTAAGCCCAAAAATCTTGGTAAAGACGCGAAATTTCGCGTCTCTACAGGTTTCAAATCAGTACCAAAAATCCTTAACTGAAGTGTATTGTCCTATATAAATAGCTGAAACAAAAAATAATAATATGTTATACAACTCCAATAAAGACTTACCTCTAGATATTCAAACTCGATTATCTGAAGCATACCAGGATCTTTACCGAGCAGCTTTTAATTCGGCGATCCATTGGTATGGTGAAGCCTCAAAAGCTCACAAAGTGGCACTGAGTGCTGTAAAGATGCAGTCTGCTATGGAACGGAATGTTCTTGTTTAGAGCTAGATAAAATAGTTCAATTCAAAAAAACATGCCAGTTGCCCTATTGAGAATGGTATCGTGAATCCATGATTTATTCTCATTAGAGCAAACTAGCTGGTATGTCTTCTAACGATTCGCACTCACTGCATAACGCCATCCCTGTTGAGGAAATTCGCTACGATGAACGGGGTCTAGTGCCTGCAATTGTCCAAGATTATTTGGATGGTACTGTCCTGATGATGGCGTGGATGAATCAGGAGTCGTTACAAAAAACTTTAGAAACTGAAGAAACTTGGTTTTGGAGTCGTTCCCGGCAAGAATTGTGGCACAAGGGTGCGACTTCTGGACATATTCAAAAAGTGCAAAGTATCCGTTATGACTGTGATAGTGATGCGCTGCTCGTAGGTGTAGAGCAATTAGGAGATATTGCCTGCCACACTGGAGAACGCAGTTGCTTTCATCAAATAGAAGGGAAAATTGCCCCACCACCAGGGGATACATTGTCACAATTGTTTCAAATAATATGCGATCGCCGCGATAATCCGACAGAAAGTTCTTATACCTGTAAATTATTCGCAGGTGGCGATAACAAAATTTTGAAAAAGATCGGTGAGGAAACTGCTGAGGTAGTAATGGCCTTTAAGGATGATGAAGCAGATGCGATCGCAGGTGAAGTGGCTGATTTGCTATATCATACTTTGGTTGCCTTAGCTCACCATCAAGTTGATTTAAAATCTGTATATCGTAAGTTGCAAGAACGTCGTCAATAGAGGGAAAAATAAGCGCACATCTGTGCGCCCCTACTCAGCCAAAATTCGATTCAGGTATTGTAAAATTGCTACAGCGATCGCTACACTCAAGATGAAGCATAACCAGTAACTATTGGTAATAATTTGTGGTTGATCTAATGCCCATCCACCCAAGGGATGACCAATAAATGAGCCAACAGCCCAGCACAAAGCGTTGATGGAAAAATAAACGCCGCGTTGATTTTCCGGGGCTAACTCCGTCACTAAAGAAGCAGCAGATGGGGTATAGGAGACAATCGCCACAGCAAATACTCCTAATGCCAATATTGCCCAAACCAGATGATGAGATGGGGCAGTGCCGCTTATCCAAATCAGGCCAAAACCAATTGCCCAGAAAATAGCGGAAACAGTAAGCGCGAGTGTGTGAGAGCAACGTTTTAAGATGCTAGTGACAGGCAACTGACAGATGATGGCGAACACCAGATGCCAAGCAAATAGAACGCTAATCGTAGTTTGAGCAAATCCTTCTGTAGTACTTTTTATAACAAAGTTTTTGAAGAAAAGCGGCAGGGTGCTGTGGATTTGAGAAATATAAATTGTAAAGAATATATTAACTGCTATGTAGACCAGGAAACGGCGATCGCTTAATACTGCTATCCAAGAAGCAAAAAGTTCTGTCTTTTCAGATTCCTCTATCTGCTGCTGTTCAGTTTCACTAATTCCTACATAGACAACCCCAAAAAACACTAAAAAAGAGATGGCATCAATTACAAATAGCCATCGATAACTCCCAATGATCGAGATCAAAAACCCAGCCAGCATAATTCCGATCGCTAACCCAAGATTATCAGCTAGGCGAGCGATCGCAAAAGTTTCGCGGCGATTGTCAATCTGGCTGGCGTCAGCAACAACAACTTCAGCCGCCGGCCAATAGAAACCTATCCCCAAACCGCTAATCAAGCTACCGATTACCAAAATCGTAAAATCACTGGTTGTAGCTAAAACCAGAGAACCAATTGCTAAAATCGCCGTGGCTAGCAACAAAGTGCGGCGGCGTCCCCAGCGTTCAGAATCAGCCAAAGAACCACCTACAATCCGCCCTACAACGCCGGAAATCGAAGCGCTACCCAAGGCTACCCCAACACTGGTTGCAGATAAACCAACTTGATTGACAAAAAAGATGGGGGCGTAAAACAGCGTACAGCCAGTACCAACTTCCGACAGAAATCTACCAATTGCAAAAATCCATACCTGGCGATGTATCGAGGGCAGCCACGATGATAACTGCGATTGCGAAGCTAATTTCATGATTTTAAATGTCATGGTTCCGTGACATTTTTGTAATTCTTATCATTGGCTGCTATTTTCCTCACTCATTCCACAGGGTTTCCACAGGGATTTTAACAGTTTTCCACAGGTTATCTACGAGCTAATGGGCTTCTTACTCTCTTGTTGGGGATTGTTGATAAACAGTGGGAAGGAACTTAAAGGACTGAGTTTTTATAAAGTTATGTAACGAAAAAGAGCTTTAAATGCTGATTATTCCGTTCGCATTTATTTTTTATACACTCGTTTTTAACATTTCGCAGCATTGACAAACCCACCCCCTCTTGGCGCACAATGATTCGGCTTGCTTTTGTAATCCGTTCAACCGTTGGCATCAAATGTGTAAAATATATTACCACCAGATGTAAGCGTAGATTGGCGGGCTGGCGAAAGAGCGTGTGAGGCAGCCTTAACTAAGCCGTTTCACCGCAAGCAACTTGTCCCTCTTGATTATCCTCATAGGAGGAAAATCTCATGAAAGCAACGGTTAGCATCTTTACAGAAATTCCCGAAACACTCCACGAATCCTTAAAAAACTACTTAGAAGCCCATCCTGATTGGGATGAAAACAGAGTATTGACGGCGGCGCTATCATTGTTTTTACTCCAAAATGGAGATAGCGATCGCCGCGCTGCCCGAGTCTATCTGGAAACTTTGTTCCACCACTCTTCAGTAGAAATGCCCTGTACCGACTCACCAGCAACAGCTAATTTACTAGATACCCCATAGGTATTGGTATGAAGCCCTAATACGGGCACGGCAAACCGTGCCCCATCAATGGGATTTTGATTTAAAGCGATCGCTCATATCGGGGTAATATTACAATAAAGTAGATTCTGATCCTTAAAGAGGTTCCAATAGTTTCTCCTGTTGCTAAAACTACTAGTACCGCAAGGCGGAATTCAAAATTCACGCATTCAAAATTCACGCATTCAAAATTAAGACAGAGTAAGCGTTCCGTTGATTTTGAATGGTCTGTTTATTTACGCCGCGCTGTACTAGTTGGTAATAGCGCAAAATTTAGAATTGAGCGAAGACTTGAATATATTAGCTGACCGTTATTACTTGTTGTATAAAGGTTTTATTTTCAAAAACTCACGAAAACCAAAATCCACTCATGAACAGAATTACTCAACCCAATAAATTAAGCTTGCCACGCTAGTAGCTTGGGTTAAGCAAAGCGCAACCCAACAAAGCCACGGAAATATTGGGTTTCGTTCCTCAACCCAACCTACACAGTTTAAGATTTTTGGCGATAACCCAAGCGTATTGCCTTAAGTAGTCGGACAAAAATATTTACAGTCATTGCGAGCGTTCGCGTTAGCGTCTCGAAGAGAAGCGAAGCAATCCCAGCCCTTGCGATTGCTTCATTCCGCTTCGCTCCATTCGCAATGACATTGTGTAATTAATTCTGTCTGACTACTTATGTCTCAATACGGTTCAGTTAAGCTCTTCTTTCCTCTCTCTGCGTCCTTGGCGTTCTTGGCGGTTCGTTAAAAAAATTGACTTTGACAAAGAGTTTTAGCCCTAACTGAACCGTATTGACTTATGTCTACCGAAACAGTCAGATGCAAAGAAATATTTTCCAGTGGACTCTCTCCCGTGTCCACTGTCTTAAACGCATAAACAAATACCTCAAATAACTACCTGGTGTGTATTTGAGCAATATTTACCTATTTTGACTGCCTAAATTTGTCTTTTACTAAAGCCAAAGAAATTTATTTACTAATCCCTCCCCCAAGAGTTAACAGTCAAGAGTTAAAAAACTCTAGACTGTTAACTCAGGACTTAGCTTCCAAGTGCTGGGGGTGAGCAGGAGATTCAAACTTATACCCTACGCCACGTACAGTTTGAATTAATGCTGGCTGACTAGCATCAATTTCAATCTTCTTGCGAATTTGCCCGATATGGACATCTACAACCCGTTGATCGCCGACATATTCATAGTCCCATACCTCTTGGATTAGCTCCGCACGCCGCCAAACTCGACCTGGATGACTGGCTAAAAAATGCAACAAATCAAATTCCAGAGCGGTTAAAGGTACTGCTTGATTATTAAGCGCTACCTCCCGTCGCACTGGGTCAATCATAAGTTTTTCAAATACCAAGCGTTTCTGCTCGGCAGTAGTTATCACTCGTTGACGCCTCAAAATCGCTCCGACTCTGACTTCTAACTCTCCTAGCCCAAAAGGCTTGGTGAGATAATCGTCAGCACCTTTAGCAAAGCCGCGAATTTTGTCAGCTTCGTCAGCACGGCTAGTCAACATCAAAACAAACACACCATTACGACTTTGCATCTCTTGGCAGAGGTTAAACCCTGTGACATCTGGTAGATTCACATCTAGAATCACCAAATCAGGGTTAAATTGCTCAAATAGATTTAAGGCTGTTTTTCCATCTTCGGCAGCCTCCACCTGATAGTTCTGCTTAATCAGAAAGCGTTGGATTAAATTCCGAACCGCAGGATCGTCGTCAACTACAAGAATCTTGGCAGGAGCCATGACCATTTCTTTGCACAAAAATTCGTAAGATTAACAAAAGGTTTGCGTAAAAACGCAGTTGCCACTTTGGGACTAACTAAGAATCTACATGGCTACGGTATAAGATTCCTGATTATTCAAAAGTAAATACTCTAATCAGGATTGTGGGTGACGAGAACGCTAAATTTCTGTTAGGCACAGTATATAAGCGCTCTCATAGCCGCAACAGTTCTTAACACCAAGACACGTTCTTGATCCCAGTTAGGTGGTAACTTAAAACGTCTCAATTCTAAATCGATATGCGGATATATACCACAAGCGATTATTCAGTATAATTAAAAAAATTCTATTAGGGCACAGTAAGTTGCCAAATTTGAAACAGTAAAGTTGATATTTTCATAAAAACTATGTGTTTTAGGTACTCTCCGTTCAAATTCTAGATTAGAGCCAGAACTAGACAACGACATGAGGGTATACACGGAGTTATAGCAATATGTTAAAGTTGCTATAGTTAAAATTACAAAGTCGATTAAACTAACCCGTGCTACTATCCTGTTAGGGCATAAAATAGGTCTAAACTTTAGTTTCGATTAAAACTAAACCTAAAGCTGTTTTTTATTCGACAAAAGACTGCCGCTGACTGAGGCTGAAGTAACAAACTCCCATGAGCGATCAAAATCCCTACGAAAAACTTGGGGTATCAGAAGAGGCTAGCTTCGATGAAATTCAGGATGCTCGTAATCGCCTATTCGAGCAACATAGTAGCGATGCCAAGCATTTACAAGTAATTGAAGCTGCTTACGATGCGATTTTAATGGATCGCTTACGGATGCGCCAAGAAGGTAAAATTAAAGTCCCTGAGCGTATTCGGTTTCCAGAGTTGCGAGTGCAATCGCCTCCTAAAGAAAGTCCAACCCCTCGTGAGCAGTCACCTGCATGGCTGCAACGGATGCTGGATCAACCAACGCCTGCTGATATATTCTTGCCGGGAGCTTGGTTTCTCGGTTTGAGTTCTATCAGTGTGTTTTACCCGGAGGGAGGCGATCAGGTTTTGCAGTTGGCATTGGTGGTTGGGGTAGGCGCTAGTATTTACTTTCTCAATCGCAAGGAAAGTAAATTTGGCCGAGCAGTTTTGTTCACCCTAGTCAGTTTAATAATTGGCTTAATCGCTGGGGGACTAGTTGCTAGCTGGCTTTCACCACAAATATCATTCCTGAATTTGTCATCGAATCAGTTTTCTACTGTACTAACGTTTATATTGTTGTGGTTGGTTAGTAGCTTTCTACGGTAAATCAATATCCGTAAGGAAGTTTCCATAAAGAAGACATGGTTTATGTGTGTTCTTCTCAAAATTTCAGAGTCAGGAGTCAAAATACTTATTTTGACTCCTATTTTAATTCAATCTGTTGCAGCGAGAAAGCCTTTTTAGACAAGCTGTTTAGGTTTTAAGACTAAATCTACAGCAGCACTGAAATCCTTAACGATTAAGTCGGGGTGGTAAAGTTCCAATTGGGTGCGATCGCGGATGCCACATTCCACAGCCATCACCTTAACCCCATAATTTTTAGCTGCGGTGATGTCGGCTTCTGTATCTCCCACCATCCAGCTATCAGCCGCCGGGGGCAGTTCTTTTAATGCCCTAGCCATTAATAAAGGTTTATCTTCAATATCACGAGTTTTAACATAGTCGTTACTCAAGCAATAACAACGATTTTCTGGGAAAAATCTTCCTAAATCGTGTTTTTTGAAGGCATAATCTAGTTCCCGAACTCGGCGCATGGTCATAACTGCTAAATCAATTCCAGCTTGTTGAATTTTTAACAGTGCATCCACAGCACCGGGTGCGAGAGTATCATAGTTGAAATAAGGTTCTGTATGTACAGTTTGCCGCCGCAGTTGGGCAAATTCTTGGGCTTGGGCTTCATCTAACCCAGAATTGAAGGCGATTTGTTTTTCGGGAACACGCGATCGCTTTAACTGCCAAAATTCCGCTTTTGGAAGTTCTTGCACTACTTGATCTGGGCGACGGGTTTTCTCTAAACAGAATTGATAAACACGGTAGTACCGTTCGGAAACATCAATAATTGGTCCGTCGAAGTCAGTAATCAGTCTTAGCATCGGCGGTAAAAGTTAATTTTTATTACAATTATCTCAGATGTATGGCTATTTTTTCAGGGTATCAAGTCTAGCTTATTTTTATATGGGTGCAGGCATCGAAAATTAGAAGTTAAGAATCTTGGTGCGTTACGCCAAAGGCTAACACACCCAAGCAAAACTACTCTTTATAGATAGTGGCATTCATTCTCATCTAGCCCGCCTCAGAATGAATTCTGAGTCTAATAGCGAAAGTCGTCTAAAGACGACTGATAAAATGTCATGTCTCAGATAGGTATTCGTATTGTACCAGAGACTCTGGCTCCCTTACATCCCCACGCCACTTGCGGGACGGGGTTTTACGCTCGATCAATAAAAGGCATCATTGCAGCGTACCGCGTTTGATTTGTTCGCTTTCAATAGCTTCAAATAAGGCGCGAAAGTTACCTTCGCCAAAACCTTGAGCTTGGAAACGGCGTTCTATAAACTCAAAGAAAAATGTCGGCTGTTCAAATATTGGCTGGGTAAAAATTTGTAGTAATAAAGGCGCGGTATTTCGTCCCACTAAAGGAGTATATTCTTGCCAATCCACCAAAATTTCCTGTTGAGCGATCGCTTCCAGTTCTAAAAGTGATAGTGTAAGTCCTGGACGCTGTTTTAATTGCGTGTAATAGGTTTGGGGAACTGAGAGTAAGGATAAACCACTGGCACGAAATTTAGCGATCGCACTCACAAGATTAGTCGTCCGCAAGGCAATATGTTGAATTCCCGGCCCCCGATTAACATCTAAAAATTCCTGAATTTGGGAATTTTTGGAAGCTGGTTCATTAATTGGCAATTGGACGCTACCGTTGCGCGAAACCATCACTTGACTGTGTAAAGCAGAGCGATTAGTTTTAATTTTAAAAGCCTGCTGGGGTTGAAAATCTAGGATTTTTTCGTACCAAGCCACAGCACGATCCAATTCACCAACTGCCACGTTTAGCACTATGTGATCTATGGCGGTAAAAGTGTTGTCCGTTGTTATTTGTCCATTGTCATTTGTGTTAGTTACAAATGACGACGGACAAATGACCAATGACTTTTCGATCAACGTATGAGTCAGTCCACCCCAGGCGGCAATTTTGCCACACTTGAGGAATTCTGTACCCACCTGGCGTTCCTGGGTGGGTTGTAAGATTGTAGCACCATGTTTTTGAGCTAGTGCGATCGCGCTTTCTACATCTTCGACAGCAAAAGCAACATCTGCCACACCAGGGGGATATTGACGCAGAAATTCAGCTACTGGACTTGTGGGTAACAGTGGTGAAGATAGAAAAAAGCAGACAGAACCACTTTTTACTACTTCTGTACAAGTGTGAAATGAAATACTGCGATCGGCTACTGCTTGAAAACCAAGATGGTGGACAAACCAATCCCGCCATACTTTGGCGTCGTCTACATAGAAATGAACGTGATCAATTTTCATAGATACTGAAAATTTAGCATAACAGCTTATATATCTGTAAATACTGCCATTTTTGCTACATTTTCACGTCCTTCCTAAGCAAGAATTATCTAGGCCTACTGCCACTTTAAAAGAACAAATGACTATCAGGTTGAATATTAATTTCCATTGGTACAGCTTGCGGTTCGGCAGAAAGGGCAAAGAAAATCGCATTGGCAGCAGTTTCAGGACTAAGCATTTTTTTCCGGTCTACTTTTAGACTGACGTTATCCCAGAAAGGAGAATCTACCCCACCAAAGTAGAATAGCGTGAACTTGATACCAAAACGCTTGAGTTCTTCTGCCATGCATTTGCTGAAGCCGACAACACCAAACTTAGAAGCAGAATAAGCCGCTGCCATTCCCATCGAATGCTTACCCAGAATTCCTACCACGTTACAGATGTGACCAGACTTGCGCTTTTGCATCTCTTCAGCAGCCGCTTGAGTGGTGTAAAAGCTGCCTTTTAAGTTGACATCTAACATCTTGTCTAAATCAGCAGGTTCCAGGCTGTTGTAAGGCTTGAGTATACCAGCACCGGCGGCATTCACTAAAATATCGATTTGACCAAACTCAGCGATCGTCTTTTCTATCAAAATATTTACTTGTTGGGGGTCAGTAATATCGGTGGGAACGGTCAAAACTTGCCCTGGTAAATCATTTGCCAGTGTTGTTAAACGAACCACATCTCTCGCAGCCAGTACCAACCGAACTCCAGTAGGAGCAAGTTTGTGTGTTAACGCTGAACCAATACCACCAGTAGCACCGACAACAACAACGACTTTATCCTGCATTATAATATTTACATTTCTTTACATCTTTTTACATAATACTGAATTATAGACTCAAGTTGTACGTAGACATCCAGAAAGTATTTACTTACATAGCGGTATTACCTCATATTCCTTGCCACTCGCCTTTAATGTAAATGTAGGAGATGATTTTAAATATTTGGTAAAATTGGAACCTAACTTTAATTTTTTAAGAATTGAATTAGGAGATTCTCCGGTGATTTTCTGTAGCTCTGAACCTAGCTTGGACACCGATAATTTAGTATCAGGAGATTTAATTTGTATATCTTGAATAATTTTTAATAGTAATTTATCTAATGTTTCTCCATTAGGAATTTCAGCAGAAACTTCTTTTTCTTCTTTTTGAATAGATTGTGCAGATGAGTTATCTATAACAGGGATTAGTTCCTCAATTTCTGGTTGCTTTGAATGATGTTTAATATTGATATCACATCTTTCTTGAAATAAAGTTGCAACAGCTACTAAACTGTTTAATCGAACATTGATTGATTCCTGTTCAGTTTTGATTAAATCTTGAATTTTCTCAACCACTTGTTCCAAAGATGGAACTTCTGTTGCCATTGGTAAGAAATAATGAGTTAATTTGCCAGTATTACGGTTTTCTATTTGCAAATTTTGTCCTTGTCTACGTACCCAGTGAACGATTAACCCCTGATTTTGGAGTTCGTTACACAGGTGGATCAAAATTCCATCGCCAGAACAGACCAAAATTTCTTTAACTGTTGGATAAGAGCGTAAGACACAAGCACCAAGTGCGATCATTTTTGCATCAGCACTGTCTTTACCTCCAGGCACATGGACAAGTTGATAGCCACGATTATATAGTTCAACATCTTGCTTGCCAGTACTTGGATTTCTCCAGTTAGCAAATGCAATTTTAACTTGGAGAGGATATTTACAGACACTGGCTAAAAAAAATTCAGAATTAACATCTAATTTTAAGTTTTCTGCATCTAAAAGCAGAAGTGAGATTCCTGTTTCTAATTGATGTTTAATTTCAGTTTTTTGTTGAAATTTTTGGATAAATTGGCTGAAGGCAGCAGATTCTAGCCAATCAGGTGATAATATAGTTTGCAGCAGTTCTTCAGCTAATGTAAGAGAGCCAAGACTCTTCTGTGTGATTTTTTCTTCTGGCAAGTCTTTTACTAAAGCAACTTCTCTAGTTGCGTCCGTAGATACTTTAGTATGTCCATTGCTGTTAGCAAGCAACTCACCTTCCAGAGAACGAGGGAATGGAGGCTCAAGAAATTGTTTACCACAATTTTTGCAGAGGTAATTCTGCTTGTCATTCCGACGACCATTTTTCCGATATAAAGTAGATTCGCACCGAGGACATTTCATTTTGTGATTCAGGTGGTCTAGAGGAGATACTTGCCTCTAAATATACAGTATAAAAACTGTTGTCAACATCACTTCAGATTGCCCAACACAATAAAAACTTAAAACAAGCGGAAATTAAGTTTAACCCCTAATTTACGCTTGCAATATGTGGTAGTTCTCTAAATAGCCAGAATTTTACAAAAACTTCAACTAACGCGGGCGAAAACATAGTCACGGGTGCGATAATCCACGGGGTTAGTAAAGATTTTATTTGTAGTACCAAATTCAACCATTTGAGTAATGCGATTTTCATTACTGCAAAAGAAAGCTGTAAAATCAGATAGGCGAGTAACTTGCTGCATATTGTGAGTAACCATCACAATTGTCACCTCAGAGCGCAAGTTATGAATCAGATGCTCAACTTTCATACTACCGACAGGATCAAGACCTGAACAAGGTTCATCCATTAAGAGAACATTCGGTTTGACTGCTAAAGCACGCGCAATACATAGTCTTTGTTGTTGGCCGCCAGAAAGCTCTAAAGCAGATTTGTGCAGCTTATTTTTTACTTCATCCCAAAGTTCGGCAGCTTTGATGGCAGATTCAACGATTCCATCTAATTCTACTTTCGGATGCCATCCAACTAATTTCACCCCATAAGCGACATTATCGTAAACGCTCATGGGAAAAAGATTTGGTTTGGGAAAAACCATACTAACTTGGCGACGTAAGCGATTGATGTTGACACGACGCTCATAAATACTCTGTCCAAAAAATTCTATTTTTCCTTCAACTTTCACATCTCCTTCTAATTCACTCATGCGATTTAATGATTTAAGAAAAGTAGACTTGCCACAACCACTAGAACCAATAATTGCCGTGACTTGGTTTTGGTAAATATCCATTGACACGCCTTCAACTATCTTTTGACCGTCGTAAGAGAAGCTGAAGTTTTTGACTCTGATGGCTGGAATTAGTTTACTCATATCCCCAAAACGTCTGAAATAAAAGTTGACGAAGTAAAGTAGTACAAATCAGCAGCGCTGTTTCACTATGTTACTCCCAAAAGGAGATATTCATTGAAATTACGTAGTTATACAGTAGTCATCCAGCAGATAAACTGTTAGTAAATATTTATATTTAAGACTATGCTCCAAAAATAATCTTTTACAGACTTTTTATACTACCTTTGGTACATTGATTTATGTGCCATCTTTTCCAATTAAAAAGGATTGGGGCTGGTTCGACTTAAAATAGCTATGTATAAATGAAAGAAATATTAATATCATATACACCTCATGGTAGTGAGGAGCTAGTTTATCTAATACAGCAGATTGCGCTCTAATCGAATACACATAGAGACGCACTCGCGTTCACTACAAACATGCAAATTATTTACGCCGCTCTACTTACGCTGGGGCTTGCCTTAACCGAAACGTCCTGAAATGTAGTCGCGGGTACGGGGGTCTAGTGGGTTGTTAAAGATTTGCTCTGTAGCGCCAAATTCAACCATTTGACCAATCCGACTTTCATCGGTGCTAAAGAAAGCCGTAAAATCAGAGACGCGAGTGGCTTGCTGCATGTTATGGGTAACGATCGCAATTGTCAATTCAGACTGCAAACTATGGAGTAGTTCTTCAACTTTCATGGTAGCGATGGGGTCAAGAGCCGAGCAAGGCTCATCCATCAGCAGAACTTTTGGCTTGACTGCTAAAGCACGGGCAATACATAATCTTTGTTGTTGACCACCAGAAAGCCCTAATGCTGATTTATCCAACTTATCTTTCACTTCATCCCAAAGAGCAGCGCTGTGAAGTGCAGATTCGACAATTTCATCTAATTCTACTTTTGAATACCTGCCTGCTATCCTCATACCGTAGGCAACATTTTCGTAAATGCTTATCGGGAAAGGATTGGGTTTTTGGAACACCATACCAATTTGGCGGCGTAACCGATTGATGTTGACACGGGGAGCATAAATATTTTGACCAAAAAATTCTACATCTCCTTCAACTTTCACAGGCCCTTCTAATTCGCTAATGCGATTCAGAATTTTGATGAAGGTAGATTTACCACAACCACTAGGGCCAATAATTGCGGTTACTTTCTTTTGATAAATATCTATTGACACTTTTTCGATCGCTTTTGTTGTGCCATAGTAAAAGCTAATATTTTTAACTTTGATAGCTGGAATTAAGTTACTCATGCTAATTGGTAATTCGTAATGACGCTCGAAGACTCGCTAACGCTACGCTAATGTAATTCGTAATTAAGACACATAAAACAAGGCTTGAACCTGGCGGGTTACCATTTTAATATCATACTTTGCCAAGATGCAAAATAATCCAAAAGATTATTTATTTTACTTTAGTCTTCTCTGTCTAATAACTAAGCGAGAGATAATACTGACACACAAAATTAAGCCAAGTAGAACTATAGAAGTAGTCCAGACTAATTGGCTTTTTTGCGGGTCGGGGTCGTTGTAGAGGTTAAAAATTAATACTGGTAAAGAAGCTGTTGGACTTAATAATCCTTCTGACCAATCTAGACTAAATAAAGCGGTAAAAATTAAGGGTGCTGTTTCACCAGCAGCACGAGCTACAGCTAATAAAATGCCTGTAGTAATTCCAGGAATTGCAGCAGTGACAACAATGCGAAGGGTAGTTTGGAAGCGAGTTCCGCCTAAAGCAGCAGAGGCTAGACGTTGAGATGTGGGAATCAGTTTTAAGGATTCTTCTGTTGTCAGTATAATTACAGGTAGCATAATCACGGCTAAAGCAAAACCGCCTGCGATCGCACTAAATCCTTTAGTTACCAAAACTATTACACCGTAAGCAAATACGCCTACAACTATTGAAGGCACGCCTGTTAGAATACTGCTGATAAAACGAACAATACTAGCAATTGAGTTGGTTTGACCAAATTCTGCTAAGAAAATTCCTGTCATTACCCCTGTGGGAATGCTTAAAATAGCACCAATTACCACCATGATTATGGTTCCTAAGATGGCATTACCAAAGCCATTATCAATAACTGCTTTGATAAACATTTCTGATTTCAGCCCAGATATTCCCCGAACGAAGATTTCCCACAAAATTGATAATAAAGGAATTAGTGCTAGACCTGTAAAACCAAAGGCGATCGCATTCATTGTATATGTAAATATTACTCGCTCTGTTGCCAGAGGACTGCATAATTCTCTCGCCAGAGATTCATCAGTTTCTGACTGGATATAACCACTCATGTTTTTTATGAATTTTGATTGATAAACGTCTTATTACATCAAGGTATTTGTATTCAAATATGCCTATTTATTTTTCCTGCCAACCCATTTAACCAAGAGGACAGCGCCAATATTTACAGCTAGAGTTAACCCAAACAAAATCAACGCCAAATAACTTAAAGCGCCTATATGCAAACCCGGTTCAGCTTCGGCAAATTCATTAGCTAATACAGAGGGAATTGTATAACCTGGATTGAGTAAAGAAGCACTGATTTGAGCAGAGTTACCAATTACCATAGTGACAGCCATTGTTTCACCCAAAGCACGTCCCAAGGCGAGCATTGCTGCACTCACTATTCCAGAAAATCCAGCTGGTAGCAAAACCCGAAAAATTGTTTCCCAACGAGTACCACCCAAAGCCATAGATGCGCTACGTAATTCTTTAGGGATAGCCATTAAAACATCACGAGTAATTGCTGCCATTGTGGGCAAAATCATGATGGCTAGAATAATTCCAGCAGTCAAAATATTAGTCCCAGAAGGGTCTTCTGTATTAAATAGTGGTATCCATTTAAAAGTGCTAGCTAGCCATTTTTGTAGAGGTTCTAGAACTGGAATAAAAACAAAAATTGCCCACAAACCAATAATGACACTAGGAATAGCTGCAATTAATTCAACAACAAATGCTAGGGTAGTTCGGAGCGATGGAGGTAAGAAATTTTCACTCGTAACTAGGGCTACTGCTATGCCAATTGGGACAGCGAATAAAATAGCGATCGCACTACTTACCAAAGTTCCATAAATATAGGGTAATGCACCAAAAAGCTGATTACCTGTATCCCAATCTTGGCTCCACAAAAACCCCAATCCAAACTGCTTAATGGCTGGTAGAGCTTCGTGTGAAATTACCCAACTCATCAAAAATAGCACTGCAACTGTAATCGCGGCAAAAAAGTATACTAGCCGTGTAAAACCTTGGTCAAACCATAAATTTGTGCCGCCAATAGCTGTTAGATTAAAATCTTCATCACCTTGATTTAAATCATCTGATGAATTTCTGTCGGCTGGTTCCGATGAATTTGCCATTATAAATCAATTAAAGAGATTTTTTATTACTAGTAAAGTGATATCAGTTAACTGTTCACTGATAACTGTTGATTGTTCACTGTTTTAAGAGACTCTTAGCCCCCTTTTTAAGGGGGTTGGGGGATCTCTTATGCATAAGTCCTAAAAGATTACAAATTAAGGCTTGACAGAGCTATTTACTGTCTGAAGTACCCGATTTGCCACATCAGATGGAATTCTGGTGTAGTTAAGGTCATCGTTATACTGTTGACCGTCTTTCAATACCCAATTAATCCATTTTTTTATAGCATCAGCTTTAGAAGCATTAGCATACTGTTTGTAAACCATCATCCAAGTAAGACCGACGATCGGATAACCTTGTCCTGGATCTCCTATAAAAACGCGGTAGTTGTTTGGGAAAGTTACAGTTGCTAAAGCTGCATTTGCAGATTGTAAAGAAGGAGCAACAAATTCTCCTCTCTTATTTTGTACCAGTGCTGATTTCAGGTTATTTTGGACAGCGTAGCTATATTCTACATAACCAATAGAACCGGGAGTGCGAGATACCAAAGCAGCTACGCCTGGGTTGCCTTTGCCTTTGAGGACGTTTGGCAGATTCCATTTTGGAGCAGTGTTAGCTCCAACTCTGCCTTTAAAATAACCGCTAATGGCACTTAAGTGATTGGTGAAAATAAAAGTTGTACCGCTACTATCAGCGCGAACAGCAAATTTAATTGTTTGATTTGGTAAATTGACACCTGGATTATCAGCTTTAATTTTTGCGTCATCCCATTTGGTAATTTGACCTGAGAAAATTGCTGGTAGTGTAGCGCGGGACAATTTAAGATCATTAACGCCCGGAAGATTGTAAACAACAGAAACAGCACCGCCTGCTGTGGGTACTAAGATTACACCGTTCTTGACTTTAGCGATTTCATCATCTTTCATTGCAGCATCACTACCACCAAAGTCAACGGTTCCAGCAGTGACTTGACGAATACCGCCGCCGCTACCTATTGCTTGGTAGTTAATTTTCAAGTCTGGATACTTCTTTTTCACTTCACGAGCATAGCGTTCGTAAAGCGGAGCCGGAAAAGTTGCTCCTGCACCATTGAGAGTTTGAGCTTGTGCGATCGCACCAAAAAATGGACTAAGTGCAACAGAAGTTGTCACCACTGAAGTAGCGACGACACGATTCAAGATGGTGGTCGAAAAAATCATATAACCTCTGACATAAAGGAATACTTTCCTGCTGTAATTCCAGCCTTAATCAAGTTACATTTATTTTGGTTAAAGTTAATTTAACATTGAATGAAATAAAAGTTAACATAGGTTTAAGTTTTGCTTTTTATCACCAATATTTTTATTTGCTAATAATAATTTACTTTTGCAATTTGCAAATTCATCGGCATTTAAATTATTTCAAGTTTTCTTGCGGCTAGAATACAGCACCAAAAGTACAAACAATCCCATTCCTGCCAAATATTTAATTGCATCAGGTACGCTGGGATTAGGCGAAAAGAAACCTTCGATCGCACCAGCAATAACCAACATTGGTACAATCCCAAATACTAGCTGCACCGCCTGAGAACCGTAAAATTTCAGTGCATCCCCACGCCGATATTTACCAGGAAATAAAATTGCTCTTGCTAATAAAAATCCTGCACCGCCAGCAAAAAAGATGGCGGGTAATTCCAAAGAACCATGTGGAAACACAAACGCCCAAAAAGGATAAGCCAGATTATTTTGGCCCACTAAAGTGCCAACAGCACCAATCAATAAGCCATTAAAAACCATCAAATAGACTGTGTATAGCCCAGCAGTCATGCCACCGGCGACAGCACCAAAGGACACCGATAGGTTATTGATCATGATACTGCTGGATGCCAGAGGTTCAACGCCGACAATTGACCCCATCCATAATTTATGCTCATCTCGCACCTTGGTAATCAAACTTTCAGGTACGATCAAAGGCATAAAGCTAGGGTTTTGCCAAGAATACCACCAAGCCACTAATGCCCCTATTAGAAACAGCGCCGTTGCAGCAGCAATATATGCAAATGTTTTCTGAACTACAGAGGGTAATCCCCATTGGTAAAATTTTAGAATTGCCTGCCATTCCTGTCGCCGCGAACCTTGGTAAATCTGCGTATAGGCACGAGTTGTTAAAGATTGTAAACTTTGTATCAAAGTGTTGCCGATTTGCTGAGTGCGGGCCCGGGCCAAATCTGCCGCTACTGAACGATACAAACTCGCTAACTCTCTAATTTCTGCTGCCCTTAAGGACTTTAACCCTTTTTTTTCTATCTGCCTTAATAGGGCATCCAGACGCTGCCAATTTGGTTCTCGTCGCGCAATCCAACGTTGAATATTCATGAATTTTGGGAACACTGAGTTTAACTTAGCTTAAGATAACCTCAAATTCATCTCCGTAGTTTCAAGGGAAATTTACCATTATGTCTGAAAGCTTTGGATCTCCCGGTCAGATACAACCCTTAAGTGTTGGGAATGTAGTGAGTGCTGCTGTGCGGTTGTATCGTTCTCATCTGAAAGATTATTTTTTACTAGCACTGAAAGCTTACGTATGGGTACTGGTTCCAGTTTATGGATGGGCTAAGTTTTATGCCCTTTCAGCGCTGATTTCTCGTTTGGCCTTTGGCGAGTTGGTCAATCAACCCGAAAGTATTTCGTCAGGTCAGCGTTACGTCAATTCTCGATTGTGGCAGTTTTTAGTCACAATGCTGTTAATGTTTCTGATCGGTATGGGAATTGGTTTAGGTGTTGTAGTTTTATTTGTCTTGTTTGGTTTGTTATCAGCGTTTGTAGGGTTAGGGCAGCAAGGAAATCCAGCTACTTATATTCTCATTGTTCTCCTTACCATTGTGGTGAGTATTGCGGCAATTGTGGTAGTTTTATGGCTTCTGACGCGATTCTATTTAGTAGATGTGCCCCTTGCCATTGAAGACAATGTTGATGGTACATCAACTATTAGCCGTAGCTGGGAATTGACTCAAGGTCACGTCTGGCGGATTTTATTTATCTCATTTGTAGCCTTTTTGATCACAATACCTGCTCAAATTGTTCTTCAGATTCTTTCTGCTGTGATTCAGGGTATTTTCTTGCCCTTAATAAATAATAATTCTGCTATTTTTGCTCCGATTTTGGCTGTGTTTATCCTTGCGTTAAGTTTTAGTACTGGTGCAATAATTTTGCCATTTTGGCAAGCAATTAAAGCTGTTATTTACTATGACATGCGGAGTCGTCGTGAAGGGTTAGGCTTGCAGTTACGCGATCGCGAAATTTAAACCACAGTATCAAGACGACTATGCACCTGTTCAATAATGTTAAATTTAATACTCCAGAAAGCGTAGAACTAGAATTTACTCTGGCTGGAATCGGAAATCGTGCTTGGGCTTTGCTCATTGACTATCACGTTTTGGCTGTGATTTGGGTGGGATTTTTCACAGTTTGGTCTATCGTTTCAGTCCAGTTAGGAGATTTTTGGGTAGATATTTTCGGTACCGGAGTGACTTTATGGTTGATAGCGATCGCATTCCTTGTCAGTTTTATTCTTTACGTAGGATACTTTGTAATTTTTGAAACTTTATGGTTTGGGCAAACCCCTGGTAAACGGGTTGCTAAAATTCGCGTGGTTCGAGATGATGGTAGACTCATCGGGCTACAACAAGCAACGCTACGTGCTTTACTGCGACCCTTTGATGAAACTTTGTTTATTGGCGCTTTTTTAATTATGTTGAGTCGTCGAGAAAAGCGTTTAGGTGATTTAGCTGCTGGCACAATTGTAATTCAAGCCCAAACATCCACTGCATCCGCGACATTGACAATTTCAGAACAGGCAAAAGGATTTCATGAGCAGTTAATCGAAATTGCTGATTTATCGCAATTGATGCCAGATGATTTTGCTGTGATTCGTGAGTATTTACAAAGACGTGGTGCAATGTCGTTAAAGGCAAGAGCATCACTATCTCTAAAGTTAGCCGAGCAAGTTAAAGCTATTATTAATTTAGAAAACTTCCCAGAAGCTGTTACACCTGATGTGTTTTTAGAAGCTGTTTATCTTGTTTATCAACAACCGGAATTTTAGGCTAAAAATTTTATTTAGAGCATTGGTAAAAAATTAGGTTTACCCAAAAGACAATTTATCTTTGAGCTTATTTTCTCTGCTATGTATGTCTACAACTAGCGCGTAATTACGGGTTCTCGCTTTCCAACTCACACACCACCAAAACCCTTAACTCCATCACCCGCTTCAAAGCTGCATCATTGGTCAAAAACGCTTCACAACCAGCAATTATTGCCGCCGCCACCTGCAATGCATCGGGTAACTGAAGGTTGTAGCGCACCCGAATTCTCGCAGCTTCTCGCGCAATAGCAGCATTAATCTCCACAAAAACCACTTGTTCTTGTTGCAACACATCGACAAAAGCTTGCTCTAAGTCAGCTAACCCCAGACGTATAGCACCTACCAAGCACTCTGATAACGTTATCCCAGATGCTACTGCTGTAATATCAGTTGACAATCGCTCAAAAATTGGATCGACTAAATCCACAAACTGCGGATTGCGTTCTACAAAATAAATTACGGGTGCTGTATCGAGAAACAAGCGAGAAACATTTGCTAATGCATCACTAATCTTCATTCCTCTCCTCGCAACAACCGTTCTCGATGCTCATCTCCTTCTTGTCGAGTCCGCGAAACCCATTCCTGAGCATCCTCACCCAATAGCGGATAGGGAGCCATACCCTTCAAATCGTTCCACTTACGTTTTGGTTGGGCTTGGTTAATATGCTTTTTTATCCGCTCTACCAAATGCCCCATTACGGTCAATTGCTCTTGTGGAGTCAGTTGCTCAATCTCGCTTAAAATTTTTTCGAGTGACGGACTCATCAATCTAACCCGTTGTCAACATCTGTAAATTTTAGCGTCTTTACTCTTGGGTATATCCCAATACGGTTGGGTTAGAGCCAAAAACCTTAAACTGCGTAGGTTGGGTTGAGGAACGAAACCCAACATTTATCAGAATTTGTTGGGTAACACTAAAGTTCAACCCAACCTACAATTATCCTTAACTGAACTGTATTGGGGTATATCCCAATTATTTCAAAAATCCCAACATTCCCATAGATTAACTTATACGATAAATCTATATGTATCAGGATTTTGGTGAATTGGTATAAGGGCGATCGCATTGCATTTCGTTTGAATAATTACGAATTACTAAATCGGTTTTAGACAGACGGCATTTTAATAAATTTATCTAAAGTGGTTGGAGAATTTCGCCAATCTGAATTTTGTTTGATAACTAATAATGAGTAGTCAGTGAGTCGAAACTACTGACTACTAACTACTAACTAATGACTTAAAAATCTAAAATCGGCCAGTCTGGTTCACGATAATAGCGTGTCATGTTGTCAAACTTTCGCAATTCGACGCGATTGATCAAAAACTCTGGTAAATTCAACAGCCATTGATCATTCAATTCAGAAAGCATTGTGCTGAAACTTGTGCGGTCTAAGTCAGATGAAACCTCCCCAAAATAGGCTAATGTAACATGGGCTGTGAAGTGATAATGCTGCTCAATACCCAAAGCAATTAACTTGGGATTTTGATAAATTGTTCGGCGAAATTTAATAATTTCCTCGTAACAACGTTGATCTTGGGGCACTAAACAAACGGCTACAGCTCTTGGCATCAGTATCAGTCCCAGCATTTGCCATTTAATCGGATGACTCCTGTTTGTCATCAATTGTTGATATTGCTGAAAGGTTTCGGCTAAACAAGAGTGTAACTCCTGGTCAAATTTGGGATTTTTTTCGCAAGCGTCAAGGTAAGCATTGTCCCAAATTAAATCTGCTAAAGTCATGTGGAAGCTAGCAGGAGGTAGAGGCACAATCAAATCACGGCTTACAGGCAACTGCAAAAGTTCCTGTTGGTAAGTCTGTAATTTGTCATAGAAAGCAGAATTTGGCGATTCTTCTCCTGCTGGCGGGGTAATTAGCGTATAGCCAGGAAAGGACGCTGCTTGTCTCAACCCAGAATGTGGCTGAAATTTAGAAGATTCCTGGATATGCTGGACTTGGGATCTGTAGGCTTCTGGCAGCGTCAGCCGTGCTAACCGATTTAAGTAAGTTTGATAGTTGTCGTCCAATCTTCATAGCCTCATGCTCTCACTTGATAGATTTTAGGGAAAATTACCTTGATTAAGAGAATGATTTTAAAAGTATTTAATTTTGGGAGTGGGGAGTGGGGAGTGGGGAGTGGGGAGTGGGGAGTGGGGAGTTAGGAGTTAGGAGTTAGGAGTGGGGAGTTAGGAGTTATAAATATTAACTAGTTCCGTGGGTTTAAGTCCCCCGGTTCTAAAACCGGCAAGTTTTGTGTTGGGGTTAAATCCCCATTACAAAACTTAATTACGAATTACGAATTACGAATTACGAATTACTTTAACTCTTCACCAATGCCCAATGCCCCATGCCCCATTCCCCATTCCCTAATATACGAGGTTAGTCTATGCCAATTTATGTTTACTGGGGTGAGGATGATTTTGCTATGGAAAAGGCGATCGCTATGCTGCGCGATCGCGTCCTTGATCCCCAATGGATTAGTTTTAATTACACTGCATTTACCCCTGATCAAGCTGATGCTGCTATCCAGGGGTTAAATCAGGTCATGACACCCACTTTTGGGGCTGGTGGGCGCTTGGTATGGCTGATAAATACTACTTTGTGCCAGCACTGTCCAGAGAATGTGTTGGCAGAACTGGTGCGATCGCTAAAAGTCATTCCCGAAAACTCATTTTTATTGCTCACCAGCCGCAACAAGCCAGATGAACGCCTCAAATCCACAAAATTGTTAAAACAATTTGCTACCGAATTCCGAGAATTTCCCCTCATTCCCCCTTGGAAAACCGAATTGCTGGTGCAATCTGTTAATCAAGCAGCTCATACTGTGGGTGTAAAACTAACTGCCAATACTGCCCAGTTGTTGGCAGAATCTGTAGGAAATGATACACGATTACTCTACAATGAGTTAGAGAAACTGCGGCTATATGCCCAAGGTAGCAACAAGCCTTTAGACACAGATACGGTTACGAAGTTAGTCAGAAATACTACCCAAAATAGTTTACAATTAGCGGCAGCAATCAGAACAGGAGATACACCTAAAGCTTTGACGACACTGGCAGATTTGAGCAATGCTTCCGAGCCGGGATTACGGATAGTTGCCACGCTGATTGGACAATTTCGTACATGGCTGTGGGTGAAGATTATGATAGAAAGTGGGGAACGCAATCAACAAGCGATCGCTATTGCTGCTGATATCGGTAATCCCAAACGGCTCTACTTCTTACAGCAAGAAATCAAACTTCTTTCTGTGCAACAGTTAATCTCTTGCTTACCCCTACTATTGGAATTAGAAGTGAGTCTCAAGCAAGGAGCATCAGAAATACCAACACTCCAGACTAAAATCATCGAACTTTGTCAAGTATGCCGAAGGAATTGACAATCAAATATAAAAGCTTGATGTATTGAGCAGTTGCTGGAACTTCCAACTCCGAAAATAATTCAACGTTCTTATAATATCCCTGATGTAGTTTTGTGTCACACACTATATGAAGAAAATTTCTGATTTATTTTCCCGATCTAGCCGAAAGCGAATCCTTTCGCAATCATTCTTTTTCGGCGCGATCGCTACTGTGGGTCTAATTTCCAACCCTTTCTCATTGAGTTCAAAAGCTTATGGTCAAACTGCAACACCAATAGCTAACAATACTCAAATCGACAGCTATGCTCAAGCTGTGCTAGCAATGGAGCCAGCCCGTCAAAATGCCTTTGAAGAAATTAAAAAACTTATTGGTGATGGAGAAATTCCCAAGATTGTTTGTAACGATTCTAACAGTATAAATGGTCTTCCTAGAAAGGCTCAGGATATCGCAGTAAATTACTGTACCCGCTCTCAAAAAATTGTCCAAGATAACGGTTTGAGTATTGATCAGTTCAACAAGATTACTATAGAACTACAAAACAATAATATCTTAAAACGGCAGGTTTACAATAGCTTATTACGCCTGCAAAAAACTCCTGACTCTCCGTAGTTAAAACTTGCATAAAAATCAGAGAGTAACACCTTAAAAGTAACTACCCCCGCATGAAAGAGAGGGCTAGTATTGATTTTTTATAAAAGTCTGCAAACATTGATTTATGAAATACTTGTTTGTCAATAGTAGTACCGCAAGGCGTAAGTCACGCATTCACGTATTCAAAAGAAGTGTATTCCAAGCTTTTGCGCCATTTGCAATGGTATGTTTATTTAAGCCATACTGTACTATTGGTCTGTCTCATAAGTTCTGATTGATTAGTTTGTTACCAAAACCCTGTAGAGACGCGAAATTTCGCGTCTTTACAACCCCGCAAAATTAATGGGACAGACCACTAGTGATGAAGGGTTTGTAGTGAGCGATTTATCCCTCAAATCAAGGACTAAAGTCCTTACTACGAACTACGCTAAATTGCAAAGAAAAAACTGCTTATTATACCAATTTTAAAGCCGAAAAAAAAGTAAAAGCTTGCCAAAGCCTAGTTTTGAAGAGTTCGTGAGGCTTCCTGAAATACATCCCATTCCCTATTTTCTCTAAGCCCGTCCAGCAAGTCTGGCAACTACTGTCGCTAACTCAGCAGCCTCGATAGGTTTAGGTAAATGTAGTTGATAACCTTCTTGTATAGCTCGCATCCGATCCTCTGCCCTGGTATAAGCTGTTAGGGCTGCGGCTGGAATGTTCCCCCCTAGTTCTGGTGGTTGCGATCGCACTTTGCGGATCAACGAATAACCATCCTCACCGGGCATACCGATATCGCTAACTAAAACATCTGGTTTCCACTGTGTAATTACCTGCAATGCATCTAGAACTGATGCTACAGCCTGAACTTCGGCTTGGTACTGTTCGAGGATTGTGGTGATGAAATCACGGGTATCGGCTTGGTTATCTACAACCAGCACGCGCACACCAAGTAGGGAGAGGGAGAGAGGAGTAGAGGGAGAGAGGGGTGGAGGGGCAAAGGGGTAGAGGGGCGGACTTTTCAGAAGTGGTAGCTTGACTGTAAACGTCGCCCCTTGTCCTTTTCCTGGACTATTTGCGTGAATAGTACCGCCATGTAATTCTACTAAATTACGCGCGATCGCTAATCCTAACCCTAATCCACCATAGGTTCTAGTGTTAGAACTATCAGCTTGACGAAAGCGATCAAAAACGCAAGGAAGAAAATCAGGGCTGATACCAATACCTGTGTCAATTACCTGAATCTGGGCATATTTATCCGTTGTCTGTTGTTTTTCTTGACCAGTGACTACAGACAATTGCACCTCTACCCGTCCTCCTGTGGGTGTGAATTTGATGGCATTGGATAGCAGATTCCAAATTATTTGCTGCAAGCGCTCGAAATCACCGGATACTAAGAATTGAGAATTTTCGCCCAACATGCTTTGGGATTCTGCTTCTCTTGATTCTAGATTTTCGTGATTAATTCCTAATGCCAAATCTGAATTTGGCGCGAAAGTGACCACGGGGAGTATCCCCGGTGGCGCATTTCGCGTTTCTTTTGAAGGAATAAGGGAAAATTTTAAATCTATTTCCTTGGATTGGGCGGCTAGGCTAACAGCCTCGATGGCAGAATCAATAATTGGAACCAAATTACAAGTATGCACATTAAGGCGTAACTTGCCTCTCATCATCCGCGATATATCCAGCAGGTCTTCAATTAGCTGGGTTTGCGCCTTTGCATTGCGTTCAATTGTCTCCGTAGCCCTAGCAATTAGGGTTTCATTAAGCTTGCTTCGTTGCAGTAATTGCGCCCAGCCAAGGATGGCATTGAGAGGCGATCGCAATTCGTGGGATAATATTCCTAGAAACTCATCCTTCATGCGGTTAGCCTCTTGCAACTGCTCAGTTTGTTGTTGCAAAGAAGCAATTAAACTAGCTCGTTCCATTGCGATCGCTATTTGGTCGCACACTGCTTGCATCATCCCCTTTTGATTGTCGGTGAAGCCTAACCGAGTGCGGCTGCCAAAAGAAAGAGTACCTAACAAGCGTCCTTGGGCGATCAATGGGTATGCATAATAGGCAGTAATGCCTAAAGAGCGAATCAATTCTGTGTGCGGGTCAGTGGATTGTTGGACATTCTCTATAGAATCGGGATGGCGTTTCTGCGCGACACCACCAGAAACCCCTTCACCAACTGCCAACCACTCCATTTTCTTTGCCATCTCTTGGGAAATACCACTGTAAGACCCCAACCGCATTACTTGAGAGTTATCCTCAACCAAATAGTTCAAATAAACTTCTATTCCAATTTGCTCTCTTAGTTTTCGGTAGACGCTATCGATTAGTAGTACTGGTTCTTGACTTGATAGTAAATCGTTGGCTGTGTCAAATAGTAGGTTTAGCCTTTTGTAACCTAGCGAGAGGGCCTTTTCTGCCTGCTTGAGGTTGCTAATCTCTTGGAACACCAAGATACAAGTAGCCGGATGACCGTGCATTGCTGGCAAGGTATCAGCAAATACCAATAGAGAGCGTACACCGCCGGGAGTGTGCCAGTCTACCTCCAATCCATTTAGGCGTTCGCCAAGGGCAACCCGCACTCCTGGCATTTGTTCATTGGGGATGCGATCGCCAGCCGCATCTGTATAGTGGTAGACTGTGTGATACTCTGCGGCTGGTACACCTTTGGGAAATTCGCCCCCA
The DNA here is from genome assembly GCF_003443655.1 of Nostoc sphaeroides. Classification (NCBI taxonomy): domain Bacteria; kingdom Bacillati; phylum Cyanobacteriota; class Cyanophyceae; order Nostocales; family Nostocaceae; genus Nostoc; species Nostoc sphaeroides. The sequence goes on from NZ_CP031941.1 coordinate 1,544,430, forward strand.
GCTAATTCGTTAGCAGAGCGATTGGCAAAAGTTACCCGCGCTGTTCCTGGTTCGATAAACAGCAAGGGTCTTGGCATCAGATTTAAGACATTCTCTAGCCATTTTTGCTGATTTAGAAGTGCTTCCTCTGCCTGCTTGCGCTCCGTAATATCTAAAAATGCACCAACGCTTCCTCTAGTTTTACCTTCTTCGTCAAACAAAGGTGCAACGTACTCCAACAGGTTGACAATTTTTCCATTTTCATGGACAACATCGAGTTCACAACCCAGAACTTCGACACCATGAGTTGCAGAGTATTGCATCGGGAGTTCCTCTGCTGCCACTTCCTTTCCCTCGCGGTAAACTTTAAAGCTTGTCGGTTTTTCGTCTAAAGGAGCGCTGAGTGAGGCATTTATATCTGACGATATTCCCAACTGATTGCCAAAAGCAGGGTTAACCTTGATATTTTGGCATTCTGGATCTTCGGCAATGCCAATTCCAATGGGAATTACTTCTAACAGAGTTTGTAATTCAGTAATACGACGCTGTAGATCCTTGTTTAGTTGTAATATTTTTTCCTTAGCGACTTTTTGTTCGCTGATGTTGCGAGTCACAGTTGCTAAAGCAATTGGCTGACCTGTCTTGTTGTCTGTAACAGTGAAGATATTGTAATCAACTGGTATTGGTTGACCTGTTTGGAGATGGCAAAAGCAGAATTCTCCTTGCCAGCGCCCTTCTAATAGCACAGTCGGCAGTATATATTGTTGAAAATAGGCTTTGTCTTTGGGCATGAAGTAATCTAATACTACCTTTTGCCTAACTTCATCAAGGCTGGAAACCCCTACCAGCTTTTGACCTGCATCATTTATGTAGAGTAATTGACCCTCAAGGGTAGCGATGCCGATAAAGTCAGAGCTATTTTCTACCAGCGATACTAATTTTTGTTGCTCTGCTTCTGCTTGCTTGCGTTCGGTCAAGTCAAGGATAAATGCTACTGACTCGTCGCGGTTTTCTCCTAGCAGCACGTAACCAACTAAAACCGGGATGCGGCTACCATCTTTGCGAATATATTCTTTCTCGTAAGGCGTACAAGCAGCGTTTGTATTTGCCTTGGCTTCTGCGACACCTCGCTCATCTAAGTATAAATATTCTGGTGGTGTGATATTGTGCCAACTTAACCTCCCTGCTAACAAATCCTCCTGTGTGTAACCAATCATCCTCAAGAATTCATCGTTTGCCTGTTGGATACCCCCATACACATCGCCAAATAGAATGCCGATGACGTTAGAATCTACAAAACTTCCCAGTTTAGCTTCGTAGGTTCTGAGTGCAAGCTGTGCAAAATCGCGTTGATGGCTGAGGCGTTCTACAACCCTGGCACTTTCCCAAATCAAAATAGTAAAAATCACAATCACGACGATCGCAAATACCGATACTGCAAAAGCCGGATCGTATTGTCCTGCCCGTTGGCCTTCAACAATTACCCACCCCAATATAGAAGGGACTGCGATCGCAGCAATTAATAAACGACGTGCAAGTAATCCGCCGTAACTATCACTTGTAACTACTCTCATTAACCCCTGTTCTGACCGCGCCCACAGAATGCCTATACTTAGTAAGCTGAACAACACCGCAGTATGTAACGCCATTGATGTTGTATAAGGGGCAAGTCCGTAGAGAACTTTCACTTTATAGGCATAGCCCATGAGGGCCTGAAAGGAAATTAAAGTAGCGATCAGAGTGATAATCTGAGCATACCAATAACTGCGGTGGTTTTTTGGATGAATCAAAATCTGTAGGGCGACGCTAAGGAGCATAAAGTTCAGTCCTGTGTTCACGCCCATTCGCCCCGGATGCAATGTCGCTATACCAGTAGACAAATCACGAAACAGTAGCTCGTCAATGTGGAGATTCCAGCCAAACACATATTCACAGAGTGTAAGCGCAGCTATTGTGGTGACAGTTATTGCACAGACTCTAGAAATTAGAAGAGTAGGGAAGTGGGGAAATAATTTTGAATTGTTTTCCTCTACACCCTGTTCCCCTGCTGTTAAAAATAGCCATAGCGACATACCACACAGCACAAAACACAGCGCTGTATTGGCTTTCATTGTGGCAGGACTACCAGCAAAGCCGCGCTTGAGAACTTCAATGCCAAGACACCAACCAACTAGTACCAAGCTGCCAACAAAAACAGCGATCGCACTTGCGACTTTTGCCACAAGTGAATTTGTCGGGATTTTAAATATATCTTGCAGCCGCAAGCGGTTAACATTTAACATTGATAGTTCTCTAACCGCATCTATCTAACGTAGTAAATTTACGTATTTCTTAGGGTTTAACCATTTATATCCTTTGTATTTTAGGTTACCCATTAACTTGGTTTTCATCTACCTCTATGCATATTTTTTCTTGCAAAATTTAGAGTAGGAAATAAAGGTGGTTGAACTGGGGGCTGGGGACTGGGGACTGGGGACTGGGGACTGGGGACTGGGAACTAGATAGAAAAAATCCTTCCTAATACCTAATCGCTAATTTTTAATATCTAATCCCAATGCCCAATGCCCAATGCCCAATGCCCAATCCCCAATTCGTATTTCAAAATTGCAGAGTATGTCGCTTACCATCATCTGGGAAACGTTGCTCTCCAACACCAACAAGTTCTACAATCACTTCGCGCGCTGGAGGTGTCCATTCTCCCACTCTCGCTCCAATTTCAACTACTGTTTGATTAGATTCAGTAAATACGCTGATACTTGATTGTGAAAACTTTTGATCTTGATACTCGTTTGTCTGTCCATCATCTTCAAATAGCTGATATTCGTTATTACCAGGCCAAATCCGTAATCGGATTTCATCGAGTGGCGCTTGATCAACGTATTGCCTGACAGGTTGCATAGGAACGATCGCACCGCCACGGACATACAGTGGCATTCTTTCAAGTGGTGCATGAGCAAGAATGTGAATCGGGCCTTCATAGCGATCGCCACTCCACCAATCATACCAAGTGCCAAGGGGCAAATAGACAGATCGATGCTCAACTCCAGGGCGGTAAATTGGTGCAGCCATCAGCGACGCGCCTAGCAATACTTGATCGTAGAGGCTATAGGTTTTCGGATCGTTAGGGAAGTGGTACAATAATGGTCTTAAAATCGGTGCGCCTGTTGTTGCCGCTTCCCAGAAAAGACTATAAATGTAGGGAAGTAGCTGGTAGCGTAGATTAATATATTCTCGACAGATATTTTCAACGCGATCGCCAAATACCCAAGGTTCATGACGAGCAGTAGACATTGCCGAGTGACCGCGCATCAATGGGTAGAGCATTCCTACCTGCATCCACCGAGCGAATAATTCAGCTGTAGCGTTACCAGCAAACCCGCCAATATCGCAACCCACAAACCCCACACCCGAAAGTCCCATATTGCAAAGCATCGGCAGAGACATTTCTAAATGCTCCCACAACGATTGGTTATCCCCCATCCACACAGAAGACCAGCGTTGCACACCAGCGTAACCCGATCGCGTCAACACAAATGATCGCTGTGAACTTCGATGCCGTTCCAACCCTTCATAACAAGCTTTAGCCATCATCAGCCCATACAAATTATGCACTTCTGTATGAGTCACATCAATTTTAGATTCTGAATTTTGGACTTCGACTTCGCTCAGTCGGACGATTTTGGATTGTTTCTCCTCTCCCCCTGCTTCCCCTGCTCCCCCTGCTCCCCCTGCTCCCTCATCTCCCCCCTGCGGTGCATCTAACGGAAACCAAATCTTTTCCCCATCATCGCCGAAAGGGCGATCGTTTATGGCGGGTTCGTTCATATCATTCCAAATTCCTGCCACACCAACATCAGTTAAGCTTTTGTGTAAATCAGCCCACCAGTTAGACACATCAGGACGTAAAAAGTCAGGAAAAACAGCTTTCTCAGGCCAAACGTAGCCGTGGAATAACTCGCCATTTGCTTTCCGCACAAAATAGTCGTTTTTTAATCCTTGGTCAAAAACATGATAATTTCCTTCTGGTTCATACTTCACACCAGGGTCAATGATTGTAACTGTTTTGAAACCATCCTGTGCTAAATCACTAATGAGTTTTGCCGGGTTGGGGAAGCGCTGGGGACTCCAGGTAAACACCCGATAACCCCGCATATAGTCAATATCCAAGTGAATAACATCACAGGGAATGCGACGCTGACGAAATTCTTGCGCCAGTTCCCGCACAACGGTTTCTGATTCGTAACTCCAGCGACATTGATGATAACCTAGCGCCCATTTCGGCGGTAATGGCATTCTTCCAGTTAATTGAGTGTAAGTCTCCAGGATTTGGGCAGGTTCGGGGCCATAGATAATGTAATAATCCAATTCCCCACCACGAGTTTCCATCTTCCAAATACCTGGTTGTTCAGCACCGATATCGAACTGACTCCAAAAAGAGGTATTGAAAAAGATGCCATAGCCTAACTCTGGGCGCAAAGCCATAAAAAATGGAATTGCTTGGTACATTTCATCAGTCAGGGCATCATAATCTAAAGCATCCGTTGTCCAGTTGGTTTTTACTTCGCTGAGTTTATCCAGAAAGCCTGTGCGTTCACCAAAACCATAGAAATGTTCATCGGCTGCAATTTCCTTCCATCCTGCAACTGCGCCCATCCGCCAACCTATACCCATCTCTGCATCTTGAGCAAAAGGGCGATTATCTTTGTCAAAACAAGCAATGCGGCACTTTTCTCGCTGGACGCACACACGAATCTGCGCTGTTTCAATTTCTACCGTTGCTTCAGTTTCCTGCACCGTAAAAGGTATTATTGCCCATTCTGCATCATCCAGCGTTACTGCCCAAGAACGCCGGGGCATAAATTCTCCAGTTGGTGCAAAACGCACACGGATTAAATTGGGCGCAAGGACGCTGATAGTAAAGCGTGAGTCGCCACAGTCAAAATTAATAATATTATTGTCCCACGTTACAGCTTTTACATTGCTAAGAGTTGTCCAAGGTTGGTTAGTAGTGGGTAGTTTTCCGAAATATTGCGGCATATCAGTTATTCAGCAGGTAAACACTTGTCCGCATTCATGATTACAGAGATACTCAGGCTCAAACTCTTTCTTTCGCTAGAGGTTGAGTGAAAGATTAGCAGATATTTTTTAGCATAGAGTAGTTTTCGTAATGCAGTAATACCAATTTGAAAATAAGAATGCGACAAATAGACCATTTGTAGAGACGCGATTCATCGCGTCTTTACCCAAGGATGTGTTGCAATCATCAATTGAAATCGCCCCCCTGGAATTCGTGCGATGATGCCGATAGCACAGGAGGAGGCGATATTGATTCCGTTGAAAAAGTTGCTCCCGGTACAGGTGCAGTGGTGCTACGTGGTTTGACAAAAGTCGCAGCTTACCGAGATGAAAACGGCACACTGCACGAACATTCGGCAATCTGTACTCACCTCAACTGTATCGTCGCTTAGAATTCCTCAGAAAAGACCTGGGATTGCCCACTTTTTTATTGTCAATCTCGTAAATATACGGGAACTTATTGTTCTCCGTTATGGTCACTTTATGTCACCTTAAACAGTAAGCAGGTTCCCACTCTAATCGATCAAGCGTGGACGTAGCCCAACCCAGCGATCGCAAGCCTTTATGTGTAATTTAACTTACCCTAAGCCTCCGACAAGCCGCCGTTCGCATCTAAAGGTGCGTACACTTACTGTCATCCATTACCAGGTTCTCCTAAGATTGTCTTTATATATACAATAGTTATAATTTGTTAGTCAAATTAACGCAGACTTAAAACACTTTTAAATCCAGATAATGGATGTTTGCTCATGGAAAAATTTCGCGTTAATCAACTAAATATTAGCATAATTCTTTATATTTATACTAAAACTTGATGATAGCTATATCAAACGGCACATTACAGATTTTTGCGACCAAAACCCTATATACTAAATTAGACTTTGATAAATTTGAGAGTTTTGTTAATTGCAACACCAAAAACTATTAATTTTTAGATGAAATACTAGCGTATCTTATAGTCTATAGTTTTTAAAGTTTAGTCAAAACTATATCCAGTATCATCAAAAAACTGCAAACTTCATGTGGTGCAAAAATCAATCGGGGAGTGAAAACATGAATTTACGTAGAGATGCATTGCAAATCCTCAAAGAAACTAGCCGAACTTTTTATATACCAATTAGTCTTTTACCGCCAGGATTGCAAGAAGCAGTAGCATCAGCATATTTGTGTATGCGTGCTATTGATGAAATTGAAGATCATCCCGAATTAGATAACGCTACTAAAGCAAAGCTGTTAAGAACGATTAGCCTGACATTACAGGCAGGGGTTGATGGCTTCGCGGTAGATGCTTTCTTTGCAGGATTTAGTGGGTATGAGAATACCTTAGAAGAAGTCACTGTGAGGGTTAGAGAATGGTCGCTGCTAGCACCAGAGACTATTGCACCTCGAATTTGGGATGCCACTGCTGCAATGGCAGACCGGATGGCTTACTGGGCAGAAAGAAACTGGAAAATTTATACAGAATCTGATTTGGATCGTTATACCTTTGGGGTTGCAGGTGCAGTGGGATTGTTACTATCGGACTTATGGACTTGGTACGATGGAACGCAAACTAACCGTACCCAAGCGATCGCGTTTGGCCGGGGTTTACAAGCAGTTAATATCCTGCGTAACCATACTGATGATTTAGGGCGTGGAGTAGACTTTTTCCCAGAGGGTTGGAGTGCAGCAAATATGCAAGAGTATGCGCGGCGCAATTTAATTCTGGCAGAAGCTTACACCAAAGAACTTCCTACGGGCCCCGCCTTAGATTTTTGTCAAATTCCCTTAACCTTAGCTAATGGCACTCTTGACGCTCTTGCTAATGGTAAAGAGAAACTCAGCCGCAGTGATGTTTTTGCACTTATCGAACAACTGATTAGTGTGAATATGAAAGCCAGCTAATAGTCTCTTAACGACTGCACACTGTAGGATGCCCGAACGCGAAAAGCGTCTCCTTTAAGAGAAGGGCTGTAGGCCGATAGCGCAGCATTAGCGCCGCGCTATCGCTCCAAGTAGATTAACTGGCATTAGACACTGCCCTCCAATAGCTTTAAATACCAGTTCTCGAAAATAAGACTACAGATACAATCATGCAAAAACCGAGATTAAAGCTGACTTTCACAATTTTGAATTACGTTAGTGAGTCGGTAGAGCATCACGCTACGTGTAATAACCAATGAGTATATGGTATAAAGTAATTTAAGCAGTATTTAATATATTAAGTATAATAAATATCTATTTTAGTAAGTAATTTACGTAATATTAGCTAAACTTTAGAAAATCTTCAAAGCATTTCCAGCAAAAATTACCTGGCAAGAGTTGATTAATATCTAAATAATTGAAAGAGAGTATAACAACTCACCGTGATTATTCGTGCAGCGAGTTGACAGTGCATGAGCTACTGCTTAAATCCCATCTGTCCTAATCCAGAAAATTTGGTATATAGCCAAAGGTGCCGCTCTTGTGGCTCGCAACTACTGTTGCGCGATCGCTATCAAGTAATCAAACCGTTAGGTCAGGGTGGCTTTGGAGCAACCTTCTTAGCCAACGATCAAGGCTTACCAGGAGAACCGAGTTGTGTAATCAAACAATTACGCCCATCAGGAAGCGCCCCACACGTTTTACAGATGGCCAGAGAACTCTTTGAACGAGAAGCCAAAACTTTAGGTAAGATTGGCAATCATCCCCAAATACCAAGATTGCTAGACTACTTTGAAGATCATGAACAATTCTACTTAGTTCAAGAATACATCAGTGGTGATACCTTGCAGGAAGAGATCAAACTTAACGGCATCTTAAGCGAAACTGGAGTCAAGCAATTTTTGAGCGAGATTCTGCCACTACTGCAATACATCCACGATCAAAAGGTGATCCACCGTGATATTAAGCCAGCCAACTTAATTCGCCGCACTCAAGATGCCAGAATGGTACTCATCGACTTTGGTGCCGTCAAAAACCAAATCAGCCAAGGTGGGGTAAATCAATCAGGACAGACAGCATTAACTGCTTATGCCATTGGTACTCCTGGTTTTGCACCTCCAGAGCAAATGGCTATGCGTCCAGTCTACGCCAGTGATATCTATGCAGTGGGGGTGACATGCATTTATTTACTGACTAGCAAAACTCCTAAAGATTTAGATTACAATCCCAACACTGGCGAGATGATGTGGGAGCAACTTGTGCAAGTGAGTGATCACTTGAGCAATGTATTACGAAAAATGTTAGAGGTGTCTGTACGTAATCGCTATCAGTCAGCGACAGAAGTTCTCAGAGCATTGGAAATAGAACCATACTTAGAAAGTTTAGCAAAGGGTTTACTAATTAAATCAGATACTGGGTCTAAAGGGCGAACACACAACCACCTGGAAAATTCTGCTGTTTTATCTAATAACTCTTCTGCTGCTACCAGTACAGGAGTGGCACAGGTAGCGGCAGCAATTCGCGCTAGACGAGCCAAAGCAGCAGCAGAAGCCGGTGGATTACACCAGGGTTCTGGGATAGCCAAATCAGCGACTTTAGCTAACAGCAACAGTAATGGTTCACAAGTTAAAACTTCTAAAGTTGAGCGTAAATTAGATACCCAAAGTTTATTAACTGCCTATCAGAAGGGAAGACGAGATTTTGCTCTACACAATTTAAGTTTGCTGAATCTGCAAGGTGCTGACTTATCCCAAACAAATTTCAATTCCACTCAATTGCAAAAAACCAATCTCCAGGGGGCTAATCTTCACAATAGTGACTTCGGCAGAGCCAGTCTCACTCGAGCAAATCTCAAGGATGCTAATTTGAGCAAAGCATACTTTAACCATGCTGATTTAGAAGGGGCAGACCTGCGAGGCGCAGACCTCAGCAATGCTTATCTCAGTAATGCTAACCTCCGAGGAGCTAATCTGTGTGGTGCTAATCTCACCAGTGCCAAAATTTCTGATGAGCAGCTTGCACTAGCAAAAACAAATTGGATGACTATCCGCCCCAATGGTAAACGAGGCTTGTTGTGAGTTGAAAGTTGAAATTTGAGAGTTACTCGCTTGCTCTGCCTCCCAGACTAGTTCTCTCTTTTTTAAGGAGCCTTAGGCAGGATCAAGTCTTAAACTCAAATGTATTGTTTTATAAAGCTCACAAGGCTTCTATTTTCTCATTAACTTAGATAAATCAGCGCTTATTCTTATCGATAAAACTCAGATTTATTCAGAATTGACTAAATAGATATGATATAACAATTCTATTTAATTTGTGAGAATTGCAACCCAACCCGCAGATCCCCGACTTCATAAAAGTTGTCGGGGATCTTTTTTTTCACGAATAATTCAGGATTGTTATTATAGTTGGGTTGAACAATAGTAATCGCTCTTACAAATGTTAATAAATATTCTATTCTCTAGCAAAAATACGCAGATAGGTGGCAATTCTTAATAAAATATTAAGAACTTTTATATGTTACAAATAACAAATGATTATTTACAATAAACAATAGGGTAAGTAGGTGCATCGCTGTAGATTTCATAGAGCGTTTGCTCTTGCTGCTGGCTATGCAGTGCAATTTCTGTTTGTTCTAGCTCTTGGTTCAAACTATCTCAAAAACTGATTGCTAAGTAGAGCGGCGTGAATAATTCAAGGTTTGTAGTGAACGCGAGTGCGTCTCGTAGAGAGGACTTTAGTCCTCATAATAGGACTAAAGTCCTCACTACGAACTAGTTTCAAGATTTTTTACATTACTTAATCTAGTTTGATTTATTCTCACCGACTTACTTACGTTGAGCGAAGACACATAAGCAAGCTTTAAAACCCTTGTACAAACTGGGTTATAAATTTACGGACACGTCTATTGTTGCGATGTCTATACTCTCGCTCGGTCGTCATCATCATCGCCACGATGTTTGTACTGGCGATTATCCCATTCTTCATGACGTTTTTTCTGCTTGCCACCGACTATATTTCTGAACATATCCCCTATTTCCATAATTTTCCTCCAGACTTAGCAAATCTCCTTATTCAGGGTCACTTTAGTAGTTTGTCTAATGCTTGTGGCGGATAAATCTTGCAGCAGATGTAAATAAAAATAAAATTATCCCGATCTTTGGGAGTGTCGCAGAGTAGTGATAAAGTATTTTTCAATACCTACTAACTGTGAATTTAATTAATCAGTAGTCAGTTTTTCAACTTGGAATTTTGAATCGCTTATGTCTAACCTGCCACCACTCAATACAGAAACAATTTGGGCAATTCTTGACGATAAACTTGATGATGCCACAGTCAACCAGTTGCTATGGCATTATTTAGGCTATCGCTATGATTTCTCAACTGCACAATGGGACACTAGCCTAGTTGCGCCAGAATGGCAGGGTGAGTACCCACAACCACCAAATTTCATTGAATCTCGCCCCGCAACAGTCAAGTTGACTCGTTCCATTCCTGTTGAAAATAAACAATTGCTCAAAGAAAAATTGGGTTTCAAAGGTTACAAAATTGGGGAATTTGGGCCTCGACAAACTCGCAGGGCGACAGCAGTAGGTTGGTTGTTAAGTTATCTGCAACAAACTAACGGCAAAATTGAGTAATCTAATACAGCAGCAATACTGCTCGGTTCGGTTAAGAAGATTTGTAGGTTGGGTTGAACTTTAGTGAAACCCAACAAAGCCCTGGAAATGTTGGGTTTCGTTCCTCAACCCAACCTACACATTTTTATTTTTTAGCTAAAACCTACGCAGTATTGAATACAGCAGATATTTAGCAATAGCTATTTTAGTTTTACTTAATATCTGCTAATTAAGAACTTAATAAAAACCTTTAAATTTTAGTATTATAGGCAGTAAGTGTACTAAATATAATCTGGATATTAATGAAAAAATAAATTCTCAAAAAAGTCATAAATAATCAAAAAGTAGTTATTTTTATAAAGTATTTATCAATTCATCCTCAAGATAGAAGCGCTAGTTATATAATTATTTCTTTAGAGCGATTTGTAAATTCAATTGAGTATCCGAGAATACTTATATCAACCCTTGATATTACAAACAGTTCTATGGCAAAGCCAATTGAATTTAATTTATTTGCACCTTACAACAAAGGAGCTGCATTAATTGGTTCTTTTTCTGATTGGCAAGAAATTCCAATGGAGAAAGGTGATGATGGTTATTTTCGTACAAGTGTTGAACTAGAAGACGGAGTTTATAAATATAAATTTCGCGTCCAGTCAAATTCATGGTTTTTTGAACCAGAACAATGGGTTGATGTTACAGACCCTCAGGCAACTGATATAGATGAACAGAGTGGAAAAGATGATGGTGTTATCAGGGTCAAAGATGGTGAAAGAATTACCGATACATACGTTTGGCAACATGATGATAAACCTTTACCTGCTGACCACGAATTGGTAATTTATGAATTGCATGTTGGTGACTTTTCTGGTGGTGAGGATGACCCTTATGCACGAGGCAAGTACAAACACGTCATTGAAAAGTTAGATTATCTATGCGAACTGGGAATCAACGCTATTGAGTTGATGCCACTTAAAGAATATCCTGGTGATTATAGTTGGGGTTACAACCCGCGCCACTTCTTTGCAACAGAATCTAGTTATGGTTCTACTGCTGAGTTAAAAAATTTGATTGATGAGTGTCATGGTAGAGGTATTCGTGTAATTCTAGACGGAATTTATAACCACTCAGAAGCATCTGCTCCGTTAACACAAATTGACCACGATTATTGGTATCATCACGAACCTCGTGACCCTGATAATAACTGGGGGCCTGAGTTTAATTATGAACATTATGACGAAAAATTAGATATTCATCCAGCGTGGAAATTTACTGGTGAGGCAATCCGTTTTTGGATATCAGAATATCATCTTGATGGGATTCGCTATGATGCGGCGCGGCAAATTGCTAACTACGATTTCATGCATTGGATTGTTCAGGAAGCCAAAAAAACTGCTAGCATGAAGCCTTTTTACAACGTTGCCGAACACATTCCTGAAACTACCAGCATTACCAATGTAGATGGGCCAATGGACGGTTGCTGGCATGACAGTTTCTATCACTGCATTCTAGAACATATCTGCGGTGATACATTTGATTTAGAGCGTCTAAAAGATGTCATTGACTGCAAGCGCCAAGGCTTCTTAGGTGCTACCAATGTAGTAAATTACCTCACCAACCACGACCATAACCATATCATGGTAGAACTGGGGAACCGTGAGATTTTTAACGAAGAAGCCTTTAGGCGGGCTAAATTAGGAGTAGCCATCCTAATGACTGCTGTTGGCGTACCTTTGATTTGGATGGGAGAGGAATTTGGTGAGTACAAACCTAAACAACCTGAATCATCGAAAATCGATTGGACGCTGTTAGGTAATGATTTAAATCGTAGTTTATTTGAATCATACAAAGGCTTAACCAACCTGCGTAAAAGCAATCATGCCCTTTACACAGAAAATATTGATTTTATCCACGAAAATCCCGAAGCAAAAGTATTAGCTTATACTCGTTGGAATGATGAAGGTTCTCGTGTAGTCGTAATTGCAAATTTCTCAGAAAACTTCCTAGCTGGCTATCATGTTCCTAACTTTCCTAGCCCCGGTACATGGCACGAATGGACAGGTAATTATGATGTCGAAGCTGGTGACGATGGCATCATAACTGACTTGGGGCCATACGAAGCCAAAGTGTTTGTATGGCAGTAATTATATACACTACTACTGAGTAAGTAGTCCAATATAGCAGTTCTTAGTTGAGTGCAATACAGACCAACCCCCAGCCCCTTAAGAGCGAGCGTTGGGGAGCAAAATTCAATGCCTCTCTCCTTAAAGGAAGTGAGGAATGGAAGTGAGGTCAAAACTGTACTGCACCCAAGCGAGAACCGCTATAGTAAAGAAAAGTTTGTAGGGGCACAGCATTGCTCATTGGTGTCAACTTAAGGTGAAAACCAGCTTATAAGCAGCTTTTAGCAGATTATCTCGTTCCCTCGTTCCCAGTCTCCGACTGGGAATGCCTATTAAGAGGCTCCGCCTCCCTTACTGGCGGCAGAGCCACCAGGAGATGCATTTCCAGCCGGAGGCTGGAAACGAGATTTTAAAGGAGTTTTTGCTTAAGTTGACACCAATGAGCATTGCTGTGCCCCTACAGCATGGTCTATTTGCGTAGTTTACCGCCGTAGGCATCGCAGGATAATTAAGAAAAGCCTGAGACAAGCATTTTAACATTTCATGGGTTTGTGTTAAACTTTTGATTTGAAGTGCGTATATAAAATTGCCAGAGCATCACCATGCACAACAAATTATTTAATAGTAATATCGACAACGCTAACATTGAGAACGATCGCATTTTATTAACTCCCAATGAAGTCAAGTCAAAATTACCTTTAACACAATTAGCCGAGCAAAGAGTTTTAGCATATAGGCAAGAAATAGAACATATCCTAGATTTTCAGGATCGCCGAAAATTTATAGTAGTTGGCCCATGCTCAATCCACGACCCAAAAGCAGCACTTGAATATTCTGAAAAGTTGAAAAGATTGGCCGAGCGAGTCCAGGATAAGCTACTATTAATTATGCGAGTGTACTTTGAAAAACCAAGAACAACCGTAGGCTGGAAAGGGTTAATTAACGATCCAGATATGGATGATTCTTTCCATGTAGAGAATGGGTTATTAATTGCACGGGATCTATTATTAAAAATTACAGAATTGGGATTACCTGCTGGTACAGAAGCACTAGATCCAATCATACCTCAATATATTAGTGAACTAATTACGTGGTCTGCCATTGGGGCACGCACGACCGAATCACAAACTCACCGCGAAATGGCAAGTGGACTTTCGATGCCTGTGGGTTTTAAAAACGGTACTGACGGCAATATTCAAGTAGCTTTGAATGCTCTACAATCAGCTAGAAACCCGCATAGTTTTCTGGGAATTAATCAAAACGGACAGGTCAGCGTCTTTCAAACTAAAGGTAATGGCTACGGTCACGTAATTTTAAGGGGTGGTAGTCAACCCAACTTTGATGCAGCAAATGTCAAACTGGTAGAAGAAAAATTAAAACAGGCAGATTTACCACCCAGGATTGTTATCGACTGTAGCCACGGCAATACCAATAAAGATTACAAATTACAAGGTGCAGTCTTAGAAAATATTGTTCAGCAAATAGTAGATGGTAATACATCAATAGTTGGCATGATGTTGGAATCGCATTTGCATGAAGGTAGTCAAGCAATTACTGGTAAAGAAGAATTAAAATATGGGATTTCTGTAACTGATAAATGTATCGGCTGGGAAGAAACCGAAAAAATTATTTTGGCTGCTCACGAAAAACTTAAATAAATACCAATACAGTTCAGTTAAGCATTTATACTCTTTCTTCTCTCTGTGTTCTCTGCGCCTCTGCGGTTAGTAAAACAAGAGTTTTGGCCTTAACTGAACCGTATTGAAATAAACTAAGGCTGTAATGCCTTAAACCACTTATTCAAAACTGTGCTGATGGTTTTCTTAATCTGATGATTACGGCTCCACTTCTGGAATGCGACTTCATACTCTTCGCCTTTCAGTTGAAAGGTATTCCAGACATCAAACCCTACAGGCAATCCGCAGAATAGCAAAATGTAGAGCGATCCAGAAATTCCGCCACCAGTGATTAAATCGACTAGTATAAAAAAGCCATTGAAAATTGCATAATTCCCTAGACGCTTCTGAAATCTTCTGATGCGGTAAGCTTCAAAAGCCTTTCGCTGTTGGACTTGACCCTGTTGTACCACCCAATCGCGTTCTGCTAACTTTAAAGAATCAGGTGAAATTTCTAACTCAGCAGCAATTTCTAATATCTGCTCATAAGAAAATTCTGTATCTTTGTCGTCAGCTTGACGAGCGATCGCTAATTGCAGAATTTGTTGGACATCATCTTGGCTATAAGAGCGGAGGCTCTTGGGTTCAAATGTCGTCATAATTCTTTCTCTTATATTACTTTTAATAGAAATTTGCTGCCCGATAGATTTTAAGCAGCTAGGCCAATACTATTTCCATTATTCCTACATTAGCAAATCTATTAGTCATTAGTCATTAGTCATTAGTTACTCTCCTCTGCTCCCAGCAAGAACTGCCTCTACTCCCCACTCCCCACCAATATAAAGACTCTCCAAACATCCAGATATTATAAGATTCAGCAGAGGATAATAACGAAGTAACAAGCACTAACTAAGCAGTAAGAAGGATGTTAACTCAATGTTTGGAGAAAATGGATCGATTCGTACTCTATCGGTAGATATTGGCGGCAGTGGCGTTAAGGCGATGGTTTTGGATATTACGGGGAATCCTGTAACGGAAAAGGCGCGTTTAGATACACCCCAACCTGCTACACCAGAGGTTGTAATTAATGCAATTATTGTGTTAGCAGCCGCTCAAGGTGAATTTCATCGCGTTTCGGTCGGTTTTCCCGGTGTGGTACGGTGTGGAGTCACGGAAACTGCGGTAAACTTACATCCAGATTGGATCGGATTTGATTTGGAAACAGCATTATTAAAACACTTAAACAAACCTGTACGGGTGATTAATGATGCAGACATGCAGGGATTTGGTGCGATCGCAGGTAAAGGTGTCGAACTAGTGATTACTCTGGGTACGGGGTTTGGTTCGGCTTTATTTGTGGATGGTAAGCTGGTGCCGAATATGGAAATGGGACATCACCCGTTTCGCAAAGGAGAGACTTTCGAGCAGCAGTTGGGGCGTGCAGAGTTAGAAAAAATTGGTGATAAAAGATGGAATAAGCGTTTAGAAAAAGCGATCGCATCCTTGGAACACCTGTTCAATTATGATTACCTTTACATTGGCGGCGGTGAAGCTGTGAGAGTGAATTTACAGCTACCGTTAAATGTCAAACTCATCCCCAATATCACTGGTTTATTAGGCGGTATTGCTTTGTGGCGAGATGAAAAAAGGTAAAAACTTTTTCAGTATCCACAACTGAGCGTACTAAGTGATGTCTCTGAGCAGCTACGCCTACGCGCTTTTTCTTAAGGTGCATCCTTTCTGAAAATTTCAAAATGAACTACAATGACTGAAATTGGCCTGATGATGACGGGCGTGTTAACAAATAGACTTGCATCTGGAGCCAATTTGCCACAGCAGCAATTAGTTCAGATGGAGAATGACGTAAACCAGTCAAAACAGAGTCAGTTAGAGATAACTGCTCAAGTCACACCACCTGAATTAATGCAGACAGATGGGATTTCTCAGGCTTCTCCCTCAGCGATCGCACCAGAGAAAAAACATATACTTAAGAAAATCAGCAAAAAGAATCCGGGACTAGTTTCTTCTAACTTAGGTGAGTCTAATAAGTATTCTCACTCTGGAGGTAAAGTTGGTACAAAGGCTACAGGACAGTTCCAGAAGTTTAGTAGCCAACCTCTACCGACTCTTTATTTCGGTAGTTCTGGTATTGCTGTCAGAGCCTTACAACAGCTATTAGTGGCTAACGGTTATGCCGTTAGAGTGGATGGGATTTATGGCGCATTGACAGAGACTGCTGTCAAAGCCTTTCAAAATCAGCAGAATTTAGCAACAGATGGAGTAGTTGGTCAACAAACTTGGCGGGCGTTGACAATTTAGTTAGGAGTAGAGACGCGATTAATCGCGTCTCTACATACCAAAAATCCTTAATCCAAGCGTATTGAGTTAAATATGGAACAGCTTATCCCTTCTAACTTATTATCGGTGCTTGTGCTGCTCTAATAGCTGTTGCGCTCTTGGCTTGTAAATTAAATAGAATAAAGCCTCAAGATAACGTAACAAATCTTCCCGGTTCTCCTTCGAGGTAAAGTTCCAGAAGCCATAAATCCGTGCTAATGATAACAGCTTGCTAGTGTGAATTTTCCAAGTATAGGTGCTATAAACTCGGTCAATTCCTCGCTGCGAAATTTCATTCCAATAGTTAGAATTTTGTTCGCATTTTGTGATAAAGTCCACAATTTTTACGGCTGTCTCATCTAATTTTGTTGGGTTAATCAAAAAGCCATTAACCTTATCTTGAATAATCTCCAGTGGCCCACCAAACTGTGTGGCAAAAGTCGGTAATCCTGAAACCATCGATTCTAAAATTGTCAAACCAAAAGCTTCAAATAAAGCTGGTTGTACAAAAATTCCTTGATGATCGGCAATGACTCGGTAAATTTCACCAGAATCAGTTTTAGTTAGGCGCACACCTAGCCAACGAATCTTGCCGTGGAGATTGTACTCGTCAATGATTTTATAGAGTTTAATAATTTCGTCACGTTCTTCGTTGTCGCCTGATTCTTCGACACGCAATTTACCCGCCACCAAAATTAAATTGCAATGCTCTTGTAATTCTTTACTTTGACCATAACATTCAGCTAAACCTGTGAGGTTTTTGATGTGGTCAAGACGCGCCATTGAGAAGAGAGGGCGCTTGTTAGGATCGTCGAGTTTGCCAAAGATTTGCGCGGGGTCTTCTAGAGTAAAGAGTGTTTCTGCAAGGCGTTGGCGATCGCTCTCTACTCTGTCTTTAGTTCGGGTGTAGGGGAAGTAATTATTTTCGTTTACTCCAGGCGGTACAACATTAAATTTGGGACTAAATAATTCAATGCCATTGGTAACATGATACAACTCCGGCATGGTGAAGCACTTATAAGACTCGTACTGTCCCACACTATCCGGTGTTCCCACAATTTCTTGGTAGGTGCTGCTGACAACAAAATTAGCAGCATTCATTGCAATCAAGTCAGCTGTGAATTGCAATGAAAAATGATATTTATCCTCTAATTCTTGCCAGTAGAGGTTACTGAACAAGTATTTAGATTTTTCTAAAGCATGAGCAACATTGCATTGGGTAACTTTTAGCCGTCGCGCCAGCAAGAATGCTACTAAATTTCCATCAGTATAGTTGCCAACTATTAAGTCAGGTGTGCCGTGAAATTCTGCCCGTAGTTCTCTTTCTGAATCAATGGCGAAAGTTTCTAGATAAGGCCAAAACTCAAACCGAGAAATCCAGTTTTGAGTCATGTTAGGATTAAATTCCCGTAAAGGGACTCGCAAAATCCAGGCATTTTCGGTATCGTGGACTTTTTCTAGCCGTTGATTACAAAGGGTGCCATCACTATTAGGAATCAAGCGGGTGAGAATAATCACCTTTGGCTCGACATTCAATTTCTCTAAACCCGCAAGCAGGACATCTTCTTGTAGCTGCTTCTCTAGGCTCTTTGCCTGGTCAAGGACGTAAACTACCTGACCGCCGGTATCGGGACGACCCAAAACTCCCTCTTGCCCAAACCAACCGTGGGCTGACACCAAGACGATTCTAAAAATCATTGGGACACGAGAAATGAAGGCTTCTAGGGTCTGGGGATCGGCAGAATCAATCAATTCATCGAGAATATTTAAAGTTTCCCGAACTCGCCCTGCGGTGTTACCCCAACCCGGTTCAAAACCCATTGACTGCAATTGGAACCGGAATTGTTCGTAAGGTTCCTCTTCGGGGCGATTATTAACAAAACTGATAGCTTTCTTAACTTGCTCGGAAAGTTGCTGCTGTGATTGAATGCGATCGTTAAGCAGCAGTTGCACACCGTTGTAGTGGTGCAGGCGCAGGAAATTCAATAAGCTGTTCAGCAATTGTTTGGAATCTTGAAATATTTTGCTGGATAGATAGCGGTTGAGGAATTGCACCCCTTTACCAATATTTTTGGGGTCGCGGATGACTGGAGTGTAGTCATAAAACGGGCCGAAATCCAATTCTAGCAAGCCGCCGTCGTTAGGATGAAATTTGTCCACCAAGCGATCGCGCAAATCCAGCAAATCCTGTACCGTCATCGGCTCAATGTTTAAGTCTGATGTCAACCAATAAACTTCTTGGCTGGCAATCTTAGAACGGATGATGAAACAAAAGTTTGAGTCCTCCTGAATAATTTCTTGAGTATAGTAAATCAGTTTGCCTAACTCAGAGGAAGTGTAATAAGCCTGCGGTTTCTGGGACTTTGAGCAATACTCACTATATACATTAAGGATGTCGTTCCGCAGCAAATACTTCTTGTCTTGTTGGCGTAATTCACTAAGAAAGGAACGCAAATCACTTTTTTCTTCACTATCTAAGACTGCTTGAAGCAATTCAGACATGACAACTCCACTAGATGACGATGTTTGCATTGTTAACTTTTAAGGCGAGACTAATAAGCCTCAACCTTTTTTTAAACCAGATATAAACACGAAATAACACAGATAAATATGATTTATCTGTGTACCTACAAATATCAACTTTTCAGCAGGCACTTAAACCGTGTTCTTCTTTACTTAAAGTATCTATGACTCAGTATTTTTGACTCTAACTAAAGGAATACAATTTTTGTTTCTTTTGATAGAGGTTAGAAAATCAATGCATTATTATAGTTGGGGCACAATATGTCACGCCCTCAATTGCTTTATCTAATCCTTACTAGGGACTTCCAAATAAAAAAATATCCAGTTAACTTCTGTGGGGTGGGCGACACGAGAGCCATATAAACTGGGCGGGCGAGACGCCCACTCCACAATATTGGATAATTTATTTCTTGGAGTTCCCCTATATCATTTATTTACGTGTATCTGATTATCTCCACACCGAGAATGTCAAGATTTAGCTATCAAGTTCTGTAAGGCTTGTAAATCAATACTTTTTTAAATTATTCCAGGGTATTAATATTGATTTTTATAGTGGATATAGATGAGCTATTTTGCGGATTTCATCATAGCTTAACTTCTCGTAATTTGGTTAACAAGTAATTGTATTGCTATTATCTATTTTCCAAGGCTTGACATTAGAGGGATCAGTTTTTGCGAAAAATTAAATGCAAAACTTACTATGTACTCAAAAAACCTAAGTACAAGGTAGGAAAGCAAACTTGATTTTGAACAATACAGCACCGATTGATGTGTCGATTGTATCAATTGAGATTTGGGTTTTTAGACCCGCAGGGGTTGCAGGTAGATTGTTAGCTCTTGCAACAATAAATGAATTGATACCAACAACTATATCCACTGGTTTAGTACAGGCATTTATTGTGTCTGATACAACAGCTACATCTTTGGAAAAAGTATCTGAGAAGCCAGAAGCAAAGCTTTGCTTTGAAGTAGGGGTTAGTTTACCTTGAAGCAATAGTCTAACGGTCACGTCAGCACTACCTCCCTTAGGCACATCTGCAAACCCATTATACAAGAGGCTAATGGGCTGAACCTTAAATCCAACAGGTACATTAAGATTGATCCGCAGGGTGCAGCTTTCTGCTACAACCTCAGTAGGTGGAGCTATAGCTTTAAACTTAGAAAATACTATTGAAAGAGTATCTCCATTCAAAATTGCCTCTGGTGTTACAAAGATATTTCGGCAGTGAAAAAAAGTTACTGGAAATTTTTTAAACTCAAATGCGCGTGTTGGTCTGGATGCAATATTCGGGGGTATATTGCCTTCAGTATTGGCATTGATTGTCACGGAAGTTTGCGCGCTAGCTGATAATGCAGAAAACATCCCAGAACCGACTAAGACCAGAAAACTTAGCTGTTTACCTAACTGTTTGATAAATTGCATACATTAATCTCCATTAAAGTAATTCGTAATTCGTAATTCGTAATTCGTAATTAAGTTTTGTAATGGGGATTTAACCCCAACACAAAACTTGCCGGTTTTAGAACCGGGGGACTTAAACCCACGGAACTAGTTAAAAACAAAATTGATAAACATTAATGGGTTGTCTTGCAAAGCGGAGTAAACACATTATAGCTTGACGTTAGCATGATTAAGTGATTTAACATAATTCTTAAACTTAATGAATACTGAAGAAATATAATCTATTTCAACAAATATTTATTGTGTCGTTATTCATTCTGGATTCCAACATTTAAAAGCAAATTTTCACTCATATTTATTTTTATAATCTGTGATTTTCAGTTCATCAATATTCCAAAAAGTTGACCCAAAGGCAGAAAACTTGATGGGATTGACACGTTCACGCACCGCCTGAAACGAGATTGGATTCACAAGACAGAATATCGGCAACTGTTCAGCAACGATTTGCTGAACAGTTGCCATAAATTGCCTTGCGTTTCCTCTCATATGATGTCGGCTAGATTACTTATTAAACCTGAAGAACCCTACGCCGCCAAAGCTAGCTATGCTTTGTCTCCCCTCCCCGCTTTTCGGGAGGGGCTGGGGGTGGGGTGCAATGACTGTGGAAATCATAACTAATTATACGGACGTGATATGACTAGTCCACAATAAAGATAGAAGATTAGCGCTCTTTTATTACTTTGAAAAAATCAAATATTTGTAGGTTGGGTTGAACTTTAGTGAAACCCCAACCAAATGAAGGATTCTTGGTGTTGGGTTTCGTTCCTCAACCCAACCTACCCTTAGATTTATAAAAACTAGTCCAAAATAAAGATAGAAGATTAGGTTTAACATCTGCACCGGGAACACCAAATGCACCGACATAACAATCCCAATCTCGACGAGAGAGTAGCTTTTGCAATACTACATTAAAACTGACTATCTGCATATCTACTTTGATACCAATTTGACTGAAGTCTTGTTGGATTTGAACTGGTGTTTGGTGAGTTGGGAAGATTTTTTCCTCACTCCTAAAAGGCAAGAGAGGGTTTTTGGTTAGATTAGTCAAAAATTTATCGCTGTTTATCCTTGGAAAACAAGGCTTTCAGAGTTTGGCACAAGATCCATTTAGGCAAGGGGTTTAATGTGTTGGACCAAAAGAAGTGGGTGACGAGGGATTTGAACCCGCAACCAATAGATTAAGAGTCTACTGCTCTACCGTTGAGCTAGTCACCCGCACGAATAGTTATCATAGCAGACTCCTGACAATTTAACTAGTGCCGCGCCCAAAAAACTAATTAGGGACTTCCAAATTAAAAAACATCCAAAAATCTCATAAAACAATCTTCTCTCATCTTCCTTTCTCCGTGTTCTCTGCGCCTCTGTGGTAGCCTGCGGCAAGCCGATGCAGCGTCTACGTTTTCTTGGATAATTTATTTCTTGGAAATCCCTTAAAGGGGGAATTTGACAGTGAAGGTGGTTTGACCGGCTCCACTCTCTACATAAATTGAGCCGCCTAAATGTCTGACCATTTTCTGGACTAATGCCAATTCCAGTCCCGTGCCGCTATGTTTCCAAGGATCGTGTTTGGAAAGGTGATAGAATGGCTCAAATATCCGTGACAGTTCATTGCTAGTAAGCTCTAGTCCAGAATTGCTAATATTAAGCTCTACTGCGTCCGTTATGAGGTGAGCAGAGACTGTGATAGACTCACCTGCTGGGGTATATTTGCAGACATGGTTGAGTAGTTCGGTGATAATCCTCTCCATATCTGTGATATCTGTCTCTAAAAGCGGGAGTGCAGGATCAACACTCAGGTTTAACTGCTGTCGCTGGCAGTTGGTGAGGTCGCGAAAAGACTCGACAATGGGGTGAAGCCAGCTTTGTAAATCAATGGCAATCAAAGTTGGGGGATCGGGTTCGGCTTCTAGATATGTGAGTGTGAGTAGGTCGTTAATTAACTTGCTTTCTCGCGCACACTCGTTATGCAGAATCTGCAAGAGTTGTGGAACTATTTCTATCTCTAATATTTCTGCTGGTGTGAGGACACTTTCGAGAGTTTGGACTGCAAGGCTGATGCTAGTTATTGGTGTCCGCAGTTCTTGGGACAGGTTTCTGAGAAATTGGTTTTTGAGCCGATCGCAATTTTCTAATTCTTTTACCTGTGCCTGGTTTTGTTTGTAAAGCTGGGCTTGACGAATAGCGATCGCACATTCATTTGCAACCTGCTGCACTAACTCGATTTCAAATTCATCAAATGCCTCTTGTGTCGGTCTTGTCAACCAAATATTTCCCAAAATCCCTTGAGTATCGAAAATGGGACAAGCCATCTGGGACATAACCAATAGCTTTGGTTCCCATCCCGGCACAATTTCCAAAAATTGCAATGTTTGTTTTTGCAACAGTGGCTGATAAACTTCAAGACGGTCTGCAATCTGTTTAGTCAATCCTTGACACTGAGGTAAGTTAGTGGTGTACTCGTAGGCAATAGTAACCATTTGGCAGGTGCTATAGAGTTCGATTTGGCAACGAGCAAGGTTCAGTAACTCTGCTAATTCCTGAGTCACTGTCTGCAATACCTGAGTTTCATCCACACTGTCGCGGATTTGTTCTGTCATGCGTCGCACCAAGGCTTCAAAGTTTCGTACCTGCTGCAACTGATTTTTGTGCTTCTGTTTTTGCAACTGCAACTTTGCTTTGAGATCCTGGAACTGCTGACGAAGTTCTGCTTGTTCAGCAGCAATGCCGATTTGAGTTGCCAACTGTTTAAGTAAATCGGTTTCTGTTTGCTGCCATTGACGCGATTTGTGGCAATGCTGGGCAATCAATAGCCCCCACATATCTTGCTCTTTGAAAATCGGCACGACTAGATTGGCTCTCACCTGCAAAGATGCCAGAAAATCTATATGGCAAGGATGCAACCCAGCTGCATAAATATCTTCAATAACTTGAATGCAACCTCGCGCGTAGTGTTCTGGATGTTTGTCACTGAAGCAGGGATCGGTAATGTTTTTTCCCAACAGGGGATCAGTCACAGTTGATTCGGCAATGATTACCCCACTACTATCAGCCTTGAAGCGATAAATTAGGACGCGATCGCAATTCAAAAATTGCCGCAGTTCAATTGTTGTCTGATGCAGAATTGTCTCTAATTCTACAGATTGGTGAATTCGTCCGGCGATCGCTTCTAGCAGTTGTTCCCGTTCAACCTGAAGTCCAACTGCTTGTTCTGCTTGCTTCACAGGAGTAATATTGCTACTAGTACCAATCAGTCGATAAATCCGAGAGTTAGCATCCCGTAGCGGGGTGAGAGTCGTACTCCACCAAGTCTCAATCCCTTGGAATTGCAAACATTGTTCGTAAGAAATAGTTTTGCCAAATAGCACACATTCAGCATAATGTTGACGCACCTTAGCAGCATCGTTGGGGGAGAGAATATCCTCTGGTTTTTTACCCCGGAGATCATCTGAGCGAATGCCTATCCATCGCTCATGAGTAGGATTAAGTGCCACATATCGAAAATCTCCGTCCTCCAGAACATCAACTACAAATATTGATGCTTGCACAGAATCGTACATGCTCAGTAGAAATTGCTCACTACTACTTTTCTCATCTACTTCTGTGCCGAAGAGAATCTGAGGTGGTGATAATTTTGTCAACTCCATAGTTGATTCCATTGGATTTATATTCATGCGAGAGTCCCTGTCTGGTATTACTGACTCTTCTAGGCGCTCTCTTGTTGTTAAGCTTGTAGTAGATGCACTTTAGCGCCTATAGCAAAGTCTTGTCAGCTGTTGCTCATCGAAATTTGGATCTTTCTCTACTTCTTGTCAGAAATCTAGGAAAGCTAATAAAAGTCAGCTTAACAAATCCTGCTTTTTGAAGGCGAAAATACATTTGCAGGTTAGGGCAAACTTATTGAAGTTGATTTTAAACAGTTTTTCAAGATTGTTGCATATACTTAAGTGTAAACCTCAGTATACATCAATTAAATTTATAATTCTTAATATAGGGAGTGGGAAAACTCACAATCGCAATTTATGAGCATTCATTCCGGTGAGGATACCAACCAGCAGCCAAGTAATAGCTAATCCCATGACTTCACCTAAGAATAACTGCATCAGGCGGTGTAAAATCATGCCAATAGCAGAACCCACGGGGACAGCAACAGCCCAACTAGCCGAAGAGACAAATATCCATCGCCACGCGTTATGCTGGGGAATTGCTAACCATTGTGTTAATCCAATGCCCAAGCCGCCAAGCGCCCCAGAAACAGCCCCAGACAAGATTCTCACAGGGAAAATCTGAGTGCTAGGGACTATCCAACCCACCGCACCAATACCGATCGCGGTGATAATACTCCAACCCAAAAGACTTGACAAAATCCACCTGATACAATATGCAGGTTCTTTGAGAAGACAACCTTGAGGAAGTGCGATCGCAAATCCACCGATAGCTGCTTCTACTACTCCAATATCAGGTTTATCGCCGACTTCAATAAAGAGTAAACTCAATAAAAAACCGCCAAAAGTAGCGAAAGTCCACAGCAATATAAAGCCAAATCTAGTATTTTCCGACGCGAATGGCATCAAAGTTTCTTTGTTTGTAATAGTCTGACAGTTTTAGCATTAAACAGATCAAAAAAACCTTTGCGTCGCTGTTGGGGTGATTCGGGTACAATGTAACCCCAGAGACTCTCCCAGTAAAAAAAGGAGATCCCGTCAAAATTGCGATCGCGCACCACTTGAACTTGTTCTCTAATTTGTGCCATTTTCACAGGATGACGCACCGTTCCCGTTGATATCCCAATACCTACAGGAATTAGACTTTGAGCCAATTTTATCGATGGAAGTTCTAGTTGAGCGATAAAAGAGTTTTTGTCATTTCGATACACCTGCAAAATTAACTCATTAACTAAACCTTTTTTTACCCAATTTTCCCAGTCTTGCAAATAGTATTTATAAGCAAAAGCTTGATAGTTAGGAGATAAAGATATTATAACTTTGGGTTTAACAGCCTTGACAGCTTGATAGATTTCTGCCATAAAATCAGTAATTTTATCTGCCCGCCACCGCATCCACTCTGAGTTAAAAGGATCAGTTGGGGGACTTTTGCCTTGATGCTCTTGCTGGTATAGTTCAATAGTGAAGCGATCGTAGCCAAACTGTACCGGCATCCCAAAATGATCGTCAAGCTGAATACCATCCACATCGTAATCTCTGACTACTTCTAAAATTAGCCCTTGAATAAACTCTTGAACTTGCGGATGTAGGGGATTCAACCAAGCCACCTTACTTACCAAAACATTATCAATTTCTTCTGGTGGAGCATCTTGGGTAGATTTTATACCTTCTTGCCCTATTGTTAACCAGTCGGGATAACGCCTTGCTAATTGTGAATAATGCGGCGTCATAAACCCGTATTCAAACCAGGGAATGACTCTCAAATCTTTATTTTTAGCAAGTGTCACTATCTTTGCTAAAACATCCTGTCCACCATGCATAAAGTTGAGCAAAGGCTGAGTTTCCGAACCTGTAGTCATTTTAGCTACAGCACTCTTATAAAAAGTATGTCCTCGGTTCCAAACTACAGGATAAATTGTATTAAAGTTGAGAGTCGATAATTGGTTTATAGCACGGTTAATACCCCAAGGAACAAATAGTACACCGCTAGCAACATTAGTGAGCCAAACGCCGCGGATTTCTGTAGTTAAAGGACTTATTTTTTGGGAATCAACTGGCACTGAAGAGACTGAAGAGAGCGAAAAAACTGTTAAGGTGGCTACTAATCCCAAACACAGTAAGTAAGAAACACAACGGCGAGCAACCCGATTCATTTGTAAGCGTGACCTAGTGCGATCGGAATATATATAACTACAAAATAAAGTTGTAATCCTCCGGATGATGTAATTAACAAATAAATGATGATTTTATGCCAATATGTAAATTAATAAATGTGCCTTAGTGGACAATTCTCGCTATTTTGAATTCTATGAAATACAAGATGCCATAATGTACGTACTTTCCCCAGATTAAGCACACCCCTCACACTCTCGTTCCCAGCCTCTGGCTGGGAATGCCCCTCATTGAGGCTCCGCCTCCTATACTAACTTGAGGCAGAGCCTCATATAACTACATTCCCTGGCAGAGCCAGGGAACGAGAGAATATACCAAAACCTGATAACTCCAAACGTACAGACGCGATTAATCGCGTCTCTCCTAACTTTTAAAATCGTTCCACACCTTCAAATTGCTTGATAGCCGATGCATTTGCGGCTTCACCACAAGTTCGTGGTGTGGGGAATATCTTTTCAGGATTTGCTAACCCTTTTGGATTAAAAACTTGCCGTACCCATTGCATAGTTTCTAAATCAACTTGGCTAAACATCTGTGGCATATAGCACTTTTTCTCTTCACCAATACCATGTTCGCCAGAAATACTGCCACCAACTTGGACACAAAGTTTGAGAATTTTTCCACCCATTTCTTCTACTTGTTCCAATGCTCCATGCACAGAATTATCATAAAGAATTAGCGGATGAAGATTACCATCGCCAGCATGAAATACATTAGCAACACGATAACCATATTGTTCACTTAAAGTCTGAATTTCGTGCAGAACATAAGGCAACTGAGTCCGAGGAATTACACCATCTTGTACATAATAATCTGGGCTTAAATGTCCAGCCGCAGCAAAAGCGGCTTTGCGTCCTTTCCATAATTTCAATCTGGTTTCTGGGTCAGTAGCAGAAGTGACATTTCGTGCCCCATTCTTTTTACAAATTTCAATAACTCGCTGCTTATTTCCTGCAACTTCTACTTCTAAACCGTCAATCTCTATTAGCAAAATGGCAGTAGCATCGCGGGGATAACAATTAGTTGCTACAACATCTTCAACAGCATTGATGCTGAAGTTATCCATCATTTCCATACCACCAGGAATAATCCCGGCGCTGATAATGTCAGAAACAGTTGCTCCAGCTGCTTCAATGCTAGTAAAATCTGCCAACAGCACACAAATTGATTCTGCACTTTTGAGAATTCGCAAAGTAATTTCTGTAGCAATTCCTAAAGTACCTTCGGAACCAACAAAAACACCTGTTAAATCATAACCAGGCATTTCTGGGATTTGTCCGCCTATATCGATAATTTCCCCTTCCGGCGTGACAATTTTTAATCCTAAAACGTGGTTAGTAGTAACACCGTATTTGAGACAATGTACGCCACCAGAATTTTCGGCAATATTGCCCCCAATAGAGCAAATAATTTGACTGGAAGGGTCAGGAGCGTAGTAAAAACCAGCACCACTTACAGCTTGTGTTACCCAACTATTAATCACCCCTGGTTGGACAACTGTTCGTTGATTTTCTAAATCAATACTGAGGATTTGCCGCATTAAGGAAGTGACAATTAAAACAGAATCTATGACTGGCAAAGCGCCACCAGATAGACCAGTACCAGAACCGCGTGCTATGAAGGGTATAGAGTATTGGTTGCATATTTTTACAATTTCTGCAACTTGTTCTGTAGTTCTGGGTAACACCACCACAGCCGGACGTTGGCGATAACCAGTTAAACCATCGCATTCATAGGTAATGAGTTCTTCTCGGCGTTGCACCACACCATTTTTGCCAAGGACAGCCTCGAATGCTTTGATAATCGGTTTCCAGTTGAGTTGTTTTTTATCTTGGGTAAGCATAGTTTTTTAAAGTTCAAGGTAGATGTTTACAGGTTGCTTAAAATTAAAATTACTTCCTCAGATGAATTTAAAGCCATTAACGTAATACCAGCCAATCCAGGAAATTTATCTACATAATCTGCTTGATTGCGATAAAGTCGTAACTTTGCTAATTCTTTTGCTAACAATTGACGCTGTGGTTCGGGACTAATATCAAATTGGTCACTGACATACTTGTGAGCATTACCTGTTGTCGGAATTGAATGCCCTTGTTGATCGCGCAGGTAGTTTCGTGCTTCGATAAAAGCTGCATAGTACGCTCGACTGATGGCCGCACGAAACTTAGCTTCTTGATTGGCAGAAGTAGTTGCAGCACCTGCTAGCTCTTTAGCTACTTTAAGATACTCAGACCAATCAAAACTCATCTGGATATTCTAAAAGCGTAATCAACTGACTTCGTACCTCGTGTGTTGTATTATTTAACCACCAATCCAGATCCATTTGTTTTTGTCTTGCGATCGCATCATCAGGATCAAGCTTCATCAGTATAGATAATACCAGTAGCACGTAGTCGATGATTTCTGGATCTGGAACAACTTCCAGAAATAGTTGGGAGTCAGGGAAGTAGTGGCGAATTTTGTCAGGTGCTTCTAGCAGCACGGGAATGAGAAACGGATGTTTATCCAGAAATTCTAAAACTTCGGTGCGCTCTCGGAAGGTGTATAACTGCTCAATGGTTTGGATATCGGCGGGAAAAATGCTAACTGCGGTGTCTGTCATGGCATTTTACAGGCTGCTGTTGATGGCTGTGTTTACTATTGTTGCAAGAATAGCAGCTAAGGGGGGAGTAAAAGGCGATCGCATAATTTGAGTACGGAAGCTGCGATGTCTCTTAAGGAGTACGTTGAATGATGGTAGAATTCAGATATTCTCTTAATTGTGGGGCTACAGTAACATAGAGTCAGCCATTTAACAGCAGAGGGTGAAATGACTTACCAAGTTTTAGATTCCACCTCAAAATTAATTGCAAAGCTGCAAACCCTAGCACCCGAACAGCAACAACAGGTGCTAGATTTTGTGGAATTTCTCGCACAAAAATATGCTCAACCTCAACAACCACCCCAGAAACGGGTACTAGGTTTAAATCAAGATAAGATTTGGATAAGTGATGATTTCAATAAACCTTTACCTGATGAATTTTGGTTAGGTGAAAGTGAGGAATGAAACTGTTATTAGATTTTATAGTAATCATTAATCAATAAAATTCCCAGTCTTATCAATACAGTAACCCTCTCCACCAATTTCTACCGAGGCTAACCCACCATAAAAGCACTCAGCCTCATCAAACTGAGGTTGGATAATAAATACCCCTTTGATATTTATATAACCAAACTTCCCACCAATCCTTACTGCTGCCAGCCCTTGTGAAAAGAATTTAGCTTCCTCAAATTGAGGTTTCATTCCACACTTTACCCGAAGTTATTTCCTGGCTCAAGTCATGCCCATCAATGAATTCTTGAACTAGATAAAATTCTTGCTTTTCCTGAAAATAAGCGTAAAGTTTGGGAATGTGGTTGTGATTTTGACTCAATTGGTAGAGAATTTCTCCTTCTTTCTGGAACAGGCGCAAAATATCTGAATTAGGAATATTTCGATTCCTTTCGTTGGGCTGAAGCCGCTTGACAACGCATTTAGGCTTAGGGTTTGTAGGGATATCTAAATCTTCAGCCAAATAGGTTTCTCCAAAACCACCAGATCCCAACTTATCAATGATTTTGTAGTGTTGCCGTAGTGTTCTTCCAATCATTGCGCTGATTCTACAGACTTTTATCTTTAGATTTTCACACAACCTACCCAGTTATTGCAGCTCAAAGACTACGCACTCTCTCATCCCCAATCAATTAACCTAGAAATAACGCTCTCAAATACTGGATAAAATCATGGTTCAGCAAGTTCTAATCAATGATGATGATTACTATGTGCCAGATGCCAACCAGCTAGTCACTGAAGATGATACACCTGTGGACAATTTTGCTTCTGAAAAACAACAACGTCTCTTGGTTGGCTCTCTTTACAGTTCTTTACAAAGCCAGAGTTTTTTAGCAGCAGCGAATGTCGGAGTTTACCATACAGACGGTCAACCTGCAATTGTCCCCGACGTTTTTCTCAGCTTAGATGTGCAAGTGCCTCAAAATTGGTGGGAAAAACAAAATCGTTGTTATATGGTTTGGCGTTTTGGCAAACCTCCAGAAGTTGTCCTAGAAATTGTCTCTAATAAAGAAGGTGATGAACTTGGCAAAAAGCTGAAAATTTATGAACAAATGCGGGCTAGTTACTACATCGTATATGACCAGAATCAGCAATTAGGAGAAAAACTACTACGCGTTTATGAACTTAGAGGAAGGCGCTACTTTGAAACTTCAGAAAATTGGTTAGAACAAGTTGGTTTAGGCGTAACTTTGTGGGAAGGTAAATTTGAAGATAGACAAGATACTTGGTTACGCTGGTGCTACCAAGATGGTAATGTTTTATCGACTGGAGATGAACGCGCCGAACAAGAACGACAACGCGCCGAACAAGAACGACAACGCGCCGAACAGGCAGAACAACGTACCCAATTACTAGCAGATAGGCTACGGGCTATGGGTGTAGATCCCGACAATCTGTAGAACACTCACTGTAAAGACGCAAAAAACTTTGCGTCTTTGCATGAGTTTATAATTATCACGAAGTGCAACTTATAAACTCATTTATCCGATGCCAAACTTTCTCTAATAAATTAGGATCATCTGCATCAAACCATTCAATTTTTGGATAGGCTCGAAACCAAGTACGTTGTCGCTTGGCAAATTGTCGCGTATGCAAAATTGTCAATTCTTTCGCCTCATCTAAGGAAATATCCCCAGCCAAATATTGCTTGATTTCTTGATAGCCCAAAGTATTCAACAAAGACAAATCAGCGCCATATTTTTGACAAAGATGCTCCACTTCAGCAACCAAACCATTTGCTATCATTTGCTCAGTACGCTGTTGAATCCGAGCAAGCAACTTTTCAACATCGCAATCTAAACCAATTTGCAAAATCGGATAATTGGGCGGATTCTCCCCTTGCTGTTCTGAAATGGGATATCCAGTAACATAATATACTTCTAATGCTCTTAAAGTTCGGACTAAATCATTGCCATGAATCTTTTGTGCTGCAACGGGGTCAACTTGTTGTAACATTGCATAGAGTTGAGTTTGACCAAGAGATTCAAGCTGCGATCGCAATTCAATTTGTGGTGCAACTCTCGGAATTTTCATCCCTTGAACAATGGAACGGATATATAAACCAGTGCCACCAACTAAAAACACTGGTGTAACACCAACAGAAGCAATTAAAGCTTGTGTTTGCTGCTGATAGTCTGCTACTGTCATGATATCTGCTGGATCGCAGATATCTATTAAATAGTGCGACACCAATTTTTGTTCAGCTACAGTTGGTTTTGCCGTCCCTATATCAAACTCACGATAAACTTGACGAGAATCAGCACTGAGAATTACAGAACCCAATCGCATCGCCAAAGCCAAAGCCAAACCCGATTTCCCCGTTGCCGTTGCCCCACAAATCACAATTAATTTAGTCATTAGTCATTAGTCATTAGTCATTAGTCATTGGGCATTGGGCATTGGTAAATAATCTTCCCCGCCCCCTGCCTCCCCTGCCCCCCTGCCTCCCCTGCTCCCCGTGCCCCTCTTCCACGGTAGTGCAACCCCAGTATAAACTTCTCTAGAAAATGCCCTACAGACGCCAGCAAGGCTTTTGTGTTACAATTTTGGAGTGTTTTTACTTTTATTTGCCTTTAGGCGATTTCAACCCCACGCATCAGGAGAGTTTACATGACGAGCAGTTACAGTGCCGATCAGATTCAAGTTCTGGAAGGTCTGGAAGCCGTCCGCAAAAGACCAGGAATGTACATCGGTACGACTGGGCCGCGAGGACTCCACCATTTAGTTTACGAGGTGGTGGACAATTCAATTGATGAAGCTTTGGCGGGTCATTGCACTCATATAGAGGTGGATATCAACGCTGATGGTTCGGTGACTGTAACAGATGATGGTCGCGGTATTCCCGTCGATACTCACTCGCGCACCGGAAAATCGGCTTTGGAAACCGTAATGACGGTACTACACGCCGGTGGTAAGTTTGGCGGCGGTGGCTACAAAGTTTCTGGAGGATTACACGGGGTTGGTATTTCTGTTGTTAATGCCCTGTCTGAGGTTGTAGAAGTTACAGTTTGGCGAGATAAAAAAGTTTATCTCCAACGCTATGAACGCGGTATCCCAGTTAGTGAACTGGAAGCAAAGCCTTACAAAGAAGCTAGAACTGGAACTTCTGTCACTTTCAAGCCAGATACCCAAATCTTTACAACTAGCATTGAGTTTGATTACATCACTTTATCCGGTCGCCTACGGGAATTAGCGTATCTGAATGCAGGTGTCAAAATTACCTTTACTGACCACCGTTTAGAACTACTAAAAAGCGATACACCGAAAGTAGAATCCTACAATTACAAGGGTGGTATTAAAGAATATATCGCTTACATGAATCGTGAGAAGCAACCACTGCATGAAGAAATTATCTATGTGCAGGGGGAACGAAACAATGTACAAGTGGAAGTTTCTTTGCAATGGTGTACTGATGCTTATACGGATAATGTGCTAGGTTTTGCTAACAATATTCGTACAGTAGATGGTGGTACGCACTTAGAAGGGTTAAAAGCAGTTCTGACTCGGACACTAAATGCGATCGCTCGCAAGCGCAATAAAATTAAAGAGAATGAACCTAACCTCAGTGGCGAACACGTCCGTGAAGGTTTGACTGCGGTAATTTCCGTTAAAGTCCCCGATCCAGAATTTGAAGGACAAACTAAGACTAAACTCGGTAACACTGAAGTTCGGGGGATTGTTGATTCTTTAGTGGGAGAAGTCCTCACTGAGTATCTAGAATTTCACCCGGCGATCGCAGACTCAATTTTAGATAAAGCTATCCAAGCTTTCAAAGCCGCAGAAGCAGCGCGTCATGCACGGGAATTAGTTCGGCGCAAATCGGTACTGGAATCTTCGCCATTACCTGGTAAATTGGCAGATTGCAGTTCTCGTGATCCCAGCGAATCTGAGATATTCATCGTGGAAGGCGACTCAGCCGGTGGAAGTGCCAAACAAGGACGCGATCGCCGTACTCAAGCGATTTTGCCTCTACGTGGTAAAATTCTTAACATTGAAAAAACCGACGATGCCAAAATTTATAAAAATAACGAAGTTCAATCGTTAATTACAGCCCTCGGTTTAGGTGTCAAAGGTGATGAATTCGATTCCACTCAGTTGCGTTATCACCGCATAGTCATCATGACGGATGCTGACGTAGATGGAGCGCACATTCGGACTTTGTTGTTAACATTCTTCTATCGATATCAACGAGCGCTGATCGAACAAGGCTTTATTTATATTGCTTGTCCCCCACTGTTTAAAGTAGAACGGGGACGTAATCATGAGTACTGCTATAGCGATCGTGAAAAAGATCAAGCGATCGCTAAATTCCCTGCTAACGCCAACTATACCATCCAACGCTTCAAAGGTTTGGGTGAAATGATGCCACAACAACTCTGGGACACCACAATGAACCCAGAAACCCGCAAAATGAAGCAAGTCGAAATTGAGGACGCAGCCGAAGCCGATCGCATCTTCACAATTTTAATGGGCGATCGCGTCGCCCCCAGACGAGAATTTATCGAAACCTATGGTTCTAAACTCAACTTCACCGATTTAGATATCTAATATCAATTCTCTGGCACGACTCCAATAATTTGTGACATTGGTAATGGGTGAAAACGTATCACCCATTACCTTTTTTATATCCAAAACTCCTATAAAAAGTACCTTTTTTGAATGATGACAAACTACGAAACACATGAAGTCAATTCGCAATACTTCGACTGCGCTCAGTACAAGTTCGCTTTTTCGCCCATTCGGAATTAAACTAAGCCCGACACAACGGGCAGAGGGTTTCAACCTACCAAGAGAATACAAGGATTTTTTCGCTTGACTTCGGGCGAGGTTTTGAACCCTTACTTTTTCAATAAATATGACTTACGCGTTGACAAGAAATACCAAATATGGATCAAGGTTAAAAACCAATACAGTTCAGATAAGACCAAAACACTTGTACAGACGGCGATTTATCGCGTCTTGTACAGACGGCGATTTATCGCGTCTCCAAACCCACGATTTTGTAGAAGTAGCGCTTAACTGAACCGTATTGGGTTAAAAACCATATCTTTCCTAATAAAAAAATTAGGTTGCCTTACCACGTAAGCGGTAGGTCAGTGCAACATAACTACAAAAATTCTAAATTTTTCACTTAGTGAATAATCATATAATTTGCTTATTGTCAATATTTTACAAAAATTCAATCTTCTACTGTTAGCTAAACTACCAACTTTATAGAAGTTTAGTTAAGATAATACTCTTTGCACAGACTGGCTGATTTATTTTGTCCACCAGCAAGAAACACATTTGTTATGCTTTAAGAAAATAACTGAATCTCATCTATCAAACAGCAATTAATAAGTATTTTGAGGATTTCTCATAATAAGATGACCGAAACTTACCGAAATAAAAGTATTGAAGTTTACAACTTACTTACGTAAGCCAAGTTTATAAGCAAATCATCAGGCAATCTTCTGGCTTCTCTTTGTTCGAGGTAATGCCTACTGGAAGCGGACACCATCTGGCAGCAAACTTGTTAATATCTTCATGTACTGCCGTGGCGATCGCTATTGTATCTGATGTATCTAATGAACTTTTGCCTTAAATAAGACTATACTGGCGAGTTCACACGACAAATTCTTTTTGTATTGATTAAAATATCCTTGTATACAATAAGAAAAGTTTGTCAAGTTTCATAGGGCTGAAATCGCCACAGTGCGCTAACGTGTGAATAAGACCAAATTAGTTAAACCTAAATTGATCTGCTATCAGGTCGATTCTGCCAGAGCCTCAACTCCTCAGTTAAGGTAATTAGTACGCAGAAGGTTAACTGCTTTAAGGCAAACACCATCACCCTTGTTGTATTTACCCAAGGTCAAGAACCGCTTTAGTCTAAGGAATGCGTAATTTGTGAAGGAAATGTAAAAATGGGTAGATTAAGACAAATGGTCTGAGTTCACATAAAATTCACTCTTCCTAAGTAATGAATGTTGTGTAAAATACATGAAATTCGGCAAAAGCAAACGTACTTACTTTGTAATGTAATAAGAGGGTCACTGCAATTCTGAAAAGTGGAGAAAAATTTAAGAGTATAACTCCTGTTTTGAATGTCTTTTTGGTAATAGTGGCTAAAAATTGCTTTAGAAGTTCATGATTAATACACAAAAAGAGTGCAACTTCTGTGAAACAGGCTACAATCGGAAGAGTCTTTCTAGGAAAATCTGCCAACAGTCTGAACTCATTAGTATAGAGTGGCAAATTTTTTGATAAAGGCGAGTCTTTTTTTTGACCAGTTAGTTGAAAGCATTGTGTGATAGCAACACACATAACATTTACTAAGATGAGCAAGTCACTTTTAGTAATCGCTTAAACTAATTTTAAAACCTCCAACCGGAGGTGTAAAACGTCCGAAAATATCTCTGGCAAATCTGCCAAAAAGCTTATTTTCGGTTAATGAATAGCTCGTTTAAAAGAGCATTAAACACATCTTGTCTTGAGTAATTGATTCTGCAAGGAGCATGAGGAACGCGGCATGAACCAGGCTAACAACGTACTCGAAAGCATATATCAGCCTGACCTAGAAATAATAAATCAGCCTGAGCTCGAGTTAGAAGAACTCTTAATAGACGATGAAGAGGACTTGCTGATCATCGATGAAGGTGACGAGGAATTTTTAGAGCCTCAGTCTGATGAGGACGACGCAAAGTCTGGAAAAGCCGCTAAATCGCGTCGTCGGACACAAAGCAAGAAGAAGCACTATACCGAAGATTCAATTCGGCTTTACTTGCAAGAAATTGGTAGAATTCGGCTGTTGCGGGCAGACGAAGAAATTGAATTGGCGCGGAAAATAGCCGATTTGCTGGAATTAGAGAGAGTCCGCGAAAGACTGTGTGAACAGTTAGATCGCGATCCTCGTGATAGTGAATGGGCAGAAGCAGTACAACTACCTTTGCCAGCTTTTCGTTATCGCCTCCATGTTGGTCGCAGGGCGAAAGACAAGATGGTGCAATCTAACCTCCGTCTTGTAGTTTCAATTGCCAAGAAGTACATGAATCGTGGTTTGTCGTTCCAGGACTTAATTCAGGAAGGCAGTCTCGGTTTGATTCGTGCCGCTGAAAAGTTTGACCACGAAAAAGGTTATAAGTTCTCCACTTATGCTACATGGTGGATTCGTCAAGCAATTACCCGCGCGATCGCAGATCAATCACGTACAATTCGGCTTCCAGTTCACCTTTACGAAACCATCTCTCGGATTAAGAAAACTACCAAGTTACTGTCTCAAGAAATGGGTCGCAAACCCACTGAAGAAGAAATCGCCACTCGCATGGAAATGACCATTGAGAAGTTGCGGTTCATTGCTAAATCTGCCCAGTTACCCATTTCATTAGAAACACCCATTGGTAAAGAAGAAGATTCTCGGTTGGGCGATTTTATTGAATCCGATGGTGAAACGCCAGAAGACCAAGTTTCCAAAAACCTTCTGCGCGAAGACCTTGAAAAAGTCCTCGACAGTCTCAGCCCTCGTGAACGCGATGTACTCAGACTACGTTACGGCTTGGATGATGGTCGGATGAAGACTCTTGAGGAAATCGGCCAGATTTTCAACGTCACCCGCGAACGCATTCGCCAAATTGAGGCGAAAGCACTCCGCAAGTTACGCCACCCAAATCGTAACAGCGTTCTCAAAGAGTATATTCGGTAGTCAATTAGTCAATAGTCATTAGTCATTGGTCACTTGTACTGAGCGTTCGCGTAGCGTCTCGTAGAGAAGCCGAAGTATTAGTAAATAAACAAATGACAAATGACAACTGACAAATGACAAAACAATAAAAAACCTGGTAGTGAATTAGCACTCCAGGTTTTTTTATTTATAGGTCATCTTAGATATTAAAACTTACAGGATGCCCCAAAAATGTAGAAAGCCTTGACCAGAAAAAAGCTCAACCAAAATGGCTGCTGAAAAACCAATCATTGCCAAGCGACCGTTCCAAATTTCTGCTTGTGGGGTAAAGCCCCAGCGCCAAGCGTTGCGGTCTTCAATTACAGGAGTAGTTACTTTTGTTGTGGTTGCGTTTGTCATGGTTCAGACTCCAAGCTTAATTTTTAAGGTTTATTGCCTTATGTAAACTAATATAACAAATATTTTAATAAAGGCAACATGTTTTATACTTTTGTTTCCATACCTTGACATAAATAGGAATAGCTATTTATACAGATTAAAACATCAGCCTTCAGTTAGATTTACTGAGCTAGAAGAAATGTTATTCAGACTTTTACTGTGATAGACAATATTATATTTATTGAGATTTATCAAAAATTTTGGTTGTATTTGCTGATTTTTTAGAGAGTTTGTTATTTTAAAATTAAAAATTATTGAGAATTAATAGATATATTTGGAGTCAAAAATACTGTCCAGATCCCCGACTTCTTCAAGAAGTCGGGGATCTAAATCCAGGTTAAATAAGCACCATTCCAATATTTTCTGCCGCCAGTTCCTGAGGCGGAGCCTCAAGGACGGGCATTCCCAGTCGGAGACTGGGAACGAGATAAGCTTTAGATAGTTTACGATCGCACTTCAGCAACAGTAATGATTTTTTCATCACGGTTGAGTTGGAGAATGCTTTCACCTTTGACATCTCTACCTAAAATTGGCACCGTTTCCACAGGTATCCGCACTACCCGCTCCTTATTCGTCACTAAAGCTACCTCGCCAGATGCGATCGCCATGACCATCCCAGCTAAATTGTCAGTTTTGCTGGCAAATTTCAGCGCTTGCGTGCCTAAATCGCCGCGATTAGCTGCTCTTAGCTGACTCGCAGGCATTCGCTTGGCATATCCTTCTTGGGTAACTAGCAGCAGATGGTCATCTTTACCGACAGTGACACAGCCAACCATTTGCTGATTTTTCAATAACCGAAATGCTTGTAAACCCATTGCTGTGCGTCCCATGATCGGTAATTGTTCATCATTGACTGCAAAACGCAACAGTCGCCCACCGGAACTAGCTAAAATCAGATGCTCCCCTGGTTTAGTGAACTGGGTAAATGACAATTCATCATCGTCTTTGAGCTTCAAAATCGTGATTCCGCGCCGAGTCAAGTTAGTAAATTCTCCCAGAGACAGCCGCTTAATTCGTCCCTCTTTTGTTAAGAGAATCATCTGCTTAGTTTCGAGATTTTCCGGCAGCAAAAAGCGGCTGACTACAGCTTCTTGAGCGCCTTGAGCAGTACTACTGAGCATGGTAATCAAAGGTTTTCCCCGTGGAGAACGGCCAGTGGTTGGGGGAATTTCTCCCACCTTCACAGGATAGACTTTGCCGCTAGCGCTTAGTACTAGCAAGTCTTTCTCTGTGTCAGTCAACACAGTTTGGATAATGAAGTCATTATCATGCAGACCATTTTCACCTTTTGACTTTTTCCCCGATGGCTGGGTGCGCCGCACATAACCTCGTTGGGTAAACTCTAAAATTGCTTCCTCTGCTGGTTCAGAAGATTTAAGTTCCTCCTCCTCTGCCCCTCTGCTCCTCTGCCCCTCTGCTCCTCTGTTCTTCTGCTCCTCTGCTTTAGACTTTTGCTCCTCTCCAATTTTCGTCCGTCGGGGATCGCTGTACTTGCGCTTGAGCGATCGCAAATCTTTTTTCAGTGCCTTGAGTAATTCGCGGCGATCGTTGAGTAATTGCTCCAATAAGCTAATTTGTCCACTTATCTGCTCAAATTCCTGCTGCAAATTTTGCTGTTCTAAAGTAGTGAGGCGGCGCAACGGCATAGCCAGAATTGCATCTCCTTGTACCTCACTCAAATCTAGTCGGCTACAAAGGTTAATTTTTGCCGTACTGCCATCGGGAGCTTGGCGTAAAATTTCAATTACCTGATCCAAATTAGATAGTGCTTTGAGTAAACCTTCCACCAAATGCACACGACTTTGAGCCTTCTCCAACTCGTAATTGTAGCGACGGTTCAGCGTCTCTTCTCGGAAACTCAAAAACTCCTGCAACAGTTGACGCAAACTTAACTGGCGAGGTTGTCCATCCACTATTGCTAGGAGAATTGCCCCAAAAGTCATTTGCAAAGCAGTTTGGTGATACAAATGCTGGAGAACTTCTTGGGGATTGGTATCGCGTTTGAGTTCAATTACCACCCGCATTCCTTCGCGATCGCTTTCATCTCGAAGATCGGAAATTCCTTGCAAACGACCTTGATTTACTAAGTCCGCTACCTTCTCAATCCAGGCAGCCTTATTTACTTGATAAGGCAATTCTGTAATGATAATTGCCGTCCGTCGCTTACTTCCCCTAGTGGCTGGAATTTCCTCCAGAGTCGCAACTCCCCGCAGCATAATCCCACCTTTACCTGTGGTGTACGCTTCCCGAATTCCCGCCTCACCAATTATTTCCCCACCAGTGGGAAAGTCTGGCCCTGGAATTAACTCAAATAATTTTTCATCTGGCATATCTGGGTTGTCGATTAAGGCAATTAACCCATCAACAACTTCTCCCAAGTTATGAGGTGGAACATTCGTCGCCATTCCCACGGCGATACCAGCACAGCCATTGAGCAACAGAAACGGCAACTGAGCAGGTAAAACCGTTGGTTCTTGCTGGGAATTATCGAAGTTACCGACAAATTCCACAGTTTCTTCGCCAATTTCTGTCAGCATTCCCTCATGGCTGATGGGTGCGAGGCGCGTTTCTGTGTAACGCATCGCTGCTGGCGGGTCATTATCGACACTACCAAAGTTACCGTGTCCTGCTAGTAAAGGATAGCGGCTAGAAAAATCCTGTACCAGCCTGACTAAAGCATCGTAAACTGATTGATCGCCGTGGGGATGGTATTTACCCAACACATCACCCACTACACGGGCACATTTTCGATAGGGTCTATCTGGTACTAAACCGAGTTCGTGCATGGCATATAGAATGCGCCGATGCACTGGTTTTAAGCCATCACGCACGTCTGGTAGCGCTCGCCCGACAATCACGCTCATGGCATATTCTAGATAAGACCGTTGCATCTCGGTGTGCAGGGCTGTTGGAATTACCTGTCCCGTTGAGAGAAGGTTTAACTGTTTTGCCATGAGTTTTTTCCCTGAAATTTAACTACACTAAAGTCGGCGGAACTCAATATTGCAGCAACCACAGCATAACGGATGAAATGGGATTCCTAACAAAATATTGATAGTCATAGAAGAAAAAGCAGTAGTATCATCCTTGATGACAGGATGTACATTGACTATTAAAAAGGAAACAGATACCTGGTAGCTGTTTTAATCGAATGATAATCTGTTGCACACTTAATTTGTGTAGACTCCATAGCCAGGATACTTGCCATGACTGCATTTTCTCATTTTAAATTTTGAATTGCTTAATCGCCTTACCTCTACCTCTATTACTAAAAATCTCATGAAAACTGTTTTAATTGTCGAAGACGATCTAATTAATGCTCGTGTTTTTTCCAAAATTTTGTCCAAGCGTGGGGGATTGGGCGTGAAACACACTGAAAATGTCGAAGAAGTAATAAAAATTGCCCAATCAGGAGAAGCCGACCTGATTTTGATGGATGTTTCTCTGTCTAGAAGTGTTTACCAAGGTAAATCTGTTGATGGAATCAAAATTACACAAATGTTAAAATCTGATCCCAAAACAGCAAACTTACCCGTTATTTTGGTGACGGCACATGCTATGGAAGGCGATCGCGAAAACTTTCTCAAGCAAAGCGGCGCTGATGGTTACATTTCTAAGCCAGTTGTTGACCATCAACAGTTTGTTGACCAAATCATCGCACTTCTACCCACAGACGACCGCTAAGAATTGACGACTTATTTCAGGAATACTCGCCCGCAAAGGTTTTTGGGCGACCCGTTCCTGTCTTCATTTAGTATATATGTACTATGAAAAGGTACTGTTAGGCAAGTGGTAATGGGAGAGTTAGGAGTTAGGAGTTAGGAGTTAGGAGTTATGAGTTATGAGTTAGGAGTTAGGAGTGAGGAGTTTGGAGTGAGGAGTTAGGAGTGAGGAGTTTGGAGTTATCACGGTTTCAGTAGGGGATTTGACACTTCAGCAAGAGCTACGTGACCACCCGGACTGAAACACACCACTTGTTAGTTGTGGGGGACTCTGACTCCCAACGGACAAATTAACTGATAACTGTTGAAATATTTAACTCCTAACTCCTAACTTTTAACTCCTAACTCCTAACTTTTAACTCCTAACTCCTAACTTTTAACTCCTAACTCCTAACTCCCCACTCCTATTGAGTAGGCTGTTCTCTAGGCGCTGATGATGAGTTTTCTCGTTGCTGTAGGGCTGTTTGAATACGGGGTAATTCTAGGAATTTTTTCGTATCAGCCAGTAGGCGATCGCCCCAGAGATTTTCTTTGAGAAAATTCAAACTAGCATAGCGCTGATCGATGCGGAGTGCGGCTTCTCCGAAGCTTAATGCTTGTTCGCTATCGCCTTTAGTATACAGTGCCACTGCTAAGGCTAATAAAGGTTCTGCGGCTTGTTTATCAAGGCTTACAGCAGATTGCCATCGCTTAATCGCTTCGGTGGTATTACCCTGTTCGTAGTTGATTAAGCCAATATTGTTGATCGCCGGCCAGAATTTTTTATCGTGGGAGATTGCTTTATCGTACTGTGCGATCGCATCTGGCAATTTACCCAGCAAATAGTAAGCATTACCCAAATTAAATAACCCCTCTGGATCGTTGGGTTTTAACTTCAAACCG
Source organism: Nostoc sphaeroides (assembly GCF_003443655.1). Lineage (NCBI taxonomy): Bacteria > Bacillati > Cyanobacteriota > Cyanophyceae > Nostocales > Nostocaceae > Nostoc > Nostoc sphaeroides. The sequence goes on from NZ_CP031941.1 coordinate 1,586,692, forward strand.
TCTTGGTAATTGACAACAGCTGCTTGGTAATTTTTCTGCTGAAAATTAGCTGAACCCAAAGCAAACAAAATATCACCATTTTTCGGGTTGATAGATTGCGCTGTTTTCAGGCTAGCGATCGCCCCGTCAAACTCTTTAGTTTGCAGTTGCAATCCACCTAAGAGCAACCACACTTTATCATTCTTAGGAGCCAGTTGACTAGCCAGCCGCGCTCGTGGCAAAGCTAATTCAACCTGTTGAAACTGAGCTAGTTGAGCCGCCTCTTGTGCCAAGCTCAACCCCTGCTTCTCTAACTTTGTCGCATCTAGTTGCAATGTATGGGGTATTAATGCCTGCGCGTTAGCGGCTTTTGGCATACTCCATAAACTACAGACCATTAGAAAAGAAATCAAACGAACATATTTCGGCACACTACCGCCTCTAAGCCACTAATCAAAGAATCTTTCAGCTAGCTTAAACGATCTACGCTGTTGACGGTAGCAAAATCTTACAAAGAAAGGCAGGAGGGAATGGGGATGAGGGAGCAGGGGGAGCAGGGGGAGCAGGGGAAGAAGAATTATTACTTAATGCCCAATGCCCTTCAAGAGTGCTGAGTTCCAAGTTCCGTGAGCGGATAGCTATGGTTTAGCCCGTGCTGAGTACTGAGTGGGGCAGAGGGGAGAAGAACTCTTAACTCCTAACTCCTAACTCAGCACTATTTTGCCCCACTCCCCATTAAAAAAACTTATGACTTTGGTCATACATCAGTCTGGAATTACTAATGACTTTGGTCATACATCGGTTTGGACGTTTTAAGCAATAATTAATATGTATGAATTTATACGATGAGGTAAATATTAAACACCTTGATGCCAAAACAAAAATAACTGTCTAAAGATTGCTGGATTCAAACCTCAGCAAAATATAACTTTAATACAAATAGGGAATCAATTCCATGTTGAAAGCAAACCGGATATCGATAGTCTTAGCTGCTGCTGCCCTGATCATTGTTCCTACTCTGTTGACTGCGCCTGCAAGTGCCCAGACGAAAGTCTATGTTGAATGGCACTAAGAAAAGATACAGCCCTTACCCTGACTGGTTAAGAGCCTGGAGGCTCTTAACCCATTCTCTTAGGCTCCGCCTCCAGTAGCTTGACCAGAGGCAGCAGCCCATGAGAATACATTTCCAGCCTGGAGGCTCTTAACGAGGCTAAACAAGCCTTTGGGCTTCATTCAGTCTATGTTGTTGGCGATCGCAATCAAAATTGGGATCGTGACGGCAGACGCAACTATTGTTGGTATAGGGCTACCAGGCTATATTAGCCGTGAATAACTAGCTCGGTAGCCGTTCTTTTTAGACGAAGTTATATGAAACTTGATACACCAAATACCGTAGATTCATCAGTTTTGGTTCCAGAGGTAAAGAAAAAAAAGGTCAAACGTAATTGGCTCTCTTGGCTAATTGCTCTTTGCCTTTTGGGTGGAATTGGCTATGCCGTTTATTACCAAGTAACGGTTGCTCCCCGTCAACAAGCCAGCCGCCGGGTGCTGACACAGCCTGTAGAAAGGCAGAGTTTAACAATGACAGTTTCAGCGAACGGAACGGTGAAACCTGAACGGTCAATCAACCTCAGCCCGAAAAATTCCGGCATCCTGAAAAGCCTCTTGGCGAAAGAAGGAGATATCGTCAAACAGGGACAGATTGTCGCTTACATGGATGATTCCAACCTGCGGGGACAACTCACCTCTGCTCAAGGACAAGTGGCACAAGCCGAGGCGAATCTGCAAAAGGCGATCGCAGGTAATCGTCCTCAAGATATTGGTCAATCACAGGGAGCATTAGACGAAGCCCAGGCAAATCTACAAAAGGTACAAGCAGGCAATCGCTCTCAAGATATTGCTGCTTCACAGGCACAGTTACAAAACACTCAAGCGGCTCTAAGAAAAGCACAAGATAATCTTCTCCGCAATCAACAACTTTACAATGCAGGCGGTATTTCCCTTCAGACTCTCAACCAAAGCCGTGCCGATCGCGACAGCGCCCAAGCTACTGTAAATGCAGCACAACAAGCACTAGCTCTGCAAAAAGCTGGGTCACGTCCAGAAGACATTGAGCAAGCCCGAGCTGTGGTGAAGCAAAGACAGCAAGCTTTGGCACTTCTAAAAGCCGGAACGCGCCAAGAAGATATTGACGCAGCCCGCGCCCAGGTAACATCTGCTCGCGGTTCGCTGCAAAATATCCAAGCCCAAATCAATGACACAATTATTCGCGCCCCTTTTGATGGTGTGGTGACAAAGAAGTTTGCTGATCCCGGCGCTTTCGTGACACCCACAACAGCCAGTAGTGAAGTAGCTTCTTCTTCTTCCTCTTCAATCTTGTCTCTAGCTTCAACAAATGAAGTTGTCGCAAATTTGGCAGAAACAAATATTTCCAAAATCAGCCTTGGTCAAAAAGTCTCGATTAAGGCAGATGCCTACCCAGGAAAAACCTTTGAAGGTAAAGTCAGCCAAATTGCTGCCCAAGCAATAGTAGAGCAAAACGTCACCAGTTTTGAAGTGAGAGTATCACTTTCAGACCCTCAAAGACTACTGCGATCTGGGATGAATGCGGAAGTAGATTTTCAAGTCGGTCAAGTTGAAAATGTTCTAGTAGTGCCAACGGCCTCGGTGGTGCGGCAAGAAAATGCTACAGGTGTGTTTGTGGCAGGAAAGAATAACAGACCTGTGTTTACTCCTATTGAGACTGGTGTCAGCGCGAATAACTTTACTGAAGTTAAGTCTGGATTGACAGGAGATGAAAGGGTATTGTTGAGTTTCCCACCTGGATCGCGTCCGCAATCAACACCAAGAGGAGGAGTTTTCCCTGGTCTAGGAGGAGGAGCAGGTGGCGGCGGAGGTCGTTCCGGCGGTGGCGGAGGTCGTTCCGGTGGTGGTTCCCCTTAAAGTGAGTTTTAAATCAATACGGTTTAGTTAAAAAAGGCAAGGGAGCAGGGGGATGGAACACAAAGGGGAGTAAAAAGGCTCAACTGTCGAGTAAAAAAGCTCAACTGTCGAGTAAAAAAGCTCAACTGTCGAGTAAAAAAGCTCAACTGTCGAGTAAAAAAGCTCAACTGTCGAGTAAAAAAGCTCAACTGTCGAGTAAAAAAGCTCAACTGTCGAGTAAAAAGGTTCAACTGTCGAGTAAAAAGGTTCAACTGTCGAGTAAAAAGGTTCAACTGTCGAGTAAAAAGGTTCAACTGTCGAGTAAAAAGGTTCAACTGTCGAGTAAAAAGGTTCAACTGTCGAGTAAAAAGGTTCAACTTTTTTAACGAACCGCCAAGGACGCAAAGGACGCAAAGGAAGAGAAGGAAGAAATGCTTAACTGAATTGTATTAAGTGAGTTTTAAATAAAACATTATGTTTAAGATATTTAAAAGCTTTTATAAAACTAAGAATACTCGCACAGTGCCGTTGCTGGAAATCTTGACAATGGCGGCAGAGACTCTGTGGAGTAACAAATTACGCACGGGTTTAACTATGTTGGGCGTAATTATTGGGATTTCTTCAGTTATTGCCATTACTTCTGTCGGTCAGGGAGTGCAAAAGGGGGTTGAGCAACAGATACAAGCATTGGGTACAGATGTGATCCAAATTTTGGCGGGTGCAGCAAGAAGTGGGAATGTCCGTCAGGGGGTAGGTTCTAGCAGCACCTTGACTTGGGAAGATGCAAAGGCGATCGCTACACAAGCGCCATCAGCACAGATGGTTTCTGCTTATCTTCAACGTAGCGCCCAAGTTGTATATGCAGGACAGAACACCTCAACTACCATTTATGGTACAGATTTGAATTACCCAGAAGTTAGAAATACCCACCCCGAACAAGGGAGATATTTTACTCAAGAAGAACTAGATACTACCGCACAGGTAGCTATTCTTGGCCCTACAGTTCAAAGAACACTATTTGGACAGGGTGTAAATCCGCTCGGCGAGAAAATTCGCATTCAGGGAGAGGCTTATGAAGTAATTGGGGTGATGGAACCTAAAGGTTCTCAAGGGCCGATGGATCGAGATGACCAGGTGTTCATTCCTCTAACTACAATGTCGAAAAGACTGGTTGGAAACAATGCCCTAGTAGGCGTTTCTGTAAATGGAATTTTAGTTAAAGGCGCTAATCAGGAGCAATTAGAAGCCGCTCAGTTTCAAGTCACCAATCTTTTACGGCTGCGTCACAATATTTATCCGCCACAAGCTGATGATTTTAGATTGACCAATCAAGCTGATATTGTTAGTACCTTCACTAATATTGTGGGTTTATTTACAGTAATGGTGGTAGCGATCGCTGGAATTTCGTTAGTAGTTGGTGGAATCGGTATTGCTAACATTATGCTGGTTTCCGTGGTTGAGCGGACGCGAGAAATCGGGATTCGCAAAGCCGTAGGAGCCACCAATTCGGCAATCCTTAATCAATTTTTAGCCGAAGCGATCGTGATTTCCATTGTTGGCGGATGTATTGGGATGGTCACTGGTGTTGTATTAGCCTTTGTAGCTGCAAACACTTTCAAATTTCCCTTTGTAATTTCTTTATTGTCAATCATTGCTGGCTTTGGACTCTCATTAAGTGTTGGCTTAGTCGCTGGCGTAATTCCAGCACGAAATGCATCTAAATTAGATCCAATTACTGCTTTACGTAGTGATTAAATAATTCAAAAAAAGAAAATTTAAAAATTAAAAGCTTCTCTTAAAACAGGTGAATAGTTATGCAACTTGAACTAGACCATATCTTTGTCTGTGTTGAACCAGAAGCAGTTGTAGCAGATTTGCTAACTGATTTCGGACTCACAGAAGGTAGTCGTAGAATTCATCGAGGCCAAGGAACTGCAAACGTTTGCTTTTCATTTGAGAATGCTTATCTTGAGTTACTTTGGCTTTTTGACACTAACGAAATCCAATCTCCTGTTGTTCGCGCTACAGGTTTGTGGGAACGTTGCCGTTGGCAAGAAACGCAGGCTTGCCCTTTTGGCATTTCATTCCGGCTAACAGCATCAGATTTACGAGAAATGCCATTTTCTACTTGGGATTACTATGCAACATATCTGCCGCCAAGAGCTTCTATTCCGATCGCAACCAATAGTGACAATTTATCAGAACCATTGATTTTCATTTCACCCACAACTCGAAAACCCACAAATTATCCTTTAGAACGGCGACCTTCTTTAGTTCATAAAGTTGGATTCAAAGAAATTACAGCATTAAAAATTACCTTACCCGGTGTTCAAAACTTTTCTGCTGAGGTGAAAACGCTCATTGAGCTTGGATTAGTGCAATTTTCACATGGCAATTTTTACCAACTAGAAATAGAGTTTGATAATGCTAAGTCAGGTAATTCACAAGACTTTGGCTTACAACTCCCTATTTTAATTAAATGGTGATTATGGAATTTGATTACAGCGAATATATTCTATCTGCTGAAAATTTTACATGCTAACATTGCAGATTATTTGCAAATAATCTGGGTACGAAATTCTAATTATTCGCAGGTTATACAATCAATATAGTTTTTTGAAAATTAACAATCAATAACTAACAATTTATTAAACTAAAATCAATATGCCAACAATGATCTGGATGGAATCTATTACTAAAACTTACCACTTGGGAGAAGTTAGTGTTCCAATACTCAAGGGAATTGAACTCTCTATTGAAGAAGGGGAATATGTCTCGATTATGGGTGCGTCAGGTTCGGGTAAATCCACACTCATGAATATTTTGGGATGTCTGGATCGTCCGACAACTGGAGACTATATTTTTGAAGGCAGGAATCTGACAACTTTTGATGATGATGAATTAGCCTATATTCGTAACCAAAGGATTGGTTTTGTCTTCCAACAATTTAACCTATTGGCGCGGGCGACAGCGCTGGAAAATGTTATGCTACCAATGGTTTACGCTAACTTACCTAAGCCAAAACGCCGGGAAAGGGCGTTAGAAGCTTTGGTAAAGGTGGGACTAGAGGGACGCATATCTAACCGTCCTAGTCAACTATCTGGGGGACAACAACAACGGGTAGCGATCGCTCGTGCTTTGGTCAACCGACCTGCATTAGTTTTGGCAGATGAGCCAACAGGAGCTTTAGATACTGAAACTTCTCATGAGGTGATGAGTTTACTGACAGAACTTAATGACCAAGGGATCACAATTGTGATTGTCACTCATGAACCAGATATCGCTGCTCAAACCAAAAGGATTATTCGAGTTCAGGATGGCTTGATTGTAGGGTAATTTGTTAATATCAGTTTTTTGAGCGGGAATTTAAAATTTATATTTCCGTAGGTAAATCAGGATGAAAAGTTTTGATTGTATTCTCAAATAAACCCAATTTAATGACTACATCTATCTATTTATGAATTTCAGTTTATTCTTCGTTCATTTTACCTGGGTTACCCTAGCATTCGCTATTCTTTTTCCAAATGCAGCAAGTGCAGCAACTCCCCCAAAGCCGCAGAATACCTCAAGCTCTGTAAAGGTTCCCGATTACCTCAACCCCAGTCCCAATCCTCTGCAATTTCCTACTAAACCGCAGGAAGTAAGGATTCAGCAAACTGTGCCAATCAGTCTGGCACAAGCTTTGGAACTAGCACAACGCAACAATCGAGATTTACAGGTAGCCATATTACAGCTAGAACGCAGTCGTTCGGAGCTACGCGAGTCTCAAGCTGCCTTGTTTCCAACTCTGGGTATTAACAGTAATGTAACTAATAGTGGTAATGGTTTTACTAGCAATTCATCTCAAGCCAGCACCTCTTTTAATGGTTCAGCAGAACTGAATTACGACGTTTATACCGGAGGTAATCGAGAAGCGACAATCCAAGCAGCCCAAGAACAACTACGCGTGAATGAATTGAATGTTGAAAGTCAGGCTTTGACAATTAGGTTGAATGCTACGACTCAATACTACAATTTGCAACAAGCAGATGAACAAGTAAGAATTAATCGATCTGCTGTGGAAAATGCCCAGGCTAGTTTGCGGGATACTCAAGCCAGAGAACAGGCTGGAGTGGGTACGCGGTTTGATGTGCTGCAAGCTCAGGTAAATTTAGCAAACTCTCAACAAGAACTGACTAATGCTATCTCGCAGCAGCAAATTGCCCGTCGTCAACTTGCCACGTTGTTAAGTTTGTCAGAGTCAGCTGATATTAGTGCCGCAGATCCTGTACAAATAGCCGGTCTTTGGCCACAGACGGTAGAACAAAGTATTGTGCAAGCGTTTCAAAATCGCCCAGAATTGCAACAGCAATTAGCACAACGTAATATTTCCGAGCAACGGCGACGACAGGCACTTTCACAGCTAGGGCCGCAAATTAGTTTGGCAGGCAACTACAATCTGTTAGATCGGTATAATGATGGTGTCAGCATTACTGATGGCTATTCATTGGGACTTAATGGAAATCTCACTTTGTTTGATGCCGGAGCCGCAAGAGCAAGAGCGGATCAGTCAAGAGCTAATATTGCGATCGCAGAGACTCAATTTGCTAGCCAGCGCGACCTAATTCGCTTTGATGTAGAACAGTACTATTCTCAATTGCAATCCAATTTAAATAATGTGCAGACTTCTAGTGTGGCTTTAAATCAAGCTAGGGAAGCTCTGAATTTAGCAAGGCTGAGGTTCCAAGCTGGTGTGGGCACTCAAACAGAGGTGATTTCTGCTGAAAATGACCTGACAAGAGCAGAAGGTAATCGAGTCGCAGCTATTTTGGATTACAATCGCGCTCTAGCTAATTTGCAAAGATCGGTCACTTTCAGGGGTTCGCGCTAAGGTAAAACTTATTTTCGAGCGCGAACAAAGAACTTTGTAGTGTCTTCCCAAATACCTTGATCGGTTGCTAGTTTCTCAATTTCTGCTTTGTACTCAACTTGCAACTGATTTAATTGTTCTTGTGATAATTTTGACAACAGGGAATTACCTTTAAAATTTATATTAATTGCTATCTCAGATAATTCTTTATCCCTTAGAGGGCGATAACGTCCCGATGGCTCAATCTTAATTTCGATATCTCTAAAACCTGCCTGAATGAGCAAATTACGACATTTTTCTGGAGTCCCAAGTGGTTCAAGGATATGTAACAATGATACACCCAAAACTCTAGCGCAGACACTCTGCTGAAGAGATGCCATATAAGCAGTTTCGGGAGGACAGGTAAATGCCACAAACCCTCCTGTTTTCAAGAAGCGATACCACTTTTGTAAAATAGTGAGGATATCAGGAAAAAGTACAATTGCCTCACAGCAAAAGACAACATCAAAACTACTATCACTAAAGTTTAAATATTCTGCATCTGCCTCAATTAACTCGATATTTTGTAATTTTGCTGCTGCAATTTTAAGTCTTGCTTGATGCAACATTCCAGGGGTCATGTCAATCCCAATGACATAGCCCTGTGAACCAACTTTTTCAGCTGCGGGTATCGCCAGTAAACCTGTTCCAGTCGCTACATCAAGGATTTTCTGTCCCGAATGTAGTGGAACAAATTCAAGTAAAATTTTGGCTTCTAGAGGATGGCGAGTACCTTCCTCATGGTCGTAAGTCGTTCTACTGCCATAGAATTCTTTTAGTTGCTGCTTATAGCTATCTAGATCGGTCATAACCAAATGTTAAATTTTCTACATTTTATAGTAACTCTTGTTGTGATATTAAGTTCCTTGCTGCTGAATCCAACCCTGATAGCACAAGCCGCGACTTCATCCAGCACTGTTTACGAACAACGGATAATCCACAGTCCAGATGGTATTGGCAAATATTACATGGGGCGCGAAATTGCCAAAGTTATGGGATACACTGGCGCTGGCTGGCTAGAACGTCCCAGCCGAGAGGGAGAGGAACAGCCAACTAAAATAGTTAACGTCCTCAACCTGAAACCTAATGATGTAGTGGCGGACATTGGCGCTGGTACAGGTTACTTAAGCTTTCGCATCGCGCCTTTATTAACAGCAGGGAAAGTGTTGGCTGTAGATGTTCAGCCTGAAATGTTGGAAATTATTGAGTTATTCAAAAAAGAGAAAAATATCACCAATATTGAGCCTATTTTGTCAACCCTTACTGACCCCAACTTACCATCTGAAAGTATCGATTTGGCGTTGATGGTAGATGCTTATCATGAACTAGAGTATCCCCAAGAAGTAATGCAAAGAATTGTGAAAGCACTTAAACCAGGTGGCCGGGTGGTGCTGGTTGAGTACCGGGGTGAAAATCCCTTTATTATGATTAAAGGTCTGCACAAGATGACTCAAAAGCAAGTCCGCAAAGAAATGCAAGCTGTTGGTTTGGTTTGGCGGGAAACTAAAAACTTGTTACCTCAACAGCATTTAATGGTATTTGAAAAACCTGATTTTAGCGCTTCTAGTTTACTCAAAAAAAATATGTACCAAGCCATAATAAAGTAAGACTCCTTGCCAGAGCAGAAAATCATGGTCAACCTATCACTCAAGCAACGAATTCCTCATTTAGAAAATGGCGATCGCCTCACTCGTTACGAATTTGAGCGCCGCTATCAAGCAATGCCCCGTCATCAAAAAGCAGAATTAATTGAAGGAGTTGTATACTTGGCATCCCCATTACGCTTTGAAAGTCATGCTGAACCACATGGCCATCTAATAGGTTGGTTGTGGACTTACCAAATTGCCACTCCTGGTGTGAGATTGGGAATTGAGCCAACAGTCCGCTTAGATCGAGACAATGAACCGCAACCAGATGGAGTACTATTAATCACACCAGCAGCTAACGGACAATCTCGTTTCAGCAATGATGATTATATAGAAGGTGTGCCAGAACTCGTAATAGAGATAGCAGCTAGCAGTGTTGCTATTGATTTACATGACAAGAAAAAAGTCTATGGTCGTAATGGCGTAAAAGAATACATTGTTTGGCAAATATTTGAAAACAAATTAGATTGGTTTAACCTACAACAAGGAGAATATGTCTCTTTAGAAGTAGAGGCAGATGGAATTATCAAAAGTCAAGTATTTCCTGGTTTGTGGTTATCAATGTCAAATTTGCTTGCTGGCAATATGCAGCAAGTATTGGCTGTGTTGCAGTTGGGATTAAATTCGCCAGAACATCAAATATTTGTGCAGCAGTTGTCTACAGAAGGAAGTTCGTAATTAATTGCACCATTAATTACAAATTACGAATTACGTTAGCGAAGCGGTAGCGAGTCATCGAGCGTCATTACGAATTACGAATTATCAGACTGGCGCTTTTGGTTACACTATCCCAAACAATCCAGTTAAAAGAATTATCTAAATCATCGGGGCTATTTGAAACTTTGAAATATAGCTTTTCTTCGCCTTTTCTTTCAATAGCAAAGTCGGCATTTTGAGCATAAACAACTATAAAACCTTTGTCTCGCAAGCAATACATCGCCCAGGCTTTCAATGATTGCTTGTATGGTTCGTGTGGAATTGGCGGTTTTGCGATTGTGTCTTCAATTACTTTAAATATTTGGGTGAGTTTCGCGGTCATAGTAGATTAACTAGTGTTTTTTCCAGAATTTTTCCTACTTTTGGCACATAAGAATCAATTATTATTATCCCCAAATTTTTTTCATATTGAGTACAAAACTAGGTAAAAAAGTTTCTCCAGAAAGTGTTTGAGGTGATTTTAAAATTTCCACATCTTGTCCTAGACGATAAATTTCAACTTCCTGTTTTTTTCGATTTATCAGCCAACCCAAACGACATCCATTTGACATATACTCATGCATTTTTCCTTGAACTTTTTTTAAAGTGTCAGATGGTGACATTATTTCAATTGTAAAGTCAGGACATAAAGGAATAAATTTTTCTCTTTGTTCTTTAGTCAAATTATCCCAACGAGATTTTTCAACCCAAGAAACATCAGGAGAACGGTCAGCCCCTGAAGGTAAAGTAAATCCAGTGGAAGAATCAAAAACTTCGCCTAGCTGCTTTTGTTCATTCCATGATGCCAATTGCAGAATTAAATTAACGTTACTTCTTCCAGTTTCTCCTCCCGTTGGTGGCATTATGACTAATTCTCCTTGAGAATTGCGTTCTAATTGTAAATCGGGGTTTTCTTCACACAACTGATAAAACTGCTCTCTTGTCAGTTTAAGAATCGAATTAAGGTTTAATGTCAGTGCTGTCATAGAAATATTTCCCGTTTTTTGCTGACAAATAATTATTTAATGCACATCTGGATCGCAACGAATTTCAATCATAAAGCCATCTGGATCGTAAAAATACACTCCTCTACCAGTAGGACGAGTGACTGGGCCATGTGCGATCGCTATTTTATTTTCTCTGATCACTGTCACCGCGCGATCGAATAACTGCGGATCGATATCAAAAGCCAGATGGTAGGCTCTGGTGAAGGTCTTTTCGGGATCAGGATTTGGTGGTGATAATTCTGGTTCGCCAAATAAATCGAGAATTGTACCATCTGGGGTGATGAAGTTGGCTACTTTCCCAGATGCGACAAGTTCTATCAGGGTTGCGGGTACTTCGTCGCCTGTGAGTTCATGCAAACCCAGAATTGTGCCATAAAAATAGCGCGAAGCTTGCATATCCTGGACGTTGAGAGCAATGTGATGCACTTTACGCAGATTTCCTGGCGCAAGGACACTGTTCACGGATTGGGTGCTAGATAGCATAATCAACAAAATCTCAATACTTAGATAGAAGTTGAACTTTTTTTTAAAGTTTACTATTCATAATAAAAATCTATCATGGCTTTTGATTATTCTTTAGATTTTAAAAATATTGATTTTCGCCAACATCCTGAACTCTATCGCGTTGGTAAGGGTGAGCAGGGTGTACTTTTGGTTGAGCCATACAAATCAGAAATCCTTCCCTACTGGCGGTTCAAAACTCCTGATATTGCTAGAGAGTCGAGTGAAAAAATCTACGAGATGTTTCTTGATTATTTAGATAAAGATGATTTTGTCGGCGCAGATATGGCACGAAAGTTTATCCAAATGGGTTATACTCGCTCTCGCCGTTATGCTAATCATAAAAGTGGTAGGAAGTATAAACAAAATTCGGAAGATCCAGATTCTAAAAAAGAAATTCTTCCTTATGAAGTAGACCCAGTTAAAGCAGAATCAGCAGCAATATTTAAAGCCAAGTGGGTAGAAGCAAAGACAAATGAGAAATATCAAAAGCTTTTAGCCAAACATAAGCAGATGTATGAAGTAGGTTAGTGACCTTGGAAGGTGCGTTAAGAACTTAAAGCACCTTCCAAGATGTTTTTACTGCCTTATGCTGTCGCTAACACACTCTACTAAACAGCCGATGAGTCTTTGATACTCGTGAACGAGTCTTTGATACTCGGCGATGAGTCTTTGATACTCGTGAACGAGTCTTTTATACTCGGCGATGAGTCTTTGATACTCGTGAACGAGTCTTTTATACTCGCCGACGAGTCTTTGATACTCGTGAACGAGTCTTTGATACTCGGCGATGAGTCTTTGATACTCGTGAACGAGTCTTTGATACTCGGCGATGAGTCTTTGATACTCGTGAACGAGTCTTTGATACTCGCCGACGAGTCTTTTTGGACTTCCAAAAAATAAATAAGCGATCGCACCAATTCCTCAAGCCTTAATGGTTATCGGCGATATTCGTCGCCACAGTCGCCGATAAGCTGGTACAAATCGCGTGATTGGCGAGATACTGCATTGATGCGATCGCGATCGTCAGCATCTAAACTAAAACTAAATACTTTGGCGTTATCTTCTATATGTTCAGATACACCAAGTTTTGCACCAACTATCACACCGCCCACAGTTGGTTGATCTAAAATGTAACGCACTGCTATGTTAGAAATGCTTACCCCATGCTTATTAGCAATTTCTTTTAAGATAGCTAGCAACTCTTGAAATAATCGCCAACCACCCCAAGCATCGATCATATTTTTATATTTTTTCAAACTAGCAGTGGATAGATCAAATCCTCGCGGTTCCGGTTTCCCCAAATAGTTTTCTGATAACAAACCGCCGCACAGTGTACCGTAAGTAAAAAGCTTTATGTCATGCTGTTGACAAAACTCCACCATGTTAACTTCGGGACGGCGGTCAACAAGGGAAAATTGCACTTGGTTAGAAACGATTTTGATCCCTGCTTCGGTAATCAGCTTTAAGTTTTCCGTGTCAAAATTAGTTAAACCTAAATGCTTAATTTTACCCTCAGTCTGAAGTTCTGCCATATATTTGAGGGCATCCAGGTAATTTTTATCCTGATATTCCCACCAGTGGAATTGCATCAAATCTAACGATTGCACATTCATCCTTCTCAGGGAGATATCAATATTTTCTTCGACGAGTTTTTTCGTCATTTTGCCAGGACGAGGCACCCATTTGGTAAAAGCTTGCACCTGAGATAAAGCATCTTTCCCACGAGTGTCAATTAGTTGACAGCGAAACTCACCAATAAAGTCTTCTGCGGGGCCATAGTGGTCTGCTAAATCCCAAGTGGTAAAGCCTGCATCTACATATTTGAACATAGCCTCAATGGCGGCTTGGGGATTAATGCGTCCGTGTCCGCCGGAGACTTGCCACATCCCATTTAATATGCGGCAAATGTTTAAATCAGGAGTGAATTGGAGACGGCTAGCTGTGGGTAAGTTCATTTTCAAGTTTAGGAGGAGTAAAAAGTTAGGAGTGAGGAGTGAGGGGTTAGGAGTTAGGAGTTAGAAGTGAGGAGTTAAGAGTGAGTTCGGAAGCATCTTATTACAACATTCTTACCCTTTATGCCTTCTTAAGAACCATTTATAACAGCGATAATCAATAACTCTTAAATTTTAACTCCTAACTCCTAACTTTTCACTCCTAACCCTTCGGCAGGCTCAGGGCATCGCTCCCAACTTTCTAACGCCAGTCTTTTTCAGCTTGTTCGAGAACGTAAGCAGCAACATCTTTAATTTGCTGTTCACTGAGGCGTTCTTTGTAGGCTGACATATTATTTTTACCATTGGTAACTATAGATGTAACTGCCTCTATTGAATCCATGCCATACTTTTTCAGCGCTTGCTTTTTGAGATTTTTACCTCGCCTAATGATGTTGCTACCGTTGATATGACAACCAGCACAATGAACACTAAATATTTGTTCACCGTTAACCGTGTCTGCTGCACTAGCAGGTATAAAAGTGCTTATCGATAACAAAAATGTTACTAATACTAATGTGACTAGTTTTTTCAATTAACTTCTCCTGATTTTGACATAGGGTTGTAGGGATTAGTGTCAGAACCAATACTATAAGGATTCAAAGTCAGTTGTAAATCCAGCAAAATTTGCACAATCATCTTGAAAGGCTTCGGCATCGCTAACTTCTTCAATTTTGTAAGACATGATGCGCGTCCCATCTGGCATTTTTTTGGAACCAATCAATTCCCCTTTGTATTTTTCTGCGATCGCTTTAAATTCGCTACCATAGAGCTTCCAGGCATCGGCTGAACAAGTAATATTTACTCGCCACATATTTGCATCTCAATTATTACCAACAATTAATCATCTCACGAATGGGCAACATGCTACACATCACGTCTTTCGGGTTATTATTTTCTATCTAAAGGAAGTGCCAAGCCTTCTTAGACTACGCCATAATGTGGGTATGGGAACATGTCTAGAAAATTTTATCCAAAATAGTTAAACCCCAAGAGTTGAAAATGCCTAACAATATCAAACAACAAATTCAAGCAGACCTGCAACAAGCTAAAGAAACTGGACAATTAAGAACTGAACGGATTCGAGAAATTGTAAAATCCGCAGTTTCTCAAGTAGCTTCTGAGTTTAAACAAGGTTCTAGTGAAGTTCGTAGCATTGTGAGAGATGCTGTTTCTGCTGTAATTGACAACTTCCAAGAAAAAGGTGGCGAACTCAAAGATGAAGTGACAGCTTCCATTGAAGGAGCGCTGGAAGGAATTAATAGCCAAAGACACCAAAACATTGTTAGAACTCAGACAGATATCAAGCGGCTACAGGCTCAACTTGATGGTGAAGAAGAACAACTCCAGCAAGAGGTTGATGTAATTTTGGCAGAAATTGAGGAGACGGGTAAGGAAAAACCTGCTAGTACCAAAACTGCCATTGATTCTGCTGTCAATGCTATTAAAGATAGTGATGAAGTCGGATTGTTAAAGAAACGTTACGCCCAACTGCAAGCACAGCTAGCCATTGTTCGAGCTAATATGGCTGCACGCTATGGCGGACGTAATATGGAAGTTCAAGATTATCTAGACGAGGCTAAACACTGGTATGATAAAGCTCGTCCTCAAGCCGAATCTATGGCTGTGCAGGTAGAAGAGAAGCGATCGCAGCTTGAAGATAAACTGGGTGAAGCTGGTACATCTTTAGCGAGAAAAGAGCGCCAAATCAAACAAACATTGAGAGAGTTACTCTTAACGGCGGCTGACTTATTCAAAGATAAGGAACCTGCTAATAAAGAGCGCGAGACTATTCATAAATAGACTGGACTGCTTTTTCACAAAAACTCTGATACATGTAGGGGCACGGCAATGCCGTGCCCCTACCAACGTATTTGTATAATTATTAAATACTCAGCTTTCTTAGGGTGCGTTAGGACGTGTTTTCAAACTACTCGTTTACCCTTTTAACTTCTTTCTTTCTTTGCGGACTTTGCGGACTTTGCGGTTCGTTTTTATTTCTTGTACTTAATAGCGTTTCCCGGCAAGCGTGACGTACACTCGTAGGGGCACGGCAATGCCGTGCCCCTACACCTTGCGATATAATTTTGTACCTCATTTGAATGGGAACCGCTATAAATATGGTTTAGCGCATCTTCATACAGAATTGGTATGAGGTACAACTTTGACCTCTCTTCTAAAAGGAGAGAGGCTTTGAATTTTTCTTCCTTCCCGCGACGAGTTGGGGGTTAGATCTTATAACTCAATACGGTTCAGTTAAGCGCTATTTCTACTAAATCGCCGTCTCTATAAGACGCGATAAATCGCCGTCTCTACAAGTGTTTTGGTCTTATCTGAACTGTATTGTCTTATAACTTCTAATTCTGGTAGAAACTAAAATGGTGCGTTACGACGCCTAAAGCCATAACGCACCCCACTCAAGATTCCCTAAAATTCATCTTGCGTATTAGTAAATATTGCCTTCTCTATTCAGTTGTTCATCATGCTTGGCAATAACCCAAATTGCATGAATACTACCGGGTAGCCAACCTAGAACTGTGAGCAAGATGTTAATAAACAGGGTTGGGCCAACTCCAACTGTCAGGAAAACGCCTAAAGGAGGCACTAACAAACCTAGAAGAAAACGAACTAATTTCATGATTTTACCGTATTTTTTGTGATTTTCTTTAACTACATTCTGCTCAAGATACCGAATTAGGAAATCCACCTTCGGATATTTATTTGGAGTAGAAACGTAGTAATAAAATTCGTATTTCTACTCCTTCTAATACCTATCTAGAAGGTAATTCACCTTGTGTTTTTACATCACCACTGCCGGTTAACAGGTTTCTTTCAACAAAGTAGTTGTTAATGAAGGTGTTAGCAAAAGTTAGGATCACTGGCCCAAGAAGGAAACCAATAATTCCGCGAACTGCGAACCCAGGAACTAGCACTGCTGCTAACCAGAAACACAAACCGTTGACGACGAGCGAAAATGCTCCAAATGATAGAAAGTTAAGTGGTAGAGAAAGAGCAGACAAGACTGGTTTAACTGAACCGTTAATTAAACCAATTACTAAAGCAGCAATCATAGCTGCGGGAAAGTTAGCAATATTAACGCCTGGAACAACTAAATCGACAATCAACAGGCTCAAAGCTGTAGCTAGGGCGGTTAATAATGGTGTTAACATTTTTCTTACCTAATCACTAGAGATTTTTTGTAACTTCTTATTTCATCTTCAACTATGTGCAGGGTTTTAACCTCTCTTGCAAGATAGAATTTGGTTCTATCGTTAGGCCGATCATAAAAATATAGCGATTCCAATACTGCGTAGGTTTTACTTCAAAAAGCACTCCGAGTAGGTTGGGTTGAGGAACGAAACCCAACATTTTCACGCTTTGTCGGGTTTCACTACCTTGAACCCAACCTACAAATCTTCTTAACCGATTAATATTGCGATCGCTTAGATTTTCCCGACTCAGGCTTATAATAAAGGGCTGATTTATACAAGACTTGTTCTTGATGGGTTTCTAAAGTGCAATCAGATAAGGGGTAAGTTACACAAGTCACAACATAACCAGCCTGTATTTCACTTGGGCGTAGAAATTTTTGCTCGCTTTGATCGACTTCACCACTAATAAGTTTAGCAATACACGCAGAACATTCGCCTTGTTTGCACCCAGATGGTAGGCGGATACCAGCTTCTTCCGCCATATCCAGAATATATTGATCGTCTGGTACTGGAATAGTCCGATCTAATCCAAGTGTAGGATTGATGAATTGAACTTGATAAACTGCCATCTGCTGTTTGTAATTATTGTTTAACTGCTTTCATCGACAAACTAATCCGCTTGAGTTTCTCGTTGATTTCTAGCACCTGCACTTTGACTACTTGTCCGACTTTGACAACTTTGTTGGGATCGTCTACAAATCTATCAGCAAGTTGGGATATATGCACCAAGCCATCTTGATGTACGCCGATATCAACGAAAGCGCCGAAGTTGGCGACATTTGTAATCATTCCTTCCAGTTCCATTCCCACCTTTAAGTCCCTGATTTCCTTAATTCCTTCTTTGAAGGTGGCATACTTAAATTCTGCACGGGGATCTCTACCTGGTTTTTCTAGTTCGCTGAGGATGTCGCGCAGTGTGGGTTCACCGACGCTATGGGTAACATATTTTTTCAGGTTGGTCTTTTTAAGTTTTTCGGCAATTTGTGTCACCTGATTTAATGGCACATTTAGATCAGATGCGATCGCTTCTACTAGAGAATAACTCTCTGGATGCACTGCTGTATTATCTAATGGGTTGTCACCGCCGCGAATCCGCAGAAAACCCGCCGCTTGTTCAAAGGCTTTTGGCCCTAATTTGGGAACTTTCAAAAGTTGTCGGCGATTTTTAAAGGCTCCATTCTGGTTACGATAGGCGACAATATTATTGGCAACTGTTGCCGTAATCCCAGAGACAGAAGTCAGAAGTTCTTTGGAGGCCATATTCAAGTCTACGCCGACGTAGTTAACGCAGCTTTCTACAGTCTCATCCAATTTCTTTTTCAGCAACTTCTGATCGACATCGTGCTGATATTGTCCCACACCAATGGATTTGGGATCGATTTTCACCAGTTCCGCCAGAGGATCTTGCAAACGACGGCCGATACTAATCGCACCACGCACGGTAATATCTAAATCGGGAAACTCTTCTAGCGCTACACTACTAGCAGAATATATAGATGCGCCAGATTCATTCACCATCACCTTAACTGGTTTGTGTTCTATGGTTTCCAGTACTTGCGTGACAAACTCCTCTGTCTCACGGGAGGCTGTACCGTTACCAATGGCGATTAACTCAATCTTGTATTTTTCAATCAGATTTTTGACGGTTTGTGCAGCTTTGGCGCGTTGTTCAGCAGCTTGGTGAGGAAAAACCGCTTGGTATTCCAAAAATTTCCCGGTTTGGTCGAGAACAGCAACTTTACACCCAGTTCTAAATCCAGGGTCTATCGCCAAGG
This sequence comes from Nostoc sphaeroides, assembly GCF_003443655.1. Taxonomy (NCBI): domain Bacteria; kingdom Bacillati; phylum Cyanobacteriota; class Cyanophyceae; order Nostocales; family Nostocaceae; genus Nostoc; species Nostoc sphaeroides. Next base: position 1,605,312 of record NZ_CP031941.1, read on the forward strand.
TTGGTTTCATTCCTGCTGGTGCAGATAGCAGCAACTCTCGCAGATTAGTTTCAAATGTCTTGATTGATTCCATGTCTGCATAGACTTTAATCTCAGAAATTACCTCTCCCATTAGAGAGACTTTCATCAAACGATTGAATGCATCCTTCAACATCGCCTGATAAAAATCCCGAATTGTCCGAACTTTGGTTTTAATTTCTTTCGACTCAAGATAGTAAAGTACCGTATCTTCATCAAAAGCAATTTCAAAGCTTAATACTTTCTCCGTTTCACCCCGACACAAGGCCAGCATATTGTGTGGTGCAATATTTGTTACCTTAATTTGATAGTTACGGTACATCTCAAATTTGGTTGTACCTTCAGGATAATCATCTTTGATGCGGGAGACAAATACCCCTTCTTCAAGAAGATAATCGCGGATATATGCGCGTAATTCAGCTTTTTCAGCCACTTCTTCCGCTAAAATATCAGCAGCACCTTTAAGTGCTTCTTCTGCTGTTTTTACTCCCTTGGCTTCAGAAATATACTTAGCAGCTTCTTCTTCCAATGAAGCAGTTGCAGCATTTTTGACATTTAGCGACTTGATGAATTCCGCTAGTGGTTCGAGTCCTTTTTCTCTGGCGATAGTGGCGCGGGTGCGTCGTTTTGGGCGATAGGGTAAGTATAAATCCTCAAGTTCGGTTTTTTGTAAGCAGGATGAGATTTTGGCTTTGAGTTCATCTGTGAGTTTACCAAGTTGTGCGATCGCACTTAAAATTACAGATTTTCGTTCTTCCAGTTCTGTTAAATAAGTATATCGATCAGCCAGTTCACGTAGTTGCACCTCATTCATCTCATCGGTGCGCTCTTTCCGGTAACGTGCAATAAAGGGAATCGTTGCACCCTCCGCCAAAAGGGAGAGCGCGTTTTGCACCTGATGGGGTTTGAGGTTGATTTCAGTTGCCAGTAATTGAGGAATGTTCAGCATTGAGTGTCTAAAATGAAAAAATGAAAATGCTACTTCTAAAGGTAATATGCTAGTACCGCAAGGCGGAAGTCACACATTCACGCATTCACGCATTCAAAAGTTTTGTATATCAAGGCTTTTGCAAGTTTTAAAATGGTAGCTTGATTTTTGCCGCGCTGTATTAAATTCTGATCCTGGCGCAAGGCCAAAGTTTTAAGCTAATTTACCAGATGATTGCTCACAAGAGTGCAATTGGCTAAATAGACAAAACCCACCTACGCAGGTTTTAAAGCCTTCCAATTTGTCTGGGTAAACAAGAGTTTGTATAGCATAGCGCAGCTATACTGAGTTGAGATAGTGTTACCGGAAGAGATTTTGCACTCCTCACCAAGCTGCGCCTAGCGTCTGGTAACCTATTGTTAAAGCCAGCTTGGCTCATCATCGACAACACAAGAAGGAGTTATTAGCCAAGCTTTTGAGCGCTGCTTCTGTCACAAGAATTATTCCAATTTGTGTAAGATACGACGTTGCGTAATCTTGGTTTTCTATAATATTTATTTCAATGGGCTGTTGTGGCTAAAACCTCATTGGATGTAAAATTAACCACAATTCCAAAAAACAATTTCAGTTTGTTTTATAAGCACAACAACTTATAGTTCAGAAGTAAATAAAATGGCTTTGTTATTTTTGATACCACTATGCACAGCTTTAGCCACTGGCTACTTCTTTAAAAAGAGTAGCGATGAACTTGCATATATTGCAGGTGTATTTGCAGCTATTAGCTTAATTTTTAGTTTAGTATTAGCACCCTGGCAGATTCAGTTTGGATTGTTAATCATTGTCTTAATTATTACCAATAGACTTTTGCAAGAAAATGAGTCCAAACAAACTCCAAGCAAAGGAGAACAATTTAGAGAAACTAAGTAAAAAAAGAGTAAAAAATACACCTGTTTTATACAATTAATCTAAAAAAAGAAGAGCTACTGAAGAACCATAAAGCATAAAGTTTGATAAGAGAATTCAGAAATAGAGTCCTCCGGCTTACTTGGTGTCTAAGTTAACCTTAAACTAAATTTTGTCTCAATACTGCTCGGTTAAGAAAATTTGTAGGTTGGATTGAACTTTAGTGTTACCCAACAAAGCCTCGATAATGTTGGGTTTCGTTCCTCAACCCAACCTACATTGGGGTTATTTTTTAGGCAAAACCTACGCAGTATTGAATTTTGTCTGATATCTCTGAATTTGAAGATTTTCATGGATAAATAAAAAACGATTCAGACTATAGATTAGCATCTAAGGTTGCTGATAGCAGGATACTTTTATACTAAAATTTCGGTTGTTTACACTGTTGTTGAAGTTTCAATTCTGCTTTATGACAGTCTTAACTTTGCATTTTTAGAGTCTGATGCTAAATCGCTCCTTATGCAAGTTTATTAACCAGAAAGTGGTATATAAATGTACAAATTCTTAAAAATAAAGATTTATCAAGAGGAAAGTGGAGATTTTATAAAGTTTTTGTTTAGGTATATTTTCCTAAAATGAATTTTTGATGAAGTGTGGCGATAAATTTGCAACATTGTTTTCTCGTGGTATTCTAGTAAGTGATTATATGTAAAAATTAATTTTGAGATAACGCTCTAGTTAAAATTACATATAGTTAATAACAATTACACAACACTAATACTAAAGATCATGTAAAAATATCTCAAATCCACTTAACTCAACGTAAGCAAGCTGCGAGTTGATCGCCAAACGCTAGTTTACATTAGCCTTTATTCTCGTCAAAAACTCGATTTTGACATTCAATAAAATTCAGCAGAAACCTGTAAAGCAAATCACTGTAGAGTTATCTATCAATGGTTTTCGCTCTCAGCCAGATTTCTGTTATCCATTGTGTTCCGATGTCCAAGAAGAACACCTATGCACACTCAATTTAAGTACAAATTTTTATGAATCGGCTGAAGACTAAGCCGAAATTTCGGACATATCTCTGAGCCGGGATAAATTTTATTGCATGTCAGAAAACTAAATAAACACTTCGTGGAGAAAATGTAAGAACATTTATTAATCCAGCTTAGTGTTTGATGCAGAAGTTAATTGGTTGAGAAGTTAAGTAGTGTCTTCAACAAGATTCCTATAGCAGGATACAACTGATGAAAGTTAATGAATGGATTAATCAAAAATTCTGGAAATCCATTTTTATTCGCTTAACTCCATCTGTTGAACATGCGGGCCGAATCCGAGTTCAGCAACTTTGTCCACAAATTTGTGACAGAGGACTTAATGTTCCCTATATCTGCATCCACTATGAGATAGATATTGCGATCGCCTACGGCGGGCGGATACGCCATCGCACTAAAACTAGTCTAGAAAGATTACTGGCTGATAGCGAAGATATGTGCAATTCACAATTGGGCAAAGCCTAAATTGATTGTACCAATTAACTGTTATGCCTGCGAGTGTAACCCAGTCAGCTAGTTTAACATATTATACTCCGATAATATCGGGCGCTGCCATAATACAGCAACTCTCCTACAAGCTACATAGTATTTAGTTGCTAACTCTTGGATATAAGCTTCAATGATAATTTTGATCTCAGTTCCTTCAACATACCCTTCCTAGTTTTGTTGTCTATTTACTGAAGTGGAAGTTGAATTGCACAGAAGGCGTGACCGAAATATGAAACGTTCAAAAGGTGGGCTGTTTACTGTCCGGTTCATACCTACTATCTCGATTGAGGCAAATGTACTATGAAATCTATCTCGCAAACTTCAAACGTTAAAATAATTCCTTATATTATCCTATTTGTCAGTATTTTATTTAGTATTTCTGGGCAATTGCTGATGAAGCATACCATGAGTCATGCAAATGAAGGATTATTTAATTGGGTATTTATTCAAAAATTAGTATTAGCTATTAGTGTTTATTGCTTGGGAGTAATAAATTGGATATTAGCTCTACGCTCTGTAAAATTGAGTATTGCTTATCCACTTACTAGTTTAAATTATGTCGGGATACTTTTCGGTTCATACTACTTTTTTAATGAAGAGATTACACTAACTCGAATAGCAGGAGTAATCACTATTTTTCTGGGTGTTCTTTTAGTAGTTATTCCCCTAAAAAAATCTAGATAAATTTATAGTAAATCTCATCAATAAAGATTGACAAATGAACATCATTACTTGGCTAGTTTTAATGCTTGTGGTTTTATTCGGAACAACAGCGAACTTATCGCTAAAGTATGGACTTCACATTTCTAGTCCTACTAAAGGAGCAAGCGCATCTATCCAAAATCTGTTATTGTCTCGTTATTTTTGGATTTGGTTTGTTTGCTATACATTTATGACTATATTGTGGCTTTATGTATTGCGGACAATTCCTCTGAGTCAAGCATTTCCAGTTCTAGGATTAATGTATGCATTTGTTCCAATTGCTTCTCACTATCTTCTAAAAGAACAGGTTATATTTAGCCAGTGGTTAGGAATTTCCATTATCATAACTGGTGTAGTTTTGGTTGTAAATTAATAGCAAAAGGGGTAGACAGCAAGGCTATTAATACTACAATTTACTGAAGATAAATCTCAAAAGTATCCTTACATAAATCTCAATTAAATTTATGAATGTAGGCATCATTGGCGGGGGTATAACTGGGCTAGTATTAGCTCAACGTCTTTCAAATCAAGGACATAAGGTAACTGTATTCGACAGTAATAAGCAGCTTGGTGGACTTACCACTTATCATGATTATGGGTTGTTTACCTGGGATCGGTTTTATCACGTTATCCTCCCTTCTGATACTCATTTAATAAATTTTATCAGAGATATTGGTCTTGGAGATAAACTGCGTTGGCATCGAAGTTTAACAGGCTTTTACGACAATCAAAAATTTTATTCTATCAGTAACTCTATAGAATTTCTCCGCTTTCCTCTATTTGGACTTATAGGTAAAATAAGATTAGCTTTTACTCTCCTGTATGGTTCACGTCTTAATAACTGGCGGCGCTTAGAGAAGATATTAGTTGAAGATTGGCTATTAAAACTTGGTGGTAAAAGCACATACGAAAAGCTCTGGAAACCCTTGCTTCTATCCAAATTAGGAGAGAACTATAAGCGAATATCAGCAGTTTTTATCTGGGCTTATATCAAACGACTATTTTCAGCGCGGGATTCTTCATTAAATAAAGAACAACTTGGTTATGTCTCAGGCGGTTACAAAACTGTTTTTGACCATATAGAAAAATTAATTTACGCGGCTGGAGGTAATATCCACACAGGTGCTGCGGTGGAATATATCGCACCTCATCCAGAGGGGGGAATGTGGGTAGAATATCAAAGCAAAAAGGAACATTTTGATAAAGTCATTTTTACTGGCCCAGTTAATATTTTGCAACAGGTTGCTGCTAAAGAACTGGTGAAAGTTTCAGACACTGGTGAAACAGTAGAATACCTGGGCGTAATCTGCATGGTACTTATTACTCGCAAGGCTCTAGTTCCTTATTACGTAGTAAATATTGCCGATAGAAATGTTCCCTTTACTGGAGTCATCGGTATGAGTAACCTAGTTTCTTTGCAAGAGACAGCAGGATATCATATCACATTCCTACCAAAATATATCCTTTCCACTGACCCGTTGTTAAAACAGCCAGATGATGAATTGCGCCAAGTATTTTTTCAGGGTATACGTTTGATGTTCCCAGAACTCAAAGCAGATGATATTGTCGCAGCACACATTAATCGAGCTATTAAAGTACAGCCGCTACAAGTTTTAAATTATTCAAGCCTTGTTCCAAAAGTGAGTACTGAAAACGATGATTTTTTCGTCGTCAATACCTCACAATTGGTCAATGATAGCGTCAATAACAACGCAGTCGTCCGACAGGTCGATGAATTTCTCAAGAAATCAACATTACTGAATTCTTGAGATTTGAGAATGATATTTTGAAAATCACACGAGGTACTTATGAGTCTTTTTGTTCTTTTACCCGCATACAACGAGCAAGAATCAATTCGCCCCTTGTTCAAAAAGTTTCAGATATTGCAGCAAATCTCGAATCTGGATATCCGGCTGATTCTTGTTGATGATGGTAGCAGGGATGCAACTGCTCAGACTGCAATAGAAGAATCTCAATCACTAGGAATATCACTGAAATTAGTCCAACATGCCAAAAATGCTGGTTTAGGTCAAGCAATTAAAACAGGTTTCACGACTTTCTTAGAAATTTCTAAAGAAGGGGATTTTTTAGCCGCGATGGATTGCGACAACACTCAACCACCAGAACTATTAATCAAGATGTATGAGACGATGATAGCTGGTAGCTATGATATTGCGATCGCATCCAGATATCGAAAAGGCTCCAAAGTCATAGGCTTATCAAAATTTAGAGAGGTGATGAGTTACGGAGCTAGCTGGCTTTTTAGAATTGCAGCCCGTGTACCAGGTGTAAAAGACTACACTTGTGGTTATAGACTGTATAACCGTACTTTCGTCAGTAAACTAGATATGTATTATGGCGAGAATTTATTCACTGAAAGTGGATTTGCTTGCATGATAGATTTACTATTGAAAGCCAAACCGCTCAAACCAAAAATCGTAGAAATTCCAATGGTTTTGAGATATGACCAAAAGCCGAGTGCCAGCAAAATGAAAATTCTTAAAACTATTACTCGAACTCTAAAACTATTGTTTAAGAATTTAACATCGCCAGCGCCAACTGCTGCTAATTTAGGTCAGACTTTCAATCAGAAAGAAACAGCAAGAATTCCACTTAAAATAACAAATCATAAATAAACCTGAGAAGGAATAGGCTCTCACCAAGAATTAACTGGATGGGAAATAGTAATTTATCAACGGTATCATTCTAGAGATGAGCAAGGCATAAATCAAAAATAAGTTTGATTAAATTGTTGCTTTTACCAATATATGTGGATATTCTTTCCTATACATAAAAAATTGGAAGACAGCCTTCCAATTTTTTATGTATGAATATTTTCACTTTCTGGTTTGCTCATTCTCTTGGCACACACACATAAGGGAACTCCAAAAAATAAATTATTCCACATTCAAGTCGTTGACTGTTGACTGTTGACTGTTGACTGAAAACTCGTGAACCGTCAATGGTCAACAGTGAACAATAGCAATGGAATATTTTTTTACTTGGAAGTCCCTTAGGACTATTAAGATATCCCCTAATAGGATTTCTGAGACATTGGCTTGGGGACACAAGTCAATTACATAAACATCTGTATCGAATATTTCACGAAAGCGGCGGGAAGCTCCATCCCCAGGTGTCTGTAGAGGGATAGCCGTCCCGCCGCTTTAGTCATTAGTCATTGGTACTAATGACTAATGACTAAAAACTCCATCCCCTTGTGGGTGGAGTTTTTTATTCACGCTTAAGAGAGGGAAGTAATACCATTTCTTTATGAGGCTGCGTCAAACCTTTTCACTTCTTTCTTTCTTTCTTTCCTTTGCGTACTTTGCGGTTCGTTTTTCTTTCTTCTTTCTTGTACTTAAATATGGTTTAGCGCATCTTCATACAGAATTAGTATAAGTTTCCAAGGTGAGGAAACCCCTACTACTTAATCGCCGACTCTGACTTTCACTGATTTGTTAGACTGAACACACCGGGATTTTTCAGTCAAATCTCTGAACTACGCCAGCAGACGAGGCTACCCATGCTTACAAGTACGTTACTTCTCTCGAATCAACTTCCAACCCTGCAATATTCCTCCACACCAGAGCGTTTCGATGAAACCTGGGAAGCCCCCCTGGCTACCCTTTTGGGACTAGGACGCGCCGCAGGTGCTGACTTCATCGAATTATTTTTAGAGCGTCGCAACTATATTAGTTGTCTTGCAGAAGACGATTCCATCACTAGTATTTCACCCAGTCTGTCTACAGGCGCGGGAGTCAGAGTATTTCGCGGCAAAGCTGATTGCTACGTCAGCACAAATGACCTTTCATTTTCCGGTTTGAAAGCAGCTTTAGAAAAAGGTCTTTCTATCTTAGGATTGCAACTACCCACCCCTAAAGCTTTCATCCCAGAAATCAACCTAGAATTACTAAGAGATTACGCCACTAAAAGAGGTAAAGATGCATGGCTACCAGTGTGTAGCTCCATCCGAGAAATGGGAGAAGTCCTTCTTGATGGTACTGCCAACCTGAAGCAAAAAGCTAGCCACGTCCAATCGCGCCGTGCTACCTATTTCCGAGATTGGCAAGAAGTTTTAATCGCCTCTAGTGACGGCACTTTTGCCCGTGACATCCGCCTCACCCAATCAGTAGGATTTAACCTATTGTGTGCTGATGGCGCTAATCGTGCTTCTATCGGTGAACGCGCTGGTAACACTAGCGATGCCAACTTCTTGAGGACTTGGGATTCTCAACAAGCCGCCGAAAAAATAGCAGAATCTGCTGGCAAAATGCTCTACGCCGATTACGTAGAATCAGGTACTTACCCGATTATTATGGCCAATCACTTTGGCGGCGTAATTTTCCACGAAGCTTGCGGACACCTGCTAGAAACCACTCAAATTGAACGCAATACCACTCCCTTTGCTGACAAAAAAGGCGAAAAAATTGCCCACGAAAGTTTGACAGCCTGGGATGAGGGGCGTTCTGAAAATGCCTTCGGGACAATTGACATGGATGACGAAGGTATGCCTGCTCAAAGAACCCTATTAATTGAAAAAGGCGTTCTCAAAAACTTCTTAGCAGATAGAACAGGTTCTGCACGCACCGGACATCCCAGAACTGGAAGTGGACGCCGCCAAAATTATACCTTTGCTGCTGCTAGCCGGATGCGTAATACTTATATTGATTCTGGCGAATATAGCATTGATGATTTATTTACCTCTGTTGATAAAGGTATTTACTGTAAAAAGATGGGTGGCGGAAGCGTTGGTGCTACAGGCCAATTTAACTTTAGTGTTGATGAAGCTTATTTGATTGAAAATGGCAAAATCACCAAACCGCTAAAGGGAGCAATTCTAATTGGTGAAGCTAAGGAAATTATGAATAAAATTTCTATGTGTTCCCAAGATTTGGAAATTGCACCAGGTTTTTGTGGTTCCGTCAGTGGCAGTATCTACACCACAGTAGGACAACCCCACATTAAGGTTGATTCTATTACCGTCGGTGGAAGATAACCTCATTAACTCAACTCGTTCAACTCGTTCCCAGGTTCTACCTGGAAACGCCTTCTTCGTGGCTCTGCCACTTATTTTATCTAGGAAGGCAGAAGGCCTCTATTATTAAACTCCCAGACGAAAGCAGGGAGCGAAAAAATCCAAAATCCAAAATTGACTATGCCAAATATCAATGAGATTGCAAATTCTGCCAAGGATAATGCTGATAAACTTGGTATTAAGAAATTCGACATTTATGGCTCAACAGTAGATGATACTAGCGTGCAAGTAGACCAAGGTGAGCCAAAACAAGTTAAAGCCTCAAATCGCTCTGGTGTTACTGTTCGTGTCTGGAATGAAGATAATACAATGGGTGTCACCAGCACCACAGATGTAGACCCCAAAGGACTGGAATTAGCTTTGAAAACTGCCTACGAAGCTAGTTTCTTTGGTGTTAAAGAAAATGTTCCTGATTTTAGTCCAGAAGCTACTGCTCCTATTGCAAATAAACCCCAAGATAAGACACCCCAAGCACCTGTTGCTGAACTCATAGAAAGATTGTTGGTAGCTGAAAAAGAATTACTAGCAGCTCATCCAGCAATTAAAGGTGTGCCTTATAATGGTTTATCACAAAGAGATATTGACAGATTTTATCTCAATAGCGACGGTGCGGTGAGAACTGAATCTCACTCTTTAGCATCAGTTTATCTTTACAGCAAAACTGAGGAAGAAGGAAAAAAACCTCGTAGTGCAGGTGCTTTTAGAATCAACCATAGTTTAGATAATCTAGACATCAATGGTTGCATCAAAGAAACCGCAGATAAAACTATCAGTCACTTGAATTATGAAAAAATTAAAACTGGTAAATATCGTGTTGTTTTTTCACCGGAAGCTTTCTTAAGTCTGTTGGGTGGTTTTTCTAACTTGTTCAACGCTCAAAGTATTTTGGATAATCAAAGCTTATCTACTGCTGATGATTTAGGTAAGGAAATTGCTTCTCCTCTGCTTTGGGTTTTTGATGATGCACTTCACCCAGCTAACGTAGGCGCAGAAAGTTTTGATGGTGAAGGAACTCCGACTCGTCAGGTTTCACTGATTGAAAATGGTGTTTTAACAAGCTTTCTCCACAGTGCAGGCACTGCCAAAAGGTTCAATACCCAGCCAACAGGTAATGCCAGTATTGGTGCAAAGGTAAGCGTTAGTCCCAATTTTTATCACGTTTTTTCAACAGCAACTCCTGAAGAAGAGTTAAGTTTAGAAACTGCTGAAAATGTGATTTTTATCGATGATTTACAAGCTCTCCATGCAGGAGTTAAAGCCTTGCAAGGTTCCTTTTCTTTGCCCTTTGATGGTTGGCTAGTTAACAAGGGTGTCAAGACGAGTATTGAGTCAGCAACTGTTGCTGGCGATTTCTTAGAAGTCCTAAAGTCAATTATTTATGTAGAAAAAGAGCCAGAGTTAACGCCAGGGGGAGTTTGCCCGAAAATCTGGGTTAATGAACTGTCGATTACTGGTGAGTAAAAGTTAAAAAGTAGAGAGTTAGGAGTTGAATATAACTCTTAACTCATCACTTTGAAATCATTACTCACCATTAGTATTCACCACCAATGCTAATGGCAGTGTTAAATACATCAGCACCGCTTAAATCAATATTAGCCATAACAGCGCCATCTACGTCACTATTATATAAGCGGGAATTACTCAAATTAACGTTGGTGAGATTGGCATTATTTAACATAGTATCACTGACGAATGCTTTTGTGAGATTAGCAGACTTCAAATTTGCACCAGTTAAATCAGCACCTTCTAAGTTAGCACCTTCGAGATTAGCCCCTTTTAAATTTGCATTTCTGAGGTCAACACCTATCAAGTGAGCGCCTTTGAGATTTGCTCCTGTTAAATTACATCCAAAACATTCTCTAGTTTCCAGCAAGCGCCGGACAGGGGCGGAGTTTTCTGCTTTGACGGAAAGGGGAGCAGCTAAAGATAGCGTGCTGAGTATGGCTGCTGCCGTCAAAAAAATTCGTTTCATATTTACCTCCGACACTTCTAGAAGTCATTAAATTTTTGAACTTCTACGATACCAGTGTGCCAAGATTCCAGAATTCTGTACTCATGCGATCGGAGGAATATATAATATCTATGAGATTAGGTATTTTTCTCTGAGCTAGTCCGATCGGACTAAATATTAATATTATCTGCAACAACTGCAAACCGCTATATATTTTTAGTCGTTAATTGTTCCATCAGGCATGACCGCACCACGCAAATCTGCACCAGTCAGATTTGTACTACTCATTTCTGCTCTGATTAGATTTGCCTTGGTTAAATTAGCACCAGTCAAGTTTGTCCTAGCAAGATAGGCATCAACCAAGTCTGCTTCAGTCAGGTTAGCCCCACGCAGGTTAGCCCGACTTAAATCAACTCTATTTAGCCTTGCAAAACTCAGGTTTACTCCACTCATCTGGCATCTAGTCAGTTTAGCATCTGCCATAATTGCACCGTACAAGTTAACACCTGTAAGTTCGGCATCAATGAGATTTGACCGTTGCAGTCTAGCATTCATCAGGTTAGCACCTTTCAAATTAGCACCCCCGATGTTAGTATCTGCCAGAGATGCATTATACAAAATCGCTTCACTCAGGTTGGCATCACTCAAATCGGCATAACGTAGCGTTGCCTCACTCAAGTTAGCACCACTCAAATCAACTTTAGATAAGTCTACACCAGTTAAATCAGCGCCCCGCAGGTCAGCTTTATGGAGGTTAGCACCCCGTAGACTAGCAGAGTACATTCTCTTTTCTTCTCGCAGGTTAGCACCACGCAGGCACGCACCAGTTAAATTTGCACCACTCAAATTTGCACCACGCAAATCGGCATTCATCAAGTTACTATCTAGCATATAAGCCAAAGTTAAATTGGCATTACGCAAATCAGCACCCTGCAAAGTTGCACCATGTAAATTAGCATCATGCAAGTTGGCACTGATTAAACTTGCCTGATTTAGGTTCGCGCCACTTAGCTTTGTGCAAACTAGATTTGCCTGATTCAGGATTCCCCGATTTAGATAGCTAAAAATTAGGATTGCATTACGCAAATCTGCTTTATTTAAAGTTATACCAATCAAGTCTGCACCAAACAAATTTACGCCATTTAAGTTTGCTTCAAAAAATTTTGTTTCTCCATTTTCATATCGCTTAAGAAGTTCATTGGCATCCATATTTTTTCCTATCAATTACCACAATTTTTCCAGTATCAACAATATAGGACTTACGCACAGGTAACGGAAAATCGAACCACAGAGGCACAGAGAACACGGAGGAATAAGAGTTTGAGAGGTATTTTGCGTAAGTCCTGCAATAGTCAAAAGTTGCCATTATTCTTTGGTAGGGGATACTATAAATTGACAGGTATTATTGTCATCATTGAATGCCATTTTATGATAAGGGTTAACTAGTGTTTTCGTTTCTAGAGATGAATCGCTGTTAAACGGTTGATATTCGTTGGTAGTGGATGATATATTGCCATATAGACCTCGCATAGATTGGATGATTGCACTAGCTGCTTGAATATTTTCATCCGGTTTGCCTAGAGATATAACAGCATTATTTAGTTTAGATTCAAGCTCTTTGATAGTTGGACAAGTATTAAATAATTTCAGCAATAAATCATCAAGTTTTTCAGCCTTCAGTTTCAACCAGTCTTCTTCATTGAAAGTAAATTTTTTGTAAAATACAGAAAATAGAACTATTTTAGCCCTAAGTGGGTTAGTATACTTCATAATATTTTGCCGTAAATCAAACTGATTATATTGATGTTTGATTTGACTGTTTGGAGATTTATCTAGAGGATTTGATGAGATTTGTTCAGAATTATAAAATATCTTTTCCTCTTTACGAGGTTGATTTAATAATATTCCTGTTGATTCTTCTTGATGAGGTTGATTTAATAATATTCCTGTTGATTCATCAGATGTTATATATAAATTCTGCATCTCATGAGAAATAACGCTGGCAATTAGGGCATATTCTTCTTGTTTATTAAGGGTTTTTACAACTTTAGATAAACTATAATTTAAGTTATTTATAGTTGGATTTAATCTGCATAATTCTTGAATCAATTCTTGTAATTTAAACCGTTCTAGCGTATCTTCATCATTCTCCCAAATATTTTTACAAGCCGAGTATATTAATTTTTTAACCCGTTTTGAGTTTTCATGCTGTTCTAAATTTTTAGTTACTGCATCGAGGCTAGATATAGTTTTCATCGGCAAATCTCCGGCACAGGTATCAGGTAGTAATAAATGATAGAACTAGCTCTTTCAACGTGACTCGTAAAATCTCTTTTTCTGCGATCGCTCTCTGTGTTAAGCTAATGTACTTTTAATTTGCATAACCAGCGCGGGCAAGATGCCCACCCCACAATAGTTTTACTTCCAGGTAATATGCAAGGTTATTTGTCCAACAGCTTATAAGTGGTTAGAAGTTATTTATTTAACCGCAGAGGCACAGCAGAAAGTCTGAGCCAGGGGGAAACCTCCGTTGGTGCTGAAAGGGCTGGTCTTATGTTATACCCTTTTTATCTAGCTTGTGTAGTCATGTCTAACCACTTTGCCCACGGTTGGCGCAACAGCCGAATCCTGATAGTCAGTTAAATTCCTTACACCTTACTGCTTCCTATCAAATACAACAGCGCCATCCGAACGGCGACACCACTGGTAACTTGCGATTGAATGAGACTAAATTCTGGGTCATCCATCAACTCAGAACTAATTTCGACACCACGGTTAACTGGGCCTGGATGCAAAACTTTGACGTTAGGTTTACAAAGTTGCAGTTTTGTGCTTGTAATGCCAAATAGCTGATGATATTCTCGCAAACTTGGCAGTAAATGAGCCGTCATGCGTTCCTTTTGTAGACGTAAAGTCATGACAAAATCAGCATTCTGCAAAGCTGGTTCTAGTTTCCAATGTAGAAAAAGTTGGGGAGTGGGGAGTGGGGACTTGTACTGAGCGACTTGTGCCGAGCGAAGCCGAGGTAAGCCGAAGTAGTGGGGAGTGGGGGATGAGGAGATAACAAAATCCTGATTTATGACTCCTGCCTCTTCTAAGATATACTCGGCAAATAATTTGGGTAAGAGGGTGGGTGGGGCTGCGAGATGCACTTCGGCACCACTGGCAATTAAACTCCAGATATTCGATCGCGCCACACGAGAATGAAGAATATCTCCAACAATGGCAATCTTTTTACCTTTTAAAAGTTCTAGTCGGGGACTGGCTGGATCAATTAGACTACAAATGGTAAATAAGTCTAGCAGTGCTTGGGAAGGATGCTCATGTTGTCCATCACCAGCATTGAGGACGCTAACTTTTACACCTAAACGATCCATTTCAGCCGCGATCGCATTCGGTACTCCTGCCTCTCGATGGCGGACTACCATAATATCAGTTCCCATTGCCAAATAGGTTTTCGCCGTGTCGAGAATTGTTTCTCCTTTAGTCATAGAAGATGTGGCTGCGGCAAAATTCAGCGTATCTGCACTTAAACGTTTCGCCGCGAGTTCAAAACTGCTACGAGTGCGGGTAGACGATTCAAAAAATAAATTCGCCACCACCTGTCCCTGCAAGGTTGGTACTTTCTTCGTCCGCCGTGATAGCACTTCCTGAAAACTGGCAGCAGTTTGCAAAACAGTATTATATTCAGCCGCCGTGAAGTCAGCTAGGGAAAGAATGTGATGACGATTCCAGGTAGTAGTAGGCATAGAATTTGGGGAGTGGGAAGAGACGCGATTAATCGCTTCTGTACAAGGGAGTGGGGAGATGTGGTTCGACTTCGCTCACCAACCGGGAGATGAGGGAGCAGGGGTAGAATAATGAACTCCTAAATCCTCACTCAGCACTCCTTAATCCTTTCAAGTTGGTAAATGGAAAACGTTTAAAGCTAGAGAAATTAGGCTGAGGAATGTTAAAAACCCAATTGTATCTAGCATTGTAGTCACTAACGGGCCACTAACTAAAGCAGGGTCAAGCTTCAGCCGTGTCAAACCCATTGGCAGTAAAGTACCGAGTGTAACAGCCACAATTGTATTAGTTGCCATTACCATTCCGGCAATTAAAGCTACCCATCGTTCTTGGGGTCGCGCCCAAATTAAGGAAAGCAGGAACATCGTTATGGCTAAAGCTACGGCTGTACCTAAACCAGCGAGAAGTTCCTTGCGGAGAATTTTCAAGGTATCTTTGGATGTTATTTCTCCCACCCCCAAGCCGCGAATTGTCACCGTTAATGATTGAATCCCAACAGTACCACCAGTGTTAGAAAAAATCGGCATGATGACTGCTAAAACTGGCACTGCGGCAATTACAGATTGAAAAGGCGCGATCGCACTAGCTGCACCAATATACATTGCCATGATGCCCAATAGCCAAGGCAAGCGGTTACGGATGGTGAGTAAGGGAGAGGACAAAGCTGCTTCATCACCACTCACACCCGCCAGCTTTTGGATATCTTCTGTGGCTTCCTCTTCCAAAATATCCATGACATCATCAATGGTGACAATGCCTACCAATCGGTCTTCTCGGTCAACTACGGGGATAGCGATTAAGTCGTAGCGCTGCATGATTCGCGCCACTTCTTCTTGAGGGGTTTCAGTTGTAACTTTGATGACGCGATCGCTAGCGATATCTTTGATGAAAACATCGGGAAAGGTAAACAATAACTGACGCAGTGAAACCACTCTCACCAGCGTCCGGTTGTCATCTGTGACGTAGGCGTAGTAAATCGTTTCCTTGTCTTCATCCTGACGGCGGATTTTGCTTAGGGCTTCACCTACAGTCAATCCTTGGCGCAACCGGACATATTCGGTTGTCATCACCCGCCCAGCCGTGCCTTCTGGATAGCCGAGAATCGTTGCTGTTGCTTGCCTTTCTTCTGGACTCAGTTCTTGTAGTAGCCGTTTGATGACTCCAGCAGGTAGTTCATCAAACAATTCTGCCCGTTCGTCGGGACTCATCGCTTCTACAAGTTGCACTACCTGGACATCATGCAGAGAATTAATTAGTTCTTCTTGCACCTCTGTGGGCAGATATTCAAATACATCAATTGCCTGAGCTTTATTGAGTAAACGAAATGCGATCGCCCGTTGTTTTTCAGGCAATTGTGTAATGTAGTCTCCCACATCCACAGGTTGCAAACGATTTAAATCCCATTTCAACTGGTTTAAATCGGTAGTATCAGTCAGCAAATCACGAATATCTTGTGTGAGCATGAGAAATATCTCCTAAGTCTCCCCCGCGCTGGGAGACTTCCTCGCCAGTTCAGAGGAGGTTGATACTGCCATCTGGTGGACTATTGCCCATAAAATTTCAACAATTCAATATCGATATCTAAATCAAGGCATCGCTAGTCATCATCCTAACCCGGAATAGCGCTCTCCGGGAGATACTGAATACTAGTATTCAGTTTTTGTTTGATTTGCCATTAATAGCTAAATTAATTACCCCGAAATTTAGGTAATTATCGTCTAGCTTAAAGTAGATTTTACTATTGCTATAAGCTATGTGTCTTCCCAATCAAGGAATTTTTTCGCAAACTTTATAGAGTTAAAATATTTACAACATCAATAAGCAGTTTTTGGTATCAAGCAACTTCATGCATAGTCACCTGGACGACGGAGAATTAGAAATGGGTTGGCAGGTTTCACTTCATAGTCGCAGTAAGGTGTTTGAGCTTTAGCGATCGCCCTTGAGAAAAACTTTGCGATCTACTGATTGTACCTTCGAGGTGAATTTTAAGCTGAATTTAGAGATCGACGCTATAACTGCCTAAAAGGCTTGATTTTTAAAGCAAGTTACGAACTTTGATTACAATTTCAGCATAATACCTACTGAAGAACCACAACTTTTCAAACACGGCGTTGCATAATAGAGGGATGAATCCAGCACAAGTACTATGCAATGTTTATACTGTAATTATCCTGATGTCAGGAAGAATGGTAAGCGACGAGGTAAACAAAATTACATTTGTGTAAACTGCGATCGCTACTACACTAAGACTAATTTGAAAAAGTTTTGAAATAAGAATACAATCAGCACCTTTTGCAGTCATCAAGAGTGATGCAATTCTACTATAAAAATAGTATTTGATTTTTGAAATATACGTAGGGTATGTTAGCCAAGGGTAATGCACCCCAGAAAAAGCTTGTGGTGTGTTACGGTTTACGCCTAACACAGCCTACAAATACTTAGATTTTTTCAGAAATCAAATATGATTCCTATATCAACAAAAATCATTCATTATGGCTGAAAAATATTTCAGTATAAAATAATTCGATAAACTGAATGAAGTTTGAACAAATATCATATTTTAGTTTGCGATCGCGGTCATTTTCTAATCCATGACTAAAAATTAGCTGTATCTCTGACTGTGTTAAAACCTTAGCGCGTCCATGCCGATTTATTTTCATTGCCAGACTGTAGACCCTGTAATCTACAGCCTACAATGTCTCGACATCTGATAAGCTACATCGATTAAGCGAGTTGATAAAGGTAATTTTTAGAGATTTTCTCGTGTCCGTTTTGCTTCTATTAGTTTTTCCAGTTCACCAATTTCATCTATGGTATAAAACTTCGGGTTAGGTTCAGCGTTAATTTTATCCATTAGAGCGTGAAAAGCTTCTGTATCGTTACGATTCTCTAATAAATAACGTTTTAACTCTATTTTGCTCATTGCTGCAAACTTAGGCTTGGTCATTCGTCGTATCTCCATTTACCATTAGGGTTAATTACAATACCTGTTTCATCTCCAGCCAAGATATAGATGTCTCCTGTTCGTTCATCTAATCTGACTATAAAGATAATTAAGTACCCAGAGGCGTATTAACAGGAGATAATAATAAGCTCACACCACCCTTAGCTGTTGTCCCATCAACCATTACAGAACTTATTCTGGCTTGGTTTAGGTAATTCACTTGACAGTCACAGGGTCAAATTTTGCAAGTTGTTCTGAACCAAACCATGAAAACATCTACCAAATTGCTAACTCGCCTGGACTATTACTATCAGCAAATCAAAACAATCATCCTGACTCGCCAGAATCCGATTACTGGTTTACTACCTGCGAGTACAGCGATTACAGCCCACGGCGATTATACAGATGCCTGGGTGCGAGACAATGTTTACAGCATTTTGGCAGTTTGGGGTTTAGGGCTTGCATATCGCAAGATTGACGACGACAAAGGACGCACCTATGAATTAGAACACAGTGTCATTAAACTAATGCGCGGGTTACTCTTTGCAATGATGCGACAGGCTCATAAAGTAGAGACATTTAAACATACTCAGTCGCTACTGGATGGACTGCACGCCAAATATAATACCGCAACCGGTGACATTGTTGTTGGTGATGATGAATGGGGACATTTGCAACTTGATGCCACATCTATATTTTTGCTGATATTGGCGCAAATGACCGCAGCAGGATTGCCAATAATTTATACAATTGATGAAGTGAATTTCGTCCAAAATTTAGTTTATTACATTGGACGAGCTTACCGCACACCAGATTACGGCATTTGGGAACGTGGTAATAAAATAAATCGTGGTAGTGCTGAGTTAAATGCCAGTTCTGTAGGCATGGCAAAAGCTGCTTTAGAAGCTATCAACGGACTGGATTTGTTTGGTGTGCGTGGTAGTCAAGCATCGGTAATTCATGTGCTACCAGATGAAATTGCCCGCGCCCGGATTACCTTAGAATCCTTATTACCAAGAGAATCTGGTTCCAAAGAAATTGATGCGGCGCTGTTAAGTATTATTAGTTATCCTGCCTTTGCAGTGGAAGATTTGGAGTTACGCGATCGCACCTTAAACGATATTATCAATAAACTCGCAGGTAAATACGGCTGCAAACGCTTTTTGCGTGATGGACACCAAACCGTTTTAGAAGATAATCAACGTTTACACTACGAACCGTGGGAACTCAAACAATTTGAGCATATTGAATGCGAATGGCCGTTATTTTTCACTTATTTAGTTCTAGATGGATTATTTTGTGGCGAACAAGAACAAGTTAAAAAATACCAAAGTCTTTTAGAATCATTATTTATAGAACAAGATGGTTTGCGTTTATTGCCAGAACTTTATTATGTTCCAGCAGAAAAGATAGAGGCAGAAAAGTTAGCACCTCAAACACAACCACGTTTGCCCAATGAAAATATTCCCTTAGTATGGGCACAGAGTTTATATTTTCTCAGTGAAATGTTGAGTGAAGGTTTAATAGCGGTTGGTGATATCGACCCTTTGGGAAGACATTTATGTGTGGGCAAACAGCGTGAGTCATTGGTACAAATTGCCTTGTTAGCAGAAGATGAAGATTTACAAACGAAATTAGAAGTTCACGGAATCGAAGCACAAACGCCTACTCAAGTAGAACCGATTCAAGTGAGAAAAGCTGAAGAATTTTCAGCTATTTATACCCAAATTGGACGTAACGATAAACTTGGTTTAACTGGGCGGCCTGTGCGGCGGCTGCGGAGTTTGACAACATCTAGAATCTTTCGGATTAGTGGCGAAACAATTGTATTCTTACCTTCATTTTCAGATTCTCAACAGTTTTACTTAACCCTTGATTACCATTTTCTACTAGATCAAATTAGAAGTGAACTAGCTTACATTCAAAAATATTGGAGCGATTTAGGTCGTCCTACCTTAACTTTGATGTTGACGCACACCATGTTACAAGCAGGTTCGGAAGCATTACTAGAACTAATGCAAGAACTAAAAGATGGTGTTTGTAACGGTGTGCGAGTTAAATTAGGGCGACTAAATCAGCTAATGCTAACAGCCGGAATCC
The DNA here is from genome assembly GCF_003443655.1 of Nostoc sphaeroides. Taxonomy (NCBI): domain Bacteria; kingdom Bacillati; phylum Cyanobacteriota; class Cyanophyceae; order Nostocales; family Nostocaceae; genus Nostoc; species Nostoc sphaeroides. Next base: position 1,625,229 of record NZ_CP031941.1, read on the forward strand.
AAAGAATTGATTTTCTTCCCAATGCAGAATTTGCGCGATCGCCAGTCAAAAATGCTAGCCCACGTTGCTATTATTTAGCATATCATCCTGATAAAAACTGGCGCTTAGGACATACCCAAGAATTTCAAATGGAGTATGAAACTAACTTCGGATTATTACTTTCTTATTTGCGCTCATCAGAGAATATTTACGAGCAAATCGAGTTATTGCAAACTTTAACTCGCTTACAGGGAATGCAATTTGATACGGGGTACGGTGGGCCAGGATATCCTGTTACAGTAGCCGATTTACTAGATGAAGTTTACACCAAAGCTGGAGATTTAGGTATTTGGGCAGTGGTACGTCGGGCTGCTGGGTTACGGCAGATGGTTGATATCAGCCTATCAGATGCAGTAACGAGTATTTTGGTGCGAGGTAAGCAAATTGCTGTGGGTAAAGCTTACAGTGAAGCGTCCTTGATTAGCGTACCCATGTCTCACGATGAAATTGCTGATAAAATTAATCATTTCTGTCGTGAAGATATCCGCGATCGCGTCCTAACTCAAGAGATTTTAATCTATGTTGGCATCTTAATTCGCTCAGAACCCGAACTATTCCAGGGACTACTAACGCTGAGAGTCGGCTATCTGATCTTATTGATCACCAGCGAACTAGCGCGGGAATTGCACGTCACTCAAGATGAAGCTTACGATCGCTTAATGCAACTTTCACCCTTTGAAGTTAAAGTGCGCTTGCGTCAGGTATTAACTGGATATACTGGCATGAGTAACCTGTTGCGCCAGCAAGAATCACTGCACGTTAAACAAAAAGAAAGTGATATTGCTTGGGTAGTGCTACCAGGAATCGCCGAAGGGATAGAAGTTCCGCCCGGAGGTTGGCGGCGGTTTCGCCAAGCCGAGGGTGCGACGGGGCGCGTACCAAAAGAATTTTTTAAACAAGTTTGGCTATTAATGCAACATTGCAAGGGTTTAGTTATTGGAGATAAATTAGAGCGTCGCAATCGTTTAGATAGTGAGATAATGTTGTCGGAAATGACAGCCGGTGAAAGAAATTTTGCTCTTTTGGTTGAGCATTTGCTGAATAAAATCGAAGCTCCAGAATACCGCCAAGTTAATATTGAAGCATTAATCGAATTAGCTGCGATCGCTGCTAATAATCCCAAGCTGCAAATTGAAGAATATATTGTGTTGGATGTGTTAATTGGCCATGCAGTGCGATTGGCGTGGTTAGAGAATCATAGTCAACGCAGCGATCGCTATGACGAAGATAAGGCGAGTGCGTGGCGATCGTTTTACAATACTTCTCCTAGAGATTGCGCTAGTTATATTTTGAAGGCGTTTAGGTTCTTGACGGAATTTGTGAAGGATTTTTAAACGCAAAGGGGCGCGAAGGGAAACGCAGAGGAGCGCAGAGGATGAGAGAGAATGAGTTGAGTGGGGTGATTATTGGTTGTGCGATGAGGGTGCATACTGCTTTGGGGCCTGGTTTGTTGGAGTCGGCTGTTCCTCTGCGTTCAAAAAAATATCCCCCACCTCAGATCCAAAAGCAGGGGTTTTATTAAAACTACTTAACAGAAACAGCATCAACATCAATAGTGCTTGCACTAGAGGTAGAACCCTCAGTAGTATTAGGCACTTCAGTACCCACCTCACCTTTACGAGCTTTCCAGCCCTCAATTACTAGCCCAGACACCTCAGAAACTAGCAGGGTCAAAAGGAAAACATCATCAATCTGCCCCACAACAGGTATAAAATCTGGCAGAACATCAAATGGGCTGACCAAATAGACTAACGTTCCTAAAATTACCCACCAACGGTACTTGGGGTTACGAAGCACATCGCGGTACCAAGTGTAAAGTGATTGGATTGAAAATTTCATATTTTGAACCTCCAGTTATCTTTAATTTTGACAAATTATCCTATAAATTGCCGGTGGGAATAACCGCCCTAGTTAGTCTGGAAGACGCTACTCGTAATGACATACGTTTTGAAGCATGTGTTGAACTTTTTGCTCAATTTATGGTCAAAGTCAGACTAGCCCAACTGTACTTACAAACTTTGCTGTAACTGAGAACTCTGCAATTCAGGTATCGGCCATTAGTGGAAGGTGATAGCTTAACTGAACTTTTTCTGAGCGTTAAATGAACTATTCTCTGAGCCAAAACTGAGGTTTGAGCTTATATTTCCTTTAATGGTAAACCCTTAATCAAGGATATTACCTATTACAAAAAATAGTAATTCCAGGTTTAAAAAAATAGTTGTCAGGATAAAAATATGTTTAGTTTTTTCAGAGCTTCTCTGAGCTTAGTTACTGCTATCTTCATTTTAGTCCTAGCTCCCTTTGCCAGGGTTCACGCTGAAAATTCACTAAAAGTTTTAACAAATCAAAAAAGCACTGATTCCCTTGATAAAGTTAGTCAATCTGCTCAACTGGATTCTGCACCAGTCACTTCAGTTACCCAGCTTTCTGATGTGCAACAGACAGACTGGGCATTTCAAGCGTTGCAGTCTCTAGTTGAGCGTTATGGCTGTATCGCTGGATACTCTGATGGTAGTTTCAAAGGCGATCGCGCCATAACTCGCTTTGAGTTTGCTACTGGATTGAACGCCTGCTTAGACAAAGTTAATCAACGAATTGATGCTGATATTACACAGATAGTTAACAAAGAAGATTTGGCGACTTTGCAAAAGCTACAAAAGGAATTTGCAACAGAACTTGCTACTTTACGGGGTAGAGTTGATGCTTTGGAAACACGTACCGAACAGTTAGAGCAACAACGGTTCTCTACCACTACAAAACTTAATGGTCAAATAATATTTGCTGCCACAGATGCTGTTGGAGATGCTAGCCCTAGTGGAAATGGGGATCAAAGCAACCTCACATTTTCTAGTCGGGTGCGTCTCAACTTTGATACCAGCTTTACTGGACAAGATCGGCTGCGGATACGATTTCAGGCGAGTAATGTAGTAAACCCAACTGCACCCGGAAATGAAGCTCGTTTAAGCTTCCAATCTGGTACTGATGCAAATAATAATGTTTTCCTCAGTAAGCTGGAATATCGTTTTCCCATAGGCGATAAGGTAAGTTTTCTGTTGGGTACAGGTTTTAATACTTACTTCGATGATGCGGATGTGATTAATCCTCTACAAAGCGATGGGAATGCTGCTATTTCTCGATTCGGTCGATACAGTCCGATTTTTCGTTTAGGTGGAGATACGGGCGTAGGTGTCACCTTTAAGCCGAATGGCAATTTAAAAGCAGAAATATTTTATTTAGCAGGTAATACCAACAACCCTAGTAGCGGCTTGTTTAATGGTAAATATGGTGCATTGGCGCAGATTGTATTCTATCCAAACGAAAAAGATCCAATTACCAAAATTGCCTTCACTTACGTCAATGCCTACACTGACAACGGTTTAGGACATAATACTGGCAGTATACACTCCAACTTGGGTGGCCGAAGAGTTTCTTCTAATTCCTATGGGATTGAAACGAATGTCAAAATTAGTGATGGCTTTCAACTTGGTGGATGGGTAGCCTATACCAATGCGCGGGCTTTAACCGGGGAAGTTAAAGGTGATGCTGATATCTGGAGTTGGGCTGTTACCCTAGCCTTCCCCGAGCAAGGTAATTTGGATAAAGGTAATTTGGGAGGGATTATCGTTGGGATGCAGCCTAAATTGACTGGTTCTTCAGCAGATTTATCAGGTTTACCTCCTCGTGACCCCGATACGGGATTTCATATTGAAGGGTTTTATCGGTATCAAATCAACGACAATATCAGTATTACTCCTGGTTTAATTTGGCTGACAGCACCAAATCACAACGAGCAGAATGGGGATATTTTTGTGGGAGTAATTAGAACTACGTTCAAGATATAAAGAATTTGTATTAGAACCCTGACTTTCTTAAAAAAGTCGGGGTTGCAAAATTATTATTTTTTGCAAAAAACATTAGTTGCAGGATATTACAAGAATCACGACTATAGTAAAATTATTACGTAAGCAATACTGCTGAAGAGGTGAGCGTAACTTTAATCTAATTCGTTAACCGTAATAGCCTACGTAATTTTTAGGTTTAACAAACTTTGGGGGTTTAAGTCCCCTGCCTCTATAGGCAGCGCGAATTGAACGCCTAAATCTAAATCCCCGTCACAAAACGTAATTGCGTTAGCGACGCGCAAAGCGAGTCCGCGAGCGTCATTGCGAATTGCGAATTGGTTTAATATCCCCGCCTCTATAGCAATTCTAAATTAGATCCCCGACTTCTCTAAGAAGTCGGGGATCTAAAGCTATCGATTATTACAAATTAAACAATCTCTTGTTATCCAGAGTTTAATTAAAATTATTTTGGAGATTAATCAATGCAAAAACCAATGGAAGTTTACTGCACTCGTCCAAGTTGTACAAAACCGGAAAATACTATTCCCGGCGATTATTTAAATTCAAATACAACACAAATACTTTGCTCTAATTGTAAAATGCCATTGATTTTGCGGGGGCATTTTGTCGCCATAAGTTTTATAGGAAGCGGCGGATTTGGTAGAACTTTTAAAGCACTGGATCTGCACTTCCCGTACACAACCCGTGTAATTAAACAGTTGCACCCTAGAAATACTTCTGGACAAATATTAACTCCAACAATTCTCAGACGGATAGAAGAAATGTTTTTGAGAGAAGCAATCACTTTGGACAGACTAAGACATCCACGAATTCCCAAATTTTTGGCTTTTTTTACTATGGAACTTGAGGAAGAAACAGGCTATGTGCAAAAGTTTTTTTATTTAGTGCAGGATTATATAGAAGGAAAAAATTTAGCTCAGGAACTCCAGGAGGTGGGAAGCTTTTCAGAGGGTGAAGTTATAAACATTTTCAAGGAAATTCTGAACTTACTCAATTATATCCATAATTATGACGGTACTAACGGAGTTATACATAGAGATATTAAGCCTGCTAATATCATACGCTGTAGTCAGGACGATAAGCTATATCTAATAGATTTCGGTGCAGTTAAACAGATATTGCAAGGATTAGAGGTTGAGACAACATCTATAGTGCTAGATCCGAATTTTGCACCGCCTGAGCAATTTGATCGTGATAAAGTATCCCCTGCATCAGATTTATACGCCACAGCCACAACTTGTCTGTGTTTGTTAACAGGAATTACAGATACTCGTGAGCTTCTCTTGAATTCAAGTTGGAGAGTTCATGTGCCAGTGAGGGATCAGCATTTTGCAAAAGCTTTAGACGAAATGCTCAAACGCAGACAAGAAGATCGTCCTCAGTCTGCTCAAGAGGTTCTTAAGATTCTGTCTGGTGAACCTAATTCAAGCTCACATCGTACCCAAAGAGCTAATTCAGGCTCATCTCCTAAACCAAGAACGTTGAGGAGATTTCTTGATTGGGTGAGACAACTTTCTAGACGCTGGCGTTCGATAATAAGTTTAGGCTTTTCATTTTTATTAGGAATAGCGATCGCAGTTGCTTTCAATGTTAGATTTTATCCTAAACCATTAGTCCCACTACCTTTTGCCAACTATTTTAGCAGAGGGGAAGAATCTTTAATTGCTCAACTAAATGCAAAAGCTGTTGATCCAAGTTGCAAAAAAGCTTACAATCTTAAGCAAGAAGGAATGAAAGCTTTTAAAAGAGCTAGTTTGTCTGGTAATAATAACGATTTTCAAGAAGCTTACAGTAAGTTTACAGAATCTATAGCTATGGTAAGAAACTCTAGCGAAAATTCTTGTATATCTGATCCTGAAACATTCATTTATCAATACAACTCTAGGGTCGCTCAAGCTACATCAGCGCGTAACCTACCAACAATTGCAGTTGTTATTCCAAATATGCCCGAAGATAATATTGCATTACAAATACTACGTGGTGTAGCCCTAGTTTTACAAGAACAAGACACAAATTTACCATTGTTTCAAATACTCCTAGCAAGTAACAATAATATAGACCAGGAAGTAAAAAAGCTAGCTGGATTTATTTCTGATCAAAATATTCCAGAAGAATTTAATCATTTTAATAAAAGTCAAATTTTAGGAGTTATTGGCCGCTATACAAGCAAATATCTTTTTAATCAAAATATAGAGGGTGTAGGAGAAATTTATGGAAAAAAAGAACTTGTTTTGATTGCACCTACAAGTACCGCTACCAGGACAATCAATTCTCAATCAATAACAACTCAAGGAAAATATTTGCATCCTTATGTTTTCCGAACAGCTTCTAATGATTCCATTGCCGCATCAAAATTATCTAAATATGTATGGGATGATCTTAAATTAAATAACGTCCTGATTATTTACGATTCTAAAGATATTTATAGCCAATCTTTAGCCATAGAATTTCAATCTAAATTGAGCGATAAATATCAAGAAGGAAATTACGATCTTTGTGATGTATCAGCATCTATAAATAATGCTTTGTTTTGCAAAAATCAGTTGAAAAATTCCGAGGTACAGGCATTAATGTTAGCAGCTCCTAATGTAAATTATAATGAATATCTGGATATTATTAAAAAAGTAACGAGCAGAAAAGTTCAAATTTTAGCAGGAGACAATTTGTATAAAAACATACAAAACTCTGCTAATAAAATAACAATTGCGGTGTCTTTTCATGCAGATAATGCTAAAAAAAATTTTAATGATAAAACTGAAGAGCTTTGGGGAATAAGAAAAGTTAGTTGGAGAACAATGACTTCGTATGACGCAGCACAGGTATTTGTGCAAGCTTTAAAAAATAATAATAATCCAACTCGTCAAAGTATATTCAATAAGTTGAATGATGAGAATAATTTTTCTGCTACAGGTGCTACTACAGAGGTAAGATTTAATGGAGATCACGATCGCAAAGCAGTTACAGATGTTGGTGTTTTAGTACAACTTAATCGAAGTAATCCTGACAGTGATGAATATGGTTTTACTCTTTTAGAAACACCACAACGAAATAATCCCTAAGTAAGACGTACAAACTATCGATGTAACAATGTAATTTTTTCACAAAAACTTGAAATTTATGCCCGATCGCTTTTCTCTCAAAGCCTCTCAACAGGGAAAAAAACTTATCAAGGAAGCCTGGAAGAGGCTAATTCTCAAACATGGAACGGCGATTGCAAGTGCTTCAGATATGAATGAAATATTTCTTCAAGAAGCAAGTAAGATTTTACAACCAGATAAAAACTGGGATAATGTTTCAGAAGACCATTGTGCTATATCTGAAGCTACTTTGAAACGCTTTCGGGAAGCAAAGGTGCGTATTACTGCTTCTACTTTTAATACTTTTTGTAAAGTGTTGGACTTGAACTGGGAAGATGTAGCAGAAAATGAAGCAGATGCTAATAGAGATTTGAGCGAAGCACCCCCTCCTATTAGTTTTTATGGACGTACCCAAGAATTAGCTGAACTTCAGGAATGCCTTATCCAAAAAGGTTGCCGATTAGTCCTTATTCACGGAATGGGGGGAGTTGGAAAAAGCGCCTTAGTTCGCCATTTAGTAGATACAATTGCTGATAAATATAATCGCTTACTGTGGGTTTCCCTAGAATCTGCACCACCATTTAAAAAGATATTGAACAGACTGGTGCAATTTTTATCTAAAGGTGAACAAGAAGAAGGCGATATTTACCAACTCATGCAGTATTTACATCATCAAAAATGTTTAATAGTGCTGGATGCTTGGGAGGAAATTATGGACAATCATAGCGAAGATTATACAAACTATAATGTATTTGTTGAGAAAGTTGCTAAAGAATCCCACAAAAGCTCTTTATTTTTACTTAGTAGAAGAAAACCTGACAATATTGCAATATTAGAAGGAAAATTTGTTTTTTCCAAAAAATCGTTACCTCTTATGAAAAAAGACGTAAAAGAATTTTTAAGTGCAGAAGGTCTATTTGGTACAGATATTGAACTAGAGAAATTTAGTGAGCGTTATAATAATCCGTGGATACTTAAAAGAATTATACAAAGCATTCATAATGTCTTTAATGGCGATATATCACCTTTTATAAATAATGGTGAAGTTACAACTGTTATTGATGAATTAACCACTGGTTTTTTAAATCAGCAATTCAAAAGACTTTCACAAGCAGAAATAAATCTGATCTATTGGGTAGGTATCAGACGCAATACAGCGTTGTGGAATCATTTAGTACAAGATAGTAAGCATTTTATAACTTATCAGCAGTTATTTGAGACTCTAAACAATTTAATTGAAAGGCATTCTTTAATATCTAAAAACACAGAAGAAGTTTCATTAATTTATATACTAGAACCAATTGTTTTAAAATATATTAATGAGCGATTTATTGCCGAAAATTACGCACAGATTAACCAAATATTTATTAATGAAATCATTAATGGTTGTGAACTGTTTATTACTCATGGTTTCATTACAGGATACCCAAAAGATGAAGAACTTAATCAGGAACAAATGAGGCGGATTGTTAAACCTATTGAAAAAATGCTATTGGCTAACTTTCGTAGTCAGCAGCAACTTGAAAATCAACTTAAAAAAGTTTTGTCACTATTGGAAGAGAAAGGATTATCTCAAAGATATGCCTCTCAAAATATTTCACATTTGATCTCGGCTGGCAAACAAAACTAGCTAAGTGTCCACCCGTGTATACTTCGTCTCAGAATCGAATGGCACTAAGAAAAGCTATAAGCTTTGCCCTAACTGGTTAAGAGCCTGGAGGCTCTTAACCCATTCTCGGAGGCTCTGCCTCCAGTGGCTTGACCGGAGGCAGCAGCCCTCTTGGAATACATTCCCAGTCTTCAGACTGGGAACGAGGTGATACAAGCCTTTCGCCTTTTCTTAGTGCCATTCGTCTCAGAATCTATTGGTTGGCAGTGGCTCCCACCGCAAGCATTGCGCTTTGGAGCTATTCAGTTTCGGGTAATTGCTCAAACTTTGCTTTCTTCAAACAACTACAACATATTCTGGTAAATGCTATCTATGCCTCAATTGACTACCCAGCAGCAAGTTTGTCCAGCAGTCTAAGTCAAATACCCCATGCTTACACTGTCTTTTTAGGTTTTCGGTAAATTTATATTTTGGAAGCCCCTCATTTTGCATTAATCTCTAGAATTAAAATGCCTTAGCACATTTGCTTTAGTCATGGAGGGAGGTTGAACAACAGTAGATGATTTGCTAACAATCTCTAATATATACTAATATTTAACTATGCCATATATACCACTCAGAAAAGCAGTCGAATTTCTGGGTTTGCACCCAAACACCTTAAGGAAGTACGCAGATGAAGGAAAGATCAAAAGCATCAAAAACGAAGCAGGGCAAAGACTCTTTGATGTCGAGTCCTACCAACGCGATGCAATTGAGTCTACCCTTGTTTGCTACTGTCGAGTTAGTTCACCAAAGCTTCGAGATGACTTGCAGCGACAAGTTGAATTCATGCAAGAGCGATACCCAAACGCCGAAATCGTCAAAGACATTGGAAGTGGACTCAACTTCAAAAGGAAAGGATTGCAAGCCTTATTGGTCAGATTTATGCGAGGTGATAAGCTCACAATTGTTATTGCCTGTAGAGACAGATTGTGTAGATTTGGATTTGAGCTATTTCAATTCATGGCAGAGCAAAACGGTGGATCAATCGTGGTTCTCTCAAATCCTATTCACTGCCCAGAGTCCGAACTCACGGCCGATCTTCTTGCCATCCTTCACGTCTTCAGTTGCAGAATGCACGGACTCAGAAGAAAAGCCAAGAAAATCAAAGAAGATGCGACTATTCCTAAACCCTGAACAGAAAGCTTTGCTTAAGCAGTGGTTTGGTGTTAGTCGTTTTGTTTACAACACAACAATGAAATATTTGCAAGAGCCAGGCACAAAAGCTAATTGGATGGCGATTAAAACCTGCATTCTTAATGACTTACCAGATTGGGCAAAGTCTGTTCCCTTCCAGGTTAAATCAATCGCTATCAAAGATGCTTGTAACGCAGTCAAAGCGGCAAAGCGGGGCTTTAAAGAAGACGGGCAAATCCGTAAGTGTAGATTTCGGAGTAGAAAAGACACCAAACAATCTATTTTTGTGCCGAAATCTGCCATTAAAGATTGTGGTATATACCACTCAATTTTAGGCAAGTGTTGGCTAAAAGAGTCCTTGCCTACAGCTTTCAGCGATGGTAGATTAACGCTTGCCTATGGCGAGTATTACCTTATTGTCTCTGAAGAAGTGCAGCCAGTTTTAACCGATAACCAAGGTAGACTGGTTGCCTTAGATCCTGGTGTACGCACGTTTATGACTTACTTTAGTGAGCAGTCCTATGGATGGTTGGGGAATGATTCTAATCTATTCATTCAGAAGCTTTGTTTTCGTTTAGATAGGTTGGTTTCAAGGATATCTTCATCACCTAGTCAACAAAAAATAAGGTTGAGAAAAGCTGCAAGTAGACTTCGTTGCAAGATTAAAAACTTAGTTAAAGAGTTACATCACAAAACAGCTAGATTTTTGGTTGATAACTTTGATGTAATTTTGCTACCAACTTTTGAAACATCTCAGATGGTATCAAAATCACGTCGTAAACTACGAAACAAATCTGTTCGGCAGATGCTAACGCTTTCTCATTATGAGTTCAAGACTTTTCTTAAGTGGAAAGCTTGGGAACAGTCGAAAACCGTCATTGATTGCAACGAAGCTTATACCTCAAAAACAGTGTCATGGACAGGCGAGATCGTCAAGAATCTAGGTGGAGCGAGAAAAATTTTGTCTCTCTCTACTGGGCTAAAGATGAATCGGGATCTAAATGGTGCCCGTGGGATTTTCCTTCGGGCATTGGTTGATACGCCTTGGTTAAAGAGCCAATTAGCTCTTTAACTTATGTATTTGTTAGTAAACATTAGCAAAAAAGTATCGGAAACTTAAACAGTGGATATTTTAGATTTATTTTATAAGGGCGGGCCAGCTATGTGGCCTTTGCTAGTTATCTCGATTCTGTCCTTGAGTGTGATTTTTGAGCGTTTGTGGTTCTGGTTGCGAATTTTGACTCAGGAAAAGCAAATAGTCGATCGCATCCTGGATGCTGCCCAGAATAATTGGCAAGAAGCTGCTGACATTGCAAAACGAGCAAACCATCAGCCTGTCGGGCGTTTTCTCTATGCCCCCTTACGTTTTCCAAAAACTGATGTAGAAACCTTTCGACTCGCACTTGAGTCCACAGCCGAAGATGAGTTGGCTGGAATGCGGCGGGGCGAAAAACTTTTAGAAGCCGTAATTGCCCTCGCGCCTCTGCTGGGATTGTTGGGCACTGTTTTGGGGCTAATCCAGTCTCTACGCTCAATTCGGATTGGGGATTTAGGAACTGAATCTACCGCCGGGGTGACTACTGGTATTGGTGAATCCTTAATTAGTACGGCAGCAGGGCTAATAGTTGCCATTATTAGTTTGGTATTTTATCGCCTATTTCAAAGTTTTGTAGTCAACCAAGTCAAAGTTTTTCGTAAGGCAGGGAATGAGATGGAATTACTCTACCGCCAGTCCCCCCCTGATTTTAGTAATAGTACATCAGCAATTATCCGGGAAAATTTCATTCCACCCCGCAAGCCAGGAAAGACTAGGTTGCCTGAACCTCCTGAACCCCCGGATTCACCTAATTAGTTAAGAATTCAACCCCCGAACTAGGCATTTAAATTGAGAAAATGAAAGTTAATCTACATACGCCAATTGAAGAAGTCCAAATTCAAATCATCCCTTTAATAGATGTTGTTTTTTGTATTCTGACGTTTTTTTTGTTAGCGGCATTACAATTTACGCGCCAACAGGCAATAAATGTTGATTTGCCCAAAGCTAGCGCCAGTTCAGTATCTGGAATAACATCACAGAGTGGAAGTCTGATTGTAACTATCGATGCCGTTGGCAATACTTACATAGAAAAACAGCCTGTACAACGGGATGATTTGGGAGCGAGGTTAAAACAGTATCTCCAAGCAAACCCTAGTGCCGTTGTGGTGCTGAATGCTTCGCGGACAGCAACTTATAATGATGTGATTGAGACATTGGATTTGCTACGGCAAGTAGGAGGCGATCGCGTTTCTTTAGGAATTATTCCTGGCCCCTCTCAACCACCCACAAACTCACTCAATCAGCCTAATATTCCCTCTTTCCCAATCGATCCTGGTGCAGCACCAATACCCACCACCGCACCATTTCCAGGCATCAATCCCGAAGGAAATCTTACCCCAAAATTCCCCTCAGCACCTAATTCTGTACCCCTTCCTGGCATAACTCAGCCTCCAACTGGACAAGGTATCAACCCTATCAATCCTGGTATTTCCAACCCACCAGCATCCCAAGCGCCTGTAGCACCTAAACAAACCCAACCTAGTCTTAAAAGATGAAGATTGGGGAATGGGGAGTCGGGAGTGGGGAACAAGGAGAATTGGGGACAAGGGGAAAGACTTGTTGCAAGTTCTTACCTCTTGTCCCCCTGCCTCCCTTACTCCCCACTCCCCAAACCTAAAGATATCTAAAATAAAATTCCGTTAGAGAAAAGTTTTCTGCTAATTTATAGATAATTGGTTGAGCTTTAAAGATTTTTTCACCGAGAAACTGAAGTAATTTATCACCAATTGCCATTCACGTTTCAGGGGTTGTGGCATGAATATCGTTACGCTTTTAATTGTTTGGTTGGTAACAGCTATCAGCCTGTTGATAATTAGTAAATTACCTTTGGGAGTTGAAATTGATACTCCTGGTAAAGCCTTCCTTTCTGCCGCAGTGCTTGGTATCGTGACGGCAATAGTCAGACCGATTTTAAGCCTCGTTTTTGCAGTACCAAATTTGCTCACATTGGACTTGCTATCCAGCATTTTCACATTTATGATTGCCGTGGTTTGTTTTAGTATTGCTGCTTGGTTAGTTGAGGGCTTTCGCTTGCGTTACGGTATTTGGAGTGCCGTTATTGGGGCATTTGCGCTGACTATAATTAACAGCTTAATCTACAAATTATTAGGCGTCTAAAATTAAAAGTTAGAAGTTAGGAGTTTGGAGTTTGGAGTTTGGAGCGATGCCCTGAGCAGTTCGACAAGCTCACTGTAACACCTGCCGTTCGCGCAGCGTCTCGTAGAGAAGGGTTTGGAGTTAGGAGTTAGGAGTTAGGAGTTAGGAGTTATTAATAACTTTTGACTCATAACTTATCACTCCTCACTTCTATCTTCTAATTATTCGTTAGAACTTGGGGGAGCAACGGGGGTAGTTGATTGTTGTTTACGTTGTTCGCGTTTTTTGCGATCGGCTGAGAGCATATCTGCCATCACTATTAGCGCTTGCGCCATCTTGTCTAGGTTAGAACGGTATAGCTCCAAATCCTTGTTGAGTTTGTCATCGGACAAGTGCAAACCAGCAGCGATCGCTTTTAGCGCCTCCGTGAGTTGCTTTTCATCTTTGACTAATTCAGGATCTGACTGTTCTAATAACGAAAATACACCAATTGCGAACAAACGGTTGTATTTAAAGTTAGGATTGTTGGCGATCGCTTGCAGTTGTGCTTGCAAGTCACCATCTCGATCTAAGTAAGTAGTTTGGCCTAGCCACCCAATTAAATCTTTAACTGGCAAAAGTTTAGCTACACCTTGCAATCTTTCAGCATCCTGTCGATAGCGTTGCGGATCTTGTTCCATAGCCCGACATAGGGCGTTAAAAATTGATTCTTGATCCCGTTCTGGTTCATAGCCTTGCATGAAGCGGTCAAAAGTAGTGACGACGCCCAAGGCATAAATTGAATTGTAGCTAAAATCGATATTTACTGACAGTAGATGCATTTCCACCATCAATTCTTCTACTACCCGACGATAAATAGTGTTGATCGGACGGGTATGAAGATTGTAAAAAGTTCGTTTTGTATCAGAGACAGTACGGACGTTGTTCACAAAGAAAATGTTAAGGGCGACGTATCTTTATTTTCTCGCTTAAAGGCGAGTTTGCCAAGTTTAGCTTTTGACTGGTGACGGTTTCATTTACAATATAAACAAATCAAAAGTATTTTATAAGCTAGTAGCCATAGGGGATTAAGACCCTTTCCTCTAAAAAACTAGCCAAAAATATTTATCTTTAATGATTTGTTTATTGCACTTATGAACTTTTCGCCACCGTTAATTGCTTTAGGTGAGTATCTAGCTGGTGAATTTGACAATCAGGAACAAGCCATAGGAGAACCAGTTTGGTATGTCCACCTCCGGCTGTGGCAAAGACCAATTAATCTGTTCACAGAAGATAGCATCACCCTGTTTGCTGAACAGGCTAACGTCCTTAAGCTAGATAAACCTTACCGCCAGCGAATTATGCGGTTGCGCCAAAGCAGCAATGACACATCTTTGGAAGTACAATACTACATGCCTCAAGATCCAGGTGCATTAATAGGCGCAGGCAGTAATCCTGCTCTACTTAACACACTGACATCCGAACAATTAGATTTACTACCAGGTTGTATCCTAACAGTAACTCAGGAAACACTAGCTGGCGATCGCTATAAGTTTACCGCTACCCCACTACCAGAAACTCGTTGCAGCTTTACTTATCTTGGCAATAGCATCAATGTTTCCTTGGGTTTTGAAGCTAGTGCTTTAGAATTTCACAGCTACGACAAAGGAATCGATCCAGCAACTGGAAAAGCAACTTGGGGAGCGATTATGGGGCCTTATCGTTACACCAAGCGAAACCAATATTCCATAACATAAAGTTATAAGTCATGAGTTATAAGTTATGAATTTTGAATTAACTCCTGTACAGACGCGATTAATGGCTCCTGTACAGACGCGATTAATCGCGTCTCTCTTTTTTAGCTAGCGATGCTACGAGGTACACCTTCTAAAGCTTCGTCTTCTGTTTCAAAGATTTCAAAGACAGTATCCATCATCGTCACTTCAAACACGAGTTTGGCTTCTGGATGTACATTACAGATGCGGAAACTGCCCTTCACTTTATCAGCATCACGCATCCCAGCAACCAAAGACGTAAGACCAGAACTATCAATAAAATTTACCTGAGCCAGATTTACAACTACATGGCGGCTGAGTTTGGAAATACACTCTTGTAACTTCAGCCGGAATTGCCAAGCAGTGGTAATATCGAGGCGGCCTGCTGGTGTCAGGACAATAACGGTGTTTCCGTCTTGGGTTGTATAAGTTTTTTGGTCTATATGAATCACTAAAGCCCTCCCCGTGACATTTTTCTAAAGATTAACTAGTTACAGAATTTTCTAATACTGCCACTTGAGATTAACAAGCTATAGCTAAAATTGTCACCTTTTTTTGCTAAGTGCTTAAATTTAGTAGTTTATACTCAGCAAAATTGTGGGGAGTGGGGAGTGGGGAGTGGGGGAGATGAGGGAGATGAGGGAGTCGGGGAAGATCAGGATAATTATCATAACTTCTGACTCTTAACTCTTAACTCTTAACTCTTAACTCTTAACTCCCTACTCCCTACTCCCTACTCCCCATTATTTCCAGTTGATCCAATCTTGAGGCTTAAGGAAAGTTTCATACAACTCGGCTTCGGGTGTATTGGGTTCCGGTTGATAGCCGTATTCCCAGCGCACTAAGGGTGGTAGGGACATGAGAATTGATTCAGTGCGTCCGTTGGTTTGTAGACCAAAAATAGTACCTCGGTCATAAACCAAGTTAAATTCTACATATCGTCCCCGGCGGTAGAGTTGAAAATTCCGTTGGCGATCGCCATACTCCATCCCATTACGCCGTTCTACAATTGGTACGTAAGCTGGTAAAAATGCCCTACCACAGTCTTGCACAAAAGAAAATAAATCTTCCCAATTGCGGGTTTCTGGTGTTCCCACCTGGTTGCTATGAATAGCGGCTTCCCCATTGGGATTTGGCCCGCGATATAAAGCACCCTCGCCATCTTGGTAATCAAAAAATAGACCACCGACGCCCCGTGTCTCATCACGATGCTTGAGGTAGAAATATTCATCACACCACTTCTTAAACACTGAGTAATACTCTGGGTGATGTTTGTCACAAGCCTGTTTTAACGTTTTGTGTAAATGTGCCGCATCTTCAGCAAAAGGGTAATAAGGTGTCAAGTCAAGACCACCACCAAACCACCAGACTGGCCCGGCTTCAAAGTAGCGATAATTTAGATGAACTGTGGGTACGTAAGGATTGTGAGGATGTAATACCATTGAAGTGCCAGTGGCATAAAAGCCATGCCCTGCGGCTTCAGGACGTTGAGCTAAAATTGAGGCTGGCAAATGGTCACCCCAAACTTCAGAAAAATTTACACCAGCTTGTTCAAATATTGCACCTTCTCGCAGCACGCGCGATCGCCCTCCACCCCCTTCTGGGCGTTCCCAACTATCTTCATGAAAATTAGCCACACCATCTAGTTTTGCCAATGATTCGGTAATTTCGTCTTGCAGTTGTTTCATAAACTGACTGACTCTAATCTGAGCGTCAGGTGCTGGCAAAGACTTGGATGATTCTGCTGATACAGTTGGTATTTGCGAGTTGGTCAACATAGATTCCCGAACCTAAAAAATTACAATTTCCAGAAAGCCACAAATTTCTGATCTAAAAATTTGGGGGAAACACGCGCCAACAATCAAGCTCTATTTGCCCAACCCGCTTTTTCTTACTGGTTAAGCATTTATACGATTGATGGGCATCACTAGAGTTTATTTTCCCTCAAATGCGTATAAGCTTGTATATTGACTGAGTTTTGTTTGAAATTCTTAATTGGAACATTCTGGTAGAAACACTAGATTTTAGTCGTAACCTGGAATTATCAAGGGTTAAACTGGCCTGCTCAAAATTTCTTTACCATATTGCTTATATTATCTGTTAGGGTCTGTACCGAATATAGGCTTGCTATGTTTAGGGCATTTCTGAGAAAGTTTTAATTTAGGATCAAAGCGTAGTTGCCCACAATACCAGAGTTACCAGAAAGTGTCTAGCGAGGAGGATTAGGAAAATGCAAGGTTGGTTATCCAAATTCATCCACCGCAAACGTCGTCGGTTTTGCGCTTCTCTGGTGCGGACGTATCGAGAGATAAGTTCTGCTTCTGTAGATGAACTGTGGCAAAAAGTCGCTGACTTAACAGATGTTTCCTGGCATCCACTACTTAAGAGTACTAACGTGCCCTACGGATTAGTACCCAAGCCAGGATTGATTTATCATGCTGCAACACGCTTTTGGCCGATTCCCATCCGAATTTTTGTGGAGCGCGTCAATCACAGGGAGATGCTGAGTATCCGAGTGATGGCGATTCCTGGGATAGAGGAACGGGTGACTTATCAAGTAGAGTCAACGGTTTGTGGTACTTGTTTGTCTTATTCTGTAAGGCTACGGGGCTGGTTATCGCCCCTAATTTGGTCTTTATCGCGTCCTTATGCAGATCGCGTAGCCCGGTCTTTAGTCGAGGCAGTAGAAAAGACGGCATTGCCAACGGTATCTGGTAAGAAAAAATCTCTCAATGACAGTTGTTTGGATTTTTAGGTACTGGGGGGATCGGGGACTGGGGATTGGGGACAAGGAGAATAACCTATGCCCAATGACTAATGACTAATGACTAAAGGACTTCCAAGAAATAAATTATCCATCTTGTGGGGTGGGCATCCTGCCCGCCCTGAATATAGGACGGGTGAGGACACCCATCCCACAAGAAAATTTGGAATGTTTTTTTATTTGTCAGTCCCTAATGACCAATGACTAATGACAAATGACTAATGCCCAATGCCCAAAGAAAGTTAAGATTCTATTAGGTAATAATGCAATTTGCTAAGTTTTATTACGGCATTGACAGTGAAAACACTAAGCTGACCTTACTTAAGAAAGCATCCAGTTAATAGCTAAGATGTTCGCCACAAGTGTATTTATTCATTTTGAATTTTGAATTTTTATGTACGATGTGCTTGATTCTCGCTCTGTCTTAGAAGTGTTGCGACCAGTGGAAGACCCAGAACTCCGCAAAAGTCTGGTGGAACTGAATATGATTCGCAACGTGAAAATTGATGGTGGCAAGGTTAGTTTCACTTTAGTGTTAACCACTCCTGCCTGTCCTTTACGTGAATTTATCGTTGAAGACTGTAAGAAAGCTGTCAAAAAACTCCCAGGCGTTACAGATGTCAGCATAGAAGTAACGGCAGAAACACCGCAACAAAAAAGTTTACCCGATCGCACTGGCATTTCTGGGGTGAAAAATATCATTGCTGTTTCCAGTGGCAAAGGTGGCGTTGGTAAAAGTACGGTGGCGGTGAATGTAGCAGTGGCTTTAGCTCAAACTGGCGCGAAAGTCGGCTTACTAGATGCTGATATTTACGGGCCTAATGACCCCACCATGCTGGGTTTAGCTGATGCCCAAATTACTGTGCGTTCTAGTGAAACAGGTGACATCCTGGAACCTGCTTTTAATCACGGCGTCAAATTAGTTTCAATGGGCTTTTTGATTGACCGAGATCAGCCAGTAATTTGGCGGGGGCCTATGCTCAATGGTGTAATTCGCCAGTTTCTCTATCAAGTTGAATGGGGAGAACTGGACTATTTGATTGTAGATATGCCACCGGGAACCGGAGATGCTCAGTTAACTTTAACCCAAGCTGTGCCGATGGCAGGGGCAGTAATTGTCACCACGCCGCAAACTGTAGCCCTGTTAGATTCTCGCAAGGGATTGCGGATGTTTCAGCAGATGAATGTCCCGGTATTGGGGATCGTGGAAAATATGAGCTATTTTATCCCCCCCGATCAACCAGATAAGCAGTATGACATTTTTGGTTCCGGTGGTGGCTCAAAAACAGCCGCAGAATTGGGAGTGCCACTATTGGGGTGCGTACCGCTAGAAATTTCTACACGAGTTGGCGGTGACAGTGGTGTACCAATAGTTGTTGGCGATCCAGATTCAGCTTCAGCAAAAGCATTAACAGCGATCGCTCTTACCATTGCTGGTAAAGTCTCAGTTGCTGCCCTAACATAATTAATTTTAATTTCTATCTCCTTCTTGGGCTATGTCCTGGGAATACTAGGGACTGGGGATTGGGCATCGGAGATGAGGGAGCAGGGGAAGCAGGGGAAGTTGAGGGGAAATAACCAATGCCCAATTCCCAATTCCCAATTCCCAATGCCCAATTCCCAATTCCCAACAATTAAAGCTAAAGTCTAAACTTACACAATGTTATTAAAACGATCGCTCCCCAAAATTCGCTGGAAGTCTTGGGTTAAGCCTTGGCAGAATGTAGATTGGCTACTATTTTGTTTGCCGATTGCTGTCAGTATCTTTGGTGGTGTCATGATTCTCAGTACGGAACTGAAGCAGCCAGTAACTGACTGGTGGTGGCACTGGATGGTAGCAGGTATCGGCGTGCTTATAGCCCTGTTTTTAGCTCGCATCCGTTATGAACTCTTGATGCAGTCGCACTGGGTAACTTATGCACTAACGAATTTCAGCTTAATCGCTGTGATGATTGCTGGTACTAGCGCTAAAGGGGCACAGAGGTGGATTAGTATCGCCGGATTTAATGTGCAACCCTCAGAATTTGCCAAAATCGGCATGATCATCACCTTAGCAGCTTTACTACATAGGCGTACTGCTTCTACCCTCGAAAGTGTTTTTCGTGTTCTGGCAATCACCGCTATACCTTGGGGATTAATATTTTTGCAGCCAGATTTAGCAACATCAATGGTATTTGGTGCGATCGTCTTAGGAATGCTTTACTGGGCAAATGCTAACCCAGGCTGGTTAATTCTGATGATTTCTCCTGTGGTTGCTGCCATTTTGTTTAGTATATCTTGGCCTTTATCAGAGCCGATAGTTTTATTCAAAGAACTATCTTTTGGCCCATTAGGAATAGTTTGGTCGTTTGCGATGGCTATTGTGGGCTGGCAAACTCTGCCCTGGCGTCGATTTGGCTTAGGTGCGATCGGTGCGTGGACTCTCAATATACTGGGTGGCGAATTAGGAGTCTTCGCTTGGAACCATGTTTTGAAAGAGTATCAAAAAGACCGGCTAACTGTATTCATGAACCCCGATCACGATCCACTCGGTGCTGGATATCACTTAATCCAATCTCGCATTGCTATTGGTGCTGGGGAAATTTGGGGATGGGGTCTGTTTAAGGGGCCAATGACGCAACTGAATTTCGTACCTGAACAGCATACAGACTTTATTTTCTCCGCAGTGGGGGAAGAATTCGGTTTTGTTGGTTGTTTGGTAGTGCTGTTTACCTTCTGCTTAATTTGCTTGCGTCTACTGCATGTTGCCCAAACCGCCAAAGATAACTTTGGTTCCTTGTTGGCTATTGGCGTTTTGTCCATGATTGTGTTTCAGCTAATTGTCAACGTTGGCATGACAGTTGGTTTAGCGCCTGTAGCAGGTATTCCCCTACCTTGGATGAGTTATGGGCGTTCTGCTATGCTGACTAACTTCATTTCCTTGGGAATAGTAGAATCAGTAGCAAATTTTCGCCAAAGGCAGAAGTATTATTGATTCGTCATTAGTCCTTTGTTCTTTGCTAATGACCAATGACTAATGACAAATGACTAATAAGAAGTATTAAGCTATTAAAAGGAAACAAGCGAGGCTAAAAAAATGATTCTGCCTGGAGCAACTGTTCGCGTCAACAATCCCGCAGATACCTATTATCGCTCCGAAGGACTCGTGCAACGGGTGAGTGATGGCAAAGTAGCCGTATTATTTGAAGGTGGTAACTGGGATAAATTAGTTACCTTTCGCCTAAGCGAATTGGAACTCGTAGAAACCACAGCCGGACGTAAAAAAGCCAAATAACACTTAGTTAGGAGTGAAATTAGTTAGGAGTGAGAAGTTAGGAGTTAGGAATTATGATTCTTCAACTCATCACTCCTTACTCATAACTCTTAACTCCTAACTCTTAACTCAGCACTCAGCACTCCCATGCGCCTCCCCTTACCACAGTTTGCTACTGGCGATCGCCATCCCAATCACATTGCGGAGGTGATTGAGACTACTAGTACTGAGTTTCTAGCTCAGTGTTTGGAACCACCAGATTTGAGCTTTCCCTCGATGCCACCCTTTGGTAGCTGGGTCTGTTCTGTAGATGAAGAATCGGGCAATCAAGTTTATGCTGTCATATATTATGCCACCACAATGCCCATAGATTCCGTACACCGGGCTAGAGCTTTGGGGTTGTCTTTGCAAGACTTACGCGAAGAACAACCCCAGATATTTGCCATGCTTAGAACAGAATTCCGGGCTGCGATCGTGGGATTTGAGCAATCTTCCCAGAATCGAGGTTATAACCAAAGAATATATCAGTATCTACCACCCCGTCCTCCGCAAATTCATCAAGCTGTTTATCGGTGCGAACCAGAAGCAATCATTAAATTTACTGAAGAATTAGATTTTTTGCGGACACTCCTTTCTATTAACGGTGCGCCAGTAGAGTCTTTGACCGCAGCTGCCATTCGAGATATATACCAGTTACGCAAAACTGACCGAGAATGGCTAATTAAAGCTGGACGTAGCTTGAGTGTGCTACTTAAAGACGACTACGATCGCTTGCGGTTTATTTTGAGTCAAATCCATCCGTAGGTAGTTAGTTCCGAGACAATTGCCTAGTTAGTGTAAGTTAATATATTTGATTTTTCCTCAGGTGGCTTCTAATTTTATTTATATCGATTAAGCGATCGCCCCAAGGTAATCGCAGTTTTACCATAGCCCCTTCATTCCTACATGATGGAACTCATATCACAAGTTCTTGCTCTGGAGCCAACTTCCCAAGTTCTTGGCAAGGAACCAATTGTTCCTTTTGCTATTTTGCTGGTGGTTATCTTAGTTATACCGATCATGTTTGAGCGGCTAAGATTACCAGGATTAGTGGGTTTAGTTTTCTCAGGGCTAGTACTGGGCCCCTCAGGCTGGAATCTATTTCAGTCGGACTCGCCGATGATTAACCTGCTATCAGACATTGGGTTAATTTACTTGCTGTTTGTCGCAGGGCTAGAAGTTGATCTAGAACAGTTTCGCCGGCAAAAAAGTCGTGCCTTCGGGTTTGCTAGCTTAACTTTCAGTGTCCCCCTGGTGATGGGAACCTTAGTAGGGCTGATTTTAGGCTATGACTGGAATACTTCAATATTAATTGGCTCTTTATTCGCTTCCTATACTCTTTTGGCATATCCCATTATCAGCCGTTTGGGAGTGGTCAAGAACGAAGCTGTTACGGTAACAATTGGAGCTAAAATTTTTACAGATATTGGCGCAGTACTGATATTAGCCGTTTGTGTAGGCGTCGCTGATGCTGGAGAATTCAGCTTTGCTAAACTACTCACCTTGTCGGGTTGGTTAATTATTTACTCTGTTGCCCTTGTCATCGGCTTTGATTGGGCAGGCAAAGAATTTTTCAAACGGTCTGGAGACGACGAAGGAAACAAGTTTTTGTTTGTGTTGCTTTCTGTGTTTCTGGCGGCTGTAGGCGCTCAATTGATTGGTATAGAGAAAATTGTTGGTGCTTTTTTAGCGGGTTTGGCGGTAAATGAAGCTGTAGGGGAAGGCCCAGTCAAAGAAAAGGTGGTATTTATTGGCAGTGTGCTATTTATTCCGATTTTCTTTGTTGATCTTGGCTTAACGATCAATCTACCCGCCTTTGTGAACAACCTAGCCACGCTCAAGTTAACGCTGTTGATGATAGTCGGTTTGATTGTCAGTAAGTTAATTGCAGCTTTTTTCACAAAACTGATTTACCGCTATAACTGGCAAGAAATGCTAACCATCTGGTCGCTATCACTTCCCCAGGTTGCGACAACCTTAGCAGCAACGTTAGTGGGATACCGGGCTGGGTTGCTGCCGCTAGAAGTATTACACAGCGTCATTGTCTTAATGGTTGTCACATCAACCTTGGGGCCGTTGCTCACTAATAGAATAGCTGTTGGTTTAAATTCCTCACGCG
Source organism: Nostoc sphaeroides (assembly GCF_003443655.1). NCBI lineage: Bacteria > Bacillati > Cyanobacteriota > Cyanophyceae > Nostocales > Nostocaceae > Nostoc > Nostoc sphaeroides. The sequence continues at coordinate 1,648,115 of NZ_CP031941.1, forward strand.
CCGAAGATCCAGCACCACCCCAACCTGACCAAAACGCACCAAAAACAGACAGTGCTTTTACTATAGTCGTACCTGTCTATAATCCTCATACTGAGCAGTATTTGATTGAAATGGCAGCATTATTAGCGTGTCAGTGTAAGGGGAAAATCATACCACTTGCGATCGCTAATGCTACCGCTCAAATGGATGCACCGCAGTTAGAAGCCTCTCTACAACGGAGTGAGCAATTATTAACCAAAGCCACGGTACACAGTCGAGCATTGGGTGTAACCACAGAACCAATGCTGCGGATTGATGATGCCTTTGCTCAAGGAATTAGCAGAGCGGCTCGTGAACAAAAGGCTAATTTAATCGTTATGGGTTGGGGTAAACGGACTGGGTTACGAGCGCGTTTATTTGGAAATGTGATTGATGGTGTGCTTTGGGCATCCCATTGTCCAGTAGCGGTGACACGTCTAGTAGAATCACCGAAGAAAATTCAGCGCATCTTAGTACCAGTAGAAAATTTAACAGCACCGACATTACAGCCTGTACAATTTGCCCAGATGCTAGCAGAGGCAAATCAGAGCCATATTACTGTACTGAATGTGTGCGATCGCCGCACTAGTTCTAGTAAAATCGCTTGGAGGCGATCGCATCTCTCCCTATTGGTATCTCAATTAGCTTTGACTAATGCCCCAGAAATTCAAATTATCGCTCATGAAAATGTTGCTCAAGCAATTTTGCAGGCAGCGCGATTATATGATTTAGTCGTTTTACCTTTTATACGTAATCGTACCAACCCTGGAGGATTAGCCATTAGCGATGTCACAACTCAGTTAGCCAGACAACTCACCTGCTCCATTGTGATGCTTGGAGAACCCCAACGCACTCAAACCACAAATGTAGTTATGTCTAACACAGTTACCACCATAACATCTGCTGTATGATATGAAGCATAGTTAAGTCCACTCACATGGACTTAGGCTGCGTTGGTTAGTCCGCCGGAGGCATCGCATTGACAAAAATCTTTGCAACAAATGAATCACCTGTAGAGGAATTTCCTGAAATGATATAAGCTTCTGCACTTAAATACAGCGCAGGATCTTGGTAAATGCGACAACTTGACTATTGCAAAAATATGGGTAATCGTAATACCTTGAACTGTGGAAAGTGTCAACCTATTCCTGCATCCAATAGAAAACAGCTTTAACCGTAAAAACACTTTATATTGTTGAAGATTTGATGAACTTTAGGTGAAAGACTGACAAATTTTGTTATTTTACTAGTTAAATTATTAAGGAAACAAGTAAAAATATAACAAAACTATAAATGTAGAAAAATAAGAAAGTTCAACAACACTTTTTGATTGAACTTTATTCTTTTTTTAGTTCTGTATTTTTGTCCCCAACCTGGGTAATCTAAAAGATAAGTGCAATAGCTACTGAAAATATTGTAAGTAACTGGGAAACTATGAGAATTTTGGTGACGGGTGGTGCTGGGTTTATTGGTTCCCATCTCATCGACCGACTAATGACCGATGGGCATGAAGTAATATGCTTGGATAATTTTTACACTGGTCACAAACGGAACATCCTTAAATGGTTAAATAACCCGTACTTTGAACTGATCCGCCACGATATTACCGAACCAATTCGGTTAGAAGTGGATCAAATTTATCACTTAGCTTGTCCTGCTTCACCAGTACATTACCAGTACAACCCAGTTAAAACCGTTAAAACTAACGTGATGGGAACACTCAATATGTTGGGGCTGGCTAAACGTGTGAAAGCTAGGTTTTTCTTGGCTTCAACCAGTGAAGTATACGGTGATCCAGAAGTTCATCCCCAAACTGAAGAGTATCGGGGTAGCGTCAATCCCATTGGGATACGTTCATGCTACGACGAAGGTAAAAGAATTGCTGAGACTCTAGCATTTGATTACTATAGGCAAAATAAAGTTGATATTCGAGTTGTTCGGATATTTAACACCTACGGGCCGAGAATGTTAGAAAACGATGGCCGGGTGGTGAGCAACTTTATAGTTCAAGCCTTGCGGGGTAATCCTTTAACCGTTTACGGTGATGGTTCGCAAACTCGTAGTTTCTGCTATGTTTCCGATTTAGTCGAAGGATTCATCCGCCTAATGAATAGCGACTACATAGGCCCAGTAAATCTGGGTAATCCTGGTGAATATACGATTTTGCAATTGGCACAAGCCGTGCAAAATATGATTAATCCAGACGCGCAGATTAAATTTGAGCCACTACCTTCGGACGATCCCCGGCGTCGCCAGCCTGATATCACAAAGGCAAAAACTTGGTTAAATTGGGAACCGACTATTGCTCTGCAAGAGGGGTTAAAACTAACAATAGAAGATTTTCGCGATCGCATTCAAAGCGATGTAAATAATTCAACCACCTGAGTAGCGCTTAGAGTTGCTCTAAATTTCATGCAAGCTCACCCTATCGGTAGCTAGTATGCTTAGTGGCTGAGTTGAGTGCCAATGTCTAAGTGTCATATTGATACTTCTTTTAAAAAACTAACCCCAAAAAAAGTGAGGAGTTAAAAAATGCGTGTTTGCGTGATTGGTACTGGTTACGTTGGTTTAGTTACAGGTGCTTGTTTGGCTCATATTGGGCATGATGTAATTTGCGTAGACAATAACGAAGAAAAAGTTAAGTTAATGAAGTCTGGGCAGTCCCCAATTTTTGAGCCGGGACTCTCAGAAATTATGCAATCTGCCATTCAAGCAGAGAAAATTCATTTTACTAGCGATCTGGCTGCTGGAGTTGCCCACGGAGAAGTTCTGTTTATTGCTGTAGGAACGCCACCTTTACCGACTGGTGAAAGTGATACTCGTTATGTTGAAGCTGTAGCCCGTGGGATTGGAGAAAATCTCAATGGTGGTTATAAAGTCATAGTGAATAAATCTACAGTGCCCATTGGCTCAGGTGACTGGGTACGGATGCTGGTTCTAGATGGTGTTGCTGAACGGCAGAAAACATTAGTACCCGCAGGTGGGGTTGCGAGTAATGAAAAATTACCTGAGTTTGCAGCCGAGTTTGATGTAATCAGCAATCCAGAGTTTTTGCGCGAAGGTTCGGCAGTTCACGACACCTTCAACCCCGATCGCATTGTACTAGGAGGCAATAGTCAAAGAGCAGTAGGCTTAATGCGACAACTCTATGCCCCAATTGTAGAACGCAAGTACGCTGTTGATCAATCTTTACCCCCTGTGCCAATTTTGGCAACAGACCTGAGTTCGGCGGAGATGATTAAATACGCCGCTAATGCTTTTTTAGCCACTAAGATTAGTTTTATTAACGAAGTTGCTAATATTTGCGATCGCGTCGGTGCTGATGTCACCCAAGTAGCTAAAGGTATCGGTCTAGACTCCCGCATTGGTAACAAATTTTTACAAGCTGGTATTGGTTGGGGTGGTTCTTGTTTTCCTAAAGATGTCTCCGCCCTGATTCACACTGCTGATGATTATGGCTATGAAGCCCAATTACTTAAATCTGCTGTCAGCGTCAACGAACGCCAGCGATTGATTGCTTTAGAAAAACTCCAAAAAGTTCTGAAAATTCTCAAAGGCAAAACAATCGGACTACTCGGACTGACCTTCAAGCCCGATACCGACGACTTACGCGATGCTCCAGCCCTTAACCTAATTGAGCAGCTAAACCGACTGGGAGCCAAAGTTAAAGCCTTTGACCCCATTGTTTCCCAAACAGGTTTACGTCATGGGCTTTCTGGTGTACTAGTAGAAACCGATGCCGAAAGACTAGCTGACGGTTGCGATGCCTTAGTACTCGTCACTGAATGGCAGCAGTTCAGCACTCTCGACTATGTGAAGATGGCAAAATTGATGGCTCACCCCGTTATCATCGACGGTCGGAACTTCCTCGACCCGGAAGCAATGATCCGGGCTGGATTCCAATATGTAGGGGTGGGAAGATAGAGAGTTAGGAGTTAGGAGTTAGGAGTTAGGAGTTAGGAGTTAGGAGTTAGGAGTTAGGAGTTAGGAGTTAGGAGTTAGGAATAATCAATAACAAAGTACCGCCTAGAATATTCTAGGCGGTATTTAATTTTTATAAAGTTTTATATCAAATTTGGGTAATTACTTGTAATAAAATTCAATACGGTTCAGGTTGTGTAGGTTGGGTTGAGGAACGAAACCCAACATTTCCGGGGTTTTGTTGGGTTGCGCTTTGCTTAACCCAACCTACAATTTTCTACAAAGCCAAGCATATTAGATTACAAGTGTTTAACTGAACCTGATATTACGCAAAGCCGATCGGGAAAACCTTACTTGGCGTTTTTGCGTGTTTAATTTCTGCTCAAGCGCTATTTGGGATACGTTCAATTTCAGCATATCCACTGAAAATAAGTTTTTGACCTTCAGTTTCTAATCGGTTGAGCCGCATTTTCACTCCATCGAGGTCAAAACGATCAAGATCGACCATATTATCTAAAATTTCTACCAGCGCCACGCTCAAGGTTTGCGAGATTTCCCGTTGTGCTTCTGGCACTTGGTCAAGTTGAATTTTCGGATCTTTAAAAGAAACTCGCCGCCGCCTTTCAATGCCTATAGTTAAAATCATGCTCAGAGGAACTAGTTCGCCATTATTTAAATCTGCTTTTGCTACAAGCTGTAAGCGATTTCCTGGCAATAGCTGTACCTGAACTTCCGTAAAGGAGACTGGTTCACCGCCAGATAATTCTGTTAGTGATGGTACGGTGAGGTTAAGCAGGCGCTTTTTCACCAGTTCCGCCCTGAAGGCTTGGTTTATCCCTGCTTCTGATAAAATTACTTGAGCGATCGCTTGAGTAGGTTGCTTAAGACTGAGTTTGCCACTTAAAACCGAGCCGAAGTCAATGGCTACCGCATCGGTTTCAAAAGACATCTCCTCTACCGCGAAATCTTTCCGAATCACCAAGCCACGACCGCTCATTTTGAAGCTATCAATGCTGCCTTGCAAGAGCTTGCTGGAGGGATAGCAGCGCACAAAGACTTCTACTGACTCGCTTTGGCTAAACAGGTGGCGAATCGTTTGGCTAGCGACAGTGTTGAGCATCCGCTCTCCCCAATCTGTGCCTTTAGGATCTTGTAAACCAGTAAGTCCGCCGAACATGTGGTTTTGGGTCTCTAGAAGTTCTTTGTACTTTTGTAACAAACTGTGAAGAATACAGCAAGCGATCCCGCGATTAATTATGCTGATGGGTAGGTATAGGATGGCTGATGGTTGACACCTAAGTGTATTCTATATTACTAAATATTAGCCTTGATTGCTCTGTAAAAGGCAAGTTTGACCAAATAATTATTAATTCAGAATTCATAATTCATAAATTTTATGGCGATCGCTGCCCACAATGAAATTTTTGAATCTTGGTGGTCTACAAGAGCGTGGTGGCGATCGCTGCCCACAATGATAGCAAAGGGTAAAGCCAACTCTTAGAGAGGCAACGCTATGAGCGAGTCCGCTAGCGTCTTGCAATTATGAATTAGTAATTATTAATTATGAATTAGATTGACCTTAAGATTCACGACTCAGAACTACTTAATATGGCGGATAACTTCAGCAACTGACCAAGCTTGAGCGATCGCACCTCTAGGCTTATGAGGTGCATCGCCATCAAAAATCTCAGAAATAGAACCAAGACTTACGTCAAATAGGAAGTGATCTAGTAGAGGTTGCCAATCAAAAGGCAGCGATCGCTGTGGATAAAAACGTTGCCAAGCCCGAATATATGGGCCAATTAGCCAAGCCCAAACAGTGCCTTGGTGATAAGCGCGATCGCGTTGCTCTTGATTACCCTCATATCTCCCCTTATATTCGGGATCTCCTGGATCAAGACTGCGAAGACCATAGGGGGTGAGTAAGCTGACAGTTGCCAAATCTAATACTTGACACCCTTGCTGTTCAGAAAAGGCGCAATGGTGCAGCGACAGCGCCAAAACCGCATTAGGACGAATTTGAAAATTCCGGCGATCGTCCGGCTCAATAGTATCGTACAAATAACCCAGATGAGGATTCCAGAACTTTTGTAGCGAGATTTTCACATTTTGTGCTTGTTGAGCATAACGCTGTGCTTGCTTAGTGAGACGCACTGGCGAACCATACTCAAGCTGGCTCAATCGTTCTGCCCACTGACTTAGCCAACATAAAGCTGAATACCACAGCGCATTGATTTCCACTGGCTTACCGTAACGGGGAGTAACAGGGTGTCCCCCAATTACGACATCCATCCAGGTAAGGGCTACACCAGGAGCATCCCAACTAACTAGCCCATCGGTAGCATCGATCTGGATATTGAAATGTGTACCACCGACAAATGCTTTGTAGATTTGCTGCACTATCGAGAATTGCTCTGCCAAAAATTCCCAGTCTTGGGTAGCTTCTAAATAAAGTCCTAAAGTTTCAATCCACCACAACGCTGCATCAATACTGTTATAAATTGGTTCTCCATTGACATCAGGAAATGCATTAGGAATCAAACCGTGGCGACAATAATGCCCAAAAGTCCGCAATACTCCTTTTGCCAGGTCAAAACGTTGTGGAACAAGTGCCAATCCCGGTAAGGCGATTAATGTGTCGCGTCCCCAGTCATTAAACCAGTGATAACCAGCAATGACCGTAGGGCCAGCAATTGAGGCTCGATAGACGATAAACTGATCGCTTGCTTTGAGTAGTTGTTGGTTAAGTGGGGATTGGGGATTGGGTATTGGGGATTGGGTATTGGAAAACTTTTCCCCAGTCCCCAGTCCCCAGTCCCTAGCCCCTCCTTTACTCCATCCAAAAATCTGAGAGAGCCGTTTTTGCTCTGCCTCTACTGCTTCTGCAAAGGTTTCGGAGGTGAGAACACCTGCCATCGAGTCGGGAAAACCTACTCGTGCTTCTAGAGTGACTGTATCTCCTGGTTGCAGTGTGACTACCAAGTAACCAGGACTGTAGAGGTCTTCCTTGTCGCCTAATCCCCGTTTTGTCTCCTCTGGCAATCCATAATTCCAATACCAAACTGCATCTGTTTGATATATTCCTTGTGTCCAGCGCAAGTGCCAAGGTATACCGAAATGCCCAGAATTTTTTGCTTGCAGACAGACTTGCTGTTGCCCAAGTAATTGTGAGAACTGTAATCTTGAACTAACAGTTTGCTGGTGGTGAAAGTCACGTTCTGCTATCAGCAGTCGCAGGCGTAAAATCGCTGTGTCACTTCCCTCGTAGCGATATTGGATTAAAATTCGATGGCAAAATTGGGCAGGGGCATTGCTTACCCCCCCTTGTCCCCTTGTCCCCTTGTCCCCCAGTCCCCAGTCCCCAGTCCCCACCAAACCAGAAGGCATCAGCAATTGTCTAGTTAAGTGCCAGTTATCTTGACTCCAAATCCATTTTGGAACTGGGTTAATATCAAAAGAGCGTAACAGTTCGTACCCCGTCGGCTCAATTTGACCGTTACCCCAAAAATTTGTCCCCAGTGCGACAACGCTCCCTAATACTTCCAAGCTAGCTTCTAGGTGCGACAACAGCAGAGTGCGATCAGAAGGAGGGTTTGTCGCGGCAAACAGCCAACCGTGATAAGTGCGTGTGCGGACATCCGAAACTGTACCACTGGCAAAACTTCCTAAGCCATTGGTAAGCAACCATTCTCTTGTATCTAAATCAAGCATTTGCTACTCAAAATCGTTATGAGTATGATATAGTCGTAACAGATCGTAATTAAACTGTGAAAGCGTGAATGGGTAAGTTTTACTTGACCCAAATTCCAACGCTACTAAACCGATAAAGGAGAATTAGGTTAATGTCCCTTACTTACGGAACCGAAGGAAGCCTCCGCGTTGGCCAACAAGCTCCCGATTTCACAGCAACGGCTGTGGTAGATCAGGAATTTAAGACAATCAAACTTTCCGATTATCGCGGTAAGTATGTCGTCCTGTTTTTCTACCCATTAGACTTTACCTTTGTTTGTCCCACTGAAATCACAGCATTTAGCGATCGCTACGAAGAATTCAAGAAAATCAATACTGAAGTCCTTGGGGCTTCTGTTGACAGTGAGTTCTCCCACCTCGCTTGGATTCAAACAGATCGTAAGTCTGGTGGCGTCGGCGACCTGAATTATCCTCTAGTGTCCGACATCAAAAAAGAGATTAGCGCCGCTTACAACGTTCTTGATCCAGCAGCAGGCATTGCTTTGCGTGGTCTGTTCATCATAGATAAAGATGGTATCATACAGCACGCCACCATCAACAATCTAGCTTTTGGTCGCAGCGTTGATGAAACCCTGCGGACATTGCAAGCAATTCAGTATGTTCAGTCTCACCCCGATGAAGTTTGCCCAGCTGGTTGGCAACCTGGTGACAAGACAATGAATCCTGATCCAGTGAAGTCTAAAGTTTACTTCTCTGCTGTCTAAGTTTCGCTAGCTATCTAATCCATTCTGTTGGAGTTGAGAGCAAAATCAACGAAAACCACAGATAAACAGAGATACACATAAACAGTGTTAACCTCGGTATCTATCTGTGGTTTTTTAAATAAAATGGTATTTAAACCGCGTCTATCTTGAAACCTGTAGTTCAACGGTTTTGAAAAGGATTTGCCCTCATCCCCCAACCTATCCCCCAAATCTGGGATTCGGGGAGCCAGAATTTCAAAGTCCCTCTAAGAGATATGGGAGAGGGATTTAGGGTGAGGGCAAAAACTGCTGTTATCAACTTAGATGAGGTTTAAATAATCATTGTTAAAAATAAATATCTCAATCTGAACAATGATTGTGATATATACAGCGTATTTCAGGTGAATGAGGTACGGAGTAGGGGCATGGCAGTGCCATGCCCTTACAATTATCTGTACCTCACCAACTTGCAATCTGCTGTAAAATGCCAAAAATCAATTATCAATAACTCTTTGACAATCTAAAATCCAAAATCCAAAATAGTATTATGCTTACTTCAACTGATTTTAGTGGCTTATTAAATGAGCGATTCTTCGGCAATTTTTTACCAGTTCCAGCGACAAATAAACTCCGATTAGGAGTAGGAACGCCAGATTTTCAACTGCCAGATATTACCAATGGAACTTTAGTAAAATTGTCTGATTATAAAGGCAAGCAACCAGTGTTACTCGCCTTAACTCGCATCTTTACTGAAAAACAATATTGCCCCTTTTGTTTTCCTCATATTAAAGCTTTAAATGAAAAATACGAGGAGTTTAAAAATCGCGGTATAGAAGTTTTAATGGTTACTAGTACCGATGAACGGCAGAGTCAAATAGTTGTGAGGGATTTAGGTTTACAAATGCCATTATTGAGTGACCCTAGTTGTAGAGTATTTCGTACCTATCAAGTAGGACAAGCACTGGGAGCGCCATTACCAGCACAGTTTGTATTAGATAAAGAAGGAAAACTCCGCTACTGGCATTTATTTTCTTTTTTGGATCACAATGCTAGCGTTGAGACTTTGTTAGAACAATTCAATTGAGTGTAAAGTGTAAATGGCAATGCCTACCTCAGCGCTATTTCATTCTCATCTAGCCCGCCTCAGAATGAATTCTGAGTCTAATAGCGAAAGTCATCTGAGGCAAAATATCCCACACCTGCGATGTTGCCTAAAGATGCCAAAGATTTAGCGATCGCCCGCATGGTACAACTGGTAACTGTGAATTCATTACCTGATTAATCTAGAGACGCGAAGTTTCGCGTCTCTACAAAGGTAAATATTTTAAGTAGTCGGACAAAAATATTTACAGTCATTGCGAGCGTTCGCGTTAGCGTCTCGAAGAGAAGCGAAGCAATCCCAGCCCTTGCGATTGCTTCATTCCGCTTCGCTCCATTCGCAATGACATTGTGTAATTAATTCTGTCTGACTACTTACAGCTTGACTTGCTGTAAATGACTGCGGGGATTATAAGTACGTATAGCCCGGATTTTTTCATAATATTCCCGCTCTTGCTGGCTGAGGTCTTTTGGTGGTGCGATCGCCACCTTCACCAGCTGATCGCCACGTCCACCCTTGGGGAGGGGCCAACCTTTGCCACGTAAACGCAGCGATTGACCAGAACGCACTCCTGCTGGTAGCTTGACATTAACTAAACCATCGGGAGTGGGTACATCAATAGATGCTCCTAAAGTAGCTTCATCTGGCGTGATTGGCACTTCGCACACCAAGTTATCGCCTTCCATTTGGAAGAACGAGTGCGGCTGAAGTTCGACTTTTAGGTATAAATCCCCTCGTTGTTGAGTCATGGGGTTGATTTGACCTTTGCCCCGCACGCGCAGACGAGTACCAGGTTTAGCGCCAGATGGGATACGAACATCAATTGTTTCGTTACCTAAACTAAAGCGCTTTTGCACACCATTAAATGCTTCAGCAAAAGTTAGAGCGATCGCAGCTTCACTATCTTGGGAAGTACCCGTACTTGTATCACCAAACCCATAATCGTTAAAGGTGCTGCTAAAACCACTCGGCCCACTTGTGGAACTCTGATAAGAGTAATTATTTGAGTAATTATTTGAGTAATTTGAGTAATTTTGTGAGTAACTTTGTCGCCCACCACGAGGAGTAGCACCACCAAAGCGTCCTAGCAACTCATTAATAAACTCATCAAAATTTCCGTATTGACTGAAGTCAAAGCCACTCATATCAACACCAGCGCCGCCAGATGAGAAACCTTCACCAGCCTGTTTCCAATATTGACCAAATTGGTCGTATTTTTTGCGTTTATCTGGGTCTGACACAACTTCGTAGGCTTCGCTAACTTCTTTAAAGCGTGCTTCTGCCTGTTTGTTATTTGGGTTGACATCAGGGTGATATTTGCGGGCTAGTTTACGAAAGGCTTGCTTAATCTCCTCTTGAGTGGCAGTTTTACTAACTCCCAAAATTGCGTAATAGTCTTTGAAGTCGGTTGCAGCCATCTATCTACCAGCCTCCTATAGAAATTCCTGTTATGTTTTTTTAAGATAAGAGATGTTAGTTTGCCCGGTATAGTGCCAAAGCATTGAGAATCTGACTTTAAATTAACAAAGAATATAGAAATTCAAGTGTGGTTCTCGCTCAACAAGCGATCGCAATTTCCGTACTCCGATTTTTCTGATAAGCGGATCAGCCTGTCTAGTCCCTCTTCCAGGCTTGGGGGGGCATCCCGGAGTTGACGGTGCATCCGCAAGATGATTTCTTCAGGAACTTGGCGCGATCGCTTTTTATTCCGTGCTAAACACAGCCACACTGGCGTATCCACCCAAATTCCCGTAATGTGGGTAAAACCCAAGTCACGGGCTAAAGCAATAACTTCACGACGATGGCGGCGCTGGGCATTGGTAGCATCGAAAACAGCTGTATTCTTTGTAGAAATAGCTTGCTGAAATTGCCGTTCAACTTCTTGCCAAATCACCAGCCACGGCCCCTGAATGGCTTGGGAACCGAACAGTTGCCCCCGGATGCCATCGGTAGAAATCAGCAGCATCTGGGGGCATTCTGTGAGTAATTGTTTTGCCAAAGTTGACTTACCGCTACCTGGAAGACCAATCAATAAAAAAAGTGAGGAGTGAGAAGTTAGGAGTGAAGAATTAAAACTCAGGAGTGAAGAGTAATCAGAATTTTTAGTCATTAACTCCTAACTCCTAACTCCTAACTCCTAACTCCTAACTCCTAACTCCTAACTCCTAACTCCTAACTCCTAACTCCTAACTATTAAATGATGGTTCCATCAGGAATTACAGCATTTTTCAACACGACAACGATGCCACTGCGGATATAGAAACCTTGACTTTCGCGTTCAGCTTCTTGCACATTATCTTTATTGATAATTTTGACATCGTGACCGATGCGGGCATTTTTATCGATGATGGCACCGCGAATGGTAGTGTCTGTACCGATACCTACAGGAATGTCATTTTCTACTAAGCTACATTGGCGTTCCACAGAAGCTTGGTAAAAATCTGCACCCATGAGCAAAGATTCTTCGATGATGCAGCCAGATTCAATCCGCGATCGCACTCCTAAAACTGAATGTTGAATGCGGCAATTTTTCAAAATGCAACCTTCCCCAATAATTGATTCTGTGATATGGCACTCTAAAAGTTTAGTCGGAGGCAAGTAACGAGCGCGGGTATAAATTGGTGCTTTTTCATCGTAAAAACTAAAGGGTGGCTGGGGCTGCTGAGTCAGTGCTAAATTGGCATGATAAAATGCCTCGATTGTCCCAATATCTTCCCAGTAGTCATCAAAAAGGTAAGCTTGAACGTTGTAATCTTTAGAGGCATCAGGAATAATTTCTTTACCGAAATCAGTCCTTTCTATACCTTCTCTCAACAACTTGAACAAAACCTCTTTTTTAAAGACATAAATCCCCATTGAGGCGATATAAGGCTGTTGCTGGGCCTGTTCTTTTGATAATCCCAGTACACTTGTATCAACACGCATTTTGGTTAACGCTTCACCTTTGGGTTTTTCGCTAAAATCGATTACCCTACCAGAATCGTCAATTTTCATCAAGCCAAAATCTGAGGCGCGACGCTCATCGATGGGGATGACTGAGAGAGTAATATCAGCCCCGGTTTCCCTATGGCGCTGGATAAACTGGCGATAATCCATGCGGTAGAGGTGATCGCCTGAGAGGATGAGATATTCTTCTACATCCCATTCTTCCATTAACCACAGATATTGACGTACAGCATCGGCTGTACCTTGGAACCAGTTAGGGTTTTCTGGTGTTTGTTGTGCAGCTAGTACTTCCACAAACCCTTCGCTGAAGCCCGTAAAGTTATATGTACGGGCGATATGACGATTCAGGGAAGCTGAGTTGAATTGTGTCAGGACGTAGATTTTGAATATTTCGGAATTGATGCAGTTACTGACAGGGATATCGATTAGGCGGTATTTCCCCGCTACTGGTACTGCTGGTTTAGCACGGAGTTTGGTTAGCGGGTAAAGCCGAGTACCCGCGCCACCACCAAGAATGATTGATAAAACTTTTTTCACAAAATTTCTCCCGACTGCCTTTCAACTCTCACTCTCAGTTTAGGACTGTCTGCCACCACAGGTAAGGGGGATCATCTGATTCTTTGGGATGAATTTTACAGAATGCTGGTAGTGTATGGATGGTGCGGCTGATAAGTATAAATATAGAACATTTGTATTAATTGGGATGAAAAATGGGGAGCGATCGCTATAGACCAGTCACAAGTAAGTAATTTATGAATTTCTGCTAAAATCAAGTCAAAACTCAATCTTTAGGGACTATTGTGGACAGCATTGAGAAAATGAAGCTTTACAATCTCGTATACTACTACATGTGCAGTTTGGGCAAGGTCTAGTAAAATCAGTATTTTCACTAATAACATCAGAATTTTCACTAAAACTACTTACATCACCAGATCCTGCAAAATTATCAGCAGAACCATCAAACTTTTCTTCCAGAATGATTTTCCCGAATCTAATAGTTCTATCTTCACTAGCAGACGCTATTAATTGATCGTCTTCGTAATTGGGGCTAAAACTAATGTCATATATTTCATATCCGTGGGCTACTAAAGTTTTACTGAGAGTCCCATCAATTTGCCATAACTTAATAGTTCTATCTTCGCCGACAGAAGCAAGTATCTGATCGCTGGGACTAAAAGCCAACCCATATATCTCTTTTTTGTCAGCTTCGATGGTAGTTAAGAGTTGACCATCTTTCCAGAGCTTAATTATGCCATCACGACTACTAGAAGCCAGAAGACTACCATCATGACTAAACCTGACAAAAGTTGCCGATATTTTATGATGACCAATCACTTTTGGAGTTTTTGTATTTAAATCCCACACTTTGACGCTTCCGTCTTGATAGCCAACAACAGCAAGCTTTGCGCCATTAGGATGAAAATCAACACTATAAGATCCTTGGGGATTTTCTAGGATTTCCAATTCTTTTTTTGTAATTGTATCCCATATCTTAATTGTTCCATCTAAACTAGCTGTGGCAATTTTTTTACTATCTGGACTAAAACTGAGATCGAGGATAATATCTGTATTTCCTAAAAGTTCTCCTAAAAATTCTCCGCTTTTGGCATTCCACAGTCTGACTGTCTTATCTGTGCTAGCAGAGGCAATCATATTACCGTTACTAGGGCTGTATCTCACACGCCATACTTTATCTGTATGACCTGAAAGTGTCTGCGATTCTCCGCTTTCAATATTCCAGAGTTTGATTGTTTTGTCCCAACTTCCAGAGGCTATGGTTTTACCATCAGGACTAAAACTTATGCTGTTTACTGCATCTTGATGACCTGAAAAAAGATATGATATTCTATGATTAGATACGAAGTTAGTCATTGATTGTTACCTTTATTTCCTATGAAATTTATTTTTGAATAAAAACTAAAAGTTTTGTTTTTGGTGCAGATTTTTGCAAATATTATACGCCATTTTAAAATTGGATTTTCGATTTTTATATAAAAAATCCCAAATATAATTACAGCTATATTTTTGAAGTTCATATATTTTATTGTAATCAGAATAATTAATATTATTGTGTTTACCAATTATTTTCCAAAGTTTGATACTCTTATCTTCACCTGCTGAAGCAATAACTAAATTACTTTCTTGCTTAGGGTTAAAACTTACATCATAAACTCCACCAAGATGACCTCTTAGAATTACTAAAGGTTTGCTGAGAGTCCCATCAATTTGCCATAACTTAATAGTTCCATCTTCACCGACAGAAGTAAGCATCTGATCGTTGGGACTAAAAGTCAACCCATATATCTCTTTTTTGTCAGCTTTGATGGTAGTTAAGAATTGATCATCTTTCCAGAGCGTAATGATGCCATCACCACTACTAGAAGCCAGAAGACGACCATCATGACTAAACCTGACAAAAGTTGCCGATATTTTACGATGACCAATTATTTTTGGAGTTTTTGTATTTAAATCCCACACCTTGACGCTTCCATCTTGATAGCCAACAACAGCAAGCTTTGCGCCATTCGGATGAAAATCAACACTATAAGATCCGTTTCTACCTTGGGGATTTTCTAGGATTTCCAATTCTTTTTTTGTAGTTGTATCCCATATCTTAATTGTTCCATTGAAACTAGCTGTGGCAATTTTTTTACTATCTGGACTAAAGCTGAGATCGATGATAATGTCTGTATTTCCTTCGAGTTCTCCCAAAAATTCTCCGCTTTTGGCATTCCACAGTCTGACTGTCTTATCTGTGCTAGCAGAGGCAATCATATTACCGTTCGTAGGGCTGTATCTCACACGCCATACTTTATCTGTATGACCTGAAAGTGTCTGCGATTCTCCGCTTTCAATGTTCCAGAGTTTGATTGTTTTGTCCCAACTTCCAGAGGCTATGGTTTTACCATCAGGACTAAAACTTATGCTGTTTACTGCATCTTCATGTCCTTGGAAACGGTTTGACTCTCTTACTAGATCAATTACATTAGCTTTTAGTTGATCTACAGCATTATTATTTTCTGCTCCTATATCTCTTAAATCTTCTAGTGCTTTGATACTTGCTATCATTGCTTCCAGTTGATTGTTAGTTTCCAAAAGCTGTAAAGGTTCAGAAATTAAAGCTTGAATCGCTTTATTTTTATTCTGTTCTGCCCTAATTCCAAACCCAATGGTAAAAATAGCCAGTAATGTTAGTCCATAGGCTGACGCGATCGCTAGTCTAGTTCGTTGTTTTTGATATTTAGCACTTGCCTCTGCCTCTTTTGCTCTTGCAGCTTCGGCTTTAGCTTTATCTTCTGCTGCTATAGCTTTTTCAATTTCGGCTATGGCTCTAGCTTCTGCTTCTTTTTGTCGAGACTCTGCTAGTTCTCTAAGTTGACGCTCCTGCTCTAATTGAGCTTGAATTTCTCTGTCACGTCTCTCCAAACTCTTACGTAAAAATTCTGTTTCTAATGGCGTAAGTTTTCGCTGAGTCTTATTCGCCCACTCAGAAAATCTAGCTAATTTTGCACCCGCTAATAGTGCATCATCCGCTTTATTAAACCTTTGTTGCCATTCGTAGCAATCTTCTTCTAAAGACCGACTCAGACGAATATTTTCTAAGTTTTCAGCAATCCAAGTATTTAATAATTTCCACTCAGATAAAAGTGCTTCATGAGCAACTTCAACCGTCTTTTCATCAGTGATAATCAAACGTTGTTGAGAACCTGCTAGCAATCCTACAACTCGTTGCAATTGTTGCGGAGAATCTGAAATTGCATCTAATCTATCCCAGCTAGCACGCCGCCGCGTCACTTCTCCAGCTTCACCTAACTGCACCAATTCCATAAACAAGCAACGCGCAAAGGCTTGATCTATAGTCGTTAAACTTTCATATAAAATTGTCGCTCGTTTATCTAAAGCTCCTTTAACGCCGCCAATTTCTTCATAGCCTTTGCGAGTTAAAAGCGGTTCTGGCGATTCAGGTTCCTCAATACAAACTCGCCACAATTCTTTAAGCGCGTATTGCAGTATAGGTAATGCACCCGGACGGTTGATAACATCAGCAGAAATTTGCGAAACTAAACCATGCTCAAACGTGACACCATGTAATTTTGCTGGTTTTTCTATTGCTTCTTCTAACTCAGTAAAAGACATTGGTGTGACGATAAATGATGTGGGAGGAATGCTATTGATGAGAGTAATAATTTCTAAATAGTCAGCACAACGATTTAAGAAATCACCGCGAATTGTCAAAATTATCCGCGTTTCTCCCTCACCCTTTTTTACTTCCTGTGCTATTAAGCGGATAAAAGCTTTGCGTTCCTCATCGTCTTGACAAAGTGTAAATACTTCTTCAAATTGATCGATAAATAATAGATGCGGTTGATTTTGCTGCTGTTGTCGAGTCAAAATATCAACGAGTTTACCTAAAGGATGCTCTCCTGGTGTAAAAGATGCGATCGCCCATTGACTGCTTCCAGGGAGGCGATCGCCTTTCAGTTGCGGTAACAAACCTGCTTTTACTAAAGAAGATTTACCACTACCTGAATAGCCAATTACAGCCAAAAATCGACTCTCTGCTAAACGCGAAACTAGGGTGCGAACGGCTTCATCTCGTCCACAAAAATATTGCGCTTGCTCTAATTCAAATGCATAAAGTCCCCGATAAGGATTTTTTTTATTGAAAGCAATTTTTTTTCCTGTAGGAATATCTAATTGGGGATAAGTAACCAGAGTAATGGAACGTCCCCAACCCATGCGAATCGGCTCCTGAACGGAACCTTTCAGTTCATTGCTGATGAAATCAAACAAGCGATCGCCACTAATTCGCCTACTATTACTACTTGCATTTTCTATTGCCAATCCCTTAACAACTGCACCTGTGAAAATGCTGTATTCTTCACTTTTAATTACTCCGGCGCGTTCAAAGCCACGACAAGCTGTAATTAAGTAATAATCTTTTTGTGAACTGAAAGTGTTAAGAGTTCTTTCTATTAATTGTCTTTCTAAGAAATAGCCGCTATGACAGCAATCGAGTAGCATCACTAAACTACTCAATTGCGAATCTCGAATTAACTCGTTAAGGCTATCTAGGGGAATACCATATTTTTGCTCCACAATTTGGTTTCCCGCAACTTCAATCTGAGAATCAGAAGTCGCCAAATATCCCTTTTGTTGTCCCAAACTGTCGGAAATAGTAAAACCGTGTCCGCTAAAATAAATTAGCGCTTCATTATTAGCAGCTTGCTCTAGTAAAAATGTTCTCAAATCTTGGCCAAGTTGAGCGCCAGTAACTTTTGACGCTGCCATTTCATAGCCGTTTTTATCTTTATTCCAACGCTGTGGTAGTCTTTGTACAGACTGGAAATCACCATATTGCTCTAAGAGTCGCGCGATCGCCTCAGCATCATTTATAGTCTTCGACAAACGCGGTAATGATGGGCTAATATACTCGGCGATGCCAATAACAAGCGCGTATCGTGCCATTTAACACACCTTATCTTGGGAAATGCGGGATAATCTTGACAGATACAATCAATGGCTGTGTTACTAATAACAGCATCATTTGTTATTTTCGCCGCAAGCAGGCTGAAATTTTTCAGACACGATACAAAAATTTAACAGAGGTAGCCGATGTCAGAAGTACAGCAACTATTTTTCCAAGCAGATGGGGAAATTGAGCAGATTGAGATTAATGTCACAGCAACCGAAACAACTCAGGAAATTGACGAGGATGATGATGGCATAGAATACAAGGATGTGCGAACAGATGCGATCGCTCGGATGCAACAAGCTCGTCAAATGATTCGCTCTTATACTATCTATGCTCTTAGTGCTTTTAAAGACTTCAATACTGCTGAGATTGAGGAGGTAAGACTTAAATTTGGCATTAAGCTGGGTGGTAAGGCAGGTATCCCTTACATTACCGAAGGCTCTGCTGAAAGTAATCTGGAAATTGAGGTGAAGTGTAAGTTTCCAGAAAAACCAAAACCTGATTCACAGTAACAGCAAAAAATCTATTTCACTGCTACTTCGGTGTATTTATTCTCCTATTAACCAAACCTAATTGCTGCGATCGCTTCAAATATTTCACCCAAGGTTGCTCTGATAACTGAGAAATGGCATTTAGTGACAGTGTTGCCGTGAAAATATCTTTACCACTGGTAACACCATTGACACCAAAACTTTCTAAAACAGCAGTTGCAGCAGAGTTTAAAATTGGTTCAGTATGAATGAAAACCGTCAAACTCGGTTTTTCTGAATTTTGAACATCATTAAGCGCTGTAGCAAGAGCCGCATCTAGTTTCTGATAATTCATCAGCAACTCCTAATTAAAAAAGGTAGACAGTGATTGTCTACCCTAACTTATCAAAGTTATAGGTTTTTATTGTCTACCCTTGTACAGAAATAAGGGAACTCCAAAAAATAAATTATTCCACATTAAAGTCGTTGACTGTTGACTGTTGACTGTTGACTGTTGACTGTTGACTGTTGACTGTTGACTGTTGACTGTTGACTGTTGACTGTTGACTGTTGACTGTTGACTGAAAACTCGTGAACCGTCAACAGTGAACAATAGCAATGGAATATTTTTTTACTTGCAAGTCCCTAATATCTACCTTTCTCAGTCTAATTACAAATTAGCTGCGTTAATCACTCCATAACCCCATTTTTCATCAAATGTGCCTGGGGGTTTTCCAGGAATAGCACTATTTTTACGGAGCAAGTCTTTCACACCAGCCGGATCAAGTGTATGATCGCGCTGCAACAGTAGTGCCACTAACCCACTAACAAACGGTGTCGCCATACTCGTACCAGCCCGTACCACAAACTTGGAATTAATCATCGATGAGCGGTCAAAATTTGCATCGGCGGAAAGGGTGGAAATAATCATTGCTCCGGGTGCTGCTACATCCGGCTTGTGTCCATTATTCCGTAGCGGCCCTTCACTACTGAACTCCGAAATAGTATGCAATTCTAACCCCATTTCTTGCTCTTTATTATCAATATCTGTGTACTTGGTTTTAGTAGTATAGGCAGCAACTGTAATTGCACTGCTGGCGGCTCCCGGCGAACCAATTTTTACCGCATCCTTCACACTTTTACCTGTAAAAAACACTGATGAAGTATCATCTAGTGTCCACACATTCAAACATGTGTCAGTTGAAGAACAGTTACGGACTCGCAGTTGCCAAATACCTCCCATGACTGGCGAGGGGTCAATACCGCGTATTTGCACAAAGAAATTATGGTCGCCGTTGGCTTTATCTGGCGCTGGTGTCGCTAATTGCACCCGTGCATCTGGTAACTGATAATCTTGTGCGGCATTACCCTCAGTAATTATTTTTTGGAAAGGGGTAACAAAACCGTTAGGACTCCGCAGCGACACTTCCAATTCGCTGTCTTTGGAATACCAACCGTTTAACCAAACTATGTCTATTTGATTCAAAGGGACATTAAAGCGCATACCACAAGTGCGTCCACTGGGTATCGTCGCTTGACCATGAATGTTATCGTTCCCTTCGTTACCCGCAGCACAGCAAACAATTTTTCCAGGGCCAGTTTCGGCATCAATAACTTTGGATAAAGAATCACTACCATCATGGGCGTCAGCATGTCCACCCAAGCTGAGATTTACCACTGCTGGGCGTCCCAATTCTCTAGCAACTCGGAAAATGTAACGCACAGAATCAGCAATGTGGGCATCCTGTAAATCTGACCTGACGATAACTAATTCCGCTTCTGGTGCGACACCGCCATAGCTAGCATCAGCACCGGCAGCAATTCCCGCAACGTGAGTACCATGACCCCCAGTATCCTGAGAAATTGTTAGTTGCGCTCCCGTCAATTCAGCCCCATAGCGGCCTTCCGTCACTCCTGGCCCTGGCAGTGTTTGATCCCAAATGTGTAAAATTCGTCCAGCAAAGGCGGGGTGTTTCGGATCAATGCCACTGTCTATAATGCCGATGATTACTCCTTTACCAGTCAGTCCCGTTTTATTCTGGAACTCCGGCAATTTGACTGTTCCTAGTGCAGTGTCCATCTTCAAATGAAGTTTGCGTGATGGCTTAATGCGTTGGATGATATCTTCTTCAGATAAGACTTTTAAACTCTCTATCGGTAAAAAAGCCGTCCGCACACTCCCAGAGTTTTGATTGACTTCAATATTATATTGTGATAGATAACTTAAGTCTGCATCATGGTCGCAGTAGATAAAAACGACGCTCTTAGTGGGCTTGACTGGGCTTTTGTGGGCAATGATGCCAAGCGATCGCTTGTGTGTAACTAAAGCTTGATCTCCTTCATTTTGATAGTCTTGAAATGCCAAAAGTAATCCGGGAGAAAGTTTTTCGTGCCTCATTTTTACCTCAAATTAAATTTATTGGGAGCTAGAAGCCCAGAATTAGTGCAAGCCGCAGATCCCCGACTTCTCTAAGAAGTCGGGGATCTTGTTTCTCACGAATAATTCAGGATTGCTATAGTGATAACATTTGCTCAGAAAACATAGTAGATAACAAATGGGGAACAGTTTTCCCAATGCCCCATGCCCAATTCCCAATTCTCTATCATAAGTAAGAGCCATAAAGAAGCTAAGATTTGCAACGATCGCTTCTAAAGCTACAAAGAGTTATCCATGCAAATTCAAACACCAGACTGGGTAAAGCACGCGGTTTTCTACCAAATCTTTCCAGACCGCTTTGCCAGAAGCAAACAGCCGCGCAAACGGCTATTGCAGGAAGCCCGTTGGGAAGATTGGGACTCTATGCCAACACTCCAGGGCTATAAAGGCGGCGACTTATGGGGCATCATGGAGGGTTTAGACTACATCCAGGATTTGGGAATTAACGCGATTTACTTTACACCCATTTTTCAATCCGCCAGCAATCATCGCTATCATACCCACGATTATTATCAAGTTGACCCCATGCTAGGCGGCAATGCGGCTTTTAAGGAATTGCTTGATGCAGCCCATCAACGGAATATCAAAGTTGTTCTAGATGGCGTATTTAACCATTCCAGCCGGGGTTTTTTCTTCTTCCACGACGTTTTAGAGAATGGGCCACATTCGCCTTGGGTAAATTGGTTCAAAATTGAAGGCTGGCCCCTTTCAGCATACAATGGAGAATTACCTGCAAATTACGTGGGTTGGGCAGGAAATCGTGCTTTACCAGAATTTAACCACGACAACCCAGAAGTGCGGGAATATATTATGGAAATTGCCGAATATTGGATTAAATTCGGCATTGATGGTTGGCGATTAGATGTACCATTTGAAATAAAAACACCTGGATTTTGGCAGGAATTCCGCGATCGCGTCAAGGCAGTCAATCCCGAAGCTTACATTGTCGGCGAAGTGTGGGGAGATTCCCGCGAGTGGTTGGATGGAACACAATTTGACGGCGTGATGAATTATCTATTTGCAGGGCCGACAATTGCCTTTGCAGCAGGCGATCGCGTAGTCTTAGAACAAGTCCAAAGCCGCGACTATCAACCCTACCCACCCTTATTTGCCACCGAGTACGCCACCAAAATTCAAGAAGTACTGCAACTTTACCCTTGGGAAATTCAGCTAACTCAACTGAATTTGCTTGCAAGTCACGATACAGCCCGATTGATGACCATTGCAGGCGGTGATATAGGTAGTATAGAATTATCAACTTTACTGTTACTCACCTTTCCCGGTGCGCCCAGCATTTACTATGGTGATGAAGTTGGTTTACCTGGTGCAATAGATCCAGACTCACGTCGTAGTTTTCCTTTAGAGAGTAACTGGAATCAAGAAATTTTCAATACTCATCGTCAATTAATTGCCCTGCGCCACACATACCCAGCCTTGCGTACAGGTGATTACCAAGTTCTCCATGCTCAAGGACAAATTTATATCTTTGCGCGAACTTTAGGGACAGAGGAATTAATAATTGCCGTCAACGCTGGCACAAGTTCGGCAACAGCCAATACAGATGTCGTCAGTTTGCGGACTCAACCCAACAAACTGTTATATGGAACTGCTGAAGTTGAGTGGAATAGTCAAGGAGAAACTCAGCAATTGTCATTGACTGTTCCTGCACGCAGTGGCTGCATTCTGGGAGTAGGGAGTAGGGAGTAGGGACAATACGGTTCGGTTAAGGTTTTTTGATGAAAATTATAGATCACAAATCCGCGATAAATCGCCGTCAAGACGAAAGACTGATTATTGTAGAGACGGCGATTCATCGCGTCTCTTGTCTTAACCGAACAGTATTGCGAGTGGGGAGTAGGGAGTGGGGAGTAGGGAGTGGGGAGTAGGGAGTGGGGGGACTCAAATCAGTGAACAGTTATCACAGACGATTTTCTTAACTGATAACTGATAACTGCCCAATGCCCAATCCCCTAACTCCCCGCAACCATTGCAGGCATCAACACCGCATCAATAACGTGGATCACGCCATTGTCTGTCAAAATGTCTGTTTTGATGACATTGGCGTTATTTACCTTAAATTTCCCGTTGGCAGATTCAATAGCGACAATTGACCCTTCAAGCGTCTCTGCCTCATTAATCTGTACCAAATCATCAGACCGAACATCCCCACTAGCGATATGATATGCGACAATTTTCTGGAGCTTAGGGATATCTTGTAGTAGCGATTCTAAGGTTCCCTCTGGCAGATTGGCAAAGGCTTCGTCAGTTGGTGCAAATAATGTGAAAGAACCAGGACTTTTTAGAGTCTCTATGAAATTTGCAGCTTCAGCAGCCTTTACCAGCGTATTGAAGTTTCCCGCGTTGATAGCAGTTTCCACAAGGTCAGCCATAAGGGTGTGTGACTTTAGTCAGATAGTATTATAAGTAACTTATATTGACTAGAAAGCTCTTAGCCTCTATCAACAGAGAGGTTGCTAGCGATTAAATAGACAGTAGCAGATTTATCAGTACTGCTACACTGGGGAATGACCCCAAGAACCACTGATTATGCTAAAGCGTTCTAAGTTCGAGACAACTCAATCTCAGATTATGCACCGTTCTGAGGAGTTGATTAGTGCAGCCTCAAATCGTTACCGCATTACGGTTCAGGTGGCAAATCGTGCTAAACGTCGGCGTTATGAAGACTTTGAAAATAATGAAGATGCGATGATGAAGCCAGTACTAAGGGCAA
This sequence comes from Nostoc sphaeroides, assembly GCF_003443655.1. Taxonomy (NCBI): domain Bacteria; kingdom Bacillati; phylum Cyanobacteriota; class Cyanophyceae; order Nostocales; family Nostocaceae; genus Nostoc; species Nostoc sphaeroides. The sequence goes on from NZ_CP031941.1 coordinate 1,671,646, forward strand.
TTATCGAAATGTCCGATGAATTGACTCAGCCAGAAATTATTGGCGAACTATAAAAAAAGGCTTGATAAGAAGGTAGGATGAGCAAACATTTATCGTTCATTCAACCCCTACTCAAACCTTGGCAGACACTCACTGCTTTAATGGTAGTGGGTGTAATTGCTTTAGGTTCAGGGGCGGACAAATCCATAAGAAATTTATTTAGTATCCAACCTGCATACTCTCAGAGAATCACACCTAGCGATGTTTGGCAAGAAGTATATCAGCAATTGCCAGATTTACCACGAGAAAATAAGTATATCAGCAAAGAAAATGGTCAAGTTGCCGAAAACAACACCTTAGTAAGTCGCCTGATTACATATCACATTTATACCAAAGGGCGGGCCCCAATTTATCGTTTAGATTGGAAGCTGACTTTAGCTGATTACCTGGGTGCGAACGAAATTATGTATGATACTACCTATCCAGGCAATGAAACATTACGGGAAAATCCGATGGAAAGCGATCGCAAAGCCATCAAGAGTCTCACCCGCAGCCAACGAAATGCCCTAGTGCAAGTCTTAGTCAATATATTTAACCCAAGTTCCCAAAATACCCAATCTCCCAGCCCTAACACCACACCCAGCCCAACTACATCCACTCCCCCACAGCCACCCCAACGAGGAGGTGCCGAACTACTCAGGTAACGATAGAGTTATGAGTTATAAATCAATAACTCCTAACTCCTAACTCCTCACTCCTAACTAATTATGGAACGCCTTCTAAAAACCGGATATGGCTGGCGTATAGGTTGGAACCCCGATGCACCTCAATTTAAAGGTTTAGTGGGTACAGATGATTGGGCAATAGAGTTAACCGAAGCCGAGTTGAATGATTTTTGCCGTTTACTAGCACAGCTAGCAGACACCATGAAACAACTCGCAACAGAATTAATGGAAGAGGAAAAAATTGCTTGTGAAGCCGAAAGCGATTTATTATGGATGGAGGTAGAAGGCTATGCTCATGCTTACAGTCTGCGCTTCATCTTGAATACAGGGCGATGTGTAGAAGGTAAATGGGATGCTTCTGCTGTTCCAGATTTGCTGCAAGCTACTGGGATACTTAAGGTTTTTTAAATTAGCCTCTTGCTTATCCTAAAATTTTGCTGTATCATAGTAATTCTGACCGGGGCGTAGCGCAGCTTGGTAGCGCGCCACTTTGGGGTAGTGGAGGTCGTGGGTTCGAATCCCGCCGCTCCGATTGATGATAAGCCATACCTGCTAGTCTTTTCAAAAGATTGGCAGGTTTTTCAATCATGTCTGCGAAATGATACCAAATCCTTAGCACAAAATCATTCCAAAGCTTCACTACAAATAATAATCGGGATTGGCACAGACAGTGTAGGCAAACTATTATTATTCAGCCATTCGTGCATATTATGTTGACGGTAAATTTGCACCAATTGATTGAATAATTCCTGGCCGATGAAGCCATTACGTCGCAATATATTTAACTCTCGGTTGATTACTTGAGTTATGGAACTGCGAAACGCCTTTTCTAGAATATTGACTTGACCTTTTACTTCTTCCTCTGTAATTAATTTAAAAAATATTCTCAGTTCACGGAGAATATACCGTTGTCCTTGAGTCAAGCGCTGATTAAATTCTCGTTCTGCTTGGCGATGCTTCACCTCTTCTGCAAATTGACATTTAACACGCATCACAGCAGAGTTATGCTCTTTGCGAACTCTTAAGCTGGGAGTAGTAGAATCTGCTTTAATTGCACCCAGAATGCGGGGGATATCCCTAGAAACTATATTTCCTTCATCGTCTAATAAAAACAACTGCTGATAGCCTTTAATTTCAGGTCGATTGGGGTCTGAAGCTTCACAAAAAACGTATGTCCCCTTCTGCTGCATAGAGAATTTAGCTGTACGAATACCATGCGGTAAATTAGCAATCCGTTCAAATTCACCTGAATCTTCTTTTTGTAATTTTCTAAGAATTTCTTCAGCTTCATTTAAATCCAAGAAATCTTCTTCACTTTCTATATCCAAAAGGCTCAACTGTTTACCCTGTTGCTCATAAATAGCATACATAGCTTCTTCATTTAATTGTTCCGTAAGGTCAAGAATTGCAGCATCTTCACCAATAGAATCATGAATTTCTTGAATTCTGTTTTTGAGCTTTTGTTTCAACCCTAAATTTCGTTCAATGCCTAATTCAGGTAAAAAATTGTATCCATAAATTACATCTTTATCGCTACCAATTCTGTCAATTCGACCAAAACGCTGAATTAGTTTTACAGGGTTCCAATGCAAATCATAATTTATAATAAGGTCGCCATCTTGGAGGTTTAAACCTTCTGCTAATACATCGGTAGCAATGAGTGTATTAATTTCAGATTCACCCGGCTTAAACTTATATTCTTTATTGGCTTTAGGTGCAAATCTGCCAACTACACGAGTTTTATTCTTATTACTTCCGCTATAAATAACATCAATATCATCTTGCTGACCTTGCGGGTTTAAGTTTTCGTGTAGATATTTAGCAGTATCAGCATATTGAGTAAAAATCAGCCGCTTTTTATCTTTGAGTATAAGTTTATCTAACCAATTTATCAAAGTCTGTAATTTGGCATCTTTATCAGGTGTAATTGGTTCAACTAACGCCTGAATCTTTTTGAGTAGGTTAATATCATGCTCAATATGCTGTTGTAATTTCTCTCCATTAAAATCCGCCAAGTCATATTTACCAGACACCTGGCGTAAAACATCCATTAAATCTTGTTCTTCAGCTTGGTTATAATCTGCTGATAGTAATATTTGCGCTTCCTCTCCTGCGGGAATAAACCCTTGAGATAGTCCATTTAGAAACCTTTCATGGACTATCAATAATTTTTGAATAGTTTCTTGAAAGGCATAAACACTCGATTCAAAGCGCTTAAATAATAGCACCCGCATTAGTCCTCGCAGGTTAGCGCCAGCGCGTTGCAAAGTGTTATAAGGCTCTTGTTTTTGTTTGTCTTTTAAAACATAATTCCATAACCCATAACGAGCATAACTGAGTTCGTTGACTAGTGGTTTAGCCAGTTGACGCTTGCGAGATTTGCCTAAATATTGACGTAATTCCTGGTAAAGTCCTTGATAGGTGTCTTCGATGCTGTATTCAATGGTTTCTAGTTCTCGCTTGGGAAAAAATCGATGTTTACCACCGACAATTACGTAAGCGCGTCGGGTTCCGTCAAGGTATTCTCGAAAGTTAGATGAATCTACTACTTTTTGATGGGTTTGTGCATCAAAGCTGTAAAAACGTAAGATATGGTTGCGAGTACGACGAATGAGGATATGAGATAGTAACTCTGGTAATTTCTTTTCGCCCTTTTCCACTAACTGGAAGTATTGTTTTAAGTCGGGAGGGTCTATCGGTAAATCTGTTTTATCATCTTGATGGAATAGTTTTAGTTGGTAGTAGATATCCCAAGCGCTTTTATTGCGGGGAGTTGCTGTTAATAAGCAACAACGTTTACCTGTGGCTAAAAATGTTTCTACTACCTTATATCTTTGAGTAGTGTGATTTCGGAGATTATGGCTTTCGTCAATTAATACAAAATCTCTATCTTTATATTTAAAATCATCTAATAAAACTTTGAAGCCGCTTTCATCATCTTCTTTTAGCATTCCCATTGATAGAACACGGGCATTTAGTTGATAGACTTCATTGTAACGTTCCCACATTTCTAGCAGTGGTGCAGGACAAATAATTAAAGGACGGGCGCGTTCTGTTTGTTCAAAACGTTTGACAATTGCAGCCCCAATAAAACTTTTACCTAACCCAACGACATCAGAGACGAAAGCGCCGCCATAATCTCGGATATTTTGCACAGCATTATTAACAGCGACTTTTTGAAAATCTGCTAATTGTTTAGTAATTTCGTCTTCTAAAATCAAGTCTTTTGGGGTGGTATCTTCCAATCTATCTTTGACTAAACTATAGAGAGTTTTCATGTAAATATCATAGGGGCGCACTGGAGAACCCGCCCAAGATTGTTTCATTTCGCGCATCAATGCTTCATTAAAATCTTCCGCCTCGTTCCATAATTCTTCAAACCAGTTAGTTAATTCTGTATGATTATCGTTTCCGTGAATTATGACATTGAGTTCAGTATTATGGCTGATACCAGAAAGGGTAAGATTAGATGAGCCAACTATAGCAATACCTTTTTCTGTACGTTCTAAGGCTCTACCTTTGCCGTCATAGATAGTACCATAGTCAAAAATATAGGCTTTAGCGTGTAAAGTTCCCTTGGTGTAAACTCGAACATGAAGCCGTTTTTCTTCAATCATCTGCACGAGATTTTTTACCAGTGTTTCGGCTTCATCTGTTTGATCCATTAGTTCTATACTAGAACGGATATTGGCTGCTGTATCGTTAGCCATCCGTTTTTCTTCACTATGTTTAGGATATTTTTGAGCTTCAACTTTATCTACAATTAATTCTAGTCGCCGATATCCTTGGGCGATTTGTTCGACGGTTTCGCGGTTGCTGGTGTTACCAATTAGTAGGCGTAGTTCTTTAATGTTTGTGAGGCGTTGTGCAATGGCGGTGAAGCCAGAAAGGAAAAAGTAACCTACTGCAAAATGGGCTGCTGATGATGAGTCGAGAATGCAGTTGATTTGGTCTACTAATTTTTGATTGCGATTATCTATAATATCATGTATAGGCATAAGTTTTATAACTAGTAGTTGAATAAAATTATGAGCGATTCAGAACGTATAGAAAAACCTCACCCTGTCCTATCGGACATCCCTCTCCTTAGTAAGGAGAGGAACAGGTTTTGCATAGCAAAATCAGGGTGAGGTATCTCAGAGGCTGTGCGATAAACCTTAAATTAGGACATAAAATTTATTTAACGCAGCATATCCACAGTTCAAGATGCTAAAACTTCGCTGAGGATAATAACTGGTAAACCTGGAACATTACGAAAGCCTTTATCGTTGGTTATAAATTGGGTGCAATTAACAGATAAGGCTGTAGCTGCATGAATAGCATCGGGTGTTTTAAGATTGGTTCTAGCCCGGAGATTTGCAGCTTGTCTTAGGACAGGTTGGCTGATAGGAACTAGTTGCATATTTTCCGACAACAGCAGTTCTTCGTAAGCATTGAGTAAAAATGTATCATTGTTTCTCAAAGGGAGAACTAAAGCTTCCATCAATATGAGTTCACTACTAATAATTTGAATTTCTCCTGTCTGAAACTTTAACCATAGCGGTTGCAGCAGTGAATAATATTCAGGGTTCCACTCTACGCTATAAATCAGTACTGGTGTGTCTATATAGATAACGCCAGAAGAGGGAAGTATTAGCTGTCCCATGAATTACGTTCCTCTTGCAGCTGTCTATCTATTTCTTCAGCAGTTTTTGGTGTGCGTTTAGCGTGAACTTCTTCTATAATTTCTATTGCAGAACGCCGTTTGATTTTAGGCTTTTCTGGCAAAATCACAAATACATCAACGCTGTCACCAATCTCGGCTTCTGGAATTTCTATTTCTATTTTGTTTCCTGGTAAAACTTTAGTTGTGATGCGTAAAGCTGCTTGCATGATTTTTTCAACCTTATACAGTTAGGACATCTTCGTAAATATCTGCCATTGTTAGGGTTAACCCTATTGAGTTTAATTCTAGGTTATTACCTTTGCCTAATGTTTGCACTGACCAATTTCCTTGAGCATCCTGGTGATAAACTTCTACTTTGATTTCATCTTGAGAAACTAATACATATTCTTGCAAGTTTTCTAATGTTCGGTAATTAAGAAGTTTTTCTCGTCTGTCTGTTATTTCTGTGCTTGCTGATAGCACTTCTATAATTAAGTTAGGACGGGTTTTAAAATATCTTTCATTGTCTTGAGGGTCGGAGGTAACTACTATGTCGGGATAGTAGAATATGTCAGCTTTTTTTGTCTGAACTTTGACTTTCATATCTGAAACAAAAGCACGACAAGAACTCCCGCGCAGGTGAGGACGTAATAAGGCGATGATGTTACCTGCTATGAGATTATGTTCTTCGCTAGCACCCGCCATTGCGAAGATTTGTCCACCGAGATATTCATGGCGAATTTCGCTAGATTCTTCGGCTTTGAGATATTCTTCAACGGTGAGGAAGTTTACAGAGGATTGCATGGTTTTTTATCTCACGCACAGGCGCAGGGAAGGAGTTGGAAATCAGGAGTTTTGGAATAAGTTAACTCTCAATCCTATTTTAATTAGAGCAATCCTAATATTGCGTAGATTTTGCCTAAAAAATAAAAATATGTAGGTTGGGTTGAGGAACGAAACCCAACATTTAGCCGGGTTTGTTGGGTTTCGCAAAGCCTCAACCCAACCTACGAATATTCTTAACCGAGTAGTATTGAGAGTAATATTATCTAAGTTTTCAAAATTAACGAACCGCCAAGATGCCAAGAGCGCCAAGAAAAGAAAGAGAAGCTTTCACAAATGATTTAGGACTGCTATGTGAATTATAAATTATTACAGTCCATAAAGGGCGGCGACTCGTTCATCTATTTCTTTCTCCCATTTTTCACAGTTAACGCCTTTTGCATCTAGGCATTTTTGGACTAGTTTAGATATGGCTTCGCGTTCTGTATTAGAGACAGTTGGTATCGGAATTTTCTTTATATATGTACGTTTAAGACGAACACGTCCACCTTTTTCTGAATCTCCTAAAACAGCAGCTATTTGGCAAAGATAGTTCCATACATGGCTAGAGTTCAAGATGCCAAGTAAATACAAGTCGTTTAAAGGAATAATAAAGGCAGTCATATCAGCATAAATTCCTTTTAATTCAAGAGTAAATCTTGATTCTTTGGCAATATCAGGAAAAATAATTTTAGGTTTATTAAACTCAGCATAATAGGCAATATTATCTTGTATTTCATACCATTTATAAGAACCTGATTTTCTACCTAACCATTCTTTTGAGACAGGCCAATCACAAGGTTTTGGCTCTAACTGTGTTCGCCGCAGGGTGAGATAGGCTTTGATAGCTGGATAAGTATTTATATCAATACCTCTTCGAGTAAAAATTAGCCATTTATCCTGATAGTTAATTTTCCATTTGCGAACGTTATCACCTACAGCTAATGGCTTAATAATATCTACACTTTTAGGATCTTGTAAAATTAATTTTTTTCGTGTCTCTCCATCAATATGAAAGGCTTTATTAAAGCCTGTTTTTATGCCAGAATAAATTTTACCATTGACATACTCATCTAATGGAATTCCTGCCGCTTCCATTTTTCGTAGTCGATTGGCAGAATTACTATCTGTCAGTGTCCAGTTTGAACCTTGTAAAGCATCATTAGGCAAATTTTGTCCATTCTCTCTAATAACTTCAAGTACGTTAGGATATGGCGAATTTAACGTTTTTACCTGTGTAAATGTACTTGGAGTATTAGCATTTTTACTATTTTGGCTAATGAAAATCATTGGAAAAGTCGCAGCAGTTTTAAAAACTGGTAACTCTCCAAAGTCTGTAATACTGTGAATATCACAAGTTTCAGCAATGTGCTTTTTTAGCTTATCCCCATACTTAGCGCGAAACCACTTGTTAGGAGAAATAAACGTTAACATTCCACCTGACTTTAAAAGTTGCAAAGCACGGGCATAAAAGAAACAATATAAATCAGCCGTCCCAGTATAAACAGCCGGATACACTTTTTGTAGTGTTGGCTTTAAATGTTTAATCAATTCCTGTCTTACATAAGGCGGATTCGCTACCTGAATATCAAAACCACCATCTGCAAATACTTCTGCAAACTCTACCGCCCAATCAAACCCTGCAACTTGAGTGCTACCATGAGTAATTAGTGCAATTTGAGTTTTTAAATCATTAATTTCTTGCTCTAACTTCTGCTTCTTACCCCCTTCATGAGTTCGCATGTACTCAGCTTTTTTCTGACAAAATTGGCTGATAAACTCATGTCTAATCACTCCCGTTGTTGCAGGGCTAGGTGCAATCAAACTATCTCCCGCTTCAATTTTATATTTTAAGTTGGGTAATGGTGGCGGATTATCACCCTCATACTCTACAGCTAGCGATAGCCACAACCTTAACCGAGCAATATTGACTGCAAAAATGTCAATATCTACACCGTAAAGATTATTTTCAATAATATCTAATTTGCGCTGATATACAGTATTAGAATCTAGACCTTTGTTAGCAAATAAACATTGACGCAAATCTAATAACTCATGAAGCATTCCGAGTATATAAGCACCGCTTCCAGCCGCTAAGTCGCAACACTTGACGCGGCGCAATGCTTCTAAAATTGCTTCTGGATTCTTAATATTATCTGGATGATGTTCATCTACAAATTCTGATATACTATTACTGACTTCTCCTAATATCTGGGTTTTTAGATATCCCTTTAGTGCCTCACGACACATAAACGAAACTATCGGTTTTGGTGTATAATAACTGCCAGATTCATGCCTCCCTGTTACGAGTTCCTCGAATACTTTGCCTAACATTTCTGGGTCAACTGCTACCTCTACATCTAGCGGTGTACTCTCGGTGACGGTGAAAGCAAAACGTTGAAATAGGTTATGAATAATACTGTCTATACATTCATCTGAAACTATAATTTCATGATTTTTATCATCTTCATCTTGTTCAAATAAACCACCGTTGAGGTAGGGTACATGACCAATCAGGTCTTTCAGTAAACCTCCATTATTAATATTTGCTATATCATATTGTTGCGGATTATTCAATCCTAAAAAGAATAGGTGAGAAAGTCTATCTTTATAAAAGTTTTTATTTGATGTACTATCATCTTTTAGATAAGCTTCCCACAAAGCTGATAGATAATCTATGCTTCCTTGGAATTTTAGCCAACCTTTTTTCTGGATAAATCCAATGAACATGAGACGGTTAAATAACTTTTGGGTGAATAAGCGTTTACGTTCCTTGTCTGTGTTCCACTCAATTAATCCTTCGACTTTCTCAAAGGTTTTACGATACTCTCTAAAAAATTCTTGGGTGACAGCTTCAACATCAAACGCCTCATCATGAATTGTCTGAATATCTAAGGGTGATGCATTTGGATGTTTTTCTAAATCTAACAGACTGATTCTTTCTGTGGCTGTGCGTAATTGTTCGCCTTCTCCAACGGTAATGCGCCGGAATAGCTTGCGTTTTTGCAGGGTATTGTCATATTTTACATTGATAAAGTGCCACTGCGATCGCAATTTGTTAGAAAATACAAATAGTGCGTAAGGATGTTCTTTTAAAAGATAATCAATGACTCTTCTTTCACCTTGTCTTGATAAGTCTTCTGAACTCAAACGCGCATAAATAACGTGAAAAGCATTATTAGCACCACCAGACGCTAATAACAAGGGTTCATCTATCAGTTCATTAGCAACTACATCAGTCAATTTTCGCCGAGAAAGTTCTTTATTTACTCGTTCGTAGTTTAATTGACTCCAAAACAATTTTTTGAGTGCATCAAGACTTTTCAGGTTTTGAAGTGAATTTAATATAGACTCTTGCAGTTCTAATACAGGCATAAATATAAAGCTTGTGGCAGATGTGTATTTTTAGCAAAAACCGCACAGTAAACTCTCACCACGAGGCTTACACCTTGCAGGATTTTAAAATTTTTGAAGATATGAAAAATTGCCGCAAATCAGATACAAATCTGCTGCGTTTAAATTGTTCTATACCTCTAAATTAAAAAGAATTAATCTGTAATGAGATATTTATAGAAGTAGTATGTTTTAACAAAGCTACAAATTATATAAATTTAATTTACCTGGATGTTATTTTGTTCAGTAATTTCGCTGAATTAACATAAAATCAGTATAAAACCTTATAAAAGCTGGAGAGGCTGACAGTATAAAGCGTCATGCTGAAACTATAGGGCTTCTGGGTTGAGTGTAATACAGACCTAACCCCCAGCCCCTTCCCTTGTAGGGAAGGGGGGTAAGATTTTAAAGCTAGGGGCTACCGTGTACACATAAGTATTTTTGAGTGGTTCCACAGACTTTTAATCCCCCAACCCCTCTTGAAAAGCAAAGCTGTTTCATTTGCTCAAAAAAGACTTGTGTTCTGAATGAAAAGACTTGTGTTCTGAATGAAAAGACTTGTGTTCTGAATGAAAAGACTTGTGTTCTGAATGAAAAGACTTGTGTTCTGAATGAAAAGACTTGTGTTCTGAACGAAAGTCCTCGTGTTCTGAACGAAAGTCCTCGTGTTCTGAATGAAAAGACTTGTGTTCTGAACGAAAGTCCTCGTGTTCTGAACGAAAGTCCTCGTGTTCTGAACGAAAGTACTCGTGTGTACACCTTAGCCCTACTAGCATTGAGGAGTAAGATTCTAAAGCTTCTTTCCTAAAACGCAAGAAGTCAGGGTGTATTGCATACAAACGAGAAACGCTATAGGTAAGCTTGTAGCGGGAAGCGAGTAATAATAAAATTGCGTTCAGTCGGTAAATTATACCATTTCACTTTAATAATGATACAAATATGCTGGTAAGGGCATGGCAATGCCATGCCCCTACAAGAAATCTATATGTATCAGGATTTTGGTGAATTGGTATTACCTAAAAAATTTGGTATGTTACTCATGCTCAGACGCAAAAGCCGCCGTAAAATTTTCTCGGTGGCTATGCTTGTGCTTGTTATATGCTTTACTCTGTTAAGTGTGCGTTCATTTGGGCAAATAATTATGACATCAGCACCCCAATTGCTCACCGACCCATTTTTACAACTGCCAACTGATACCTCAGTGCAAGTAGTTTGGTTTACAGAGTTTGCTGGTGTTAATCACACAGTAACCTACGGTGAAAATCTTAAACAAACTGCTAAGGCAAATACTACCAAACTCAGTCGCACTCGTGAAGACCAGGAGTCAAGAGTTGCAAACCAAATCAAAGATGGACAAGTTTATCAAAAACCCGTCTGGCGTGATATTTGGCGACATGAGGCTGAGGTGATTGGGTTAACTCCTGGTTTGCGGGTAAATTATCGCATTACGAGTGTGCGAGAAGACGGCGAAACTGTTAACAGTGATGTTTTTACCCTCGCAGCTACTCCAAAAGCGGATACACCACTAAAAATTTTACTCACCTCTGACCATCAATTAAAGCCGATGACGGCAGCAAATCTGCAAAAGGTGGTAGAAACGGTTGGACGGGTTGATGGGGTGTGGTTTGCCGGTGATTTGGTGAATGTTAGCGATCGCGCCTCAGAATGGTTTGATGATAACAGTGGTAGTGCATTGTTTCCCGGTCTACAAGGTCGTGCTAAATATGACATGACACACGACGGTGTTAAGACTACCTACACTGGTGGACAAATAATTCAACATGCACCCATGTTTACTTGCATTGGCAATCATGAAGTGATGGGGCGATTTGCCAGAACAGGAAGTTTAAATGATGAATTTGATGATACAATTCCCCGTGCCGTTGCTCAAAGAATCTATCGGGAGAAATCTTTAATAGATAATTCTTTTAATACTAATACCTACGAGGAGATTTTCTCTTTACCAAAAAGTAAAGAGGGTGGAAAAAAGTATTATGCAGTCAGTTTTGGTGATGTGCGTTTGGTGGTACTGTACGCTACGAATATGTGGCGGACTCCCAGTTTAAATGGAAAGCATAAGGGTAGATATCGAGAAGCCGAAAGGGATTTAAATAATCCTGAAGATTGGGGTTATGGACAGGTAATTTATGAGCCAATTGCTAAAGGCAGCAAGCAGTATAATTGGCTAGAGGCAGAACTCAATAGCCCTGAGTTTAAACAAGCAAAATACAAAGTTGTGATGTTCCATCATCCACCCCATACTCTGGGTGATAATATAGTTCCTGCTTATACAGAACCAGTTCAAATAATTGAACGGGATGATAATAATATTAAAGCAGTGCGTTATGAGTACCCGAAAGATGCAGATTACATTATCCGCGATGTTGTACCAATACTTGAAACAGCTAATGTGCAATTGGTATTCTATGGGCATTCCCATTTGTGGAACCGCTTTGTTAGTCCCAGTGGAATGCACTTTCTAGAAACATCTAATGTAGGTAATACTTATGGCGCTGCTTGGGGTGATAGAAAGCGAGAAGTGCCAATTGGATATCAAGAGGATTATGTTAAGCTTGGTGATCCTAATGGGTTAGAACCGATAGTGCCAACAATTTCCCCTTTATTGGGTGAAGATGGAAAGGCAATGCCTTATATTTCGAGTAATGATATTACGGTTTTTAGTATCTTTGATACGGGGGCGGGTACGATAAGTAGTTATCGTTTTGATACTCGTAAACCTGATTCGGAAGTATTGAAGTTTGATGAGTTTAAGTTGAAATAGTCTTATAAACCAATACGCTTGGGTTAAGGCTAAAACTCTTTATCAAAGTCAATTTTTGAACGAACCGCCATCGCGTAGCGTCTCGTAAGAGTTGGACGCCAAGGACGCAAAGAGAAGGAAGAAATGCTTAGGGACTTCCAAATAAAAAAATATTCAATTATTGATTGTGGGGTGGGCATCTCGCCCGCCCAGTTTATATGGCGGGCAAGATGCCCACCCCACAAAATTAGATAATTTATTTTTTGGAGTTCCCTGAACTGAACTGTATTGGATTATAGACTAGCGATCGCATCGGCAATTAGTTTAGAAACAAAGGGCAAAATATCCCGACTCTTAGCCTGGGCTTTACCTTCAGTAAATACCACTAAGAGGTAAGGGCGTTGTTCTGGTATTTCAATATATGCGGCATCATGGCGAACTTGACTTGTCCAACCTGCTTTTGACCAAATTTGAGCATTTTCAGGGAGTCCACTACCTAAAAAACCTGTCACCTGATTTTCTTCAGTGTCAGTGGGTAAATCGTTGAGATTACGTTTGAGTAAAGCCATCATTGCTTGCGATCGCCCACTTGAAACCGCCACCCCACCTACAATACTATGTAGTAACCTAGCGATCGCATTTGTTGTTAACATATTGCGATTTTCCAGTAACTCTCCCGCAAACGCCCGTTCTCGTCCATAAGGGCCATCACCCCAAGTTTTTTGACAGACGTTAATCGTCTCCATTTCTTCCCAACCCAATGATTGGTAATAGCGGTTAACAATATTACGCTGATATTTCCAGGTTTCAAAGGGCCCGGTTGGTAATTCTGGCCCTGATGTGGTACCACTCAAAATATCCACAACCAAACTGGTAGCATCATTGCTAGAATCCACAATCATATCGCGCAAAGCTCTTTCCAACTCTTTGGAAGTGTTAGTCATCCCTTTTTCTAGCCATTCGTTTACCGCCACTAGGTAAAATAGCTTGACTACACTGGCGGGATAAATTCGTTCAACACCGCGATAAGTGAAACCACGAACTGGATGATCCCAAAAAGCGTTGGGAGTCAACGCACCACCAGTATTTACTAGCACTGGTGGATCGTAAACAACCCAAGTCAGGGCTATTTGATTCCGGGCTAAGGTCGGAAATTCTGCCCAAGTTGCATCTAAAATGCCATTGCCAAGATTTTCCAGTTGTTCGTCTTTATTAAAAAAAATCATTCTTTAGTAATGTCCTTTAATCTAAAATCCAAAATGGTTCGACTGAGCGAAACCGAAGTCCAAAATCCAAAATCAGGGGAGTATCAGTGTTTAGCTGACCTGAATTTATATGATTCTCCTGAATGTACGCGTTTAGCAACTCAAGCCGCATCTGGGCGACATTTATGGGTAACATCAAATCATCAAAATTTAGCGGTTGAGGTGTATTTGTGTGAAGATGACTATCCCGGATGGGTATCCCTTTCAGATTTTGATTCATTACAATCTGCTACTGTACATTATCAGGCTGCAACATTTTCTGAATCTGAAATTAAAAAACTGCTAGCGGAGGTTATCGCCTTTACCCAAAAAGCGATGCAACAATCTAATTATTACCTTTGGGGTGGTACGGTTGGGCCAAATTATGACTGTTCTGGGTTGATGCAGGCGGCGTTTGCTTCGGTGGGTATTTGGCTACCTAGAGATGCGTATCAGCAGGAAGGGTTCACTCAGCCAATTACTATTGCAGAATTAACAGCCGGGGATCTGGTATTTTTTGGAACTAGCCAAAAAGCCACCCATGTCGGGCTTTATTTGGCGGATGGTTATTACATTCATAGTTCTGGGAAAGATCAGGGACGGGATGGGATTGGAATTGATATTCTCTCGGAACAGGGAGATGCTGTTAGTCAGTCGTATTATCAGCAGCTGCGAGGTGCTGGTAGAGTTATCAAGAGTTACGAACCACAGAGACGCTGAGGGCACAGAGATATATGAGGAGTGGGTTAGTTGATCGAGGGTTGAGTGAGGAGAATGGGGCGATTTCGGCTATTGTCCCAGATGTTTCGGTGGTGCTACCAATACATGACGAGGTGGAAAGTTTGCCGCTTTTACTAGAAGCGATCGCATCTACTTTATCTTCTAGTCAGATAAATTATGAAATCATTTGTGTGGATGATGGTTCTACAGATGGTTCTGGGGATTTTCTTAAAGAACAGGCGCAAATCCGTACTGATTTAAAGGCGGTGATTTTGCGTCGCAACTACGGACAAACTGCGGCGATGGCTGCTGGATTTTATTATGCAGTCGGTAAAGCGATCGTTACTTTAGATGCTGATCTCCAGAATGATCCGGCTGATATCCCCATGTTATTAGCAAAGCTGGATGAGGGTTATGATTTGGTAAGTGGTTGGCGGCAAAAACGCCAAGATGGGGCTGTAAATCGGTTACTTCCTTCCAAAATTGCCAATTGGCTAATTCGCTATACTACTAGCGTGAATATTCATGACTATGGTTGTTCACTGAAGGCATATCGTGCAGAACTGTTGGCAGATATGAACCTCTACGGAGAATTACACCGATTTTTGCCAGCTTTGGCGTACATCGAAGGAGCTAGAATTACTGAAGTACCCGTGCGCCATCACGCCCGTCGCTTTGGTCGCAGTAAATATGGGATTTGGCGGACATTCCGCGTATTGATGGATTTGTTAACCATCCTGTTTATGAAAAAATTCCTCACCCGCCCAATGCACGTTTTTGGGCTGTTGGGCTTGATATCAATGGTTTCGGGAACTGCGATCGGAATTTACTTAACTTTCGTCAAATTAGCTTTAGGTGAGATGATTGGCAATCGCCCTTTGCTAATTTTAGCAGTTCTCCTACTGGTAACTGGAGTACAGTTATTTTGCTTTGGTCTTTTAGCAGAATTACTCATGCGTACATACCACGAATCCCAAGGACGGCCTATCTATCGCGTGCGAGAGGTAGTAGCAAAAAATATTAAGTAAGGTAACAATGGTCATGGGGCATTGGGCATTGGGCATTGGGAATTGGGGAAAGAATTCTTGTAACTCCTAACTCCTAACTCCTAACTCCTAACTATTGACAATTACATTGCATCTACTTTGAAAGCATTTAATACCTTTGACGCCGAACTGCGGCGCAACCTGCTAATTTTATTTACGGCAGGTTTATTATTCTGGTCAAGCATGTCTTCGCTCTTACCAACCCTACCACTTTACATCGATGATGTGGGCGCAAGTAAGCAAGAAATTGGGATTGTGATGGGCAGTTTCGCCATTGGCTTATTGCTATCTCGCCCGATGCTAGGACGGTTAGCCGATGAACGTGGTCGAAAAATTGTCTTGTTGATTGGTACGATAGTAGCTACGATCGCACCCTTCGGTTACTTGGCAACCAAATCAATTGGGCTATTAATCCTGGTGCGGATTTTTCACGGCATTAGTGTTGCCGCTTTTACCACTGGCTACAGTGCCTTAGTCGCAGATTTAGCTCCCAGTGAAACTCGTGGCGAAATCATTGGTTACATGACCTTAGCAACTCCCCTTGGTTTAGCAATTGGCCCTGCCTTGGGTGGATATTTGGAAGCTACAAGTACTTACGGGATATTATTTCTCTTCTGTGCCGAATTGGGTTTTATCGCTCTCTTGGAGATTGTACAAGTCATCAATCCGCCAGTGCAGACACAACAGCAAACAGAGGGAAATGATGTCTACGACGGGCTACGCCTACCTAACTTTTGGCAAATTTTGGGCAGTCCACGGGTAAAAGTTCCAACGATAGTTATGTTGTTGGTTGGTTTATCTATCGGTGCTGTACATACCTTTGTGTCGTTATTCCTCAAATCCACTGATGTGGACTTCAATGGCGGACTGTTTTTTACAGCTTCGGCAATTTCTAGTTTTAGTATCAGAGTATTTGCAGGTAAGGCGAGCGATCGCTTTGGTCGTGGTTTGTTTATCACCTTTGGTATTTTTTGCTACGTTTTAGCCTTAATACTGCTGTGGCAGGCTCACAGCGTGATGTTTTTCTTACTAGCTGCGATCGCTGAAGGTGCTGGTGGTGGTACACTCATCTCGATGATGGTCACGATGATGGCAGATCGGTCAATACCGCAAGAACGGGGGCAAGTTTTTGCTATATGTATAGCTGGGCTTGATATGGGAATTGCGATCGCTGCTCCGATTCTGGGTATCATCGCCGAACGGGTAGGCTACCGCGATATGTTTGGCTACGGTGCTGCGATCACTTCTATTGCACTTGTCCTTTTCCTCACCCAGTCGAGCAAAAACCTATCCAACTCCCTGCGCTTTGCACTAGGTCTAGCTCCAGATGACTACGCCTTGAAAAACTTAAAACTTAGGAGCGAGGAACTTTAACTCCTCACTCCTAACTTTCAACTCTTAACTTTTAAAAACGGGCGAGGAGGGATTCGAACCCCCGACACCGTGGTCCGTAGCCACGTGCTCTAGTCCACTGAGCTACACGCCCTCACCGACAATCTATGTTAACACGTTCTAACCAAATGGCGCAAGATAATTTTCCATCTAATTTTGCCAACTTAACCCATCTAGATCGCCAAGGGCAGGCGCAGATGGTAGATGTGTCTGATAAAGCACCTACCATCCGTCAAGCAGTAGCCGCAGCCAATGTGCGGATGCTGCCAGCCACCTTCGCTGCCATTCAAGCCGGAAATGTCCCAAAAGGGGATGTGTTGGCAACTGCAAGATTGGCTGGGATTATGGCAGCCAAGCAAACAGCCAATTTAATTCCTCTGTGTCATCCGTTGCCTTTACAAAAAATCGCAGTCGAAATTATACCCGATCCCCAACTACCTGGTTATCAAATTCAAGCCACAGTCAAAACTAAAGCTGAAACTGGTGTCGAGATGGAAGCCCTAACTGCCGTTTCTGTGGCTGCCCTGACTTTATACGATATGGCAAAAGCCTTAGAAAAGTCGATTCAAATTGAATCAATTCGTTTAATTAGTAAGAGTGGCGGTAAATCAGCAGATTATTCCTCACCAGAGCAATAAGCCTAAAAAAGTTAAATTTCTTTATTTCCACCAATAGCCAGTTGCTTTTTGCTGTGTTTCAACTGTTTCCAAAGCCCCCTAATTTGCTCGTAGGCTTCTTCTGGAGACAGCTTTCCACCTGTTTCTAGGCAAGTGATGTAACTAATTTTTTGGGCAAATTCTTGGAGGTTGGCATTAAATGCTAAGGTTTCTGGCTGGAAATTACCATAATATCGGCTACGAGGGTAAAGAAAGCTATTTTTGTCTTGCGAATTAAACTGTGTCATTAGTTTGTTGTCTGTAATTTTTTATTAAGAGTTCTAGTCTTGATTTTTTCTACGTGTAATTACACACTATAAAATTTCAATTCCAGAATAAGTTCATATTGTAATTAAAAATATATTTATATGGCTACTGTAAGAAGACAGAAATCATTATCCAGTTGAAAAAAGTTACAAAGTTTAGTTTGGAGGATTTATCCTTTTGTCCCATCTGGGCATAGGTAACAGCAACTATAGCCAATGTTCTGGCTTTAATTGACTGACCTTCACTTGGGTTATATACAGCAGCGCTCTAATCAAATATACGTAGAGACGTAGCACTGCTACCAATACTGCGTAGGTTTTGAATATTTGTAGGTTGGGTTGAGGCAATGCGTTACCCAACAAATCCCGCAAAATGTTGGGTTTCGTTCCTCAACCCAACCTACATATTTTTATTTTTTAGGCTTAACCGAGCAGTATTGGCACTGCTACGTCTCTACAAGGTTTTGGGTTTTATATATGTACTTCATTTACCTGAAATCTGCTGTATCATCACTCCCAATACGGTTCGGATAAGATCCCCCGCCTGCGGCGATCCCCGATAAATTGGGGGATCTTCGGGGGACAAACATGTTAACCGAACCGTATTGTTGCGATCGCTATATGTAAAGCTCAAAACACGATAATCGCCCACATACTAACTGCTAAAGCGATCGCTGCTAGGTGTTGCGGCATGAGCGATAGCTTCGCTAACCCCTTCGGTGTACGCAATGGTCGCTTGGCAATCTTTTGCGTTAATAATATAGTCATTAACACTGAGAACATTATCGTTGCACCTTGCAAAAAGGCAATCACAGCCGGGTGAGCAACCAATATTGGCAATTGTTCACCACTCAGACCGAGAGTAGCAAAGGTTACGGGTAAAATCCGTCCGCCTTCGCCTAAGCCCAAACGCAGATAGTGAGCCAAGTTTCCCCCCAACACTAATGGTAGGTAGCCATAAGCAAGTTCTACAAATGATCGAGACTTACGCTTGTTGAACACTTGCAGCAAGCCATAAGCCCCAAAGGTAAAAATCGCTGGGATAATTAACACTAGCAGCGATAATCCCAAGTGCTGCCAAAACTGAGTTAAATCCAGTTGTAACCCTAACCAAGATTGCAATTCTGGCAAGCGATGTAGATATATCCCACCTAATAGCAAAAACAATAATGCTACTTCATAGGTGCGGGGTACATGAGTTGTCCACAGTTCAATACCAGGGGGACGCAAGTTAAACTCAACGGAACGATGGGGACAGGCTTTCAAACAAGTCATGCAGAGTACACAATCTCTGTTATCTTCCAATTGTGCTGGATGGGAGTATAAAGGACATCCATTAGTTTCCATACCTTCGCCCTTTTGTGGCCCACCTTTATAGCACTGATACGTGGTGCAACTGGCAGAACAAATACCTTGCTGGGCGCGAAGTTCCGTCATTGAGAGTTTGGCAAATAAACCATTCATCCCGCCGATGGGACAGAGATAACGACACCAAAATCGCCGCTCAAAAAGAGCCGAGAAAATCATCGCCCCAGCCGTAATTAACAGCAGCAAACAAGCGCTGAGGTAGGCGGTATTTTCTAAATGCCAGAGTTCTTCCCATAAAAAAATTAGGGTGAACAAACCAAACATGAACCATCCGCCCCATTTCTCAGCTTGCTGTCTCGGCCAGCGCTTGAGTTGTCGAGGCCATAGCCACAGAGATAACTTTTGGGTAATTTCCCCGTAAATCATGAAGGGACAAACAGAACACCAGATACGTCCTAAAAAGGGAAAGAGAAATAAGAAGAAAGGCCACCACCAAGCCCAAAATAGATTTAATACGAAATTGCGATCGCGGGTTTGTGGCCCAATAAATAAGACTGCAACAATAATCGCAAAAGCCGTTGCAGTAAAACCATAGTTAATGCGATCGGGCCACCAGGGACTCCGTAAAAACTGCCGCAAACTAGGATAGGCATTTAACAGATTCACCCGAAATCGTTTTTTCTTCGTTTCGGCTGGCCAGAAAATTTCTTCTGTTAATTCATTAGCACCCTCCGCTTGCACGATCGCTCTTTCTACCAGATTTTTTAATTCCTTGAGATTGCCAGGAAAATCATAAGACTGGAGGCGACGCAAAGCTTCTGGGGTGATGTGCGGTTTCGGAACGCCTCTAGCTCGAACGTAGAGACTAGTATAATATTCAACCTGTGCCTGAATATCAGCTTTCCGCACCCGTAGCGGTGGTACTTTAATAATGTGACCAACAGAACGTTCAATTGTCGGCTGAGTTTTTTCGGAAACAATCAGAATTCTGGCTTTACTGGGACGAGGTTCAACTGCTGCTTCTCCTGAACGGCTGACGGGGGTATATGTGCCAGTTTTGAGCAACTGCGTCACGGCAGGTAATAATTCTTCGGGCAATTCTTGGATATTGTTAAGAACTAAAGTACCTTCTCCCAACCATTCCAACAATCCTGGTTTACCGCCAGCCCGACCGAATAAATCTGCACCGCTAGTTTGCAGAATCCCGCAATTTACTTTAATAATTGGTTCTCGTCGTTTTGGAGAACCAAAGTGGATAAGGGCTGCTATATTGTCCTTTTCTAACCCTGGTTCTCCAAAAATATCCACAGATTTGCGGTCAGCCGCCGATAAACGAATTTGCTCGCGCAGCCTCACCGCATAACGACTTGTACCGACAATTCCGCGTTGCGCTTTGGTAACTAAATATGGTCGCAAAGCTACGGAACGTTCTTGTTCATAGCCAAGTGCAGATGTTACCTGAGCTAGTTCTTGAGCCAATTGGCGGGAAAAAGCCTGAGCAATTTCGGGGTATTGGGTAGCTAATTCATGGAATTTATCACCAGGGACAACCCACAAATGACAATCTGTCACCGTAGTAATTGTGAATGGAGTTAATTCATCCAACAATAATTCTTTAAGTTCAATCACTGCACCGGGGAGGAATCCACAAGCTAAGGCTGGGTTGGTTTGATTGGTGGTATTGCTTTCGAGTTGACCTTCTACAAGAATATAAAGGGCTTCTGGAGGAGTGCCTTCGCTAACTAAGTCAGTTTCGGCACTCACTACTTGTTCTTCAATTACTTGTGCGATCGCATTTAACACCTCAGATGAGAGAATTCCTAAAGACGTGCGTTCTTTTAGCCATGTAACCGTTTCTGGAGATGTCATATTAATTTCTCCGTGTAGGCTGTTATGTATAACCAGAATTATCCTTGAAAGGGTATGTCAAAATATCTGTATTCAGTTGTTGTGTATTAATACACAATGTGCAATGTTTGTTCTTGCTATTAAGCTAAAAACTTTTGCATTACACTCGTATTCAGCGTAAACTAAATTTGATGCAAATTTAGTGACGTTTCCTAAATTTTATGCATAGGAGGTTTCATGTTGAATATCAGTAAGGGTATTAATTCCCTTTCAAACTTTAAGCGGAACACCACAGAATTTATGGAACAGCTACGGGAGACTGGACAGCCGATAGTGCTGACCGTTAATGGTAAAGCTGAACTTGTTGTGCAGGATGTAGAATCGTACCAGAAACTTCTAGAGCTTGTTGAAAGGGTTGAGACCATTGAGGCGGTTAAGATGGCACTTGAAGAGATGAAAGCAGGAAAAGGGGAGCCTGCTCATGTAGAATAATCTTGTTCGGCAAATCAATAATATGCCTCAAGTAGAAAAGCACATAATCAAAGAAGGACATGAATGGTTTGATTATTGCAGTGACATAAGCACTATTTCACGTCTTCTTTACAACGCGGCTCAATTCACCCAACGTCAAGGTTTTTTCTACGGGTGGGGAACTCAAACACAAGCTAGTTTAGACACATTATTTAAACAAAACGAGAACTACAAAGCCTTACCAGCCAAAGTAGCGCAACTTGTTTTAAAGCAGAATGCAGACGCTTGGATCGCTTACTACAAGGCATCTTTTATTGATTGGGACATTATCCCAACATACCAACCTAACAATAAGGTAAAGCACGTATTCTCAGGAAGGCGTGTAAAACGTGCGTGGTACGTGAGTAAAAATGGTTTGAAGATTCATGCCGATGTCCAGGCAGGGTACAACATCGGCAGAAAAAGTAATCCTGAAGGGTTTGATTGTCTCAAATCTATTCTAAGGGATAGGGGATGTCTGGTAGTACATCCAAGGCGGATAACTCCACTATTCAAGCGTGTCCATGCTAAAAGTAGAGTTGGCTTTTAGCTGAATCGCATAAGTCTGACTATATTTGACTATGCAATTTGGAACTATACCGAATTCTTTTTACCATTCAAGACGAAACCGTTGTAGTGCTTCGTGTACTTCACAGCGCACGAGATATGAATGCAGAGTTATAGCGAAACCATTAAGGGAAAGGAATTATGGCATTATATCTAGACTCAGCGATCGCATCGGAAGCTGAAGTTGTTAAACTTTGGGGATGGGTGAAGGGCATTACCACAAATCCCACGCTGTTGTCTCAAAGCGATACCCCACCAGAAACCACGCTCAAAAAATTGGTTACCTTGACAAATGGGCCGTTATACTATCAACTTGTGGCATCTGATAAAGCCGGGATGCTAGCTGAAGGTAGAAAAGCTTTTGAGATTATTGGTTCACAAACAATTTTGAAGATTCCCGCAACACCGTTAGGTTTTGAAGTGGTGGCGAGTCTATCACCAGAAATTACCTGTTCAGTGACAGCGATTTACAGTGCAGCACAGGCAGCAGTAGCACGAGAAGCAGGAGCTAAAATTGCCATAGCTTATGTAAATCGAGCTACGCGGTTGTTAGGTGATGGTATTGCTTTGGTGCGGGATATGGCTAGCGTACTCAAAGGCAGTGATACAGAAATCTTGGCAGCTAGTATCAAATCTCCAGAAGAAGCAGCCGCTTCATTGCAAGCGGGGGCAGATCATTTGACTTTACCATTGGCAATGTTGCAAGCGATCGCAACTCACGAATTTTCACAGAAAACTGTTGAAGAATTCGCTAAAGGAGGTATTGGTTTAAGATAATTCGTAATTCGTAATGACGCTCGAATACTCGCTAACGCTGCGCTAACGTAATTCGTAATTAAATATGAGTTTGTCAGATATTCCTAATCTTTGGGTTCCTTTAGCACTTTTAGGTTTGATTATTGTCGCTGCTGTATTTTTCAGCCGCAGCAGTTGAGATTTAACTAGCTTAACCAGACACACAGATTAGAGTAATATCAATACGGTTCGGTTAAGCCAAAAGACGCGATAAATCCCCGTCTGTACAATAATTAATCCTTTGTAGAGACGGCGATTTATCGCGTCTTTGTGATTTAGAATTTTCATCAAAAAACCCTAACGGAACCGTATTGAGAGTAATATAACAACGGTGGTATCATTGCATCAACATGATACCGTAATTTTGTCTAGATATAGAATTCTATCGCCCTGCCAACGGTAGATAATTTCTGAAAGGAGTTTGCTGCAATGTCCACAACACCTACTACTCGACTGATTTTAGAGACTTTACTCCCCCATCTGAAAGTAGCAGCAGCCTATGCCAATTTCCTTCAACCAAAAATTGCTGCACTTCCTGCCAAAGAACAAGGAAACAACTTTTTTAGTGCTGCACTTACTGATGCAGATGTGGCTATTCAAAATCTGGTAGAAGTAGTATTACTGGGCACTTTCCCAGATATTCGCTTTTATGGTGAAGAGTATGAAAGTTCTAACAATACTAAGTATTTTCGCGCTATCGACCTCGGTTCAGAAGGTGATTATTTAGTCACACTCGACCCAATTGATGGCACAAAGTTTTACATGGATGGACATTCTAATTACCAAATTATTCTCGGTATTCTAAATTCGGATGACTTTGAAGCAGTAATTGCTATTTCCCCTGCTCAAAATATTTATTTTTACGCTCTGCGAGGTGAAGGTGCTTTTAAAGGAGCGCTGGAGATGAGTTTAGAAGCCTGTGCCCCGTTACACATAACATCCGCCAAACCTGCTATTTTGTTGGGATGGGGAATGAATGCGATCGCACCTTTACTAAAAGATCGATATCAAGTAATCGATATAGCAACTGATTACTCTAGTGATATTGAAATTCCCAGTCTCAATGGTATTCTCAGTGGCGATTTAAGTGGAGCAGTGATCAAATCGGGTAAATTTATTGATAGTGCTGCACTCGCTTTTATTGCAAAAGAGGCTGGCTGGATTGTAACTACTCTAGATGGTTCGACTTTACCACCACTACATACTTGTGAAAACTATAGTATGCCTGGATTAATAATAGCTGCCTCAAAATCTGTTCATCAAGACTTACTAAAAGCGATGCAAAGCTTCAAAAGTGCTGAGTAAGAAATAATGAGTAATTTGACAAAATGAAAATTTGTATTGTTGGCGCAGGTGCGATTGGTGGATATTTAGGAGCAAAACTGGCACTAGCAGGTGAAGAGGTGACGCTAATCGCTCGTGGTTCTCATTTGGAGGCAATTAAAAAAAATGGGCTGAAGTTGCTTATGGCAGACGGTTCTGGCCAAATTGCTACTCCATTTCTGGCAACTAGCGATATTCAGGTAGCGGGGCCACAAGATGTAGTAATTTTAACTGTCAAGACTCACAGTGTACCCGCGATCGCACCTTTTCTCCCTGCACTCTACAATCCTGATACAATGGTGGTCACAGCCCAAAATGGCGTTCCTTGGTGGTACTTTCGCAAGTATGGCGGTGAGTATGAAGGTACGCAGATTCAATCTGTTGACCCAGATGGGATTATTGAAGCTAATATAGGTGCTGAACGCGCTATCGGTTGTGTGGTTTACCCGGCAACTGAGATAATTGAACCAGGTGTGATTAAGCATATTGAAGGCGATCGCTTTACTCTTGGTGAAATCGACGGCACTAAAACAGAACGCATCCAATTATTAGCACAGACTTTAAAACAGGCAGGATTTAAAGCACCAATCCGCAATCAAATTCGCACGGAAATTTGGATCAAGTTGTGGGGAAATGTGGCATTTAATCCGATTAGTGCCTTAACTGGTGCTACTTTAGAGGATATTTGCCGCTATCCCCTCACCCGTGAATTAGCGCGGCAAATGATGACTGAAACTCAAGCGATCGCAGAAAATTTGGGTATAAAGTTTGGCATCACTTTAGAACAGCGAATTAATGGGGCAGAAAATGTTGGTGCCCATAAAACCTCAATGCTACAAGATATCGAATCAGGACGCCCCACCGAGATAGATGCTATTGTTGGTGCAGTCGCAGAATTGGGAAAACTTACTCAAATTTCCACACCTCATATTGATGCTATTTATGCCACCGTCAAGTTGCTGGAGACGACCAAAATAAGAATTTGACAGTCCCTAATTACAACATTCCAGTAATTCATAACAAATTCTTTGCGTACCTCTGCGCTTACCTTTGCGTACCTCTGCGTTTAAATTTCACCCCTCAATTCCCCACAATTTTACCCGTTTCAGGTGCCAAATTAAAATTATCTAATTATCAAGTTCATGAAGAAAAAGAAACTATGGCTATCAACCATACTAGTTGTAGCATTAGTAATCAGCATCATTGGACATAGTAATTCTCTAAAAGCTGCCTCATCTTTAGGGAAAGACACACTAACGATGATTACTTCCCCAGATTATCCTCCTTATGAGTTTTATGATACGAAAGGAGGCGATCGCCAAATAGTTGGCTTTGATATAGATATTGCCAAAACCCTTGCTGAAAAACTAGGGTTTAAACTTCAAATAATGGAATCTGATTTTAATGGCTTAATTCCTGCACTCCAAGCAAATCGCGCTGATTTTGTCATGGCTGGGATGACTCCGACTCCAGAGCGTCAGAAAAATATTGACTTTTCAATTATTTATTACGAAGCCAAAGATACCATTGTCGCTCCTAAAGGTAGCAACTTAAAGCAGCCCCAAGACTTATTAGGAAAAAAGGTTGGGGTACAACTAGGAACGATACAGGAACAAAATGCTCAGAAAATTGCTAAAAAAGTTGCAGGTATTCAGCTAAAGCAACTCAACAGAGTGCCGGAAGTAGTTCAAGAAATCAAATCTGGGCGAATTGATGCAGCAATTGTTGAGGATACCGTCGCTAAGGGATTTGCCCAAGCTAACCCAGATTTAGAATTTAATACTATTCCCTCGGAGGAGCAAAGTGGATCGGCGATCGCTTTTCCTAAAGGTTCTTCTTTTGTAGAACCGTTTAACAAAGTCCTTCAAGAAATGAAGAACGATGGCACATTGAATAAACTTGTCACCAAGTGGTTTTCACAGAATATTACCACCAATTCTGCATCTTCAACTCCTACCAAAGGCGGATTAAATCTCGATTTCACCCGAATTATTCCAGATATTCCCTTTATTCTGCGGGGAATCCCTTTAACTTTGTTGTTCACGCTATTATCTGTAACCTTGGGGTTAATTTGGGGAACAATATTGTCTCTATTAAAAATTCTTGGCATCAAGCCGCTTACCTGGGTTGCTAACGCCTACACCTCTGTTTTTCGAGGCACACCTTTGCTATTACAGTTGGCATTGGTTTACTACGCAACACCTCAGCTTACAGGCTATGACATTTCAGCATTGCAGGCTGGAGTGCTAACTTTTACCCTGAATTCTGGCGCTTATATGTCGGAAACTATCAGAGGTGGAATTCAGGCGGTGGATAAAGGGCAAAGTGAAGCGGCGATGTCTATGGGTGTTCCCTATTGGTTGATGATGTGGGATGTGATTTTGCCCCAAGCATTGAAGAATATTCTCCCAGCATTAGTAAATGAAACTATCGGATTGCTCAAAGATTCTGCGCTGGTGTCAACCATTGGGGTGGTGGAAATATTACGCAGCGCCCAAATCGTTGGTGCAAATAAGTATATTTATTTTGAACCACTGCTATTTGCAGGGTTAATCTACTATGTTTTAGTAATGGGTATGACCTTGTGTGCATCTGCTTTAGAAAGGAGGTTACGAGAAAGTGAGTAATGTAGTAATTCGCACGGAATTCTTATGTAAATCCTTTGGTAAACTCGATGTACTCAAAGATATTTCCACTGAGTTTTATCAGGGCGAAGTGGTTGCTATATTAGGCCCTTCTGGTTCAGGTAAGTCTACCTTTTTGCGATGCATAAACTTGTTAGAACAACCCACTAAAGGCAGAATCTACTTTCACGAGCAAGAAATTACCAAGCCCAAGGCAAACATCGCTAAGGTGCGTCAGCATTTGGTGATGGTATTTCAACATTTTAATTTGTTTCCTCACATGAATGTGCTGCAAAATGTCACCTACGCGCCCATAAAGGTGAAAGGAGTAAACAAGCAAAAAGCAGAAGAACATGGCTTAGAATTGCTTGCTAAGGTAGGTTTAGAGCCAAAAGCGTCTGTGTACCCATCTAAACTATCTGGCGGACAGAAACAGCGAGTAGCGATCGCCCGTGCATTAGCAATGGAACCAGAGATGATTTTGTTTGATGAACCCACCTCTGCATTAGATCCAGAAATGGTTAAGGATGTGCTGGAAGTGATGAAAGCTTTAGCATTATCTGGAATGACAATGGCGATCGTTACTCATGAAATGGGGTTTGCAAGAGAAGTTGCCAATCGGATTATGTTCCTCGACCAGGGAATTTTAGCAGAAGATGCTACTCCTGGCGAGTTTTTCCAAAATCCTCAGTGCGATCGCGCCAAGCAGTTCTTAGAAAAAATGCTTTAGAACATCAGGAATTTGCCGCTTTTTTTGTATTCTTGAAACTTTTCTAAAACAGGGCGATCGTTTGGCATTAACGTAGGCAAGTCTGCCAAATCAAAAAATTCTAGCGCCAGCGATTCTCCATCTAGGCAAGCGAGGCTGCCTTCCCATTGAACGGCTCGCAAAATTAAAATGAAATTTTGGACGCGATCGCCATTGGGATAAGTTACAGTTTCATAGGCTGGGTTGGAAGAAAACCCCACAGCTTCAAAACGCTTAACCGTTAAACCAGTTTCTTCAAAAACTTCTCGTGCTGAACATTCTTCGGCAGAGTCACCTACTTCTGGACAGCCACCAGGTAGCCCCCAAAGTTTGAAATCACTTCGCTTTTGCAACAAAACGCGCCCCAAATTATCCTCGATAATCACGCGTGCGCCAAATAATAGAAGTAAGCGATCGCCTACAATTTGTCGTAACTTACCGAGATAAGAGTCTGACCAATTCGCCATAATCCTAGAGAAAATTTCTAAAGAAAATCTAAAGGTAGCAAATAGCATGTAAATTTACTTCAGTATTTGTCCATCTGGATAATAATGAAAGAAAAACAGCCGGCAGTTTTTGCGTAGGCGTAAGCCCGTCGCAGACATCGCTGTTTTCGGTACCAACTAATCAAGCATAGTAGTTACTATATGAACTTCTGTCTATTTATCATTGATATTCAAAATGGATTTATCACTCCAAATACAAGCCATATTCCACAAAGGGTTAAATCCTTATTAGAGCAAAATATCTTTAAACACGTCATTTTCACAAAATTTATAAATACGCTTAATAGTCCTTATGTCAAATATCTACATTGGCACAATCTTATATCAGAAATTGAACAAAAAATCGTGGATGATATTGAACCATTTGCTCAAGTTATTTTTGATAAAACTATATATACCGCTTGTAACGAAGAGACACTTAATTTCCTAAAAAGTAATGATATCCAAAAAGTATTTATTTGTGGCTTGGATACTGAGTCTTGTGTTTTAAAAACTGCCATTGATTTTTTTGAAAACAATATTATCTCTTATATCTTAGAATATTATTCAGCATCAACTGGAGGTGATAAATTTCACCAAGCAGGTATTTTAATATTAAGTCAGATGATTGGAGTAAATCATATTGTAACTGAACCCCTAGATAGGCAGAATCTAAATAAATACTTACAGTTAGTATAAGAATTCTATCTGATTTTTGAACATAATTTTAGATAAAACTGGCTCTTTGTCCTCAGGATATTTTAAAAAATCAAAAAATCAAATTGGAGTTTATGGTTTCAACCCACATTCCGCAGGTACGAGCTTTATAAAGAAAATCTAAAGGTGGTATATAGCGATCGCCTGAAAACAGGATAATGCAGGTGAACAGGTTAATCCTTCCCATTCAATCTAGAATTATGGCATCTACACCTAAAATCCTCGCCTTTGCAGGCAGCACTCGGATTGAGTCTTACAACAAAAAATTGGTAAAAATCGCGGCGGCTGGCGCTCAAGCAGCAGGCGCAGAAGTGACTTATATAGACCTCCGCGATTTGCCTTTACCTCTATTTGATGAAGATTTGGAAGCTCAAGAAGGACTACCAGCCAACGCCCGGACTTTCAAAGATTTGATGATTTCTCATCAAGGATTGCTGATTGCTTCGCCGGAATATAACAGTTCACTCACACCAGTTTTGAAGAATGCCATTGATTGGGCATCCCGTCCAGCCCCAAATGAAGCACCGTTAGCTGCTTTTGCAGGTAAGGTTGCTACTATTATGAGCGCTTCCCCAGGCGGTTTTGGTGGTTTGCGGGGTTTGGTTCACCTGCGCTCTATTTTGGGAAACATCAAAGTTTTAGTACTTCCCGATCAAATAGCAGTATCCAAAGCTTACGAAGCCTTCAATCCTGATGGCACGTTAGTAGATCCTAAACAGCAAGAATCTATTGAAAAGCTAGGCGATGGCTTAACAAAAATATTGCTGAAGCTTAATTAAATTATTCTTTGTAATATAACTGATTTCATAGATTTATATTGAGTCTCATGATAACAGTTAAGCAGCAATTTACGAGTCAACTTTTGGCGCGTGGTAATGACTAAGAAGGTACAATTTTGTCATTCTCAAATGAATAAAATGGAGCGAAGAACGTAGGGCTTTAGGCACATAACGAGATACTTCACTCCAATTCGCTGGGTTCAGAGGATGTTTTGAAAGTTCCTTAAGGTAGAATTTAACTGTTCTCTACTGGGTTCAGTACAACAAAAATTAAGGTTTTAGCCATGTACTGAAATCCCTCAGTGTGCTAAATATGAGAGCAAAAGACCCTTTTAAAACATCCTTTTAATAAGAAGATCGCTTTTAGTTAAGTTTAAAATTAAACTAAATCACACAACGACCTCGAAACTTGCAGCAGTTAAGGTGGGGTTACTAGTCAATTGTGCAAATCGACCTCCTTCAGCAAATCCACCAGCCAAACCATTAGGGTTATAGAACAGGCTGCCATTAGCGCTATTGTAAACAATTTCCGCGCCACTAAGTTCTGCTGAAGCATCGGTAGTCACTGTGGCAAAGTCTGCGACATTTAATGCAGTTGGGAAGACAAAGTTACTTAGAGCGGTAAAGGTAGTTTTCGATAGTTGGATCTTGTCTGCACCAGGAGTGAAGTCCTGAATAGTATCAGATCCAAGTTCACTAATAACAAACCTTGATCCTGTTGTAAATGCAAACGTATCTGAACCTGCGCCTCCTGTTAGGACGTCGTTGCCACTATCACCCTGTAGGTAGTCGTTGCCGTCGTTCCCGGTTAGAATATCATCTCCACTGCTGCCAAAGAGAATATCGTTACCATTGCCCCCTACGAGGTTGTCGTTATTACTGCCCCCATCTGCTGTGTCCGCTCCAGATCCACCAAAAAGGACGTCAGAACCGGCTCCTCCATCAATGAAATGGTTGCCAGTAACACCAGCGAGCGAAACATTATCATCACCGTCCCCGACAAAAACAACCTTATCGCCAGTTGTCGAAGAGAAAGACGCACCATTAATAAAATCGACTCCAGATGTCCCCAAATTATCACTAACCACATTTCGGGCTCGAGCAACTGCCTCTTTTATGGCATCAGCAACATTCTCACTTCTAGAACCAAGAGGCAGTACACCACCTCGACCAAGCTGGGTGACTAGTTCCTTGTAATTGTTTACAACATCACTCGTAGCGAGAAAAATTGGAATAATGTTATTTGCTTCTAGCGCAGTTTTTACTTGTGAAATCGTTGCATAATCTTCAACAGGATTAATTACACTATCTCCGTTATTAGGGATAGTAGTACTTGGACTAACTGCTGCACGATCGCCCGCAACGTGATATGAAGCATCGGTGCTTAATATAACAACGCGAAATGAACCTACTCTGTAACTGAGACTGCCACCGCTATCTAAAGCTGCGTACAAGAGTGCGTCTAACTGTGATTCGGGGAAATCACCACCACCAGAGGCACTAAAACCATTGATTATCGCCTTAACTGCCGTTATATTATTTGTCAAAGCGAGTTCTGGTCGATAAACGTAGTCACCGAGACCACCCAAAGGCGAAATTGGCTTATCCTTGAAAGAGGCAAGACCAAGTTTAAGGTCAGCACCAAAGATAGTTGCCAAAATCGGGTTGCTTAACCGATTTACCACTGCCGGAAGTAGGACTCTTTGATTGGGCAAGTCGTCCGCAAACGATCCTGTCAAGTCTTGTACAAAAACGATGTCAGATACTGGAGCCATAATTTATCCCTTGGTTATTTCAATTGGTTGGTTGTATTAGAATGTGGCTGAACATCGTAAGTAGGTGGGCATAAACAAACCTAACTATGTAACGAAATATAAAATGCTCGAAACCTTTGCGATTGCTTCGTTTCACTTCGTTCCACTCGCAATGACATAGTTATGAATTTTTCCGCTTACTTACTTACTACAAATTTATTATTACCACTATCAATAAATTTTCGATAGTAGTTCAAGGTTAAGGAAATATAATCTCTTGAAACAAATATTTGCACTGTTCTTAATCAGTCTTACTTTCAGCCTTTAAAAGCTATTTCTCGCTCACATTTATTTTTAGACAAAGAGAAATATATCTTTACAAGCGAAGTCCACGGAGGTGGACTAATACAAAATATAGTTCCCCACTTTTAAAACACACTATTAGACAAAATTGATTTGGGTAGCATTCCATGCACACCTTTTTGGGGACTGTTCACAACTTGAGTGATATGAAAATTCACAGCTAAACTACACAATACATAAGCGTCTTCTGGCGATAAATTTGCAAAGCGTTCCAGAAAATCAATCATGTTTTTTAAAGCAAGTTCTAAGGCTTCATCTAAAGTTTGAGCAAAGCCCATTGTGATGATATGAGTTGGAGTTTCGGCAATTGGTGTTATCAGTTGTAAATCTTTGCGAAGTTTGAGGGTAATTCTACCGTTCATGGAAGTTTCAATGGCGGTGACATTTACCTCGCCATCTCCCTGTGCAGAATGCCCATCACCAATAGAAAATAATGCACCTGGTACGAAAATTGGCAAAAATAAACGAGAACCAGCTTGTAATTCCCGGTTGTCGATATTACCGCCGTAAGAACCGGGTGGAACAGAAGTTCGAGAGGTTTCTGGAGTAGCTACACCAAGAATTCCAAAAAACGGTTTGAGGGGAATTTTTATGCCAGTACCCGCCGGAAATTCAGCGATATTGTTTGCTAAATCTAGAGGAATGAATCTCAACGCAGGTTGAGGAAACTGATGTGGTAAAGCTCCCCAACCTGTACGAATGGCATTGAAACCGATGGGTAAACTAGGTGCGATCGCATCTAATTGTACTTCTAAAACATCCCCTGGTTCGGCATCGCGCACATAAATCGGCCCTGTGAGTAAATGCGGCCCCCCAGCAATTTTGCGTTCTGGTAAAAGATTTTGGCAAATGTAGAGAAATTCTGGTGTGACAAATTCAGGTGGTGCTTTGTCATAAACGTAGTAACCAGTATAAGTTTCCACATCAACCGTATCGCCAGAATCAATAGTAAGTGCTGGTTTTAACAGATGCGAGAAACCACCCAGATGCACGGTTTCCTTAGTAGCTTTTAAAATATAATGAGTCACGTCGCTTCGCTCCAATTCAAAATTTAAAATTCAGATGAAAGAATGCCTACTAATACTCGTACCAAATCTTCTAAACCTTCAGGAACACGATAAAGTTTAATATCTTCTGTAATTAGCTTCTGTTGTCTATTGAGTGTACCAAATTTCCAGTCATCTCCATTAGTAACTGCGCTAAATAAAATTAATGATTGATCATCTAGAGACTGATCTAGAGCTATTAATTCTACTGCTAGTTGTGTAAACCCCCTTCTGATATCTGATTGTTTTGCTTCAATCACCAATAGAGAGTTAGATTTATGTAAGTAATAATTCAAAGTACCTTTGAGCTTTTCATCCACATTAATTGGATACTCACTATATAGTTGAGCTTTTGTCTGAGGGCAGATTTCAGCAAGAATAGGAGCAATCATAAATTCTCTGATTGATATCTCAGCCGTTGGGTTAAAAAGCTTAATATTGCGCTGTAAGTAATTTTGCAAAAATTCTAAATAGCTAATATCAGCAAAGTATCTTGGTAATTCTAGCTCTGTGCGATCGTAGCTGTACTCAAACTCAGCTACTATATCTATTGTTGGGTTAGGTAACAAAAAATATTGACTAAAAGTGTAACTTTGCTCAGGTTTTAAAATTCTATATTTACTCATGATTTTCCTCGTGAAGGAACCACATCAAAGATATTACGAATTACAAATTATGAATTACCAATTGCTATTATTATCTCAATAATTTGCTAAACTCCAACTTTGGGGATAGCAAATAAAAACAATTTGAGCAGGGAATTTGGAGGCGATCGCAGAGTGGCTGATGATGAACGCATAGTCAATACACAACAGATACATCCAAAAGACTTCTCGTGGAAACTATGGCCTGTTGTGCCACTCTACCCTTATGGCAGGCGGCAGACAATCCGCAAAGAAGTGGTCAAGGACACAATTTGGAATTTTGACCAGATTCAGGGCATTTTCTACGTTGTTGTGCCGATTCGCATGACTGTGGTTAAGCTCGAAACTGGGGGTCTTCTTGTCTACGCACCTGTTGCACCAACCCCAGAGTGTATCAGGCTTGTGAATGAGTTGGTGGCTAAACACGGTAACGTTAAGTACATTATCCTGCCAACTATCTCCGGCATAGAACATAAAGTATTCGTCGGCCCCTTCGCCAGATATTTTCCGACTGCACAGGTGTTTGTGGCTCCCCATCAGTGGAGTTTCCCGCTAAATCTTCCCCTTAGCTGGCTTGGTTTACCACCGAAACGAACTCAAGTACTTCCAGAAGATAGTAGCAAAACACCCTTTGCTGACGAGTTTGATTATGCGATGCTGGGGCCCATCGAGCTTGGCCCTGGTCGGTTTGCAGAAGTTGCTTTTTTTCATAAGCGATCGCATACTCTTTTAGTAACAGATTGTGTACTTTCTATCCCAGAAGATCCACCTGCGATCGCACTTTTAGATCCATATCCCTTACTATTCCATGCCAAGGATCATGCTACTGATATTGTTGCAGACATTCAAGTAAATCGCCGTAAGGGATGGGGGCGCATCTCGTTGTTTGCTTTATACTTTCAACCAAGCGCCCTAAATATCCGCCAATGGAGTCAGGTGTTGCAAGATGCCTTGAAAGCTCCAGAACGCTCAAGGAAAGCGTATTTTGGATTGTACCCTTTTAAATGGGAAGAAAACTGGCAGCGATCGTTTGATGCTTTGCGAGGGAATGGGCGTTTATTTGTCGCCCCAATTTTACAGACACTGATTCTCAACCGCGCACCGAAGGAAACCATTGACTGGGCTGATAAAGTTGCAAGTTGGGACTTCGAGTGGATTATTCCTTGTCACTTTGATTCACCGATTAAAGCCGAGCCGTATCAGTTTCGCCAAGCTTTCTCTTTTTTGGAAAAGCAGCCTGCTGTCAGTGCGGGTTTGTTCAGCAGTAGCAGCTATCCCTTACCAGAGGAGGATTTTAAGCTACTTAAAGAAATCGATGCAGGTTTAAATAAGTTTGGCATTGTGCCAGCAGCAAAGGAGAAAGTGTAGGGCGTGAGTTTGATGACTGGAGTTTCTAATTTTTACTGCTACTAGATGCAATATCAGCTTATACCAATTCAATTAATGATTGCAACACATACTAGGGTAAAGACGCGATTCATCGCGTCTCTACAAATGGTCTATTTGTCGCATTCTTTTTTCAAATTGGTATTACCTGCTTTGTATACCAATTATATCAAATCCGCTTGATTGCACACTGTTACCGCAGAACCTAACCCATAAATTACAAGGGTTGTGGCATATTTTAACTATGTGCATTTACCCGGATTTGATATTAGATAGCTAGGATCGGCAGCGATTTTTGTAACACAATCGGGTCTAGTATACTTTTTCGGCTCAAACCCAGTTATAGTAACAGTGATGACTATATGAAGTGTCAACTTTTCATCAAAGGAACGGTAGAGCCAGCAAAGTTAATTTCTTTAGCAGCGTTAAGTCCAGATTCTAATGCTCCTTGAAGCCAGCCTCTGGTCTTAGAAGTATGCTCTCCAGCGAAATAAATATTTCCTTCTGACTTCCCTAATTCTGAAAATAGTTTCTTCTCCTGTTCATCTGTTGGATAGGCCCAGCCTAGGCTGTTGACTTTGTGCCTTTTTAGGCGTTTTTCGCTCATGCAGTTTTTGTGTCGTCAACGAACTCCGAGAATAGGGTTTTTCTTTTCGAGAGCATAGATTGACCAAAAACTTCAGCCAACCATGCTTCAACATCAGCAAAACTAATTGCTTCCAGCGCATTTTTAACAATTGTATTTGTTAAATTCATGGTAGATAAACAAATTGTTAGCAACATCTGACCCATCTCCTTAAATGGACAACGTGCAGAAAATTGCTTATATTTTCCAAACAGCGATTCAATCACATCAGAAGTTGCTAAAAAAGTTTTTTCGTCCTTGATGTGAGAACTTTGAATGACCACGTAATCACAAATATGTTGCTGAAAATTTAATAGCTCACTATCGACTTCAAACTGGTTTTTCTCAAAATTAGTGAGAGACTGCTGATTAATTCCTAATTTTTTTAATTGAGTTTCAAGAGTCCTAGTAAGCACAGTCATTTGATGCCAACGAACTAGTTCTGATTGATAATCAACTAACCATCCTAATTTATCTATTAATTTCTTCTTAATCACGCTTGGGTCGATATCTTTAACCAATTCAACCAAAGTATCTAATTGTGAACTCAACAACTTTAGACCCCATTCAGTGAGCCTTTCAATATTAAAATAGCGACACTGGGAACGTTGTGTGGGTGGAGATAAAAAAGATAATTCAGTTTGTTGTAACTGTTGCCTGCATCTGTTACATTTTTGGATAAATAACTGATATTTATCATCAGAATCTAACTCATATTTTAAAAGTAAAGCCATTGCATGAGTTACATCATGAGTATAAATTAAGTCTTCATTCTCCTGTTTATAAAGCTTTATTCCCCGAGACAGGTCACTACCGTGATCAGCCACTATTTGTATTGGTTTACCAACCCGTAAGCTAATTTCATCCAGTTTCTGCTTGATAATTTCTCCTGTTGTCGATGACATTATTTCTAACCCTAAAAGCTCTACGTCTCCGTGAGAAACTCCTCGTCCATAAGGAATAATTTCTTCAACCAGATGTTGTTGTGAAACACCTAAAACTACAAGAGCTTTTTGTTTTCCTAATTCCAATGTAAAATCGACAATAAATATCCAATCGCTTCGATATTCTTTTTCACGATTAAGTTCGGATAATCCAATCCGACCTAGCCATTTCCTTATACAAGTAAAACTGGGAGTTTTCTCTTCTAAGTTATTAAATAACTCTAGAGTTTTTTCTATTCCTCTAAAAATGATGCCACATTTAATTAAAAGTTGTATACTTATCATTACTATATCAACTGTATAGTGATGATTTTTAGCATTCAAATCTTCGATTTTGCTACTTGTTTCTAAATTAGACTTTATTAAGTCTATATTCATCTTTTTTTCCTCTGCGAACACCTCCCTACTCTCTTTAGTTACTCCTTGTTCAGCAGCGATCGCACGGCTTTTCCAATACTCTCGTGACGCTGATAAATCTCTTACTTTTATTTCTAAAGCTCTGAGTTTTTTCTGTTTTTCTAAAGCTCTTTGTTTCCAATTATCTCGACCTACACGAAATAAACGGGCTAATCTGCTGGTTGGACTTTTGAATTCCATTAGCTTTTAACTCCTCTAGAAAAGGCGACATAGTTATTGTATGAGAAATATCGCTCAAAAACCCACAAAGTCAACAGCCTAGCCTAGGCCCAGCCTCCTTTTGACCAGATATCTTTTGTCCATGAATGAAAGTGCGATCGCACAGAGTAATTACTTACCCCAGGCAAAATCTTCTCCCAATGCTGGAGTAATTTTTTCTGTTGAGCTTCGCCCTCAAAAGCATCCATCTCAAGAGCTTTTTCTCCTTTGAGATAGGCATGAAGAATACCTGTCTTTTCAGGTTTATCCCAAGTAGTATGCCACAGTTCTTCATCCTCGAAAAATCCCCACCCATTTAAGTTATCTTTTTCCCAGAAGCGATTAGGAAATTTAACAAAGCCACGGGTTGCTGCTCGATAGTTATATCCTCCTACCGCAGCCTGTTTTTTTGCCGGAGATAGCTCAGGTGAAAAAGTAATTTGATTTAAAACAGTTAACGGGACAGTACACAACACACAATCAGCAAGATATCGTTGCCCTGACAAGCACGACACTTCAACACCATTAGATGTTTCTACGATCCGAGCAACAGGCTCATCAAGTTTAATTTTTTTAGTCAATGCTTGGGCAAATGCTTGGGGAAGTAGATCAAATCCATCCCTCAGTTTTTGAATCTCTTGGGCACGCATTTGTGGTTGATTTTGAAATAGTTCTTTCGCTGCGACTAATAGAGGTTTTCCGTCTTTCATCGTCAGATATTTCCCATCTGTCGGCGCAAACTGTGAAAGTCTTAAACCAAAATGTTTGATGTAACCAAGGGTTAAATGATGATTGGGTGGAATTCTAGCGGCTCCAAGTTCTACTAAATCCTCTCCTTGGAAGGCTCCTCGCAGAGTTAAAATTCTACCACCGACACGTTTCCTTGCTTCTAAAACGGTGACATCATGACCAACTGCTGTTAATTCATACGCTGCTACTAAACCGGAAATCCCTGCACCGACAATAAGCACCTTTTGACGCGGTAATCCCTTGGGCAAAGCGCCTGGGGAAGGTGGTTTTTGAGCTTGTACTCGATCGTAGGTGATAGTTGCGGCGATCGCTAGAGTACTCCGCAATAAAAACTGACGGCGATTTAGGTTGAACATAGATGCGGAACTAGTGATTGGGGAAGGATAGCAATTTAGGGTATTCTTAATTTCTCGGCTAAATAAAGCTACAAATGTACAGAATAGGATTCCAAACTGAATATAGCAGTGTCAGTAGATTTACCGAAAAATTGGGTTTAAAGCCCCGTGCTTCTAGCACGGCTTTTAATTCATTAGTGTACTAAGATATAGGACTCCGATTTGATTTCTGAAAATATACTGAGACTGAAAAGCCCGTTTTATCAGGGTTTTATCTGAAATCTTGTTCAGAAATCAGATATGAGTCCTATAGCTGGTATACTAATTGTAGTGGAAAGGTAATCAACCACTTAAAAAACCTAGCCGTCGAAAGACAAAGCACTGAACCTTGATAATTGAATCTATGCGGTTCTACTGCATTATTCTAGTTTCCTCCTAGCAGTAGGTAAAAGATTTATAGGAGCTAGACTTGTGTTGAGCGAAGTCGAAACACGACTCAGAATTTTGAGACTATTTGTTTCAAACTAAACAGGACTTGCATTAATGCAACTAGGGTAGGGCATACCCGAAGTAACGGTGCGATTCGTTCAGTCGAAACCTGAATAAGGAGGATGACTGGCTTTGATTGAGTAACCTCGTTGGGTAGAGTTCGCACTTTTATCCTCAATCAATGACAACTCACTATCCATGTAGGTGTGGAAATCTAGCCGAGCCAATAGCCAAGAAAGCTAGAAGATAAAGGGAAAGATTTAAAGTTACTCAACTTAAATTATAACCCAGTCAAAAATACACCAAGTCCTACTGTCCTGGTGCGGGATTAAAAGCACACAAACTACCAGAATTCTGGTAGCCCCTACATCCTAGACTGATTATCAAAGGTGTAAAGCGGGGGTGAAAGCAGGAATAGGTGGCAATTGCTGAAAGCACCTACTGCAAGCAAGAGTTCAATGGGTAGAAAAAAAAGCGAAGTGTCGCCTGAACCACCGTCATTGGGTGAACAAGGAAAATAAGCTAATTTCATTCCTTGTGTTGGAAATATCCGGCAAAGGTAGAGACTATCAGGATTCGTTAGCCGTGATAGCGCACCACTCTTAACCTCGGTGGAGAGACACGCCCTAAAAGCTCAACTATGGATACTGGGAACGAAACAACCCTTCATGTTCTCCTGAAATTGGTAACAGGTAGGCATCAGCCATAAGACACGAAGGCGCAGGATGACTCAAGAAGCAAATGCCTAACCCGAATCAACGGGTAATGCCTGAAAAGGGATGGCGTAACTGCCAGGATAAGCAGACATGAGCCGCAGTGTGGGAAAGCTAGAGGTAACAGTAGCTATGAATAAGCCTAATTCGGATTCAGAAATGAATATCGAGGGATGGAAAACAATCAATTGGCAACAAGCTGAAAGATATGTTTTTAAGTTGCAAAAACGCATCTATGCTGCTTCCCGCCGTGGTGATGTCAAGCAATGCCGTAAACTCCAGCATACGCTGATGAGGTCTTGGTCTAACAGAGTGTTAGCGGTACGTAGGGTAACAGTTGAAAACCAAGGTAAAAAGACGGCAGGTGTGGACGGTGTGAAATCATTGCCCCCAAAAGCACGTTTTGAACTGGCAGGGCAATTAAAGCTAACTGGCAAATCCAAACCCACCCGTAGAGTATGGATTCCAAAACCAGGAAGAGATGAAAAACGCCCATTAGGAATACCCGTAATTTACGACCGCGCACTACAAGCTGTAGCAAAAGCTGCACTTGAACCAGAATGGGAGGCGGTATTTGAACCAAACTCCTATGGTTTTAGACCTGGAAGGTCATGCCACGATGCGATAAAACAGATTAAACTCTGTATTCAAAACAAGGCAAAATTCGTGTTAGACGCGGATATAGCCAAATGCTTTGACCGCATCAACCATGAAGCACTTCTCCAAAAGTTGAACATCAAGGGTAAAGTCAGGCAACAAATTAAAGCTTGGCTGAAATCCGGGGTAATAGACAAAGGAGCCTTTACTGCCACATCTGAGGGTACGCCGCAAGGTGGGGTCATCTCTCCACTTTTGGCAAATATAGCCCTCCACGGTATGGAAGAACGAATTAAACAGTATGCAGAAACCCTGCCCACCAGAAAAGGTCATGGTAAACGGGATAATCTAGCCAGCCTGAACTTAATCCGCTATGCCGATGATTTTGTGGTTCTCCACGAAAACATAACCGTTGTCCAAAGATGCCGAGAAATAATCTCGGAATGGTTAAAAGACATAGGCTTGCAGTTAAAACCTGAAAAAACCCGGCTAACTCACACACTCCTGCCGGATTTTAGTGAGGATGGTAAAGCCGGATTTGACTTTCTCGGTCATCACATCCAGCAATACCCAGCAGGGAAGTACCGCAGTAACAGAAATGGACACGGGAAAATATTAGGTTTTAACACACTCATCACCCCCACCAAGAAGGCGAGTAAGGCTCATAGTGAGGAAGTCGGAAGAATCATCAAAAAACATAGGTCTTCGCCCCAAGTGGCAGTCATAACAGACCTCAACCCTGTCATAAGGGGATGGACTTCCTACTATTCAAAATCCGACGCAAAAAACGTCGGAGAACTAGCGAAACAAGACTACCTCACATACCTGAAACTTCGACGATGGGCAAAACGCCGATGTGGAAACATAAATGATGGACACATCAAATATTGGACTTCCATTGGCGGTAACAACTGGGTATTCGCAACCAGGGAAGGGACAGCGAACCCCCTCCGGTTACTTAATCATAATGAGTTTGCTTGCAGTAGCACTGACTATGTAAAAGTTAAAAGCGATAAAAGCCCTTACGATGGCGACACAGTTTATTGGAGTAAAAGACTAGGGATACACCCCCAAATGCCTAATCGTAAGGCTAAGTTGTTAAAACTTCAAAAGGGTAAATGTCCTTGGTGCGGGTTAAGCTTCCAAGAATGGGATGTTTTAGAAGTAGACCACAAAATCCCCAGAGCATTAAGAGGCAAGGATGAGTATAAAAATCTGCAATTATTACATCGGCATTGTCACGACGAAAAGACCGCACTTGACCTAATAGAAATACGAAAGAAAGACCACTCCAAATTCCGAGAGAAACTTTCTCAATTTTGGAATAAAACTAACTGGGAGTGGATACATGATATTCCTAATTTCATAGGTCATGCTGTCAGGAAGTCCGATATGACAAATGGACAACATACTGAGTAGCCGTGTGCGGTGAAAGTCGCAAGCACGGTTCCGAATGGGAGGGGTGATGCAGTAATGCACACCTCGACCCTACCCTTGAGGAGAGCCTCACCTCTGGCTCGGATGACGCAAGGACTCCAAGTTAAGTGATCTCATTGATTCAAGAATCCTCGTGCCAATAGGCGCGAGGAGTGTCAAGATAGTAGTTCGCTTAAGCAAGTCTTAACGTTTGATTTCCTTAAACCGTTCTTTTGCCGCCTGAAACGCTTCTTGCATCACCAATTGAATTTTCTGGGGATCGGGTTTCTTACCTCCCATTAAATCACCAAAGTAAACGCAGGCTGCTTCGCCTAGTGCCCAGGTATAGGCAGCTGCCCAAGAGGCGGCGATCGCACTACCAAAACCTGGTATAAATTTAATTAACTCTCGTGCAATTGCCTGTGCTAAAAAACCACCTGCGATCGCACTCACAACGCCTCCCGCCTGAGATGGAGTAACTGTCTGTCCATATAATTTACCCAACAATCCCACCATTGATACTTGCAATGCAGTGAGTACGGGCATTGTCGCAAATGGCAGAGGTACAGCCGCAAGAGTGGCAGACATAATCGCAAATGGC
This sequence comes from Nostoc sphaeroides, assembly GCF_003443655.1. Taxonomy (NCBI): domain Bacteria; kingdom Bacillati; phylum Cyanobacteriota; class Cyanophyceae; order Nostocales; family Nostocaceae; genus Nostoc; species Nostoc sphaeroides. The sequence goes on from NZ_CP031941.1 coordinate 1,713,277, forward strand.
AAAATATAACGGCGTGCAGCATCTCGGTAAAGATTACCAAGTTGCTTCCCAGCTTCTTCTTGATCTAATAGTTGATAAATCGCCTGCGCTTCTGCTTCTGGGAGTAGTTCTGCTAAGGAATCTCGCAGTGCTTCTAAGCCATAAAATACCGGATTATAGCCATCTTCTTCTAGGGTAAAGTCAATGAGTACAGAGCGATCGCTTATTCCTGCGAAGGCTTGTTGGATTGCCACAAATGCGCGGTTGACTTCTTGATAGTCTGGTGGATAGGCAGGATGATCGACGGTATCGGTAGGATAAACCTCGTGCAAGCAAGTAACTACCAGCAAACAGGGAATATTTGGATACTTCTGGCGCAACTGTTGAGCAATTTGTCTTAGCGTGTCAGTTGCAAAATCATTGATTTTGAGTGTGAGAAGCAGGATTCTCGCGGAACGAGTTTCCTTTTTTAAATCGCCAACTAACTCCTGGACAATTGTTTGAGTATCTTGTTTAACATCACCCAACCCGACTGTATCAGTAAAAATCAGCAACGGCAGGTCATTGGAAGGATAGGCATAGCGCTGGGTGTGTTGCGTGTGAGGACGAAATCCCTGACCGACAATTTCGGCAGAAACTCCCGTCAATCCCCGGACAATTGAACTTTTTCCCGCTTGGGGTTTACCAATCAGCAGCGCTTCAGTAGTTGGCAGTTCGGCTCGGATTTTCTCTAAAATCTCGGCAACCTGAGTTTCACTCACACTAAACCATTCAACAACCGTCTGTGCCACTTGTTCTACGGGTAGTAGTTGCGTTAGATGTGTTGTTGCTTTGTTCCAGACACCAGCAATGCGGTTTGTCCAGGAATCATCGACCGATTTGGTAGTTGCTCCATCAGTCGGTTCACTCAATTGCTGAGAATCATCTTGCTCAGTCATTTCCATCTAAACGTAGAAGACGCTTTTACTCATCTTATAGCGATTCTCAAAGGGATAACCAGTATCGTTAGTAGTGTATATACTTGGGCGATCGCATTTTGGAGGTAGCGGTGTCTCATCTCACACTCCTAAAGGAACCGTCGCCGTAAAGAAACGTAGCAAGGCAAATTCATTGTATCGGCTAACAATGCGATTGTATCGGCTGACAATGCGATTGTATCGACTGACAATGCGATTGTTTTGACTGACAATGCCATTGTATCGACTACGCTCAGTACAAGTGACAAATGACAAATGACCAATACTTCGACTACGCTCAGTACAAGTGACAAATGACTAATTAATCAAATCAACGATCGCTTTCACCAATGCATCTGGATCTACTGGTTTAGAAATATGCATTTGGAATCCGGCTGCTAATGCTTGCTGCTGATTCATTTCGCCTGCATAAGCCGTCAGAGCGATCGCTGGTACTAATCCTCCTTGCCCTGGCGATCGCGATCGCACTTCACGCATCAGCATATAACCGTCTGTCTTTGGCATTCCAATATCGCTAATTAAAACATCTGGTATCGACTCAGATAGCGCTTGTAATGCCTCCTGTGCTGAAGATACGGCAGTTACTTGTACACCGTAGTCTTGCAAAATAAAGGTAATTAAGTCGCGGATATCTGGTTCATCGTCCACGACCAAAACTTGAGTATCGGAAAGCAGTGAGGAATCAGCGTGAGAATCTAAAGACTCATTCTCTCCACGCGTGATCTGTTCACTTCTAACTAAAAGCGGTAGTTCAACGGTGAAAGTGGTACCCAATCCTTCTCCAGGACTTTCGGCTTGAACATTTCCCCCATGCATCTCTACAACCTTACGCACGATCGCTAATCCTAAACCTAATCCACCAAATGCCCGCGTAATTGTGCTATCAGCTTGGCGAAAGTAATCGAACACATAAGGCAAAAACTCTGGGCTAATTCCCTTACCTGTATCGCTGACCTGAATTTGAGCTTGATTACCAACTTCCATCAGTCGAATTTCTACCCGTCCGCCTGGTTGCGTAAATTTGACTGCATTAGAAAGTAGATTCCACACAACTTGCACAAGCCGATTTGGATCGCCCATGACTTGTCCCAAAGTGGGATCAAATATCGTTTGAATTTGAATTGAGTTAGCTTGAGCTGCGAGTTTTACTGTCTCTAGTGCGGCTTCAACCACCGTTACCAAGTTTACTGGACAGACATTCAAGTTTAATTTTCCTTGGAGGATGCGAGACACATCCAATAAATCTTCAATTAGCTGAGTTTGTAACTTGGCGTTGCGTTCAATGGTTTCTAAGGCGTGCTTAGTGGTTTTTTCATCGAAATTACGAGTTCGCAACATTTTCGACCACCCTAGAACAGAGTTGAGTGGGGTTCGCAGTTCATGAGAGAGAACCGCCAGAAATTCATCTTTGACTTTGTTGGCGATTTCTGCTTCTTTGCGTGCTTTCATTTCTCGTTCGAGGAGGCGATCGCATTCTTTCTCAACTGATTTGCGATGGGTAATATCTAGTACAAAAGCAACACCATTATTTTTGGAGTCATTCAGTAAGGCCATCCCCAAAACAATTGGGACTCGTTTCCCGTCGCGCTGGAGATATTCTTTCTCATAAATTCTCGAAACTCCAGTAGTTTGCACTTCCAAAAGGGCGCGATCGTCTAAATCTTTATATTCAATAGGAGTAAGTTCTCTCCAATTAATTTTACCCAAAGTGGCATCATCACGAGTGTAGCCAGCTAGCTGGAGAAAGGCATCATTGGCATCAAGAATAAAGCCATCCACATTCCAAAAAGCAATTCCTATTAAGTTGGATTCAAACAAACGCCGAAATCTGGCTTCACTTTCACGTAAAATCTTTTCTGCTCGTTTGTGTTCAGTAATATCACGAGAAACTGTAATTACGCCTTCAATAGTTTGCTTAGAATTCCGTAATGGTGTGAGGATATATTCATAATAATGTAATCCATCGCCGGTAATATATTCACACTCATCCTTGATTGGTTGCCCAGTTTTCATCACAGCTTGTCGTTGATTATCTACTTGTTCTACAAGGTCTGTGGGTAAATTCAGGTCTTGCAAAGTTTTTCCGACAAGATCCTGGGGCTTGAAACCTAGTATAGTAGCTGCATCAAGACTTACATACTGATAACAACCTCTGCCATCAAAGATATAAATGTGATCGACTGAGGCGGTGAGAATGGCATTTAAAATATTTGCCTGTTCTTGCACTTGGCTTGTGAGTTCACGGGTACTTTCTTCTGCTTGCTTGCAAACAGTAGTTTCCATACAAACGCCGATCATTCGCATCGCTTGCCCGCGATCGTCGTAGATAAATTTTCCTTTGGCAGAAATCCAATGTACACTTTGGTCTGATCGAACTATGCGAAATTCATCGTTGTAGTCAGACTTTTGTTGTAAAGCCTGGGCGATCCCTTGCATTACAGATTGCCTGTCTTCAGGATAAACGCACTTCTGAAACGTTTCGTAAGGGCCATCAAAACTACCTGGAAGCACACCAAAAAGCAATTCATAATTTTCAGACCAGATGACTTGATTGGTAATAATATCCCAATCCCACAAGCCCATCTGGGAAACCTCTAGGGCTAGCCTCAGCCGTTCTTCACTTTCCCTCAGTGACGCTTCTACTTGCTGTCGTTCTGCAACTTCTTGTTGGAGTTGTTCTAAAGTTACTGCTACATCTATGGGCACATTCAAGCCTGTGGATGTCCCCTGTTCAAAATGCTGCTTGATATCATATTCAACAGCTTGAATATGGGGATATTCTAATGCAAGCGCCAGTTTTTTTTCTAGCTCTATTACTTGGTTTTCAAGTGCTGCTTGCCTTTGCTGATAAAATATTTCTGATTGCTCTAACTCAGCTACACGATGCCGCAGAGCTTCTAATTCATCAGTGACTTGAAGGTTAATTTTATCAACATTTGGCATCTTACACACCGCTTATAACTAAACAATACCGATTTGAAGAATAGGCATCCCCTAGCTTTTACAGTATGGATTTTTAAGCTAAAAAATGTAATCCGTCAAAAGGTGCATAAGGTTTTAGCAAAAAGACATTCTCTGAGATTAAGAGCTATGTCTGATGACAAGACACTTTGCACTTAGTGGTGATTTAGTAATGAATTATCTCTTCAAACGCATAAAACCTGCACCAATAAATAATCCCACAACCTGTCCCCAGAAGACAACACCCGATTGGTTTACGCCAACAGGAGGAATATTTAAACTGCCGATGCCATAAAATAATTGTTGTACAAACCACCAAAAGACATAGAAAAAAGCTGGAAGTTCGATGGGAATATACAAGATTATTAGTGGTAAAATTGTGTCAATTTTAGCTTTAGGAAACTTTATAATATATGCTCCTAAAACAGCTGCGATCGCGCCATTGCTCCCAATCAGTGGTACTGTCAAACTCGGTTCCGCCAGAATTTGCACACAAAATGCGATCGCGCCAGCAGCCAGATAAAATCCGAGATAGCGTCTATGCCCCAGAATATTTTCGACAGCTTTACCAAAAACCCATAAAAATAACAGATTTCCCAATATTTGACTAAAACTGCCATGTAAGAATATTGCAACAAATAGTGAAAATGTTCGCCAAATTACAATTATCCAAGCAGCATTGTTGTAAAGTAATGCATTTGTAATTGCCCCACTAATCTGGGCTGGGATCACACCCCAACTATTAACAAAATAACCCAATTCACCACTAAAATCTAGTTTAAGTTCCCATAAAAATACGGCAACATTAATACCAATCAGCCAGTAATTAATAATCGGCTTAGTTCGACAACGAATATTATCACTAATAGGAATCATATTGATTAGTCATTAGTCATTAGTCATTAGTCATTAGTCATTAGTCATTAGTTATTAGTTATTCTCCCCCTGCCCCCTGCCCCCTGCCCTCTGCCTTCCCTACTCTCCCTTAACGTGTGGCAAGATTGAAATCAGATCGCATCGCACTTAAGTAGGCAAACGAGATGCTGGGAAACACGCTTGTAGGAAGATACCAAATTATTAGTAACTTGGGAGGTGGGGGTTTTGGTGAAACTTTTGTGGCAAGTGATACCCAATTACCCGGTTCACCTCCATGTGTCGTTAAGAAACTTAAACCCCAGGCAAGTGATCCCGTAACTTTGGAAACAGCTAGGCGTTTATTTGATACGGAAGCACAAGTTCTGTATAAATTAGGAACTCACGATCGCATTCCCCAACTTTTAGCTTACTTTGAGGATAACGCCGAATTTTATCTCGTACAGGAATTGATCGAAGGGCATGACTTGAGTCAAGAATTGATACCCGGTAAAACCTGGAGTCAAGAGCAAGTAATTTCATTTTTACAAGAACTTTTGACAATCTTAGAATTTGTCCATCAACAGAATGTAATTCACCGTGATGTCAATCCACGAAATATTCTCAGACGCCATCCAGATGGCAAATTAATCTTAATTGATTTTGGTGCAGTTAAACAAATTACTACCCAGGTAATTCTTCCCGAAGGCTCAATTAAAGGTACTGTTGCTATAGGTACACCTGGATATATCCCTGGAGAACAAGCTCATGGTACGCCAAAATTAAGCAGTGATATCTATGCTACCGGAATAATTGCTATTCAAGCTCTCACGGGATTATCACCAGAGGAAATAGTAAAAGATGCCGATACTAATGAAATTATCTGGCACAATCAAGCTACAGTAACGCCAGAATTCGCTCAATTTTTAGATAAGATGGTGTGCTACGACTTTCGCCAACGCTATGCTTCGGCAACGTTAGCATTACAAGCGCTGAAAGAGTTAACGCAACCACCCGCCCAGACAATTGCATTAACTCCTATTTCTTTGCACAAAAATATCAGCAAACCTCAACCTAAAAAAGGTATTTTGGGTAAAATTTTACTCGGAATATTTTTAATTGGGGTTAGCACAATAGCATCAATATTAATTTTAAATCACATTAATTCAAATAACGCCATAGAATTATCCAAGCAAGGAAATACGCTTTTTGATTTGCAACGCTATCAAGATGCATTAGAAGTATATGAAAAAGCCGTTAATATTAGACCAGATTATGCTGAAGCCTGGAATGGTCAAGGTAAAACGCTATCTAAATTAAAAAAATACAAAGATGCGCTAGCGGCGTATGATAAAGCAATTCAAATTCAGCCAGATAATTTTGAAGCTTGGAGTGGACGAGGTTTTGTATTGGGAAATCTACAGCGATATCAAGAAGCGATCGCCTCTTTTGACAAAGCCTTACAATTCAATAATGAAAGCTCGGAAGTCTGGAATGCTAAGGGTGAAGCTTTTAGCAATTTAAACCAATATGACCAAGCAATTAAATCTTATGAAAAAGCGATTGAATTGAAACCAGATAATTACGAAGCCTGGTATAAAAAAGGATTAGCCTTACAAAATTCTAACCGATACGAAGAAGCGATCGCAGCATATCAAAAAGTCGTGGAATTAAAACCGGACTACGAGCAAGCCTGGTATAATTGGGGAAATTCCTTAGTCAATCTGCAACGCTACCGAGACGCATTTACAGCTTATGATAAAGCTGTGCAATCCAAGGCAAATTATTATCAAGCCTGGTTATCTAGAGGTAATGTATTGCTCAATTTACAACGTTATCCAGAAGCAATTGAATCTTTTAATCAAGTAATTAAATATAATCCAGGTAACTATCAAGCATGGTATAATCTGGGTTGGTCGCTACATCAAAGCCAACGCTATGAAGAAGCAATAAAAGCTTATAAAAAAGCAGCAACCCTTAAGCAAAAAGATTATCAAGTGTGGTATAATCTGGGAAATTCGCAATACATTTTGCAAAAATACGAAGATGCGATCGCGTCTTATAATAAAGCAGTTCGTTATAAACCAGACCACGCTGAAAGCTGGTATAGCAGAGGGAATGCGCTATTAAATTTGAAACAGTTTAAAGATGCGATCGCGTCTTACGATCAAGCAATAAAATATAAGCCTAATTACCAACAAGCAATAGACGGGCGCAATCAAGCCCAAATTCAACTACAAGGCGAAATATCAAAGCCTAAACCTGTAATTGTGCCAGTTCTCCCATTTCCTAGTTCCACTAATACACCGCAAGGGAATTAAAAATGAATACAGCGTAAGTATTTTATTCATTTGAAATGGGTGGTTTATTTACGCTGTGCTGTACTATAGCCCTACTTAATCATTCGTGAACAACGAGATCCCCGACTTCTATAAGAAGTCGGGGATCTGAGTCTTGTGATTTTCACAAATCAAATAGGATTGCTATAGTACCTTAACAATTCGTAATTAGAAGCAATAATTGGAGTTTTAGTTGATTTTCAAGAATATTTTGAGATAAAAACTTATAATTCGTGGCATTACTATAAATTTCTGGTTTATTTTATCAAAAGCTGTGAGCATCGGTAGTTTCTTGGGCAATCTAAAGATAACCTAGAATTTCTTCTTACCGAACTATGCCATTAAGGAGCTAACCCTTGATCCGAGCAAACTCCAGTTTATCAACATCTAACAGAGAAAGTCATCCCTCACGAAATTTACTAATTCGATTTATTCTTGGCGGCACTACCCTTGTAGTCAGTATTTCTGCTTATTTCAGCTATCAAGCCACTAGAAATATGATGCTCAAAGATTTGAGACAGAGCGCTTTTTTAGAGGTACAGAGAGGGGGTGATGAAATTGAGGAGTGGTTACATGTTCGCCAAGTAGAGGTACAAACCCTAGCTAATACTTCAACTGTACGCTCCTTAAACTGGTCTGTGGCAGAACCCTATTTAAAGGCAGAAATTAAGCGGATCAATGAATTTTTCTTTTTCCAAATAGTTAACCCAGATGGTTCATTTTCTAATACAAAAGTTGGTCGATCAAATAAAAATATTAAGGATCGGGATTTCTTTCAAAAAGCAATTGCGGGAAAGAGCAACATTTCTGATCCCTTTATTAGCCGTTCTACAGGAATTCCTTTAATTGCGATCGCCACCCCAATCTCGTCAAATTCTGCTAACAGTAGTTCACCGATCGGAGTCTTCCACGGCAATGTGAGAGTCGATCACATTGCAGAGGTTGTTAACTCCCTGCGCTACGGCACGAATAGCTATGCTTTCGCTCTCAATTCTCAAGGACAAGCGATCGTCCATCCTAACTCGGCGTTAATGTCAACCGTAGAAAAACCTGCACCCAGCCTGCTGAAAATAGGCGATCGCAATTTAAATGCGATCGCGCAGCAGATGGTAAACAAACAACAGGGAATTGAGTTAATGGAAATTGACGGCACTAAAAAGTATATAGCTTATCTGCCGTTGCAAGCCGCTAACTGGTCTGTGGCTTTGGTGATTCCCCGCCAAAATATTGAATCTCGATTGCACTTCCTCGATTTAATCGCCTTAATTGTTGGTGGACTTACTGTCACCATGATTACTGTTTTGTGGCAAGTGCAAGCATTTGAACAAGCTGAACTAAAAAAATCTAAAACTGCGGCCGATACAGCCAACCATGCTAAAAGTGAATTTTTAGCCAACATGAGTCATGAACTACGAACGCCCCTGAATGGCATTCTCGGTTGTGCCCAAATTTTGCTGCGTTCCCCAGCTTTACCTAATCAAGAGCAATACCACGTCAATATTATTGAACAATGCGGTTCTCATTTGCTGACATTAATTAATGACATTTTGGATCTATCCAAAATTGAAGCAAAAAAGCTAGAACTGCATTCAGATGATGTGCATTTGCCATCTTTTCTCCAAGGAATTGTGGAAATATGCCAGATTCGGGCAAAGCAAAAAGGCATTTTGTTTGTCTATAAACCCGCGATCAACTTGCCTACAGGGATTCATGTTGATGTCAAAAGATTACGTCAGGTGCTATTAAATCTGTTGGGAAATGCCATCAAATTTACAGATGAAGGTGAGGTTACTTTCAATATTGAAGTAATCGATCAACCTTCCAGTGATCAGCAAAAACATCGCCTTCGTTGTACCGTAGAAGATACTGGAATTGGTATAACTCCCGCAGAATTGAGCAAAATTTTCTTGCCATTTGAACAAGTAGGTGAGAAAAAGCGCCAAGCTGAAGGTACTGGGCTGGGTTTAGCTATTACTCGGCAATTAGTACAAATGATGGGTAGCGATATCCATGTTAAGAGTCAGATCGGTCAAGGGAGTAGCTTCTGGTTTGAGTTGGAGATTCCTGAAGCGGCTGATTGGGTACAATCTGCGATGTCTACGACGGGCTACGCCTACGCTTCATCAGAGAAACAAATCATTGGCTTTGAGGGTGGCCCCTACACCATTCTGATGGTTGACGATCGCTGGGAGAATCGCACAGTGATTACAAACTTACTGCAACCATTGGGTTTTAATGTAGTTGAAGCCAACAACGGTAAAGAAGGTTTAGAAATAGCGATCGCCCTCAAGCCAGACTTAATCATCACAGATTTGCTGATGCCAGAAATGGATGGGTTTGAATTAATTAAATACCTGCGTCACACTCCAGAAATTCAGAATATCAAGATTATCGTTTCTTCCGCTAGTGTCTTTGAAGCCGACAAACATCGCAGTCTGCAAGCTGGAGGTAACGCTTTCTTAAGCAAACCTATAAATGTAGATGAATTATTGCATCAACTAGAACAATATTTAAATTTGGTATGGATTTACAAGCAATCTCAGCCTGATGGAGAAAAAGCCAAAGAAGCAACAGCAAATAGCCAATCGCCTCAATTAACCCCTCCTTCCCCCCAAGTTTTGCAAGAACTAGTCACCTTAGCCAGTAAAGGTAACTTCAATGCCATTCTCAAGTGGGCCGATCAACTGGAGGAAACAGACATAACCTTCGCGCCATTTGCTAACGAAATCAGGCAACTAGCAAGGCAATTTGATGAAGATTTAATTCTCAATTTTTTGACTCAATATGCAATGAAAACAGTATGAAAACTACTATTGAAAACCAGAATAATTCTATCAATTCCGCTCATTCGAGGGGAATCATTTTAGTCGTTGATGATAACCCTGCCAATTTACAAGTTTTATCCAGCTTTTTGGATCAGTCTAGCTTTGAAGTTTGGGCAGCACGGAGCGGTGAGAAAGCCCTTGGGCGATTAGAAAATGATGATTTACCTGATTTAATCTTGCTGGATGTAATGATGCCCGGTATCGATGGTTTTGAAACCTGTAAACAGCTAAAAAGCAATCCTCGTGTCCAAGATATTCCGGTCATTTTTATGACAGCCCTCTCAGGAACTGCTGATAAAATCAAAGGTTTGCAATTGGGAGCCGTAGACTACATTACCAAACCTTTTCAGCATGAAGAAGTCTTAGTACGGATCGAAAATCACCTCAAGCTGAGAAATTTGACGAAAACTTTAATCGCTAAAAACGCCGAATTGCAACAGACTCAAACTCAACTGATTCAAGCAGAAAAAGTAGCAGCTTTAGGCCAACTGACAGCAGGAATTGCTCATGAAGTTAATAATCCCATCAATTTTATAGCTGGCAACTTAAATTTTGTTGAACAGTATGTACAGGAGGTAGTTAGTTTACTCTATCTCTATCAAAAACATCTGCCTGATCCACCAGAGGAAATTAAAACCGCGATTAAAAAAAGCGATCTAAATTTTTTGTTAGATGATTTATCTAAAATTATTCAATCCATGCAAGTTGGTACAGATCGCGTTACAGAAATTGTGTCGTATTTAAACAACTTTTCCCGACACAGGGAAACGGGTAAAAAACTAGCTAACTTACATGAAGGGTTAGAAAGTACATTACTCATTCTCGGACATCGGTTTAAATATAATGCTCACCAACCAATGATCAAATTAGTTAAAGAGTATGGAAGCTTGCCACTTGTTGAGTGTTTTCCTGGGGAAATTAATCAGGTTTTTATGAATTTAATTTGTAATGCGATCGATGCAATTGAAGAAAAATATAGAAATAAAGATATTGAGACAATTTCTCAAAATACTGGAGTTATTAAAATTAAAACTGAGGCAATTGGAGAGCAAGTTATTTTAAGAATTGCCGACAATGGCTCAGGTATAAGTAAAGCAGATGCAACAAAAATATATGATGCCTTTTATACAACAAAACCCGTTGGTAAAGGGACAGGGCTTGGTCTATCTATTGCTTACCAAATTGTGGTTAATAATCATCACGGCAAGCTCACATACGATTCCAAACCAGGTGAAGGCATAGAGTTTATCATTGAACTACCCATCCGATGAAACCAATTCGCAATTCGCAATTCGCAATTAAACTAAGCCCGACACTAGGGGTGGGGTTTCAACCTACCTTGCGATACAAGGATTATTCGTATCCCCTCAATACTTGCGGCAGCAGCCCAATGATGGGCATTTCCTAACTCTGGCTAGAAACGAGGTTTTAAAAACTGTATTGTCCGATAAATGAAAATTTACAAACTAAATAAATGAAACACGTAGGGGCACAATATATTGTGCCTCTACTCGCATTTTAAAATTGTTATATGTAAAAGTCCTTCCTCTAAAAATTGCTGTAACTATCGAATATTAACCTCTTGCAGGTAATTTCCTCCTTGAATATATTCAATTTTAGTCACTGAATTTTTAGATACAAATGAATTTTTTATTTTTGCAGAAGCGACATTTTGATAATCAGTCAGCAGGCGTTGTTTTTGAGTATACTCATTCAATTTTACTTGAGCTTGAGCATAAACTAGAGTATCGTTGGGAATATTTCGGAGAAATTTTATAGCCAGATCAAAATCACCAACAAGTGCTTGTTTATAAGCTTTCTGTAAAAAGTAAGCTGCTCTAATCTGACGCTTTCGATTGTACTCAGCCAACTTGTCTTGAACTAAAGCACCCGCACGACTTTCTTTAGGAATTTGCCGCAGATATTGTAATGCAGCAGAAAAATCTTTTGTATCGGCACTTTCGTAAGCTTTTGCTAATAAATCTTGCGTCTGTGCTTCAATGTTGACGTATGCTTGCTGAACTAGTTTATCTGTTTTAGATTGCCAATATGAAATATTTGGACTTTTAGCAACAGCATGAATAACATCTGACCATTTGCTCTCATTAAAAGCTGTTTGAGCTATTTGATATTGCTGTGCAGCTACTTGCCATTGCTCTTGCCATTCTTCAATTGTGGCTTGCGCTTCTGGATAAACATTGCTGTGGGAGGGAATTGATTTAGCAAGTGCGATCGCTTCTTCTAAATCTCCTGCTTGATATTCTTGTGTGGCTTTAGATAAAGTTTCTGTTTCTGAGTATGCAGGCGCAGCATTAATTAAAGAATATACACCAAATCCCATCACTAAAGAATTAGCCGCCAGTCCTACTTTCATTCCTGTTAATAACGGAGATGAATTTCCAGATGTAAGATTATCATCTTCAATCGCCGCCTCTATAAAAAATTGCTCATCTGTTTCTAATATTTCTATTGGCTGTTCCCATATTATTTGTTTAAGCACCCGCAGCACCTCACTCGCAGACTGAAAGCGGTTTTGATAATCGTAACGGATCATTTGGCTGAGAACAGCAGCTAGATAATCATTAACTGGCGTGTTTTCAGAACGCCAAACAATTTCATTAGTATAAGGATCAGCTTTTAATTGCAGTGGTTCTAACCCAGTTAAAGCCTGGATGGCAATCATACCCAAAGCATAAATATCACTGTTGGGCTGTGTTTCTCCAATAAATTGCTCTGGCGGTATATAACCTAATGAAGTGACAGGAATTCTATAAATGGGCAATTCCGCACCTATGCCAAAATCGATAGACTGAATTGAGCCAAAGTCAATCAAAGCTAACTTGAAATCGCTATTACGTCTGATCAAATTTTCTGGTTTGATATCGCAATGGATAACGCCGTGAGAATGAACAAATTCCAGAATATCTAAGACATCTATCAGGAATTCTACAACTTCCCTTTCACTCCACAGACATCCCCATTGTTGAGCAATGGGTAATTCCCTAGCCAGCGCATATCCTTCAATCCATTCTTGGACTAAATAAAATTGGTCGTTTTCTTCAAAGCAGGCGATAAATTCAGGAATTTGGTGATGGCTTCCCAAAAGCTTGAGGGTTTGGGTTTCAGTCTGAAACAGTAACCTTAGCATCTCCAAGTAGCCAGATTCGGAACTACTAACTTTAATCTGTTTAACAACGCATTTGGGATTCTCTGGATAATCTACGTCTACAGCTATGTATGTTTGTCCAAATACCCCTGCACCCAGGCTTTGGATAATTTTGTAACGCCCTTGTAGTAATTTACCGATTATGTGGTAGGTCATGATCTGGTTACTCAGTAAGTCCTTTATTTAGTTTTCATGCCATTCCCTCCTGTTTCCGGAATACTTTAGAAATAAATAAACGGAATTTTGATACCTTAAATGCAAGTTTAATTTTTAAGTATTTTTGCGTAATGAAATATAATTTTTTATTAAAATTCGTATTTTTTATTTCATTGACTATTTTCGATGAAATTCAAGCAAAGGTGTCTGATGTGCAACCTGAGTTAACCTTATCTGAGTGGGAACCGTTATAGCTTCTAGACTTTAGCTAAAATCAATTAAAATCTGAATAAAAAGCTGGTAGGGGCTTGTCTTTACCCATAGATGTCAACTTAAGCTCAAAAGCTTTTCAACTCTCGTTTCCAGCAAGAGGCTGGAAATGCTGCTCCTAGCGGTTCCGCCGCCAGTAAGGGAGGCGGAGCCTCAACGATGGGCATTCCCAGTCGGAGACTGGGAACGAGGTATAGTTGCTGTTTGATGCATTTTTTTTTACCTTGACTTTTGTCAGCCTAATAATATTAAATACATTTTTATTTGAGTTTTGAATTGTTTAACTATTAGCTTCCTCTTCGGGTTCAACTACTTCAGATTTATCTTGTAACGGCTTCACCACCCGTGCGATCGCTTCTTGAATAAAAGCTTTAATAAATTCATCTCTGCGATTAATTTGAAACTGTCGCTGCACAACTTCTGTCATTCCACCATCACCCCAATCTTGGTCATGACGAAAATATTCAATAAAACTTTTACCAGCAATTCGTGTTAAATAAGCTGCTGTCACACCTTGAATTGCTCTACCAATAATAAAGGTGGCAACATTGAGTTGCAAAGCTGTAGATAATAATTGAATCGCTCCTTTGACAATGCCTAAACTAGCAATCGTTTTCGCTAAAGAAAGGGCTAACTCTCGCCCCCGTTCCATATTCAATTCACAGCCGTAAACTCTGCCAATTTCCACAACCATTTGAGCATTAACAGCTGCTGTCGCCAACAAATCTACCACTGGTATAGGCGTAACTGATACCACACCAGCACCAATCCACTGAAAGCGTTCTACAATTTTGTCAGCTTGACGGCGACGCTGGCCATCGATGAGTTTTCGCGCTTCGTCTCCCAATCGCAGAGATTGTAAAAGAATATTATCTGCCACCAAATCTTCACCTTCGGCGCGTAAAACAGCCGCCGTGCGCCGCAGCAAAGGAACAATATCGGGTTCCGGCTGGAAGGTTTCGCCAGTTTCTAATTGTGCAGGTTGGGGATTAGCAGCGATCGCCACCACATCATTAGTAGCAATAAATCCCCGTACCCGTTGACGCAACCTTGCAAGAATGGATTCTTTATCTTCATCTGTATATAAATCAGTTTTGTTGAGAACTAAGAGCGATCGCTTCCCAATTTCTGCTAATCCCCGCAATGGCTCATATTCTGAGCGCCGTAAGTCATTATCTACCACAAACAACAGTAAATCGGCTTCTGTCGCCAGTTCTCGCGCCATTTGTTCCCGTTCCGTTCCCGCTACTCCCGCTTCTAAAATCCCTGGCGTATCCGTAATTAAAATCTTGCGTTCTAATCCCTTCAACCGCAGACAATAGGTTTCTCCCACCTGGGTTGTACCCATCGGTGCATCCACTTGACCCACCATGCGTCCCATAATCGCATTAACTAGAGAAGTTTTGCCAGCACTCCCCGTACCAAATACCACTACTTGAATTTCACCGCGTGCTAAGTTTGCTTCAATCTCGCGCGATTTACTTAATAAAGCTTGGCGTGCTACTTCATCTTGAATTTGCCCTACCTGTTGGCGCACAGCTTGGAGAGTTGTAGAAGCAGCATCAGATTTGCCAGCAGGAATTTGCGCCGCAGTTACTCGCTTTGGGTTGCGGCGCGATCGCTTTTCTCCAGATTGAATCACCAATACATAATAGACAAAAGCGGCAACCAACGCTCCAATCAGGACAATCAGCAGCAACAGCAGCAAATTGCCTAGCAACGGCGAATAGGACAATTGCCAATAGAGGCGCGATAGGGAATCAATTAGCCATAGGGCTAGCCCCAAAATGACAATCAGACCAACAATCAGCGTTACTATGCGTGACAGAGGCATGGCTGGGAAAGATTAGTGGATATTCAGTAGGCAGATGCTTCTGATCTTAATAGTTTCACGCGATGTGCGACTTAATATTCTGACCTCACTTCCATTCCTCTCTCCTTTGAGGGTGAAACGTAAGGGCACAGTATTACTCTCATCCTTAAGCTAGTAGCTTTTAAAATGTTATTCGTTCATTATGAAGCTCGCGTGTTCTAATCTTTTAGTGGACTAACGCCAATTTTGGCAACTTTTTTGAGAACAAAGAGAGAAATAAACTTATGGGACTTTTCGATCAAATTCTTGGTGCCGTTGCTAATCCCAATCAACAGGGCAGCTTAGGTCAATTGGGAAGTATTGTTAACACTGTACAGCAGTTGAGCGATACCTACAGTGGGCAAAGCGATCGCACTGGCACAGATCCATCTACCATCCAATCAGTTTTGTCAATTGTCGGTAGTCAAGTGCGTTCTGTTTTACAACAAAAGCAAGCTACAGATGGTAATGAAGCCGCACAAAGTCTAGTTAATCAATATGCTGGTACTTCACCTAACCCCCAAGCCGTCAATTCGCTGTTTTCTCCTCAGATACAACAACAGGTAGCTCAGGTTGCTTCCCAGCGCACTGGATTGGATGCTAGTATAGTTCAACAATTGCTGCCTTTAGCAGTACCTTTAGTACTGAGTTTTTTGCAATCAGGTGCAAATGCTCAAAATCCCCAAGCTGGCGGGAATTCTGTACTTAATTCCTTCTTGGATGCTGACGGCGATGGTGATGTCGATATCGCTGATGCCATCCAAATGGCTAGTCGGTATATGAAACGTTAACACTTCTTAACCCCCACTCCCCACTCCCCACTCCCCACTCCCCACTCCTAACTCCCCACTCCCCACTCCCTTAGACATCGACAATTAACCCTTGCTAGATTTTTAGCTAAAGCATAGGCTGAGAAGATAGAAAATTTGTAAATAGATATCAGACAGTCTATGGCTAAAGTTTTTGACTGTATTACTGAGGAACAGCAAGGCTTTATTGCAGCCCAACACATTTTCTTTGTTGGCTCTGCACCCTTGAGTCCTACGGGTCATGTTAACCTCTCTCCTAAAGGTTTAGGCTGCTTTCGCGTCCTCTCTCCCAACCGAGTAGGTTATTTAGACCTTACAGGCAGTGGTAACGAAACATCAGCGCATTTGCAAGAAAATGGGCGAATAACCTTCATGTTTTGCGCCTTTGAGGAACCCGCCCGTATCCTCCGTCTTTACGGTCAAGGAAAGACGATTTTACCGAATTCTCCAGATTGGGACTCCCTATACTCTTTGTTTGTGCCGATACCTGGAACTCGTCAAATTATTGTCGCTGACATTGAAAAAATACAGATTTCTTGTGGTTTTGGCGTACCACTTTATGAATATCAAGGTGAGCGCCAGACTTTAGTAGACTGGGCTAGTAAAAAAGGCGAAGAGGGAGTTCGAGAATATCAACAGCAGAAAAATCTCGTCAGCATTGACGGTTTAGCCACACCACTAAGTAAATTACCCTAAAGAAAGACAAAAGCGGACTTTGGGGCATGAGTTATGGATTATTCTATTCGTCCACTTAAACAGCAAGATGAGCCTTTCCTTTGGGAAATGTTGTACGAAGCAGCCCATATAGTAGAAGAAGGTAATTTGACAGTGCAGGATGCAATGAATAATCCTGATTTGGCAAAATATGTTAAAGATTGGGGACGTAAAGATGATAGCGGCTTTATCGCTATTCTAGAAAGTAGTAATCAACCAGTAGGAGCGGCATGGCTGCGTCTATTGACTGGTGAAAATAAGGGATATGGCTATGTTGATGATCAAACTCCTGAACTAGCTATTGCCATTCTTCCTCAACATAGAAATAAAGGCATAGGAACGCAGTTACTCACACATTTGTTAGCAGCAGCTAAAACATTTTATCCATCAATATCACTTAGTACCAGAGCGACAAATCCAGCCGTGGGTTTATATAAACGATTTGGCTGGGAAGTTCTTGCTGATAGTGAGACAATCAACCGAGTTGGTGGCGTCTCTTTCAAAATGAAAATTGATTTTTAAGCTCAAAGTTCGTCGCTTGTAGGGTGCGTTATGGCTTTAAGCCTAACGCACCGCTTAAGACCCTTTAGAATCGGTGTCAGCGCCAATTATTACTTGGAACAAGTTTCCTAGTAAAGAGAAAAACGCCAAAACTAACACTATCAGCATTAAACTAGCAAGGGCAGCAAAGGGAGAGATGATGAATAAGAGTAAGAGTGCAAGCATCAAAATCGTTAGTAATGTCTTATTCATCTTTTTTCACCTTAAATAGTTGCTACTCTCAAGCTAACCAATTAAGTCATGACCTTGACCACAGTCTATAGAAGGAATTAGTCTTAGGCGATCGCTTAAAGTACTAAGTACCGCTTTGCATAAGTTCGTAACTTTTTTAAACGCAAAGGAACGCGGAGGTTAGCGCAAAGGAACGCAGAGTGTTTCTATAGATAATTCGCTACGAATTAATGAAATGGTGTACTTAGTTGTGGGGGACTCTGACTCCCAATTGAGTTACATTTTTTAACTGATAACTGATAACTGATAACTAATAACTGTTAAATGCGCCTCCTCCAGGAGTTTCTATCACAAAAACATCTCCAGGTTTCATCTCTACTGTTGCTGTGCTGTCTAAATTCTCTTCAATTCCATTGTGACGTTGTATCCAATTGCGTCCGACAATTCCGGCTTCTCCGCCATTTAATCCAAAGGGAGGGACAACCCGATGTCCAGAAAGAATATTAGCTGTCATGGGTTCTAAAAAACGGATGCGGCGCACAACTCCATTACCACCGGAATATTGCCCTTTACCACCACTATCGGGACGAATACTAAAGCTTTCTAAAAGTACAGGATAACGGGTTTCTAAAACTTCTGGATCGGTCAAGCGAGAGTTAGTCATGTGAGAATGAACACCATCAGTTCCATCAAAATCAATTCCTGCTCCAGAGCCGCCGCAGATAGTTTCATAATATTGATATTGCTCATTACCAAAAGTAAAATTATTCATCGTTCCTTGAGAAGCAGCCATGATACCTAAAGCGCCGTATAAAGCATCGACAATGGTTTGAGAAGTTTCGACATTACCCGCTACTACTGCTGCTGGATAAGTTGGATTCAGCATACAGCCAACCGGAATAATAATTTCTAGAGGGTTAAGACACCCGGCATTAAGTGGAATATTATCATCAACTAAAGTCCGAAAGACGTATAAAACTGCGGCTTGAGTGACAGCTTTGGGAGCATTAAAATTACTATTTAGTTGCCGAGAAGTTCCAGTAAAATCAATGGTAGCACTACGATTTTCTTGATGAATCGTCACTTGAACTTGAATTCGTGCCCCATTATCCATTTCATAAATAAATGAACCATCCTTGAGAAGATTGATAGCCTTTCTCACCGACTCCTCAGCATTAGCTTGTACAAACTTCATGTAAGCTTGAACAGTATCGAGCTTGTATTGTGAAACCATTTTACGAAGCTCTTGTACTCCCCGTTCATTTGCGGCAATTTGTGCTTTAAAATCAGCGATATTTTGGTCAAGGTTACGAGCAGGATAAGTATGAGTTGAGAGGTGTTGTCTGACTGCGGTTTCTCGAAAATTGCCCTCTTCAACCAAGAGAAAATTATCAAAAATAATTCCTTCCTCTTCTACTGTAGTACTGTGGGGAGGCATTGAACCGGGAGTAACTCCACCGATATCTGCTTGGTGTCCACGAGAAGCAACAAAAAAGAGGGGAGTAGGGAATGGAGTATTTTCACAACTCTCTAGAAAAACAGGGGTAATTGCAGTTACGTCGGGAAGGTGGGTTCCGCCATTATAGGGGTTATTAGATAGATAGACATTTCCTGGTTTTAGGGTGTCGCCTTTTTCGTTAATTAAACTGCGGACACTTTCACTCATTGAGCCTAAATGTACAGGAATGTGGGGGGCATTAGCAACTAATAATCCAGATGAGTCAAAAATAGCGCAGGAGAAATCCAGCCTTTCTTTGATATTTACAGATGCTGCCGTATTCTGGAGAACAATTCCCATTTGTTCGGCGATAAATTGATAGAGATTTTTGAATATTTCTAAGCGGATGGGATCTGGTTGCGTTGTTGTGTACATGTTTGATTCCTATTGTTTGCTAAAATTATCTACTAAAGTGATTAAAAGAAGTTCAATGAAGATTCGGTCTGCTACACCTGATGACATATTACTAATTTTTTCCTTTATCCAAAAAAAGTCTGAATTTGATAGAAACATTGGTGCTTATTCTGGTGTACTTCAAGTTACTCAGGAGAAAATACGTAAAACAATTTTTGGAACAGTACCTTTCTCTTACGTTTTATTTGCAGAAACCTCAGAGTGTGTGGTTGGGTTTGCTTTATATGGATTCAGATACTCATCTTTTGTAGGGCAACCGAGTATCTGGCTTGATGATTTGTATGTGGACGAAAATATGAGAAGTCAAGGAGCAGGAGCCGCGTTAATGAGTTATTTAGCTCAAGTAGCAAAGGATAATGACTGTACCCATCTTGCTTGGAATGCTGATGTTCGCAACAGTCGCGGACTTAGTTTTTATCATAGGCTAGGTGCAAAAGTTACGGAGCAGAAAGGTAATCGCTGTTTTTTAACCTGGACACCACAAATACTTGCTGTATAAGCAGTTTATAGACGCTGTAAAATTAAATGATTACGTTCAGTTAATCTTGCTTGCCAATTAGGTTCCACTACAATTGTGCTAATTTTTTCAACAACGATCGCAGGCCCATTAATACTATCTTCTGGTTGTAAATCTTCTCGTCGGTAAACAGGCGTATCATACCATCTATCGGTACTAAACATCCTTACTGTCTCAAGAGATGTAGCAGCTTCATCTAAAGGACGAGTACGAGTAATTAAGGGTTCTTCGGGTGTCTCCATTTTCTGAATTACTTCTACTGAGGCTGATTCAACAATTAAAGTTTTATCTAATTGAATAAAACCATAGCGGGATTTATGTTCATCCTCAAATTCTTGCCGCATTAATACCACATCATCGGCAAAGTTAACGGTTAAAGTAGAATTAGTTCCTTCATATTTTAAGTTGACTTTCTGAACTATTTCTATCTGAGCATTAGCTTCATTTATTTCACTTCTAGCTTGAGTTTCTAAATATTCCATTAACTGGTATAATTTAGGAATTAATGCTTGGGTTAAAGGCTGTTCTACTCCTCCTTCTCTAATTGCCCGGACATCAGCTAATCCCATTCCATAAGCAGAAAGAACACCAGCATAAGGATGAAGAAATATTTTTTTCATTCCCAAGGTATCGGCAATTAAACAAGCAACTTGTCCGCCTGCGCCGCCAAAACAACAAAGCACATATTGGCTGACATCATAACCCCGTTGTAGACTGATTTTTTTAATTGCGTTCGCCATATTTTCTACTGCGATCGCAATAAATCCAGCAGCTACTTGTTCAGGAGTACAATTATTTAATGTAGCGCCTTGAATATCTTGGGCTAATTGTGTAAATTGCTGAATTACAGTATCTTTATCTAAAGGTAAATTGCCATCAATTCCAAAAACCGAGGGAAAATATTGCGGGTGGATTTTGCCTAACATCACATTAGCATCAGTAACCGCTAATGGCCCCCCACGTCGGTAACAAGCAGGGCCAGGATTTGAACCAGCAGATTTAGGGCCGACACGATAACTAGAACCATCAAAAAAGAGAATTGAACCGCCTCCAGCCGCAATGGTATTAATTGCTAATACGGGAACTCGCATCCGCGCCCCAGCAATTTCTGAATCTAATTGTCGTTCATACTCTCCTTTAAAGTGGGCGACATCTGTACTTGTCCCTCCCATATCAAAGGTAATAACTAACTCAAAACCTGCTCTTTTACTAGTTTGTACTGCACCGACAATACCACCAGCCGGGCCACTCAAAATACTATCTTTGCCTTGAAATTGTTCGGCTGCAACTAAACCGCCGTCAGATTTCATAAACATTAATTTTACTCCAGGTAACTGACTCGCTATTTGGTTGACATAGCGACGTAAAATCGGAGTTAAATAAGCATCAACTACTGTTGTATCTCCTCGGCTGACTAATTTCATTAACGGGCTAACTTGATGAGATACAGATATTTGTGTAAAACCGATTTCTTGGGCGGTTTGGGCTATTTGTTGTTCGTGTTTGGGATAGCGATCGCTGTGCATAAAAACAATAGCACAACTCCGAATTCCTGTGTTATAAACTGCTTGTAAGTCATTTTTGACTTGTTGAATATTTATCGGTATTAATTCATTGCCATGAGCATCATAGCGTTCATCAATCTCAATCACCTGCTCATAAAGCATGGTTGGTAAAACGATATGACGAGCAAAGATGTTAGGACGGTTTTGGTAGCCAATTCGTAGTGCATCTTTAAAACCTTTAGTAATGAGAAGAACGACGCGATCGCCTTTCCTTTCTAACAGTGCATTTGTTGCTACTGTTGTCCCCATTTTTACTACTTCTATCGCTTCAGTAGGAATGGGTTCGTTGCTGGAAATACCCATGATATCCCGAATTCCTTGGATGGCTGCATCTTGATATTGTTCGGGATTTTCTGAAACCAGTTTGTAGACTATAATCCATTGCTGATTAGGTAGAGAAACAATTAAAAAACGTTCTGGATGTCTTAAGAGTCTGTCTATAATTGTCTGATTGTTAGTAACAGCAACAATATCTGTAAATGTACCACCGCGATCGGCAAAAACTTTCAACATGATTCTGTTTTCTCAACGCTATACAGGTAGCATAACAATGGGTTATGAAGTCTTTCTACTTCAGGTGTGAAATATTTTTCTACAGATGTGGAATCTTAGAGGATATTTGAAAAGTTATTATTGATGTATCAAATATTTTTTACCCCACCGTAACCCTCCCCGATATATTGGGGAGGGAACTGGATTTTTCTTGTTTCCCCCCTTTACAAGGGGGGACTAAGGGGGGTAATAATTCTTTTCAAACAACCTCTTAGATATAGTTATTAAATTGTCCACTGCCATTTAGACTGCTGTGCATTCCATTTTACAGCTACTATTTCTGCTGGGGGATTGATGCGATCGCCATTCTTTTCAAATTGGATAATTCCTGTAACTCCTTTCACTTGTTTTTTATCCTCTTTAAAATATTTATTCATATATATCAGTAAAGATTGACTATCTGAAATGTTAAATTGCTCTAAAATTCTCAGAATTATTAACACTGAGTCGAAAGCTGTTGCACTACGCCATGTTAAGTTTTCTTCTCCCCATAATTGAGTGCCTAGCTGACAAAACTTTTGCCCTAGTTGATTTTCACTATTGCACCCATTTGTTTTACTGTGCCAATGCCAAGGAACACAAGCTATAATTTGACACTCATTTTTATCTACCAAATTATACTGACTTTGTTCATCAATCCAATGTAAAACATTCTCATGGTAAAAAGTTGCTGAACCAGCTATTAGACAGTTATTGATTTTTAATCTACTAATCAGTCCAGCATTATCAAGGGAATTAGGTTCAATTCCTCCATCAGGAATTATGATAATAATATCAACTTCATTCTGTTTAATATCTTCTAGATAAGCTTGAATATGATAATATTTTTCGCTAATATAACTACATTCTTTTAGAAAAATAATCTGTTCACTATATTGCTCTAGACATTTTTTGATAGTATTTCTGTATGAAGTGCTATAACTACTATTTTTATTATAAATAATAGCTACTTTTTTATGATCTTTTTCGGGCAAGCTTTCTGTCAAATAATGAGCTAACTGTGTGGCATTTATGCTATCTTGAGTAGTCAGTCTAAAAAATGATAAGCTCTCACCCCCAGATAAATGAGAAAGTTCATTAGATGTACTGCTAGGGTTTACTAAAATTAGTCCATTTTGAGAATATAAATTTAGTGCCTTTTTAGTCATTTCACTTGAATAGTGACCGATGATAGAAATCAGGTTTAATTGTGGCGCTAAATTGGCTAAATTCTCTGCTGTTTGGCTATATGGTGCATATAAATTATTAGGATCATTGACAATTAGAATTTTCAAGGCTATTTGACTATCTGTATTATTTAGAGTAAACAATTTGTCGGACTTGATATCATCTAAATTTATCTCTTTTTCTAGTGAAATTTTATCAAAGCTTTGAATATTTACTTGGAGTTGAATTTGAGCAATACCTCGTAAAATCTCAGATGCAACATGACCTTGATTATGATAAAATGGTACAACCACAGCCAAAGTATAAATCTGAATTTTTTTCTCTCGTAAAAGAGATTGCTTATATTCAATTAAACAGTTATTAATATAAATTAAAATTTCTGGATTCCCTGTACCATAAATTTCTATTTCTTTTTTCCAAGCCCAAATAAAGCACTTTAATGCTTGATAATAAAGTCCTTGCTGATAAAATTTATTGCCTTGGATTTGTAACTCAACAATATCTTGATTTGGGGGATAAAGAAAAATTTGTCTGCCAAAACTACCTTGAAAGTTATCATTGTTTAATTGAGGAGCAGTTTGCAATTTATATCCGTTATTAGTATGAAGTAAAAAATTAAGCAGCTTAACCCACTTCCCAGCTATCTCTTCTTGGTCAATTTGCATCAGTTCTGCTATTCTGGGATAAATATTATTACTCAGCCTATCTCTAATTTGTTGGTCAGATAAATTGAAGATTTTAGCTATATGTTGTCGAGAGTGTCCTAATAGAGATTGACAAATGATTTCCTTGTCAATTTCACTGATTTGCCTTCTATTTGAAGCTGTCTCTAATTTCTGAAAGAAAAGGTCAATATTAATATTTAGCTGTTCTATAACCTGTTGACAATTTTGACACACCATAATTATCTATAGGACTAATATTTGATTTCTGAAAAAGCTCGGGTTCTACTCGAAAAGCCTAATTCCCTACTCCCCACTCCCCACTCCCCACTCCCCGCCTACGTAGATAATTTCAAAAATCAAATACGATTCCTATATCATCCTTTTTTCAAAATGATAGTCTAATTCCTAACTTAGGTGATCCTATGGGTGTCGAACTAATTTCTATTTATGTTGACAATTAGATAGCTTGCTGCTTTAGCGGAATTAAAATTACAAATTCTGTACCTTGTCCAGGAGCAGAAATACATTGTAATGTTACCTGATGTTTTTGGGTGATAATCTGATAACTAATAGATAAACCTAATCCCGTACCTTTACCAACTGGTTTAGTAGTAAAGAATGGTTCAAACAAGTGCTTTTGTACCTTTTTTGGAATGCCTGTACCATTAGCGCCTCTACAAATGTACAAATAATTTGGGATAATTTATTTTTTTGGAAGTCCCTTATATCCAAAAGTTATTTTTAAAGTAGTGAACATAAAAAGCATGAGTGGCAAATTAATTGTATTTGAAGGGGTAGAAGGCTGTGGTAAAACCAGCCAAATGCAGCTTTGTTGTCAGTGGTTGGAAAGTCTAGGTGTTTCTGTGGTGGTAACTCGTGAACCAGGTGGAACGGAGTTAGGCTTACATCTTCGCCGCTTGCTATTAGAGAAAACAGAGGATAAACCCTTCGGCTCCGCTCAGGGCGAGCCAGTTGCACAAGTGACAGAACTTTTGTTGTATGCTGCTGACCGATCGCAACACGTTGAACAAGAACTTAAACCAAATCTTGCAGCAGGGAAATATATATTATGCGATCGCTACACTGACTCTACCATTGCCTACCAAGGATATGGTCGCGGTCTTAACATGAGTTTAATCAATCAGCTTAATCATATTGCCACTGGTGGTTTAGAGAGTGACTTAACTATTTGGCTAGATGTCGATGTCGAAGTCGGACTAGCCCGGAAACGGGGAGATGGAATAGGGTTAGACCGCATTGAACAAGAAACAATCGCTTTTCATCGGCGCGTTCAGCAAGGATACGCAGAGTTAGCAGCATCCTATCCCTCAAGAATTGTGCGGATAGATGGCAGCTTGACTAAAGAAGCTGTACAACAAGTAATTCAAGGAATTTTACGCGTACACCTGAAGGGGTTGCTATAGACATCGCCTCAAATTTTGAAGGCAAAATTTTTTGAACTTTCTACTTAACTGTCTTAACTGTCCTTGCATCGTTGGTTTAAAGCTGAGAATATTATAAAGGATGAGGTATTTTCCGATACCACACCCTAATCCAAAACTAGTACAGCACGGCGGAAATAAACACACCATTTCAAAAAAGGTTGGAAGGAAGAGTTTGTATGAAATTTAAGTCTGTTTCTGTAGGTATTGGCTTAAGCCTTCTCAGTTTTTCAGTCAGTTCATTCCCACGGACTATATTCAATTCATCACGAGTTCTTGCCGAAGAAGTTAGTTCTTCATGCCCTCTAGCATCTGATATTGCCGTTACCTTCCTCAATTCTAAATGTGAGGAAGTCAAACTAGACCAGCCTAAGACTTTTTATCGCTACTATAGTAGCAGTGAGAACAGATATGGTAGGTATTTAACAACTGATAAATATGAAACAAATGTAGAAGTAATTAGGAATCTAGCCCTCAATCAATTATGGGGCAATAAAGCCACTATGATCCAACCAGTTACTTTGCCAGCAGGAACGACAGTTTATCAAGGCATTGTTGCCCCTCAAACCCCCAATAAATGCTATCCTGGCGGTGGTCAACAGACTTTTATTAAAGATACAAGAGATCCAAATATTAAGTGGTCTGAGGGAGAAAATATCGTCATCAAAGATTTTAGTTGTTCGTAAAAATCATGGAAACAAAGACAGAAGAATTTATCAAGTTGCTCGATAAAGCTCTTGAGATTGCCGAACAGATTCGTCTCGACAAACAACCAGAATTTAAACACTCAGAGCGTTTAAACAATCTGATCGATGCACTACAATCGATTAGAAGTAAAACGCTGATTGGTAAACTTGAAGCATCAGGAGGAATCTCAACCCTTGGGCTGGCTCGTGAAGTGGCTGATTGGATTGAGCCGTTAGATTCGCCATTATTAAAAACTGTAGGCACGATAGAGGAATATTACCAAAAACACCTCTAATACCAATTTAATGTGAAGTTGCATATATCTTGATCCCCCTAAATCCCCCGATAAATTGGGGGACTTTGATAGATGTTTTTCCGGTTCCCCCCTTAAAAAGGGGGGCTAGGGGGGATCGAATTCTATGCAGCTTCATAAAAAATTGGTATAAATACTACAGGTTTCTCAGGTAAAGCGGATCGTCTTTACCCCAATGTCAACACTCCTGCGGTAAAATCTGCTACTAGTCGTTTTGTCTCTAACCAACGCACACCCAAAAGAATATTATCGAGATAATCTCCACCCAGAACTTCTATGGTGAATTCTTCTCCATCTAAAAGCACGGTTCCCTCATAAAGACTAAACCGTGCTTCTCCCCATGCTGTTTGCATATCTCGTTGTTCATTTATGTTAAGAATCCACCCTAAACTTAGAGCATCTTGGTTATCAAGTGCTAGCCAACCAGTGAATCCCGTATCTAGAAGTGCATTAATCGGTATAATATCTCCATCAGATGTAACCAAACCAATTTCAAAGATTAACTCACTTTGAGTGTTAAATTCTCCAAAAATCATATTCTGCCACAAGTTCCCCTCTCATTGAGACGCATGAGGAGGCGCATTTTATCAGAATATTTTTCACGAGCCTTTGTCCTGGCAACATCCTCATTTGGATCGATAAAATAGTCTCCACTCTCAGGCTCAATGACTATAAACCAGTCGTAGTGTTCTTTGATTAACTCTGGTTGAACTCTGTCAAATACTACTCGACAACGCTGATAAAATAACTCATCTTCAGCTTTGCGTCTGGCTCTTTCTTCTGGTGATAGTTGACGTTCTGGAAATACTCTTCCTCGACGCGGTGTGTGATTAGAAGATAGTTGTGTCATTTTGTTTACTATTTGATCGGATAATAGCCTTTTACTTTTTATATAGCAATCCTAAATGAGTTCTGAAAATCGAGAGGCTCAGATCCCCGACTTCTTTAAGAAGTCGGGGATCTTGTTGTTCACGAATGATTTAGGACTGCTATATATTGATTATATCGGCAGCGATCGCCTGAAATCAGTTATCAATATTCTTTCAGATCAAGCTCTCTTTTTAAAACCTCATATTCATCAATCAAAATGTCAAACAAAAAGCGATCGCTCCTTTAAAATAAAGAGCGATCGCTAATTTTTAAATTACAAAATATAGCTTAAGCAGCAACAGGTTCCAACAATTTAATATCAGAGAAGATAAATTCTTGAATAGATACTTGTCCTGCTGTCTCGGTGCGAATCTCCCGACGATTTAGGATGAAATAGTCACCAACTTTTTCATATTCATCGATAAATTCGCTTCTACCGCCCTTTTGTTCCCCAGTCTTGGGGTCATGGTACACAGAATCATAGCTGTGGGATAGGTAGCCTTCCCCGGTGTTGTGACTGCTGAAAGTGTCAATTGTCACATAAGTACCGTGGATTAAACGGTGAACATGGCATACTTCATTATTGCGGACTTTATATTTATCGCCCTCAGCCTTACCACCCATTAAAAGCTCAACCGCACCAGTTTCATCAGTTTTACCATAGCTAAACGTATTGGCGCTGTGGGTGTCTTCAAAGCTGCGGCGGATGCGGTGAATTGCGATCTCCCATGCTTGACCATGAATTGCTTGCTTGGCTGGCTCGTCATCTACATCTAAAACTTCCGCTTTGAGATTGGCACTGATGATAACTTTGCCTGTAAACACTTTATCATCATGCTTAAAGGTAATATTTGCGGTATAACCAGGGAAATTTTTGTCCCAAGTGTAGCGGTTCTCATAAGCAGCCCGGAAAAGTTCCTGAGCAGAGAGTTGTGTAACTGTCATGTGCTTCTCCTAGTCGCTACTGTAATTAGCGTTTTAGTTTCATTGGTATTGTATTAGCATAGAAGTAATTGTTGAGGCTTGGATAGTCCCCAACTGGGTACACTTATGGTTAATTTTCTCCACGCCGTATTTGATGCGATCGCTAATGTCCAAAATGAGCAAGAATTAAGGCTAGCTCTCACGGATAAAATTGGTGAGCATTTTGGCGTGCAAAATTGGGGCATTTATCTCCTAGATGAGCAACCAACAGCCCAAATCGATGTTCAGGCTATACCGGCAGTATGCTTAGAAAGCAATCCAGTCGGGCGCTACGTGGTTGAGCGTCACGCTCCCGCCCATGAACAGTTATTATTATCACCAAAAGACTGGAAGCATTTTTGCTCGCGTTCCGATCACGAACATGTGATGACTGGGCCAATTGTTTGCGATGGTCGTCTTGTAGGAACGCTTAACTTAGCTCGTGACAAGGGAAATCCGGCTTTTAATGGCAACGATTTAGCTGATTTGAGTGCCTTATGCATTCATTTATCAGCAAAAATGGCAACTCTACGGACAAAACCAAAAATATCCCATTCTCTTTTAGTAAATCCTCTAACAGCGCGTGAGTTAGAAATTGCCGAGTTAGTCGCGCAGGGGTTAACGAATGCGGAAATTGGGGAAAAACTTTGGATTACGCAAAATTCCGTCAAACAAGCTTTGAAGAGGATGTTTCGTAAGTTGAAGGTTTCGGCGCGTGCAGAAATGGTGGCCAAGCTACAAGATATACAAGTTTCATAAAAAGACGTAGTTTCGTTAATTCCCACAATCTTAAATAATTTGTAATTCGTAATTCGTAATCACGCTCCTACGTCGCTAACGTCAATTTTGTTTTGTGACGGGGATTTAGACCCCGACCCAAAACTTGCAACAAACAGATTGTTGGGGTATTAAACCCTATCCTAAAACTTTCATATAAGGGACTTCCAAGTAAAAAAATATTCCATTGCTATTGTTGACTGTTGACCGTTGACGGTTCACGAGTTTTCAGTCAACAGTCAACAGTCAACAGTCAACAGTCATTAGAATTCGGTGGTTAGACACCAGCGCCCCTATTATTACTCTTTCTATTGGCGAAAAGTTATTAGTACTTGCTGCCAATGGAACATCGTAACGCATTTAGCGTCCAACTTTGTTTGAGACATTTTTGGCTGCCTCTGCCGCACTGTCGCCTACATCACTAGCAGTTTCTTGAGCGCCCTTTACGTATCCACCTCCAAACTCTTTAAGGGCTTCTCCTGACTGTTGCCCAATCTTCTGAAGTCTTTCACCAGGAGAAGCTTCGGTTTCACGAGCATCCTTAAACCACTGCCCTACTGTTTTCGGTCTTTGAGCATCATTTTGCTCTACCTGTTGGCGGACTCTCTCTTTTAAGCCTTTGTCATTTTGCCCATCACTAATATTCGTTGTCAGCACTAAAAAACCAACTACGACAACAGCCAAAAAAGATTTTACCTGAAGTCCTTTAAGTAGGGAACTGATGTTAGCAATCGTTCTAGAAATCAAATTTATCATGCCAATTAGCTTATTTTTTGACTACAAATAAACACTAACTATAAAAAATTAATGATTCTTCTAGCAAAAGGCATATTTTAGTTAAAAACAATAAATATTTTTTAAATCTTTGGGAAGAGGAGATTTCTTAGATGCATGGATATTTGCAATTGGTCTATGGGCACGAGCAATGAGCAATACTACGTTTCTCTAGAGAGTTTGTATAACATGCAAAAGAGAGCATTATCCGAAAGGGACTGCTGAATGAATACATCAAACCGCAATGCAAGAGAGTCATTAGTTATTAGTCATTAGTTTAGGACTTATGCATTGAGAGGTTGTTTGAAAAGGGTTTCGCTGCGACTTTAGGTACTTTTAGATCAATACAGTTCAGTTAAGCATTTATACTCTTTCTTCTCTCTGTGTTCTCTGCGCCTCTGCGGTTCGTAAAACAAGAGTTTTGGCCTTAACCCAAGCGTATTGACTTTTAGATCCCCCCTACTGCTTTAAAAAGCGGGGAACCAGAATCAAAGGCTTTGCTTGATTTTGATTTTTGAATGCGTGACTTTTGACTTCCCCAAAGGGGCTGATACCACCTACGCTGGAGGCTACCGCTTTGAAGATCATTGGAAAGAACCAATTGAGGATGTAAGAAAAGAGTTTAGATTACCATAAATGTCCACAATTCATCCTAAAAAAGCATTTTCCTGTTCAATAACAGCTTTTTCGCAAGTCTCGCTTTCTGTTTATAAATCATGCTTGAGATTACTTCGACTGGCAAATGTAGCACTAAATACATTTTTAATGCTACCTTTAGTCTTTAATACAGATATAAATTAAAAAAACATGTATCTTTAGTTAGATAAATTGCCTGTCTAAAGATATAGATAGTTCATGGACAATTTCTAAATTGCTACTAATAACAATCAATAGTCACACGACTTTTAGGCTAGAGACAAAGTTTTGTCTGACTTAGTGGATATACCGTAATCCCTAGATATTTGAAGGGCTTGCAGACGACGAGTTAATCCACATTTTTTGCTCAATACAAGAACTGGTTCAGGTGGAAAGCCAAAGGATGAAATACTGGATAAGGAAATTAGCAATCTGTATAGTATTACTGTATAACTTGCTCCTATCAAGTGATTACGCAGCAGCAAATCAACTTTCAAACATTGATGTGCAACAATTAAATGCACTCCCAACTGTTGAAGAATTAGCAAGTGCTGACAATAACCTTGCTAAGAGGAGAAAAGAAGATTTTTGTCAATCTAATGAGATTGTCAAAAGAATAGATAAACTAGAGGGACTCTTCACAGTTTATTGCAGTGATGATTCGGGAAAAGTTTACTTAGAAATTAAACCAGAGCAGCTAAATAAAGACTATCTAGCTATAGTTACATTAGAATCGGGTCTGGGGGAAAGGGGAATTTATAGTGGATTACCTATTTCTGATTTTGTTTTCTACTTCCAACGAATAAAGAATAGATTGCACTTTGTTGTTCGTAATGTTAAATTCCGTGCAGAAAGTAGACCAGAACAGCGATCGCTCGCTCGTTCTTTTAGCGACTCAGTTCTTTATTCGCTCGAAATAGTCACTATTGATCCAGATAGTAAAAATATGCTGATCAGCCTGGATGAACTGTTAATGCAGGATTTTCCCGGCTTAACTCCCATATTAAAATCCTCTTTGCAGGCTGATTATTACTTAGATGCAAACAAGTCTTATTTTGGGGATGTTAACAGCTTCCCAGAAAATGTAGAAATTGATTCTATTTACGGTTTTTCATCACCCGAAGGAGCAAATTTAGTCACCGTACCCGATAGCAGGTCACTCACTCTGAAGGTACACTACAGTTTTTCTCAGCTTAAAGAAAACACTGGTTATATTCCCCGGCTTGCAGATGACAGAGTAGGATATTTTATTACTGCTTTCCAAGATTTCTCTAATAATAATGCTCACGAATCATTTGTCCGTTACATCAATCGTTGGCATCTAGAACCATTAGACTCTAACGCCCCCTTATCTCCACCCAAAAAGCCAATTGTGTTTTGGATTGAAAATGCTGTGCCACTAGAGTACCGCGATGCGATTCGTGAAGGTGTTTTGATGTGGAACAAAGCGTTTGAAAAAGCTGGATTTAAAAATGCTATTGAAGTGCAGCAAATGCCAGATGATGCTGATTGGCAACCGGCAGATGTACATTACAATACTATTCGCTGGTTCAATTCTTTAGATGCAGGTTTTGCTAGAGGCCCAGTACGCGTTAACCCACTCACCGGGGAAATATTGGATGCAGATATTATTGTAGATGCCAATATGGTGCGTTCAATTCAGCAAGAATATCACACACTGATGGAAGCAAATTCATCTTTTACGGATGGACACTTTTCTCAACTAGGCAAAAACCCATGTCCAGGTAATTCATCTGGAACGCCGAAAGATTTTAAAGCTTTTTCTGAACAACATTTAGCAGATAATGACCTCTGCTATAGCATGGAGTCTTCATCTCAAGCCGCAATGGGGGCGTTAGTGTTGTCAATTTTGCCAAACACTACACCCAGTAGTGAAACCATGAAGAAGTATGTGCATCAATATTTGCGTTCTCTGATTGCTCACGAAGTCGGACACACTCTCGGTTTGCGCCACAACTTTCACGGCAGCACCATGTTAGCGCCCGAAGAATTAAATAATACTGAAATCACTCGCACCAAAGGTTTAGTGGGTTCGGTGATGGACTATCTACCTGTGAATATAGCACCACAGGGAGTAAAGCAAGGTGATTATTTCCCAGGAGTTGTTGGCCCCTACGACGAATGGGCAATTGAGTATGGTTATAAAAGAAGCCCATCAGTAGCAGTTGAGGGAATCATTCCAGAATCAGAAAAAAGTTTTTTGGAGCAGATTGCACTGGTGTCGCCTCAACCAGAATTATCTTATGCAACTGATGAAGATATCTGGGACATTAATCCTTTGGCAAACGTCTGGGATATGAGTAGTGATGTGCTACTTTATTCGCAATGGCAAATGGATAATGCCCGTTTTATGTGGCAGCGCCTTGGCAAGGGTTATCTATCGATTGGAGAAAGTTATAGTAATCTGCGCGTCTCATTCAATAGAGTACTTAAATATTATTTTCGCAACGCCAGCTTACTTTCTAAATACATTGGTGGACAATCGTTTCGGCGTCTCCATGCTAGTGAGAATGCTTCTTGGACATTTGTACCAGTTTCACTTTTAAAACAACGTCAAGCGTTGACAAAGTTACAAGAATATGTATTTGCTGAGAATGCTTTCAGTTTTTCACCACAATTATTGAATCAACTAGCACCATCGCGCTGGGAACACTGGGGTAGTTCTGTACCTAACAACCGCCTTGATTATCCAATTCACGATCGCATTCTGAATTTCCAAAGTGCGGTACTGCGATCGCTATTAGACAGCGATCGCCTGAATCGTTTACAAGATATAGAATTAAAAACCCAGCCTGGAGAAGCGCTTTCCATCCCGGAACTGTTCGATACCCTGCAAACAGGCATCTGGACAGAAGTTTTAACTCCAGGAGAACCAAAGCCAATTTCTAGCATCCGCCGTTCATTGCAACGGGAACATCTGAATATATTGTTAGAGATGATGTTGGGTACTACTGATACACCTGAAGATGGTCGGACACTGGCTTGGTATAAATTGCGCCAACTGCAAAAAGCCATTGATGTCAGACTCAAACAACTGAGTGAAAGCCTTGATATTTACACCCTAGCGCACTTAGAAGCTTCTGGCGATCGCATTGCTAAAGCATTAAATGCACAATTAATTTCTAAATAGGAGGTAACAGTGATAAATAGACATCTCGATAAATTAAATATGCGTTATCCATAACCCTTGTAGAGACGTAGCAGTGCTACGTCTCTACATCCATTTTCGGAGATATCTAATACCAATTCAATTAATGATTGCAACACATCTTTGGGTCAAGACGCGATGAATCGCGTCTCTACAAATGGTGTATTTGTCGCATTCTTTTTTCCAATTGGTATAATGAGGAATTCTAACTCCTAACTCCTAACTCCCCAAGATACTTTTGCAATAAACCAATTACAACTTCTGGCATTTCCAAATGAGGTAATATTCCTGCATCTGCGATCGCATAAAAATCTGGAATTGCACTTGGATTTAAATTTGCCAAGCGTCGTCCTAATTTGATGCTGGTAAATTGTGCCTTTTCTCCCCAAAAAATGACCGTGGGAATTGTCAGTTGTTTAATATATAAACTCAGATCAAAGTAAAGATCGCCTCGCAAAAATGACAAAGCGGCAAACTTGGCATTAGGCTGTTGTGCAGAGGTTAAATAAGCCTCCACCATTTCTTGAGATACTCGTTGTGATTTGGCAAACAGAAAACTTTGCAGAAAATTTCGGACTGCAATTTCATTTTCAGCACCAAGCTTATAAATAAAATTGTCCAACAGAGGCGCATTGATTACCGAAAGCGGAAGTCTGCGTCCAGCACCCTGTCCAAAATCATCAAATCCAGAGGGTGACACCAAAAACAGTCTTTTGAATAAATTGGGTTGAACAATAGCTAGACGGATAGCAAAAGCGGCTGTTAGAGACGAGGCTACCACTGTCACAGGTTGACGACAAGTTTCAATGATAAACTCTGCGATCGTGCTGAGATAATCCCTAATTTTATAATCCCGAACTGGATGAGCCGATTCTCCCCAGCCGATTAAATCGGGAGCTAAAATGTGGTAATTAGAGGCAAAAGCTGGGTAAACTTTAGACCATTCATACGCAGATGCTCCACCACCAAAGTTATGGAGAAACAGTAATGGAGGTAAATCTTCAGTATCAGCGATCGCCCAAGGTGCATTCGTTTGGGTATAGTAAACCATTGCCCCCAAGGATGTATGGATAAGTTTATGTCCAAAGCCAGGAGGTTGAAACTGAAGCATAAAATTAAAAAGTTATAGTTTAATGGCACTTTACCCGAAGGCAAAATTACGAGGTATAAAGTCAAGCTTACCGATAAATATCAGAGTAAGTAAAATCTTTGTCTCCTAAGCTATTTCATATTTAATTTGCATACAGTCAAACTAATTCATAATTCATTCTTATTTTTTGTCGGCATCTCCTGTGATTTGAACAAGTTGATGGAGGTTATCGCCACTAATATGATAGGCTGCCCCAAAACCAACTACAAAACGACCTTCACTTGGAGTTAGCTGAAAAATCCGAAAGTCAGACAAGCCGCGCAAAACCTCAATAATTTGACCAAACCGCCCTTGAAATTGCTCAACAATTTGATTCCACTTGTCAGTTTCACGCTCTATCAAAGTTGCCGTACAATCAAAACTCAAACGGCGACGGGCAAAAATTAGATTACTCTTGGCTTCATCCTCGATAAATAAGACACTAATATGAGGATTGGCATAGATATTTTTGGTATGAGTTGCTAGACCACTGACGTAAATGTAGATGTTTTTGGAATCATCCATTACAAAGGGAGCATAACTAGCATTGGGTATTGCTTGGGCGCTCACGGTGCTAATGATTACACTCTCAACTTCTTCAGTAAACTTTTCGTACTCAGCTTGAATGTTTTCAAGTTGACTCATAAGTAAATTGCTGTTTAATTAGTAACAATTAATTATTGTAACGTGATTGAGCGATGTCTACGATGGTCACTGAAGCTCACTCGAAGTGTGGGCTGTTTGGTGTCGCATGGGCGCAAAAGCTTGGAATACAATTATGCGTGAATGCGTGACTTCCGCCTTGCGGTAGTATGCAATACTGCGTAGGTTTTGAATATTTGTAGGTTGGGTTGAGCCTAAGCGAAACCCAACAAACCCCGTAAAATGTTGGGTTTCGTTCCTCAACCCAACCTACACATTTTTTATTTTTTTGCCAAAACCTACGCAGTATTGCGGTAGTATGCGTATTCCGCATTTTTTTTGGGAATTCTAATAAAGAATCATTTGGTAAATGTCAGTACTAGAAGTCTTGTGTACACTGTTTGGTGAATAGCTTGTTTGGTACAAAATAAATAAATTACCCTTAAAATTTCAAATATGATAGCCTCGCCCCAACAAAACTACCTTACCCCTGAAGAGTACCTCCAAATAGAGGAACAAAACCCTGTCAAACATGAATACATCGATGGCTATATCTACGCAATGGCTGGAGCGCTTGATCCACACGTTACCATTGCTGGGAACCTGTTCGCTCTCCTCCGTAATCATGTGCGCGGCTCTGGTTGTCGTGTTTACATCGCTGATATGAAAGCTCGAATTGAATCTCTAAATCGCTTTTATTATCCCGATGTTATGGTTACTTGCGACCAACGAGATCAACAAACGCCAGCTTATAAAAGATTTCCTTGTTTAATTGTCGAAGTTTTATCTAATTCTACTGAAGCCTTTGACCGGGGTGACAAATTCGCTGATTATCAAACGCTGGAAAGTCTGCAAGAGTATGTTTTAATTAATACAAAACGTCAGCGAGTCGAGTGTTTTCGACGCAATGAGCAGAGGCTCTGGGTTTTACAATCTTACACACCAGAACATACATCATTTCGACTCAACAGCGTGGATTTTGAGGAAACAATGGCAGCACTTTACGAAGATGTAGTTTTTGAATAATCAATTTATGATTGGTATGCTACACAATTTTTAGTAAACTAAATATCTATTAATATCTTCAAGGCTTCCTAACTCGGCGGGGGCATTGATCAAAGCAGACACAAGGGAATTGCATAAAAGTTATGGCGCTCATAGTTCAGAAATACGGTGGTACATCTGTCGGTTCAGTCGAACGTATTCAAGCTGTTGCACAACGCGTTTACAAAACCGTTAAAGCTGGAAACTCGCTTGTCGTAGTGGTTTCGGCAATGGGCAAAACCACCGATGGACTCGTCAAACTCGCTAATGAAATTTCTCCAAATCCTAACCGCCGGGAAATGGATATGCTGCTTTCCACTGGCGAACAAGTCACAATCGCCTTACTCAGTATGGCTTTGCAGGAACTCGGACAACCCGCAATTTCCATGACTGGCGCTCAGGTAGGAATTGTTACCGAAGCCGAACACAGCCGCGCTCGGATTTTAGATATTGAAACTACTCGCCTAACTCGCCACATAAATGCAGGTAAAGTAGTTGTAGTAGCAGGTTTTCAAGGCACATCCAGCGCCGGAGAAATGGAAATTACAACTTTGGGGCGTGGTGGTTCTGACACTTCGGCGGTGGCGATCGCAGCCGCATTACAAGCAAATTTTTGTGAAATTTATACAGACGTACCAGGGATTTTAACTACAGACCCCCGTTTAGTTGCCGAAGCCCAGTTGATGGATGACATCACCTGCGATGAAATGTTGGAATTAGCTAGCTTGGGGGCAAAAGTGCTGCATCCCCGCGCTGTGGAAATTGCTCGGAACTATGGTGTTCCCCTTGTCGTTAGGTCTAGTTGGACGGATCAACCTGGTACTTGGGTGACATCAGCCAAACCCCAAGGGCGATCGCTAATCAATCTAGAAATTGCCCGTCCGGTGGATGCTGTAGAATTTGACACAGACCAAGCAAAGGTCGCTTTGTTGCGCGTACCCGATAAACCAGGCGTAGCAGCAAGGTTATTTGGCGAAATCTCCCGGCAAAAAGTAGACGTAGATTTAATTATTCAGTCAGTTCATGAAGGTAATAGTAATGACATAGCATTTACTGTCACCACACCAATATTAAAACGGGCAGAAGCAGTAGCAGCAGCGATCGCCCCAGCACTGAGGAGCCAATCTAACCCCAAATCTGACGAAGCCGAGGTAATGGTAGAACATAACATTGCCAAAGTCAGCATCGCAGGCGCAGGAATGATTGGGCGTCCTGGCGTAGCTGCAAAGATGTTCGCCACCTTAGCAGAAGCAGGCGTAAACATCCAGATGATTTCCACCAGCGAAGTAAAAGTAAGTTGCGTAGTCAATGCAACCGAATGCGATCGCGCCGTCAACGCACTCCGCAGCGCCTTTGAGATAGAGGCAGGGGAGCAGGGAGCAGGGGGAGCAGGGGGAGCAGGGGAAGCAGGGGGAGCAGGGGGAGCAGGGGGAGCAGGGGGAGCAGGGGGAGCAGGGGGAGCAGGGGGAGCAGGGGGAGCAGGGGGAGCAGGGGAAGCAGGGGAAGCAGGGGAAGCAGGGAAAGATAAATTAATTCTTTTATCCTCCCCACTTCCCACTCCTAACTCCTCACTCCTCACTCCTAACTCCTCACTCCCAACTCCTCACTCCCCATCCCCCGTTCGCGGCGTTGCCCTCGATTTGAACCAAGCGCGTCTTGCTATTCGCCAATTGCCAGATTCGGCCGGGGATGGCGGCGAAGTTGTTTGGATTATTAGCGCAACATAATATCAGCGTTGATATGATTATCCAATCTCAGCGCTGTCGGGTGATTGATGGTGTTCCCAGACGAGATATTGCCTTTACAGTCTCGCGGATAGACGGGGAAAGTGCAAAAAAAATGCTTACCCAAGTAGCAGCAGAATTAGGATGGGGTGAAGTTGTTTTAGATAGTGCGATCGCTAAGGTAAGTATTGTCGGTGCAGGTATGGTGGGACAACCAGGTGTAGCCGCTAAAATGTTTGAAGCGTTAGCCGAACAGCAAATTAATATTCAAATGATTGCTACCTCAGAAATAAAAATTAGCTGTGTCGTGGCACAAGAGCAAGGTGTTAAAGCTTTGCAAGCCATTCATGCTGCTTTTGGACTGGCTGGTAGTGAGAAATTTGTTGTGCCAGCATAGAACTAAAATTTTAATTTTGAATTGCTGATTATCTATTTCTGAAATGCCATTTTTCCATCATGGCTACCATTTCTGAAAGCCGACGTTCACCAGACCAAACTAAATCAAGTTTTTTCAGTTGATCGAGGCTGATACCACCCTCTTCCTCTGTCAGGCGGTGATATTCTTTATCTCCCATTGCTGCTAATAAATGTCCAAAGATAATCATTTCATCGAACTGGGGATTTGTCTCTGGATCGTTCAAGATTAACATTGCTCGTTCTTGGGACAGTCCTTGGAGAGTATTAGCAATAAATCGTGTGGGAAAGTCCGCATCCTGAAGTTGAGGATGACGCGATACTAATCCAGCCAACAGCACTCCTAGATAAGCCGCAGCTTGGGAATTACTCAGTACTTGCATCTGTTGGATAGCAATCTCAGTCAAATTGCTAAAAAATGCACACCCTAACTGCTGTTCGATGCTAGTAACTGGATCTGAGACTAACGAGGATTCTAACTGTGTCTCAAATGATGCTTGATGCTCCTGTGGTACTTGGGTAAGTAAGATTTGCTTGGCGCGATCGCCTACAATCATCATGCCATCAAGTCCAGAGCTAAAGTCCTTGCCTGGTTCTAAACCTTTGCTCACTAAAATTTGAAAGACGTTACTTTGAGCTTTTTCCTCCATCTGTTTATATTGGGCTTGTCCAAGAAAAATTTGACAAAACCAACTGTGGCTGTCAGAATCACATTCGAGCATTACCTCGTTAACAATCAAATCAGTTAACTTTTCCGATCCCAGAATGCTTTGCCACTCTACAATCAAGCTCTCAATAGCAGTTATATCGCGGCAATTCAGCGCCTTGAGCAATTGACGCTTCGCAGTAGCTACCACCTCTTTTTTGCGCCCAAATTTGTTGATTTCCAATCTTCTATATGGGGTTATGGATAATTTCAACTTCTATTTTTTACACTATTGGAGGATTAGCTGTCATGAGTGGGATTGCTGAAAAATTAAGATCAAAATATCCCCGCTACGTACTCACCTGCTTTCCAAAATATCGTTTAATGTACAAATTTTACTCAAGTCTGGTAATATATAACCGTATTAAGACTGTAACATTCTTTTAATCAACAATAATATTACTATGACTATGCCATCTTAGCTAAGAATTAATATTTGTACCTGCCAGAATGGCATTTACTTTTTTTAATAAATATTTTTTAACCAATAAAATTACCATAAATATAGCGTTTCTCGTTTGGATATAATACACTTTGACCTCACTTCCATTCCTCACTTCCTTGAAGGAGAGAGGCTTTAAGTCTTACTCCCCAACGCTCGCTCTTAAGGGGCTGTTCTTGTTAGGTCTGTATTTCATGCAATTGAGAACCGCTATAACACGTAAGCTATAATCAAACAATTTATAAAACTATAATTATCTTGATGAATAGTCATTTACTAAATGGACATTATCGAATACTAAAAGTTCTCAATGATGGTGAAAAGGGAAAAACCTATCTAGTTGAAGATGTTAATCTTACTGAGGGACAATTTATAGTAAAGCAGTTACGTTCTTCTAGTAACAATCCTCGAACTTTAACAATCCTACACAGCTTGTTTGCTAGTAAGACAGCAACTTTAGAAAAACTCGCACAGGAACACGAGCAAATTCCAAAGCTAATTGCTTATTTTGAAGAAAATGAAAAATTCTATATAGTCGAAGAATTCATAGCCGGTATTCCTCTAACTGACGAAATTATCCAGGGAAAACCTTTGAGGGAAGACCAAGTAATTAGTCTTTTATCAGATATATTAGAAATTTTGGTGATTGTACATAGCTATGGCGTGATTCATCGGAATATTAAACCAGCTAATATCATTCGCCGTGAATCAGACAACAAGTTAGTTTTGGTTAATTTTGGTACTGTTAATGAAGCCATCACTAATACTGTTGACAATCTCGAATATATGCCGATAGAACAAGTTAACGGCAATCTCAAATACAACAGTGATATATATGCTTTAGGTATAGTTGCGATCGCAGCCCTTTTAGGTTTATCTGGAAACGAAATTTCTAATTTACGAACTCAGAAAAATCGGCTGACAGGTGAAATTGTTTGGCGGAACAAAAATCTAAAAGTTAACAGAAAATTAGCAATAATTATTAATAGAATGGTACGTTTTAATTATCGGAAGCGCTACCAGTATGCGACTGAAGTTTTAGACGATCTAAAAAAGATCGCAAATGTTGAGCAAAATCAGCATCAGAAAAAACTATTATTAGTTCTAGCTGGGGTAACTGGCTGTATCACACTTGGTGTTGGAGCGTGGCAATTGAAGTTGCTAAAACCTCTAACTAATGCTCAACAGACATTATACCAAGAGGGAGTCAATAAATATGATGCAGGAAACTATGAAGGAGCAGTTGAAGATTTTAATCAGGCGATTGAATTAGATCCAAAAAATGCCCTGGCTTATAATAAGCGAGGTGATGCTTATTATCGATTAGGAGACTACGAGCAAGCACA
Source organism: Nostoc sphaeroides (assembly GCF_003443655.1). NCBI lineage: Bacteria > Bacillati > Cyanobacteriota > Cyanophyceae > Nostocales > Nostocaceae > Nostoc > Nostoc sphaeroides. The sequence continues at coordinate 1,754,365 of NZ_CP031941.1, forward strand.
AGCAGATTCTAGCCAAGCTATTTTGCTCAATCCTCAAGATGCTAATGCCTATTTTGATCGAGGATTTGCTTTGTCTGAATTAGGTAAGTACAAAGAAGCGATCGCAGACTATACCCAAGCAATTAAGTTAAATTCTCAGGATGCTTATGCTTACTATGGCCGGGGGTTAGCCCGGACTCAACTGAAGGATAATAAAGGAGCAATTGGAGATTTTAACAAAGCGATCGCTCTCAAACCTCAGTATACCGAAGCCTACTTGCAGCGAGGGATTATTCACCGTCGCCTCAGACAAAGACTTGAAGCAATCCAAGATTTTGATACAGTAATTAAGATTAATCCTAGTGATGCTAAAGCTTATTATCAAAGGGGTTTGACTCAATCTATTAATAAACAAAAATATGCAGCCCTTAAAGATTATACCGACGCAATTAACATCAATCCCAAATACATAGAAGCCTATCTTAATCGTGGTGATGTTTACAGTGATTTGGGAAATAAAGTCGAAGCTACTGAAGATTACAACGCTATTTTACAGATTGATCCTAAATTTAGTCCAGCTTACATCCATAGAGGTATTCACCGCTTTTCTTTCGGAGATTATAAAGGCGCTATTGAAGATTATACCGAAGCGCTGAAACTAGATTCTAATGATGTCGTAGCTTACAACAACCGTGGTAACGCCTATCTCGAACTGGGAAATAAAAAAGCTGCAAATCAAGATTATTCACGAGCGATCGCAATTAATGCTAACAATGCCTTAGCCTACTATAACCGAGGCGTGATTCGCACCAAGCAGAAAAATAAACAGGGTGCGATCGCAGATTTCAAAAAAGCTGCAAAACTATTCCAACAGCAAGGGGAAAAAGATAGTTATCAAGATGCACAGAGAGAAATTGCAATTCTGCAAAATAAGTCAGCACCAGCGCCAACTACTCGCCCTAAATCTGGGAAAAGATCAAAAAATTGAGCTATGACTCAATATAGTAATACCATTTTAACAGTTATCAGTTATCAGTTAAAAGTTTTGATAACTGGGTTTAAGTCCCCCACTATATCAGTTATCAGTCAAATAAATTATCGCTCAACATTAGTCATACTATTTTCTCACGACTCAATTAGGATGCCTATATGCTAACTCTCCTCACTTTTCATCCAGACAATCTGGAATTATTCACCACTCATCATGTCGATACGGTACTGAAACAAATTGATAGTTCTCACAATATCTGGTTGCGCTGTATTCACTTCCGCGATCGCACTGGAACGGCCAAAATAATTAAGCACTTTGGTCTTAATCCATCTCGTGTTAATATGATTTTCAACCATTCCCCTGTAGGAATTGATGAAGACGTAGAAGATTGTTTATTTGACAGCTATGAAATTCTAACTCCTCAAATAAAAAATAACGAGTTTGAAGTTGCTCGTGGCAATATTTTGCTGGGAAATAATTTTATTATTACCTTTGAAATCACTGAATTAAAAGCTTTAACTATTCTAGCTAATAATCTCCAAAAACGAACTAGAGATATTGAAACTTTAGGAATAAGCTATGTTTTTTATCTCATTTTTAAAGAGATTTTGAATAATTATCATACTGTATTTGAGCATATTTCTAGAAAACTTGATGATTTAGAAGATGAAGTGTTAGATAATTCTGGTGATGAATTAACATACCAAAAAATTGCCACGATGAGGCAATCGACTCGTTCAGGACGCCGTAATTTTCAAAGCATCAAGTCCCTTATGGCTATTATGAATCACGAAGATTTACAGTGGATCTCCCAACCAGTGAAAGAACTATTCAATCAAGAATTAGTTCATCACGTTGATAAACTCTGGCAAGAATATCAAGCGCTGAGGGCCTGGATGTCAGAATTAATGGAAATTCAACGTGATAACATTGCTGGCAAAACTGGTGAACGAATTAATCGTTTGACTATCCTCTCGAGCATATTCTTACCAATCACTTTCATGTCTGGTTTCTATGGCATGAACTTCAAATATATGCCGGAATTAGAGCAACCTTGGGCTTATCCTGCTGTAGTCTGCGTGATGGCATTAATTGTGATTGGTAGTATTTTCTATGCTAAAAAACAACGTTGGTTGTAATACCAATTCTGTATAAAGATGCCCCAAATTATATAAGGAGCGAACCGCAAAGGGCGCACAGACACGAAGTGGCTTCCCGGAGGGTAGGACACAAAGGAAGAAAGAAAATTTGGCGCAGCCTCACAAAGAAATAGTATAACGTCTTTCAGGTTACGATTACAGCATTATTCCGACGGTAGAGCGATCGCTAAGAAAAAGAACATTCGTGAGAGATTAAGGTAATTGCACATTTGTCAAGAGAGTGCAGGAAAGCTTATTTGATCCTGTTCCCGATCCCTCCATCTTACTAGTCTATGTTATGACACACTCTAGAATAAAGTTTGCCAAAAATAAAATAATAGCTTTGCCAACTCCATCTAGGGGTTGGCTTCCCAATCCTAGCTTATTTTGATAACTGTAGCGATCGCATACTAACAATAAGGGTGTTAGGATATCTTTCACCAGCTGAATCTGACTTATGAAATTAGTTTGCTCCCAAAGCGATCTCAGTACAAATCTCTCACTTGTTAGTCGTGCAGTACCCTCACGGCCAACTCATCCAGTACTTGCCAATGTGCTGTTGCAAGCAGATGCCCAAACTAACCAAGTAAGCTTAACAGCCTTTGATCTCAGCTTGGGAATCCGCACCAGCTTTAACGCAGAGGTATGGCAAAGTGGTGCGATCGCACTTCCTGCTAAGTTACTTGTAGACATCACCTCTCGTCTTCCAGAAGGCGAAATCACTCTAGACGATGAATCAGCCCTTACAGGTGCAACATCCGGTGGAGAAGGTTTAATAGTCACACTCACACCCAAGAGTGGACATTACCAAGTGCGAGCAATGGGGCCTGAAGAATTTCCTGAACTACCTGTAATTGAAAATACAGAAGTAATCCATCTCACCACCACCGCATTAATTGAAGGATTACGCGGTTCATTATTTGCTACCAGTGGTGATGAAACCAAGCAAGTACTTACGGGAGTGCATTTAACAGTTAAACAAGATACTCTAGAATTTGCAGCTACCGACGGTCATCGTCTAGCAGTGGTAGAAACTAGCAACGAGCGTCCTTTAGGTGGAACTAGTCAATTAGAAGTGACAGTACCAGCTAGAGCATTACGCGAACTCCAACGAATGCTAGCTCACAGCGCCTCATCAGATGAACCTGTAGCTTTATATTTCGATCAAGGTCAAGTTGTGTTTGCATGGCAAAATCAACGCTTGACTAGTCGCACATTAGAAGGGCAATATCCTGCTTATCGACAATTAATCCCGCGCCAATTTGAGCGACAAGTGACAATTGAACGGCGACAATTCGTCAGCACTTTAGAACGGATTGCTGTACTAGCCGATCAGAAAAATAATATAGTTAAGCTCAGTATTGATAGCGAAGCTCAAGAAATTACTTTATCTTGTGAAGCCCAAGATGTGGGCAGTGGTAGAGAGTCAATGCCTGCACAAATTTCTGGGGAAAACATAGAAATTGCCTTTAACATTAAATATTTGATGGAAGGCTTGAAAGAGTTACCATCTACGGAAATTCAAATGCATTTAAATCAAAGCCTAACTCCAGTAATTTTTACACCACTAGGTGGTTTAAAAATGACTTATTTAGCTATGCCGGTGCAACTTAGAAGTTAAAAAGAATGGCATATAGCGCTTCTGGGTTGAGTTCAATATAGACCTAACCCCCAACCCCTTCTCTATAAGGGAAGGGGAGTAAGATTCAAAGTCTCTCTCCTTTTAGGAGAGAGGAATGGAAGGGGAGCATCCCAATGCAAGCCAAAAGGTACAGGACTGACACAAAAACCTTGTACAAACTTCTTTCCTTGGCGCTCTTGGCGTCCTTGGCGGTTCGTTATTTCATTATTGTTCTAAGCCAAAATCCCATATAAAAATAAACTTGCACATTTGGGATGCTCCCGAATGGAAGTGAGGTCAAATTGTATTGCTTCCATTCGAGAACCGCTATAATTACCTGACTTTTTCCGTTAAGTCTCAAAATAAAACTTTTATGTCCCTAAAAAATACAAAATTTTTGTTTCTACGATTTTGTGATTTGTTTAATCGGAATTTCAATCCAAAATTCTGTACCTAACCCCGGCACAGAATCACATTTAAACACACCACCATGTTTATCTACGACAATCTGATAACTTATTGACAACCCCAAGCCAGTGCCTTTCCCTACTGGTTTGGTAGTGAAAAATGGATCGCAGATTCTTGCTTTTAGGGCTTCCGGTATTCCTGGCCCATTGTCTTTTATGCGAATTACTACGCTCTTAACATTGCCTTCAAGCTCTCCAAGAGCAGTACAAATGGTAATTTGATCGGTATCAAGATTTGATTGAGATTCCCTGTAATCTTCTAAAGCATCGATCGCATTGCTTAAAACATTCATAAATACCTGATTCAGTGGCCCGGCATAGCACTCTACTAAGGGCAGGTTGCTGTACTCTTTGACTAATTTAATCGCCGGACTTTCTGGTTTTGCTTTCAAGCGATGCTGCAAAATTAGCAAGGTGCTATCAATGCCTTCGTGAATATTAACTGGCTTCATTTCTGCCTGGTCAAGGCGAGAGAAATTCCGTAAACTCAAGACAATTTGCCGAATGCGATCAATTCCAATTTTCATGGAAGATAGAGTTTTGGGCAAATCTTCGATCAGAAATTCTAAGTCTATCTCCAAAGCGCGATCGCGTATCTCAGGACTAGGATTAGGGGCAGTGTGCAAATAGAGGTCTAGTATACTGAGTAAATCTTCGGCGTAATCGTTGACATGATTGATGTTGCCATAAATAAAGTTCACCGGGTTATTAATTTCGTGGGCAATACCAGCTACCAGTTGACCCAGTGAGGACATTTTCTCAGTTTGGATCAGTTGAGTTTGAGTTTGCTTTAAATCATGCAGAGCTTGAGTCAGCTTTTGGGTCTGCTCTTTGGTTTGATTATGCAATTGCGCTTGTTGAAGTGCAACCCCAAGCTGATTGGCAATTTGAGTGATGAACTTAATTTCCGAAGCTTCCCAATGGCGGGGTGCAGAGTTTTGGTAAGCTGCTAGTAAGCCCCATAGCTGTTGCCCGATAAATATAGGTGCGATCGCATAAGCTCTTGCCTGAATTTGCTCTAGAACCTCAACGTGGCACTCAGAGTGACCAGCTTGATAGATGTCAGCAATTGCAAAAGTTTCATTGTGACGATATCGCCCACCTTGGGTTTCCTGCAAATAGCTATCTTGCCAAACTGTATTAGTATCACTTACTAACTTTACCCAGCCATCATTTACAAATTCGGCGATATATTCACCACTCCAATCAGCCTGAAAGCGGTAGACTGCAACTCGATCCGCTTGTAGTGATTTACAGATTTCTTGGGTGGTTGTTTGAAAAATCGCATCGAGATCAAGAGATTCCCTGACTTTTGCAACAACTTCAAATAATACCCGTTGTTGTTCTGCTGTTTGTTGCAAAATTAACGTCTGTTGTCGTGTCTGAGTGAGTAAATCAGCTTGCTGGAGTGCTACGCCCATTTGACCAGCAATTTGACTGAGAAAGTTAACTTCAGAGGCTTTCCATTGGCGAGGGCCAGTGTGTTGATAAGTTGCCAATAAACCCCAAAGTTTTTGCCCAACAAAAATCGGAGCCAGCACAAAAGCGTGAATTTGAAACTGTTCTAGATTGTCGATATGACACTGATTAAACCCCATCTTGTAGATGTCATCGACTGCAAATGTTTCATTGTTGCGGTAGCGTCCTCCCTGTGTATCTTGTAAGTAGGTATCATTCCAAATTGTATTAACACCTAGTTCAGACTCATTCGACCAGTATGGACTAGCAGCCTCAAAATCTCCGACAAATTCACCACCCCAATTAGAATTGAAACGATAAACAGAAACGCGATCGGCTTTGATTAATTGACAAACTTCCTTAGTAGTAGTTTGAAAAATGGTATCTGTGTCAAGAGATTCCCGAATCTCGGCAATAACTTTAAACACAGCCTGTTCTTGTTCAGCTGTCCGTTTTAACTCAACTGTGCGCCTTTTAACTTGTTTTTCTAAATTTTCATTGAAGGTTTGGACTTGTTGGTGTAGTTCATATTGCTGAACTGCTGAAGCAAAGTGTTTACCGAGGTTTCTAGCCAGTTCAATTTCTTCAACCGTCCATTTTTGAGCTTGTGCTTTTTTAGATTCGCGCCAAGCCTCAAACGATCGCCTGGGGTACAATTGCCTTTGATCGCTGTCATACTGCCCCGCCCAGATGGTTTCTCTATCTACTTCGTTGCGAAAAATACTTAAATACCCCAGCAACTGCTGACGATACACAAGTGGGATCATCAACATGCTGCGAATTTTAGTTGGTTGAAAAACAGGTTGCAAACTTCGCAAGCCGGGAGTATTATATATATCTAAAATCGCCCAAATATCGTAGTTACTAGACTTGTTGTGTTCTTGCCAGATACTATACTGCTCTATTAGTGGATATATAGTTTGTGGCATCACAGGTTGCTGTCCACAGATATAAAGCTTGATACAAGTGTTTCCTGGTATCAAGCATTCTGTTAAGCTGGTGACGTTGCCATTATGGGAATCAACACCTGCATTTCTAATGCAAAGCCGTCCACCAACGCCATTAAAGGCAGCAACAGCCGCTTCTAGGGCTGGTTGTAATACAATCGTTGGTAATGAATGTAGTAGGGTAGCAATGCGGTTAACGATCGCTTCTCGTTCTCCTGTTTTGCGGACTTGAGTGAGTAGGGTACTTTGAGCGATCGCTACTGACAACTGCTCGACTACCATTTGTACTGCTTCCAGGTCATATTCTGAAATCAACTGCCCTTGGGAATTATGAGACACCAGTAGTCCCCAAAGTTGATCTTGATAGAGAATAGGCGCTACTAGAGAGGACTTTACCCCCATTGCCGTCAAATATTCAAGATGGCAGGAATCTACAGGGCGGTAACGAATTTCTTCTGATAGAGTTTCTCCATTATCCAAGTCACGCAGGTGAATTTGGCCAATCTGTTGAGTATCAGCATTGACAAAAGAACACATCCGTGATTTGATAAATAGCTCACGGGCAGTGAGTGGAATATCCTCAGCAGGGAAATTCAGCCCCAGTAGTGACGGCAAATGATTGTTATAAATTGACTCAGCAATTACCTGACCGCTACCGTCGGCATGAAATTTGTAAATCATCACTCGCTCAGTTTTTAAGAGCGATCGCACTTCTGCCGTTGTCACTGTGATAATTTCTTCAAACTCTAAGCTTCGCCGGATACGGTTTGTAATGCGGCGTAATAAACTTTCTTCATGACGACATAACGGCAAATCTTGTTCAGGGTTGGAGGTCATTGCTTATAGCAAAATCAATTAATAATTTGCAAAGTGACATAATTAAAGCTAAAGTCATTTTGAAATTTATTTAATCAATTTGTCTTCCGTAAAACTACGGGCAAATCATTAATAAAAATATTTATTTACCTTTTATATGAATTCAATCACATATCACAGAAACAGACGCTAAAAAATTGCGTCTGTACTAGCTAAAAGAAAAAAATCTTCCTTTTTACTCTTGACTTTTTGTCAAACATTGCCGTAGCAACATTAAACTTTTATATTGTCAGCAAAGCGAATTTTAAGATAGTCGTCTTCCATCTTTGCTCCTCCTGGTTGTAGTGCTGCTAAGGCTTGCGGTAAAACTAAGTTACGACGGTGGTTGCCAATCGTAATGTTTAATTCGTCTCCACTTTTACTCAGTTGAACTTGGTTTTTCGGAATCCCAGGTAAATAAATTTCTAAGCTGTATTGGTTTTGCTCTTGTACGACTCTCATAGTCGTTTCTTTGTAATAAACCTGAGTCGGATCTTCATCTTTATAAAGAGTTTCTTTCAGGCGTTCTAAGGCAGCTAAACCACACATTTCCTCAGAAAATAGGGGAACTTCTTTCACAGGTAAAGGGTGGAAATTATCATGAATTTCCTGGCGATATTGCTCCTGACTTTCCTTCCAACGTTGGAAAAATGGGTCTTGGACTTCGCGGGGAATAATTCGATTAGCCACAATTAAATCTGTTGCAACATTATACAAACTCAGATAAGCATGGGCCCGCAGAGACTCTTTAATCACCATCTTTTCGGGATTAGTTACCAGACGCACTGAAGTTTGAGTATTGTCTGTTAATACTTTTTCCAGGGCTTCAATTTGTTCATAAAACTCATAAGGTGCATCCATCACCTCTTTATCTGGTAGCGAAAAACCAGCAATTGGTCTAAAAAAAGGTTCAACTAGAGGGCGAAGTGCTACCGAGATGTTTTGGAATGGTTTGTAAAAACGGCGCATATACCAGCCGCCGACTTCAGGTAAACTCAGCAAACGCAGTGCAGTGCCCGTGGGGGCTGAGTCGATAATTAAAACATCAAATTCACCCTCATCGTAATGGCGTTTCATCCTTACCAAGCCAAAAATCTCATCCATGCCTGGTAAAATTGCCAATTCTTCTGCCTGTATGCCGTCTAAACCCCTTGCCTGTAAAACTTGGGTAATGTAACGTTTTACCGCACCCCAGTTTCCCTCAAGTTCTTGTAGAGCATCCAATTCTGCACCCCACAGATTTGGGCGAATTTTTTGGGGTGCATGTCCCAGTTCTATGTCAAAACTGTCTGCCAGCGAATGAGCGGGATCTGTACTTAAAACCAATGTCTGATAGCCTAGTTCCGCACAACGCAGTCCAGTTGCAGCAGCAACGGAAGTTTTGCCCACGCCGCCTTTACCGGTCATTAAAATTACACGCATAGATGCTTCTGTCCTGCCTGAGGATTTTATTACATTTATTTACATTATCGACTGTTTAAGAAAATAAATGCTGTTTTACTCCGTCGAGGCGTGAACAGTTTGAATAGCAAAACTTTCGGCTTGACTCACCCGCCTGGAACTAAAGTTCTTTGGCTTTTAGCTAAAGTCTACTGAAGTAGACTAAAGATTTTGGGGTATATTTTAGTCATCAAGAGATGACTTTTGCTATTACCAAGGAACTAAAATTCCAGGCGGGACATGACTTTTATGGTTAGTTTACTTTTTATTCCAGAGACTTAAAAATGCTTGAGAGATAGCTGGGGTGATCTGACTTTGTAAGTGAGTTAGTGCATCACGATGGTTTTGATTGTTGTCATCATAAAAAATGAACACATTTGTCAGCTTGACAATCTCAGGATTTTGATCGTTTGTCCCCCTCCATTTGTTAGTAACTTTGTGCAAAACGTCTTTGGGTAGATTTTGTTGTAAGTTATTTAGGGCTGCGATGTAAGAAGGATTTTGAGGATTCTTTTTGAATTGAGCCAATAAATCTATCAGCTTAATCTGTGGCTGCGACTGCGGCTTGTTTGTCAGAGTAGGTTGCTGTAAAATTTGACGCTGTTCAATAGTGGCAATGCCATTCTCAGTTAAACCCTGAGATTTCTGAAATTTCTTGACTGCTGTATAAGTGGCTGGCCCATAAAAAGGCAAATTTTTTGGAATTTCGGCATTGGTTGCAAAACCGTGAAACTTCAATCTATTCTGAAGTGCAATGACTGTTTCTTCCATTACATTTCGAGTCTCGACATCAGCGTTACCATTTACCACAAGTTTTTGTGGGTACTGTTTCTGAAACTTTTTAATCGCTTCTTCGGTAGCATCATCTGTCAAGGAGTTGTTATTCCGTTTCCAGGGAGCAAATTTAGTCAGATCCGGCTTAGGATCTATTTCAGGAGCTAAATATCCCAGCCCAATCAATATATGACGGATGACTTCAGGGCTACTAACAGCCATACTTTTTGGTTCCTTTGCTACTAAACTACCATTTAATGTATCTTGTTTGACAAAAATTATGTAAGTAGAAATAAATAAATCTAACATATCTTATTTGCAAGGCGTTCCAAAATTTAAGTTATGTGTGACCTTGAGACGTTTAGCGTTGGTGAGCGATCGCTTCGGGTTGCTTGTAAATAGCGATCGCATATATTACATGCCATTATAACGACAATGATCCACGACAAAATTACGCAGCAATAATGCGGTAAGGTCGTAGATTTTGGTAGTTTAAGTAGCGCGATCGCACTTGGAGAATTAGTGGGAAAGCATATATCGCTGAAGTCTTAAATTGGATAGTAGTGCGATATATTACTAAGTTGAAACTAGTTTAATATTAGAGTGCGGTAAGAATCTATGCTCTCATAAGTGATCAAAATGAAGTCAGTTGCAAAGATCCCTTTAGCCGAGTTTCTGTCTCAACCCAACATTGAAGCTTCCCCCGCATGGGAGTTAATTAACGGGCAAGCGCTGGAAAAACCAATGCCAACCCTTTTTCACTCGCGGCTACAACGCAATTTGGTGAATTATATAAATCGTCATACCTCGCTGTTTGAAGCCGTGCAAGAACTGCGTTGTATTGTACCTCCTTACTCCCCAGTCCCAGATATTTCCGTTATAGCTTGCGATCGCCTTGACGATAAAGATGGCCCTCTAGAGGGAGCGCCTGACTGGTTAATTGAAATTCGCTCTCCTGATCAAAGCACCCTAGACTTGCAAAACAAAATTCTCCACTGTCTTAGCAACGGAACGCAATTAGCTTGGCTAATAGATATAACTCGCCAACAGATTTGGGGATGGCTTGGAGATGATCTGCCACTGGTTTATTCTGCAGAAGACATTTTACCAACTTTGGGGGATTTGCCAAAGCTTATGGTTAACACGGTGATGGCTATGACTCGCAGGCAAAACTAAACTAAAAGTAATGTAACCACACACTTTAAATGTTACTCATTGCTCAGAAAAGCAAACTCCGATTTAATATTCCAGCGCTTACCATCGTGAAGCAGTAATGTTAATTTGTCGGCGGTAAACTCAAAATGCAACTGACGCTTTTTAAATTCTGAAAAAGCATCTCTAAAGTTTTGCTTTGTTAAATCTCGAAACGCAACCGTTATATGGGGAGCAAAAGGGCGAGTTTTAGAAACCTTGTCAACGATTTCCAAGTTGCTTTCTGCATAGGCCATTAAATTAGCTTGCAAAGTCAAAAGCTCTTGACTTCTGACTACATCAATGTATATTACACGAGGCGCAAAGGCATCAAACCCCTTGAGTGTAATTGCTACTGGCTGTTGTCCACGAGCAAATTCCTTTAAGGATGCTTCTAGTACTGTCTTGTTATCATCTGCCCATTCAAAGGGTGGTTGCAGGGTAATATGAGGCGGAGACTTTAGCGCCGAGCTACTATCATAGCGATCGGCAAAGTACTGCTTAATCTGGTTGGCGTAGTCTTGAATGTCTTGTGGTGGTAAAAGGGCGACAAAAAAACGGCTCATCTACTTTAAGGGAACTCCAAAAAATAAATTATTCCACATTCAAGTCGTTGATTGTTGACTGTTGACTGTTGACTGTTGACTGAAAACTCGTGAACCGTCAACGGTCAACAGTGAACAATAGCAATGGAATATTTTTTTACTTGGAAGTCCTTAAATCCTAGTTGTTTAGAATATTTGTAGCAACTGTCTTGATTGTCAAGTGCGATCGCCTGATGTTGTAGCGACTGTTTTAAAAGTCAAGCGACGCCGATAGCGACGCGCAAAGCGAGTCCACGAGCGTCATAGCCCGTCGTAGACATCGCTTTGTTTGTGGAGATTTATAAACAGTAACGAAAAATCAAGGGTTTGGGCTGGGCATTTGTCATCGGGCACTTGTACTGAGCGACTCGTGCCGAGCCGGAGCCGAGGTAAGTCGAAGTATTGGGCATAGAAAATTCACCGATGCCCCATTCCCTATACGCTATGCCCAACTCAACGAAATAATTGTACTGCGTAAGTCCTGTCTTATTTTGAGTTTATATTGCAAAAAATCAGCCTACTTAGTAGCCTGATTTTTATAAGTAAAATAAGTGAAGTACCTTAACCAAAAGGTTTTAGGTTTCTTGGGCACATTAACTGTTTTTTGTTAATGTTATCCTAGTCTCACAACTAGCTCCTCAAGCGTCAATTGCGGCACTCCCTGCCGTACAAATAAAATTTTATCACCAAATACCTCTCGCCGTGGAGAGCCAATGCTTTCAAGCATGGGGGCAAGGCGTAGGCGATTTTAAGACGCTCGATGACTCGCTACCGCAACGCTTACGCAGTCACATTATCGCCTTGGGGTTGCTGCATTCGGTGTACTTTTGTTTTGTACTTTCAACGGGACAATTACCGTTTCAAACTTGACAACCCTGTACGCATAATGTTTTGCTCCAAAGAGCCTCCCTTGCGGGGTGATGTGAGCTTCTCCGAAGGGGAGACGCTGCGGGAACGACAATGTTAAAGGTCGGTACTATATTGAGAACACTGGTTTAACCCTTTTAAGCCTGTTTAATCCTCAATTTCTAGAGCAGAGAACTAGCTACGCATTCTCTGGTAGGTCTTTAACTCTTGCCTCTAACGTAGTTCAAGTTTTGAACTTAGTCTGGTCAGATTAGAGCTTTTTTCAAGCCCCCGCCTTTAGGCGTGGGGTTTCTGACAATAAAATACCAAAAACCTGGTCGAGGGTGACCAGGTTTTATCGAGTTTACAGATTTCAAATTGTTAAACTAATTAATTGAAAGTTAATAACTAAGGTTGACTAAACAACGAACAAACTCAGCATTATTGCGTTTTTCCGCTTTAGGATTTGGCTTTGCCTTCTAGATTCGGCTTTTTACCACTTCTATATTTGATATGCTGAAATTTGCTTGGGTTGATGACAGGGGACACTAAGTCATTTACCCTTTTAGTTTGGTTTTTGTTTGGTGTCCTACAAACTAAGTTACCACTTAGTTTGTGAGTTGCAACCCTTAGTTTACTAAAGTTGACGTTTTGTTAGATTTTGCAATCTATAGGAATCAGGTTTGTTGACAGCGATGCCCTGAGTTCTGCCTTTATAGTGTGCGAAAAAACTAATAATATCCGACTAATTCAAACCATGCCCACAAGGGATGTGGTATCTCTTTGACTAATGACTAATGACTAATGACTAACCAAACTGCATTGTCAACAATTCCACATAATCTGGCTGTTATCCAGATGGTCGGTAACAATACGTCTAATGGCATCAATTTCTGCCAATTGGGCGGCGGATCGCTTTTCCATAACTGCTTGCTTTCTAATTCATTCCCCTAGATAGGTTCACACTTTATTGGTTTTAGCTTGAAATTAAATCAGAGTTACAGTAGATGCAAATGGAATTGACTACAACTTTTCATGCTCTCAAAGAATGGGCAGTCGCCATAAATGCTTTGGAAAGTGGCGAAACAATTATGTTGCTCCGCAAAGGCGGTATCCATGAACGAAATGGACATTTTCAAGTTGCCCACAAGCAAATTTTGCTTTATCCTACTTATGAACATCAACAAGCTTTCATGCTGAAAGCTGAGTATGCCAATCGTGTTTATCCAGTAACACCAGGTTGGCATCGAGAGAAAGTGCCCATCGGCAGTTGGGCTGAAATTACAGATATTTTGCCCTGTAGTGACGAGTCTATTGTCAACAGCTTGCTTCCCTTCCATATTTGGAACGAGCATTCTATTAGCGATCGCCTCAAATGGAAACCACGTCAGCCGCTTTATATTCTCCTCCTGCGGACATATAAACTACCCCAACAAGAAATTCCATACCACCCTAAATACGGCGGTTGCAAGTCATGGATTGATTTAGATCAACCAATTCACTTGCAAGGAGCAAAACCAGTTTTATCTGACTTTGCATACACTCAACTAGTAGAGACAATTCGCGGCATTGTTGGCGAAAAAATGGAGACAAAGATTGATACGCTCAATTACAACTCTACCTTTGGCTAAACCTGAGTTGTATTGCTATTAGCTTTTTTAATTGACGGAGGAAACAGAGAAATCAGCAAAATCGGCATATACATCTTTGGAACTTGCCCAAGATTGATCTCCTCCGCCAAAAAAAGTCGAGAAAAAGATACCCTCAATTTTTAGAGCGTTGGTAGTTCGGAAAGTTAGCCCATCTTTAGTAAGAACTTTGTTTTCATCTAACCACACTTGAATTAGTCCATTATTTTTTCCCGGCTGATTTAGTACAATCTCTTGTTCCAAGTGATGCCAAGTTCCCGGTCGAAATAGCCAGTTTCCTCTGCCAATTGAAGTGCCATGTTCGCGGCTAGTAGGGAGATAGGCATAAACTTCCCCATTGCCATTTTTTCTCCACATATAGCGCGTTGAAAAGCCATTACTACCATCAGGAATTTTTCGACCGTTGTTAACACTACCACCAAAAAGGCCTGGTAATTTTCCACCCTTTACAAAGTCAAAGTTTTCAGAGAAACGAACGTAATAGCTTAACCGCATAGTATCGTGAGATGGCATACCCAAATCAGCAAAAAACTGAGTTCCACCGATGGGTGCTCCATCACTATCCGTAACCTTAGGACTGGCAGAGCCAGCCGGATACAATACCCTCAATACCTTAGAAAACCTACCGCTAGGATCTTTGATGACCTCAATGTTTTGCAGACCCCATTGCCCTCTTTTTCTAAAATTCCAATGCTCTTTCCAGTTGGCTGCTTCAAATCTATCAGACCAAATAACTGCATTTTTAAAGCTAAGTAAATCTTTTGCGGTGGAACTAACAACCTCTGTTGAAGCATATGAAGTCTCAATGGCCACCTTGGTCACTGGGTAGCTGCAATTACTTAGAGCGAGTCCCAAAAAGGTAGCGTTTAAAAGTGTACGACATGAAGCAGTGAAAAAAACCATGATTATAAATTTTATTAGCTTTGGCTAAAAGTTCCCAAACGGAATTAGATCAATACGGATTTTATAGATTGGCGTAAACTTTAGTACCTTCTAATTCTCTACAAGCTTTTTTGCTTTCATCGTCAACTTTATATCCTTTTATTCAACTGTAACCCAGATAGTCAATTTCACTATTGCATAAAAGCTAAATTTACAATAATTTTAAGTATTTACACGCAAACTTTATTATTTTTCTTTGAAAAATAATTAATACTATAGTTTGACATTGCAAATTACTAACTAACGTTCAGCAAACAAAAGCTGTTCTGTATATAAGGAAAAATAATTATGCTTCAGTCTCAAGAGATTCACCTTGCGCCGTCATTAGTCGTATCTGTATCTGAGAGTCACAAAAGCGTTGCTGCAACAGAACTGCGGCCTTGGGGTTCTTTTACTATTTTGGAAGAAAAGCCAGGCTACAAGATTAAACGGATTGAAGTGAAGCCCGGTCATCGCCTTAGCTTGCAAATGCACTACCATCGTAGCGAACACTGGATTGTTGTTTCTGGTACAGCAAAAGTCACTTGCGCTGATCAAGAAGTATTGCTAACTAACAATCAATCTACTTATTTACCCCAGTGTACGAATCATCGTCTAGAAAATCCTGGTGTAGTTCCCCTAATCTTAATTGAAGTTCAAAATGGAGAATACTTAGGAGAAGATGACATTGTTCGGTTTCAAGACGATTACGCCCGTAATAGAGCCTAGTATCATTTTTGAGTGAATTTAGCGGGACTCTCGCCAGTCCCGCTAGTCAATATCATGACAATTTACAGCAATTTGCGTTTGGATAAAAGTAGATGTGTAACGTGTGTTGTAAAAATAGTGAAGCAGACTATTCTCAATAAGTAAGCATTAATGCAATTAATGTGGGCTTTATTGAGATTAAACTTTTTTATTGACAATATGTGCTTATCCGACTTGCAATATGAGAATTATCAAGTACACGTAGTGGTACTAATATCTCGGCGATTCTCTTGGCTGTGCTTAGTTCTCACTCTCAGTTATTTCACAGTAGGTCTTTTATTGAAATCATCGTTGCTTTACGTATTTATACTAATTTTCATCCCTTCTTTATTGTATATTCAAAAGCCAGAAACTAATATTAAAAGCATAAACACGCGAGATGGAAATTGTAGGTGTAAAAAGAGATAGCTTGTTTGTTCAAGTTAATTATAAGTAAGAATTGCATCCTTATAATGATGAATTAACAGCGCATTCTTAGAAAAATAAGCTATCAGCATCATGAACAAAGAGTAACGGCTATATTCTTTTAAAAAATACAATGTATTAGTTTTAAAAGCTTGTAGATAGAACGGTTTAAATTTTTGTACAAGTTTAATATCTACTAAGAACAGCATTATGTTAGAAATAGAAAAAGAAATAGTAGCACCGCTTCCTGATATTAAAAAAAAGCCCTACTCTTATCAAAGGGTATTACTAGGGACAGCATTTATATTTTTAGGGGCAGCAACGGTAGCAGTAGGTGGTGCAACAATTAAGTATCGTTTGACAAACTTAATAGTAGAAGATGGATTGATCAATGGCCGGATTGTGCGGTTACAAGCTCCTACCAATGGTAACATCAAAGCTTTTTATGCACAGCCTGGTGTGTTGGTGAAACCAGGACAGGTGTTAGCACAGATTGGCACTGAGCGCAGCCCTCAAGAAGAGCAATTTCGCTTACAGTTAGAGCGATCGCAAGCTGAACGTTTAGAGCGATCGCAAGCCGAACAAATTAGTTCGCAGTTAAAACTTTCAGACTTAGCAGGAGAAGTTCAAGCGAATGCTAGCCAACTGGCGGCAGCAAAGGAATCTTTAAATTTTCTCAAAAACCAGTTGCAAAGCTTAAAAAACCAACATAATGCCGTGCAGGGAGTGGATGTGCAGATGGCTTTGCAAGGAGTGAGCCAGCAACAAGCCGCCGTCGACGCAGCAGTTGCTAAAGCAATAGCTAACCGCTCACAATACGAACGATACAAACAGTTGCTAGCACAAGGTGCAGTTTCGCAACAGCAAACAGAGATACTACAGCTTGGCTGGGAATCAGCCGAAGCCGAAGTCAAGCAAACCAAAGCAGCTCTTAATTCGGCTCAAGCTTCCTTAAATGCTACTAAAAATGGCCTTGCTTTCAGTAATCAAAACACCATCGGGGGAACACTTTCAGACCAACGCTCAAAATTGCTTCAGGCAATTCAAGCGCAAGAGACATTGATCAGCAACCTAGAGGCTCAAATTAGTACCGGCAGACAACAACTTAACAAAGCCCAATCTCTGTACAAAATTCGTCAGCCTCTAGCGATCGCTCCTGTTTCATATCCCCGCGATCGCCAAGATATAAAAGTGTCAGCGCCCTTTGCTGGTGTTGTCTATAGCACAGAGCATGAACAGGGCGAACAAGTAACTAATTCCGAACGGATTATGACTTTGCTCGACTGTAACAACCTTTGGATTGAAGCTGTGGTTCGTGCTGACGAAGCTAGCCGCATCGATACCAAAAAGCCGGTGAACGTGCAGATCAGAGGCTACTCCAAAACCATCACCGGTGAAATTGACCTGCTCCAGCCAATTAGTAGCATTCAAGGCATCGACGAGCGAGCAAAGCTCATGCAGGTTCAGGCACTTTTACCCACCATTCCACCAACATTGGTAGGACAACCTTTGACGCGGGTAACAGTCAAAATTCCGCCACCACCTGGACATACCAACTCTCAACAGTTCTGCGGACTAGGACAATCAGCTCGTCTGACATTTAGTAACAAAGGCTTTGGCTCGAATTAAGCTGTTTGAGTTCAGTTTATAGGTCTTAATGAGCGAATTTCGTCAGAAACATTTTCTTGCGAAATTCTAGAGTACTTTTTTGTCAATTTTCCTCAACTTATAGATAAATATGATTCGACAACTTGATCGGTATAGCTTTGGCAAAAGTAGTCTGTATTGCTATTACTGTGACTCTTCTTAGCTGATGAGATCATGTCACAAGTAGAGGTTCATGGCTCTGAGCCAAATAATTGGGCTACCACATTTATTCTTTAGGAGATTAGCAATGCGAGTTATAGTTTGGGGTTTAGGTTACGTTGGTACAGTTGTTGCGGCCTGTCTCGCTGAATCTGGCCACGATGTGATCGGTGTTGAACTGAGTCAAGAAAAGGTAAATGCCTTCAACAGTGGACGTAGCCCTATTAAAGAACCTAACCTTGATGATTTGATCAAGAAGGGTATAGACCAGGGGAATCTGAAGGCTGTAACAAATGGTTTGAAGTATGTGCCTTGGGCTGATGTTTCACTGATCTGTGTCGGTACGCCCAGTTTGGCCGATGGTAGCCCAATGCTGGACTATATTGAAAGTGTTGCTCAACAGATTGGTCGTGGTCTACAAACATCAGAACGCTATCACGTTGTAGTGCTACGCAGTACAGTCTTTCCTGGTGTTGCTCGTGATTTTCTGCTACCAGTGATAGAACAGTATTCGCAACGAACTGCCGGAAAAGATTTTGGCATTGTGGTCAACCCAGAATTTCTGCGCGAAACTGACGCTATCAAAGATTTTTATGCGCCTCCTTACACGGTGATTGGTGAATTAGACAGCCGTTCAGGCGACATGATGGCATTGCTTTATGAGAATATTCCAGCTCCTTTCTATCGTGTAGCCTTGGAGGAAGCAGAACTTCTGAAAGTAGTCAACAATGGTTTTCACGCTCTCAAGGTCGGATTCGGTAATGAGATCGGTCGTGTCTGCGATCGCTTAGGCATAGATAGTCATGTTGTGATGAAACTAGTCTGCGCCGATACCAAGCTCAACATTTCCCCTGTTTACTTGAAGCCCGGCTTTGCCTTTGGGGGTTCATGTCTGCCCAAAGACCTACGCTCTTTAACCTTCAACGCTCGGAAATTGGGAGTAGAGATTCCCATCTTAGACGCAGTAATACCTAGCAACTGCCTGCAAATCGAAGCAGCGCGTGTCAAAGTACATGAGACTGGCGCTCGACGTATAGGCGTACTGGGCTTAAGCTTTAAGGCAGGTACGGATGACCTGCGTGAAAGCCCTGTGATCAGCCTGATTAGAGAACTGTGGCAAGACGGAATGGAAGTGGTAGTACACGATCCAGATGTAAATCCAGATACCATACTGGGCAGTAACTTGGAGTACCTAAGACGCCAGTTGCCTCAAATCTCTCAGATTGTGACTAATGACATATCAGATGTGTTGAATAACTGTCAGACAATAGTTGTTACTCAAAAACGACCAGAGTTCATAGAGGCATTACAGGGACTTAATAGTGACATTGCTGTTATCGACTTAGTGCGATTGACCGAAGGGCTTTCCTTACCAGGCGTAGCCAAATATGAGGGAATTTCCTGGAACAAAAAAGGTGCCCTCAAGAAATCACAGGCGAATTTAAACGATGCTGTTTACAAAAATGGCACTGCTAAGGTAACGCAGTTGAATAGCCTTAACAAATTAGCCAGTTAGTCAATTGTTTAGGACTCATGCTGCTGATGCATAAGTCCTAACTTCTACTCGTTTGCTAGCTGCTCTAGGTTCTAAGAAGTAACATCAATGAATAAATTTGCGGCTCTAAAGCCTTTACAAAAACTAAGCCCCTACCTGAATTGGATGCTGATGTTAAGCATCTCGGTCTTAGGTTTTATCGGATTAAAACTCCTTAGCAACCCAGAACGGTTAGCAATATTGGGCTTGTCCAGCCTGATGGTATTAGGAGTGATGGGGTCTTGGCGGTGGTGTTGGTTTGGCTTACAATTGCTTCGTTCCCGTATCTACCTCAACTGGGTATTTGCTCGTTGGCGACGACGGGCTAATCGGATTCCGGTTACGAATTTACCACCTCTTTGTATAGTTGCGCCCACTTTCAAAGAGAAACCTTGGATTACAGAGCGAGTGTTTTTGGCGATCGCTCAAGAAGCCAAGAGCCTCACCCAACCTGTCACCTTAGTAATCGTCACTACTGAACCAGAAATTGTCGCAATTCGAGAACTTTTGAAATCTGAAGACCCAGACAGCCGTTTTGTGAACTTAATTGCGATCGCAGATCCTGGCGGTGGTAAGCGGAAAGCCCTAGCTGATGGTTTACGAGAACTGGCTCGCCTGAATCTGCCTCCAGAAACTATCGTTGCTCTCATGGATGGCGACTCAGTAATCAGCCCTGGCACCTTACGCAAATGCCTACCCTTTTTTGAGATGTTTCCCAAAATGGGCGCACTTACTACCGATGAAATGCCTATAGTCGTAGGGTCTTACTTGTTCTCCGAGTGGCTACACTTACGGTTTTGCCAACGGCATCTCTACATGTGTTCTCATTCCCTCTCCCAGAAATTGCTATGCCTCACAGGTCGCTTTTCCTTGTATCGGTCTGAAGCAGCTCTTGATCCGACGTTTGCCGATGTCCTCGAAAATGACAAGTTAGACGATTGGCTCTGGGGTAACTTTAAGTTTCTCTCAGGAGACGATAAAAGTACTTGGTACTGGGTGTTGCAACGGGGATATAACCTACTTTACATCCCTGATGTGATGGTCTACACGATCGAAACGATCTCTGGCTCTTTTGTAGACCGTGCCTACCAAAATATCCGGCGCTGGTCTGGTAATATGCTGCGGAATGGTAATCGGGCGATCGCTCTTGGGCCAAACAAGACGGGCTGGTTTATTTGGTACTGTCTGCTCGATCAAAGATTGAGCATTTGGACATCTTTAATTGCCCCTGGTTTATTGCTGATTTATTTTTTCCAGACCAACTGGACTGCTATGGCAATCATCTGGTCTTGGATTCTTTTGAGTCGGCCCATAATGCTAGCCATCGTTTTTTGGGGACGGGAGTCTCACCTGAAGCCAATTCATTTGCCTATCCTTTTGATTGCTCAGTGGAGTTCATCTTTAATCAAAGTTTGGACTCAGATGAATTTAGCTCAACAAAAATGGAGTAACCGAGGCAATCAGAGCCAAGCTGTTGCAGGCTCACGATGGGAGCGGTGGGCTAAAACCACTACATCCCGTTTCCTAGTTGTTTCTCAGATGTTTAGCTTTGTAATTTTTTTACTGTGCCTCTCAAAAGTTGTCAATCCTATTCAGGACTTGCCAGGATTGTGGTGGAATAGCCAAGTGTTAGCTCAACCGCCCATCACTCAAATCATTGAAGCAATTGATCGAGGCATCCTTCCTAACGATGGTCAGGATGACTCAGCACCTCTGCAAGCCTTGATTAATAGCTTACCTAGTAAAGGCATAGTTCAGATTAACTTACCCATTGGTGAAATCGACCTGTTTCGACCTATAGAAATTAACCGAAGCAACACGATTATCAAAGGACAAGGCATGGGGCGAACAATCTTGCAAGCCCACTTCAGCCGGAAGTTAGCAGAGGCAGTTATTTTAATTAGACCTCGTTTTTCTAAGACATTACTTGTCTCGCAAAACAAGGTTAAGAACATCCAGTTAAGGAGTTTCACGCTCTTGCAGATGCTGTCTAAAACAGCGTCGGGCTTGGATGGCATTGTTCTAGAAAACGTATTGCACGCCGAAATCAAAAACCTCGATCTAGAGAAAATTGGTAATCATTCTTTGATCCTTCGCAAATCTGAAGATATCAACTCTGAGTATGTCTCGATCAACTCTAGTCGCTAGTTTCAGCCTTATAGTAGTCTATCAAGCCAATTTTGCTGGGTTTGTAGCGAGTGCTTTAGCCCTCAAATTAAGGAATAAAGTCCTGAATACGAACTTATCCACTTATCAAAATTGGCTTGACAAACTATTAGTAGCCCATCAAACCAATTTTGCTGGGTTTGTAGTGAATGCTTTAGCGCTCAAATTGAGAACTAAAGTCCTGGCTACAAACTTATTCACTCATCAAAGTTGCTTTGAGAAAGTACTAGTGTCTGATTCAGGGGTGCTTTATGAAGAAGGGGAAGGGGGAAAGGGGAAGGGGGAAAGGTAAAAACCTCGCCCGAAGTCAAGCGAAAATTTTCCAAATTTTATGGGGAAGGTAAAAACCTCGCCCCTTGTGGGCGACCTGTTCATCCCTTTCCCCTTTGCCCTTTAACCTTTTCCCTTTTATATGGAAGCCGTATCTACTTTTTTGATTCAATCAGCCAAATAAATTTTTGAGGTACATATTCTATGAAGCTTAACTTTCTGACTTTGACGAAATTCGTTTCGTTAATCTTAGTTGTATCTGGATTAGGAGTAACTAGCTTTGTTATTCCTAATTTACCTGCAAGAGCAGATGATCCCGTTGACGGTGCAGGTAACACCCCGCAAACAGCCAACGATATTGGCACATTAACTAATGCTGTCTCATTCAAAGATTTTGTTGGCAACTTTGACACTGACGACTACTACAAGTTCAATGTCAGCGTTGCGACTCCTGTAAGTGTTTTTCTCAACGGCTTGAGTGCAGGTACTCAATTGGAACTGCTCGACAGTAATGGAAACATCCTGCAAGTTTCAGCAAACAATGGCACAACATGGACTAGTGCAATTAACCCTGGTACTACAGGAGGATCAATCACCGAGAGCCTAAATGTAGGTACTTACTATATCCGCATTTCTCCAACTACGAACACTGGGAACCCACTTTACAAAAGTTTTGACTCTTCCTATACTGTGAACTTGATTCCCTTTAATGCACCTGATACTGTCACCGTCGCCGCAAAAGATAGTGTTAAGCCAGGTTTGACTAACTATACTGCTGATGGCATTGCCGATCAAGATACCATCATGCAAGCAATCGAGTATGTAGGTAAGCGCGGAGGCGGAACTGTATTGCTGCTTGAAGGCACTTACATGATTTCTAATAATGTTTACGTTACTTACGATAACGTTACTCTCACTGGTGTTGGTTGGGGAACTAAACTTAAATTGGCAAACGGGATTAAATTAGGACAGGCTGGGCTGCTGAGGTCGGCATTCAGATACTCTGTTGACAGAAGAAGGAAGCCTATTTTCTATGGACAACACTTTCGTCATATGTCGCTGGATGGAAATAAAGGGAATGGCACAAATTACACTAACGGCTACGCCAATTTCGGGACTTACGGCGATAGTAGCTTCGATAATATGCGAGTGCATGACTTTCCCCATTATGGGTTTGACCCTCATGAACAATCTGATACGGGAACACCAACATTAAGACTAACGATTAAAGACTCTCTGGCTGACCATAATGCAGTAGATGGGATGACGACTGATACTTGTGTTGATTCAATCTTTGTAAACAACGTTGTCGATGCCAATACTAGACATGGCATCAATATAGTCACAGGCGCAAAAAACAACATCTACTTGAATAATGTAGTAACCAATAACGGCGCTAATGGGATCACGGTTCAACCAGGTTCAACTTTAAGCAGAGTCTCAAATGAAAATAAGCTGCTGGGGAATATTGTCAAGTTCAATAAAGCAGATGGCATCTATGTTTATCTGGCTAAATTGACTGAAATAAAAGACAATGTTGTTGCTCTTAATGCTAAGTATGGTATTCGCAATCGGTCTTCGTCATACAGCACTATCACTGGCAATATAGTTGATGATAATGGTCAAGGAAGTTTTAACACCTACCCAGCAATTTACTTGCATGGTGATGCTGTAGTTTTCTCAACGAATAACCTATTACAAAATAACTTGGTTCGCGCTAGTGCACTTAATAGATACAAGTGGGGAATAGCAGAAGGAGATGTAAAAGATGATTACAATAAAATTGACAGCAACACTATACAGAGTGTCAATATCCCCTTCCGTCTCAAGGGGCTAAATTCAACTAATACTAACAATCAGATAATACCCTAGATTTGTGGTTAGAATCTGAGTTTTTTTATGTACGTTCTAGAGGGCGTACATAACATGAAAAACTTTTTAGTTTTAGGGACTTCCAGTTAAAAACATTCCATCCTATTTTAGGGGCGCAAGACCTTGCGCCCCTAAAATGTAAAAATCATTTGGGATAATTGATTTTTTGTCAGAAATTCTTTTGTGACTTCAGCTTGTAGAATCTCGGTTTCGCGCTATCGGGGTAAAAATAGCATTTGGCACTCATTATAGCCAATGGACACGGTTGGTTGAAGATCACCTTTTGACCTACTGTGGGTGTGTTTCAAACCCGTAAAGTCACAACTGATTATTCAACAGAGATTAAAAAATGAAGACAAAATTTTCAAAGCTATCTTTTACGATCGCTGCTGCTTTTGTAGCGTCGGCTGGAATTATGTCGGTCAGCAATGCTAGCGCTCAGTCTGAAAGTAGTTTCTTTGTTGCGGACAATGCCACAGTCTCAGGTGATAGCGCTCAGTACCCAGACGACGTGCTTGACCTCAGCCAGTGGAAGCTAACCCTGCCAATCAGCCTGGATTTGCCCCCCAAGTCAAACAGTGCAACAGAAATTAAGCAGCCGCAACTCCAAACCTACCCTCAATCAGAATATTTTCGTCTGAATGCTGCGAAGAATGGTGTGCTTTTTAAAGCGATTGCTGGTGGCGCACGCACCACCAAAAATACCGCTTACCCCCGTTCTGAACTGCGTGAAATGCAGGGTGACGGTACGCAGCCCGCTGCCTGGAGCTGTACGAATGCCAATCATGCCATGTACCTGGAGCAAACCCTGTTGCACACCACCACGAAGAAGCCAGAAGTCACCATCGCACAGATCCATGACTCAAAAAACGATAACCTGATGGTGAAATACTTTGGCCCACCTTTTGCCAACGGCTCGACGGACATCGGCAAGCTTGAAGCCCGCTTCAACAACGACACTATGACTCAGATCCTCGACAGCGCTTATAAGATCGGCGATCCGATGACTATCGACATTGCTGTTACATCCGGTGGCAATGTCACCGTCACCTACAAGAACCAGCGTTCAGGTGTAAGCAATAGTACTGCTACAGTGAAGCTAACAGATATCGTCGGTTCCTGTTACTTCAAAGCCGGCATATATATCCAAGCTTGCTCAAAGAGAGATATTTACAACAACACCAACACTGCGTGCGTGAGCAAAAATCGGTCTGTTGATAGGTCTGAGACTGACCCTTACGCCTACTCGGAAATAGAAGTACGGAATATTACTCTACGCTAATTCCACGCGTCTAATCAGTGTTTAGAAGCTTAAGACTTAAGTACAGGATCGAATGGCACGCTTGTAAAGCCCAAAGGCTTGTGTAGCCTCGTCAAGAGCCTCCAGGCTGGGAATGTATTCAGAATGGGCTGCTGCCTATAGTCAAGCTACTGGAGGCGGAGCCTAAGAGAATGGGTTCCCAGCCTTTAGGCTGGGAACCAGTCAAAGTGGGGACTTCCGCATCCGTTAAAATCATCCATGTTTGGTTTTTCCTCTAAATTGCAAACCCACACTTCAAAAAGTAGTTATTGTTACACACAATCCCAAAAAACGCGGATAACATGAGAAAAATCTCACCCGATAAAGAAGGTGAGGCAAAGTTGTTTATCTTTGTGTCCCTCTAGCAGATGTCTTCCAAGCTATGACTTGTTAAGTAATTATCCTGAAATGGATAAAACTTAATTACTCTTTGTCTAAAGTCTTAGGCAAAAAAGTATCCCAGAAGGGTGATAATTAACTTGACAAATTTCTGTTATTATGCATTATTAACTAAAAGTACAAGGAGTTTGCAATGCATCGACAAATGTGCTGGTTACCTAAATCTGGTGGCAACGGAGAGAAAATTTTGTATTTGCAGACAGAACCGAATCAACCTTGGCGTCCTTACACAGCTTTTAGAGGTTTTACAGTCCCAGATTATCAAATACCAAATGGTTCTAAAGGTTGGGCAACTTATCAAAAACTTCTTAAAGCAGGTTGGACACTAGTACCTAGCGCACGAGCAAATGAGTTCGGCAGCAGCAGCTACGTAGAATCAACGACCCAAAATCAATAGTCATTTGTCATTGGTCATTTGTCATTTGTGATTTTTGGCGTCTGTGCGTCTTCCTAGTCTCTGACTCGCTCACAAACCTCTGGGGGAACCTTCACCGCGAGGATCGGCGGCCCCTTCTAGAGTTCCATCAGATGTGAGAGCGATCGCATTACCATTACCCCAAGGATTAGTTTCCTTTATTTTGTGTCCTCGACGGCGTAAGTCTTGCACAGTGAGAGCATCTAAGCCCCAAGATTCGACGCGCAACTGATCTGGAAGCCATTGATGATGTATGCGTGGAACAGAAACAGCTGCACCAACATCCATGTTGTATTCCAGTACATTTAGGATTACTTGCAAAACCTGGGTGATGATAGTGCTACCACCAGGCGCACCTGCTGCCATGCGGAAATGACCATTTTCTGTGACAATTGTGGGAGTCATGCTAGATAAGGGAGTCTTACGAGGTGCGATCGCATTGGCATCATTACCAACCAAACCAAAGGCATTAGGCACTCCTGGCGCAGAAGCAAAGTCATCCATCTCATTGTTAAGCACAATTCCAGTTCCCGGTGTCACGACACCAGAACCAAAACCAAGGTTAATTGTAAAAGTCAGACTTACGGCGTTGCGTTCTTCATCCACAAGAGGATAGCGACGCTATATAACTTTAGATCAGTTAGGGCAATTACTAGCTAGCTATGGCGTTAGAGTTAACGTTTACCACGCTGCCGACACTAGTTTAGAGCAGTTCCGCAAACAAGCGGCAGAAAATTTAAAACAACCGCAAAACTTCGTTATAGTAAACTATTTACGCAAACAAATTGGTCAAGAAAAAGGCGGATATATTTCAATACGGTTCAGTTAAGCGCTATTTCTACTAAATCGCCGTCTCTATAAGACGCGATAAATCGCCGTCTCTACAAGTGTTTTGGTCTTATCTGAACTGTATTGGGATATATTTCTCATTTAGCAGCATATAATGAGCAAACAGATAGGTTTTTAATTCTTGATGTTTCTCGTTCCAAATATCCACCAGTTTGGGTAAAAACAGCAGATTTATGGAAAGCAATGCTCACAACTGATTCTTCAGTAAATAAAAGCCGTGGCTTTGTATTTGTCAGCAAAATTCGTTGATATAATAATCTGTTCATACAATTGATGAATCCTGCGATCGCCTATCTTCGATGTAAATAATGCGAGCTAGTTATGGATACCGTAATTACACCAGAAAGAATCGAGTTACCACCTGGCGCGGTGTTGAAGCTTTTGGGAGGCTGGAAAGACTATCAAGTATTGAGTCAGCAACTAGGCGATCGCTCGTCGCCTCGCATTAAATATCGAAGAGGAGAGATTTTGCTGATGACACCGCTAACACAGCATGGAAGAGATGCGAGTTTACTGGCAGATATTGCTAGGATTTTGCTGGATCATTTAAACCGCATATACGAGTCATTTACGCCCATCACCATGAGCTTGCCAGAAATTAGTGGTATTGAACCAGATTTTTGCTTTTACATTGAAAATTGCAGAGCAGTAGTAGGCAAAAAAAGAATTGATTGGGAGTCAGATCCACCACCAGATTTAGCAATTGAAATAGATGTAACAAGCTACACCGACGTTAATGATTTCTTGCCTTATCGAGTACCAGAAGTCTGGATATTAAAGAGTAATCGGCTATTAATTTATCGATTGCACGGAGAAAGTTATGTGCTTACAGAAAGCAGCTACTTTTCTAACGTCAGAGAAATTGTGCAGCAATGTCTCCAAATGGCAAACGAGCAAACAACAAGTGAAGTCATTAAGTGGTTAAAGAACTTTTTGCATGGACAACAGTAGAAAATAATATTTAATTCAATGCCTCATATAGCGGTTTTCGACTGGGTGAGTTACACCGTAGCCCAATACGATTCGGTTAAGGCAAGAGAAGCGATAAATCGCCGTCTTTACAATAATAATCAATCCTTTGTAGAGACGGCGATTTATCGCGTCTGTAGAAACGGCGATTTATCGCGTCTGTAGAAACGGCGATTTATCGCGTCTGTAGAAACGGCGATTTATCGCGTCTGTAGAAACGGCGATTTATCGCGTCTGTAGAAACGGCGATTTATCGCGTCTGTAGAAACGGCGATTAGCGGCGTGTCATCAAAAAACCTTATCCGAACCCATCAGTTAGATGAACCTAATCTCTTAGACTTCCGAAACTCCTGGACAACATCTTTAATCTCACGTAATTCTCCCTCAACTAAGTAGTTTAATTGCCGCATTTCATCTGCCGAAATCTTTCCCGCAAGTGAAGCGATCGCATTTCTTAATTCGGGATATTTTTTTAATGTTTCTTGTCGAACAATCGGCACAGTTTCGTAAGGTGGAAAATAATGTTTATCATCTTTTAAGACAACTAAACCCAAACGAGAAATCTGCCCATCAGTAGAATTACCCGCCACCATATCTACTTGTTTTTGAATCAAAGCACGATATATCAAACCCAAGTCCATGATTTGAGGAGGTTTTGCAAAACGTAAATCGTAAGCTTTCGCTAATCCAGGAAAACCATCTTCCCGTTCTAAAAACTCATAGCCGAAACCGCCGCGCCACTGCGGTGTATATTGAGTCGCTTGGGAGAGAGTTTGAATATTGTAGCGCTTGGCATCATCACCCCGAATAATCATCGCAAAAGTGTTTTCAAAACCCAAGCTTGGCATCACTTCCAGATTGAATTGCTGGGCATAAGTTTGTTTTATTATTTCATACACTTCTTTGGAGCTATTAACTGGTTTTTGCTTTAAAATTGCAGTCAAAGCTGTGCCTGTATACTCAATATAAGCATCAATTATGCCAGCAGTAATCGCATTATGACAAACAAAAGAACCACCTAAACGAGGGCGGCGAACTACTTTTAAATTAGTTGTTGCCTCGATTTGCTGTGCTAAAAGTTCACCTAAAATATCTTGTTCAGTAAAATCTTTAGAAGCAACGATAATATTACCATCATTGCTACTACTATTTAAATTTTGCGTGCAGCCAGTGGTTAGCAATAACACAGCAAAACTTAAAAATAAAAGCGTTAAAAATCTTTTCATTATTAGCTTAATTTTTAATTTTTAATTTATTCTCTATCCAGCCAATTGCAAAATCAGCCAGTAATGCAATTGCCGCCGCCGGAACTGCACCAGCTAAAATTAACTGATTATTCACTACTGATATGCCGCGAAAAATAAATACTCCCAAACCACCAGCCCCAATCGCTGCTGCAATAGTTGCAATACCAATGGCAATTACCGTTGCTACTCGCACTCCTGCTAAAATTACTCCCAATGCTAAGGGAATCTCAACTTGTAATAATAATTGTCTATCTGTCATTCCCATGCCTCTCCCAGCTTCTCGAATCGCTGGATCTACGCCAGTAATACCTGTGTAAGTGTTACGAATTATCGGCAGCAAAGAATATACAGTCAGAGCAACAATTGCTGGTACTGCGCCAATTCCACCAATTATAGGTACTGGAATGAGTAAGCCAAATAGTGCCAAACTAGGGATAGTTTGGAAAATATTTGCTATGCCGAGAATTGGTTGGCGGAGATAGGTTTTGCGTGTAATCAAAATACCTAATGGAATGCCTATAACTATAGCAATTCCAATTGCTATGCCTACCAAAAACAAGTGTTCTAGAGTATGCTGAAGAATTTCTGGGGCATACTTAACAAGGAAAAAATCTTTCATAAAGTATCTTGTAGGGAACGCAGACATTGGAGAAAGGCGAGGCTTTCTGGATGTTGCGATCGCATAAATTCATCTTTTGCCTCCAATACTACCAATTCTCCCCCATACATTAAACCAATTCTCGATGCCAACACAAACGCTTCTTGAATATCGTGGGTGACAAACACAACTGTCTTGCCCAATTCTTGCTGCATAAGCCGAAACTCTTGTTGCAGTTCTAGCCGCGTAATTGGATCGAGTGCGCCAAAGGGTTCATCCATCAACAACACTGGCGGATCTGCTGCTAAAGCCCTGGCTACACCGACTCTTTGCCTTTGTCCTCCCGAAAGTTCGTGCGGGTAACGCCCAGCAAATTGTACTGGTTCTAAGCCTACTAATTGCAACAATTCATAAACCCGCGTTTTAATTTGTTTCGGTTGCCAACCTTCTAAAGCCGGGACTAAACCCACATTGCGTTCAACTGTGAAATGGGGAAATAAACCAATTTCTTGAATCACATAACCAATTTTTCGCCGCAGTTTAATTTCATCCCATTGAGTTGTGGGAATGCCATCAAATAAAACTTCGCCTTGTGTAGGTGTAAATAGGCGATTAATTAACTTCATTGTGGTGGTTTTGCCGCTACCACTACGCCCAAGTAATACCAGTGCTTCTCCTTGGCGGATGGTGAAATTGAGATTTGACACCAATGGGCGATGATTGCGGCTAAAGGTAACATCGCGGAATTCGACGGCGGTTTGGTTATTTTGCGGCATGAGTGGCTTTTAGTGGACGCTAGCTATTGTATTATGTGCTGATTTTGCTAGCGTGCTAAGAGGATGTTTGAAAAGTCCTCTTGCCAATATCAAAAATTTTAGATCCCCTAAATCCCCCGATAAATTGGGGGACTTTGATTTCGGTTCCCCCCTTTTTAAGGCTACCGTGTATACAGAAGTCGAATTACCCCCCTTAGTCCCCCCTTATAAAGGGGGGAAAAAAATCTAGTTCCCTCCCCTTTATAAGGGGAGGGTTAGGGTGGGGTAAAACCTTGGGTTTTTCAGCTATTATCTCGTTTATCTCGTTCCCAGTCTCCGACTAGGAATGCCCATCGTTGAGGCTCCCGCCTCCCTTACTCGCGGCAGCAGCCCAATTATTAGCATTTCCCGACTCTGGCTGAAAACAAGATTTTAATAAATTATAAAAACGGTGCGTTAGCCTTTGGCATAACACACCCTACTATGCAGTTTTAGCATTTTCATCTAATGCTTGTTCTGCAACATTTTTTAAGCGGCTCGACCTGATTTTGCGGATGCGATCGCTACTACGAACACCACCCGCCATCTCATATTCGCGGCTGTCTTTGCCGTACTTGATTGCAACCACCATCAACATTTTCTCAGAAAGCTGACTCAAGTTTTTTTCCATCTCTCCAATTTCAGTTCTAGAAGAGTCAACCACAGACAGAGCAGTATTATAAATATCAATCTTTTTACGTAACTGCTCAATTGACTCAATCAGTTTTTCCAGACTATAGTTTTCATCAAATTTGATATTTGGAACAATCGATTTTAGCCCAGCCGATCTTAACTGAGCTTTTTCTAAAATCCGAGATGTGCGTTTTTTACGAGACATAAAATTAATCCTTTAAGATGCTGCTAAAGCTAGCTTGCCTCAATTAAACTGCACTCCGGTTCAGCAAAACTCGCAATTTTTATAATAAATTTTTCAAGCTATAGCAGTAAATTTTCGGAATTTCATTACTAAATGTTAGTATTTATAGAGATAATTGTCTAAACTTTATCAAAACTTTAAGAGAAACCGCTCCCATAAGTTGTGAAACCGTTCCCATAAGTTGTGAGACTGCTCCCGTAAGTTCTGAAACCGTTCCCGTAAGTTGTGAAACCGTTCCCATAAGTTGTGAAACCGTTCCCATAAGTTGTGAAACCGTTCCCGTAAGTTGTGAAACCGTTCCCATAAGTTGTGAAACCGTTCCCGTAAGTTGTGAAACCGTTCCCGTAAGTTGTGAAACCATTCCCGTAAGTTCTGATCTGACTTTTCACGTTATGTGGAAAACCCAACGATTGACCTAACCCCCAACTCGTCGCGGGAAGGGGGGAAATTCAAAGTCTCTCTCCTAAAAGGAGAGAGATTTAGAGAGAGGTTTTCCAGATACTTATTGGGGAGTACGTAAACGCGTACCCTCCGGGGAAGCAAACTGCGCGTCAGCGTCCCACAGGGAACGTAGAGAAGCGGCTTGTTGATGGAGAGCAAGTAAATGCTGTGATTACAAAAGACAAGCAGCAATACTGCGTAGGTTTTGAATATTTGTAGGTTGGGTTGAGCCTAAGCGAAACCCAACAAACCCCCTAAAATGTTGGGTTTCGTTCCTCAACCCAACCTACACATTTTTTATTTTTTTGCCAAAACCTACGCAGTATTGAGACAAGCAGATAGCTTAAAAATTAGGAATTAATGGTACTTGTTGCAAAAATTTGCTTAAGTGTCTTAACTGTCCTTGCATCTGGAATGGCGATCGCTTGATAATACAAGCACGATTGCCGTTAGCGCGTAAATCCTGAGTTAATCTATGTATATATCTAAAGAGGTAGAAAAATGGATCTTGATAACCTAGCTCAAATTTCCAAACGAGATTTGGAAATCATTCAACTACATCAGTTTCAACAACCCATCTATTGTTGCAATGTCACTGCAATTGCTTATGCCTTTACCGCATTGGGATATCTGACGACTGTTGATGAGATTTTCTATGCCACCCAACTGCCGATCGCATCGGTTTTAGATGATGGCATGACGTTAGCAGAAACTTACGATACCTGTCGAACTTATATTGAAAAAAAAGGAATACCCCTGTCCATTCGGATAGAGCATTTTGATAAACCGAGTATGACACTCGAAGCATTCATCCGTGAAGTTGAAGCCGCCGTTTGTGATGAAAATGATGTCCACATTCTTAACTTCAATACCCGTATTGCCCATGAAAATCCAAGTTTAGAAGGTGGTCACTTCTCCTTATTGGCAGACTATGACCCGGACACTAAAGAAATAACCATTGCAGATACAAATCCTAAACGGTATACCCGGTTTTGGAAATGCCCAATTGAGCGTATCTATGCCGCCTGCGTAGATAAAGATTCCTCATCGAATCGCTCTCGTGGTATGATTGTGCTTCGCAGGAAAGAGAAAGCAAATCTAGCAGCTAACGGAGTGGTTCACCCATCAGAAATCGCCTTGAACGCTCTCCATTCTGAATAAGTGCTGAGAATAACAGCCAACCATTTTTAAAACAACCTCTAAAAGATAACTAACAAATGTTGATGATGAATATAGCGGTTCTCGAATGGAAGTAATACAGTTTAACCTCTCTCCTAAAAGGCTACGGTGTACACACAAGTTATCAAATTACCCCACCCTAACCCTCCCCTTGTAAAGGGGAGGGAACTAGATTTCTTTTTCCCCCCTTTCCAAGGGGGGATTAAGGGGGGTAATTTAATTTGTGTGTACACCGTAGCCTTGGAAAGGGGAGAGAAAGAGATAGTTAGTAGAGTGTTGTAGAAGTGCGATCGCAGTTTAGACAAATCCAATTGCTGCGCTGACCCCACAAGCGTAAAATACAACCTAAAGACTTTGGGCTTTTTTGAAGCCGAAGAAGCTTTGTACGAAGACGATGCAGATACACTGGCAGAAATTGAAGCAGTTCGCGCTGAGTATAGCGATGGTGAGTCCGTGAGTATAGATGAATATCTTGCTAATCGCTCAGAGCAGAGATAATGAGTTATGCGATCGCTTTTTGCTTATAAAATAAATCTACACATCTAATACACTACTCATCAACAAGTCTAAGTGCTGACTCCAAAACTTGTGTACTGACTCTAAAACCAACCTGAATCAGTTGCTCAAAAATCGGTCTAGCAGTTTCTATCTTACCTTCCCGTCTTGCAAGCAGAATAACACCGAGAGTTCCCCGCACCGAAATCTCTAAAGCAAGTGCTGCGGTTTTTGCGGCGCGTAGGCGTAGCCCGCCGCAGGCATCGTCTAAAATTGCTTCATAGCCAGGATTGTTATATATCCAGGTGAGAACGTGACTTTCTCCCAAACCAAGACCCCATGCAGCAATCACTGGATCGATTTGTTTCACATCTTGAATATAAATAGTTCCTTCATTCAAAATCCAGAGTTTTGCAGGGTCATTATCTGGCGCAATGCAGATTTCTTGAACAACACCGCTAGGAATAACAACTTGACTACAAAGTTCTGAGAGCAAATGAACTTGGTTAATCTTAGTCAGTACAATTAATGGAGAAGCATTTACAACCCATTGTCTAGTCACGCGCTAACTCCTGGGCTAATTCTTCAGGAGTTACTTGAAAAGGTGAAACATTATAGCGATGGAGTGCTTCTAGAAATTGGTGACGGCTAACTCCGGCAATTTCAGCAGCCTTAGATTGGGAAAGTGTACCAACTTCATACCACTTGACAGCCGCCGCTAAACGCATCTCTTGAACAAATGTTTCTGGGTTAGTGCGGAGTGCTGAAAAAACATCATTTGGAAGTTGAATATTAATTTGTATGGTCATAAATTCAGTATTATTTATGGAGAGCTAATAGCGCGATCAACAATAACAATCAAATACTACTATTACTAATAAAGACGAAAACAAAGGCAAAGATAACCCCTGGCGATCGCTCATTGACAGTCTAGACAATTTCTGTGATGATTTTATAACTAATTGCGATCGCTCACTCATGGACACCAGAGAGAGTTTGTAAATGCAATACCTCGTATTCTTGCGCTGTTGTTAGAGAACTGGGTTGAGTCGCTGCAAAAGTATAGGATCGCACTTTGTTTAAAACTATAGATCCTGCATCCCCTTAGAGGATGTTTTAAAAGCCCTTTTGTCGGTAGCAAAACGTTCTAGATCCCCCTAAATCCCCCTTAAAAAGGGGGACTTTGATTCTGGTTCCCCCCTTTTTTAAGGGGGGTTAGGGGGGATCTAGCAGTGCCTAAAATCACAGCCAACCACTTTTAAAACATCCTCTTATACCAATTGACTAAAATCAGGCTACAGATGCAAGCCTGTAAACTCAAATTAAATCTAACTCTCTTAAATTACGAATTATTTCCACCATCGCGCCACATTTCCAATAGCACGGGCAACTTCTGCCGTAGCTGCTTCGCCACCTAATGCAAAGATAACGGCAAATAATGCCTTGATATCTTGCAGCAAATTAGGGCGAGTGCGAAGCGAGAGTTGATGAAGTGTATATTGCCAAAGGGGAAAAAGTTTGGTAGATGGCATTTGTGACAAACCGGAAGCTAAGGCACTCAAGGCATTGGCACGATAATCCTCATCCTGAATCTCCCTGGCAGCAGCAAGGGCTTCTGGCAATAACTCTGGTGGCAGTTTTTCAGCTAAGGCACTCAAGGCATAGGCACGATTCGACTCAGACTGAATCTCCCTGGCAGCAGCAAGGGCTTCTGGCAATAACTCTGGCAGTTTTTCAGCTAAGGCACTCAAGGCTTTGGCACGATAATCCTCATCCTGAATCTCCCTGGCAGCAGCAAGGGCTTCTGGCAATAACTCTGGCAGTTTTTCAGCTAAGGCACTCAAGGCTTTGGCACGAAAATCCTCATCCTGAATCTCCCTGGCAGCAGCAAGGGCTTCTGGCAATAACTCTGGCAGTTTTTCAGCTAAGGCTCTCAAGGCTTTGGCACGATTCGACTCAGACTGAATCTCCCTGGCAGCAGCAAGGGCTTCTGGCAATAACTCTGGCAGTTTCTCAGCTAAGGCACTCAAGGCATAGGCACGATAATACTCATCCTGAATCTCCCTGGCAGCAGCAAGGGCTTCTGGCAATAACTCTGGTGGCAGTTTTTCAGCTAAGGCACTCAAGGCATAGGCACGATTCGACTCAGACTGAATCTCCCTGGCAGCAGCAAGGGCTTCTGGCAATAACTCTGGCAGTTTTTCAGCTAAGGCACTCAAGGCTTT
The DNA here is from genome assembly GCF_003443655.1 of Nostoc sphaeroides. NCBI lineage: Bacteria > Bacillati > Cyanobacteriota > Cyanophyceae > Nostocales > Nostocaceae > Nostoc > Nostoc sphaeroides. The sequence goes on from NZ_CP031941.1 coordinate 1,789,836, forward strand.
GGCACGATAATACTCATCCTGAATCTCCCTGGCAGCAGCAAGGGCTTCTGGCAATAACTCTGGCAGTTTTTCAGCTAAGGCACTCAAGGCTTTGGCACGAAAATCCTCATCCTGAATCTCCCTGGCAGCAGCAAGGGCTTCTGGCAATAACTCTGGCAGTTTTTCAGCTAAGGCTCTCAAGGCTTTGGCACGATTCGACTCAGACTGAATCTCCCTGGCAGCAGCAAGGGCTTCTGGCAATAACTCTGGCAGTTTCTCAGCTAAGGCACTCAAGGCATAGGCACGATAATACTCATCCTGAATCTCCCTGGCAGCAGCAAGGGCTTCTGGCAATAACTCTGGTGGCAGTTTTTCAGCTAAGGCACTCAAGGCTTTGGCACGATTCGACTCAGACTGAATCTCCCTGGCAGCAGCAAGGGCTTCTGGCAATAACTCTGGCAGCAGTTTCTCAGCTAAGGCACTCAAGGCTTTGGCACGATTCGACTCAGACTGAATCTCCCTGGCAGCAGCAAGGGCTTCTGGCAATAACTCTGGCAGTTTCTCAGCTAAGGCACTCAAGGCATTGGCACGATAATCCTCATCCTGAATCTCCCTGGCAGCAGCAAGGGCTTCTGGCAATAACTCTGGTGGCAGTTTCTCAGCTAAGGCACTCAAGGCTTTGGCACGATTCGACTCAGACTGAATCTCCCTGGCAGCAGCAAGGGCTTCTGGCAATAACTCTGGCAGTTTCTCAGCTAAGGCACTCAAGGCTTTGGCACGATTCGACTCAGACTGAATCTCCCTGGCAGCAGCAAGGGCTTCTGGCAATAACTCTGGTGGCAGTTTCTCAGCTAAGGCACTCAAGGCTTTGGCACGATAATACTCAGACTGAATCTCCCTGGCAGCAGCAAGGGCTTCTGGCAATAACTCTGGCAGCAGTTTCTCAGCTAAGGCTCTCAAGGCATTGGCACGAGAATCCTCATCCTGAATCTCCCTGGCAGCAGCAAGGGCTTCTGGCAATAACTCTGGCAGTTTCTCAGCTAAGGCACTCAAGGCATTGGCACGAGAATACTCATCCTGAATCTCCCTGGCAGCAGCAAGGGCTTCTGGCAATAACTCTGGCAGTTTCTCAGCTAAGGCTCTCAAGGCTTTGGCACGATAATACTCAGACTGAATCTCCCTGGCAGCAGCAAGGGCTTCTGGCAATAACTCTGGCAGCAGTTTCTCAGCTAAGGCTCTCAAGGCATTGGCACGAGAATCCTCATCCTGAATCTCCCTGGCAGCAGCAAGGGCTTCTGGCAATAACTCTGGCAGTTTCTCAGCTAAGGCACTCAAGGCATTGGCACGATTCGACTCAGACTGAATCTCCCTGGCAGCAGCAAGGGCTTTTTGCAGTGCTAATTTTTCAAGATTTGATGGCAAATAATTGACTAGTTGTGTCAGCGAGTTGACTTTATCCTCTGGCTTTGGGTTTTGCAGGGCGTAAGCTAGTCCTTGTTCGCAAGTCCAGATGTTATTTTTGACTAGTGCCACCAGCAGTTGTGCTGGTAAATTAGCTGCCAAACTATTAAGGGAAGCAGTAATCAAAGCATAACGACACTGCCAACTCACAAGTTGCGGCAGAGTTGATTCATTCCAATTCGCTTCTGCTAATTCCCAGGCATGAGAAATATCTGTGATGTAACCCGCAGTTTGCCCCCATTTTTCTCGCGCTTCATACCAGCCATTGCTTCCTGTCTGTGACTCCTCCCGCAATAACTGGTGAATCTCTTCTATTTGTTCAGCTTTATCTAAATGCCAAACTAAATATTGATGAATGTAACCATCATTAGGTAGGGTATGCCAAAGGTTTTTTTGAGTCTTTTGCCGATATTTTTCTAACAAAGCAACGTGAGCATTGACAAGGGAAATACCTAGTCCTGGTAAATTACCCCGGCGCGGCTGTGAGGGAGCAGTTAACAAGTTTCGTGCTAAGTCGTGGAATAAGTCATGTAAGCGATAGGTACGCGTACCATCAGCAAGAGGAACACCAGGTAATAATAGGGCTTTACTTTGTAAATATTTCAATGAATCAGAGGCATCGCGCTCATCTGCAATATCCCAAAGTGTTGCCGTCATTTTGGGATTAATGGTTACATCTTCAGGTAAGACCCCCAACCAAGTAAAGTATTCTTTATCCTCTTGTGCCAATCGCTTGATGCTCAAATTCAAAGATGCAGTTAAGCTGAGGCGTTTTAAACTTGCTTCATCAGTAATATCATTTGCCCCTGGTCTATCCAAGGTTTTTAACCGAGCAATTTCTTGTTTAATATCTCGTAACAACTCTGTCCAAGTTGTACCATCTGCAATTGCTGCTGCTGCAAGTTCCAATGCTAGGGGGAGATAACCAACGCCTTTAGCTAACTTTTCTGCTGACTCATATTCTTTACCTGTAATCTCCCGTTTTAACTTGTTTCTCAGCAATTCCATTGCTTGAGATGCTGTCATTATATCCAGACTGTAGGTGCTGGCTCCTAATGCGTCAGCGATCGCACCTTCACGAGTAGTTACTAAAACCTGACACCGCACCCCGCCAATATTAAATACTGAGGCATCTTTTGTATTCCAGGCATCGTCAACCACCAGCAGCACCGCTTTGTCATAAAGCAGAGTCCGCAGATGGGTAGAAGTTGCTTCTATGCTGGTAGGTTTAAAATTACAGTCTCCTAGCGCCTGCACCCAGCCACTAAGTAAAGAAAGTACATCAGGTTGCTGACCTAATGTTGTCCACAGAATACCGTCACAAAACCGAGTTTGGATTTCTGCATCATGGGCTAAAGCTGCGGCTAAAGTCGATTTGCCCACAGAACCCAAGCCGTGAATTGCAGTAATTACCAAAGTGCGATTACCTGACGATGACTCTGTGAGGAGGCGAGTCTTTAAATCGTCGCTGTATTCTGGGCGTTTTACAAAGTGTTCGGGTAAGGGTGGTGCTTGAAATAGCGCAAGTTTAATTTCGGGTGTAGCTGCTAATTCTTTCGATTTCTTTGGTCTGCTGTTTTCCCATGTCTCATCAAACCGTTTTAAGTTCTTTTCTCGATCTCTTGACCATAGCTTGAGTGTAAAACGCCATTCCTCAATACCCTTGATTTGGATACGGTTATCTTCGAGAATGTTCAAGAAATCCTTGAGCAAATTCAGTGCTTCTCGAATTTGCGCTTTAGTTAACTTGCCAGGGTATTTGTCTTTTTGCGTCAGCAACTCCAACGTGACTAACGTAGTCTGCACAGTCAGCTTGGGGTTAACGCTGTCTGCTTCTTTCCAGTCGTACTCAATTTTAAAGTTACTGTCCTCAAATTCTCCATCGACAAAACAAAGTAACGCCTCTAGCAGACGCTTGACTCGTTTCTGAATTACAGGGCCTTTAGTAGATTCTCGTGGCATTACATCCAAAAAATTGAGTAAGAAGTTTGGGGCTACCCATATTGAAACTACCACCCCAAACTTATGTAATCCAGATTTTAAGGCATTTTCAGCGACATTGGGGTATTTGCTTAGGGACACAACCCCAAAGAGAACCTATATCTATCAACTCTTTGGGGTACAAACAAATGCAAGGCAAGCGTCAAAATATTCTTAGTAAAACCATTGCTTTGTTGCTGGCAATGCAACTATTCTTGATTGGTTTACAAGCTAAAAGCCAGATTGACCAAGGTAACTCATCCATTGAGGCGTTGATTTGGATGACTCAACAATATATTTCAGTGCTGGTTAAAATTCGTAGCTTGCAGGAGAAAAAAGAGGAAACCGATTCTCAAAAGTAAAAGATGAAATGCTAGGTGTGTTAACGGAACGCCGTAACGCACCTACGCTGAATAAATCATCATGAAGACGCGATTCATCGCCGTCTCTACAATAATCAATCTTTTGTAGAGACGGCGATTCATCGCGTCTCTTGTCTTAATTCACTCACGTTAAAATATCAAGACTCCATCTCCGCTAATTCTAACCAGCGTTCAGTCGCCACATCGATCGCGTGCTTGAGCTTTTCCACATGATCATACAATTTCTGCACTTCGCTATAATTACCCGGTGAGACATTCGCCAACGTTTTCTCAGTTTCTGCCTTCTCAGCTTCTAACTCGGCAATCTTACCTTCCAACTGCTCAAATTCTTTCTTCTCCCAATTGGATAACCTCCGCCGCTTGGTATTCTCTACCTCCTTGGGTGAAGCCGCACCATTTTGGACTTCGGCATTTTTCGGCTTCTCCTTAGCGTTCGCAGCTTGTTGCTGTGCCTCTTCAGCCTTCTTATAGTCCAGATAAATCGAGTAATTCCCTGGATATTGCCGCAGATTACCGCCTTCCTCAAAGGAAAATACTGTGTCGATGGTGCGATCGAGAAAGTAGCGATCGTGAGAAACTACAATTACACACCCGACAAAATCTTCTAAATAATCCTCTAATACTGCTAATGTTTGGACATCTAAATCATTTGTCGGTTCATCTAAAATCAAGACATTGGGCGCACTCATCAAAACACGCAACAGAAATAAACGGCGTTTTTCACCACCAGAAAGTTTATTAATTGGGGCATACTGTTGATTACCGGGAAACAAAAACCGCTCCAACATTTGCGAAGCAGTAATTTGAGTTCCATCGGTAATTTTGATAAACTCTCCTTCTTCTTTGATGTAGTCAATCACGCGCTGATTTTCGTTTAAAGCTGTAAGCAATTCTTCAGAATGCTGGTCAAAATAACCGATGTGAATTGTAGTACCAATTTCTGCAACACCTGAATCTGGCTTAATTTGACCAGTAATAATATCCATTAAAGTGGATTTACCAGCACCATTAGCGCCGATAATGCCGATGCGGTCTTCTGGACTAAATTCGTAAGTGAAATTATTAATCAGGGTGCGTCCATTGTATGCTTTAGAAATGTTATCTAATTCAATAACTTTTTTGCCAATGCGACGACCAACTGTAGAAATATCAACTTTACCCTGAACTTGTTTAAACTCAGTATCCCGCAAAGCATGAGCGCGGTCAATTCTCGCTTTTTGCTTGGTACTTCTGGCTTTTGGCCCTTTTTTGAGCCATTCCAACTCACGCCGCAACAAACCTTGGTGTTTACGTTGACTACTTACAGCAGATTCTTCTGCTAAAGCCTTCTTTTCGAGGTAATATGAATAGTTACCTGTGTAGGTGTAAATGTCGCCTCGGTCGATTTCAATAATCCGATTGGTAACGCGATCTAGAAAGTAGCGATCGTGGGTGATGAGAAAAAGTGCGCCACGATAGCGATTTAAATAACTTTGTAACCATTCTACAGAAAGAGCATCAAGATGGTTTGTCGGCTCATCCATGAGCAAAACATCTGGTTCTGCTAGCAACGCTGATGCTAAAGCAATCCGCTTGCGATAGCCTCCAGATAAAGTGCCTATCTTGGCGTCAAAGTCAGAAATTCCTAATTTAGTGAGGATGATTTTAGCATTAGTTTCTAATTCCCAAGCACCATTTGTATCCATCCGTTGCATCACCACAGAAAGGCGAGACATCAGTTGGCTATCATCTGGATAGTGAGCCAATTTATCTGAGAGTTCTTCATACTCACGCACCAAAGACATGTGTTCACCACTGTCGGCAAAAACTTGCTCTAAAACTGTGTGATTCTCATCTAAATCTGGCAACTGGGGTAAGTAGATAATTCTAGAACCAGAGTTGACTAAAATCTGACCGCTATCAATGGATTCTAACCCGGCAATCATTTTTAATAGGGTTGATTTGCCAGAACCGTTAGTACCAATTAAGCCAACTTTATCGGTAGCATCGAGGCTAAAGCTGGCATCTTTTAAAATTTCCTTGATGCCAAAGTCTTTCTTGACTGATTGTAGTGTAATAATACTCATAAGATTTAGTAGTTTTTCATTGATTATTAGTTAGTAGGTAAGGCAAATACCCTACCTACATTCGCTGAGTTCTATAGAAATAAGTCCAAGGGGAGATGTCCATACATTTCGTTGATTCCGCCTTCGTGGTAAGACTGGCAAGACACTAATACGCCACGATGATGTCCAGCATAAGAATCGAGATAACACAAGCCATTTTTACCATTTAATTTGATATAAACTGGGCCTTCAGGTGTAACTAAATTGTCTGGTACTTCATAACCCAAAGCCAGAGAATAAGTCTTCATGGCAAGTATTCCTTCTTCTGCTGTATCAGCACAAATTCCTAAAATTTGATAATCAGCAAGTTTAGCGATCAAAATTAAGGCACTACGAATTACTGATTTTTCTGATGGCTTGAGGACAGGCGCAATATCTAGACAGTTGAATTTATTCAGTAATTTTTTTGCTTCTTCGGCGGTGATATTCTGGGGATTAGGGGTTGACATAAACTTCGATTCTTCTGTTGTTGGTTTTTCTGTTGTGTTGAAGTTGGGAATAACCCAACTTACTAAATATTATTTACTCGAATTAAAGCCTCGACAAAACTCACTTCGACAACTCTTGGAGACGCTACGCGAACGCTCAGTGAGCATGGCTTTAATCTTAAACGAAGTTAAAGTGTTACGGTTGATTTTGGACGTTTCCAAGGTTGAATATGAAGGGGACGCCGCTTTTTGAGTCACCACCCATAACGAGGACTTTGGGCATCTGAGCGCCGCCACTCTTCCAAGCTTCAATTGCTTCTTTTTGCAGAACTAACTGTCCTCCTTGGGCTTTGAGTGTCTCTGCTAAGAGTCTTTGAGCTTCTGCCCTACCTTTAGCGCGATTCACATCTGCTTGTGCTTCTTGTTCTGCTTCCCGTGCTACATAAACGGCTCTTTGCGCCCGTTGTTCAGCAATTTGTTTTTCTTCCACAGCTCTGGCAAATTCTGGTGAGAATGCTAAATCAACTACGCTAGTATCTAACACAATTATCCCATATTTGTCTAAGCGATCGCCTAGCGCTTCATCAAAGTCTTCTTTCAACTCACTTCTTTTGGTAATTGCTTCTTCTACTGTTCTTCTAGCGGCTGCAATTTTAAATGCTTCTTGGGTCTGTGGTGCAATGATTTTCGATACAATATTTGCTAAGGTTCCTTGTTTCCTTCTAACTTCAACTACCTTGATGGGATCGAGGCGAAAGTTGATCGCAAATCTCGCAGATAAATTTTGCAAATCCTTAGTAGAACTCTCGGCTGGTACTTCAAATTTCTGCACAGTCAAATCATACACATCTATCACTGAGATAAAAGGCGGTTTTGCATGAATCCCTTCCAACAATGCCCCATCTCTCGCTCCACCCAAAATGCTGATCACTCCTGCTTGTCCTGGGTTAATAATGATAAAGGAATTTAGTCCCAAAAGCACTAGTGTTGCTAACACAATTCCTAAAACTGTGCTTTGCCAATTTCCAAATTGCTGATTTTTCAAATTCTTCTCTCCAATATGAGTTAGTCATTGGTCATTTGTCATTTGTCATTGGTCATGAAGAGTTATTATTTTTCTCCTTGTCTTCCTTCTCTAGTCCATAGTGCTGAGTAAAAAGTATTACTTTGGTTTGGGTAAACTCAGTTACTAGTTTAAGTTTCTCATTAGTCTGTCTGAATTAAGCCTTTAATCTGAAGAAGGCAGCACTGGTGGTTTAATCTCCATCGTTTGTAATGAGATTAACCAATTAGAGCGGTTTATGGATGGAGGAGCGAATGATATTATCCAAGTTTCCCCAACTGTTTTAGTTTATTGTTGCAAACATATATGCAAGTTACAGATGTAGTTGTTATTGGTAGCGGTATTGGCGGTTTGAGTTGTGCTGCTGTTTTGGCACGGTATGGCTTTGATGTGATAGTCTGCGAAAGCCACTCCATTGCTGGAGGCGCTGCCCATGCTTTTGAGCGCAATGGTTTCAAATTTGACTCGGGCCCGTCTCTCTACTCTGGACTGTCTTACAGCCCCTCTGCTAACCCTCTGCGGCAAGTCTTAGATGCAATTGGTTCAGAATTACCATGCGTAACTTACGATACTTGGGGTTGTTGTGTACCAGAAGGTGATTTTGATACGTCGGTTGGTGCCCAGCAATTTTGTGAAGTGCTGATGAAATTCCGGGGACATGATGCTGTAGCCGAATGGCAAGAACTCCAGCGCGTTATGGAACCATTCGCTAGTGCAGCAACTTCTATACCACCAGCAGCATTACGCTTTGATTTTGGTGCAGCTAGAACTGTGGGCCCATTTATCCCATCTTTGACAAAAAATCTGGCGAATATAATTAAGCTGACGGGCCCCTTCAGCCGGATTATGGATGGCGTTGTTAAAGATCCTTTTACCAGAAATTGGCTGAATTTGCTGTGTTTTCTGCTTTCTGGATTGCCCGCAGATGGTACTAGCGCCGCAGAGGTAGGATTTATGTTTGCGGATTGGTATCGGCCAAACGCAATACTTGAATATCCCATTGGTGGTAGTGGTGCTTTAGTTGACACCCTTGTACAAGGATTGGAGCGTCACGGTGGGAAGTTGATTCTAGGCGCTCATGTGGAAGAAGTGCTTGTAGAAGGGAATCGGGCGGTGGGTGTGCGTCTGCGCGATCGCTCCGAAATCCGATCGCGGCGGGCAGTGATTTCTAATGCATCGGTTTGGGACACACTGAAGTTATTACCAGAAAAGGCAATACCCAAAAACTACCGCGCTAAACGACAGGCGACACCTGAGTGTGATAGCTTTATGCATCTCCATTTAGGCGTTGATGCTCAAGGATTACAGCCAAATTTGCGGTGTCATTACATCGTGGTTAATGACTGGGAATTGGGCATAACAGCACCTCAGAATGTTGTGGTGATATCAATTCCTTCAGTTCTCGATCCATCCTTAGCGCCACCAGGTAAGCACGTAATTCATGTTTATACACCTGGTAATGAGCCATACTCTATCTGGCAGGGAATGGATAGAAGGAACCAAGAATATGCCGAAAAAAAGCGATCGCGTGCAGAAGTAATGTGGCAAGCATTAGAGCGGATAATTCCAGATATTCGCTCTCGTTGCGAAGTCACACTTGTTGGTACACCTCTAACTCACGAACGTTATCTCCGTCGTTATCAAGGTTCCTACGGCCCAGCAATTCAGGCTGGAAGCGCTATGTTTCCCGGCCCTGGCACACCTTTAGCGGGGCTGATGTGCTGTGGAGACTCGACATTTCCCGGTATTGGTTTACCAGCAGTCGCCGCCAGTGGGCTGATTGCTGCAAATACCCTTGCACCGGTTGATAAGCATTTAGCAATGCTTCAAGATATCAAGTGTATTTAACTTTTCGAGTATAAAACCTAGTTGCCAAGAGAGCCGCACCCACTGCCAAAACTGCTAGTACACTATCAGGTTCGGGTACGGCAGCAACTTCAGCATCAATTCGGGCAGTTCCAGCAAACGAACCTGTTAATTCAGGTTTTTGGAGAATATTAGCAAACTCTGGAGAAACCAGCAATTTTACATCAGGGATGGTTAAATTTTGATTATCAAATACCACAGGTTCTGGAAGACTCAAATCAAACAAAATTGTATTTAAAGAATATGTGTCTCTTAAAACAAATCCGCTAGCATCTTTAACAGTACGTCCTGGAGCAAAACCAATTGAAAAGTCACCCACAGTAATTTGATTATTGAAGGTAACAGTCCCAGTATTCTCGATTGTACCTGAAAGCGGAGTAAAACCGCCCTCGTCACTGAACGTAAAGTTGCTGGCTGGTTCGATGTTGAAGCCAACCAAATAATTGCTAGGAATTGGTGCGACTGTATTATTACTGCCTGTCAAGATTAGCCCGATACTTCTAAGAATATCCTCGTGGTCATGATCAATGCTAGTGACTCCAGATATCACTTTAAAAGTTGCAGCTTCTACTTGTATGGGTGCAACTGATATAAAAGCTGCTGTTGTACAAGCAAGAATCCCTGAAAACTGAAAAAAACGCATAAATACCCCTTATTTTAGTAGTTCATTTTATCTAAAAAGCGCTCCTTGTAAAAATAAAAACACTTTTATAAAAGTTATATCAAGTAATCGTCAAGCTAATAGCAAAATTTCAATCGTAGAGTTACAAATACAAATTCAGGTATGTGGGTAAAGATAAATATCACTGCCTAGAATCAAGCACAAGGTATCAGATATAGGGTATTAGGGATAAAAAATGATAAAAATATAGTTACGTTTAATTATGTCCAGTGCCAATCATTTAGCCTTAAATGTAAAAATTATGATGTGGTAAAGTATAAATTTTTAAGGCAAGAGACGCGATAAATCGCCGTCTTTACAATAATCAATCCTTTGTAGAGACGGCGATTTATCGCGTCTTTACAATTAGCGGCGTGTCATCAAAAAACCTTATCCGAACCGTATTGTCAGTACAAGTAATTCAGTGGTCTTAAATGAGTGGAAAGTTCAGGAGCTACAACTCATTTAAATTACGAATTATGAATTATTTCACAAGCTTGTTCTAATCCACCAGCTTATTTTGTCAAAATTAGAATCTATTTCCTGCCAAAAGGTTGCTGATGAGTCTGCTTCTCTGGTTGCTGTGAGTATTTTATCTATACTGTCGAAGTTTTTTAGAATCACCTGTTTATCAAGTTTAGGAATATCTAATTTCAGATATTTCAGCCGATTGGGTAACTCTACTTTCTCTTTTGTAGGCAAGTGGGGAATATGATCAACTACTTGTAAAATTTTGTCTATTGATGCAAATACTTCTTCAATGCTCGGTTTTTTAGTTTGTAATTGCAAATCTTTTTCTTCAAAGGTTTCTTCTTGATTACCTAACTTTACTAACACGATTTTTACAAAGAAAATATTGTAATCAATCTCACTTACTTCACCCACTTGATTATGATATTCTCCCCTTTTATTTATAAGTACTATGTCACCTTTCTCAATTTTGTCTTTCATAATTACTACAGCCTATAAATTAAATTGCTAAATAATCTCCTCTACAGAAAATACTACTCTAAAGCCACAAACCCTCAGTCCACCGTCTGACTCATTCCAGCTACGGCTAGCGCTGCGACACAGTTCGGCGTTAAAACTCCACGAACCACCGCGTAGCACTCGGCGATTAATATCACCGCCAACTTCCCAAGCTGTTCCATCTGAAGGTGCGTCGCTGTAATTGTTGTGCCACGAATCAGCGCACCATTCCCAAACTAGCCCGTGCATATCGTATAATCCAAAGGCGTTGGCAACTTCAAAACTACCGACGTTTGTTGTTTCTTTACGGAATTTGCTTTTTGGTTCCATTGTGCAGTTAACTAACTCAGGGGTAATGGTTTCCCCAAAGTGGAAGGATGTTGTAGTTCCAGCCCGACAAGCGTATTCCCATTCAGCTTCACTCGGTAAACGATAGTCCCGTCCGGTTTTTTCTGATAGTCTGAGACAGAATTCTACAGCCTCATACCAAGATACATTTTCTACTGGTCTATCTAAACCTTTGAATTTCGACGGATGGGGATTTAAAGCTTGTTTGACTTTGGGTAAAGCTGCTACTACTCTCCACTGTGCTTGAGTTACGGGAAATTTCCCCATAAAAAATGGTTCAACGGTAACTTTATGTCGAGGACGTTCGTCAGCATCTCCTTCACACTCCGGTGAACCCATCATATAAGTACCGCCAGAAATCGATACCATTTCTAATGTGACTTCTTTACCCAATTCTTCGGCAAAGAAATTTGCATTACAACTCATGCGGTTTACTTCTCTACCACCTGTGTCTACTGTCACTACATCAAATTCAAAGGTTTCTAAAGGGGGTAATGGTACTATTACTTTTTGTGGTAGCGGCGGTAATATTGGTTGAGGCATCGAAACAATTTTAAGGGCAACAGGTTCAATGTTCGATGTTGCAAATTTCAAATCGTTGATAACTTCTACTGCTGTTTGATATCTTTCACTAGGTAGATGTTTTAGTAATTTCTCTAAAATTTTCCCTAAGTCGTCGCTGATAGTAATACCTTTTTCTTGTAAACGCTCACGCCACAACCACTTAGCATTCATGGCATCATAAATAGGATCAATAACCTGTCCAGAAGCATCCTGCAACGGCAAACAACGAGTTAAAAGACGCACGCAAGTTACACCTAAAGCATACAAATCGCTGCCGTGACAAGCAAATCCAGCCATTTGTTCGGTTGGGGCATAACCAAGGGTATAAATTACTGTAGCTTGTCTTCCTATACTGGTTTGTGTTACCTGTTTAGCACCGCCAAAGTCAATTAATACGGGTTTTTCATCACTTGCACGGCGGATAATATTTTCTGGTTTGATATCCCGATGAATGACATTATGAGTATGAATAAATTGCAGTACTGGCAATAAATCAGTTAAAAGTTCCCAAATTTGTGATTCACTATAGTTTTGTTGCTGAACTTCTTGTAAGAGAGTTTTTCCTTGAATAAATTCTTGTACGAGATATAAACTAGCACCTTGTTCAAAGTAAGCTAGTAATCTGGGAATTTGGGTATGATTTTCTCCCAGTTCATACAACCTAAAAGCTTCTTCTTTGAAAAATTCTGCTGCTTTAGTACGTTGTCCTGTTCCCTGAAACTGTGGGAAAAATTGTTTGATGACGCAAGGCGCGTTTAGTCTGTCTACATCCTCTGTAGCATAAGTTCTACTAAATCCACCTTCACCTAAAAGTCTTAATACACGGTAACGGTTTCTTAGAAGTTTGCCAAAGTTGCTTTGTCCGCAACTCACGCAAAATCTATTGCTATCAGAGTTGAATGGATTTGAGCAATTGGGATTTTGGCAGATTTGCATAATGAGGGGGAAATAGCATCTTCTCCAAAGTTAGCCCCAATGTTATCTATAGGAGTTGGGAGTTGGGAGTTAGGAGTTAGGAGTTGGGAGTTAGGAGTTAGGAGTTAGGAGTTGGGAGTTGGGAGTTAGGAGTTGGGAGTTAGGAGTTGGGAGTTGGGAGTTGGGAGTTGGGAGTTGGGAGTTGGGAGTTGGGAGTTGGGAGTTGGGAGTTGGGAGTTGGGAGTTGGGAGTTGGGAGTTGGGAGTTGGGAGTTGGGAGTTGGGGGATATGGTGCGTTAGGCTAACGCCATAACGCACCCTATTTGTGAATTATGAATTATGACTTTTTTAAGATAGCTGTTGTTAATTACCGAAAAAAGTCCATTAAGAACTAAATAGCGGATAATTTTTATTGTCGATCGCAAGTCTTAATTTAAGCTTTTGTTCTCTCCAGAAATGCGAATTAATTCAGCTACAAGAGCAGCGATCGCAGATACTGTAATCAACATGACACTCAATGCGTTAATATCAGGCTTGACTCCTGATCTAATCCGGCTAAAAATTTCCATTGGTAGGGTGTTATAACCGCTACCGGCAGTAAAACTGGCAATGAGAAAGTCATCTAAGCTGAGGACAAAAGCCAGGAGACAACCAGCTACAATACCAGGCATTAATTGAGGTAACAATACTTTGATGAAAGCTTGCGTTGGTGTTGCACCTAAATCTAGTGCTGCTTCTTCTAAGTGTGGATCTAAATTGGTAAGTCGGGAAGCAACCACAAGCCCGACGTAAGCCAAACAAAACACGATGTGGGCTGCAACTATCGTCCATAAACTCAAAGGAATTGCAAAGGCTGCTAGACATACTAGAGTAGCCACTGCGATCGCAATATCGGGAATAATCAATGGTAGGTAAGCAACACCCCGATATAATTTCTTACCAGGAAATTCGTAACGCGCCAACCCAACCGCCATCAAGGTTCCCAACACTGCTGATATTGCCACGGCACAACCACCAACTATTAAACTATTTTGCAAAGCTGATAAGATGCGATCGTCACTGAATAACTTGCCATACCAATCGAGAGTGAATCCTTGCCAACCTGCACTGTAAGGTGACTGATTGAAGCTATAAAAGCTAAGTACCAGTATGGGCAGGTACATGAACACAAACATCAGCAGTGAGAAAACCGCCTGCCATGAGACACGCGGTTTTTTAAGAGATGGAGAGATATTCACGTTTATATTTGTTTTTTATTGATAGCAAACTAAAATATCATATTTTATGTAATAAGTCAATAATTTAACTCTCTTCTCTCCTTTTGTTTGCTGATAAAACTTTGCCGCCTCTAATTTTAAAGTACCTACTTGACGACAATGTGTTCTTTGGCTGGCTATGAGTTATCCTTCGGAGTACCAAAAGCCGCCCAAAAAGTGAGTACGCAGTTTACTCTTTAAATAAGATTTTAAAATCAGATAATTTATAGGCAATAATAGAGTATTTTCGGTGATTATCCATATTTAGCTTTATTTTTTACCATTTTCTCCAATTCGTATTTATCAAAAAATCTATATTTAAAATTGGACAAAATCACACATAAATTAATAGATTAGAATTTATTTACCTCTTTAGATGTGGGTAATTTACGTACTAAGATAGAAGAAATATATAGAAATAAAAGCATAAGATTTTGGGAGAAGTGTAAATAAACTTAGTATCTAAAGTAACTTTTTAATACTAAGTTAATTAATTATAAGCACTACAACAACAGAAAAAAAACTTGTAATTCAAGTTTTATTTGTTAGGAGGTTTGTGATGCGAATAGCTCAAATAGCGCCACTGTGGGAGAGGGTTCCACCTCCAGCTTATGGTGGTACAGAGTTAGTAGTGGGGTTACTTACTGATGAATTAGTCCAACGTGGACACGAAGTAACTTTATTTGCTTCGGGAGATTCTATCAGTCTGGCAAAACTAGTGTCAGTTCATCCGCGTGCCGTGAGACACGATCGCACTATCAAAGATTACAGCGTTTACGAAATGCTGAATCTAGCTTCGGTCTATGAACGGGCAGAAGAGTTTGATATTATTCACTCCCATGTAGGGTATGGGGCGCTGTCCTACACAAATCTCGTCACAACCCCTACAGTTCACACGTTGCACGGTACTTTTACGCCTGACAACGAAAAGATGTTTAGTTTTGGGAAAAAACAACCCTACGTTAGTATTTCCGATTCACAACGAGAACCAAGGTTAGGGTTGAACTATCAAGCAACGGTTTACAACGGAATTGATGTCAGCAGTTATAATTTTCACGCCCAACCAGAAGATCCGCCCTACTTAGCCTTTTTGGGTAGAATGTCTCCTGAGAAGGGAGCGCATTTAGCAATAGAAATTGCAAAACTTGCTGGTTGGCGTTTGAAAATGGCAGGTAAGATTGATGCCATAGATGCCGAATACTTTGAGAAGGAAATCAAACCGCACATTGACGGTAAGCAAATTGAGTATTTGGGTGAAGCTAACCATGCTCAAAAAAATGCCCTTATGGGAGGTGCAGTCGCAACTCTATTCCCCATCACTTGGCGAGAACCCTTTGGATTGGTGATGGTGGAGTCAATGGCTTCGGGTACGCCGGTGATTGCGATGAAATTGGGTTCTACTGAGGAGGTAATTTCCCACGGCAAGACGGGTTTCCTCTGCAATGATATTCAAGAATGCATCAGTGCCATTGATCGGGCAATAAAGTTAGACCGCTATGCCTGTCGCCAGTATGTCGAAGACCGTTTCAGCGTTCAGCAAATGACTGATGGCTATGAGGCGGTTTATCAACAAATAATAGCAAAACGATTTTCTCAGAATGGGCATTTCCGCAGTTTGGTTAGTTTAGCTAGCGATCGCACTTAAAATAATTCGTAATTCGTAATTCGTAATTCGTAATTAAGTTTTGTGACGGGGATTTAGACCCCGACCCAAAACTTGCTGGTTATTGAACCGGGGGATTTAAACCCACGGTACTCGGTTAAACATCACATTTGTGTAAGGAACTTCCAAGTAAAAAAATATTCCATTGCTATTGTTCACTGTTGACCGTTGACGGTTCACGAGTTTTCAGTCAACAGTCAACAGTCAACAGTCAACAGTCAACGACTTTAAGTGGAATAATTTATTTTTTGGAGTTCCCTAATATCGCATGTTTTAGGGACTTCCAAGTAAAAAAATATTCCATTGCTATTGTTCACTGTTGACCGTTGACGGTTCACGAGTTTTCAGTCAACTTTTACGTTAAGTTGACACTAATGCACAGATGTGCATCCCTACCACATTACGCGATCGCTCCATTTTTCTACAGTTCTACCACTCAATCCTGGAACTCTTTCTAAGTCTTGTAAAGATGTAAATTTTTGCTGTTGACGGCTAATAATTATCCGTTGTGCTAACTTCTTACCTACACCGGGGAGAGTTACTAATTCTTCTAGACTTGCAGTGTTAATATTTATTTGTTTAACTGCTTGTGGTTCACTTGATGAAGAACTTTTTATCTGAGGACACCGTGTTTGTTCTAATTTAACTTTTGCTTGAATTGCTGGTGGTAAGCCGGGTTTAACTTTACCATAAAGACGAGCAAATTCTCGCACATAATGGGCAGCAACTATGGGACTCTCAATCACTAAAAGCGTCTCATCGTTACCATAATTAGCGGCATCTGACCAATTATGAGAACCTGTAATTACTGTTTGACTATCAATAACACCAAATTTATGATGCAATAAATCACCTTTGGGTAACACAGGTACGCCTACGGTTGTAATTGGATTTGACCAAGGATGGTTATCTACTTCATATTTACATTTGTTACTAAGAGCAACCCCCATCATATCTAATGCTTCGCTATAAGGACGATAGGCAAATTGTGGTTCAATTAAAGCGCGAATTTGCACACTTTGTTGATGGCGTTTTTCTAAAATATTGGCAATCCGCTGATCGGAAAGGACAAATAAGGCCATATCAACAGATTTGGTTGCTGAATCTAAAGTTTTGCCAATTAAACCATTACTACTGTTACTCCAGGGTTGAGTTGGGGAAGTAGGCGAAAATTGCACAGTAATTTGGGTGTTCCCTAAAGTTATTTGTTTAGGTAAACGCATCGGTTTTTGCAACCCAAATTTACTATCTGGCTTACCTCCTGGGCCATCTCCCCACATAATGTTAAACTCTTCTGTAAATAAAGATGCTAATTCTAGGCTGTCAATCTGCAATAAGTTATTGGCATTGCCTAAACTGCTAGAATTTGTGAAATCACCATAAGTATCACTTAAAGTAAAATTGGCTGAAGTAATAATTACAATGCGATTATCCACAATCACAAATTTGTGGTGCATCAAGCTGCTACCTGCTGAACCATCTGCTTGATCATCTATCCAGGGAATTTTGGCATTTTGCAAAATTATCAAAGCATCTCTTTGATTTATTTCTGCTGGACTGAGTTGATTATCTTGATTAATATCGATAAATTTGCGAAATTCGTTGTAACGTTCCTGTTCCCTTTTATCTAACTTACCTACTTCAGTAGATGTTAAGCTGCTCCAAGGTCGGCTATAGGTATTTTCTAAAATTATCCTGACTTTTACCCCAACTTTTTGTCTATCAGCCAGTGCTTGGGCAACTTTGGGTAAACGTAATTCTTGCACCGCCACATCTACTGTAGATTTAGCTTGGGTAATAGCATCAACAATCTGTTTTTCTAAATCATCCCCAAGACGAGTTTGCTGACGGTAAGCTTCCTTGTATTCTGAAGACTCAGAATGGTTAAAGTAAACTTGAACTAACGGATCTTGTGGTAAAGGTGCGGGACGCTGATTGAAAGACTGGACTCGTTGACAAGCAGCAAGGGGAAATATCAGTAAAAAGATATATAAAAAATATCTTCGTCTAGAGATAAATTGCACTGTAATCTGTTAAAAATGGATTGGGAGTGGACATATTTATCATTCCCAAAATTTTGTGTTCTGAATTAAGTAGAAAAATAACTTTCCTAGTATTGGGAAAAATTCACTGCTAGGTGCATTACAGAGATTTTTTCACGAAAACTGTATATGCTAACAAGATCAGCAGCCTACCAATACGGTTCGGTTAAGATCCCCCCGCCTGCGGCGACCCCTTTTTAAGGGGGTAAAAGAGGGTTATAAGTCCCCGTGTGTTCTCACTATTATTCAGTTATATGCAAATTTATCTAGATTACAGCGCCACTACTCCGACTCGAAAAGAAGCGATCGCAGTTATGCAAACAGTCCTCACCGAACAGTGGGGTAATCCTTCCAGCTTACATGAGTGGGGGCAAAGGGCTGCAACGGTTGTGGAACAAGCCAGAGTTCAAGTTGCTGGATTAATTAACGCTGTCGATCCAGCATCAATAATCTTTACATCTGGTGGTACCGAAGCAAATAATCTGGCGATTATGGGTGTGGCTCGGTTGTATGCTGTTCCTCAACATATTATTATCTCTAGCGTCGAGCATTCGGCAATTTCTGAAACAGTAAAGTTGCTAGAAATGTGGGGTTGGGAAGTTACGCGCCTATCTGTAGATGTTAAAGGCAGAGTCAACCCCCTAGATTTAAAAGCAGCATTGCGACATAACACAGTTTTAGTTTCTATAATTTACGGACAAAGTGAAGTTGGAACTGTGCAAGCGATCGCAGCATTGGGTAAGATTGTGCGATTGCATGGGGCTTTGTTCCATACAGATGCGGTGCAAGCTGCGGGACGCTTACCTATAGATGTGCAACAACTACCCGTAGACTTACTTAGCCTTTCAAGTCATAAAATATATGGGCCTCAAGGTGCAGGGGCGTTATATATGCGTCCTGGTGTGGAATTGATGCCTTTACTGGGTGGCGGTGGACAAGAAATGGGACTGCGTTCTGGTACGCAAGCAGTACCGATAATTGCGGGGTTTGGTGTAGCAGCAGAATTAGCAGCCGAAGAATTGGCTACAGAAACACCACGATTAATTGAGTTACGCGATCGCGCCTTTGCCCAATTAGTTGAGATTCCTGGTTTAATTGCTACAGGGGATAGCTGCGATCGTTTACCTCACCATGTGAGTATGTGCTTAGAATACGCCGACGGGGAAAAACTTAGCGGTAAAACCTTGGTACGACAGCTAAACCTTGCTGGCATCGGCATCAGTGCTGGTGCTGCCTGTCACAGTGGTAAACTTAGCCCTAGTCCGATATTGTTAGCGATGGGTTATTCCGAAAAAGCGGCTTTGGGTGGAATTCGCATCACATTAGGGCGTGATACTACCGAAGCTGACGTGGATTGGACAGTGATGGTGTTGAAGCAAGTTTTGCAAAGGCTGACACCGGATTTATCTTTAGTTAAGCGTTAAATTAAATGTGACATAATCGCATACCTGTGGGAATACTAGCCGTATAAACTAGCTAAACACGGGCGCGGGATAAATTAAATATCATAAATTACCTACCTGTGAGATAGGAAATATTGCATATTGAGCGTGTCTCTGGTTAATTTTACTGTCTATCACTATGTAAATATCCCAAAACAGGATAAACTCAGAGATACTCAAGTTTCAGAGCCATGTAAACCAATAAATGAGTCTATCTAACCCAGAACCGAGTTCTCCCAAGACTTTAAAACACAAGGCTACCAGCACAGTTGGTCGGGGGAAAGTAGTAAACCTCAACACCAACTTAAATTTTTCTGCGTGGAATGATGAAAGCGTTGCTCTATATCTGGGTAATAGTCTCGATCATTACAACAATTGGGAGCAGCCTACAGTCATCGTTTCAGATGGAGCTTACGGTGTTCTTGGTTTTGAAGGAGATACTTCAGATCATATTGATTTACCAAATTGGTATGAACCTCATATTGAAGCATGGTCAAAAGCAGCTATACCATGCACAACACTCTGGTTTTGGAATTCAGAAATTGGCTGGGCTGTTGTGCATCCCGTTTTAGAAAAGCACGGTTGGCGTTATGTTAATTGTAATATTTGGAACAAAGGAAAAGGTCATATATAGGAATCGTATTTGATTTTTGAAATTATCTACGTAGGCGGGGAGTGGGGAGTGGGGAGTGGGGAGTAGGGAATTAGGCTTTTCGAGTAGAACCCGAGCTTTTTCAGAAATCAAATATTAGTCCTATAGCAGGGAATATTAATACAGAGAAAATTCGTAGATTCCCTGTAGTTACAGAAGTGTGCGTTCAATATGTAAGAGAAGTTAAAGTCAACAAACTGACGTTGAAAGTATGGTTGCTAAAAGAGTGGAAACGTTCTGGATTACCACTACAACGGGCAAACGATGCTTGTGGTGTAGCTAATGCTGCAACTAGGAAATATTTCGATCAAGGACACTTATGGTATTTCCCTCCTCCAGAGATGTTTGAGAGGTTAGTGAACTATGCAAATAAGCATGGTAATCCAGAAGAAAGACCTTATTTTTCTTTGGATGGAAACCAATCTTTAACAGGGCAAGAATGGAGTAAAATGCGCTCCAAATTCAGATGCCCTCATGGTTTTACAAATGTTTGGGATCGGCAAGCTCTACGGGGTGATGAGAGAATTAAGACTCTCTCTGGAAAAGCAGTACACTTTAATCAGAAGCCCCTCGACTTGATGAGCATTATTGTTGAAGCGTCAAGTGATAAAAATGATGTTATATGGGAACCTTTCGGAGGACTATTCAGCGCATCTCTAGCAGCACGTAACCTGAGACGAAAAGCTTACTCTTGCGAAATTGATCCAGATTATTTTTATTATGGAGTTCAGAGATTTAATCAAGAAGTTCATCAATGCTCTCTTCTCTAATTTCTAGATAATCTTTTAGAGATTTCTTGATGCTGTCTTCTCGACGGCTGGATAGAAGTCTATTCCATTGACCAACTGTAATGCTAGAAACTTCAATGTTATAGACACGCTGCTTAAATTTTTCAATACCTGGATGCACAATTCTGTCCATCTTAGCGAAATTAGTATCCAGTCTGTATTTGTACCGGATCAATAGTTCACGTAAAAGGTGCTGATATTCTCTAGTTGGTTTATATATTTTTCCTTCAACACCCCATGAATCAACTATTTTTTGAGCTTATAATAACTCTTCAACAGATCCTTGAAATTTATAACCGCTAGTGTTTGTCTGCTGCAAATTTGCTGTTCTTTGAGTTGTATCCTCTGGCTCCAAAACAAGATAATCTGGCGGATTATGATAATGAGTATCTCTAGCTAAAGCTACCGACAAACCAGAGACAACACATACATCAAGAATACGAGGCTTCCCATAGATAATTTTCTCAGGCAACCATGCCAGCATAGCAACATAGGTCTGATCGTACTTAAAGTGATTTTGACTGTCTTTAAAGCGTGCTGTTATTTCCGTTGCTAATGGAAACCATGCTTTAATTTCTAATCCTGGTGTTGGTTGAACTCTTCACACAAAAATAGTATCTGGAAACCCCGGATCTTGCCTCTGCCACTTTCCAAATTCAAAAAATTCATTTTGCTTATTCAAAAATTCAACTGTGTTAAATTCGATTAAATTTCCGAGTAAGGGTGAAAGCTTTGAGATAACTTTGGCCAAGTTTACTGCTGCGTCTACAGTTACAGGCTTAGATATATCTAAAATATCAAAAGTATGACCGGATAAGTTATCTAAATATTGAGATGCAAGCTTGATTACATCCTGTGTATTCATACCTCCTCCTCACAAGATGCTTTAGATATTCCTTGTTCGACTTTTCTCAGAATATTGCAAGGATCTACCCCGATTACACGAGTAACTAACAGAAACTCAATTACATCTAACCGCCGTTCACCGTTTTCATATTTGGCTACAAAAGATTGTGGCTTATTCAAGGATTTAGCAAGCGTCTGTTGAGTTAGTTTTGCTTCCTTACGAGCCGCAATCATACAGCGACGGAATATTTCATAGTCCTGGCTGAAAACAAATTTCATTGTGCCTTGGCTTTAGCACTATGTATACATTGAACACAATAAACCTATTTCAGTATAATCCCAAAGTAGGATATTTTGCAGTGTTTAGAGGCGATTGTACTAATTGTGAATGACTATCAGGTTGCGATATCTTCTCTGCGAGACGCTACGCGAACGATGGGCTACGCCTACGCGCAAATGGCAACCTTAAACTTTCCTGGTAGCGCTATTTTCTCAAGTTGCTGTCACGACTGCCAAAAGGGTTAAATAAATCTTTTCCCAAAAGGTAATATTTTGAGTCATAAAGGAGTTCAAGCATGACTTATTTTGATTACTTTTGAGGCTTTTTTTTTGAATGAATAAATTCATCATTGGAATTGGGATGTTCGTTGGCTCTACAATTGGTAGTTATATCCCTGCCTTGTGGGGTGGAAGTGTGCTATCATTCACCTCGATTCTTTTCAGCGTCATTGGTGGCCTTGTGGGGATTTGGCTTGGATATCGCGTATCAAAATATCTAGGTTTTATCTGATCGGCGCGTCGCCCAAAGCCTTAAACAAGTCTTTTACCAACAGGTAAAATTTTGAGCGTGTCTTTTATGCGATCGCACTTCTTCAATACTTCTTCAATAAATGGGCAACCAGTCAGGAAATCCCGACTCAGCAGTTTGTTTTGCAAGGGTTCTTTGCTATCCTCTAAAAACTAAACCTACTAGTCTTCTACCCAAGAAAAGCCAATCTAACCAAAATACAATGTGAATAGCTACTATTACCCAAAATACAACTTGGTATGAAACCTTGCTACTTTTGTGGCGTAATCTTCGTTGGGCAATGAATGCCCCCAACCATCCACCCATAAATTCACATAAATGTAATCTCTTTTCTGATATTCTCCAACGCCCCTGCTTTGCACGATATTTATCATCCGCATACTGGGCAAAGGTAATAAAACTCATTACAGGATAGAGAATTAGAGGGATTGGGTTGAAAGTCGTTAATGCAAAATGTATTGCTCCTAAACCCGGTAACAATGATAAAAGCAACACCTCAAATATTAAAGAATATTTCACTGTGGGTTTGAATGTTGGTTTCTCTATTACAGAAGGTGAGTTTCTCTGTATAGGTTTGGATACAACTCCCTCAATGAAGGCGTTGCAAGCATGAACTCTTCCGTCTTTATCAACCGTTAGCTGATAGCAAATCACATCACCAACTTGGGGACGATGATTTGTTTCTTTGAGTGCAGTGATATGAAGAAAAACGTCTTGATTGCCATCACTGGAGCGGATGAAGCCAAAGCCCTTGTCATCTTTCCATGTTGTTAATTGACCTTTACGCAAAACAGGTTTCATAAAAGACGCTGATATTAATACTTTATTGTTAAGATTCCCATATCAATAGCAACAGACAACATTAATCCGGGATAAAAATCATCCACCCTTATTTTTAAGGACTTTGATGAACTTAGGCGTAGGCGTAGGTTGGGTTGAGGAACGAAACCCAACACCAACAATCTCTGATTTTGTTGGGGTTTCACGAATGTTCAACCCAACCTACAAATATTTTATTTTTTCGGAGTAATAAAAGAGCGCTAACCCTCCCCTTGGAAACTACGGTGTACACACAAGTCTAAAAAAGCTCTATTTCTCATTATTCTCTTGTTACTCTCGTTCCCATGCAGAGCATGGAAATGCCTGATTGGAGGCTGCTGCCTCAAGTTTTATATTGAGTCAGAGACTCAATGAATGCATTCCCAGTCGGAGACTGGGAACGAGTCAAACGAGTCAAGTCTTATTAAGCCTACTCAATAAGAGCTAATACTGGAACAATGGGAGTAATGCTAAACCCACATAACAAACTATGAGTGAACTTCCCAATACTCTTGAAGATGCGATCGCTCAATCTCGTGTAGCTGTCCAAGCTGCCCTTGCAGATGGCTGTACTCGCATACAAGTTGAGTTCCTGTTCCCAGAACTCAAGTTTATGCCGGTGGCGGAACAATTTCTGCCCCTGTTTACAGAATATGATTCTCGTTTGAAGATTTTCTTTGCTGACGCTGGGGCTGCGGCTTTAGCCCGACGCGATTGGGCTGATGCACCATTTCAAATTTTGGATATTGGTACGGGAAGGGCTGCTTCTTTGCAGACAAAAATTCAGCCAGAGGATGAAATTTTCTTATTTATCGCGCCCACTTCCGTAGAAGTACCGCAGTTGGAAAAGTTGTGTGAAGTAATAGGCGATCGCCCTTTAGTCTTGTTAAATCCCCGCTTAGAAGATGCTGGAACTGTAGGCATTGGTTATACAGCTAGAAAAATCCGCGATCGCTTTCTCAGTACCATTGAATCTGCCTATTATCTCCGCCCTATAGATGATGAAAGTGCCCTATGTCGCTG
Organism: Nostoc sphaeroides; assembly: GCF_003443655.1. Classification (NCBI taxonomy): domain Bacteria; kingdom Bacillati; phylum Cyanobacteriota; class Cyanophyceae; order Nostocales; family Nostocaceae; genus Nostoc; species Nostoc sphaeroides. Next base: position 1,813,897 of record NZ_CP031941.1, read on the forward strand.
CTATCCAGGGCTGTGGGAAGTTTGGCTGGAAACTAACGGCGAATATCAAAGAATTGCGGAATTACCTACAAAACCATCGGGTGATGAGTTGGATCTCATCCTCTTAAAGGGACAACCACAAACAACAACAGATGCTGCACCTGCGAGAAAGCCGAGTGTGTTTAAAAGTTTGCAACGGTTTTTAAAGGCGTTGAGTAGTTAGGAAAAAACAGAGGTAGCAGGAGGAAAATTCTCATCTGCTGCCTCATTTGGAGTTTTTTATACATAAATTAATTTACAATAAGTCCATTTTATTACTCGTTTAAAAGCCACCGCTAGAAGAAGATAGACAAGCTAGTGAAGAAGTTAGACCAGATTATCAGGAAATACGCGATCGCATTTTACGATCCTTGAGGGCAAGAGTAGCCACCAGGTCGCCCCAAAAGCATAATCCTCATTTAATTTTGGTAATAGCAGCACAGGTTAATGGTTGCTGCAAGTATCTAGGAGATTTATCTGAAACTAACTCGATTTTGCCTAATTCGTTGCGATGCCAAGAAGTAGCTTGAACAAGAGCTTCTGGGGAGGTCGGTATTTGGGCAGTGGTATTACCAGTTTTGCGGTATGTAGAGAGATCGCGGATGTCAGACCAAGTGCGATCGCTGCTAATTTCCTGCGTTGGATTTTGCGGTACACCACCCCGTCCTGTGGCGACAAAACTGCTGCCAGTATTACTAGAACAACCTGTAGCAATAAGCTTAGATAAATCTGTTAATTCTACGGGCAATTCTAGTAAACCAGAATTTGGATCAACGCCAAAATTATTAATATTGACTGTACCGTTAACACCAAATTGGGAACTGGCGGTAATATCGTTTTCAGGAGTGAGTTGGTTGCGATATTCTAGACCGAAAATGCCTTGAGTTGTAATGTTGATGTTACCACCATTACCTGTAACAGCATTAGCAATGATATCGCTGTTTTCTAACCCAACAATCACGGGAGAATTAATCTTTATATTACCGCCATTGCCACTGCCGCCTGCGGTTGCGGTAATTTGACTACCATGACGACTCACAAGAGCATTTCTTAGCACTAGATTAATATTGCCGCCTTCTCCAGATACAGTGGTAGCAGTAATATTCCCAGTATCCAAAGAGACTCTATCAGCTTCGATGTTTAACTGTCCGGCGTTACCTGTGCCTTCATAGGTGACAGTAACCCTACCTCCATTACGAACCGTTAGCTGGTGAGTATTGATGTTTAATACACCTATGTTGCCTGTGGGTACGTCCGGTAGATTATAAAATTGACGGGCGGTTTCAAGCGGGATTAAGGCAGCAGTAGCAATCGCTGAGGTGTGGATATTTTTACCTTCTACCAGAATGTCATTTGCTTGAATTGTCAAAGCCCCTGTATCGCCAGTACCGCCAGTAATGTTGGCAATTGCCCCAGCATTAAGTACCTGCAATTGATTAGTTTGGATCTTGACATTTCCTGTGTTACCGTTGCCATAGGTGGCGCTGCCTAAGAGACTAGAAGCGAGTGTATACGGATTGATGCCACTGACGGTTAACCATTCTCCTACATTTACACTGATATTGCCACTATTGCCCAAATTATTGGACTGGCTGGCATCTCCAAAGCTGCCAATTAGAGATAGAGAACTTGTTGCCAAGGTTGCTCCGTCTTGCAATGAAAGCAGAGGTGTTGTCACCCAGAGATTACCACCATTACCAGAACCAGTAGTACTACTACCAATAAAGCTGATTTGGGCTGGTGAAATTGGGGATGCACCCACCAGATTAATACTTTGTCGTGCTACCACGGTCACATCCCCGGCATTACCAATACCCGTACCTGGTATTCCTGCCACACGACTAGCAAAGCTAAAAATCCCTCCCCCATCGCTCAGATTCAATGTCCCTGTAGAGACTCTCACACTCCCACTATTACCAATCCCGAAGGTGTAAGTATCTATACCGCTATTGAGCAAACTTATCGGACTCACACCAGTGCCAGAAATCTCATCAGCGATATCAACATAAATATTTCCACCTCTTCCTGTAGCCCCTGGAAAGACGATACTTCCCACTAAACCGCCATCTTCCAGTGTTAGTTTGCGGGCAACTAGATTGACATCTCCCCCATCTCCCAAAGTATAAGTTTGACTACCGATGCGGCTACTGCTACTCCCAGAAGGTGCTAGTGGAGATTTCAGAGCAATGGCACCACTAGCAGTAATCGTATCTGCTATTACCTGGACTTTCCCTGCTGTCCCTGCACCCAGGCTGAAAGTTTCAATTGCTGCACCATCTTTTAAAGTCAATCGTCCGGCTTGAATATTCACATCACCCCCATTCCCCGTTCCCCCTGGTGCTACTTGATTGACAATCCAGGCGCTGGGAGCTTGAGCATTGGCATTGACACCATCTAGAGAGAGCGATCGCGCTGCATTCACAGTAATACTACCACCCCGTCCAGTGCCGGTAGTGGCTGCGGCAATTTGCGATTGATCCAGGTGAATATCCCTACCCACTACTTGAATACCCCCAAAAGGATTGCCCACAGGGTAGGGATTCCACAGGGAGGAACGCTGTGTAAAGTTAATATCTCGAAAATCTTCCACTTGTGCATAACCTAGCTGCCATCCTGCGGGTGTCGGTGTCAGGCTCACTGTGCCACTACCCACTGCACTAATTTCAATTCGACCCACAGGGGCAGTAATTACACCACCTGTAAATGTGATATCTCCGCCAACTAAGGCGATGGTCTTTCCCGGACTTGCTACTATTCCTAAATTATTGGTAGGCACTATACCATCATTGCCTTTTCCCTGCACCTGAATTGGACTTGCAGAACTACCGAGTTGCAAACCAATGGGGACACTCATGGTTAATAATGGTGATGTTACTGACTTTACGGCACTAAACTCAACTCCATCGGCAAACTTAACACTATTCGCTGTCGTCCCCACAAACGAACCACCAATATTCAACGCCGCATTTTTACCAAATACAATACCCGCCGGATTAATTAAAAATAAGCTTACCGGGTTACTATTATTTGCTGTGCTAATTAATCCATCAATATTAGAAGCATTTCCACCCGTCACCCGACTAAATATAGTAGTAATATTTGGTGTGTTTGTTAAATCAAAAGTTGCTAAACTCCCTGTAGGCACAGAGAAATTACTGAAACTATGAAATAAATTATTACCTTTTTCTATACCGTTAAGAATATTAAAATTATTACCGTTGGAGTTGACTTGGGTGTTAGTTGTACTATCGGATGTCACTTGAGCCGTTGCTGGTAACTGCATTCCCGAAGTGAAAAATCCAGTTGTGAATATCAATAGAAATGGTACAACTCTCATCACTACAAACTTCCTTAACCTCATTTGTAGTTATAGTTCCCTGAATGACGTTGTTGATAACATCATTAACTTTTGGGAATTGCAGCGCAGGTTAACGCTTGTTGCACCTGAGTAGGAGATTTATCGGGTAATATTTTGAGACGCGATTGATCGCGTCTCTACAACTTTTTTAATTCGCTTGCAACGGCGCATTTAAGACTTTCTCTATGCGATCGCGTGTTTCTAATATGTGCGCTTTGGTGTATTCATCTTCGGAATTAACCCCCTTGAGTTTCTCATCAAGTTGTTTGAGTTTATACCACGCCAGAGTCCGGGCATCTTCTGGGACATATTCTTTTCGCAACACCATAGCCGTCAAAATGTCCAGGTATTGCCGTTGCAAGCCTCGCCGTAAACTAGCAATCTTCATTGGTTGACCTTTTGGTTTGATTACTTCTGTCCAGATATCTGATTGCAAAGTGTCAAATAATTCCGGCAGACTCAGTGCATTTCCTGACTTAGTTTTCAGTTCAATATCCTTGAGGCGAGAGAGGCGATCGCCTGAGAGTAAATCCCGCAACACAGAACCTTGCATGAACAACACCAAGTCATGAATTGGAAAATCCAAACGACCAACTTGCGGAGTACTACCCCAATGTCGCCAACGGGAAGGTGCTAATTTATTCAATAGTTCTGGTGAAAAGCTGAAGGCATCTTCTGCAAATACATACTTTTGCAGTGTTTCTAAAGCCTGTCGTTGTTCTTCAACTGGGACTGGTTCAAATGGTAATCGGCGTTGGCTAACTCCAGAGGGTATTTCGCTGGGGTGGATGCGATAGAAAGACTGTCCGCCAATGTATTTTGTGGTGTAATATATTTGCTGAAAATAGTTACCCAATACTGTGCTAAAACGTTCGCTCACATCGCTGTAACTATCACCAGCCATTGGGTAACGCTTATCGAGACGTTCCCACATCACCCGCGAATTATTCAATTGCCACTGAGAATAAAGCAGGACATCGCCACTGTTATCCCAAGCATCAGAAGTTGGGTCAAGGTCATACATGTCTTCATCTGTGGAATAACTCAACTCTGGCTTATAAGATTGTGCAGCAATTTCTTCTAAAATTGGCTTTTCTGCGATCGGAGTTGATGTTTGAATTGGTACGTAGCCATACTTAATCGCCCAGTCGTCATAAGGCCCCACCATAGTGGGAAAATAATCTCCCTGCTTTGTCCCTTGAGGGGCAATATTGGGCGGAATATAATCCATCACCGAAGTTGTCAAACCTTTAGTTTTGGTAATTTCCGTATTATTCATCTCGTCGGGTGGTAACAGTGTACTACCACGGAAGTTATGGCGTAAACCAAGAGTATGTCCAACTTCGTGAGCGATAATTAAACGTAAATATTGATTGATATATTCTTTCACCTGGTCTGGAGTGGCCATAGTATCTGGAAGCAGTGACATTGCCAGCGAACCAAAGGCAAACTGGTTAGCAGCTTCCATGCCATAGCATAAATCGTACTCACCTGCCATTTTCGATAAACGATTTAACAACTCCTGTTGTGTTTGCGTTTGCTGGGGCTTACCATTATCTTTCGCATCTAAACCATTGGTGCAAAGTAGACGATTTTGCATCAAAGCTGATAGAGTAGTGCGATTTTCAGTTTGGCTAGGTTGGACGATTTTGCGATACTCACTCTTAAGTGCCCGCACAAAGCTAGCATCGACGAGAATATCTGCATCCAAAATTTCCCCAGTCAATGGGTTAACACGAGATGGCCCCATTGCAAAATAACCATCGACTGTGTTGATCCAGCGAATCGTGTTGTAACGAATATCTGCTGGATCCCATGTGGCATCATCCGGCATTTGACGGACTTCAATTGCATCCTTGAATCCAGCATTTAGAAAGGCTTTGTTCCACATTAAAACGCCTTCTTTGATAGGATCGCGGTACTCTAAGGGCACAGCGTTATCAATCCAAAAGACAATCGGTTTTTTGGGACGAGAAATTGCTGCTTTCGGGTCTTGTTTTTCCAAATTCCAGCGATTGATGTAGCGGACAAAAGAATCGCCGCGATCGTCTTTCGATAAATCTTGGTAGGCGGTGATGAAATAACCGATGCGCTCGTCAGCAAGGCGCGGGCGATAATCTTTATCAGGTAGTTGGGAGAGACTGTAGTGGACGCGCAAGGTATAACCACGGTTATCAGCTAACGAGGCAAAGCTTGCCACTTCACTGTCACGATCACCGCTACCGGAGAAATTTAAAACTGACTCAATTTCTAAGTTTTGGGGAAAAGCTTTGGCAGTCCCAAAATAAGATTGGTCTGTGGTTGCTGGAACTCCTAAACTTGCAGATAATCCACCTAAATCTGTCAGTAGCAAATCTCCTAAGTCGATAAGAAGAGTTTTGCGTTCTGGATGAATACTTTTAAGGGAAATGCTGTAGAGAACAGAATCACTAAAAGACCGGGCTAGCGATCGCACCTGCGGATCTCCCTCACGAGTGCGAAAATTAACATTGCGAATCACAAAGTTTAATTTATCATCTACTCGCTGGAAATAAAACAAAAAATCTTGCAGAGGCATACCACTGTAAATTCCTCGTTCACCAATGCCCGATTCCAGGGTTGCCGTAGCTAGATAATTTTTATTGAGTTGCTCTGGCTTAATTTCTAAATAAATTTTATTCTTTTCTTTATTACGATATAGGGTGAACAATCCCCCTGACTTTTGGGTGTCTTTGATGACTTCATCAAATGGCTCTAACTCATCCTTTGTTGTTGGTGTTTTGCTAGGTTTAGGCTTTTCTGCTGGTTTTGCAACTTGCAAAAATGGTTGCTGTCCTGCTTTTTTCAGGTCTTTTACTACCCAAATAAACGGTTGAGGCTGTGCGTGTTTATTTTGATTAACCACCCAAACTTGCCCTGACGCTAGCCTCTTTTCTTGGGGAATATTAATATTCTTGGGTGATAAAGCTGAAGAAGTTTCTGTCATTAACTGACTATTGGATTTTTCTCCACTTCTGGCTGTTACTACGGCTTCTCCAACCCGCACACCCTTCTGGTTCACTGACAATGTATCAATGTTAACAGACGTTGACTTGGCGCTAGCCGTTGCTATTCCTAAAAACAAACCATGTAACAAAATCATATAAAAAGTTAAACTGTTCTTCATCCCCTGTATCTCCGATAGTCATTCCGTGGTTAATTTTTAACTTTTGCAAAGCTATGTAGCCTGCTTTTTGTCGATTTTCTCAGATGCTTTAGATCAAGCAGCCAACTTTAGACTTCAATTTCAGTTGCGATTTTTGGGCAATGTTCACACTGTTGTACAGCAGAATTTTTCCTAACAATTGCAACTCTCACAAACAGTAAGTATTATTTTTACATAAGACTAGTAAATATCCTGGGAAAAAAGTATCACAGATTAGCCAAAGGCGGAAAATTACTTGATTTTTTAAAGATTTTTTCTGATGACACTTTGTTTACATCAGGAGAAGGAACTTGAGATTACTACAGGTTAGCGAGAAGCCGCCCTCCAGGAACACCGTTGGTTTAACCCATCGGAGATATCGCCAACGCATGATATTTTTCGTGTAGTATTTATTGATACTATTAATTTTTGGCAATGGCAAGCAAACTACCATAGAAAAAATTTTAATTCCGAATTATCAAAACAGTAATTTAAATGTAACAACGGACACAGAAATGTCAACATATTTATCTCAAGTTTGGCAACTGCTGAGAAATTATGTGAGGGATATAAGGTTAGAAGAGATGCCAAAGACCACATCTGTGAAAACCGAAGTAGTTTTACCTCTAGGAAAAAGTATTAAAGAACCATATAAAAGCGTTAAATTGGGTCAAGATAATTTACAGGAAGATTTATGGTTTCAAAGACTGCAAGAAAGCTTAGAAAAATGGGCAATACCAAAGGGCGGTTTGACTTCTAAGATAGGTAATCAGACATCAGGAACACTACCTTCTGGGTTTTCCTTTAGAGTGTGCGATCGCCAGATGCATGAAGAGATTTATGATCTACTGGGCAATGGGGCGCTGAAACCAGAAATAGTTAACCAACTAATGGAATTGGTTGTGACTAGTCAAAAAATTCGCTCACAACTACTTTTTTGGCGGCTAGAAGATTTTTATCATCGCTGGTGTCAGGGAGAATTTATCGATGGGACACCAGATGATAACCTACCTCAGAAAACAATGTTAAACTTAGCGGCGCAAAATATTGCGATCGGGCTGAGACAGGTTGATATATATACAGGGCTAAACGTACTAATTTTACTGTTAGAGTTGCACCGCTACGCCCAAGAGCGAGATGAACTCAAACAAAAAATCACCTTCTATCCATCTGCTCAACCAGATACAGACAATTTTTTCACATCCCAACTGCTGCGGATCATCAACTATAGCGATGCTCTGGAAATTGGCAATTTTAGCAGTATAGTCGGGCAATTTCTTAGAGGCGGTAACTTTAAAGGTGCTTACCTGGGCGATGCCAACCTGACTGGGGCAGACTTTAGGGGTGCAAACCTAAGCCTTGCTTATCTCGGCGATGCCAACTTAACTGGCGTAAACTTCAGTGGTGCCAACCTTAGCGGTGCCAACCTCGGCGATGCCAACCTCAGTGGTGCAAACCTCAGTGGTGCAAACCTCAGTGGTGCTGATCTTGGCAGCACCAACCTTAGTGGTGCAAACCTTAGCTGTGCAAACCTTAGCCGCGCCGACCTCAATCGCGCCGACCTTAGCAGCACCAACCTCAACCGTGCGGACTTGAACCGTGCCGACCTCAACCGTGCCGACCTCAGCAGCAGCAACTTTAGCCATGCCGACCTCAGTAACGCCATCCTTTTCGGTGCGAATTTGAGTGAAGCCAACCTCCGCAGCGCCAACCTTAACCATGCCGACCTTTGTCGTGCTGACCTCAGTGGTGCTGATTTGAGCCACGCCATCCTCAACGGTGCTAACCTTAGTGACACAATTCTTTTCAGTACCAACCTTAGTGATGCCATCCTCATCGCCGCTGACCTCAGCTATGCCAAACTTAACGGTGCCAAGCTTAACAACGCCAGACTCAACGGTGCAATGTTCTTAGGCGCAGACCTCAGTGGTGTAGACCTGAGTCGGGTAATCCTCAACGAAGCCGACCTCAGTGGGGTGATTCTCAGCGAAGCCGACCTTAGTGGTGCCGACCTCACCGACGCGATCCTTTTCGGTACAGACTTCAGCTATGCCAACCTTAAGAGTGCTAACCTCAGTGGCAGTAACCTCAGTGGTGCTATCCTCAATGGTGCGGATCTCAGCCATAGTGATCTAAGTTACGCCATACTTGGAGGTGCTGACCTCAGCGACGCCAATATGGAAAAAATCACCTGGGGTAAAAAGCAGCAGTGGGAAGATGTGCGGGGATTAGAGACAGCAGTGAATGTGCCGGAGGCGTTGAAGGAAGAACTGGGATTGAAGTAAAAGCCAAGCTTTGCACACTACCTTTCGAGTTCTGAACACCACCTTCCGAGTTCTGAACACCAACTTTCGAGTTCCGAACACCACCTTCCGAGTTCTGAACACCAACTTTCGAGTTCCGAACACCACCTTCCGAGTTCCGAACACCACCTTCCGAGTTCCGAACACCACCTTCCGAGTTCTGAACACTAACTTTCGAGTTCCGAACACCATCTTCCGAGTTCTGAACACCATCTTCCGAGTTCCAATTTCAAAAGATGGGAATCTCAGCTTGAGTAATGACCAATATTACCTCAAAGCCCGTTTTAAATACACTCGTAGGGGCACGGCACTGCCGTGCCCCTACACCCCGCGATATAATGTTGTACCGCATCTAAATGGGAACCGCTATAATACCAATTTACAAAATCCTGATACATATAGATTTATCGTAGGGGCATGGCAATGCCATGCCCCTACAGCAGCGTATTATTAAAGTGAAATGGTATAACTGTACATCAGAAGCGTATATCCTGCTTGCTACAGTGTGAGTAGTTCACGTAAAATATAGTGCCATTGTTGCGGCAGTTCTCATGACCTCATCTGCGTCGTTTGACACATTAGAGTCTTTACAGGCGGATATCGCTGAATTAATCGCTCGTTTACCGACATTAAAAAATCGGCAATTTATTCAGCAAGCACTTGCTACTATCGTTCGTCTAGCTGATACCGAAATTGAGCGTCTTGATTGGAAAATATTGTCGGCTGCATTAGCAGATATGGAGCGCGGTTTCCAGCTTTTCTATGATTACCGACACGTTCGCAAAGTTACCATCTTCGGTTCTGCTCGTCTAGCACCAGATACACCAGAGTACCAAATGGCCCTTGAGTTTGCTCGCGCTGTTTCTCAATTAGGATTTATGGTGATGACCGGCGGTGGCGGTGGAATCATGCAGGCGGGTCATGAAGGGGCTGGGCGAGAAAATTCCTTTGGATTAAATATTCAGTTACCCTTTGAGCAAGAAGCGAACCCGTTTATAGAAGGTGATCCCAAGCTGATTCACTTCAAATATTTCTTTACCCGCAAGCTGTTTCTCCTCAAAGAAAGTGATGCTGTAGCCTTGTTTCCGGGAGGCTTTGGCACTCAAGATGAAGCTTTTGAATGTATGACATTAAGCCAGACTGGTAAATTTGGCCCAGTACCTTTAGTTTTAATTGACCACCCTGGCGGTGATTACTGGCGCTCTTGGAGCGAATATATTGATAAGCAACTCGTACAAAATGGTCTTGTCAGTCCTGAAGACCCCAGTCTTTACACAGTGACAGACAACTTGGATGTGGCTTGTGATGCCATTACTCGTTTTTACCAGGTTTATCACTCCTGCCGATATGTAAGCAATAAGTTAGTCATCCGTCTGAAGACAGATATATCAGATGCTCAGGTAGAGCAACTCAATGCTAATTTCAGCGACATTATTATTCAAGGACGGATTGAAAAAAGTCAGGCATTACCTCAAGAAGCACAAGATGAAACTGTTGAACTACCCCGCCTCGTTTTATACTTCAATCAACGCGACTTGGGACGCTTGTATCAGATGATTGCCACAATTAACCAGATGGGTAATCCTTCACCAGAGGTTGTAGCGCATCCAGAAAGAAAGTAGGTATTAACTAATTCGTAATTCGTAATTTGTAATTACGTTCGCGGACTTATTCTCTTTGAGACGCTAAGAGCGAACGCGCTGCGCTAACGTAATTTTCGGGTTTGGGTTCCGTACTAAATTCTAAAATTGTTGGTCTATAATTAGTCGGGGTATGAATCCTTAACTAATTAATTTACGAATTACGAATTATCTTTTTCTGAATTATTTTGATGAGTGCGATCGCTTCATACCTGACCATATAGCGGTTCCCATTCAGATGCGGTACAAGCATTACATCGCAAGGTGTAGGGGCACGGCAGTGCCGTGCCCTTACGGGTATACCTCACGTAAAGGAAAACCGCTATAAACTTTTCTCATAACTAATTCATATCATTGCCTCAGCTAGAGATTTTTTATGAAGAAGGGGAAGGGGGAAAGGTAAAAACCTCGCCCCTTGTGGGCAAAATAATCCAAATTTTATGGGGAAGGTAAAAACCTCGCCCCTTGTGGGCGACCTGTTCATCCCTTTAACCTTTTCCCTTTTATTCCCATGCGGCTATCTTCATGAGCAATGGGCATTTTGGCATTGTCCAAGGAGCCGCGAAAACAATAAGTAGTCGGACAAAAATATTTACAGTCATTGCGAGCGTTCGCGTTAGCGTCTCGAAGAGAAGCGAAGCAATCCCAGCCCTTGCGATTGCTTCATTCCGCTTCGCTCCATTCGCAATGACATTGTGTAATTAATTCTGTCTGACTACTTATGATTCACCCTACTTACAAATGAGAAAACAGCAGTTATTATCACTCAATGCTGATTCTTGTAAAAAAGCTTGTATATTAGCACAGTAAGGGACTTCCAAGTAAAAAAATATTCCATTGCTATTGTTCACTGTTGACCGTTGACGGTTCACGAGTTTTCAGTCAACAGTCAACAGTCAACAGTCAACGACTTGAATGTGGAATAATTTATTTTTTGGAGTTCCCTAAACACTGTGTCACATCTTAAACAGAGGGATAAAACATGCTGGAATTATTGGGTTCAGGTTTGGTGTCGCTCTGGCTAGAGATGGCCGGGGTACAAATCAAACCTCTAGATGCCTTAGATGCTTTGACTTGGCAAAGTAGCCCTGGCTTAGTTCTTGCCCCCGATCCCAGTCCAACTGGGGCTACTACGGTGCAGGAATATCTGAAACAGCTAGTAGCATCGAAACTGATAGCGCAAAATCTGGGTCAGAGTCAGGGAATTTGGATGCAGTCGGGGCCGATGCTGATGGCAAATCACCAAGGTACAACACCTCTGCCAGCTGCTTCTTTAACCAAAATTGCTACTTCATTAGTTGCTTTGAAAACTTGGGGGCCAGACTACCAATTTGATACTTTAGTCAGTGCCACTGGCCCGGTGGTAAATGGGGTTGTGCAAGGCGATTTGGTGATTACTGGTGGTGGCGATCCGATGTTTGTTTGGGAAGAAGCGATCGCTCTTGGTAATACTCTCAATAAAATGGGCATCAAGCAGGTAAAGGGAAATTTGATCGTTAATGGCCGTTTTGCCATGAATTTCCAACGTCAGCCGATGCTAGCGGGTTTGATGCTCAAGCAAACACTAAATCGTGCGACTTGGGGCCGCCCCGCTATTTATACACACTCAATCATGCCCAAGGGAACGCCCAAGCCTCAAGTTGTCATTGCTGGTGCGGTGAAATTTGAGGCGCAACCAAACCCAGGACAAACTTTGTTACTGCGTCATCGCTCATTGCCCTTGAAACAACTAATCAAGGAAATGAATGTTTACAGTAACAACGATATGGCAGAGATGCTGGCAGACTCAGTGGGAGGAGCAATTGTAGTGCAATCAACTGCTGCTAATCTTGCGAGAGTGCCACAAGTGGAAATTCAGTTAATCAATGGTTCTGGATTAGGGCCAGAAAATCGCATTTCTCCCAGAGCTGCTTGTGCCATGTTGATGGCTATTCAAGGTGAGGCATCTGCCCATCAACTGAATCTAGCTGACTTGTTCCCCATGTCTGGATTTGATCACCGGGGGACACTACACTCCAGACACATTCCCCTTGCTACTGTGATTAAAACTGGCACTCTCCGCGATGTTAGTGCTTTGGCAGGAGTGATGCCCACACGCGATCGCGGTTTGGTTTGGTTTGCTATTATCAACCGAGGGACAAATGTCTGGGGTTTGCGAACTGGACAAGACCAACTTTTACAAAAGGTTGTAAAACAATTACAACAACCTCCAACTGTTCCTGTTGCCCTCACACCCCACTCAGCCATCAACTCTTTACCCCAGCTAGGCGCAGACAGTCGGAATGAAATTTTATACAAAAGTTAACACCTGACTAATTTTCATTAGCCAGGTGTCTATTTACTTTACAAGTAAGTTGGTAAAAAATCTTGAGATTATTTTGTAGTCAGGACTTTAGTCCTCTTATGAGGGCTGAAGCCTTCACTACAAACCTTGAATTATTCACGCTGCTCTTTTAATTACGAATTATTTCATTGCCTTCCAGTTTTGTCCAAAACCCAAAATTTTTATTAATGGGTAAAAACCGAACTTGTAAATGGGAAATGTCCATGATAGCTTTTGGGTTAAATTTTCTATTAAGTTGATTACAGGGGGAACTCCAAAAAATAAATTATTCCACATTCAAGTCGTTGACTGTTGACTGAAAACTCGTGAACCCTCAACGGTCAACAGTGAACAATAGCAATGGAATATTTTTTTACTTGGAAGTCCCAGGTAACTCGCAAAATGCCTTAACCCCAGTCTGGGAAAGAGCAGGCGAAACCTAAAGTAAAAATAACTGTAAATAGATTTGTCACGACTGAGCAACAATTAGTCTTATAGATTAGGTTGTGATTATGCGATTTTTCAAATTACCCAGGTCTTTACGTCAACTCAGTACTCATGTTTTAGCGATCGCGCTAGGAGTTTTGCTAACGGTTAGCACATTGCAAGTGTTACCATCCCAAGCCGAACCAGCACCGACAGTAACTGTTGAAACTTCAAAACTCATTGCCCAACGACAATTACCAGCGACTGGTGCGATCGGTAGCAGTAGCTTTGTCACAGCAGCAGTCAATCGTGTTGGTTCAGCAGTTGTCCGTATTGATACTGAGCGGACAATTACTCGTCGGGTTGATCCATTTATGGAAGACCCCTTTTTCCGGCGGTTTTTTGGTGACGGTTTCTCTCAACAGATGCCTCCTGAGCAGCAGTTACGCGGTTTAGGCTCAGGTTTCATTCTTGACAAGAGCGGGTTAGTTTTGACTAATGCTCATGTGGTTGATAAGGCTGATAAAGTAACAGTCCGACTCAAAGATGGCCGCACCTTTGAAGGGAAAGTTCAAGGTATTGATGAAGTTACAGATTTGGCAGTAGTCAAGATTAACGCTGGTAACGATTTACCAGTCGCGCCCTTGGGTTCTTCTAGTAATGTGCAAGTAGGAGACTGGGCGATCGCAGTTGGTAATCCTTTGGGATTTGATAACACCGTTACCTTGGGAATTGTCAGTACCCTCAAACGTTCTAGCGCCCAAGTCGGTATTAGTGACAAACGCTTGGATTTCATTCAGACAGACGCTGCTATTAACCCTGGTAACTCTGGCGGGCCGCTATTGAATGGCCAAGGTGAAGTGATTGGCATTAACACAGCCATTCGTCCTGACGCGATGGGTATTGGGTTTGCCATTCCTATCGATAAAGCTAAAGCGATCGCAGCGCAACTACAACGTGATGGCAAAGTTGCTCACCCCTATTTGGGCGTGCAAATGCTAACTTTGACACCCGATCTTGCCAAGCAAAATAACACCGATCCTAACTCTCCGATTCAGATACCAGAAATTAATGGTGTTTTTGTGATGCGAGTTGTCCCCAATTCTCCAGCAGCATCTGCCGGTATCCGACGCGGGGATGTAATTCTGCAAGTTGATGGTAAAGCTATTACCAGTGCTGAACAATTGCAAAACGTTGTAGAAGACAGTCGGCTTGGTCAAGTATTACAGGTGAAAGTGCAACGAGGTAATCAAACACAGCAGCTTTCAATCCGCACAGCCGAGTTGCAAAATGCTTCGTAGAGGGACAATATAGCCGATTTTAATTGTGTGTAATAGTAGGGGCACAGCAATGCTCATTGGTGTCAACTTAAGCAAAAAGGAAGCATAAGATGTAATCTAAGAACATCAACTCCGATGTTCTTAGATTACATCATGAGTAGAAAACGTCCTTTTGCTACTTGGATTTTTTATGTATTAAGTAAGTCGGTGAGAATAAATCAAACTAGATTAAGTAATGTAAAAAATATTGAGATTAGTTCGTAGTGAGCGGCTCCAGCCCTCATAAGAGGACTAAAGTCCTCTTATGAGGGCTGCGCGTAGCTTGCTTCCCCGCAGGGGTACACTACAAACCTCTTCATTATTCACGCCGCTCTACTTAGACCTGATTTCTACAGAGATGGTCTTTCATAGTTCCATTCGAGAACCGCTATAATTACTTTATTTGCGGATGGGCATCTTGTCCATCCCAACAGACTAGGGTAGGTGTAGATACAGTTTTAGTCTGGTAGGCGTTTTTGACACCAACCCAGTTACTAGCAATTGGCATTCGCCAACCAGTTCCAAAGGCGCGATCGGTGATTTTTAAACCGGGGGGTGCTTGTCGCCGTTTAAATTCAGCCCGCGCTACCATTTGGATTACTCGGTCTACAATTAACGGATCGTGACCTGCTGCAACAATTTGTGCTGCTGATTGGTGATTGTGAATCAGGCGTTGCAAAATATCGTCCAAAATTTCGTAAGGCGGTAGAGAGTCTTGATCAACTTGACCTGGTTTGAGTTCGGCGCTGGGTGGTTTAGTCAAGACGTTTTGTGGGATGATTTGATTATTGCGATTTAACCATTGACAAAGTGAATACACACGGGTTTTAGGAACATCTGCAATCACTGCTAACCCGCCATTCATATCGCCGTAGAGAGTACAGTAACCAACAGCCATTTCTGATTTATTACCGGTAGATAAAAGCAGATAGCCAAATTTATTAGCGATCGCCATTAATAAATTACCGCGAATCCGAGATTGGATATTCTCTTCTGCCAGTCCAAACTCAGTACCCGCAAATAAATCGCCTAATGTTTGATCGAAGCCTTGCATTAACTCCCCAATTGGTAAAAGATGAGTCTTAATCCCCAAATTTTCGGCTAATGCCACAGCATCACTGATAGAATGCTCAGAACTGTAAGGGGAAGGCATGAGAACACCAAGGACATTTTCTTTACCAAGTGCAGCAGTTGCGATCGCAGCTACTATTGCAGAGTCAATCCCGCCACTTAAACCCAACACTACTTTAGAAAAGCGACACTTACGAGCATAATCTCGTACTCCTAAAACCAACGCTTGCCAAATTTCTTCATCTTCCGATTCATAGACAGGTGCTACAGAACCTAATTGAAAATCCCGTTGCGCTTCGTCAAATTCAACTACTACTAAATCAGTATCAAAGCCACGGGCGCGACACATAGCTTCACCTTGACAATTCAAGGCAAAACTCCGTCCATCAAAAATTAGGTCATCATTTCCGCCAACCTGATTAGCATAAATCATCGGTTGTTGAAAACGTATTGCACTATGTCTGAGCATTGTTTCTCGAAACTGCTGCTTGCCGGCAGTGTAGGGGGAAGCAGATAAATTTACAATTAAATCTACACCCAAAATTGCTAAGTCAGCAATCGGATTTACTGCATAACTACGTTTACCCCAGAATTCCTCATCGTTCCATAAATCTTCGCAAATAGTTACGCCAATATGGATATTATCTAAAGTGAAATAATTGGCTTCTAAGCCTGGTTCAAAATAGCGACGTTCGTCAAATACATCGTAAGTAGGCAAAAGCCGTTTGTGAAAAACTTGCTTAACCTTGCCATCTTCTAGCAAAGCCATGCTGTTAAATAAGGTTTTACCACCACTAATATGTGCTTTGATATTCTGTTCAACAGTTCCTACTAACACAGCTAAATTTGGTGGTAAATCCTGGGCCAAATTTTGTAAAGTGATGCCCATCGCTTCCACAAAACTAGGATTTAGTAATAAATCTCTTGGTGGATAGCCACATAAAGAAAGTTCTGGTGTCAACAACAAACGCGCCCCGCTAGATGCTGCGCATTGTGCCGCCTCTAAGATTTTTTGGGCATTTAAAAGCAAATCACCAATTGTCGGATTAATTTGAGCGATCGCAATCTTCATTTTTGGTTAGTTAGGAGTTAGAAGTTAGGAGTTAGGAGTTAGGAGTTAGGAGTTATTATTCTCCCTCATCTCCCGGTTGGTGAGCGAAGTCGAACCACATCTCCCTCATCCCAGAACGGTTCATTAAATAAACACCAAAGGTTTATCTTTTAAGGGAGCAAAAGCTTCCGCGTCAAACTTATACAAACTAGCTGGACGGCCAGCACCCCGTGATACCTTAATTCCGGTATCGCATAAAAAACCTAACTTGAGTAGACGCGCCCGAAAATTAGAATAATCGGAAAAATTGTCACCTAAAACTGTGGCGTATAACTGATATAAATCATTCAAGGTGAACATTTCTGGCAAGACTTCAAAAGCCACCGGACTATACTCTAATTTATTTCGTAATCGCCTGTGCCCATAAGCCAAAATTTCATTATGGTCAAAAGCTAATTGTGGCACTTGTTTTACCGGATACCAAGCTATGCCAGTCATGCGATCGGCAATTAATTCGGCTTCTTCAAATCGCACTAGGGCAAAGTAACTAACTGATAAATAACGCACACCATAACTATCAGTTGCTTCCCGTGGATCGCGATTTGGGCCGCCAAATGTATAGAGTTGTTCTAAATAGAGATTGTTGACCTTAATTTTCTCCGCCATAATGCGATAGGCGGCATCTTCTAAAGACTCTCCTGGACGTACCAAAGTACCGGGAAGACTCCAATGATTTAGAAATGGTTCTTGCTGTCGCATTACTAGTAGAACTAACAGCCGATTTTGTACAGTATCTACAGAAAAAATTACATTATCAACACCAACCTTGAAATCGGCTAAAGGTTGTTGGTTTAACGGAGTTGGTATCTTTTTTTGTGAACGTCCTGGCATTCGTACAAATGCTCTCGATTAATATAGGCAACTACAGGGGCTGTGAGGGCTTGAGAATCTCCATGTTCGCGGTACGCTGTTGAGGAAACATCTAGACCGGTCAGACTAGCGATCGCAATCTTCCCTCCCAGCTTTTGCACTACCTCTGAACTAGATTCATCTATTGCATATCCCGGTCGCGGTACAATCAGTAGTTGCACTTCCTGTAACAAATCTTCAATGCGATACCAACGTGGTAGCTGACTCAGTAAATCTGAACCAATGATCATCGTTAATTCAGCATCCTCACCCCAAATAAGCTTCGCTTTTTCAACTGTTTCCAGCGTTCTGAAGCTACTCAATTCTTGTTCCAAAGCAATATTGTGCCGTGGTGCGTCTATATTCGCAATCAACAGTTGCAGCATTGCCGCCCGATGTTCTAAGGGTGTTTGATGAGACTTAAATGGATTATCTGCTGCCCAAACCGCTACCCAATCATAACGCTCAGACAACCAACTCAGAATTTTTTGATGTCCCGCAGTTGGTGGATCGGCACTAGTTCCAAACAAAGCAACTCTCATAATAATTCGTAATTCGTAATACTTCGGCTCCCTTCGACTGCGCTCAGGGCGAGTCGCTCAGTACAAGTTCGTAATTAAGACAGACTGAAAGAGTACTTCTTACCTCTGTGTTCTCTGTGCCTCTGCGGTTCGTTTCTTAGTCTCCTCCGTCAACACCCGTAACCCCTCAGAAATCTCCACTTCTACAGCCACCGGATGATCCAAACGCCGTGTCTGTTGTGGCAAACTAGCAACTGATGCGGCGGTACGCTGGCGAATTGTTGCCAACGATTCTAACGGCTGTATACGTTCACCTTCCTGCACTACCAACTGCAACAAAGGTTCTTCTTCCAAAGCAATTTCACCTAAAAGTCCCAACCTGTCTGCTTTTACCTTCCCTCCCGAAAACGAGCGAAAAATCTGCTTGCGCCCTGGATAAGTAACTTTACCACTAGACTGCTTCATCACTGGGATACCATCAATGTCTACAAGTTTATAAACTCCATTTACCGGCGAACCTGTAACTAGTCGCGTTCCCAGTCCATAACCATCAATTTCAGCCCCAGCAGCTTTTAATTTGGCAATTTCCCACTCATCCAAGTCGCCACTGACAAAAATTGGCACACCTGGGAGGAGCGATCGCACCTGTTTTGATAAGGTAACTAAATCTCCTGAATCCAATCTCACTCCTGTTAATTGCATTTCCCCGGAATTTACTTTTTCGGCCAAGCGTTCAGCAGCAGCAATGGTATCGTAAGTATCTATCAGCAATGGCGCACCCGGAAAATATCGATGAAATGCACTAAAAGCTTGTTCTTCAGTGCCTTCTATTGCTGACAACGCCATCACCAGGGCGTGTGCCATCGTACCACTAGGCTTTTGTCCCAGTTGTAGCGCTGCTAACACATTAGAAGTGGAATCTAAACCACCTGCCAACGCCGCCCGCGCTGCCCACAAAGACCCTTGGGGACTAAATGCTCGTCTTGTGCCAAATTCTAAAAGTGTTGCTGATTCTCCCGCTATATCCCGTAACCGTGCGGCTTTTGTAGCAATCAAAGTCTGGTAATTAATCGTATTCAGCAGGTAAGTTTCTACTAGTTGCGCTTGCCAAAGTGGTGCTTCCACTCGCAATAGTGGTTGATTGGCAAAGACGGCTGTCCCTTCTGGTACTGCCCAAACATCACCCGTAAACTTTCCGTCAGCTAAAAGTGACCAAAAGCGATCGCCTGCTTGAGCAAAAATTCCTGTTGCCTGTAATGCCGCAATTTGCGCCAAACTAAAGCGGAATTTGGCTAAATATTCCAATGCCTGCGTCAGCCCCATTGCAATTAAATAACCAAAACCCTCTGGCAATCGCCTAACAGTTAACTCAAAGCTTGCCCGTCGTTGTTCTATACCTTCGCCAGTGTAACAAGCTGCCATTGTTAACTGGTAAAGGTCGGTCAGCAAGCTGTAATCATCCGCAGAGAGGTTTAGTTCCTGGTTCTGCTGGCTTTGCTGTTTATATAGATAGTCCAAATAAGGCATTGTTGTCATGCAAGAGCTTCCTTACAAGATGCTTCTGCAATTTATGGTAATATTTACCATAAATAATGTCAACTATCGGCAAGTATATTTTCTGAGATTGCCGTATAACAGTAGATTTATAGGCAAGTTAATACTAACTTCATAAAATACTTAATGTTTTTTAATAGTAAAATAGCAATTTTTGTTTGTATGCAATACATTTTGACCTCTCTCCTAAAAGGAGAGAGGCTTTGAATCTTACTCCCCAACGCTACAAGGGTTGGGGCTGGGGGTTAGGTTTGTATTCAATACTGCGTAGGTTTTGGCAAGAGACGCGATAAATCGCCGTCTCAAGAGACGCGATAAATCGCCGTCTTTACAATAATCAGTTCTTTGTCTTGACGGCAATTTATCGCGTCTTTGTGATGTAATTATTTTAATTGGACAGGTGGCTAATGAAAGAAAATAATATCCTGGTAAGGCAAGTTTGTTTACCGGCCTCTTTTCCAGACTGGGGTTGAAAAAATGGCTAAGTTACAATTAGAATTAATGATAAAAGTTTGGCTTCTTGAGAAATTAAAGTATTGCGAAGTTATCTGAATAAACATTGCGTATAATCTCAATATATTGAGAATTAGAGCCAGCGAAGAATATCAGCATTAAAGTATAGGTATCACAATTAATGGCGACTCAAAAATAAGGAGTCAAATATTATGGCTATTTCCAATATCATTGCGAAGATAACCCAGTATATTTCTGAAGCTGCAATGCGGATTTTTGGGCCTAATGATGATGCTTATCCTGTTAGTGGCGTACAACCTTTTACAGGTGAGCCTTATGATAAGCATAAAGATGAGAATAATTAGGTGCTGAATATAAAAATCCTTGCTGATAGTAGCGGGAGCATCTTGCTCCCATATTGTAGTAGCGGGCAAGACTTCGGCGTGAGCGCTCAGTCGAACGCTGCCCGCACTACTTATTTATCGATGTTTTATATCTCTGGAAACAGAAAAATAAGATGCTGACCTTCAATCTTTTTAAAAGCTGGAGAAACAAGGTTTTAAATATTCTCTATTCAGAGTAATAAAATAGTGTCATATAGCAATCCTATTTGATTTGTGAAAATCGCAAGACTCAGATCCCCGACTTCTTCGAGAAGGCGGGGATCTCGTTGTTTACTAATGATTAATTAGGACTATAGTTGCAATTAAAAATATGAATTTTATTAACTTGACTTATCAGTGAGAAAATATTAACATAATCTGGTTATGAATTTCAGAGGATGTTTGTAAAGTCTAATTTATTGCTCGCCTGGGCGATTAGAAATCGCGGCTACACAGACTTGTGTTGAGCGGAGTCGAAATACAAAACCTGCCTCCGCAGGTTAACAAACTCTTGATTTTGCATTAGTCCACGACGGCGGTCACTGAGCTTGTCGAAGTGTGGAGTAATGTTGTGTAGTAGCGAACTAGATTCGCCCAATACTTTTAAAACATCCTCTGATAATATTTACTTGTTTTTCATCAGCATTTTAATCTGAAAAAGTAAATGTTCTAGCAACTCTCTCAGGCTAGTTTAGTAGTTTGGCAGGATGCGTTTTTTACTTTTCAGATATGCTTTCATTTGGCTTGATTTAGTTAAATAAAACTACTTTGGGTCTAGAATTAGACATTTATTTTGTCAATTCTAGACATTTAATCACATAGCAAAGGACTGAAAGTTTATGAATGGGAAACTTTTCAAGTATTTGGGTTTACCTTGTGCTTTAGTTATGCTGGGTAATACACCATCTCTGGCTGACACTGCATCTGGTACAATTAGGGAATATCATCTAAATAGTCAAGTACAAGGAAGGGGTGTATGTCTTCAAATGAACCCTACATTACCAACTGTTGGTGGTTGGCTATGTTTGTGGAAAGATAATCCTTTGTACGAAGAAATTACAGATATACTTCGTGAGGGTTATTCGGCAAGAAAAACCTGTGCGGTTACTTGGACTGCTTATCGCGGCGGTCTGGCAGATATTGATTGGGTAAGCTGCTACAATTAAGCGTTTCCACAGTTGGAACCAAATAGACATCTGGTGAAAAACAAAAAAGACCCCTCTCCAAACCTCTCCCCGAAGCGGAGAGAGGCTTTAAAATCCCCCTTCACGACGCTCTAAGGGGGGAAAATTCAAAGTCTCTCTCCTTTTAGGAGAGAGATTTAGAGAGAGGTTTTCCAGATAGCGTGAATAGTCAGAGCAATTTTAAGTTGATAAACTACTCAAAGCGATCGCACCTCATATCATGTCCGCTTAAAAACTTATAATGTAGGTTGGGTTGAGGAACGAAACCCAACATTGAGATTCTTATTAATGTTGGGTTTCACTACCGTTCAACCAACCTACATTCTGTAGAGCGTGGCATAGCGACGCCCGCATTTTGCATTTTGTGCCACTTGCGTAAGTTATGTTAACAACAGAGTCATTTTAAGTAGCTCAATTTTCTGAATTTAAGCTTTCTCGATTTGTTTATCTTTCTTGGAATAACGAGTTTTTAGGAAAGCTCCGAAACCGACACATAAGGCTATACCTCCCATAGTTGAAGGTTCTGGAATAGGAGTGACACTCACATTATCTATGTATGCGCCGAAAGAATCGGAAAGCTCATCCAAATTATCAAATTTCAAAGTCGTTATTTCACTTGTGGCAGCTACATCATATACATATTTTGTCCAAACATTGTCAGAATTTTGGACTCCATTTGCAACAAGATTAGCAACAGTATTACCTCCCCAAAAAACATTTAATCTATTGTCTTGTACCCCTGTACGCGGTGAAAAAGCAAACTCTAGTTTGTATGTTTGACCAACTGTGGTAGCTAGGTTTTGAAAGATGCCACTAACAGCATTACCGTCTAACTCAGCAAATTGATTCCCCTCATATGGACTGCCAGCAATATTGTTCTGCACTTCAATACCAGCGTTTGGAGCAGAATCAGGTGTTAAACTCCAGCCAGGAATAGGATTTTGAATTGTAAAGCTACCAGGTGCTATTACGGGCTGTTCAAATCCACCATTCGTAACTATACTTACGGCAATAGCAGGTTTGGTTGCTAAAGTTAAGGGTAAAGCAGCCAAAACTGCTCCAATATATAAAGATCGAAGCTTTCTCATGAGTTTCTAGGTTGTTGTTATTTTCGATTTTTGACCGTTAATATGAAACAGGAACTGAGAATATTAAAACTACTTGTTATGCTAAGTAAATAATCAAGATTTTTAGTACTTTAATATAATTACTATTCATAACAAGTAATCTTGGATACAAGTATTTCAGTAATTTAAGCAATTCACAATATTTAGTTACAATATTTAACTAAAAGTTTTCAATAAAAATATGTTTAGTTTATCTTTTTTCAAAAAAAAATATACTTGACAATTTTTTATTAAAAAAATCAATTAAAATCCTCAAATTCTTACTGTGCCATACAAAAAAGCTGTACTAAATAACCTATGTGCCAGTTGCGTAAGTCCTGGACATTTCCTTCTGCCTCCTGCCTTATTTCTTAAGAGTTCGATGAACCTCTCCCTCCCAGCCTCCCTCTGGGAAACGGAGAGGAAGGAGCAATGAAAAATTAAGCTTTTTGCTCCCCTCTGGGCGTCGGAGAGGGGCTGGGGGAGAGGTCAAATAAGACTCAATACTGCGTAGGTTTTGGCAAAAAAATAAAAAATGTGTAGGTTGGGTTGCAATACGGTTCGGTTAGGGTTTTTTGATGAAAATTCTAAATCACAAAGACGCGATAAATCGCCGTCAAGACAAAGGATTAATTATTGTAGAGACGGCGATTTATCGCGTCTTTTGGCTTAACCGAACCGTATTGGGTTGGGTTGAGGAACGAAACCCAATATTTTGCCGGGTTTGTTGGGTAACGCTAAAGCTCAACCCAACCTACAAATATTCAAAACCTACGCAGTATTGAAATAAGACTTGTCGAACTCACGTTTAAACCTCATCTAAGTTGAGAACCGTAGTTTTTGCCCTCACCCTAAATCCCTCTCCCATATCTGGGAGAGGGACTTTGAAATTCTGGCTCCCCTTCTCCCAAACCTGGGGGATAGGTTGGGGGATGAGGGCAAATCCTTTTTATCACCGAAGAACTACAGGTTTCAAGATAGACGCGGTTTACTTAAACTTTTTTCCCACCGCCTGCTAAGAGTTCTAGAATCACTCCATTTGTCCAGCCGAAACCAACTTCGTTAGAACTATATCCAAAAGAGATTTCGTCGGAAACGTTGGCAGAACAGCGTTCAACATCATATTTCTCAACTAGGGTATTGTGACGCTCGAATTCTTTAATTACCATAGTCAGGAACTTGTTGGCAATACGATCGCCTTCTGTATGAAACCCATAACGGTGAAGTCCCTGGACGGCAATGAATGTCAATGGTGCCCAACCGAAGGGAGCATCCCACTGGTTACCGGTGATATGAGTACTGGTCAAAATTCCGCCTGGGGCTTCAAACACAGAGAGATTTTCCACGACGCGCTGGGCTTGGGCTGGAGAAGAAATTCCTAGCCATAGGGGATAAAATGTGGTAGCAAATTCGTAGCGGCGGTGTTTTCCACTCTGGAAGTGATAGTCGAAATAGAGTCCTCGTTCTTCATCCCAAAGAAATTGATCGATGCGATCGCGGCGGATATCTGCACGATCGCGCCATTGTTGTTCTATTTGTTCGTTCCCCAAAATATTGTTAATGTTCGCCATATCTTGTTCTACCTGATACAGCAAAGTGTTGAGGCACACAGGAGCGTAGTGGAGGATATCAGCACTGAAGGGGCCAAATCGGTTGGTGATATCAAAACCGGACTCGCGCATGGTGCGATCGCCCTTATAAAATAGGTTAGTTAATTCGTCATTTTCCCGGTTGTAGTAAAGATTGACATCATAATCTTCAACCTCAAAGCTTTGGTAATATTCCCTGACGCGATCGTAGTGGCTTTTTCCCTCCTCGTCGCGCTCGGAGAACACAACTTCTGGCGCTGGGCCTTCCCCAAAGGCATAAAATCTGGATAAGCCGGTTCCGGGATTCAAATGGGGCGGTACTACCCAGTAATAGTAAAATTGCTCTAAAAGCGGTACGGTTGTCCTCAACCACTCTTCATCCTGGGTGTGCTGGAATAATGCCAAAACCATCATGCTGAGGACTGGAGGCTGCGATCGCGACAGCATATAAGTCCGGTTGGCATTGAGGATAGTGCCGTAATGCTTCACCTGGTACAATAATTGGTCTACCTGGCTTTGCGCTAGCTCCAATTCTCCATCGTGCAAAAGTCCCAGTAATATAAAGTAGCTGTCCCAGCCATACATTTCGTTAAAGCGGCCACCTGGGACGACATAAGGCCCTGGTAGGTATAGTAAGCCATGCTGTTTAATCGCTTCGACTTCTGAGGGCAAAGTGCGAATTTCGATTGCTTGCATATCTTTGGAAGATAGCGATCGCTCTAACACTGTCTGAATGTTGGGACAATCTTCTAAGGGGGAAATGTAGACGATCCAGGGAGTGCCGGTTTTGTGATCTAGTTTGGTATCTTTGGCAGATTGTAATAAGTGTTCGTGCGATCGCGTTAAGGTTTTCCAGGTTTTTTTGATGTGCGATCGCACGGTGTCTATCTGCGTGGCGGTAAGTACTGGGGAAGTGATCATAATTTAATTTGACGGGGTGTGAGGAGGTTGGAGGAATTTTTTTTAACGCATAGGAGCGCAAAGGAAATCGCAAAGGTACGCAGAGATTTTACGGCATTTCTCTGCGTGAGATAGATTTATGGTTTTTACTCGGCAGTACTAACTAATAGGGCGACTGGGAAATGGGCGAGGGCAGATCCGATAGATAATGTTTCTGTTGCCTGTAAGGGTTGTTGAGTGATGACGTTTTTCCAGGTGGAGGGAGTTCCAGGGGGTAATAATAGGTGTGTATCTTGCCATACTGACTCGGCTAAGGGGTTTTCTCCTGGCTGAATGAGGTTTGTTAAAAAACGAGGGGCGATCGCGATCGCTGTTTGATTGCCTTCCCGTCGCGCAAAGGCGATTATATGCTTGGCGTGGGTTCCCTGAATTTCTAATGGTAAATAATCGCCGTCCTGGAATAATGAGACATAGTTTGTTCTAGCTTGCAGTAATTGAGCCGTTAAAAACAGTTTGATTCTACCGTCGGTTTTATTACTCAGCAATTCTTGAATCAAACCTAGAGTGTCGGTTTTCGCTTGTTCGCGGATGGCGCTTAAGTAGGTGCGTCGCTGTTCAAAATCTACCGGGCGACGGTTGTCTGGATCAACTAGGCTTAGTTCCCAAAGTTCTGTTCCTTGGTATAAATCGGGTACGCCTGGGGCGGTAATCTTCAGTAGAGTTTGGGAAAGGGAATTGAAGATACCATACTCTGCAATTCGTTGTTGAAAGGGACGAAAGGCTTCTAAAAATTCGCCGGAGAGGGAAGGGTCGAGTACTTTTTCAATAAAGGAGGTACAAGCTTCTTCATACTCGCTATCAGGCCGCAACCAGGCTGTATGCACTTTCGCTTCTCGAATTGCCTTTATTATATAGTCTTTCACCCGTTCCACGAAGGATGCATGGTCTTGTTCGGCAAAGGGAAACGCCCCTACCAAGGTTTGATAGATAAAATACTCGTCGTTGCGATCGGGCATAGCGAACCCGTGGCGATGGCTACGATGTCCTCGATTCATGGCACTCCAGGTATTTACCTGCTGATCCCATTCATCGGGGATTTCTGAGAGGACGTTCAATCTGGCCCGCACATCTTCGCCGCGTTTGGTGTCGTGGGTAGCTGTGGTGTTCATTGTGTGTGGCCAGGTTTCTTGATGCTGTTTGTTAAATGCATGAAATTTGGCTAAGTCGATGCCAAAATGACCAGGATTTCCCCCGACTTCATTCAGCGACAGCAACCGATTATAAACATATAATGTGGTGTCTTCTACGCCTTTTGCCATTAATGGCCCACTGTATTGCTGCATCCGTAAGACAAAATATATCCACTGTTCGCGTTCTGTTTGAGTCAGAGAATTATCAAACTCTAGCAGCATTAACTTTTCAATAAAGGTCAGTTCGTTCTGCAATAGGGGCGCTTGTTCTTTGGCTTGATCGATTACTTCTTGAATGGTAGCGCGATCGCTTTCTCCAATTCCATCGGGTGTAATGTAGGTACGGTAAATCGGGAACAGTGTCAAAACTTCGGCGATCGCTCTTTTTAATCCATTCAGTGTAAAATCATTGCCATAGCGATATTTGCTGGAAACGTTCTTTAATAAAAGTGCCAGATTGTCAATATCACCTGCTAAATTCTTTTCTAAAATCAGGTGCTTTTTATCCTTCACTACTGAGGTATAATCTACTCTAGAACTAATAAAGTTCTGGTAAATTTTATCGAAGGATGATTCATTTTCAACTTGACAAAATACACCATTTACATAGTTGAGAAAGTCATAACCAGACGTTCCTTCAATTTCCCAGTTTTCCGGCAATTCTTCGGTGAGTTCTAAAATCTTCTCGACGGTGATATAAACATCTCCCATCTTTTCCCGCAGCCTTTCGAGATACTGGATTGGGTTATAAAGTCCATCAATATGGTCAATCCGTAAACCAGTAAATTTGCCTTCTTCAACCAGCTTTTGAATTAGGCTGTGGGTATTATTAAAAACCCGCACTTCTTCAACTTTAACGGAAATCAATTCATTGACAGTAAAGAAACGGCGATAGTTCATTTCTTCCGCGCCAACTTTCCAGAAGGCGAGGCGGTAAAATTGATCCTTGAGTAAATCATCTAAGAGGTTAAAGCTTTCGGAATTACCGGGTTCTCCGTTAAAAGTTTTGATATTTTCATCAACGAACTCACGGATAGCATCGTTTGTGGTGTAGAGTTCCCAAACTAATCCTTTAATAAAGGCGATTTGGTCTTGTCGCTGTTTTCCGGCAACTTCTGAAGGCACACTTTTGAGAATGTAGAGAATCCCCAATAGCTTAATAAAATCGGGATGATTGCGTCCTAGTGTGCGGGTGAGTTTACCTAAATTATGAGTGATAAATTTTGTGTAAGATTCTAACCGCAGTGGCAGTTTCAAGCTGTAATAGTTGACGGTTAAACCGTTTTGTTCGTATTGCAGTTGAATGTGTCCGTTTTCTAGGGATGTACCATAGAAATCTCCTAAGAGAGGAGCGAGAATTCGCTCTTGGCGATCGCCAAAGGGAGCATTCCAAGAAAGATCGAAGTAGTCGGTATAGCTGGAATCTGGGCCGTGTTCCAATACGTCCATCAAGTAATCGTTTTCGCTGCTATAAGCCATGTGGTTGGGCACTATATCTTGTAACCAGCCCATACCAAGGGATTGAACTTCAGCAACTAATGCATCAAAGGATTCATTAGTTCCCAGTTCTGGGTTAAGTTGAGTGGCATCTACTATATCGTAGCCGTGGGTACTCCCGGATCTTGCTTTGAAAATCGGGGAAGCATACAAATCGGAAATACCTAAATCTGCTAGATAAGCTGCGATCGCTTTGGCGTTGTCAAAGCCAAACTGAGGTGTAAATTGGATACGGTAAGTGGCGGTAGGAATTCGCATATTTTTTTTGAGTGGGGAATGAGGAGAGACGCGATGTAGATGGGGAGAGACGCGATGAATCGCGTCTGTACAAAGTGGGGAGTGAGGGGGATGTGGTTCGACTTCGCTCACCAACCGGGAGATGGGGGAGTTTGAGCCTTTTTGCTCGGACGTTGAGCCTTTTTGCTCGGACGTTGAGCCTTTTTACTCGGACGTTGAGCCTTTTTACTCGGACGTTGAGCCTTTTTACTCGAACGTTGAGCCTTTTTACTCGAACGTTGAGCCTTTTTGCTCGAACGTTGAGCCTTT
Source organism: Nostoc sphaeroides (assembly GCF_003443655.1). Lineage (NCBI taxonomy): Bacteria > Bacillati > Cyanobacteriota > Cyanophyceae > Nostocales > Nostocaceae > Nostoc > Nostoc sphaeroides. The sequence goes on from NZ_CP031941.1 coordinate 1,842,401, forward strand.
TTACTCGGACGTTGAGCCTTTTTACTCGGACGTTGAGCCTTTTTACTTAAACGTTGAGGTTATGAGGCTGAAACTTTAAGTTTTAACTTTCCCTCTTATCCTTTTTCATAGAGGACTAAACTAGTAGGTTGCAATTTCACTTCTTGACCTACAGAAAGATGTTCCGCAGCTTCAGAACCATGTCCAGACCATGAGGTATCAGCAGAGTCTAACAATTTATTAGCATTTTGCTCAAACGGCAAATTCACTGTCACTGGAGACGAATTGAAGTTCATCACAAATATTAGTTCACTGGATTCGCACCAACGGCGCACTATTACCAACTGCTTCTCTTCATCGCTAGTCGCTTGGATAGAGTTGCGCTCTTGATTCAAAAGTGCTGGATGCGTCTTGCGGAAATTAATTAACTGGCGATACCAATCCCACAGAACTTTGTGCTTACCGTTATTACGTAATTCCCAATTAAGTTTAGACTTTAGGAAAGTTTCTGCCGATTCGGGATCTGGGGGATCATCTGCATAGTGAAATGCTTCAAATTCTTCTTTGCGTCCGGCTCGCACCATTTGAATTAAATCTGGATCGGAGTGACTAACAAAGTAAATGAAGGGTGCTGTTTCACCGTATTCTTCTCCCATGAATAACAGGGGTAAATTGGGCGACAATAGCACAGCCCCAGCAGCTAACTTTAATCCCTCAAAAGAGATTCGCAAGCTGAGGCGTTCCCCTTTCATTTGGTTGCCGATTTGATCGTGATTCTGGATGCAGACAGAAAACTGTGATAAAGGGCGATCGCGGCAAGATACGCCATGAAATCGCTTACGATGTGGTGCATATTTCCAATCGTAGACAAAAGTATCTTCATAAGCTTTTGCCAACTGAGCAGTTTGCCCAAAATCTTGATAATATCCTTGGCGATCGCCTGTCAAGAGTGCGTGCAATGAATGGTGAAAATCATCACTCCACTGGGCATCAAGACTATATCCACCCAATTCTGCTGGACGAATTATTTGGGGATTATTCAGGTCACTTTCGGCAATTAAATGGCGTTTCCATTTTTGCCCTTGTTCTGAAAAATGATGAACTGCTTCCGCCAGTTCCCATAAAAAATGCTTTGCCCCCAAGTCGTAAATTGCTTGAATGGCATCCAGCCGCAATGCATCTATGTGGAAATCGCGCAACCAGTAAAGCGCATTTTCAATAAAATAATTTCGCACACCCTGACTATGAGCATCGTCGAAATTCAGCGCTTCGCCCCAAGGTGTTTTATAGGTTTTTGTAAAGTAGGGCGCGAACTGACTCATATAGTTGCCTTCTGGCCCAAAGTGGTTATACACCACATCCAGCACTACGGCAATTCCGTGTTGATGGCAAGCATTTACCAGTTGTTTCAGTTCGGCTGGGCTACCGTAAGAATTTTGCACAGCATAAGGATAAACGCCGTCATAACCCCAGTTGCGGTATGCAAGAGAAGCTTCAATATGCGTATCTCCCGGAAATTGAGAGATAGGCATGATTTCAATGGCGTTAATTCCCAGTTCTTTCAAATCCGGTAAACGGGGAATAATCGCAGTGAAAGTTCCTTCAGGCGTGAAAGTCCCAACGTGAACTTCATAAAAAATCATCGACTCTACAGGAATCCCAGCCCACCCTTCATCTGTCCACTCAAACTGTTGATCGACAATTTGCGACGGCCCATGTACCCCTTCTGGTTGATACTGCGACGCAGGATCAGCAAAAGCGTCTTGCCCATTTAAGACATACCGATAAAGCGTACCTGGATATACATCGTTAACCTTCGTTTGCCAGTATCCCTCAGACTGAGGCTTGAGCGGAATTAACTGCTGTTCTGGCGTCAAAATTTGTACAGTGACGCTCTCTAATAGCGGAGACCAAACTGTAAATTCACACTCTCCGTCACCCAAGTAGTTAGCACCTATTCTCACGCAGTATCCTCCCATCAGTTCCAGTTTGTTGTGCCGAATCATGGCGCGATCGCAAATGTCATGGATTGCACAATATTTACAAACACGCCAGATAGCATAATGGTTGGTCTACCGAGCTTTTAGCTAGCACCTGGAGGCGGATTTTTTACGAGAATAAATTCTCTCTAATGACAAATTCAGTTGTGAAGCAGACAGGGCAATAAGTTTTGGTTAAGGTTTTTTGATGAAAATTTTAGATCACAAATCCGCGATTCATCGCGTCTGATTATTGTAGAGACGGCGATTCATCGCGTCTTGTCTTAATTGCAGTTCCCATCCACACAGTACGACGATTGATATGTATTAGAACGTTTACCAAAGATTGCATAGCGATTATCGCGGATTTGTTCGTAAAAGCGATCGCCTGCCCATTTCATCCCAGGTAAGGCTCGATAAGCGTCTACAAATATACTTCCTGCTGGCAATAATCGCCCAATTTCTTCAGCCGCGTTACTACCTTGCCAACGTCTCTGAGGATCGTTACCATCAATTAAAATCACTCCCTGTTCACAGTCTTGGGCTGTAATTCCCCACTGTAAAAGTGTTTGCTCATCTTGCATAGGACTGTAGCGAAATAGCTTTCCTTGGTCTAAGGTTTCTAGCGATCGCACTAAGGTAACGCAGAGATTACAATTCCCGTCGTAGATTACGTAGTAATTCATAAAAATAACTGAGTTGGCAGATGTGTATAAATACAACTTTGGTATTCTAGCTTAGAAAACCTTAGCGATCGCTCTTACCTCAGTAATGCAGTGCTAAATAATCCGATCTACCTCAGTCAAAACAAAATTTAATTTGTTAAATATGCATAATGTCGTCTAGCTTAAGTTGTAAATTTGGCAAGAGTTCAGACGAAATAGTATCTCCTAAGCGATATTGTTGCTGCTCGTACACACCGTTAACTAACTGACAAACAGTGAATGTGGGTTGTTTCGGATTGCCAATAAATTGCAAACCACCCAAACCACGAAAATCTACAATCCAATATTCTGGAATGTTAAGAAAAGCGTATTCTTCCACTTTTCTTGCATAATCATCTTGCCAATTTGTACTTACAACTTCAGCAACAAGTTTAATAGTACTGCCGTTACAAATAATAGGTTCTTTTTGCCAAAGCGGTTCTTTATTAACTTCTGCTTTATCTAAAACAATTACATCAGGACGCAGCGCTGTAGCTTCAGCCGCAGGTGGTTTAATCAAACAAGTTTTTGGAATTAGCCAGTTTAAATTAGAATTAAAAATTTCGATATAGATTCTACCAGCAATACTACCTGCAACAGCTTCGTGTGGCCCTGTAGGTTCCATGTCTCTTAGTTGTCCGTCGATTAATTCGTAGCGTGTATTGTCAGCATATTGGATTATAAATTCCTCAAAGGTAAGTAGTTTGGGCGAGGTGTAGGTCATTATGTCTTGTTTTGATTTGGACTTTGGCTTATTGTAGCGACTGCCGTTGCCAAGTACAAAAAAGGTGGGTTAATTTTTGGAAGCGATCGCATTTAGATAAGTAGTCGGACAAAAATATTTACAGTCATTGCGAGCGTTCGCGTTAGCGTCTCGAAGAGAAGCGAAGCAATCCCAGCCCTTGCGATTGCTTCATTCCGCTTCGCTCCATTCGCAATGACATTGTGTAATTAATTCTGTCTGACTACTTAAAGTAATTCGTAATTCGTAATTCGTAATTCGTAATTAAGTTTTGTAATGGGGATTTAACCCCAACACAAAACTTGCCGGTTTTAGAACCGGGGGACTTAAACCCACGGAACTAGTTAATACGATAATACAAATACTAAAAAGCTTGTCCACAAACATTGCCCCCTGTTTCCAGTTATCATGCCTTTGGAATGGTATTTGCTTAGTTTTTTCATTAATGAGAAAATATTTATGAGATACAAACTCTTGGGCAAAAGCGGGTTAAGAGTCTCTGAACTCTCCTTGGGAACCATGACCTTTGGTGAAGATTGGGGTTGGGGTGCATCTGTTGACGAAAGTCGTAAAATCTTTGATAGCTATGTAGAAGCAGGGGGAAATTTCATTGACACCGCCAACGGTTATACCGATGGTAGCAGTGAAAAAATTGTCGGCGAGTTGATTGGCTTAGAACGGGAACGCTTTGTAGTTGCGACAAAATATTCCTTTCCCTTGCAGATGAATAACAAAAAGGGCGACCCTAACGCCAGTGGAAACCATCGCAAAAATTTAATTCAGTCTTTAGAAGGTAGCTTGAAACGACTCAATACCGATTACATTGATTTATTCTGGTTACACGCTTGGGATTTTACAACACCTATTGAAGAAGTATTGCGTAGGCGTAGCCCGCCGTAGGCATCGCTTGATGATGTAGTCCGTCAAGGTAAAGTACTTTACATCGGTATTTCTGACACACCCGCTTGGATCGTTTCCCAAGCAAATACCATCGCCCAATACCAAGGATGGACGCAATTTGTCGCCCTGCAAATTGAGTATAGTTTAATTCAACGAACCCCAGAACGTGACTTGCTACCGATGGCTAAAGCCTTAGATTTAGCAGTAACACCGTGGTCGCCTTTAGGTGGTGGTGTGCTGACAGGTAAGTATAATCAGCCTCCTCAAGCAGGCGATGAACAAGGAAGATTAGCAAATGCAGCATTAGGAACTATTTCAGAACGGAATTTAGCGAATCGCTCAAGTTGTCAGTGAAGTTGCAGCTCAAATTGGACACACACCTTCACAGGTAGCATTAGCTTGGTTACACGCTCAAAATGGTGTGATTATTCCGATAATTGGGGCACGTAAATTAACGCAGTTTCAAGATAACTTAGCTTCTTTAGATATCACCCTCTCGCCAGAACATTTGCAACGTTTAAATGAAGTGAGTCAAATTGAACTGGGTTTTCCCCATGACTTTTTACACAATGATCTTATTCGCGATCGCCTTTTCGGTGGTACATTTAATACCATAGAAAATCATCGGATCTAACTAATAGTAATAAACAGTAACACATTCAGGCATTAATTCAATCCATCGTCAGAGAGTTTCGCCAAGCCTTGCAATTCTGTAGAGTTAGATATAAAAGGCATTAACAACGTAGAATCATGAGCGACAACAGCATTACATCACGTTTGTACCCTACCCGCATTGACATTCCCGCCGAAGCGCGAGTGGAAATAGTGGTACTTCTCAACCAAACTTTGGCTGCTACTTCAGATTTGAAAACCCAAGCAAAGCAAGCGCACTGGAATGTTAAAGGTACTGACTTTTACCAGTTACACTTATTATTTGATGAACTTGCTGGGGAATTAGAAGGATACATCGATATGGTCGCTGAACGCGTTACAGCTTTAGGCGGATACGCTTTTGGAACAGCCCGCGCCGCAGCTAGTAATTCAATTTTGCCAGAATATCCCTTAGATATTTTGGATGGTAAAGATCATGTAACAGCCTTGTCAGATCGTTATGCACTCTATGGTAAACATATTAGAGAAGCGATCGATAAAACTGATGAATTAGGCGACCTCGATACCGCCGACCTTTACACCGAAATTTCTCGCACTATTGACAAACGACTCTGGTTCTTAGAAGCTCATCTACAAGTAGCAGAAATTAAGGCAGAGAATGGCAAAACGGCTACTACTAAAACTCAAAAGATCCCTGCTGGTGTAAAATAAGCACTTTTGATAAAAGTAGTCTTTCGTAAATCTAATAGTATCTTTTTGGTAAGTACGTCACTTTTAAGTGCGTACTTTTCATTTTTATGTATATACTTTACTATTGAAATAGTTCAAAACTAGGTCGAAAAACTTTAGAATATCTTCGACAAGCGATACATCAAGATTAATACTTCAACTTCAATAAGCTGTCGGTTAGTGAAAAAGCATCTAATTCTATTCTGGTTCCAAACCCCTAATTCCAAACTCCTAACTCCTAACTCCTAACTCTAACTAAATACTCATTAACAACGAGGTAAATATATGTCTCAAAATACAATTACCCATCTAATTCACGATCGCAACGCTCGTGGTCACGCTAAAATGGGCTGGCTCGATAGTTATCACACATTTTCCTTCGGTAGTTTTTACGATCCCAACCGCATGGGATTTCGCTCTCTGCGAGTGATTAACGACGATCGCATCGCCCCCGGTGCTGGATTCCCTACCCACAGCCATCGTGACATGGAAATCCTCACTTATGTCTTAGAAGGTGCTGTAGAGCATAAAGACAGCTTGGGTACTGGATCGGTGATTCGCCCTGGTGATGCACAGATTATGAGCGCTGGAACTGGAATCAGTCACAGTGAATTTAATCCTTCGCCAACTGAACCACTACACCTGCTACAAATCTGGATTCTTCCCGATCGAGAAGGAATAACGCCAAGATACGAACAAAAAGCTTTTCCTCTCGAAGAAAAGCGCGGTAAACTTCGCTTAATTGCCTCTAAAGATGGGCGTGATGGTGCTGTGACAATTCACCAAGATGTTGAGTTATATACATCTATTTTAGAGTCAGGCGATGTTGTTAATTATCAAGTTAAACGCGATCGCTATGCCTGGTTACAAATAGCCCAAGGTATAGTTAACTTAAATGGCGAGGAACTCAGAGCCGGCGATGGTGTACAAATCAACGGCGAAGAACAGCTAGAAATTAGCACCAACATCGGCGGTGAAATCTTGCTTTTCGATTTAGGCTAATTTAAAGTCTGTTTGCTGAAAGGCTAGCTTGTAGGGTGGGCATTCTAATGTCTACCCTACAGTCATTTATATTGTCTGCACAACTGTTAGAGTTAACTTAATAAATCATTGAGGATGTTGCAGATGGCATACAGTGATTTCACACTTGCCAAAGTTCGAGAGACTTTTCAACTTCTAATTGATGAAAAGCGCAATCTTTTCAAGGATGTGTCGCCTATTCAACCTTCCGCCGCTTTAACAACGCTCTTAGAAGAATATATTCAACTAGCAACTGCTATTAACACTGAAAAAGCCCGCTCAGAATTACTAATTATGCCAGTTCTCACGGAAGTTAGACGGCAGTTAAATTATCAAATATCACTGTTTTCTGGCACAGACTTTGATGTAGATAGTAGTAAAGGATTGAATGGATTTTGTGATTTCATTCTCTGTGGTTCTGAAGAACAGTTTTACATTCAAGCGCCTATACTTACAATTGTTGAGGCCAAAAATGAAAATATCAAAAGTGGTTTAGGACAATGTATTGCCACTATGATAGCTGCCCAATTATTCAATCACAATACTCAACAAGAAGTTAAGATAATATATGGCGTTGTCACCAGTGGAACTAACTGGCGATTTTTAATGTTGGAAGGACTAACAGCATACATTGATATAATGGAATACTATATTAGTGATGTTAACAAGATTCTTGGCATTCTATTGCAACCATTTCAATCTGCTTTACTACAAACATCAGTTCAGTAAAATAAATAACGAATGTCTAAAAAGTCCGATTCGCAGTTCCAAAATCTCTTTAGTTCACCCAAATCAAGCAACTGGGACGAAAGATTAGCCCAAATAGCCTATCGCTTTAACCGAGAGTATCAACGTGAAACCTTTGAACTCCCAGCAGAAGTACAGGCGATGCCGATATTTGGCGAGTGGATTGGAGGTAGTTTCTCAGGAAGAATTGCTTCGCCTTTTTGGGAAATTGCTGAACCTAAAAAGAACCAGCACTGTTTAGATATAGGCTGTGGTATCAGCTTTTTAATTTATCCTTGGCGCGATTGGCAAGCATTTTTTCATGGGCAAGAAATCAGTAATGTGGCACGGGATACCCTTAATTCTCGTGGGCCACAGTTGAATTCTAAGCTGTTCAAAGGTGTTGAATTGGGAGCCGCTCATCAGTTAAACTATTCAGCAGAGCAATTTGATATTGCGATCGCCACAGGATTTAGCTGCTATTTTCCCCTCGAATACTGGAATGCTGTACTAGCAGAAGTCAAGCGCGTATTAAAACCAGGTGGACATTTTGTGTTTGACGTTCTCAATCCAGAACAGCCTCTAGCAGAAGATTGGGCAGTTTTGGAAACTTATTTAGGTGCTGAGGTGTTTTTAGAGCCTGTAGCTGAGTGGGAAAAAACGATTAAGGCGGCTGGTGGTAAAGTCGTAACGCACAAATCAGGGGAATTATTCGAGTTGTATAAGGTGCGGTTGTGAACTACTCCTAGTTGCCTTTTCCTGTCGGAGACGCTGCGCGAACGGCTCAACAGTGTTATCGCCTGTAAAACTTGGCTTAAAGATAGCCTTGACCCGGAAAACATGTCAGATTACTTGAATAAGTACCAAAAGTCTGACAGGAAAACTATTCTAATGAGAATTTGGACTACTACTGCTGTGCTAGTTTTTTCTTGGCTAATATTTGGGGTCATAGGTTCTAAGCCAATCAACGCTACTTCTGTTTTGGTAGAAAATGTTATCTCATCTCCTGCGCCAACGAATACAAAACAGATTACTGTTAGTAACACCGAGTTCGGGCTGAAGAGAGTTGACTCCAAAGGTAACGTTACCATTTTGCGGACAACAAGAGTGCCACTTCAGGAAGGAAACGCCTACGGATGGCGGATTAAACTCAAAGACTACCAAGGTGAAGTGAAATGGCGCGAAGTCTTGCATTTACCAAAACCTCCAGAAACTTGGGGTACAGATAACGGTGAAGACTTCTCAATATCAGCAGATGGCACTACATCTGTGACACGACGCACACAGTCGGCTCCAGACGGTGTGATTGAGAATTTTTGGACGATCGCTCCTGGCGATCCCCTTGGTAAGCATAGAATAGAGGTCTATATTGATGACCGTTTGATCGGTACTTTCAAGTTTGAACTTATTCCAGTCAAGTAGAGCCAAAGAAAAGGCCTGCTCTAAGGAATATTTTTTTATTTGGAAGTCCCTTAAGCTGAAGAGTATCTTAGAGGTAGAAGTTTGATTTTTGTTAGGTGGCGATCGTGAATACAGAGGAATTCCTGCGATTGATGGAAAAGCAGCGCCCATGTCCTCAGACACTTCCAAAAGGTCTGCAAGCAATGTGGCATGACAAGAAAGGTGATTGGAACAAAGCTCATGAAATAGTTCAGAATGCCAGTGATGCTGATAGTGCCTGGGTTCATGCTTACCTGCACCACAAAGAAGGCGATTTGAACAATGCCCATTTCTGGTATCGTCGCAGTGGTCAGCCAGAGTTTTTAGGAGAACTAAGCCAGGAATGGGAACAAATAACTTCTGTATTACTAACGAAGGTGAACGGGACGCATGAATGCTGAGGAATTAAAACGACGTTTTGCCGCAGGAGAAAGATATTTTCCAGCCGTCAATTTGAGTAGGGACAAGCTGATTGGAGCCTATTTGCCTGGAATCAATTTATGGGGTTCTGACTTGAGTGGAGCAAACTTAGCTAAAGCTAAACTCTGGGGAGCAGATTTGAGTAGAGCCAACTTAGCCAAAGCAAACTTGACCAGAGCTAATTTGAGCGGTGTAAAACTGAATGAAGCAAATCTTCGGGGAGCAAAACTCAACTATGCTAAGTTGTATGGAGCGAATCTGACCGGCGCTTACTACGATAACAGCACGCGGTTTTCTAGAGGTTTTGACCCCATCAGTCAAAATATGCATTTCGTCACATCTAACTAAAAAACATTAATAACTCGTCTTCTCTCTGGCACTCTTTAACCAGTCTCTTGCACTCCTCATAAGTACCGAGAGCTTCTTCTGAGGAGTGCAGGTACAATCTCATATTTCCAGCATCCAGCCAAAGCGCAATCTATGAGTTAGATCCTTGTTTTTTGTGCATATACTTTTATTCTTTGGCATCAGATGACTGGTGGCTTGAGACGAAGATGGGCTTCTAAACCTTTGAACACTTTTACTGAAGCAATAGATGCCTTTAGAACGGCTATGTCTTATCGATTTTTTGAATGGTTGACCGAATAATTCGTAATTCGTAATTCGTAATTCGTAATTAAAAATTACTAAATTAATTATTAATTAATTCATTCTGGGTACAGAGCCACCTAATTTTAATTATGAAAAAGAAAAAAATGCGTAGCATCTTTACTACAAGCCCCAGCCTAAAATGCATGGGGTAATAATTACGAATTACGAATTAACAATTACGAATTATTGTGACCCATCGTGACGTATTTGCTGCTTACAAAGCTAGTTTGGGCTACATCTGGGCTTAATTTTCGTTTAAGTCCCAATAGTTGCATTGTGAGAAAAACCCCAGCTAAACTTATCGGCTGGGGTTTTTGTCGCTTAACTCCTAAAAAATAGATAGGCTAATATATTCCAAGAAATTCCGGGAGAGGGCGCTATTCCTCTTGAACATCAACCCAGATGCTACCTTCTTCCACACGAATAGGAAATACTGGCAATGCTTTTGGTGACGAAACCAACGAGAGTACCTTACCTACACCAGGTGGCCAGGAACACCAGTCTTGTACTTCACCAGTCCGCAGGTCAAAAGCACTGTGATGGAAGCTACAAACAATTGCCCCATTTTCGTTAATTTTCCCACTTTTCAGCGGTAATTTTAAGTGGGGACAGGTGTTATCTACGGCATAAAGCTGATTTTCGTGATTTAAAACCAGAATTTTCCGGTTGCCAACTTTCACCACTTGTCGCGTACCTGGGGAAAGTGCTTCGACTGCAAGAACTTTAGTCCAACTCATTAGGTTCTCCTCTCCTAATTAATCTGCTTTCAGTTTCTCGCAATTGTGACCACTGCGATCGCCTTTCAGTAGTAGGGAGTGCAAAAGGTTATACCATTTTGGATTTTGGACTTTCCTGCGGAACGCTACGCGAACGGCTACGCTCAGTCGAACGATTTTAGATTTTGGATTGGAAAGTGCTTGGTGTCTCTGGATTTTCTCTGTCCATCTATCGCAATCATTTTAAAAATCAGACTGATAGCTTTCACCCCCGCAGCTTTTACCTCTGCTGTTCTCAGCACAGGATTGATAGGTTGATGAAAAATCTTAGGCTCATTTGCGATAAAATCAATACCCTAGTCTCAAACCTCTTTCCATAAGCATCTGAGGTTCGATATTCTCAACTTGAGGTATCGCTTCTAATTGAGGAATCCTAGCGATCGCATCAGCAATATTACCTGATTGGGCACGCAACCAAGCGGTGTGAGGTGCATAGGGAAAGCTTTCTACTATTTCGTAACCTGCTCGATTAATTACCTCTCGCTGCGACTTCACATCAACGCCTTCAGCAAAGCGGATGAAAATAAGCCCGGTTGGTACTGCTAAGGAACCATTTGGTTGTAATGTGTAAACTGGACTTAGTGTTCCCTGTTCTGATTGATTTGGTTCGCCTGGAAAAATTGCTATTTTACCATCGTTAAGTTGTAAAATTGCTCCTGTTACCAGGGTTTTAGGTTGATTGTAATGTATTGCATAATATCCAGGCTTACGAGTGTAAGATACAGCAGTACGTAGTCGTAGCCCGGTGTAGGCATCGTTGCCAACGCGAATTTGTTCAGGATACTCAGAAAAGTAATCTTTTTCAAATCTCACTTCAGAAATCAGGGGTAAAGAGTACACCTGTAGAAAATACTCTGCCGGGAAATAAAACATTTTTTCAAGTTCTAATGATGTTATAGCGTTTTTCAATGGTATGGAATACAAATTTTTCATCAGAATGCAAGCTATACGCCTTTATTCATATTGAAGATTCCTAAAGCAGCCTCACCTTGAATCCCTCTTTTACCGAAAGACGAATCGAAGGATTGTATGAACTTAGATAGATTAAATTATGCTTAAGTTATATTTTTTTATACCGTAATACACATATAACACATGAAATCAGAAGCATCCATAAACTAAACGTAAATATCAAGCGCACGCGGCAAGAACACAACGCATGATGCAGTTTTTCCCATCCCAATGCCCAATTTTTAAGATAGTAATATTTCAAATATCCCTGGAGATAAAATTATGGTTCAAGTTCGCTATGGTGGGCAGAACGGTCAACAATATGAACTTGTTATCAGTAACGAACATGTTGTAGTGCGTACCGAAAGCCGCAGTAATCTTGTCGGTGCAAGACCGTTTGAAGTCGCACCAGTGTCACCCACAGCTCGCAGTATCCTTAATCAATTCGAGTTAACAACACGGTTTCGGCAAGCGGGTGTAGAAATTTTACGAGCGAAAGTTCCGACTCAAGGTGTGGCTTTGCGCGATCGCGCCCGTGATATTCTCAACAATGAGTCTGAAGTCCAATTTGCCGGACGTGTCCTTATCGATCCAGCATCCAGTCAACCGATAATTTACACCGAAAACCTCTTCGTTAAATTCGATAACGAAGAAGAGTTAACGGTCTGCCAAAATGTCTTAGGACGTTACAGCTTAACAATTAAACGTCAACTTGAATATTCACAAAATGCTTATTTTGTCAATGCCCCTACAAATACTGGTATAGCCGTCTTTGACATCGCCGAGAGACTTTTGAATGAGGAATCAGTTGAACTGTGCCATCCTGAACTAGTGCGTGAATCACGCCAACGTCAGGTTTTCCCACAGCAGTGGCATTTAAAGCAAACAACAATTAATAGTAAGGTAATTAACGCCCATGCCAACGTTGAGGCAGCTTGGAAGTTAAGCGATGGCACAGGGGCGATTATTGCAATTATCGACGACGGCGTGGATCTCGAACATGAAGAGTTCCGGTCTTCTGGAAAAATTGTTGCCCCGCGTGATGTCACACGTAAAACTGACAATCCAAGACCCGGAAACGACAATAACCACGGGACAGCTTGTGCTGGAGTAGCTTGTGGAAATGGCAACTTTGGTGCCTCTGGTGTGGCACCGGGTGCAAAACTGATGCCGATTCGTTTAGCTTCGGCGCTGGGATCGCAGGATGAAGCAGATGCTTTTGTTTGGGCGGCTCAAAATGGGGCTGATGTAATTTCTTGTAGCTGGGGGCCCTCAGACGGTGTTTGGTTTGAGCGAAACGATCCTGTACATAACCAGAAAGTACCTCTGCCTGACTCCACACGCCTTGCTATAGACTTTGCAATTAATAAGGGACGCAACGGCAAGGGCTGTGTAATTTTATTTGCGGCTGGCAATGGTAACGAAAGCGTGGATAATGATGGCTACGCCAGCTACCAAAAGGTGATTGCTGTGGCAGCTTGTAACGACTACGGCACGAGAAGCGCTTACAGTGATTTTGGTCAGGCGGTCTGGTGTGCCTTCCCCAGCAACAATGGCGACAGTTCTCAAACGCCTGGAATTTGGACAACCGATCGCTCTGGTGTAGTTGGCTATAATTCGGGTAATCGGAATCTGGGTGACGTTCCAGGTAACTACACGAACCAATTCGGCGGTACTTCCAGTGCTTGTCCAGGTGCAGCTGGTGTAGCAGCTCTAATTATTGCTAGAAACCCAAGTCTGCGTTGGGACGAAGTGCGAGATATTATTAAACGCTCTTGCGATCGCATTGATCCATCTGGAGGTAAATATGATACCAATGGTCGTAGCCCTTTCTACGGTTACGGTCGAATGAATGCTCTAAAAGCTGTAGAATTAGCCAAGCCACCTGAAACATCACCCATCAGTAGATTCCAGGCAGTGCAAGATATCCCAATTAACGACTTACAAACATCAACATTGTCGTTGGCGATCGCTACTACGGGCCTCGTGAAATCCATCAAAGTTAATGTAGACATCGAGCATACTTTTATTGGGGATCTTGTAGTTACTCTCCTTCCCCCAGTGCAAACAGGCGTACTTCCTGTAATTCTGCACGATCGCCAGGGCGGAGCTACAGATAATATTAAAACAACCTATGACGAGATAAATACCCTTAAACTTGCTGCCCTTAAAGGTAAAAATCCCCAAGGAACCTGGACTCTGGAAGTTGCAGATAAAGCTGAGGCAGATACAGGAAAAATTCGCAGTTTCACCATTGAAATCGGATTTTAAACCAAGAGACATCTCCAGAAATTAATTATGCGTTACCTGAAACCCTTGTCTTGACGGCGATTTATCGCGTCTCTTGCCTTAACCGAACCGTATTGAGGGTATTGGTTTAAGGATAATTATAGGCCAATACAGTTCAGATAAGACCAAAACACTTGTAGAGACGGCGATTTATCGCGTCTTATAGAGACGGCGATTTAGTAGAAATAGCGCTTAACTGAACCGTATTGAATTATAGGCTGGGTGAGCGATCGCATAATTTAAATTACTTTGGAAAATACCCACCCAATCCCTAGCCCTATCAAGGTGATTTTTATATTCATTACCACTTCTTTATTCGGCAGTTGAGCCTTTTTACTCGGCAGTTGAACCTTTTTACTCGGCAGTTGAACCTTTTTACTCGGCAGTTGAATCTTTTTACTCGGCAGTTGAACCTTTTTACTCGGCAGTTGAACCTTTTTACTCGGCAGTTGAACCTTTTTACTCGGCAGTTGAGCCTTTTTACTCGGTAGTTGAGCCTTTTTACTCGGCAGTTGAGCCTTTTTACTCGGTAGTTCGCACACAAGAGGCGAAACTCTGGTTTTGAGGTAGGGGCAATTCATGAATTGCCCCAAAGCACGTCTAGTTTTGCGGATGAAAAGCTATTGTAACGACACAAGACAATCTGTTAGCCGTGAGTTACCGCCTCTTTCGCCAAAAACTTCTCTAATTCTGTCAGCGCATCAGCATCAACCTTGGTTTGCATTGGGCAGAACTTAGGCCCACACATCGAACAAAACTCAGCAGTTTTATAGATATCTGCTGGTAAAGTTTCATCGTGATATTCCTTAGCTCTTTCTGGATCGAGTGATAATTCAAACTGACGGTTCCAATCGAAGTTATAACGCGCCTTAGAAAGTTCATCATCTCTATCTCTTGCACCAGGGCGATGTCTAGCTATATCAGCCGCATGAGCCGCTATTTTATAGGCAATCAACCCATTCCGCACATCTTCGGCATTTGGTAAACCCAAATGTTCTTTGGGTGTTACATAACATAACATTGCAGTACCGTACCATCCAGCCATTGCTGCTCCAATAGCTGAAGTAATATGGTCATAACCGGGAGCAATGTCTGTCACCAATGGCCCCAAAACATAGAAAGGTGCTTCAGAACACTCTTCCATCTGCTTACGGACGTTGAACTCAATTTGATCCATTGGGACGTGTCCAGGCCCTTCCACCATCACCTGTACATCATCTTCCCAGGCTTTGCGAGTTAACTGTCCAAGGGTTTTTAATTCAGCTAATTGTGCTTCATCTGAGGCATCATGGGTGCAGCCAGGACGCAGGGAATCTCCTAAACTGAAGGAGACATCGTACCTTTTGAAAATCTCAATAATATCTTGGAAGTGGGTATAAAGCGGGTTTTGTTTGTGGTGATGCAACATCCACCGCGCCAAAATACCGCCGCCGCGAGAGACAATACCAGTAATGCGGTTTCTCACCAAAGGCAAATGCTCAATTAAAATTCCAGCGTGGATAGTTTGATAGTCTACTCCTTGCTGGGCGTGCTTCTCGATGATATGGAGAAAATCATCAGCAGTCAGATTCTCGATAGTGCCGTGGACACTTTCTAAAGCTTGATAAACTGGCACTGTACCAATAGGAACTGGTGAAGCGTTGATGATGGCGGTACGAATTTCATCCAAATTACCGCCGCCTGTGGATAAATCCATCACGGTATCAGCACCGTACTTCACCGCTAGATTCAGTTTATCAACTTCTTCCTGAAGATTAGAAGAGTTGGGGGAAGCGCCGATATTAGCATTTACCTTACATTTAGAGGCGATGCCAATAGCCATCGGCTCTAGGTTAGTGTGATTTATATTAGCTGGGATAATCATTCGTCCCCGCGCTACTTCGTCACGAATGAGATCAGCCGGGAGATTTTCCCGTTGGGCGACGTAGTGCATTTCTTCGGTGATAACACCTTGGCGGGCGTAGTGCATTTGAGATACATTACTCTGCCCACGTCGTTTAGCAACCCATTCTGTCCGCATATTGTAATTCCTCAATAAACAGCTTCCCTCCGCTGGTATTACCCAGACTCAGGTGTTAAGGGTGTGATCTCAGCCTCGTTATATAGGCACCCCTAGCATGGATGTAGTGTACCACCTTCGTTATATCTGGGGGCAAGGGTATTAAAAATTTGTGCTGTTTTTTCGGAGTCTGGCGATGTCTACTCTACGACGGGCTGCGCCTACGCTGTTTTTGTTGAATAATGTCTAATATTGCCTTGTGGATTTCTTCTGGAGTCATTGATGCGGGATAAGTCGCAGAGGGAGGTTTTGCCGTCAAACGATCCGCAAGTGCGTAAAAAGCCTCTTGATCATCTTGGTGTGCGATGACGTAGGCGCGTAATTCTGCCTTGCTCATAGCATCAAAGTTTGTTTTACTCATGGATATTCCCAGTTGCCATCACGACTAATCAGAATTTCTATATCTTCTCCAGCCAAGATGAATATTTTTCCAGTGCGCTCATCGTAAATTGGTTTGTAGGTATTTGTCAAAAATTGACACAGGTAGACACATTTTAAGGCTTGTGCTGCTGTTGGAAGGATAACCGCTCCTTTGATATAAAAGCTTATTTATATTTTATAGTAATTTAATGGAACCAAAGCGATACCATAGTCTGCTAATTTTGCCTTTGCTGAGATTTATGGTTATTGCCGTGTAAACATCTTGTGGTTTAACAAGCTGTAAGTCCAACATCAGAAGAAAAAGATTGTTCGCAATACTTTCTAATTAGGGCTTGGGCATTTTCTCGTCGGTTTCCTGTAAATAAATTACATACTACTTCTTCAGATTGAGAGTAAAGATGTAATAATCCAAAGTCTTTCAACCGTGAATAAAGTAAGGGAATCTCTGCAAGAGCGAGTATAGTTGCTTTTTTGCGATCGCGCTCTTTTGCCTCATCTGAGTCATGATATGAAGACTGAAAATCTACAACCAAACAAGGTTTATAATCATGGTTTGTTATTAAAGCATCCACATTAGAGCTAAAGAAAAATCTTTTTAGTTCCCAATCAATGCTATCATCTAGTTCGCAAAATTGGCATACGCTAACCTGTGTATGAATTTTATAACTATCATCTACACAAGTTTGCAAAAACTCTAGCATCCTTTCTTCGTATGCATTAACTAGCCTTCTTACTTTGACAGACATTATTGTTACTCCATGAGGATTTTGGCAAAATAAGTAATAAATTCTTCTAAAACTTCTTTGGAATTTATAATTACCTGATATGCATAATTAAAAAGCTTATCTTTACCTATGTCGCCCTTACCAATTTTTAAGCAGCAGTCACTATTATCCAAAGAGTTTGAAAGTGGATGCTTCCTTATATATTTGTTTTGGATTATATCAATGAGTTCCATATCATTAATATTCTGAATTTTAGAATCAGAATAAGCATTTTTGGCTTCATTATAAGCTATGCCATCAAAATTTAATTCAAAATCTCCTGCTATTTGTCCTTGAAAAGTTGCTCCATATTCTTTACTTAAATCAAAAAAAACGTTTTTTTGGCTAGGTATGATCCAATAAAATTTTGATATTTCCTGAAACATTGTTACTACATTTTTCAATTCAGGCATTTTTGTCAAAAAATTGATTGAAAAATTTAGCTTTAGCAAATATGGCTCTAATATCTCCTGAGGAATAGAAATGGATAAACCTTCTTTTCTTTGAGCCAAAATTAGCTGATAACGTTTAGCTCCTTTTCTAGGATTTTTCAGTTTATATCCTATGTATTGAGATGTGCGTTTTTCCTCAAACTTGTTATAAAAACCAAGTTTATTCAGCAGACTGGTAGCCAAAGACATTAAATCTTCTCCGCCTTCAATCACCTGAATATTTGTTGAAATCAAACGAGGTACGCCGTTTTCTACCTCAAAACGCTGGATGACATCGTATATGATTTTTGACATTAGCTATTTCCCAAAAACCTTAGGTTAGGTTCTTGTAAATAGTGTAACGCTTATTCTGAAATAATCCAATAGTCTTAGATAAGATTTTTAGATTTTCTGGGAAGTGCTTATTTACAGGGTATACTTAAGGCGATCGCACCCCAATACTGCGTAGGTTTTGAAGATTTGTAGGTTGGGTTGAACTTTAGTGTTACCCAACAAAGCCCTGGAAATGCTGGGTTTCGTTCCTCAAACGCCACGTGCTTCAAGTCGGGGAACCCGCCCAACGCAGTGGCTCCCCAACCTACACATTTTTATTTTTTAGCCAAAACCTACGCAGTATTGGATCGCACCCTCACACCCTTCAAGCAAAAGCTTTTAACCACCAGTTATTATGGGGCGATCGCCTTTACCGAGTTATCCGTGCCGGGAAAGCCCCTAAATTCTATTTATGGGGGCACATCAGGGGCGAATTTATTCGCAGTGATACTTCTCTATTGTGATATAATTACGTTAGTGTATTCAACGTAATGATGCTAGTATTTGAGGCAAAATTGGAAGGAACAAAAGAACAGTACCAATCGCTTGATCAAGCGATTAGAACTGCCCGTTTTGTTCGCAATGCTTGTCTTCGGTACTGGATGGATAACAAGGGCATTGGGCGATATGACCTGAGTAAATTTTGCGCTGTTCTTGCTGCTAACACCGAGTTTCCTTGGGTCGCCAAGCTGAACTCGATGGCAAGGCAAGCTAGCGCTGAAAGAGCGTGGTCTGCTATTGCTCGATTTTTTGAGAACTGCAAGAAAAGCAAACCAGGGAAAAAAGGTTATCCACGATTCAGGAAAGAACAGACAAATGGATCTGTTGAGTACAAGACCAGTGGGTGGCGGCTCTCTGAAGACCGTAGATACATCACTTTTTCGGATGGTTTTCAAGCAGGAACTTTTAAGCTTTGGGGAACTCGTGACCTGCATTTTTATCAGTTGAAGCAGTTTAAGCGCATTCGCGTTGTGCGTCGTGCAGATGGTTATTATTGCCAGTTTTGCATCGACCAAGATCGAATAGAAAAACGACAGCCAACTAATAAAACAGTTGGGTTAGATGTTGGTTTAAACTATTTCTTGACTGATAGTGATGGAAACCAAGTTGAGAATCCCAGACATTTAAGAAAGTCGGAAAAATCGCTTAAACGGTTGCAACGTCGTTTCTCTAAAACTAAAAAAGGTTCTCAGAACCGGACTAAGTTTAGAAATAAATTAGCCCGTAAGCACCTCAAGGTAAGTCGCCAGCGTAAAGACTTTGCTGTTAAGACGGCAAGGTGCGTAGTGATGTCTAACGACATCGTGGCATACGAGGACTTGAAGGTGCGAAATATGGTGAGGAATCATCACTTAGCCAAGTCAATTAATGACGCAGCGTGGACACAATTTCGGCAATGGGTTGAATATTTTGGCAAAGTGTTTGGTGTGGCAACTGTTGCAGTTCCACCCCACAATACAAGTCAAAATTGTTCTAACTGTGGCGAGATTGTCAAAAAATCCCTTAGCACTAGAACTCATTCTTGTCCTCATTGTAGGCACACCCAAGATCGGGATTGGAACGCGGCGCGGAACATACTTGAGATCGGACTCCGTACCGTGGGGCACACGGGAACGTTAATCGTCTCTGGAGACATCGACAAGAGCACAGGTGGGGAAACTCCTCTGGATAAGCCGAGTCGTGGAAAGAGAAAACCTAAGAAGGCAACTTCTTAGAATCCCCGCCATTTATGGCTGGGGTAGATGTCAATTTGTACATTGCCTCATCCACTGCCCAGTTGCGCGAATTGTACCTGAGTAAAAGAAACCTCTAAAAAGGCTTTACTACGCAAAACCGTCCCTCTCCGATTTGGAGAGGGACAGACTTGAACTTTTGTTCAAGGCAGGGAGAGGTTTTTCAAACTCGTTGTCTCAGCAAGTAGGCACAGTTACTTGCGCGTGTTTATTAACGTAGTCCACAAATAATTGCTTCAGCCTGGGACTAACGCCAGCATGTTCAAAGAATCCAAAACCGAGATTCTTAGCTCTTGCTAAGGTTTCCTCTGGTGTTAATCCTTCCTGGATAGCGATACTTAAGAGTGCAATTCCAGTCGATCGCATTCCGGCTGCACAATGCACAACTGCTGGTTTAGGGATTTGTTCGAGTGTCCTGAGAATTTTGGTGATGGCCTCTTCATTCAAATTTTTTAAATCCACCTTGAGTGGAACATTCGTATAATGCAGCCCCAATGCTTCCGCTACTTTTTGCTCATCCTGGGAAAATCCTAGCTCATCTGGCGATCGCAGATTTAGAACGGACTTAAAACCTTCTTGAATAGCTTGCTCAAGCTGTTTTGGTATAACTTGTCCTGTTGTTGTCAAGTATTCATTAATCTGTATGGCGTTGATCACATTCACTCCTTTTCAATTTCTAATGGCTTCCAGCTTGGTAAATAGTCTAATCAGCAAGCTTTAAGAAGATATTCAAATAAGCACCGCAAAATTAGCCAAATATCTAAAGATATTGCTTGATTAATTCAAAATCTGTATTTTTAAGCTGGTTATTTTATTGCTTTATCCATAATATACGGTTTGTCGATAGATTTAAAGTAGATTAAAACATGTTATAGTTTTTACGTATCAAATTACGGTAACTTATATTTTAGGAGTTGTCATCGATCGAATTACAGAACCTATGAGCTATAACGAAATATCTCTTCGGCCTGCCCAAGAAACAGATGCGTGGGTGCTGAGTGCAATTCATATTGCTGCCATTAAAGCTCTGCCTGCAACTTTTTACACCCGAAAAGAACTTTTAGCTTGGCGTAATAACCGCGACAAACCTGATGGTTCAAATATCTTGAAGAGTATGA
Source organism: Nostoc sphaeroides (assembly GCF_003443655.1). Lineage (NCBI taxonomy): Bacteria > Bacillati > Cyanobacteriota > Cyanophyceae > Nostocales > Nostocaceae > Nostoc > Nostoc sphaeroides. The sequence continues at coordinate 1,863,138 of NZ_CP031941.1, forward strand.
AATTGGAAACTTTCTGGGTTGCGATCGAGGGAGATGTTGTTATAGGTTTTGCTAGTTTTATTGTTGATGAACTAATTGGGCTGTATGTCCATCCTAAATATCAAGGTAAAGGGATCGGGCGTGCTTTAGTTCAACATTTTTGCGATGAAGCAATTGCTCAAGGTATAGATAAGGTAATTACAACTGCTAGCCTCTATGCCGAAGGGTTTTATTTACGACTGGGATTTACTGCCATCCAAAAAGCACCTCATTATTTAAGAAGTGGAATAGTTGTCCCAGTTACTAAGATGAGTAAAGTATTAGCTATTGCACCGAAATAAATTTGAGCCGATACTAAGAAGATTTTCAATAACTTTAAAAATGCTGGTATTAATATTATTTTTCTTCAAGCTGCGATAGCTGTGGTTTAGGAAACTTTTCTTACTGGATTGAGAAACTCCAAGAATATTACTTGAGAAAAACAGGAATGAAATTATTTCCTGGAAGTTTAAATATTAAGCTAGATCAACCTTACCATCTCCCGAAAAATGTAATTCGTCTGGAAAAGGAAGAATGATGTCAGTGGTTAGAAAGCGAACCCTCTATATTGGGGATGAGCGCTCATATCATGGCTGTTGCCCGTAAATAGGCACTAAAGTAAAGCGATCGCCACTAACTAAAAGCGCTTGTTGTTTTGCCAACACTTGTTTGCGTAACAAAAGTAATTGTCTATCTTTAATGCCTTCTGCCATCAATCCCTCAACAGTTCTCATGAGATAATCAGCGCAGGAACCTAATTTTCCAGATGCGGTAGCAATGCTATTAACAGTAGTTGTTAATGGTATCTGATGAGCGTACCTGGGATGTTGGCGATTGGCAACAAAGGCGATCGCTTGGAATTCCTGTGTACCATCAAACACCTTTACCCAACGAGCAACGTAGACACCACCTAACATCTCCCGTCGCCAAATCAGCAGTAATTCGGATGGTACATCAGCAGCCGCAACCCGATAAACAACACCACGACAACTACCCCCTCGATCAAGTCCTAAGAGTAATCCGGGATTTTCTGGAGTACCACGAGCCAGGATCATCCATGTACAGAAGCGCCGATGCCAACCATAAATGATCCCAGCACGGCGCTCGACGTATGTGATTAAGGGATTCCAAATTAGCGAACCGTAGGCAAATATCCAGATATCAGAATTTGGCGGTTGCTGTTGTAGTGTTTCATCAAGCGATCGCTGTAATTCATCTTCGCTCAGAGTTGTTAGCTTTATTCCAGAGTGTGATGCTTCTAAGAGTCTTGTCTGTTCATTTCCAGCTTCGAGATCGCTACGACTCAGTGACATAATTTAGATTATTTCCTGTTTAACTGCTGTTTGCGGGTTTAAGTCCCCCGGTTCAATAAATAGGCAAGTTTTTTACTGGGGTTGAAATCCCCATTACAAAACTTAATTACGTTAGCGTAGCGATAGCGAAGCGTTAGCGACGCAGGAGCGTCGCGTCATTACGAATTACGAACTTGTGCCGAGCGAAGTCGAGGTATTACGAATTATTTTAATGTTCTTGTCCCGTTGGATAAACGATAACACAGCATGGGTTTTAGCAATGCAAACAAACAACGGGTAATGTTAACATCATGCAAACTATACCAATTTTAAATCATTCGTGAAAATTGATATAAAATTTTTATTTACTCATATTCCTAAAATAGTATAAAATATGCCTAAAATTACTGTTTGCGTTCCTACTTTTAATCGTGTTCATCTCCTCCCTTATGCGATTGACAGTGTACTTAATCAGTCTGAGCAAGACTTTGAGCTAATTGTTTGTGATGACGGTTCTAGCGATCGCACACCTGAGTTAATGTCACAGTATACAGACGATCGGATTAAATATATCCGTCATCTGCAAAATATTGGTAAAAGTAATAATATGCGATCGGGCTTTGATGCAGCCAGTGGTGAATATTTTATTAAGTTTGATGATGATGATCGGTTAACACCCGATTTTCTCGCAAGTACCGCAGCTATTCTTGCTCAAGACTCTAGCATTGATTTTGTTGGTACAGACCATTGGATAATTGATATTGATAATGTGCGGGATGAGGTAAAAACTCAAGAAAATTCTCATCGCTGGGGTAGAAAGAATTTACCAGCAGGTGTTGTAGATAATTTGTTGGAAGTTGTATTTATTCAGCAAAGTTTTCAAGTTGGGGCGACATTATTTCGCCGTAAAACATTGCAAGAATTAGGATATATGCAGCCAAATCTGCAAAATTGTGAGGATAATGATTTATTTGTGCGTCTGGCTTTAGCTGGAAAAAAGGGTTATTACTTACCAGAATTATTGATGGAATATCGCTCTCATGCAGAGCAGCAAGGTATCAATCGGGCTATTCCTTATTTATATGATAAAATACGATATTTAGAAAGTTATAAGTTTGAGTCAGAAAAAATTGAGACAATCAGGAAAAATCGTCTAACTGAAACGCAATTATTATTAGGTTTGCGTTTAATTGAAAAGGGTGAAACGCAAAAAGGGAGAGAGCTAGTTTTAGCAGGACAGTCTTTTTCAACTTCTAAAGCTTGGACTGGTTTAGGCTTATCGTTGTTACCAGTTGGGTTGCGAGGTAAGGCGTTTAATGCACTGCGACAGGTGCGGGGTTAGGAATTGACATATTCTACAACTGAGTTTTACCTTAGAGACTTCAAAGAATAGATTACTCAATAAAAATCAATGCTGATTTTATTTTTTGGAAGTCCCTTATAGCGAAATACAGTTCAGTTAAGCATTTTTTTCTTCTCTCTGTGCCTCTGTGGTTCGTTGTTAAAAAAAATGACTTTGATAAAGAGTTTTAGGGTTAACTGAACCATATTGCCTTATAGCGGTTCCCATTCAGATGCGGTACAACATTATATCGCGAGGTGTAAGGGCACGGCACTGCCGTGCCCCTACGGGTGTACCTCACGTAAACAAGAACCGGTATATATGGAAAAGCTAACGCGAAACCGCAAAGAAATTGGAAAATCTACCTATTTTGTGGAATAGTTGGGGTAGGTTGGTAAGTTGAGTTGGATCTCAGTTGACTAATCACGAAGAATGTAGCAAGAGTTAATGCTATAGATACAAGTGCGATCGCTAAAGAGTTAGTCTTCCAAAAGCTCAGTTTTCCTTGTGTATAAGCCCTATTGGCTATATTCACTTCCCGCCTAGCTTCTTCTAAAATTGATTGGAGCGCATTTATCTGCTCATCTTCCAGTTTTGCATATCTATCTTGTCTAAAAGCATTTTCTAGAATTTTTACTTTTTCCTCAGAAGATACTTGAGCAAGTTCTCTCTTGACAACTTCATACGGATTAGTTTGCTTTACAGGTTGTGAAGATGGAGTTTGAGAGTTTGGTTGAAAATTTTGTTGAGGAAATTTCTCCAGTTTCTCATGTTTGACGGGTTGTGAGGATTGATTTGGCAGAATTGGTGGTTTAATCGGAGTATCTTGTCGAATTTCTTTTTTGGTGAAACTGTATACGTTATTTTGCGTTACAGGTTTAGCTGATTGGTTTTGAGGTGTTCGTGGTTGAGTTGGGATACGCTGATTATTACCTATTTCATTTGTCTTCAATGACCATTTGTACTCACTATCTTGGACAACCATATTCTTCAATGAAGAATATAAGTAATGATTGACTTCCCGTCTTTCAACTCCCAGCATATCAGCAATTTTTACTGCTCTTAGGGGAGTACCACGTTTTAATATTTCAACAATTTTAGATTCCAGACTATCCATATTAGCCCCGAATTATTCTTGCAATTAAGATGTGACTAAATTTTAAATAAACAAGGTACGTGACCAGCTATCAATAATAGCAATCATTTTATCGCTAGTTATACCTTTAATTTGTCTTTTCCCACTTGTAATTTTTACCCGTGCAACTACATCATTCAAAGATGCAAACGGTTTTTTATTACGTTCTTTTTCCACACTTTCAGTAACCTTAGTGGCTGTTTGATTGCTAAAACCAGCATTTACCAATCTCAAAGTCAGTTCTGATAAACTTAGAGTATTAAATACATCTAAAGGTCTAATTTGCTTGGGTATCTGACTTTGAATTTTATTTAGCTTATTTTCTACCCTTTCTCTTTCTTGTGCTAATTCTGACCTAAAATCATTGAGTTGTTTCTCAAGGCGCAATTCCAGATTTGCTATACGCGATGATTCTAAATTTGTTGTTTGAGTTATGGGATTTACTGGTTGATTAGAAAACTCGACCCCTCTAAGGGCAGCAGCTTGCTTTAATATTGCTTCCTCTTTCTCTGGCGAAATAATCAATGCATTAACCATTTCACCAGCAATAGAGTTTTTTTCACTAGCTCTTACGGCAGCATAGTATTCAAAATGACCATTCACTACTTCATATTTTTCAAAGCCAGTCTTTTTAAGTACTAAAGGTTTTACAATTCCACCAGAATTTAAGATCATATCTGCAATCATATTTAAATCAGATTCTGAGAATTGCGAACGCGGAACATTGGAATTAACACTTTCAACATCTACCATCAAAAACTTCGTCATTATTGTATCTCCATTTTTCTTAGAACTTCTACAGCTAAAAACTCAAATTCAGCAGCAGCTATATTTGCCGAAGGTTCGTTATCAGCAAAATCTAAAATAGATTTAGGATCGGGAATCTCCAGATTTCCTAATGGTATAGTTCTGTTAATACAAGCTGAAAAAGCTGTCCTTTCAGAAATAGTACTATCCATAAGAGGTAATTCATAACGGTCAGTAATCACACCTTTATGCTTATTTAAATTATACTTAAGATATTGAGCATTAGTTGATATCTTAGAGGGAAGCACGCCCATAATTTTGATAGGTGCTTGACCTTCACCTTCCCTATTTTCAGATATTTTTTGTTGAATAAAATTTTTGACACTTATCAAACCTTGATTAGAAAATGGTTTTAAGTCTGAAGGAATTATTAAATAATCAGCAGCAGTCAGCGCCGCTTCAGCATAGAGATCCAAGGATGGTGGCGTATCGATAATTACAATATCATAATCATTTCTGACTTTTTCTAATTTTCTAGATAGCCGAAACCGACTAGCAGCGAAACCGACAAGGTTAGATTGATTTTCAATTAAGCTTATATGTGATGGAATTACATCAATTTCTGGGTTATTAAAAAAATGAGATTTCCGAACAATCTCTGGTATAAAATTAGTTTTACCTTGTTCTAATATATGATAAACATTGCGGTCTTTCAAATCATCATCTTCTTCAAATTGAAATTTAATTAAACCAGTAGCAAAAGTTGTATTAGCTTGAGCATCTATATCAATTAGAAGAATTCTTTTTCCTTTCTTACTCAAGGCTGCTGCCAAATTAATAGCAACTGTGGTTTTACCTACGCCACCTTTATGATGGTAAATTGCAATTGTTTTCATTGAATGTTGCCTCTTGGTTTCAATACTAAAATCAGAAATAACTTGAATTGGTATTTTATTACTTTGAATATCTTTATTATCCAAATTAAATTGGATAGATTTTTCCTGCAAACTGTTTCTACCAATTAAACCTTTAATATTCTCTAATTTAGTCTCAACTTCTTTGCCAGAACATTGAAATACTAATTGAATATCAGTCTGTAATTTTTGATAAATTCTAATCTCTTTGCCATTAGTCAACAATCCATACCTGACATTTAAGCTGGTTAAATAATGCCTGAGTCGAGGGACATGATGATTTAAGTTTTTTTTGGGATGCTTTGCCTCCATGACGACACTTAAGGGCGAATTGGCATCTAAGACAAAGGGAATCACTTGTGCAGCAAATGCTAAAAAATCTAAGCGGATGCTACCAACGGCAACCTCTTGATGCCAGGTGTCAGGAGTATAACCTAGCTGCGGTAGCAAATATTGCACTATGAGTTTGCTTTCAACTTCGCTTTCGTTACGGCATAGCTCAGGATTAAAAGGCAATATTTTTCTACCTCTAAATAATTATTGGACTTGGGACAAAACCTCATATTTGCTAGATTATGGCATAGCCTTAATTATTTGGAGTGATAGAAATCACTTAGACAAATCTAAAAATTCATCATTAAAGTAGTACTTTTACTGATAAAATAACCAATTTGAAAAGCTAGCCATATTCAAAATTAACAGGCTACGCATGTATTTCCCCATTACTCCTGTAAATGGCTAGAATCAAAGAGTTTACTCAACCTATTTGCGCTAAAGGTTTTGGCTACTGTATCTTGTCCCCACTGCCATCAACTCGTTGATAGTCAAGCTATTAGTTGTCCCTATTGCCGGACGACACTCAAAGCTTACGGTCATCCCGGTATTCCATTGCACCGCGCTACTGGGGGTGGGTATCTATGCGACACTTGCACTTATCACGCTGATGATACTTGCAATTTTCCTCAGCGTCCATACGCTAAAGAGTGTACCCTCTACCAAAATATTGAAGAGACAAAGTTAGAGTTGCAACAGCAGCGTTACACTAACAGTTTTGCGGTAACTGTGAAAATTTGGGTAAAACAAAATCAGGCTTTGCTGTTACTTTTGGGTTTATTATTGGCCTGTTTGTTCTTCAGTCTGGTAACTTAGGAACGTGATTAAATAAAATGCAAAACTTCATCTTGTCTCTAGCCTCCCTCTCCTTTATAACCACGGTGTACACACAAGTCCTAAAAACCTAGCTTGATGAGGTTTTTTTTGTTCCCATGCTCCGTATGGGAATGCATTCATTGAGCCAGAGACTCAATATTTAACTGGAGGCAGAGCCTCTAATCAGCATTCCCATGCAGAGCATGGGAACGAGGAACGAGATATGCGCGATCGCTAACCTTCAAGTTGTGGTGATTTTGGATGCTTCCGCAATAGGTTCAACTTGTATCGGTAGCGCTTTTTCTTCAAAGGCGGCTAAGTCGAACCAAAAAGTGGTGCCAATGCCGACTTCACTCACTAGATGGACTTTACTACGATGTCTGTCAATAATATTTCTGACAATCGATAAACCTAAACCCGTGCCTTCTAGGGTGTGAACTCGGTTTTCTACGCGGAAGAAGCGTTCAAAAATTGAGTGTTGATCTTCTGTGGCGATGCCAATTCCAGTATCGGAAATTTCAATCCGTACTGGAGCAGATTGGGTGTGACTGGGTTTAAAATCTAGTCGGTAAGCGCGGATTGCCACTTTACCACCTGCTTTGGTGAATTTGAGGGCATTACCAATTAGATTACCAAACACTTGTACTAACAGATCATAATTACCCATTACTAGCGGCAAATTAGGAGCAACTTCTTGAAGGAGTTCAACACCTTTATCTTTAGCATTGAGTTGGTAAGTACGCAGTGTTTGCTCGATCGCTTGGGCTAAATCTACACCATCGAAACTGTAGTTGCGACCAGATTCGAGTTTTGACAAATCCAAAACATCGTTAACTAGGCGGGTTAGGCGATCGGTTTCATGGTTGACTGTTTGCAGAAACTCTTGGCGTTCTTTTAAAGCTAAGTCTTCGCCGTAGTCGTGCAGGGTTTCAATATAGGTTTTGATGTTGAATAGAGGCGTTCGCAGTTCGTGAGAAACGTTGCTGATAAATTGGCTTTTTGCATCGTTTAATTCCACCTCACGCGTTATATCTTGGACGGTAATCGCAATGCCTTTGATACTTTCCCTTTGCACATTGAGTACTGTAGTCAAGAGAATGCGGATCGTTCGCGGGGTGGGTTGGTTAATAAAAATTCGGAATTCGGCGCTTTCACATTCGCCTGCTGCCATTTCGTACAAAGGGCTAGTGATTTCCATTTGTACTGATGCTGGCAAGTGATGTAACACATTGCAGCCTACCACATCAGCGTTTTCCCAGCCAAATATTCGCCGCGCTGTGGGGTTGACTAAAATCACCTGCATGTTGTTATCAATCAACACAGCACCATCTGCGATTGTGGAAACTAGGGTTTCTAGTTTGGCTTTTTCTGCGGTCAGTTCCTCAATATTCTGTTCTTCATAGCGCTCTAATCGCTCTCCCATTTCATTAAAGCTTAAAATTAATTCCCCTAGCTCTCCCCCTAAAGGTAAATCAATGCGCTGCTTAAAATTCCCGGTAGCAATTTGCTTCACCCCCACCAACAGTTCTTTAATGGGCTTGGTGATAGTCAAAGCGTTAATCACTCCTGCCAAAATCACCATTACCCAAATGGTGATAAAAACGGCAATGGTGACATCGCGGGTAAAATTGGTAGAAATGACAGCAGTCTGATTGGGGTTGATACCGATCGCTAATACACCTAAGTATTTTTTATTGACGATCAGGGGAATAAATACATCGGTGACTATCCCATCTGGGGTTGTATGTTGCCGCACCATCGGCTTTTCCCCATCACCAGGGTAATCTTCTGGTAGTTGGATTCGCCGTTTAATGGTAAGGGAGTTTTCTACCTCAGCTTCCCAAAAAGGAATGCCAAAAAATATTTCCCCGGTTTCATCAGCGTAGAGCATATAACGCACACTAGAGGTGCTGCTGTAGAAGCGTTGAGAAAATTGGGCAACCTCACTCAGATTATTGTCAGCAACTAGGGGAGCAACGTTGGCAGCAAGTAGCAGCCCCAAGTCGCGGCCAAAGCGGGTGTCATTCATCCGCGCATCCTGCTGAATTGTATTCACAGCCCAGAAGGTCAGACCACTCATCACCAATGAGACTACCATTGTAGCCACAGCCAATAATTTGGTCTGGAGTGTGAACTCCGACCACCAACTAGCGATCGCATGTCGAATTGTTTTTAACAGACTTAGCATCTTAAATAAAGTTGTTATTAGTCTTTGTTATAAAGCCCAACAACTAAAAAATTAACAGTAATTTGACAAATATGTTAGGGCATTGAGCATTGGGCATTGGGCATCAGTAGCAAAATACTTCTATTGTCTTAAATACCCCATTGTAAGAGGGCGCGATCGCTACAATGCTACTGCAAAATCTGTGTACTGCCGCATCTTAGGCTCATGGAATGCCAAAACTATATCTTCTTTGGCAACACCTGCACGAACTAGGTCAGTTGCGATTCCATCTTCAGTCCAATCTTCCTCAATCCAAAATTTGCAATCTCGAATCCGAACGTAGACAGTCATACCAGTAATGCGTTCGCCATTTTGCCAACCAAGGTTCATCCAGATATAGTGACCCTTTGGCTCATCAATAATCAAGAATGTTTCCATGTCTCGGTTATGACGACGGTTACATAGTTCTACATACTCTGTCAGGATACGCTTAATTATCTTGGGATACTCAGTTAATTTATCCATTGTGTGATTTGCTCTGTTTCTGTATCGACAACAATAAGTGGAAGTTGATGTTTGTGGAGGATGAGTTGAATCACATCCTGGTTGAAAAAACTTTTATAAATGATCGCACCAACAGCAAGGTAAAGTTTACGGTCTGGTGCTGTTTCCTCTAAAAGATAACGGTAGATGTCATACTGTCCGAGAGCTTCTTTCAAATCTTGTATCTTTGATGCACCAACAAAGCTTTTCACTTCAATAACAAGTTTTTGCCCATCTCGTTCAGCCCCGATGGGACGTTCAGCACCGAGATCAGCATATAATGTTGTTCTTCGATACTGAATTATGTAGGGATCGTCTGTAATCACCCAACCGTCCTTTATCAGTGCATTTTTTACCGCGTTATGGATAATGTCTAACTTGGGCATAGCTTAAGTATAAGTCAGCCTCGTTGCGTCATGGAAATTAGCGCCAGCTTTAAGCTGACATTAGGCTGCATTTGCAACGCAAGAATCACCCGCAGATCAACTACAAACATCAGGCGATCGCTTATGGATTCTCCCCCTGCTTCCCACTCGCCACTCTATGCCCAATATCTCTACGGTAATAGATCCCTTCAAACTGAATATGTTTGATACTAGTGTAGGCTTGGGCGATCGCTTGCTGAAAATTTTCTCCAATTCCAGTCACATTTAATACCCGACCCCCATCTGTTACTACTTCTTGTTGCTGGTTCAATTTCGTACCTGCATGAAATACAGTTGCTCCGGTTGCCTCTGCCTCATCAATGCCGGTAATGACCTGACCTTTCTCATATTCTCCTGGATAACCACCTGAAGCTGCAACGACAGTGGCTGATGCTCCTGCTTTCCAAGCAATGGGCGGCAATTCACTCAATCGCTGTTGTACACAGGCTAGAAGCAACTCTTCTAAGGGTGTTTCTAACAGTGGCAAAATCACCTGGGTTTCAGGATCACCAAAGCGACAGTTGAATTCTAAAACCTTCAAGTCGCCATCGGGTGCAATCATTAATCCAGCATACAGTACACCTCGGTAATCAATGCCTTTAGCTCGTAAGGTGGCGATCGCTCTTTCTAAGACTTCTGTTTGAATGCGTGCCATCAACTCTGGCGTAGCAATGGGTGCTGGGCTGTATGCTCCCATGCCACCAGTATTTTCTCCCGTATCGCCGTCACCAATCCGCTTATGGTCTTGAGCTGGCAGCAAGGGTCTAATTGTTAACCCATCCGTTAACGCTAAAACTGATACCTCTTGCCCAATCAAACATTCTTCAATGACGACAAATTCACCAGCACTGCCAAATTGTCCCTGAAAAATTGCATCAACGGCACTTTCAGCCTGTGCAACTGTTTCAGCTACTATTACGCCCTTACCAGCCGCCAAGCCATCAGCTTTGACGACAATTGGCGCTCCCTGAGATTTAATGTAAGATTTGGCTGCTACCGCCTGTGTAAATACCGCAGCCCGTGCCGTTGGAATTCCCGCTTCTTGCATCAGGGCTTTTGCCCAAGCTTTACTCGCCTCAATTTGCGCTCCTGCTCTGACTGGGCCAAATACCATCAATCCTTTGTCTTGGAGGTAATCTGTGATTCCCTTAGACAGGGGGACTTCTGGCCCAACTATCACCAGAGTTATCCCATTTGAGAGAGCATATCGGCTTATACCCTCAAAATCATCTACTGCTAGGGGCAAGTTCTGGCAACGTTCCATACTTGCTGTGCCCCCATTGCCTGGTACACAGATAACTTGCTCAATTTGCTTAGATTGCAACAGTTTCCATGCCAGAGCGTGTTCGCGCCCCCCATTACCTACAACTAAAACTTTCACTAATTTCCTCGTGTGTCCCTTGCGAAACGAGAATGCCTTAGCGCTCTCGCGGATCAATTTTTTCATCAATTCTTACACTTATGCAAGCCCTCTCATGATTAAAACTGACAATTGAGCGGTATCTGAAAAACCTCTCTCTAAATCTCTCTCCTAAAAGGAGAGAGACTTTGAATTTTCCCCCTGCCCGCTTTGGGAAGGGGGTTAGGTTAATCGTTAGCTTTTCCACATAACCTGAATTGTCAGATACAGCATATTTCAGGTAAATGAGGTACGGAGGTAGGGGCATGGCACTGCCATGCCCTTACAATTATCTGTACCTCACCAACTTGCAATCTGCTGTAATTAAAAAGGCTGAGGAGCAGGGGAGGTAGGGGGGAATTTTAGAAGTTGCCAAATCATTCTGCTTTCTCTGCAACGCCGAAGAAATATAGCTATTGAATTTTTACTGTATTTATTTTTAAAATCCAACTTAGTGAATTAGCATAATTAGAAATTTTATTAATTGCAATCAGTAAATAAATATACTTATATTTTTCCAATCAAAGGATAATATTTAAGTATTTATGATGAGTTTTTTAAGTATTTCAATAATTGAGTAAAAAAAATCATCTTCAGGTAATGACGATTATTGGTTACAAGTATTAACCTGTGAATATGGAGATTAATGAAAATATCAAAAAATAGGCAACATGGCTAAAATTATTGTTACTGGATCTGCTGGGTTTATTGGTTCTCATCTTGCAGAAACATTGCTGCAACAAGGAGAAGAAGTGATCGGGATTGATGAATTCAATGATTACTACGATCCGATGTTAAAGCGTAAGAATATTGCACACTTACATCAGTCACCTGGCTTTACATTAATTGAAGGAGATATGCAGTTTTTAGATTGGCACAAACTCCTAAAAGATGTTGATATAGTTTACCATCAAGCGGCGCAAGCAGGTGTTAGAGCAAGTTGGGGTAAAGCTTTTCGAGGTTATACAGAACGCAATATTAATGCTACACAAGTTTTGCTAGAAGCAGCTAAGGATGCTAAACACCTGAAAAGGTTAGTCTTTGCCTCTTCATCTAGTATATATGGTGATGCAGAAACATTACCTACCCATGAGAGAATTTGCCCTCAACCGGTTTCTCCTTACGGCATTACGAAGTTAGCATCGGAGTTTTTATGTGAACTATATCACAAAAACTTTGGTGTGCCCTGTGTGACATTGCGTTATTTTACAGTCTATGGCCCCAAACAGCGCCCAGATATGGCATTTCATAAGTTCTTTAAATCGATTTTGCAGGATGAGGCGATTCCGATTTACGGCGATGGACAGCAAACGCGAGAATTTACCTTTGTTAGTGATATTATCGCCGCTAATTTAGCCGCAGCGATCGCACCCGTTGCAGTGGGAGAAATCTTTAATATCGGTGGCGGTAGCAGGGTAGTTTTAGCAGAAGTCTTAAATACGATTGAAGAAATTGTTGGGAAACCTATCAAAAGAAACCATATAGAAAAAGCGATGGGAGACGCCCGTCACACGGCTGCTGATGTATCTAAAGCGCAGAAAATTCTTGGATATCAGCCGCAAGTTTCCTTGAGAGAGGGTTTGACACAGGAATGGGAGTGGATTAAGTCTTTGTATTAGACATTTCCAGAAATTAAATATGCGTTATCTAGAACCCTTGTTTTGACGTAGGAATGCTACGTCAAAACAATTCTTTTTGACTCCTATGTTTATTCCCTATCCTCCTAATTTTCCTCATCCCCCTCATCTTCACTTCGGTTATGCAAACCGTATCGACTCAAACCTATAAGCTAATGAGCATTTAAGTTGCATAACACCAGGGCTGTTCGCAAAGCGTTCCCGCAGGGTAGCCCTTACTACAAGCGAATCAGTCTGGAAAAATGAATGACGATTAGCTTATTTATCAATTCACTATTTTGTTATTCTGTCAATGCGTAACTCCTAAATTATACAGTTTTCTGCACTTAGGCGATCACCTGAGTGCATTTTCCAGAGATGAAAACTGCACGCACATAAGCAGAAAAGTCCGATGTGTAAAATTAATTTCTCATTTAATCTATAACTTATCGCCAACAGTAATATTACTGACCGCGTACCAATGAGGTGATGAAAGATTTATGGAAATACCCTGTGGGAGGCTTTTAGAAATGCACAGAACAGTACAGAAGAACGCAAACAATCATTAGTTTATGAAGAAGAATTTTGGTAAAACCGTCGTTGTGTTTGCAGTAATTGCAACGCTAACAACAGGGTGTCGCTCAACTGATGAATACAAAAAATTTGCCAAAGCAGGAAATGAATATGCCAATGCAGTTGATAAATTACTTGATGCTGCTAGTGAAAGATATCGAGTTTAGAAAAAAATATCTAATGCGATCGCAAAATTCCGAAATTGACTAATTGGGGAGTGTAGAAAGAAATAACAGCGATTTTACTAATAGCGCAACGCTAAGTAAAGATGCATTCAATAGTTGTGTTAATCAATCCTAATATTATCCTTCTGGAGGCTCTATGAATTTTATAATTCCGAATGAAAATAGCAAACCCAATCCCAGTCCTAACAGTACTAACCCAATTGAAAGCAAACTTATGGCAATGACTAGTAAAGAAGATTTAGAGAAAGAATTAGACTCAGTTCGTGCTAATTACCAAAAATGGCAAGGCGATCAAACTGCAATAATAACACAAACTAGACTGGCGCAAATTATTCATCTCCGTGCTAATCAGATAGGAATTCAACTAACGTAACCAACTTTATATTGTGTATAGGTCAAACAAATTTGCTTTTTCCTATTCACAATTAGCAGTGTTTTGCTTCCGGTAAGCTTATCTGACTTTTCACGGGATCTGGAAAACCTCACTTCTATTTTTCTCTTCTAAAAGGAGAGAGATTTTGAAATTTCCCCCTTACTGCATCGGGAAGGGGGTTAGAGGGTTAGGGTATTTTGTGGCTTTTCCACATAACGTAAAAAGTCAGGTAAGTTTATGGTATTAACGTTAACCTCCAAAGTTAATAAGAACGCAAACAATCATTAGTTGATGAAAAAGACTTTTTGTAAAACCGTCGTTGTATTTACAGTAATTGCAACGCTAACAACAGGGTGTCGCTCAACTTATGAATACAAAAAATTTCCCAAAGCAGGAAATGAATATGCCAATGCAGTTGATAAATTACTTGATGCTGCTAGTGAAAGATATCGAGTTTAGAAAAAAATTTCTAATGCGATCGCAAAATTCCGAAATTGACTAATTTGGGAGTGGAGAAAGAAATAACAGCGATTTTACTAATAGCGCGAGGGGAAGCCAATATGAATCCTTTTCCGGGTTTGTTGATTCCATTCTGAATCATCACAGATTTACTTGTATCAAGCTTATGCCCTGAGATTTTTTTACTTAAATTCCTACTTTTCAAACATCTTAATTGTACGTTTTATGCTTAGAAAGGAGATTACTATCAAATCTAAATTTGTTATTAAGGCATCAATCATCTCTTTGATTGGAGCTTCATTAGTTGCCTGTGGTGCTTCTCTAAGAGAATATGAAAAATTTGCCAGGGCTGGACAAGAATATGCAGCTGCACTAGATACTTTATTAGTTACATCAGGAAATTATGCTGTTGATGCAAATTCGGAAAGTTTGCTGCGTAACCGTTTAGAAGATGTCAAAAAGCGTCAAGAATACTATAGGAGTTTTACTAAACAAGATAAGGACTGGCTTATGTTAATTGGACGAATGCGCCAACATACCGCTTTACTCCAACGCTACTTTATTGCTTTAGAAAATCTAGCAACTTCGGATGCTCCAATACAAGCACAAGAAGTTACTGAGGATATATTCACTCAATTAAATAATGTCAGCACTGATATTAAAGGTAATTCTGTTTTCTCTGACAGAGCTGGTTCTGCTTTATCTGAAATTCCTAAAATAATATTGAGTAATAAAATTAAAGGTGCGTTGAGAAAAGAATTAGAGCAGAGGAAAGAAACAATTTATAAAGAACTTGAACTTCAGGAATCAGTGCTTAAACTTCTTACTATTCAACTAACAGAAGATTTAAAAAATATTCAAAATCATCAGGAATATCGTTTACTCCTCAGACCTTATACGGCTGCCGATCTAATTAGCGATCCTGACGCATGGATAGAAAGACGGCGGAATATATTGACGATGACACTTTCGATAGAAGCTTTGAATGATGCTAGTGAATCAGCCAAAGACTTCAAAGAAGCTTTTAAGCTGCTCCTAGAAGATAAATTTACTATTGCACGCGCTAATGAACTTTTATCTGATATCAATTCCCTAGTTAATGTAGCCGAAGGAATCAAAAATAACTAATAAACCAAAGGAGAATTAATTTTATGTCAGAGATAGCACCTAATATCGATAACAAGAAAGCATTGGATGAATTTTTCAAAACAATCAGTAAGATAAATACTGAGTTAAATAAACCTGGTATTGACAGTAAATTTACCGTTCCAGAACATCAAGAAAAACTTAAAGAATATCGTCTCAGATTGAAGAAGTGTGTCGACACAGACAGGAACAAGATTGCCGCCGATCTAGTCAACCAACTGGAGCAAAATGAGAAAGGTTTTGAAGATGGCATTAAAGCGATAAATCAAGAAATCCAGGAAATAAATGATACTGTAGATTTCTTAGACATTTTGGGTCGGACGATTAATACTATTGAAAAGATTGTTCATGTGGTAATTTGACAGTCCATGAAGTTTTTCGATATTTTAAGTCTTTTAACCCAATTAGGTAATGCTGTTTCAAACGGCTACGGTTTTTCATGGGATCTGGAAAACCTCTCTCTAAATCTCTCTCCTAAGAGGAGAGAGACTTTGAAATTTCCCCCTTCCCGCTACGAGTTGGGGGTTAGGGGGTTAGGTATTTCGTGGCTTTTCCACATAACGTGAAAAGTCAGGTAATTTGACTTGCGATCGCCTGTTTAATTAGTTTAATCTTTAGCTTACTATTCCCATGATTGAAATTCATCAATGGCGCTACGAATTAAGGAAGTTATTTGAGCGCGACGGGTTTCAAAGTTAGCGGCGATGTAAATTAGTAAGATGCCAACTAGCAAGCCTACAACCCATTTTAAAAAGGAGTACTGCAAGCTAAAAATGACTGATTGATAGATTGTAGTGATTAAAAAAGTCGCTGTACCAATGTAGAGAAAAGCCCTCACTCGCAAAGCTAATCCGGCAAAAATGGCGATGAGGCTGAAAATTCCCGGTATCCAGGGTGTGTTTTGCTCAAATAAAATTGCCCACCCACAAATTAAACCACTACCTAATACTCTCAGAATGTGACGAGCGGTTTTATACTCTGGTAGCTTCAGTTGGGTATCTACTTGAGCAATATAAAGCAGTGATAACCCAATTGGTGTTACATACCACAAAGCATCAGTTAGGCGTAAGGAATCAAACCAACGGTAAAGCGCCCAATCAATCAACGCCACGCTAACATAAGTAAAACGGATGTTTTCACCCACCTTTGCAAGGAAGATGTAGAATCCAGCTGCGAGTACTAAGGTAATCGGGTAAGTTTGCAGTCTAGTTTCCCATAAAATTATCAGTGGTATGATGTATGCAGCTTGTTGCCAAGGTTTTTTAGACCAACCCCAATTTTCCCAAGGTAGAATGTACAGAAAATAGGCTACCACACAGGCGATCGCACCATTCCAAGGAACTAATGGCCCAGCCCAAAATTTTCCCACTGCTGTCTCGCGCCAATAAACCCTCATCCCAGCTACTTCTAATAAGCCAAGGTAAACCCACATCTCGGCTATTGTGATTCCTCCGAAAATGCTGGGGGAAGTCTGCGAATTTCGTCCCTGAAAGATGGCATAGCGAATCAAAAATACTCCAGTTCCCAATCCCACTAAACGGTTAACTCCAATGGGAAGAGGAATGGCAGCCATTAATAAACAACTACTCCAAGCCCAATGAATATGAGCAATTCCTTTCAGTTCTTGGGGAGTTAGGCGTAAGTAGCCAACTAGCCAAGGCGACAGGATGCGGTAAGCATACATGATACTTGCGCCAAGGGCAGACATGGCAATCAATCCATCACCTAATCCTCCTCCTGAAGCTTGTAACATTTGATAGAACAAAAGTTCATAAGCAGAAATGGATACGCCAATGATTCCTAAGTACAGCAGGGGTTTAAAGTCTTCGCGCCGTCGCCCCACGCCAATGATAATTAAAGCTACACCCAAGGAATACAAACCTGTCCACTCGGTGAAGGTGTTCACCCGCAGCAATACACTGAATGCACCATAAATTAATGGCAAAATGTGAAAACTGCTAGGAAGCCTTTCTAATTGATGTCGTCGTCGCCACCACTCGCCGACAAGTTGAGCGATTAAACCTAAAGCGATATTTGCGTAGCTTGCCGCCGTAGGCATCGCTATCTTAACAGTTGAATGTTCCCCAAATCCCAACACCTGGGCAGTCAACAATTCTAAAGACCAACCGATGCCATAAAATGCCCAATTTGTCGGTTGCCGCCAACTGCGATAAACAATAGCTGTCAAGGTGATTGCAGTGGCAGCTAAGTACAAAAATCCAGAAGTAATAAACCCTGAGTAAATTAGGATTGAGTGTAGTGTCAAACCAAACAACTCAAAACCACACAAGGCGATCGCCCATTTATCACTGGCGGCTGCATATATAATTGCTAATTCGTTACCGCGTCGGTTCAAAACTGTCTGCGCTAACCATAAAATTAGGATTGCGATCGCTCCGACGACAAACCAACCTCCTAGCGCGAGGCGAGGTAAGCCAGGTGCGCCTACCCATAACAGCGCCACAATGAAACTTAGAAGAAATCCTTCTGTTATTACCGCAGATATTTGGTTTCGCAAATAGCGCGTATTTGCGAACATCAATCCCGTACCCACAGCCAAACCGATTAATCTGGTTTCTGGTAGCTGTAAAGTCAGTAACTGGGCAACTCCCACAGCCAATACACTCAAGTAACGGCTAGTAAGGCGACGCTCTATAATTGTGGCACTGGCAACACCCGTGAGAGTTATAGGCGTAACTAGCCATAAGACTCCCCAATAAGCTTGTCCATTAGCTATGCCATACCAAGATGATTCTGCATTCATCCACAATACAAAAAAACTAGCGGCGGCTAATCCTAAACCAATGTCCCATGCACTACGTCGCCATAAACCTTCACTAAGGCTAAATACCCATTCTGCAACCATCAGAGCTAATAAAATACTTGCCCAGGCTGGTTGACTCAGGGTTGGTAATAACCAATTAATGGTAAAACAAAACGTCAGCACTCCCATGATGTGAGTTAGATATATCAGAGGAAGGGATGCGGGGGAACGGCGTTGAGTGACGAATGCCAGAGTGATGGTAGAAAATAGCAGATTTAGCGATCGCAATGCGGGATTTACGATCGCTAAAGTTGTTAAAAAAGCTCCAAATAACAGGGTGAGCAGTTCGCCAAATTTAGCCAATTCTCGCTTTTCGGTGCGATGCAATCTATCTGTGAGCGCCACCATCAAAATTATGTATGGAAATAAAGCTATACTCAGCAACGCCCAAGGTTCATTTTGAGAATTGGTGAGTTGGGTGCTAATTGCGATCGCTAATTTCTGTAAGCTATCAGGTACTAATCGCCAACCTAACCAAATTGTCTGCAAGCCAATGACGAAAACTGCTGCAAAGTCTAGCTTTAAACTGTACTGCCGCAAGCGATTCCCCACAAACCACAAACTCAAAGCACTTACAGCGATCGCTGACATCGGATAATTTACTACCGAAACCAGCCAACCCAAGAAGAGTAGAGTACCGCCCAGTCTTTCCCAGAGTAAGAGGGATGAGGGGGATGAGGGAGATGAGGGAGAGTAATTTTGAATTTTGAATTTTGAATTTTGAATTGTTTCCCCCTTCTGTGCTAACCAAGTTACTAACCAGCCGCAAATGCCAATAGCTAACCCCAACTGTGTGACATTTACCTTGGCAACAAAAATCGCCCGAACTAGCAGCACTATCAGAGCATAAATAATTACAGTGGCAGGTAAACTAATACTTAATCGATGCCGATTTTCCTCACTGATAGAATTAGGCTGTTGGTAATTGTGATAAACAGTAATAATAGTTGTGCCGATCATTGCCACATAAACGGCAATCAAGGGAAATCCTTTTAATTGCCAACCCCAATGCAGATAACTCAGCGCCAGAATATTTATTAGAGGTAATTTCCCGGTAAGTAAATTGGGAAAAATACTGCGATTTTTGGAGAGTAAAACAGTTATAGCAGTAAGGGTAGGACAGGCGATCGCAACTACAATCCAATCCACAGGATTTTGCCACAACCGAAAGCTATCCATTGCCCAAAAGTTTACTGGGACTAACAAAAGGGTGACAATCAGCAAAGTTTGAGCCGTCAATCTCAGGTTGCTTTGCCTAGTTGCCCAAAAGCTTAATCCCCAGAAAGTCAAAGTATAAGCAAATAAAACTCCATATTGTCCAGAAGCCGGAAACCTCTCCCACTGACTCGCAGCCAGTACCCCAGAGGACACCACTACTAAGAATACTCCTAGAAAAAGTAGCCAACGCACACTCAGTTCTGCCCCTAAAGACTGCAACATTGTGCTGATAAAGTTGGGTTTAGCTGGTTTTTGCTGCGGTTGTCTACGGCTACTAGATTGTAAAGCTGCTACGGGCAACTGCTGCACTGAATCGGAAGGTACAAAAGCTACCTTTGTTTCAGCTTCCGGCTGGGGTTGCAATACCACCGTACACACCAGGAATTCTCGGCATAGCTGCCTAACTTGGGTATCGGATATCAAACCTAAACGCAGCCATATATCTAGTCCTTCTAATAACTGCGGATGGGAAGATGGCAGCCTAAGTTCAAATTTTAGCGGGCGCTCAAGGGGCGATGACATAAGAGGCAGCAGTATAACTATATACTTAATTGTGTATTTAATTAAAGTATATTTTGGCTTTAATTGTGCCACTTATTAGGCTTGTTGACTGTTGACTGTTGACTGTTGACTGAAAACTCGTGAACCGTCAACGGTCAACAGTAAAAAACTCCACGCCACTTGCGGGATGGAGTTTTTAGTCATTAGTCATTAATACCAATGACTATTTGCTCAATCAGATGCCTGTATCTTCGGTTTAGGTGGATTTTGTTATTTTCCAGAGTAAGTCGTTTATCTGCTGTAACTTTGAGTTATAAATTTTCTCAATTCCAGCTTTTAAGAAGTCAGAGGGACGAAATAAGAATATGTCAGTAAAGCCATTAGTAATTTCTGGTAATTGATTTTTCTTGACAAGTTGAAATCGGACTTTTGGATCAACTAAGTGACCAAGAATTTGTATTGGTGGAATTATGCTAGCATCACTAATTAAAAGCGGTTTATTACCTTCACTAACAATCTGAGCAATTTGTGGCAATTCTTGGTTTTTTTCCGGTACTTTGTTCCACCACATCTGGGCTTGAGAACTGATCGTACAAGATATGATTCCACCAATGATTACCATAAAGGCTACAAGTGACCAGAGCTTTTTTTGCCAAACTTTAGTAGAAATAGAGGTGAGTTTAGTGCTAAATAAATAAGCAACAGCTAACTGTATACCTAAAACGGAGGAAAGTGTATATCGACTAGTAGCGTATCGTTTTTGAAAGACGAAATCTCCTATCAGTAGGGGAAGCCCTACTGCTCCAATCAAGGTTAAGACAAATAACCAAACTTCCTTAGAGGTTCTTCGACAAATAATATAAATTGAGTAGAGTATTAAAGCTAAAATAATTAAAATGAAAGGAATTAAGGCAATCTTAAGTTTTCCTGGATCGCTAGGGCTAATACCTAAATCAAGAAAGGTACGACTAAATATCCCAGCCCACCTTGCAACTGACGCAAAAAATGTTTGTTTAGCACTTGCCCAACTTACTGATTCTGGTTGAGGGTTGGTAATAATAATCCAAATCCAAGGTACGAAAGTTAGAAACCCCGCAAGCGATGAAATCAGGTAATAAATCGATGTTTTACTCAATCGAAAGCGTTCGATTGCAATTACATAAATTCCTTGCCCAAAAGCAACCAATGTAAAAAATAGATGAGTATAAAACCCTAATGATAACGTTGCTGCATAAATGCACCAACTAACCTTTGTTTTAAGACGCATAGCTCGCAGCAGTGCTACGCTCGATATTAAGATGGTTACTATCCATAAACTATATGCTCGTGCTTCTTGTGCATACACGACATGAATAGGTGAAACGGCTACCAACGCCATCGCTATCCACCCTACTAGTGAAGACTCAAACAATTCTTTGCATAGCCAATAAATACAAGGAAAGGTAAGCAGACTAATAAATGCCGAAAAACTTCTCGTCACTGCTACAGAATTGCCAAACCACTCTACCCAAAACCGGTTCATTACAAGGTATAGTGGCAGAATCTGTGAGTCTTCTAACATAACCCCTTTAAGTGTATCAATTGCATTTTTTTCAGGATTTGGATACTGATATTTATGCAAATCTTCTATAGTGAGCAAACTACCATTACTTAACTGCTCATTCATTTCTGACTGCGTATAGCCAGATATGCGTAATGATGAGAAAACTTCATCGCCCCAATAAAGTTTTTTGTCAAGATTGACGAAGCGAAAAAATACACCTATTACTAATAGGATGATGATTAAAAAACGTAGTGAAGATTGAGAAATAAACCAGTTCTGTGAGAATTGCTTTTTCATGTACTTTTCAATCTCCTCAAGAGCTTAGTAAATGTTGGTATAATTTTACTATCAGAATAGTTTCTTAAAAGACATTTTGCTTCTAATGCTACTCTCAAATATATTCCAAGACCCTACAACTATTTTTGGTCAACCGCAAAATTCAGTTTCAGGTTAATTTAAAATTTATAAATTGTAGATTTTGAGTTAAATTTCTCTTATTAATATGAGTTTTAATAAGTTTGCAACTTTTAGCAAAATTATTCCATATATAGCAATCCTAAATAATTTATGAGAATATACGGAGATATACAACGTGATTTATTAAACTTACTTTTAAGCTATATAATATTATGCAATATATATAACTCTAGCCTCCAAATTAAGTCATAAAGGAGTGTTTAAAACTACGCTTATAGTTTAAGTATTTTCTCACACATGATTTAGGATTGCTATATTACAATCGATTACTTTTATTTGCCATCTCATAATATATTATAAGATGGACTAAATGTAAAATAATTGTGTTAAAAACAAAAAGATTTCATAAAGTTTATATATAAATAGTATAAATACGCCCTTGTGTAAAATTGAAAACAAGCCGAAGATGCTGAGTCTGGTATATCGAGGAGACTAAGCTAGCGATCGCAAGGCGGAATTCAAAATTCACGCATTCAAAATTCAAAATTAAGACAGAGTAAGCGTTCCGTTGATTTTGAATGGTCTGTTTATTTACGCCGCGCTGTACTAGCGATCGCGCCCAAAAATGATGAGGACAGGGGGCAGGGGGAGAATACTTAATGACAAATGACCAATGACTAATGACTTTTGCCACCTTCTCTACTTATTACCATCTTCCAGTAATAGAATTAATAACGAACCCTTTGTAAAGCCGTCAACTATCAAAAGATAGAAGCTCTAGTAACAGATTTTACCGAATGTCAGTAAATCGAAAATCTGATCCCAAGTAGGCTTGTAGCATATAAAACGCTTGTAAGATTTTTATGACTTCCCGTATTCGCTTTTTGATGTGCCCTCCTGACCACTACGATGTAGACTATGTGATTAATCCTTGGATGGAAGGGAATATTCACAAGTCATCGCGCGATCGCGCCGTGGAACAGTGGCAGGGACTAAACCAGATCCTTAAACAACACGCCATTGTAGACTTAGTACCACCTGAAAAAGGTTGGCCAGATTTGGTTTTTACCGCCAACGCTGGCTTAGTACTGGGGACTAATGTCGTCCTCAGTCGCTTTTTACACAAAGAACGTCAGGGAGAGGAGCCTTTCTTCAAACAATGGTTTGAGGCAAATGGTTATACAGTCAATGAACTTCCCAAAGATTTGCCCTTTGAGGGAGCAGGGGATGCACTCCTGGATCGAGAAGGACGCTGGTTATGGGCGGGATACGGTTTCCGCTCAGAATTAGATTCTCACCCTTATTTAGCTAAATGGCTGGATATAGAGGTGCTATCCCTGCGACTCATAGACGAACGTTTTTATCACTTGGATACCTGTTTTTGTCCCCTAGCAAATGGCTATTTGCTATACTATCCAGGGGCTTTTGATTCTTACTCCAACCGCTTAATCGAAATGCGAGTCGCAGCCGAAAAGCGAATCGCACTTGAAGAGGCTGATGCAGTCAACTTCGCTTGTAATGCGGTGAATGTAGATAGCATCGTCATCATGAACAAGGCGAGTGATGCTTTGAAAACCCGCCTAGCAGATGTAGGTTTCCAAGTGCTGGAAACACCGCTTACCGAATTTCTCAAAGCTGGCGGTGCAGCTAAATGCTTAACTTTGCGGGTAACAGAACCAGTTAGAGATGAACTTCATGCCAATGTCTCGGTAGAAAGCCGTGTCATTCGCATGGAGGGACACTTGCTCGACGCAGGCTTAATTAACCGCGCTTTGGATTTGATTATAGACGCTGGGGGAAGCTTCAAAGTCCTGAATTTTAACTTGGGAGAACAGCGCCAAAGTACCTCAGCCGCCGAGGTTAGGGTATCAGCGCCATCCCATGAGGTGATGGAAGAGATCATCTCCCGATTGATTGATTTGGGTGCTGTAGATTTACCCCATGATGAGCGAGACGCTAAACTTGAGCCGGTAATTCAAGATGGTGTTGCGCCCGATGATTTCTACGTCAGTACAATTTATCCCACCGAAGTGCGAATTAATGGCCAGTGGGTGAAGGTGGAAAATCAACGCATGGATGGCGCGATCGCAATTACTCAAACTGCTAATGGCTTTGTCGCTCGGTGTAAAATACTACGCGATTTAAAAGTTGGCGAACGAGTAATTGTAGATGTGCTAGGTATCCGCACCATCCGCAAAACTGAATCACGCGAACTCCGCAGCACCCAAGAATTTAGCTTTATGTCGGCGGGGGTTTCTAGCGAACGGCGCGTGGAATTGGTTGTTGAGCAAGTAGCTTGGGAATTACGTAAAATCCGCGATGCGGGTGGTAAGGTAGTTGTCACGGCTGGCCCGGTGGTGATTCACACTGGTGGCGGCGAACACTTGGCGCAACTGATTCGGGAAGGATATGTGCAAGCATTGCTGGGTGGTAATGCGATCGCAGTTCACGATATCGAGCAAAATATCATGGGCACTTCCTTGGGTGTAGACATGAAGCGGGGTGTCGCCGTGCATGGTGGACACCGCCATCACCTGAAGGTAATTAATAGTATCCGCCGTTATGGCAGCATTCATAAAGCTGTGGAGGCGGGAGCAATTAAAAGTGGCGTGATGTATGAGTGTGTCCACAATAATGTACCTTTTGTGCTTGCGGGATCGATTCGGGATGACGGGCCTTTGCCTGATACCGTAATGGATTTGATTCAAGCACAGGAGGAATATGCTAAACACCTAGAAGGTGCGGAGATGATTTTGATGCTGTCATCGATGCTGCACTCTATTGGCGTGGGAAATATGACTCCGGCGGGGGTGAAAATGGTGTGTGTAGATATTAATCCAGCTGTGGTAACTAAGTTAAGCGATCGCGGTTCTGTAGAATCGGTGGGTGTGGTGACAGATGTGGGATTATTCTTGAGTCTGTTGATTCAGCAGTTGGATAAGTTGACAAGTCCTTATGTAAATAAGGTAGGTTAAGAGAACGAACGAACCGCAGAGGCGCAGAGGGCGCAGAGAAAGGGAGATGACAAGAGTAGCTTTCAGTGAAGAATTGCAGGTTAATTGGGTAAGTTTGATTGCTGATTTCTTGTTGGTAGGGATGGTTTTTGGCCCGCCTATCGCTCCCTTTTTGGCTGCGTCTGGAGTGTCTTTGCTTCCTGGGATTGCCGACATCATTTATTTCATGGGTAATCATGTCTGTCCGCAACCAGATATGGGGTTAGATTTAGCACCACCGTTTATTATGGCTGTGTGTATGCGCTGCTACGGCACTGTCACGGGTTTGCTGATTACTCGTCTGTTGTATGGGGTAACTGGTGGTAAAGGTTTTTACTGGTTGAATCAGTATGGCTGGGGTGGTGCGGCTTTAGCTAGTGTGCTAATGATGGCTTATCCTTTGGAATTGGCAGCACAGATTTTCGGTTTGTGGAGTTTTAATAACTATCTGGTTACGCCTTTTGGGTTGATTACAGGTTTGGCGTGGGGATTATTTACTATGCCGATTTTGCACCGGTGGCAAAGAGGGGGGACACAAATTTTAGTAATGAGCGATCGCCTGTATGATTTCAGAGAATAGTGCCACAGCTACGCCCGTAGCAATACTTCTCGGTTAAGGGGAAAAGGGGAAGGGGAAAAGGGAAAGAAAAAACCTTTAACAAGTGGTAGGGGTTTAAGTCAAGAGCTTCTATCAAGCAGCGCGTTTTGTGTCGGGGTCTAAATCCCCGTGACAAAACGTAATTGCGAATTGCGAATTGCGAATTGCGAATTGTTTTAACCCTTCCCCTTTAACCTTTTCCCCAAACCAAATTCTGAGTTCAAAATGCTTAACCGAGTAGTATTGACGCCCGTAGTAGCGATCGCTTTTGCTTTAATTTTAGAAACTATTCTGACTCGGAAAATTCCCCAATTCTGCTACATTAACTTTGATTTTGCGCTAACCAAGCTTCTAAATCAGTTAAACTCGAAAAATCAAGTAAAGCCTCTGGTGACATCTCCTACACTTCTGCTTCGCAGTAAGTGTAGGCTTCCAAGACAATCCGGCTATTGCTTAGGAGACTCTTGGCTTTAAGAACGGAATGCCCTACCGCCCTTTTCTTTATATTAATCGCAGCATTATGATCCCTATCCAAGTTGCATGAACAATGAGGACAACTATGCCATCTCTCATGCAGCTTTTTAGGAACTTTAGCCCCACAATTAGAACAATCTTGAGATGTGTTTTTTGGGTTAACAGCTATCACAAGCAAACCAGCATTTTCGGCTTTATTTGCAAGAATTGATAAAAAGCTTGACCACCCAGCATCATGAACTGACTTTGCTAGTTTGGACTTTGAAAGTCCTTTGATGTTTAAATCCTCATGGACTATGACATCATATTTTTTGAGTAAATCATTAGCAGTTTTGAAGTGAAAATCCCGACGTTTGTCAGCAACTTTTTTATGTTGCCTACCTAGTTGCTTAACTGCTTTTTGTCTCCCTTTACTGCCCTTTTTACGTCTAGATACTCGCTTCTGAACCACTATGTTGCGTTTTTGTGCTTTTCTATAATGTTTTGGAATAGCAACAACTTCACCTTCAGAAGTTGTTAAGAACTCTTTTAATCCCAAGTCAATGCCAGTAATCGATTCGGGATTAATGTCGGGCTTAACAGTAGGAACTGTAGGGTCTTCTAGGCTTAAAGTGATGTAGTATCCATCTGCTTTTTTGGTGACAGCAGCAGTTTTAATTTTGAAACCAGTAGGTAGTTGACGATGCAAAACAACTTTTATTAACCCCAACTTTGGGAGATTAATCAAGTTATCCTGCAAGCAGTCTTCTTTCATCTGAGGATAAGTGAAGGTTTTGTATCTACTTCTAGATTTAAACCTTGGTTTGCCACTTTTCTGACCGTTGCTATCACCTTTCAGAAATCTGTCAAAAGTTACCTTAACTCGCTTAACAACATCTTGCAAAACTTGTGAATAAATATCACCGTAATGGGGATGACTTTTCTTCAGTTCAGGCAATGTTTTCTTTTGAGAGTAGTAGTCTGGATTATCTCTTAATTCTGGGAGATGACAAACTAGTGGACAAGCATTGACAGGACTACGGTTTTGTTCGTACCAATTAAATCTATCTGCCAACAAATAGTTATACTGAGCGCACAACATAGATAACCATCTATCTATCTCTGCGGCTTGCACTTTTGTTGGACGTAGCTTGTACTGGTATGCAATCCTCATTTCTTGATTCTCAGCACCAGATATACTTTATCCTAAAAGGGTAAACATTGTGTACCCATTATGAAAAATTCTAGATTAAGTGTCAGAATGTCAACACGTAGATTAAACAAGCTGAGGCAGTATGCAGCAAATAAGGATAAAACAGTGACACAAATAATTGAGGATTGGATCGATAGGTTGCCAAGCTCCAAGACTGATGATTCCTCATCGACCAACAACTAATTCAATCCTACGGATTGAATTAGTTGTTGGTCAATTCGTCATCATCCAAAAATTCATCCCACACTGCCTTCGGTCAGATGTGGGATGAATTTTTGATTTAGCTAAATTATCCAATTGTGTTGAGTCTAAAGCTTGAATTTTCAATAGCTGTGCAGGTGGAACAGTTCCGACCTTACGGCGAAGTTGTCGGATAATAATTGATAAAGCTTTTTCCTGCTGAATATCCTGATAAATTACAGACTCGCGCATAGCATCACTCCGTAATAACCTTTTAATCAGTTCCTTGTTTAATACTAACCCAGATAAGATTGCCGTTGACGCAGCAATATTACTTTGTGTTCGGGTATCATTTATTTGCTCAATAGCTTCAGCAACCTGTTGTAATGTTCGCGTTTTATCCTCAGTTTGACTGAGGGTGGCAAACGGTAACAAACCAGTGTCATTTGCCATTAGTTATTTTGTAAGAATTCAGGAGACGCGATTAATCGCGTCTGTACAGAAATTACGAGTCAGAATGCCTGGAAAATCAAGGGTGGTAAGGCTGCTTAATTTTCTTCAAATTATCTACAAATACTTCTGCAACAATAACCCTAACTTTTCCTTCGTCGCTGCTGGTGCTTTATCCAACTGAGTCAAAATCGCATACTGCAACGCCGAATGCGCCTCACTGGTTGGTGGATTTTCACTCAACCGCCGCACAGTTTCTTGAATCACCTTTTGAGCATTCACAGCATTCCGCAGCAAATTGCCAATCACCAATTCCACCGTCACACTGTCATGATCTGGATGCCAACAATCATAATCTGTCACCAGCGCTAAAGTTGAGTATGCAATTTCCGCTTCCCTTGCCAACTTCGCCTCTGGTAAATTCGTCATCCCAATAATTGTTGCACCCCAACTGCGGTAAAGATTCGATTCTGCCTTAGTGGAAAAAGCTGGGCCTTCCATGCACACATAAGTACCGCCGCGATGGAGAGTAACTTCTGGTAAATTGAGAGATGCGATCGCATCTGCCAACACACCAGCTAAATTCTTACAAATCGGATCGCCAAAAGCAATGTGAGCAACAATTCCCTCACCAAAAAACGTTGAAATCCGATTTTTCGTTCTGTCAATAAACTGATCTGGTACCACCATATCCAGTGGTTTCGCCTCTTCCTTCAAGGAACCCACAGCACTAGCTGAAATTAAATACTTTACACCCAATTGCTTCATCGCATAGATATTAGCGCGAAACGGCAACTCAGAGGGTAACAGCGTGTGATTACGACCATGACGCGCCAAAAAAGCTACCCGTGTACCATCCAAAGTCCCCAGAATCAAAGCATCTGATGGTGAACCAAAAGGGGTTTGGACATGCACCTCTTCTATATCTTTGAGTGCGTCCATTTTATACAGACCACTACCACCAATAATTCCAATACTAGCTTGAGCCATGATCCTGAACCTGTTCCTTGCTGATCTGCTAAGTTATTTTACCGAAAAGGGGAGTAGCAGAGAAACAAACAAAGCGATCGCATTTCGTGCCGCTATAGAAGTCCTAAATCGTTTGTGAAAATTATTATATATATCTTTTTTTTTATTTCTTATCTTTGCGTCTAACTCTTATGAGACGCTACGCGTTGGCGGTTCGTTTCCTAATCTATATTTTTCACGGCTCATTTAGGATTGCTATAACACTATTGAATTGTTATCCATTAATTGTTAGTTTATGCTAATTTCCGATAATTTTTCAGATTAATGGTTATATTCAGCCTTGAAATTAATTGTCAGCATAGCGTTTAATCTATGCTTAATGTATACAAATATTAAGTAAATGCACTCCTGAGCAGCGAAACAAAGCAAGCGTTATACTTTTGGGAAAAGGCTTGTTTTAACCTCTGCTTTTAACATTTTCATAAATCAATGACTCTCAATTTTCGCTTTGCGGTAGTCAGTGACTTACACCTGGCACTTCCCCATACAATCTGGGATCATCCCAACCGATTCCACCTAGTAGAAGTCAGTATCTCGGCGTTTCAAAGTGTACTAGAACATTTAACACAACTCGATTTAGATTTCTTGTTATTGCCAGGAGATTTAACCCAGCACGGCGAACCAGAGAACCACGCCTGGTTGCAACAATGTTTAGCCCAGCTACCTTTTCCCGTGTATGTTGTTCCTGGCAATCATGACGTTCCTGTGCTGTTAGCTGATCAGCAATCAATTTCTTTTGCGGACTTTCCCTACTATTACACTAAGTTTGGCTACGAAGATCCCCAGCAGATTTACTACATTCGTCAGTTATTGCCTGGAGTTAAGCTGATTGGACTAAATTCTAACTCCTTTAATGACCAAGGTGAACAGGTGGGGTGTTTGGATGCCAAACAGCTACGGTGGTTAGAAGAGGTGCTGGCGGCATCTGTTGATGAATTAGTTCTGGTGATGGTGCATCATAATGTAGTGGAGCATTTGCCCAATCAATCGAACCATCCACTGGCAAATCGATACATGTTGGCGAATTCAGCAGAACTATTGCAGTTGCTAAGACGCTACGGAGTCAAACTAGTATTTACGGGGCATTTGCACGTTCAGGATATTGCTTATTCAGATGGAGTATATGATATTACCACTGGCTCTTTAGTGAGCTATCCTCACCCTTATCGGGTGCTAGAGTTTCATCGGGATGACCAAGGTAAAGAATCGTTGCAAATTATATCTCATCGGGTAGAGTCAGTGCCTGAGTTCCCCGACTTGCAACAATCATCGCGGCAATGGATGGGCGATCGCTCTTTCCCCTTCCTCATCAAGCTACTAACTCACTCTCCATTAAATTTACCATTATCACAGGCAAAAGAATTAGCTCCTAGTTTGCGCGAGTTCTGGGCAACTATTGCCGATGGAGATGCAGTATTAGATTACCCCCACTTTCCGCTAGAAGTGCGGCGTTACATTCAGTCCTATGGTGCATTGGCGCAGCAAAACCCCAGTATCGCTACTAGTGGAACTCCTACGCTGATTGATAATAACAGCACACTTTTGCTAAGTTAAAAGGCTGGTGACTTTTTAGATAGCGATCGCTCTTACCATAATTCTCCTATGAGAAGTCATTGTACAGACGCGATTAATCGCGTCTCTCTTGTACGATTAATCGCGTCTCTCTTGTACGATTAATCGCGTCTCTCTTGTACGATTAATCGCGTCTCTAATTACCGATATCTTCATTCCAAAGTTCGGGGTTAGTTTCAATAAACTCACTCATCATTTGTTCGCAATCATCAAGATTTAGATCAATTACTTCCACACCGTGAGATACCATAAATTCTTTAGCACCAGGAAAAGTTCTGGATTCTCCGACGATGACTTTTTTAATCCCAAATTGTACCACTGCCCCAGCGCACAGGTAACACGGCATTAAAGTTGAATAGAGTATAGTACCTCTGTAACTGCCAACTCTCCCAGCATTACGGAGACAATCAATTTCCGCGTGAGTAACAGGATCTGCGTCTTGCACACGTTTATTGTGTCCTCTGCCAATAATGTTGCCATCCTTGACGAGAACCGAACCAATGGGAATTCCCCCTTCTTGTCTGCCTTGTTTAGCTTCTTGAATAGCAGCTTCCATAAACTCATCCATATTAATTCTCCTTTTATGACAAAACAACTGGTATTAATGGATCACGATGGCGGTGTAGATGATTATTTAGCAACTATGCTGCTGTTGACGATGGATCATATTGAACTCCTTGGTGTCGTTGTCACTCCAGCAGATTGTTACGTTCAACCGGCTGTTAGCGCCACACGTAAAATTATAGATTTGATGGGATTTTCTCATATCCCGGTAGCAGAAAGCACTGTGCGTGGTATCAATCCATTTCCTACTCTCTATCGCCGTGATTCATTTATCGTTGACCATCTCCCCATTCTCAATCAAAGGGAAACCATCACTACGCCTTTGGTTGCTGAAACAGGTCAAGATTTCATGATCAAGGTGTTGCAGGAGGCATCAGACCCCGTAACGTTGATGGTAACTGGGCCTTTGACAACGGTTGCAGTGGCGTTAGACAAAGCACCGGATATTGAAGCCAAGATTCACAAAATTGTGTGGATGGGAGGTGCATTAAATGTTAGTGGTAATGTAGAAAAAAGTTTGGAAGCGGGACAAGATGGTTCCGCAGAATGGAATGTTTATTGGGATGCGGTTTCAGCAGCGCGGGTATGGCAAACCCAAATTGAAATTATTATGTGTCCTTTGGATTTAACTAACAATGTCCCAGTTACATCGGAGTTAGTATACAAAATGGGACGACAACGCCACTATCCCATCTCTGATTTAGCCGGACAATGTTATGCACTAGTTATCCCTCAAGATTATTATTTTTGGGATGTCTTAGCAACAGCTTATTTGGGACATCCAGAATTTTATCAATTGCGCGAATGGGAAACAGAAATTATCACCACTGGTATTAGTCAAGGGCGTACTAAAGTAATTTCTGGTGGAAGAAAAATTTCTGCAATGGATAAGGTAGATAAAGAAGCTTTTTATGCTTATATCTTGCAGCAATGGGCAAGATAAAAAACTAAAAAATTAGGTGGTGTGGATATTCAAACTTGTGCCTGCACAACAAAATCCTCAATTTGTCTGATTCGATCCCAATCAATGGCAGCAAGCCACAACTTCTCCTCTTCGGAGAACTGCACCACTCCATCAACTTCCAAATCCTCACTAGATATCGTGAGTAACTGCCCATCTTGTAGCTTAATACTTTGATTTGCCAAGTCTTCGATTGTACCAATACAGTTCAAACGCAAACGCCCTTCAGCATCAGCATTATGAAAATCTGCAAAAACTCTAGGGGTAATCATTCTAGGCGATCCAAACTATAACTGCTGCAAATAACGAACCGCAAAGGACGCAAAGAAAAGAGGTTTGTACAAGGTTGGGGATTTAGGGCGATCTAGAACGTTTTGCTACCGATAAAAGGACTTTTCAAACAACCTCTAAGACATCCTCCATACCTCCATGACTGAGAATTACTCGTAGCGTGCCTTTTTAGATTTAATCACCTCAATGACATCATCGTGTCTTTGCCCTTCGATAATATCCTTGAGATGAATTTGCCCATTAATGTATTGAACATGGATGCGCCAACCTGAGACTTTATCGATATCAGCACGATAAATTGCCTGCTTCACACCTTTTATTTTGTGCAGCCTCGTTTTTGGAAATTTTCTTGTTCTGTGACACTCGTTATCTTCAAGTTCTGCTAAGGCTTCAAGAAAAGCAATCTTTAGCTCGTCATCTGGCAAAATTTTCATGGCTTGATAAATAATGCCGTATTCATCACAGAGAGTAAGGGTTTGTGTCATAAACCAACTTACAAGATCCGGGCAGTTTCTTGATTGTGGTTGAGTAATCCTTGATACAAAGACTCTGCCACACCTTTATACGCTTTATCGAGTTCATCGTGTTTGACAACTCGAAAAAGAGTAAAAATAACTTGCCCAAAAATTGGATCTTCGTCAACTGTCAAAATTACCCTTAGTTTCTGCGAAACCCTTAGCGTGTAAAGCGAAGATTCATAGCCATTAATATCTGACGGTAGGGGAAGACGACGCAACTTACGATAAACGTCAGCTTTTTGAGTTGGGAAGAGGCTGGCGCAATCATTAATTTTTTGAATCGCTGCGGCTTTCTCATCTTCACTCAGCCTGCCAAGATCCTTTTCAAAGCTTCTTGTTGACTCAATTAGAACATCCACGTTACAAACCGCCAATTTGAATTTAGCCACTTGCCCTCTGTCCTTCAAATAGTAACAGTGATATACAGAAAAATTCTGTACTCATCTTTACGAGGACATTATATGGAAACTTTATTAATAATATTTTATGTCAAAACGCCCAAAAAATCTGCTGTCAAAGCTTTCCGATACAATTCGTCTCAAGTATTTTTTTACAAAACAGAAGACAGATAAAACGATTATTAATAATTCATAAAATTTAAACCTAAGAAAATAGCCGCAATAGTTCCCGCCACAGAAATTTCACCTTGGGCAATTTTATCTAAAACTGATTCTACAGGAATTAATACAACTTCAATCTCTTCTGTAATATCTAGTTGTTGCTCTCCAACTTTGCTCACATTTTCTGCTAAAAATAAATGTATTTGATTGGTATCTTTACTCGGCTTATCGTATAGAGTTCCGATTTTTATAAATTCTTGGGAAATATAACCAGTTTCTTCTCTGAGTTCTCTAATTGCTGCTAATTCTGCACTCTCTTTTGTAGGATCAAAATCCCCTGCTGGCAGTTCTAAGAAAAATTCACCTACTGCATGTCTGTATTGCCGGACAAAAATAATTTCTCTATTATTAGTAATAGGTAAAATCATCGCAACGTCAGGCTTAATACTGACAAAATAATCATCTATAATTTTACCATTGGGTAATTCTATTTCATCTTGCCTCACCTGACACCAAGGATGATCTAAAACCATTTTTGATTTTAAAATCTTCCATTTTTTTAAGTTATTCATAAATAAAAATAATGTATAAAACCTTTAGTCATCAAGCAATGAATGTAAAAAAGTATAACAGATCCATCTGATAATCTAAACTTTGAACTTACACTGGCTTTTGCATAACATAATATGTATAACCAGTATGCAAATAAATATAAATTTATTTACAGTAAACAAAAGGTTTCCGTTGACTATTAGTCGAGGGACAACGGCACAGACAACTAATGTATGGGTGAGAATTTCACACGATCGCATCGAAGGCTGGGGAGAAGCATCACCATTTGGCGTGGGTAATCATCGGCAATCAACTGATGCAATCAAAGACGCCCTACAGCAAGTTGTACCACTGTTGGAAGCATTCAGCCCCTTACAACGACAGGAAATTGAGCAAGTTTTAACACAAAACCAGGTTCCTTCTGCTGCAAGAGCGGCGTTAGATATAGCAATGCACGACTGGTTAGGTAAGCGCGTAGGATTACCCTTGTGGCAAATTTGGGGACTCGATCGCAACCAAATAGTACCGACTTCTGTCACAATTGGGATTAATTCACCTGAAGGAGCCAGAGCTAGGGCGCGAGACTGGTTACAATTTACTGATGTCCGCCTTCTCAAGGTGAAGCTAGGTAGTCCAGATGGCATAGATGCAGATAAAAAAATGCTCTTAGCTGTGCAACAAGAAGCACCATTACTAGAATTTTTTGTTGATGCCAACGGGGGTTGGAGTTTGGAGGATGCGATCGCAATGTGCAATTGGCTAGCTAATTTAGGTATAAAATATGTAGAACAGCCATTGCCACGGGGGCAGGAAGAAAGTTTAGCAAAACTCAAACAACACTCTCCCCTGCCCATCTTTGTCGATGAAAGTTGCTTCACAAGCTCCGATATTCCCCATTTGGCAAACTACGTGGATGGTATTAATATCAAACTGATGAAATCAGGGGGACTAACCGAAGCAATGCGAATGGTACATACAGCGCGAGCATATCGATTGCAAGTAATGTTTGGTTGCTATTCTGACAGTGCGCTAGCTAATACAGCAGCATTACAGCTAGCGCCACTAGCTGATTATCTAGATTTAGACAGTCACCTCAATTTAATCGATGATCCCTTTACGGGTGCATTGCTAAAAGAAGGGAGAGTTTTGCCAAACGATTTACCAGGCTTGGGGGTTAGCCAACAACACTCAATAAGCTAACAATCACTCACTTTTAGTCACTTTCTTTGACAAACTACGAATAAAGTCACGCAATACATCTGATTTAGTCCTTGAGACTTGTTCACAGTATGCATCTAATAAATCCAACTCTTGCTGCGGAATTCTTATTGTCACCTTTCTCTCGTCTTTCATCGTCTGTCAATATGCTGTACAATATATATATGTTACTAGCATTTAAGACAGGATCATTGCGGGTTCAGTCTTGACAGAGATTTGAATGCCGCGATTAATCTCAAAAACGCGGTGAGTCACACCGTGTCAGCTTGTGGACTGGATAGTACCGACACTTCCAGAATGAAGCAAGAAAATTTCAGTTTGTTAACAAACGTTAGTAAATTATGAACGGTACAACAGAGTGCGTCTATCACCTAATCAACGAGTAGCTATCTTGCTGCATGACGGAATTACTGGGCATCACGGCAAAACAGGGCTAGCAATTTTACGTTACAGTGAAGCCCCAATCGTAGCCGTAATCGATCGCAAGTGTGCTGGCAAATCCCTACCAGAATTAACCAATATCAAGCGTGATGTCCCAATAGTAGCATCGGTAGCCGCAGCCCTAGAGTACAAGCCAGAAGTCTTAGTAATAGGCATTGCCCCAGGAGGTGGTGCTGTACCAGATGATTACTGGTTAGAAATCAAAAACGCTCTAAAAGCTGGAATGTCGCTGGTAAATGGTTTACATACACCAATGGCAAACATACCAGAGTTAAATGCACTACTCAAACCAGGGCAAGTAATTTGGGATGTACGCAAAGAACCGCCTAATATAAGTGTTGCTAGTGGAATGGCCCGCACCCTTTCCTGTCGGCGGGTTTTGACAGTAGGAACCGATATGGCGATCGGTAAAATGTCAACTAGTCTAGAGTTACATTGGGCAGCAAAACAACGAGGCTGGCGTTCTAAATTCCTCGCCACCGGTCAAACTGGGGTGATGTTAGAAGGGGATGGTGTGCCTTTAGATGCCGTGCGGGTAGACTTTGCCGCCGGTGCTGTAGAACAAATAGTTATGCGCTATGGCAATAACTACGACATCCTGCACATTGAAGGACAAGGTTCACTGCTACACCCTGGTTCAACAGCAACCTTACCCCTAATCCGTGGTTCGCAACCAACCCAACTGCTGTTAGTACATCGTGCGGGACAAACTCATAACCGTAATAATCCCCATGTACCAATTCCACCTTTACTAGAAGTGATTCGGCTTTATGAAACTGTTGCTAGTGCCGGTGGTGCTTTTGGAAGCGTCCCTGTAGTGGGGATAGCTCTTAACACAGCCCATTTAGATCAGTCTGCGGCAGAGGATGCGATCGCTCAAACAATAGCAGAAACCGGACTACCTTGCACAGATGTAGTCCGCTTTGATGCCAATGTGCTATTGGATGCGGTGATGAATAATTAGATAATGATTGCAACAGATGGAGCGCTAAATACGATTACTAGTAGAGACACGAAATCGTTACACTAACGTGTCTCTACTCTTTTATACCATTTTAGATTTTGCCATTTAAAAAATTGCGTAATATATGGCACTTTCGGCGACTGGAGCAGCTTCGCCTAAATTCCCTATACCTGATAAGTAAATTTGATAATAACCATCAGCCTTTTTTTGTCAAGTCCTCTTGACGTTTCGTAACAATATTGTTAAATTTAGTTACATAAGCAAACAAAAAAGAAAAAAAACTATGTACACCACCACTAATGAAGACGGCGTTCTCAATAACTACGCATCTGAACCCAAAGTTTACTACGCTGAATACCCAGCAATTTGGGAACAACGTAAATATGTTTTACAGGCTCTTTTTGCAACTTTAATTGTTACAACTTTAGTTTTAGTTGGTTTTAGCGTTAGCTAAGATTTTTCGATTTCGGTATCGCTGTATCTCATCGTCATTCGTACCTCTCTCTCTTACCTCGGCTAGTTTCGCCGGGGTTTTTTGTTTTTTAATGCTGTGGGTTGGCTTTGATGCTTCATCAAAACCTACCTCAACAGGCTTTCAGTGTTTCGAGGGCCAAAACAAAATGGCCGTGTCACTCCTCAAACTCTATTTCGTGGTAGTGTCAACTACGTTGGTTCAGGTTCAAGTACAAGATATGTGACTCCGCCGGGGGTACTAGATGGCCCTTACATCTCACAATTTTTATTGCTAACTATTCCTTGGGGAACTCAGTCTATTTCGCCATTGATTCGTACTGCTCTTCCTGGTAATGACTTTCTAATCAATTTTCAGGAATGGTTGACTATTCAGAATGGAGGTAGTTCAGGGAAGACCATTAAAACAATTCGCAATTCGCAATTCGCAATTCGCAATTCGCAATGACGCTCCTACGTCGCTAACGCTGCGCTAACGCAATTACGTTTTGTGTCGGGGTCTAAATCCCCGTCACAAAACGCGCTGCTTGATAGAAGCTCTTGACTTAAACCCCTACCACTTGTTAAATACGACCCCAAAAACCGTTACATAGTCACGATTCGGGATTTAGGTGAATATGCCCATATTGGCGGCCCTACATACCTGGGAGCCTCCTTGATTCTTAATAGCAACGGTACACCTTTGAATCCGGGCAATCCCTACGTCCACCGAACAGTTCGCGCTTGGGCATGGTGTCTCACAAAAAACACATCGCTATATGCGTATTTTGCTAATTGCTCATAAAATTTAAAAAAGAGCCTTTTGCATACGTGGGCCCAAGCATGAAACGAATCTGGAAGCCTTTACTGCCAGCCTCGAAGTGGGTATTACTTTCAGCTGCTACATCAATTTTGATAATCCTGACGCAAGCAACTTTACCCCTTTTGGCACAAGAACCTGCTGCCTCTACCACTATTGAAACGACAAAGCCCAGTTCAGAAACAACTAAAATCCAAAAGTTACGGGAAGTGCTGCAACGTTCATCAACGCCAGAAGCACCAAAACCCACCCCTGAAGTTTCCGAACCGAAAAAGCCAGAGTCGCCAGCAGAACCCCCACTCACTCCTGAAGAACTCAGCCGTCAGCTAAAATTTATAGAAGCGGATAGACTTTATCTGGCGGGACAAATCCCAGAGGCGGAAAAAATTTACCGCGAAGTTAAGCAGCCTTTTGGTAAAACATCAGATAATCAACAGCGTAAAGCTGCCATACTCGACCCCACGCAACTATCCCCAGGAGGTAAAGTCTACTGGCGAGAATCAGAGGCGGGGATAGCACAAAAGTTGCAAACAAAAACTTTAGTACCTTTGCAACTGTTAGCTAGATCAGCAGAAGCCCCACACTCACTTTTAGGAGTGTGGGATGAATGCGCGGGAGTGGGGAGATATAGTAATTAATATATTTTGGCGTAGCCGAAACAGTTAATTGCTATGTCGAACCATGACCCATATTCATTATATTCCCTGAGAGAAATATGGTATTGTAGGTAAGTACAGACAAAGCCGAAAATGCTAGCTGTACGCTGAACCTAGACAATCTAGAATATGGGGTTCCATTCAAGAATAGATATTTTTGTATCGTCTCCGTGAATGGGTAAAATTCTAGCGGTTAAGGCAAGAACATACTTTTTGGTACTTGTTCAAAGTCTGCGGAGGGGCATCTCGTGGACTTAAAAGAAAGCTCAGTTAATGTCCTACGGGATACCGGGAGTCGCTGAGAAGCCCACACCTACAGCTTGCTGAGGTGTGGGAGTATGTCACTTGAGCAATATCCTGAATTTATCCCTGGCCATATCCGATATGCTGAAGTATTGAAACAATACGATCGCACTAAAGAAGCGTTAGATATATTAGAACGGGCTTCTTCGCTGTATCCAGATCAACCAGAATTAATTAAAGGTAGAGTTACAGCCCTAGCTAGTGAAAAAAAATGGATGGAAGCGTCTTTAGCGGCACGTCAATTTGCTATTCTCAACCCGAAAAATCCCCAAGCGCCTGAGTTTACAAAACTAGCAGAGGAAAATCTGAACCGTTATAAATCTTATACACAAGGAGAAATTAGAGGCAATGTTATCGGTAATATTATTACAGGTGCTTTAGGTTACGCCGTTACTGGTAGTCTGCTTGGGCCGTTTTCTGCCCTTGATTCTACCATCATGCTGCTACAAGGTGAACAAGCCATAGGTGAGTCGGTGGCAAAGCAGGCAAAAAAACAACTGGGTGTAATTATAGACGAAGATATTTTGGCATACGTCAATGAAATTGGACAGAAATTGGCGAAGGTAGGAGGACGGGACGAGTTTAAATACGAATTCTTTGTGATTCCCGAAGAAAGCCTTAACGCCTTTGCATTACCTGGGGGTAAAATTTTTATTAATGCAGGTGCGATCGCTAAAACTAATTCCGAAGCAGAATTAGCTGGGTTAATCGGTCATGAATTATCCCATGTACTTTTATCCCACGGTTTTCAATTAGTCAGCCAAGGCAACTTGATCTCTAACGTTACCCAATATATACCTCTGGGTGGAACTATCGGTCAACTCTTTGCACTTAGTTACGGCCGCGACATGGAACGTCAGGCAGATAATCTCGGCACACGCCTAATTGTTGCCACTGGCTACGCTGCTGATGGCTTGCGTAACTTAATGGTGACGCTAGAAAAACAGCAAAAAAATGCTCCTCCTAGTTGGTTATCTTCGCACCCAGGCGGCAATGAGCGAGTTAGTTATTTAGAAAACCTCATTACCCGTAATAGCTACAACCGTTACGCTTATGAAGGAGTGGGGCGGCATCTAGAAATTAAAGCACGGGTAAAAAAGCTACTCGAAGAGAAGAAAGCAAGAGAGGAAAAAAAATAGCGTTTTTGATGAATCAAAACAGATAATTATTCGTCACTTAAACTAAGCTGATGCGCGTCTAAAGTATATGAACACTTCTTAGGGTCGTTAACTGTTGACGGTTGACGGTTGATGGTTGACGGTTGACGGTTGACGGTTGACGGTTGACGGTTGACGGTTGATGGTTGATGGTTGATGGTTGACTGCTAAACTAGCTAAAACATTGTGTTTACCGTCATCAGTCATCAGTCATCAGTCATCAGTCATCAGTCATCAGTCATCAGTCATCAGTCATCAGTCATCAGTCATCAGTCATCAGGTGAGTGTACAAATTAAATGTGTAACAGCTTATCAGTTCCCTACATATTTCTACTGGAGGATGATTTATGCCATCACAACTGCTTCGATTGATTTCTTTGGGCAGTCTTGGCTTATCTTTGTGTCTGGGCAATTCCGTAGCAATGGCGCAATATGATTCTACTGGCGATGGCGTTGTCGTACCAACAGTACCATCAGGTGGGTCATCAGTACCAACAGACACATCAATACCAATAGACACATCAACAGGTATACCAACTTCACCCTCAGCTGACGGTACAACTCGGTTTACCTGTCAGACTTACAATGGTCAGTATACCGTTATGTATCAGCCACAAAGTCAACCAGGGCAATACTTTGCTTGGGCTGCGCCTGCGACTTTGGGCGGTGGTTGGGATGCACAAAGGCGTTGTACAGCAATTGCCAGTCGTTTAGAACAGTATCGCCCAGATGGCTTACAAGAACTCCAGACATCTGTCGAAAATAACGAAAATATTGTCTGCGTCACAACAGAAGCTAACCCAACCTGTAGAATTGTGCTGACAGTACCGCGTGGGAAAGATCCTGTTGTTATCCGCAATAGTATTTTTCAGAACTTGACTACAGCTGATAGTGGACAGCAGACTATAGCTGTTAATACTTATGGCGATCGCAGTAGTGGAGCCAACGAATTATATAATTTAGGACGCACACTTCTAGGCGGTGGCAATAATCGGGTTAGTTCATCAAGAAGTGGGATTAATCTCAAACCTTTCCTTGATCGCAAAGATGGTGGTACCGCTAGAAATCTTCGCAATGGAGTAGCAATTCGTCGTCAGTCTCAACCTAACTCTGTTCGCTTAAATCCTGGTAAGTTCCGCTAGGCAAGAGTGGTTTTTAATACAAAATTACTTTCAAATAAAAATATCTAACTACTTATTGTGGGGCGGGCATCTTGTCCGCCTTTTTTAATAGGCAGGCGAGATGCCATAGCAAATATTTGTTATTTTAACCTTTTGCTAGCGGTTTCTTAATGTCACCGAGATAATTTGAGGTTGCTGAATACGGATGAATACTACTAAAATATGTAATTTTTTTACTATATAGCCAATTTTTGGATGAATTAAGTTTTTGCATCCTGCGATCGCCCCACTAATGATCAGGGTTGTGGTGGGCATAGCGATCGCTTTTGGACTGTTACAAAGTGCAGACAAGTTTGGATAATTGCCAAGGGCGATCAGCACTTATATATATTCCCGTTCTATTATTTGGTTGATTTTTTCAGACTTTCAAACCAAACCTGTAATACCTCTATCAATGATGTTGTCAGGATAAATAACCGTACAAACAACTTCTAAGGAGAATTTATGGCGCTTTCAGCCGGAAATATCGCATTTGTAGGTTTTAATGCGGATGGAAATGACAATATCGCTTTTGTGGCGCTCGTTGACATAAACCCTAATGAAGTAATTATTTTCGAGGATAACGAGTGGAATGGCACTGCCTGGGTTGACACAAACGAGAGTGCATTTAGTTGGACAGCTACTTCTTTAGTAACCGCAGGTACAATTGTCCGCATCGACAACATTGGAAGTGGAACGATCACAGCAAGCACAGGAACCGCCACAACTGGCGTTACTGGACGGGGTACAAACAGGGGTATTGCTGGTGGTGACGAAACTATCTATGCTTATCAAGGAAATGCAACCTCTCCCACCTTTATCACAGCGATCGCTAGTGGTGGGTTCAGTACTGCAAATGGTGTTTTAACTAACACAGGATTAACAGCAGGCACTAATGCCATTGACTTCTTAACTGTTGATGATGATGTAGATATTGCTGCATACAATGGTTCTCGCAGTGGACAAGCAGACTTCGCTTCATATCTCCCACTGATTAACAATCCTGCTAACTGGCAGACACAAGACGGGACTGGCGATCAAGGTATTGATGGTACTGCTCCTGATGTACCTTTTAGCTCGACAGCATTTGCGATCGCTAATGGAAATCCCACAGTCAACTTATCCGTCAACACGAATTCAGGAACTGAAGCAGGTACAACCTAGGCTGTTGACTCTGTACCCTTTAGCCCACAAGACTTCATGCAAAAACTGTGTTTTTTATTTTGGCGTAAAGATGGCTGTTACAGGCGCTTTCACACAAGCAAAAACCAGCACAAATAATTTTTCGGGAAATTACCGAAAAATAGCCAAAGTCAACAGCCTAGGTACAACCCAAATTACAGTCACCGCTAATGCTTCTAGTGCTGTTTCCGGTAATCAAACAGTTAACTTAGGTGTAACCGGAACAGGCATCACCGCCGAAGATTACAACCTGAGCAACAATATCATCACAATTCTTGACGGACAAACCGCAGGTTCTGTCACCTTCACAGTTGTGGATGATGTTTTAGTTGAGGGTACAGAAACCGCTACTTTAACCATCAGTAACCCTTCTGCTAATATTAGCCTTGGCACTACCGTTTCTCAAAACATCACGATCGCTGATAACGAAGTTGCTGCGTTTCCAACTGTCAAC
Organism: Nostoc sphaeroides; assembly: GCF_003443655.1. Lineage (NCBI taxonomy): Bacteria > Bacillati > Cyanobacteriota > Cyanophyceae > Nostocales > Nostocaceae > Nostoc > Nostoc sphaeroides. Next base: position 1,905,863 of record NZ_CP031941.1, read on the forward strand.
TTATCTCTGAGTGCTACTGCTGGCTTGGAAGCAAACACAACAGCTATCACCGTTACTGCTACTGCCTCCAGTGCTGTATCTGGCAATCAGACCGTTAATTTAGGGGTTTCGGGAACAGGCATCACCACCGGAGATTTTTACCTCACCAACAATATCATTACCATTCCTAGCGGACAAACCACTGGTTCTGTTACCTTTATTGTTGCCGATGATGCGATCGCCGAAGCAACAGAAACCGCAACATTGACAATTGCTACACCCTCGGCAGGCATTATCCTGGGCAGCACCACTGAGCAAAATATTACAATTACCAACAATAACTCCAGCTTTTTGCAGAAAGTTGGTGGCTTCACCAGTACTAATGGAGCCGAAATATCCGCCTTTGATTCTGGAAGCGATCGCCTGTTTGTGGTTGCTGGCAGCATAGTTGAAGTTTATAGTGTCAGCAATACAGGGGCGCTCACCTCGGCTGGTTCTTTGACAACAGGATTTACGCCGGGAGCAGGGACACAAGCTATTCCCAACAGCGTTGCGGTGAAAAATGGCATTGTCGCAGTCGCCTACGCCATTCAAAACACCAGCACAAACGCCCAACAGACAGGACAGGTGAGTTTTTACAATGCCGCCAGTGGCACATTCTTAAACTCCGTAGCAGTGGGTGCATTACCTGATATGCTCACCTTTACGCCCGATGGCACGAAGGTATTAGTAGCAAATGAGGGAGAACCTAACAGCTACGGGCAAGCAAATTCGGTAGATCCTGAAGGTTCAGTCAGCATTATTGACATTTCTGGTGGCGTGGCGAGTGCAACCGTTGCCCAAGCTTTATTTACGAGTTTCAATAGTCAGATTGCCACGCTCCAAGCCGCAGGCGTGCGGATCACTGGGCCAGGCTCGACGGTGGCACAAGATTTAGAACCAGAGTATATTGCTGTATCTCCAGACGGTCAAACTGCACAGATTACGTTGCAAGAAAATAATGCGATCGCCATCCTAGATATTACCAGCGCCACCATCACCAGCATCTTACCTCTGAGTGCGAAAAATTACAATCTCCCAGGCAATGGATTAGATGCCAGCGATCAGGATGGTGGGATCAATATTCGGAATGTGCCAGTGTTTGGGTTATATCAACCCGATGCGATCGCTAGCTTCAGTGCCAACGGACAAGCTTACTACATCACCGCCAACGAAGGAGATTCCCGTGATTACACTGGTTTTAGCGAAGAAATCCGGGTTGGCGCAACCGGATATGTTTTAGATCCAACTGTTTTCCCCAATGCAGCAACCTTAAAAAATAATGCCAATCTGGGACGGTTGCAACTAACCAACGCCACAGGAGACACTGACAAAGACGGAGATTTTGATCGCATCGAAGCATTAGGGGGACGTTCCTTTTCTATTTGGGATGCAAGCGGTAATCAGATATTCGACAGTGGCGACCAATTTGAACAAATCACCGCAACCAAAGTACCAACTCTGTTTAACTCAGATGGTACAGTTGCAACCTTTGACAGCCGCAGCGATAACAAAGGGCCCGAACCTGAAGGCGTAGTGATCGGAGTCATCAATAACCGCACATACGCTTTTATTGGTTTAGAACGTACTGGCGATGTCATCGTTTACGAAGTGACAAACCCGCAAGCGCCAAGCTTCGTTCAATATATCAACACACCCGAAGATATTGCGATCGAAGGGCTAACCTTTGTCTCGGCGGCTGAGAGTCCCACAGGCAAGCCTTTATTAGTTACCACGAACGAAGTCAGTAAGACGGTTGCGGTGTTTGAAGTAACTCCATCCGTTCGCATTAGCGACATTCAGGGAACGGGGCATATCTCACCCTTGAGAGGTCAAACCGTCAGCAATGTAGCGGGAATTGTCACGGTTACAGCTAGTAATGGTTTTTACTTGCAAGACCCCAACCCAGATAGCGACGATCGCACTTCTGAAGGTATTTTCGTTTTCACCTCATCAGCACCAACCGTATCTGTCGGCGATTCTATATTAGTCAATGGAACAGTCGCGGAGTTCCGTCCCGGTAATAATGCAAATAACCTGACGGTAACACAAATTACTAGCCCTACAATTGTCACACTCTCCAGTGGCAATGCTTTGCCAACTGCCACAATTCTGGGTAATGGCGGCAGAACCATCCCAACCACAGTAATCGATAACGACACGACTGGTAATATCGAAACTGGAACGACCACTTTTGATCCTGCCCAGGATGGCATCGACTTCTACGAAAGTTTAGAAGGAGTGCGAGTACAGGTCAATAACCCGATTACCACTTCACCCACTGCAAGCTTTGGTACATCACAAGAAATTTGGGTATTAGCAGACAATGGGGCAAATGCGACTGGTCGAACGGTTCGTGGTGGTAGCCTAATTAGTGCTTCAGATTTTAATCCTGAGCGGATTCAAATCGACGATCTCAACAATGCCTTAGTACTACCTGAAGTTAATGTTGGTACGCAACTTAGCAGTATTACTGGTGTCGTTAACTACGACTTTAGCAACTATGAAGTTTTAGTATCGGCTGCTCCCACAGTAGTACAGGACAGTACCCTGCAAAGAGAAGTTACAAATTTAACTCCCACCACTGACCAATTGACAGTTGCTACCTTCAACGTCGAAAACCTTGACCCAAGCGATGGTGCAATCAAGTTTAATAACCTTGCCAGCCGCATTGTCAATAATCTGCAATCACCAGATATCATTAGTCTGGAAGAAATTCAAGACAATAACGGAGCGACGAATGATAGCGTAGTTGATGCTAGCACCACCTTCCAAACATTAATTAATGCGATCGCTGTTGCTGGTGGCCCTACATATCAATATCGCCAAATTGACCCAGTAGACGATACTAATGGCGGTGAACCTGGTGGAAATATCCGGGTAGGTTTCTTATTTAATCCCAATCGTGTCAACTTTGTAGATCGACCTGGTGGTACTTCCACTTCCAGCACCACAGTTAGTAACGTCTCTGGTGTTCCTACAGTTTCTAATAGTCCTGGTTTGATTGACCCCACCAACTCGGCCTTTACTAGCAGTCGTAAGCCGTTAGTTGGGGAATTTACTTTCAAGGGTGAAACTGTTTATATAATTGGCAACCACTTTAATTCTAAAGGTGGCGATCAACCATTATTTGGTGTGAATCAACCGCCAACCCTCACCAGCGAAACCCAGCGTCAGCAACAAGCTACCCTGGTGAAAAACTTTGTTGATAGTATTTTAGCGATCAACCCCAATGCCAATGTAGTAGTAGCAGGTGACTTGAATGACTTTGAGTTCTCTAACCCTGTCACCACTCTAGAAAGCGCTGGGCTGAATTCATTAATTGAAACTCTGCCTCAAAATGAGCGTTACACCTACAACTTTGAAGGCAACGCCCAGACACTTGACCACATTTTAGTGAGTAATAGTTTGCTCAGTAAGCTGGATGGGTATGATGTAGTTCACATCAACTCAGAGTTTGCCGATCAGGATAGCGACCATGACCCTAGTGTAGCTCGGTTTAATCTCTCTAGAAACAATGCTCCCACTGTAGTACAACCGATTGACGACCAAATCATCTCTACTGACAAACCTTTTTCTTTCAATGTCAGTAACAAATTTGCTGACGTAGATCAAGGCGACACCCTCAGCTACAGCGCTACAGGCTTACCCACCGGATCTAGTATTGTTGCTAGTACAGGTGTGATATCCGGCACTATCTCCCAAGTTGGCATTTTCGGAGTCACAGTTACCGCTACTGATAGCAGTGGCGCTAATGTTAGCGATCGCTTTGACCTGACTGTTGCTAATAACAAGGCGACATTTGGCAACGACATTATCTTTATCGACCAACTTAGTGGTTTGAACACAGTCAATGCCCTAACTGGGAGCGATCGCGTCATCGGCACTGATGGCAATGAGACAATCGATGGTGGAGTAGGCGATGACTACCTTGATGCCAAGGGCGGTAATGACATCATCTTCGGTGGACTTGGCAATGACACAATCTTAGGTGGACTTGGCAATGACACAATCTCAGGTGAAGTTGGCAATGACACAATCTCAGGTGAAGCTGGCAATGACACACTCGATGGTGGACTTGGCAATGACACAATCTCAGGTGGACTTGGTAATGACACAATCTCAGGTGGATTTGGCAATGACCGCCTAATTGGTTGGGGGGGTGGCACAAACGAAATTGACGTACTCAACCCGCTCATCATTAATCAGGGTGTAGATACTTACGTCTTGGGTGATGCTACTTCAGTTTTCTATGCCAGTTCCGGCAATCTTGACTATGCCAATATTGCCAGCTTCCGAGCAAACGATCAGATTCAGCTCAAAGGAAGTGCTAGCAATTACTCACTAGGCGTGTCTGCAATTAGATCAACTGTAGGTATTTTCACTAACAGTGGTACAGAATTGATTGGTGTTGTGGAAAACGGGTTAAACAGCAATACCAATTTGGCAACAGATACTCGTTTCGTCTTTGTTTAACGCAGATTTAAGCGATTGCCTTTAGGGAAACTTGAAGGCGATCGCGGATAAAGTGAAATCTACCTCAGAGCTAACCTATGGTAACTACAAGCACAGTTCGCTTTTCTCAGTTCAATGCTTCTTTGAATCGCAACGCAAAAGGTCAGTTAGTAACCGATCTGTCTACCTCTGACAATGCTCAAGCAAAAGCTGTTGCGGAAATTATTCAGCGTAACAACCCAGATGTGCTGCTGATTAATGAGTTTGACTACTCCCAAGAAGCAGTTCAGTTATTCAAGCAAAATTACCTTGCAGTCAGCCAGAATGGTGCAAATCCTGTTGATTACCCTTACTTTTACATTGCCCCTTCCAATACGGGTATTGCTTCTGGGTTTGACTTGAACAACAACGGCGCGGCAGTTACAACCCCAGGCGAACCGGGATATGGCGATGATGCCTTCGGATTCGGCAATTTCCCCGGTCAATTTGGGATGTTGCTGTTGTCCAAATATCCCATCGATACAGCTAACGTCCGCACCTTCCAAAACTTTCTCTGGAAGGATATGCCCAATGCTTTGCTTCCCGATGATCCGACAACACCACAGGCAAATGATTGGTATTCCCAGGACGAACTGGAAGTTTTACGCCTCTCCTCCAAAAGTCATTGGGATGTCCCAATCCAAGTAAACGGCGAGACAATTCATGTCCTCGCCAGCCACCCCACACCCCCAACCTTTGATGGCGTAGAAGACCGCAACGGTAAACGCAACCACGACGAGATCCGCTTTTGGGCAGACTATATTACTCCTGGTAAAGGTAATTACATCTACGATGATCAGGGAAAAATCGGCGGGATTGATGCTGGGTCAAGCTTTGTGATTGTGGGCGATCAAAATGCCGATCCTTTGGATGGTGATAGTTTTGACAATGCTATTCGCCAACTGTTGCAAAATCCCAATATTAATACTAATGTCATTCCTACTAGTCTTGGTGGCTCCCAACAAGCAGACTTACAAGGTGGTGCAAACGCTAGCCAAAACGGTAATCCTAGTTTTGACACCGCAGACTTTGCTGATACAACTCCCGGAAACCTGCGGACTGATTACGTATTACCCTCCGCTAACCTGACAATTGCCAACTCAGGAGTATTTTGGCCACTGAATACTGACCCAACGTTCCCCTTGGTAGGTACTTTTCCTTTCCCTAGTTCTGACCATCGCTTAGTATTTACAGATGTGCAAACTGGGCCAAATGAACCAGGTAAAACCATTCCTCGTGCAGGATTTGTGGAACAAACTACCTTTGTTACTGGTTTTATTCCTACTGGCGCGGCGGGAACTGTGAATGGGGTACAGACTCCGGTGGGCGGATTATCTGGTGTCACTTACGATGCAGCTAACAACCGCTACTACTCTGTCTCAGACGATCGCTCTCAATTTGGCCCCGCCCGCTTCTATACTTTAACTGCTGATACTGGGGTGACTTTTACCAATGTCACGCCCCTGAAAGATAGCAATGGCAACTTATTTGCAACATTTAGCATTGACCCTGAAGGCATTGCTTTGACCAATAATGGGACAGTCTTTATCTCTTCAGAAGGCGAAGTTAATCCTACTGCTGGTCGTGTTAGCAATCCCTTTATTAAGGAATTTTCGCTGACTACGGGGCAAGAAGTGCGATCGCTATTTGTCCCCAGCAAATTCCTGCCGATAGTTGAAGATACCAACAGCAACGGTATTGTCGATACAGGTGACACGCAGACATCAGGTGTTTACAATAATTTGGCATTTGAAAGCCTCACTATCACACCCGACCAAAAAACCCTATTCACCGCCACCGAAAACGCACTTTCTCAAGATGGATTAAGGGCTTCGCTTACCAGTGGCAGTCCTTCCCGGATTCTGCAATACAATCTGCTTAGTGGACAACCAGAAAAAGAATACCTTTATATTACCGATGCGATCGCGGATGTGCCCAACCCTAGTACAGGCTTTGCTGACAATGGTTTAGTGGATTTACTTGCGATCGATAATCGTGGCACATTACTGGCGTTAGAGCGCTCCTTTGCCCAAGGTGTAGGCAACACCATCAAAATCTACGAAGTTTCTTTGCAAGGTGCAACAGATATTAGCTTCTACGATTCTCTCAATAATTTGAGTGCTGAACAACTAGCTACTATCCAACCTCCTCAAAAGCGTCTGCTATTAAATTTAAATGATCTGGATTTGCCTAATGGTACAGATAACATCGAAGGCATCACCTTTGGCCCAAAACTAGCAGATGGTAGCCAGTCGATTGTACTGGTAAGTGACAACAACTTCAATCAAAGTCAATTTACCCAAATTCTCACACTGGATGCAGACTTAGTTCCAACTGCTGCACCCACAGTAGAAACTCGTCCCGATTTGTTGGACGATGAAACACTCCCAGTTGATCAACGGGCTGATGCTGATGATCCTGCCATCTATATTAATGCTACAAATTCTGCCGATAGCTTAGTATTAACCTCAGTCAAAAATGCTGGATTGCGGGTTTATGACTTGTCTGGCAATTTGTTGCAAACAGTTAATCCGGGTGGTATTCGCTACAACAATATTGACCTGCAATACGGTTTTAAATTAGGCAATCAATCGGTTGATATTGCGGTAGCTAGCGATCGCAACAACGACAAACTAGCAATCTTCAAAATTAACCCCAACCCTACCACTCCAGGTAACTACCTGGAAGACATCACCGACAGTAGTCTTGGTACTCTCTTCCAAGGGCTACCTTTTGCAGAACCTTATTCCTCATCTTCTCGGAGTGCTTACGGGCTGGCATTGTACCGCAGTCCAATCACCAATGATTATTATGTCTTTGCCAATCGCCGAGAAACCGGAGATATCGCTCAGTTTAAACTGATTGACAAAGGTAATGGCCAAATTGGGGCTGAACGGGTGCGGGAATTCACCATACCCACAATTGAGGGACGCGATCCTCAAACTGAGGGTATGGTGGTAGACCAAGAAACTGGCTTCCTCTACATTGGACAAGAAAATGTCGGGATTTGGAAGTTCCAAGCAGAACCAAACGGTGGCACAACTGGCAAGCTAATTGATCAAGTCAGAGATTTAGGGGGTAATTATCTCACCGATGACGTAGAAGGACTGACCATTTATTACGGCAAAAATGGCACAGGCTATTTATTAGCATCTAGCCAAGGCGACAACACTTTTGTTGCTTACACCCGTGAAGGTAATAACGAATACGTGGGTAACTTTGCCGTTGGTAACAATGGGGCCATTGACAGCGTACAAGAGTCAGATGGTGCTGATGTAATTAACGTACCACTGGGGTCTAACTTCCCATTTGGTTTATTTGTCACTCAAGATGGTTCCAATGAACCTGCCAAAATAGTTAGTGATGAAGGCGAAGAAGAAAATATTAGTTCTAACTTCAAGCTAGTACCTTGGGAAAATATCGCCAATGCCTTCCCTAATTCTCTAACTATTGACACCACAAGTTACGATCCACGCAATCCTGTTGCTCAACCCAAGTTAACTATCTATGAATTTGAAAACCTACCCAAGTTAGGAACAACCTCTGAAAATCAAGATATTTTCTTAGGTGGTTTCTCTGGGTTGTATTTCCAAGGGTTTGCAGCAAATGGGAATCTGAAGTTTGTCACTCACACAGACCGAGGCCCCAATGGAGAACCTGATGGTGTAAACAGACCATTTTTATTACCCGACTTCCAGCCAGAAATAGTCAGCTTTGAACTCAACCGCAGCACAGGTGAAATCAATATTACCAAGAGAACGGGGCTATTCCGTCAAGATGGGACAACGCCATTAACGGGACTGCCTAATTTGCAAGCTGTAGGAAACGGTTTAGCCTACACAGATGAAATTGCCGTTGACTTAGACAACAATGTTCTCGCTAACGATCCTTTGGGTGCTGACTTAGAGGGAATTGTAATTGCGGAAAATGGAGACTATTGGATGGTAGATGAATACCGTCCGGCAATTTACCACTTTGACGTTAATGGTAAACTAATTGACCGCTTTATTCCTCAAGGAACTGCCACTGCACCCAACCCAGATCAACCATCTGCAACATTTGGCACTGAGATTTTGCCAGAAGTTTATGCCCAACGCCGCAATAACCGAGGATTTGAAGCTGTAGCCCTGGAAGGTAATAAATTATATGCCTTTATTCAGAGTCCAATTGATAATCCAGATGTCGCCAATGATGCGACTTCCAGAAGTTCTCTCAACCTGCGAATTCTAGAGTTTGATATTGTCACCAAGCAGGTAACAGGAGAATATTTGTATCTCCTGGAAGGTCTACCGGCAACTGACAAAATTGGCGATGCAGTATCTTTAGGTAACGGCAAATTTGCAGTAGTTGAGCGAGACGACAATGGTACATCTGCTGGCAATAAACTCATTTACCAAATTGATTTAGCTGGGGCGACGAACATTAACAACCCTGCTAACTTTACTTTGCCAGCTGGTAAAACTATCGAACAACTAACCTCTGCGGAGTTAGCTACCGCCAATATTACCCCTGTCACCAAAAGCTTAATCGCTAATGCTGCTCAATTGGGTTACACCGGAGTCGAAAAATTAGAAGGTCTGGCACTGGTAGCACCCAACACTCTAGCCTTGATTAACGACAACGACTTTAACGTTACGGGTAATACTGCTGCTGAAAAACTCGGCATATTGGAACTACCCAATAACCTAACAGTTGTAAAGCCTACTTTCCCCAATGGTTTTGGTTCCACCAACAGCGATACTGTCAATCTTGAACCAGGGCAATTCTTTAATGCTGGTGATGGAGCAGACTTTGTTGAAGGCACTCAAGGTAACACAATTATAGCCGGAAACGGTGACGACATAGTGCTTGCAGGAAGTGACTCTTCAGTTTCTGGGAATGACGGTAACGATCGCATATTTATTGGTCAAAATGGCCCGGCTCAAAATACCAGTGCTGATGGTGGCAATGGTAATGATGTTATTACCGTAGTAGAAGCCAGTGGTAGTAATAATTTGTTTGGGGCGGCAGGTGATGATACTCTCACAGTAATTGAAGGTTCTCGTCAATCATTATTCGGTGGCTCAGGCAATGATACCCTTAGCAGTGGCGGTAGCAATAACCGTCTCTACGGTGGTTCTGGAGATGACAAACTCTTCTCTAATGTCAACGACTCCCTGTGTGGTGGCGATGGTGATGATGTGCTATTTGCTGGTAAACAGGGTAGCGATCGCCTAACTGGTGGTACTGGTGCTGATCAATTCTGGATTGCTAACGCCAGTCTGCCAACTAGCAAGAACATTGTGACTGATTTTGCGATCGGGATTGACAAAATCGGGCTTGGCGGTGTTGGCGTAACTCAATTTTGTGGGCTAACACTGTCGCAACAGGGTAGTAACACTTTAGTGAAAATCGGAAATACAGAGTTAGTTTCATTGCTAGGAATTATCTCAACGAGCCTGACTGCAAATGATTTCGTTTTCTCTGCTAGCGTCGTGGCTTAGTTTGTTGCCTAGTGTTATCCCAATCCTAAATCATTCGTGAACAACGAGATACCCGACTTCTTTAAGAAGTCGGGTATCTAAACATTTCATTAGTTGCAAAGATTTACACAAATGGTATACAGCAGATTGCAACTTGGTAAGGCAATACGCTTGGGTTGAGCGTAAGCGTTACCCAACAAAGTCTCGATAATGTTGGGTTTCCTTCCTCAAATGCCACTTGCTTTAAGTCGGGAAACCGTAAGGGCGCAGTAGCTCCCCAACTTACACTTAATTTATCTGTGAAAATTTAAACGTTTGCAACAAATACTCTTCCATGTATAAGAAAGGCTTAAGTATTTCTTGCAAATGTATAAGTCGTTGCTGCAATTGCTTAATACTTTGCAACAAATACTCTTCCATGTATAAGAAAGGCTTAAGTATTTCTTGCAAATGTATAAGTCGTTGCTGCAATTGCTCAATACTTTGCAACAAATACTCTTCCATGTATAAGAAACGTTTAAATCATTGCAACAATTGTTGTAATGAACTTATGAATTGATTTGCTACCGGAAATCTTAAAATAATCTAAGAGGTTGTTTGAAAAGTAGCTAGCTGTGATTTTAGGTGCTTGTTGATCCCCCCTAACCCCCCTTTTTAATGGGGATTTAGGGGGATCTAGAACATTTTGCTACCAACAAGAGGACTTTTCAAACATCCTCTAAGGAACTTCCAAGTAAAAATATTCCATTGCTATTGTTCACTGTTGACCGTTGACGGTTTACGAGTTTTCAGTCAACAATCAACAGTTAACAGTCAACGACTTTAACTAGACATCATATCAAACTGCAAAATTCAAATTTTATTTTTTGATAATTACAGCGTTTTGCAAGTACACCTGACTTTTCACGTTATGTGGAAAAGCTAACGATTTACCTAACCCCCTAACCCCCAACTCGTCGCGGTACGTGGGAAAATTCAAAGTCTCTCTCCTCTTAGGAGAGAGAAATAGAAGTGAGGTTTTCCAGACACCGCTGAATTGTCAGAAGTACATGAGGTTGTAAATAGATTTTAATCATTTCTTCTGTTTAATTTTATCTTATCTTAATCTTTACATGGAAACATCTTTACTGCTAGCTAAGTTATCTCATAACTACTATCAACATTAAATTCTGAATCTCAGTCTTCCATGCTGATTATTCACTAACACAGATTAGTAGTTGACATTCCACTATTATGTTCAAAGTTTTGATAACTCTGAGAAAATACGCTTTTCGTAAATGTATTCTCGGCGTTAATACAAAATTGGACTTAAAGGGCTTGCCGAAACTATATTTTTGCAACTCTGAAATTTCCCAGTAATTACGGTTTATAGCCTGAGTTCATGATTTATCTCTCCACAAGTAATGAGAAAACTTCAATAGCTTGTGATGCAGTTAAATCCCAATACCCAACCAAAATTTTAAATTATGGCAATTGAGTTAGTCGGCTTTGCTTCTTTACCTGCTGATACCTATGGTGATGGGCCAACTTCTGGTGAAGGAATTTCAGCTAACGGCAGAACGGGGCCTTTTCCAGGACAGCCAATACAGGGCTTTAGCGGTGTCCAGTTTGCTAACAGTAACTCTTTCTACTTTTTGTCAGATAATGGTTACGGTAGCAAAGACAATAGTGCAGATTTTCTACTACGAATCAATCGTCTAAACCCGAATTTTAAGGGAACAGAAAATGGAGATGGCACTGTTAAAGTTTTAGATTACATTCAACTGTCTGACCCTAACAACAAAATTCCTTTCCAAATAGTTAATGAAGGAAGTGCTGAGAGATTACTAACTGGTGCAGACTTTGATGTAGAGTCATTCGTCTTTGATAAAGACGGGACAATCTGGATTGGAGACGAGTTTGGCCCCTACCTGTTGCATTTTGATGCCAGTGGTAAGTTATTAGAGGCTCCGATCGCTACACCCGACCAATTCAAAACTTTAAATGGAGAAGCACCTAAAGTAATTGGCCACAGAGGTGCAAGTGGGGATCTTCCAGAACATACCCTACAAGCATACATAAAAGCAATTGCAGATGGTGCTGACTTTATTGAGCCAGACTTAGTAGTTACAAAAGATGGTGTGTTAATTGCTCGTCATGAGCCTGCTTTGGCAATTTTAAATGCTGATGGCAGCGTCAATTTAAGCAATACAACCACAGACGTTTACGATATTAGCAAATATCCACAGTTTGCCGATCGCAAGAAAACAGTCAGCCTAGATGGCAATACAATTACAGGTTGGTTCGCTGAAGACTTTACTTTAGAAGAAATCAAGACTTTAGGGGCGATACAGCGTGTACCTTTCCGTGACCAATCTTTCAATGGTCAATTTGAAATTCCCACTCTCGCCGAAATCATCGACTTGGTTAAACAAGTAGAAGCCCAGACAGGTAAAAAGATTGGCATCTACCCAGAAACTAAGCATCCCACCTATTCTGCCGAAGAAGCCACTTATGTAGGCACGACAGAAAAAATTAACAGAAACATCAGTGAGATACTGATCGATACACTCAAGGCCGAGAACTTCACCGATCCAAGTCGGATCTTCATCCAGTCCTTTGAAGTAGGTAATCTCAAGGATCTCCACGATCGCATTATGCCAGAAGCAGGAGTGGATATTCCACTCGTCCAACTTCTAGATGCATCTGGCATTGAGCTAAATGGTACGCTCATAGAAACTCAGCCTTATGATTTTGAAGTCAGTAATGATCCTCGGACTTATGGTGATTTACGGACTCCACAAGGCTTGGCTGAAATTGCCACCTATGCTGATGGCATTGGCCCTTGGAAACGGATGATTGTTAGTGTCAAAGGTACTGATGCTAATGGTGATGGGTTGGCAGATGATGTCAATGGGGATGGAGAAGTAAATGATGCTGATAGGACAACGTTACCTCCCACGACTTTAATTCAAGATGCTCATAATGCAGGCTTACAGGTTCATCCCTACACCTTTCGGAACGAAGACCTATATTTAGCCGCAGATTACCAAGGTAATCCAGAACTAGAATTTCAGCAGTTCTTCCAATTAGGGGTAGATGCGCTATTTACAGACTTCCCAGATACAGGGGATAAAGTTCGAGATTTTTTGAGTGATCCTCAGAATAACTTAGTGCGATCGCCACAAAACCCCGATGTTCTCTCAGGAGATGCTTTTGCTAACTTGGGTGGTTCCAAAGGTTTTGAAGGCGGAGCAATCAACGCCAGCAAAACCAAACTCTATATGCTGCTAGAGGGTACGGTTCAGGGTGATCCTGCTGGTGCTTTGCGGATTAATGAATTTGATATCGCTAGCCGTGAGTACACTGGTAAAAAACTTTACTACAAGTTGGAAAATCCTGCTTATGCGATCGGCGATTTAGCTGTCATTAATGACAATGAATACTTAGTCATTGAGCGGGATGGTGGTCAAGGGGCTGCGGCTGAATTTAAGAAGATTTACAAAATAGACTTGTCTAAAACAGATTCTAATGGCTATGTAGCTAAAGAAGAAGTTGGCGACTTGTTAAACATCCAAGACCCCAACGACCTGAATGGAGATGGTAAAACTACCTTCGACTTCCCATTTGTAACCATTGAAAATGTGTTGGTTGTTGACAAAAACACCATTTTGGTAGCTAATGACAACAACTATCCTTTCTCTACAGGCCGTCCTGGAAATGATCCTCAAAATCCAGTTATAGACAACAATGAAATTATTCTGTTGAAACTGGAGAATCCCCTCAATCTTGCTCCTGGTTTAGGGCAACCTCAATCTGAAGTAATTAAGTTTGGCTCCACTACCAGCGATAATGTTACACTTCAGCCAAATCAAACCTTATTTACAGGCAACGGAGCAGATTTTGTCGAGGGTAATAAAGGTAACACAATCCAAACTGGGAACGGGGATGATACGGTGCTTGTGGGTAGTGACTCATCAGTGTCCACAGGCGATGGTAACGATCAGATATTGATTGGTCAAAACGGCCCGGCTCAAAATACTAGTGCCAATGGTGGTGCTGGTGATGATGAAGTTACCGTAGTTGAAGCCAATGGTATTAATAATTTGTTTGGGGCAGCAGGTAATGATACTTTGACAGTAGTTGAAGGAACTCGTCAATTATCCTTCGGTGGCTCAGGTAACGACACCCTCAAGAGTCAAGGTAGCAATAACCGTCTCTACGGTGGTTCTGGAGATGACAAACTCTTCTCCAGCGCCAATGATTCTCTGTTTGGTGGCGATGGCGATGATGTGCTATTTGCAGGTCAAGAGGGCGGTAATCGCCTCAGTGGTGGCACTGGTGCTGACCAATTTTGGATTACCAATGGTAGTCTGCCAGCTAGCAAAAACATTATTACTGATTTTGCGATCGGCATTGATAAAATCGGTCTGGGCGGTATTGCCCTCAGTAGTCTAAGGGTATTGCAACAGGGTGCTGACACTCTCGTGAAAACCGGAAATACAGAGTTGGTTTCATTGCTGCAAATTAACTTAACTAGCTTGACTGTAAATGACTTCGTTGGGTTTAGTTAAGTAATCAAACGGACATAATATTACTTAGCAAAATAATACAACCCCATCTCGGTTGCGATATGGGGTTGTTTTATGCATAGCAATTAGGGAACTCCAAAAAATAAATTATTCCACATTAAAGTCGTTGACTATTGACTGTTGACTGAAAACTCGTGAACCGTCAACGGTCAACAGTGAACAATAGCAATGGAATATTTTTTTACTTGGAAGTCCCTTAAATGGACTCAATATTAATTAAATCAGTAAATTTACTGAAGGCAGTTATAGTCTTTGCTTCATAAATTTAACTTGAGTTCTCCAGTTAATTTTTCTGAAATTAAGCTAGCAAAAAAGTGATGGATAATTCTTTTACAGGTCGGGTATGGCGCTGTTTACCAAGGAAACCTGACCGTCTTTGCCATCAGTGATACTGTCAATCCCTATAATAATTTGTAAAAAACAATTCTAAAATTTCAAGTTTTTTTGATTACATAATTCTTAACTAGGGTATTTACTTAAAAAAGCATCTGTGATAATTTCATGTTGATTATCATATTATATGTAGAATGGGCAACGCTAAATTTAACAACTGCGTTTCTGTGTCTTAGTTTAATGATGAGTATCCATTTTACATAATTGCAATTTTACTGAGTTAAAGTTTGTATAAATTATGTAATATTAACCAAGTGATAACTTATCCTCAATGTATTTACACTATACTTTAACTTTCTTTTGAAAAACGCATAACTAACAATTGTAAGCGTGTGATATAAATACAGTCCTGCAATTAGACAAACCTCCCCTCTGTACTTTTACCTATTTAGACACCGGAATTGCACAGAAGTCTTGCCAAGACTAGCAGAAAAGCCAACACTGATACTGTTAGTAAGGAATACTCCCTAATGTTTTCGGCTTAATTCCTCACTTTTACTTGTTTTATATGACTTATATTAAGAACACTTTTCTGGAATTTGTCACTACCCTAGAAGGATTTGAGCATTTACCTGATGCTGCGATCGCTAATCTATCAGAACAGGTGCAAGCTTGGCGCTATCGGATAGGTCAGAAAATCATCGGTAAAGAAAGTCTCCCGGAACACATCACGATCATTTATGAGGGACAAGTGCGCCTGTTGGGATACGATCCCCAGACGCAACTGCCAATTACGCTAAAATTGCTGCAACCTGGGGAAATTATCGGCGAAATTGGTTTGTTGCGCGATGTTGCCTGTGAAACCGCGATCGCCTCCACCGAAGTAGTATGTTTAACCGTGAGTGCATCGGCATATTTTAGCTTTCTGGGTTTATACCCAGATTTTGCCGATGCACGCAAGAACCGCAGCTATTTAATAGAAGTTTTCGATATTCTCAGTTCATATTGGAAACAGCAACCCCTCGCTACTTTAAATTTTAAAGAAGTGGCAGAAAACGCCTTACCACAGGCGAAAATACATTACCTCCCTCCAGGGGCAACTCCATTCAACCAACTCGATAGGGAAAGAGTCTGGTTTTTGAGTGGCGGAGGTACAGTAACGAATTTCTCACCAGGCGATCGCATAGAATCGGACAATGATAGAGACAATATCCAAGTCATAAGTCAAAACCCCGCCCGGTTGGTTGGTATACATCCGTCAGATTTGGTCTTGGAAGATAGTCATGAGATAGTCCTTGCGGTAAGTAACACTAAATCAGATAGCGCAGAAGAATTAGATGATATTCCCTACGCATCAACCGAAATAGTTCCCCAGACAACACCCCAAACCTCCAAGAGTTCGTCAAAACAAAAATACCCGTTTTTTAGTGGTAAGGGAGAATTAAATACAGCCTTCGCCTGCTTCCAAATGATCGCGAAGCACCTAGAAATGCCGTTTCGTCGAGAAGTGGTTCGCCGCATCTTAACTGAGCAAGTCAAACGTCAGGGTGTCATATCGTTTCAAGTTACTGCTTACCTGGCAGAGTTAATCGGACTGAAAGCGCAGTTGATAGAGCTACCAATCGCCTCGGTGTCGCGCATTCCGACACCGGCGCTGATTCGCTATGGTGATAATTTTGCCGTTTTATATGAAGTGGATGCAAATATCGCAGTTGTGGGTGTCCCATCCAAAGGGATTGTGCGCTGCAAACCCGCTGAATTGGTTGAACAATTAGAGGTTGATCCAACCGACTTTCCGCCCAAAGTTAGGGTATTATTGCTAACTGCAACTAATCAAACACCCCAAGAGCGTTTTAGTTTACGGTGGTTTATCCCCTATTTATCAAAGCACCGTCGAGTCCTGATAGAGGTTTTTGTCGCTTCCTTTTTCGTGCAGTTGGCAGCGTTGGCGAATCCTCTGGTGGTTCAGTTAATTATCGACAAAGTTATCACTCAAAATAGTATTGGCACACTACATATTTTGGGGATTTTACTATTAGTAGTCGGACTATTTGAAGCCGTATTAACTACCTTACGAACCTACTTATTTGTCGATACCACTAACCGGATCGATATGGGGTTAGGGTCACAAATTATTGACCACTTATTACGTTTACCACTGCGCTACTTTGAACGCCGACCGGTGGGTGAACTTTCCACTCGCATCAACGAATTAGAAAATATCCGCCAATTCTTGACTGGTACTGCCTTAACAGTCGGGTTAGATGCTCTATTTTCCCTGGTCTATATCGGTGTGATGCTGATTTACAGTTGGCAACTCACCTTAGTAGGCTTAAGCACAATTCCAGTGTTTGTGATTATCACCTTAGTTGCTTCTCCCACCATTAGTAGACAGTTACGTGCCAAAGCCGAACGCAACGCCGAAACTCAATCTTATTTAGTGGAGGTGATGTCAGGAATTCAAACCGTAAAAGCGCAAAATATCGAATTGCGATCGCGCTTTTCTTGGCAAGAGCGTTATGCTCGGTTTGTCGCCGCCGGTTTTAAAACAGTTGTAACTTCCACCCTCGCTAACTCCACCAGCAGCTTTCTCAATAAACTCAGTAGCTTACTCGTGTTGTGGGTAGGAGCTTATTTAGTACTCCAAGGAGAATTAACTTTAGGCGAATTAATTGCCTTTAGAATTATATCGGGTTACGTTACCAGCCCAATATTGCGTTTAGCTCAACTCTGGCAAAGCTTCCAAGAAACAGCCTTGTCTCTAGAGCGTTTAAGCGATATTGTCGATACGCCACAAGAAGGAGAAACAGACCGCTACAATATACCTTTACCTGCGATTAAGGGAGCGGTGAAATACGAAAATGTTTCCTTCCGTTTTGGCACAAGTGGGCCTCTGCAACTTTCTAATGTCAACCTCGAATTTGAGCCAGGGAAATTTGTCGGCATTGTCGGACAAAGTGGATCTGGTAAAAGTACGATGATGAAATTACTGCTGAGACTTTACGAAACTGAGTCCGGCAGAATTTTGATTGATGGTTATGATATTGCCAAAGTGGAACTCTATTCACTGCGACGACAAATTGGCGTAGTTCCCCAAGAAACGTTGTTGTTTGACGGAAGCGTTCAGGAAAATATTGCCCTCACCAATCCCGATGCGACAACCGAAGAAATTATCGAAGCGGCTCAGGTTGCGTGCGCCCACGAATTTATCATGAACTTACCCAACGGTTACAACACCCGCGTGGGAGAACGGGGTTCTGCACTTTCAGGGGGACAACGACAAAGAATTGCGATCGCTCGCTCTGTTTTACAACGACCAAAATTACTGGTTTTAGATGAAGCGACCAGCGCATTAGATTATCCCACAGAACGGCAAATATGTCTCAATTTAGCCAAAGCCTTCAAGGGTGATACAGTATTTTTTATTACCCATCGGCTGAACACTGTAAGTAATGCAGACATGATCGTAGTGATGGATAATAGCAGGGTGATAGAACAAGGTAGCCATCACGAATTAATGGCTGCTAAAGGTCATTATTTTTACCTGTATCAGCAACAAGATGTGAACTTGTAATTAGTCTTCGTAGTGAGCGATTCATCGCTCAAAACAAGGATTATCAGGACTAAAGTCCTTACTACAAACTTTAATTTATTTACGCCGAGCTACTTATAGCAATAACTGTAAGGTGGGTACTATCACAAAATATCAAAATCAAGGTTTTCGCATTGGTAAAGAGTGCCCACTCTACAAAAAATCCAAAATCGTTCGACTCAACGCTCACGACAAGTCCAAAATCTAAAATCGTTATGACTCAACTTAATGGGAATCACGTCAACGGTAATCAGAAAAACGGTAATCACAAAAATGGAGTCAAGCAAGATTCATTAGTACTTACAAAACAACAGAAAGCTGCTCAACAGTCATTAATCAACTCAAGTAGTCAGGAATTTGAGCAATCTATTGTCTTGCGCCAATCTCCAATTTGGTCGCGGACAATCATGGTGACTTTAATGGCCTTAGCCTGCTTTGGCATTGCTTGGGCTTATTTTGCCAAAATTGAGCAAGTAGTGCCAGCAACAGGGCAATTAAAGCCAGAAGGAACAGTCAAAGAAGTTCAGTCCCCTGTTAGTGGAGTCGTGAAAACAGTTAATGTTAAAGATGGACAAGCAGTAAAGCCAGGAGAGTTGCTGCTAACTTTTGATTCCATCGCTTCTGTTGCTGAATTAGATTCTTTGAATAAAATTCGCGTTGCATTAACTAAAGAAAACCAGATTTATCGCCGATTGATGACGGCAACTAACGCCAGTGGTTCTGAACTGTTATATTTGCGCGGTAATTTGCCACAAGAAACTGCTTTTCTGCTGAAAAGTAGGTCAGCCTTAACAGGAGAAAATGAATTATTACGGACTCAATTAAAAAATTCTGGTGTAGGTTCTGAGCTAGGTATTGATGAGCAACAACTTCTACAAGTTGCCAAAAAAGAATTAGACTCTCGAACTTCAGCAGCGCGATTAGAAGTAGAAAAAATTAAAAAACAACTAGCTCAAAATAAATATAAGCTGGAAGATAGTAAAGCAAGTTTAGCTATTCAAGAGGGGATTTTAGCTAAACTTAAGATATTAGCAGTAGAAGGTGGTATTTCTCAGCTTCAGTATCTCAACCAACAACAAGAAGTACAAAACCGCACGGCAGAAGTAGCGCAATTAGGTGAGGAAGAAAAACGCCTCCAGTTTGATATACAAAAAGGGCAACAAGAGTTAAGCAATACGGTGGCTCTTTCTGATAAAAACATTTTGGATAAGATAGCTGATAACAAACAGCGCATTGCCCAAATCGATAGCCAATTCATGAAAGTTATTTTAGATAATGAGCAGCGTTTAGCAGATGTCAATAGTAAAATCTCTCAAGCACAGTTAAATGTTAAATATCAAGAACTCCGTGCGCCTGTAGCCGGAACAGTTTTCGATTTACAAGCTAAAAACCCTGGATTTGTAGCGACTCCGACTACAAAACTGATGCAAATAGTCCCAAATGAAAACTATATAGCTGAAGTATTCATCACTAACAAAGATATCGGTTTTGTACGAAAAGGTATGAAGGTAGATATCAGAATTGACTCTTTTCCTTACAGCGAATTTGGCGATATCAAAGGGGAACTGGCTGGGATAGGGTCAGACGCATTACCGCCAGATCAAACACATCAATTTTATAGATTTCCGGCAAAGCTGCATTTAGATAAACAATCTTTAGTGATTAGGGGTAAAAACGTCCCCTTGCAATCAGGTATGTCCATTAGTGCCAATATAAAAGTACGCGAAGAACGGACTGTGCTGAGTTTATTCACTGAGATGTTTACCAAGCAAATTGATACTCTTAAAGAGGTACGTTAAATCTAGTGAACAGTCAACAGTTATCAGTTACCCTGCGTATATTGGGAGATAAAAAAGCGCCATTAACGCCTATCACTAATCGGCAATTATGACATCAAGATTTTACGATGGTTAATTTTCAACGCATTGAACCCGCTCCCGGACAAGAATCAGTTTGGGATTACCCCCGTCCTCCTCGTCTGGAGGACACAAGTAAACATATCCAAATAATCTTTAACGGCGTCAGAATTGTAGATACCCACAACGCCAAACGTGTTTTAGAAACTAGTCATCCTCCTTCTTACTACATTCCCCCTGCCGATATCAAAATGGAATATTTGCAGCTAACACCGCAATCTAGCTTTTGCGAGTGGAAGGGAAGTGCTGGTTACTACACAATCCGAGTTGGTGAAAAAGAAGTCCATAATGCTGCCTGGTTTTACCCTAGCCCTACACCAGCTTTTGGAGATATCAAGGACTATGTAGCTTTTTACGCTCATTTAATGGATAAATGCTACGTGAATGACGAAGAGGTGCAACCACAACCAGGTAACTTCTACGGCGGTTGGGTCACCAGTGATATTGTTGGGCCTTTCAAAGGCGCTCCTGGTACTTGGGGATGGTGAGCAAATTTGAGAGCGATCGCGGTTTCTAGAAGAATCTTAGTCTATCTTTCAGACAGCGATCGCAAAACACCCAACCTAGTGGTCTGTCAAATTCATTTTGACGGTTAGGGAGACGCGATAAATCGCCGTCTCTAGAAGACGCGATAAATCGCCGTCTCTACAAGCGGGGCAAAAATCAAATTACCATTTTAAAACTAACTTTTAACTTTTGATTTCCGCCCTGCGGTGTTAGGCTAATGCCGCTACCTTCTCTAACAATCCTTGAAACAGCCTCAAGCCATCGCTATTCCCCAGCATCGCGTCAGATGCTCTTTCTGGGTGCGGCATCATCCCCAACACATTGCCTTGGCGATCGCAAATTCCGGCAATGTTGTTCAGTGAACCGTTGGGATTCTCCCCTTCATAGCGAAACACAACTTGCCCGTTATCTTCAATTTCTGCCAGAGTGGCTGCGTCAGCGTAGAATTGTCCCTCACCGTGGGCAATGGGCAAAGTGATAACTTCACCAGTTGTATAAGCTTGCGTCCAAGGGAGATTAGTCCGCTCAACTTTTAAGGGGACGCGATCGCAAATAAAATGCAAATCCCGATTTTTAGTTAACACCCCTGGCAAAAGTCCAGCTTCAGTTAATACCTGAAAACCGTTGCAAATACCGATTACAAACTTACCCTTTTGGGCATGTTCGATAACCTGCTGCATCACGGGTGAAAAACGCGCGATCGCACCGCAGCGCAGATAATCCCCGTAACTAAAGCCACCAGGGATAATAACGACATCCAAATCAGCAATGTCCGTTTCTTGATGCCAAACCATGCGAGTCGGTTGTAAGAGCAAGTCTCTGGTTACATAAGCAACATCGCGATCGCAATTAGAACCGGGAAAAACAACAACACCGAATTTCATGATTAGTTAATGGGAGTGGGGAGTGGGGAGTGGGGAGTGGGGAGTGGGGAGTGGGGCAATACTGCTCGGATAAGCAGGGGAGGCAGGGGAAGCAGGGGAGGCAGGGGAGGCAAAACTCTTCCCCTGCCTCCATTTCTCCCCCTGCTCCCCCTGCTTGCCTCAACGAAGAAATTCCTTAACCGAGCAGTATTGGGGAGTGGGGGGCAGGGGGCAGGGGGGCAGGGAGGATGAGGGAGACTCAAATCAGTGAACAGTTATCAGTGAACAGTTATCACAGACGATTTTCTTAACTGATAACTGATAACTGACAACTGATAACTGCCCCATGCCCAATCCTTAAAATACCCCAGTCTGGGTTTCGACCTCAATCAAATCAAAGCGATAATTTTCAATCACGGGATTTGCTAGCATTTGGTCACAAATGCTAGTGAGGTCTTGACGCGCTTTCTTCTCATCAGACGAAGTGATGGTGAGTTCAATGTACTTACCAATCCGCACCTGGTCAACGTTCTCGTATCCCATTTGCTTAAGACCGGATTGTACAGCCACGCCAGCAGGGTCTAAGACTGAAGGACGAAGCGTCACGAAAATTTTGGCTAGATACTTGGTTTGCACGGGCTTTTGCTGAATGCTGCGATCGCTATACTATAACTTTCTGTTCCAACTGAGTCAAAATAAGATTACGAAGCGGTTAAAGTTAATTGATCCATTAGCCTATCTAACAGCTTCAACTACAGTGGCATATTTAAATTATTGTCTATGAGAGCCATACGCACCCGCAGTCAAGAGCGTATTTACAACCTACTGAAAACCATCAAAAAAGGCATTTCCGCTCAAGATATTTACGTAGAACTACGTAACACAAATCAGAGCATGGGTTTAGCGACAGTTTACCGTTCCCTAGAAGCCTTAAAACTCGAAGGCATGGTACAAGTGCGGAATTTGGCTAATGGTGAAGCCCTCTATAGCCTAGCGCAGCAAGACAAACACCACCTTACTTGCTTGCAATGCGGTGTCTCAATTCCAATTCATCAATGCCCCGTGCATGACCTAGAAAACCAGTTAGAATCCAGCCATAAGTTTAAAGTTTTTTATCACACCCTAGAGTTTTTTGGGTTGTGCAGCGAATGCCAAGTAAATCAAGCTACTGGGATTAATCAATAGTTATATCCCATTAGTAACGGCTGATGAGGCTTTAGCAAGAAGTGCTGAGGTTTTAGGAGTTGAGGTTTTGTTACTGCGGTAAATCAGCCTTCCTTTACAAGTCTTCATTTTCCATAATGATTCAGAAGTGCGTTAGCGTCAGCTTACTGTTGCTTTATTCAAACAAAACTCAACCAACTAAATACATCTGCAACTGTTAATTGCCAATTTTCAATAACACTCAAAACGGGTAAAATATCTTGTTTCTCTTTTAATTCTGGTAATTTATTGGGTTCAAAAATCATGATTGACTCATCAGCCGAATCGAGCAACCAACCTAGCTTTGCTCCATTTTGAATAGAAAAAGTAATTTTGCTGATAACTCGGTTAGGTGATTGTTCTGGTGATAGAATTTCAATTATCCAATCTGGAGGAATTACAAATTTATTTGTAATTCTACCTTTTACATCAAGGGGAATTCTTTGCCATTCAAATACAGCAATATCTGGTACTATTGAACGACCTTCAAATGTACAGCGTAATTCAGGAAAGGCATAAGCTAGTTTTTGCGGTTTAGCAATCTCATTAATAGCTGTGACTAAACTGCTCTGTAACGTACTGTGTTCTCCTTGTGGCATAGGTTTTTGGTAGACTTGTCCGTTAAAATACTCGCTTGCTGGCTTTGTTTCTGGTACTTTTAAGAACTCTTCTACATTTAATGCTGTAGTTGACTGAATAGATAAGGTCATAATTTACAACTTATCAAAACTTGATTATTTCATTATGAGAAGAATGGGACGAGTCGTGCATAGCCGTAGCCCGTCATAGACATCGTATTCTTTTCAGTAGCCATTGTAATTTTATCAAATAGGTCAGATGAAATATGCGATCGCATAAAGTTTATAGCGCAATACGGTTCAGTTAAGGATTTTTGGTACTAATTTTAGACCTGTAGAGACGCGAAATTTCGCGTCTTTACCAAGGTTTTTGGGCTTAACTGAACTGTATTGGTTTATAGCGTTGTAGAAGAAAATCGATTAACGCGAATAACTTTTCCTGTTAATGTTGATTCTGTAGAAATCACCGCATCAATATTTGTTGCTAATCGATTCCAATCTAAATCATCTTTGCAGGCAATTATCCCGGTATGTTCGGGTTTAATCTTATGTAATTTAAAAAAATCACGACGATTAATAGTTAATACAACCCGATTTTATAATATTGCAAACTCTAACACCATATCATCAGAAATTCCGGCTTTACCTGCTTCTTGTATAGTGATAACATCATGTCAAAAAGTACGTAATAATTCTACCGATTTACGGGGAAACTGCTCATCTGCTAACAACCTTGCCATACATCAATAAAATATTTTAAGAAGCATCTAAAATTGCATCAGCTTGTTCTTGTTCGTAGATAGCAGTATCAATTTCGTCAGGGAATGCTTCAGCATAAAGCCATGCTGTTACCAAGTTAGCTGCGCTAAGTTGAGGATATTGATCTAGAATATCAGCATCTTTAGCACCTTGTCGTCGATAACTTACCAACAACCAAATAGGAATGCGTGTTCCGGCAATACAAGCATCAGCACCCATTACACCAGGGGTTTTGGTAATTCCATCATTGTTGCTACTAATACCTTGGGTTAAGATGCGAATTGCTTCCACCTTTTGGGCTGGTGTTAGGGATAGTAACTGTGTTTCTAACTCTTGGGCTGTCATTGGAAACTATCTAAGATTAACTATATTTTAACGAGGTTTGAAAATTTACTATAAAAGCGCGACGCCGAGTAGTCCTTCGTAGACATCGCGCTAGCTTACCTTAACCCTCTTTTGTCACTCTCAGAAAACAATAATCGAAGCCAAGTTCTGAGACTTTAATTTAATCTAACGTGAGTTCGACAAGTCTTATTTGACCGAATAATTCGTAATTCGTAATTCGTAATTCGTAATTAAAAATTACTAAATTAATTATTAATTAATTCATTCTGGGTACAGAGCCACCTAATTTTAATTATGAAAAAGAAAAAAATGCGTAGCATCTTTACTACAAGCCCCAGCCTAAAATGCATGGGGTAATAATTACGAATTACGAACTTGTACTGAGCGTAGCCGAAGTATTAACAATTACGAATTATTGTGACCTGTTCTGGGTTAATTATCATTGGGCATGGGGCATGGGGAAGAAATTAATCTCTACTTCCTAATCTCTCCCACTCTTAACTCCTAACTCCCCACTCCCCACTCCCCATTCCCCATTCTTAACTAGGGCGGTTATTTTCTAATCCTGGGATTTGCTTAGAAAACAACTCGTTAGAGTCAACCTGAGCATTTGAGATAACGGAACGCATACCTTCAAAAGCAGCAGGAATAGTGCGCGGATCTATAAATAAGACCTTGCTGCTATCGCTTCTACCAATCGTCGCGCCCATATCTAGATAGCCCAAGGCAAACAGAACTTCAACTGCTTTATTGGCATTGGGGTTAGTGTGGAGTTTTTGGGCAATAATTTCTGCTGATTCTGCGATCGCCTGGGCTTTCAAAACCTGCTGCTGACGTTCTGCTTGAGCTTTCATCACCAGCGACTTTTGTTCAGCTTCCGCTTGCAAAATTGTCGATTTTTGACGAGCTTCGGCATCCAATATTTGTGCCTCAGCTTTACCTCTGGCGCTATTGACAGCAGCCTCGCGTTCGCCCTCAGAAGTTAAAATTGCTGCCCGTTTGCGTCGTTCTGCCGACATTTGCAATTCCATTGATTCACGCACCGCCTGAGACGGAATAATATCTCGCAATTCCACCCGTGTCACTTTCACACCCCAAGGATCGGTAGCAACATCCAAATCTTGTAATAAAAGTTCACTGATGTGCGATCGAGCAGTAAAGGTTTGATCCAACTCCAGTTGCCCCATTTCGGCGCGAATTTGAGTCAGCACCATATTTACCATTGCCGACTAGAGATTTTCTACCTTGTACCAGGCTTTTTCCATATCCACAATGCGCCAGTAAAACACTGCATCCACCTCAATGCCAACATTGTCACGGGTAATGCACTGTTGGGGAGGAATATCTAAGACTTTTTCCTTGATAGTTTCTCGGTAGACAATTTTATCTAAGAAAGGAATGACAAAGTTTAGTCCTGGTTCCAGTTTCTTGTTATAACTACCCAATCTTTCCACCAAAGCTTGATTGCCCTGATTGACGACTTTCACAGAACCTGCTACAGCAGAACCACCAAGGGCTAAAAATACTAGTAAAAAGAACTGTTCCATAGTGAATCTCCTAATTTTTAATAAAGATAAAGGGAGTGGGGAGTAGGGAATAGGGAGTGGGGGATGAGGGAGATGAGAAGGATAAAGGAGATAGATAACTCCAAACTCCAAACTCCAAACTCCAAACTCCTAACTCCTAACTCCTAACTCCTAACTCCAAACTCCTAACTCCTAACTCCTAACTCCTAACTCCAAACTCCTAACTCCCCATTAACTAAGAATTCAACAGATTTTCTGGTATCACAATCAAAGTAGTACCTTCTCTCCTAACCACATAAACTCTTTGATTGGGTGGTACGGTAAATTTGTCATCGTCACATCGTGCTTGCCAAGAATTTCCCTCATACCGCACCCGCCCTGTTTTTCCAGGCAGAATTTCTGTTAAAGTTTCAGCTATGACTGCATCCCGAATTTTTGATTTGCGTTGTCTTGGTTGCAAAAACCGACGGGAAAACAAAACTAATGCTGTAGAAAACAACAGCCAAAGTAAAACTTGCAACCATACACTTCCCAAACCCACTACAGATAGCAGCGCCACCACAAAAGCGCTGATTCCCATCATGAATGCGACAAACGCCGATGGTAAGAATAGTTCCATCAAACACAGAACTGCTCCTGCCAGAAGCCAGATTAAGGTAAAACTTGGCATAGCGCCATCCTAAACTCTACATTGACGTAAATGCATTTCTACGATTAGATACAGCCAGACGTAAGTTATTTACAGAAAACAAAATTTGGTATTTTTACCAATAATTTTGATTAATTTCAGTAACAAGATGTAGCTAGCGGTACACAAGTCCAGTCTATTCTAGCCTTCAAATCTTTGCCAGCTAAAGTTAATCGAAGTTCATAAGTTGATTGGTTTGTTAAATTTATACCTTTATGATTTCTACTCAACTGATAATTTATTGTATAAATCCAGGCTGTAATAGCCCGATTAATCCTATTGGAGATAGTGTTTGTGCGACTTGTCAAACTCCTTTAGTTCACCGCTATCTTTGGGCTACTGGCTCATTGTCTGCCAAAATCTCACCAGGTAGGAGGGTAGCAGATAGGTATGAGGTAATTAGTCCCCAAGTTTGGCTGGATACTCAACCGGGATTACCGCCAGATGTACCTGAAGAATTGCCAACGGAAGTAATTTCTTATCTACGGTTATATCAAGAGCGATTACATCTCCCCCAGGCTTATGGGTTTGCTAATAATCTTGAGGGAGATACAACTGATATCCTCTTATTAGAAAATGTGCCGATAGATGAAACAGGAAATATCTATCCAACTATTGTTGAGGCATGGGAGCAAGCAACGGCGGTACGACAAGTTTATTGGCTGTGGCAAATTCTCCAACTTTGGACACCTTTATCAGAATTAGGACTTAGCCGCAGTTTACTAGTAGTAGACAATTTGAGAGTTCAAGGTTGGTGTGTGCGCCTGTTGGAACTCTACCAAACACCAGCAGATGAGAAACTGAGTTTACAAAATCTGGGAGAGTATTGGCAGTTTTGGCTAGCGTCTGCAAAGGCATCAGTAGCCAAAGGGTTACAGAAAATAGTCGAGCAGATGTGTGATGAGGTTGAGTTAGAGACTATTAATATTCAACTGAATAATTTACTACTAGCATCTGCTGCGGAATTGCCATTAGTTTTGAAGGTGGCAGGCTCTACAGATATTGGCCCAATTATGCCGCAAAATGAAGACGCTTGCTACCCAAATGCTTTAAGTGACTTAGATGAACCTTTATTGCCTCACTTGTCGATTGTTTGCGATGGCATTGGCGGACATGAAGGCGGGGAGGTTGCTAGTAGGTTGGCGGTGGAGTCTGTAAAGTTGCAAATTCGCGCTTTACTCAAGGAGGTTACAGAACAAACTGTACTTGTACCACCAGAGTTGTTGCAGGAACAATTAGAAGCAAGCTTGCGGGTGGTAAATAATCTGATTAGTGCCCGGAATAATCAACAAAAACGCCAAGGCAAAGAACGCATGGCTACAACTATTGTGATGGCGGTGCAAGTTCCCCAACGAGTGCAGACGAGTACAGGGTGGCAATCAAATAATACCCATGAACTTTACTTGGCTAATGTTGGCGATAGCCGTGCTTATTGGATTACTCACAATTATTGTCAGCTACTCACAGTAGATGATGATGTGGCAACGCGGGAAGTACGCTATGGTAAAAGCTTGTATCGAAAGGCACTTTTGAGAGCAGATGCTAGTGCCTTAACTCAAGCATTAGGCACAAGAGATTCAGAATCTTTGCGTTTTAAAGTTCAGCGATTTATTGTAGAAGAAGATGGCATATTGCTACTTTGTTCTGATGGTTTAAGTGATAATAACTTGGTGGAACAATCTTGGCAAAATTATGCAATACCCTTGTTAAGAGGTGAACTGACAGTTGAAGATGCTGTCCGCAACTGGATTGACTTGGCAAACGAAAAAAATGGGCGTGATAATACGTCGGTTGTTCTCACTTATTGCCGTGTCTCCCCAGAATACTTAGTACCTGTGACTCCAGCTTTGCCAGAAGAAATTATAGAAGCAGAGATACAAGAAGAACCAGAGGAACTAGAAAAATTAGAAGAACTAGAAGAACTAGAGGAACTAGAAGAACTAAAACTGGAAGAACCAATTTCTTTTACAGAAAGTTCGCAAGCTTTGCTAGATTTGGATCTAGATTTGGATCTTTCAGAAGAACCAGTTATAACCCCAGAAATTCCACCAACCTTAATTACAAAACCTAATCGGGGTAAACGTTTGATAATGCTGGGGGGAGCTTTAGCGTTGCTTGTGGGAGGTACAAGTCTGGGATTATTAGCTTGGTGGCAATTTAATCCTCAAGGATTTCAGCAGATGTGTCGGCAACTTCCCCAAAGAGTGCAGCAAGTGTGTCCGGGTGGGAAATAGGGAATCAGAAGTGGGAACTAGCTTATAGTGACAACTATTGTAGGTTTATTACCTATTGTTAGTCACAAAAATTACGACTGAGATGACCAATTTTTAAACATTAGTCATCTCAGTCGTGACGGGAGCTGCTACAGAGTTAACGGGAACCGCTACAGAGTTAACGGGAACTGCTACAGAGTTAACGGGAACTGCTACAGAGTTAAGGGGAACCGCTACAGAGTTAACGGGAACCGCTACAGAGTTAAGGGGAACCGCTACAGAGTTAAGGGGAACCGCTACAGAGTTAACGGGAACCGCTACAGAGTTAAGGGGAACCGCTACAGAGTTAAGGGGAACCGCTACAGAGTTAAGGGGAACCGCTACAGAGTTAAGGGGAACCGCTACAGAGTTAACGGGAACCGTCTCAGTTGCAATGTTGCTGAAGACAGTTTCTAGATTTAGAGTCACGATTTAACTGGTGAGATAATACAGTGAAGCGATCGCAATAATAGCGCATCTGCCATACACGAAAATTGGTGAGAGAGTTGACCTGGGGAACATCCTAGAGTCAAGATAAAAGGGTTAGATATCTTGTCAAAGTACTAAGCACATCTAATAGATATCGCCTAATTCTCTTTCCTTTCCCTGTTTTGGGGTAAAGACGAAAGCTAGGGGCGATAGTTATTAACGCGGCAAAAAACTTAAAAAAGTACGCACGGATTGCTAAGACGTGCCTGGACGCAGAGGGTTAAATGCGCCGTTGCACCCCGATGAAGCGTCAAGAAATAGCTGATTAAATCAAATTCTAAGCGATTTAATCATATATTTTGTAGCAGATAGTTGTGGAAAAGAAAATGCTAGGTGTAAATGTTGTTATGAAAGTTGGCGATCGCGTCCGCGTTAAAGATTCGGTAGTAGTGTATCATCATCCTGAACATCGGAATCAGCCTTTTGACATCAAAGGCACTGAAGGCGATGTAGTAGGTATTGCCACCCAATGGCGAGACAGACCGGTAAGCGCTAATTTGCCGATTGTAGTCCAGTTTAGTAAAAAGTTTAAAGCCCATTTACGTGAAAATGAGTTAGAAGTCATCTAAATCACTTATCGGCGGCGAAACCACTGAAAAATATTCAGTTCGCCGCGCATTCTTTTAAGCTCTTGGCGGTTCTGTTCTGCTGTTGTATAATACCACTCACAATAACGCTGAAACTCTGACCGTGAACGAACTTCGTGGTAAAACTGATGGGTTGTTTGGTAAGCGGCAAATGCTTCCTCAACTTGCGGTTGAGGGGATGGCATAATATAAGGTAAATTTTTAGACATCTTAATAAAGTTGGGAGTTAGGAGTTAGGAGTGGGGAGTTAGGAGTTAGGAGTTAGGAGTTAGGAGTTGGGAGTTAGGAGTTAGGAGTTGGGAGTTGGGAGTTGGGAGTGGGGAGTTGGGAGTTGGGAGTTGGGAGTTAGGAGTTAGGAGTGGGGAGTTGGGAGTGCGGAGTTGGGAGTTAGGAGTTGGGAGTGGGGAGTTAGGAGTTAGGAGTGGGGAGTTGGGAGTGCGGAGTTGGGAGTTGGGAGTTGGGAGTTGGGAGTTGGGAGTTGGGAGTTGGGAGTTAGGAGTTAGGAGTTAGGAGTGGGGAGTTGGGAGTTGGGAGTTGGGAGTTTTGAATTCAGCCAACTACTGTACTTTATAAGTAATAACTCATAACTTATAAGTAGAGCGGCGTAAATAATTAAAGGTTCGTAGTGAGGACTTTAGTCCTCAAATAAGGACTAAAGTCCTCACTACGAACTAATTTCAATATTTTTTACATTACTTAACTTAGTTTGATTTATTCTCGCCTACTTACTTAAGTCATAACTCATAACTCATAACTCATAACTCATAACTCATAACTCATAACTCATAACTCATAACTCATAACTCATAACTCATAACTCATAACTCATAACTCATAACTCATAACTCATAACTCATAACTCATAACTCATAACTCACGCCTAATGTGAATTAGAGAAAAAAGGCGGGAGAAGTAAGAAGATGAAAGTTACCAGCTTTTCAACTCGGACTTCCCCCATGAATAGCATAGACTTTGGAACGCTATTAACGACAATCTTTGTAATGGTAGATGATTGGTATCAAAAGCAAGTACAAAAGACAACGCTCCTAAAACCAGGAGTGAAAGCAAGAATGAGCGATAGTGAAATCATGACACTGGCACTGGTAATGGATTATTTGCCCTTTCCAGGAGAAACACAGTTTCTGGGTTTTATCCGAGGAAATTACTTTGAATGGTTTCCAAATTTACTTGACCAAAGTCAATTTAATCGTCGCTTACGTAAGTTGGATGGAATGTTAGAGAACTTACGCCGCAGTTGGGTAGAGCAATTGGTTGGAGAAAGTGAAAAATATTTCCTTCTCGACACCAAACCATTACCAGTATTGGGACTCAAGCGAGACAAGCGACATAGCGATTTTGCAGCAAATGCTACTCCTGGCTGGTGTGCCGCTAGAGAAATGCGTTATTTTGGCTACAAACTAGTTATGCTGTCAACCTGGAATGGAATCCCTATTGCTTATGATATCGTGCCTGCTAATACAGATGAGAGAATTGCTGCTGATGGTGTTTTAGAGATGGTTAGTGCTAGTGACATTTACGCAGACAAAGGATTTATCTCTGCTGATTGGCAGGCCGCGATCGCTCGTCGCACTGGTAATCGAATCTGGACACTCAAGCGCGATAACCAGCATCTTCAACATTCTCAGGGCTTGAAGCGCTTTATTAGTCGTGTTCGCCAGCGTGTAGAAGGTGTTTTTCACGAAATTCAAAACACTGGTCGTAATCCCGAACGCTTACTCAACAAAACCGTTGATGGCTTTTGTGTACATATTGCAGCCAAGATTGCATCTCATACTCTACGTTTATTGCTCCGTCGCCGTTTTGGTATTGATGTTCTCACTTTCCAGTCTCAACCTATTTAATTCACATTAGGCGTAACTCATAACTCATAACTCATAACTCATAACTCATAACTCATAACTCATAACTCATAACTCATAACTTTAATTAGAGCCAACCGCGTAAGCGATAAACTAAAGAACCAATGTACTCTTTTAAAGCGGTGGTAAATTGGTGTAAGTTCTCAGTATCAGGTAATAAATTCAGTATAGCGGCTTTGGGAGTGCTGCCGAGTTCTTGCAGTTCACCCTCACTAACAAGAAAGTCAGTCGGTGCAGGAATGACATTAATTCCTTGACGTTGGAAAATTTTAAGCGATCGCGGTATATGCATTGCAGAAGTAACTAATAATACCTGATTTATGCCACGAGACTCCAAAATTTTGCGGACATTTACAGCATTTTGATAAGTATTTAGAGATTCAGGTTCTTGGATAATTGCCTCAGATGGAATACCAATAGATGTCAGTATTGTTGCCATATCTGCCGACTCTGGTGAACCACTACCACGCCAATCAATGCGCCCCCCGCTAAGAATGATTATAGGCGCTCTTTTTTGGCGATACAGTTGGGCAGCGTAGATTACGCGATCGCCTGCTTCACTCAAATCTACGGTAGGTCTTGGGGGAAAAGCTGATTTGGTTGCGCCACCCAAAACTACAATTGCTTCTGCAACTGGTATTTGGGCGAGTGGAAGATTTTGCCATTCTAGCGATCGCACTAATGATTTAGCAATCCAAGCATTACTACAAAATAGCAATAAAATTAGGGCAAAAGCAATTGCGATCGCCGCAGTGCGCGGTCGTTTCCACAACGTGACTAATGCTACTACCAAACTCACGCAGGCTAATCCTAGTGGATAAAAAAATAGTGGCAGTAATTTGGAAAAATATAAAAACATAGTGGGGAATGGGGAGATGAGGGAGACTCAAATCAGTGAACAGTTATCAGTGAACAGTTATCACAGACGATTTTCTTAACTGATAACTGACAACTGATAACTGCCCAATTCCCAAATTACTGCTTTTTTTCCAAAACCTGAAATTAATTTTTAGTACTTCCAGAGGTGCGACGGTAACGGCGGGTGGTTCTTCTTGTTTGCCGTTTGTTGATTCTGTCGTTGGTTGGTTCAATTTCACCCTCTTCTGATTCTTCAACTTGCAGCTGAGTTCTAGTTTCTTCCTTACTTCCCCACCAAGCAGTAATCCAGCCTCCAGCTAAAGCGCCTATTCCCCCTAGCAAGATACTCATGGGTGCTGGATACCCCAAATATACAAAGCCAAGCATGAAAAATAACCAGTATTTTAGTCCTGTATCAACACCATCAGAGGAGGCTACAGTTGGAGGCTTGGGGCTATTATCAGTTATATTTGTGATCCAGCCAAGGATAAAACCGCCCATTATTCCTAAGAAGATGCTCAGGGCTGGTGCGGAGCCGGTCATTATTAATATAAATATTAAAAATGCCCCAAATAACAACTGAGAAAAGAAGCTGGGAGAAATACTGAAAAAGTCGTTCTTTTTGTCTGCCATAGAGTAAAAAAAGGCTATTAACTAATTACTAATGACGCTCTCTTCTCTACGAGAGGCTGCGCCAACGAGACGCTAAAAGCGAACGCAGACTCGCTAACGCTACGCTAACGTAATTCCTAATTTTCGAATGAACTACCCCAAGCTGGCTTCGCCTGAGCTTGGGGTTTCTACATTCCCCAAGTCATTTTTAGCAAGCTTCCCTTGAGATTTCTGACGCTTCGTTTGTCCCAGTTGCTTCAAGATCCCCGCTTTTTTTCGGGTGCGTAAAGTAGAGCTAGTAACATCAGCGTCTGCGAGGACAGTTCCTGCCCCCGGTAGATTACCTTTAGCCCAGTAAAGCATAACTTCGGCAGCAGCTATATCTCTACTAGAAGTTGATTTTGGTCATAGATACAATCGTCGTCAACCGCTATCCTTCCCCACCCAGCATGAAGCTGAGGGTGGGGACTGCCGCGATACGTTCAATTACGAATTACGAATTACGAATTACGAATTATTTAATTGTGCCTGCTGTGGTTGAGTTGTATCGAAAATCTTTACGTAAGGTTGTTCTTCTTCAGTAAAAGATTCAGCTTGTTTGATTTGTGAGTCTAATAAATCGGCGGTGGCATCAGCGATATCACCAGTGCGGTTGTTCAGACGCTCTTTTATAACTTCAAGGGGTGCTGTGCATTGGATAATCTGAAGGGAAAGTTGGTGCTTTGTAGCTTGAGCGATCGCTTCTTGCCGCAACTGCTGGCGATCGTACTTGGCATCCAAAATCACCGAAAAACCTTGATTAGCCAGGATAATTCCCAATTCCAAGAGCCGTGTGTAGGTTTTTTCGGTCATCTCAGGGGTATACAAATCATCGCCACCTTTTTCCCACAGGGAAATTCCCCCTAAATGTTTCCGCACCGCATCAGAACGGAGGTGAATCGCTCCCATTTGACGCGCTAAATGCCTTGCTGTGGTACTTTTACCAGAACCTGACAACCCCGACATCAAAATAAGTTTTCCCTGCTTTGGTTTAGTGTATTCCCAAGCCTGTTTGTAATACTCAGCAGCAGTTTTTGTCGCTTCTTCTTTTACCGTAGCGGGTACACTCGGATCATCTAGCAAAAATGAAGTTACCTTTGCTCGAACATAAGCCTGACGGCTTAAATACAAAGGCAGCACCTGTAAGCCTTCCCAATCTCCAGTTTGCTCTATGTATGAATTCAAAAACGCATTACCCAAGTCTTTACGCTGTCGCGCTTCCAAATCCATCACCGTGAATGCCACATCGTACATCACATCGACAAAGCGAAACGGCTCATTAAACTCAATGCAATCGAACAGCAAGATTTTATCGTGCCACAACGCAATATTTCTCAGGTGTAAATCCCCGTGACATTCACGAATATAGTTGTTGTGAATTCTGCTAGCGAATAATTCTGGACGTTGGGCAAAAAAGTTATCTGTATATTGCTTTGTTTCTGTAAATTGCGCCTGTGTTTGGGGGCCACCAATATACTTCTCAGTTTGCTGATAATTCTCATCAAATGCAGTGCGAACTTTTGGTACTTCACCAAAACTGCGAATATAATCATTCGTCTGTGCTTGTGCATGATATTGAGCCACTACCCGTCCCAACTCTTCTAAGCGCGTCTCATCTAACTTACCCTGTTCAAAAAGTGTGCTTAATAGCGACTCTTGAGGAAACTGGCGCATCTTCAGCACGTATTCTACAGGCTCATCAGTTCCCCCTAGTTGGTATTGCTCCCCTACCAGAGTTATGGGCAAAACTTCTAAATACAGTTCACCAGCACCCCGTTGATTCAACCGCAACTCTTCTAGGGAAAAATGTTGCCGCTTCTTTAAGGTGGAAAAGTCTAAAAAACCAAAATTCATCGGTTTTTTTAGTTTATAGGCGTAATCCCCAGTCAACAGCACATAAGAAATGTGGGTTTGAATTAGTTGAATAGGTTCTGTTACCGCATGTGGATAAAATCTCGGTTGCAACATTTGCTCAATTAAAGCTGGAAGAGTCGCTTCTGTCATCTCTGTCCTCTGCGCTCTCTGCGCCTCTGCGGTTCAAATATAAAAAAACCAGGAGTTCCCCCCTGGTGTCATCAAAAATTATTACACAGTTTACCAATTGATTGTTGATAAGCTAATGCGTTTATATATTGCGCTATTTTCCGTGAAGACCGTCATTAGTCATTGGTCAACGAGCTAACCAAAATATCACAATTAATACCTAGTATACTATTACTATCTCATTGATTAGCGATCGCAGAAAATTAACTGAGCGCAGTTGCCTAGAACTAAATTCAGCCAGAGATTTTAGCTGTTTAGCTATCCATGAGCGTTTGTGTTGAGTCGCAGAGATGATCCGATTCAATATTAATTGACTGGCAGAGATGACTGTATTACTGATAATTTTAATTAACCATAACGTTGCTTGAATAGCGATCGCAGTTTTGCACCCTAACCATTTTGACGTTCTTATAGCGTTTCTCGTTCGGATGCAATACACTTTGACCTCACTTCCATTCCTCTCTCCTAAAAGGAGAGAGGCTTTGAATTTTACTCCCCAACGCTAGAAGGGAAAGGGCTGTTCTTGTTAGGTCTGTATTCTATGCAACTGAGAATCGCTATAACGACAGACACGATGTTAATAACAAACATC
The DNA here is from genome assembly GCF_003443655.1 of Nostoc sphaeroides. NCBI lineage: Bacteria > Bacillati > Cyanobacteriota > Cyanophyceae > Nostocales > Nostocaceae > Nostoc > Nostoc sphaeroides. The sequence continues at coordinate 1,942,070 of NZ_CP031941.1, forward strand.
GCAATATTAATAAGGAACATTGCGATGTTAATAACAAACATTGCAATGTTCATCACAAAGATCACGATATTAATAAGAAACATTACAATGTTCATCACAAAGATCACGATGTTGGTAACAACAGCTTATAGACCCAATTGAAAACAGCTACCTCTGCGCTATTCTATGAAAAAAATTATCACCAGTCTTTTGGCTTTGGGCGTTTATCTAACGCCTTTAACAGTAATGCTGATGGCTCAACCCACCTGGGGACAGACTCAAAACTTGCAAGCGCAAGAAGCAGAAAGACTGCTTGAGCAAGGGATAAAACTGACACAGCAACAGGAACACCAACAGGCAATACAAATATTCCAGCAGGGTTTAACCATTGCACGACAACTCAAAGACCAAAAACTTGAAGCAAATGCACTGCTTGGGCTTGGGCATAACTACGACGCTTTAGGAGAAAAGCAAAAAGCACTCGAATTTTATAACCAAGCTCTGCCCCTTAAACGTGCTGTGAGCGATCGCACGGGTGTTGCCATTACACTCAATAACATCGGTCTAGTCTACGACGCTTTAGGAGAAAAGCAAAAAGCACTCGAATTTTACAACCAAGCTCTGCCACTATTTCGTGCTGTGGGCGATCGCTCTGGTGTTGCGAGTACACTCATTAGCTTCGGTAAAGTCTACGACGATTTAGGAGAAAAGCAAAAAGCACTCGAATTTTACAACCAAGCTCTGCCACTATTTCGTGCTGTGGGCGACAAGGCAGGTGTTGCGACTACACTCAATAACATTGGTCTAGTTTACGACGCTTTAGGAGAAAAGCAAAAAGCACTCGAATTTTACAACCAAGCTCTGCCACTATATCGTGCTATGGGCAATCGCTCTGGAGAAGCGACTACACTCATTAGCTTAGGTAAAGTCTACAGCGATTTAGGAGAAAAGCAAAAAGCACTCGAATTTTACAACCAAGCTCTGCCACTATATCGTGCTGTGGGCGATCGCTCTGGTGTTGCCACTACACTCAATAACATCGGTAAAGTCTACAACAATTTAGGAGAAAAGCAAAAAGCACTCGAATTTTACAACCAAGCTCTGCCTCTATCTCGTGCTGTGGGCGATCGCTCTGGTGTTGCGACTACACTCAATAACATCGGTGGAGCCTACGACGATTTAGGAGAAAAGCAAAAAGCACTCGAATTTTACAACCAAGCTCTGCCCCTATCTCGTGCTGTGGGCGATCGCTCTGTTGAAGCGACTACACTCAATAACATCGGTGGAGTCTACTACGCTTTCGGAGAAAAGCAAAAAGCACTCGAATTTTATAACCAAGCTCTGCCCCTATCTCGTGCTGTGGGCGATCGCTCTGTTGAAGCGACTACACTCAATAACATCGGTGGAGTCTACTACGCTTTCGGAGAAAATCAAAAAGCACTCGAATTTTACAACCAAGCTCTGCCCCTATCTCGTGTTGTGGGCGATCGCACAGGTGTTGCCACTACACTCAATAACATCGGTACAGTCTACGACGCTTTCGGAGAAAAGCAAAAAGCACTCGAATTTTACAACCAAGCTCTGCCCTTATTTCGGGCTGTGGGCGATCGCACAGGTGTTGCGACTACACTCAATAACATCGGTGGAGTCTATGACGATTTACGAAAAAAGTAAAAAGCACTCGATTTTTACAACCAAGCTCTGCCACTATTTCGGGCTGTGGGCGATCGCACAGGTGTTGCGACTACACTCAATAACATCGGTGGAGTCTATGACGATTTACGAAAAAAGTAAAAAGCACTCGATTTTTACAACCAAGCTCTGCCCCTATTTCGGGCTGTGAGCGATCGCACAGGTGTTGCGACTACACTCAATAACATCGAGCAAGTCTACCACGATTTACGAAAAAAGTAAAATTTCTAAATACAAAAAAACCAGGAGTTTCCCCCTGGTGTCATCAAAAATTATTACACAGTTTACTTAGCTTAAGAAGCCGCTTCAGTTTCAGTTTCTGTCCCAGCATCTTCAGCGCTAATTTGTGGTGGCAAAACGCTCACAACAAGTCGCTCTGATTCAGCTAGAGGTGTAACACCTTCAGGAAAGGGTATATCACTGATACTCAAGCTGTCTCCAATTTGTAGGTTAGAGACATCGATTTCGATTACATCTGGGATGTTTTCTGGCGCACAACTCACTTGCAATTCGCTGATTACGGTGTCTAACACACCACCTTCTTGTTTAACACCAATAGCAGTTCCCACAAAACGCAGCCGTACTCCTACAGTTGTGTCGCCGTGGCCCGCAACCGCGAAAAAGCTAAGGTGGTAAGGTGTACCTTTTGCTGGATGGATTTGAAGTTCCCGCAGCAAGGCTTTGCCGCGCCAAGGTGCATCAGCAACGTTTAACTCAATCAATGTATTGTTGACTGAAACTCTTTTGAGCAAGCGCTCAACAGTTTTAGCATCAATGGTCAAAGAAATGGATTCTGTACCCTTATGACCATACAAATTGGCAGGTATCAGTCCAGCACGGCGCAAAGCTCTTGGCTTGCTGCCTTCTGCACGTTTTAGAGATTCGACTGTAATAGCCATAGAAGTTGTTAGTTGTTAATTAAAGTTAGGAGTTTGGAGTTTGGAGTTTGGAGTTAGGAGTTTGGAGTTAGGAGTTTGGAGTTTGGAGTTTGGAGTTAGGAGTTAGGAGTTTGGAGTTTGGAGTTTTGATTTAATTACTCATTTTTCACTCTTCACTCTTTAGTTTTAACTCTTCACTCTTAACTCTTCACTCTTAACTCTTAACTCCTCACTCCTAACTCTTCACTCCTCACTCTTAACTAAGCACTAAGTAGGGTAGCAGGTGTGCCGTCGGCCTGCAATAAAGCACGTTTGGGCCCGTGGATGGGGTCTTCTACGATTATGGTTTGATCGCGGCTTGCTCCTAGTGAGACGATCGCGATCGGGACTTCCATCAATTCAGCGAGGAATTTTAGATAGTCCAGTGCTTGCGGTGGCAAGTCTTCCAGGGTGCGGCAGTGGGTTGTTGACACTTTCCATCCTGGTAAGGTTTTGTAGATGGGGCGACATCTAGCAAATTGACGAGAACTTGTGGGGAAGTGTTCGCTGCGATCGCCATCTATGTCATAAGCGACACAAACTTGGATTTCCTCTAATTCATCGAGGACATCCAGTTTGGTCAGCGCCATACAATCCATGCCGTTTATCCGCACGGCATAGCGACCAATGACCGCATCAAACCAGCCACAACGCCGTTTGCGTCCGGTAGTTGTGCCAAATTCTGCACCGCGATCGCACAACAATTCTCCCAACTCTCCATGCAATTCTGTGGGAAATGGCCCCTCTCCCACTCGTGTCGTATAGGCTTTCGACACTCCAATTACCCGGTCAATCATTGTCGGCCCTACCCCTGTACCAACGCAAGCCCCACCGGCTACAGGATTAGAGGAGGTGACATAAGGATAAGTTCCATGATCTAAGTCAAGGAGCGTACCTTGTGCCCCTTCAAACAAAATATTCCGCCGTCGCGCGATCGCATCGGATATTTTTAACGATGTATCAATAACATAAGGGCGTAAGCGTTCTGCATATCCCAAATACTGTTCAATCACCTCTTGCGGATCTAGAGGCGGTAAGTTGTAAAGCTTTTCTAAAATGACGTTTTTATAATTAATCGTCCACTCCAACTGCTCACGTAGCTCATCGGGGTTCATCAAGTCTAAAACCCGAATGCCTATACGCTCAGATTTGTCTGCATAAGTCGGCCCAATGCCCCGACCTGTTGTGCCGATCTTATGGCTTCCCCGTCGTTCTTCAGATGCCTGGTCAATCAACCGATGATAAGGCATCGTTACGTGGGCTGTCTCAGATATCAGCAGGTGGTCAGTGGAAATATTTAATTCTTTTAGTTGGTCGAGTTCTGCGATCAAAATCTGTGGATCGATTACTGTTCCACAGCCGATAATGCAATCGGTATTTGGATACAAAATACCTGAGGGAATCAAGTGCAGCTTAAAGGTCTGACCTTTAACTACAATCGTGTGTCCAGCATTGACACCCCCTTGGTAACGAACCACAACATCTGCGGAACGGCTGAGTAAGTCAGTTATTTTACCTTTTCCTTCATCGCCCCATTGGGCACCTATGACAATGACGTTAGCCAAGAGCTTAAATTAAGAAGTAAAGTTTCCACAAACTATTATTATTAACATATTGCTTTAATCATGTCAAGCTTATTTTAGAACTACTTTAGTACATGAGGCGCGGAAATAAATATATCATTTCAAATGGCGCAAGAAGCTCGGAATACAATAAATACCTTTGACTTTTGACTTCCGCCTTGCGTTACTAGCTTGTCTGGAGAAGATATATTACCTGGTTTTGTTTTGCATTTACGGCTACTGTGCGCTTAATTACAATTCCGAACATAGAGGCATTGCAATGCAACGTCTCTACAAACATTATGGATAGGAAACTTATTTTATCCAAACTGCATTGGCTATACTACTGCTAGAAATGAATTTATATTAAAAATTAGCGGATTTATTTGTGACTATTATGTATAAATAATCATCCTAAAGAATCCAGATATTTACAAATTGAAGAGATTGTGTTTTGTTACCCGTGCTGTCACAATTATTAAATTATTCTCAGTATTTGTTTTTAATTTCCAATTTTAACAGATGGAGGGCATCTGCGGCATAAAGGGCGATCGCATGATCAAAAAATGGTATCGAGTCCAAAAGCTAAAAGCAATATTCATCCTAGCATTGGCAGTTGTATTTACTAATGCTGTAGTCTCCTATAGCAACACTGTGAAGCTGATTCACAACCAGCAATGGGTGATATACTCCTATAAAGTGGTTACTCAACTTGAAAGTATCAAATCTACACTCAAAGATACTGAAACTGCACAACGTAATTACCTAATTACAGCAGATGTAGATGATCTAAAAATTTATATTGCAGCTAATCAACAAACTAATAAGAATATTCAAATTATTCGGAAGTTAACTGCTGATAACCATCAAAAGCAGCAGTGGATTTCTTTGCTGGAGCCGAAAATTACCAACAGGCTCAAAATGCTGCAACAAGAAATTTCCCTCAGACAAAATCAAGGATTTGAAGCAGTTCGGCAGCGCATTTTATCTGACAAAGACAAGCAAAGCAGCAAAGAAATCCAACAGCTTATTCACGACTCTTTAGAGGTAGAGCAAAATTTATTACAGCAGGGAATGCAGCAGGCAGAAGCAAGTTCCCAAAAGGCGATAGTCACATTTTTTATCGCTGCTGTTGTGGATTTGGTGCTGGTAGCGTTGTTGTATGACTTGTTGTGGCGTTATATCAGACAACTTCAGCAGACGGAACTGGCCCTACGGCAAAGTGAAAATCGTTTACGAGCCATGATAGATGCAGAACCAGAATGCATCAAATTAATTGCCAGGGATGGCACCCTTTTAGAAATTAATGCAGAAGGGTTGGCAATGATGGAAGTGGAAAGTGCTGATGTATTGATTGGTAAAGCTATTGATGATCTAATTGTACCAGAGTATAGAGCAGCCTTTGCCGACTTGCATAAAAATGTCTGCCAAGGTAACAAGGGGACTTTAGAGTTTGAAATCTTGGGATTTAAAGGTACCCGCCGCTACATGGAAACTCATGCCGTACCATTGCGTAACGAATCTGATGGTACGTTCATCCATTTGGCACTGATGCGAGATATAACTCAGCAAAAACAGGCAGAACAGAAAATCCGTGAACAAGGGTTGCTGCTGGATGTATCAAGTGATGCGATTCTGGTGCGAAATATCCACAACCAAATATTGTTTTGGAATCAAGGTGCCCAACGTCTATACGGCTGGAAAACTGCGGAAGTTGTGGGTAAGAATGTTTTGCAACTTTTGTATAAAGACATTTCACCACAGCTAGAAGATGCTTACTTGAGGGTGATGAATACAGGTGAGTGGCGGGGTGAGTTGCATCAACTGACAAGGGAAGGTAAAGTAATTATCGTTGAAAGTCGGTGGATATTGATCCGAGATGATAATGGACAACCCAAATCCATTTTGAGTGTGAACACCGAGATTACGCAGCAGAAACAACTGGAAGCTCAACTTCTGCGATCGCAACGTTTGGAGAGTATCGGCACTTTAGCTAGTGGTATCGTCCATGACCTGAACAATATACTATCGCCAATTTTAATGTCAGTTCAACTGTTGCAGAAAAAATTGCCCGATTCGCAGAGTCAGCAAATACTGCAAACTTTAGAAAATAATGTGAAACGCGGCGCTAATTTGCTCAAGCAAGTGTTATCTTTTGCACGGGGCATCGAAGGTAAACAGACAATTGTCCAAATTCAGCCTTTGATGGTAGAAATTGAGCAAATTATCACTCAAACATTCCCCAAATCCATCATCTGTCAGGCAGATATCCCTAAAAATCTGTGGTATGTCCGTGGAGACGCAACTCAAATACATCAGGTGCTGATAAATTTAGTAGTTAATGCCCGTGATGCTATGCCCAATGGTGGTATATTGAGGATTGCTGCGGAAAATCTGGTGATTGGTGAACATTCTACCCAGATAAATATTGATGCTAAAGTGGGTTCTTATATTGCGATCGTGGTAACGGATACTGGTATGGGAATGCCGCCGGCAGTCCAGCAACGGATTTTTGAACCATTTTTTACTACCAAAGAGATAGGCAAAGGTACAGGTTTAGGACTTTCTACCGCGTTGGGTATTATTAAGAATCATGGTGGTTTTGTCAATGTTTACAGTCAGGTAGGCAGAGGGACTCAATTTACAGTGTACTTGCCTGCCTCAACATCTAAAGACACACATTTGCTGTCTCCAGAACTGGAATCAGTTATAGGAGATAGCTAATGAAAGTATCACAGACTACAAATAATCCTGTCAACCAAAACTTTCTGTCCACGTTGGAAATGAGAACAGTCTAACTTAGTCCTCAGCCGGAAGTTCAACAAGTCATAGCGAGGTGAAGCATCTGGTGGATGACTTACTCTTGGTGGGATATCGAGTGCTTCGATTGGACAACCGCCAATTGTGGAATCTGGAGTCACCCTAAAACTAAAGCCGGGTAATTCAAGGCGCTTCACTACAATGTTCCGCAAATGGCGAGAATGGTGAATAACATTTGAGAGCATTTTTACCATCAGCCAAAAATTAGCGATCGCTTAGTAAGTAAGTCGGTGCAATAAAATCAAACTATGTAAACAAAAGTAAATAAGCCTCAAACTCTTTCTCTCCCTGCTCCCTGCCCCCAGCAAGAACTGCCTTATTGCAACAATAATTATTTACGCCGACCTACTTAATACAGCAGATTGCGCTCTAATCTAATACACGTAGAGACGAAGAAAAGCTACGTCTCTACAAGGTTTTGGGTTTTAATATGTACTTCATTTACCTGAAATCTGCTGTAATGGGAATAGTACCTTTATAGCGGTTAATTTCTGCTAAAATATTTATTCTTGGTTCTTCAGTAGCTGTTAGAGATCGCAGTTGGATTAACAGCAGTAATTTCTGAGTAACGAGCAAAATCAGTAATGTTAAATGTAAGAATATGAGTTAGCCCATGCACCAGCATTGCTGCAACCAGTCGCGCATCGTGTACGTTAATTCCCCTAATTCCATAGGCAATTACTAGCCTTTCCCATTCCTGGTAAATTGCTTCAGTATCTAGCAACAATGGAAAAAACACCTTTAAACGGTTAACTTCTGCCTGTGTTTCTGCTACACTACGCCCTAAGCCATTTCGCTCGGTTGGGCGTGTGTAGACGTTCCAAAATTCAATCAAGTTTTGCGGTACGATGTGAGACTGTTCGCCGCGATCGCGTAACGTCCTGATAGCATTAATGGCATCCGGGTTCATTGGATGGCTAAGGTCTACACTCCTTAACAGGACATTACTATCTACGAGATAAGCCACTTAGCCTCGTTCTCCATAAATACTTGAGCGGCTAATGGCTTCATCCGAAAGCGACGGGAGGTTAAGCTCTCGGTGGCTCTCCACCCACTCAGTAAATGCTGTCACCCACTCTTGGGGAGTTGCAGTTTCATAGAAAGGGCGTTCCCTTGATGGTTGCACCAGCTGCTCAAGCATGGAATTTAAGTGAGGTTTAATCTCCGATGGAGTACGCTTAGAAATCTTCGCCAACAAAAGCGTAATTGTTTCAATATCTTTACTATGGGCTTGTTCTAAATCACTCACAACGGATTTTGGTTGACTGTTCATAACTAAAATATCATATAAATTTAAGTTAATGGCTTATTTTTAAGCTTAAAGTATTTCAACTAAATCAACTTTGTTTGAGCTAACCACAAGTAGGTTTAAATGTGAGGAAAATAAAATTACTGGCTTTGATATTAATTAGTTTGGCAATGGTGTTGTGGTTGAATTTGCGTTTCTCAACACCGTCAATACCAACTGTTGCATCGTCACCACCAAAAACTATCCGCTACTTCGAGCGCACTTTGCCCCAAAGCATCGCTCACATTCTGTTGATTCCAGCTAATAGCAAATTTTTGGTAACTCCTGCATTATCACAAAAGGTAAACACTGTAGAGGAATTTGCCAAGAAGCATCGAGCCGTAGCTATTTTGAATGCAGGCTTTTTTGACCCAATTAACCAAAAAACTACATCATATATTGTCATACAAAGAAAGTTGGTTGCTGACCCCAAGGAAAACGAACGATTAGTAAACAATCCCAACTTAAAACCTTACCTGAGTCAAATATTCAATCGCTCAGAATTCCGCCGCTATTTATGTGGGCAAACTATTAGCTATTCAATTGCCCTACACAGTCAGTCACCACCAGCCGGTTGTCAGTTAGTCGATGCTATAGGTGCAGGCCCAAGCCTATTACCAGAACTCACGTTAGCAAAAGAGGGCTTTGTAGATAATGCCACCAAACGAGATGCACTTGGCAGCAACCAACCCAATGCCAGAACTGCCGTAGGTATTACCCGTGATGGCAGCATTGTATTAGTTATGGTGGCTCAAAAACCCTCGGCTCCCGCTAATTCTGGGATATCTTTACCAGCATTAGCTGATTTTATGAAAACTCTTGGTGCTGATAAAGCGATGAATCTCGACGGGGGGAGTTCGTCTTCGCTTTATTACAATGGCAAAACCTTTTACGGAAAGGTTGATTTGGAAGGAAATTCTATGAAGCGTCCCGTGAAATCAGTTTTGCTGGTTCAGAAAAACTAGTAGTCTGTCAAGAAATAATTGACCAAATAATTATTAATTCATAATTCATAATTCATAAATTTTAAAATGAGTACAGCAGCCCCCAATACGGTTCAGTTAAGGATTTTTGGTACTAATTTTAGACCTGTAGAGACGCGAAATTTCGCGTCTTTACCAAGGTTTTTGGGCTTAACTGAACTGTATTGCAGCAGCCCCCACGCTCATTTTTAAATCAGTGGTCTTAAATCAGTGGAGAGTTCAAGCTCCCACTGATAGCGAAGCGTTAGCGAGTCATCGTTCGCGCAGCGTCTCGTAGAGAGCGTCTTTAAATTATGAATTATTAATTATCAATTATGAATTAGTTTGACAGATAGATTAAGAGTAGAGACGGCGATTTATCGCGTCTCCCTAACCGTCAAATTTAACGAGACAGACTACTAGTTATCTGTCTCATTAAATTTTATCCGTTTGTAGTGAGGACTTAAGTCCTCAAATATTCAAGCACTAAAGTGCTTACTACAAACCTACCAAAATTTTTGCGATAAACCACTAGTTTTGAACGCTATCTGAAGGAGCAAGTCTTTACTTTCCTCTTACCGCCGACTGCGAAAACCCTGTCTTCCATTAACTTGGTCAAAAAGGACATCGTATTTATCAAAAAATGCGATGCCAGGATTTACAAATATAGGAAGTTCTGCCTGTGGTGAGATACTCAAATTCCAGCGATTAAATCCGTCGCGGGTTCCTGGTGTCAGGCTGTAATCAAAAATGCTATTAATAGCTACTTTCAAAGCATTTGTTGAGCGTAATACTCCCGGTTTGAGTTTACCTGCTGTGGAAGCTGACTTGAATTCAGTCAAACCATTAATAGTTCCAGTATCAGTAATCATTGTGCTATTACAAGAATTTTTAGCAGAACTTCCAGCAAGAGTTAAACAAACTTTACTCAGTCGAGAGTCCCATCTATTACCAGGTACACCATTAATTTCAGGTTGTTTACTCCAAGCAGCCATTTTGAAACCTGCTTGATTATCAGCAGTTAAACCGAGAATTAAACTGCCATTCTTGTTAGTACCACCATTTCCAATCACGATAAATCCGTTACTCAGATTGCCTGGTAATTTTCTTAACGGATTATAGAGAAGTGACTTTTCAAAATAGTTGACACCGATAATACCGGAAAATGGCACACCATTCTTTGCTGAACAATTCGGCTTTTGGGCAGTACATTGGCGACTAGTAACAATCTGTACCGGAACGGGTTCTGCGGCGGGAAGCAACCCAAATCGGATGTTAGTATAAACTAATTCTCCCTCCAGGATAGTACCATCACTTAATACCTCCTTGATATTTTGTCCCGTTCTGCGGATAGGGGCATTACCTAAAAACTCTTTGGGAACTCGCAGCCCTGCTGAACCAGTATCTAATAAAATACGCCTTGGCTGACCACCTGCGATCGCCATTTCCAAAAAATACCCACGAACTCGTTGACCGAGGGAAGGTTTTGTGTATAAAGGTAGGGATATAGTATCAAAAGTTGGCTTGCGGGGTGTATTTTGAGAGATATCGCGCAACGCTGAATTGGGAAAAAGAGCCGCAAATGCTGATTGTCGTTGGGCTGCTGGTTCAGGTGCGATATCCCAAAGGCTTTCGTAGTAGAAAAAGCCGCTACCTAAACCGCGTTGTTGCGCTGCTTCTACCTGGGATTGGATTTGTGGCATAGAAACTGGACGATTTCGCAATCCTGCCATAATACCGATACCAGTTGGGATGACTTGTTTTGTTTCTAAAATTTCTGGGCGGTTAATTTGAGCGATAAAACTTTCTAAATCATTACGGTATACTTGCATCACTAACTCATCGACAATACCCAACCGTACCCAGTTGAGCCAGTCTTGCAGTTGCAGCTTGTAGGCGAAATCATAATAATTAGGAGCAACTGAGAAAATAGCATTCGGTTTTCTAGCTTTCACAGTTTGGTAGAGGTCTACCATGAATGTGCTGATTTTATCTGCCCGCCATTTTATCCATGCTTGGGCTTGAGGATTGGGCGGGGGAGGATTGCCAGTTTCTTGAGTATATAAACTAATTGTGTATTTATCGTAACCAAAATCCACAGGTAAACTCGTATGGTCGTCAAATTGAACGCCATCAGCATCGTATTGAGTAATGACTTCCATCACAAGTTCGGTGATAAACTTTTGCACTTGGGGGTGAAACGGATTCAACCACGCTACTTCACCCGCAGCACTAATTGAAGTTTGCGTACCATCCCGCTTTTGTGTCAGCCAATCTGGATGCTGGGATGCGAGTTCCGAACTTAGGGGAACCATGAAACCAAATTCAAACCAAGGTATTGCTAGTAACCCTTCTCTGCGGGCTTGGCTAATAATGTCTGCAATCACATCTTGTCCATCTTTTCCCTTAAAGAAGAAGGGAATACCCTTTTTTTGCATGACAGCGCTGGGGTAATATGTATAGCCATCGTTCCAGACTACTGGATAAACAGTGTTAAAGTTTAACTGCCGCAGTTGGCTCATGGCTGCAAGCACCTGCGAACGATTTCGGAAAACGCTAAAATCGTTACCACTGAGCCACACCCCCCGAATTTCTTGACGAGGTTGAGGAGGTAGTTGGGCAACGCTAGGGGCAAAAGTGTTGAGTAGTAATACCGCAAGGAATGATATTAGACATAATAATGGCAGCAGACGCTTCCTTAAAAGCCACCAACCTTGATGAATAAGGCGACTAGGCGCAATACCAGACGCTTTAGGTAGCTTGCTACGACATAGAAGTAAGCCTCTACGCACAGGCTTAAATAGTAAGTTAGTTAAAATAGCATTAATTTTTATGGTTTTTTCCCAGAACTGAGTTGTCATTACTTCTGCTTACTAAATGAGGTTAATTGGTTATATTTCATTTCTTATCAACATTAAATTACTGCATCAGGAAAACTGATACAGTAATTTAGCTGCAAGATAGTTGACGCAGTTATCGGGTTAGTAGTGCCAAGTATAAATGTTTCAAATGTAACCTGTAATATATTTGCGCTGCACTCACGCCTACGCCTGGTAGATTTTTTGCATAGCACCATTCCTCTTATTGAAATTAAGTCACAATGATAATAGGCAATCATAGAGGGTGCTGTTATGTCTGGTCTAACTCAAACTGTTCGGAACTTGTTCATTCGGATTCAAGGCTTGCTTGATGTTTTATTCCAAAGTGTTTCCAATTTTTTCGGAAATTTCTTTGGTTTTTTTGGCAACCTGTTTGGATTCAATAGCTCTGGTTATTTCTTGGAATCTGATCGGGAGCAAGGTACAAAACAAGCTTCTGCAAAAGAGCAAATTGAAACGAATCAGGATAACACTCCTAAAATTTCCGCCACTACCCGCCGTCGTTCTAATGCCAAAATTGACGACTACTTCCTCAATATGGCTCGTGATGTGAAAAAGAATTAATAAAATCAGCAATTGGAGGGTGATCTTAGTAATGCGATCGCGTACCACTCCGTGGAAGCAAGCTACGCCAAGCGTCTCGTAGAGAAGCTCGTCGTAGGCATCGCTTTGCCACCCACTGCAAGGAAAAGGTAGAGCTACCAATTAATTACTGTTAAAATTGTTACCTTCGCAAACTCTTGGTCGGCAGTCACCAAACTTGCTGAATTTTGGAGCGCCATTGCTGCAATAATTGCATCTGGTAGTTTCAACCGATATTGCTGGCGAATTTCAATGATTTTCTTAATCAAAACAGCATCACTCGCTACTAAGTTGACAACCTCAACTCGTTGCAAAAACTGCTCAAAAAGCTGACGATCCTCTTGACTTAGCCCAGAAAACGCGAGAAATTCAATTTTGCTAATAACTGAAACTCCAATCCAATCAGTATCTTGGAGTAATTGAATAAGTTGAGAATTTCCTTGAAGCAGAGCTACTATCGCATTCGTATCCAACACGTAGCGATTACCACTCATAGCGTAGATTCCTCTGCATTGCTACCGCATCTCCTTGCCAAGTTAATCGCCCCACCAAATCGGAGAAATCATAATTAGGTTGCTGCTTTCCCTCTAAAGAAACTGGATTCAAAACAACTACAATGTCCACTTCAACCGCCGCTAACTGTGTTGGAATATTAAGATTTAAATATCCTGATTCATCGATTTTAGTTGTAAGTTTTAAAACTTCCATTGCCAAATAATTAGTAAACCTTATCTTATTCTAGATTTTGTAGAGCGAACATTGCTTAATCAGATCCTCAGAACCCCGACTTTTTTGAAAAGTCGGGGTTCTTGTACCTCACGATAAATATTCTTCTGGTGTTTTCAAACTACTCGTTTAGCCCCCTAACTTTTTAGATCCCCCTAAATCCCCCGATAAATTGGGGGACTTTAAGAGACTCTTAGCCCCCCTTTTTAAGGGGGTTGGGGGGATCTAAGACTTTAACAACACGCCGTAGCCCCTAAAAAAATCTGTTACCAAAACTGCAACCACAGATGAGTCCGCTAGCTGCACCTATAAAATCAACATAAAGTTTCAGCAATATTACTGGCGACAATTAAATAATTTACTAATCATCGGAATTCATGCCGACGGGATAGGGCTGTAAATAATCACTGATTGAGGCTGTGAGGCTAAAGAATGAAGAGAAGTGCAAAGTCTCAACGAGTTTGCTGGTGGTTTCTACCAAAATTGACCCGCTACAGTTTAACTTTCTTGCTGAGTGCGGTAATGCTTGCTGATGCTGTGGGGGCGACACCGAGAAACCGAGGGTTGCAGATAGCACAGCAGCCAGCAAACGCACAACAAGATGCCACTAGTGCTGCTGCGGAACGGGTTTTTCAAGAGGGGATGCAGCTTTATCAACAAGGTACAGCAGAATCACTGCGACAGGCGATCGCAAAATGGCAAGAAGCGCTGAAGCTTTGGCAACAAGTTGATGATAAAGGCTGGGAAGCCACCACCCTCAACAATATTGGCTTAGTCTACTCCGATTTAGGAGAAAAGCAACAAGCAATTCAATACTACAATCAAGCTTTACCCATATTCCGTGCAGTGGGGAACAGGACAGGGGAAGCCATCAGCCTCGTTAGCATTGGCGCTGTCTACTCTGATTTAGGAGAAAAGCAACAAGCAATTCAATACTACAATCAAGCTTTACCCATATTCCGTGCAGTGGGGGACAGGGGAGGGGAAGCCACCACCCTCAACAATATTGGCTTAGTCTACTCTGATTTAGGAGAAAACCAAGAAGCGCTCAAATACTACAACCAAGCTTTACCCATACGCCGTGCAGTGGGGGATAGGCGAGGGGAAGCCATCACCCTCCACAATATTGGCTTAGTCTACTACTCATTAGAACAAAAGCAAGAAGCGCTCAAATACTACAACCAAGCTTTACCCATATTTCGTGCAGTGGAGGACAGGAAAGGGGAAACCAACACCCTCAACAATATTGGCGCTGTCTACGACTCGTTAGGAGAAAACCAAGATGCACTCAGATACTACAACCAAGCTTTACCCATATCCCGTGCAGTGGAGGACAGAAAAGGAGAAGCCACCACCCTCAACAATATTGGCGCTGTCTACTCCTCATTAGGAGAAAACCAAGAAGCGCTCAAATACTACAACCAAGCTTTACCCATACGCCGTGCAGTGAGGGACAGGGGAGGGGAAGCCATCAGCCTCACCAGTATTGGCTTAGTCTACGACTCATTAGGAGAAAAGCAAGATGCACTCAGATACTACAACCAAGCTTTATCTATATTCCGTGCAGTTGGGCACAGGAGAGGGGAAGCCACCACCCTCAACAGTATTGGCGCTGTCTACTCCTCATTAGGAGAAAACCAAGAAGCGCTCAAATACTACAACCAAGCTTTACCCATACGCCGTGCAGTGAGGGACAAGGAAGGGGAAGCCATCAGCCTCACCAGTATTGGCGCTGTCTACTCCTCATTAGGAGAAAAACAAGAAGCGCTCAAATACTACAACCAAGCTTTACCCATATTCCGTGCAGTGGAGGGCAGAAAAGGAGAAGCCACCACCCTCAACAATATTGGCTTAGTCTACTCCTCATTAGGGGAAAAACAAGATGCACTCAGATACTACAACCAAGCTTTACCCATATTCCGTGCAGTGGAGGAGAGAAGAGGGGAAGCCATCAGCCTCACCAGTATTGGCTTAGTCTACTCTGATTTAGGAGAAAAACAAGAAGCGCTCAAATACTACAACCAAGCTTTACCCATAAACCGTGCAGTGAGGGACAAGGAAGGGGAAGCTAATACTCTCTTTCACATGGCTAATCTAGAACGCGATCGCGGTAATCTAAAAGAAGCTCAAACACAGATTCAAGCAGCTATTGAAATCATTGAAGATTTACGCACCAAAATAGCCGACAAAGAACTACGCGCTTCCTACTTTGCCTCAGTCCAAGTCTACTACAAGTTCTATATCGACTTGCTGATGGAACAGCACAAAAAAGATCCATCAAAAGGATACGATGCTTTGGCGCTGGAAGTTAGCGATCGCTCCCGCGCCCGTGTTCTAATTGAATTACTAACCGAAGCAAACATAGATATCAAAAAAGGCATTGACCCAACACTTTTAGCAGAAGAACGCCGTCTACAAGGGCAAATCAATGCTCAAGAAAAATTATTATCAGAACTATCATCTAAAAAAGAAACCCCAGAACAAGTTTTAACCAACACCAAACAAAAAATCGAAGACATACTCAAACAACAGCGAGAACTTCAGATAAAAATTCGCGCCAAAAACCCGGAATATGCCGATTTGATATATCCCAAACCTTTGACTCTCAAAGAAATTCAGCAACAACTAGATAAAGACACACTGCTATTGCAATATTCTTTAGGTAAAGAACGTAGCTATCTTTGGGCTGTCACACCCGATTCTCTCTATAGCTATGAACTCCCAGGAAGTGAAAAGATAGACAAAGCAGCCAAGAATTTATACAACAACTTAAGAAATCCGGGGATGCAGGGAGTTTCCCCAGAAGATACAGGGAAAGCTGCTAATGAACTGAGTCAACTTATCCTTGCGCCAGTTGCTGATAAATTGGGGAAAAAACGCCTAGTAATTGTTGGTGATGATGCCTTACAATACATTCCCTTTGCGGCATTAACTGACCTAACCCCCCAGCCCCCTTCCCTATCAGGGAAGGGGGAGCAAGATAAACTCCCCTCTCCTCCCAGGAGAGGGGTTGGGGAAGAGGTCAATTATCAACCATTGGTAGTCAACCATGAAATTATCAGTCTACCTTCCGCCTCGACCATTGCTATTCTCAGGAAACAAATCAAAGGGCGGATAAAAGCACCGAAAACCCTCGCCATCCTTGCAGACCCAGTGTTTAGTGCTAATGATCAGCGAGTAACTAATAAATCTTCCAACGTTGCTAATAATAACGTTGACCAGCAAGTAGAAGAGTCTGCCTTGAAGCGGTCTACTAGAAACATGAACCGCAGTGAAATTGGAAGACTCCCAGGAACAGAACAAGAGGCGCAGGAAATTCTTAAACTTGTGCCAGCGTCAGAGAATCTCCAAGCTTTTGGTTTTGATGCTAACTACAACTGGGCTACTAGTGACCAACTGAGTCAATACAAGATGCTGCATTTTGCTACCCACGGCTTTCTAGACAGCACTGACCCAGAGTTATCAGGAATTGTCCTTTCCCTGATAGATAAACAAGGTAAGTCCCAAAGAGGCTTTCTGCGCCTCACTGATATCTTTAACCTCAACTTCCCGGCGGAGTTGGTGGTGCTGAGTGCCTGCTCAACCGGACTGGGCAAGGAAGTTAAAGGAGAAGGATTAGTGGGATTGACAAGAGGGCTAATGTATGCAGGTGCAGCGCGGGTGGTAGTGTCTTTATGGAACGTTAATGATAAAGCGACATCGTTATTGATGAGTCAATTTTACAGCGAAATGTTACAGCAAGGGAAAACTCCGGCTGCTGCCCTCAGAGCCGCACAACTCAAAATGTGGGAACAAGAAAAGTGGCGAAATCCTTATTCTTGGTCGGCTTTTACCCTGCTGGGTGAATGGCGGTGAACGTTGGAACCCCGCTTCTATTCCTCTAAGAGAAAGGTCGAGAGGCTTTGATTCTTGCTCTCCAAAGGTCGAATTACCCCCCTTAATCCCCCCTTGTAAAGGGGGGAAAAAGAAATCCAGTTCCCTCCCCTTTACAAGGGGAGGGTTAGGGAGGGGTAAATACTGTAAGACAAAATTTATTAGGAGTGATTTTTCATGAAAAGCATATTTACATCCAGACAATTTATTTTTCCCTGCATAGCAACAATTGGGATAGGAATTTTGGGGATTTGGGCTTCAGTCTCAGCCAAACCACAAACCCCACCCAGCTTTACCAAAGCTGAAAATCCCGGCGAATTTAAACTAGAAGGAAAAGGGGAGCCTTCAGTGCTAAATCAGAAAGAAGAACTCCCCGGAGAACGAGCCATTGTTGGTTCAAAAGATGACCGTATCCCTATGACTAGCAGAGACTACCCTTGGTCAGCCATTGGTAAAATCGAGGGGGTAGGTGCTGACGGTAGCGGTTATAGTTGCACGGGAACATTGATTGCTGAAGACGTTGTTTTGACAAATGCTCACTGTGTCGTTAACCCGGAAACCCGAAAAATTAGTCAAGCGATCGCATTTGAGCCAAACTTAGTTAATGGTGTCGTCAAAAGTAAAAATGATATAGCCTACGCCACTAATGTTTATTACGGCACAGACTTTAAAAATGGCACTTTAGCCGACTACGCAAACGATTGGGCAATTTTGAAGCTCAACAAGCCTATCGGGAAAAAATATGGTTATTTGGGCTGGAAATCCCTACCATCTTCTACTCTTGTTGGAGATACGAAAAAGTTTTCTTTGGTAGGCTACTCTGGCGATTTTCCCAACCCTGAGATAAAAGGTCTTGAAACTTATACTGCTGGTAAAAGTATGACTGCTGGTGTTCACCTGGGATGCAGTATTTTACGCCGCCAGGGTAATTTGTTGTACCACAACTGTGATAGTAATCACGGTGCTTCTGGAGGTGCAATTATCGGCAATATAAACGGCAAGTATTATATTTTCGCCCTCCACTCCGGCTCAAACGAGGTGAATGGATTGCTGTTGAACCGTGCGGTGGAAATGTCTCGCTTGGATGAGTGGTTGCAAGGGAATTAAGGACTAAAGTCCTTACTACAAACTTGCTTACCCATCAATTTAAATTTGACAAACTACTAGAAACTAAGCACAATTCTAATCACTTTGTGCCTAGCTATCACATAATAATATCAGTTTGTTCAAAAATTTCCGCCTGCACTGCTATATTGTGAGGGCGTTTTTCTGGAAAATCATCCAGCCACAATTAACGCATTTCTATGTGCGACGTCGAATAGCCCAACCCAGGCATCGCACCTTTAAAATAACTATATCCAGCTTGAGGCTGGACAATAGCTAGAGATATTTTTTAGATTGAATATTTACTTGATTTTTAACTTACCAAATCAACCAAGGCGTTGCTCTGAAAGCGGACTATAGATGAAACTGAGCAACCGCGATAATTCTCAGAGGTGAATACTGATAGTGTGATATTAGCTTGACCGGGATCTAAGATGCGTTTTACCTTGCAGGTTTGCATTTTGTTATTGCAGTAAGCAATAATGCGATCGCCAGCCTTGACTTCCAACGCTTGAATTTTCAATTAATACCAACCTTGCCAGGAATTTGCTTCGTTAAAGGAAAAATATATTGTTATATTTCACTTCTTCAACAATAGCAATGTTTATTTAAATATAGCACAAAAATTAAAGTATTTAATCGTATCAATTTAATCTTGATGATGTCAAGTTTCTTTATGCTCAAAACGCTATATAAATGCTGGATTTTCAGAAAATAAGCCTAAAATCCCGACCTTCGCGCAGCCTCTAGGCCGCAAGCCTCATCTGAAAAAATCCAGATAGTGGGAAACCTCCGTTCCAATTTTTCTAGAGCTAAACTTTTTCAAGTATAGATTTTTCCTTCTATGTTTTTGTTACAATCAATGAAATTTTTACATAAAAATACCACTATGGCTTTATATGCTGAATTACATAGACATCTAGGCGGCTCGGTCGTACCAAGAGTTTTATGGCGATATTTCGAGCGACATTCTTCGGAGTTGATTTCCCGCTTTGCTGACTATTCACAATTTGAAGATTTTTACACCCGTCCACGCAACACCCTAGATGAGTATCTAGAATTACACACCCTGGTAGAAAGTGTGCAAACTGTAGAGACTTTGCCTTACTTTATCTATCGCTTGGTGCGGGGTGCTTACATCTTTGAAAATTTGGCTTATCTGGAACTGCGCTACACTCCCTATTTGCGGACACCTGAGCATCTAAATCAATCACAGAGAATTGACAAGATGGCAGAAATTGTGCAAGTAGTAGGGCTTGCCAGCAACCAGCCAGAATATCCGATTGTTACTAGCCAAATTCTCTGTATGCACACGCGCCTACCTTATGAGGTAAACAAGGCGATTGTTGATTTGGCGGCGCAAAATAAGCAGTATGTCTGTGCAGTAGATGTAGCAGGGGGTGATAGCTATTATGCCGATCGCTTAGAAGAATGGGTTAGCTTATATGATTATGCGCGATCGCAGGGCGTTAAAACCACCGGACATCTATATGAAACCACTGCTGGCTGTTACCCTGAACTGTTACCCTATCTCATGCGAATCGGTCACGGCATCCAAATTCCCCTACTATATCCAGAGTTACTTAATGATGTCGCTAGACGCGGACAGTGTTTAGAGGTTTGCCCCACAACTTACCTGAAAACTGGTACTTTACAGGATATCCGTCAACTCAAATTAGTTTTTGACCGTTGTTTTGAAGCTGGAGTAGATATTGCTATCTGTACTGATAATGCTGGATTGCACAATGTGCGTCTGCCATTTGAGTATGAGAATCTCTTGACTTACGACATTATTAATTTTGCACAACTACAAGCTTGTCAGGATGCAGCTTTCCGTCATGCTTTTGCTTGGCCTTACACTCAGCGTCCCGCATCCCTGTTGAATGGTTTACTGAAACCTGAACCACCTAAAGTTTTGGCAACAAGGGATAGTAATTAACCAGGGAGCATCCCTTCAGGTGCAAAAACCTTGATAGCCCTCATCCCCTAACCCCGAATCCCAAAGATGGGATTCTCTTAACTAGAATTATGTCTCCCCTCTCCCAAAGATGGGAGAGGGGCTGGGGGTGAGGGAAAAGATTTAATCAAAATTTCTCGTGTATTCGCTTCTTTATCTCCTCTGCTTCCCTTGCACCCAGAAGCTATAAACTATAATTTATGGCATCTACTATTCAAGCTCTACCAACAGAAGTCGTATATCTTATTACAGCTGGTGAGGTAATCGACTCTTTCGCTTCTGTGGTGCGGGAATTGGTAGAAAATTCCCTAGACGCAGGTGCAACACGAATTGTGGTTTCGTTATGGCCGCAGCAATGGCGAATTCGTGTTGCAGATAATGGTTGTGGAATGAATCTAGATGATTTGCAACAAGCAGCCACAGCCCACAGCACCAGTAAAATTCGCTCTAGTGCCGATTTATGGAAAATTAACAGTTTGGGGTTTCGTGGTGAGGCGTTACATAGCTTAACAACTCTGGCAGATTTAGAAATTTTGAGTCGTCCTGTGGGTGGAAAATTAGGATGGCGGATTAGCTATGGCGATGGTGGGCAAGTTGTGCAAGTTGAAGTAACTGCGATCGCACCTGGTACAGTGGTGACAGTTTCTCATCTTTTCGGTAATTGCTCATCTCGTCGTCAGGGATTGCCCACAGCAGCACAGCAAATGAAAGCCGTGCAAGCCACAATTCACCAAATCGCTATGTGTCATCCCCATATTACTTGGCAGATTTGGCAAAATGATCGTCAATGGTTCACTATCTCTCCAGCTGCGACAACTGGGCAATTGCTACCGCAGATTTTACCCCAAGTGCGACAAGGTGATTTGCAAGAAGTCAAACTCGAAATACCCAACCCATTAAACTCCTATACAGAAGACGCGATGAATCGCGTCTCTACTCCAGACTCTTGTACAGACGCGATGAATCGCGTCTCTCCTTACTCCTCACTAAATTTAGTGGTAGGATTACCCGATCGCACTCATCGTCATCGTCCAGATTGGGTACGTGTAGCCATTAACGGCAGGGTGGTTAAGACACCAGAACTAGAGCAAACGATATTATCAGCATTTCATAGAACATTACCACGCGATCGCTATCCAATTTGTTTCTTACATCTTGCCATTTCCCCCGATCAAATTAATTGGAATCGCAATCCAGCAAAAACAGAAATTTACCTCAACGAAATCATTTATTGGCAAGAACAAATTACCCAAGCAATTAACCAAGCACTCAGCATCTCTTCTAGCAATCTCAAAGAAGCTGTCCATACAACACGAGTTAGTAAATTACTCAAAGCCGCAGAAGCCAAAGGCGGCTACAATTTCAATCCTCAAAATCCCAACTCTTGTACAGACGCGATTAATCGCGTCTCTCCTAACTCTTTAAAAGCTGTCGCTCAAGTTAGCAACACCTATATTGTGGCGGAACATTCAGGTGGTATGTGGTTAGTGGAACAGCACATTGCCCATGAGCGAGTTTTGTATGAGCAATTGTGTGATAATTGGCAACTTGTCCCCGTTGAACCGCCAATCATTCTTTATCAATTGTCACCAGCGCAACTATCGCAACTGCAACGCATCGGTTTAGAAATAGAACCCTTTGGCGAACAACTTTGGGCAGTGCGAAACATCCCTGCACCTTTGCGACAGCGAGACGACTGTGCAGAAGCAATTTTAGAACTTAGTTGGGGAGGCGACTTACAAACAGCCCAAGTAGCTGTCGCCTGTCGCAGTGCCATTCGTAACGGTACACCTATGAACCAACAAGAAATGCAGACACTTTTAGATAATTGGCAACACACTCGCAACCCTCGCACCTGTCCCCACGGACGCCCAATTTATTTATCCTTAGAAGAATCAGCTTTAGCCCGGTTTTTCCGGCGGAATTGGGTAATTGGTAAAAGTCATGGAATTTGATAGTTAATATTAATTAGCTAGACTAAAATTATCTTGTTAGAATCATAATGCGTTATTCTCACCGTTTGCGACTGCCATTAAAATATTTCAATATTTTTATTGCAGTACTAACTTTTGTTTTATTTATCTGGTTAACTCCTGTCGTTGCTCAAGCATTAACTAAAGCTCCGGTTATTTTAGATGGGCAAGAGATTTTTAAAATCAGCGATTCTGGTCATTATAGCGCTCAAGAACGGACAAATTTAATCAACTCACAACTAAAATATGCGATTAAAACTTCTGAATTTATTCAAGTTAAAATTGAAGAACGCAACCAGCTACCTACTATTTTGCTAAATGGCCGCTATCTGTTAACAGTTACAGAACAAGATACTGTTCCAGGTAGCACAGTTGATGAGCAGGCAAGGATTTGGGGGCAGGAAATTGAAGAAGCGTTACAGCAAGCTCGTTTAGAGCGAACTAAAACCTATCTCCAACATACGACTTTTGTAGCAGTAGCAATTTTACTCATAACTGCCGGATTCACTTGGCTATTAGGATGGATTAATCATCACTTTTTCCGAGTAGCTTCACAACGCTTAACTACTCCTAACAATGAGATACCTAATTCTGAACTGCTAAAAGTATTGGAATTATTTTTCAAATTAGTGTTGGCGAGTATGCGTATCGCACTTTGGATAAGTACGATTCTTTATATCACTAATCTCTTTCCTTTCACTCGTCAATGGAGCTACCAAATTTCAAATATCCTGATCACCAGTTTCACCTCACCTATTCTGACATTAGGCAAGAATCCTTACTCTCTTACTGAATTAATAATTTTGATTGGTTTGTTGTTCGGCTTAGTTATCTTTGCTGGAACTTTAACCAATTTTTTACGTTCTCGCATTCTATCTTTTACTGGAATCAATCGTGGCGCTCAAGAAGCGATTGTAATACTTTTCAAATATGGTCTGATTTTTATTGGCACACTGGTACTGCTACAAATCTGGGGGCTTGACATTAGCTCTTTGACAATTTTAGCAAGTGCTTTAAGCGTTGGAATTGGCTTTGGTTTACAGGATATTGCTAAGAATTTTGGCAGTGGTTTAGTACTAGTATTTGAGCGTCCGATTCAGGTTGGAGATTTTGTAGAAGTTGGGGAATATACAGGTACTGTCGAGCGAATAGGTGGCAGAAGTACCGAAATTCGGACTCTTGACCACGTTTCAATCATTGTACCTAACTCTCGTTTCTTAGAAAAAGAAGTAATCAACTGGAGCCACCGCAACCCGATTTCTCGCCTTCATCTCCCCGTTAGCGTTGCTTATAGTTCAGATCCCAAAGTCGTGCAAGCTGCTCTTTTAGAAGCAGCCTCTAAGCATCCCAATGTATTGGAAGTTCCTTCTCCTCTAGTATTATTTAAAGAGTTGGGCAACAACAGCTTAAATTTTGAGTTATTAGTATGGACTGCGGAACCTAATAAACAATTTTTGCTCAAAAGTGATTTATACTACAATATCTACGAATCATTACAGCAAAGACAAATTGAAATCCCCTTCCCCCAGTTAGATTTACATCTGCGTTCTGGCACATTAGAATTTACGCCAGAAATGCAGTTAGCCTTAATACAAATGTTTGAACGATTGTCAAACCATCAACAACGCATAGATCCAATCAAGCCAAGTCAATCTAATTCATAATTAATAATTACTAATTCATAATTGCAATTCTTTGTTGGCTCTGAACCCACCACGCTCTTGTAGACCACCAAGATTCAAAAATTTCATTGTTGGCTCCCAAGCCATATAATTTATGAATTATGAATTATGAATTAATAATTATTTGGTCAAAATCAAACGTAAATTTGGATGTTTGGCTTGCTATTAGAAAGTTGTTTGTGTCATACTTACTCAGTACTAAATCCCGATTTATTTTAAGTAGTAAGCTGTTGGACAAATAACCTTACATATTACCTGGAAGTAAAAGTATTGTTGGGTGGGCATCTTGCCATTGGTGTCAACTTAACGTAAAAGCCATATCCCGCAAGGAACTGAAGTTCCAAGGATAATAGCTAAAGTCTACTGAAGTAGACTAAATATTCCTAAAAATCTTTAGTCTACTTCAGTAGACTTTAGCTTTGAGCCGCTGAAATTTATTTCTGGGCGGGCGTGGAAGCCAACAGAAGTTTGCAGAAACATCAATTTTTCGCAGGATGGGATTCAGTAGTAAAGTGAGTTTTAAAGGAATATTTATGTCACAGTTGGAGCAAGCAGTGCCAAACACCTTTGTAACTAAAGGCTTAGAAACTTTCCCCAATAATATGTTCGACCAGGTTGAGGTTTTGGCCAAAGACTTTGCCACCCGTGCAGGGGCACACGACAAAGATGGTTCCTTTCCCTTCGAGAATTTTACAGCTTTGCATGAGGCAGGATTACTCAGCCTTACCATTCCCCGTGAATTAGGTGGACAGGGTTTAGGGCTGCCAACTATCTGCCGAGTGATTGAAGGGATAGCGCGTGGCGATGCTTCGACGGCGCTAGTACTAACAATGCACTATCTCCAACATGCCCATGCAGCCCGTAGCCGTCGTTGGCATCCAGAAGTATATAAACGGCTGTGTCGTGAATCGATTGAAGGTATTGCCCTGCTCAATGCTGCCCGTGTCGAACCTGAGTTAGGAACGCCAGCTAGAGGCGGATTACCTGCCACAATTGCCGAGTGGACACCAGAGGGTTGGCGTTTAACAGGCCACAAGCAATACACCACGGGTAGTCCCATCCTTAGTTACTTTATTGTTTGGGCACGGACAACTGAGGATGAACCACAAGTTGGCAGTTTTCTGGTTCCGCGCGATGTGCCGGGAGTGCAAATTGTCGAAACCTGGGATCACTTGGGAATGAGAGCTACAGGCAGCCACGATCTCATTTTGGAGAATGTATTAATTCCAAGAGAGTATGCTTTGAATATTAGCCCCATATCAACCGCGCCATCCTTTGATCCTCTGATTTCCACTTGGGGCAGTTTGACAGTGAGTGCTTTATATCTCGGTGTTGCTACTAGTGCGCGAGACTGGCTGGTAAAATATCTTTGGGAGCGATCGCCTTCTAATCTCAAAGAGCCACTGGCAACTCTGCCACGTTTCCAAACTGCTGTGGGTGAGATAGAAGCATTGCTGTTTGCTAACAATAGATTGATTTATAGCTTGGCTCAAGATATTGAGCAGGGCGAGTATCAGCCTAACGTAGGATTACAGGCACAAGCTGTTAAATATCTCACCACAACTAACTCGATTCGTGCTGTAGAGATTGCCTTAGAACTGACTGGTAATCCTGGTCTGTCAAAAAAGAATCCTTTAGAGCGACACTACCGTGACGTTCTGTGCAGCCGTATTCATACACCGCAAAATGATGTTATTTGCCAGTCTTTAGGGAAGAGTGTATTGAAAGTAAAGTGAGTGGGGAATGGGGAGTGGGGAGTGGGGATGAGGGAGCAGGGGAGGCAGGGGAGAAGAACTATTTATTGGGCGTTGCTGAATCGAGGTATGAATTTTGGATGTAGAGACGTAAAATTTTACGTCTCTACAAGGATTTTCACCACAAAGCACAATCTGTTTTCATAGCGCAATCAGCAACGCCATTTATTAATTATTCACAAATGACAAATGACTAATACCCAATACCCAATACCCAATACCCAATACCCAATACCCAATATCAACCAATATGTACTAAAATCAATGACTTGAGTCACAAAGAGAGCAATCATGGCATCCATCCGCGAGTTGCACCAACAGCTGGTTAAGAAAGAACGTTCTGCCGTTGAAATTACCCAAGAAGCTTTAGAGCGCATTCAAGCGTTAGAGCCGAAATTGCACAGCTTTTTATATGTGACCGCAGAACGGGCATTAGAGCAGGCAGGTGCTGTGGATGCGAAAATTGCTGCGGGAGAAGAAATTGGGCTGCTAGCAGGCATTCCTGTTGGGATTAAGGACAATTTATGTACTAAGGGAATTCCTACCACCTGCGCCTCCCGGATTTTGGAAAATTTCGTGCCGCCTTATGAATCAACAGCTACGCAAAAACTGGCAGATGCTGGCGCGGTAATGGTAGGCAAAACCAATTTGGATGAGTTTGCAATGGGTAGTTCCACAGAAAACTCTGCCTATCAAGTCACGGCTAACCCTTGGGATTTGTCACGAGTTCCAGGTGGTTCTTCGGGGGGTTCTGCGGCGGCGGTAGCGGCTCAAGAATGTGTGGTTGCTCTCGGTTCTGATACTGGCGGTTCGATTCGGCAACCTGCATCTTTTTGCGGTGTGGTAGGAATGAAACCGACTTATGGTCTGGTTTCCCGTTATGGTTTGGTGGCTTACGCTTCCTCTTTGGATCAAATTGGGCCATTTGGAAACACAGTAGAAGATGCGGCAATATTATTAAATGCGATCGCAGGTTACGATCCCAAAGACTCTACCAGTCTCAAAGTAGCCATTCCCAACTACGCCGCCAGCTTAAAACCAAACTTCAAACCCAGAGGTCAGCTAAAAATTGGGATCATCAAAGAAACTTTTGGTGAAGGTTTAGACGCTGTAGTGGAACAAGCTGTTACCAAAGCAGTAGATCAACTACAAAGTTTAGGAGCGGAAATTCATATAATTTCCTGTCCCACCTTTCGTTATGGCTTACCCACTTACTACATCATCGCCCCGTCAGAAGCGTCAGCAAACCTAGCTCGTTACGATGGCGTTAAATATGGTTACCGCGCCCCTGATGCCGATAATCTGCTATCAATGTACACTCGTACCCGTGCCACTGGTTTTGGAACAGAAGTCAAACGCCGGATTATGATCGGCACTT
Source organism: Nostoc sphaeroides (assembly GCF_003443655.1). Lineage (NCBI taxonomy): Bacteria > Bacillati > Cyanobacteriota > Cyanophyceae > Nostocales > Nostocaceae > Nostoc > Nostoc sphaeroides. The sequence continues at coordinate 1,969,198 of NZ_CP031941.1, forward strand.
ATGCACTTTCGGCTGGCTATTATGATGCTTACTACCTGAAAGCGCAAAAAGTCCGCACCCTGATTAAGCGAGATTTTGAAAAGGCTTTTGGCTTAGTTGATGTGTTAGTTTGTCCCACATCTCCCACTACAGCATTCAAAGCAGGGGAAAAAACTACTGACCCCTTGAGCATGTATTTAACTGACTTGATGACTATTCCTGTAAATCTTGCTGGTTTACCTAGTTTAAGTTTGCCATGTGGTTTTGACGATCAGGGGCTACCGATAGGATTACAGCTAATTAGCAATGTCCTGCGAGAAGACCTACTATTTCAAGTAGCTTACGCTTATGAGCAATCTACTAGTTGGCATCTGCGTAAACCGCAAATATCTTGAAAATGGGCATTTGTCATTTGTCATTTGTCATTTGTCATTTGTCCCTCATCTCCCCTTGCTTCCCCTGCTCCCCACTTTGTACAGACGCGATTAATCGCGTCTCTACGCACTCACTTATTACTAACCATTGACTGTTGACTATTGACTTCTGGAGTCGGGGATTCAGATGTAATTTGTGGTGGATTAAGGGTATATAAAAGACCAGCAGATGCAGCTAATAACAATAGAATGTAGGTGACAACAAGGGGTATGTATGTATTTGATTTGTTGCCTGAATTATTATGAGCATTCTTCGAGTCTTGGCAGACTACATTGCTTATAAGAGTATGTGATAAAGCATTTCCATCCAGTCCTAAAGCATCTCCATAGCGACGGATGAATCCTTGAACAAAAATAGGTTCAGGCAATTCTTCAAATCGTTCTTCTTCTAAAGCTTGCAAAACGCCTGCTCTGATGAGTGTTCTTGCAGCTATTTCTTCTATGCATATAGATTTTTGTTGTCTTACTTGTCGCAAGTGTGTAGTTATTTCTTTTAGCTGCTCTACTTGAGATTGGTTTAAGAGTGTCACTGTCTTCTACTGTATGGGCTAATCCTACTATTCATATAGTCAGAAGACTTAAAAGCGCATACGTATTTTTACTGGATAATTGATTTTCAGGAGAAATTTTTTAATAATGGTTGAAATCTAGATTGGAAAATGCTATTGCTGCTTATGCTAAGTAAATATATTGTTAATATAGACACTTTAAAAGACGCGAAATTTCGCGTCTCTACAGGTCTAAAATTAGCACCAAAAATCCTTAACTGAACCGTATTGGGCTATAGTCGCAATGAGGGTATGTTTCCCAATTTATGTTTAGACACTTTTGGTCAGAATTCAGTATGAATTATGACGACTAACCCATGTATTCTGTTTCGGTAAATTCACGTCTCTACTCTCGATGTTTTAAGATTTTGCACTTACAAGTTAGAAGCGATCGCACTCAAATCTGGTTCAATGAGTGAGTTGAGCAATGTCCACAACTGCAAATCAGTAAAATCTGGAATTGCCATAAATGCGCCGATTTCCTGCAATACTTGGGGATCGTGGGTGGAGGCGATGCCAATAGTGCGGATATCTGCACTCACCGCCGAACGAATACCAGAGGGAGAGTCTTCTAAAGCGATCGCTTCCTCTGCTGTAATCCCCAAGTTACTCAGGGCGACTTGATAGGGTGCAGGGTCGGGTTTACCTGCAATACAATCATCTGCTAAAACAACTGTATGAAAAGCTTCTTTGATTCCCAAAACTTCTAGCATAAATTCTGCATTTAATCTAGGGGCATTAGTTACTAATGCCCGCTTTAACTGATGTGTCTCTGTCCATGCTAGGAGTTCAGAAAATCCACTCAACGGTTTTAGATGGGGGGCGAGTTTGCGAAAAAGCGCCTCTTTTTCATCGGCAAATTTTTGCCCCTCTGCTGTTGATAATTGTGGCAGAATATCCTTAACAATTTCTGGGTTTAATCGCCCACTAATTCGGGATTTATAAAATGTTTCGTCAATTTCTATGCTGTAATTTAACAGCATTTCCCGCCAAGCTAGGTAGTGTATAGGGTCAGTGTTGACAATAGTGCCGTCTAGGTCAAAGAGAATTGCAGCCAGCATGATTTTTGGGTAAAATGTAAATAATTGTTAACTTAATTTAAATAGTTTACATCGTTTTTTTGCCCTTATTAGGAATTACGCGATGAAAACTTGAAATTTTGATCCCGCCTAACCCCCCTTAAAAAGGCTACGGTGTACACACAAGTCGAATTACCCCCCTTAATCCCCCCGTTTATTGGGGGGAAAAAGTCGCGCTAAATCTTAAAATCTATACCTGATAGGGCATGTAAAGACAAACAGATACAGCCTCTCAAGTGACTGCCGTATAATTGATAACCTTCTGTGTAAGCAAATGCTAGCCGCTACAAACTTTTTTCGCGTTGATGATTTACTAGTGCAGATTTACAACTCTGAAGTCGAAATGGCCCAGGATGTTGCCGAAATCGCGCAAAAGCATTTACAGCAAGTTCTTAATCTTCAGGATACAGCTGCTGTCTTATTAGCAACAGGTAACTCCCAACTCAGATTTCTCGATGCTTTGATTGCATTGGGTGGTGTAGATTGGTCACGAATTATTCTGTTCCATCTAGATGAATATTTGGGAATTACGGCTGAACATTCTGCGAGTTTCCGGCGCTATATGCGAGAACGTGTAGAGAAGCGGGTTGTTCCTAAGCAATTTCACTATATAGAAGGTGATACATTGCAACCAGTGGCAGAGTGCGATCGCTACACTAAATTACTCCTTGCACAACCAATTGACTTATGCTGTCTTGGTGTTGGGGAAAATGGACATTTAGCTTTTAACGATCCAGCAGTAGCAAATTTTCAAGATCATTACAGTGTGAAACTAGTAAAACTAGATACAGTGAACCGTCAGCAACAAGTAAGCACAGGTCAGTTTCCGAATCTAGAAACTGTCCCACAATATGCTTTTACTGTCACCATCCCGACGATTTGTTCAGCTAAAAAAATTATCTGTCTGGCTCCAGAAACACGTAAAGCGAATGTGGTAAAAGATATGTTGCAAGGAGCTATAAGTACAGACTGTCCAGCTTCTATTCTTCGTCAACAATCTCAAGCGACGTTATTTTTGGATGTCAATTCTGCTAGTTTGCTGTCGTGAAAAACGAAAACTGCTGTATAGTCCTAGCAAACACATACTGTTAGCAGTATTGAATGCTGCCATCAACAGAAAGTGCATCCCCCTTTTAGCAATAATCCCAAAAAACCCCAAGACCTTTTCTTAGTATGCGGACTCCAAAGTTTAGGACAACATTCTGTTGCAGTCCTAAAGGAGTACGATGTTAAAGTTAGCGCCATTGATGATGTGCAGCCCGAACATTGGGAAGTCCCAGAAGTACCAAGCTTACCGCTTGTATTATCCTCACTTGACTTATCAATGTTTCCTGACCTATGTCAGCATTTTTTGTTTTTATAACCAGTTAAAAAGCGCATTTTCAAGCTCCTAGCGATTTTTTGGGAATTTATTTCTGATTATTTACTCAGATGATCTCCATTTGCGGTGTACTCTCAATATACGGTAACTATCACACTCGACCTTTGAGATAAATTACACCCAGAGGTGAATACCATGAAAAATTATGCTGCTCAACAGGAATTTATATTAAGTCAAATCACAAATAAATATTATCAGCGCCGAGATTTCAGTAGATGTGACTTGCGTGGAATCGACCTGAAAGGAATTGATTTAAGTGGTGTTAACTTCATAGGAGCAGATTTGCGTGATGCAAATTTGTGTGGCTGTATCCTCACTCGTGCTAACTTAAGTGGCGCAAATCTGATGCAAGCTAACCTACGTGAAGCTAATTTGTATGAAGCATCTTTGTGCGAAGCTAATTTGATTAATGCTGATTTAACACGAGCAAATTTGTGCGGAACTTTCTTATGGCGGGCAAAATTCACAGGTAGTAATCTTTGGGGTGCTTCTTTATGTGATGTGGATTTGAGAGAAGCAGACTTAAGTGAAGCCAAATTAATTGAAGCATCACTGATTGAAGCGAATTTAGTTAGAGCAAATCTCACAGGAGCAAAGTTATGTGGAGCAAAATTACTAGAAGCTAATTTAACTGAGGCCAACTTAACTGGTGCAGACCTGACATGGGCAAATTTAACCAAGGCAAACTTGAATAAAGCAAACCTTTGGGAGACAAACTTGATTTATGCGAAGCTTGGGGATACTATCATGCCTGATGGCACAATTGAGCAACCTCAGATAGTTATTTATTAGTTAGGAGTTAGGAGTTAGGAGTATTGAGTAGAGACGCGATTAATCGCGTCTGTACAGGAGTCAGGAGAGAAGAATTTTCTGTTTGCTCCAATGTCCAATGCCCTATGATTAAAACTCACGTTGTGAGAAGATGAAAGTAGCGATCGCTAGCAACATGGCACTATAAAGTAGGCCATAGCCAGCATTTGTAATCAGTGTAGTTGTGTCAGGTAGTGCTTGCAGACCATAAATGGCATCATTTTTTAAATTTAATCGAGATAAATCTGGCAAGATGAGAAACAAACCTTGAGTTAGACTTTCCATACCAGGATTACGGCTGAGACGACCAAGTTGTACTAAATCTTGAGTAATATTTCCAATTAAATATACCGCAAAGGTTAAAACAGTCGCCAGTAAAGAAGCAGTGAAAACACCGAAGGTAATAGCCACAGCCGTGATTAATGACAACTGCAATAATAAAAAAATTGCAGCAATTAGAATGCTCACGGTTGGATGAGGAATGCTACCAAATTGCAGAAACACTAGATAAATTGCTGTCATTGTGGCGACAAGCACAGCTAATACTGCCGATAAACCTAAATATTTGCCTATGATAATTTCACTGCGGCTGACAGGTTTAGCAATTAACACCAAAATAGTACGTTTTTCAATTTCTTTATTAACCAGTCCCGTACCAATAAATATCGTCACAATTAGCCCGATGGCATTCATCGCCGCCATCCCAAAATCTAAAAAGATTTTGTCTTCAGTCGTAGCTGCAAATTCAGGAAGGACGCGGAAGGCAATGGCGAGTATCAGCGCATAAAAACTAATAATAAATAGGATGCGATCGCGTACCACTTCCTGAAACACATTCTTTGCCAATACAAAAATTCTGTTAATAGTCATTTTTCTTTGGAGTGGGGAGTGGGGAGTGGGGAGTGCGGAATGGGGAATGAGGAATGGGGAATGGGGAATGGGGAATGGGGAATGACATTGCTTCTTCTCCCCCTCCTTCCCCTGCCCTACTCCCTACTCCCTACTCCCCATTCCCTACCTTCACTGTTGCGGAGGCGGTGAGTCAGAAATCAATTTACTGCCGCGATCGCATTCAATTTCTGCAACTGTAATCTTATTGTCTGAATTGCTAGTTGCTGCAACTGGTTCAATGCGACAAGCTTTTTTCAAGTAATAGCCCCGTGGGTTAGAACTCGGGCCTATCCAAATACTTAATAAATCTAATATATATCCAGACTTAGTATTAGCTACGCGCGGTTCAATGCGCCATAGTTCCTTTTCTTCATATTTGCCCAGGTTTTTTTGGATTATTCCCCTACCCAGAGTTCCTACCCGTTGTTTGGCATCAAGCAACCATTTCTCTACTTCTGACCAAGGTCTTTGGGCTATTTGTTCTACTACTATTGGTTGAAGTTTCTCTAGAATTATAGCGCCGTTGCGTGGGATTTTTAGTCGTTTTTCTGTACTGACAAGAACGGTACTAGTTCTAAAAGTATCTGCCTGCAAACTGGGATATTGTTGAAACCAATTATTCATCACAAAGTGAAAATTAATCCAGCAACTTAGCAGCATACTACTAGCAACTAAAATTATAATTCTTTGGCGGTCTTCTGGTTTCGGAATTCGAGCTTTTGCATCGGTATCATTTCCTTCAATAAATTCTGGTATAGCCGTAATTAGCGCTGAAATTGTCGGCCAAAAAACGATTGTTCTTGGTGTAATTATATCCTGTTGATTTCCAAATGCAAAAACACTCACTAAAAATCCAGTGATCACTGCCCCAACTGGCATAAAAGTACCAGGAACCCTCAAAGGATCTTCAGTTGTATACCAAGCTGTGCCGGCAATTAAAAATAACCAACCGAAAAAAGCAATTATATCTTTTATATAACCTATAGCAAAATATGAAACTACCCAAGAAAAAACACTCAAATAAATAAATGTTTGCCAAGAATAAGCTTTAGGTGGAACTAATACCTTTCTAATTCCTGCATAAAGCCCTTCAGCAAATTTAAAAACCCCAAATACATCTTTAAGTAACGTATTCATATTCTTCTCTACACCTAATTAATCACTAGTCTTCCTTTGAATTAAGTAAATTCTTGCTACTTTGACCGAAAGAATAAAAGAATGGTTATAGCACTATAACTTAGAGAATTCGCAATTAATGTAGTAGTCACTAAATTAGTATTTTGTAATTTAGCACCGCTAAAACTACGCCATCTCTGCCGTTGAGATTTTTGAGGTTCGTCTTCTTTTTTAGCAACTGGTTCACTCAATGATAGTAGTAATACCCTTAAAATGAAAAACTTCATTATAAAAGTAGCAAAGAAAATTATACAGGCAGTTAAAATTAATAAACTTTGTGTATTTGCTGATTTAAAATTATTAAAAAACATATAGCTAATTAGTTCTGATTTCAGATATATCGGCAACATTGGTTCTGCTACAAAAAATATGAACCAACCAATTACACTAGAAAACAGATTCATAGAGATAGCATAAAAAATGCTAGTCTTTTTGTCAAATTTTAATCGATTGTGCAAAACATAGGCTTCGATGGGGATGGCAATCAGTACAAATAAAAAGTCAAACAGAATTCCACCAATAGGAAAAATCCTCGGAAGCATCCAATTTTCAGGCATAAATGGTCAAGGTTAAGGGTTAACTGTAGAGAGTATAACTGGGATAGTGAGGGTGATGGGGGAAATTATCTGATTGTTTTTGTCCTTTACTATGTTGGTGTGTCAATATTATCTTGTCGATATTATTTATACATTGTACGGACGGATCAGAGGAACAGTTTCTTTACCTAAGATTACAAGACGGTAAGATTAAAGACTGCCACTTATAGCTTTTCGAGAAATGACAAGGAACGGTATTGGTATTCGCACGGCGCAAGTGCGACAGGAACGGCTCGTTGGTCAAATTCACGTCTACGATGGCGTGGGTAAAGGTAAGTCCCAAGCGGCTTTGGGGGTGGTTTTGCGCTCTATTGGCTTGGGGATAAATACGCCTAGCAATTCTAACCGGGTTTTACTGCTGCGGTTTTTAAAAGGGCCGGAACGTGATTATGACGAAGATGGCGCGATCGCAGCTTTGCAACGCGGGTTTCCTCATTTAATTGACCAGGTTCGCACTGGGAGAGCCGAATTTTTTGGGCATGATGAAATTACCACTTTTGACCGAGAGGAAGCAGCGCGAGGTTGGGATGTCGCCAAAGGCGCGATCGCTAGTGGTTTATATTCAGTTGTCGTCTTGGATGAAATTAACCCGGTTCTGGATTTGGGTTTGCTACCAGTAGATGAAGTGGTAAAGACATTAAAATCTAAACCCCAAGAGTTAGAAATTATTGCTACCGGACGCGCCGCACCGGAAAAGTTGCTCGATATTGCAGATTTGCACTCAGAAATGAAACCTCATCACCACCCAACAGCCAAAGCCCTGTTTCTTGAAGGGATTGAAATTTATACTGGTGCTGGTAAAGGTAAGTCTACTAGTGCTTTGGGCAAAGCCTTACAAGCCATTGGTAGGGGAATAAATCATCCAGGGTCTACCCGTGTGCTGATTATGCAGTGGCTTAAAGGTGGTACTGGCTACACAGAAGACGCTGCGATCGCCGCCTTACAGCAGTCATATCCAGAAGTGGTGGATCATCAGCGTTGCGGTGGAGATGCGATCGTCTGGCGAAATTCCCGGCAAGAATTAGATTATGTAGAAGCCGAACGGGGTTGGGAAATCGCTAAAGTTGCGATCGCCTCTGGGTTGTATAAAACTATTATTCTTGATGAACTAAATCCCACCGTTGACTTAGAATTACTCCCCGTTGAACCTATTGTCCAAGCTTTACTCCGCAAACCCCGCGACACCGAAATCATTATTACTGGCCGCTGCCAAAATCCACCAGCGTACTTCGACTTGGCTAGCGTCCACTCAGAGGTTTACTGCCATAAACACTATGCCAATCAAGGGGTAGAACTTAAACGAGGGGTAGATTTTTAGGCGTTGCTGATTAGTTGATATGCTAGATTCTCTAGAAACATAACAAATTTGTTTACCAAAATGGTAAACTTATATTAGTCTAGTAACGCATGGAAATCACCTTCGCTGACGGCAAACTGCAAAAGCTATGCGAACAACAAAACCTAGCGCAAAGAAAATTGGGTGCAAATTGTGCCAAGAAATTGACAACCCAGTTGGCTATTCTTGGTGCTGCTAGTTGTGTCGCGGAATTAGTTATTGGTCATCCCCATCCCTTAAAAGGAGATAGGGCAGGTGAATTTGCAGTCAACCTAGAAGGTGGTAAACGACTTGTATTTAAGCCAGATAACGACCCCATCCCCCTTACCGAGGATGGAAACATTGATTGGTCAAAAGTGAGTGCTGTTTGTATTGTTTTCATTGGAGATTACCATGATTGAGACAACCCGTACCTTTACACCAGATTGGGTATCTCCTCCCGGTGATGCCATCGCTGATTTATTAGAAGAACGTGATTGGACACAAGCACAATTAGCAGAGCGTTTAGGCTACACCACAAAACATATTAGCCAGTTGATCAATGGTAAAGCACCCATCAATGAAGAAACAGCCCTGAAGCTAGAACGGGTTATGGGTAGTACAGCAGCATTCTGGCTCAGATATGAAGCTCAATATCGCGCCGCTTTGGCAAAGAAAGAAGAAGAAAACCGCTTAAAGGGGTGGACATCTTGGTTAGATCGCTTACCAGTCAAAGAATTGATGAATCAAGGTGTAATTCCTAAGTGTCGGTTAATTGACAAGAATAAGCCTGATTTAGTAAAAAAGTTACTGCAATTTTTCGGTGTTGCCTCGCCGGAAGATTGGCAGAATTATTATGCAGGTATGGAAGTTGCTTTTCGTCGTACACGCGAAAATCAAAGTGATGTTGGTGCTATTTCTACTTGGTTACGTTTGGGGGAAATAAAAGCAGAACAACTAGACTCTCCCAAGTACAGTAAACCAAAATTTGAAAAGGCGGTGCGGGAAATTCGCACTTTGACGGTGTTACCGCCAGAAGAGTTTGAACCACAGATGCAAAAGTTGTGCTGGGAAGCAGGGGTTGTGCTTGTTTTAGTACCATCAATCAAGAAAGCGCACGTCAGTGGTGTTGCACGATGGTTAAACCCCCATAAGGCACTGATTCAACTTTCGCTTTATGGTAAAACCAATGACCGCTTCTGGTTTAATTTTTTCCATGAAGCAGCACATATTTTGCTACATGATAAAGAAAATATTTTTCTTGATGAATGGAATAGTGGGGAAAGTTTGAAATCTGAGCAGGAACGCCAAGCAGATAAATGGTCACGGGAATTTTTGATCCCACCTGAGTATGAGGGGGAATTAGCGAAGCTTAAATCTGAAACTGATGTAATTGATTTTGCCAAAGGTATCAGTATTAATCCTGGTATTGTTGTAGGTCGGCTGCAACACGATCATCTAATTGATCCGTCTTGGATGAATGGTTTAAAAGTGAAGTTTGGCGCACTAGCCGGAATTTTGACTTCTGGGTAGTTGAATATTTTGCACAAAGCGATCGCGTCCTGCTGTCTTTGCTTGATACAACGCCCGATCTGCGGCGGCAATCATTTCTTCTATGTCAGAATCTGGCTGAGGAATTTCTGTCGTCAACCCGACACTAATGGTTACATGAGGACTAACTTGGGAATTTTTATGAGGAATTGCTAGTGTTCGGACAGCATGACAAATTTTTTCGGCAACATAAGTCGCCCCCTCGGCATTTGTGTTAGGTAAAATCACAGCAAATTCTTCCCCACCATAACGGGCAACTAAATCTCCCGGACGCTTAATAATATCTTTGAGCGCTTTAGCAATTTCTTGAAGACAGCGATCGCCTATCCGATGACCGTATGTATCGTTATATAATTTGAAGAAATCAACATCGCAAAGAATCAGGGAAAGGGGGCATTTATCCCGTTTCATGCGCTGCCATTCTTGGTTAAAATACTCTTCAAACCGTCGGCGGTTAGCTATTTGAGTTAATCCATCGATAGTAGCTAATCGCTGCAATTCCATATTAACCGCTTCCAGTTCTTGCTGTAACTGAGATTGCTCAATCAAACGTTTTACCCGTTGGCGCAAAACTGCCCAATGGATCGGTTTGGTAACATAATCTATTGCCCCCACAGCAAATGCCCGGTCAACTGACTTTTGATCTTCAAGTCCTGTAACCATTAAAACTGGAGTATACTTGCTACTATCAAGACTCCGTAACTGAGTGCAACACTCGAACCCATCCATCTCTGGCATTAGAGCATCAAGGAGTACTATATCAGGATGCAATTCCTTAAAAACTTTTATTGCCTCTATGCCATTTTTAGCTTCCGCTATTTGATACCCTTCCCGATCTAAGAACTGCCGCAATATCAGGCGGATAAAAGGTTCATCATCAACAATTAGAACTAAAGATTGGCTTTCTAGGGCATCGGCTTTCATGGTATTTCCTTGGCAAGTTCTTTTTCTAAGGCAGTTTTAACTTGTTCATATTCCTGATATAATTGCGAGATTAATTCTAGGCTGTTTTCTAATTTACTGCTGCATCCCTGTGCTTCTAACACCTTGCAAAGCTGTGCCAGGGCGATCGCTCCAACAGAAGCACTGCTAGACTTAAGCTGATGGGCTGTGTTTAATAGAGTCTGGGCATCGTGAGTTGTGATAGCTGTGCTGATATCTTGCACCAGTCTCGGTGTCTCTGTCAGATAACACTCAATTAGTTCAACAAATGCCACACGATCTCCTCTAAGCATATTCTGCAAGGATTGGAGAATTTTGGCATCGATTTTGACGCTTTTTAATGTCTGGTTTTGCCCTGACTGTAGGATATTTTGCGAAGGTTCCAATTCTAAGCACATCACTTTACTTTGTTTTCCTCTGGAAGTGAATTCAGAACTTCTTTGGAACTGCTTAATTCAGCTTTCAGCCCAATTTGTCGGCAGATCGGTTCAACCGCCTTGAGTAAAGGATCAAGGTGAGGGCTTGCCGACACAGACTCGCTTCAGCAAGCTTGCGTAAACTAATATCTGTTTGAATTCCAATGAAGTGACTTAACTTACCATTTTCGTCATGGATAGGAGAAATACTCAATTCATTCCAAGATACAGTACCATCTTTGCGATAGTTACGGAGAACAACTTTGCAACTTGTTCCAGCTTTCATTGATATGTGCAGTTATTTGAGTGCTAGTTGCTGGTTGTCTGTGCGTTGCAAAAATCGACAGTTTTGCCCAATCACATCAGCAGCACTGTAGCCTGTTATTTATTCAAAAGCTGGGTTGACGTAAATAACTAGATGATGGGCGAGTCTGGCATCGGCAATAATAATTGCATTACTGCTAGCAGCAAGTGCCCTCTCCCTCAGTCTCAAGGTTTCTTCAACAGACATCTCCAGAAATTAATTATTCGTTGTCTGAAACCATTGTAGAGACGTAGCAGTGCTACGTCTCTACATTCATTTTCGGAGATGTCTATTTTTAATTTTTTTACTGAGGAAGGCAGAGGGCAGTTTGAGCTTACGGAAAACTGCCCTCTTTCAAGATAGGTCTATTGCCTATACCTTAAATCACAGCTTCTTGGCGTTGACAATCAAAAACAACCATGTAGGAAGCATTTGGTATTTCTTGAGGGAGGTGCCGCATATAGCCTTCGGCATCAGAACGGCTGCGGAAGCGAGCAACGATCTGCCGTTGCGTATTAGGAAGTAGACGAGCGATCGCCCAAGAATTGAGGCGTTCTTTATAGGCAATAGCTTGATTGTCTGATTTGGAAGCTTTGTAATCCGTATTTTCTGGCATAATTATGTTAACCGTATGAAGTTTAATGAAGGGCGTTAATTAGTTTCTAGGTAGGAATGCACTAACGCTTTTTTTTTAATGCTGCTGCCACCTTGTTATTCGATTCTGGAAAAATTGTCAACACTGAGCGCTATATTTTAGACCACTTAAGTTGGAATTTTCGGGTGGTAATGAATCTCAAAGCCTTAATTTGCAATTGTTTCTAGGCTACAACAATGCTCAAGCAGAAAGTTTGGCAAATATTGGGTTTGTATGATTTATATCCATACAAATAAGTAAAATCTGCATCAGTGTTAAAATGAACGCCAACGTCTTAAAAAGTAAGTTGAGAATGAACAATAACGTGCGTATGATTAATCGGGCGGACACACCCTTAATTTTTCTATCATCCTTTATTATAGTAATTTAACTTTGGTTACACTTTTTTAATAAAATCAATTGATTAAATATGAATGGTGATAAATATTTTGTAAAAAATCTCTGACTTCTGTTGGTTCGCAAAGAATAATAACTTGCTGATTTGGTGTTATTTGACTAAGTTTTTTGATAATTTCAGGACGACGATTAATTGGGTATGACCAGATATATTTGAGAAATTCCCAATTTAATCTTTCAGGACAATTTGATGCCATATCAGGTCTGGATTGTCCAGCATAAATGAAGCGACGTTTAATCACTCGTGACAAACATAAAAGACGGGGAAAATCCAAAAAAATTACCGTATCTGCAACCGACAAACGAACGTCGAGAGTCCCGCCATAGTTACCATCCATAATCCAAGATTCTCGTAGGGTTAGGTCTTGAATTATGTTTTGCCATTCAGCTTTTGGAGTCTCAACCCAGCCAGGATTCCAGTACCAAGCATCCAAGTGAATAACTTCTAAGCCTAAGATGGTTCCCAGTTCGCGGGCTAGGGTAGATTTACCAGCACCCCCAGAACCAATAATTAAGATTTTCTTCACCTTGTGTTTGCATCTCCCTTTTCAAGCTCATAAGGATAAGCATTACTCACCCAAATAACCGTCTTCAGGGCAACTCAATACGCCGCTACAATAGTACCACTACAAGGATTATGCCCAAATATTGATATTATGACCACTGCTACAACCGTAAAAACTGAGTATGAAGCGATTATTGGCCTAGAAACCCATTGTCAGCTGAGTACTAACACGAAGATTTTCTCTAATAGCTCTACCGCATTCGGTGCTGACCCCAATACTAACATTGACCCGGTTTGTATGGGTTTACCTGGGGTCTTACCTGTACTCAATGAAAAAGTATTAGAATACGCCGTCAAGGCTGGTTTGGCACTGAATTGTCAAATCGCTAGATATAGCAAATTTGACCGGAAACAGTATTTTTATCCTGACTTACCCAAAAATTACCAAATTTCTCAATACGATCTACCGATCGCAGAACATGGATGGTTAGAAATTGAGTTGGTGGATGCTGAGGGGAATCCGACTCGCAAACGTATTGGCATCACACGTCTACACATGGAAGAAGATGCTGGAAAATTGGTACATGCAGGTAGCGATCGCCTCTCCGGTTCTTCCTATTCTTTGGTAGACTACAATCGCGCAGGTGTACCGTTAGTAGAAATTGTCTCGGAACCTGATTTGCGTTCTGGATTAGAAGCTGCTGAATATGCCGAAGAGTTGCGCCGGATTGTGCGGTATCTCGGCGTGAGTGACGGCAATATGCAAGAAGGATCTCTGCGCTGCGATGTCAACATTTCTGTGCGTCCAGTGGGACGAAAGGAATTTGGCACCAAGGTAGAAATTAAAAACATGAACTCGTTTAGCGCCATTCAACGAGCGATTGACTACGAAATTGAACGTCAAATTGCCGCAATCGAAGCAGGCGATCGCATCATCCAAGAAACTCGGCTATGGGAAGAAGGCGCTCAACGCACAAGTAGTATGCGGGTAAAAGAAGGTTCTAGCGATTACCGTTACTTCCCCGAACCAGATTTAGCACCAATTGAGGTAACAGATGGCGAATTAGAGAAATGGCGTAGCGAATTACCAGAATTACCAGCCCAAAAACGCCATCGTTATGAAAGTGAGTTGGGGCTTTCCGCTTACGATGCGCGAGTGTTAACAGAAGATCGTTCAATAGCAGAATATTTTGAAACTGCGATCGCATCTGGAGCAAATCCGAAAGCTGCTGCAAACTGGATTACTCAAGATATCGCCGCCCACCTCAATAAGCAAAAACTCAGTATTACTGAAATCGGACTAACTCCCACCAATCTAGCTGATATCATCACTCGCATTGAAACAGGCAAAATTAGCAATGCTCAAGCTAAAGAAAAGTTACCAGATTTGCTCACTGGTATTTCTCCTGAAAAAGCCTTTGCAGGTCAAGAGTTAATCACCGATCCTAATGTACTAGAACCCATTGTTGATGAAGTCATAGCTGCCAATCCCAAAGAACTAGAAAAGTATCGCAACGGTAACACCAATCTCAAAGGCTTCTTTGTTGGACAAGTTCTGAAAAAGACAGGTAAACGTGCCGATCCTAAGCTGACTAACGAATTGGTGGAGAAAAAACTGAACGCCTAGCAGGGGAGGCACGGGGAGCAGGGGAGGCAGGGGAGCAGGGGAAGCAGGGGAGGCAGGGGGAGCAGGGGAAGCAAAAAAATTCCCAATCCCCAATTCCCAATTCCCAATTCCCAATTCCCAAGTCCCAATTCCCAAGTCAGTATTTACGCGGTGGTTCTTCACAAAATCTTCATATAAAAACTGGTAACAGCCCGCATACCTAAAATGCTATGCTGTGGTAAGTAGATGCACCCTGATGATCTGGAGAGCTGCCTAAGTGGCTCTCTTTTTTATTTGATTTATGTGGTATTTACGTAAAAACTTCATCAAATTTTTAAAAATAATCTTAATAAATAAGTATTACTCCTTACATCATCAGTGATATGGTGTGATAAAAAGATGCACCGTAATGATCTGGAGAGCGACCCAAGTGGCTCTCCTTTTGTGCTTTTGTCTTTCTTCATAAGAAAGGTAAAAACAATTATGCTAATTGCCAACTAGTGCATTATTATTGCCATCAGCAAATAAACTCACAATAAAAGGGAGTGGGGAGTGGGGAGTGGGGATTAGGGGAAAACTAATAACTTTCAACTCCTAACTCCTAACTCAGCACTTTTTGAAAGCACTTTTCCAAAGTACAAATTGACCTATCCAACTTGATAGTTGTAAGGAAGAAGAATGGCAGATTGGCAAGAAATAACAGGTGGCATCACAGCACCAAGGGGGTATCAAGCGGCGGGAATTACCGCAGGATTGAAACCTTCGGGGTTGCCAGATTTAGCTTTGATATTCTCAGAGGTGGAAGCGATCGCAGCTGGTGTATTCACCACCAGCCAAGTTAAAGCTGCCTGCGTAGAATATTGTCGCCAACGCTTGCAAGCTAAACAGAGCGCTCGTGCCATCCTCTGCAACGCCGGACAAGCAAACGCCGCTACAGGGACTCAAGGCTACCTTGATACTTTAGAATCTGCTATGGCAGTCGGTCAAGCACTAAACATTTCGTCTGAATCTGTGTTAGTGGCTTCCACTGGCGTGATTGGTCAAAGAATTAAGATGGATGCTTTGCGAAGTGGGATTCCCAAGGTAGTAGCAGCACTATCACAAACAGGCTCAGATGCCGCCGCCGGAGCGATTATCACTACAGATTTGGTAACAAAATCCATTGCCCTAGAGACAACTATAAGCGATCGCCCGGTACGAATTGGTGGCATTGCCAAGGGTTCCGGCATGATTCACCCGAACATGGCAACTATGCTGGCATTTGTTACTTGTGATGCTGTGGTTTCGCCTCACCTTTGGCAACAGATGTTAGCAAGGGCAGCTGATAGAAGCTTTAATTCCATTACCGTGGATGGTGATACCAGCACCAACGACAGCTTAATCGCCTTGGCAAACGGTCAATCTCGCACCCCAGCAATTACAGAATGGGGTGCAGAAGCAGAGAAATTAGAGGCGATGTTAACAGCAGTTTGTCAGCATTTAGCCAAAGCGATCGCTCGTGATGGTGAAGGCGCAACCTGTCTAATTGAAGTGGAAGTAACAGGGGCCCATGATGAAATTTCAGCCCGACAAATAGCCAAAACCATCGCCGGTTCATCCTTAGTTAAATCTGCAATCTTTGGACGAGATCCCAACTGGGGACGCATCGCCGCCGCCGCCGGACGTGCCGGTGTGCCCTTTGAGCAAGAAAACCTGCAAATAAAGCTAGGGGATTTCTTAATGTTAGAAAATGGGCAACCTCTGCAATTTGACCGTGCAGCAGCGAGTGCTTATTTGAAAAAAGCAGTGGCGGGTGCTTATCTCCAACAGGATACTGTATTAATCTCCGTTAACGTTGGCAATGGTCATGGTTCAGGTAAAGCTTGGGGTTGTGATTTGAGTTACGACTACGTGAGGATTAACGCCGAATACACTACTTAAAATCTCGTTTACAGGTATACCGTTTCTACTTTCAGGTTGATACAAATGCGTTTTTAGGGTAGCACAGCTAGCTGTGCTACCCTAAATCATAGTTCCAAGATAATAGTATCCATAAATAAGAGTTTATATATTAGAAAATACTACTAAAATTAAGTCGCAAAATAAGCGAAAATAGCAAATCATATTATAAAACTAATAGTCTCCATAGATAAAAGTTTATATATTAAAAATTATCCATATAGTTAAGGAAAATAGATAAATTTTTCCTTATATATCCAATTTAATATTTCTTTAATAAATCGATACTCCAAGTTGAGCAATTTGGCTTCAAAGGCTGTAAACTGATTTCAACAAGGTGAATGACACCTCTAAAACACACTAGAGCAGAGTCAAAAAATTAGCCGAGTTTTTATATAAGTTGCCGCGTCATTGATGGAATGGCTGCGGTTGCTTTGCCAAGGATAGCTTGATTAATCATTAATACAGCAATAAACACAACGTTTTATTGCCGAAATTGTCATAGCTATAAAAAATAAAATTTACGTTTTTAGGAGATATTATGACAGAATTTTTTAATCAAATTTCCCGTCGCAAATTCATCTTTACGGCTGGGGTATCTGCGGGTACTGTATTCCTCAAAGGCTGTTTGGGGAATCCCCCTGACAACCTAACTGGTGGAAGCACTCAAGCACAACCAACGGCTCAAACGGTTGCTAATATTAGTCCTGAACAAACACCAGAAACTACTACAGTAAAGTTGGGATATATTCCCATTGTAGAAGCGGCTCCTTTAATTATTGCTAAAGAAAAAGGCTTTTTTGCCAAGTATGGCATGACTGATGTTGGCCTTTCCAAACAAGCTTCTTGGGGTGCAGCCAGAGACAACGTAGAAATTGGTTCGGCGGGTGGTGGTATAGATGGCGGTCAATGGCAGATGCCAATGCCACATTTAATTTCAGAAGGTTTAATCACCAAGGGAAATAAAAAAATTCCCATGTATGTATTATGTCAATTAATTACGCATGGAAATGGAATTGCGATCGCAAACAAGCATCAAGGCAAAGGTATTAGTTTACAACTCGCCAGCGCTAAGTCCCTATTCACGGAATTAAAATCCTCAACACCCTTTACAGCAGCATTCACCTTTCCCCACGTCAACCAAGATTTGTGGATTCGCTACTGGTTAGCAGCAGGCGGCTTAGATCCCGATACAGATGTCAAATTGCTCACAGTACCTGCGGCGCAAACTGTGGCCAACATGAAAACAGGAACAATGGATGCCTTTAGTACAGGCGACCCCTGGCCTTATCGCCTGGTTCAAGACAAGATTGGCTACGTAGCAGCATTAACCGCAGAAATTTGGAAAAATCATCCTGAAGAATACTTCGCTATGAGAGGCGACTGGGTTGATAAAAATCCCAAAGCTACCAAAGCGATTTTAAAAGGAATTATGGAAGCCCAACAATGGTTAGATAATTTTGATAATCGCAAAGAAGCGGCTCAAATTTTGGCTGGACGAAATTATTTCAATCTTTCTTCACCTGAAATACTGGCCGATCCATACCAAGGTAAATATGACATGGGTGATGGTCGTAAAATTGATGATAAATCAATGGCAGCTTACTACTGGAAAGATGAAAAAGGTAGTGTTTCTTATCCTTACAAGAGTCATGATTTATGGTTCATAGTTGAAAACGTTCGCTGGGGATTCTTGCCAAAAGATTACCTAGACAATAATGCTGCCAAAGCTAAAGAAATTATCAACAAAGTCAACCGTGAAGATATTTGGAAAGAAGCTGCCAAAGAAGCTGGCATTGCTGCTGCTGAAATTCCCACAAATACATCCCGTGGTGTAGAAGAGTTTTTTGATGGCATCAAATTTGACCCTGAAAAACCAGAAGAATATTTGAAGAGTTTGAAAATCAAGAAGGTCAGTATTTAGACGCACGATTCATCACTTGTAGAGACGCGATTCATCGCGTCTACGACTACGACAAATAAAAAATAAAATTTGAGGAGAACACAGCATCATGACAATAGCTCAAAAACGCCCTGCAAGCCCTAGATTGAGTAATAGCTTTATCTCCAGCCTGAAAAAGCAATTTCCTGATCTGATACCACCAACGATCGCCCTCACAATCTTCCTCGTT
Organism: Nostoc sphaeroides; assembly: GCF_003443655.1. Taxonomy (NCBI): domain Bacteria; kingdom Bacillati; phylum Cyanobacteriota; class Cyanophyceae; order Nostocales; family Nostocaceae; genus Nostoc; species Nostoc sphaeroides. The sequence goes on from NZ_CP031941.1 coordinate 1,987,852, forward strand.
CTCTGGCAACTCTTCGCTTGGACTCCCGGCGCAACATTACCAGGGCCAATACAGGTTATTCAAGACACTTGGATTCTCATTTTCTGGCCTTTTTATGACCGAGGTGGCATTGATAAAGGTCTATTTTGGCAGATTCTCGCCAGTCTACAACGGGTTGCTATCAGTTATACCCTAGCTGCGATCGTTGGTATTGGCTTAGGCATTTTGATTGGGGTGAATAAAACCATGTCTAAAGCATTAGACCCCATTTTTCAACTACTGCGGACAGTACCACCTCTGGCTTGGGTTCCCATTTCTTTAGCAGCTTTACGACAAAACGAACCCGCAGCCTTATTCGTAATTTTCATCACCGCCATTTGGCCCATCTTAATTAACACTGCTGTCGGCGTTACCCAAATTCCCCAAGATTACAACAACGTCGCCAAAGTTCTGCAACTTAGCCGCAAAGAATATTTCACTAACATTTTGATTCCTGCGGCATTACCCTACATCTTTACCGGCTTGAGAATTGCGATCGGTTTAGCATGGTTAGCGATTATCGCCGCCGAAATAGTCATGTCCGGTATTGTCGGCATCGGCTTTTTCATCTGGGACGCCTATCAAAATAACAACGTCAGCGAAGTTATTTTAGCTCTAGTTTATATCGGCATTGTTGGCTTGCTTCTAGATAAAGCAATGGGTTGGCTTCAAAACCAGATTTTACCAACAGAGCAAAAATAGTCATTGGTCATTGGTCATTGGTCATTGGTTATTTGTAAAAAACTAACGACTAGAGACTGTTTTCAAACTCGAAGATCCCCCCTAACCCCCCTTAAAAAGGGGGGAAAAGAAATTCTAAAAGCCCCCCAATTTATCGGGGGGTTGGGGGGATCTTCAAAGACTAGGGTGCTTAAAGAGAGGTTTGAAAACACAACCTAATGACCACTTACCAAGGACAAATAACAAATAACAAACGATAAATAAGAAAGGACAAATAAGCATGTTTGTAGCTGTTGATCAAATTGACAAAGTTTTTGAATTAACTGGTGGTGGCAAATATATCGCCCTCAAAGGAATCGACCTCCAAATTAAAAAAGGAGAATTTGTTTCTTTGATTGGTCACTCCGGTTGCGGTAAATCCACTCTATTAAATATGATTGCGGGTTTGGATTTGCCCACTGAAGGTATTGTCACTCTTGAAGGACAAAAAATCACCAAACCCGGCCCAGACAGGATGGTGGTGTTCCAAAATTATTCCTTATTACCTTGGCGGACGGTAAGAGAAAATATTGCCCTCGCCGTGGACTCAGTAATGAAAGGTTTACTCCCAGCCGATCGCAACGCCATTATCGAAAAACATATAAATATGGTGGGTTTGCGTCCCCATGCTGACAAACAACCGGGAATGTTGTCAGGTGGACAAAAACAGCGAGTTGCGATCGCCCGCGCTTTAGCGATTCGTCCCAAATTACTCTTGCTAGATGAACCATTTGGTGCATTGGATGCACTCACACGCGGCAATTTGCAAGAACAACTTATGCAAATTTGCGAAGAAAATCAAGTTACCGCCGTCATGGTTACTCATGATGTAGATGAAGCCGTGCTGTTATCTGACAGAATCGTGATGTTAACCAACGGCCCCGAATCTAAAATCGGCGACATTTTAGAAGTGGATATTCCCAGACCCCGCAAGCGGATGGAAGTAGTAGAACATCCTAGCTACTACAGCTTGCGGAGTGAGATGATTTACTTCCTGAATCAGCAGAAACGGATCAAGAAAATTCGGGCGCGGAAAACTGCCGACGTTGCCCGTCATGGATTAGAAAAAGTTAACCTAGAAATTGGCTTTTTACCTCTGACAGCTTGCGCCCCCTTAGCAGTTGCTAAAGAAAAAGGCTTTTTTGTCAAGCATGGTTTAGATGAAGTTAACCTGGTGCGGGAAAGTAGCTGGCGGGGTATAGAAGATGGCATAAGTGGTGGTTATTTAGATGCGGCGCAAATGCCTTCAGGGATGCCGATGTGGCTAACTTTGGGAGGACATAATAACCAACCTCTGCCGGTTGTCACTGCCCTTACCATGACTCGCAACGGTAACGCCATCACCTTAGCAAAACACTTTTATGACGAAGGTGTACACACTTTATCAGATTTTAAAAGATACCTGCTTCACACTCGTGACCAACGGCACACAATGGGAGTAGTACATGCCGCATCAATGCATAACTTGCTGCTGCGTTACTGGCTAGCGGCTGGTGGAATTGACCCAGATAGCGATGTGGACATGAAGACCATTCCCCCAGCGCAGATGGTAGCCGACTTAAAAGCCGGAAGCATTGATGGTTACTGCGTGGGTGAACCTTGGAACTACCGCGCTGCTGTGGAAAATGTCGGCTTTACCATCGCTACCGACTTAGAAGTTTGGCTGGGACACCCCGGTAAAGTTCTTGGTGTGCGGGAAGATTGGGCAGAAAATTATCCAAATACGCATATCGCCTTGACTAAAGCATTGTTAGAAGCTTGCGTGTATTGTGCAAATCCCGAAAATACCCAAGAAATTCGGCAAATTTTAGCAGGGCGAGATTATGTCAGCACTGATTTAGAATACATTCAACTCGAAGATCCAGATAGTCTCACCTGTGACTTAGACCATCCGTTGCGAGACTATGCCCATCTCCAATTTTATTCTGAGTCTGCCATTAACCGCCCCAGTCGCACCGAACAAATTTGGATTATGAGTCAATTGGCGCGTTGGGGTGATACTCCCTTCCCCAGAAATTGGGTAGAAGTTGTTGAACGGGTGTGTCGAGTTCGTGTTTTCAGCACCGCTGCACGAGAATTAGGTTTGGATATTAGCTATATTCGCCAACCGATTCAACTGTTCGATGGTACTCCCTTTAACGCCGATGATCCGATCGCTTATCTCAACAACTTAAAAATTAAACGTGATTTTTCAGTTGCGGAAGTTGTTCTTGATGCACCAAGAAGGAGACTCGCGTCATAAAAAAGTCGTGAGAGAAAGAGGGAGTGGGAGAAGTAGCACATCACGCGCGAGTCTTTGAACTCCATTAATGAGGCTTTGAACTCCATTAATGAGTCTTTGAACTCCATTAATGAGTCTTTGAACTCCATTAATGAGTCTTTGAACTCCATTAATGAGTCTTTGAACTCCATTAATGAGGCTTTGAACTCCATTAATGAGTCTTTGAACTCCATTAATGAGTCTTTGAACTCCTTTAATGAGGCTTTGAACTCCATTAATGAGGCTTTGAACTCCTTTAATGAACCTCCGAACTTTGTCAAGTTATATCTTGCACCAGTCCCTACGACCGCCTGAGAATAAATTCTCAGGCTAATAGCCCAAGTCCACTCAAGTGGACTAAAACCCTTACTTAGGCATCATGTAAAAATAAGTTGTACAAATTTAATCTGGAACGACTTGTGAGCTTAACTTCCCCATCAAAATTGTTCAAGTTATTTTTGCAAGGCTCATTAGTCTTCAATAGATAGACTTTAGCTATAAACTTCAGAATTCATTCTGAGGCGGTCGTGGGAACTGGTGCAAATTCTGAGTCAACGAATCTTTGAACTTTAACATTAAGCTTTTTAATCCCCAAACACCAAATACCATGCAAAACCGTAACTTTACAACTACAAGCACACTAGGAAAACCATTCGTCACTGCAACCACCAACCGCAGACCTTTTCTAGAAATTAAAGACGTTACCAAAGTCTACCCCACAAAGAAAGGCCCCTTCACCGTACTCGATGGCGTTAACCTCAACGTCGAACAGGGGGAGTTTATTTGCCTCATCGGCCACTCTGGCTGTGGCAAATCGACACTACTAAATATGGTATCCGGTTTTAACTTTCCCACCTCCGGGCAAGTGTTACTCGAAGGAGAACCAATCACCAAGCCAGGCCCAGACAGGATGGTTGTCTTCCAAAATTATGCCTTGCTACCTTGGCGAACTGCTTTTGAAAACATCTACTTAGCTGTTAACGCCGTTTATCCCAACAAACCACAAGCCGAAAAAAGAGCGATCGTCCGCGATCATTTGGCAATGGTAGGACTGGCTGATGCAATGGAAAAGAAACCAATGCAAATGTCCGGTGGGATGAGACAACGGGTTTCTATTGCCCGTGCTTTGGCGATTCGCCCGAAAGTTTTAATTTTAGATGAACCTTTTGGGGCGCTGGATGCCATCACCAAAGAAGAATTACAAGAAGAATTGCTGAAAATTTGGGGCGATAACCGTTGTACAGTGCTGATGATTACCCACGACATCGACGAGGCACTATTTTTAGCAGATAAATTGGTAATGATGACCAATGGGCCTCATGCGAAAATTGGCGAAGTTATGGAAATTCCCTTTTCTCGTCCCCGCGATCGCGCCCGGATCATGGAAGATCCACAATACTACCAACTACGTAATTATGCCTTAGATTTCCTCTTTAATCGCTTTGCCCATGATGACGTAGGTTAAACTAATCGTCATTCTCCTAAGTTTTCACTCTAAAAAATGGTTCCTTCCAGACGAGTTTATTTATTGCTGGTTTTAGGTATAGCGATCGCCCCGATCCTATGCCTTTTTTTCAACATTAAAGCAGCGATCGCCATCACTGTGATATTTGATGCGATCGTTCTCGGATTGATGGTTGTAGATGGTTTGCAGGTACGCCGTTCTCGCGTGCAAATTACCCGCGAATTACCTTCACGATTATCCATTGGGCGGGATAATCCAGTGGTGTTAAAAGTAACATCGCCCAATACCAACGCTTTAATTGAAATCTGCGATTACTACCCAACAGGATTTGGGGTATCTGCACCCAAACTTCAGGCTATTATTCCCAGCAACAGCACCCAGGAATTGACATATACCGTCAACCCGACACAGCGCGGCGAGTTTCCTTGGGGAAATATCCAAGCTCGACAGTTGGGAATTTGGGGATTAGCTTGGGATGATTGGCAAATTACCCAAAGTTTGCCAGTGAAAGTTTATCCTGATTTAGTGGGGTTGCGATCGCTGACAATTCGTTTAACATTGCAATCATCAGGATCAATCCGCCAATCCCGCAAAACTGGTATTGGTACAGAATTTGCCGAACTGCGGAACTATCGCAGTGGTGACGATTTACGATTTATTGATTGGAAAGCTACCGCCCGTCGGGTTGGGGCTTATAATAATGCAACGCCACTGGTGAGAGTTCTAGAACCCGAACAGGAACAAACTTTACTAATCTTGCTCGATCGCGGGCGATTAATGACAGCAAAAGTACAGAATTTGCAGCGATTTGATTGGGGTTTGAATGCAACTTTATCCTTAGCATTAGCGGGGTTGCATCGAGGCGATCGCGTCGGTGTTGGTGTATTTGACTGCCAAATGCATACGTGGATTCCCCCAGAACGCGGTCAACATCATTTGAATCAGCTAATCGATCGCCTGACACCAATTCAACCAGTATTAGTTGAATCTGATTATTTGGGGGCGGTGACAAATGTTGTGCAGCGTCAAACTCGCAGGGCGCTGGTAGTGGTGATTACCGACTTAATTGATGTCACCGCTTCTACAGAACTCCTAGCTGCACTCTCTAAGCTAGCCCCCCGGTATCTGCCATTTTGTGTTACTCTGCGAGATCCGCAAGTTGATCGTTTAGCACACACCTTCACAGATAATGTTACAGATGCTTATGCCCGTGCAGTGGCACTAGATTTATTAATGCAACGACAAGTAGCTTATGCTCAGTTGAAACAAAAAGGTGTATTAGTACTAGATGCACCAGCAAATCAAATTGCCGATCAGGTAGTTGAGCGATATGTGCAACTCAAAGCCCGGAATCAACTTTAGCGAATTGCATTAGACATCTCCATAAATTAATTATGCGTTACCTGAAACCCTTGTAGAGATGTTGCAATGCAACGTCTCTACATTCATTTTTGGAGATGTCTCTAATTATGATTAAACAACCACAAAGTTGTTGTTGGTTAGAGATAATCCAGCAGATAATTGGGCAAATTTTACCTGAGTAAATGCAGATGCACTGCCATCTTGGTCAAAGAACAATCCACCTGTAATATTGTCATAAATGAATCGTTGAGCGATCGCTGTTGCAGATGTCCCGATGGTAAACTGACTGGCAAAGAGTGAAGGTGTTGCTAAGTTGCCACCAAAACCAGTAGCAGATACCTGAATCAACTCATCAGTGGCGTTGAAATCATAAAGACTATCAACGCCTTGATTATAACTATTGAAAGTAAAGGTATCAGTACCATCTCCTCCATAGAGAGTGTCATTACCAAAACCACCTGTAATGATATCATTACCTAAACCACCATAAAGAGTGTTATTACCTAATGCGCTGTATGCACTAAGAGTATCGTTGCCATCGCCACCATCCAAAAGATTAGTGCCTGTTGAATAATCAACAATCAAGTTATCAGCACCAGCGCCACCGTTGAGGGTGTTATTTCCTAATGTCCTGCGATAGACTCCTTTGCCGAACTCGCCCTGTTCGTCGTACTCGTAGCCAGAGGCACTAAGAGTATCATTGCCATCGTCTCCATTGAGCAGATTAGCGCCTGATGAATAGTCAACATTTAAGTTATCGCCACCAGCACCACCATTAAGAGTGTTATTGCCAGTGGTCGTATAAAACCTTCCTCCGTAGCCGTAGTCGTAAGTAGAAGCACTAAGAGTATCATTGCCATCGCCTCCATTGAGCAGATTAGCGCCTCGTGAATAGTTAACATTCAAGTAATCGTCACCAGCGCCACCATTGAGGGTATTCTTGCCAGAAGTATTATCAAACCTGTAGCCCTCGAAGTCAGAGGCACTAAGAGTATCATTGCCATCGCCACCATCCAGTAGGTTATTGCCTTTTGAAATGTTAGCACTCAAAGAATCGTCACCAAGACCACCGTTGAGGGTGTTATTACCATTGGCAAGATTGACGTTAAGATAATCATTGTCATCCCCACCATCCAGGAAGTTCTCGCCTGTTGAATAGAAAGCTCTCAAGGTATCGTTACCAGCACCACCGTTGAGGGTGTTATTACCAGACACCTCAGGATTGTAGTATCCACCAGAGACACTAAGAAAATCATTGCCATTACCACCATCTAGTAGGTTATCGCCTGCTGAACTGTCAGCACTCAAGGTATCGTTACCAGCGCCACCGTTGAGGGTGTTGTTACCAGACACCACATTGTAGTCACCTAAGGCACTAAGAGTATCATTGCCATCGCCACCATCTAATAAGTTATTGCCTGTTGAAGAGTTAACGTCTAAGTAATCGCTACCAGTATAACCAACGAGGATGTTATTCCCCTCGCCACCAATGAGAGTATCATTACCGATAGTTCCAATGATATTTGTCATAATTTTTACCTTATTTAATCTCTTGTTGGAGTAACTTTAGTTCTAAACCCTGAGTTAGTGCTGTTTTAGCGCACAAAGAACTAGCCGAGAGTTGACACTTTCGACAAATTCTTTTGTGTCACTATTGAGAAACAGTAATTTTTATCGAAAATTCATTCTGTTGAGCAGCTTACAAGTAGCACCTATTTCAATACTGCGTAGGTTTTGCCTAAAAAATCACTTCGGTGTAGGTTGAGTTGAGGAACGTAGGCCCCTTCGCAGAGCGTCTCGTAGAGAAGGGGCTTCCCGCACGATAACCCAAAATTTTCAGGGCTTTGTTGGGTTTCACGACCTACCCCTACGGGGATCTTGCTACAATCCAACCTACAAATTTTCTTAACCGAGTAGTACTGGCACTCATCTAAATATTACATTTTACACACTGTACAAATTCATGAGTGTATGAATGAACTCAAATAAGTCGTTTCAGGCTTGTTTTAATCATCCTTGATTGAATAGCAATCACTCAAAAAGCCTCGCTAAATTAAGCTTAAATGCCTGAAACTCAGATTCCATACTTTATATTTTTCAATACGTAAGTCCTGCTGTCTTGAAAATAGGTAAAGGGATTTTTATACCCTTGTTGCGGGCTATCGCCCGTAAGTGTCTAGTTTAAAATAGGAAACATTTAAATAACACTGTAATAACCATTTGTAATAACCATATATGAATATTTACCGAGATGTCCATACTTAAAACACATCTTTGCATACTCTTCACATTTTTTATGCTAATGTACATATATATACTTACTTATCTGTATCCATAACATTTTTATAGCCAAGAATTTATTTGCACAAAGCAACAGACAAAGAGTTGTTTGAGCCGAGATTCCAAGGCAGGGAACTTGTTAGATGGTTGAAAGAAAGAAATACAAAATTAATCGTGGCGATCGCTTTGGTTAGGCTACACTTACGCAGTGAGCAAAATAAAGAAAGTGTGTAGAGTCTGTGCAACGCCCCGCTATAGGTTACTAAAATTACAAACGCAGAGATGATCAGAGTTAGCCAAGAACACTTGCAAACTATCCGCACCCATGCCGAAAGCACTTATCCAGAGGAGTCCTGTGGTATGATTTTGGGCTATCTGGCTAATGGGGGTAAAGTTGTGGTAGAGGTCATACCAACAGAAAATGCCTGGAATACAGAAGCGGCGGCTGAGTTTGCAGGGGAACGCACAGCAGAAAGTAAAAGACGGCAATATGCGATCGCACCCGAAGTCATGTTAAAAACACAAAGGGAAGCACGCGACAAATCACTCAACATTATCGGTATTTTTCACTCCCACCCAGATCATCCTGCTATCCCTTCAGAATGCGATCGCCTATACGCTTGGCAAGGATATTCGTATATAATAGTTTCCGTCCAAAACGGCAAAGCTGGAGAACTGCAAAGCTGGAGCCTTGATGAACATCATCAGTTTCAAGCAGAGGCAATTGAAAATATAATTTAACGGCTTGTTTTAAAGACGCATATCGTTTTTCGATAGGATTAATATTCCGTCCCAGATCATAACTGCTATGCTAAATCCCAATCTGGATGAAATCCAGTTGACCAAAGACGATTACGAACGCTACTCCCGACACCTGATTTTACCGGAAGTAGGATTAGAAGGACAGAAGCGCCTAAAAGCTGCCAGTGTCCAGTGTATCGGTACAGGTGGACTAGGTTCACCATTACTTTTATATCTGGCGGCGGCGGGTATTGGACGTATCGGGATTGTCGATTTCGATGTTGTCGATACTTCCAACTTACAACGCCAAGTAATTCACGGTACATCGTGGGTAGGTAAACCTAAGATTGAATCGGCAAAAAACCGCATTCACGAGATTAACCCCTATTGTCAGGTTGATTTATATGAAACCCGTCTAACTTCCGAAAACGCTTTAGAAATCCTTCAACCTTACGATATCGTTGTGGATGGTACTGATAACTTCCCCACGAGATATCTAGTTAACGACGCTTGCGTATTGCTGAATAAGCCCAACGTCTACGGTTCAATTTTACGCTTTGAAGGGCAAGCTACTGTATTTAACTACCAAGGTGGGCCAAATTATCGTGATCTTTTCCCAGAACCACCACCACCAGGGATGGTTCCCTCTTGTGCAGAAGGTGGCGTTTTGGGAATTTTACCAGGAATTATTGGTTTAATTCAAGCAACGGAAACTGTCAAAATTATTCTGGGACAAGGTAATACATTAAGTGGACGATTGCTGCTATACAACGCCTTAGATATGAAATTCCGGGAGTTGAAGCTGCGTCCTAACCCAATTCGCCCAGTGATTGAAAAGCTGATAGACTACGAACAATTCTGCGGAATTCCACAAGCTAAGGCAGAGGAGGCTAAACAGCAGATGGAAATGCAAGAAATGACTGTTAAGGATTTGAAGGAGTTGCTAGATAGTGGTGCGAAGGATTTTGTACTGCTAGATGTCCGCAACCCCAATGAGTACGACATTGCTAAGATTCCTGGTTCAGTGTTAGTGCCTTTACCAGAGATTGAAAATGGGAATGGCGTTGCCAAGGTGAAGGAAATATTGAACGGTCACCGCTTAATTGCTCATTGTAAGATGGGCGGGCGATCGGCAAAAGCCCTCGCTATTCTCAAAGAAGCCGGGATTGTCGGGACGAATGTCAAAGGCGGAATTACCGCTTGGAGTCGAGAAATCGATCCTTCTGTTCCAGAGTATTAAAAACGCACTGCTTTCCTTAAAGAGTGGCATTTTTGAAACGCTTTAGGTACACAAAGGAAAGCGCAGAGGAACGCAGAGAATAACTTTGCGTTCCTTTGCGTTTAAAATTCTGGCGTTCTAAGATGCGACATAAGGGAACTCCAAAAAATAAATTATTCCACATTAAAGTCGTTGACTGTTGACTGTTGACTGTTGACTGTTGACTGAAAACTCGTGAACCGTCAACGGTCAACAGTCAACAATAGCAATGGAATATTTTTTTACTTGGAAGTCCCTAATCAGCAGTTGTCTTAGCTACAGGTTTAACCTGACTTAGCAAATCGTGCAGTTTTTCGCCTTCAATGACCTCTGTTTCTAAGAGTTGAGTCGCGATCGCTTCTAGCAAGTCTCGATTCTGTCTGAGAATCTCTAGGGCTTGCTCGTGGGCTGTTTCCACGATTTCTTTGACTTCGCTATCAATAGCTTTGGATGTGTCTTCACTCACCGCCCGCCGAGGATTAGCCCCACCATTACCCAAAAACATCGATTGTTGTCCTTGTTGGTAAGCCAATGGCCCTAAGACTTTGCTCATACCATAAGATGTTACCATCCGTTCTGCCAAGTCAGTTGCTCGTTGCAAATCGTTGGAAGCACCTGTTGTAATACTGTTAAACACAATCTCTTCGGCGGAACGTCCACCTAACAAAGTCGCAATCTGACCCCGCAGTTCCTCTTCATTCATCAAAAAGCGGTCTTCAGTTGGTAATTGCAGAGTGTAGCCCAAAGCAGCCATCCCACGAGGAATAATCGAAATCTTTTCTACGCGACCGTTTCCTGTTGTTAGCGCCCCGACCATTGCGTGACCAACTTCATGGTAAGCAACAATCTTTTTCTCAGTCTCATTCATCACTCGACTCTTTTTCTCTAAACCGGCGACTACCCGCTCAATTGCTTCGGCGAAGTCTTCTTGAGCAACACTTTCACGTAGATTACGGGCTGCTAATAATGCGGCTTCGTTCACCAAGTTTGCCAAATCTGCACCAGCAAAACCAGGGGTACGAGTAGCGATCGCTTTTAAATTTACATCATCTCCTAATTTTACCTTTTGAGCGTGAATTTTGAGAATTGCTTCCCGACCAGATAAATCGGGACGGTCTACCAACACTTGGCGGTCAAAGCGCCCTGGACGCAGCAATGCAGAGTCAAGGCTTTCGGGGCGGTTGGTAGCTGCTAGTACAATCACTGTTGCATCCCCAGCTGCAAACCCGTCCATCTCTGTTAGTAACTGGTTGAGAGTCTGTTCTCGCTCATCGTTACCACCGTAGAAGCCGTTACTGCTACGAGACTTACCGATCGCATCTAATTCATCAATAAATATAATACAGGGAGCCTGTTTTTTAGCTTGCTCAAACAAATCCCGCACTCTTGAAGATCCTACACCGACAAACAATTCTACAAACTCCGAACCAGAGATACTGAAGAATGGAACTCCTGCTTCTCCGGCTACGGCTTTCGCTAAAAGTGTCTTACCAGTACCCGGAGGGCCAACCAACAACACACCTTTGGGAATCCTAGCGCCAATTTGGGTAAATCGTGCCGGAGTCTTGAGGAAATCGACAATTTCCACTAACTCAGTTTTCGCTTCTTCTACCCCAGCCACGTCTGCAAAGGTAATTTTAGCTGATTCGCCTTCAACGTAAACCTTAGCTTTGCTCTTACCAATAGAAAGCGCACCTTGGGGGCCACCGCCACCACCACGGGCGAGAAAGAATTGCCAAATACCAATAAAAATCAGTGGTGGAATCACCCAACTTAAAAGGGTTGTAAACCAAGTATTCTTCGGTGGAGGTGTAGCAGCGAACTCAACTCCCTTTTGTTCTAGCAGTTTGGGTAACTCTAAATCAAATATTGGTGTAGTTGCAAACACCTGGGGCGGCTCGGCATTTTCTGCTTTTAGTTGGTAAATAATCTGGTTTTGACCAACGGAAACGCGGCTGACTTCCCCTTCTTGTACTTGATGAATAAACAAGCTATAAGGAACACCAGTCGGGCCAGAAGCAAATAAACCAGGCAAAAATAAATTTAAGAGCAAAAATAGCCCTGATACTGCCAGTAATATATTAGCAATGATCCGAAACCGAGGTGACTTGGGCTGTTCTTTAATTCCCATAAATATTACCAATCCTTAAAATGAAAACTGTTGAGAATGTGACTTTCACAGAAAGTCTGTTATTTACCATCTGAATAGTTGCAGCACTAGCTTATACTGTTTCCAACCAATCAAAAATTTGGGCTAACTGATCCAGTGTTACCAGTCCATACTGCCAGAGGGTCATAGCCAGAAAGTTGGGGGTCTGCTCACAATGTCGCAAAGCAAGAGAAATTGCTCCACTAGGAATACCCAACTCTTCCTTTAAAAAATGCACCAATTTATCTGTAGGTTTCATAGCAATGTTAAATAAGCCTTATTTCTCAGAGAGCTTAACCTGTGTGCTGTAATGTCCAGGCTGCATCGCTAAGTTGTTCAGTTTGTTTTGATCGTTAAGAATACTACCGCTTTTCATAATTTCCTCCATTTAGCAATGGTTGCAGATTTTTTTTTATTTATGTAACTAAACTTAACAATTAAATTAATCTTTGGGAACTAACGAGCAAATACGGTTTACCGTACTCAAAGAGTTTACACGACTCGAAATCAGAAAACTTTAGTGAAGAAAATGCTGTCCAAGAAGAGGCAGAGATTCTGAGAAGCAAAGATAAATCTCTGTGTTCTGTTCCATATCCCCATGTAATGTTCATTTTTCACCAATAATTTATATCTTTAGATAGATACGTACACAATCTGGACAGAGCGATATCTACGACGGGCTATTCGGCATCGCAACATCCAATTGCAAATCTTTTTGTAAAGTCTTGTATAGCAGCAAGCCAAACAAAAATGATCCGTGTTTTACCAATTCACGAAAATCCTGATACATATAGATTTCTCGTAGGGGCATGGCAATGCCATGCCCCAAAAGAGCGTATTTCTATCATTATTAAAGTGAAATGGTATTAATCCCTAAGCAATTGGATATGCGACGCCCAATAGCCGATTGTAAGCATCGCATTAACTATATATACTCAATTTATCTTGCAGCTTTCCAAGATCAAAAATGTTTGTTAATGGTGATAATTCATCTTTTTAATATCCAACGCCTAAACTCAACGTATTTCTATTCTCTAGCAATGACAATATCGTTAGATTTAATGACTGCATAAGCTTCTTTTCCCTCAGATAGTTCCAACTCTTCTGCCGAAGCTCTAGTGATAATCGAGGTTAATTCTACTTTATGAATAATCTCTAGAGTCACCTCACTATTAACTGCTCCATAAACAACTCGTTTAACGACACCTTTAAGAATATTACGAGAGCTAACTTTTAGTGATTTCTTTTGAATACTACTTTCTACATCAGGTTTTTGAGTGTAGTAGATATCTTCCTGTTTTTCCTGCTGAATTGGTGGTGATATCGGTGCTGATGATTGGTGATTAAGGCTACGCACGAGTTCCCGCAGAATCTCAGTCTTAGTGCGTTGAGACTGTTCGCAGAACTCCTCTAGAATCTTCCGCTCGTCCTCTGAGGTTTGAAATGTGACCCATCCTTGTTCTTTTCTTGGCATAATGTTATCAATTTTGGTTCTTCGTTGGTATGATTCTACCAAGTATCAATTGGATGTGTTGTTTTAATAAAAATATTTTTTTGGAAGGTTTTTCTCCAATTTTCTAGAAAATTCATTAACTAATCTCATACATTTAACTACATAAATATTTATTTTTTGTAGGGACAAAACAATTTGTTACTTATTTTGGGATCAAAATTATGATTATCGGCAAGCCTTTCTGTCGTGATATCCTCACTGATAAACGCTACATCTTAACAATCTAAACAGGGAGATCAAATATGTCTGCCACAAATTCTCCACCCCAACTGAAACGAGAGTTAGGGGTGGTTGGTGCAACCTTGATGGGACTGGGTTCGATTGTCGGGACGGGTGTATTTGTCACTATCGGGATTGCAGCAGGCATTGCTGGCCCGGCGGTAATTTTGGCGGTAGCAATTGGGGCAATTGTTGCTACCTGTAATGGACTCAACAGCGCCCAGTTAGCAGCTAATCATGCTGTCAGTGGTGGCACTTATGAATATGGTTACAAATATCTTACCCCCGCATTGGGCTTCACCGCCGGCTGGATGTTTTTGGTAGCAAAGACTGCATCAGCCGCAACCGCCGCTTTAGGTTTTGCTGGTTACTTACTGAATATTGGGGGTTTGAGTTCTAGTTGGGTAGTTCCTACAGCCGTCTTAGCTGTAGCGATCATGACGTTAGTTGTCTTAAGTGGTATCCGCCGCTCTAATGTAACCAATACAGTGATTGTGTCGGTAACGCTACTATCTTTAGGCTTCTTTATCCTGGCTTGTCTACCCCGTGCTACCGAGGTGGGAATTGAGAATTTGACACCTTTTTTCAGAACCTCTCCAGCCGCAATACTTCATGCTAGCGCCTTGATGTTTGTCGCCTACACAGGTTATGGGCGCATTGCCACAATGGGAGAGGAAGCACGCTCCCCAAGGGAAACGATTCCTAAAGCGATGATTGTCTGTCTGCTGTTAACAATGTTACTTTACATGGCAGTAGCAATAGTTGGTATTGGGGCTGTGGGGGCAGATGTCTTGGGTAGTAGCACAGGGCAGACGGCAGCGCCCCTAGAAGTGGCAGTCCGCAGCGTTGCCGGTTCCGGTGGTGCATTGGTTTTAGGGATTGGTGCGGTGACAGCCATGCTAGGCGTGCTATTGAACCTGATTTTGGGCTTATCTCGTGTGTTACTGGCAATGGGACGGCGTTCAGATGCTCCAAAATTTTTAGCACGGCTTAACCAAGAACAGACAACCCCATATTGGGCTGTAATATTTGTCGGAATAGCGATCGCTCTATTAGTACTGTTGGGTAATGTCAAAACTACCTGGTCGTTTAGTGCCTTTAGTGTTTTAATTTATTACGCAATTACCAGCTTCGCCGCCCTGCGTCTAACCCCATCAGAGCGACTATATCCTGTATGGGTAGGTTGGTTAGGTCTTGTAAGTTGCCTTTTTCTGGCTTTCTGGGTAGAATCTGCAATTTGGCAAGTGGGTTTAGGGTTGATTGTCGCAGGGTTAATTTGGCACAAAATTCGCCGAGCGAATCGCCCAAGTACCATGAAGGAGGCAGGGGGAGGAGGGAGTGAGGGAGAAGAATTAATAACCAATGCCCAATGAAATACGGTTCGGTTAAGGTTTTTTGATGAAAATTTTAGATCACAAAGATTCGATAATTTATCACAAAGACGCGATTTATCGCCGTCAAGACAAAAGACCGATTATTGTAAAGACGGCGATTCATCGCGTCTTTTGCCTTAACCGAACTGTATTGATGCCCAATGCCCAATCCCCACCCCCAAAAGAAATTTATCGCCAGAATGATGTTCATTGGTACCACTAGCATTTAAGCTAGTACGGGTGAACTATATGTAACATGGAATGTCTGACTTAATTCTGTTTTGGCATCGGCGCGATTTACGCATTTCTGACAATACGGGACTGGCTGCGGCAAAACAACAAAGTCCGAAAGTAGTGGGGGTGTTTTGCCTCGATCCGAATATTCTGGAACGGGATGATGTTGCTCCTGTGAAAGTAACTTATATGATTGGCTGTTTGCAGAAACTCCAAGAGCGATATGCTGAAGTTGGTAGCCAGTTGTTAATACTCCACGCCAATCCTATACAAGCGATACCAGCTTTAGCAGAAGCAATAAATGCCAAAGCTGTTTTTTGGAATTGGGATGTAGAACCTTATTCGCAAGAACGCGATCGTACCATTATAAATGCCCTCAAAGAAAAAGGTATTCAGTTTCTTAACCAAAACTGGGATCAAATTCTCAATTCCCCAGAACAATTACGCACCGGTAGCAATCAACCTTACACGGTTTACACCCCCTTCTGGAAAAATTGGATTACCAAACCGAAAGCGAACCCAGTAGAAACTCTGCAAAATGTTGAGGGTTTAACGGAAGCTGAACAGGAAATTGCTAAACTTGCAGGAGCCTTAACGTTACCTTCAGCGAAAGATTTAGGATTTATTTGGGATGGAGAATTAATTATTTCACCAGGAGAGGCGGCAGCGCAAGAACGGCTAGAGGAATTTACGGCTAAAGCGATTACTGAATATCAAGAACAGCGAAATTTTCCCGCAGTGGACGGAACATCGCAACTGAGTGCAGCTTTAAAATTTGGCGTAATTGGCATTCGCACTGTTTGGCAAGCCACCATAGAAGCACTAGAAAACAGCCGCAGTGAAGAAACAGCAGTTAATATTCGTACATGGCAACAAGAATTAGCTTGGCGGGAGTTTTATCAACATGCAATGTATAACTTCCCCGAATTAGCTGATGGTGCTTTTCGTGACACTTTTAAAAACTTTCCTTGGCAAACTAACGAAGAACATTTCCAAGCTTGGTGTGAGGGGAGAACTGGCTACCCTATTGTAGATGCAGCAATGCGCCAGATGAATGAAAGTGGCTGGATGCATAACCGTTGTCGAATGATTGTTGCTAGTTTCCTTACCAAAGACTTGCTAATTAATCCCCAATTGGGAGAAAAATACTTTATGCAGCACCTGATTGATGGTGACTTATCTGCTAATAATGGCGGTTGGCAATGGAGTGCTTCTAGCGGCATGGATCCTAAACCTGTGCGGATTTTTAACCCAGCCAGTCAAACACAAAAATTTGATCCAGAGGGGGAATATATTCGGCAATGGGTGTCAGAATTGCGGTCTGTAGATACAGAATATTTAGTTACTGGGAAAATTCCATCTTTAGAACGTCATGCTGTTGGCTATCCTGAACCTATTGTGGATCATAAAATACAACAACAGCAATTTAAACTGCGTTATCAACAGCAAAAAACCGTTAGTAATGGTGGTGAGTAAAATTGTGAATTTTTTAATGTTTATTTAGGTTGATACTGTATCATAATAAAAATCTTGCTATAGGGCTATTTCATTCTCATCTAGCCCGCCTCAGAATGAATTCACCTCTCTTATAGCGAAAGTCGTCTTTAGACGACTGATAAAAGGTTATAGTTCGTTAAAACGGACTTTAGCTAAAAGCCTCTGAACTTTAGTTGTGGGCGATTTATGTCTAGAACGAAATAGCCCTGTGTTGCTATAGGGCGATCGCATCTAAATAAGTAGTCAGACAGAATTGATTACACAATATCATTGCGATCGCTCGCAATTGACTGTAAATATTTTTGTCGGACTACTTATTGACGAGAGACGTAGCACTGCTACGTCTCTCTTACGCATTGACAAATGAAATAATAAATGCGGTAGTAAAACAACTGGAATCAAACAGATAAGGAACACCAATTTATGACCTCAACCACAACTTACACTTACGATGTCGATGGCAAAGTGATATCTGAGAGGACAGACAACAACGGTGATGGGATAATAGACTCAGTTATTACCTACCGCTATGACCTGACATCCTTTAGCCAAGACTTCACCGGCGACGGCAAAGTTGATTTTGTCGAAACCTCTACTTATGATGCCAAGGGCAACCAGACATCCACCAGCCGTGACTTCAACGGCGACGGCAAAGTTGATTATGTCGAAACCTCTACTTATGATGCCAAGGGCAACCGGACATCCACCAGCAGTGACAACAACGACGACGGCAAAGTTGATTCTGTCCAAACCTATACTTATGATGCCAAGGGCAACCAGACATCCAATAGCCTTGACAACAACGGCGACGGCAAAGTTGATTCTGTCGACACTTTTATTTATAATGCCAAGGGCAAGGTGACATCCTATACTTCTGATAGCAACGGCGACGGCAAAGTTGATTATGTCCAAACCTATACTTATGATGCCAAGGGCAACCTGACATCTGATAGCGTTGACTTGAAGGGCGACGGCATACCTGAGTATGTCCAAACCTATACTTATGATGCCAAGGGCAAGGTGACATTTAGTAGCTTTGCCAACGGCGACGGCATACCTATTTATGTCACCACCTATACTTATGATGCCAAGGGCAACCTGATATCCAATAGCTTTGACAACAACGGCGACGGCAAAGTTGATTCTGTCCAAACCTATACTTATGATGCCAAGGGCAACCGGACATCCACCAGCTATGACAACAACGGCGACGGCAAAGTTGATTCTGTCGAAACCTCTACTTATGATGCCAAGGGCAAGGTGACATCCAATAGCCGTGACGACAACGGCGACGGCAAAGTTGATTCTGTCGAAACCTCTACTTATGATGCCAAGGGCAAGGTGACATCCAATAGCCGTGACGACAACGGCGACGGCAAAGTTGATTTTGTCGAAACCTCTACTTATGATGCCAAGGGCAACCGGACATCCTTTAGCCGTGACTTCAACGGTGACGGCAAAGTTGATTATGTCGAAACCTCTACTTATGATGCCAAGGGCAACCTGACATCCTTTAGAGTTGAAAACAACGGCGACGGCAGATTTGATCCTGTCCAAACCTATACTTCCTATACTTATGGACGCGCATCCGCTAGCTATGACTTCAACAATGATGGTGTAATTGATGCAGTTGGCATCTACAGCTACGATTTTAACGGCAACCTGAAATCACAAAAAATTGACAATAATGATGATGGCATCTTTGATGAAGTCACCGCTTACAGTTACGACGCTAACGGCAAACAGACTGCACAGCTAGCTGACAAAAATAATGATGGCATCCCTGATGAGATTACCACTTTCAACTACGATCGCAATGGCAAACTAATTTCCGCAGATATTGACAACAACAGTGATGGCATTACTGATGCAGTTGCCACTTATCTGTATGATACCAATGGTCAATTAATCAGCAAAACCACTACAGACGTAAATGTGCCAAAGATTACTTTAAAAGGTGGTAACGGTGCAGATGAACTCAGTGGTGGGGCTGGTAATGATCAAATTTCCGGCAAAAATGGCAATGATAAACTCTTTGGATTAGCCGGAAATGACAAACTAGTTGGTGGTAGTGGTAATGACATCCTCAATGGTGGCGCTGGGCGTGATACCCTCACAGGCGGTTGTAGCGCTGATACATTTGTGTTCAGTAGTCTAAGTGATTCGCTGCTGTCTAGCTTTGATAAAATAACTGACTTGAACATTTCTCAAGATAAAATTGATGGGCTATATGCAGTTAGCGCGGCTAATTTAGTTCAACTTGGCACTGTTGCGAGTCTAAATGTCTCAGATATACAACAGATATTGACTGCAACTGCTTTTGTAGCTAAAGGTGCGGCAACTTTTACCCTCGGTACAGGCAATCATCAGCAGACTTTTCTGGTACTCAACGATAACACTAATGAATTCTCTGCCCTCACGGATGCTGTGATTGAGATTAGTAGCTACAAAGGCAGCTTGAATAATTTAGCAGTTGTCTAACTTCATACTGCTGACCAAAACTAGAGCGTCGGTTCGTACCCTTTGTCCAAATTTGAATTTATTATCCCCCTTGCTAGAAAGCTCCCTGTCTTCTGCCTCCTTCAATAAACCTTATTAGGCGCAGAGAACACAGAGAAAAGAGGAATTATGAGCTAAAGCGCAGTTTTGGCGGGGTGGGCTTGGCGATATTATGCTTAATTGCCCGGACATCATTAGGACTTACGCAAAAATTGCCAAAAAGCTTAATTTATCGAATCGCCTTTCCTTCCCTACGGGACGCTGCGCGAATGTGTAGGGTCTCTTAGACAAGAAGCCAAGAATCGTAGAGTGTGCGTTAGTCCTAATCATATTACTTACGCCTTGATAGGTAAACGAGAAATTGTCCATAAGATGAGCAAGAAGATTAAGTAAATTACGCCAACCAGCCCAAACTCAATCAGAGGAATATAGGTTACTTCATAAATTCTGCCCAAGCCGCGTTCAGTCAGTCCATAAACGGCCAGTACACTCACTAAAAAGGCTCCATAAATAGTACGTTTAGTCAAAATACTTACAGGTAAACCGTGGAGTTGAGTAAGTATTAAAATGCCAAGAAAACCAAAGAGGAATGTTGGCCACTTGCTTTGCCCTAGCATCAAAGATACAACTACACTATGTAAAACCACTGTAATTTCTAAAGTAAATGTCCACCAGCGATTTACATGGCTGCGGTTAAATATCAACGACGATTGCAGCAGAAGCAAGAACATGTAAAGAAAACCAATTAAGTGCCCCAAAGTCGCCTCCATTGGATGATACCAAAAGGTGTAGATAGCGGCGAAGGAGAAAAAGTAGCCGTGGTACAGCTTGATAATTTGCAAAAACTGTTGATGAAATGGAACAGAATTGCCAAAAAACAAACCGCGTCGAGGCGTTTCCAAAATCAGTACGAACACCAGTAGAAGAACAACTGCACCTTGAGAAGCCCAAATTGAAGTATCTTGAGCTAGAGCATCGTACCAAATATAAGTTTGGAGAAAGTGTAAAGCGATGAATGCACCATTAATAGCAAGCATGAGGTAATTAATCGGGTGCAACGCTGATTTGTATTTCAACTGCGATCGCTGCGCCCACAAGATACACCCCCAGATGCTAAACTGATGCCCAATGTACATACCCCAAGCCGTCGCCCGACTCCAAAAGGTTGGTTGGGGAAGCTTCCAGTAATACCAGTTTAATCCTTGATCGGGAAGTTTAATGATGCTTGCAGGAATGCTCCCACCTACCCAAATTGCGTAGGTGAGAAGGATGCTTACAATAATGCCTAAAAACAATACTCGGCGACCAGTCATAGTAATTTTAGATTTTAGATTTTAGATTTCAATACTGCGTAGGTTTTGCATAAAAAATAGAAATGTGTAGGTTGAGTTGAGGAACGAAACCCAACATTTTCCTGGGTTTGTTGGGTAACGCATTGCCTCAACCCAACCTACGAATATTCAAAGCCTACGCAGTATTGTTTTAGATTTTAGATTTGGAATTAAAAATATTTAATACAAGGCTGTTTCCAAAAATTATTAAGCTTTGAAATCAAGATTGTGAGGCTACACGTTCTCTGTTTGGTTCAGATGCGCTTTTCGTTACTCGCAAACTAAGAGTGAAAGCTACCAACATTACTAAAGATCCACTCAAAAAAGGAGCATAAATTCCAAATTTCATAAAACTAACCCCTGCCCACGTTGGGCCAACGATGCGTGCCAACGCAGAGCAAGAACTAGCAATACCTAATATTTGTCCTTGTTCTTCTGGGGCTGTAATTTGGGAAATTAGGCTGTTTAATATTGGTTGACTAACACTAATTCCCCATGCTACAAGTGTGGTGGCAACCAACAATAAAATTAAGCTTTGTGAGAATCCAATTAACAGTAATCCTAAACCTAATCCTAATATCCCCAAGATCAGTAACTTTATTTCACCGAAGTATTTTTTAAGGAATCCGATTAGTCCTCCTTGAATGATTGTGCTGACAATCCCCATGAAGGCAAAAAGATAACTTGTTTGTTGAGGGCCCCAGTTTAATTGCTGCTTTGACCATAAAGCCAATGTAGAGTCCATAGACGCAACAGCAAAGGTAACAAAAAAGTAGATGCCAGCAAGCAAGCAAAACTGTGGACGTTGTGACACTTGTAGCAAGTTCAGCCGTCGCTGACGGTAGCGATTAGCTTGGATTTTGGCTTTAGTCTCAGAATTCAGAGATTCTGGAAGTAACATCAAAGCACAAAGCAATGCTAATAAAGATAATCCGGCTGCGAACAACGACGGTAGATGAAAGTTAGCGTTGTTTCGATCAGATCCGATCAGAAGACCTCCAATAGCTGGGCCGAGAATAAAGCCAAGACCAAAAGCTGCTCCGATTATGCCCATGCCACGAGATCGATTAGCTGGCGTGGTAATATCTGCTATGTACGCTTGAGCAGTCGCAATATTCCCTGCCATAATTCCGGCAAGACTACGAGCAATAAACAAAATCCATAATGAATTGGCAAAACCTAACCCTGCGTATGCAATTACAGAACCGAATAAAGTAAGCAATAAAATCGGACGGCGACCGTAGCGATCGCTAAACTTGCCCCATAATGGTGCAAATAAGAACTGCATTAAAGAATAAATAGCTACAAGTAGTGTCGCTTCATTAGGTTTTGCACCAAATTGTTCAGCATACAAAGGCAGTATCGGCAGGATAATTCCGAAGCCGAGCAAGTCTATAAATACAGTCAAAAATAATACGAATATAGCCCTGCTACTATTTTTAGTCTCCATAGTGCAATTCCCTTTTATAAAAATATGTGTAATATCGATTATCTATGAGGTTGCATAGAACATTAGGGAACGCTTGATAATAAAAACCCATTGAATGCAACCAGTAATAATCTCAAGCAAAATGATTGAATTTGAGTGTGGTTGAGCAAAATAGCATGGAACAAACCCAGTATAAAAATCAAGCCAATAATACTACTAATAGAAGCAACTATGACCTCGTGCTTGCGTATAGCTTTTTGTATCTTAGCGTCTATGATGTCTTCTAATTCTTTGTATGACATTGACTTTAATCTTGCTAAAGATAAAAATTATGTGGAGCTTACATTTGACAGAAGTTTGAGTATGTCGTAAACCTCGATCTGATTGAATGACGAATTATTTTGACGTTTCCACAGCGTCAAAATAATTTGCCATTGATAATAATACTCGCCTCAAGCGAGAAATAAGCTACGTGATTGTTAACTACAATCACTGTTAGGCGATTTCCGGAAAATAAATTATCTGATATACCCATTAAATTAGTTCGGATTATCTCTTGACAATACGCCTCAGATAAGCACTCTTAACCGAATGGCACTAAGTTAAGATACAGCCCTTGCTCCAACTGGTTCCCAGCCTCGAGGCTGGGAAACCATTCCCAGAGGCTCCGCCTCCTCTTTCTTGACGAGAAGCAGCAGCCCATTCGGAATTCGTTCCCAGCCTCGAGGCTGGGAACGAGTGCTACATAAGTCTTTGGGCTTTTCTTAGTGCCATTCCACTCTTAACCTAAGAGTGCCATCTGGGAAAAGGGGTGGATGTTTGAATTTATCCTTTACCCTTAACCGAACTGTATTGTCCCTACTGGGAAAAGGGGTGTTTTAATTGACCTGGCAATTTATTATTCAGAAATGTCTTGAGCTAAGAACTCATCACTTATAGCGACACGAAAAAGCGAGTTTGCATACCCCTACGGGGATCTTGCTGTTTTCCAGACCAGCCAATCAGCTGTACCCTCTTCAATTACGAATTACGTAGCTTGTTTCTTGCTCTTTGCGAGTATAGCGGTTGTCGTTTTGGTGAGGTACACGCGTAGGGGCACGGCACTGCCGTGCCCCTACACCTCGTGATGTAATGTTGTAACCCATCTGAGTGGGAACCGCTATATTACAAATTAGCAATTATTTGACCAAGGGCGTTGGCGTCGTTTTAAAACAACACCTGAAACACCAAAAGCTAATATAGCCAAAGTCAAAGTTGGTTCAGGAGCTGCAACAATACTTACCTGATTAATAGCCAAGGCGTATTGTGGAGCAGAACTGCTAAAAACGATTCGTGAGATGTTTGCAGTGTCACTACGAACCCCCAAGAATACTGCCGAGTTATCTAATGCTAGCGACGAAGTACTGAGAACTGAAAAACTACCCAACAAGTTATTGCTGCTATCAAAAGCGTTGATAAAAGTTTCAACTTCTAAATTACTAATATCTACAGCTATCTGAGTACCCGCGCCATAAACAGGTTGGGCAAAACTAATGCTTAAAGGTTCTCCATTCCCCTCAGTCCGAGGATCGGGAGCGCCAGGAACACGAGGTTGAAAAGCTGTTGGGTTTATACCTCCGAAAAGAATAAAATCTCCTTGGGCGAAGTTAGTCCGAATGCCAGGTGGAGGTAACGTTTCAAAGATATATGGTGGAGTAATCTGAGGATTTTTAGCTGGAGTTATATTTACATCTAAGCCTAAGCCACCTTGGGATGTTGCTAAAAAAGAGTTAGGTAAAAAAACAGAAAAGTCAGGTGCAGACGGATTGAGTACTTTACCTAAACTTCCCCAATTAACTTCATCATTACCTCCTAAAAGAGCGCGTTCATTTACTAAAAATGTAGCTGCTTTAACTGGTAAAGGGAGAAGCGTTATTATGGCTGTAATTGCTGGTAAATATTTAACAGATAACTGGAAGAATTGATTGCTCGTAAATGCCACAAGGTTTACTCCTGAATTTTGTAGAATAATATCTTGAACCTCACACGACTCAAAGTCGCATGATTCCTGTTTCAACGATCAAAAAGCTTTAACTTGTCATGAATCTGTAAACTTTGATAATTTTATACCAACTCAATACTCAAATTGGCTGAGAGATTTTCAAGGAAAGCAAATTGATTTCCTAAGAAAGACAAGTTACCTGTAGAACTATCATAGGAAAAGTCACTACTCTTAGTAGTACCAAACCCTACTTTAGAAACTTGGATTAGATCGCTCTGACCAAAGTTATAATCTTTGATGGTGTCAATACCGTCTTTGAGGCTGTTGAAGAGAAACTTATCTGCACCAAGTCCACCGGTGAGAACATCCTTACCTTTTCCACCGATGATGGTGTCATTACCCAAGCCACCTGAGATAGTGTCATTGCCAGCATTACCGACTAATCGGTTATTTTGCTTATCGCCAGTAATGCTGTCAGCCTCATTTGTACCAATAAGATTGTCAAAGTTGACTACATTGAATTTTAATCTTCCCAAACCAGGAACGTTACTGGCATAGATAGTTTGGGTTTCTAGGTTAGCGGTGGCAGATACCCCAGGTAAAGATTCAGACGCATCTATGGTGTTATTGGAAACACCAGCGTCAGCAATAACTGTTTCTACTTTAAAGACTATATCTGTTCCAAACCCTCCAGCTTTTTTAATTGATCCTACACCTGAGAGGGTGATGGCTTTACCTAGTTTGCTGTAGTCTGCTTTATCAAAGCCATCTCCGCCATTGATGCTGTCGTTACCCCAACTCCCCTTGAAGGTGTCATCGCCTGCACCACCTATTAATGTGTCATTACCTGCACCACCATCAATCAGATCATTGCCACCTCTACCATCAATTAAGTCATCCCCAGCTAGACCCTTTAATTGATTATTTTGACTATCGCCCTTAATGCTGTCAGCCTCATTTGTACCAATAAGATTGTCAAAGTTGACTACATTGAATTTTAATCTTCCCAAACCAGGAACGTTACTGGCATAGATAGTTTGGGCTTCTAGGTCGGCGGTGGCATATACTCCAGGCAAAGATTCAGACGCATCTATGGTGTTATTGGCAACGCTAGCATCAGCAATAACTGTTTCTACTTTAAAGACTATATCTGTTCCCAAGCCACCAGCTTTTTTAATTGTCCCTACACCTGAGAGGGTGATGGCTTTACCTAGTTTGCTGTAGTCTGCTTTATCAAAGCCATCTCCGCCATTGATGCTGTCGTTACCCCGACTCCCCTTGAAGGTATCATCGCCTGCACCACCTATTAACGTGTCATTGCCTGCACCACCATCAATCAGGTCTTTGCCATTTCCACCATTAATTACATCATTTCCCAGACCACCGGAGATATTGTCATTGCCTCCACGACCAGAAATCTGATCGTTACCATTAGTACCCGACAAAAAATCATCGTTACAAGTTCCAACAATAGTAGACGGAGTATCTACCTTATTAAGAGCCAACTTGTCATTGCCATCTCCAATATCGATTACGACATTTTTCAAACCAAGGGAGATATTGACATTGCCTCCACCAACCAAAATCTGAGCATCACTATCAGTGCCCGACAAAAAAACCTTGTTAGGAGTTCCAACAATAATGGACATAATATATACCTTTGTAATTTTTCAGATCAAATACATTTGATCGTTGTAATACTGGCATAATACAAGTACTGTAATTATAAATTTATGATGAAGTCATCTAAAATATAATTAATGTTGTTTTATATATCTGATAAACAAAAGATGCATCAAGATTCAGGTTTCTCAAAAATGTATTATTGTGTCGTAAATATTGAGAAGTAATAACATTATGTTTTATATTCTTTACAAAAAGAATATTCTGTGCATCAAAGCCAATAGGTCATTTCAGCCTTTTGCTAATCACCCTTTATTCCCTACAACATGGTCTATTTATGATCGCAGGATAATTAAGAAAAGCCTGAAAACTTCCGGGAGCATCGTTAAAATAATTCGTAATTCGTAATTCGTAATTAAGTTTTGTAATGGGGATTTTACCCCAACACAAAACTTATCGGTTGTAGAACCGGGGGACTTAAACCCACGGAACTAGTTAATGCACATCACGATGCATTTGTACAGTGAGTAAGTCCTATTTTTGTCTGATTTACGACATGCTGCGCGTAGCAAGACACCCAAATGGTTACGCCAACGTCTTCTAGTGCGATCGCATTTCATACTATCTTGGATTTTGGATTGAAAACCGCTTGGTGCATCGGGGTTTTCTCTGTCTATCTGTCGCAATGATTTTTCAAGTTGGTATCATACTGATTTGGATAATTTTGGATACATTACCGCAAATGCGCTGATACTTTATTTTCGCCTCTTCATAAAATCCGCAAAAACACCGTTACGCTATTTGAACTTGTGATCAAAACTTAGAGCATCCAGTTTATTAGGGCGTGTTTATGACCAACCCTGTAAAGACGGTTATCCAAGTCAATCTGGAGATGGCTCTAGAAGTAGCTCATGAATTGGAGCTTGCTCCATACACTCAACTCGGTGTTTATTGTTTGGAGATTTTGCGAGAGATTGGATGTCCTGGGACTGAACTCCCACTTAACTTACAAACTCGCGATCAGCAGCTAAACTTTATCACAGGCTTTGCGTCTTATGCTTTTGGGGAGGTACAAAGTGTATAAAGCATTAATTGAAGATATATTTTCCGATCCAGAAGAGACAGAAGAAATTACTTTTCCTGCCACAGATAAAGATTTGTTAATTTTAACAGAAAAATTTTTAGGGTTTGAAATTCCTTCAAAGGTTTTCTTACAAGCTATAGCCATTGCTGATTACGATGGTGCAGCGGCTTTCCGCTACGTTGATAATTATTTGACAACTCTCAAAAATAAAAATAAACGTAAGCAGAAGAAATTACTTGTGTTAGGTGCTTCAACTAAATTTGACAATAATTGATGTGTTTCTTTACAAGCTAACCCTGAACCAATTCGATTTAGATAAGATAATTTGTACGGCCGATGTAGAGACATTGGATTGCAACGTCTCTACAGACATCTGTTCCACACTGGCAAGAAAGAACAATTAGAATTTATCTAGAAGCTAGTGGTGGGTTTCTATTAAATCAAGCATTTTTATGTGTGTGCTAATTACGAATTAGTATTAATCTCTTTTCAGACACACTTGTTCATAACTTTTACCAGCAATATCCCAAGTGAATTCTGTTTCTACCAGTTGTCTGCCGTTGTGAGACAATTCTGAACGCAGATGTGGCTGCTCAAATAGTTGATTAATAGCGGTGATGTACTCTATCGGTTTATTTGCTCGTAATGCCCGTAATGGATGACTAGCAACATCTACGGCTAATCCTTCTAAACCGCGATCGCTAGCTACTATCGGTACACCAGCTGCCATTGCCTCTAAAGTTTTATTTTTAATACCAAACCCAGTCCGCATGGGTACAACGCAGATGGTAGATTGATGTAAATATTTTACCATTGAAGGCACACGCCCAATTACATTAATTCCTGGTTTTTGAGCAAGTGCTAAAACTTCTGCCACCGGATGAGAACCGACAATATCGAAAGTTGTATTAGGATACAATTTTTGGATTTCTGGCAAAACTTCGTTGCTGAAAAAGCAGACAGCATCAATGTTTGCTAAATTATCCATTGCACCGATAAAAATTAAACGGTGTCCACCTGGATCGTTGGTACGGTTGGGGAAAGAAACTAAATCTACGCCATTAGGGATAACTGTAATTTCACTATTGGGGTTAAACTCTTGTAGTTGAATTTTATCTTCTTCTGTTGTCGCAACGATTGCCGAAAATTTAGCACAGTAGTTTTGCTCATAACGCCGCAAAAGTGGCAGATTAATTCTGTCTCTGAGCGAATTTTCTGAAATTCCTGTTGCTAGTTGGTTGCGACAGGTAGCGTAAACTGAACTATGAATATTAACTATAGTTTTTAGTTGTTTGGGAAAATGCGTAGGCGTAGCCCGTCGTAGACATCGCACATAAATTTCATTGACGCTATGTTCGCAGGTAATTACATCGCATTTCCCCGCTTCCACCCAGTTATCAACCCATGTTTGCATCTCAACTGAGTAGCGGTTAAGTACGCTTGGTGGTGTTCCCTGTTGCAAAAAGCTGCCAAATCGCTGTATTTTCTTCAATATTCCAGTAGTTTGAGAATCTGGCGGGCGTTCAAAAATGGCTAGATGATCTACACAATCGCGTAATCCTGCTACTTCTGCGTCTGTAACATCGCCCTCGCGTTGAGTTACTAGGGTAATTTTATGGCGTTGACTGAGGTATTTAAGTAAATTAAATGTCCTGACTTGGGTTCCCCCGCGTGTTGGTGGGTAGGGAAAGGTGGAAGAGATCATTAAAATGTTCATATAAGTGATGAATCAAATGTGATACATATACCATCACCTCATTGCAGGCTGTATGTCATCATTTGATATTGAATAGACCTCACCCGATGTGCAACTCAATTTTTGACCTCACTTCCATTCCTCTCTCCTAAAAGACGCGATAAATCGCCGTCTCTACAAAGGACTGATTATTGTAAAGACGGCGATTCATCGCGTCTCTTGCCTTAACCGAACCGTATTGAGGGGCTGGGGGTTAGGTCTTTTTTTACAGCATAATCAAACCCAGTCGCACGCCCACAGCAACAGCCTCGGTGCGGCTGGAGACACTGAGCTTTTGAAAAATGGATGAGAGATGAAATTTGACGGTATGCTCAGAAATGTGCAAGCCTTTAGCGATCGCTTTATTCCCCAACCCAGAACCAAGCATACCTAAAACCTCTATCTCTCGTGGTGTCAAGGTTTGTACGGGATTTGCTACCACTTTTTCCCGGATAGATAATAATTCTATAGCATCCGGGTGCAGCACCACCAAACCAGAAGCGATCGCCTCTACAGCCGCAACAATTTCTGACTCTGTGCTAGTACTGGGCAATATCCCCCGGATACCAGAACGTAACCCCGTCTCTAAATCAATGCTGTCAAGTTCCTCAACAATGACGATCATTCCTAATGGATATTGCTGTTCTTGAATAACCAGCAATTTTTCCCACACCGATTGTTGAAGATTGCCACTCAAATCTACCAGTACCACATCTGGTTGCAATTGCCCAACTTCCCTAGCCAATACATCCAAATCGGATGCACTACCCACAACCTTCAACCGAGGATTGGTAGTTACCACAGCTGATAACCCTGCCCGTACTACAGGGGAAGTGGCAACTACCATCACTCGGATCATGTCGCCTCCACAGCAGTTCTACCAGACTGCACCTCAACATAAATTACGAATTGCTTCCCATTGCGTAGGAGTTGTAGCGGCACAGAATCTTTACTGTCATGGAGATATTTAGTTAAATCATTCATGCTAGTAAATAATTGCCCCGAAACTCCAATTAAAACATCGCCGATTTGTACACCAGCAATTTCTGCTGCACTATTAGGTAGAATTGACAACACTAATAAACCCAAGCTACGCCTACTTAAAAGCACAGGTTGCAGTGTAATTCCCAGTTGCGGACGACTATTTCCCTGTAAAAAACGCTCAACGGTGTTGCTCTTAACTGCCACAGCTAATCCATTAACAATCATCGTATTAATTCCCACGACTCGGCCTTGACAATCGGCAAGCGGCCCCCCAGAATTTCCAGGATATAGCTGCAAATCAGCCATAACAGCCCGTGGATTATTTGCATAAATAATTCCAGTTGTCACAGCACCACTGTCAGCAAAGGGATTACCCACCGCTAAAACTAATTCACCCACTCGTAGCGCCTCAGAATTACCAATCGTTGCAGCAGTTAAATTAGTGGCGACAATTTTTAGGGCTGCTAAATCTTGCTGTGGATCAAATTGTGTCCGCACCGCATCAAATACCCTTCCATCTGCCAATTCCACAGTTGCGCGGTTGCTGGTTGCGACATGGGCATTAGTAATAATTAGTCCGTCAGATTGCCAAATTACACCAGAACCCACTCCTAGAGAGCCGCTTTTTACTTTGACAGTGCGATCGCGTAGTTTAGCAGCTACCTCTGTTAATTCAGCAGCGATGTTAGTTAATGTTGTGTTTGCCATGTTGTACAATTTTTCCCCATGTCAAAGTAGAATCTATTGGCTGACAATAGTTTTTAGTCGAAGTTCCGAGTTCAAAGGCTCAACCTTCGAGTAAAAAGGTGGAAGTTCCGAGTTCAGAGGCTCAACGTTTGAGTAAAAAGGTGGAAGTTCCGAGTTCAGAGGCTCAACCTTCGAGTAAAAAGGTGGAAGTTCCGAGTTCAGAGGCTCAACCTTCGAGTAAAAAGGTGGAAGTTCCGAGTTCAGAGGCTCAACCTTCGAGTAAAAAGGTGGAAGTTCCGAGTTCAGAGGCTCAACATCCGAGCAAAAAGGTGGAAGTTCCGAGTTCAAAGGCTCAACGTCCGAGTTCCAAATTACGAATTACGAATTACGAATTACGAATTATAAAGGTCGTTCGCCAACTGCGATCGCTAACTCAACTAACACCCCACCCCGGACAAGTTGCACTTTGATAGTTTTACCAATGCGATCGCTACTATTAAGCAGCGCCAGCACATCACCTGTATCGCCCACAGTTACGCCATCGAACCTTACCAAAACATCGCCAAGCAACACACCTGCATTATCAGCAGGCCCGGAAGACTCAACATTAACGACAATTACCCCAGTTGCAGAAGTTAAATTGAGAGCAGTTTTCAGGTTATTTGGTAAACGTACAGGTTGCATTCCCACACCCAAGTAGCCTTTTGAAATGCGTCCTTTTGCCACTAATTGATCAACCACGCGATCGACTGTAGCAGTGGGAATAGTCAAAGCAGTACCACGCCGCCCCGATGTATTCATGCCTACCACAAAACCAGCAGCATCTACGAGCGGCCCACCCGCAAAACCAGAGTAAAGGGTGATGTCTGGGCGGATGAATTGGTCAATATTCCCGCCACTCATACTGCGCCAAGCACCGCTAACCACACTCACCGCACCCATCGCCGCCCTTAAATCACCTTCGCTACCTCTTGCCAGTCCTAACACGAGATGACCAACTTTGAGCGTTTTGGCATCGCCAACTTTTGCCAGAGGAATTTCTAGATTTTCTAGTTTAAAAACAGCAATATCAGTGCTTGAGTCATGACCGATGAGTGTTACTGGTGCAGTACTACCATTTGATAAAGTGATAGTGATGTCGTCATAGCGCTGTAGTGACTCATCAGAGGTAACAATGATGCCATTACGCCAGTGAATGCCACTTGGGGAAACACGAGTACCTGCATTAACTGCAACCACAGCACTTCCAGCTTGTTCTACGGTATCAGCTAAACTGTTGGATAAAGCCAGTAATGAAGACATAAGATTTTTGTGCCAACGTTATTAGATGTTCATATCGTCCCGTTTTATCAACCCAGATGACATCGGAAAAATGGGGAGAATTCATCCTAGAAAAATAGCTAGTGCCCCTTTGGGGAAGTCAAAAGTCAAATTCTTAACCCAAGCGTATTGCTTCCTGAAAGGAAAAATCTCAGTCCACTTGAGTGGACTTGAGCTATTAGCCTGGGAATTTATTCCCAGGCGGGATATCGGTCAGCACCACACTTTAACTATTGAATTAAATCTGATTCGTCAAGGAATAAGTAGTCAGACAGAATTAATTACACAATGTCATTGCGAATGGAGCGAAGCGGAATGAAGCAATCCCAGCCCTTGCGATTGCTTCGCTTCTCTTCGAGACGCTAACGCGAACGCTCGCAATGACTGTAAATATTTTTGTCCGACTACTTAATCGATGTAATTGCCTTTAGTAGCACCGCAGAAGTAGAAAGCTTTTTAACAATGGTCAACTCGCAAAGCGATTATGAGCGCAGTATAATTGCATGTTTTGGCCCTTATACAACTGCTAATGCGCGAAAGTTGGGTGTGAATGTCTGCATCGTGGCTAAAGATTATAGTTCATTTGAGGGATTTGCTGAAGCGATGTCTACGACGGGCTACGCCTACGCAGAATTTTTTACTCTAACTTCCAGTTTACACTAAGCGCTTATTAAGGATGTAAATAAATCAACCACAATAAACTCTAGACTAGCTGCACATAAACCCGTAGTATCAAAAATGGAGTTTATATTGAGCTAGGAATTTTTACATGGCAACTTACAAGGTTACATTACGTATCCCAGAAGGTGAAAACGCAGGTGAACACGTAATTGAAGTCCCTGATGATGAGTACATCCTAGAGATCGCTAACGAGGAAAATGATCTTGACTTGCCCTATTCCTGTAACGCTGGTTCTTGCTCTACCTGTACCGGGAAGCTAATTTCAGGTACAGTTGACCAATCAGATCAGAACTTCTTAGACAACGATCAAATCGACGCAGGATGGGTTCTTACCTGTGTAGCCCGCCCCACTTCTGATTGCGTTATCGAAACCCATCAAGAAGAAGCCCTTAACGGTTAACTAAGAAATGTGGATTTAATAAAGAGCAAGTTTTGTAGGGTGCGTTATAATATTTTTCCTAGCGCACCAAAAATCTGCGGTGGTGTATAACACACTATAAAAGATTTAAAATTTTGCACTTTCCTAATAAATCTGTACAGGCTGAGTAATTCACGCTAAAAAGCGCTCTCCAAAAGGGGAGCGCTTTTTATTTGAACTCGCGGAAAACCCCATGCAATAGGCTTGGGGATGAATAGCGGTCTGCGAAACGAAGTGGAATAGATGAAATTAGTTTGCTCAAAGTCCAAGGAAAATTTATTGTCGTACTAGTAGATATAGATTCAGGGAGATTAATAGGGTTAGTAAAAGAAAGAAAACAAATTGAAATTGAAAAAGCAATGAAAAAGTGGGGAGACAAAGTTTTAGAACAAATAGAAGAAGCATCTGGACAGCAGGAATAAATTTTTGGGGATTCACTGAAGCAAAAACTAGTACCGCTACACGGAATTAGTCATTTCTTATTTAATTACGAATTACGAATTATTCAGTCAGCTTGGTGTTTGAGTTTCCAAAACTTCGTTTTTCTCTAACAAGGCAGTAGTAGCATTAACCACAATCTGTGCTGCTCCCGTGAAAAACGATCGCTCGATAGTCGCTGGAACATCACTAGGTTGATGATAGTGCGGAGTACGTAAATTTGCGGTATCTGTCACCAGCACAGCACCCACACCTTGATACCAAAATGGTGCATGGTCGCTGCGTAGGGTGTCTGGTGTCAGTAAACCTTTAAAAGGAATTGGTAGTGTTAGGACTGATGGCATTGATTTTTGTTTATTCAGAGCAGTTGAGGGGAGCATCTGTGAGTTTTCAAAAGCACTCAGCAAAGGCAAATGTTCTGTATCACCGACTACTGCCAAAAAGTCGCCCTTGTCGCTAATTGGGTTAACAGGCAATCCAGCAGGGTATTTTTGACACCCAGTAGTGTGACATGCATAACCTACCATATCCATGACGATCGCTCCGCTCAAGTTTTGTAAGCGTGCTGTCTTGCTAACGAAAGCCTGACTACCCAAAAGTCCTGCTTCTTCTTTGTCAAAAAAAGCTAGCTGTAACGTCCGTGGCGTGGGACGGGAACCAAGCAACCGCGCTATTTCCAGCACCACAGCTACACCACTAGCATTATCATCAGCACCAGGGGATAAAGCAACAGTGTCGTAATGCGCTCCCACGAGAATTGCTTTAGCGGCAATGCTCGTTCCTACACGTTCGGCAAAAATATTTACACCCTCAGAGAACTTTTCCAATTTGGGCTTCCAGCCTAATTTTGTGAGTTCAGTTGTGATATAAGTGCGAGTAAGCGATCGCTCTGTTGTTGTGTAGCGTTGAAAATTCAACTTTCGGATATGAGTTAATAGCTTATTAGTAGACACTTGCGGCGCACTATCAACTACCTTTGACTCTGGCTGTGGTTGGGGTCTTTCCACTGGAATGCGCTCAACAATTGCTGGTGACGGACGCTGTTCAAAAAATGTACTACTTCTGCTACCCACCACGGCAACTGCCATCAGCACCAACAGCATCAGCCAAATCCATTTTCTCATGTGATTTATCCTTGGCTTCCAGACTTAGGGTAGCGCATCTTGCCCCTGGTGACAGCTTCGCTATATCTACGCCAATAACTGATTTTTCGTGAAACTTTTCTATTTAAGATTGGCGATCGCCTACAAAATTGGATTTTCTCCTCATTTTTGATAATGATAATCAAAATCAAGGGAGGAAGAGACTCAAAGTCCTTGCTGTAAAATCTGTAAATAAAATTAATAAATACTCTAGTTTTTGTAGCGATACATACCCAAGATTTGCGCTTCTCTGTCAATTATACGTAAAAATAACTGAAACCATTATATAGCAATAGTTTCCAGACCATCTTGCAGGTTTTTACTTGTATCTCGGCTCAATACCATTTACCCTCAAACAGATGCTTGAATTTCTAGGTCAAGCCGTAGACCGTAACTATGGGGTAGCCTGCGAAGTTTGTTTACCATCTGGCTGATTTTGGTTGATTTTCGGGGCTTATTTATAAGCAAATCTTATTATTCACATCTCACAATCACCTTTTGTACATTTCCAAAAAAACGGTATCATACACTACTATTTTTTAGCGATCGCAGAAGTTTTCGGTCTACTGAATTTAGCTGCGTATCAGCTTATCTGGCAGTAAAATCAAAGTTTCCTCAATCATCTCTCGTAAGTTGGGAGTAACATTACTAGCAGTGCTGAAGCAATATACTAGTAAACTGTTTGCCTCCCAGTATTGCTGAATTAACTGCAACTGTTCATTACTAAATTGCCAATTATAACCTATCTGTCGGTTAATTATGATCGCTTCGTTTAATCGTGTAGTCCATGATTGCCCGTTAGATTGCCACCATGCTTTTAATATCTCTCTATCTTGTTGTGAACTAGGCAATTCATTTTTGAGGCTATGCAGAGATTCATATAAAGATGAATGATTTTGTAATAAATAATCAATATCAAGAGCTAATTTCATAGCAGAGATCCGCTTACAAAAAATCTCTGGAGTCAAAGCTAGGCTAACAGCAATGATATGGATTAAAGCTAAATCTAAAGCTAAATCATCAGCTAATTTTCCAGCAAGATGGTTATCTAAAGATATAGCTAGAGTTTGGTTGCGCGATAAAAAATAATGGGGAGGTAGGACGAGGGTAAAGTAAAAAGCACGGATAGCAGATGGATGACAATCTGAGGTAACTGTTGAAGACTTTTGCATTACCCAAGTGAGAAAACTCTTTAATGTTTCATCGCTAACAGCTAGTTTATCAATTTGTTGCTTCATTAACTGGAATAAATTATCAAACGATCTGAGCATTTCAGATGTAAGCAAAATAACTTCACGCCAGCGCTTATCAAACAAATGATTGGCAACTTGTTCTAATTTTTTTTGATCGCCATTAGCAACAAAGTTCCTCGCAGTGAAGTATTCGTGAAATGTTAAATGGGAAAAAGAATAAATCCCTCTAGCTTGTTCCACTAATAATCCATGCTGTAACTCTATTGCTTGAAGTACAGCTTTACTATTTACTTGTAAATCTTCTATATCAGTCGGTGCATTGGGTAACAAATAAAGATAGTCAGCTATTAATTGACAAATTTTGCTTTCTTCAAAAAAGTAATCACCTGTTTCAAAAGAAATAGCAGCTATATAACTAAGCAATTTAATTTTCTGAGTTAAAGTTAAATTTCGGTAAATTTCATCTCTTTTTATACCTCTTGCTTCATCCCAACGTACTAGTAATAACTCTAATCCTTGTTGATAAATTTCGGAACGCTTAGTAGGAAAATCGCCTAAATATTGAAAAACTAAACAAGTGAGATTTAGTAAAAGAGGTGTAGATGCTAGGTTTTGAACCAGCCGATTTTCGGGAAGCGTTATTGTATCAATAAATTTAGAGGCTAATGTTTTTCTTAATCGGAGATTATTTTTAGCAAACGCTGCAAACCATTTCTTAGCAAAAGTTGAAATTTGTAATTTTGTAAACTCAGCAATTTCTACTTCAGCAAACCCTTTGAATTTCTGATGTCTAAATGCAATCCGACAACTAATAATTACTATATTTTTATAAAAAATATCTAAAAAATTGCTAATTACTTTATTAATTCTATCACTATTTTTATCGGCAACTTCATCCAAACCATCTAGCAAAATTAAAGCTTTACCTTCATGAAGTAGATATTCTAATTCTTGTTGAGTTATTTTACAAATACTAAATTCTTGAATTAAATAGCTTAATAAATAATTTTTATCATCATAATCCATGTTTTCAGCAAAATCTTTCAGACTAATAAAAATGGGAACCCTTTGAGTCTGAAATTTACCTTGATTACAAAGGATAGCAATTGATTGTAAAAAAGTAGTTTTTCCGGCTCCTGGCTTTCCAAGTAAGATAAGCTTAGAAGATTTGTCAATAGCTTGTAAACCTGTAATTCTCTTAGTAGTAACTTCCTCGGAGTCAAATTTATCTAAAGCCTTATTATCAAATTTTTGTAAATCTGAAATATCTAGCCATCTTTGACTGTTAATTTCTTCTACGACATTGACATCAACAAATAATTCATCTAATTCTACAGTGCGAGCAACATCTAGCAACCGGATCGTACCACATTGGTGTTGAATTTTTTCTGAGTGAGCAGCACGCACTTTAATTACTAAAGGGTCAATGATAGTAGAATTTTTACTTTTTAGTATCTGCTGAGATGCTAAGTCTTCATCTGGTTCAAATTCCAGTCTTTGAACAATATCTTCTGGTTCTAGTGCTAGAGTCAAGCAAATTTCATGGAATATTTTACGGGCAACAGGTTTGCCAGTAAAAAACTTCCAAATTGGCTGGCGACTGTCTAAACCAACTTGCCTTGCAAGATATTCTTGTGTCCAACCTTTATGATTAAAAGCCTGTTTGGCTTTTCTAATACCTTCATTTGAAGCTTGCAGAGATCGTTTAGCCATGCTGATATCAGAAATTTATTCAATTCAATAATTAATTGACATCAATTGTATTTATTTTTTCAATTAGCGACAACTGAATTATTTATAGTAGTGTATGGTGTTGCGCTTTGTCAATAAAAATATAGAAATATAGTTTAATTTTTGAAAAGTTTAGTTCGATAAACTTATCTGGAGAGACAGAATTTCCAACTGGAGTTTAGACTAAAAGCGATATGAGAGAACGCAAATAAAATGGAATTAGAGATTAAAAATATTATCTTGTCAGCCTCAAAGCATCCGCGACCTTTAACAATTATGTAGTATACTTGCTCTAAAGAATAATACAATAATGATAATCATGAAAAGGGGTGTCTGATTGAATACAGTCCCCCTTTTGGTAGAAGGTGAGAAAAGAACTACCATTTCTATAGTAAGCAATTATTAATACCTGAAACCGCTTGATTACACTGCTTGTAATGATTAGTCAAAATCGTGGTTGCGCTACGCGCAACCAGCAATTTGTCATTGGTGATCGCACTAATTTCTGGATCAGAAGCACCCGGATTTTGATAACCCGCAACTTGGGTTAATACTATAAACTACAAATATTTCAAGCGATTTTCCCCACCCAAACAAAATGGAAGTATACTATAATGCAAGAATCTTGGAAAAGCTAGTAGTAAAGCTTACCTCATGGCACTTGAGCAAGTAGCTACGAGAGCCAAGATTCAAGGATTGTAACAATCTGTAAGCATTTTACTACAAAAATCAGGGTATTTAATAGAAGAGGGTGAAAAATATAAACAAGATTAATCATTTGTTTTCGTGAATATTATGACTTTTTTGGTAAAAGTTGGCAAAATATAATTTAACAATTGGACTGCCAATAAAAAACCGTTTATTTGAAAAATGTTAGGTTCGGATTTAACTTCTTTCTACCTAACCTAGTAAATAATCAGGGTTTCAATAATTCCCTAACAAAGTCATATTATTTGTAAACAACTATTTTTTATTTTTTGTCCCAAGTCAAAATTTTAGAACAGCTAATACATCTCAATTAATGACAAAAATCTTAGTAATTGAAGACCAAGAAGATGTCCGTCGCGTTATTGTAGAAATGCTGATTGCCGAAAATTTCTATGTTATGGATGCAGAGAACGGACAAGTTGGCATTGAATTAATACAAGCAGAAATTCCAGATTTGATTATCTGCGACATTACAATGCCTAAGCTAGATGGATATGAAGTTGTTAGCTGGTCTCGTGAAAATCCAGAAACTGAAGCAATTCCTTTCATATTTGTGACCGCTAAAGCTTCTCAGAGTGATATTCGCCAAGGCATAGAATTAGGTGCAGATGATTATCTGATTAAGCCATTTACAAGAGCAGATTTACTGGGAGCAATAACAGCGAGATTTGAAAAGCAAGAAATAATTAATAGACAAACTCAAAGAAAAATAAACCAATATTACAACTACATTACTCAATCAACTAGCAATGAGTTGTGTAATTCTCTTCAGAAAATTATGTCTATTTCCAAGAAGCTGATAGATAACTATGAATTAATGGATAAAGATGAAATCCTAAAAAATCTCAAAGAAATTTCTACTTTAAGCGAAAGATTGCAGGAAATAAATCCAAATAAATCATGAAGATACTCAACCATAAAATTAATTATGAATCCTATCAAAATTTTAATAGTTGAAGATGAGCAGTTAGTTGCTGACGACCTGAGAGAAACTCTAGAATACTTGGGGTATAATGTCTCTGCTCTAGTTGCATCAGGAGAAGAAGCTATTTTAATAGCAGAAAATTTGCAGCCTGACTTAGTACTAATGGACATCAGGCTAAAGGGCGAAATGGATGGAATAGAAGCCTCTTTGGAAATCCAGTCTCGCTTGAATTTGCCTGTAGTTTACTTAACTGCTAATGCTGATCGAGCGACACTAGAGCGAGCTAAGATTTCCCAACCTTTTGGTTATATTTTAAAACCATTTGATGAAAGAATACTAGCTACCACAATTGAGATTGCTCTTTCCCGACACCAAGCAGAGATTGGAGTTAAGAAAGCGTTGGTTGCTGCCAAAACTAATCAGCAAATTGCTGAGTCCAAAAGCCAGATAAAATCTCAGCACTTTTACATGGCAGCACATGAATTTCGTAATCGTTTGACCACAATTCAGCTTAGTACTGAAATGTTGAAAGCCTATGGCGATCGGATGTCAGAGCAAAGAAAACAAAATCATATCAACGGCATTGATTCTGCCACGCATAGCTTAACAAATCTTTTAGAGAATATACTCACACTAGGCAGATCCGAATCTAACAGTTTTGTATTTAACCCCATACCAATAGATGTGGTAACTTTCTGTGCAGAAATAGCCGAATCTTTACGGTTGACACTTAAAGATAAGTATAAAGTTAGCTTTTTTGCAGATGCCGAAAGTTGTATTGTCTATTTAGATGAACAGTTACTATGGCATTTACTAAATAACTTACTTTCCAACGCAGTAAAGTACTCTTCAAAAGGTAGTACAGTCTCGTTATCGCTAACTTGCGAAGAGAATAGTGTGTGTTTTCAAGTAACAGACCAAGGAATAGGGATTCCAGCAGAATCTCAAGCTAAACTATTTGAACCTTTTCAACGTGCTAGCAATGTTGGCACAATTCCAGGTTCAGGATTAGGGCTAGCAATTGTTAAGCGATGTGTAGATATGCACAAAGGTACAATACACCTAGATAGTACACTAGGTAAAGGAACAAGTTTTGTAGTTAGACTTCCATTGAAAGTAGATTCTGTATCTGTTTAATTATGACTCCCGGTTCGCTCATTTTTTTGGGAGATAGAAAAAAGCCTACTCAGGAGGTAAGGATTCAGGTCAAGAGGTTCATACGACCGAACATCAAAACTAAAAGCCTTGCACACAGTTAGTGCCTAGGCATTGATCTTTATCCTTTTATAAGAGGATTATAATTTATTATTTGCTAGCAGATTATTTGCATTATAACGATTGGTTAGTTTTCTATTAATTTATTTGAAAGCAAATAAATAAAACGTAAGGATTGGCGTACTAATTAAATTAGAATATTTCCGGCAATTTTTACTATTAACTAAAACATTTATGTCCCAAAAATATTTCAAACTTACGGGCGATCGCCTGCATCATCCAACCTCTAAGCTACAGCCGCGCAGGGTTAATAACACTGAGTACTAAAAGTCTATCTTTGATGAGTTTTATAAATATTTACACTAAACCTGATTGCTTTTTTTTCCCTAAAGTGAATATCAAGTTTGACAACTTGTCTTTTGACAGCGATCGCAACTTCACGTAAAGTGCCCCACTAGAGGAGTGCTGAGTACTAAGCAAAGAATTTATTATTACTTCTTCAAAATCTTTATTCTGACACTCAGGACTCATGACTCAGAACTCAGGGCTTTTTTTATGGTAGATTTGTTGCTGATTGCGATCGTGGGGTTCCTGGGGAGTTTTGGGCATTGCTTTGGGATGTGTGGCCCTTTAACAATGGCGTTTTCCCTATCTCATCAGCCGAAAACAGCACCAACAGCCTCTTTAGGACGCACATCAACCTTAGAAAAGTCCGACACTTGGCAACAGCAATTAAAATTTCATATCCTGCTAAACCTGGGGCGGATGTTAAGCTATGCTCTAGTCGGTGCTGGCATTGGGGCGCTAGGTTCGGTATTGCTGCAAGGTGGACAGCTAGCCGGTGTTGGTAGCGACTTCCGGCGCTGGATGGCAATTCTAACTGGTGTAATGCTGATTTGGTTTGGCTTAGGACATGTAAAACCCGATTTACTGCCGCGCATCCCCGTGTTACACCCCTTGTTACAAGGTAGTTTACACGATCGCCTCAGCAGAGGAATGGTTAAGCTTTCCTTAAAAACCAAATGGTGGACACCAATGCTTTTGGGAATGACTTGGGGTTTAATGCCCTGTGGTTTCCTGTATGCTGCCCAAATTAAAGCTGCTGAAACTGGCAATTTATGGATGGGTGGGGCAACTATGCTGGCTTTTGGCTTGGGAACTCTACCTACAATGCTAGGTGTAGGCGTTTCCACATCGTTGGTAAGTAAAGACAGGCGCAGTCAGTTGTTTCGATTAGGCGGTTGGGTGACACTCACCATTGGCGTGATTACGTTGCTGCGGACTGGTGACACAATGGTAGATTACACCGGACATGCCGCCTTAATTTGCTTAATCTTGGCTTTAATTGCACGTCCTATTAGTGGCTTGTGGGCATCACCACTGCGTTACCGCCGGGGCTTGGGGGTAGGATCTTTTGTGCTTTCTGTGGTTCACACCGCCCACATGATGGAACACTCATTGCAATGGAAATTTGCTGCCTTTTCTTTCCTGCCGCCAGAATTTCAGTGGGGTATGGCTGCGGGTGCTGTAGCATTGGTATTAATGTCCCCCGCCGCTTTTACGAGTTGGGAATCGTTGCAGAAATCTTTGGGCAAGCGTTGGCGACAGATTCATCTATTGGGTGTGCCAGCCTTGCTCTTGAGTGCCATTCATGCTGTGTTGATTGGTTCCCATTACCTGGGTTCCTCGCAATCAACTTGGGGAAATAAATTAGCAGTAGTACTGATGGGAATTATTACCCTCGGTGTCTTGATGGTGCGATCGCGCTTTTTTTGGTCAAAGTTAGCCGTAGAAAAGTTTTATGTCCCCCCAATCAAATCGCGGTAAATCATCTTTATTTTCTGGCTCCATCCCAACAAGCCAAAAACAGAGGCTTTACCCGCTCAAAGGCATTTCCTGGAATCAAGGAACAATAAAGTATTTATTATTCCTGAGTTGCTTAGTTATACCAATAACTAATATTTACCCTGCTTTTGCTCATAAAGTGGAGATATCTGGAGATGTCGGCGGCACCCTTCACATTGAACCAAATGATAATCCTCGTGCTGGAGAACCAAGCCAAGCCTGGTTTGCGCTTACCCGCAGAGGTGGAAGGGTGATTCCCCTGTCACAGTGCAATTGTCAGTTGGCTATTTATGCCCAACCTTATGCAGCCGGAGAGCCACCCCTGTTAGAACCACAGTTAGAACCTGTGGCAGCTGAACGTTATCAAGGCATTCCAGGTGCGGAAGTTGTCTTTCCCAAGCCAGGTATTTATCAGTTGCAACTAAATGGTAAACCAGTTTCTGGGGCAAGATTCAAACCCTTTGAGTTCAAATTTGAAGTTACTGTGGCAGGTGGATCTACACAGAATACACAAAATCTACGAGATGTCAACGGTAATTTAGGAGAGGGTGAATCTCAGCAA
This sequence comes from Nostoc sphaeroides, assembly GCF_003443655.1. Lineage (NCBI taxonomy): Bacteria > Bacillati > Cyanobacteriota > Cyanophyceae > Nostocales > Nostocaceae > Nostoc > Nostoc sphaeroides. Next base: position 2,030,472 of record NZ_CP031941.1, read on the forward strand.
TTACCAATCTGGGCGATCGCACTTCCAATCCTCGGATTTATCGGCATCTTAGTTGTCGTACTGCGAAGTATGAGAGGGAGTGGGGAGTAGTTAGGAGTTAGGAGTGAGGAGTTGAGAGTTATGAATTCAAGACTTAACAATTTTAGATTTTGAATCGAAGGAAAAATCTAAAATTTCCAAACTCCAAACTCCAAACTCCAAACTCCAAACTCCAAACTCCAAACTCCAAACTCCAAACTCCAAACTCCAAACTCCAAACTCCTAACTTTTATTTATGTCGCTTCTGATGCCACTGCCACGCATGAGCGACAATATCTTCGATGGATGGATACTGAGGTTTCCAGCCTAAAATTGTTCTGGCTTTCTCGCTGGCGCCAATGAGAATTGGAGGATCACCAGGACGGCGATCGCGTTCTTGTACTGGTATAGAAACTCCTGTCACCTGTTCGGTAGCTGCAATTACTTCTCTGACAGAGAAACCGCTACCATTACCCAAATTGAAAACTTCGCTATCGTTACCTTTTAATAAATATTCCAATCCCAAAATATGGGCATCAGCTAAGTCGTTAACATGAATATAATCACGAATACAAGTACCATCGGGCGTAGGGTAATCAGTGCCGAAAATTGAGATGGATTCTCGTTTACCTAAAGCTGTCATCAACACCAAGGGAATCAAATGGGTTTCTGGGTTGTGATCCTCACCCAGCAAGCCACTGGGATTAGCACCAGCAGCATTAAAATAGCGGAAACGCACTGATTTAAAACCGTAAGCAACATCAAAATCAGAAAGAATCCGCTCTACCATTAGCTTTGTAGCGCCATAAGGATTAATCGGATTTTGGGGATGATTTTCTGGAATGGGTACAAATTCCGGTACACCGTAGGTGGCACAGGTAGAAGAAAAGACAAATTTCTTCACAGATGCCGTCAGCATCGCTTCTAAGAGGGTTAAAGTACCAACAACGTTATTGCGGTAATATTTAGCCGGATCAGTCACCGATTCTCCTACGTAGGCATAAGCAGAAAAGTGCATCACAGCAGCAATATCGCGGGTTTTAAATAGGTGATCTAGCAAGGCGCGATCGCCTGTATCCCCTACTATCAGTTCTACCTGTAAAACCTTTTCTACCAGGTCACGATGCCCATAGACTAGATTATCAAGTATGACAACGTTATAACCCGCTTGCTTCAAAGCAAGCACCGCGTGAGAACCAATATATCCAGCTCCCCCCGTTACCAAAATGCTAGGCTTTCCAGGCGACATAGTTTTTCCTTTTTAGTGGATTACTCAATTAATTTAGTTTACCGGTACCATATTACTCTTCTGGAAAAATATAAATAATAGACGCAGTGTCAAAAAATTGCACTAAAATCACTACGACGGTAGTCATTGGGTGTGAGGTTTGAGGTATTTTAAGTCAAACAGTGCGATTACAATTTGGCAATAAAATAAATCCATTTCCCGAAACCTCTAGGTTGACCCTTACGGGTGACGCTCCTAGCGTCGCTAAAGCTAAGAAGTCGCTAGTTGTTTTATGCAGGGAAACCATGCACGACAGTTCCTCTTGGGGAGCCACTTGTTCTCTGAACAAGATAAGTGGCGTGGAAATCCCAAGCAAAGTGGACTGTCTTACCACCACATTGGCTCACTGCACCAGAAAATTTGAGAGTTAATCTATGTTTCTATTGTTAAGCCGAGTACTGCTGTGGCTGCTGATTGGCACTATCGTATATTCTCTGTTCCAGCGATTTTATCCCTCTGGAACTTTTGTCGGGCGATTAATCCTAGTCGTTATCTTGGTAATCGTAGCCCTATCATTTCTTAACCCCAGTGAACCTGCTGTGGCGTCTTTGTGGAGGATGCTGTCTTTTCCACTCAAGCCACTAGGAGCCTCTGTTTTACTGATGATTCTTGCAGCTCAGAAAATCAAAGGAGGCGGAATAGAAAAACCAGGAGGATACTTGATCGGTTGGGCACTGACAATTTTGCTGTTATCAAGTACACCAGCAGTTGCCTATTTCCTTTATCGGGCACCTCTAGCAATGACAGGTGAAACCTATGTAGCAACTGCTACACCAACATCTGGCACACTAGTGGCATTAGGGCAACAAAGCACCGCAGCGAACATCTCAGATGTGACGGGGGATGGCATTCTTTCTTATAATTTGAGAGTACCTCCCTACCTATTACAAGGAAATCTTCAAGATATTCGTACACGCGGTTTACGACTTGAAGACTTTGTACCGAATTCGGAAACGTTGCAATTGACAACAAGAACTTGGGAAAGTTATCTCGTTGAAATTTACAGGTTCATGCGTGTTCAGCGGTAATAAAGTAAAAAAATAAATACTAAAAAGACCGCAATGCCATGCTTTAGTAACGCGACCCGAAATTCAGAGTTACGAATTTGCAAGGGTTTCATTCAACTAAAGATTGGGGATTGGGAAAATTTAAATCGGGATTCAGACCCCATTCTTTCCCAATCCCCAGTTCCCACTCACTAGTCCCCAGTCCCCAATCCCCTACATAGCTGTCTTCTTGGACTAGCAGTTAATCTAGGATGATAAAGTTGCAAAATTGCTTTAATGGCAAAATCTCGACGAATCACTAAACTCACTGCTTACCTACGTCCCCATTGGCGCGAGGCGTCTTTAGGCATTCTCGCTTTGTTGTCTGTCAATGCACTGGGCGTTTATATCCCCTTGTTGATTCGTGCTGGTGTTGACAAACTCTCCACAACCTTCGTCTTGAGCCAAATACTACATGACGTAGTAATCATTGTCTTACTCAGTTCGGCGATGTGGCTAATGCGGATGGCATCCCGTATTTGGCTATTTGGGGTGGGGCGACAGGTAGAATTTGACCTGAAACAAAGGATTTTTGAACACTTACTCAAGCTGGAGCCGGCTTATTTTGCCAGTAATACTGCTGGCGATTTGATTAATCGGGCTACCAGTGATGTGGACAATATCAAGCGGTTATTGGGTTTTGCAGTTTTAAGTTTGGCAAATACCGTGTTTGCCTACGCCCTGACACTGCCAGTAATGCTGGCGATTAGTGTGGATATCACACTAGCCTCCCTGGCAGTGTACCCTTTTATGCTCTTGTTAGTGAGTATGTTTAGCGATCGCTTACGCAAGCAACAAGCAGCAGTCCAAGAGCAACTCTCTGACATCAGCGAACTTATCCAAGAGGATATCAGTGGCATTGCCTTAATTAAAATCTATGCCCAAGAAGCAAACGAGCGTCGAGCCTTCGCCAAGAAAAATCAGCAGCTATTGACTGCTAACTTGGAACTGGCAAAACTCCGAAATACACTGTTTCCGCTAATTGGTGGGCTAGCTAATGTCAGTTCACTGGTAATCATCTGGCTAGGGGCGGCGCGGATGTCTTCTGGGACGCTTCAGGTTGGCGATTTTTTAGTCCTGTTAATTTATGTAGAGCGTCTAGTTTTCCCCACAGCCCTTTTAGGATTCACAATTACGGCCTACCAACGGGGTGAAGTTAGTATCGATAGGCTTGAATCTATTCTCTCTGTCACACCGAAAATTCAAGACACAGCCGATGCCATACATCTACCAGTGGCTGAACTTAAAGGGGAAGTGACAGCTAAAAATCTCACCTATACTTACCCTGGTTCCACTACTCCAGCCCTAAAAAATGTTAACTTTACTATTGCTCCGGGAGAAACCGTAGCCATTGTTGGGGCAATTGGTGCGGGAAAATCTACTTTAGCCAATGCTTTACCGCGCTTGTTGGATATTGAAACAGGACAATTGTTTTTAGATGGGGTGGATATTACTAAGATAGCGTTGGCAGATTTACGAGGTGCGATCGCCTACGTTCCTCAAGATAGTTTTCTATTTAGTACTACAATCAAAAATAATATCCGCTACGGTGATCCACTTAGTGAACAAGAGCAGATAGAATCTGTCGCTAAACTTGCCCAAATTCAATCAGAAATTGACAATTTTCCCCAGCAATATGAAACTATTGTTGGTGAACGCGGTATTACTCTTTCTGGCGGTCAACGACAACGTACTGCCTTAGCTAGGGCTATGCTGGTCAATGCTCCAGTCTTAATTTTGGATGATGCCCTCTCTAGTGTGGATAATCAAACAGCCACGCAAATCCTCAAAAATCTCTCTGGTGGTACTGTACGCAAAACAGTAATTTTCATTACGCATCAATTATCGGCGGCGGCGGCGGCTGACCGAATTTTTGTGATGGAAAAGGGAAAAATTGTCGAGACAGGCAATCACTTACAACTTTTGCAACAACAGGGTTTATATAGAACTTTGTGGAGCCAGCATCAAGTTGAGGAATTATTGCACTAGTACCGCAAGGCGGAAGTCACGCATTCAAAAGTAAAAAGTATTATAGTGGTTCCCATTCAGATGCGGTACAGCATTACATCGCAAGGTGTAGGGGCACGGCAGTGCCGTGCCCTTACGGGTATACCACGTTAGTTTTTTTTGGTATGTGGGTAGTATAAATTACCGGAAAAACTAATTTGGCAGATGGTAATGTTCAAAACTAAATTATCAAAATCCCATGCTTCGGGGGAATTTTACACCTTGAGGTTAATGCATCGCCATATTGGAGCGATCGCAGTTCTAATTTTAATTAGCTTACTGAGTTCATTGAGTGGAATACCAGTTAACCATACCATCTCTAACTCCTGGGAAGGTTTTATCTGGGGATTGGCAGATCCAGTAATTGGCTTGAATTGTTTAATTGGTATTATTGCTATTGGTTTACTCTCATCTGTATTTGTTCGTGGTGCTGCGATCGCTGGATGTTTTGTCTTAGCAACAGTTTTGGGCATTGTGATTCATTTATTTCAGCTAAATTTACCAGGCACAGAAATAGCGATCGCCATTTCTACCATCGTTTTTGGTACTATGCTAATGATGCCAAATCAACCAAACTTTATAGTACTTACTCTGGTGGGCATCAGTGCTGGTTTATTTCAGGGTTACGCTGATGCCGAATCTATTATTGGGGCAGGAATCATGCCATTAATTGCCTATATACTAGGCATAACCTTAACTCTGTTTGCGGTTGCCATGAGTGCGAGAGAAATTGGTAGTGCAATGGGTATGGGAGAAATAAACCGAATTTTACCCTGGAAAATTAGCATTACTGGCTTCGCTTTGTGTGCGATCGGCATTGTGTTTTTGAGCAATTCGATAATCTAAATCACATATTTCAATTTAGTGGAATACATTCTTTTGTGGGGGCGTACAGCTAAGTGTACGCCCCCACTACGTCTTTAGGCAGAAAATTTTCCACCAAGCAAGTAGCACAGGGTTTTAGTGATTGACACTCCCCGACCGTCGCGGACGGGGATTCTTGATTCAACGAGTCCACTTAGATTAGACCCCTTGCGGTATCTAACCCTCCTTGTGGTTCTGTTACTCAAGGGTTTTCAACGAGTGTTTTTATAAGCTGATGCACCTCTGCGCTAATCTAGTAGTCTGTCAAGAAATAATTGACGGATAGATTAAGAGTAGAGACGGCGATTTATCGCGTCTCCCTAACCGTCAAAATGAATTTGACAGACCACTAGAGGCTATATCTCAAAAAAGGCTTATGACACCTGAAGAAATTGCGGGTACGTTAACAGAATTATTTGGCACATCGCCTGTTAGTACCATCGCTCCTGGATCGTGGCAAGTAGACACTTCAGCTTTCCGGCTGTTGGTGCTGCTTTCCGAAGATAATACTTGGTTGCGAGCTTTACTACCTATTGTGCCTATCCAACAAGCCCAACCATTTTTAGAACAGTTCCTAGAAGCCAACTTTGATGACACTCAAGAAGTACGTTACGCTTTGTATGAAGGGGTGATTTGGGGAGTATTTCAACATAACAGTAGCACTTTAGTGAGTGCAGATTTGTCCAATGCAATCAATCGACTTCTATCTCTCCATCAGACTGGATTAGATAATGTCTTTAATCGACTAATTGAAAGCCGTATCCGGCAAATTATTCAGGCAGCAAAACAGCAAGGACAATCTCTGCAAGCTACTATGCAAAGCTTGGAACGCTTTTATGCAGAAGGAGTGATGGGTGAAATAAATCAAACCTCAGAGGCGCGAGAAGAAGTTTTAGCTGCTTGGCGGCGTCAGTTAGAGCGTTTATGGAATGAGGGTTGATTTCAATTTTTAATAAGGATTTTTATCCGCGCCCGTTTACATATTAAAGTAATTTACACATATATCTATTTATCATGGATATCATTGAAATCCTCAAAGAAGACTATCAAAGATTCCCAGTCAATCAAACTTATAGTATTTACGCTCCAGAGGTTTATTTTCAAGATCCACTAAATAAATTTCGTGGCGTCAAACGTTACAAAGAAATGATTAATTTGATCCAAACTTGGTTTTTAGATCCCAAGATGGACTTACATAATATTCAACGTTTAGGAGACACCATAAAAACTGAGTGGACACTCAGTTGGAATACTCCTCTTCCCTGGAAACCACGGATTTCTATTCCTGGTTGGAGTGAATTAAGTCTCAACTCAGATGGTCTGATTGTCTCCCATATCGATTATTGGAATTGTTCACGCTTAGATGTAGTGAAGCAGCATTTCTAAAGCTTCCGGGTTGACTCTAATAGAGTCTACTAGCGTTGGGGAGTAAGATTCAAAGCCTTTCTCCTTTTAGGCTACGGTGTACGCACAAATCTTATAGCAGTCCTAATACCATTTCTTTGTGAGTCTGCGCCAAACCCTTTTAATTTCTTTCTTTCTTTCTTTCTTTCTTTCTTTCTTTCTTTCTTTCTTTGTGTCCTTTGCGTCCTTGGCGGTTCGTTTTTCTTTCTTCTTTCTTGTACTTAAATATGCTTTACCGCATCTTCATACAGAATTGGTATAAATCATTTGTGAAAATTATATATCTCTTTTTTCTTTCTTATCTTTGCGTCCTTCTCTAACGAGACGCTGCGCGTTGGCGGAAGCCTCTCGTAGAGATAGCGGTTCGTTTCCTTATCTATATTTTTCACGACTCATTTAGGATTGCTATAAAAACCTAGCTTGATGAGGTTTTCTTAAACCGTTATGATTAACATCGTAACCTTCATAACTAACGTTAAAGTAATTGTCTAGAAAAGCAGATGCCATACCTGAATTAAGAGAAATTACTCAGATTTATATATTATTTCCTTAAAAAATAAAAAATTTATTCACTAATTTTACTGAACCACAAAACAGCCTAACTAAGCCAAACTAGCTTTAGAACCCTCTCTAACGAATATATCTATGTCCCGTCCAAAACGTAAATCAGTCTTCTATAAAAAGCTGAATTGAGTTCGGCTGGACTGAAAGCAATTGATTGAAATATGGTTTTGGTGATAATTGCGATTTGCGAAATATGACTCAATCAATTGAGCAGTTCTGCACTATGCTTGATGCTTATAACATCGCTCTAGCTATGATTGACTCTTCCAAAAGCAAAGAGCAAACCCCACTTTTTCATTAAAACCAGCAATTTCTTCTATTGACTAATGCTCCTTGATAAAGAAGCTTGATGTGCAGTTCATATCAGGCAACATCATGCATATTTTATTATGCATTTTGTAGTATAGGCTGATTTTTAGTCATATTGAAAATGCTGCCATGTGCGATTTTCAATAATTTTTCTTGTCTAATTTCTAATTAGACTTTATAGTAATACGGTGTTTTTCCTTAGAATTTCTCGGCAGATTTTTACCATGATTTATTCTCACAAATTGCAGAAGTATTTGGCAGCTTTCTCTTTATCTGTAGTATTAGCAGGTGATTTAGTAATCACACAAAAAGCTCCTCCAGCTTTTGCCCAGACGGTAAATTTATCTATCGGTAATGCTGTAACATTCAGTTGCAATGATAGTGAAACGACAATCAAAGCTAAAAATGGCCCCAGAGTAGTTAAAGGAAATACAGCCTTTTATATTGGTTATCAGCAAGTCTCATCTAATAACAAAAACCCTGTGACAATCCGTTTCAATAGTGGTATCAAATCATGGTGTAGAACTGATTACGAAACAACGAATGACGATGGTACAGGTTACGGATTATATTGGGATGGAGCGAATGTTTTATATGGCGTTTACTCCTCCACTGGTAGTCAGACTGGTAGTGATTTTCGCCGCTTTGCAACTGGGCGTTGGTTGTCTAGCTATGGTAGCGGGGGCGGGCCAAAAGTCGCGGTTATAGCCCGAATTAATCCAGCCAATGGTCAGGTTAACTATGCCACATTTTTAACTTCCAAAAAGGCGGATAATGGACAAACTAACTCTTTAGTTGTCCAAAATCTATCATGGAATGGCACAAATTTGACTGTGCAGGCAAAGTCATGGTGGACTCCTCGTGGCGCTAATACAAATTCCATGACTTGCACTGGTTCATCACCTTATCAATACACAGCAGTATTCACTGGCGATTTAACAAAGGTGAACTCAGCTTTAGCTCTTACCTGTAAGTAAAGCGTTCTCGACAAGCGTGAAGTAAAATTTTGACCTCACTTCCATTCCTCTCTCCTTTTAGGAGAGAGGCTTTGAATTTTTTCCCCTTCCCGAAACGGGAAGGGGGTTAGGGGGTTAGGTCTATTTACATACCCGTACCTCACCGGATTGAAAATGGCCATAGTCCATAGTAAGAAAGATTTTCTGCCCACTTTCTTTTGCTAATGACTAATGACTAATGACCAATGACCAATGACTAATTTTTCCCATGCGGACGATGAATAATTGTCTCCAAAACTCGCCGCTTGGCTTTTGGATCAATACCTACTAAGCGGATATACTCACCGCTATATTCTGCCAAAGTTGCCTCTAAGTTTGAGATTGCATCAGACTCGGCATCAATGTGGCTATGAACACAACTTTGCCAAGAACCTGTGCGGAAACGGCGCTCATCTACGTGTTCAATGCTAATTTTGTAACCTTGAGATAATAATTGCCGAATCTGTTCTTGTGTCTCTAGGGTTAAATGTGGGCTTGATACTTCCTGTTTCTGGAATCCATTCGTTTTTGGTTCTTGAGTTGCACCATTACTTGACGACTGATTAATTGGTGTCGCAGGCGGTGTTGTAGATTGAGAATTTCTACCTCGATTGAGTCGGTTGTAATCGTCAACCAAATGGGAATTTTCCACCCGTTTTTGTTCACCAACGAGGAAGTTACCAGACTCGATTCAAGTGAGACAGCCTGAAATCTGGCTTTTTAAATTCTGGTGGCCCTTCAGTGCTGTTAACCACATTCAAGGATACTTTCTCAAAACCTACTTGATGGATGTAGTTGCGGATTTGTTCGTCATAAATGCGCGATCGCAAAGCGCTAAAAAAGTCAATGGACTGATTGACAAATGTATCAACTAGCTGTTCAACTTCCTTCTGCGATAGTCCATCCGCTTCAAAAATCCCCTTGACAATTCCCACTTTGTCGTCTCTATCTGGTTCCCAGTAAAATTTCTCCATCCGTCCATCCCGAATTAACGGTGCATAGAGAGTCGAAAAATCATTACCTGTGACAATAATCGGTACACGATGTAAAGGCGTGGAATCATAGCTTCCAGGCAACTGCACATCTGTGGGATTATCAGCAATATTCATCAGTGTGGCATTTACCAACTGCGTATTTACAGTATATTGAGTGCCTTCATCAAAGCGTCCAGCCCCCGCATCTAAATCGTTAATCATCAGTACACACATTTTGCCGCGTACTTTGATCAGTTCTGCTGTTTCCCGATAGCGCAGCCGAATCAACCGCGCTGGATCTCCTGCATCTGGACTTTCCAATTCGCCGCCAGAAATGTTAGTCACCTCGATACCCATTTTCTCGAAGACTAATTGACATTGAAATGTTTTGCCTTCACCTTTACGTCCGTGAATACCTAAAATCACGGGAACTCGCACGCCAGGAAGCTTTAGAAAGTTTTTGGTGATGTGGACAGCCAATTTGTCCAGAAAGCGGGGAGCGATGTAGTAACCCATAAAATTATTTTTGCCTAGCACTGCTTAAAGTAATGTTAAGTTTTTTTGGTGATAACTGTTTATTTATCTTTTGGTAGAAAAGCAACGCTACCTACCACATACGTCTTATTGGATATGCATCAAAAATTTTATCGGCACTCAGTAAAGGTATATTTTCCACTATCGATTGTGCAATTAAAATTCTGTCAAATGGGTCACGGTGATGTAAAGATAGTGTGGCAACAACAGTAACATGGGTAATTTTGATATCGAGTAAACTAAAATCGTTCAGATTGAGTTGCTGTGTGATGAATATTTCAAATGACTGATTGAAACTAAGCTTGCCTAAATTCTGCTTAATAGCTATTTCCCATAGACTAGCGATACTTAGTAAAATTTCATTATTCTCATCATTGATTAATGCTACTACTTGATTACTAAGTCTTGAATTATCCGTCACATACCAAATAAAAGTATGTGTATCCAGCAGTAATCTCATTCCATATATTCCTTAAACTCTTCGAGTGGTTCATCAAAGTCATCAGATATTGTAATTAAACCCTTTGCGCTTCCAGGTTGACGGCGTTGTTTAACTGGCGACACAGGAGTTAACTTCACAACAGGTTGATTATCTTTGATAATAATAATTTCCTCACCACTGAGTGCTGCTTCAATTAAGTCGGATAAGTTTTGAGATGCTTCAGCTAGAGTAATTTGCTGCATAATTACTACTTTGGGGATAAAAAAATAAATGCTAGTCTATAGTTATGACTATAATCTAGTATACTTCATAAGGATTTGTAATATCATTCATATAGCCACAATCGAGCCAACCATCATACCTATCACTCTCAAATTGAGCAGAGTAGTTATTATCGCTAATCTTATTAAATTCTTTCTCAATATTATCTATATATTTTTCTTCTTGTGTTGTTTCAAGATTTATATCAGTATCAAAATCACTTCTCATATTTTTAAGACAAGATTCTTCATATTCTTGGAATTTTTTACTCAAAATTGAACATTCTTCATCATTTCCATAGAATTTAATCCTGACAAATTTCTTATTTATTATACTTACTATTTGCCAACGAGAGTTGATATGAGTTTTTATACCTTGGAGTAATTGTTTCCAAATATCTTTATCTCGAACCAAAACATCAAATGAATAATTAACGTGATTTTGAGAAAAGTTGATTTCAGTTTTGTTATCTCTATTTTCATCTGTCCATTCAGACTTATTAAGTAATTTTATTTTTTCAACAGCATCTTGATAATCTATCTCTTGGGTTTTCTGCTTATATATATCTGCTGCTTTTTTAAAATCTTTAATTGCCTTATCTTTGTCTGCTAATTGATGGTGGATATTTCCTCTATTGTAGTAAGCATCAGCTTTATCAGGATTAATCTGTAATGCTATATCATAATCGTATATTGCCCCTTGTTTATCTCCTAATTCATAGCGGATATTTCCCCTATTATAGTAAGCATCAGCTTTATCAGGATTAATCTGTAATGCTATATCATAATCATATATTGCCTTCTGTTTATTTCCTATAATAGAGTAGACAACTGCCCTATTAAAGTAAGCATAATAATTATTGGGATTAATCTTTAATACTTTGTTATAATCCTTGATAGCTTCTTCTATTGCTCCTAATGCAAAATAAATTATGCCCCTTGCAATGAGAGATTTGGTATTGTTAGGATTAATTTGCAAAGCTCCATTCAAGTCTTCCAAAGCCCCCTGAAAATTTTCTAAATAATAGTTAGCAATACCTCGATTATAGTATGCTTCAGCCCGAGTAATGTACTGCACAAGTACCACCTTTTGCTTTTCAATTTACGATTCTATTCTGCATCACAAATTAAAAACAAACCTCCGAGTTTCCCGTACTCTAAAAAAAAGAGAGGCAGAAAACTCTACCTCTCCTATTTATAATCAACAAATTACTTAAAGCTTGCTAGCTTTAGTATCTGGTGGCTTTGTTGGGTTTGTGAACAAGAAAGCTGAGAATTTGGCACTGCTTGATGTTGTCAAAACCCACAACACGGATATAGCTGGTGTTGAATTGAGAACGGCAAGCTTGAACTTCGCCCAATACTTCTTGAGTGGATTTAGCACCGAACAAAGGCAACTTCCACATTGTCCAATATAATTCTGTTGGCTCAGAAGTTTCGTTAAACTCGATCGCTGGAATGTAACCTTGATTCAAAATGTACTGGATCTGCTTGGCAATTTGAGCATCAGTAAGAGGTGGCAGATAAGAAAGGGTTTCGTAACGACGCTCTTTTGGTAAAGTTTGCATAGCTTTTTGATAATGGGTTGCGATTTTTGACTACTAGGTTGACCGAACTAATTAGATAAGTTATCCAAATTCGGATCTGAAGTTGCTTGCTGTTCTGGTTGCAGACTGGGGCTAGATGCGTCTATTCGTGTGATGCGTTCTAGATGCTGGCGACGCTGCTCCATATTGGCCTGCTGAATGCCAGTACGAACCATTTCCGGTAAAAATTCGATGATTTCTTCCGCAATGTGTTCTCTGACAGTCATGATTCGCAAAGCCAAATCTGGTTTTTCTCGCAACAGTTGTTCAATGTATGATTCACCATTCTGAATTTTGCCAGCAGAAAAGTTATGCAGCCAAAGTTCTAATGGAGGATTCGTTTCGCCTAGCTGTGCCAATACTGTCCTTAGAGCCTGATAAGTCAGGTAGCTTTGGAGAGTTTTGGCTGTGTCCTTCGCAATTTGCTTAAGATTCATGCTTGACCCCAGCCCTGAAGAGTTATGAGTTATGAGTTATGAGTTATGAATTAATGCAAAGCAAATCCTAACTCTTGTACAGACGCAATGAATCGCATCTTTACAGACGCAATGAATCGCATCTCTACAGACGCGATGAATCGCGTCTCTACACTCTTGTACAGACGCGATAAATCGCGTCTCTACTTCTTAACTCCTAACTTTTGATCAGACGGTATCCATTGCTTCAAACTCGAACTTGATTTCTTTCCATAGTTCGCAAGCAACAGCTAGTTCAGGAGACCACTTGGCAGCTTCGCGGATGATATCGTTACCTTCACGAGCCAAGTTGCGGCCTTCGTTACGAGCTTGAACAACGGCTTCCAAGGCGACACGGTTAGCGGTTGCACCAGGAGCGTTACCCCAAGGATGTCCTAGAGTACCACCACCGAATTGTAGTACTGAGTCATCACCAAAGATTTCTACCAGCGCGGGCATGTGCCATACGTGGATACCACCAGAAGCAACTGCCATTACACCAGGTAGAGAAGCCCAGTCTTGGGTAAAGTAAATACCACGAGACTTGTCTTGCTCAATGTAGTTTTCACGCAATAGGTCAACGAAGCCCATTGTGATGCCGCGCTCACCTTCCAACTTACCAACTACGGTGCCGGTGTGGATGTGGTCGCCACCAGACAAACGTAGGGCTTTAGCCAATACACGGAAGTGGATACCGTGGTTCTTTTGACGGTCGATTACAGCGTGCATAGCACGGTGAATGTGCAAGAGGATACCGTTATCGCGGCACCAACGAGCCAATGTGGTGTTGGCGGTGAAACCTGCGGTTAGGTAGTCATGCATGATGATGGGCTGTTTGAGTTCTTTAGCGTACTCAGCCCGCTTCAGCATTTCTTCACAGGTAGGAGCGGTAACGTTTAGGTAGTGACCTTTGATTTCACCGGTTTCTGCTTGAGCTTTGTTGATAGCTTCAGCTACGAACAAGAAGCGATCGCGCCATCTTTGGAATGGTGCGGAGTTGATGTTTTCGTCGTCTTTGGTGAAGTCCAAACCACCGCGTAAGCACTCGTATACAGCGCGTCCGTAGTTCTTAGCGGAAAGACCCAATTTGGGCTTAATGGTACAACCCAGCAAAGGACGACCGTATTTGTTTAACTTATCGCGCTCAACTTGGATACCGTGAGGAGGCCCTTGGAAGGTCTTGATGTAAGCTACTGGAAAACGAATATCTTCTAGACGCAGTGCCCGCAGAGCTTTGAAACCAAATACGTTACCTACAATTGAGGTTAATACGTTGGTTACAGAACCTTCTTCAAACAAGTCCAAAGGATAGGCAACGTAGCAGATGTACTGGTTGTCTTCGCCGGGAACTGGTTCGATGTCATAACAACGACCTTTGTAGCGATCGAGGTCGGTGAGCAAGTCTGTCCACACAGTTGTCCAAGTACCTGTGGAAGACTCAGCCGCTACAGCCGCACCTGCTTCTTCGGGAGGAACACCAGGCTGGGGTGTCATGCGGAACGCAGCTAGAAGATCGGTATCTTTTGGTGTGTAATCGGGTGTGTAATAAGTTAGTCTGTAATCTTTAACCCCGGCTTGATACCCAGACTTGCTCTGAGTCTTCGTTTGAGCGTAAGACATATTTTATCCTTCCCTGAAATCACTCTTGTTAATTATCAAATCACGTTTTGTGCAACTTCCCCTCACCCGATTTTTCCCCCCTTCATCGGGGAGGAGATCAGAAAAAATTTTTTTTAGGGGTTGTTTTTGGCAAAGGTTAGCAGTTTTTTTGCGGCGGACACTTTGGTAGCGGTGGTAGCCCTCCTCACCAGTGTTATCCCCTTCTAGGGGTACACGACCTAGCGCTTCTACTGTTCCCTCTTCTTACGAATCAAAATTCTTTTTTACCTCTTCTTCGCACCCAACTAAACCTTCTCAATTTGACCAAAACTTCCGCTTTTCGCGGCTTGATTTAGATAATTTCCCTACAAATCGGGGTATTCAGGGGATTGGGCTGGCTGGCACACATTCCCGCCTCTACACTCCTTATATCTTCTCCGTTGATGGAAAAGATACCAGAAAAAAATTTACTTGACAGAGATTTAGCAGAGTCGTGAGCGTAAAGATAAAAAATTGCACACCACGTAATTTGTAACTTATTCCACAATATATCAATAATTCGATAAGTTATTCTTTGAAAGTTTTTAACTTATATATTTAATTTTGTTATTACATAAAGATTTAACATTTTGTTACAGATGCTTTACAAGGTGTCATCAATAACTGTAAAGAAGCTTTTGGGGAGTGGGGAGTGGGGAGTGGGGAGTTAGGAGTTAGGAGTTAGGAGTTAGGAGTTAGGAGTTTGGAGTTTGGAGTTTGGAGTTAGGAGTTTGGAGTTAGGAGTTAGGAGTTAGGAGTTAGGAGTTAGGAGTTAGGAGTTAGGAGTTTGGAGTTAGGAGTTAGGAGTTAGGAGTTAGGAGTTAAAAGTTATAAGAATTATTTGCTCAATGCCCAATCTGTATAAAATTTGAGGAAAATTCCAAATTACGTTTAAAAAATCTCGGCTAGGGGAACACTGGAACTAAACCAAAGCCAGTTTAGGTAACGGCTATGGGTACTGTCTCCAAAGGAAATGTCACCGTGGTATTGTTTTGCAAGCGTACTAGTTTATTGACTACTTCTATCTTGCTGGGGTTGATAGCTGTGCCAAGTATAGGATGGGCACAAAAAACCCCTGATATTAATTCATCTGATCTAACTCCTGCTTACCCTCGTTCTGCACCGCCACCGCGAGTAGAACCTTTGCCCGACGAACGAGGGGTGCAAGAAAATTTGCCAAAAACTGATTATCGTGTCGGTAACTTACTGGGAGATATTACTGGCAATCTTTGGGTAGGTTCTTGGCGGGGACTATCGCGGATTGATCCTAAAACTGGCAAGATTATTTCTCGTGTTAGTTTACCGAATGTTGCTATTGGTGCTTTAGCCCAAGACAAAGTAGGACGTTTATGGGTAGGAAGTTATGATGGACTGTTCCGAGTAGACCCCCGTACTAGTGAAATCACCGCGCAGAATTTATTTTTGCCTTCTAAACGGGTGTTGTCATTGTTAGTTGACAAACGGGGTTATTTGTGGACTGGAACCGATAGTGGTTTAGCCCTAATTAGTCCCGACCAAGGCTTAATTATGACAACATTAAAAAATCTGCCTGGTGTCAGCGCTAACACCCTGACTTTAGATGCTGAAGGTCAACTGTGGGTTGGTACACTTGATGGATTGGTACGGGTAAATACTGCTAGTGCTGCGATTATGAAGCGGATAACCGATTTACCAGGGACGACTGTCCAAGCTTTAGCCATCAGTCCAGAAGGATTAATTTGGGCAGGAATGCCAAATAATTTGCTAGTTATTAACCCAAAAACTGGTGCAGTGTTGCGTTCTGTAACTCGCCTGCGTGGGCGTGACGTGACAGCAATACGTTTTGCTAAAGATGGTAGTGTGTGGGTTGGGACTAACAATGGTTTGTTACGATTAAATCCAAATACAGGAGCTGTGTTAGATGCAGAAGTTGCTGGACTTCCTTCTAGTCGAGTTCTTGCCATTGCACCTGATATAGCCAATAAATTATGGATTGGCACTAGTGAAGGTTTAGCTTGGTTAATGCCCAAAACGAGTAGTGCAAAACCGCATATTGCTTTCAGTCGCGCTGTTAAGTAGGGATTAGGGACTGGGGACTAGGGACTGGGGACTAGGAATAAGAAATTTTATCCTAATACCCAATACTTAATAACTAATACCTAATCCCCAATCGAAAATCCAAAATCTAAAATCTAAAATTGGCAATGGCAATTACTACCCAGCAATTAATTCAATGGAAACAACAGGGACGTTCAATTGTGGCGTTGACGGCCTGGGATTATGCGATCGCTCAACTCCTCGATACAGCTGGTGTAGACTTAATCCTCGTGGGTGACTCTATGGCAGTAGTTCTAGGGTATGAAACAACACTGCCGATAACTTTGGATGAGATGATCTACCACGCCAAATCTGTGCGCCGTGGGGTTAAACGCGCATTAGTGGTGGTAGATTTACCATTTTTGACGTATCAAGAAAGTCTCCAGCAAGCAATGCACTCAGCTGGGCGGGTACTCAAGGAAACGGGCGCTCAAGCGGTAAAATTGGAAGGTGGCTATCCAGCGATCGCAGAAACTATTGCTCGTCTGGTAGAAGCTGGAATTCCGGTAATGGGCCATGTCGGTTTGACACCGCAATCAGTACATCAACTCGGTTTGCGACAACAAGGGAAAACCCAAGAAGCGAGTGAGAGGATTTTACTTGAAGCGATCGCTCTGGAACAAGCTGGGGTATTTTCTCTAGTGTTAGAGCATATCCCCGCAGATTTGGCAATGCAGATTACACAAAAATTAAGCATTCCCACAATCGGTATCGGTGCGGGAACTCACTGCGATGGACAAGTTTTAGTTACCTCTGATGTCCTTGGACTTGCTGAGAAGCATCCACCCTTTGCCAAAGTTTACACAAACTTGCGAGAGACGATTACCAAAGCCGTGCAAGATTATGCCGTGGAAGTACGCGATCGGAAATTTCCATAAGTATGGAATTTACGATCAAAAAATACAAGAAGCTGCCAAATAGCTAGTACCGCAAGGCGGAATTCAAAATTCACGCATTCAAAATTCAAAATTAAGACAGAGTAAGCGTTCCGTTGATTTTGAATGGTCTGTTTATTTACGCCGCGCTGTACTAGTTTTCCATCTGGGATAATTTATGCAATCAGAGAGCAGCACATTATAAAACAATACAGTTCAGATAAGACCAAAACACTTGTAGAGACGGCGATTTATCGCGTCTTATAGAGACGGCGATTTATCGCGTCTTATAGAGACGGCGATTTATCGCGTCTCAAAACCCACGATTTTGTAGAAGTAGCGCTTAACCCAAGCGTATTGCATTATAAAATTGCTGAAGTTCAAAACTGTGCTACAACATCCAGAGTGAAAACTGACAGTATATTTTATCGCCTATTTCAAGAGTTTCCCAGTATCTTCTTTGAACTGATTGGCAATCCTCCTGAGACTGCAAATACCTATCAATTCTCTTCAGTTGAAATCAAACAAACTGCCTTTAGAATAGATGGTGTATTTCTTCCGACTCAAGACGGAGAAAATCCGATTTATTTCCTTGAAGTTCAATTTCAACCAGATTCAGATATTTATTTGCGCCTAGTTTCGGAAGCATTTCTCTATTTGCGGCAAAATAAATCTAAAAATTCTTGGCGAGGAGTGGTGATTTATCCCAGAAGGAATATAGATACTGGCGAGCGACAAGATTGCCACGAATTTTTTAATAGCGATCGCATTAGTATAATTTACTTGGATGAACTAGGCGAAGCTGCATCACTACCAATAGGTATTGCTACCCTAAAATTAGTAATTGAAAATGAAGATACAACTATTACTACCGCAAGAGTTTTAATCAACCGTACCAAACAAGCGGTAAATTTACAACTTCCACAAAAACAATTACTAGAATTAATAGAGACAATCCTGGTTTATAAATTGCCTAACATAAGTCGAGAGGAGATAGAAGCGATGTTTGGGTTAAGTGAGTTGAAGCAAACACGGGTTTATCAAGAAGCTAAACAAGAAGGCAAACAAGAAGGCAAGGAAGAAGGTAAACAAGAAGGTCGTTTTGAGGCAAAGTTAGAAGCTGTACCTAAACTGCTAGCACTGGGTTTAAGTGTGGAACAGATATCACAGGCGTTAGATTTGGATGTTGCACAAGTCCAGCAAGCAATACAGCAAACCCCTCTAAATGAATAAATTCAGACAAGCAATGTTTGGCGACAAGCCTTTTTGCATCTAAGCATCTTAAATTAACGCGATCGCCATCTCAACTATAAATATCAGCTAAAAACCCTATACTTGGAGGTGCAGCAATGGTACAACAAGTTACACCAGAAACCACCATCGAAGTCATCTACCCAGAAAGCGACGGACAGCCAATGGCGGATAATACAGAACAATTTACATGGATTGTCAAAATTAAAGAAAATTTAGAAATCCTATTTGCATCGCAAGCTGATGTATTTATCGCCGGAGATTTGTTTTGGTATCCAGTTAAAGGAAGCCCGAATATTAAACAAACGCCGGATACAATGGTGGTCTTTGGCAGACCAAAAGGAAAACGGGGTTCCTATTTACAATGGAATGAAGATAATATTCCCCCACAGGTAGTATTTGAAATACTATCGCCAGGTAACACTCTCAAAGAAATGGCTAAAAAATTGCAGTTTTACCAGCGTTACGGTGTGGAAGAATATTATATATATGATCCGGCTAAGAACGATTTAAACGGCTTGCTCCGTTCTGGAGATAGTTTTGAAGTCATCGAAGAGATGAATGGCTGGGTAAGTCCGCGCTTGGGAATCTGTTTTACATTAACACCAGAGACTTTGGAAATTGTTTCTTCTACTGGACAAAAATTTTTGTCACCTGTAGAAATTGACCAGTTACGGGAACAAGAACGCCAACGTGCAGAACGGGAATGCCAAGCAAAGGAAGCGGCTTTAGAAGAATTAGAAAAAGAGCGCGATCGCTATCAAGAATTACTAGCTAAACTCAAAGAAAAAGGAATTGATACAGATAATTTATAATCGCTGATGTTCTATTTATAGAAGTAATCATAAGTTTATCTCTTTTCTTTATTTTTACTTCTATGATGCTAATAAATACTTACAATATTAGGAACTAAAAATTTAACTATGGAACAACAACCGATACAAGTAATTGGAGGTGGACTAGCTGGGACAGAAGCAGCTTGGCAAATAGCCCAAGCTGGAGTACCGGTAATTCTCCATGAAATGCGTCCAAAACGCTTCAGCCCTGCTCATCATACAGAACATTTAGCAGAATTAGTGTGTAGTAATTCCTTTGGGGCAATGGCAAGCGATCGCGCAGCCGGATTATTGCACGAAGAGTTACGCCAACTAGGTTCTATCGTCATTTCTAAAGCTGATGAACACGCCGTACCTGCTGGTGGGGCGTTAGCGGTAGATAGGGGACAATTTGGGCAAGACTTGACTCAAACTTTAGCGAGTCATCCTTTAATTGAATTTCGCCGGGGTGAAGTGTCTGCGATTCCTGAAGGAATTGTGGTTTTGGCAACTGGGCCTTTAACGAGTCCCGACTTAGCCGAAGATTTGCAGCGCTTTACGGGGATGGAATACCTCAGCTTTTTCGACGCCGCTAGTCCGATTATTGTGGGAGAATCGATTAACCGTGACGTTGCTTTTATGGCATCACGTTATGACAAAGGTGAAGCCGCTTATCTCAACTGCCCAATGAATAAAGAGCAGTATTTAAGGTTTCGAGAAGAACTTTGTAAAGCAGAACAAACAGAACTCAAAGGTTTTGAACGGGAAACGGCGAAATTTTTTGAAGCTTGTTTACCCATTGAAGAACTAGCACAGCGTGGGGAAGATACCATGCGCTACGGGCCCCTAAAGCCAGTGGGATTGTCAGATACTCGCACCGGGGAACGTCCTTATGCTGTGGTGCAGTTACGACAAGAAGATAAAGCCGGTCAACTGTGGAATATGGTAGGATTCCAAACAAACCTGCGTTGGGGTGAGCAAAAGCGAATATTTCAGCTAATTCCAAGTTTGGAAAAGGCGGAGTTTGTGCGATTGGGAGTGATGCACCGCAACACTTTTATTAATGCTCCTCAACTAATGCATCCTAGTTTGCAATTTAAAGAGCGTCCCACATTGTTAGCTGCTGGACAGTTGATTGGTACTGAAGGGTACACTGCTGCGGCTGCGGGTGGCTGCTTGGCGGGAATTAATGCAGCGCGGCTAGCTTTGGGTAAAGAAGCTTTGGTTTTACCCCCAACAACAATGATGGGTGCGTTATTGGAATTTATTAGTTCCGCTTCCCCGAAGCATTTCCAACCAATGCCGCCCAACTTTGGGATTTTTCCCGAACTGGGTGCGAAAATTAAAAGTAAGCAGGAGCGTTATGGACGTTACCGCGATCGCTCTTTAACTGATTTAGCAAACTGGAAAGTTAATCATAATTAATGGGCATTGGGAATCGGGAATCGGGAATCGGGAATCGGGAATTGGGTTATTAATTTTTCTCCCCCTGCTCCCCCTGCTCCCCCTGCTCCCTCATCCCCCCCTTGTCTCCCCTGCTCCCCTGCCTTTTTTTTAACGCCTGATTTTAAATTTATTTTGTTTAATAAAACTTCAAATAGGTTTATTATCCTTTAAAATCTTTTGCAGAGATTCTAGGTAAGATATATGGCTGATATTGTTGATATTGCAGTTACGGCTGAGTCTTTTAAAACACTGGTGGCAGCTGTACAAGCTGCTGGTTTAGTAGAAACATTAAAAAGTCCTGGCCCGTTCACTGTCTTTGCACCAAATGACGATGCTTTTGCCAAGTTACCACCGGGAACTATCCAAACTCTATTACAAAATATTCCCCAGCTAACGCGGATTTTAAAGTATCATGTCGTTCCAGGAAAGCTGCTAAAGGCTGATTTAGCAGAACTCGGTACGGTTAATTCTGTGGAAGGTTCACCCATTAAAATTAGTTCTTCTGATGGTTTTGAAGTTAAAAATGCCACAGTTTTAGCAGCAGATATCGAAGCCGATAATGGTGTGGTACACGTTATCGATACGGTGATTTTACCGGGTTAATTCAGCTAGGGTGGGTATTTTCCACCCTACTTATCTAAAATCTTTATAATTAACTAACTATTGGGAGTATCAAAAGGCAATTCAATAGTTTAATTTATGTTATATTTGCAATGTGATTACTCACTCATATATTAATGTTGATTTCGTTATTTTAAAATACAATAAATTAAATTCTTAAAAAGTTAACACCTATCCCAACAAATTAATGCTCGATTTAAACACCTTAGCTGAGTTCTCTCGTGGCAATTGCGTTAGTATTTGTGCATTTCTCGTACCAGCGAACTTGCTTGTCACAATTTTAACGATGAGCCTGGTAGCGTTACGTCGTCCATCGTATCAAGTGTGGCAATCTGCTGGAATTGCTAGCTTTTTCGCTTCTGTAATGATACTGCACGTATATACTTGGTTCATGGTTGGCGTGGTAATGGCTCCTACTTATATCTTGCTGTGGCTAGCAATTACGTGTTTAGTGACTAATTTGGCAGCAATTATTTTTCAAAGACGCTACAGTAACAGCCCTAGTCTTTCCAACAACGCCTGAAATCTACACATCGTCGCGATCGCACTATTCCTCAAGCTCGTTGTTGCAACTGGTATATAAACGCATCTTAGAGGTTGTTTGCAAAGTCTAATTTATTACTCAGCGGGCGACTGGAAGTCGCGGGACAGGTGCAACAAGAGTGGCTCGCCGCCCAACGCACTGGCTTGGCTACACAGTCAAAACCTTTCTCAATCCGACTCTCACCGCTTGCGGTTAGCGGTGAGAGTTGCCATAAGCTTGATCGTTTGTAGAGAATCAGAAGCAATGGCACTTTGTGGGTCAAACTTGAGTGCTTGTTGCCAAGATGCGATCGCTTCTCTCCATTCTCCTTGCAATGCCGATAATTTCCCAGCCAAGGCATGGAAGTCTGCATTGCTGTAATACAAAGCTAGAGCTTGATTGTTGTGCACTGCTGCTTCTGGATAACGCCCTTTTGACAATAAATGCAGTGCTTGTCTGTGATACCAGATGGCTTGGTCGTGCAGACGGAACAAGTCAGACAAGTCTACTTTGCAGCGTCTGCAAGTTGGGGAGGAAGAAGCAGTGCTGAGTAAAAGAGATGAAGAAGATGAGGCAGATATGGTAGCAGTTTCTTCCTTGTAATCATTATTGCGCTGCTCAATCCCGACTCTGCTCCCCTTGATTGGACGATAAACTGCACCACAGACAGGACATTTCATAATTACCACTCCCTATTCCCTATTCATCATTCGTACTGGCGTAGTAAAGAAAATCTGAGAGTTCTTCTTCTAACTGGGGTAGTTCTGGGCTATTGTTAGCGATCGCACTTTCAATCTGTTCTAATAAGTCTTGTAATTCAAGAGCTTGTTCAGAGTCTACCGTAAGAAGTGCTTGCCCCGCGCGGTCTAAAAGTGCTGCCAATTCTGGAGCGATTTCTACAGACTCGATTGAATCTTCTGCGGAGATTTCAATTGTTTCATCACTGTCAAACAATGCATCTAAATCTGCCCTTGCTTGCTTCAATTCATGGCTAGAAAGTTTCTGGATACCTGCATTATTTACTACTAGCGTTCCTTGTTGTCCTTTGCCTTTCTCAGTAGTGGTTACAGTGAGAATGCCATTCAGGTCAAAGTCAAAGTGAACCTCGACTTCAATACCTCCGGCTGGTTTGGGTGGTAAGTTCTCCACTCTAAAGGAACCTAGAGGAACATTTTCTTCAGCAACCGTATTTTCTCCCTGAAAAACTTCAATTTCTACCACTTCTTGTTCATCAAACACGGTGGAATAAACTTGGGAGCGAGAAATAGGAACAACGCTGTTGCGGGGAATAATCACACTGAAGTAACCTGGCATAATACCCATTGGTGTAGGCACAGCCGCAGCAATGCCCAGAGAATGAGGAATCACATCTACAAGAATGGCGTCCACGGATTCACCTACCAGCACCCCAGCTTGTAAAGCTGCTCCTAACGCCACACAAAGGTCTGGTTGAATGCCATCGGTGGGGTTTTGTCCCAGATGCTCTTGGATCATTTGTTGCACTAAAGGAATGCGTGTAGAACCACCAACTAAAATAATCCGGTCAATCTCATTGGGTTCTAGGCTGGCGTCTGTTAGGGCGCGGTCAATTGCCTCTAGGGTTTCTGTCAAGAGTGGGCGAATCAATTTTTCAAAATCTGCTCGTGCTACTTCTGTCTCCAGATGTAGTGCAGTCTTGCCTTTACTACCTAAAAAGGCTTCCCGGACTGTGGCAAAAGCATGGGAACTCAGGTCAATTTTTAACTGCTCTGCTGCTCTCAGGAGACGCGCCTGGGTAGCTGCATCATCTGGGACATCGACGCCATGCTGTTTGCGGAATAAATCTACTAGATGGAGTTGTAAAAGTCTGTCGAAATCATCTCCACCCAAGCGGTTATTGCCATGACTAGCTAGTACTTCTGTCACTTCACCCGTAATTTCAACTACTGACACGTCAAAAGTACCACCTCCCAAGTCATAAACTACAACTCGTTCTGTCTCTTCGGAGCGCAAATCATAAGCTAAAGCCGCCGCCGTTGGTTCGTTGATAATTTGCAGTACCTCCAAACCAGCTATCTCGCCAGCAGTTTTAGTTGCCTGCCGTTGAGCGTCGGTAAAGTAGGCTGGAACTGTAATCACTGCTTGGGTGATTGTTTCTCCTAAAGCATTTTCAGCCCGTTGTTTCAGAGCGCGGAGAATAATCGCGGAAACTTCATGAGGTAAGTATTCTTTATCTCCGAAAGTGGTTTTGTGGTCAGTTCCCATCCAGCGCTTAATTGACTTCACGGTGCGTTCAGGTGCTGCTGCATACTGACGGAGGGCTTCCCGTCCCACTAGCAGTTTACCTGTATCGCTAAATCCCACACAGGAAGGTAAAATCAGGTCGCCATCTTCTCCTGGCAATACCCGCACCTGTCCATTTTCGACGATCGCCACTTCGGAATTTGTTGTGCCTAAATCAATACCAACTGCTTTCATAAAATTCAAAGTTAGTTTAAAAGTTATTTGCCCGTAGTCTTAGCTGTATCACCCACATGCGACAAGTCTAATTGCACACATTGCGGTGGAAGTTGAGCGATTGTAATATGATATTCTATTTTTTTTGAAGCATGGCAGCTTCACCATTAGATATAAGAGTACAAGATATTGACTGCTACGGTATAGTCGCAAACAAATAGGACTTTAAGAAAATTTAGCCGAAGAATTAGCGTCGCTAATCAGTTTGTCTAATCATTACTCTTAGATCCAAAGTAAAAACCGAGAGCTGTACCAATTAGACCTGTTTGTGCGGTTATTATAAATGTGACTAGATCCTTAACTAAAGCACTTTTCTTCTCTATTACCTCTGCTTTTTTTTCGTCTACCAAGCTTGTACATAAAATCAAAATAACAACTAAAAAGAAGCTAGAAATTAAAGTTGCAGCAAGCATTTTAATCAAGAATGTTGCCAGTTTTGATCGCGTTTATTCCTGCTTTTCCTCCAGTTTGATCTCTTTCTGAAATGGAATTAAATTCGCTATATCGGCATCTTCGGTTTTAAGGTATCTATTGAATAATTCATGTTCATTAAAATCATTAGTTTCTATTCTTGCAGGTAATATAGGTTCTTCTTGAGGATTTGTTATCATTGACTTCTAGCCAAGTTTATTACTTTAATATGATTTCGCCAATGGTTTTATCTTTTCGTTGGATTAATAATCTACCTCCTTGATTAACTGTAATGTCATGAATGTATGCAGCCGTAGTTACAGCTTTCTTTAATGCAATATCAACACTGGTTCCCTGCTGCTTTGAAAGCCATTCTAAAAGTTTTATTAATTCCGAGTCCAACGTGATCTTTTCCTCCGTTTCAGGTTACCATTCGGCAGATCCAATGCCAAATGGTAATGAAACACTTACCTTTTTCAATTTTGCACCGCGTTTTGAAACGGCATAGACATTTTGCTGAGAAATATCTCCTTGACTGATATTTGGATTATCTTCAGAGTTTACCATTTTCATGACTCCCAAATAATATTCTATATGTCTAAGTAACTTCAGATTTATTCCCGTCTAACTATTTATTATACGGAAAGTTTCTACATAATCTTTTTCTTTTATATCGAGAACTAAAACAAGATTTAGATTTAAAGGTTGATGCAGTACGTGCGAATAAATATAAATATTTACCAACAGTTATTACAAAAGATGAAGTTTTTGCAAATATTAAACAAATGTCGGGTATGAATCAAGATTTAATTAAATACGTAACGGCTTATCGGCAGGTTACAGGAATTACTCGGATATAAAGAGGACGATGATTTATACCCATATACTTAAGCGTGGTAGAAAAGCTGTCCGCAGTTTCCTAAATTAGAGATAATATTTCCAAAGTAGTAATTCTCTATTATCTATGACTCAAGCCATACCCAAGCTAGTAACCTTTGAGGAATTCGTCGATCGCCTACCCGAAAATTCCGGTGTACGCTACGAACTACATAACGGGGAAATCGTTGAGATGGCACAACCAGTAGGAGAACACGAAGAAGTTAAAGGATTTTTAGGTATCGAAATTCCTTTTGAAATCAAACGTCTAGGACTACCCTACATTGTCCCCAATCAAGCTATAGTTAGACCTGCTGAAAAAGATTCGGGTTACTTTCCAGATGTATTGGTGCTAAATCGGGCAAATCTCGCAAATGAACCATTGTGGAAAAAACAATCTACCGTGAGTTTGGGTGTATCAATACCTCTAGTAATTGAGGTTGTATCAACCAATTGGCGGGACGATTACCACTTGAAATATGCTGACTATGAAGAGATGGGTATCCCCGAATACTGGATTGTCGATTATGCGGCCTTGGGTGGACGTAATTTTATTGGCAACCCCAAACAACCGACAATCTCTGTCTGTAACTTGATTGATGGAGAATATCAGATCAGTAAGTTTCGAGATAGCGATCGCCTTGTCTCCCAAACTTTTCCCGAATTGAATCTCACCCCAAACCAGATTTTTCAAGCTGGTTTGGTGTAGCGTTTAAATTCGTAATTCGTAATTTTCTAGTGTCTTACTTCTCTAAGTCTCTAGCCACTTGTGCCGCTACAATAACTTGTGCTTCCCTCAAAATGCGATCGCCCCATAAATAACCCCGCACTACTTCTTGAATTACGGTATTATCTGTAACATCTGTTCTAGACTCACGTCCCACAGCATACATTGTCTGGGAGTCAAAAGGTTTGCCCTGTGCTGGAATCGGAACAACACGCCGTTGTCGTAGTAACTCTAAAAGCGATCGCCTAATTAACTCCACACCTTGTTGATTGCTAGTTAAAATTTCAGTTAATAATTCTGGCATTGGTAATTTTTCAGACCTATCTGATTGGGTAGAATTGCCATTAATCCAATCTCCTAGCTTTTCCCAGAAGCTTTTTTGAGGAATAGGTTTTAGTTTTGAGGTAGCAGATAATGCTGCTAATTCCTCTTCCCAATAAGTACAAGCCTGATCTAAAGCATCCAGGATACCCAACAAATCTTTTAACAGTTTCTCCTGCTGTTGCTCAATTTGAGCCAATGTCTGTTTTTGGCTATCTTCTAGACGTATTTGCAACTGTTCTTTATCTGCGCGAGTTACTTCCAATGCTTGCACCAGAGCATCTTGAGTAGAACGCAATAATTTACCCTGTTGCTTAACTTCATGGCGCAGGGCAGTCCATTCTGCCACCATTTGATAGGGGTCAAAGGTATTAGCAGATTCTGGTGGTTCACCCAAATAGTCAGGAGGTACTGGTTCTGACTGTAAATAGTCTAAAAATTTGGTAAATAAAACTTCAAAGTCATTAGTCATTAGTCATTTGTTAATAGTGAGGGGACATTAGAAAAATCAGTAACTAACAATTACGAATTATTTAAAATGTGGCACGAATTAAATCATCCAGGCTAACTTCTAGTTGAGCAAGCGCTTTTTCTCGCACCTGTTTTAATATCTCTGGGTTCAGTTCTGCTTTTAGTGGACGAAATTTTAAGAAATCCTCATGTTGAGTTGTTTCTCCTTTGCGAATTGCCTCGTAAGCTCCTCGAATTTTCTTAAACTCTTCTGGATAAGTATGAGCGGGAAATTCCCGCAGTTTGGCATGATAGGCCGCTTTAATTTCGGCAGCAGTAGCTCCTGAAGAAATGCCTAAGCTTTCGTAGTGGTCAGTCATCAAATTAATTCCAAATTAAAAATTTACTATTTATTGTTCGTCACTATTAGAGGATGTTTGAAAAGTCCTCTTATCGGTAGCAAAAACTTTTAGATCCCCCAAAATCCCCCGATAAATTGGGGGACTTTGATTCCGGTTCCCCCCTTAAAAAGGGGGGTTAGGGGGGATCAATAAGTGCCTAAAATTACAGCCAAACACTTTTCAAACAACCTCTTAAGTACAACTTACTAAAAACTAACTTTTAAAACAATTCCTGAAAACCACCTTTTCTTCTACCCTTTCGTTTCTTACGTGTAGGCGGTAAGTTTCCAAAGATAAAGTCTAAGTCTGGTTCTTCTTCTGACTCATCATCTTCATCGAAGTTAGGCATACTGTTTAACATCTTTTGCTTGAGTTCTGGAAGCATCCGTTCAAAATCAGCTTTGGGCATTTTGTTGCCAAGTAATTTTTGAAGCATCCCTGATAAGAAGTCATCAATATTTGACATATCCAGGTTGTCAAATTCCTCTGGGTCTGGCATCATGCTAGTCGTTTCTTGAGCAGAGATAAAAGCCTGTTCTTCCCGAAATGCTTGTAATGCTTTGGCATCTTGTAAGCGACGGGCTAATTCAAATCCCTGTTGCTTTAATTGTTCATAGTTTGGGTGATCAACATGGTAGGTAGTGGCTCTAGCTAATAGTAATAAAGGATTTTGAGGTTCACGACGCAGTGCTGATTCCAGCACAGGTACAAGGGTTGTAATTTCACCAAAACGGCGCACTTGAAGTTGAATATTTGCCAGAGCATTTCCTGGCTGGGGCATGGTGTCGAGGTAGGTACGTAGAGGAACTTCTAGTTTTTGGGGACTATTTTCTTTGACGGCTAAGACAACTAAATGAGCAACTCTAGCTTCTGGGTGTTCTGTTGATAAGTTGAATAATTTTTGTAGATACTGACTTGTTAAAGCGGCGATGCCTTTTTCACGTTTGGCGAAGAGGTGGATAGAAAGAGCGATCGCCTGCAATACAGGAATTTGTTCTTGACCAGATAATTTTTTTAGGAGAGTGTCCCATCTTTCGACTGCTACTTTTTGGTGTAATGAAACTCGACCGCCGGAATTGGGCGGGCTTTGCACTGCATTCACGAATATCTGACAAGCACGAATAGCAGGATCTTTTTTATCTTCTGTCTGTACTAAACGGCTAAATAAGGGATAACTTAACGTAGATAAAGCATCTATCCAAGGTACTGTTTCCACCTCAGTTTCAATGCTCAGGTCGCCAAAGTGCTTGCCAAATTTACGCCGAGCTTCATTACGTGCAAGTTTATCTCCTACTTCCTCGTAACATCGCAACAAAATACCGTAAACTTCGTCATACCGACATCCACCTTCTAATGCTTGGGTAAGCAGTGCGATCGCTTCAGTATAATTTTCCTCCATTGCCGCAACTAGTCCCTTACGCCCCAGGAACTCTGGCGATGTGGGACAGATGCGTTCTGCTTGTTGCAAAGCTCCTAAAGCGGCGCGTTCCCGACCTGTTGCCATGTAAGCATCTGCCATCCAGCAGTGGAGATGTGCTAGGGTCGGTTTCAATCGTTGTGAAGGCCATTCTTGAGGTTTTTGTTTTGCTTCCTGCTCTAACCACTTCAAAAAACGGGTCAACAGACGTGGGCGTTCTTGATCGGAATCATTAGCATCCAAAACTTCTAAGAGATTGATTGCCAACTGGGGGTTAAAGGGTTGCTCTGTCAACAAAAGCTGCCAAAATAGTTCAGCACAGTTTAATTGTCCTTGATTCAGTGCTTGTTGTCCGGCTAGGGTCAACAGCAGTGGACGGAGACTTTCTATTTCTACAAAGCGTGTGGAACGCCGCTCTATCTTCAACAGCAAATGTGCGGCCTCATGGTGATCGCCTTGGTCAATCAGTTGCAGCATTCGCAACGCCGTTAATGCCTCTTGGGTAATTTTATCTACTGTTTTTTGCGGATTCCTAGATTGTAGAAGTTGTTGTCCCGTTTTTCCTTGCTGGAAAGTCGCCAATCGCTCTAAAATTGGATGCTCTAAATACTTTGGGTCGCCATAGTTCATCAAGTCGGATGACCTTCCAGACGATTTCAAACCCAAAATATTAGCGGCAGCATCCCAATGACCGCTGACTTGTTGAGTGTAAACAATCCAAGCTATTGGCGAGTCTCTATCGGTGATGGCTTGCTTAATTTTCTGAAAAGATGTCAAAGCTGCTTCTGGTTGACCATTTTTTAGCGCCATAACACCTTGTACCCAGTGGAGTTGGGCAGCACTAAAGCGTTTGGATTGTTCGTTAATTAACTGCTCAACTGTGGCGGTATCTCCTTTGAGTAACAAGAGTTTTACGTAACAGATGCTGTAGTCTTGGGATAGAGTGCCTGCCTCAAAAGCATTTCTGAGCAAATTCAGCGCCGCATCTAATTGCTTCAACTCCAGCAAACATCTAGCTTGCCAATAATGAACTTCTCCAACTAAACCAAATTCTAGAGCGCGGACAAAAGATTTTTCTGCCTGTTTAAAATCTTGTTTTTGGAATTCTTGCTGACCCCGTAGAAACCAAATCTCTGATTCTTTGGGAGTGAATTCAATATCAGGGTGCAAGCGCTGATTTTTTTTGATTTCTTCCAATGCCTGCCGATATTTTTTCTGCTTCAGTAATTCTTGCAGTTGCATCTGGAAAGAGTTTTCACCAACTTTTGTCCCTGTGTTAGAGACGTGTTGTTGTGAGCGCTGTTTGGATTGATGTTTAGCCACTGGGCTTTCTTCCTAATTGTTTTTTTATTTTCACCCTCATAGTTAAGGGCGGCTCCAACTACTCTCTTAATTTCAATATTTCAATATTAGTGGGCCGGGGAGCAGAAATTTTACAAGCCGCTGTAACGTTTTCCTCTGAATGCTGTTCTCCTCGCTAAAGCCGCCAATTGTCACCATCTAAAGATGGTACTGCCACACATCTATTAACTTGCGCCAGCTTCAGCCGCCGCTACATCTGGTTTGACTTCCTTTGATGTTTTCTCGACAATGTTCTATCTATATAACTTGAGCGCTAATTCAGTTTTTTTTTTCAAATGCTGGGTCTTGTTTCCCGGAGGGTAGAGAATCGGAGTTTTGATATAATTCAATATCTAATGGTAAGCTTTTACGTCCATCATATAAATGAGTTGTTACTACTACAATCCCATTATCTGTTTTGCCTATTTCTCCTATGTATTGTCTGCCTACCCCATCAGTAAAATTACCTTAGAAGCCATCTGAGACAGGTTTTTTCTCTCGCTTCCCCCCAATAATCCTTTTAAATAATGCCTAAACCCTCTTTTTTGAGCTTTATGAGTAAACGCTTCATCAAACCGTTGACACCATTTTTCAAATCACGGGGGCATGGCTGCGGAGGTTGTCTCTTTCATTGGGTGTTACTTCGACGTGAAAGCTATACTAGGAAAGTATTATACTCTGTTTTTACCTTTTATTTTGTTTAAGTCCCGATAGTAATTTCCAGGGGATTAATGTCAGTTATGACAAACGGATTGAGATGCTCTTACCCTGAATGAAAACTCGCGGTTCACTTAATGTTTGTCAATTCTGCATGTAACTGATTCACAACTTTATCTAGTCCCACGGAATGGGCGGCTTTGAACAATAAACGATCGCCTGTTTGCACAAATGTCTTCAACCTAGCCACCAAATCGGCATGAGTTGCAAAGCACTCCGATGGGATACCTTCAGCACTAATAGCGATCGCTTCGGCATCTTGTCCATCTACCAAAACCAACAAGCCGTCTAAATTCAACTTTTTCACTGTTTCTCCCACTTGCTGGTGCAACTGCTGCGATCGCTCTCCCAATTCTTTCATTGCACCCAACACAGCAATCTTCCGCTTTCCGGGTGTCTCTGCCAATAATTGCAAGGCTGCAATCATAGCTTCTGGTGCAGCATTATAAGTTTCATCTAAGATTACCACATCGTTAGGTAAGGTAAATCGTTGCGATCGCCCTGCGGGCATATCCACCATCACACCTGCTTTCAGGGATGCCCAATCGATCCCCAACACCTTTGCCACCGCTAAAGCTGCCAAGAAATTTGTTGCATTGTGACGACCTGGTAAAGGTAGAGGTAGTTGGATTCCAGCAACTTCTACAGTGTCGTTATCAATTAATTGCCCTTGGATATCCCCACCAGAAAAGCCGTAAGTTAAAACTTCTCCGTGCCAAAATTTTGCTGCCGTGGTCATTAATAAAGCATTGTCTTGGTTAAGAATTGCCACACTATCAGCAGACATTTCGACTAACAACTCACATTTTGCCTCAGCGATCGCTTCTTCCGAACCCAGTAACTCAATATGTGCCGTCCCCACATTGGTAATCACTCCAATTGTTGGACGCGCTATTTGTGTGAGTTCGGCAATTTGTCCCCTACCCCGCATCGCCATTTCAATCACGGCGTAGTCATCTTCTTTTCCAAGTTCTAGGAGAGTTTTCGGGACTCCGATTTCGTTATTGTAATTTCCATAAGTTTTGTTAACTCGTCCCTTTGTTCCTAAAACTGCGGCAATTAATTCTTTAGTTGTAGTTTTCCCTACGGAACCTGTGACACCAATTACAGGAATGTTAAAGCGATCGCGCCACCATCTGCCAATTTTTTGATATGCTTTGAGGGTGTCTTTTACTTGTAATACAGGAAGTCCCGGATTTTCGTATTCAAAATCCACAATTGCAGCTATTGCACCCTTTGCGATCGCAGTTTGCACAAATTCATGTCCATCAAACTTATCGCCTCGTAAAGCTAGAAATACTTCACCCGGCTTCAGGGTACGGCTATCTGTTTGTATAGCGTAACTTACTTGTGTTAAAGCAGTTTCAGATAAGTTTACAGAACTGGCCAAAAGAACTTCAACCAGTTCGGTTAGCGTGGCAGAGTAACGCATAATTAATTTACAATTTAAAGTTCAAAATTATAAAATCGAATTATGACATGATACTGCATTAAACAACAAGATTTACAATTCTTGAAAAAGGCGCGAATCTAAGCCGAAGAGGTTGTTTGAAAAGTATTAGGCGAATAGAATGAGACTGTTGGTCAATTTCTCTTGTTAAACCCCCCACCCCTAAAGCCTTGGTTTTGCGTTGCTTTCCCGCCCTGCAATAAATTGATTGCTAATAGCTAAAGTCATCTTAGAGATGACTAAATATAGCCAAAAATCTTTAGTCTACTTCAGTAGACTTTAGCTAAAAGCCAAAGGAATTTATTCCCAGGCGGGTGAGTTCGCCAACAGATAAGCGATTTTTAGCTTAAGTTGACACGTATGGGCAGTGCCGTGCCCCTACACCTTGCGATATAATTTTGTACCTCATTTGAATGGGAACCGCTATAAGTGTTAACAATTCAAAATTCAAAATTCAAAATTCAAACATTTTAGACATTTCAGACGAACGCCTAGCGTCTCCAAGAGTTGAGAAGTGCCAAGCGATAGTTCCCCGCGTTGTGGCAACTTCGGGGGATTTAAACCCCGACTGAAATGGGTGCTACATGTAATGGTTGGGGTCTTAAACCCTTTAATTTATGATAAATTTATTTACAGGACTTCCAAAAAATAAATTAGCCAATTTATTTAGATGATATTTTTCTTTCTCTCCCCAGCAAGACTGCCTCTCTGGTTACAATAACAGCAAAAATAGTGCCAAAAAAGTTAAGCTTCTTTGGCACGCTTTGTTTATAAGCATATTTATATTTTTATCGTCTTATCCTCGGTTTTTAATTAAGATTACTTGCACAATCTGTATTGCTATCTCTCTAGAAACACCTAAAGCTTGATATAAATCATTTAAGAAGTTTTTTTCTTCTTCAACTACGATACCTTCAGCTAGAACTAGATCGCTGGCTACTGCAAAGGCTGCTTCGCGCAAATCTGGAGATAGAGAATCTTTGGCTGCATTAAATAAAGTATTAAAGCCATCCCCTTGGAGAATACCCAAGATTTTCTCAAACAGCTTGTTCATCATCTCATGGGGATAACTTTTAAAAAGTTTCATCCGAGACAGCACAAAAGTGATAGAATTTGTTTGCTCGACAGAAAGATAACCGTCTGATGCTGTTGCCACCAAAACAATGACAGCAAAAGCCTCTGCTGGATTGAGTGCTGCTTGGCTTTGGCTTTCTGTGCCCAATACAGCGTCGAATAGACCCATTGTAGTAACTCCTTGGTTAGAGTCTCAATAGCGCTACAGTTACCTGTGTGTTTGGTATATTTACAGGTAAAACTGCAACGTTATGAGACTTTCATGCTTTAGTATTCCCAAGATTTGTTCATGGCGAACACTCGCACCCAATGGTTTTTGGCAATAACTACACTGCCATTTATAAACTTAGCGTTCTCCTGCCTTTTCTATTGTTTCAATTACCGCCAAACCTATACCAGAAGCTGCGAGTAACAGTACTACTGACATTAAATAGGCGTTGGTTAGCATCCGTAAGGCTTCATCGAAAAAAATGTAGGTGGTCATTGCTTCACCTTTTTGAATTTGTGCTGCTAGTACTTTTTATTTCTCCACACACCGATAGGTGAATTTCGCCGAGAAACTGCTAGCAATTGCATCTTAACAAAACTTTAGCTGTTTCAGAACAACATTCAAACTTTTTATTTCTGAAGATTTGATGAATTTTAGAAAGCCTTGGTAAAAGAAATTACTTAGGTTGAGTTGAGAGCAAAAGTTGTGTCACCTTAAATTTACGTAAATATAGTTGTTAAATTAGTCAACTAACTCACAAATAACTATGACAATAAGTATGCAGAAATTGCCTATTTTTGCAAACTATGTTGTGAAATCCAAAGGAAACATACAAGAAGATCCCCGGTTTCTTAGAGAAATCGGGAATCTGAGCTACAAATCAATAGGATTTTTATGATCTCAGTGCATATACGAAAGTCACCCAATTACGAATTCCGAGGTTTTACCTAAAAAAAAGAAATTACCTAAATTAAACAATGTCCAATTGTCTCTACAACTGATTGAGAAAGAGAGTCAAAGTCGTAACCACCTTCTAAGCCAAACAGAATTTTACGAGTTATCCCTAGACAATAATCAGTAAATAAAGCGTAGTCTTCTGGCTGCAAATTGATACTTGCCAAAGGATCTGCGGCATTGCCATCATAACCAGCACTCACAATCAGCAAATCCGCCTGAAAGTTAGCTAAAAAGGGTACGACCTGTTTTTCAAATAGTGGCTGATATACTGCAATATCACTACCAGGGGGTACAGGTAAATTTAATACATTATTATGAAAGCCGCGTTCTGTCGATCTTCCAGTACCAGGATAGCAGGGATACTGATGTAGGGAACAGTAGGCGATGCGTGCTTGGGTTTCGACGATCGCCTGAGTACCATTACCGTGATGTACATCCCAATCGAGGATGGCGACGCGGTTAATTCCGGGTTGTTCGAGGGCAAATAAAGCTGCGAATCGCTGCATTAGAAAATAGGCAAAAGCCCATCCCCGCATCACTTTCTGCATGATGTCCTGGGGGACGTGCTAGTACAAAAGCTGGATTAGCCGACTTTAATACAGCCTCAACACCATCCAACCATGCACTGACTGCCAACAATGCCACATCATAACTACGCGGCGAAACTGGCGT
This sequence comes from Nostoc sphaeroides, assembly GCF_003443655.1. Classification (NCBI taxonomy): domain Bacteria; kingdom Bacillati; phylum Cyanobacteriota; class Cyanophyceae; order Nostocales; family Nostocaceae; genus Nostoc; species Nostoc sphaeroides. Next base: position 2,065,762 of record NZ_CP031941.1, read on the forward strand.
ATCTCCATCCAAAGGGCCGCCGCCACTAGAAGCGATTTGCCAAAGTTTTTTGATGTAGGCTGGGCTATGGGCTTTAACTAACACAGGCATCAGCGATGACTGTTCTGATGTTGGTGTGGGCGATCGCCAGTCAATTTTATCTGCAAATGTAGCTGCTTTTAGGGCAGTGGCGATCGCACTTAAACGTTCTGGTTTTTCAGGATGGTATTTTCCAGTCTTGTGATCTAAAAATTCGTCGGAATAAATGACTGGCAGCATAGAACGAACAAGTTTGGCAGCAAGACAATCAATGCTATTGTATCGTCACTGGTACAAACAGTTTTTCTTCTTTACTAGTGGTCTGTCAATAAATAATTGATGGATAGATTAAGAGTAGAGACGGCGATTTATCGCGTCTCTCTCAATACTGCGTAGGTTACTAGTGGTCTGTCCCATTGATTTTGAGGGGCTGCTAGATCCCCGACTTCTTAAAGAAGTCGGGGATCTGAACATCACTAACCTCTCAAAACTTTTGGGACAGACTACTAGTGCTCTGTCTCATTAATTCTGATTGATTAGTTTGTTACCAAAACCCTGTAAAGACGCGAAATTTCGCGTCTCTACAACCTCTCAAAACTTTTGGGACAGACTACTAGTACAAGTCGGCGTAAATACGCCTACCATTTTCAAAGACTGCAAAGGTTGATTTTTTCAGGGTTTGTAATGGTGGGTTTATTTCCGCCATGCTGTACTAGTGCTCTGTCTCATAAGTTCTGATTGATTAGTTTGTTACCAAAACCCTGTAGAGACACGTTAGCGTAGCGGGACGAAGTACAATTTCGCGTCTCTACAACCCCGCTTCCGCCTTGGGGTACTAAAGCGTTGGTCGTTTACTTTCGAGGATTTCTGTTGCTTTCTGGGCAGAAAGTGGCCGGTAGAAATAATAGCCCTGTACATCCTCACAATTAATAGATTTCAAGAACTCCAGTTCCTCTTCATTTTCTACGCCTTCGGCTATCAACTTCAATCCCAAGCTGTGTCCCAAGGTAACTATCGCCTGAATAATATGAGCTACTTTAGCATCCTGCGTCAAATATTGAATAAAAGATTTATCTATTTTCAGATTGTGGAGTGGCAAAAGCTGTAGACGCGAGAGCGAGGAATGACCAGTACCAAAGTCATCAATGGAGATGCAAACACCCATCTGCTGTAGCTCCTCTAACACCGCTCTGGTAAAATCTAAATCTTCAATGGCTGTGGTTTCCATAATTTCTAATTCTAAAAACTGCGGCTCCAGACCCGTTTCTTGCAAAACTGTAGCTATAGTCTCCATCAATTTGGGTTGGCGGAACTGCTTAAGAGAAAGATTGACAGCGATCGTTATGGGTGGCAATCCTGCATCTTGCCAGATTTTATTTTGAATACAGGCTGTCCGCAGCACCCATTCGCCGATGGGGACAATTAATCCACTTTCTTCGGCCAGGGGAATGAAAACACTGGGTGCGACCAATCCCATCTCTGGTTGCTGCCAACGCAATAGAGCCTCCATACCAGTAATTTCTTCTGTGGCAATGTTTACACGAGGCTGATAATACAGCGTAAATTCATTGCGTTCTAGGGCATAGCGCAAGCTCTTTTCTAAAGTCAGGAGTTCAGGATTTTTCGCACTTAGGGAAACACTGTAGAATTGGTAGTTATTTCGTCCTTTGTCTTTGGCGTAGTACAAAGCGGCATCTGCGTGCTGGATTAGTGTTTCGGCGTCAGGACTGTTGTTATCAAACAACGCAATACCCAGGCTAGCAGTCACATAAAGTTCATGCCCTTGGAGATAGAAAGCATCCTCCAATGCTTGTAAGATTTTATGCGCTACCAGTGTTACCTCTTCAATATCATTCACTCGCGGGAGTAGGATAGTGAACTCATCACCTCCCCAACGGGCTATAGTGTCTCCACCTCTGAGTAAGTGTTGTAATCTTTGAGCGACGCTTTGTAACAATTGATCTCCCAGAGTGTGCCCCAGAGTGTCATTAATCACCTTGAAGCGATCTAGGTCGAGGAAGATCACAGCTAAACTTTCACCATTGCGAGTGGCGTTGGGGAGAGTTTTATTAAGCAGTTCATTAAATAGTAGGCGATTGGGCAACCCTGTCAGCATGTCATGTAGAGCTTGATAGCGAATCTTTTCTTCTACTTGCTGACGTTGCCGCGCCCCAATAATACTGGCGGCCATCGTCAAAAGGGTAGATTCTTCGTGCTTTGACCAATGACGCTCAAAGGTGCAGTCTGCCAAGCCAAGGTACCCCCACAACTCATTCTCCAAGCAAAGAGGTACCAAAATAAGGGATTGAATGCCATCTCTAATCATGAATTCTTGTTCGACGGCAGGAAATTCTTGGGTCACTCCGCTAATCGACTTGCCGCTAGAGAGAACAATGTACCAACGAGCTAATCCAGAAGCTTGATAAGGCTGATTCTGCCAATATTCGTAAGTAGATTCAATAGAAGGATGTGTCCATTCAAACCGCAGGCTGACTACTATTTCTCCTGTAGCAGGATGGGGATGGTTCTGAAAGAGATAGGCCCGATCGGCTTTGGCAGCTTCACCCACTACAGCTAAAGCTCGCTCAATACCAGTTTCGTAATTCATTTCCCCCAGCAAATAATTGGCAGCTTCTGCAACTGCCTGTAGCAAGCGATCGCGCTGACGTAGTTCGGCTGTGGCTTGTTTTTGCTCTGTAATATCCCTTGTAATAAAAGTTCTAATTAAATCACTTTCAGGAAGGTAGAGAACGGATTGTTCAAAAACTTCTGTACCTACTTCCACCTCCCGGACAAAAGAATTTTTTTCTAGATTCTTAACTGCGCTCAGGAGTCCCGTTAAAATCGGGTGTTTTGTTCCAACTTCCCTAAGGTTGGGAAACTTGAGAGCTGCGGCTGGATTGAGATAAGTAACTGTTCCCTCGAAATCCATTTCAATAATTGGATTGGGGATGAGTTCAGGGAAGGATGCTAGGCGAGCGAGGGCAGACTCACTAGCTAGTTCAAAGCTGGGATCGATAGCTAAGGTTTGAAAAGGATTGGCAGGACTGCCTTGCTCTGATAAGAAACCAGATAAGTCTTCAACATCAAAAGATTCAGAAAATGCTTTTTCTGAAATGTTGGAAATAGCATAATATTTAGCTTGAGCTTGATTACTGCCAAAAGCAATGACATCTCCATTTCTGAGATTATGGGAAAAGCATTTAGCGCCATTGACAAATAAGCCATTAGTACTCCCTTTCCCCTTATAGTTACCATCAATAATCTGAAAGCCGTATTGGTCAGTCTCTGGAACAGTTACTCGCAATAAAATTGCATGTTGCATTGATACTGACCGTGAAGACAAGATAATAGTGTTTGCGGGATGCCGCCCCAGAGAATAAGTAGTCTCTCGCAAGGGGACAGTTCGCCGGCCTTGGAGGTCTTGGATGACCAGCAGATGGCGTATTTTTTCCCGCTCGTTTCCTAGCATGGCTGTTCCTCAAATTTTCATATTTTTATGTCTTAGTCTGAAAAACCCTACTCCCACAAGTTCCAAAACCTTTGGGTTAAGGCTTTATCCTCGCTAACCTCCTTAAAAAGCAGGGAATTAAGTCTCCCTTTTTAATGGGACTGACAATTCAGCGGTATCTGGAAAACCTCTTTTCTAGGGAACTCCAAAAAATAAATTATTCCACATTCAAGTCGTTGACTGTTGACTGTTGGCTGTTGACTGAAAACTCGTGAACCGTCAACGGTCAACAGTGAACAATAGCAATGGAATATTTTTTTACTTGGAAGTCCCCTATTTCTCTCTTCCTTTAAAGAGAGAGACTTTGAATTTTCCCCCAACGCTACAAGGGTCGGGGGTTAGGGGGTTAGGTCAATGGTTAGCTTTTCCAAATAACGTGAAAAGTTAGTTTCATGGGAGCGGGCGCGATGAAGCAGTGTGGTTTTGGGGGTTTCCCCATGAAGAACTGCTCAACCCAAAGGCTCTTTTTGGTTTCTCCAAAGGAGCAGATGGCTAATTATTCAATCAGTTTTGCGGTAGAAGTTCTAGCTGTTTTCTCTACTCATACATAAGTTATAAACTTTCCCCCTTTGTCCATATCATCTAACCTTGTCTTTCTTAGGATACCCAGAATAAAATCAAACACTGAATAGAACACATGGTATATTCGCGGATTTTCATTCTGAGTGGTGGGGAACTCTGAATTGAATAAGGGTCTGATTTTTATTTTTTAAAGGGAAGGAGAATGAACCCTAAATTTCAAAAAGGATTATATAATAAACTAAAATATAGTCCGTTTTCTTGTAATGTTCTATCATTCGAGTCAACAGATACTAAAGGAATGCCCCAGTCAAGACGAACGGTGAAGCGATCGCCTTGTGACCAACGCAACCCCAGACCAACAGCAGCTAAAGTATTAGGGTCAGGGTTCTCTCTACCAGAACTATTCCAGCCAATACCAAAATCCACAAACGGGACAACCTGTAACCTACTATCTATCTGGGGTAAGCGCAGAATCGGTACTTGAACTTCCGCAGAAACAAAAGTGCCATTATCCGTTAGCAGGTAATCTTGACGGTAACCCCGAATGCTATCCTGTCCACCTAAGCCAATTTGCTCTATAGGTAAGAGTGTTCTGGATGCTAGTTGCGTATTTAAACGAAATAAAAGTAAAGTTTCAGGAGCTAAAAGGCGTACCCACTGCGCTTGCCCTTGCCAAGCAAAAAAACGGCTATCGGGAAGATTTTGATTAACCGTGGCATTCAGCACATCTATACCCAAACTGAATTGAGAGCGTAGGGCGATGACTTCACGACTGTTACGATTCGTCCATTCTTGAAAAAATCGCAAGGCAGATACCCTGGTGCGTCCCTGTTCATCAGCACCAGGCGAAAGTAGAGAGGGAGGAAACCCTCCTTGGCTCTCTTTTTGTAGTATCCACGAGATATCACTTTCGCGTCGAGAAGCTGTTAACCCAAGAGCGAATTCTTGTGTAGGAGTTTGGACTATAGGCTGACGAAATGTCAATTCGTAATAGCGAGATGCCGATTCGATATCTAAAAATTTGAAAGCAGGTTCAATGACATTACTCGACGTAGTTCCATAATTCAAGGTAAGTGTCCCGTTGCGGGGATTGAGAGGCAATGTGTAACTAGCGTCAAAGGAGTTGCTGCCATCAGTATTGGTGTATCCTAAACTCAGATTATCTCCAAATCCGAGTAAGTTGGCTTCATTCAATCGTAATCCCCGGCGGAAACTGCCAACACTAGGCGATCGCCCATTATCAAGAACTATTGGGCTACTAAAGGTTTTTGCCTCGCTGATATTGACTTCCAACAGACTTGTACCACTCCGTGATCCTGCTGAGAGTTCAGCAGAGACGTTTTGAATCAAAGGATTAAGTTGCAAGACTTGCAGTGCCTCTAGTAGACGCTGCCGATTCAGAGGCGCTGATGTAGCTATTGCTAGTCTGCTGCGGACATAATTCGGATTCAACCGCCGAGTTCCAGTTACCTGGATATCTTCTAATTTACCTTCGACGACCTGAATTTTTACAACACCGGATTGGATTGTTTGGGGCGGAATATAAGCACCAGAAGTAATGTAACCATTTTGGACATATAAATCAGTAATTTTAGAACGTGCTTGATACACTTGGGTCAGTGAGATCGGTCGTTTAGTAAATTCAGCAGTCGCGAGGGCTAACTCTTCGGGACTGAAGACTGTGCTACCAACAACTTCAAAGCGTTCAACAACAATAGTTTGAGGAAAGTTGCCAGGGAGTGGTTCCTCTGGTGTAGGATTTGGGGCAGAGGGTGGAAATAGTTCTGCTGGCGGGGGGAGTGGTTGTGGTGTTTCAGGTGAGGGAACTGGCGAAGGTGAGGGTGGTTGGACATCCTGTGGCGGTGGGAGTTGTTGTTGTGACAGGATGAAATTACTAGTTGGTAATTGTGTGGTATCAACAGCCTGAGCTTTCAGGGGACTAGAAGTTATGCTACCAAGTAATAGAAGCATACTCAGTGGTAAGCAGGACACTATAAGATTTTGAGGATATTTATCAATCATCGCACCGGATTATTTTTTGTTAGAAATTATGGGATTATTCAGGGAGTGTTTCAGAAGTGAATCTTACTTCATCTTTTGTCACTAAAGTTGATATTTTGGGCAAATCTCAATTTAAAAGCTAAATCAACTGGTTATTGCAGACTTAAAACATTGATGGTGTTTGATCTGCATAAGCAAACTGTTGACTGTTGAGTGTTGAGTGTTGAGTGTTGAGTGTTGACTGTTGACTGAAAACTCGTGAACCGTCAACGGCCAACAGTGAACAATAGCAATGGAATATTTTTTTACTTGGAAGTCCCTTACTATCTCAACTAACAAGACTTGGGGCAAAATCCCCTTGTTAAAAGTAGGCAAACTTGCGTTTTATTATGGTTTGGGGTTACTGCATATCCCTTTGCTGAAACATTCCCATCAATTTACGTTTACGGGCGTGGGTTTGCATCAAGTTTTGACGATAGCTTAACCAGTCTCCTTTCTTTCCAGATTCCAAGTAGGCGTTACGTGCCTTTTTCAACCATTCAACTGCGTAGTAGTAGTATTCGGCTTTACCTGCATCCATAATCTTTTCGGCACGGCGACGAGCATTCGCAATCACCCAATTAGGATTGTGAGGGATAGCAGCATCCATGACTCGGTGAATCAATTCTGAATTATAAGAACTGAGTTCACTAGCGATCGCAATTGCATCATCAATTAGCCCCTCATGCAAGAATATATCCACCTTGGCTGATTCTGTTCCCCCACCACTATCAGTACGAATAATTCTCAGCAGGTCTGTTTTGACACTTTCCCAATTTTCTCCAGCCAATTCTGCCATCTTTTGGTAGTCAAAAAAGGAGGGCTTAACTTGAAAAGCCGCCTTGATTGCTAATAAAGCAGCTTCACTATCACCCAACTCAATAGCCAAATCACTTGTCCAAATCCCCAATTCATACTGACAATTACCTGGTAAATTTAATCCACTCTGGGCTATATTTAGTGCTTGCTGTAATGCCCCTTGAATGCTTAGTGTTTTCGCTAGGGCAAAAGCCTCTTCCATTGAGTTCATCTGGGTTTGAGCAGCATCAATTGCTTCTTCTACCCTGCCTAAACGCCCTAGCATTGTCAGATAATGCTGGGTTTGCCCTTCTGCTTCTGCTAAATATAAGTATTCTTGGTAACGTTCCTGACGTTCGAGGATTTTTAGCCGAATTAGTGCCAAATCATCCGCGTAATCTGGCACGTCTTCTTCCCAAGCTCCCCTTTCGGTAATATTACCTTGGAGAACTTGCACCAGTGGGGGATAATCCCAACCTTGGCGTAAAGCCTCCATAATCATGCCAAAATCAACATTCCACTCATCTTGCCAAGCTTCTAAATTTATTTGAATATCAACTTTTTCTTCTGGGGTGAGTTCAGCACTGAGAATTGCTTCACACCAAGCATGATTTAATTCCCCGACAAGTTGATCATTTTCAGCACCGTATTCTGCAACATCATCCCAATTTTCCACACAGGTAGAGGTAATCGCTTCTAAAATAGCGATCGCATTCTCACCCTCTCCCCGTTCGCTAAAATCTACCGCAGTTTCCACTACACTTAGCAATTCTTCACCAATTGGATCTTCTTCACACCCCTCCTCAAAGTAGCGGACGGTATCTTTGAGAATCTGCCGTACTTGCCGCCGAAAGGGAGCCGGATCAATAGTAATGTGGAGCAAGGGTTTTGTGGTTGTTTGCTTGTCAGTAGGATTCGTCATCCAACTTACATGCCGGTCAATCGCCTCAATTAGTTGTGGATGTTCTGTTACCAAGTCTTGCAGCAATCTTTGAGTTTGGATATAATCCAGGCGATTAAGTAGTTGTTCTAGGGTAGGGCGCTGCTCAATGTTTTCTGGATTACGCGCACAAACAAGCATCGTCGCTACAATGTGTTTGCACCACCCGTCAAAGTTGTAAGCACAGGTGCAGTTTGCTGAGGTTAACCCACTGCTATCGAAACTCAGGTTGACATGATAAGGTTTAGTTTCAGTGCCTATAACATCTGCCTGAAGGATATGACCGCGTTGGATAATAGCATTGACAGCACCAGCCTCATAGTATGCCTCGCCGCGTTGGAAAGATTTAGCGTTAGCATGACGGCGGATAGTAAATTCAGTAATTTGGGGAATAGACATCGAGCGATCGCCTGCGTAAATCTTCTGGATGAATCCTAAATCCAGCTTAGTGTTAGGCTAACGCGCTGTAAAGAAATTCAAAGTTATCGGCATTGGGCAAAACAGGGCTGAGTTAGGAGTTAGGAGTTAGGAGTTAGGAGTTAGGAGTTAGGGGTTAGGAGTTAGGGGTTAGGAGTTAGGGGTTAGGAGTTAGGGGTTAGGGGTTAGGGGTTAGGAGTTTGGAGTTTGGAGTTTGGAGTTGGGAGTTAGGGGTTAGGGGTTAGGGGTTAGGAGTTTGGAGTTTGGAGTTTGGAGTTTGGAGTTTGGAGTATCGATAACGCTTGTAGAGTTTTGTAGTATCAAAAAAATAAGTATATAGATTTGACTATAATTACTGAAAACATCCATATTTTCGTTAAAAGCAAGTGAATCATAATTTGAAGCAACACCCGAACCTGAAATTAGTAAACAGTTCTGATGGTGTATTGTGAGGGATTTAGAGTGAAGCGATAAAACTGATAACTGTTAAAGGGGTTGCACTGATTGTCGGTCAAGTTGAGAATAAATAGGCGAAGCACACAGGGAAACTAACGTGAGTCAAGGATTTGATTACGATTTAGTAATTATCGGCGCTGGTGTAGGCGGACATGGCGCAGCCTTACACGCCGTAAATTGCGGTCTAAAAACAGCGATTATTGAAGCTGCTGATATGGGAGGAACCTGTGTTAATCGGGGCTGTATTCCTTCTAAGGCGCTACTAGCAGCATCTGGACGTGTGCGGGAGTTACGCAATGCCCACCACCTGAAGTCACTGGGAATTCAAATTGGTAGCGTGGAATTTGATCGTGAAGCGATCGCTAATCATGCTAACAATCTCGTCTCAAAAATTCAAGGCGACTTAACCAATAGCCTCAAACGTCTAAAAGTCGATATTATCAACGGCTGGGGAAAAATCGCTGGGGCGCAAAAAGTCTCTGTTACCGGAGACGGCGGTGAAAAAACCATCACAGCCAAAGACATCATCCTTTCCCCTGGTTCAATTCCTTTTGTGCCTCCAGGGATTGAAGTAGACGGCAAAACTGTCTTTACCAGCGATCAAGGCGTTAAGTTGGAGTCGCTACCAGACTGGGTGGCAATTATTGGCAGTGGTTACATCGGCTTAGAATTTTCTGATATTTACTCAGCTTTGGGTTGCGAAATCACCTTGATTGAAGCCCTAGATCAGTTAATGCCAGGATTTGACCGAGATATTGCCAAACTTGCCGAACGGGTGCTAATTACTCCCCGCGATATTGAAACCAAAGTGGGAATATACGCTAAAAAAGTCATTCCAGGTTCACCAGTGGTGATTGAGTTAGCAGATTTCAAAACCAAAGAAGATGTAGATGTCATCGAAGTAGATGCTTGCTTGGTGGCTACAGGACGCATCCCAGCGACCAAAAATCTTGGTTTAGAATCTGTGGGAGTGGAACTGGATCGGCGGAATTTTATCCCAGTTGACGATCGCATGGCAGTACTATCATCTGGTGAAGTCGTGCCGCATTTGTGGGCAATTGGCGACGCTAATGGGAAGATGATGTTGGCACATGCGGCTTCTGCTCAAGGCATTATCGCCGTAGAAAATATAGTTGGGAGGGAAAGAATAGTAGACTATCGCAGCATCCCGGCGGCGGCGTTTACCCACCCAGAAGTTAGCTATGTGGGCTTAACAGAAACCGCAGCTAAGGAGTTAGGACAAACCGAAGGGTTTGAAATCGCCACCAGTCGGAGTTACTTCAAAGGAAATTCCAAAGCCTTGGCAGAAAATGAAGCCGATGGGATTGCCAAGGTGATATATCGCAAAGACACCGGAGAAGTCTTGGGCGTCCACATTTTTGGACTGCACGCCTCAGACTTAATTCATGAAGCCTCAGCTGCGATCGCAAACCGTCAATCTGTCCAAAGTCTCGCACATCTAGTTCACGCCCACCCGACACTTTCGGAAGTGCTAGACGAAGCTTATAAACGAGCCATCTAAAAGTTAGAAGTGAAAAGTTAGGAGTGAGGAATTAATAATCTCTAACTCCTGTACAGACGCGATTCATCGCGTCTCTACTCAATACTCCTGTACAGACGCGATTAATCGCGTCTCTCCTAACTCCTAACTCCCAACTCCTAACTCCTAACTCCCAACTCCTAACTCCTAACTAATTATGCAAATCCGTCGCCGTTCACCTAACCCAGCTATTGATGTATCGATATTACGTTATCAGGCTGTCGTGCCTGATGCGGCGCCAAACAACATCTTGGAAGAAATTGTCTGGCAGAAAGAAGTAGAATATGACCAAATGCGGGAAAAAGTTCCTTTGCAAGAATTACGGAAGCGGGTACTGACTGCGCCGCCAACCCGTGATTTTGTCGCCGCCTTGCGCCAAGGTAAGACTAAGCCAGCATTGATTGCCGAAGTTAAAAAAGCTTCACCTAGCAAAGGTATTTTACGAGAAGATTTTGACCCAGTAGCGATCGCCCTTTCTTATCAGCAAGGTGGCGCTAGTTGTCTTTCTGTGCTAACAGATGTGAAGTTCTTTCAAGGTAGTTTTGACAACTTAGCCAAGGTTCGGGCTGCCGTAGATTTGCCCCTACTGTGCAAAGAGTTTGTCGTTTATGCTTATCAGATATACTTAGCGCGGGTTCAGGGTGCAGATGCGATTTTGTTGATTGCGGCTATTTTGAGCGATCAAGATTTGAAATACTTCCTTAAAATTGCTAACAACCTAAAAATGGCAACCTTGGTTGAAGTCCATAGTTTGGCGGAACTTGACCGTGTGTTAGCCTTAGATGGCGTCTCCTTAGTCGGAATCAATAATCGCAATTTGGAAGATTTCTCTGTTGACTTGCAAACTACTTGCCAACTTTTAGCCGCAAGGGGTAGCCAATTGCAGGAGAAAAACATCCTTGTTGTCAGCGAGTCAGGACTACACAACCCAGATGATTTGAGTTTGGTGCTGACAGCAGGTGCATCCGCCGTATTAATTGGAGAATCTTTGGTAAAACAACCAGATCCCGGCGCTGCGATCGCTCATATATTGCCGAGGAATTTCTGAAATAATACACCTCCCCTACGCCTCTTAGCATACGGCAACTAACTGCATATAATAGTTGCTAAATTGGGTACACTATGCGTGAACACGCAGCACATTGCCATCAAATAAGCTGTTACGCAAATAATATTGTACATTTACCTGATGACTGTTGACGGTTGACTGATGACCGATAACCGTCAACCGTCAACCGTCAACCGTCAACCATTAACGATTATAAAGAATGTTTATATAATTTAGACGGATATCAGCTTATCATCATATCTTTGCCAAATCTTCATTGCTAATCAAATCAAAGCCATAAGCGAGTAGTTATTTATTATGTAACAATTTATTTACAAAAGACAAATGACTAATACAAAATCTCAAATATGAAATCAAAGTTTAACTTCATGGAGCAAATTCCTCTACCATCTCCTATTCACTACGAACTTATACTTCAACTTTTAGAAAGACAAACCATGTTAGCTGTAAATGATAATCCAGATTTACGGCATCAGGTAAATCAACTCATTATTACTCTGCGTAAAGCTGCCGTGCAGCAAAAACGCCTAGAAGAAATTTGCGAGTTTTCCTCTATGACAGTTGATCACCGTTGGTCAATTAACCATCATCACGATAACAAAGTTGTTGCCCCCGATTGAAGCTGATAACTTAATATCTCAACCTCAGATTTGGCATTTTTGTTAAGTTAGCTTACCACCCTTACAAAGTGTATCTGTGTGAACGAACCAGTATTCAAAACTTCCGCCGCACTTGCTTGACTCAAATGCACAGTTTGGGGTGTCACTGAAAATAATTCTGCTTACAAAATCTCTGCTTTGCAAAAGTATCTATAAATGCTAGATGAGGATTTTAAATAGGTAGTCAGTCTGAACGCTTAAATTATATTTGATAAAAATTTTACTTTATTTAACCTGAGTTCGATATAAGAAATTTGATATAGGCGCTTTCTCACAGCAATTATTGAGAATTAAACGTATTTGTTGAGAATAGAATGTTTATTATCATTATAGGAGCCTTGTTGAGAACAAAGATCGAGTGTATTTTTCAGCGAAAAGCTTTATCTCTAAGCCTTTTGGGCATTTTCTTACGTCGAACTCAGGTCTTCAAGACAATCTTCATGAAGAGTTATCTTCTCAGGAGTAAAATGTTATATTGTTTAATTGCCAAATTACTGAATTAATTGTTAAAGCCTTCCAAGATAACGATTCAGCACGGGAGTTTGTCGTAGAAATCGCCTAAAAATTCAAACTTATCTAATTATCTGATTGACAGCATATATACTCTGGATGCGCCATTTACCTTGTTCTCGAATCAAATCATATTGAACTCGCAAATCCTCGTTATAAGATTTTTGAAACTGACCATTTTCATATAACTGCTTTGCTTCCTTAACCGTAGCTTTCACTACGGCACGCTCTGCAAATAAATCACTTTTCTCTACAGATTCTATCTTCAGACTATGGTCATACTTGTAATATTGGTTTTCTAATTTATACTGTTCACCAGTCTGCCGCGATTGAGACAAAGCTGAACCAGTTAAAATCTGCTCTAAATTATTAATTTCATGATTCGGCCCGAAAGCTGCGGCTTTGGTCGAGAACCAAGTCCGAATAACTTCCTCTGCCGTTGCATTTGTTAAAAGGCCATCTGTTGCTTGTGGTTTATCATTTGGATCAGGAATAGATACTGGTGGTTGATTCATCTCTACAAACAACTCTATACCACGCAGAGAGGGTGGAGGAAAAAACAGATTTTTTAACCATCCAAAAGTTGTTGTGGCTACCACCCAGAGAACTAATAGACTCACCAAAGAAATAAACACTCTCCATACCAGCCGTGTTTTCCCTTCGATGGTGTTAGCAAAAGTTCGCCGCCGCCGGGGACGACGAGAATGAGGACGATTATCTGGTACACGCTCTCGGCTAGCAGATGGAGTGGGTTTTCTTTGCCTACGCTTTTGGTTATGAGCGGGTGCAGCACTTTTAGCTGAACCGTTTAAATGCTGATTAGTGCCTCTGCTCATCCGTTCAGCAGCAGGAATGTCTGATTTTACACTTCCAGATGAATTCGATATATGTGGTGAGAAGTTTGGATATTCGGACGTTTCTTTTATTGATGTTTTTGGCAAATCTGGGTCAGGTGTTCTGCTGTGATTAAATTGCGTTGAAGTCCTAGTTGAATTGTTGTGGAAAGGAGGATTATTTGTCTTGGGCTGAGGAAAATATTGGGGGTTAATTACAGCCCATTCATTAGTTGTTTCTGCATCAGTTGGCAATGCTTCTAAATAAGCTTGTACCTGTTGGTTAGCAAAGTAATCTTTTAGAAAAGCTTGCTGGTTTGCTAAATCTCTAAAATGGGGAAATACTTCGTGTTGCAACCACTGTTCTGCATATAGACACAGCCCCGGTAACAAATCTGGAGAGTCTTGAGATTTTTCCCGAATAAAAGCTAAAGCTTCGTACTCCTGACTAAGTTCTAAAACACGAGTTGCTTCTTCAGTTTGTCCCAAGAGTAATGCACATAGCGACTGTTCTAAATGTACATCTTGGCGCTTGCCCAAACGGATCAGCATTTGCCTTGCTTGCCGAATTAAAGCAGGTTGCCGTTGAGCAAATCCGCGTGCTATCAAGGCATAAACAGCCAAGTAAGTGGCAACAGCAGAAGGACGTTTGCTTTGAGCTTCAAATAACTTGTGCTGTTCTGCGACTGTTAGGTGGTTGCGTAACTGCTGGATAAATCGCAGAAAGTCATCTATATTTAAACCAGATTCATCATTGTTCGTGCCATCAATGCCACCACGATCTTCTAAGAGGTTTTGCAATAATTCCAAGCCTTGGCGTCGTTCGGCAGTCTTTTCTTGAGGTAGTGCCAACAACTCCAAAATTCGATATGGTCGCAATTTGTAAAGATCCGCCTGAATTTCTGCCTGGACACTGGCGAATAACCCTTCACGTACTAGCAGTTCTTGACCAGTTTCTAGGGATATGGCGGCATTTTCGTAGTGACCTTGCTGCCATTGTTCACGACCTAATTCGAGACACGCCAGGGCAACAGTAAGAACAACATCTGGATGTTCAGCGCTTTGGTATATTTCTTCGTCTGCTAAATTATTACTTTTTATTACACTTTTAGCACCATTTTTATTGATCAGGTATGGACGACCTAGTTTCAATACAAGCTCGTATTCGCCCAACTCTTGCAAAATTAATAAAGCGCCAACTAATTCGTCTTGGCTAATTTCGATGCCGAGACTTTGGGTGTCGCTACCCCTTTTGGTGCTTTCTGGACGATTTTCCTTTGCTACTGCGGCAGCAGCAAGGTTATCAGGGTCATAGGCGTGGGCAAGATAGAGATGATCGTAGGTACTGCGTTGTTTTGGATCTGATAAAACCACGTAAGCTTCTTCTATGAGTTGTTTACGAGAAGAAATTGCTGCCTGAGAATACTCACGTCGAGGCAATTGTACAATGCGATCGCTGTATGCCTGCCGCAATTGTTCATCACTTGCCGCCAACGGTAGTCCTAAAATTCGGTAGTAATCTAGCGGAATTCGCACAGCCTACTTCCCCTGCACCGTGATCAACATAATTCACCTAGAGCGTTCCAGGCCTGTAAAACCGTGCCATAACAATGCCGTATAGAATTTACTCTACAAGTGTATATTGCAACAACTTGTTTTGTACCTTCCCGAAATTTTGAGTCACATTCTAGTACTAATTTTTTGCTTTCGACTAGAAAGCCTCAATTGTTTATCTTAATTCTTAGTATTTTTGTTTAACACAACTATTATCAGCCTTCGATAGCACAAACCACAACTACCGCTTTTAATCACGGCATAATTGTTGTGGTTGCAAGAATCTATTGATGATTGATTTTTTTGGGACTTTCCCCACTACGAGGTAACAAAAATACCACTATTGGGAGTTGACCCTGATAACTAGAGAAGCAAATAATATCATAATTTACCTTTAATTACAATTACCTATTTGGGTATATATAGCCCTTCTTTGTTTACTGCAATACAGACCTAACAAGAACAGCCCCTTCCCGTGTCGGGAAGGGGGGAAATTCAAAGTCTCTCTCCTTGTAGGAGAGAGAAATAGAAGTGAGGTTTTCCAGACCCCGTGAAAAGTCAGATAGATTTTTGCCTCCTTTTTTTTAAATTGTTAATGGATATGCAGAAAGCAGTCTATCTTGATTGCTAGTCTATGAGGGGGAATAGTGAAGAAAAACCTAAAGCGGCAGATGTTGCCGTTGGAGTCAAATCCTCATGGGACATGGGCTGAAAAGTTAAAAATCAAAAAATTAAAAATTCAGCTATTCCCTAAGACCCTTTTTTGGTGCATAAATAAAGTTTGATTGTTGAGTCTTACAAACGCTAGCCTGTTAAAAGCTGAGGTGTTATCAGACCAACTTATTTAAGACCGTAACTTTTAACTTGTACAACAGGGATACTCAAAAATAATGGTTCAAGAGCGTACTTTACCCACATTTAATCCTGCTACTACGCATATTACTAAGGAAGAAGGGTTACGGTTGTATGAGGACATGGTACTAGGGCGCTTGTTTGAAGACAAGTGCGCTGAAATGTACTACAGAGGCAAAATGTTTGGTTTTGTCCATTTGTACAACGGTCAAGAAGCCGTTTGCAGTGGTGTTGTGCAGTCAATGCGACCGGGTGAAGATTACGTTTGTAGTACTTACCGCGACCACGTTCATGCTCTGAGTGCGGGAGTACCAGCAAGAGAGGTAATGGCAGAATTATTTGGCAAAGCCACAGGTTGCAGCAAAGGGCGCGGTGGTTCCATGCACATGTTTTCTGCTGAACATCGTTTGCTAGGTGGCTATGCTTTTGTGGCTGAGGGAATTCCTGTAGCAGCTGGGGCGGCTTTCACGAGCAAATACCGCCGCGAAGTGCTGGGAGATAAAAATGCTGACCAAGTGACAGCTTGCTTTTTTGGCGACGGTGCAGCTAACAACGGTCAGTTTTTCGAGACGCTGAATATGGCAGCCTTATGGAAACTGCCAATTCTGTTTGTGGTTGAAAATAATAAGTGGGCTATTGGGATGTCTCACGAACGAGCCACTTCTCAGCCAGAGATTTATAAAAAAGCCAGTGCATTTAACATGGTGGGCGTGGAAGTAGATGGCATGGATGTATTAGCAGTCCGAGCCGTGGCCCAAGAAGCCGTAGCCCGTGCCCGCGCAGGTGAAGGGCCAACATTAATTGAGGCGCTTACCTACCGCTTCCGGGGTCACTCTTTGGCTGACCCAGATGAAATGCGAAGCAAAGCGGAAAAAGAATTTTGGTTCGCCCGTGACCCAATTAAGAAGTTGGCAGCTTATTTGCTGGAGCAAAATCTGGCGGATGAGGGAGAAATCAAAGCAATTGATCGTAAAATTCAGGATGTAATCGACGAAGCAGTTAAGTTCGCCGAAAGCAGCCCCGAACCAGACCCCAGCGAGTTATATCGTTTCGTGTTTGCAGAAGACGAGTAACAAAGTTAGGAGTTAGGAGTTAGGAGTTAGGAGTTAGGAGTTAGGAGTTAGGAATTGTTAACTTCTAACTTACAACTCCTAACTATCCTATACCCAAGACTAAAAAGAGTTAGGAATTTTTAACTCTTAACTCACAACTCCTAACTCCTAACTATCCTTATACCCAGGACTAAAATTTGTGTTTAGTATTGCAGTTCAACAGCAACAGTACAAGACGTACATTCTTTCTGACGAAGCCGCAGGTTCTCAGTTGGAAGTCGTACCAGAACGTGGTGGGATCATCACCCGTTGGCGCATTCAAGGGCAAGAAATTTTCTACCTGGACACTGAACGCTTTACTCATCCTGAGTTGAGTGTTAGAGGTGGGAATCCAATTTTGTTTCCTATTTGTGGCAATTTACCAGATAATACTTACACTCACAACGGGCAACAATATACACTCAAACAACACGGGTTTGCCCGTGAATTGCCCTGGAAAGCAACAGAACAAGAAACTGGAGATAAAGCTAGTCTCACTGTCGTTCTTGATAGCAATGAGCAAACTAAGGCAGTTTATCCTTTTGATTTTCAGCTGGCTTTCACCTACGAACTTCAAGGTAATACTCTAGAAGTCCGCCAGCAGTATAAAAACTTGTCATCTACACCAATGCCCTTTTCGGCTGGTTTCCATCCCTACTTTCTGTGTGGTGATAAAACTCAGCTAAAGCTTGAAATTCCCTCTAAGCAGTATCAAGACAATCAAACTAAGGAAATTCACTCTTTTGACGGCAATTTTGACTTTAGCCGTGATGAAATTGATTTTGCCTTTGGACAGTTAACGAGTCAATCGGCCACTGCCATAGATGGCAGCCGGAAGTTAAAACTCACCTTGGATTATGATGATTTCTCTACCTACCTGGTATTTTGGACAGTCAAAGGCAAAGAATTCTACTGTTTAGAACCGTGGAGTGCCACCCGTAACTCTCTCAATACTGGTGATAACCTGACTGTGTTAGCACCAGGAAGCAGCTACACAGCATCTGTGCGGTTAACGGCAAATTTTTTCTAAACCCCTTTACAAATCTATAGATGTATATGCTATGATGGCAAAGTTGCGAAATGCAGCGAAAGGGTCGCTAACTCAACGGTAGAGTACTCGGCTTTTAACCGATTAGTTCCGGGTTCGAATCCCGGGCGACCCATATAAAAGTTTAAGGAATGCTCGCTGAAGCTTTTGAGATGAAGGCAGAGGTGAGTTTTATTATTAGGAAATTTGTGAATACGATCGCTCTGTTAAAGAAAAATTTTTGGATGAGCGATCGCTTTTCGCTAGAAATAAAAATGATTGCCGATTCATAGAAATTAACTAAGTTTTATGTATAATTCAGTAATTATACGGATACTTAAGTGCATGTTGAAAGTGAATAAATAAAGGAGTTTGAGCTTTTCAACTGGAAGTAGTAAATGCAGGCACATTTGGGTCAAAAAGCCTTTATTTCCTTAGCAGGGCTGGAAACTGAGAACCACCTATGGTCAAAGCAAATGCGATCGCAGGGTTTATCTGGGAGCGATCGCGACTTTTGGCAATTATGGGCACAATATCAAGATTATTTTTACAGTCGTAGCTTACGGTGGATGAGTGGTAATCCCATAGATGCCGAAGATGCACTGAGTCAGGCAATGCTCAAAGCCTGGAATGAATGGCCAAAGTATGCCGGGAAAATTACCAATCCCAAAGCTTGGTTGAGCCGAATAACCCATAACCTCTGCATCGATATTCATCGAAAACGCCAGCGCGAAAGGATGGAAAACATTGAGGACATTCAATGTGTCGCTCATGAAGCAGCCACTTGCAGCCTTGAATCTGCTGAGTCAGAAATTTTCCGTCATGAACTGAGGGCATATCTGAACCACAGAATTGAGTCCTTACCTCCCAGACTGCGCGATCCTTTTATTCTCCACTATTGCCAAGAGAAGTCCTACAGAGACATTGCCAAGGAACTGTCCCTCTCTGAAGACAACATTCGCAAGCGGGTTAAACAGGCGCAAACTATTCTGCAAAAGCATTTAAACAAGTATCTGGCGGGGGAAGATGACACTTTTCTAAATTCCCTCTCGCCATCCTTAAAATCGGTAATTCCGATGGTGGAAGAGTCCCAACCTCATGAAACCATGACATCTGACTGGGAAGCGGCAATAACAACACACAGCATCATCGAAGAAATAAATTATAAAGTAAGCGTGATATGGTTGGAAACCTTGCCACATACTTGGTACAGTTCTCCCAGTCTTCTGGGGTGGACATGAGTATTCACTTGGTGTTAGACGAAAAGCCAAGTAGACAAGACCAGAAGCTAAAAACCTTAAGTAAGTACGTCCAGAAATATCCCCAAGGATGGAAGAAACGATTAGAACTAGCTGATTTGCTCTACGGAATGGGAATTTGGCTAGAGGCGATCGCAGAGTATCGCCAAGTAATTGAGTTACAGCCTCAATTAATCAATGTGCGGCTGCAACTGGGGAAAATCTTGCAGATGATGAAACGAGAACCAGAAGCTATAGAGCTATATGGAAGTGCCTTAGCATTATCTTGTAATCAAGGAACTCACCACCACATAGGCGGATTAATTGCTGTCTGTAAAAATGACACCGAAAAAGCAATCATCGCTTTTGATGCTGCGGCTGAACTAGAACCTGACAAAATCGTTCACTGGCTGGCATTAGGACAAGTACAGAAGGAAAGAGAAAATCCGATTGGGGCTTTAAAAGCCTTTTTACAGGTTTTGTCACTCAACCCAGATGATATTGTCGCCTTGATTCACAGCTATGATGCACTGATGACAATGGGGGACTTTCAAGCAGCTAGGGAGCAGTTAAATAAAGCGATCGCTTTAGCCCCCGATGATTTCCGGGTACTCCAACGACAATTAGATCGGCGTTGCGGAATGAAATTGGTATCCGGTGAAGAAGGAAAGCAGACTAAAAAGCTGATTGGTTCTGTGCTGCGACAGGCTCCTCATGCAGCTGAAGCTTACAAATCGCTAGCGTATTATCATCTTTACCGGGGAGATTGGGCGCAAGGTGTGGGGGTATTAGCAGAGTTTGCACAGCAACACCCCAATTATCCTAGCGGTTGGTATTACTATGGACAGTGCTTGTTCCATACGGGGGAATATCAGGCGGCGGCTGAGATGATGCTCAAAGCATATCGTTTATATTCTGACGATTGTGAAATCTATCGGGCGTTGTGTAAGATTTTGCCCGTTGCTGGGCGACTAGAAAAATTACAACCCCTACTAGAAGAGATGCTTGAGCGTTTTCCTGAACGGTGGAGTGTTTGGGCGACGGTGGGGCGAGTGCTGGTAGAAAGCTTTCAAGAGATTGAACGAGGGTGTAGTGTTTCTGCCAAGGGAATGGAACTCCAACCCCAATTAGCTGATGCTTGGTTTCGTCATGGGCGGGTATTGGCTTTGGCGCTTAAACATCAAGAAGCGATCGCGGCTTTAGAAAAAGGATGGCAGTTTTTGCCAGTAGCGGGGGGTTATCTGCAATCTGTACCTGCTGCGGTGTGGCTGGGAGAAAGTTATCGAGAACTGGGGGATGATGGGGTTAGTCGGCGGTGGTGTCAAGAGGCTTGTGTGCAAAGTCACCAACTGAAGCCGTTTAACTTGGCTACGGCTGATTACTGGCAAGGGAGAGCGTTGGAAGGGTTGGGGGATACTTTCGAGGCGATCGCAGCTTATCGCAGTGCTTTGAGTCAACAGTTGTTTTATCCGGCTCGTGGGGAAGTTAAGGAGGCTGTTAAACGGTTACAAGCTATGGTGCAGAAGAATTGTACTTGAGTCTAGAGCCAAGGGAGCAGGGAGCATTGGTGTCAACTTAAGCTAAAACCCTTTTCAAATCTCGTTTCCAGTCTCCAACTGGAAATGCACTTCAATTGCGGCTCTGCCCCTAGTCTTGAGGCGGAGCCTCTAATTAGGCATTCCAGTCGAAGACTCTTGACGAGGCAAACTTCAGTTCCTTGCGAGACATGGCTTTTACGTTAGGGACTTCCAGATAAAAAAATATTCCATTGCTATTGTTCACTGTTGACCGTTGACGGTTCACGAGTTTTCAGTCAACAGTCAACAGTCAACAGTCAACGACTTGAATGTGGAATAATTTATTTTTTGGAGTTCCCTTAAGTTGACACCAATGGGCAGGGAGGGGATTTATTTAGAGAAAAATTACCTCTAACTCGAAAAATTCCGAAATTGATAACTGAGATCGTCTTTAGAGTATAGAGATGAAAAAATCAACCTTAATCTCTACGTAAAAATTCTGAAACATCAGGAGTGTTTAAAATGAAGTTAGGTAGATTGATTAATGCGATCGCAGCTTTGATCTTTGTTTTTTGCGTTGCAGTGATTGCTAGTCCCTTAACTGCTGTAGCAGCTCCAAGTAGTTATCAACAGACCTGCTCAGATATCTCTATTAAGGACAATGTATTATCAGCTATTTGCAGAAAACGGGATCAATCACCCAACAGCACTGCCATCACTTTGAAAGGAATTGAAAATATTGATGGTACTCTCAAGGTAGTTGATCCTCAAAAAACAGCTAACTTTAACCTCTCTTGTACGGGTACTTCTGTTGCGGGAGCGGAAATTTCTAGTCAATGTCGTAAGATCAATGGTAATTTTGTATCAACTCGTACTAGCATCAATGGAATCGAAAACATTGATGGAGTACTAAAATACACGAGCACTCCATAAATAGTGCGATCGCTTGATTTTGTAGTAGCGTCGCGAAGCTAAATTTGTGCAATAAATTTTGTCGGTTGGCTCCTTCGCGTCAGCGTCGCGCAGCGAAGAATGAGATCCAATACCCCGATGAATGTTGGGTTTCACGTTGCTCAACCCAACCTACGCTTAATGCATCATTTTAGGCTTGCCACGCCTGTAGGGTGCCTTATGCTTTGGCTAACGCACCCTGTTAATTGTCCTAACTTTTCACTCATTTCTATTTCTCTCTCCTGCAAGGAGAGAGACTTTGAATGTTCCCCCTTAGAGCATCGGGAAGGGGGTTAGGGCGTTACGTTTTCGTGGGTTTTTCCAGATGACGTGAAAATTGAAGTTAATTACCATAGCATATTATAATCCCAAATGCAATATTCAGGGGAAAACACCCTCATAGCATTTGTCAGACATTAGTGGGTTTAAGGTGAAGCGATCTCAAAGCGATCGCCATTTTGGATAGTGGGCTACCAGAGCTACTAACTGTAGGGTAACTAAAGGTACAGCAATACAGAGCAAGTATGGTGCATAGTACAGGAGTATAGAACATAGTTATAGTAACGATGGCATAAACTTTTTCAACATAGATACACGACACTAGTTATAATTTCCTATAAGTTGAAAAAACTCTTAAGATTTAGCGTAATAATTACGCTTCTCTCACACCGACTAGCTGACAACCACATTAGGAGGACTATCTATGGCGCTTGTACCACTGCGGCTGCTGTTGGATCACGCAGCTGAAAACGGTTACGGCATCCCAGCTTTCAACGTTAACAATTTGGAGCAGATTCAGGCAATCCTGAAGGCTGCTGTCGAGACAGATAGCCCCGTAATTTTACAAGCTTCACGCGGCGCTCGTAATTATGCAGGAGAAAATTTCCTCCGCCACCTAATTTTGGCAGCGGTAGAAACCTATCCTCACATTCCCATTGTCATGCACCAGGATCATGGTAATGCGCCTGCTACCTGCTACTCAGCAATTAAGAACAACTTCACCAGCGTGATGATGGATGGTTCTTTAGAAGCTGATGCTAAGACCCCCGCTAGCTTCGAGTACAACGTTAATGTTACCCGCGAAGTTGTAAATGTAGCTCATGCTTTGGGTGTAAGTGTTGAAGGTGAACTCGGTTGTTTGGGTTCTCTGGAAACTGGTGCTGGTGAAGCTGAAGATGGTCACGGGTTTGAAGGTACACTTGACCACTCTCAACTGCTAACCGACCCCGAT
The DNA here is from genome assembly GCF_003443655.1 of Nostoc sphaeroides. NCBI lineage: Bacteria > Bacillati > Cyanobacteriota > Cyanophyceae > Nostocales > Nostocaceae > Nostoc > Nostoc sphaeroides. Next base: position 2,088,536 of record NZ_CP031941.1, read on the forward strand.
GAAGCTGTTGACTTCGTAGAAGCAACCCAAGTAGATGCTTTGGCTGTTGCCATTGGCACTAGCCACGGTGCTTACAAGTTTACTCGCAAGCCGACTGGGGAAATTTTGGCAATCAGCCGCATTGAAGAAATTCACCGCCGTCTGCCTAACACCCACTTGGTAATGCACGGTTCTTCTTCTGTACCTGAAGATTTGCTTGCACTGATTAACCAGTATGGTGGTGCAATTCCTGAAACCTACGGTGTACCTGTAGAAGAAATCCAAAAAGGGATCAAGAGCGGTGTACGGAAAGTAAATATTGACACCGACAACCGTTTGGCTATTACTGCTGCTGTCCGTGAAGCTTTGGCTAAAAAACCAGAGGAATTTGACCCCCGTCACTTCCTCAAGCCTTCCATTACATACATGCAAAAAGTTTGTGCTGAACGCTATCAGCAATTTGGCACAGCTGGTAACGCAAGCAAGATTAAGCAGATTTCTTTGGAAGATTTTGCTGCTAAGTATGCTAAAGGTGAACTCAATGTTGTTACCAAAGCTGCTGCTAAAGTTTAATTCTGACAACTAATAAATAGGTGCATAGTACTGCTATGCTCCTAAAAAACTAAGGATTTTAATGTTGTCAGAAACCGGGTAGATACCCGGTTTTTTATTTTATAGCAGTTCTCAATTGCATGAAATACAGACCTAACCCCCAGCCCTAGCCCTTTCAAGCTGGCCAAGGAAGATACGTTATTTCAGTGCTACCATCTTGAATCCTCCGCTCAGATTTTGGGCTTTTTGAAGGTTGAAATAACCAATTCCGTTCTAAATTTCACCACCTTGAAAGGGCTAGTCCTAGTATATTGCTTCCATTCAAGAAGCCCTATATTCATAAAGGCGGTATTGCTCTCCGTGTGCCCAGCCCCCAGTCCCTAATCCCTAGAACACCCTATGCTGTAAAGAGGGCATTTGACGGCGGACTTGTTCTAACCTAGTTGGCTTGATTTCTGCGATCGCAATTCCCGGTTTCTCTCCAGCATCGGCTAAAATTACACCCCAAGGGTCGATAATAACGGCGTGGCCGTGGGTTAGACGGCGACCGTAGTTATTGCCTGTTTGGGCAGGAGCAATGACGTAGGCGGTGTTTTCGATGGCTCTGGCTTGTAGTAGTACTTGCCAGTGGTCTTTGCCTGTAAAGGCGGTAAAGGCGGCGGGAATAAAGATAACATCAGCTCCCTTATCTGCCAGATGGCGGTACAGTTCCGGGAAGCGGACATCATAACAAATGGAAAGCCCTAAATTACCAAGTTTTTCGGAAAAATGGACAGGTGGTAGTTCTGTACCAGCTACAACCGTGCTGGATTCCCGATAGGTGTTGCCGTCGGGGACATCAACATCAAATAGGTGTACTTTGTAGTAGCGGGCAAGTTCTTGACCGTTTGGGTCAATGAGTAAAGTGGTGTTATAAACTTTGCCTGTATTGTCTACGGGAAGTGGAAAGCTGCCGCCCAAGATCGTAATTTGAAAGCGTTGAGCCATTTTTTTGAGAAATTTTTCACTTTCAAGAGCGATCGCATCACCTTGCGCGAGTTTGTCTTTTTCTTCTCCCATATAGGAAAAGTTTTCTGGCAAACCAACCAATTGGGCACCTTGACGCACGGCAAGCTCTATTAATTCTTCTGCCTGTGCCAAATTTTTTTGTAGATCGGGCACACTGGTCAATTGAATAGCGGCGGCTAAATAAGACTTCATAGATTCAACAACGAACAGTTGATTTATGGAAGATAGATTATCAAAATATATCGCTACTTCAACATCTGTGGAACTTAATTAGAAATCAGTCAGCCAAGATTTTCTTTAAAACACTTGTTTTATTGCTGATCTTAATCTTCCTCTGGGTTATAGCAAACTGAGCAAGATAAAGATTAAGTTGTGATCAAATCTTGATAAAAACTGTCTACTGTGGATATTTCTATTCTCATTCAAACATTTATCGCTGTGTTTGTCTTGGCGGATGCTGTGGGCAATATACCGATTGTTTTAGTTTTGACTAAGGGCATGATGCCAGACCAAAGAAACAAAGTTATAGATAAAGCAATTATCATTGCGATCGCAGTTCTTTTGCTATTTGCCTTTGCAGGGCAAATAATTTTAAATTACTTAGAAATCAGTATCGGCTCTTTGCGAGTAGCAGGAGGACTATTGTTGCTGTTAATTGCTTTGCAAATGCTGCGGGGAGAATTAGATCAGCCGATTATTGAAGAAGGACGCGATGTTGCAATTACTCCACTAGCTTTACCACTGTTAGCGGGGCCGGGGACTTTGACAACGGTGATGTTGCTGATGTCGAAATCACAGAGTCCGCATATTGCTGTCGCGGTGGGTATCTTAGGGGCGATGTTTATCACTTGGTTAATTTTGCGTTTAGCAAATCTGATTGATCAGTGGATTGGTGCAGAAGGTGGAGTGATTGTGACTCAACTTTTGGGTTTTTTGTTGGCAGCGCTAGCGGTGGAAATTGGGAGTACGGGAATTAGGGAATTGTTTTTGAGCTAGAAAACTCCTAAAAATATTCTGAAACTGTATACAAACGTAAATAAGTTTGAGAGACGAGAAATTCGCGCCTCTCAAACTTGTTTATAAAAATTAACCTAAACTTAGAACAAGATGGATAACTCAAGAGGAGTTTATTGCCAATTGAGTTTCAAAGATACTTTTCGAGAGTGGTAGCTAATGTAGTTTTAGGCACAGCCCCCACCACCATATCCACTTTTGCTCCATCCTTAAAAATCATTAATGTGGGAATACTGCGGATGCCGTACTGACTAGCAACTTGAGGATTTTCATCCGTGTTGACTTTGACGACCTTAATTTGACCTTTGTACTGTTCGGAGATTTCATCGACAACAGGAGCTACCATACGGCATGGTCCGCACCACGGTGCCCAAAAGTCAACTAAAACAGGTACATCGCTGTCGAGTACTTCTTGCTTGAAACTAGAATCGGTAACTTGCGCGGCTGTTGACATGCCTAAAACCTTCGCCAATAATATCTGAGCTTGGTGAAAATTCTACCATAGCAAAAACCTCAGCTTGGAAGTCCAAGGATGTACATTTGCAAAGAAGCTCTCTTATTTTATTTACAAACATAAGGAACCGCCCGAACAGTAGTCCGGGCGGAGTGTGGTGTGAGGAGTGAACGGAAACATTCGTCTCCGCTATCTCTATTGTAGGCGACATATAGGATTTTTCCAGCAATTGTTTAGGGGGCTGGAAAAATTTAATAAGCAGGGGAGGCAGGGGAGGCAGGGGAAGCAGGGGAAGAAGAATTAATAACCCATGCCCCATGCCCCAATTCTATTTACCCATACCTAATTGTTGAGCTTTTTGGTAAACTTTACCCTCGGTTAATAAAGAAGGCGCAATCACAACTTCCACTTGTTGCATTTCTTTAATATTTTTGGCTCCTAAGGTGCCCATACTGGTTTTTAAGGCTCCTAAAAGATTGTGAGTGCCATCATCTAGTCCTGCTGGGCCAACGAGTATTTGCTCTAGGCTACCGGTGGTGGCAACGCGAATGCGGGTGCCACGAGGCAAGACTGGGCTGGGAGTAGCCATACCCCAATGATAACCTCGTCCTGGGGCTTCTGCGGCTCTAGCAAAGGGGGAACCAATCATCACACCATCGGCACCGCAGGCGATGCATTTACAAATGTCGCCACCGGTGATTAAACCACCATCAGCAATAATAGGAATATAGTTGCCAGTTTCCTTGTAGTAATCATCTCGTGCTGCGGCACAATCTGCGATCGCAGTCGCCTGCGGCACTCCCACACCCAACACGCCACGAGAAGTACACGCAGCACCAGGCCCAATTCCCACCAGTACCCCAGCCGCTCCAGCTTTCAACAAATTCAAAGTGACTTCGTAAGTTACACAATTCCCCAACACCACGGGGATGGGCATGGAACGGCAAAATTCTGCTAAATCAAGTGGTACTAAAGACTCTGGTGACAGATGTGCAGTAGAAACTACCGTAGCCTGTACAAAAAATAAATCTGCCCCAGCTTTTGCCACCGCCTCGCCGTATTTACTTGCACCGGCTGGAGTTGCACTTACCGCCGCAATGCCACCTTGTTGTTTAATTTCCTGAATTCGTTGTTCAATTAATTCTGGCTTTATTGGTTCAGCATAGAGTTCTTGCATCAGGGCAACAAATTCATCTTTCCCCACAGAGGCAATCCGATCTAATATTGGCTCTGGGTCAGCATAGCGAGTGTGAATCCCCTCTAAATTGAGGACACCTAATGCTCCTAACTGTGACAAACGTACAGCCATACGAACATCTACTACACCATCCATCGCACTGGCAATTATCGGGATTTCTCGCTCAATATTGCCAATACGCCACTTAGTATCTGCCAAACTGGGATCTAGTGTTCTGTTACCAGGGACTAGAGCAATTTCATCTATTCCGTAAGCTCTGCGAGCTGTTTTTCCCCGCCCAAGTTGAATTTCCACGCTTTAATTTTTCTTAAATCTGTTTAAGCTAGGGTATCAAATTGTGAGATAAGTTGGGGCGTTTTTTTCCCTGAACTACACAGATAAATTCGAGTTACCCAAGCTGCCACTAAATGAGCAAAAATTGTTAATTGGTTTTTATATTGTGTTCTTTAAGGGTTGATGTTGCGCTAGTTTTTGGATAATTGTAGTTTCATGTGTTTTTTATTACTTAGTTAATCTCACGATTATTGGCATTAATTGGCTTAATTTACCTGTATTGACTTAAGCCAAGCTCATCCAAATTACCACTGATAATTTATCGTTTATTTTTAACTGCATCCACACCAGTGTAACCAGTAGCTAGCCAAAGTATTGCTCTAGCTCCATCACGAATAGATTTTTCAATAGATTCAGGTGGTTTTTCTGAAGGAACTGGCACTGGTTTTAAATAAATACCTCGACTACCCAAAATAATTTCGCCGATGACACAAGCCCGGCGCATGTGGAAATCTGAAGTAATCAAATAAACGCTCTTGATCCCACGAGCTTGCAAATCATCTACCAACGTAGTAAAATTAGTAACTGTATCCACAGCCTCATAGTCCAAATGTAAACGTTTGGGATCAACACCAGCTTTGGTAAACACTCGTTGGGTGAATGTAGGTGGACTACCCCCAGTAATCCAAATTGGTATATTTGGATGCTGGCGGACGAATTCAGCCGTAAACTTTTCTCGCTCCAAACGTCTCGTTGAACCACCCAACACTACAACTGCTTGCGGCTGTACAATTTGATTTTGTACTTCTTTGTATCCCCACCAGGTGATTAGCGGTAAGACAAAAGCCATAAAACGAAAAGATTTACCTGTAAAAAATAGCTTATTCAAGGCTCGATAAATTTATTTACTGAGTCAAAAATTTCCTCTGGCTAGAAGAAAAACAACAATTGATAGTAGAAGAGTAGCAAACTCCTATAAAATCTGCCCAAATATATATAAATTTGGGTGATTTTTATGTTGCAGCACGATTAAGCGTGCTTGAAGTTTTACCTTTAATTGATGGATTATCCTAACCGATATCGGACAATTCATCAAAGGATGTTAGCATCTTCTCAAAGAACCCCATTTAGAAGATGACTAATTACATTAAATTCTCGCTTGATCATGAACTTTTTTGAAGTTTACTATATTTTCGCATTATTGAAAGAGCGATCGCACTTTTTGGTAGAACATATAATCAGGCGATCAGGCGATCGCTTAGAATTTAGGTGTAGTGCGTTGGCGTAGCGTTTCGCAGGAAAGGTATCGCCCTTGCTGGTAGAATATATATATAATCAAGCGATAAGATTTAAGCACTCACTAACAGAGTCAGGCGTTTCAGTATACGTAGTACGTCGTACAATTCATTTCCAGGGTTTCGCATCAAAAAACCCTTTGATAAAGCATAACGCGGTAGATTTACTTTCACTTCGTGGAAGAATGAGTCATCCAAAACTAACTGAATTCCAAAGTTATCGATTAAGTACCTTAAGTTAGTGTCCTTTGCTTGGATTATTTGCGTCATAAGTTTTGGGAAGTAGAAAATAGGACTTACACAAAATACCTCTAAAACGCTGATTTCTCCGTGCCCGGTTATTGAGCGTTCGCGTAGCGTCTCCAAGAGTTGTCGAAATACTGCGCCTGGAGCAGTTCGTTATTCCATAACAATTGTTAATTACGAATTACGAACTTGTACTGAGCTTGTCCTGAGCGTAGCCGAAGGGCGTAGCCGAAGTATTACGAAGGATTTTATCCTATTCATTAGTTGCTGCTTCCAGCCAGACTTCCACATCATCTGCTAGCAGCTTCTGGGCTGCATCCATCATTGATGCTGCAATATCTTTAAGGTCTTCGCGGTTGTTCAAGTAAGTTTTTAAAGCTTCCATTGGGTCGATGCTGCTACTTGCAGTCAATTCAGGAATGCGGGGACGAGCTAATTGACTCAATAATTCTGCTTGAATGGTGTAGGTGTGAGCCGGACTTAAAGCAGTATGTAGAGAGGAACTGTCAATTAAATCCATCTGCTCAGAGCGGAGTTTGTAAATTAGCCGCACTACAGCATCTTGAATATCATACTTAGCGATCGCTTTCATTAACACCCCTTGCGGATCATCTGCTTTGGAGATATCCACTTCAATGGTGCGGAAAGTCCGAACTGTTAAGGGACAAAATTCCCATTCAACCCTCCCCCGCTCCAGTTCTATCATCACATAGCCTTTGTCTTCTTTTTCTTCACTAAAATCTACGCGCTCAATACTTCCCGGATAAATCACCGGGGGGTTGTTGGATTTATTCAGATTTTGGTGGCGGTGGACGTGTCCCAAAGCTACATAATCAAAACAAGGTCGCGTTAGCAAAGATAAGGGTAGAGTAAAGCCTTTACCCACCGCTAAAAAGCGTTCTGCGCCCAAGGTAGCATTGTCAGACATCAAATGAGCCAAAAGGATAGTTGGCACATCGGGGTCAAGACGGCGAATTTCCCCTTCTAAAACAACTCGCAGACGTTCCGTTAACAGTTCGTTGACTTCCGCCAAAGATGAACCCTCAGTTTCTTGGCGAGTCATCAGAGTTGAACGGGTTAACCAAGGCAGGGTAATTACTTGCACTTTGCCATTACGGGTTTCGATGCAGTGAGTAGTTAATGTGTCACCCACAACAAACCCTGGCACTCCTAAAGTGCGGTAAATATTTAAACTCGCGCCTCCCTGTCCTTGGGAGTGTTGGTCGTGGTTGCCCACCAACAGCACTGTTGGAATATTGGCATCCATGAGACGGCGAAATTGGCTGGCAAAAGCTTGCTGTACATAAGGCGGTGGTGTAGCATCCGGGAAAGCATCGCCACCAAATATCACCATATCAACAGCATCTGTCAACGCTCGGTCAATACATCTAGATAAGGTATTGACAAAATCCTCCAATCGTGTATTTAATCCCGTTTCTGGATTAATTCGTCCGTGGGAGAAGCCGCTTCCCATGTGGATGTCGGAGAGATGGAGGATTTTAATCATATTTGTCCTTAGTCCTTAGTCATTTGCTCTTTGTTTAATACTAATGACTAATGACCATTGTACAGACGCGATTAATCGCGTCTGTACTGACCAATGACTAAATATGAATTCCGCATTCTGTTTTATCACTTCCTCGCCAGCGTCCGGCGCGTTCATCTTCGCCTTCGCCTACTTTGGTGGTAATGGGTTCGTCGCCGATGCTGGGATAACCTTTGTCGTGGAGAGGGTTGTAGATAACTCCGTGTTCAGCCACGTAAACCCAACTATCTTTACGTGTCCAGGTAGCGATAGGATTTACTTTCAGCCGACCTTTACCGTCGAATTCAAATATGGGCATATTCGCACGGGTTACTGCTTGGTCACGGCGGCGTCCAGTAATCCAAGCGACGCTGTTGAGTTCGTCTAGACCCCTTAGCAGTGGTTCAATTTTTGTAATGTGGTGGAATTTGGCAATATCCTTGTCCCAAAGTTTGTCGCCGTACTTGGCTTCAAAGGCTTCGCGGGTGTCTACATCTGGAGTTTTGAAGGTTTGCAAATCCAGGTTGTAGATTTGTATGGCTTTGGCTACTAATTCTAGGCTTTCAGGGAAGTGGTGCAAAGTATCGAGAAAGATCACAGGAACTGGATGCTTCAGTTCAGTGTAAAGAATATGGGTAATTATCATATCATCCACGTTAAAGGCGCTTGTTTGCACCAGCCCCGTTGGGATATTCTCTATAGACCATGCCAGTATTTCTTTGGGAGTGGCAGTTTCAAATTGCTGATTTAATTTTTCTAAGTCAAAAGCGATCGCTTGGTTTCTAGATGCCGTGGAAGCTGTCATGATAATTTTCTGTTCAAATAATTTTACCTTGATTAAGATTTATTTTACTCCACAAAGGCCCATATTCCGCTCGGAGATAAGGTAATTATTCTGTTCGGAAATTACTACATTGTGGAACTGGAGAATGGGGAGTGGGGAAACTAAGAGAATAAGGCATTGCAAGTAAAAATTAACACGTAAGTACAAATTAAGTATTTACTAAGAAACTTTACGGTAATTTAAGTTTTACAATGCTTTTATAGATATTTATACTGATTTTGATATGGTTAAGAAACAATTAATAAAAAGGATTTTACTTAAATGAACACTTCAAAATCCCCCAACCGTTTAGGCGAATCTATGATCATGGGCGCTTTAATGATGTTGACCAGCGTTAGCATAATTACAATAATGAACTTTTTCTAAGAGAAAGATTTTTAATTTTAGCAATAAAACTTCACATAGCCTTGCTCAAAACTGAGTGGGGCTTTTATTTTTACGTGACCTCGATCGTTGGAATTTAACTAGGACTTAAGGGAACTCCAAAAAATAAATTATTCCACATTAAAGTCGTTGACTGTTGACTGTTGACTGTTGACTGAAAACTCGTGAACCGTCAACGGTCAACAGTGAACAATAGCAAAAGTCGTTGACTGTTGACTGTTGACTGAAAACTCGTGAACCGTCAACGGTCAACAGTGAACAATAGCAATGGAATATTTTTTTACTTGGAAGTCCCTAATAATATGTGTCTAAAACTCAACTCTCCTCAAGATTGTTCCAGCTACTCCGAAAAAGACTTGAGGACGTTTCGTTTTGGACTCGCTTACATCCCCAGCCTGTAGAGGGATGGGGAATTACGCAAACAGGTTAAACAAATACAAAGCCAGTATCGGTTGCCAAATTTGTATTGAGCCTTAACCCATCTTTAACAACAGCAATTAATTCTGTTCCATTGCTGGTAAAGATGCCGACAGCAGACTCGTTGTCAGACACCGCGAATACAGACCCTAGTGAGTAATTATTAGCAAGTCCCTTGAGTTCAATTTTATCCTTAGCCTTAAAGCTGGCAATATCGGCATAGTCACCGTTACCGGAACTGGCATAGAAAACTGAACTGGCATCACCCAAGACGTAAGTATCTGTACCTTGATTACCGTTGAGTAGATCAATTTCGCGTGAGTCACCCCCCCAACCAATGAGGCGGTCATTGCCGTTGCCTCCAGAAAGGGTGTCACTGCCAAGTCCGCCTAAAATTGTGTCATTGCCATCGCCTCCACGGAGGATGTCGTTGTTTCCCTTGCCATCAAGGTAGTCATTGCCTGCCCTACCATTGATATTTTCACTGGCATCAGTGCCGACCAGGAGATTGTCCCCAGTTAGGGAATTGACTATCGTCGATTGCCCAGTGTTAGAAGTAATAGTATTGTTCTGTACTATTGTGGGAACAGTCGATATTAAATTACTGATAGTGTTGTTATCGAATACCGTTATCGGGGTAGTTCTGCCACTATTATCAAAGATTGTAGTAGCGGGTAGGGTATTGTTACTAGAAAGCGTGATAATTTGAAAGCCACCAATATCATTATCAGCGATCGCAAAGTTTTGGGAAGTAGTGCCTAGTGTAATACCGGAGGAAGGATTACTGATGGTCAATGTTGCGGTTTCTGTGCCTTCAATCACAGCATCATCTACAACGCTGAATATGACAGAACCTGCGGTTTGTCCGCTAGGAATGGTGATGATATTGTTGCTAAGGTTGTAATCTCCGGTGGTGATGCCTGTTCCTGTTACACCTAAATTGACTGTTTGATTCCCAGATACGGCACTCGATGCAGTCGCAGTAACGATGATAGCTGTTGTGTTTGCTTCCAAGCCAGTAGTAGTACTCAGGGATAAGTTGACGGTTGGAGAGGCAGCAATATCATTATCAGCGATCGCAAAGTTTTGGGAAGTAGTGCCTAGTGTAATACCGGAGGAAGGATTACTGATGGTCAATGTTGCGGTTTCTGTGCCTTCAATCACAGCATCATCTACAACGCTGAATATGACAGAACCTGCGGTTTGTCCGCTAGGAATGGTAATGATATTGTTGGTAAGGTTGTAATCTCCAGTGGTGATGCCTGTTCCTGTGACACCTAAATTGACTGTTTGATTCCCAGATACGGCACTCGATGCAGTCGCAGTAACGATGATAGCTGTTGTGTTTGCTTCCAAGCCAGTAGTAGTACTCAGGGATAAGTTGACGGTTGGAAAGGCAGCAATATCATTATCAGCGATCGCAAAGTTTTGGGAAGTAGTGCCTAGTGTAATACCGGAGGAAGGATTACTGATGGTCAATGTTGCGGTTTCTGTGCCTTCAATCACAGCATCATCTACAACGCTGAAGATCACAGAACCTGCGGTTTGTCCGCTAGGAATGGTGATGATATTGTTGCTAAGGTTGTAATCTCCGGTGGTGATGCCTGTTCCTGTTACACCTAAATTGACTGTTTGATTCCCAGATACGGCACTCGATGCAGTCGCAGTAACGATGATAGCTGTTGTGTTTGCTTCCAAGCCAGTAGTAGTACTCAGGGATAAGTTGACGGTTGGAGAGGCAGCAATATCATTATCAGCGATCGCAAAGTTTTGGGAAGTAGTGCCTAGTATAATACCGGAGGAAGGATTACTGATGGTCAATGTCGCAGTTTCTGTGCCTTCAATCACAGCATCATCTACAACGCTGAATATGACAGAACCTGCGGTTTGTCCGCTAGGAATGGTGATGATATTGTTGCTAAGGTTGTAATCTCCGGTGGTGATGCCTGTTCCTGTTACACCTAAATTGACTGTTTGATTCCCAGATACGGCACTCGATGCAGTAGCGGTAACAATAATTTGGGTTGTTCCTGTTTCAGCTACTGAGTTAGTGCTGAGAGATAAGTTGACGGTTGGAGAGGCAGCAATATCATTATCAGCGATCGCAAAGTTTTGGGAAGTAGTGCCTAGTGTAATACCAGAGGAAGGATTACTGATAGTTAATGTCGCGGTTTCTGTGCCTTCAATCACAGCATCATCTACAACGCTGAATATGACAGAACCTGCGGTTTGTCCGCTAGGAATGGTGATGATATTGTTGCTAAGGTTGTAATCTCCGGTGGTGATGCCTGTTCCTGTGACACCTAAATTGACTGTTTGATTCCCAGATACGGCACTCGATGCAGTAGCGGTAACAATAATTTGGGTTGTTCCTGTTTCACCTACTGAGTTAGTGCTGAGAGATAAGTTGACGGTTGGAGAGGCAGCAATATCATTATCAGCGATCGCAAAGTTTTGGGAAGTAGTGCCTAGTGTAATACCGGAGGAAGGATTACTGATAGTTAATGTCGCGGTTTCTGTGCCTTCAATCACAGCATCATCTACAACGCTGAATATGACAGAACCTGCGGTTTGTCCGCTAGGAATGGTGATGATATTGTTGCTAAGGTTGTAATCTCCGGTGGTGATGCCTGTTCCTGTTACACCTAAATTGACTGTTTGATTCCCAGATACGGCACTCGATGCAGTAGCGGTAACAATAATTTGGGTTGTTCCTGTTTCAGCTACTGAGTTAGTACTGAGAGATAAGTTGACTGTGGGATTTCCACTGGCGATCGCCAAGTTTGTGGTGTTAGGAACTATCGTAGCCCCGTCACCTCCGATATCAATTGTCCAATTAGCACTGTTGTTAACAAGCGCCTTATAGTTTACAAAACTGGCTTGTCCACTACGGGAACCAGTATACTGACCATAGTCAGTGCTACTGGTGAGTTTGATCGCATTAACTCCATCAGTTAGTCCAACAGTAGTTAGACTGTTATTATTCGCCTCACTTGAGACGGCGGTTAGAATTGTGGTTGGGGTAGTGGCACTATTTCCCAGAAAGGCGTAAACAGTCTCATCAGTTGTATTAAGTCCCAACTCGCTTGAGTTAACAACTGTAAATGTACCAATAGATGATGCGCGACTAGTGCTATCAATTGCACTAAACCGAACTACAGTACCTGCGGCAATTTTCTGAGATCCCGTATTCCATAGAAACGAGGATTCACTGCTACCAATAGCGATCGCACTCGCCGCTGTGCCGTCACTAAAATAAATAGTTGTATTCGGATCTATGTCTACAAAGGTGACAATAGACCAGCCATCTTCATCGGCATTGAAAGAGATAAAAGCAATATCGCCTTGTGTCAAAGCCATTGATAACGTCTCCTTCAATTTAGTTTGTATTGTTTGAGAAGCGCCTGAAAAGCTGATATTTACGAAGAATTTGCAAACTTAATCAAGTCAGGCAATTTAGTATTTTAGATTTTGGATTTTGGATTTTGGATTTTAGATTGACCCCAGCAATCAAGTTACTGGCTCTCTCATTGAATTTTAGATTTTGAATCTTTCAATTCCATTATCCAAAATTTAAAATCCGAAATTTGGTAACATTGACAATCGCAATATCACCATTAAAAAAACTATTTTATAGTCAAAAACCTATGGATTTTACTATGATTAATCTACATTCAGCAACTTTAAGTTATGTGAACAACGTTAAGAAAATATTTACAAAAGGTTAAGAGAACAAATATTTGGTAGTGAGAGAAGTCGGAAGGGCTGATCCTGTGTGCCACCACGACTAGTAAGTAGTCGGACAAAAATATTTACAGTCATTGCGAGCGTTCGCGTTAGCGTCTCGAAGAGAAGCGAAGCAATCCCAGCCCTTGCGATTGCTTCATTCCGCTTCGCTCCATTCGCAATGACATTGTGTAATTAATTCTGTCTGACTACTTACCAAGTTGAATCAAAAAGAATTTAAAATTGGGGTGCGATCGCTAATTTACCCATAGTAAGCTGTTGCGTATTTAATTTGTATATAGCGGTTCCCATTCAGATGCGGTACAACATTATATCGCTAGGTGTAGGGGCACGGCACTGCCGTGCCCTTACGGGTGTACCTAACTAGGTCGAGAAACGCTATATGCGATGCGCTCATGTTGCCAGCACTACAATCAAGAAATAAATTATCCAAATGAAACGTAGACGCGGAGCGGCTTACCGCAGGCTACCACTCCAGACACAGAGGAATGAGGAGGAGAGAGTTTTTTCGTGAGTTTTTTGGGTATTTTTTATTTGGAAGTCCCTTAGTTAAAGGGGCATTCGGGAAGAATTTTTATAACTCCAAACTCCAAACTCCCCACTCCCGACTCCCTACTCCCCATTCCCAACTTGTTACCAAAATAACTTTCCATTATAGTTCATAAATGAGATGATGGAGAAATTAGAGAAAAAGGTGAACAATTGTTATTTTTCTCCTTCCGCTTCTGGGTGCAGGATGGCATCACAGTATTGAATGAGGGTTGTCAAGCGATCGCTAATCGTCTGAAGTCTCGTTTGTATAGTAGATGCTTGCCGCGCTCCTTGCAAAAACATCACATCTATTGCCAGCAGGCGCAATTGCTTGCTCATTTCGGTTTGATAAGACTGCACTCGCCAGTTTTCATCAGCCAAAGGCACAATCTGCTCCCCAAAGAATTGCTGCAAGGAGGCTACACGTTGCCGCAGTTCGGGTGCAACAATTTGGGTCGTTGTGGCATCGGAACGTAATTGCTCTAGCAAGGTTACGAGTGCCAAATATTTCTCACGGTTTAAAGACATCCTGTGCTAGTTAAGATAGTATTAATGTCAAGTAATTTTTCTTCTACAATAAACTTCTCTTTTACACTTATCAGCACTAAAAGCCTCAAATCAGGATTTGGGGCTTTGTTTGCCATCAATGGATTTTCTTTATGATCCTTGAAACTCAAATTGGATGACTACCGCCGGCAATTGGAAAATCATCCTTACACTGTTTTTTCTACCCGTCTCTGGGCGACAGCATCTTCTTAGGTTGATGCTGCCAGTTTTATTTATCATTCACTTATCTACCGATCTACCAAACCCAATTGTATGAGCAGCCTAGCTATAAATTCATCAGTTAATCTAACCATTCCAGAATGGTTAAAGAAATGTTTGAAGGAGTCATCTACAAGTAGCGGCACACCGGAAGATGACCGAAGGCATAGTGATGCAGTCTTAATTGGTCGCGCATTTGAATTTGCTTTCCAACTGCATCAAGGTCAATACCGCAAATCGGGAGAACCATATATTGCTCATCCCATCGCTGTAGCCGACTTGCTGCATGACTTGGGAGGCAGTGCTGCTATGATAGCAGCTGGATTTCTTCATGATGTCGTTGAAGATACAGAAGTCACAAGTCAAGAAATTGAAGAACGCTTTGGCGCAGAAGTGCGGCAATTGGTTGAAGGTGTCACCAAGCTTTCTAAAATCAATTTCACCAGCAAAACCGAAAGTCAAGCCGAAAATTTCCGGCGGATGTTTTTGGCAATGGCGCAAGATATTCGGGTAATTGTGGTGAAATTGGCAGATCGTTTGCATAATATGCGAACTTTACAATATATGTCAGAAGCCAGCCGCCGCCGCAGTGCCCAAGAAACGCGAGATATTTTCGCACCTTTAGCCAATCGCTTGGGGATTTGGCGAATTAAATGGGAACTGGAAGATTTGGCTTTTAAGTATTTGGAACCAGAAGCTTTTCGCCAAATGCAGGAGCTTGTTTCCGAAAAACGGACGGCGCGAGAAGAGAAATTGGCTAGAGCTACGAAGATGTTGCAAGAGCGTTTGCAGCAAGCTGGAATCCGCTTTCAGGATATTAGCGGTCGTCCCAAGCACCTTTATAGCATTTACCAAAAAATGCACCGCCAGCAAAAAGAATTTCATGAAATTTATGATTTGGCGGCGCTGCGGATTATTGTTCAAAGCAATGAGGAATGCTATCGGGCGTTGGCGGTGGTTCATGATGCTTTTCGCCCAATTCCTGGGAGATTTAAAGACTACATTGGACTGCCAAAACCTAACCGTTACCAGTCGTTGCATACTGGGGTGATTGGACTAACAGGCCGTCCTTTAGAGGTGCAAATTAGGACAGTCGAAATGCATCATATCGCCGAGTACGGGATTGCTGCCCATTGGAAGTACAAAGAAACAGGAGGTTCTAGTATTAGCCATTTGACAGGGACGGATGACAAGTTTACTTGGCTGCGACAACTGCTGGAATGGCAAACCGATCTCAAGGATGCACAAGAATATCTTGATAGCATCAAAGATAATTTATTTGAAGATGATGTCTATGTCTTCACCCCTAAGGGGGATGTTGTTCCTTTAAGCCCCGGTTCTACTACTGTAGATTTTGCTTATCGGATTCATACCGAAGTCGGAAACCATTGTTCAGGGGCGCGGGTGAATGGGCGAATGGTATCTCTGTCAACGCGGCTACACAATGGCGATATTGTAGAAGTTCTCACCCAAAAGAACTGCCATCCGAGTTTGGATTGGTTGAACTTTGTGAGAAGTTCGGCGGCGAAATATCGAATAAAACAATGGTACAAGCGATCGCGCCGGGAAGAAAATGTCGCCCGTGGACGGGAATTGTTAGAAAAGGAACTCGGTAAAACTGGTTTTGATAGTTTGCTAAAGTCGGATGCGATGGAGACTGTCGCCCAAAAGTGTAACTACCACAGCGTAGACGATTTACTTGCCGGTTTGGGTTACGGAGAAGTAACGTTGAACTTGGTGCTAAATCGTTGGCGAGAAGTGGCGAAGGCACAACAACCAGTTTCCACCGTCTCGCCATTTATCCCCAAAGAACCAACTACATCAAAAGCTTTGCGGGATGCACCTGCAACTATCTCCCGCGCCAGTGATTCGCCAATAATAGGGGTAGAGGGATTGGTGTATTATTTAGCTGGGTGTTGTACCCCGATTCCTGGCGAACCAATTATTGGTGTGGTGACGCGAGGTAGGGGGATTTCAATTCATCGCCAAGGCTGCAATAATCTCGAACCTGTGGAGTATGAGCGTTTAGTACCAGTTAGATGGAACCCAGCCGCCGAAAATAGTGGTCGTCCGCACACTTACCCAGTGGATGTTCAAATTGAAGCCCTTGACCGCGTAGGGGTGCTAAAGGATATTTTGTCACGGTTGAGTGACCAAGGGATTAATGTCCGCCATGCTCAGGTGAAAACCTCTGCTGGTCAACCTGCATTGATGGACTTAGGAATAGATATACGCGATCGCTCGCAATTAGAGCAAGTGTTTGTCCAAATTAAGAAAATGAGCGACATTTTGAATATCCGCCGCGTTGGTCAAATCGACGAGTAGATGCGCCTGTAGGGTGCGTTAACGCAGCAAGAGACGCGATAAATCGCCGTCTTTACAAGAATCAGTTCTTTGTAGAGACGGCGATTTATCGCGTCTTTATATCTAGATTTTTCATTAAAAAACCTTATCCGAACCGTATTCAGAGAGGAGGAAATAAATGTACCGTGTTATTGCTTATGCAGCTAATGGAACTATTATTTTAGATGATGTCACAACTTTAGAAGGTGTCCCCAAAATTGCTTGGGAATATCGCCTTGGCAACCGTTGTGCTTTAGAATGGATATTAGATCAATACAAAGAAAAAAAACCTAAAGACCCGACAATTGCTGAAAAATTCAATACATATTGCTTTGCAGATTACAAAGAACAGGTAATAGATTTACTACAAAGAGTCTGCACCGTCAGCGTCGAAACAATGCAGATTATTCAACAGATTGAGTTGTAATCGATTCGTTATTTTTGGGTAACAGACTAATCACTAGTAAAATGTTATATCAATTGCCGCTTCAGTAGGACGATAGAGGTTAAAATTGCATAAATTTGAACTTGTCACAATTTTAGGGAGCATCCCAAATGTGTAAGTTATAAGCTGTTCCACAAATAAACTTGCATATACTGGGCGGGCAGGATGCCCACCCCACAAGAGTTATATTTAATAAGGGTTATGCAATTTAAATGTTTTTTAGCTTATCAAACCCACATTATGAATTGTCATTGCGATCGCAACGTAGTGGAGTGAAGCAATCCCATATCTTGCGATTGCTTCATTCGCTTTTGACTTACACCTTTGTACAAAATTGGGATGCTCCCCAATTTTATTGGTGATGCTGTACTACAACTTCATGAACCACTAAACTCTAGTTATAACAGTAGCTAGGAATATGAATCATGCCAGTACTTAATATCCTTCATTTAGTTGGGTCTGCACACAATGATTTTTACTGTGATTTATCACGCCTTTACGCCCAAGACTGTTTGGCAGCAACAGCAGATTCATCGCTTTATAATTTTCAAATTGCATACATCACACCCGATCGCCAGTGGCGATTTCCTGACTCCCTCAGCCGAGAAGATATTGCTCTCACCAAACCGATTCCTCTGTTTGATGCCATACAGTTTCTAACAGGGCAAAACATTGACATTATGTTACCACAAATGTTTTGTATTCCTGGAATGACTCAGTATCGCGCCCTATTCGATCTGCTCAAGATCCCTTATATAGGCAATACTCCAGATATAATGGCGATCGCGGCCCACAAAGCTAGAGCCAAAGCAATTGTCGAAGCAGCAGGGGTAAAAGTGCCTCGTGGAGAATTGCTCCACCAAGGAGATGTTCCGACAATTACACCTCCAGCAGTCATCAAACCCGTAAGTTCGGACAACTCTTTAGGGGTGACTTTAGTTAAAGATGTTACTGAATATGACGCTGCTCTGAAGAAAGCGTTTGAATATGCTTCAGAGGTCATCGTAGAAGAATTCATCGAACTTGGTCGAGAAGTCAGATGCGGTATCATTGCCAAAGACGGAGAGCTAATCGGTTTACCCCTCGAAGAGTATCTGGTAGATCCCCACGATAAACCCATCCGCAACTATGTTGATAAACTCCAACAAACGGAGGATGGCGACTTAAGTTTCGCCGCTAAAGATAATATCAAGTCTTGGATTGTAGACCCTAACGACCCAATTACTGAAAAGGTTCAGCAAGTAGCTAAGAAGTGCCATCAGGCTTTAGGTTGTCGCCACTACAGTTTATTTGACTTCCGCATCGACCCAAAGGGAGAACCTTGGTTCTTAGAAGCCGGGTTGTATTGTTCTTTTGCCCCCAAAAGTGTGATTTCTTCTATGGCGAAAGCAGCCGGAATTCCTCTAAATGATTTATTAATAACCGCTATTAATGAAACGTTGGGTAGTAATAAAAAGGCGTTGCAAAATTGATAGTGAATTTGTTGAAAAAATAAATAGACTCAATAGAAGCAGGACTCAATACTGCGTAGGTTTTGAATATTTGTAGGTTGGGTTGAGCCTAAGCGAAACCCAACAAACCCCGTAAAATGTTGGGTTTCGTTCCTCAACCCAACCTACATTGGAGTTATTTTTTAGGCTTAACCGAACAGTATTGAAGCAGGACTTATATCATGTCCCCTTGATTACTTACTATGTAATAATCTCGCACTGCGTTTCTATTCCGCCTCGGAATGAATTCCGAGTCTCATAGCTGAAGTCCACTCAAGTGGACTAAATGATCGATTCAGTCCACTTGAGTGGACTTCAGCTATCAGCCCTGAACTTCAGTTCTGGGCGGGATATCGGTCAGCGTGACAGTTTCACTTTGACAAAAATGTGGGTAGAGGACGGCTTGTGTATACCACGGTAGCCTTATAAAGAGGAGGGTTAGGGTGGGGTAAAACCTTGGGTTTTTCAGCTATTTCAGACTTGTGGGTACACCGTAGCCGATATATTGGGGAGGGAACTAGATTTAATCCCCGCCTAATTCCACGAGTTTACCGATATTGAAGTCAATTTTTACCCAGCCTTTGAGTTGTTGCAGATTTTGTAGCAAAAGTAAAGCAATCTGCCAATGATGCAAAGTTAAAAATGGTAGAGGATCATCTATTTTATAAATAGCATCTGTACCTCGTACTAACCTCGCAAACCAAGTTTGTAATTGTTTCCCAGAGCGAATCCCAGTCAGTCGCCAAATTTCATGATATACCCAGTAAGTGGGCTTGCTATCTGCAAGAGGTTCCAGAGGTGCAGCTAGGGGAGTTTTCCCAAAATAGGCTTCTGCAACACCTGGGTGATTGTAAAACATTGTAATTGCCGAATGGGTGCGGGGATTACATTCAATGGCGTAGGCTGTCCCATCTTCAGCTTGGATAAAGTCAAGAGATATTTGTCCAGTCAGCCTCAAACTTTTGACGAAATGTTGCACCCATTCCCGAATTTGAGGATTTTCCACATTTTCATAGTTAATCTGAAACGCAGAAGAATCTGAGCAGCAATGCAATCTTAATTCACCATCCCGAACTGTGCTATGAGTGCATAATTCTTTCCCAGGAATAAATTCTTGCATAATCCAAGGCTTTTCTGGGCTAATGGGTAAACTATTGACAAACGCTGCTGTTTCTTCTGGGGTATCACAAGGAAGTTTGGTTAAATTTAAGCGGCGAACGGAGTCATAAGAAATACTCTTAAGTATATATTTGCGCGTTTCTTTACTAAAATCGAAATTGATAACTTGTTCAGGATCGGTGATTTTAAAAGATTTGGGAACTGATAAACCAAGCGATCGCGCCTGATCGGTAAAGGCAAATTTATCATCCAGCATCTTGGTTATATCAGCATCAAAGTGAAAAACCTCACAGTATTCTGATAATGCAGGCTTTGCCAAAGAGTCGTAATAACTAGCTACAGGACTGCATACAGGTACATAAATGTCAATCTTTTCTTGTTTGACGATTTCCAATAGCGCCTGGGTGTAGCCTTCTGGATCATCTTGTGGTGCTGGAACTGTATAAAAACGACTTACAGCATTTGAGAATCTATGCCCAGATAACCAGTATTTATGACCTTCAATCAGAATAACTCTATGTCCGGCGGCATGGAAGGAGCGAGCAAGTTGCAACGCTTTGGTCATTTTGCCGCCACTGACTAAGATATTCTGAGGATGGGCGGCTACGGCAGGTTTTTTTGTAAACAGAATGCCCCACAGCAGGGATAGTAATACTATAAAAGCGTTAATAGGTAAGGCTATCAGCAGTAGTGTTAGAGTACCGAGAGTTTTGAATAGGGCTACTATTTTTATCCTTACACCCGTTGAGGGAGTTGTGGATTTAGGAACAGATAAAGAGATTGATTGAGCCATAAGTTTTTGTTTCGCGTGGAATGCGGTTTTTTTGTAGGGGCGCACAGATGTGCATTGGTGTCAACTTCAGCTAAAAATAGCTTAACCGTTAGCTGACTCACCCGCCTGGAACTAAAGTTCTTTGGCTTTTAGCTAAAGTCTACTTAAGTAGACTAAAGATTTTTGGATATATATAGGACTTACGCATGAGTTACGGAATAACGAACCTTATTAGGCACAGTATTTCGACTTCCCTCAATAACCGGGCACGGAGAAATCAGAGTTTGAGAGATATTTTGCGTAAGTCCTAATATATTTAGTCATCTGAAGATGACTTTCGCTATTATTCTTGGAACTTCAGTTCCTTGCGGGACATAGCTTTCACGTTAAGTTGACACCAATGATATCTGTACGCCCCTACGGGTATTGCATCCAAATGAGAACCGCTATCAAATCGCCTTTTTGTGATGACTTGAATTGAGAAGCGCCTGTTACACCAAGCGTCTAATCAGGGTTATACCATCTCGGATTGGTAAGAGAACTTGCTCTACACGAGGATCTGCGGCGACAATGCGGTTGAATTGAGCGATCGCTTCACCGTTGGCAGTACGCTGTTCTGATGGTAAGTAAACTTGTCCCTGCAACAACGTATTATCTACGCAGATTAATCCGTTGGGAGCTAGCAAATCGCTATCCAAGATAATTTGGAAGTATTCTACATACTCCTTTTTATCGGCATCAATGAAGATCAGATCAAATGATTCTTGTGCCGCCGCCAGCTTGTGCAGTGTCTCTAGTGCGGGTGCTACTTCTACAACAATCTTGTCGCCGTGGGGAGATTCCTGAAAACAAGTTTGAGCAAATTCGGCCACGTATGAGTCTACCTCACAAGCAATCAGTCGTCCATCGGCTGGTAACGCCTCCGCCATCGCCAAAGCTGAATATCCTGTGAACATTCCCACTTCTAGGATGCGCTTGGACTTGGTTAGATGCACAAACATCTTTAATGTCTGTCCTTCAAGATGTCCTGAGAGCATTTCCTGCTCTAGTTGACGCACCGTTTCACCATCACTGAAGCGTTTACTCCAGTCTTCAATGCTTGTCTTCTGCGCTAGTGCTGTTAATGCTGTCGATTCGGGGGTAGTGCAATCATCCAGATAGGGATCTAAACCTGCGGCTAATTGCAACCCTTGACGCAGAGATGTCAATATCTCTAAAGATATATTACTTTCCTCTGCCATTCGGAGGGTTTTTTGTAACTGCGCTACCAAAATGCTGTGTGGGGTTATCGGTCTTGCGGTATCTCGTCCTAAAATACTGGTCATGTTTTCACACTCCCAATAGTTTGGATTCTTCTTGAGTTTCTATGTAAGCGTCAATCCCATCTCCGCCACGAGGATATGTAGCACACAGACGTTTGTGTTCAGCTAAAGCTGCATCTAATTCTTCACGAGTGAAATCGTTGACAAAGAAGCACTCACCAATGGGTTTTGGCATAGCTGCGCGTTGTTTGCCGTCTCGCGTTAAACTGATAGATTGGGTAGCATACCAGAGCAAATCGCTATCTAGTAAAGGATGATCGATTGATAAACCTACACGACTCATCAAGCCTAAAATGCGATCGCGTTCTCCTGATGTAATGTAGCCACGTCTTGCAGCAATGGTTGCAGACAAAGCCATATCTATATTGACGGCATGACCGTGAAACAACGGTACAATGGGAGCTAACTCTAAGGTAGGACTCCAAGTGTGACCGTAGGCAATGACGCGATCGAGGTCTAACTCATGCAAATTAGGAGTTTCTAACTCCAGCATAGTTTTAATTGCCTCGTAATTGAGTTTGTGAGCGATCGCTTTCAGTTCACTTGTGCCATTCACATGTCCAAAGTGAGTATGCAGCAGTTCTTCGCCATACTCATCCAGCATTTCAAAAACTTCAGAGTTCGCAACAACAGCAATTTTGATTAATTCTGCCATGCCATTACGAACTTGAGCCGTTGGTAATGTTTGCAAAAAGGAGAAATCGAGGATAACTTTCAATGGAGCATGATACGCTCCCAAGCGATTTTTTAACTTGTGATGGTTGACTGCAACTTTAATCGCCACACCTGCATCAATTAAACCAATTAGTGTTGTCGGAACGCGAATGTAGTTGCTCTTGCGACGGTAAGAAGCACACGCAAACCCAGCTACATCAGTGATTAAACCACCACCCACTACTAACACTGGTTCTTTGCGGATTAAGCCAAAATCAGAAAAAGCATCAACAATTTTTTCAAAAGTTGCAAGGGTTTTAGTCGGCTCGGTAATGACAATGGGAACTACAGTCAAATCAATATCATAGTGTCTAAAATATGACTTTATTTGCTTACCGTATAGCCTATTGACATTGGCATCAATCACAGTCAGACATCGGCCAAACTTCTCATAGCTGTCTGCAATTTCTCTGTTATTGATATCAAATGCGCCGTTTACATATACAAGACTAAACTCAATTTTTTCGTAACCTTCCACGCGAAATTCAGCTTCTGTTGCTTCAAACGATGCTTGAACATGACTCATTATTGTTGACCTTGATAGAACTAAAAAATTTGTGACAATTCAGGCAATATTTTCGATTTACCCTAGTGCATGGCAATAAAAAATGATGCTCTTAGTCGCCGTAGATTAAAGCGACTCTAAAGCAAGCTTTCACTATAAAAGCTCATTTATATTGATGGCTTGCGATGTAACTCAACAAGTCCATGTACTTAGATAAATTCTGTTTTAGGCTAACTTCTAATTTTAGATAGCCTCAAGACTAATCAACTAGTTTCATTAAAAATCTATCGTCATAATGCTTGCGTTCTTTTGGGATTGTTTACCTGAATTCAGCAAGTTAACCTTAATTTAGATTAACTCCAGTATAGACTTGTCGGAAATTAATCTAAATGCAGATTAACTTAACGATGAACCTGCTATATCTATAACTACGGATATAGATTTACAACTGTTTGAATTCGCAAAATTTCTAACAGAGAAAATTGGATAAATAGTTTATCTCCGGGCTTCCATTTAAGATTACAGCCCTGATTAACCTTCAGTTCGCTGTTTTTTAGCATTAGTCTCGAACCTTTTATCGCTAAACTTGCTACACTCTGTTTTACTCAGAATGCCAGTGGACTTCTAGTTTGTTTTAGTTAACTTTCTGTTCAGTATTTAATATACCAACGTCAGTAACTTTTGAAAACCCAAAATTTTAATTTATTAGAGTTACTAATTACACATATCAGTTTAACTCAACACATGAGCAATTTTCTGTTTACAAATCTTAAAAAAGAGTTAAGTTGGCTTTTTTGCTTAAACTCATGGGATTTCAGCCTAAATAGATAATTAGTTAGCTAATAACATAAAATGTGATATATGTATTCTGCCAAAAGTATATTAAGTGAATATTTTTTAATCCTAAAATTTGTTTTTATCGATGTAGCCTGTACCTCAGTAGTGATGGATGATTAATATTGATTAGTAGTCTATTTGTTCCAATCACCATGCAACAGCTATTTCCCGGAGAGGTATTTGCCAACACTGCTGATTTTGACACTGGTATTCGCCAACTTTTACCGAGATACGATGAGATGTTGGAAGTAATTACCCGTTGTGTGCCTTCCACAAGTCGGCGGATTTTAGAATTAGGTTGTGGTACAGGCGAACTTAGTCTCAAGATACTCAATCGCTTTCCAGATGCCCAAGTAATTGCCTTAGATTACTCACCGCGAATGCTGCAATTTGCCCAAGATAAAATCACAGGCGCAGGATATCAAAAACACTGGACTGGTACACAAGCAGACTTTGGCGACTGGGCAGATAATCCAGAGAAATTTGATATTGGTAATAAATTTGATTCCTGCGTGTCATCCTTGGCAATCCACCATCTCCAGGACGAGATGAAATTAAAGTTATTTGGGCGAATTGCTGCTAGCCTGACTCAAGACGGCTGTTTTTGGAATGCAGACCCTACTTTACCGGAATCACCAGCCTTAGTAGAAGTTTACAAAGCAGCACGAGAAGAATGGTCACTTCAACAGGGAATTAATTTAACAGATATTCGCACGAAGCTTGGTGCAACTACCATTCAAGGGTACTCCAGTCAAGACCAGCTAGCTAGCTTAGATGTTCATTTACAAATGTTGAGCAAAGCTGGATTTAAAATAGTTGCAGTGCCTTGGAAATATTATGGTCTGGCGGTGTTTGGTGGCTGGCTGTGAAAATTTTAGATTTTCGTTTTTCTGCTCCTTTATTTGCCATCACTTAGTTTCAAAAGGAGAATATCTTGGATGGCTCGAAATAAAAAGAAATCAGCCGGGTTCAAGTATGAGCGATCGCTACATTCTAGATGCCCTATTTGTTGTATTATCCCACCCCATATACTAAAAAATGTCGTGGAGAATGGCAATCCCCAGCAGCGTACTTGGGCTTTTCATACATTAAACATTTCGGCACAATTTCTGGGACGGAGAAACATTGTAGGTAATATCTCCTTTGCACCTTCTCCTGGTGAAAAACGCCGCACCATCTACGATGCCAAAAATGGGCAACAACTTCCTGGTACGCTGGTGCGTAGTGAGGGAGATCCTCCCAGCACCGATCGCGCAGTGAATGCAGCCTACGATGCGGCGGGTGCTACTTATGACTTGTTTTATGAGATGTTCGATCGCAATTCCATCGACGACAAAGGACTACGTTTAGACTCCACCGTGCATTATGGTGACAAATACGACAACGCCTTTTGGAACGGCGACCAAATGGTTTATGGTGATGGCGACGGAGAAATGTTTCAATGCTTCACGAAATCAATTGATGTGATTGGGCATGAACTAGTTCATGGTATAACCCAATATGAAGCGGGTTTACAGTATTATGGCGAACCTGGGGCACTGAATGAATCGTTTTCTGATGTCTTCGGTTCCTTAGTGAAACAAAAGTCCAAAAATCAGACTGCACAAGATGCAGACTGGCTGATTGGTGAAGGTCTTTTGATACCGACTATCAAAGGTGTTGCCCTGCGATCGCTCAAAGCACCGGGAACAGCATACAATGACCCAGTATTAGGTAAAGATCCGCAACCAGCCCATATAAAAGATAAATATACTGGTACTGATGATAACGGCGGGGTGCATATCAACTCAGGAATCCCTAACCATGCCTTTTATTTAGCGGCTGTTGAGATTGGTGGTTATGCTTGGGAAACAGTTGGTAAAATTTGGTATATTGCTTTACGCGATCGCTTGAATGGCAAAGCAGATTTTAAAAAAGCTGCCAGCGTCACCATTCAAATTGCTGGCGAACTCTACGGTAATGACAGTAATGAGCAAAAAGCTGTGCAGAACGCTTGGCAAAAGGTAGGAGTTATTTAGAGTTAGTAGAGACGCGATAAATCGCGTCTGTACAAGAGTTTTGAGTAGAGACGCGATTAATCGCATCTGTACAAGAGTTTTGAGTAGAGACGCGATTAATCGCGTCTGTACAGGAGTTTTGAGTAGAGACGCGATAAATCGCGTCTGTACAGGAGTTTTGAGTTAAACTGGGATGTGATAACTATCATCTCCCACTCTTTGTATTTATCCCAATTAAATAACACAACGGAGAGCCAGAAATGCGAGTATCATTTGAACGCACAGGCGGTTTTGCTGGGATCAGCAAGAAGACAACCGTTGATACAGATACTCTCCCGCCAAATGAAGCCAGCACACTTGCCCGACTGGTAGAAGTTGCTGATTTATTTAGGCTACCGGAACATATTACTTCACCAAATCAAGAGAGCGATCGCTTTCAGTATAAGTTAACAGTAGAAGATAAAAGTAAGCAGCATACGGTGACTGTCAGTGAAGCAGCATTGCCAGGAACCTTAAGACCCCTGATTGAATGGTTGCAAAATATATCACAGAAAAGGTAATTTGCTAAATTAACAAATAAAATTAAATGCCTAATGAGAAACATATAAACCAATACAGTTCAGATAAGACCAAAACACTTGTAGAGACGGCGATTTATCGCGTCTCGAAAACTCACAATTTTGTACAATTAGCCATTGAAAAAGTCAGATTTCTTCCTAGAGATAAAGAATATCTGATCAAACCAGAAACTACAGTTAAACACTTTGATGTCATGCTAGACGATCGCAAATAATTTTAGATCAAAATGTAGCGACTGTCTGCGCGTAACATGGAAACATGAAGGCAGAAATCGCTACAGACTGCGCGTAACACCGAAACATGAAGGCAGAAATCGCTACAGACTGCGCGTAACACCGAAACGTGAAGACGGAAGTTGCTACAGAGAAGGCAGAAGTTGCTACAGCCTGCGCGTAACACGGAAATGTGAAGACGAAAGCTCTTACAGTGAAGACGGAAGTTGCTACAGACTGCGCGTAACACCGAAACGTGAAGGCAGAAGCTCTTACAGTGAAGACGGAAGTTGCTACAGGGTAGACAGAAACAGTATTCCCCTAGTAGTAATTATGTTAAATGTTAAGCGATCATAAAAAACCGGAGTCTTCTACAGTATTTTTCACGTCAATTATTGCGTGCTTACGAATAGTAGGAGCGTTTTAAATAACGTCCAGTAGGTGAACCTAGAACTTGTCCTTTGTTATAAATCAGATTTCCCCGCAAAAAGGTACTCTTCACCCGTCCGGTTAACTCGGCTCCTTCAAAGGGTGTATAACCTTGTTGTGATTCCGACTCAGCAGCACGTACCACAAAAATTTCATTTGGATCTACTAACACCAAATCAGCATCATAACCAATAGCAATATCACCTTTTTCTAACAAACCAAAACGCCGCGATGGGTTCCAAGATAGCAATTTGGCCATGTGATTGTAAGACATCCCCCGCCTACTCCCTTCACTAAATAAACCAGAAAGTAAATATTCTGTACCGCCAAAACCAGACTTTGCTAACCAAATGTTATTCGGGTCTTTAGTACTTCTTTTTTGTTCAGCAGAACAACAAGCATGGTCACTAACTATCCAATCTACTTGATTGTTGAGTACTGCTTGCCATAAGTATTCTACATCGGCACGGGGACGAATAGGAGGGTTGACTTTTGCCCAAATTGTATTAGGAGTATCGACATCTAATAACAAATGTCCGATAGTAACTTCTCGCCGAAAGTTGATATGAGGAAAAGCAGTTTGCATAGTCAAAGCTGCTTCCATTGCTTTACGCGAACTTAGGTGCAACAAATTGATATTTGCACAGTTAGTCTCATGCGCCAAATAAGAAGCAATGCAAATTGCTAAACCTTCGGAATGAGGTGGACGTGCTGCACTGTAAGCGTGTAATCCACTAAGACTAGAATCGTTTTCAACTATTTTGGTGTAGGCGTTGAGAATTTCTGCAACTTCGCAATGCAAACTCAAGCTGATAGTATCTCGCGCTTCTGGATGCTTTTCCATCAAGCGAGTTAAACCACGCATAATAAATTCAAAATGAGCGAAATCGTACCGTTCCTCTTTATTAATCATCAAAAAGAGGTTTTGCTGGTCTGACAAACCATGCAACCCATAGCCGCCATAAAACATGAAGATTTTAAACGAAGAAACACCATATTCTTCAAACAATAAAGGTATTTCATCGATATGCTGGCTAGCTATAGGTGCGATGTGATAGCTGTAATCTACAAAAAAATTACCTGCGGATAAAGCCAAGACCTCTGGAAAAAAATCACGGTAGGAGCCACCTTTGTTAAGATAATACTGCCCTGTACGGATGTAATTTAAGCTGGTAGTCACGCCTCCCATTGCGGCTGCTTTGGTTTCAGTTACAGCATCTTTGTCCAGAGGTTGATAGATACCGATGTGCATGTGGGCATCCACGACCCCAGGAAAGCCTAACAGGTTTTTGCCATCAAATACCTCTTTAGCTGTGTCTGGGCTAATATTAGGGGCAATCTGAGCAAACTTTCCATCCTTAATGCCTAAATCAAGTAGTTCGATTGCATCCTGATGGGGACGAACTACCCGCACATTTTTGATAATTTTATCTAATACGGGAGTTTCAGACACAGTAGACCTCACACTAAAATGAGTTTAGTCAGGAATTCCAACATCGAATCGGGACGAAGACCAAATCCCATCATTATATAACGGTTTTTTATGAAATCATCTTCAGGAGAAAAGACAATGGAAAGTTTTAATGAATATCATATAGACCCAAATGAATTTACTTTTCTCAAAAGTTTTGAAGATAACTGGCAAGTGATTAGAGATGAATTTACACACTTTATTAAGAATGCGTCTAATGATGAGTTAAAGTTAACTTATGATATTTTGGGGACTAAAAGTCAAACAATTAAAACCAAGGGTGATGCAAAATACAGTGCTTTTGGTATTTTATTTCAAGGTATGTTTATTGAAAAATATATTCAGGCGCATCAAATACAATATCCTGATTATGGGCCAGATGATGCATCACAAAAAGCACTTAAATTAAGAGAAAAATATTTTCCAAGTTTGGCTAAAGTAATAGAAAAAGTCAACTTTAGCGATGATGAAATCATCAGAAATGTGTATTTTGGAACATTCCATCCAGGCTTGGATATCAAACTGCATGTAAACTATAACCCTCATACAAATCGTGGCTATTTAGGATTAATCGTGCCAGAGGGAGATGTGGCTATGAAAATATGCCATGAGCAACTTTATTGGCATGAAGGAAAATTCCTAGTTTTAGATCATAGCTATCCACATTGTCCACATAATTACACTAATTATGATAGAACTGTCTTGGTTGTAGACTTTTTTAAACCGGATAAACCTAGAGATGAAGTTATCCAATTTGAAAAAGAGCAAGTTACACAAAGGATGCAAGATAATCCTTACAGCTTAGGTGTTTTTGGTAAAAGCGATAAAGCTAAAGTAGAAGATTTTATCAAGTATGGTTTAGCTCATCAATTAGAATGGGATAAAGCTTTATAAGCTTAATTATGATCTTCAAACTGGCTGGGAAAGATAATTCGCCATTTTCAAAATTCTCTCAAGAGTCTCCCACACCCGTACACTTGATCGTGGATGTCGTTATGTCGTAAGGCATACCACCAGGTTGCCGCATTGATGGCAATGACCGGCTTTCCGAGCCACCGCTCCGCTTCGTCAGCCAGCCGGAGCATACTCAAATTGGTACCCATCTGCACGATCGCGTCTACGTCATCACCATCGAGTTCCTGAAGATAGTTGCGAAGAGTATTTTCGGAGACTTCAGCGATCGCTATTGCAGTGGGGCAACGTAGTCCTTTGAGCCGCACGACCTCCACCCCAATGTCACTGAAGAAGCGGCGTAACTTCTCGTCAGCCACAGCTTGATAAGGATTGATGACTGCGATCTTCTTTAGTTTGAACGCTTCCAGAGCTTCCTGACATGCCGAAGCGCCGGTAGCCACTTGCAGACCAGTATAATCCTCAAGCCGTTTGATGAAAGCTTTATTCCCTTCGATTCCTCCCCAAAAAGTCTCGGCACTCATTGCCATAATTAGGTAGTCGATGCCTGCCGTCATCACGCGATCGACTGCGAAGAGAATTTCGTTGTCGATCTGCTCCAAAATACGCACCATCTTTTCATCGCTACTCAAGTCCTGGTTTCTAACATGAATCCTGGATATGTGGGATGTAACGCCCCGTACCGCGATCGCGTGAAAATCTGGTTCGACGATCGTGTTTGTGCTAGGCACAAGCACCCCGAATTTTTTTCGCCATCCTAATGCATCTGTCATTGTTGAATACCCGTGGATACCGCTTATCACCTAATTACTTACCCTAATCTGCTTTGCTAGTTGTGTTTCAGGAGTGGGATTTGTCGCGATCGAGTGCAGCCTGGAGACGTATCTCATCTTGCTGAGTAATATCTGGGTTATGCAGTATCCAATAACAATCTAGGCGGTCATTGGTGCGAAACAGAAGTAATGCTCCACTTTCTGTCCAGAACGGGCCGTGTGGAATATGTGCTGGTCGCCAGTAATAGCCGTCTTTGCACATTGCTGTATAGCGTCTATTAAAAGGATCATCGTTCATAGACCAATGCCCAAGCACATCTCCACTGATGACATACGCCTCCTCAGTAGTAGGATGACCAGCATAGAAATTGCCTTCAATCCACATAGGTACTAAGCCTAGAATCCATGTGGCGCGTCCGGTTTTTTTATTGGTATACAGGCTTTTACGTGCTGAACCAGGAGGTAAAAAGGTTGTGCTTTCCCATTTCATGGCGTGGAGTTCTTGCAAGGGAACAAATTCAGTCATCCGTTCATGGGTCTGCATATTCACATGATATACAGAAGTTTCCGGGATTTGCTCAAGGCTTGCGTAGTCTTCTGTCATGTAAGTAGGGGTAGCATTTGGCATCCACAAGATAATGGTGTCTTCTTCCGTTTTCCAAGGGCCAGTAGGTATGCCAGCTGGGATGAAAGAGTAACTGAGATTGCGTAGTCTAAACCCACCCTGGCAAAGTGCGCCGGTTAGCACAAAAATTTCCACATCGGTAGTGAAATGACCGATTGGCGCCTTCCAACCCTTTTTCAGGACGACTCGCTGTGTAGATTCACCTGTACTTTCATTGAGAGATAGAACCTGAGCATTACTGTGTTCACCAGTAATAAAGTTTTTCACATTAAAAGGCACTTGTGGAAAGTTAAGAACTGAGTTAAGTGATTCTTCAGTTTCTACATGTTTACGCCCTGCCGAGGTGTTATTGTTCATTTTAATACCTATGTCTGTGTGTGTAAGATTAACATTATTATGGGAACTCCAAAAAATAAATTATTCCACATTAAAGTCGTTGACTGTTGACTGTTGACTGTTGACTGAAAACTCGTGAACCGTCAACGGTCAACAGTGAACAATAGCAATGGAATATTTTTTTACTTGGAAGTCCCTATCGAGATGAGATTTTATTGTTTTTATGTCCTTTAACCATATCTATTTTCTGCATCTACTAACTTGGCAAAGTAGTTGTGATATTTTAAGTAACACAGTATTAATTTATATGTAGTCGGGGGTGAAAATGACACAATATTCAGAAAATACTTTAAAAGTTGCTCAACAGGCATTTGAGAATCTGACGCATGGGATGGCAACAGGAGAGTGGGAACCGTTATTAGATATGCTCACAGAAGATTTTACCCTTTGGTTTCCTATGGCAAAATTCCACGGGTTGAATGTGGGGAAAGAACGAGCTAGAGAATTTTTTGAGTACGTTTCTGAATCCTTCAATCCTGGTTTAAAACTAGCTGGTCTAGACCGTGTTACGAGCAATGAAACAACGGCTGTCTTTGAGTTTCGGGATGAGGGGCTTTTGTTCGGACAGCCTTACAAAAATCGGGTAGCAGTTTCTTTTGATGTGCGTGGAGACAAAATTTGCGGCTACAGAGAATACTTTGGCAGCGATGGAAAATCCTATTAAATAATTCGTAATTATGAATTATGAATTATGAATTATTTAATTTAGTTTTGTTAGTTATTCTCAGGGTTGAGTTCGCTGATTTCTCTGCATTTAGCCTCTGCGGCTTGATATGCTGCCAAGTATTCTTGGCCACCCAACATCACATCACCGTAATATTCATAAGGTGGATCACCATAGATTGGTAATGGATCATCTTCTGGATAATCTTCTTTCGATTCTTCAATGATGGCTTTCAGTTTTTTAACACTCAGCCTTTGTGCTGCAAAATACCAGAGTTCTTGGGGATTTTTGTTTAGGTGCGGTAACGTGGGATCGACAATGCGGACATCGGAGGCGTCGCCTATCTCAATCCAACTGTGTTCAATCGGTTTGTATGGTTTCCCTGCAAAAGCTAAAAATCCCTGAATATATCTTGCTCCCTCAGTGGATAATGCTGCTTTGTAAGCATTATCAAACGGAGTGCTAGGTCTGCTGTTTATACTTTCAGCAATTTTGATTGACAGCGTTTCATCCAATAGTTTGTTCATCAATAGCAAGGATTAGAGCAGCCATGAAAATATACTATCATTGCTACTTACCGTCTTGCTTGAAGAGACTTTAATTTTATGTTTATCTATAAAATCACGGGTTTTTCGGGGGATCAAGTTTTATCCGAGTCATCTTGGGACGACAGAGGCTTCCCCAACAAACCTGGACAGAAGGCATATTAGTAAAAACAATACTACGATCGCCAAAATGGCGCTTTAGAGTTCCCCCCTTTTTATCAAATCCCTGTAATACCCCTGCCTCAACGTTTCGTAGGCAGGGGATGTAAAGCGGTCAAAAACGAAACACCTTCTGACCAAAATTGAGCGTAAGCGAAATCAGGGAAGAAGGTAGTTGAGTTTTTGACAATCATGATATACTATTTATGTGGCAAAAATGGACATAAATGATCGTATTTGAGGCAAAACTTGAGGGACTAGACGAGCAGTATCGAGCGCTTGATGAAGCTATTCGTACTGCTCGTTTTGTGCGTAATAGTTGCCTGAGATACTGGATGGACAACAAGGGTATTGGACGCTATGACCTCAACAAATTCTGCGCTGTGCTTGCAGCCAGTATTGAGTTTCCTTGGGTTGCCAATCTGAACTCAATGGCAAGACAAGCACACGCCGAAAGGGCGTGGTCTGCAATCGCTCGGTTTTTTGAGAACTGCAAAAAAAGCAAACAAGGATTGAAGGGATTCCCAAAGTTCAAGAAAGAACAGACTCACGGTTCTGTAGAGTACAAAACCTGTGGGTGGCGACTTTCTGATGACCGCAGGTATATCACTTTCTCGGATGGCTTTAAAGCAGGAACTTTCAAGCTTTGGGGAACTCGTGACCTGCATTTCTATCAACTCAAACAGTTTAAGAGAGTGCGGGTTGTGCGTCGTGCGGATGGGTACTATGCCCAATTTTGCATTGACCATGAACGAGTAGAAAGGCGAGAACCAACGGGTAAAACTATTGGTATTGATGTAGGTTTGACTCACTTCTACACCGATTCTTTCGGGGAAACCATCGCCAATCCCCGACATCTTCGTAAAAGCGAGAAGTCTTTGAAACGGTTGCAACGCCGATTGTCTAAGACTAAGAAGGGTTCCAATAACAGAATTAAGTTTAGAAATAAACTTGGCTTAAAGCATCTCAAAGTAAGTCGCCAGCGTAAAGACTTTGCTGTTAAGACAGCAAGGTGCGTAGTGAAGTCTAACGACCTCGTGGCGTATGAAGATTTGCAGGTGCGAAATATGGTCAAGAATCACCCCTTGGCTAAATCGATTAGTGACGTGTCGTGGTCGCTGTTTTGTGAGTGGGTTGAGTATTTTGGTAAAGTGTTTGGCGTGGTAACTGTTGCAGTTCCACCCCACTACACCAGTCAAAATTGCTCTAACTGTGGTGAGGTTGTTAAAAAGACTCTTAGCACTAGAACTCATGTTTGTCCTCACTGTGGGCATACCCAAGATAGGGACTGGAACGCAGCAAGAAATATATTAGAAAAAGCATTGAGTACGGCGGGTCACGTCGGAACTAACGTCTCTGGAGACATCGACCTCTGCGTGGGTGGGGAAACTCCTCCAAGTAAGTCGGGTCGTGGAAAGAGAAAACCCAAAGAGTGATCTTTGGAATCCCCACCCTCAACTCTTAGTAGGGTGGGGAGGATGTCAACAGGAGGGATCAGGTTTTCAGGCTTGAGTGGGTAAGTCCTACTTAAATTCAGCAACGCTGCCGATAGCTGTTAAAGTCTGCAAACAGAATTAACAGCTATGCTCCGACAGGCTGCTAGGTCAATTTCTAACCTAATTGCAAGGAGAAGGGCCTAAAACAGTATTTACACAAGTATTCACAACACCTGTAGACACAGTTTTAATGGGATCGGGAAGAGGAGCATATCCGAGAGATGCAACGAAATCAGCCGCAGCTGCTCCCGAAGCCAAGGTGGTCAAGGCTTTAATACCATTGATTATGGTAGTATCTGAGTATATGTCATAAAACAGGAAATAAGTTGCTGTGGAAATGGGATAAGCATTTGCACGGGTCGGATCGTTCAAATTATCGATTCTAATCAGCCTGTTATTGGGATTAGTACCGTATTTTACAACAGTTCCACCTAGAAGAGCCTCTGTAATTGCGCCTGTTGAGGGAGCAGTGTAATTACCTGCTTTGTTACGTAACAGTGCGGCAGGTAGATTATTACTTAAGCGCGTAGCACTATCCACATAACCAATTGCACCAGAAGTACTTGCGATCGCTTTGGCTACAGCACCACCACCAGTAGCGCCAATGAAAGTGGTTGGCCAAGTTATAGTTGTACCTACTCCTCTATTCCATACATTAGCTGCTGGAATACCTGGAGTCGCAGCAGCCTTACATGCAGTATTGAGATGAGTCGTTAAAACAAAAGTGCTACCACTTGAGTCACTACGACGTACAACTTTGATGGGTACATTGCCTGCTATTGGGCCACCGTTATCTGCACTAATGCTGGGAGCATTCCAATTTGTGATGCTACCGTTCAAAATACCACAGTAACTAGCTCGTGAAAGCTTAATTCCACCTGTTGGTACAGTCAGACCAGTAGCGTTATAAGCTAATGTGATTCCGACACCTAGCACAGGCACTTGGAGGTAACCACGACCGCCAGTAACTGTTTCTGTTCCTGCTACGGGGTCGTCACTAGCTGCAAAAGTGATTGGGCCAGGAGTACCTGCTGGTGGGGTTTGAGTGAAAAAAGCTGTTAAACCTGCGCCACTACCAACTGGAGAATATGTGAATGTGAAGCTGGGAGAGGCTGTTTTTATACCAACAAACAAAGGATTTACAGTGCTTGCACCTGCACCATTACCTATGGTCTGAGCTAGAGATTTCTGAGTAGCGGATTGACCTACTACTAAACCAATTGTGATGGCAAGTACAGAAATTGAACTTGTCAAATTATTCAGGCGAACGGGATATAAACTCATACTCTTGCTCCTTCAAATTAATTTCCGGTTCAACACCATATCAAATCCAAATCAAGTGTCAAAATGGTGATTATAAATCAATACAGTTCAGTTAAGCATTTATACTCTTTCTTCTCTCTGTGTTCTCTGCGCCTCTGCGGTTCGTAAAACAAGAGTTTTGGCCTTAAGTGAACCGTATTGGATTATAAATAACCTTTTTTAAGCTCAAAAAACTAGCATGAAGAAAGGTTATTTATAAATCAAAAGTTTGCACAAAACACTGAAAAATTTAGAGTTATAGCAAATTAAAGGCAAACTTTAAACATGTCAGAAGGCGTTAAGAGCCGTAAAGAGTCATGATAATTCTCTGCCTATTGAAACTTCTAAAGCTCTCAAAACATTCCCAATATATAAACTGCCCTACAAATGCCAGTATTAGCATCAGTTGCTATAATAGGGAACTACAGTATTCTTGGTAATAAATTTAAAACTGCAATTCTACCTACGCTTTACAGTTCATCATACAACTTAACCAGTGTGGGTTAGATTACTATTAAGTTTTGGTTATGAATTAATTAAATTTCTCTAGAGTTATTTCAAGCTATAAATAACCCTTTATTTTGTCTTCAAAAATTAATTATTGATTAATACTTCGGACAGTTTTTTCCCAAAAGGATAAAAAAACCACTTATTGTTGTAGGCTGCAAATAGTTCAAAAAAATCATACTGCCAGATAAGCTATGAATACGGTAGAAACGATACTTACTTAAACCAGTATTCATTCATACAAAATATATTTAGTAAAGTTTTCAGCCAAGCGCGGAACTTTCTGTACGATTGCTCAATTACCCCCACAACGCACTCAAATCAGGGGTTTGTGGGGGAATCAAGTTTTATCCGAGTCATCTTTGGACGACAGGGGCTTCCCCAGCAAACCTGCCCAGAAGGCATATTAGTAAAAACACTACTACGAGCGCCAATCACAGCATTAGCGCCAATTTGCACTCCCGGCCCAACAAAACAATCTGCTGCTACCCATGCACCATTGTCAATGGTGATACTCGCTGTTTTTAACCCAAAGGCAGGGTCTTGGATATCATGACTACCAGTACACAGGTAACTTTTTTGCGAAATTACGCAGTGTTCACCGATGTGGATCTGATCGAGACTATATAAAACTACGTTATCTCCAATCCAACTGTGGTTGCCAATGGTAATTTTCCAAGGGTAGGTAAAGCGGGCGGTGGGTCGAATTAATACGCCTTCGCCGATATGAGCGCCAAATAGTCGTAGCAGAGCGCAACGTAGAATATTTAACGGTTGAGGAGTCAGGGGAAAGGCGATCGCTTGTACAAGCCACCATAATAAAATATACCAACCTGGACGCCCCCGATCAAACCAAGATTGGTCATATTTGCGTAAATCTACGAAAGGGTCATTAGTCATTAGTCATTTAGTTAGGAGTTAGGAGTTAGGAGTTATTAGTTAGGAGTCAATGGTCAATAGCTCTCCCTCTGCTCCCCTGCTCCCCTGCTCCCCTGCTTCTTCTTTTGGGGTAGTTGCAGTATTTAAGTGACCACCACAGTTGCGTAATTCGTAGAGTTTAACGCCAATTTGATATTCATATTGACTCAGCAAGCGTGCATAGATATATCCGGCTTTGCCATCCAAAAAACCGCGTTGAATTATATAAAATAAAACAAATCGTAAAATTGGTTTAAATGGCAGGTGTACCCACACTTTTTTCAAAAAGCGCTTGCGTTGCACTGCATCACCAAATAGATTCGCGCCGATAGTGCCGCTATCATCTTTACCTGTGAGAATATTAAAATAAACGCTGGCTTCCCAGTTGGAATAGCGGTTGTGTCGTTCTAACCAGTGGTAAAGGTCGCGGAAGTCTTCGTGGAGCATATCATTTTTCAGATACCCAACTTTGCCCTGCAAAATCACATGTTCGTGAACTTCGTTGTCACCAGTATTCGGAATATCTTCTGTATTGAGATTTTCGTAGCGACCTTTTTTATGTTGAAATAAACGGAGATTCCAATCGGGATATTTGCCACCATAACGAATCCATTTTCCTAAGAAAAATACGCGGCGATTGAGATAATAACCTGTATATTCATTGTTTTGAATTGCTTGCTCAATTTCTTCCCAAAGTTCGGGAGGAATGCGCTCATCGCAATCTACAATTAAAACCCATTCGTTACGGAAAGGTAGATTATCTAAAGACCAATTTTTCTTTTTAGGCCAGCGTCCATTGAAGTTGAATTGTACGACATTTACACCGTGACTGTTAGCAATTTCAATGCTGTTATCAGTACTTTGAGAATCTACTACAAATATTTCATCTGCTCTGCTGAGGCTAGCAAGGCAAGCAGGCAAGTTTGCTTGTTCGTTTTTTGCCGGAATTAATACAGAAACTGGTATTTTAGATGGCATATATTTGGGAGTTAGGAGTTAGGAGTTAGGAGTTAGGAGTAAAGC
Source organism: Nostoc sphaeroides (assembly GCF_003443655.1). NCBI lineage: Bacteria > Bacillati > Cyanobacteriota > Cyanophyceae > Nostocales > Nostocaceae > Nostoc > Nostoc sphaeroides. The sequence continues at coordinate 2,126,323 of NZ_CP031941.1, forward strand.
ATTCTGAATTCTGAATTCTTGTTTATTTATTATTTGATTTGGATAAAAGACCTTGAATAGCAGCATTTAAGTAACCAATCTGACCGTAAGCATATACAAGTTTGTCAAACCGTTCTGCTGGATCAGAAAAATATTGCAATGCCTTATACAAGCCGCGCACAAACCGTTCGCTACCTCGCTGTAATTGAGCGATTCCAGCTTTACCAGCGAGTTGTTCTCGATAGCATTCACTGATACCCTGCCACCAGCCCCGGTTTAAAAACCAGGAGCGTTGGAGGCGTTCTGGGGCAACATTGTGAGCAACCAGCGCTTTGGGAAGATAAGCAACTTGCCAACCACGCTGTAGGGCAAATTCGGTCATTTGCAGTTCTTCATTTGATAGTAGGTTTTTTCCTACTCGACCGAGATGAGGATCAAAACCGCCAATTTCTTCTAGGAAACTGCGGCGGATGGAGTAATTTAAGCCTCTGGGTGTTAAGCCAGGTTGCTCGATATAGATGATATTGTCACCCAAATCGTATGCACCCAGATTTGCAGCTAGCCCTGGAGATAGCCACCGTGGTTGCTGGATTCCTGGAGGCCAAATGAGAGTGACTTTGCCACCTGCGATCGCTAGTTTAGAATTATTGTAATAGGCAAAATATAAAACTTGTAGCCAGCCCTTGCTTGCAACGGCATCGTCATCTAAATAAGCAAGAATATCACCACTAGCTACTTTTGCACCCGTGTTGCGGGCGACAGATAAACCAATGGTGGGTTCAAATATATACTTCAGGCGCGGATTGTGGGCCCTTTGTTCTACAACCTCACGAGTGCGATCGCTAGATCCATTATCAACTACCACAATTTCAAAGTCAGCAGCAAAATCCTGCCCTAAAAGACTATCAATTGCAGCCCCTAAATAGGTATCTCGATTGTGGGTACAGATAATGGCAGAGATTTGGGTGTCTGGCATAGATTTTATTTTGGATTTGAGATTTGGGACTTCGGCTCCTTTCGACTTCGCTCAAGGCAAGTCGCTCAGTCGAACGATTTTAGATTAAAATCTTAAATCCAACGCATAACTGCTGAGAGTTAATTTAAACCAAAAGTTCCCCACCCACCAACCGAGTTTCTTCGGAAATAATCTTTAAAACTTTACGTTTGTTGAATATGACTATGTAAAACTACAAGTGTTTGAGCCAGTTGACTCAGGCGGGTTTCCAAAGATTGCTTACGCCCTAACAGTTGACGTAACTTTTGGTAACGTGCGATCGCCATGCTAACATTCGGAATCTGATCTGCTGGACATGGACGCGACCAGACTTTACCAGTATCGTCTACACCACAGAGGCGGTAGCCAGTAATAGATGATTGATAAGATACTTTCCCACCAGTGGCGCAAATTTCTTCTACATAGTTCATCAGGCGGTCAACTTCTGCATGGCGTAGTGTTGCAGTTCCTCCTGCTTCTGGTTCCTTGGGATTGGATTCTAACCAGCCATTGACAATTGGCCCTTCTAAGTAAATATCCTGAATTTGCTTCAAAATATTTTGCAGTTCTATTTGCCAACCTGCGACAGTTTCCTGAATTTCTTGTAATAGATTCATCGCTAATCCTGGATTTGCTCCGTGGCGATGGCTACTAAAGGTCGGAGTTTTCAACTTGGGTAGGCTGGGTGTTTTACTACCATCCTCTTCTGCTTGAAAGGTCTGCACAGACTCATGGTGAGGAAAGAAATCTTGTTCAGTAGGATAATCTCTTTCAGTGTCACCTGTTTGTTCTTCCTGAGAGGATGGAGTTTGTGTACTTTCTGTGGATTCGTTGGCTCCGACACTGATTCTAAAGGAGAAAGGCCGTTTTGTCGTCGAATCACCAGCTTCGGCGGCAGAGGCAGTACCGCGATTCCCTAAATCATGTAGAGTTGCTTCTATGCGTTTTAAGCCTGCGTTCATAAAGACATCCTAAGGTTTACTGTCCCCAATGGTGTTAAATAATTAAGAATGGGGTTGTTGGGATTTTCGGCTTTTGCCAATTGTGACATCAATGATGCTGGTGCTAATTTTATCCCTTAAAAGTTATTTGAAACTAAAAATTTTGCCGATAAAGTAAAAAACTACGATGATAAATTGCAATGTTAGGCATATTTGTTAAAATTTTTAGGAAACAACTTTGGGTAAAATCATCTTAGTAACAGGGCCAGCACGATCTGGTAAAAGTGAATGGGCGGAAACTCTGGCCATGCAGTCAGAAAAAGCAGTTGTTTACGTAGCAACAGCCACCGATAACCCAGATGACCAAGAATGGCATCAACGCATTTTAGAACATCAACAACGTCGTCCCCAAGACTGGGAAACTTTATCTGTACCTGTAGAACTGTCTGCTACCCTCGCCGATGTCAAACCTTATACCTGTGTTTTAGTTGATTCTTTAGGTACTTGGGTAGCTAATCTCTTAGAAGAGGACGAGTTTAGCTGGCAAAACATTGTTGCAGAGTTATTAGAGACGGTGGATCTGGTGGCTGCTGATATGGTGTTTGTAGCAGAAGAGGTGGGTTGGGGTGTGATACCAGCTTATCCCCTTGGGAGGGCGTTCCGCGATCGCCTGGGTTCTTTAGTGCGCCAGCTAGGTGTAATCAGCAATCCTGTTTATTTAGTTACTGGTGGTCATGTTCTCAATCTCAGCAGGCTTGGTTATCCATTGCCAATTAGAGGGGATTCTGGAACATTCACAAGTCAAGATTCTTAACTATTCCAAAATCTAAAATCTAAAATTGTAATATGGCAACCAAACAAGAAGTTAGAGGATACCTTGCCTACTGGTTTCAGTTGGGTAAGAAAGTGATTACGGGCAACGGTAAGGCAAGCTTTTTGCCGCTATCGGTGCTAAATGGCGATCGCTATAGTGAAGAATTTGAAGAGTGCTGGCAAAAAATTCTCTCACCAGAATCGGGTGATTGTTACCTAGAGGGTACACACGAAACCATTGCTGAACTCTTGACATCAGCTTGGGAAATGCTACCTTGCAGCCGTTGCAGTATGCCAGTAGCCGCGCGAAACGTCGGAATGCCGGCGTTGTTATGCCCCTGCAATGATTTACCCAACTGGCCTAATACCGAATTACCAGCACCGCGAGAGCCAATTAAGACTCAAGATCAACTCAAAATAATTAGCGATCGCTTATAGCCCAATACGGTTCAGTTAAGGATTTTTGGTACTAATTTTAGACCTGTAGAGACGCGAAATTTCGCGTCTTTACCAAGGTTTTTGGGCTTAACTGAACTGTATTGGCTTATAGACAATCTTGCATTTTCTCAGTCGTCTTTAGACGACTTTCGCTATTAGACTGGTGAATTCATTCTGAGGCGGGCTAGATGAGAATGAAATAGCCCTGTTATATAGCTTTTCCTAATCAAATGAGCTACATCAGAGCAAGCGAGGAGCTTGCTCTTGTTCTCTACTTACTCAAGTGAAACCCAAGCGTCTTGCGTTAATTGTTGGGTTTCGTTCCTCAACCCAACCTACGATTATCCTTAACCTAAGCGTATTGCGCTATAAACTGGCAGATAACTTATTATTAATTAAAATATTACGTCGGCGCAACTTAGGATATTTACCAAATTTCCAGACCGAATAATATTGATCGCTGTAAACAATATCTGTCTTTAAATTATACTTTTTTTCGATTGTTTCGCGCCAAGTGTCTGAAGGATTGAGTAAAAATACATCAGCAAACCCATCAGGAATGTTAGGAGTTTTTTGGTTATTCACCAACAAAAATCGCACTTTTGGTTCCAAAAGATAGCTTAGAGACAAAACATTCCCAAAATTATTGCCCAAAGCATCACTAACCAAAAGTGGACTACTCGTCTGATTGATGATTTGGGCAACTTGGGGATTGCCATAACTCATACCCTTATTCCACCAAGTTTCTGCTTGGGAACTCACCTTACAAGAAATCAGTCCACAAATAATCACTAATACTATAATTATCTGCCAAATGCTCCGGCGTGATCCGCTCCCATTATATACTTGCGTAGCTAGTAGGTAAGCAACAGTTATTTGGATTCCTAAATAAGCTGGTAGGAAATATGGTTCGGTAGATAATCGTATGCCACCTGCACTTGACAGTATTAAGGGTAGTGCTGGCACTACAATAAATGTGATGAGAAAAACCCAGACTTTATAGTTGGTTGTGAGACAAAGAAAACAAATTGAATATCCTACCAGGATTAAAAATATTGGTGTAATTAAAGAGTTAAGAGGATTATCTTGGCTAAGGTTTATATCAAAAAAAATCCGGGTTAACTGCATCATTAAAAATGGAAATACTGGCATCGAAGATGACTGCATTTTTGTTTTATCTGCTGAAATCAAAAATTGAAAAAAGTCACCTATCACAATTGTTATCCAAGGCATGAAAGCTAAAAAACCTACCAGTGATGCTAAAAGATAAGTTCTGACAGTTTCAGTCAACTTGAATTTGGCAGCGCTCATTACATAAATTCCGTGAGCAAATGCTATAAATGGACTCCAAATAAATGTATAAAGACTGATAGCTAAACTTACTGCATAAATGCTCCAGATTGCGAATAAATCTGGCCGTTTTTGTTCTGTTACTGGCTCATCTTTATCTTGTGATTCCAGCCGCATTGCTCGCAGCAGGGACGCACTAGATAGTAATATGGTGACTAACCAGAGAATATATTCTTGTGCTTCTTGAGCATAAACTAGTTGAATTGGAGAAATTGCCATAAGTGCGTAGGCGTAGCCCGCCGCAGGCATCGCTACACCAGGAACCGATAATGGCACATTAAATAATTCTCGGCATAGCCAATAAACACAAGGAAAAACCAGCAAACTGATGCAGGCAGATAAACTTCTAATCGCCGTCACCGAATTACCAAAGATTTCCATCCACAATCTGGCTATTATGTAATAAAGCGGTGGATGGTAAGGATCTTCTTTTGCCAAATTCATGATTGTGTCATTTAAGCTTTTTTGTTGATTTACACCTTGAAACTGGGCAAAGCTTTCTCTACTAATGACACGATTATTAAAAATTTGTTGTTTTACTTCAGTTATTCTGTAACCAGAAAGCCGCAATGAAGTATAAGTTTCATCATGCGAGTAAACTTTGCCATCAAGGTTGAAAAAGCGAAACAATATACCCATCACCAATAAGAAAGTAATTAAAAATCGCAACCAACTCGGAGCAAATTTGAGATGGCGCATAAGTAGTTTTCCCAAGCAATAAGTTGTCTAAAATAATCCAGTCAGGCAGGCGCACTGGATGAAGTGCCACAGCTACGCCCGTCGTAGACATCGCTAGTTATTATATCTGAACCTGTTCATCAGACATCGCAATATACTGTATTTTACTTGCTTATCTATGCCTTCAGTGATAGCGTAGACGCTTTTTAGCGGCTTGCCGCAGGCATCGCGTTGCCAAAAAATGGATAAAGTCGAGCTTAGAACAAAAGAGAATTTTTACAATACTTGGTAACGCCATCTAGCAAAATCTTTGCTATTAGATATCGTTAAAAAATCAATGGTCTTAAAGTGCCGATCAATAGCTGGAATACTGCATATTTTAACACCAATATTCAAGTATGCCTGCAAAATTTTAGGTATTTTAACATTGAATGAATCTGGACATTTTGGAGGCATTTTTAGACAAAATTGTGAATTTGGATACACCAAAATACTTGGATGCATCAAGCCATTCTGCTGAAAATAATCATAAGTGCAAGTAGCTTGTGCAGGACATTGTGTTAATAATGATGCACAGCCAAAGAAATATTGGTTTCTACTCCAGATGAGATAATTTGCTAGCCCATTCCATAATAGTAAAAGTGTCTGACTGTTGCGGTATTCTTTATCTATACATGCACGTCCAACTTCAACTGATGCCTGAAGCACAGAATTGGGAATCGCATTAAGATTAAATATATCGGCAGCATCAAAGCCTAATCTTTGAGAAGCCATTGTATAGGTTTGCATCCGATAAGTTCCAATGGTTTTACCCGTTTGTTTGGAAATCATGATTAAATGATGGCAAACCGCATCAAACTTATCTATATCCATCTGCGTAAAGTTAGAAGCAGAAAATCCCAAGCCTAGTTCAATATTAAAAACTTCAAAGCGCAACCGAAAAATTGATTCTAATTCTTCTTCGGTTGATGCTAGGCGTAGGATATATTTTTCAGTTTGAAGGACGGGAAAATCTTCAAGAGTGGGAGGAGGATTCAGTGGGTAATTGATGTTGCGTCCAGAAACTTCCATCTATCTTCCTACTTAGATTGGCGAAAATATTCTACTAGGATTTAGGTACTATACAAATAGCTCACATTATGCATTAATGTGTCGAAACGTGATTGAGACGGTTTTTGCTCAAAAAACCTCTAGAGCTTTTTTACTTTCTTGAATTAGAGGTAGAGTGCTTTTATTATGGAGATTAATTCCTGAAAAATCTGGCAATAAGATACAAAATCTTCTTTTGATATACGCTATAAATGCAAATCATATATATTTATTGTCGAGGCATATAGCGGTTCCCATTCAGATGCGGTACAACATTATATCGTTAGGTGTAGGGGCACGGCACTGCCGTGCCCTTACGGGTGTTCCTAACTTTAATTTTGCGCTTTCTGGCCGTAATGAAATGGTAGGTTTATTTCCGCGCCCCCTGTACTAGTGGTCTGTCAAATTCATTTTGACGGTTAGGGAGACGCGATAAATCGCCGTCTCTACAAGGAATCTATCTGCGACGATAACAAATCGCACAAAAGCCCACACTGTACCCGATCAAGGGTTCAGCGTGGGTAATTTATGCCTATAACATGAATGACAGTCTGTGTATTGACTAGCGGAACATACTACTAACTGAAGTATCTTCATGAATCCGCCAGATAGTTTCTCCTAAGAGATTGGCCACTGACAGCACCACTAGTTGGGGAAAACGATTGTTTTCTGGTATGGGAATTGTATTGGTGACAATGACTTCCTCAAACAAGCCACTGGACAAACGCTCCATCGCTGGTGGAGAGAACACTGCATGAGTTGCACAGGCGTATACTTGACGCGCTCCTTCTTCACGCAGTAATCGCGCTCCTTCGGCGATCGTGCCGCCAGTGTCGATCATGTCATCCACCAACACTGCTGTTTTGCCTTTAACATCGCCGATGACATTTAACACTTCGGCAACATTATGGGCCTGACGACGTTTGTCAATAATCGCCAGTGGGGCATCATTTAGTTTTTTCGCAAATGCTCTGGCTCGCGCTACACCGCCAACATCGGGGGAAACCACTACCAGATCGGGCAGTTGTTTGCTTGCTAGATAATCCAGCAAGACTGGCGAACCGTAAACATGGTCAAAGGGGATATCGAAATAGCCTTGAATCTGAGCCGAGTGTAAATCCATTGCTAGAACGCGGTTGGCCCCTGCTTCGGTGATCAAGTTAGCAACTAGCTTGGCGGTTATTGACTCTCTTCCTGCCGTTTTGCGATCGGCACGGGCATAACCATAGTAAGGAATTACTGCCGTCACCTGTCGCGCAGAAGCTCGGCGACAGGCATCAACCATAATCAATAATTCCATTAAATGATCGTTTACGGGTTGACAACATGGCTGGATTAAATAGACATCACAACCCCGAATCGATTCTTGGATTTGGACGTAAAGTTCTCCATCGGCAAATCTTTTGCGAATCATTGGCCCCAAGTCCATACCCACATAACGAGCAACTTCTTGAGACAGTTGTATATTGGCAGAGCCAGAAAACAGCCGCAGGCGATGATTATCGGTCAGTCCTGTTGCAGATGATTGCACTTTGAAAGTTGCAGAACTAAGCACAGCCGATCCTTTATGTGCATTCATAGCAATATTATCGTTAAAGATTTAATAGGTTTAACCGAGAAATCGCTTAAAAAAAACATTTGTGAGTTTTGTTAAAGCTTCCATACAAAATTTAAACATTTTCCCATAAAATTATCATTGGCTAACTGTCTAATTTTCTTGGCAAGCAAACTATTGATAGCTTAACGGACATTTAGTCCGTCCACTAGGTTTATAGTTCAAATTTTTGGGGTTGAGGTAAATAACCTTAATCTCTCAAAGATTGGTGTGATAGATTGCTTCTTCTAAGTACCTCATTTCTAACTGACAGTAAAGCATTTACAAGTATAAGTGGTGTTGAAGTTTGTTCTTAGACAGGAGAACATTCTGGACTACGTGTTCATTATGTATCCTATTATATTCTATGATACTAGCAATAAAAAATAAACTAGAGATTTAATTTTAAGGCACTGACAAATAAAAAAATCTACAACTATTATATTTTGAAGCGTGATGCATATACTCCGAACTGGGGGTATACCCATTAGGTAAGGTAAAATATCGCTGCATGTAACTGTGTCGCCTCTTGGACTTAATCTTTGTGGGTGACTTCCTCCTCAGTTGCTACTACACTCAATCATTCGATCATGCAACCACCCATTACAGTTGGCACTGTCTTGCAAAACCGTTATCGCATAATTCAAATTCTCGGACAAGGAGGATTTGGTAGAACCTATCTGGCAGAAGACCAGAGGCGCTTTAACGAACTTTGCGCGATCAAGGAATTGATTTCAACAGCAACGGAGGCTTTGGCTAGGGAGAAGGCACAAGAGCTTTTTCACCGAGAAGCTGCCATTTTATATCAAATTGAACACCCACAAGTCCCTAAATTCAGGGAAAGGTTTGAGCAAGACCAACGTTTATTTTTGGTGGAGGACTACGTTGCTGGGCAAACGTACCAAGCTCTGCTGGCTGAACGTCAAGCTATGGGTCAAACTTTCACAGAGGCTGAAGTATTGAAGTTGATCCAGTTGTTGCTGCCTGTTTTAGAGCATATTCACAATAGAGGGATTATTCACCGAGATATCTCTCCAGAAAATATTATTTTGCGAGATAGTGACGCTAAACCTGTGTTAATTGACTTTGGGGTGGTAAAAGAACTGGCAACTCGTTTACGATCGCCAGAAAGCACAATGCCAGAAACCACTGTGGGAAAATTAGGCTACTCTCCTAGTGAACAAATGCAAACAGGAGGAGCTTATCCTAGTAGTGACTTGTATTCATTAGCAGTAACAGCAATTGTTTTGCTGACTGGTAAAGAACCAAGGGATCTATTTGACGAAAACCAACTAACTTGGAATTGGCAGCGATGGGCAACAGTTAATCCGCGATTTGCTTTAGTGTTGAATCGAATGTTGAATCATATACCGAGCGATCGCTATCAAAGTGCTGCTAGTGTATCTATTGCACTACAATCTTTAGAGCAAGTCAATCTTCCGCCCTTAAATACGTCTAACTTGCAAACAATGGCTGTTGGTCGCCGTCCTGACTCAGTACCAGCAGCAGCTTCCCCCAAAAAACAACCCGATCCGGTGATTCCACCAAGTTCAGCTAGCTCAGTCTTGGATAATCCCTTAGCGATCGCAGCAATTGGCGCTGCTGTAGTAATCGTAGCCGGATTCGGTTCTTGGGCATTAGTAAGTTCCATCCGCAGTCAGCAAAAACCAACACAGACGCTTCCCCAAAATTTCCCTTCACCAGTTATTTCTGGTGGTACTACATTCACATCCACACCCACCCCCGAACAACCTGTTATATCTAGTAGGCGGCTCAATCTTAAAGCATCTAACCCAAGCACGGTTACAGATACTCTCAAAACAAATCAAATCATTCGCTACACTTTTCTTGGCCAGGAAGGTGACAATTTAACTGCGTTTATTGACCCAGGAAGCAGCGTTTTGCTAACAGTCTTCAGTCCCAATCAACAACCAATTGATCAGAATGTTCAACAAGTAACATCATATAAAGGCCCATTGCTGGTTACTGGTAGATATACTATTGAGTTAACACTGGTTCCAGGAGTTGCCGAAAGCAATTACAGCCTTAGTGTTGCATTAGAAACACCAGTAAAACCAACACCTACAGAGACACCCCAGCCAATCCCGACAGAAACACCCACTCCAACTTTTACAGAAACACCGCTACCAATCCCGACAGAAACACCCTTCCCAATTCCGACACAAACACCGCCCCCAGTTCCAACAGAGATACCCAACCCAATTTTTACACAAACACCCTTCCCAACTCCGACAGAGACACCTAGCCCAATTCCGACCACTGGTGAAACGCCAAGTTTTCCGCCAGTTGATGGAACACAACCATTTTCTGGTCAAAGAAATTAATGTTAAATACACTACTAATTACTGGAACTGATACTGAAGCTGGTAAAACTGTTTTAACAACAGCCTTAGCAGCCTATTGGCAAAAATATTATCCGCAGCGTAGCTGGGGAATCATGAAACCGATTCAATCGGGGATTGGCGATCGCGAATGGTATCAAAAGCTATTTACACTAGAACAATCTTCAGAAGAAATTACACCTTTGTACTTTCAAGCACCTTTAGCCCCTCCGATCGCAGCAGCGCGGGAAAATCGCCAAGTAGATTTAGCAGTAGTTTGGCAAGCTTTATCTAAATTGCGATCGCATCGTGATTTTGTGCTTGTAGAAGCTTTGGGTGGATTAGGTTCGCCGATAACTGAGGAATTAACGGTAGCTGATTTAGCAGGAGAATGGCGTTTACCAACGGTATTGGTAGTACCAGTTAGATTAGGTGCGATCGCTCAAGCAGTGGCGAATGTAGCATTAGCTAGACAATCGCGCGTGAATCTTAAAGGCATTGTGCTGAACTGCGTACAACCTCGAACTGATGCAGAAATAGCTGACTGGACACCACAGCAATTGATTCAATCACTTACTAACACGCCAGTTTTAGGCTGCTTACCATATTTAGATAACCTAAGTGATTTAGATAAACTTGCTCAAGTAGCATCAGATTTAGATTGGGAAACACTGACGCTTTAAATCTTGTCATTACCAACATCTTTATAAATCAATAGGCTTGGGTTAGCGCCAAAAACCTTGAAATGTGTAGGTTGGGTTGAGGAACGAAACCCAACATTTCGGGACTTTGTTGGGTTAAGCTTTAGCGTTACCCAACAAAGCAATTTTCCACAAAGCCAAGCGTATTGGTTTATAAATCTTCGCTTCGTTACCATCCCGCCTTGGAATTTATTCCCAGGCTAATAGCTAAAGTCCTCTCAAGAGGACTAAATATCAATACACTTGGGTTAAGCATTTCTTTTTTCTCTCTGCGTCGCGCCAGTTGCTACCCTGCCTTAACGATACTCTGTAAAAGCAAAAATTTTAGTCCACTTGAGTGGACTTAAGCTATGAGCCGCGGAACTTCAGTTCTAGGCGGTTACACTTTGACTTTTACAAAATAAATCTTCGCTTCGTTGCCATCCCGCCTTGGAATTTATTCCAAGGCTAATAGCTAAAGTCCTCTCAAGAGGACTAAATATCAATACACTTGGTTTAAGAATTTCTTTTTTCTCTCTGCGTCGCGCTAGTTGCTACCCTGCCTTAACGATACTCTGTAAAAGCAAAAATTTTAGTCCACTTGAGTGGACTTAAGCTATGAGCCGCGGAACTTCAGTTCTAGGCGGTTACACTTTGACTTCTACAAAATAAATCTTCGCTTCGTTGCCATCCCGCCTGGGAATAAATTCCAAGGCTAATAGCTAAAGTCCTCTCAAGAGGACTAAATATCAATACACTTGGTTTAAGAATTTCTTTTTTCTCTCTGCGTCGCGCTAGTTGCTACCCTGCCTTAACGATACTCTGTAAAAGCAAAAATTTTAGTCCACTTGAGTAGACTTAAGCTATGAGCCGCGGAACTTCAGTTCTGGGCGGTTACACTTTGACTTTTACAAAATAAATCTTCGCTTCGTTGCCATCCCGCCTGGGAATAAATTCCAAGGCTAATAGCTAAAGTCCTCTCAAGAGGACTAAATATCAATACACTTGGGTTAAGAATTTCTTTTTTCTCTCTGCGTCGCGCTAGTTGCTACCCTGCCTTAACGATACTCTGTAAGAGCAAAAATTTTAGTCCACTTGAGTGGACTTAAGCTATGAGCCGCGGAACTTCAGTTCTAGGCGGTTACACTTTGACTTTTACAAAAATGTGGGTAACGACAAGCACTTTAAATTAGGCATTGGGCATTAATTTTCTTCCCACGTTCCAGTCCCATTCCCTACAATAAATTAAGTTAGCTGTACTTAAACTAGTTTGTCATAATGGTTTCTACCTTTCCCAATTCCTCTTCTGTTGATTTATCTCGCATCCGACTTTCGATCCGTTCATTGCAACCGCAATTGGTAGAGTGGCGGCGACGATTGCATCAACAACCAGAGTTGGGTTTTCAAGAAAAACTGACGGCTGAGTTTGTATCACAAAAACTCCAAGAATGGGGAATTGAGCATCAAACTGGCATTGCCCAAACTGGCATTGTTGCCACCATCAAGGGTAACAAACTCCCCACTCCCCACTCCCCACTCCCTACTCCCCAAGTTTTAGCGATTCGGGCGGATATGGATGCTTTGCCAATCCAAGAACTCAACGAAGTGCCCTATAAATCGCAGCATAATGGAGTGATGCACGCTTGTGGACATGATGGACATACTGCGATCGCTTTAGGTACAGCTTACTATCTCCAGCAGCATCGTCAAGACTTTTCCGGTATAGTAAAAATTATCTTTCAGCCAGCAGAAGAATCACCAGGAGGCGCAAAGCCGATGATTGAAGCTGGAGTGCTGAAAAATCCTGATGTTGACGCAATTATTGGTTTGCACTTGTGGAATAATTTACCCTTGGGAACAGTGGGTGTGCGGGCTGGGGCGTTGATGGCAGCTGTAGAATGCTTTAACTGCACAATTTTGGGCAAAGGTGGACACGGCGCACTACCCCATCAAACTGTTGACTCTGTTGTAGTTGCTGCCCAAATTGTCAATGCTTTGCAAACTATTGTCGCTCGAAATGTGAATCCTATTGATTCGGCTGTGGTGACAGTGGGCGAACTTCATGCTGGAACCAAGCGGAATGTGATTGCTGATACAGCGAGAATGAGTGCTACTGTCAGGTATTTTAATCCTAGTTTGAAAGGCTTTTTTAACCAGCGCGTCGAGCAGATTATTGCTGGAATTTGTCAAAGTCATGGTGCGAGTTATGACTTAGAATACTGGTCACTTTACCCACCAGTAATTAATGATATGAAGATGGCAGAATTAGTGCGAACTGTAGCAGAAGAAGTAGTAGTAGAAACCCCGTTGGGTATTGTGCCAGAATGCCAAACTATGGCTGCTGAAGATATGTCATTCTTCTTACAAGAGGTTCCTGGTTGCTATTTCTTTTTAGGTTCTGCGAATCCAGAGAAAGATTTGGCGTATCCCCATCATCATCCCCGGTTTGATTTTGACGAAACCGCCTTGGGAATGGGCGTAGAAATATTTGTTAGATGCGTGGAGAAGTTTTTGAATTAATTGAGTAGGTGTAAAAAATTAGCTGTTTTTTTACCCTGCTTAATTTACACCCAACTTTCCCAAGAAATTTCTCTGACTTGTCGCATTCGCTCAAAGTCGCTATCAGATGAAACAAGAGTCAATGAATGACGTAAAACTGTAGCAGCTATCCAGAGGTCATTTTCACTAATGCCTATGGTATTTAATTTGGTTGTTTTACGTTTATTTTTTTCTTTTGGGCCGAATTGCTTGATAATTTCTGATTTAAAATCACCGTAGATTTCTGTTGTTTCTTTGTCGATCCCGTATAGGTTAATTCTTTTGAGAAATGCATTAATTTTTATTAAATTAGCAGCTTTTTGATGTGAGTTTTGTGCCATAAAGTGCAACTCACCAGCAACAATAACACTGGTTGCTAATTGTACCTGACCAAGCGATCGCAAGTGATTTACAACGCTAGGCACACCTTCCATCAAGAAGGAACAGTGATTAGTATCCAAGAGATACATAATTAAAATTCTAGAGGTATCCGACTGTCATGAACTAGTTGCAGGCATTCTCTAATATCTGAACCTTCCCAACTGCCCACAAATTCTAATAAATCTTCAGCAGTAGAACCTGTTAAGGTATGCTCTGTTCTAAGCATCTGAGCAGATTGGCTATCTGAAGATATGCTGTTTGTTTGATGTTTGGCTTGCAAAAATTGCACAAAATCTAAAATTTCCTGTAATAAGGGTTCAGGTAATTTTTCTAGTTCTTGATTAATTTGTTCCTTAGTAGTCATTATTGACCCTGTGTTTACAAGGTTGAAAAACTGGGTATTGATTTATATATTACATTTATATTTTATCTAATGTTGAGATATTCATTTCGGCTTTTTGTGTTTGCCAAGCCTGCGCCTTAGTGCCTTGCCTATTTAAACAGTGCCAGGTAACGAAAAGCTAGAACTCGCAAGGCTTCGTAGAATATATTTTGTTTACAAACTTTTACAAATCTCTGAAACCTTAGTTTCGGGTAATGCTCCTTGGCGTTGCACATACTCCCACAAACTCTGGCCTGCTATGTATTGCATTTCCAAACAGTAGTGACCATCTTCTTCAAAAAAGTCGAATACTTGCACAATATGAGGATGTGAGTCTTGACAACACATTGCCAGCATCTCGGCTTCTTTTTTGAAGCGTTCAACGTACTTAGGATAGTTTGGGTCACGTTGAACGCTGATGTTGGGGGTTTTGATGACGATTCGGCGGTTTAGCTTGGTATGCATTGCTTCGTAGGTAAGTGCAAAACCACCACCACCCAAGTATTTTTCTATTTTGTATTTGCCGTTGTATATTAGCTGTCCGTCTTGCCAGAACATACGCCCAGATTTATTAATGCCTAATGTTGATTGTGACACGCTTTTTGTGAGTTCTCGTGGTTGGCGTTGCTGAATAAGCTTATGCAGAGGCGCAGCACTTCGACTACGCTCAGTTAATAGTGAAGCTGTTATGCTTCAAAAAATGTAATATGACGCGATCGCAGAAGTTGTGTTATAAAAACGGGCAAAGTCTTACAAAATCCGAAAATCTTTACTGTGAAGCTTTTTTGGTAAATGCGTAATTTCTACACTAATGGAATCAAATGCTACTGTCAGCAATCAAACTTTAGCGTTTAATCATCAGTAGTATGCAAAAAAATTGAAAAAATTATGTTAAGTATCCCTATTAACTTAAATTTACCCCTTACACCCCGTATAGTAACTTCTTTACCTGGGCCTCGCGCTCAAGCAATTGTACAACGCGATCGCGCTGTCACTTCCCCTTCTTACACCCGCGATTACCCCTTAGTTGTATCTCGCGGTCAAGGGTGCATGATAGAAGATGTGGATGGCAATGTATTTCTGGATATGACCGCAGGTATTGCCGTTACCGCCACCGGACACGCCCACCCGGAAGTCGTTAAAGCAATTCAAGAACAATCCGAACGTCTGCTGCACATGTCAGGGACGGATTTTTATTATGAACCAATGGTGGAACTAGCGGAACAATTAGCGATTCGCGCCCCCTTTCCCCAGCCACATAGTAATACTGGGTTTCCCGCAAAGGTATTTTTCACCAATTCCGGGGCAGAATCTACCGAAGGAGCCATCAAACTAGCTAGATATTACACCAAGCGATCGCTAATTGTAGCCTTCTTAGGGGCATTTCACGGACGCACTTATGGAGCAATGTCTCTGACTGGTTCTAAAGTAGTGCAGCGAGCGAATTTTGGGCCTTTAGTTCCTGGGGTGACTCATATCCCTTATGGCACTCACGCTAGCTTAGATTATCTAGAACAACAGTTATTTAGCACAATTTTACCACCGCAAGAAGTAGCGGCGATCGTAGTCGAAGCGATTCAGGGAGAGGGTGGGTATATTGTCCCCGAAGATGGTTTTTTGGAGCGGATTCGGGATATTTGCGATCGCCACGGTATTCTGATGGTAGTGGATGAAGTGCAAGCAGGGATGGGGCGGACTGGTCGCTTATTTGCGATCGAGCATTGGGGTGTCATGCCTGATATCATTACTACTGCCAAAGGTATCGCCAGTGGTTTGCCATTAGGAGCGATACTTGCCAGACCAGAGTTAATGACTTGGCCTCCTGGTTCTCACGCTACCACATTTGGCGGTAATCCCGTAGCTTGTGCTGCTGGTATTGCCACACTGCGACTGCTGGAAAGTGGTTTGATGACCAACGCTACTCAGATGGGAGAATTATTACAAGCTAGTCTTACCGAGTTGCATCAAAGATTTCCTAGAGTATCGTTGCCACGAGGTAAAGGTTTGATGGTTGCGGTGGATTTATTGGATGAACAGGGTAATCTTGATCATAAATTGCGCGATCGCATTATTCAAGAAGCTTTTTTACGCGGTTTATTATTGCTAGGTTGCGGTAAAGCAGCAATTCGTTTCTGTCCCCCTCTAGTTATCGACAGCGACCAAATTCAGACAGCCCTTCAGATTATCAGCGAGATTTTAAGTTCTTAAAAGATGACAAATGACAAATACTTCGACTTCGCTCAGTACAAGTGACAAATGACAAATAAAATTGCCCTTAATTTATGGAAATTACTTTGGCAAGAATATAATGCCAGAGTAAATCATGCGCGTACCTACCAGCAAATGATTACTGCTGCGGGTGGGACTGTCGCCAACGACCACATTGCCTTTCGGTCTTTGCGTTTATTAGTAGATAGTCCACAGGGTCAAGTTAACCTGGGAATTGACTATCTTGGGCAACTTGTAGAAGCTTTAGGTTACGTGGCAACTGGAGAGTATAATTTTGCTCAAACCCATTTGTACGCCCGTTATTATCGTCATCCACAGCAAGAGGAATTTAACTTACCCAAACTGTTTATTAGCGAGTTGATTGTCGATGAATTGCCTGCTAATATTGCCCAACTCATCTTTAAAACAGTATCTTCAATTCCATACGAACTAAATTTACCCGCTACTCTTCTACAAAAAGACGGGAACATTGAAACCATTGCTAAACAACTCCAGCAAGTTTTTACCCGCCCTTGGCTACCTCCTGTGCGTTCTGTTGTCGAAGAGGTGAATCAGGTTACTCAGTATGGGGCTTGGGTATTGCTGCACGGATATGCTGTCAATCATTTTACAGGCTACATCAACGGACAAAACACCCCAGAATATCCAGACATTGAGACTACCGCCGATGCTTTGGCTAACCTGGGTGTACCAATGAAAGCAGAGATAGAGGGAAATATTGCTTGTGGTTTGCGGCAAACTGCAACTCAAGCGGTCACAGAAATGGTGACAGTATTAGATGATAACAGTGGTGCAGAAATTCAAATCCCTTGGACTTACGCCTATTATGAAATTGCCCAGCGCTATCTAATAGAAGTGGAATCTGGAAAGCAGGTACTTTTTGATGCTTTTTTAGGAAGTAATGCCCAGCAATTGTTTGAAATGACTCGTCTATCTAATACCAATTTGAAAAAAGAATGCGACAAATAGACCATTTTTAGAGACGCGATTCATCGCGTCTTTACCCAAGGATGTGTTGCAATCATTAATTGAATTGGTATAAGTAGCCCAGAGTTGTTAGCAAAGGATTCAGCTAACCCCCACTTCGGAACAAGTGGGGGAATGCGCCTCAGAAGAGGTTCAATTCTATTTTCCAAGCTTGAAACATGAAACTTCAAGCTTGGAACTCGATATTTTGGGCAAACTTATGCTTGTAACACAAAATCAGATGCCGTCAGAGTTGGCGCACCAGTTAGAGTTGCAAATAAACCACCACTGCCAAAACCAGCCACGCTGCCATTTTGGTTGTAGAACAACTGTCCACTCACAGCATCGTAGACAATTTTTGCGGTGCTAGTTGCGGCGGAAGTTGTGATTTTAAAATCATTGGCGTTACTAAAACCTGTTCCCGCAGTAGAAGTAATTGTATTAAAGGTAGTCTTGTCTAAGATTATCTTGTCACCTTGAGAGTGGTTAAAGTCAGCGATCGCATCTACACCAACAGCAGAAGAGGCAAAGGCAGCATTTGTATTATAAAGGAATTTGTCAGCACCTACACCA
This sequence comes from Nostoc sphaeroides, assembly GCF_003443655.1. Classification (NCBI taxonomy): domain Bacteria; kingdom Bacillati; phylum Cyanobacteriota; class Cyanophyceae; order Nostocales; family Nostocaceae; genus Nostoc; species Nostoc sphaeroides. The sequence goes on from NZ_CP031941.1 coordinate 2,144,290, forward strand.
CCAACGAAAATATCATTGTCTACACCACCTACAAGAGTATCATTGCCGAATCCTCCGATGAGAATATCATTGCCTGACCCGCCCCGCAACAAGTCATTGCCACTTAAGCCATTAATTATGTCGTTACCTCCTTGACCATTAATCACATCATCTGAGTTGTCAAAACCTGCGATGTTATTGTTTAATTCATTAAGGAAGGTGACAGTGTTTTTGTTGAAAATGCTAGTTTGAGTGGAGTTGGCATTAATTACATCAAAGCTATCAGCAATGCTACTTTGTCCATCAAACAAAATATTGCCGAGTGCAGGTCTTGAAGAAATTGCTGGCAGATTATCCAGGTTTTCTAATTTAAAGTTTTGCAATTGGACTTTGGTGGATGCCACATTTTCAAAGGTGACTTCTAAGTTGTTGCGTTTTTGAGTTAGTTGCAGATTTTGGGCAGTCAATCCCGAACCGATAAATTGCAGTGTATCAACATTGGCAATCACAGCCGATGATGGGTTGTAGCCTTTACCTACGCCACCAAAATCGGTGATAATGTCATTGCGATCGCCAACGCGAAACACAAACTTATCTTGACCACCGTTGCCTGTGAGGGTATCGTTACCAGCTTTGCCGTCGATGATGTTGTTCCCAATTGTACCGATGAGAGTGTCTGCATCAGCAGTTCCCGTTAGGATAATCGCGCTGCCACTACCGATGTTCTTTCCCCCAAACACTACATAGCTTTGCCCAGCATCTCTAATGCCATTGGGGTCGGCTTCGCGTGCCCCAATAATCAGGTCGTCAATGCCATCACCGTTGATGTCCCCTGCATTGCTGACTGAGATGCCTAAGAAGTCACCCTCTGCAATGCCGTTAATTAAAAAGCCATTAGTGCCATTCAAATCAGAGAGGTTGAGGCTGCCGCCACTGCCCAGATTCCTCCCCCCAAACACTACATAGCTTTGCCCAGCATATCTGTTGCCGTTGGGGGAGGCACCAAATGCCCCAATAATCAGGTCGTCAATGCCATCACCGTTGATGTCCCCTGCATTGCTGACTGAGCTGCCTGAACGGTCAAGTTGCTTAATGCCGTTAATTAAAAAGCCATTAGTGCCATTCAAATCAGAGAGGTTGAGGCTGCCGCCACTGCCCAGATTTTTCTCCCCAAATACTACATAGCTTTGCCCAGCATCTCTGTTGCCCTTGGGGTCGGCATATTGTGCCCCAATAATCAGGTCGTCAATGCCATCACCGTTGATGTCCCCCCCATTACTGACTGAGTTGCCTGAACGGTCAAATTGCTTAATGCCGTTAATTAAAAAGCCATTAGTGCCATTCAAATCAGAGGGGTTAAGGCTGCCGCCACTGCCCAGATTTTTCCCCCCAAACACTACATAGCTTTGCCCAGCCCCAGAGATGCCGTTGGGGGAGGCAACAAATGCCCCAATAATTAGGTCGTCAATGCCATCACCGTTGATGTCCCCTGCATTGCTGACTGAGCTGCCTAATCGGTCATATGTTGCAATGCCGTTAATCAAAAAGCCATTAGTGCCATTCAAATCAGAGAGGTTGAAACTGCCGCCACTGCCCAGATTTTTCCCCCCAAACACTACATAGCTTTGCCCAGCCCCAGAGATGCCGTTGGGGGAGGCTTCGCGTGCCCCAATAATCAGGTCGTCAATGCCATCACCGTTGATGTCCCCTGCATTGCTGACTGAGATGCCTAATCGGTCATATGTTGCAATGCCGTTAATTAAAAAGCCATTAGTGCCATTCAAATCAGAGAGGTTGAGGCTGCCGCCACTGCCCAGATTTTTCCCCCCAAATACTACATAGCTTTGCCCAGCATCAGAGATGCCGTTGGGGTCGGCATTTTCTGCCCCAATAATCAGGTCGTCAATGCCATCACCGTTGATGTCCCCTGCATTGCTGACTGAGGAGCGTGAATAGTTGTCAGCTTGAATAATGCCGTTAATTAAAAAGCCATTAGTGCCATTCAAATCAGAGAGGTTGAGGCTGCCGCCACTGCCCAGATTTCTCCCCCCAAACACTACATAGCTTTGCCCAGCACTAGAGTTGCCAATGAGGTTGCCATTTACTGCCCCAATAATCAGGTCGTCAATGCCATCACCGTTGATGTCCTCTGCATTGCTGACTGAGTTGCCTGATTCGTCACCTGCTGCAATGCCGTTAATTAAAAAGCCATTAGTGCCATTCAAATCAGAGAGGTTAAAGAAACTGAATAATGAATTAGCCATAATCACCTCTACCACATGTGGTTATTAAGTAGTTATTCACTGCGTAGTTAATATATTATTAACTCGGAAAAAGATAAATCAAGGGTTTATACAAAACATCCCACTTTTGGACAAAGCATTCCAAAATAGGTACGCCCTAAACCTCTCTCCTGATCTCATCCATCCTTACTGAAGAACTCGATTAACGACTCAATACCAATACTCTATAATTCCCGTAACACCTCGCAGCGCGGATTGTAGCACAGAGTTGATCTTTGGTGGTTTGATCGGTTGGTGCGATGCCTAACGGCGGGCTACGCCTACGCTAAAATTGTTTTTTGAAATCTCGTTTCTAGGTAAAACCTGGAAATGCTTTTGAGCAAGGCGGAACTTCATAGTAGGCATTACAGCTATTTTCAGGTAAATAGACTATGCAGTAGGGGTAAAGCACATTGCTCATTGGTGTCAACTTAACTTGAAAACAATGTCCCGCAAGGAACTGAAGTTCCAAGAATAATAGCTAAAGTCTACTAAAGTAGACTAAATATTCCTAAAATCTTTAGTCTACTTCAGTAGACTTTAGCTATTAGCCAGAGAATTTATTCTCTGGCGGGTGAGGAGGCCCACAGCGAAACTATTTCAAGGCTTTTGTTGACACGTATGAGCCTTGTGTTCAAGGATGACAGGCGATCGTAGACATCGCGCTCTTTTTAGAAATTCTATTTACGAACTAAACCCAACATTGGGGCGTTTGTTGACTAAACGTTGAGTTCAACACAACTTAGATCATAGCGTTAGTAGCAAAAATAACGACTTTAGTAACCAAAATGATTATTTTGTAACGAAAATTTTGATGTTTGTAACGAAAATAATGACTTTAATAACCAAAATGGTTATTTAATAACCAAAATTATAATGTTTGTAACAAAAAGAATTATTCTAGTAACCAAAATGATTATTTTGTAACGAAAATAACGATTTTAGTTACAAAAATGGTATTTTGTAACTAAAATCAGGGCTAATATTCAGAAAATATCGCGTTTTGCCAGATATTGGTACATCTGCCAACGTGCATCTACCTCAGCTTGGGCTTGTTCTAACAAATGTTTGGCTACGTCTGGTTTACTCTTGGTGAGCATTTTGAAGCGATTTTCTTGATACATCGAATGTTCTACCGATTGCGTAGGCGATCGCATATCCAATTGCAATGGATTTTTACCTTGTTTGAGCAACTCTGGATTATGCCGATACAGCAACCAACGACCTGATTCTACCAAAGTTTTCTGATGATTCATGCCTGTGGTCATATTAATGCCGTGGGCGATGCAATGGCTGTAAAATAATCAACGATAGGCCATTATATGCTTCGGCTTCCAAAAATGCTTTGAGAGTATGTTCATCTTTAGCGCCCATTGCTACACTAACTACGTAGACATTTCCGTAGTTCAGTTAAGGATAATTGTAGGTTGGGTAGAGCGATAGCGAAACTCAACAAAGCCCCGAAAATGTTGGGTTACTCTGCGAGAAGGCTACGCCTACGTTCCTCAACCCAACCTACGCAACTTATTACCCATTAAGCGTTACCTGTTTGCTAAATATTGATACATCTGAAGTGAGAAAATGAAGAGCGATCGCTTGGTAATTGAAGATGGCAAATTAGGGGCGATCGCTCTTTAATAATACGTTTTCTTTAACTCAACTTACTTACTGAATTAAGAAACTAAATTTGTCAACCGCATTACAGACTACAAAGCCAATTCCAAATATCTGATCCAATTTGGATAACAATACCAATTACTTCATATATCAACTGTGCTAACCAAGATGTATCATTGGTATCAAGCGCTTGCTCCAATTGACTAGCAAAATTATCATCAGCATCAATTCGTTGAGCTATGCGACTCTTAATATCGAGAAAAATCAAATAGTATTTTTAATTAACCTACGAATCCCAACTCAATTATCTTCAGATGTGCCAATAGAAAACTTAGGCAAGGATATTTTTAAAGACTTACAATAGTCAAAAAACAAGAATTGCTTGATAAAATAGTTAGAGATATTTTAGAATACAGGATTTATAAAAATAATGTCTGAAACAACCACTACTGAATATAGACATATCCTAATTGATGAAAATAATGTTCCTTACATTACAGGAACATCAATGAAAGTTGTAGAGTTAATTACTTCTATTCATGCTTATGGTTGGAGTCCAGAAGAATTACATTTCCAGTATCCACATCTGACCATGAGCCAAATTTACTCAGCTTTAGCTTATTATTGGGAGCATAAAGAAGAAATTGATGCTGATATGCAGCGACGCTTTGAGTATGCCGAAAAATTACGTTTAGAAGCCGGAGAATCTCCATTATCAAAAAGACTCCGTGCAGAAGGATTAATTAAATGAGTGTTGCTCTTTATATAGATGAAAATGTTCATCGAGGAATTACAAATGGATTACGGTTACGGGGTGTAGATGTATTAACAGTACCAGGACTTACGCAAAAATTGCCGAAAAGCTTAATTTATCGAACCGCCAAGACGCCAAGAACGCCAAGAATTCGTAGAGTGTGCGTAAGTCCTAAGTACAAGAAGATGGGCGCACTGGCTTTCCTGATCCAATTATACTTGACCGTGCAACAGAACTTGAGCGTGTTTTATTTTCCCAAGATGAAGATTTTCTAGCTGAAGCTAACTGTCGTCAAGGACAACAAATAAACTTTGTTGGTGTGATTTATGCCCATAAACTCAGAGTTTCTGTCGGTGATTGTATTCGTGATTTAGAAATTATTGCTAAAACTGCATATCTTGAAGAATTAAAAAATCGTGTTCAATATTTACCTTTATAAGTTGGTAAACAGTAGTAACACACATAACAGGTAATAGCTACAAACCTATTACCTGTTAACCATTACCTATTTGCCAGATATTGGTACATCTGCCAACGGGCATCTACCTCAGCTTGCGCTTGTTCTAACAAGTGCTTGGCTACGTCTGGTTTACTCTTGGTGAGCATTTTGAAGCGATTTTCTTGATACATCGAATGTTCTACCGATTGCGTAGGCGATCGCATATCCAATTGCAAGGGATTTTTACCTTGTTTGAGCAACTCTGGATTATGCCGATACAGCAACCAACGACCTGATTCTACCAAAGTTTTCTGATGATTCATGCCTGTGGTCATATTAATGCCGTGAGCAATGCAATGGCTGTAAGCAATAATTATTGATGGGCCATCATAAGCTTCTGCTTCTAGAAATGCTTTCAGGGTATGTTCATCTCTAGCACCAAGGGCTACACTCGCTACGTAGACATTTCCGTAGGTCATGGCAATCATCCCTAAGTCTTTCTTCCCTCCTGGCTTACCACTGGCGGCATATTTAGCAACTGCTGCTCGTGGCGTAGCTTTAGAAGATTGACCGCCTGTATTAGAATACACTTCTGTATCCATGACCAAAATATTCACATTTCGACCACTAGCAATTACATGATCGATGCCGCCAAAGTTAATATCATAAGCCCAACCATCACCGCCAACAATCCAGACGCTTTTTCTCACCAAATAATCAGCAAGGGATTTTAGATTTTGGATTTTAGATTTTAGATTAGGATCGCGAGTTACGATTTCATCTAACCTCTGCTGCAAAAGTTCTATTCTTTCGCGCTGTTCCCAAATGTCAGCCTCAGATTTTTGTTCAGCTTTGAGAATAGATTGAACCAAATCCTCAGAAACTATTTCCCCACTCCCCACTCCCCACTCCCCACTCCCTAACTGCTGCAACAATTCCGCCGCAAACTCAGCTTGTTTATCTAAGGAAAGGCGGAAGCCAAAACCGAATTCGGCGTTATCTTCAAATAGATTATTAGACCACGCGGGGCCGCGTCCTTGGGCGTTGGTTGTCCAAGGAGTTGTGGGGAGATTACCACCATAGATTGAGGAACAACCTGTAGCATTGGCGATGACGGCGCGATCGCCAAACAATTGTGTTAATAATTTTAAGTAAGGTGTTTCACCACAACCTGCACAAGCACCAGAGAATTCAAATAAAGGTTCTTGCAGTTGTTGTTGGCGAATCTGGTTTAATTTTAGCGATCGCCTGTCAGGATTAGGTAAACTCAAAAAGAAATCCCAGTTTTTTCGCTCTTCTTCCCGCAATGGCAATTGCTGTGCCATGTTAATCGCTTTCCGCAATGGCTCAGATTTATCTTTAGCAGGGCAAATATTTACACAAATAGTGCATCCTGTGCAATCTTCTGGGGCAACTTGAATGGTAAATTTTTGATTGGCAAAGTCTTTATCTTTTGCACCAGTTGACTTGAAGGTTTCTGGTGCATTGACTAACTCATCCGCTTGATAAGCCTTTGCCCGGATGGCACTATGGGGACAAACCATCACGCACTTACCACATTGAACGCAGACATCCGGCTCCCACACAGGTATCTCTTCGGCAACGTTACGTTTTTCCCATTTGGCAGTACCTACGGGAAAAGTACCATCAACAGGTAGGGTGCTAACAGGTAAATCATCACCTTCCCATATCATGATTTTACCCAGAACGTCCCGCACAAATTCGGGAGCGGAGTTAAGTGAGGAGTGAGGAGTTAGGAGTGAGGAGTTAGGACTTGTACTGAGCGGAGCCGAAGTAGTTAGGATTGTTTGGGGGACATCTACTTTATGCAAGTTGTCTAGGGTGTTGTCTACAGCTTGCAAGTTCATGCGGACAACTTCTACGCCTTTTTTACCGTAAGTTTTGTCAATTGCTTGTTTGATTTTAGCGATCGCTTCTTCTTGTGGCAAGACACCCGCTAAGGCAAAGAAGCATACTTGCATAATGGTGTTAATTCTGCCACCCATGCCACTGTCGCGGGCAACTTGGCTAGCATTGATGACGTATAACTTCAAATGCTTGTCGATAATTTGCTGCTGCACCTTCATCGGCAGATATTCCCAGACGGTATCTGCATTGTATGGACTGTTAATCAACAAAGTCGCCCCAGGAATAGCAGCTTTCAAAATATCTATGCGTTCTAGAAATCCCCAGTGATGACAACCAATAAAGTTGGCTTGGTCAATTAGGTAAGTAGAGCGAATTGGTTTTGGCCCGAAGCGTAGGTGAGAGACGGTTATTGAGCCAGATTTCTTGGAATCATAGACAAAGTAGCCTTGGGCGTAATTGTCGGTTTCTTCACCAATAATCTTGATAGAATTTTTATTAGCTCCAACAGTGCCATCAGCACCCAACCCATAGAACATTGCCCTAACAACGTCATCCGATTCTGTAGAGAAATTAGGGTCAAAGCTCAAGGAAGTATAACTAACGTCGTCATTAATCCCGATAGTAAAATGCTTCTTCGGCTGGCTTTGCGCGAGATTATCGAAGATACCCTTCACCATCGCCGGAGTAAATTCTTTAGAAGAAAGACCGTAACGCCCACCGATAATTTTAGGGTATGAGACAGTATTTTCTCCCCCTGCAACGCCAGCCTCCCCTGCTCCCCCTGCTCTCTTATCTCCCCACGCTTCATGGATAGCAGCTACAACATCTAAATACAAAGGCTCACCGGCGCTACCTGCTTCTTTGGTGCGGTCGAGAACTGCGATCGCTTGTACACTAGTTGGTAATACTGCAACAAACCTTTGGACATCAAAGGGGCGGTAAAGTCGCACTTTTACTACACCAAGTTTTTCACCACGGGCGTTGAGATAATCGACTGTTTCATGGACGGTTTCACAACCTGAACCCATAAGAACGATAACGCGATCGGCATCGTTAGCGCCGTAATATTCATAGATTTTATAATGCCTTCCCGTGCGATCGCCAAATTCATCCATGATGCGCTGGACAATATCTGGACAGGCGTTGTAATAAGGGTTAGCACCTTCCCGTCCTTGGAAGTAGACATCGGGGTTTTGGGCAGTCCCGCGCAAAACTGGACGATCTGGGGTGAGGGCGCGACTGCGGTGGGCGAGTATTAGGTTATCGTGGATGAGCGATCGCAAATCGTCATCTGAGAGCAATTTGACTTTCTGCACTTCATGTGATGTGCGGAAACCATCAAAGAAGTGCATAAACGAGACTCGCGTCTCTAGGGTAGCAGCATGAGCAATCAGAGCAAAATCTTGACTTTCCTGCACCGAAGCCGAACACAATAGAGCAAAACCAGTAGCGCGGGCTGCCATCACATCGCTATGATCGCCAAAAATTGATAACGCATGAGTAGCCAAAGAACGGGCGGCAACGTGAACCACAGCGCTAGTCAACTCACCAGCAATTTTGTAAAAGTTGGGTATCATCAACAATAATCCCTGAGATGCCGTGAAGGTGGTACTCAAGGAACCTGTTTGTAATGCCCCATGCACAGCACCGGCGGCTCCCCCTTCGCTCTGCATCTGCACGACGCTGGGAATAGTACCCCAGAGGTTGGGACGACTTTCTGCTGACCAAGCATCTGCCCATTCACCCATTGCTGAAGAGGGGGTGATAGGATAAATGGCAATCACTTCATTTAATTTGTAAGCAACACGGGCAACAGCCTCATTCCCGTCGATGGTTGCAAAGGTTTTGTTCATAATTTGATTTTTGTCCCCGCCTCTAAGCTGCATTATCAGAACATGTGAGTATAAGAATCAGAAATAGCCAAAATTAGAAGTTGAGTGTATTATCTACATTAAAAATTTATCGGTAGGATTTACTCCGTGATTAAAGGATAATTTATTGATGACTTTTGGCTCTGAAGTTAACTTTTAACAAATACTGCATCTATTAATATCTCATCCACAATACTGCATCTATTAATATGTATTAATAATGTACTCAATAGCCAAAGTCTCTGTTTGATAAGACTTTCAAATAATTTATTCTTTTTTGTGGGGTATAGGGGCGGGAATTTTTGATATATTTTGCTTAAAGAAAAAGAAATAAAATGTTAGAGGATGTCTGAAAAGTTTTTGATAGGTGATTTTAATCACGCAAGTTGTTTGAGCATCAGACGAATCATAGCAATGTCAACACATTGGAGATTGTAGATGGCAGATTGGAGATTGTCTGCACCCACAAGGGGTGCAGCTTGAGGATTTGAGATTGATAATTTTAGATTTATTCCGTCCACGAGGGACGGGGCTTGTACCAAATTCAATCTGCTTTTCTTTAATCTTCGATCTCCAATCTTCTCCGTAAACGAAGGCTTCTGTCGTTTCCGGTAAGATTTCATGGAAGTCGGCGGTAAACTCTATCCCGCAAGTAGCGTGGAGTTTTTCATAATTCTTACTGAATCGCGTTTATGATAATTTTTTAGGGTTAACCTATTTTTTACTTTTTAATAATATATTTTTAATTACCTACCTTTAAAATATTGTGATATTTCATGAAATCTTCTTTGTAGTATCTTAAATGACATCAACAAGCACTAATAAGGTTCCTGTAGTCAGCGTTAGCACAGATTCCCGGAATGTCAGAGAAGGCGACCAACTACGCTGGAACTTCAACCTGACTCAGCCTGCTCCAGCAGGTGGTCTAATCGTTGAATTTGCCCTTACCCAAGACAGCGACCCCTTACCAGGTGACATCCAATATAACGTCGCAGGTGGCACCAACATTACCAGTTTTGAACTCCTGCGTAACAGTGCAGGTGTAATTACCGGGGCGAAAGTGGGTATCGCGGCGGGGGCAACTGCTGCCAGTCTCGTCAACAACATCATTGCCGATAACCTCACAGAAGGGCCAGAAAGCGTTACTTATACGCTGATTAATGGCACAGGCTATGCGGTGAATCCGACAAGGAATGCCGCACAGTTCACGATTCTCAATACTTCTACTACTCCTGTAGTCAGCGTTAGCACAGATTCCCGGAATGTCAGAGAAGGCGACCAACTACGCTGGAACTTCAACCTGACTCAGGCGGCTCCAGCAGGTGGTCTAATCGTTGAATTTGCCCTTACCCAAGACAGCGACCCCTTACCAGGTGACATCCAATATAACGTCGCAGGTGGCACCAACATTACCAGTTTTGAACTCCTGCGTAACAGTGCAGGTGTAATTACTGGGGCGAAAGTGGGTATCGCGGCGGGGGCAACTGCTGCCAGTCTCGTCAACAACATCATTGCCGATAACCTCAGAGAAGGGCCAGAAAGCGTTACTTATACGCTGATTAATGGCACAGGCTATGCGGTGAATCCGACAAGGAATGCCGCACAGTTCACGATTCTCGATACTTCTACTACTCCTGTAGTCAGCGTTAGCACAGATTCCCGGAATGTCAGAGAAGGCGACCAACTACGCTGGAACTTCAACCTGACTCAGGCGGCTCCAGCAGGTGGTCTAATCGTTGAATTTGCCCTTACCCAAGACAGCGACCCCTTACCAGGTGACATCCAATATAACGTCGCAGGTGGCACCAACATTACCAGTTTTGAACTCCTGCGTAACAGTGCAGGTGTAATTACTGGGGCGAAAGTGGGTATCGCGGCGGGGGCAACTGCTGCCAGTCTCGTCAACAACATCATTGCCGATAACCTCACAGAAGGGAGAGAAATCCTTACTTATACCCTGATTAGTGGCATCGGCTATGGGGCGAATCCGACAAGGAATGCCGCACAGTTCACGATTCTCGATACTTCTACTACTCCTGTAGTCAGCGTTAGCACAGATTCCCGGAATGTCAGAGAAGGCGACCAACTACGCTGGAACTTCAACCTGACTCAGCCTGCGCCGACAAATGGTCTAATCGTTGAATTTGCCCTTACCCAAGACAGCGACCCCTTACCAGGTGACATCCAATATAACGTCGCAGGTGGCACCAACATTACCAGTTTTGAACTCCTGCGTAACAGTGCAGACATAATTACTGGGGCGAAAGTGGGTATCGCGGCGGGGGCAACTGCTGCCAGTCTCGTCAACAACATCATTGCCGATAACCTCACAGAAGGGAGAGAAATCGTTACTTATACCCTGATTAGTGGCATTGGCTATGGGGCGAATCCGACAAGGAATGCCGCAGAGTTCACGATTCTCGATACTTCTACTACTCCTGTCGGTTTCGGCACAGAGTACAACTTTGGTGGAGATAATTTAACGACTATACCTCAACCATTCCTATAGTTAGCATCAGTGCCACTTCCGTGTAATTACAGCAGTTTTCATTGATGCTATCCACATCTGTCGTAGTGGTTTAACAATACTAAACCTCCGCGACAGATGTTGTCTATTTACCTGAAAATTAATCTAAGTTTTCAGCATCCAGTTGATTTCAGGAAAGCACCATAGAAACGACATCAGGAGATAAGCAACCAATTCCACCTGAGCATTAATGTTAATCCGCCATTTTGAGACAATACGGTTCACTTAAGGCCAAAACTGTTGTTTTACGAACCGCAGAGGCGCAGAGAACACAGAGAGAAGAAAGAGTATAAATGCTTAACTGATTAGATAAAAGTCTACATTTGACCTTCGCTATATCTTTAATGAAGTTTAGCCCAACTTCTTGCTACCTATGTTAACCTGGAGTATTAAAACTAGCCTGCTATTTTTTGGTTTCTGTATCTAGCCAATTTTAATTATTAAACTGAATATTAAATCTAAAGAGATTGAATTATGAAATTATCTTCTATCACCTTAGTTGTAGTGATTAGTGCATTCGCTCTCCCCCAGAGTGCATTCGCTAACCAAGAAAATGTTCCCATCACAACAGACGATTACAATCAAGCTGGAATTTTATTAACGGAACCAGCCACAATTAACACTACATGGAGTAATTTTACCGGACAATCCAATAATCCTAAACAAACTGCTGAATCAATTTTGCTAGAACAGGAGGGAGGATGCAAAAAGATTAACCCGCTTGAGTTCATCAATAACCCAGGTGCTTTTTTTAAGGAATGTCAAAAGCCAACAAACACCCAAACTTCTCAAAGTAGTGAGCCAATTGAGTATCTCAAGGTTCCTAAACTCGATTCTGGTATTAGTGTGACAGTTACTAAGTTTTGATATACAACTTTTTTAACAAGAGATAACTAATTATTGGTATAATCATTTGGATTTATTCATAAGTGTGTAATTATGTCAAGCTAAGGTGAAAACTAGTAAGCAGGGAAGCCTTAAGATATTGTCTCGTTAAGGATTTCAGATGATTTTTGGAGAAGTCAGGAATCTTGTTATTTAAATTAAGCTGTATAATAATTAACCATCTGATAACGTAAATATTTTCTGAAAATAGGATAATTACTTGCGATCGCGGGTGTTGCTGTCTTGCCAAGTATTATCCTTGATGTTAATGTGACCATTATTACTACTTTTAGTCAAAAAAATGTCGCCAAGAGTAATTACATTGATAATACACCCAATGCAGATGTCTGCGTGCAGTATGAGACAAGCGCAATTATCATAGATACCTTTGAGAGATAAGCAAAATAGCACAAATGAAAATAAATAAATAAATTGTTATTTTGTGTTTTAATAATCTTCAATTACGACTAATTTAGAGATTTCCTATTCTTAAGTTGTTTATTGTACAATACACTTCAGTTAAGCAATTTTTTCCTTCTCTTTCTTCTCTCTCTGTGTCCTCTGCGCCTCTGTGGTAGCCTGCGGCAAGCCGCTCCGCGTCTACGTTAAAAAAAAACAAATTTGACTCATAGTGCTAGCCTTAACCCAAGCGGATTGGTTTATTGTAATAAAATACTTGTCGGGGCAATTTTTGATTATTCATAAAGTATATTGGAAAATTAAATCAATAATAATTAGGTTTCCAGATATGCAAATATCAATAATAAATCAGTGTAATAGGTTAAAAATATGGTGATGATACTTGAGGCAATTGATTTGTCACCACTGATGATGTTATTATTAGGGGGTGGGTTGATTTTGGGTTTATTATCTCCAAGAATTAACTTGTAATGTATCATAGACCAGAATTCATCATCAGTATTGCCAATTGATTGATTAGCAGTGTGAAATGGCTATGGGTCTGAATATCTAGACTTGGTACCAATAAATTGATGACGTTACAGAGGAGCAAATAACCATGAGCAACTTAACATCTCCACCTACCGAAGTTCAAAAAACGAAGAAAAAAAGTTTAGCCGCAGATAAAAAACCTCGAGCTACAGATGATATTGTGCGTAGTTATCTGCAAGAAATCGGGCGTGTAGATTTGTTGACTCGTGAACAAGAGGTTATTTTTGCTGAACAAGTGCAGCAGATGATGAATTTATTAGCTGCTAAAGAAGAATTGGCTGTGAAATTAAATAACGAACCCACGCTGCAAGAATGGGCAGATCGGGTGGAGTTAAGTGTTGAGGTGGTAGAGCAACGGCTAAATTTAGGACATCAAGCCAAGCAGAAAATGATTCAGGCTAATCTCCGGTTAGTGGTAGCAGTGGCGAAGAAATACCAGCACCGCAACCTGGAATTTATGGATTTAATTCAAGAAGGTACTTTAGGTTTAGAGCGAGGGGTGGATAAATTTGATCCCGCTCTTGGTTATAAGTTTTCTACCTACGCTTACTGGTGGATTCGTCAAGGAATCACAAGAGCGATCGCTCAACAAGGACGGACAATTCGTTTACCGATCCACGTCTTTGAGAAACTGAACAAAATTAAACGGGTGCAGCGAGAATTATCTCAACAATTAGGTCGGGTTCCCACTACTGCTGAAATCGCTAAAGCGTTATCTTTGACACCTAGCCAAGTGCGAGAGTGTTTGTACTTAGCGCGTCAACCTTTCTCTTTAGAGGCGCGAGTTGGTGAACAACAAGATACAGAATTGCAGGACATACTAGAGGATGATGGCCCATCTCCCGAAGACTATGCTGTTGAAGAATCTTTGCACCAAGATTTACAAGACTTGTTGGCAAAGTTGTCTCCCCAGCAGCGAGAAATATTAACCTTGCGCTTTGGTCTGACTGATGGATATGAACTTTCTTTAGCACAGATTGGCGATCGCATGGGTATTAGTCGAGAACGGGTACGTCAAATAGAGCAAAAAGCCCTCAGTCTCCTCCGCCGCCAGAAAGAACAAGTACGTAGTTATCTAGCTAGCTAAATAATTCATAATTTATAATTACTAATTCATAATTTAATTTTTTAATTTATGAATTAATAATTATTGGCGATTATGCGGGAAAATCAAGCTAAGTAATCTCTCTCAAAGATTTGATATGAGTGCATCAAAGACAGTCCAACAATTGCAAGCACAATCGGTGAATTCTGAAAACTTTCGGCGTTATGGACAGGTGATTTTTGCAAGTCTTGATGGCAAAGCTTACGATGTGGAAGATGCCCAATTAAACCTGCATAACGGGATTCCCCGATTTTATATTATGCAGTTGGAGAAGAGAGGGCGAAAGTTTCACAAAATTACTCGCCATGTGCGATGTACTCAATGTCTGGGTTCTTTAGAAGGGAAGGATTGGTTAATTGCAGTTTGTCCTCCTAATAATGATGTGAATGAACCAGCATTAGAAGAGATTGCTGCTTTCCGTATTCCGGGGAATTGTTTTATTAAGCTACATGAGGGTACTTGGCACGCTGGCCCCCATTTTGACCATGAATCTGTAGATTTTTATAATTTAGAACTAGCTGACACAAATGTGGTCGATCATTTCACCCATGATTTTCTCAAGAGTCATCAATTAGAGTTTGAGATGGTTTAGGTGAGATTGGGTTAAATAAATTATATTGGGGATTGGGGATTGGGGATTGGGTATTGGGAAAACTCTTTCCTAGTCCCTAGTCAACTTAAAGTTTACTTTATAAATCATCTCTTATTATTCTTAATTACTAAAAATTTGATACCGCTTTGTAAATTGTCTTTTAAGCATTTTAAGCTTTTTGAGGATATATGCAGGCAGGAATCCAAACATCAAAGAAATCAGTTGATGCGAATATACTTGTATAGTATAGTGTGGGCGTTTATCCATCTTCCAATTGTCATACCAAGGAAAATCACTAATTAGATTAATCTCGTCAACTTTATCCTCATAAGCTGACTTAACTACTTGTTCAAAAAGTATAGTGCCAGGAGAAAATTTGGAATAACTCTCATCGTAAGCCAGCTTCCAAATAATGGTTGAACGCTTCAACTTAATCGCTAAATTGATTGCGATTGTCTTCCCTTCAGCTTCAAGTAATTGCCATTCAAGCCAACCAGCTTCTGATAATCGGCGTGTAAGATTTGTGTAAAATGATATATCTGTTGATGAACTTGCAATTAATTTTCCTCTAGTTCTTTTCCAACTGGCAGCTTCCACTTCTATTAATTGAGGTAAATGTTTTTCAGTGGCGTCGCTTCCTTTGAGGAAAATAGTTTTCACCCCTTCTAGTTGATAAAGTTTCTTTCCCGATCTTTTGATAGTACTTTTTAAATTACCACTGAGGTTTTTTCGATATTCATCAAAACAGCCAGTTATTTTTAAGTGAGCTCCCATCATCCAATCAAGCTCTTTAATGAGGATAATATGTGACATCCCTTCTAAAGCAGCAATAGTCGGTGAATTCTCCGGTAAACGGTTAAATACCATGCCCAGATGATGGGGACAAAATTGCCTCGCAGCATCAATAAGGACTGGAATAATTATATTTTCAAGCCCCAATGCGGCTACAATATCAAGCGAACATGATTGTGAAGACCTACGTGTAACTAAGAACGAAAAATTGAATCCAAAGAACCTCTTTGGAGTTACAATTAGCGGCAAAACACCTACTAGCTCAGAATCATTATAAGCAAATACACAAAACCATGATTCGTCAACTTCCACATAGTGTTCAAAATATGATGATACCCATGCATAGGATGTCATTGGTAACTGTTGAGTAGATTCAAAAACAAGCTGATTCCAACTGTCTGCATGGAGCTTGAGTTCTTCAAGGTTTTCAGCAATCTGTATTTTTAATTTTTCCTTAGTTAATAATTTTGATTGTGTTAATGCTACCATAGTGATAAATCTCTAATTGCCAAGTTTTTGTAAGCAATATTGTACATTAGAATACACTGAGGATTTAGTATAATCCATCGGGGAGAATTAATTCGCGCTATAAACAACTTTAAGCTGCATCAGTTAATCCCAAAGAAGGAACCAAAATTTGTCCGTTGTAACCTGCTTGGTTGTATTGTTCAAGGACATGAGTTGCAATACCTTTGCTTTCACCCGATCTAACCAAAGCTACACTTGCTCCCCCAAAGCCTGCACCCGTCAGTCTTGCACCAAACACCCCTTCTGTTTTCTGCAAAATCTCTACCAACCTATCTAGGGCTGGTACTGAAACTTCGTAATCATCTCGCAAGCTGGCGTGGGAAGCGTTCATCAATTCACCAAAGCGTTCAGATGTTACTCCCTGCAAAACCTCCAAGACGCGGTTATTTTCTGTAACTACATGACGGGCACGACGCTGTAGTGGTTCGGGTAATGTTTTTGTTACATTAACATCAGTAATATCTCGCAATGCTTTAACTTTGAGCGATCGCGCCGCTTCTTCACACTCAGCCCGACGCTGGTTATAACCGCTACCTGCAAGTGTGCGGGGTACACCGCTATCAATAACCAAAATCTCCGCTTTTTCAGGCAAAGGCATCACGCGGCGTTCTAAAGTCCGTGTATCTAAAAACAAGATATGTTCAGTATCAGCCAAACTAGAAGCCATCTGATCCATGATGCCGCATTGTACGCCAGCATATTGAATTTCTGCTTGCTGGGCGAATTGGGCGATTTCAACATCATCAATGGGAAGGTTCAGAAGTTGGCGTAATGCCCGGAGGGTTGCCACTTCCAAAGCTGCGCTGCTAGATAAACCTGAACCCATCGGAACCGAAGATTTGACGTAGACACAAAGTGATGGTATTGTATATCCTGCTTTTTGCAAAAGCTCAATACAGCCAAAAATATAACTGGCGAATCCAGAGGGCGTATGATTGATATCTGAAATGCTCACTTGCTCGTTGAGATTTTCCGAGTAAAAGTGATGTTGGCTATCGCTACTAAAACCTAGCTGTACCATTGTACTTTGAGGAATCGCAGTTGGAAGAACGAAGCCATCGTTATAATCGGTATGTTCGCCTAGTAAATTTACTCTTCCTGGCGCACTAGCTTGAGTTTCAGGTGGTTTACCGAATACTTGTTGAAAATCCATAATTATTAATTATATAAAGGTACAGGGCGCAATCTTCCTTCTACCTCAACATTAGGGAAATTTTGATCAAAAGTCAGATTTTCCAACTTTCCATCTTTCAAAATTACAAAAGTATCTTCAACCTTTGCCCCAGTTAAACTGGGATTCCAAGCAACAGCAATACCTTCTGCCAAAGCATCAGTAGTGGTTGGATTTGCTACGATTTCTCGCGCTAAATATCCAGTAGTTCCTCCCTGGTGATGTTCACGGATGGCATTAGGAAATCCATGCTGCTCATAAGCCTGAGCTAGCGCGTGATAAACTGTGTCCAAAGTGGTTCCAGGTTGGCACAAATTCAAAACTACTGCTTCTATTTCGCGCACATGGGAATGCAATTCTGCCCGTTCGTCTGAGAGCTTACCAAAACAAACAAATCGCGTCAAATTTGCATACAAACCGTAACCTCTAGCGCAAAACACTAGCATCGCTTGCCGTCCAATCTGTTCTGCTGTGGGTGTAGCATGACGGTATAGCGGTAAACGCCTCTCACCCGCTACCAGTGTCAACGCCGGATGTAAGCCTTGCGCCCATAATGCCTCTGCACCCGCACCCGCTAACTGATATTCTGTCCAAGTTGGCTTGGCAACTTTGAGTACTTCTGTCATTGCCTGACTAGCTTTTTGCCCAACTTGGCGATATCGCTCTAATTCACTTGACATCATTACCCGTTTATGCAATTGCAGAGATGGGGGTAATGGCTGTTCTAAATTGGAGATGGGGCGATCGCTAATTACTTTCCCTCCGCCAGTTGCATCACGAACAAAAGACTCACGGGCAGCACCATCAGCCCAAGGGTTCACATACACCTTAAAATTAGCAGGCAGTTCTTCATCCTGAAGACGTTGCGCTTCAATTTCATCCGTCAATACCCAAGCATCTTCAGTAGTTATTAATACTTCTGCTACGCCACTTTCAGCAGTAAGCAGCACGGTGTTAGAAGCGCCAGCCGTCGCCCAGGCAAACCAGTCTGTACCGCGCAAGCGCACGCCTTGCACTTCGGTTTCACGCAAAGTTTGCCTGATTAACTCTAGTTTTTTGGAGACTTCTTCGTTCATAGGAAAAACACGGATAGATACAGATGATTATCAAACTTATCTGCGTCGGTCTGCGTCTGTCTGAGGTTGGTATTCCAAATGGTACACTAGCGATCGCTATTACCCCAGATTACTCAACAATAGTGATATGGCAGTGTATCAATTGTATTAATCTATATCTAATTTTCTAACCAGTTCTCTAATTGTAAGTTATCAATATTACTAAAATCTTTGATGTTATTAGTCACGAGAATATCATTGCGAGAACGAGCAACAGCAGCAATTAACGCATCTAATTCTCCAGTTGGTTTACCAATATTTTTGAGTTCGCTTTGAATCTTGCCAAATTCAGTAGCTGCTTCTAAATCAAATGGTTCTATGGGTAATAGCTCAGTAAACTGCTGCAAATTTTCCAGATTCTTGGACATCTGTTGAGAATAGTAAACGCCTTTATAAAGTTCAGCAACTATAATTGTTGATAGATAACATTGGCTAAAGTAGCGATTAAATTTTTTCACTGCTTGAGGGTTTTCTTTGAGAAGTGCAATGCAAATGTTAGTATCTAACAGATACATTAGCTGTTATCCTGATTATCAATTGAGTCTATGTTTCTACCTTGGTAAGTATGACGTTCTTGGTCAATCTCTACAAATATTTCTGTTAAATCTGGTTGATTTTTCCACACTCCAAATAATTTATTTAATTTAGCTAATCTCTCTTCTTCTGTTAAATTAACTTTTGGTTCGCATATTTTATTTTCAATAAATTCTAAGTCTATAATTATTTCTGTTCCATCTGGAATGTTATTTAATTGCTCTAATATTTCTATATTTTGACCGCGTTTTATTCCTCTGACTTTCATTTTATTTTCTCCTTGATATTTTGACACATTATCATTGTAAAATCTAGATTTCATCCTTTGTTTCATATTCTGTATGAAAATGAATTTTAAAAGGCTCTGCCTTTAGTGACAGCAGAGGCAGAGCCTCTATAATTGTATTCCCAGTCTGAGACTGGGAACGAGATAATAAATTTTAACGGGTACGTTATTAAGGCACGCTACTTGCTGAGGTTATTTAACTTCAATTAATGTCATGTGAACAATATATTTTCCCTTTAAAAGCAGCTTGCTTTCTTGCATGTTCTAATAATTGCTGAAATGTATAAATACCAGATATAACATTCATTAGATGAATACCATCTAAAAGAAGTACCTTAATATTTTTACCTGTGGTTAAAGAAGATAACGCGTCTTCAGAATAACCATTCATTGCAATAAATAATCCAAAGGATTGCATCTTACCTTCTACTTTCATATAAAGACTGGAAATATGGCTTTGATTAACTTGCTCTGCAATCCACTTTAATTCGACTAGATAATAATAAGCATCATATTTAATAGCTCCGTCTATTTGCTCTCCTACTATTTTGAACGAATCTTCCACAGGAATACCACTTATCCTCATCAAATTAGAGAAGATTTTTTCTAATTCATAACCTCTTTTTTGTGGAGGGAATTTATAAGACTCAATAAAACGCTCTTTTAAGCGTGATTGTTGAGAATAATAATCTTCCTTTTTTTCTTCTTGTTCTTTATATTCTTTCTTTTCTTGTTCCCTTTTCTGACGAGCTATTATTTCTTTTAACTTAATACTACTATTTTTACTTATTTCTATTTTATGCTTATTATCTTCTGGCTCAAAGTTTTCTCTTTCTATCAAAATCCTTACAAAATTTCGTGATATTTCGAGCCTTCTATCATAATGAAAATTACGTAATTCTTCATAAAGTAAATCCATTAATCGTCTTTTTGTCAGAGATTTACCTTCGCTATTAGTCCTGGAAAACAAATCTTCGCATACTGGAGACGGAACTCCTGAATTTAACCAAGTTTTTTTAAGATGGGCTTTATACCAATACAGATTAGAGATACCTGATTTAATCAGGAGTTCAACTTCTTCGCTAAATACATCTAACATTCGTAAAAATCCTATTTTCAGTTTCTTTTTGTTAATTCCTTAAAATAAATTTATGTTTAACAACGAAAATACTTTATCTTTTGTATAAAAAAGATTATATACAGATGTATTATTAAGCGTATATATGTAATCACTCCGGTTAACCGTATATAGTATTACCTGTTAACAGAATTCCTAACGTTGGCAAGTAGTTCACATAAAAAACTGATTTTTAAAGCCTCATATTGCGTAACAATAATTACCAGTATATATTAACTAAACTGTATTGGGATATCAATTTTGAATTTGAGGCGCATACTTTATGAAATGCGCCTTTTATCAGTTGCCTATTTTCTCTTTATGCGGAAATTGGCATTTCAATATCTACAGCCACAGCCTGTAGCTCCTTCGCTTTCTCCTCCGGTAAAGCATCATTGGCAAACATCCCTGCTGCAAGTTCAGTTCCCGCTAGATACTTCAGCCTTTCGCTTGTTCGATATGGTGGAAAAAACTCGGCGTGTAAATGCGCTTCGGGATGCGCTAAACCGTCAGTTGGTGCTTGGAACCAAGCCATCAAGTAAGGAAATGGACGATTCCACAAGCCGTCATACTTGAGAGTGACAGTTTTTAATGCCTTAGCAAGTCCCCAACGTTGCTGTGGGGTAAGATCCATAAAAGTGCCAACTGGCTCTTTTGGTGCTATCCAAACTTCATAGGGGTAACGAGCGCATACCGGGACAAATGCGATCGCATACTCATCTTGATAAATAATCCGTTGATTGTCTGCAATTTCCTTCTGAATCAAGTCTTGCAGTAAACCCCGCCGATGTTTTTCATAATACTCCTGCTGCATTGACAGCATCCGCGCCGGCACAGGCGGTGTAAAAGGATAGGCGTAAATTTGCCCGTGGGGATGGTGCAATGTTACACCCACCTCTACACCTTTATTTTCAAATGGCAGCACGTACTGAATTTGGGAATTTGCTCCTAATACGCGGGTGCGATCGCCCCACACTTGCAACAGCAAATCAAGGTGTTCCAATTCCAGAGAACTAAGGGAAGCTTGGGCATTTTGAGCAAAAACCACCACTTCACACGCCCCATTTGCAGGCAATGTTTCCACAATACACTCCGGTGGGTTGTGTGCCGTTTGAGCCATTGAGGGAAAGCGATTATCAAACACCGCTACATCATACTTACCTGGGGGAAGTTCTGTAGGAAACTCCGGTTTAGTAGTGGGTGCAAGGGGGTTATATTCCGGGGGTGGCATGAAAGTCCGCCCTTGACGGTGAGAAGCGTAAGCAACCCATTCGCCGCGTAAAGGATGCCAGCGCAGGTGGGGATTTGCCTGCACTGGTTCATTACTAGGGCTAGTGGCGATGATATTATCGGCAATCGGGTATCGACTATATAAGGTCAGTGGGCGACCATCCGGCTTTAACAGCTTGTGGGAGTACATAAACCTTGTCCTGAGAGGGTTGCAGCGCGGATCGCCTCAATGGGAAATTTCGGGGTGCGATCGGCGTATAATAAACCGTTAGCTTCTTGGAAAGTATCTGTTAATTGGGTGTAGCAAAATCCGCTAAATAGCTCGATATCATTAATCGTTAGAAGCAGAGAAGCGTATTTCATTTCTAGCTCGGAAATATTGGAGCAACGCTCATATCCCCAAGCTTTATCTGCATCGGGGTTATCAACAGGGGCATAGGCAATACCACCAAACTCAGTCAGCATCACTGGCTGTCCCTGATGGGGAAAGTTATCCAGTGTCAGGATGCGCCCTCCAGGACGCTTCCGGTCAAACAAATCTGATAGCTTCACTTCTGGCCCATAGCGATGACCTAATCGTTGTGCGTGGGTGTCGTAGTCATGAATAGCCAGAATATCTGTATCCGTACTTTCCCAGCCATCGTTGGCAATCACTGGGCGGCTCGGATCGAGAGTCTTAGTTAAGTGATACATTGCTAAAACGTAGTTTCGGTGAGCCGCAGTCTCAACCAAATTCGGAACTCCCCAGGATTCATTAAACGTTACCCAAGCTACGATACAGGGGTGGCTGATATCTCGCTTAATCACCTCAGCCCACTCTCGCGTCGTGCGTTCCACAGCTTTCGGTGTGAAACGATATGCACTGGGCATCTCCTCCCATACTAACAACCCCAGCTTATCTGCCCAATATAAAAATCGCGGGTCTTCAATTTTCTGGTGCTTACGGACTCCGTTAAAACCCATTGCTTTGGTGAGTTCAACATCGCGGCGCAATGCGCCATCGTCCGGTGCTGTCATTAGCGAATCTGGCCAGTAGCCTTGATCGAGAACTAAGCGCAAATAATAAGGACGACCATTGAGCATAAAGCGATCGCGCTGTATCCCCACAGTCCGCATTGCTGTATAGGATTTTGCTTCATCCAAAAGCTCATTGTTATGCCAAAGTTCAATGTGGGCATCCATTAGAGTGGGCTTTTCTGGACTCCACAGCAATTCGTTGCGGTAGTCGTCGATACCTGGATCGGAAAGGGAGATGCGACGCCCAATTTCTCCGTTAAACACTTCATAAGTATCGTTTGCTAGCACGTTATTGCCAATGCTCAGTTTTACCTTGATTTGGATACCAGCAGGCGCATCACCTGCGATCGCAGCATAACAACCAACTTCCCACCGCTCGAAATCGGGACTCCACCGGATGTGATCGATGTAAGTTTTACCCACCCGCTCAATCCAGACTGTTTGCCAAATACCACTGGTGCGAGGATACCAAATACTGTGCGGTTCCAATTGCCAATCCTGCTTTCCTCTAGGCTTGGCAAGATCACCAGGATCATCCTGCGCCCAGACTGTTATTTTAGTTATGCCAGTATCATTCAAAACTGCGGTAATATCGAGCGTGAAAGGAGTATGTCCCCCTTCATGCTCTAGCATATATTGACCATTCACCCATACACGGGCGCGATAATCCACAGCCCCAAAGTGCAGTAATAATCTGCCGTCACCTTCAGGCGTTTCAAATTCTCGCTCATACCAGCAGTTTGGATGAAAACCTGTATCACCAATACCACTTTTGGTAGATTCGGGAGCGAAGGGAACTTGTATATAATGACTCCACCTCTGGATATCGCCTGGTTGAACACATCGCCCTTCATCGTCAAATGCGAACTTCCACTCACCGTTTAAATTTAGCCAGTGCGATCGCTGTAACTGTGGACGTGGATACCCAGCCTCTGGGAAACCAGAAACCCTTTGATTATCTGTATTAGAGGGTAATTCAACTTTACGATTTTGTATATCCAACAACTTCATTAAAACCTCTTAATGTAACTACAATAGAACAAATTTTTCTGTGCCTTCGGTTTCAAGTAAACTAGGCTCTTTTGAGACATTCCAGGAGTTTTTTACTCCTTCCTCTGTAATCTATATAACTTTATACCTGTACTTACATAACGCTATTTATCGCTTAATAGTAAACATAAAATACATCAAGCGCCCTAGTATTAGGGCTGCAAAATTAGGTATAGACTATAGACTCGTGACATTATGGCACACATATCGTGAATATTTGCCAAGTCGGCAGGAAAAAATCAGGTAAGCTGTTCCATATTTAAATTGCATCTACTGGGCGGGCAAAACGGCTACCCCACAACAGTTATGCTGAATTCGGTTTTGCAAATTAACTCTATTGCCCAATAACGCTGAAAGTTTTTTTAACTAATTCTGGGGGTTTAAGTCAAGAACAACTAACAAGACGTTGGGCGATCGCTCATTCGAGTCGCGGCAAATTTTCTGGGGGGTCTAAGAGGACAAAATTCACATCAAAGGAAATTTCCGCTCCGGTTTGGCGCTAAATGTCCGTTACAAAACTTAATTAAGAATTACGAATTATTTTCATTCTTGGATTACAGAGTTGCAGGTAATTTTCAGAACCCGTGTGATGAATGTGTGGCAAAAACTCCCATCTTGGCAGCAAAGGTAGCACTTTTTGCTTTCAGTACTTTTTTCACCTCTTACTAAATTTATAATATCACAATTTGGGCAGTGAACTGCCTGAAGAACCATTGCTGTATTTCTGATTCAGCACCTTACCTCAGAACCGGAAAACCTTAGAAACTAATCAACCGGTTTGTGCTATCAGCCACCAAATAAAGCCGTATCTTTAAAGAGATTACGATAACCTAAGTCTACAAAAACTGATAAGTCAATTCCAGAAATGGTGCGTTATTATCGACGAACAATTGCAAAAACTGCTATTGAGAGTGCAATTTAAATTCGACTTTAACATGATGAATTGGCGAGGATAAGAAAATGGTTCAAAGTATAGGCAGAGTAAATAAATATACAGATACTGACCTAAACCGATTTGCCGAAGACCTGAATCGAGACGGAATTTGTGTGATTCGCGGTCTTTTTGATCAAGAATTGATTAGCGAATGGGCAAAAGCTTTTGAAAATTTATTCCGAGAACGCCAAAATCAACCAGGTGGACTGGCTCCCCGTGAAATTGCTCGTTACTATCTAACATTGCCTTGGGTTTCCCCCTTTGCCAACGTGGAAGTTTTCGCCAATCCAGTGATTATGGGTGTGCTGGAGCGAGTATTTTTTCAGGAATATGTGATGGTTCAGTTGGGAGTTGATCTCCCAGTACAAGGTTCGGATTATCAGGAAATCCACCGGGACTATCGCCCTTTGTTTTCCGATCAAATAGTAACGCCACTCTACGCCCTTGCAGTTAACTTCCCACTTGTGGAAGTAACGGCAGAAAACGGCCCGTTCCAGATGGCGTGTGGTACGCATCTTTTGCCGCGTGAAGAGGGGCTAAGGAAAATTGCCACTGGTGAAATTCCGATGGAATCTTTCTATATGCAGCTAGGGGATGCGATGATTCGGACACCTTTGGCGCTGCATCGAGGTTCACCAAATCGGACTAACCAGCCAAGACCGATGGTAGTTATGGGCTATGCTATGCATTGGTTGCACACGCCGAAGGTAGATTTAACTCTCCAACGAGACTATTATGAGAGCCTACCAGAGAATTTAAGGCAGATGATTCGGTGTCAGATTGTAGAACAATTGCCAAAAGAGAAGGTTGAAACTTACGTGAATTTTAAGTACTAGTAAACTATCAAAAACTCAAGAGAGTACTGCACCCATATCTACCAAGACTGGGTGCAGCATACTATACATGATTTTTTGATGAAGAGTTTATTTTTAACCGATAAGTGTTAAACGAACTCCTTGGGCCAATTATGGCGCAAGAAGATTAGAAAATTATTGCCTCAGTTTAAAATAGCAAATATACTTAAAATCTGCTGATTTTTTGTATAAATATTATTATGTCCTACATACCTGAAGAGTTTGGTAGCTTAAACTTTGAAATATCTAGCTCTGGTGAGCATTACAATGCTACTGGGAATTATATTCAAGAATTGAAGAGTTGTGCTGAAAAGGGTGGATACCAATATTCGTGGATGCCATTAGCTCTTGATTATGATATTCCCGAAATTACTGATGTTGACTATCGTACACAATGCCCAATTATATACAGTGAGCTTGGTAAATTCCACGGTAATCCAGCTTGTAATACATATTACTTACTGCCAAATAAACAAGGCTCAAATGGAGAAGATGTAATAATGCCAGCCGTAATTGCTTTTACAGATGGCAGCACTGAGGTAAATGAACAAGATTTACTGAAATACGCCAAGGCAGTTTCTTATATGCGCTTTGCCCTGAGAGATGCACGTAGGGAAAATGATCATGAATTTTGGAAAAATTTGTATGAAACTCATATTATCAGTAACAATGCCGTAATTGTGTTTTCTGAAGATGTAGAAAGAGCTAGAGAATGGGCGCAAGAAACTTTCCCTAATAATGTTGAATATGCAACACAAGGTAAAGTTGGTGAGTTTGCATTTAAAACATGGGCAAGTGAGCGTCGCTTGCCCCTAAGTAATATTGATTTAGTGGTTAGAGATACACCAGATCACTATGATTATTTGTACGAAATGCCCTTTTCAGGTGATAAGTTTCGTATTGATGTAAAAACTTATTTAGAAACATCTAAAAGCAAGAAGCGTAAACATTGGCACATTAGCAGAAGTTGTATTTATGGTTCCTACACAAAAGATATTTTTACTTTTGTAGTTTTAGAGGAAAGTATGCGATATGCCACTATCGTAGGAATGCTCTTTGCAAAGGATGTTGAGAGGGTAGGAGAGTATTGCAATTCCAATTATAATGATTCTGGATATTATAGGATATATGAAAAAGACCTAATAAATCCCTATTATGTTCAAGCTTTTTTTGATAGTTATTCACGTTTTATAAATGGTATGGGATTTGGAGTTTCATCAGCCAAAGCCTTAGAGGAAACAATTAAAGATTATCCAATAGACCCTGTTATTGCCCATGAACTAGGTTATCCAGATCCATATACACCACGTCGAGGTGGGCTTCACAACCTATGCTGTTTTGCAACTAAAAGAAGTATAATTCCCATATCACCTGATTTTGGTAATGATTTCCGCGAAAATGATTGGATGTCTCATTACTAGGTTGAATTGAAGTTTAATACTATTAATTCTCATTTAGGATTAGTAAAATTTCCTGATAGCTATTTCTTATGTACTAAATATACCCGCTTGCTTGGTATGTGAAAGTTCTGGATGCGGAGTGTTGGTTACAAGGGTTGGAGGCTGCGGGGTTAGATTTTTGATTACTGAATCGATGCTCTAGAGTTTTCGTATTTTTGTCAAGGACTCAAATTCAGTAATGCCGGAAAATTCAAGAACGCGAACCAGCATAAAGATAGTTGTTTTTACGATCGCACTTCCTCAAGAATTGAGTTAACACGCTATAGCGAGCGCCGAGATGTTAACTTATACCAATCCAGTCTACAAAGGCTATTTTGCCGATCCTTTTGTTTGGGAATTTGAGGGTGTATACTATGCGATCGGCACTGGTGCTGCCGTTGCGGAAGGAATGGTAGACGAAATCGCAAAACTACGTGTCTTCCCTCTATTACGCTCTCTCGATTTCATCAATTGGGATTTTGTAGATAACGCCCTGTTACGGCCAGACCCTTCCCTTGGCGATAATTTTTGGGCCCCGGAAGTTGCTTATTCTAATGGCAAGTTCTACCTCTACTACTCTGTAGGACACGAGGACAAGAATCATCAGTTGCGTGTTGCCACCAGCGATACTCCCTTGGGGCCATATAAAGATGTTGGTGAGCCACTTGTAGATCCGAATTCTTGCTCCTTCGCCATCGACCCCCACCCATTCCGTGATGATGATGGGCAATGGTATTTATTTTATGCTCGTGATTTTTTAGACACAGAAGGCGGCGTGCGGGCTGGCACTGCCCTCTTTGTAGACCGACTCCAAGATATGACGAAACTCTGCGGTGTCGGGAAAGTCGTTTTACGGGCACGTTCCGATTGGCAACGATTTTTAGCCAACCGATTGATGTATGGTGAACATTTTGATTGGCATACCTTAGAAGGCCCCTGTGTCCGTAAACATGAAGGTCGATATTATTGCTTTTATAGTGGTGGGCGCTGGGAAACTGAGGACTACGGTGTAGATTATGGAGTTGCGGATCATGTGATGGGGACTTATTCTGATTTCGGTAACGAAACGGGGCCACGGGTGTTGCGTTCGCTTCTTGATCGTGTCAAAGGGCCTGGACACAACTCAATTGTTGTCGCCCCCGATGGTCAGACTGAGTACATTGTCTACCATGCGTGGGATCTAAACATGGATGCACGGCGAATGTGCTTAGATAAACTCATTTGGACACCAGATGGCCCATATTGCGAAGGCCCCACTTGGACACCACAGGCGATCGCCTGTAAATCAATTTGATTTCCAAGGATTAATACCAATTCACGAAAACCTTGATACATATAGATTTATCGTATGGGCATGGCATTGCCATGCCCTTACTTACCTTTGTTGCACTATCCTACCTATTGGTTCTTGTTGGTGTTTAGAACCCCAAATAAAATGTAATTTTTTCTCAAATCGACTTGATCCAATCAAACGATATAAATCATATTATTGAACAATTGCTCAAAAGTTCCACTCCAAAGCCGGAAAATTGGACAATTTTAGTTAGTTTAGATGAGCAGCAAAAAGTCTAAATTTTTGATAGATATATAGCAATACGGTTCAGTTAAGGAAAATTGTAGGTTGGGTTGAGCGACAGCGAAACCCAACAAACCCGCCAAATGTTGGGTTTCGTTCCTCAACCCAACCTACGTGTATCAAGGTTTTTGGCTTTAACTGAACCGTATTGAGATATATAGGACTCATATTTGATTACAGCGCTTCCCGCAATTATGCAATACAGTTTTTCTCCTTGCCCCTCTCTTAGCATGACTTTCAGCTTTGAGAATGTACCTCATAGCTGCCGGAACTGCTGTATTGAAATATACGTAGGGTGCGTTAGCCTTTGGCGTAACGCACCACCCAAAAGTTTTGGTGCGTTAGGCTACGCCATAACACACCCTACATACTACATACTACTTAGATTTTTTCAGAAATAAAATAGGACTCATATTTAATTTTTGAACAAAACTCAGTACACCTTTATTCCTTCTTCCCAGTCCCCAATCCCCAATCCCCAGTCCCTTACCTCTACAGTGATTCAGAAATCAAATCGGATTGCTAAATCATATTCCTATAGATTTTAATGTCTTTAATTTTGAATTGTTAATTGTTAATCTAGTTTGATTTATTCTTACCGACTTGCTTAGACATCATCAGATATTTCTGAGCAGTAACTATAAAACATCTGTAGCAGATACTTAAAATAATTCGTAATTCGTAATTAAGTTTTGTGTAAGCGTTGCGTTAGCGAGTCTTCGAGCGTCCGGGGATTTAGACCCCGACCTAAAACTTGCCGATTATTGAACCGGGGGATTTCAACCCACGGTACTCGGTTAAATTAGTTCCATTTTTTATACCTTTAATCTACTTTGTTTTAATCTTTACTTACAAAATTAACGAACATATAACCCTTTTGGCGTATATCTAATTATATATTTAGCTAAAATTGGCACAAGAATAAGTATTATTAATGTTATAATTTTAATACTTAAGAATAATACAAAAATTTTTAATTACTATATTTAGATAGATGAATATGTAATTAAAAAAAGCAAATAATAAAATTAATTCTTACGAGAAACAGAACTTGTTAGTCCAATATTCTGCAAGTAGAGTTAATAATCTATGCCAAGCAATAAAGTGCAAGCACAAAACAACGGTGTGACTCATATTGTGTCACCAACACTAAATGAAACAAAATCATCAGAGACAGCTAAATCGCAATCGTTAACTACATCATCACTCAATTTATCCTCATTTAACAAAAACTTTCGGTCAACAAAAGCTTTTACCGATACGCCTGATATAGTTTGCTTATCTCATCTGCGTTGGAATTTTGTCTATCAAAGACCACAACATCTTTTAAGTCGCTGCGCTCAAAAAAAGAGAGTGTTCTTTATCGAAGAGCCAATTTTTAGCCGGGAACCATTGGGGCGATTGGACGTTAGTGAAGACAAAAGTGGAGTGATAGTTGTTGTTCCCTATTTACCAGAAGGTCTAAGTGAAGAAGCAATAAACGCAGATATAAAAGTACTAATAGATGGGTTATTTGCAGAGTATAATATCTCTAAGTACATTTGTTGGTACTATACACCAATGGCGATCGCATGGACAAGCCATTTAGAACCGGAAGCTGTTATCTACGATTGCATGGATGAATTGTCTGCCTTTAAAGGAGCATCCCCTACTTTAAAGAACTACGAAGCAGAACTATTTCGTCGAGCAAACCTAGTATTTACAGGCGGACAAAGCCTTTACGAAAGTAAAGTAAACCAGCATCCAAACGTTTATGCATTTCCTAGTAGTCTAGATGTAGCCCACTTTGGACAAGGAAGAACCCTTAAAGAAGAACCAGCAGACCAAGCAAATATTCCTCATCCCCGCCTTGGCTTCTTTGGTGTAATTGATGAGCGGATGGATATTGAATTACTAGCTGGAATTGCCGAGGCTCGCCCTGATTGGCATTTAGTGATAATTGGGCCAGTTGTGAAAATTGACCCAGCAACTCTGCCACAGCATGAAAATATTCATTATCTTGGTGGTAAAGACTATAAAGACTTGCCTGCATATCTAGCGGGTTGGGATTTGGCAATGTTGCCGTTTGCGCGAAACGAGTCAACACGTTTTATTAGTCCGACTAAAACACCAGAGTATTTAGCCGCAGGTAAACCTGTAGTCTCTACTTCGATTCGAGATGTAGTACGTCCTTATGGAGACTTGAAGCTAGTCAGAATTGCAGACACGACTGAAGAGTTTGTCGCCGCCGCAGAACAGGCATTGCAAGAAGATACCCCAGCATCAGGATGGTTGAGTCGGGTAGATGCATTCTTAGAGCAGATTTCTTGGGATCGGACTTGGGGATCGATGATGCAGTTGATAGAATCTGCGTTGGCGCAGCCGCTCTTTAAGAGCTTCGCAACCACACCAGATACCACAACTAATGGTAATGGTAAAAATGGGAAATCTCCCATCTCAACAAATATCCCAGAAGCACCAAGCATCATTACCAGAGACTTTATATTTGATTATTTAGTTGTTGGTGCAGGCTTCTCTGGTAGCGTTCTCGCTGATCGTTTAGCGAGACATTCCGGTAAAAAAGTATTGGTTGTAGACAAGCGCAACCACATTGGCGGTAATGCTTACGACCATTACGACGACCACGGGATTCTCGTACATAAATACGGCCCCCATATCTTTCATACCAGTTCCCGCGAAGTATTTGAATACCTTTCACAGTTCACTCCCTGGCGTTCTTACGAGCATCATGTTCTAGCCAGCGTAGACGGACAACTCGTTCCCATCCCGATTAACCTTGACACCATCAATAAACTCTATGGAATGAACCTCAATTCATTCCAGGCGGAAGAGTTTTTTCAGTCAGTTGCAGAACCGAGAGAACACATCCGTACCTCTGAAGATGTAGTAATTAGTAAAGTTGGTCAGGAACTTTACGAAAAATTCTTCAAAAACTACACTCGCAAACAATGGGGACTCGATCCTTCAGAACTTGACAAAACAGTAATTGCCCGAATTCCCACCCGTACCAACCGCGACAGCCGATATTTCACAGATAGTTACCAAGCAATGCCACTGCACGGCTTTACTCGGATGTTTGAGAATATGTTAAATCATCCGAATATTAAGGTAATGCTTAACACCGATTACCGCGAAATCGAGAAAGCTATACCTTGCCGCGAGATGGTTTACACTGGGCCAGTTGATGAGTTTTTTGATTGTCGCTACGGTAAACTACCCTATCGCTCATTAGATTTCAAACACGAAACCCATCACACCCCTGTGTTTCAGTCAGCGCCAGTAATTAACTATCCCAACGAACAACTGTATACCCGAATTACCGAATTTAAGTACCTAACCGGACAGGAACACTCCAAAACTAGTATTGTTTACGAGTTTCCCAAGGCAGAGGGCGACCCCTATTATCCAGTGCCACGTCCTGAAAATCAGGAAATTTACAAACAATACAAAGCTCTGGCTGAGTCAACATCAGGTGTGCATTTTGTGGGACGACTAGCTACATACAAGTATCTCAACATGGATCATTGTGTGGCACAGGCTTTAGCAACATACAAACAAATAGCGGTTAAGGCTTGAGTTTGTTGATGTTGATTATGGACAGGTATTGCTTAGGCTGCAATTTTTTAAAGTGGAGACGTAATCCATCGCGTCTCTACAAAATTCGTCTTGGCAATTTTATGGGACTGGCAGATGATTTAGTGATTACTAAGTACAGCATTTTATTAATTCGTAGTGAATTAAATTTGGTAATACCGTGCAATGCCAACGCATCGACTGACAATGCCAACGCATCGGCTGACAATGCCAACGCATCGACTGACAATGCCAATGCGTCCCCTTGCATTAAAAACGCTACGATTTTACGCAAAGCTGTACTAAGAAACTGTGCCTCGTTCCCAGCCTCCAGGCTGGGAATGTATTCCGAGAGGTTCTACCTCACCTCAAGCCACTGGAGGCGGAGCCTCCCAGCATGGGTTCCCAGCCTGGAGGCTAGGAACCAGTCAAGGCAAGGGCTGTATTTTAACTTAGTGCCATTCCGCTATGGGGCAATTCATGAATTGCCCCTACCTGAAAAAAGGTTTTGGCTATTGTCTGCATAAGTCTTGATAAAGGTAATAGAAGCTTTCGTTGTGTAAATTATGACTTTTGTCTTTAACTCAAGTAAAGACGCGATGAATAACGTCTTGAGAGAGAATAATTCACAACTCCCCTTGGAAGTGTGGGCTGGTGTAGAGTGTACAGTTAATCGCGTGGGTGATGAATATTTAGACCAGCTGGAACGCAACGGTCATGCAACGCGCTTAGATGATTTAGATTTGTTTGCAGAACTAGGGATAAAAGCTATCCGTTACCCCGTATTGTGGGAAAAGATAGCACCTAATGGGCTAGAAAATGCCGATTGGTCTTGGGCTGATGAAAGACTGGGGCGCTTGCGCGAACTCGGCATCTGTCCGATTGTGGGATTAGTGCATCATGGTAGCGGCCCACGGGATACGAGTTTGGTAGACCCAGAATTTCCAGAGAAACTAGCTGTATTCGCCCGTGCAGTTGCCGATCGCTATCCTTGGGTGACATATTACACACCTGTAAACGAGCCACTGACAACGGCGCGATTCAGTGGAATGTATGGGCACTGGTATCCTCACGGGCGGGATGATTTAACTTTCGCCCGGGCTTTGTTGGGAGAGTGTCGCGGTGTAGCCTTGGCAATGAAGGCAATCCGGGAAGTTAACCCTAGCGCTCAACTAGTGCAAACCGAGGATTTAGGTAAGATTTACAGTACACCGAAATTAGAATATCAAGCAGAATTTGAGAACGATCGCCGTTGGTTGAGCCTTGATTTATTATGCGGTCGAATCAACCCAACTCATTCAATGTGGGGTTATTTAAAGAATTGTGGTATTAGTGAGGCTGAACTTGAGACATTTTTGGAAAATACTTGTCCCCCTGACATCATTGGGATTAACCATTATTTAACCAGCGAACGCTTTTTGGATGAGCATACAGAAAATTATCCAGTTTGGACGCATGGTGGTAATGGACGAGATAAGTATGCAGATGTAGAGGCGGTGCGAGTTTGTGCTGAGGGTTTGGCAGGCCCACGTACATTGCTACTAGAAGCATGGGAACGCTATCACCTGCCCCTTGCTGTCACCGAAGCTCATATTAGCTGCACCCGTGAGGAGCAGCTACGCTGGCTTTACGAGGTGTGGAATGCGGCGAAGGAATTACAAGCTGAAGGTGTAGATATCCGCGCTGTCACTGCTTGGGCGCTCCTTGGCAGCTACGATTGGAATAGTTTAGTTACAAAATCTCAGGGCTACTACGAGCCAGGAGTATTTGATTTGCGATCGCGCAGCGTCTCAAGAGGAGAATCGCCACATCCTCGACCAACAGCGATCGCTAAAATGGTGCAGGATCTAGCAAATGGGCATCAACTAAATCATCCGCTACTTGAAACCCCTGGCTGGTGGCATCGACAACAGCGCCTATTATACCCAACAGTCAGTTGTCATACAAAAAATCCCACAATCTCGTCGAATAATCCAAAATCCAAAATCGTTCGACTGAGCGAAGCCGAAGTCCAAAATCGTTCGACTGAGCGTAGCCGAAGTCCAAAATTGATACGTCCCTTGGCGATCGTTGGTGCTAGAGGAACTCTTGGAAAAGCTTTTGCTCGGTTGTGCGAAGTGCGCGGAATTTCATCTCACCTGCTGACGCGCCAAGAAATGGATATTACCGATCCTGCCTCTGTGGATGCAATGTTTACCCAGTTGAAGCCGTGGGCGGTTGTGAACGCTGCTGGATACGTGCGGGTAGACGATGCCGAACGTGAACCCCATCTTTGCCTGCAAGTGAACGCCGAAGGCCCAGCGATTCTAGCTGCTGCTTGCGCTGAACATAACGTAGCCCTATTAACTTTCTCCTCAGATTTGGTATTTGATGGTGCTGTATCCAATCCTTATGTCGAAACTGATACCGTTGCCCCTCTCAATGTATATGGGTGCAGTAAAGTTTTAGCAGAAAAGCTGGTATTGCAGGCTTATCCCGCAGCGCTGGTGATTCGCACCAGTGCATTTTTTGGCCCGTGGGATGAGTATAACTTTGTCACGATCGCTCTGCGTCAGCTTAGTGCTGGTAATAATTTCATTGCCGCAGAGGATGCAATTGTTTCACCTACTTATGTACCAGATTTGGTTAATGTTAGCCTAGATTTATTAATTGACGGCGAGTGTGGGCTGTGGCATTTGGCGAACAAGAGTGCGATCGCCTGGGCTGATTTAGCACGGTTAGCAGCTAAACAAGCTGGAGTCAGTGTCACCAATCTAATTTCTGTGCCCACAGAACAACTAGGTTTAACAGCTCCCCGCCCAACTTACAGCGTTCTTGGTAGCAGCCGAGGTGAATTTATGCCGTCCCTTGACAGTGCAATTTCTCGCTACCTGGAAGAAAGAATTTAGTGGTCTGTCCCATTAATTTTGCGGGGTTGTAGAGACGGGAAATTTCGCGTCTCTACAGGGTTTTGGTAACAAACTAATCAATCAGAACTTATGAGACAGACCACTAGCTACCCTTTCATTCAGTAGCTTCTCTTTGAGACTTCAATTGAGCTGCAATCAAGGGAACTTTGGGCGCAAGAAAAAATCCAATTAAACTGGCAAAAAGGATTGGCGTCAAAGGACTCAAATTAGTCAGTTTTGACAGGAGCAAAGTCGTACTTATAGGTGTGCGCGTTACGGCTGCATTAACAGCCGCCATTGTACAAATCATCGCAAGGGCCGGATTAATTCCCGGAATTAAAACTGCTACTGCTTTACCAATACAAGCACCAGTGAAAAACAGGGGGATGATGAATCCACCGCGCCACCCACCTGTTACCGTAATGCTAATGGCAGCCATTTTACCAAAAGCAAGAGTTAAGAGAAAAACAGCACCAAAGCTAGTAGTGAGGACTGACTCTAACTCTTCATGTCCAAAATAACGGGTTAGGGGTAATAAAACTGCTAAAGTGCCAAGCCCGAACCCTGCTAATGTTGTGCGTACATAAATAGGGCCGGGAATTCGGGCAAACAAGTAATCGCAGCCGCGAAAAATGCCGATAAAAATCCATCCCGCCACCGCCCCGATGATGCCGAACATAATAGCGATCGCAAAATCATCAATCTTGTCTAAATGGTATTGGGGAAAATGCCAAGTCGGCGCAATTCCTAGATGTGTGATTGCTGCAAATACCAAATAACTAGCGCAACTCGAAACAATAGCTGGCATCAAGGCTTCGTAATATTCCACAATATGCTGATGGTGTAAAATCTCCAAGGCGAACATTGCACCGCCAAGAGGTGCGCCAAACAAGGCAGTGAAGCCAGCCGCCATCGCTGCTAAACTCATGGTTCTGAGGTCTTCACCCTGGAGTTTTAGGCGATCGGCAACCCAAGTACCAAAAGAACCTGTTACCTGTACCAGTGGTGCTTCAGGGCCAGCACTACCGCCCGCCGATATGCTCATTAAAGAAGCAAGAATCATTGAGGGATTCTTACGCGGATCTAGGCGTCCGCCACGAAAATGAATATTATCAACAATCACCGCGATTTCACCGGGATTTCCTAAAAAATGAATCACTAGCCCGATAACTAAACCAGCTAGTGGCATCACTATCAGGAGGCTAAAACCTTCAACTTTTTGCAACTGGTGAGTTAAAAGTTCTAAAACATTCCAGTACAACGCAGCAAATAGACCACCAGCAATGCCTACAACTACCCAGCAGATCACCCACCGCGAAATCATCAAGGGATTACGTTTTACCAGTCCAAAAAGTTGAGCAAATGTCCAGCGTTGAGTTTGATTGGTAGCGGGGGGCTTTTTTGGTAACACTGTTTATTTCCTATTTGTGAAACAGAGAATACAGAATATTTACGTTTTTTATAGTAAAGACTATTTAGTTTAGTGAATCATCTTTGGTCTACAAGGGGCTATCGCTTTTCTTACCCACCACTGTGTGAAATTAAGTCTCAAGATAGTGTGTACTTCATCACAAAAGAACTTAAGCTTGGCGTATAAGTTTGGGGAAATAGTGATGAATAAGGAAACAGTTCCTAGTCAAGCTGAAAAGTCTAGTCCAGAAGGCGATCCATCGCAACTAGATCCAGAGGTACTGGACAAAATCAAGCATCCTGCGAGAATAGACGATGTTATTCGGGAGCAATCACCAGAAGAACGTAAAAGTAACCCAGCTTTAGTACCAGAAATGATCGATGATCCAACTGATGATTGATTGGGTTTGCAAAAGAGTAATTGAAATGCTCTGATTCCCGACTTCTCTAAGAAGTCGGGAATCTTGTTAGTAATCTGTCGCTACCCAAAATTATCTTGTGAGACGATAATCGACCCCGCCGTAAACATTGATTGCTTGCCCATGAATGGCACGCGATTGATGCGAAGCCAAAAATAATGCTACATCTGCTACTTCTTCAGCTTCCATAAAGTAGGTGTCATTAACTGAGGTACCATCTGCTTCTTGTAGCATCTTACCCATGTCAGTTTTCACCCCAGCAGGACACAACGCATTAACCCGGACTCGATAGGAACGTGCTTCATCAGCTAATGCTTCCATAAAACCAAGTACGGCAAATTTGCTGGCACAATATGCAGAGTTATATGCATAACCACGTTTACCTGAATCGGAAGCTATCAGGATGATATTGCCTTGCTGTTGAGTGTAGAACGTAGGTAATACTGCTTGGCAGGTGAGGAAAGCGCCAAGTAAATTAACATCTAGCATTGCTTGAAATTCTTCACGCGGCAAGTCAGCAACAAAATACCGACGCTGAATGCCAGCATTGGACACCAGAATGTCAATATTACCAAAGACTTCCAGTGCTTGTCTGACCATTTCTACAACTGATTCTTCTTGGGTGACATCAGTTGTTACTGCGATCGCTTTTTTGCCAATTGCTTTGATGGCTTGGTAGGTTTGGGAGGCTAACTGTGGAGATTTATCAGCAATAATAATATTCGCTCCCTCACGAGCAAAAGTCAAGGCAATTGCCCGACCAATACCTTTTCCAGCACCTGTAACAATGGCAACTTGATCTTTAAGTTGCTCTGACACAAAATAAATTCCTTCTCTATTAACTTATATAGGTTACTTCTTTTTGGTGTAAAAACTTTGGGCATTTACTATAATCTGACTTTTCACGTCAAAAAAAGATTGTTTAATTTTTTGGGACTGGTAATGGCGATCGCGATCGCTATTAGTGCTTGTCAAAGCCTACAATTACCAAGGAAACCGTTAGCATCTACCCCAGTCACCATTAAACTCAGTGGTTGGGGAGGCTCTCCTGTTGAACAAAAACTCTTGAGGCAAGTACTGCAAGACTTTGAAGCCCAACATCCAACCATTAAAGCAATGGAGTAATTACGTATACTTACTTAAAAAGTAAAAATATTAACTCGATGATGATAATTTCTGCCATTGAAGACTTTATTTCATTTCATGGTCATCAGGTATGGTAATCGTCGAGAAAAAGCTTGGCATTCCGACTCTTGAATTTTGACTCCTGAATTCTAGTTTAATTCAAAAACTTTTTATTATAATTTTTGACTTTTAATATCCAACCTTGATAGGACTTAAAAATATCTGAGTAGGGAATTGTACTAGCAGATAATAATTCTCGCAAAGGAGGCATAAAAAACTGAGGAAATAGTTTATTCATCATCTTTGCAAGACTTTCTCTTAAGAGAAATTCAGTAAATAAAGTTTTAGATGCAGGTATAACATTTGTGTCGATTTCCCATAAGGCGTATGCGTCTGGTCGCCGGCGGATAGTAAACTGCTCTACAGCAATAGCCCATTCATCAGAATACTCATCTAAAAGGCTATCAAAGATTAGCACATCTTCAAAAGCATTATTACAACCTTGACCAAGACTCGAAGAAATAGCATGAGCAGCGTCTCCAAGAATTAGCACACTGTCACCATAATGATAGCGATCGCAGCGTGTTCTTAATTGTGTTCCTATCGGTCTTTTCAGGAAAGCTTCTGCTTCTTCTTCAGAAATTAGCGGCGCAACCTCTGGCAAATTCTGCTGAAAGAATGTCATTACCTCTTCTTTAGTAGATAAATTAACTACTTTATTTGTCTTTTTTGTAAAGAATAAAATCCCAATAAACTTATCGTCTAGTTGAGGCACTATTCCAAAAGTAATACCTTCTTCTATTCTCCATACATGAAGGTAGTTTGGTTTTAATTTTTTACTTGTTTTTTCTTTGTTACTTAATAAGAAAACTGTTTTGTAGCAAGCAGAAGCATACTCTTGCTGAAATTCAAAAAACT
This sequence comes from Nostoc sphaeroides, assembly GCF_003443655.1. Lineage (NCBI taxonomy): Bacteria > Bacillati > Cyanobacteriota > Cyanophyceae > Nostocales > Nostocaceae > Nostoc > Nostoc sphaeroides. Next base: position 2,183,137 of record NZ_CP031941.1, read on the forward strand.
CGGTATTGAGAAAATTCGTTCTCACTATTGAACGCGCTCCGTCTGCACCAATCAATAGGTCATAATCAACCTCAAACTTTTCTGTCTGATTTTCTGGTACTGTTTCTTTAACTTTCTCAAAGGTTATAGTTTTGTTTTCAAAATCAGCACTAGTGCATTTGCAATCATAATAAATTTCAACTTTGTTATCGGATTTTTTAGTTAATTGTGATAACAGAGCTATTAATAAACTAGTTCGGTCAGTGTTAAATGAATAGTTGCTTTTAGACCGATTCTCTAATATTTTATTTTTTTGATATATTATACTACCATGATTTTGTACACAAGTCGCTTTAACTGCGGCTTCTAACCCCTCTATTTTCCTCAAAGCTCTTAGTCCTCTTTCATTGATGCCATAAGGAATAGTTCTAGAGTTAGCCAAAGAAACTTTTTGCAAGTCACTACGGCCTTCGTAGATTTCTATTTTATATTGAGTGCCGCGACGCGATAAATAATGTGCCAGTAAAACTCCAGCAGGGCCAGCGCCAACAATAATAACTTTCTTCACTATTTTTAATAAAATACTTTATATTATAATATTAGATTTTTAAAGGATGTTTGTAAATTCTAATTTATTACTCACCGGGCGATAAGAAGTAGAGCGCCAGTTGCTCATGGGGAGCCACTCTGTTGCACGGGTTAAAAGGATGTTTGAAAAGTCCTAAAGTATACTGGAAGCCCTGCTTCCATTCCTCTCCCCGTTGCCATCAGCCTGCCGTTAGGCAAGGGTCGAGAGGCTTTGCATTCCCTCTCTTCTCCTGTCGGAGACGCTACGCGAACGTAGGGAAGGGGCCCCGTGCGTTAGGTTTCTGAGGCTTTGATGTTACGAAAAATACTTTTCAAATAACCTTTAAAAAAAGCTTGGCATTCTCAGTTCTGAAAACAAAGTTTTGAGTTCTAAACACGAAGTACGATAAATAATCATGCACTAGCGATCGCTACAGTCGAGTTAGTGCAAGATTAGATGGACTTATAACTGGTTTTACAAATGGGATATGCAGCTGGCTGGTTATGCCTTGGCGAGATTGCGTTTTGTGGGTAAGCGCTTTTGGTTCTTCCTAATCTTGGCATTACTGGCAGTCCCAGCCCAAATCACTCTAATTCCCACATTTTTGATTTTAAAAGCGATCGGCTGGCTGAATTCTTACCAAGGCATGATTGTGCCCAGCATGGTTAATGCCACTTTTATCTTCATGATGCGGCAGTTTTTCGTTAATTTTCCTAAAGAACTAGAAGAAGCAGCTCAACTCGATGGTTTAAATACTTTTGGAATTTTCCGGCATATTGTCTTACCTTTAACAAAACCAGCACTCGCAGCACAGGCAGTTTTTGTGTTCATGGGCAGTTGGAATAATTTTTTACTGCCTATAGTTATCCTATTTGACCCAGAAATGTTTACCCTTCCTTTGGGGCTGAACACCTTCAAAGGTCAATACATCAGCTATTGGAATTACATTATGGCAGCTTCTATGGTCTTCACTCTGCCAGCTTTAGGCATTTACGCCTTTTTTAATCGTTACTTTATTCAAAGCGTCACCTTTACGGGGGGAAAAGGGTGAACCAATTCGCAATGAAGCTCGTTCCTCGCTAACGCAATTCGCAATGACGCTCCTACGTCGCTAACGCAATTACGTTTTGTAACGGATATTTTACCTGTACACAAAACGATAAAAAAGTCATCACTACTTGGTAATATTATACAAAGTTAAATTTTATAACCACAGTTATATTTACAAGACTTTTCATGGAGTAGTTTAATATTTGACGATTTTTTATCTAAACTCTGATAAATAATCTTTAAGCAAAGAAAATCTATCTTAAGATATCAATTCTTCGTACAAAAGATAGTTGTTCACAATATATATATTGTGAGAAAAAACATACTAATCATCTACTTTGCCTAACAGAAAGGAGGCACAATTTGTCAGACAACTATTTAGATGACTATACCCGGATTTCTCAGCAAATTTATGAAACCCAAGTTCAGAGGCTGTAGGGGCGGGTTCACAAATATGCTTCAATCATTCACGAATCTCTCGTGAACCCGCCCCTACCGTTTTGTGAGAAATGCGGGTATAGACTTTCAAAAGGTGAAGCAGAGAATAGCTTTAATTACTGCTCAAATTGAGGAAGTGCTAATTAAGTACCATACTCTAGATTAAATCCCAAAATTGAAAGGCGAGAAAAACTAATGTCGGGTAATAATTTGTGACTCGATATATATTACTTGTGACTGGCTGATACAACTGCTACTAGCACAGGCTGGCGGAAATAAACCTAGCGTTTTATTACAGCCATAAAGCTCAAAATTAGAAGCTTTTGACTTTTGACTTTTGACTTTTGACTTCCGCCTTGCGGTACTAGCCTGTCTCTCGGATTATTCCAGATAAAAGTATTGTAACGATAATGACGCACTCTCCAAATTCAGAAAATAACCAGAAACCACCTAATCGTCGTTTATGGCTCCTTCTCTTAGGACGTACCAGTTTGGCTTTCGGTGTCGTTTTCCTGGTTGGAATTGCAGTCGGTGCTTGGTGGGCTAGAAGCTATATATATAAAGATTTAGCGCCATTAGTACAGCAAAATCTCGAACAATTGCTTGGACGTCCAGTAAAAGTAGGTAAAGTTGAACGTTTTTCACTAAATAGTCTAAGATTTAGCTCTTTATCAATACCAGCAACTTCCACTGATCCAGATCAGGTAGTAGCAAAAGCCTTAGATGTACAGTTCTCGCCCTTACAACTCATCCTTACCCGAAAACTAGCATTAAATGTCACGTTAGTTCAACCCAATGTTTACATCCAACAGGATAAAGATGGTCGCTGGGTTACAGCCCAAGTCAAAGCTGGGGAAGGAAAAGGTGCTATTCAAACTGAGTTGGAGACACTTCAAATTCAAGATGGGAATGTAGAGTTATCGCCAGCTTCCGGGACAACTAGACCGAAAGGGTCAGTAATATTAAATCAATTTGGTGGTGTTGCCCGATTTTTTGATCAAAATCAACGAATTGGTTATGACATTAATGGTCAACTCGCTAGGGGAGGCGCGGTTAAAATCTCTGGTGAGACACAAATAAAAGCTCAACAAACTAACCTCAAGCTGCAAGCACAAAATTTACAAGCATCTGATATAAGTCGATTAATTGAGTTGCCAATTGCCTTACAAGCAGGGCGAATAGATGCTGACTTAGGGGTTCAAATTCCACCGAAACTGTCAGAAATAGCCGTTATAGGAACAGCTACAGCTAATCAAATCGTTGCTAAAATTCCCAAGATTCCTCAACAAGTTTCTAATTTTAATGGCAGATTTCTATTTCAAGGTCAGACAGTTTCTCTAGAAAATCTGAATACGAACTTTGGCAAAGTTCCTATTGTGGCTAATGGAACAATTAATACCCAAACAGGTTTTAATCTCTCTGCTCAAATAAAACCAGTTAGTGCGAAAAATATCTTAGACACGCTGAATGTAAATTCGTCACTCCCAGCTAGTGGCGAAGTTCAAGCAAATATTAAGGTAGGCGGCGCACTACAGAAACCAGTCGTTAACGGTACATTAAGCAATACAAAACCGATTCAAGTTGACCGCCTTCTCTTCACAGCCGTCAATACTGACTTCCGCTTGAATGTATCTCAAACTGCTTCTCAAATTGTTGTCTCCAATCTGAAAATAGTCCCCGCAGCAGGTGGTCAAATCACAGGAGGCGGTCAAGCTAATATCGGAGCCAAAGATAACGTAATCTTTAATGCTCAAGTTGATGGTGTATCCGGGGATATACTAGCGCGTAACTACGGCGTTGCTCTACCGATCGCAGTTGGCAATATTTCAGCAAAAGCAGAAGTTTCTGGTTCACTTAGTAAACAACCATTGAATCTTGATATTAGTAGTGTTCAAGTAACGCCGCCAACCGGGGGAAGAATTACCGCCAGTGGTCAAGTTCAACTAGCACCCCAAGGTCAAGTAGCTTTAGGTATTCAAGCTCAAGGTTTACCAGGAAATGCGACTCGCTCAAGGTTACGGTATTTCAACTCCAATTAATGTTGGTGGTATATCTGCGAACGCCAAAGTTACTGGTTCTCTAAGTAGCCCATTAAATGTAAATATTGCTAGCGTTCAAGCAAACCCAGAGGTGGGAGGGCAAGTAACAGCTAGTGGTCAACTTCAGCTTGCACCCCAAGGTAGGGTGGCGTTGAATGTGCAAGCACAAAATTTACCAGGAGATGCGATCGCAAAAGCATACAACTCTTCACCCTCCATCACCATTGGGAATGTATCAGCAAATGCCAATATTTCTGGTACACTTAGCAATCTACAAACAGTAGCGCGGGTGCAAGCGCCTACCGCCACCTATCCCACCACCGGACGAGTTGTTGTTGCCAAACAAGGACAGAATATCGTTTTCCCCGATGCAGTTTTGAACGTTGCAGGTGGTACAATCAGAGCTAGTGGTCAACTTGCACAAGAACGCTGGCAAGGAGTTGTTAACGCTTCCCAAATTGAACTCAATCGGTTCTCACCACAACTGCGAGGACGGCTTAATAGCAATATTCAGTTAGCAGGCACAACAAAATCTTTCCAGCTTGCAGATATTCGCGCTGGTGGACAAATTCGCCTTTCCCAAGGGGTAGCACTGCTGGCAAAACCGCTTACGGCTCAATTTCAGTGGAATGGACAGCAGATTATCGTTGAAAACGCAAGTACCCCAGGATTGAGTGCTAATGGTGCGATCGCTATTCAAACTCCACCAAATGTAGCACCCCAAATTGCCGGATTTAATTTAAATGTACTGGCACAAAATTTCAACTTAAAAAATACTGGTTTTGAAATTCCTGGTGATGTAGAACTAGCGGGGTTACTTGATTTTAAAGGACAAGTTACAGGTACTCCAGATGTTCCGCAAGCCACTGGTAATATCCGACTGCGGAATTTCCAGGTTAGTGACTTGGCATTTGACCCGCTTTTAACGGGAAACGTGAATTTTCAAGGAGGACAGGGAGCAAGTCTGCGATTAGCTGGGAAACAAGATAGGATTGCGCTGAACTTGGGTGCAGATTATCGTCCCACTTCATTTTTAGTTCGACGAAATGGAGCAGTTGCGACAGGTAGAACAGAGGGAGATAACTTGTTTATCAACGCTCAAGAGTTTCCCATCGCTTTGATTGGAGGCTTTTTACCGAACAATCAATTGCAACCGCTAGCGGGACAACTATCGGGGGATTTAGTTGTCAATCTGAATAATTATGCCATTGCGGGAGATGTTGCGATCGCCCAGCCTCGGATTGGAAGAATTACAGCAGATGAATTTCGCGGCACCATTAATTATGCCGATGGTACTGCTAGCTTATCTAATGGTCAATTGCAAATTGGAGATAGCAATATCGCCCTCAGTGGCAATCTGCAACCAGGGAATAACCCGCAATTTCAATTTCAAGCTAATTTTGACGAAGCCAGAATCCAGAGACTTTTACAAACATTTAATATCTTCGACTTTCAAGACTTTAGTACCGGGTTGCAGCTACCAAATTTAGCTGGAGCAGAAGTACTTGAAACTGAGTCTGTCAGTCTACCTGAGGCAGATTTGCTCACACAGTTAGCATATTTCTCAAAAGTTGTCGCATTGGTAGCAAAACAACAGCAAGAAGAGAGAAATGAAACTGCATCTTTACCTACCCTTGCAGAATTAACGGGTACTTTGAGCGGAGGAATTACAGCTAATGGCTCGTTAAAATCTGGGTTAAATGTCGGCTTTAATTTCCAAGGTGCTAATTGGCAATGGGGTGAATACTCCATTAATCAAGTCGTTGCTCAAGGCAATTTTGCTGATGGTGTCGTCACACTTTCGCCGTTGAGTGTTGGGATAAATCAAGGAGTGGTGGCTTTTACCGGACAGTTAGGAACTGAGCAACTATCTGGAAAGTTGAATGTAGCAAGTCTACCTCTATCGCTTTTCCAACCTTTTATCGAAAAATACCCGATAGATATCACTGGTAATGTAAATGCTGATGCCACCTTGGGAGGTAGTTTACAAGATCCGAGAGCGCAAGGGCAAGTGACGTTGGCGAATGCGACTCTCAACAAGCAACCTGTGCAAACAGGACAGGTAAACTTTGATTACAACAATGCTCGCTTAAATTTTGACAGTACTTTGTTAGTGACAGGAACGCAGCCAGTTACCATTACAGGTAGCGTACCTGCTGCTTTGCCTTTTGCCAAAGTGGAACCAGATAGCAATCAAATCAGCATCAACGCCAGCGTAAACAATGAAGGGTTGGCACTGTTAAACCTGTTTACCAACAATCAAGTCGCTTGGGTAGATGGTCAAGGACAAGTAGATTTAAACGTTCAGGGTACTTTGAACGAACCAATTATTAACGGAAATGCCACACTCAAGAATGCAACTTTTCGCGCCCAAGCCCTATCTGAACCCTTAACAAATGTCACTGGGACAGCGCAATTTAATGGCAATACAGTGAATGTCCAAGGTATCCAAGGCACTTACAATAAGGGGCAAATAAATGCATCAGGTATCCTCCCAATTCTTCAGCCTCAGCAAGCAACATCAAACCCTCTCACAGTATCAATAGCAGACAAACTCAATTTTGAAATTGCAGGACTATATCAAGGTGGTGTAGGCGGCGATGTTGTAATTCGCGGAACAGCATTAAAACCTGTAATTGCTGGAGAGATTCAGCTAAGTGATGGTCAGGTAATCATTGGAAGTACTACTGCTCAGACAAAATCAGCAGCTACAGATCAAACTAACACTAACGTCATAAATAGAGAAGAGATTAAAGTTAATCTCCCACCTACAGCAGAGAGTAACGCTAGCCCAGTGACTACAGCAGATACTAAGGCTAGTGCTGTAACTCCAGCCAATTTACCTATACAGTTTGCAGATTTAAGGTTAAGTTTAGACGATAATGTTCGTGTTACCAGTCAATCACTACTCGACTTTGTACCAGGAGGAGCCGCATTGAGTCAGCCACTATTGAGCTTTGACGCCAAAGGTGACTTAACGATTAATGGTACATTAGCCAAGCCGCTTCCTGAAGGAGTGATTCGTTTGACAGGAGGACGAATCAGCTTATTTTCCACTGAGTTTACCTTGGCGCGGGGTTACGAACAAACTGCGCGGTTTAGTCCTAGTCTTGGACTTGACCCTACTTTGGATGTCCGACTTACCGCAATTGTACCGGAAGCATCAGCAAGGAACAGTCAAATTTTGGAATCACCATTGTCTGCTGAAGTCAGCGATGTTTCTGCTAGCAACTTCGGGACTTTACGTACCGTTACCGTTCAAGCCAGGGTCAACGGCCCAGCTAGTGAATTGGGCAACAATCTAGAATTGACAAGTGAACCTAGTCGTAGTAAGGGAGAAATAGTTGCTTTACTGGGTGGCTCGATTCTGAATTCTTTTAGTCAAGCAGATGCAGGACAAGGGCTAACTAATTTCGCTAGTTCTACCATTTTAGGTGGTTTGCAAGGAACTATTACTGCGATCGGGCAGGCTGTTGGTTTTAGCGAATTTCGGATATTTCCCACCCCTACCACTAGTAATGAAACAACGACAGCTTCAATTCTGAATTTATCAGCAGAAGGTGTATTTGACATCAATAGAAATTTCTCTGCCTCTTTATCACGCCCTCTTTCTAGTGATGAGTCTTTCCGTTATAACGTGCTTTATCGACTCAATGATGAAATTTTGATGCGAGGCTCAACTAATTTAGGGGATGAAAATCAATTCCTAGTTGAGTATGAAACTAGATTTTAGATAAATACAGTTCAACTTTCGTAGTGCCTGGGTAAACTGAGAGGATGTTTGAAAAGGGTCGGCTTGAGCCTCAAGTGCGACTCAGGGGTGGGATCTCAAATCCCAAAACTCCTATTCTCTCGTAGCAGTTTCTCGGTAGCCAGGGTAGTGAAACACACGCTGAAGGACTTTTCAAACATCCTCTGAACGTGCAGCCGGAATTCCCAAAGTTGCAGCACAACGACGGGTCGCTAAATCATCCAGAATTACTTCCCTTCCAGAATTTACATAGCCCCAGGTTAATACCATTAGATCCCCCTAAATCCCCCGATAAATTGGAGGACTTTGATTTTTCCGCCAATTTATCGGGGGGTTAGGGGGGAGCTATAAGTGCCTAAAGTCACAGCGAAATACTTTTAAAACAACCTCTAAGACTGACTCACCTAGACCCAAATCCCGGCTTTGAATTACATTCGGGACAGGTCGTGTTTCTTGTATAAAGTCTATAAAAATCCGAAAAAGGACAATTCAAGTTTGTAGATAAAGCATATACAAACTTAAAGGAACCAATCATGAAAGACTTAGACCGCAAACGTGCGAAATCTCTTTGGGGAATTTTGGCTACAGCTTGTGGAGCCGCTTCCATGTTCACAGCCACACTGGGAATACCTGCCTCTGCACTTGCTGCTACACCAGTATTTTACTGTAGTGCTGAAGGTCTAATTGTTGAAGTTTTTCGCCTCAACTAGACTCTAGAAATAGTAGCTTTTTTGGATTGGGCATAAAATTAATAGACATATCCTTTATCGCTAGGAAAATATTTGTATTATTACAATATTACAAAACTACGCGCGGAATGTGCGGTAAAAGCATTCAACATAAAAAACCCTGCGATCGCGTGTGCTAGTCCGGTAAAAGACTTACGGTTGCGCTTGGTTGCTTTTCCGGGTGTCGTTGAAATTGCTCACCCCCAACCATTGTTGATTGAGAAATTCATAATTGATAATTAATAATTCATAATTTAAAGACGCTCTCTACGAGACGCTGCGCGAACGAGGACTCGCTTTCCGCAACGCTATCAGTGGGAGCTTTGAACTCTCCACTGTCTTTTTGACCACTGATTTAAAAATGAGCGTGGGGCTGCTGTACCCATTTTAAAATTTATGAATTATGAATTATGAATTATGAATTAATAATTATTTGGTCAACTAGATTGTTTCTCTTAAGGCATAACGAATGCCGTTCGTTGTCAGCTCACGTTAAATTAACTGAATTTTGCACTGAACCATAGTTTGAGAAGGAGTGATGGACATGGCACTTATTAAGGGTAGCCTTGGTAATGACAATCTGACTGGGACTCCAGAAGCTGATTCCATTTTCGGCGATTTAGGTGATGACATCCTTGATGGTCTTGGTGGTGATGATAAGTTTATCTTCAACAATGTAATTGATGTCCTCGTTTTTGATGACTTTTCAGATTTGTATATATATAGTACTGATGGTTTTGACATCATTAAAAACTTTTTTTCGGGTGAGGTTATCAGTATTGACCCTGTGAATCACAACCGTAAGCATGTAGATATAAATGTAGTAATTTCAGCTGCCCCAGCCGTGGTATTTCCTTCAGAAAAAACCGAATCCATCTACGGCACCACAGGTTCTGACACAATTCAAGGAACCTCGGCAGACGAGATTATTTATGGTTTGGAAGGCAACGATGTACTGTATGGCAACGATGGTTACGATATGTTGTATGGTGGTTCGGGTAATGACAGCCTTTACGGTGGTGCAAATTTTGGTGACGAACTGTACGGTGGTTTGGGCAATGATTATTTGAATGGGGGAGGTGCCAATGTACTTTATGGCGAGGAAGGCGATGACATTTTTGATGGCATTGATGGCATTGATGGCATTGATGGCATTGATGGCATTGATGGCGTAAAAGTTGATATTATAGAATACTTGAATCAAGGAACCGATACGGTTCAGGCTTCGTCCAGCTACAACTTGGGTGACAACCTAGAGAACTTGGTTCTCACAGGTAGCAGCGATATTGATGGCATAGGCAACGCCCTGGACAATCGAATTGAGGGGAATGCCGGTCACAACTTTTTGATTGGCGGCGATGGCAATGACTACTTGCTTGGCTATGGGGACTACGACATTTTGGTTGGTGAGGCTGGTAAGGACACACTCGTTGGTGGTGCTGGTAACGACTTCTTAAATGGGGGTTCTGGTAACGACTTCTTAAATGGCGGTGCTGGGAACAACACACTCACAGGCGATGCTGGTGCTGATACATTTGTCTTCAACTTCAGGTCTGAAGGCATTGACATCATCAAGGACTTCAGATACTTGCAGAGCGACAAAATTCAGATTTCTACAATTGGGTTTGGCGCTACTTCCACTAAGGAGTTCAGTTACAACCGCAACACTGGTGCCTTGTCTTTCCAGGGAACCCAATTCGCCACTCTTGAGAACAAGCCTAATTTCATACCCCGTCTCGATATTGAGCTTGTCTCTGAGGATCTAAGCTCTTCAATTAGCTATATCCTTTAAGGAGAATTTTCCTGTGTTCTCTCAAAGCTTATTTTATCAGTGGTGGCAGTTGAGGTTGGCAAGCTTATTGGCTTTAGTTGCAGCGATCGCAGGAGCCAACGAATCTGCCCTAGCCCAGATAGTACCCGATAACACCTTAGGTCAGGAAAGTTCTGTTGTTATATCTTCTCCTAACCTTGACCAGATAAACGGTGGAGCAATTCGGGGGGCCAATCTATTCCACAGTTTTAAGGAGTTCAACGTTAAAGAAGGAGGACGAGCCATTTTCAGAAATCCTCCTGGCATTGAGAATATCATTAGTCGGGTGACAGGAGGTAACCGCTCCGAGATTTTCGGCAGGCTCGGTGTCTTAAGTAGTGCTAACCTGTTTCTAATTAATCCCAATGGGATTATCTTTGGGCCGAATGCCCAACTTAATATAGGAGGTTCTTTTCTAGCAACAACAGCAAATGCCATCGGGTTTGGTGATCAAGGCTTGTTCAGTGCCTTGGTTCCTAATTCTCCCCCAGTCCTAACGGTCAATCCTTCAGCTTTGCTATTCAATCAAATTGCCAAATCGATTACCAATCAATCTACAACAGGTCTGCAACTTCCTGCCAATCAAAGTTTGTTATTGGTAGGTGGTGATGTGAACTTAGAAGGGGGGAAATTGTCCGTTCTTAATGGTCGAGTGGAATTGGGAGGATTAGCAGGAGAAGGAACGGTAGGCCTGAATATAGATGACAAAAATCTGCGTTTGAGTTTTCCTGATAATGTAGCGCTAGCAGACGTATCCCTCACCAAAGGAGCTACAGTCCAAACCAGTTTTGAACGAGGTGTCGGTTCTCAACTAGGTACTGGCAATATCCAGGTACAGGGTAGACGTGTCACAATCGCTGATGGTTCAAAAATTCTAGCTAACAACACAGGTGCCGAACCAGGAGGGACACTTACCGTCCGCGCCTCTGAGTTAGTGGAAGTCCTTGGAGCAAGTAGCCTGTTAGCTGAAACTTATGGTGTCGAAACTGGTGGAAATTTGACGATTGACACTGGGAAGTTGATTATCCGGGATGGGTCAAAGATAGCAGCTGGTACTTTTAACTCTGGACAGGGAGGGACTGTAACTGTAAGAGCCTCTGATTCTGTGGAACTGAGTGGAACAGATGCAAATGGTGCGAATTTTAGCAGAATCATAACTCAGACTGATGGTGCCGGAAATGCCGGTTTAGTAAGCATTGAAACTGGGCAATTGATTGTTCAGGGTGGGGCACAAGTCTCAACTGCTAGTGCTAAGACTAGTTCGGGACAAGGAGGACTGTTGCTTGTAAAAGCCTCTGATTCGGTGCAACTGATTGGAACATCAACATCAGCTGATAATCCCATACCTAGTGGTCTGTTTGCTTTGGGGGAAGGTTCCGGCAAACCTGGAGACTTGACGATTGAAACTCGCTCCTTTATTGTCCGGGATGGGGCAAGAGCCTCAGCTTCCAATTTAGGTTCGGCTCAGTCGGGAGGGACGTTGAGTCTGACCGCTTCCGAATTAGTGCAACTGATTGGAACATCGGCAAATGGTCAGGTCAGAAGCGGCCTGCTTGTTGGAAGCACAGGTAGCGGATCTGCCGGAGAATTGATAATTAAAACTGAGAAATTGCAAGTCCTGGATGGAGCATTTGTGTCTGCCCGTACTGTGGGCGAGGGACGAGGAGGAAGCGTAATGGTGAATGCTTCTAACTCTATAGAGCTAAATGGTACCTCAGCCGACCGTCAGATGCCCAGCCTCTTGACAACTCAAACCACAGGCGTGGGAGACGCCGGGAATTTAACGATTGAAACTGGGCAGTTGACTATCAAAAATGGCGCACAGATAACCAGTAGCAGCACAGGGATTGGAAGAGCAGGTGATTCTAAAGTACAAGCAAGCTCTCTGAGTCTTGACCAGGGAAGTATTACCTCGCAAACGACGTCGGGTAATGGAGGAAACATTAATCTATCAATAAAAGACCTCTTACTGCTACGCCGTGGTAGTGAAATTTCCACCACCGCAGGCACAGACCAGAAGGGTGGAGACGGCGGTAACATTACTATTAATGCTCCTAATGGTTTCATTGTTGCTAACCCTGCTGAAAATAGTGACATCAGTGCCAATGCTTTTACTGGCATTGGTGGGAGAGTGGATATCAAAGCCAATGGCATTTATGGTATTGAGTTCCGTGAAAGTCCAACTCTCTTGAGTGACATCACTGCTAGTTCAGAATTTGGTACACAAGGCACTGTAGAACTCAACACACCTGATATTGACCCCAACAATGGCTTGGTTGAGTTGCCAACAATACCAGTTGAGACTAAAGTAGCCCAAGGTTGCTACAGTCCAGGTTACGCCCAAAACCGATTTGTGATCGCTGGGCGCGGCGGTTTACCACCCAATCCCAAAGACATTATCACACCTGACGCCGTTCAAGTAGATTGGGTCACTCTCAACCCCAACATTGACAACCGTAAGAGTCCGTCTGTTTCCTCAAATCCAATAAAGCCCACGCCAGAACCTATAGTTGAAGCGACTGGGTGGGTTTTCAACGCTAAAGGCGAGTTAGTCTTCACAGCGGATGCGCCTACCAAGCCTCATGAATCATGGCAAAGCCCCATTTCTTGTAGTGCTTCTTAGCTTAACTTTATAGCCTCCCAGATCACACGCAGCAGTCGTAATATTAGTCTTGAGACTCTTCAGAGGTAGGTTCCGATTCGGTTTCAAGTTCTTCTGTTTGGACTTTGACTGGAGGTTTAACAGGTTTTGGGCCGCGGGCTAGGGCAGGATTCCCCTGCTGCCTAGTTTCTTCTCCATAGGATGCTTTTTTCCCTTTCTCAGACGAGCGATTACGGCTCGGTTTTGAGCTTTTGGGGTTGGATTCAATAGGAGGTATAGAATCCGTATTTTCGGAATTGTTGTCAGTGCTTCCTTGGGACTGACGTTCCGATTTCTTAATTGGGCGTTCTACCATTGTTGATTTTTGTAAATTTATCTGTATAGTACACCGGTTTGGTGACTATAAAACGTGCTTTTTTAGGCAAAACCTACGCAGTATTAGGTGCGTTATAGATAATGTAACGCACCCTAAAACTAATCAACAAAATCAGGTCGTGCCTTTCTGGTTGATTTCAACTTTTGCTCTAAAACTGCCCAATTTTCTTGCTCAATTAAGTTAGTCAACTCATCGAGATTGTGACGATACTGTTGCAGCGATCGCAGCAATGCCTGACGATTATACCGGGCCATCATCACACCCAACTCTGAATTCCCACCACCCACACGGCTGGTATCCCGAAAACCTGAACTAGCTAACTTTTGGGCTAATTCCAAAACATCGGGGTCAGTTTCACTCAAACAAGCAGCAATCAAGGAGGAACTGACCATTACAGGTAAATGAGAAATCCAACTAACAGCGCGGTCATGTTGCTCAGGTTGACAATAGTAGATTTTAGCCCTTAGCGATCGCACAATTTCCTCTACAACCGTAATTGCACTAGTTTTTGTTGTAGTTATCGGTGTTAGTACATAAGGTTTATCAACAAATAAATCTCGCTGTGCAGCTTCTATCCCACTATCTGTTCTTCCCGCCATTGGATGACCGCCGATAAAATTATCCCAAAGGGGAGAAATCGCTTTAACTATCTCTGCTTTCGCCGAACCCACATCAGTTACAACGCAAGAAGCAGACAAATGAGCGATCATTTCCTGAAATTGGGGCACAATAAGCCCTAGAGGTGTACAAATAAATACAACCTCTGCGGCTGCCAATAGGCTCAGATCAACAGATGCTTGATCGACACTGCCGAGAGCAACTGCCTTTTGACAAGTAGATTCACGCCGACTGACTCCTAAGATATGATGTCCAAGCGATCGCAAATCAAAACCCAAAGATCCGCCGATCAGTCCTAATCCTAAAATCCCAATATTCATTTTTGATTTTGACATTCCGTTTTTTATGATACCAACTATTAAAGTTGGCATCCAAGGGGTAGCATCGATGACTGTAGACGAATTACTGGAACAATACGCGGCAGGAGTCTTAAACTTTAATGGTGTTGACCTCGCAGAAGCTAACCTGAGTGGGGCTAAACTCAGTGGCATAAATCTTAGCGATGCTAATTTGAGTATAGTCAACCTAAGCGGCGCGAATTTGAGTGAAGCTAACTTGAGCAATGCCTTGCTAAATGTAGCAAGACTGAGTGGCGCAAATTTATGTAGCGCCATCTTAAATAACGCCAGTCTCAACGTCGCTAATTTGATTCGAGCGGATCTTAGTCGCGCTCAACTTAAAGGAACCTCATTGATCCGCGCTGAATTAATTCGTGCTGATCTCAGTCGCGCCGATCTGTCGGAGGCTGATCTCACCGGTGCCGATTTGCGAGAGGCGACACTCCGCCAAGCGAATCTCCGTCACGCTAATTTGAGTGAAGCCGTATTGAAAGGCGCTTCCTTGACGGGAGCTAACTTAGAAATGGCTAACTTACATGCCAGCGATTTGAGTCGTTCTGACATTAGCGGCGCAAATTTGCGAGATGCCGAACTCAGACAAGCGAATCTCAGCCGTGCTAACTTGAGCGGAGCAGATTTGAGCGGGGCGAACCTCCGATGGGCAGATTTGAGCGGCGCAAATCTCCGGTGGGCAGATTTGAGCGGCGCAAAATTGAGCGGGGCTACTTTAATTGGCGCAGATTTAAGCAATGCCAACTTAACGAATACAATTTTTATCCACGCCGATTTAACTCAGGCAAAATTAATTAGGGCGGAATGGGTTGGTGCTGACTTAACAGGAGCAACATTAACTGGGGCAAAACTTTATGCCACCTCCAGGTTTGGTTTAAAAACCGAAGGGATGATTTGTGAATGGGTTGATCTTAGCCCCGCAGGCGATCGCTCCATTATCCAGAAGTTCCATTCCCAAGACTCACGAGATTTTTTTAACGAAACACCGCCAACAATCCGAATTATTGTTGATGCCCCCATAGAACACGAAGCCAATTTTGCTCTCGCTGGCGCTTATTATCAAATTGCTCAGGAATGGGGGCTGAAACAACCCCCAAGCATGGAAAGTGGGCCCCGTCGAACTGTTTTTACATTTCATGTAAATAGCGACGAAGCATTATTTCCTACTGCTTACATTGTGATTCTTCCCTTTCTAGATGCGGTATCTACCCAAAAGAATATTTCCAGGATGGTGGAAATGATTAACAATGAAGTTATTGCGAACCAAAATTTAAAATTGCTAAAATCAACCCAAATCGTGAAACAATTAAATACTCTTATAGAGCAAGCGATGAGTCAGGCTACAACAATTAAACAGATGAAAAAAAATATCGAAGTAGCTGCCAAGTTAAATTTTTGTAAAGCCCCAACCCAAATAATTTTAACGAATTCCAGCGCCCACACTTTGATTGCTCATGACAATCCCCAGTTTGGAAAAAGATTTATTAATCGCTCTGCTTTCAAGGCTTCAGCTTATGATGATATATCTAATGAAGCAACAAAACATATATTGCCTTCGTTAAATATGGTTATGGATTTTGTCAAAGGATTTCACTATATTGGTCATTAGTTATTGGGCAAATGACAAATGACAAATGACAAATGACAAATGACAAATGACAAATGACAAATGACAAATGACAAATGACAAATGACAAATAAAATTTGGAGGAAAGGATGAGCAATCTCTTTAATAAAATGATTGGTCGAACTCGCTATGTAGTTTTTCGCCTATTTCTGCACTTAGGGGGAGGCGAGGTAGCACCAATTTTGGGAGTATTAAATAGTGCTGGACGAGATGCGATCGATGCCGATGGAGATTTAGAAGTTTTGGGAGAAGGATTGGTAGAAATTAGCCAAACCCTGCTGCAATACGATGAATATTGGCTTTCTGCTGCCAACGAAGGCGACGTATTTTTTGATGAAGGCGAAGCAGGAGATTATGTGAATGAATTATTTACTGACTCTGCCCAAAGATATCTTAGTGAACCAGGTTACAGTTCTGATGGATTGAATGAACCTTTATCTATACCTGTAACCCGTAACGTCATTGTGATGATTACAGTAGCTTATGAAGGAGAAGTACCAGAGTTAGAAACCGATCTTTCTAACGTTCAGGCACTCAAGGAAGGATTCAAAGCATTGATCAATTTGCATTATAAACATAGATTCAAAGCAATCCAAGTGCATTTCTCGCCAGCACAGTTAGGCGATGACCTCACTAGCGATCAACTGTTGCAATATTACCCGGAATTGATTCCTTTATAATATGTTGGGTAGTCCGTACTTACTACTTACATCGAGAAATTGTTAAGCTCAGAGATAGGACAATAATCCAATGATCATGACCATAGTACGTAAATTTACAGCCGTTTTTTTAGCTCTGAGTTTGTGTATGACAACTGTTGCTTGTGGTGGGGGCAACGAAGCTACTCCTCCAGCTAAGAACGTTAGCCAAACCTCTACTAATACCAAGCTGAGTGACGGAGAGTATAAAATCCAACAAGCTACTTATGACGATTCAACTGGTGAATATAGCTTGTTTTTACTGAACAATAATCCCCCAACCTTTGCAACCGAAAATTTGCAAATGGCACGGTTAACTGACGATGAAATCAAGCAGGGTAAAAAAACCTATCTAAAGGTAGATAAAGGCCAACCGATTTTATATCTAACGGAAGACTTTAAAATTGAGTACGTCCACAACGTCACCGAGAATAAAACTAATCCTCAAACAGGACAACAAGAGACGGTTGTAGTCCGTCGAGAAAATAACTTCTGGGCCCCATTTGCTGGGTCTGTGGCTGGTGCTGTGGCAGGTCAGGCGATTGGTAGTATGTTGTTTAGACCCCAATATTATGTACCCCCTGTTTATCAATCAGGACAAGGATTAAGTGGTTTCGGTGGATATGGCGGAAGTTATGGCCAAGCAGTTCAAAGCTACCAAAGTCGTTATAATACAGAACCCGCAGCCGTAAGAAATCGCACTGCGTTCCGCAATACAGGGACAATTAGAAGGTCATATCCGGGAAATTCAACTGTACGCAATACACCACGTAGCACCACTGGTAATAACCGTCCTTCTGGTTCTGGTTTTGGTGGTAGTACGTTGCGCCCCTCTGGCAGAGCTACTTCACCTAGACGCGATTCTGGTAGTAGTTTTGGTAGTGGGCGTAGTTCAGCACCCCGCCGCTCAACTGGTTTCGGCAGCAGACGCCGTTAAAAATTCCAAATTCAATAAATAGACTGCCTAAGAAATAAAGAAGTCGGGGGGTTGACTTGTAACCCTCCGACTTCTCTTTATATATCAATAGACATCTGGTGAAATTAAATATGCGTTATCTAGAAACCTATTCACGAAAATCCTCATATATATAGATTTATCGTAGGGGCAAGGCGCAATACCCATAGGTGTCAACTTAAGTTCAAACCCGCTTAAAACCCAATACGCTTGGGTTAAGGCTAAAACTCTGTTATCCAAGTCAATTTTTTAACGAACCGCCAAGACGCAGAGGACGCAGAGAGAAGAAATAGAAGGAAAAAATTGCTTAACTGAACTGTATTGGCTTAAAACCTCGTTTCCAGCCTCTAGGCTGGAAATGCTATTCTATTGGGCTGCTGCCGCAAGTCTTGAGGCTCCGCCTCAACTACGGGCATTCCCAGTCGGAGACTGGGAACGAGACAAACTCCTATATATGCAACTTTTGACGATTAATTATGAATTATTCGGTCAAATAATATGAAATACTAAATACAAATATTGCTAAGAGAACAGGAACCATTTTATTAAAGTCTATTTGTTTTTTTTGAAGCATTTCTAAACAAGATATCGGAATCATTAGAGGCCAGAAGATAGTTGTTACCAAAAACATCACAACCGATAAAAATTTATCTTCAGGAGTAGAAGTAGGATGACGTAGGGAAAATATTAACCAATTGCTTAGAAAATAGCATGTCATGAACAGGTAAACAATACTTAAAGTCAGTTGTATCTGATTCATTGTGAGTACTCCTGAAGTTATGTGAGCTTTACTATAACCCAATACAGATAACACAGATACTCGTAGGGACATGGCATTGCCGTGTCCCTCATTCAAATGAGAATCGTTATAAATTTTCTCTTCTCCTGCCTCCCCTGCTCTCCTTTCTTCCTCACCCGCCGACATGAACGCCAGGACGCTTATGGGGATTCTTTTCAGCCCGACGGAGTACTTCACGGGTGACTACAGCAATATCACCTTCCCCAAACAAGATAAAACGCAGTAAATATTGTATGGGGTTGCCCTCAGCCCAGCCGAAGTAGGCATGGGGAATCTTACCTGTTTGGTCACGAATATAGAGTAGTAAAGCCGCGATCGCATTAGGTACTGCTGCACTCTCAGCCCGGAGGATGCGATAATCACCAACTCGCACCCCTTTTACATTGATGACATCCGCAAACTCCGAAGCATCTGATACCTGAATCTCTAGAAAAAGAATTGGATCGTTGGGTGGAATATGATTATCCTCGCGTACCTCTTTCTCTTTCATAAAATACTCTAGGACATCACCCGTATTCAAGCGATTAGCAATTAGCCGTATTGCTCCTTGGCTCTCTTCGGCAAGAAATTGGCTAGCAAGTTCGTCAACTTCAATCCGCTCTGCTCGTAGTTCTGTTGAACGCCAAACCCGAGAAACCAGCGAGGTAAAAATGATCGTACCGATGAAAAAACCAGCGATCCTAATGCCTTCTGGTCTTTCGATGATATTAACAACAGTGGTATATAAAAATAACAGTGTGATAATTGCAAAAACGAGTCTTGCCCGCTTCTGTCTGTGACGGTGGGCTGATAAGGTTACGGCAAAGGCGGCTGAGGTAATTAACACAAGCACACCAGTTGCATAAGCCCCACCTTGGGCTTCCACATTAGCTCTAAAGATAATTGTGACAACAAAGGCGATCGCTGTGTAGACTAACACTAAAGGTCGCGTTGCTCGTGCCCAATTGGGCGCCATGCCATAGCGTGGTAGGTAGCGAGGCACAATATTCAGCAACCCTGCCATTGCAGATGCACCTGCAAACCACAAAATCGAAATAGTACTTAAATCGTAAACTGTGCCAAAGCCATCGCCTAGATATAGATGTGCCAGATAGGCTAGGGCCCGTCCATTAGCTTTGCCCCCAGATACAAATTCTGCGGGTTGAATCAATAAAGTAGTTATAAAGCTGGTGGTGAGCAAAAAGAAGCTCATAATTAGAGCAGCAGTGGTGAGCAACTTGCGTGTATTCCGAATCCGCCCTTTGGGAAGATGCGGAGTGTTGTTGTTGCTACCTTTTACCAGGGGCATAACGGTTACGCCAGTCTCAAACCCTGATAATCCCAGCGCTAGCTTAGGGAATATAAAAAGAGCTATGCCGACTAGTATTAAAGGGTTAGAATCGCGGGCAAAAAGTGCAGTCTCCCAGTTAGCGATCGCTTCTGGGTGAGTTAAAATCTGATACAGGCCGAGGCTAACGACTATGAAGTTTAACAGCAGATAAACTCCCACCAAAACTACTGCAATACCAATCGCTTCTCGGAAACCTCTTAAGAAAACTGCGCCTAGTAATATAACTAATACCAGGGTGATAGCGATCGTCTGATTGTGAAGCCAATTTGGGATAAGTGGATTTTCGATGATATGGGCTGTGGCATCAGCAGCTGACAAGGTAATGGTAATAATAAAGTCAGTTGCCACAAAGCCGAGTAAGCATAGTACAAGTAATTTGCCTTGCCACCAAGGCAGCAAACGCTCTAACATTGCGATCGACCCTTCACCATGAGGGCTTTCGGCAGCAATGCGCCGATAGATTGGCAATGCTCCAAAGAGCGTCAGCAAAACTAGAATTAGGGTAGCTACAGGAGAAAGAGCGCCAGCAGCCAGTGCTGCAATCCCAGGTTGATAGCCAAGGGTTGAGAAATAATCTACACCAGTTAAGCACATCACCTGCCACCAAGAATGCTGGCGATGTGGTTCTTCCTTGTGGTAAGGCCCTTCTTTCTCTGGTCGATGTTCTTCAAGCAACCAGTGGATTAACTGGCTACCGAGCCGTTTTGTTGAAACAATTGATTTAGCCATCAAATACGGTTG
Organism: Nostoc sphaeroides; assembly: GCF_003443655.1. NCBI lineage: Bacteria > Bacillati > Cyanobacteriota > Cyanophyceae > Nostocales > Nostocaceae > Nostoc > Nostoc sphaeroides. The sequence goes on from NZ_CP031941.1 coordinate 2,203,596, forward strand.
TGTTGCAATCGGCTTTGTGATTTTTAAGCCTTTGTGGTTTATTAAAATTTTCAACAACAAAGGTATAGCACTATTATTGTATGTTAAGCATTCTGTCCGATTTGCAAAATATATCGTAGCTGTTGGCAGTAGTCTGGCGTATCAAGATCAATTGCAGCTTCTGGTATGGAAAAAATCAATCCTGTAACCGTATATTTTGGGATTAAAGCTTTTGCATCTTTAAGCTGTATCATCAGAGTAATCATACTATTGCTTCATGCGATGTCTACCACGGGCTATTTGGCGATCGCACTCCAAATAATCATATTATCGTTAAAGCGATCGCCTTTGAAGTCAAACTATATAATAAGGCAGTTTTTTTACTTCTTTCTAGTGAATCGATATATTTTCATATAAGCCCAATCAGACTGATCTTCTAAGTTATATAAAGAACTCATTTCTTTTTTAAAAACACCTCTAGGTTGCCAACTATATTCGCGGTTAATTATTATAAAAACTGTATCTGAATTTTGAGTTATTCTACTAATTTTTTCTGCCATATTCTTCCCATCTACAGTTTTCAGAATGCGTTCTGGTGCATATATTGTAGATGGATATCCATAATATTTGAGTAGTATAGGCTGTCCCAATAACAATACAGATTTTGCCGATTCATTTCGATGTTGTAGAAGGTAGCGAGCAGCCGAACGATAGTCATCTTTTGCATAGGCTGGATTTAAATAGTATTGAAAGTTTGAATAAACATTCATACTTAGTAAAAAGACTGTAGCTAACTTTGTAACTTGAGGAAAAATATCAAGTTTATTCTGACGCTGGTAATTATGTAAAAAAGCCGAGGGAATAAGAATGACAACTGGTAGACATAGATAAAAAGAGTGGCGCGGTAGCCAATTAATTTTGGTCACCAAAGCAAACAAAAACGCTAGTAAAAATGATACCACCAAAAGAGATGTAAAAAAATAATCAGTCGGTTGATATATTTTTCTCTTGCGGTGTCTCAACAAACTTGTTAATAAAGCTATAAAAATGACAGCAATGACAATAATAAATATTAGTAAATGAAACCAATAGCTAAGTATAACATTGAACTTTTCTTGCTCGCGCAATTTCTCTAGTGGCGGCCCATAAGATGTCCCGACTAATATACCGTAGATCACAAATATCATGTTTTGAATTATGGGTAACCCAGTCCGAGTAACCACAGTAGCTGTTGGATCAGATGCGGCAGGTGAAGACAAGTAGAACCAAAGCATTGGGGAGGAAAAAATTATCGGCGGTATCCACCATTTGAGCAATTGTTTGAAGTTTTTATAAACAATAGCATGAGATAGAAAAAGAGATGAACTAAAAATTATTATCAAAATACTGCCAAAAGCCCCAATAGCAGTAAAGATACCAAAAAGCAATGGAAAAATAATTGTATTCCTCTTATATACATTGATTGCATAACTAAAGAAATATATTTGAAGTGAGGCTATAAATATTAATAATGCGTAAGGTCTGGCATCTTGGCTGTAGAATACACTGAAAGAACTAACCGCTAGGAGCGTGGACGACCATAAAGCATGTTTTTTCCCATAAATACGTAGGCAAGTAAAGAATATCGCAATTACTGAGCCGACTCCTAACAAAGCTGAAAGCGATCTAAGGGCAAATTCACTATTTCCAAAAGCCGAACGCCAATAGAATAAGACCAAATAATAAAGCGGTTGGTATTTATCACCATTTTCTAGACCTAAAATTTCAGAGAGATTTTCTTGAACGGTTGTATTATTAGATAAAGCTAGACTCCAACCTTCATCAAACCAAAGACTTTGATTTTGCAACGTAAAGAAACGCAGGAAGATGCTAATTATGAGAATAATAAAAGCAATAAAATAGTATTTTGACTGTTTCATCCTAAACCTCCAAATTACTGATACAAAAAATATGTACTTTTCTCAGCACGAAACTTTCGCCTTAGAGTTGAGTGACGACATACATATTGTAATTATTTTCTCTATGCTGGAGTAGGACGAATATTATCTATGGAAGACTTTATCACAAGAAGGAGTATTTTGTTATGTAAATGATCTAATACCAATTCTGTATAATTTCTAGCAGATGAGTAAATAGATTGGTATGAGTGAAACTACAGAAACGATTTTCAGCAAAATCATTCGTCGGGAAATTCCCGTTGATATTGTTTATGAGGATGATTTAGCCTTGGCATTCAAGGACATCCACCCGCAAGCGCCTGTTCACATCCTCGTCATTCCCAAAAAACCCATTCCCACACTAGCTGATGCTGAATCTCAGGATCATGCTTTGCTGGGGCATCTTTTGTTAACTGCCAAACGGGTTGCAAAAGAAGCTGGACTGGAAAACGGTTATCGAGTTGTCATCAACATTGGTGATGATGGTGGCCAGACAGTCCACCACTTACATCTGCATATTTTAGGAGGTCGGCAGTTGAACTGGCCGCCTGGTTGATAAAACCATAAAACGGGATGAATTGTGTCTCTAGACGCGATTCATCACTAAACTATAAACGCTTCCTTCCAAAATTCTGTAGGAATGTCATCATAGTTAAGGTAAAAACATTCTGGAGACAAGACAACGGTTTACGCACGCCCTTTAGCACGGTTAATTGAGCAATTGCAGCGCCTACCGGGAGTTGGCCCCAAATCTGCCCAACGACTGGCTTTGCATATTTTGAAGCGACCAGAAGCAGAAGTAGAAGCTTTAGCACATGCGCTGATTGAGGCAAAAAAACAGATAGGCTTGTGTTCTGTTTGCTTTCACTTATCTGCTGAACCTGTTTGTGAAATCTGCCGCAATGCCAATCGTGACAACAAAACTATTTGTGTCGTAGCAGATCCCCGCGATGTGATTGCACTGGAAAAAACCCGTGAATACAAAGGCAAATATCACGTTTTAGGTGGGGTGATTTCTCCAATTGATGGAATTGGCCCAGAACAGTTGACTATACTGGCTTTGCAGCGCCGGGTGAGTCAGCAAAAACCTCAAGAAGTAATTCTGGCAATTAGTCCAAGTGTAGAAGGGGAGACAACAACGCTGTATATAGGTCAGCTATTGAAACCATTTACCAAGGTGACGCGGATTGCCTTTGGTTTGCCTGTAGGTGGTGATTTGGAGTACGCCGACGAAGTGACCCTAGCAAGGGCATTGGAAGGACGTAGGGAGTTAGATTAGCGCTCTTTTATTACTCAGAAAAAATAAAATATTCGTAGATTGGGTTGAACATTCGTGAAACCCCAACAAAATCAGAGATTGTTGGTGTTGGGTTTCGTTCCTCAACCCAACCTACTGGTCTGTCTCATTAATTCTGATTGATTAGTTTGTTACCAAAACCCTGTAAAGACGCGAAATTTCGCGTCTCTACAACCCCGCAAAATTAATGGGACAGACTACTACTGGTCTATCGCATTAATTTTGCGGGGCTGCTAGATCCCTGACAACTTCTGCGAAGTCGGGGATCTGAACACCACTAACCTCTCAAAACTTTTGGGACAGACTACTACTGGTCTATTGAATTAATTTTGATGGGTTCGTAGTAAGCACAAAGCGTGCTTAAAAATTCAGGACTAAAGTCCTTACTACAAACTTTTTCACCCCTCATAACTAATGCACGCTTCTAACAAGCGTCATTACGAATTACAAATTATTTTAATTCGGCTTACCTGTAATCGTGAATGCTGCCCAGTAGTAAGGATGATTATAAAGATTTTTATCTGATGCCATTTTACTATTTCTATATAGTTGTGTCGCTAAATAAGTTTGAATTCGTACTTCTTCAGGATGCAGATTATTTAATACATCTTCATACCATTTTGTCAATTCTCCAGCAGTTAGTTCTTTCAGCCATCGGGTTGCTTCAGCTAAGGCTGTAACTGCTGATTTATTGGGCTGTAATCGTCGGTAAAACTCTATCATCACCAAGGCACTAGCTGAAGATTCTACACTCCAGAGAGTACTCACTACATGAGGAACGCCTTGACTCACAAAACCAGTCACCAAACTCACATATTCGCTGCTGATAGTGTGGTTGCTAGTAGTTAAATTTTCACAAGCAGAGAGGGTAATAAGGTTGTAACTTGCTAGATTTTGTTGGCAGATTTCATCTAGAGTAAGTTTGTCTTCACCTGCTAATGCTAATTCGGATTTTTTGGGTTCAATTAAATTATTAGTGACATGACCAGTAAAATGTAAAATGTTGTAATTATCAAATAAGGCGTTTTCAATAATATTTTTTGTAGCTTCTAACCCATGAATTCGTTGGATATTATTGAACATCTGGCTAACAACTTCCGACTCAAGTTTAGCAAATTTAAGCGTGGGATAACCCGTACTCTCAGGATGTTCAACACTAAGCAATAATTGATTTTGCCATTGCCAAATATCTTCAGTTCTAATTGATAAACCTATTTGGGCACTAGGTAGATAGGTTACACTGAAATTTGACTCCACATTCGGCAATTCTTCCGGCGATGGGGAAGGAAGATGGAAAAGGGTATGAATGGGCAATCTGTATAAGTCACGGTGAGGAATTAAAACCAGTTGGGTGATGCCTTCGAGTTCCTGTGCAATTGTGGAAATATTCAGGATTTCATACAACTGCAATAGCTTCTGTTCCATATCAACTCGCCAAGAATGCTGGCTTTTACTTTCTTTGTCTTGGGCCGTGCTGCGATATTCTTGGTATTGTTGATGCCAATCTTCTAGCAAACTTTCAAATTTAATTAGGCGTTGTACTGCTTCGGGTAGGGGCAATTCATTTAGACGAATAGCGTCTTCTCCTAAAGTTATTGCCCCAGTATCTTGCATGGGTGTAAATAGGAGGATGGGTGATGGCGCTTGGTCTTTGAGAATAAATGTGTGTAGGGCAACTGGACTAATATGCCAGTAAATAATTGCTGTTGTAGAATTAAATAGTTGTTGAATTGCGCCATAATAAGGCGAGTAAATATTATCATTCCAGCCATAAAGCAGCCAGTTTAAACAAGCATTTTTGCCTTGTTCGGCAATTTCCCAGGCTTCAACTAAATCACCGGACTCTACGGCTAAATCAACTGCTAATTGATCAAAGCCTGCAAATTTCAGGGCTAACTGTTTTTTACTTTCGTCTGAGCGAGTTTCTTCACTCAATAATTGTCGCAATAAATCTGTACCGCGTTGCAGCAATTCTTGAACTTGTGTTGTTTGTCCTAAACCCATCAGCACTTTGCTTAGAGATTGTAAAACCTCTAGGTGCAACTGGGGAAAATATTCTAGTGTGAGGGTTAGCAGCGCTTGATGGTACTCAGATGCAGCTTTGCGCCAATAATCGCGGGGATTAGTATTTTTTTTGCCTTGTTCGTAGTAAGTATTAGCGATCGCAAAATGCAATCTACCCCAACCTTCTGGATGGGTATCTGTCCGCAGATGCTTTAACCCTTCCTCGTAGCTGGCTAATTTCCCTTCGTAGCCGCCCTGTTGTAAGGCGGGATTTGTCGCGGTGATACTACTCGAAATCAGCAATGCGTCAGAGTTCAGTAAATGACCGATCGCAGTTCCTCGACCAATCCAAGCTTCCCAATAATCTTGTTTAATTTGCAAAGCGTTGTCATAACAAGCGATCGCTTCGGCAAATTGTTCTAAATAAAACAATGCTACTGCCTGATTATACCAAGCTAAGTGGAAGTCGGGTTTAATCGCGATCGTTTTTTGATAGGAGGCGATCGCTTCTTGTCTACGTCCTAAGTTGTCTAACGCTATACCCCGGTTGTACCAAGCTAAGTAGAAGTCTGATTGAACTGACAGTGCTTTATCCCAGGAGGCGATCGCTTCTGACCATCTTCCTAAATTAAACAGCACTACACCCCGGTCTATCCAAACTTCGTGATAATCTGGGTTAATTTCTAGCGCTTTGTCGTAAGATATAATCGCTTCTGTAAATTGTTCGCCGACAGCTAGGGCTATACCACGGTAATACCAGTTTTCTTGGTCTTCTGGTTCCAAATGTAGGGCTTGGTCATAACTAGAAATAGCTTCGGGTAGCCAACCTAATTTAAGCAGTGCCAAACCCTTACTAGACCAAGCTTCTTGGTAGTCTGGCTTGATTTCTATGGCTTTGTCAAAAGAAGCGATCGCTTCTTGAAAATATCCTAATTCTCCGAGAGTTCCACCGCGATTATACCAAGCTTTGTAGAAGTCGGGTTTTAGTCGTGTGGCGGTTTCGTAAGATGCGATCGCTTCATCAAAACGTTCTAAATGGAACAGCGTCAAGCCTCGGTTAAACCAATATTCTGAAAATTTTGGTTGAAGTGCGATGGCTTGGTCATAAGATGCGATCGCGCCTAACAAATCACCTGTTTTTGCTTGGCTTAGACCTTGATAAAACCACCGTTGAGCCTGGGTAACAGGATCATCGCCATGCCGCTCAATTATACCAGGGGAATTGCTGCTTTGAACTGCCAAATTAGAAGCAAGTTGCTGGACTAAATTAGTACTTTGATCCAATCTCACCCACAACTCATCTAATGTATTAGCCACATTTGGCTCTAAATTGGTCAAAGTGTTGTCCCAGGTTTCCACTGAGGGAGAAGTTGTTAATTCAGTTCTTTGTCTAGTGGAAAGGAGATTTGATCCTGTTCGACTTTGAACAACTTCATCATCATCGAACCTCAGTTGGGCTAATGAGGTGATTGAATCTTCTGCGGCGGGGAGAGGGAAATTTTCGCCTATTGTAGTTTGGGCATCATTCCTTTCATACTCAAATACCAGTTCCTCTAAATTCTGGGTGAATGCTTCCTCACTAGAGGTATTTTCAGGCGCTGACGTTATTGGTTCAACATCTGGCTCATCATACTCCCATAATTGCTCACCTAAGCTGCGGATTAACTCTTGCCCAGGCGAACTTGGGATAATTTCTTCATCGGTTGTGATTTCTACCACATCTGGCTCATCATACTCCCATAACTGCTCGCCTAAATTGCGGATCAGTTCTTGCCCTGGAGTAGTTTCTCTTACATCTGGTTCCTCATACTCCCATAACTGTTCGTCCAAATTGCCGAACGGTTCTTCCCCAGGAGTGATTTCTAAATCTTCTTCTGGATAATTCTCCTCATACTCTATCTGTGTGGGTGAGTTTTGCATCAGCCGGATGCCAATGTCATAAGCAACATCTCCAATTCTGCCAACACCAAGTTCCCCCAATTGCACCATCTTTGTTGCTAAAAGCGGATTTGGTGCCGGTGAAGCTAGCAAGCTTTCGCCAAAGATCACCAACCAATCTATCCAGCGTTCAGCCGGAATGCGATTTTCTACCCGTTGCAGATACCTCAATGCCCACTGTCGTCCTCGTGCTTGATGCACGCCTTCTAACAATTGGATAAACAATTGTTCCAGATCCGCATTGGTTAGTTCTGGTAGCATCTCCACCAGATTATGTCCTCTCGCACCCTTGAGAGAACTAGCCTGCTTACTTTCAATAAGGCGCTTTAAAAACCTTTTAAGCGACTGCGATATCCGCCTGAGCATCTGCCACACTATTGGATTTTGTTTTTCTAGATTGTAGCCATCGTTGTGTTAAAAAAATCATCAATTACGTAAAAATCCATTAGATCGGGACAGGGCTTCCGTCGCAGGTTAGCAAAAAATATACAAAACTTCAAGAGTAGAGCATTACAACGTTACAATTTCCAAATTTGACTTTTGATGCCAAGTAGTTAATTGTCTGTTTGCTCTGTAGTCGATTGACCAGCAGGATATAATTGACTAATCAATGCCTGGACAAGCAATTCTGGATCGTCTGTCTCAATGGCAAGCTGTTGAGCAATTTGCTGGCGTAAGTTTTCATCCTGCTGCAACATCACAAACAATTCTTCTAGGGTGACAGTTTGGTATTCTCCCTCTGGGGGATTATCTGGGGTATCTACTGACTCTGAGATGGGGGCGGTTAGCTCAGATGGTATCGTTGTGCTAAAAGCATCAGGCCCTTCATATTCCCAAATCGGTTCGCCTTGATTGCGTGTCAACAACTGCATCCCGATACTATAAGCAACATCTCCGATTTCTCCGATGTCCAACTCACCCAATTGCACTAACCGTGCAGCCATTTCATTATTGGGTGTAGGTGATGCTAGCAATCTGTCGCCAAAGCGCCTTAACCACTCAACCCAGTCTTCAGTTGGGATGCGATGTTCAATATTATGCAGCCACTTTTGTGCCCACGCTTCCCCTCGTGCAAGATATACTCCTTGCAACAGTTCGTTGAAGAGAAATTCCAGATCGGTATCGGTTAAGGGTGGCGCTGGTTCTTTTAGCACATTTCCTCTAGATTTTGAGGCAGTCTGTTTTCCACCGAACAAGCTCTGAAAAAGCTTTTTGAGCCATTGAAATAGCCGCTTGAGCATCTGCTGCACCATCGAGTTTTGCTTATCCTAAGATTGTAGCGATCGCACTGGACTATGGCGCTAGTCAGTAATTAAAATTCTTTGGTCATTTGTCATTTGTCATTAGTCATTAGTCATTCTCCCCCTGCCCCCTGCCCACTCCCTACTCCCTACTCCCCACTCCCTTAGCTAGAACAAATGTACTAAATGGTATGCTATAATTCCAATACTTTGATATTGAAATCATAGTAGAAGGTAAGCTTTGGTTACTTGCTTTCCTGAGTGCCAAAATTCACGGCATTAGTTGAGGGCAGTAGCTCTGGCAATTTGTACAAACCAAGCAGGTACAAGAGTCTAAAATAATTGAATCCTAAACTCGACTCGGTGCTACTAATTAACTTTGAAAGGCATTGAAGTCTATTTTTCCATGTCTTACGAACCCCTGCACCACAAATATCGCCCCAAAAGTTTTGCTGAACTGGTGGGCCAAGAGGCGATCGCTACCACCCTCACGAACGCGATCGGCACATCTAAAATCGCCCCCGCCTATTTATTCACTGGGCCTAGAGGTACGGGGAAAACTTCTAGTGCCCGGATTCTGGCTAAATCTCTCAATTGTCTCAAAGGTGATAAGCCCACTGCTGAACCCTGTGGCGTGTGTGAAGTTTGTCAGGGGATCACCAAGGGCTATGCCTTAGACATAATTGAAATTGACGCCGCTAGTAATACTGGTGTTGATAATATCCGCGAGTTGATTGAAAAAGCCCAGTTTGCTCCAGTGCAGTGTCGCTACAAGGTTTATGTAATCGATGAATGCCACATGCTTAGTACGCAGGCATTCAACGCGCTACTAAAGACATTAGAAGAACCACCAAGACACGTAGTTTTTGTGTTGGCGACAACAGATCCGCAACGGGTGTTACCAACGATTATTTCGCGCTGTCAAAGGTTTGATTTTAGACGCATCCAGTTAGAGGCGATGGTAAAGCATTTAAGTGCGATCGCCTTTAAAGAAAACATCCATATTTCACCCGATGCTGTCACCCTGGTAGGCCAACTTGCTCAGGGAGGGTTACGAGATGCCGAAAGTTTGCTCGATCAATTGGGTTTATTAGCGGGTGAAGTGACACCGGATCGAGTTTGGGATTTGGTAGGGACAGTAAGCGAACAGGATTTGCTGGGGCTGTTAAATGCGATCGCTCAAGATAAACCCGAAGCAGTTTTAGACTGTACTCACTACATTCTAGATCGTGGTCGAGAACCGCTAACTCTTCTGCAAAATCTTGCCGCATTCTACCGCGATTTACTGATTGCTAAAACCGCACCCAATCGCCACGATTTGGTTGCTTGTACTCAACAAACCTGGACAGCGTTGGTTGAGTTTGCTCAATACTTCGATATGAGCGTGATTTTGGCAGGACAAAAACACTTGCGAGAAGCTGAAGTGCAAATTAAAAATACCACCCAGCCGCGTTTGTGGTTGGAAGTAACATTACTAGGATTGTTACCCAGTGCGACGATTATTCAGCCACAAGCCCCAAGTGTTACGCAGCGAGTTAACACATCTGTTGTATCTCCAAGCTATTCTCCAGCAGTTGCCCAAAATAATGCAGTCTCTTCTTTACCTGTAGCTGAACCGCAAACAAATCATAATTCTGCAAACAATGATATAGCGGCTGCCCAAAATCAGCCCGTTACTTCACCTCCCCCAGTTGAACAACAAACAAATCACAATTCTGCTGTTAACTCAGTTTCACCACCTACCCCAGAACCGGTATCTGTACCTGTGTCACCTGCGATCGTTGAACCAGTAACTTCAGAAGTTGTTGGGGAAGCAGAATATGACTTAACTCAGGTTTGGCAACAGATGCTTGCTAACCTCCAGCCAAAATCAAGGCAAGAAATGCTACGTCAAATGGGCCAACTCATAGAGTTCGACGGTGTTGTGGCTCGAATTGCTATCAAACAGGCATGGTATGACAAGGGTAAATGTGATCTACCGATGATTACGGCAGCTTTTCAGCAGACTTTCCAGCGTGAAATTCAGATAATTATAGAAAAAGCAACTTCTTCAAACTTTACCTCAGCCAAAAAAAATCCTCCCCCAAAAGACTCACCTCGCGTTCAGCAGCCACCAAGTCCCAGTTACAACCAGCAAATTCAGCCTCCAACGCCAGCACCACAGCTAGCAACTCCACCACCAGCGACACCAACACCACCAAAAACTGAGTCGGTAGCAAAGAATGGAAATGGCCTAAATGGAAATGGAGTAAATGGAAACGGCGTAAATGGAAATGGAGTAAATGGAAATGGAGTAAATGGAAATGGGGCAAATCGAAATGGCCTAAATGGAAATGGGGTGCAAGCTTTGCCTCCAACTGCAAAACGAACACCCGCACCTGATTGGGAACCTGACGAAGTAGCGATCGCAGCTCAACGTCTAGCAGAATTTTTCCAAGGACAAATTATTCGTTTTGCAGATGATTTCCCAGAATTTTCCGACTCCATGACTACACCTGAATGGGTAGAGGAAGCAGAAGTTGATGATGAATAAAAAATGGGGAATAGGGAATAGGGCATTGGGCATTGGGCATTGAGAGAGATATTCCTAACTCCTAACTCCTGTACAGACGCGATTAATCGCGTCTCTACTCCTAACTCCTAACTCCTAACTCCTAACTCCTAACTCCTCATGCCCCATTCCCTATTCCCCATTCCCAGTATGCAAAGTTTTCACCCATTTTAGCCGCTTTGGTCTTACCGACATCCGGGCAGTAGTACTGCTCATAACGACTAACCAGTGCAACATATATAAACTGCCACGCAGGGTTTGCACCAGGATCGTAAGATATGTAGAAAGTGGGAATTTTTGATCTTGACGTACCCGCTTCAGACCTGTAAACATTCCTACCATCGACATAGAAATGGACAAGCCTGTGATAGGAGTTAACATTGGTGGACGATGACGAGCGATCGCCATTAATAAATCTGGGACTGCTGCTGTGGGTAAGATATACATAATCAGCATAAAAATCAGCAAATCCCAGCTTTTGCGCCATCCCATGCGGTTTTTGAGAATTAAATCCCAATAATCCAAATAGCGTTGATAACCGCCTTCTGCCCAACGGTTGCGCTGATGCCAAAGTGCGATCGCACTTGTGACTCCTTCTTCTTGCACTGCTGGATGGAAAACACACTCAATATCCCACTTATCCAAATGTAAGCGGATTGTCAAATCCAAATCATCGGTAATGGTTTCTTCATTCCAGCCACCGCAGCTTTCCAAGGCTGAACGCCGCACAAATTGACCATTGCCGCGCAGTTCGCCAATGCCACCAAGGGCGGTTCGCTGTTGCTGAAACCAAGTATCAAGAGCCATTTCGGCCATTTGTCCCTTAGTCCAAAAGTTTTCTTTAGCGTTGGCGATCGCTTTTCGCACCTGCACCGCCCCCACCTTTTCTCTTTGAAATAAAGGGATTACCTGTTGCAGCAAGTCTGGTGTCACTTGAGCATCAGCATCAAATACTGCTATAATATCGCCTTTTGTCAAGGGCAATACCTGATTCAACGCCCCCGACTTGCCACCAGTAGCTTCTGCTGAACGCCTTAGTACTTTCAGTTGCTCGTGTTTCTGTTCGAGTTCTGCTAATAAATGCGGTGTGCTATCACTGCTGTGATCGTCAATAATCCATACTTCGTATTGCCCACCTGGATATTCCAGATTACAAAGATTTTTAACTAATTTAGCAATTACCGCTTCTTCATTTTTCGCAGCCACTAACACAGATACAGAGGGTAAATCTCCCTGTATTTCTTTTGGATAGCGACGGGATTTAGTAAACACTACCACCAAAGCATGAAATCCTAGAATGGTGGTCAGTCCTAGAATAAATATAGAAGCCCAAGAAACTAAATGTAGAGCGATCGTGCTACTCCAGACGATAGTCAAGACTAGAGCCGCTTTGCGTCTACGACCTTGAAACCGGGGTGTTAGAGACACAGGATCAGTCTCTAACACTGACTCCTCATTTGCTGATAGGTCAGACAATAAGGAGTTGAGCGGATCAAGCTCTTGATAAGAATCTTCTTCGGGCCAGGAATTCGCTGGCATAGGTTAGGTTGCTTGATTCAAAAACCACTATTTGTCTACAGTTAGTAATTTTACGGACAAATATCCCTAAGCTACTTTTCCCGATATTAATCGGAATGGGCAAACTGCAATACCCGCTATCCCTAAGCCAAAAGCCGATGGGACTACCTTTGTTGTCACCGCTACTTTGCGTAATTACCTCGCATTAACCACCTTTGCTACTCTTCAGACAGACGCTTGATTCCTTTAATAGCCATTTAGGCAGGAAACTTCTAGAGTGGGACTTTCTTCAATGAGAACTCCGGTTTGGGCAAAGTAATAACAAGGTAGCAGCAGCTCGTTGTTAGGAGAAACAGCAATAATAACATCCACCACTTTACAGTGGGGATTTTTAGTGTTATTTTCCCCAACTTCGATAAAAGTTAATGCAGCATCATTCTAACCGAAATTTTAATATTTCTTAGCAGTAACTTCATTTTTGGGCATGGGGCATGGGGCATTGGGCATCGGTTATTAATTATTCTCCTGTGCTTCCCCTGCTCCCCCTGCTTCCTCATCTCCCATTCCCTATTCCCCATTCCCTATTCCCCATTCCCACTATGTGCTTTAGACACATCTTTTGGGAATACTAGTAACATCCACTAATATCCCCAATTGGCATATTTAACAATGTCTATTGACCAACTCCAGCCTGCCACTCAACAACAAGCCAGTGTTTACTTACCTTACGTTCAGGGCGCTAGGCGCAATTTCTTACCCTATGCCATCAGTCTTTATCAAAAAGGGGTCTTGGAGGGACACCGGAAGATAGAAGCCAGTGAACATGTTCCCTTTGTCGCCTCCTGGAATGTTGCGACTTTACCCTCAGACTTAACCCGTTGCCGAATCCAGTTTGATGGCAATGCTGAACTGAGTTACGAACTGATGATGGCTAGTTTCGAGTTTATTAATTTTTTAATTGAAGTTATGGATAACTATAAACGTTATCGTGCAACCGATTTTTCACAACCTTTTTATCGCAAATTACTGCGTATAGACGATTAAATCAGTTATCAGTTATCAGTTATCACTGATAACTGTTGATTAAACAAAATCGCTCGTCGGGTGACTGAGCCAGTCTTCTATCCTGGTACGTAACAAATGTTCAAGTGAGATACCACTCTCTTGTGCTATTGCTTGCAGCTTTTGCAATTGTTCATCGGAAATGTCGAGTGTGATGGAAGCCACAGCCTTTACTCCTTAAATGCTAGGAAAGTGTAACATTTATTAGTATTTTAAGTTTCTCTGACAGGCGATCGCTATTGTTATTCTTGCTTGCGATCGCAGAGCATGTCAAAGATAATCGCACCTAATATCCTAAAATATAATCAAAAAGCGATCGCATCCAGATTTGTCAGAGAAAATCCATAATTACGCGCTTGGCGATCGCCTTGATAATGCAATTAAGATTTTGGGAAACCCGATCAGATAACTGGGGAATAGAGCTAAGATTGATTTATATAGCTCGATAAGAGAATTTATTGATGTTGAATGCAGTAGAGTTTCAAGCAAAGATTCAAAATGGGTTAATTCAGATTCCTGATGAGTATAAACAAGAATTTGCAGAAGGAGATGATATTCAAGTAATTGTTTTGGTGAAGAAAAAATCATTTCCAGAAAAAGACATAATTGATGAGTTGACTGAAAATCCCGTTCAAGTGAATGGTGTACTCAGCCGTGAAGAAATTTATAGTCGCTAGTCGATGAGTGATAATAGAGATTTTATTGATACAAATGTTTGGCTCTATCGTTTATTTGATGACAAAAAGATAGAAGTGGCAGAACGAGACAGAAAGCGTAATATTGCTATTTCAATTACGTCAAATGAAAGAATAATTATCAGTACGCAGGTTGTGAATGAGGTTTCTGCTAATTTGCTGAAAAAAGCAGCTTTTAACGAAGAGCAAATCAAAGCTGTGATTCAGTCACTTTACCGTCGTTGTACTGTGGTAGAGTTCAATTTGAATATTTTTGAATCTGCATCGGATATCCGCAGCCGATATAATTAGGACTTACGCACACTCTACGAATTCTTGGCGTTCTTGGCGTCTTGGCGGTTCGATAAATTAAGCTTTTCGGCAATTTTTGCGTAAGTCCTGATAATTTTTCTTTTTGGGATGGTTTAATTGTTGCTTGTGCGCTGTCCGCAAGAGCAAGTATTCTTTATTCTGAAGATATGCACGATGGGTTAATAGTCGCTGGTCAATTAGAAATTGTGAATCCGTTTAAATCAAGGTAGAGAGGTTATCTGAGTTGCGATCGCATGAAGCAAGAGTATAAATATATTGAAAGTCTAATTGTTCGCGTCCAGGCAAATTTGTAGCGACTGTCTTAAAAGTCAAGCGATCGCTAACAGAAAACCAAGACTGGAACATCCTGCCTAGATTGGAAACGATAAAATTTTTATAAGAGTAATTTTTACAAAACTCGAATTTCCCAACATTTCAAAGCAGGTATGGGGCAATGGTGCGATTAAAACCGTGGCAATGGGTCGTCTTAGCAATCCCGATCGCGTTTATCATTATTTTCTTACTGGTATCCGCCGGTTCGCAAATCCATGCGTGGGGCATTAATTGGATTTGGGGTGTATTCACCCTTTTATTCGTTGGTTGGCGTTGGCTATTGGTGAAATGGACTCAACCTGCTGTTAACCAAGTAGAAGCTGTATTAGCCCAAGTCCAAGAAGAACTAGAATCAACAGCAGAGAATACAGTAGGGCTACCAGTGGGAAGTGATGTTACAAAGCTTGCAGAAGCCGCCCTTCAAGAGATTCTGCAAGCAGCACAAAGCGATCGCCCCATTTGGGAAGATTGGCAAACTTTTTGGACGCGATGCCAGGATTTGGTTGTAGCGATCGCTCATATCTACAATCCTCAAATTCAATATCCCCTGCTGAATATCTACGTCCCCCAAGCTTACGGGCTGATTCGGGGAACGGTGGATGACATGGATCGGTGGATGCAAAAGTTATCTCCTGTCCTGAATCAGGTGACGGTTGGGCAAGCATACCAAGGATACGAAGTCTATCGGAAGTTGGAACCATCGGCTCGGAAATTCTGGAAAGCTTGGAACTGGGCACAGTGGGTTTTAAATCCAGTGGCGGCGGTGGCAAAACAAGCTAGCCAGGGTTCTAGTAACCAAGCAACTCAGCAATTGTTGGGGAATTTGAGCCAGTTATTTCGGGAAGCTGCCCTGAGAAACTTATGTCAGCAGGCGATCGCTCTCTACGGACGTACTACATTACCAGTTTCAGCAACCGTAGTATCCACACCAACTATACCCAAGGTCAAAACCCAAACCCTCCGAGAAATCCTGACTCAAGCCGAACCAGCCGAAGCAGTTGAGCAAAAACCCGTGAATATTCTGCTGGTGGGGCGCACGGGTTCGGGAAAAAGTAGCCTGATTAACACGCTATTTCAGGCGGATATCGCCGCCGTTGATGTTTTGCCCAGTACCGATCGCATTCAAAATTACCAATGGCAGACTGAAACTGGGGAAACCTTAACGCTTTTGGACACACCTGGCTACGAACAAGTCAACCGTGCCGATCTCCGAAATCTGGTGCTTGATTATGCCATTAAGGCAGATTTGCTGCTGTTAGCTACCCCAGCCCTCGATCCTGCCCTGCAAATGGATGTAGACTTTTTGCAAGATATCAAAGCAGAAATTGCAGATTTACCTGCGATCGCGATCGTTACTCAAGTAGATCGGCTGCGTCCCATCCGCGAGTGGCAACCGCCTTATGATTGGGAATGGGGCGATCGCGCCAAAGAAATTGCCATTCGAGAAGCTACTGAATATCGTGCCAAACTGCTGGGAAACTTCTGTAATCTAGTTCTACCCCTGGTTACAGGTGAGGGCAAAACAAATCGAATCGCTTGGGGAGTTGAGGCGCTATCGTTGGGATTAATAGATGCGATCGCACCTACCAAGCAACTCCGTCTCGCCCGCTTTTTGCGTAATCTTGAAGTCCGCACCGTCGCTGCTGCCAAAATCATCGACCATTACACCTTCCAAATGGCGACAACACAGGGACTAACATCATTGCTCAAAAGTCCCGTCCTCCAGTTTGTTTCTACACTCTCAACCGGATCTCCAGCCCTAGCATATATGCTGGCAGAGCAAATTCCTGTGGAACAGTTGCCGATTGTGATTGGCAAACTCCAAATGGGATATGAGCTTTTCTCGCTCTTGAATACAGCTAACTCTAACCCGCTCAACTTTGAATTGCTATCCCTCTGGCCGCTACTGCTGGAAAATTCCGCTTCACCTGATCGCAACGCCTGGGCATTTGGTCACGCCCTAGTGGAATACTGGACTCAAAATTTGACAGTTGAACAACTCCGGCAGCGATTTGAGTATTATTTAGCGATCGCCAAATAATTTGTTTGCATTAGAAATATACTACAACAGGGTACACCTACGCATCTTTACATTCTCACAATTACTGTTCAAGTATATTTACGGTGTATAGTTTATAAAAATAAAGTATATTTATACCAAAGATAGAAAAAACAAAAAATGCGGTGACGGGTCATACTCTTAACATCAAAGTTAAGATTACGATTAAGAGTAGGTGTCTGCTGAAACCTACCCGCTTTACCAAAGTTTTTATCCAGACATCCCTTTTGTTCGGAGTTATTTATGAAAAATATATTACAAAGCTCCATCTCACAAGAACAGAATTCACATCAGAGTTATAGTATTTCATCTTACAATAGACTGCTTTTGGTCGTGAAGGATTTGGCTTGTGTGCGGACTATTGAAGAAATTATTGAGATTGTGCGTTTGGCAGCTCGCGATCTGACTAATGCTGATGGAGTAACTTTTGTACTGCGGGATGGTGAATGTTGCCACTATGTCGATGAAAACGCCATCGGGCCACTTTGGAAAGGTATGCGTTTTCCGCTCAAGTCTTGCGTCTCCGGTTGGGCGATGCTCAATAAACAAGCAGCCGTAATTGAAGACATTTACCAAGATGCTCGAATTCCGATTGACGCTTACAAAGTAACTTTTGTCAAGAGTTTAGTGATGGTTCCCATACGGATTTCTGATCCACTGGGTGCGATCGGAGCCTATTGGAGTACACCGCACCTAGCCACGCCCCAAGAGATCGGAATGCTTGAGATTTTGACAGATACTACAGCAGTTGCGATCGCCAACGTTCAACTTTTCCAGAAATTGACGAACCAAAACGCCCTTAAAGACAAATTCATTGCGATGCTAGCTCACGAGTTGAGAAATCCCGTTGCTCCCATCTCAAATGGGGTTCAGCTTCTCAAGTTGAAGCTAGGCGAGACTGGCGCAGTCGGAGAAACAATTTTAAAGATGCAGCACCAAATTAAGCACCTCTCGAAATTGATTGATGAGTTACTTGACGTATCATCCATTACTTATGGGAAGATTTCATTAAACCTGGAGAAGGTTAATTTGGTAGAATTGGTTCGCCAGAGTCTCAATGACCATGCACAGGCAATAAAGAGATCGAACCTGAACGTAGTAGAAGACCTACCAAACAAGCCTTTGTGGGCTTATGTTGACCCGACGCGGTTCTTCCAAGTCTTTGGGAATCTTCTTGATAACGCCTTAAAGTTTTCCCAGCCAGATGGAACGATCTGGGTTGATCTCTCATGTATTCCAGGTGAAAATGGCTCAGAGAGTGTAGCGGTTTTATCTGTAAGAGATACAGGCATAGGGATAGACCCGACAATTTTACCAGAACTATTTGAGCCGTTTACCCAAGCCGATCGCAGCTTAGATCGTTCCAGGGGTGGGCTAGGTTTGGGATTATCGGTAGTAAAAAGTCTTGTGGAACTTCATGGTGGTAATGTTGAAGCCTCAAGTAGAGGGATTAATTTGGGAGCAGAATTCAA
The DNA here is from genome assembly GCF_003443655.1 of Nostoc sphaeroides. Classification (NCBI taxonomy): domain Bacteria; kingdom Bacillati; phylum Cyanobacteriota; class Cyanophyceae; order Nostocales; family Nostocaceae; genus Nostoc; species Nostoc sphaeroides. The sequence goes on from NZ_CP031941.1 coordinate 2,221,973, forward strand.
AGTTACTCTTCCTGTATGCGAAGAGATTACAGCTTGGCATAACGACCCGGAGATTATAGAAGAGGCTAAAAAATCGTTGAAGATTTTAGTCATCGAAGATAACGACGATTCAGCCGTAACATTAAAAGCAGTGCTTGAGCATTTTGGGCATGAAGTTTCCGTTGCTAACAATGGAATTTCAGGGGTAGAAACTGCAAGAGAGTTTGAACCTCATGTGATTATTTGTGACATCGGACTTCCCGAAATGGATGGATTCGCCGTTGCACAAGAATTGAGTAAAGATTCTAAATTTACTCGCTCAATTCTGATTGCACTCACTGGCTACGGTGGCCAGGAGGATAAGGAACTGGCGCTGAAGTCTGGTTTTAAATGTCACTTGACCAAGCCTGTAGACTTTGACATACTTACGGCAGAAATTGATCGATACTTTCTGATGAGTGCGTAAGCGTAGCCCGCACTTCGGCTGCGCTCAGTGACCGTCGTAGACATCGCTTTTATTCCATTAAATCACCTGTTGCAGGCTCACCCGGATAAAAGCGATCGCTCAACATTTCCTCAAAAGGATATAAACATTGGTTGGGAAAAGTTGAAAGTGGCAGATTTGTTTCTCCTGATGCTAAATCTCTACCGTTGTCATAAGATTCTTGGAGTGCTTCTTCAAGGTAAGGTTTCAGACTAGGATTCTCGCTTAACAACTTGAGAATTTCCCGTCGTTGTACTCTAATTGTCGCTAACCAACTACGACTGCGTTGATTTGGTTGATATTCCCATTTGAGCAAATGTCCAATTAATATACTAAGACGATTTCTCAATTCTTGGCGTTCCTTTCTTCCCAAAGATTCAATTTCCTCAATTAAATTGGGCAAGTCAAGCTGGTTCCATTGGTGATGACGCAGAAGGTTAGCTTGTTCTTGAGTCCAAGTGTAAAAGTCATTTTCGTAGAGGTTTGGCATCAGGTTTCACTCTGTTTGTCTGCTTTGTGGTGTTTGCATAGTGGGTTCAAAACCTGGTGAACTTTCCCTAATTATAGTAAAGGATCATAGATATGCATTGGTGTCAAACTTTTCTGGTTTCTCTTCCCAGACTTTGGGGGGAAATGGCGATTGTGGGTTCTTTAGCAGCTTGTGCTACAAGCTTGGCTATGCTGTCACCAGTTGGGGAAGATGTCCTACTTGGCTCAATGCCAAGTAGGGTCTGATCGCGGTTGTTGTCTAAACCGTGACTGAAGAATATATGCTTGTTCATCACAACCTCAAAATAGAAATTGTAAGAATAGTGCCAGCGATGGCGATTGATATATGAAGGGTCACCCAAAGATAATTGGGATGAAATTTTGTCATTAACGGGTGAAGTTTTTCATGAAATTCTTTTGCTTGAATTCTGCGGTCTTCAATCTGTGCATCAGGATGTAGTTCATTGAGCCTATTACGATAGAGCTTTAAAATAGAAAGACTATAGTGAATACGCTCTCGATATTTCCGAGAGCCTATAGGACTCCGATTTGATTTCTGAAAACATACTGAGACTGAAAAGCCCGTTTTATCAGGGTTTTATCTGAAATCTTGTTCAAAAATCAGATATGAGTCCTATATAGCTCCATAGATGCCTAAGAAAATCAGAAGTAGAGATAACGGTAAATTATTTCTGTCAAGTCCTTTTTGAGTAAAAATTCCTACTATAGCAGAGGCAATAAGAAGAATTATATTGCTAAGGGCTGACCCAATACAGTTCAGTTAAGGATTTGTGGTACTGATTTTAAACCTGTAGAGACGCGAAATTTCGCGTCTCTACCAAGATTTTTGGGCTTAACTGAACGGTATTGAGGGCTGACCTCTGATCCTCTGCTTGTTTAACCTCAGCCCATCTTTGCTCACTAAGTTTTAGCAAGACATCTGTAGAGTCTGCCATTTTGTTTTGTCCTTTGAATAACAGCTATAGTCTTTTTCTCTTTAGACTTTACTTGCTTCTAAAGTCCAATCAAAGTTTTACACAACTTATTTCCTCTAGCCCCCACTGCGGGTAATTCAGTAAATTTCGGGGCATCGTAACCTAGAGTGAAAGTGACTGACGAGTAGGTGTTGGGAACGGCGGCAGCGTTGGCGATGCTGTAGCTTGTGAGCGGAGATGTCGCAAAATATAACATTTACAACCAGAGGCTAGAAACAAGGATTTTCTCTCGTGTTTTGGCTGAAGTTTATACGCATTACATCTGAGTATATGTAGGGTGTGTTACGGCTGACCTAACGCACCAGAATCTTCGGATGGTGCGTTAGCCTACGGCGTAACACACCCTACTGAAATATTTTCAGAAATCAAATATGATTCCTATAGTAGCATTCCATCAGCTACAAAGCCTTTTTAATTACGAGTTATGAACTTCTACTGAGCTTGTCCTGAGCGTAGCCGAAGTATTACGAATTACGAATTAGAAAGTCACCACACTCCTAATTGATTCACCTTTGTGCATCAACTCAAAAGCATCATTAATTTGCTCAATCGGCATTACATGAGTAATCAAATCATCAATATTTATCTTACCTTGCATATACCAATCAACAATTTTCGGCACATCTGTACGTCCTCTAGCGCCACCGAATGCTGAACCTTTCCAAACGCGCCCAGTTACTAATTGAAAAGGACGAGTGCTGATTTCCTGTCCAGCACCAGCAACCCCAATAATCACACTGACACCCCAACCTTTATGGCAGCATTCTAATGCTTGACGCATAATTTTGACATTACCGATACATTCAAAACTGTAATCAGCACCGCCTTTTGTTAAATCAACCAGATAGGGAACTACATCACCCTCTACTTCTTGGGGATTAACAAAGTGCGTCATGCCAAACTTTTCTGCTAAAGCGCGTTTGTTGGGATTAATATCTACCCCGACAATCATATTTGCCCCTACCATCCGCGCTGCTTGGATAACATTTAAACCAATACCACCCAAGCCGAAAACTACAACATTTGCTCCCGGTTCCACCTTGGCAGTATTGATGACTGCACCAACACCAGTAGTCACACCACAGCCAATGTAACAAACCTTATCAAATGGGGCATCTTCCCGAATTTTTGCCAGGGCGATTTCTGGCAGCACCGTATAGTTGGCAAAAGTGGATGTACCCATGTAATGATGAATCATTTCTCCATCAATGCTAAAGCGACTAGTGCCATCGGGCATGACACCGCGTCCTTGAGTTAAGCGAATGGCTTGACAAAGATTCGTTTTGAAGCTTAAACAATATTCGCACTGGCGGCATTCGGGAGTGTATAGGGGAATTACATGATCCCCTGGTTTGAGACTGGTGACACCAGCGCCTACTTCCACTACCACACCAGCGCCTTCATGTCCCAAAATTGCCGGAAATAAACCTTCAGGATCGTCACCAGATAGGGTAAAGGCGTCGGTATGGCAAACCCCGCTTGCTTTCACCTCAACTAACACTTCGCCTGCTTGTGGCCCCGATAGTTGAACGGTTTCAATTGTCAACGGCTTACCTGCGCTGTAAGCTACTGCTGCTTTAACTTGCAACGTCAGCCCTCCTATATAGTTTTGTCATTTGTCATTGGTTAAGCTGATATGCGTCTAAATTATATAAACATTCTTTATAATCGTTGACGGTTGACGGTTGACGGTTGACGGTTGACGGTTGACGGTTGACGGTTGACGGTTGACGGTTGACGGTTGAGGGTTTACGGTTGACTGTTGACGGTTGACGGTTGACGGTTGACGGTTGACTGTTGACGGTTATCAGTCATCAGTCATCAGTCATCAGTTATCAGTCATCAGTCATCAGTCATCAGTTATCAGTCATCAGTCATCAGTCATTTGTTAAGATATCATTCTCTAGCTAGATTGGTTAAAGGCGGCAACAGCTGTTTTGACAACGATGTAAACTGGATGTCAGCAGCAACCCCCAAATAATTTGTCCACCCCTCGATTAATACATTTTGTCACAGCTTATGAACCCTGCCCTAACTCAAATTGGCGCTCAAATGTCCAACCTGACTGGCGTCAGAGCAATCATGAAGGATATTATCGAAACATTACGAGCGGGTGCAGGGCAGCAGTTTATTAATTTGAGTGCTGGTAATCCGTTGATTTTGCCAGAGGTAGAACAATTATGGCGGGATTGTACTGCACAGCTTTTGGCTAGCTCAGAATATGGTGAAGTAGTTTGTCGCTACGGTTCAAGTCAAGGCTATGCACCATTAGTTGAAGCGATCGCTAACGACTTTAACAAACGCTACGGGTTAAACTTAAGCGATCGCAATATCCTCATCACCCCCGGTAGTCAAACCCTCTACTTCTACGCGGTAAATAGCTTCGGTGGCTACACCCCTAGCGGCGAGTTAAAACAAATCGTTTTGCCCCTCAGCCCTGACTACACCGGTTACGGCGGCATCTGCTTAGTTCCAAAAGCCTTAATTGCTTACAAACCGACTCTCGATATTGATGAAGCCGCCCACCGATTTAAATATCGCCCCGACTTCAGCCAACTGTCGATTACAGAAAATACGGGTTGTATCCTCTTCTCTCGCCCCTGTAATCCCACTGGTAATGTCCTGACTGAGGATGAGGTGAAAAAGATTACTGCCCTGGCTGCGCCTTACAATCTACCCGTGTTAATTGACTCAGCTTATGCGCCTCCCTTCCCGGCATTGAATTTTACTGAAATGACACCAGTGTTTGGTGATAATATCTTACACTGTATGAGTTTATCGAAAGCTGGATTACCAGGAGAAAGGGTTGGTATTGCCATTGGGGATGAAAAGTGGATTGAAGTGCTGGAGTGTTTTCAAGCAAATATTGGTCTTCATTCTTCACGTTACGGCCAAGCGATCGCAGCTTATGCAATCAACTCTGGCGCTTTAGTGGAAATTTCTCACACTGTCATCCGTCCTTTTTACCAAAATAAGTTTACCGTTTTAGAAACCAGCTTAGAACAAGCGATGCCCAAGAATTTACCTTGGTTTCTTCATCGCGGTGAAGGAGCAATTTTTGCTTGGTTGTGGTTACAAGATTTACCCATCAGTGATTGGGAATTTTATCAGCAACTTAAGCAAGTAGGTGTGATTATTGTCCCAGGAAGTAGCTTCTTTCCCGGTTTAGAGGAAGAGTGGGCGCACAAACACCAATGCTTCCGCATCAGCCTCACAGGCAGCGATGAAGAGATAGCCACTGCTATGCAACGTTTAGCAAAAGTGGCTGAAGAAGCTTATAAAGGTGCGGCGGTGACTGCCTGATGAGGGAAAGTAAGGAGTTAGGAGTTAGGAGTTAGGAGTTAGGAGTTAGGAGTTAGGAGTTATAAGAATTTTTTACCCAATGACAAATGACAAATGACAAATGACAAATTAGATGATTGGCTAGAAATTGGTAAGATTGTTTCCCCTCAAGGGTTGTCTGGGGAATTACGGGTTTATCCTGTATCAGACTTTCCCGAAAGATTTGAGGTGCCGGGAAAACGTTGGTTGCTGCGTTCAGGTGAAACAGAACCACAACCAATCGAATTATTGACAGGACGTTATATCAGTAATAAAAACTTGTATGTGATCAAATTAGCTGGTGTGGAAAATTGCAATCAGGCGGAGGCGTTGCGCGGTTGTACGTTAATGGTGCCAGCTAGCGATCGCCCCCAATTAGGCGAAGATGAATATCATGTCCTCGATTTGATTGGCTTGGAAGTCTTCATGCAAGCATCTGGCGAACTCGTGGGTACAGTGGTAGACATCATCCCGGCTGGCAATGATTTGTTAGAAGTAAAATTACACCCATCTTTTGCCACTGACAAAGGACAAATGACAAATACTTCGGCTGCGCTCAGTACAAGTGACAAAGGACAAATTACAAATGACAAAAAACAAAAGACTGTTTTGATTCCATTTGTGGAAGCGATCGCACCAGTCGTAGACTTGAAATCTAATCGTATTGAAATTACCCCACCAGCTGGGTTATTGGAAATTAATAATTAGCTCGTTAATTGATCTGCCTCTAGCTATTTTTGCTGTATTGGATACTTCAAGAGAAAGCAAAACTTGAAGCATGAGAAAATTAAAGTACATACTATATTTATTAATCTAGGAAATGTGGCAATGACAGAAAAACCAACAGCAACTATTCACAGGCAACTGCTGGAAATCTTGTCCCAATTACCCAAGTCTAGTCAAGAAGAAGTATTAGATTTTGCTACCTCTCTCCAGAAAAAAAAATTAACTCAGCAGTGGGATGCTATTTCTGATGTCGAGGCTGCTGCATTGAAAACTGAGTTTGCTGATGAAGATTTAGCTTTTGCAGAATCCGTTTTAACTGATTATCTCTCCCAGCTTCAGCAAGAGGACGCAGTTTGATGCGAGGAGATGTTTATTTAGCTGATTTGAATCCGAGTCGAGGTTCAGAGCAAGGGGAGCATCCCACTTTTTCAAAATCTAACAATCTTCCGTCATTGCGAACGCGAGTGCGTCTCGTAGAGAGGAGGAACGACGAAGCAATCGCAATGGCTGGGATTGCTTCGTTCCTCGCAATGACTTGTTTTATTTTATTATTCGATGAAATAATAAAAACTGGGATGCACCCCAGAGCAAGCAGGTATCCGACCAGTTATTATTGTTCAGAGAGATCGACTAGCTCAGTTTACAACAACATCTGTAGTAGTTCCTTTAACCACTAATCTGCGACGCGCTATTATACCAGGTACAATTGTCATACCTTCAGGTGAAAGCGGTTTAACGCAAGACTCAGTTGTGCTTTCTTATCAAATAGTTGTTATCGATAAGCAGCGATTAATCCGAAAATTAGGAAGTCTTTCTGCTAATTATTTATTAATGCTAAAAGTAGCATTAGATTACACTTTACAACTAGATAATTATGACGAAGAAAATGCCGATTGATAGGATTAATCAATAGCATAGGTGTAATCCATCCTAGATATCGCTCTCCATCCTGTACCCAAAACCAAAGAATTTAATCACGAAGGCTGGAAAAATTTATTGTGGGGAGGTGGCAAGAATTTTGAAAACAGGTATAATTGCTGACTGAACGAGTCCGCCAACATCCTTTTGTAATGGAGTGTCGAAAATGACATTAGCAACGACTCCACAAACAAAGCCTTTAACAGATGAAGAATTACAGAAGATAAACGCCTACTGGCGTGCAGCTAACTATCTTTCCGTTGGGCAAATATATCTACTCGACAATCCGCTACTAAGAGAACCCCTAAAGCTGGAACACGTCAAACCCAGACTCTTAGGGCACTGGGGAACAACGCCAGGGCTGAACTTTATCTATGTTCACCTGAATCGGCTCATTAAAAAATATGACCTAAACACAATCTACATTGCTGGCCCCGGTCATGGAGGCCCTGGACTAGTAGCCAACACTTACTTAGAAGGCACTTACACCGAGTATTACCACAACATCTCTCAGGATGCTGAGGGAATGAAGAAACTCTTTAAACAGTTCTCTTTTCCCGGTGGTATTCCCAGTCACGTTGCACCAGAAACTCCTGGTTCGATCCACGAAGGCGGGGAATTAGGTTATGCCCTCGTCCATGCTTATGGTGCTGCCTTTGATAACCCTGACTTAATCGTTGCTGCTGTTGTCGGTGACGGTGAAGCCGAAACAGGTGCTTTAGCAACTAGCTGGCATTCCAACAAGTTTCTTAATCCTGTACGTGATGGTGCTGTATTGCCGATTCTGCACCTGAATGGGTATAAAATTGCTAACCCAACTACACTGTCACGGATTAGCCATGATGAGTTGGAGAGTTTATTTGTAGGCTACGGCTACAAACCATACTTTGTAGAAGGTGAAGATCCCGCAGATGTTCACCAGCAGATGGCGGCGACTCTAGAAACAGCGATCGCCGAAATTCAAAGTATCCAGAGAGAAGCCCGTGTACATGGTTTCACTGAACGTCCTCAGTGGCCAATGATTGTCATGCGAACCCCCAAAGGTTGGACAGGGCCCAAGGAAGTGGATGGCAAAAAAACCGAAGGTTCTTGGCGATCGCACCAAGTTCCCTTTGGCAACATCGCCAAACAGCCAGACCACCTGAGACTTCTAGAAGATTGGATGAAGAGTTACAAACCAGAAGAACTCTTCGACGCTGACGGTAAGCTGATTCCCGAACTAGCAGAACTAGCCCCCAAAAAGCATCGGCGTATGGGTGACAATCCCCACGCTAACGGTGGTATTTTGCTACATGACCTGAAAATCCCCGATTTTCAAGACTATGCTGTAGATGTTGCTGAACCAGGGAAAGCGATCGCAGAAGCTACCAAAGTGACCGGTAAATTCCTGCGGGATATCATGCGACTTAACCAAGAAAGTAGCAATTTCCGTATCTTCGCCCCCGATGAATTAGCATCGAATCGTCTAGACCCTGTATTGGAAGTTACTGACAGAGTTTCGACAGCCGAGATTTACCCTGAAGATGACCATCTTTCCGCCGACGGTCGGGTGATGGAAATTCTCAGCGAAACTTCTTGCCAAGGATGGTTAGAAGGCTACCTCCTCACAGGTCGTCACGGATTTTTCACTTGTTACGAGGCATTCATCCATATCATTGATTCTATGTTCAACCAACACGCCAAATGGTTGAAAACGACGAGACATATTCCCTGGCGTAGACCGATCGCTTCCCTCAATTACCTACTTACCTCTCACGTTTGGCGACAAGACCATAACGGATTTTCTCACCAAGATCCCGGTTTTATCGACCATGTACTTAACAAAAAAGCTGAGATCGTCCGCGTCTATTTGCCCCCTGATGCCAACACTCTGCTGTCGGTAACAGACCATTGTCTAAAAAGCCGCAACTATGTTAACGTCATCATTGCTGGGAAACAGCCAGCATTGCAATATCTCAACATGGATGCAGCCATCAAGCACTGCACCAAAGGCATCGGCATTTGGGAATGGGCAAGCAACGACAAAGGCGGCGACCCAGATGTAGTACTAGCTTGTGCTGGGGATATTCCCACCTTAGAAACCTTGGCGGCTGTAGATATCCTGCGTCAGCATTTCGCAGATTTAAAAGTGCGGGTAGTGAATGTAGTCGATTTGATGACACTACAGCCAAAAACCGAACATCCCCACGGTTTGAGTGAAAAAGATTTTGACACACTTTTCACCACTGACAAACCTGTTATCTTTGCCTTTCATGGCTATCCCTGGCTGATTCATCGCCTAACCTACCGCCACACTAATCATAAGAACATCCATGTGCGTGGCTATAAGGAAGAGGGAACTACCACCACTCCCTTTGATATGGTTGTTGTCAACGATCTAGATCGCTTCCATTTGGTAATTGATGTAATCGATCGCGTCCCCAAACTAGGATCTAAGGCAGCTTATGTCAAACAGCAGATGCAAGATAAACTGATCGAACACAAGCATTACATTCAGAAGTACGGCGACGATCTGCCGGAAATTCGTGACTGGAAGTGGCCATATTAACTAATTACTAATTCGTAATTCGTAATTCGTAGTGAAGAATTCAATTACGAATTACGAATTATTTAACAAGTGGTAGGGGTTTAAATCCCCCGGTTCAAAAAATAAGCAAGTTTTGGGTCGGGGTCTAAATCCCCGTCACAAAACAAAATTGACGAATTACGAATTACGAATTACGAATTACGAATTACGAATTACGAATTATTTTAACCTCTTCTCTCTGTGTTCTCTGTGCCTCTGCGGTTAAAAATTAATTATTTTCACCACAGAGAACGCTGAGAAAAACAAAATATTTTACGATAAATAATTTATAAAAAACTTCAAGTAGTGAAATTGTAATTATTTCGTTTAGCATTACACATCTGCAATTAACCTCGCTTTTCTGAAGAAAAATTGCAGTACCGTTTCTTCACGAGAAATAATATCCACTCTACCTTCCATTCCCAATTCAATGTGACAGAGATTTTTGCCTTTACCTAAAACCAGACTTTCCGGCTCAATAGTCACATGATAAAAAGCACCTGGTACAGCCGCTTTCGGAGTGGTATTGGGATAAGGAGATCCATTTGTGCTATTCGTTGGGGGAGTCATAGCATCTGGAGAAATCGCCTCGACCTTACCGTTGAGAGTACCATAATCCGGGTAGGGACAAGCACTAACCCGCATTTGAACTTGTTGACCAATTTTGAGTTTACTTTTTTCTTCAGATGCCACTACTGCCTTGACAATCTGCTTTGCATAACTGGGGACAATCTGCAAGACTTCTTCGCCGGGACGCACAGTTTGACCGGGGTTACGTAAGTTTATCTGAGAAATGATACCATCAGAAGTAGCAGTGATAATGGTGTGATGAAGTTCAATTTCCACTTGCTTTAGTTCGCTAGTATCGCGCTCTAGCTGTTTTTCTACTTCAATCCGTTGCTTAATAATTCCTTGCAGTTCTTTGTCTAAAGCTGCTTTGTTACTTTCACCTGCGGCTTTTTCTTGGGCTATCCGGGCAGTAGCAATTTCTACTTCTGCATGACTGGGATTTAAGGCGGCTTTCGCACGTTGCTTTTTAGCGATCGCAGCAGATACTGCTTGTTCTTGCTGTTTTGTAGCTAACTGTGCTTCCTCTAATTTATCCCTAGACAATGCTTGGGCTACACTCTCATATCGCTTTTGCTTTAACTTCGCTGCATTCAAAGCTGCCCTAGTAGAATGGAGATTAGCTTGAGCTTCTTGGAATTCAGCCACAGAGGTAATTTTTTTATCCTGATATTGGCGCAGGCGATCGCTTAATGCAGCCTCGGTAGCAGTGATAATCCGGTTAAATTTAGCAGTTTCGGCGCGAATTTGACTGTTAAACGTTTGAATTTGAGCCTTGATTTGGACTAGCTGCAACTTAGCTTGTTGAATATTAGTTTGCAGTTGGCTTTTTTTAGTTTGCAAGCGGGAGTCGTCAATGATAGCGATCGCATCTCCGGTTTTGACAACTTGATTTTCTTTGACATAAATCTGCATCACTTGGCCTTCAGTTGCCGCCTGCACAATTCGCAATTCCCCAGATGGACGGACAACTGCCTGCCCTTTCACTGTAACCTTATATTTGGTGACTGTGGCGACAGGAATCGCTAGTCCCAAAACGCAGAGAACAAAGAGTCCACCAAAAGTAATCCAACGACTAATCGGTGGGAGAAATTCATCTGTTTGAATTGGTTGTAAAAAGTCTGTGTTGTGAACGTTAACCATAGTTAGACACTTCAAAATTTAAAATAGGTGAAGATATTAGCCAATACAGTTCATTTGAGCCACAAAACCCTCATATAGAGACGCGATTTATCGTGTCTGAAATACTCAAAATTACATCATCCAAAAAGTCTAAATGCTCCCCATTAACTTGCCGCAAATCTTCTGGTGTACCTTGAATTTTTAACCGTCCTTGTTCTAAAAAAATAATCCAATCTGCACGATAAATCACTCTAGGACGATGACTAATAAAAATAGTAGTTTTACCCTGGCGATTCTCTAAAAGCCTATCTAGTATTTGTGCTTCGCTCACTGGATCGAGAGCGCTGGTAGACTCATCTAAAATTAAAATAGGTGGGTTAGTAACTATAGCTCTAGCTATAGCTAATCTTTGCTTTTGTCCACCAGAAATATTAGCTCCAAATTCGCCTAATACAGTTTGATATTTATCAGGTAGTTCGCTGATAAATTCATCTGCACCAGCAATTTGACAGGCTCTAACAATGTCTGCAAAACTAATGTGAGGATAACTAAATTGGAAATTATCTAGAATAGACCGACTCCAAAAATGGGCTTCTTGTGGTATTAAAACCACCTGTTGCCGCAAGCATTCCAAAGATATATCTTGCTGATTATAAAAACCATAGCGAATATTTCCTGATTGAATTGTATATAAACCAGGAATCAATTTTGCTAGGGTACTTTTACCACAGCCAGATTTACCAATTAGAGCAATTGCTTGTCCCCCAGGAATAGTTATGGAAAAATCTTGCAATAAATCCACTCTACCTGTGTGGTGAAAATTAATTTCCGTACAGGTAATATCTGCATTAGCAGGAATTTCTACCCACTGCTTTTTAACATCATTTTCATCTTCTGGAGTAGCATCAATAACTTCTGTCAGACGTTGAATAACTATTTGGGAAGTGATAAATTTATCTACTAAGCCTATAGCAGAACTTAAAAAGCCAAGAAAATTGCCACTCATGCCGTTATAGGCAATAAATTGTCCAATTGTTAAAGTCCGATTAATTACTAAAGAGCTACCAATCCAGAGAATACCAATATTAATGAATGTCGAAAGAATACTAGTAACAGTGCTGCTGTAAAGTCCTAGCTGCATAGTACTCCAGCCCAAGTTAGCCAGACGACCAAAATTTCCTTGATATTCTTCCCAGGCTTGGGGTGTAGCTTGGGTAGTTTTTAAGACTTGTACTCCCCGAAATGTTTCTACCAAAAACCCTTGGTTTTCTGTACCAGAAACAATCATCTTGCGGGTTTTCTGTCGCAGTGCTGGTAAGAAAAGTAAGTTAACAGCCGTAATCATGAGAAATGCAACTATAGAAGCCAGAGTTAACTCCCAAGTGTAAAAAAGCATAAAGCCCAAAGACACTACAGCAATAAAAAATTGACTGGGTAATCCAAGGACAATTTGGGAAACTAAGTTATTGATAGCGTGAACATCTGCAATGCGGCTGACAACCTCCCCACTGCGTCGTCCTTCAAAATAAGATAGGGGTAAATGTAAGAGTTTCCGCCCGTATTCTAGGATGAGTCCTAATTGCAATCTTTGACTGAAATGAGCGATGAGGTGCGATTGTACTAAACCAATGGCACTTTTAATTAAGTTCAGGGTGATTACGCCAATAGCAACGGTGGTTAATAGTTGAGTATCTCCGCGCACTAGGACATCATCGGTTAGTATTTGCATCATGAAGGGAGATGCAAGAGAAAGTAGACCGATAGCAATGTTGAGGGAAATTGCTTGGGCTAAAATAAACCGATAAGGGTAAACCCGTTGCAGGTAACGTCCAAAACCGCCAATTTTATCTGATTCTTGTTGATAAAAGCGGCTTTCATCGGGAAGGAGTAGCAGCATAACACCATTATTCCAACCTGTTATTAACTCCTGGTGAGTCAGGTAACGGATACCAACACCAGGATCGCCAATTACATATTTATTGCCTTTTTGTCCGTATAATACTACCCAGTGGTAGCCTTTCCAGTGAATGATGGCAGGTAGAGGAGCTTGATCTAATTGGTTGATGAGTTGAGGAGTGGCTTTAACTTGTCGGCTATGGAATCCCAGGACTTCTGCACCCCGCCTTAATCCCAATAGAGTAGTTCCTCTCGCCCCAGTACCAACAGCTTCGCGCACGCGGTTGAGGGTAAATGTGCGTCCGTAGTGTTGGGAAATGGTAGCTAAAGTGGCTGCACCACAATCTTCTTCACTGTGTTGAAGGACAATTTTGTATTTCATTTCTCAGTGTAATTTTTGGGGCGGAAATACGGTTTTTCTATGTCATGTTGAATGCAGCAAAGCGGAGTGAAACATCTCAATATGTTCCCAAAACCCTAGATTTTTTATTTGGCTTTTCACATAACGTAAAAAATCAGATTAGCTTACGCGATAGATATCAAAATCATAGGGATTGCCAGTAGTGTAGGTGTTGTCTTGAAATTCATATATTTGCCCTTCGTCCAAATTGTATGATATAGGTCGGTAGTTATCAGATCGACTATCAGCATCAAATTCAATAGTTCCTCCGTTATAGGCAGTATATGTCCATTCTTCACCAGGTTGAATTAGGAATGCTGTACCATCCAAAACGTGAGTAATGTTGAAGCCTGTATTGTTTCTGATCTTAAACACTTCGTAGCCACCAGAAATTATTTCCGCAGCTTGTTCCTCTATTTCTTCAACTAACCCAAAATTCTGTAAAATGCTTTGGTTATTTAGCAGAGCTTTTTCTAGCCTTATGTCCATGTGATTTTCTCCTGCAAGTTTGTGTTTAGGAAGTACGCTAAATATTTCTAAACGCCGACACGTTAGAGGATGTTTGAAACCTTTTTTGTGTAGTATCCAAGACTTGTATATCCCCCTAAATCCACGCCACTTTCTCCATTTGGAGAAACCCCTTAACCGCAGTGGTTTTCCTTAAAAAGGGGGAATTTGAGTAATTTAGCCCCCCTCTTAAAAAGGGGGGTTGGGGGAATCTCAATCAAACTTGATACTTTTTACAAGACCTTACCCAAATACAAAATTAGCCTGATTGACAGATTTTGGATGCTCATTTTTAGGGTCTGGTTCATCTTCGTTGACTGGGGTGATGTCGTCGTCATCTTCAAAACTAGATATTCCTGTATTCAAGAAATTGACAGATTGACCACCAGAAATTATTTCTGCGGCTTGTTCGTCAATTTCTTCTACCAAAGCAATATTTTCTAAAATACTTTGGTTGCTTAACAAGGTTGTTGCGATGGTAATAGCCATTTAAGTTTCTCCTGAAATTGCGTTTAGTTCATTGCTCAATACTTATCGGTTCAGCGCAAAACAAAAACTGAAATTACGTAGCGACTGTCTTGAATATCAAGCTATCGCTATAAAAATTATTAACCGAGCAGTATTGGTTCATTGGTAGTTAATTCAAAATCCCAGATTGAGATCAATCGCAATCTCCCCCTTCCCCATAGATATCAATCCAAAAGTCTTTCTTCGCTGTATCGGGTCGAAATTGATATGTCTTACCATCTTCCAGGTCATAATCTCTCACTCTTACTTTTTCGTCTCGAATATCTCTATCAAATCTAAGCTCCCCATCCAGTTGGGTTACTATTTTCTGTGTTGCTCCGGATTTTATTACAGTTGATACGCCATCGATTGAGTAAGTAATCGGCTGATTTGTTGTATTTTTAATCGTAATGTATCCGCCAGAAATTATTTCCGCAGTTTGTTCGTCAATTTCTTCAACAAAACCAAAATTTTGTAAGATACTTTGGTTGTTTAACTGGGCTGTTTCCACTGTCATAGTCATGTGATTTTCTCCTAAAAGTTGGTGTTTAGGAAATACGCTCAATATTTGTCAACACCGATAGGTTAGGCGTTGGTGATAGATAATATATAAATCTCACCTATCCGGCGTTTACCCTTAATGTCATAGAACACTACCAGTTCCCACACAGTAGTCATTCTTGCAGAGTAGGCATCAAGGCAGAAAACAAAAGTTATTTCTATTCAGAATAATAGAAGTTAACTTTTTATGGTCAGGATTTATTTCGATAGGATGAGACGAACTCCCATGTCTTTAATATATGATAAAAAAATTATTTGTAAATACGAATTTTACAAACTTTATTTTTTCTTTTGCTTTTTCCAGAATCTCAAAGACCCCTCTATAAACATCTCCCTTACTCAGGAGAAACGAATCTAAATTTTTTGACAAAACACAACTTATGTGAATAGATAAAAAGGAAAGTATTAGTAGGTTTATATCAATGTAATAGATGTATTTAAACAAGATTTGATAGTAAAATTGTTTATAAAAGAATCGACAAAATGGGGTGAATAAAAAATTCAGTGCTTGCTCTGTACCCAAAATTAATTAAAAAAATGTCAAAAAGAGAAAGATTTTCAAATAAGGGAACTCCAAAAAATAAATTATTCCACATTCAAGTCGTTGACTGTTGACTGTTGGCTGAAAACTCGTGAACCGTCAACGGTCAACAGTGAACAATAGCAATGGAATATTTTTTTACTTGGAAGTCCCTAACTTATTTCCGCCCAACCTTGAGTGCTGGATTGGGGGTGTAATAAATTCTCGTTCCCTAAAAGAGGTATTGCAGATTATCTTTCTTTAACTTTATAGTGAGAAGTACTTTAAGTTACTTAATGCATCAAACGCTACCCACCTTCATGGTTAGCGCTAGGATAGCTATGTATTTTATTAAAGTATAAATATGGCTCAAACTTTTTACGTAAATCCAGTATCAGGCAATAATACCAACCCAGGTAGCCAACAAGCCCCCTTCAAAACCATTACGCAAGCCCTCAAGGTAGCAACTGTTGATACCAAGATTCAACTAGCAAATGGGAACTATAATGCTGCTAGCGGTGAAGTCTTTCCCCTAACGGTTCCATCTGGCGTGACTGTGGTGGGTAATGAAACCAATAAAGGCAATGGTATTTTGATTGAAGGGAGTGGTAGCTATTTGAGCCGGACTTTTGCTGCTCAGAATGTCACATTTGTACTACTAGATAAAGCCGAAGTGCGGGGAGTAACTGTAACAAATTTGGCTAGTCGTGGTAGTGGTGTCTGGATTGAATCAACTGCCCCTACTGTTGCTAATAGCACCTTCACCAACTGTAAGCGGGAGGGAGTATTTACTACAGGCGAAGCTAATCCAGTTATTCTAGGTAATGTGTTCAGTGAGAATGCAGCCAATGGAATTGCGATCGCTAAAAATTCCAAAGGTCAAATTATAGATAATACCTGCTTAAAAACAGGTTTTGGCATTGCCATTAGTGATACTGCATCACCCACCCTTCGAGATAACAAAATTTACGAAAACCGTTCTGGAATTGTCATCTCTGGCAGCGCTCGTCCTGTATTGCGTAACAATGTCTGCGAAAATAACACTGATGATGGTATCACAGTAATCGGCACTGCCCTACCGGATATCGGCAGTACCAATAACTTAGGAGGCAATACTCTACGCAATAACGGTAAATTTAATTTGCAAAATGCCAGTTCTAACAAGCTGGTTTCTGTGGGAAATAAAATAGATACGTCTAAAGTCACAGGAAACGTAGAGTTTGCAGATAGTTCGGTTCCAACACCTAGTTCCCCTACGGCACCAATACCTAGTTCCCCTACGGCACCAATACCTAGTTCCCCTACGGCACCAATACCTAGTTCCCCTACGGCACCAATACCTAGTTCCCCTACGGCACCAATACCTAGTTCCCCTACGGCACCAATACCTATTTCCCCTACGGCACCAATACCTAGTTCCCCTACGGCACCAATACCTAGTTCCCCTACGGCACCAATACCCACGCCCACTATAGAATTAACCGATATTACGAATCATTGGGCAGGTGGCTTTATTCGAGAATTAGTCAAATTGGGGATAGTTAATGGTTTTCCCGATCGCACATTTAAACCGGATGCTACAATGACACGGGCGCAATACGCCGCATTACTGGTAAAAGCTTTCAACCCATCGCCAAACCGACCCGTGATAAAATTCAAAGATGTACCAGCAGACTTCTGGGCATCGAAAGTAATTCAACAAGCATATCAAGGTTTATTTCTCTCTGGTTTTCCTGACAATACCTTTGCCCCCAACAAAAATATCCAGCGCGTGCAAGTGATTGTCTCCCTGGTGAATGGATTGGGGTTATCTGCTGATAGTGCAACCGTTACCAAAACTTTTGATGACCAAGCAAAGATTCCTGAATATGCTAAGGATGAGGTAGTAAAAGCTATAGACAAAGGGATTATCGTCAATCACCCGAACG
The DNA here is from genome assembly GCF_003443655.1 of Nostoc sphaeroides. NCBI lineage: Bacteria > Bacillati > Cyanobacteriota > Cyanophyceae > Nostocales > Nostocaceae > Nostoc > Nostoc sphaeroides. Next base: position 2,239,459 of record NZ_CP031941.1, read on the forward strand.
TCAAACAACTTAATCCTACCCGCGATGCTACACGCGCTGAGGTAGCGGTGATGGTATATCAAGCCTTGGTAGACGCTGATCGTGTAGCTGCGATTAACTCGCCTTATATTGTTGCTTAATTGGTAAAATAATTTGTTTTGCAAAATTGCATGATTTTTGTAGGGGCAATTAATGAATTATCCCTACAAAAATGGTTCTAAATTATATAGCGGTTCCCATTCAAATGCGGTACAACATTATATTGCCAGGTGTAGGGGCACGGCAGTGCCGTGCCCTTACCGATGTACCTCACATAAACGATAACCGCTATAGGCAGAGCAAATTCATACTTAATTTCAAAAAGGTGGTTTTTAGTTTCTACTCGAACGGAGGCAAATTATTCGGGTCAATACCCTGAGATTGCAAATAAGCAATCAGTCGTTCTTTTTGCTGGCGTTCTTGTTCGGCGCGTTGGCGTTCTTGTTCGGCGCGTTGACGTTCTTGTTCAATCTGTTCTACAGCCCACGGTAATAAATTACCACCTTGATCCCACCAGCGCAACCAATAACCAGTGCGAGCTTCTTTTGTTCCTTGCCAAGTTCCCAAAAATAAGCCCATTACATCAATCCAATGACGACCATTTTCGTCAGGTTGCTTTAACTCATAACGTTTATTTTCCAGTTGATAATATTCTAATAAACCGCCATCTGGTTCAAAAATTATGTAGATGGGAATCTGCAAAATTTGTTCGTAGAAAAACCATTTTCCGGGTGGATAAGCTCGCTTTACCGAATATTCTCCACCCTCAGTATCCGATAGAAATTCGATAGCGATCGCTGGAATATCTCCTTCTAAATTGGGTGTATAACTTTTGCGATTACCCACAACTTGATTCACCGATGGCACATAAACCCAGTCAGGTGCTTTAGCAATAAATTGCCCGTTGACTGTCGCACAAAGACCAAAGTTGGAAGCTATCAACATTTGGGGTTGGATGAATCCACTGATTTCTAAGCTTTCACGCAAAGCACCAGCCAAAAGTGGCTGACCTGTATTCTCCACTGGTTCATCCTCTAGTTTAAAATCCTTGGGTAAGGCTTCCCAAGAGATTACCAGTTCAGTTTGGGATTTGGCTTCACTGAGTTGGGTTGCCATAAACGCAGTATGAATTTATTTTTGATCTTATCGTTTTTAGAACGGTATGAAGGCGATAGTGGTCTGTCGGTGATAAAGTGACAAAATATGCATCCTAATATTAACTTTCTCGAAAAGCTCTCACTTGCCCACAATAAATTAGAATAAATCTAAATATATAAGAATATTAAGAAAATCTAGATAAGAATTTAGGACTTACGCATTGACAAGAAATACCAAATATGAATGAAGGTTAAAAACCATATCTTTCGTAAGGGCACAGCATTGCTGTGCCCCTACAACATTGTCTATGTAAGTAGTTTACCGCACTTCGACAGGCTCAGTGACCACCGTAGGCATCGCAGGATAATTAAGAAAAGCCTGAAATAGCCTATTTTAGGTAATTCACATCACGATGCATTTGTACAGTGCGTAAGTCTTAGAATTTTGTTTTGTTAACAAAAATAATGCAGTTGAATCGAACTAATTTCCTCAAATTTCTGATCCAGTCAGAGCCAGGAAAACCAGCAATATCCAACGGCTTGCGAGCGGCGTTAGCGTTGGGGGTTCCCATGCTAATTGGGCAAGTGATCAACCAAAGGGAAAACGGATTATTTGTCGGTTTAATGGCTTACTTTGTCAACTTAGCGAATGTTGGTGGCCCTTACCAGATCAAAGCTAAGGCGATGACGGGGGCTACTTTGGGAATCGCTGTTTCAGTATTTGTGGCTACTCTAGTCGCTAAAGTTCCAGCACTAACTGTGGTACTGACATTTCTCTGGGGACTTGCTTCCGGTTTTGCGTCGCTGTATGGTAATGCTGGTGCAAATGTCGGTCTGGTGGTAGGGATATCATTTGTTTCCACGATCGCACAACCAGGAAACTTGGAAACTGCACTGATGCGATCGCTGCTATGTCTCATTGCAGGTGGATGGGCGATGTCACTTTCCTTAGTAATGTGGCCCTTTAGACCTTATGATCCACTACGAATAGCTTTGGCTGGCTGCTACAGTGCAATCGCCAATTACATACAGCCCTTTCCTGGTAAGGTGGCAACAACTGAAAATATTCTCGAAATTAGAAAGGCATTAGAGACAGCACGGGCTACTTTAGGTACAGTCCGAATTGGACAGCCGGCTCGAAGTTGGATGGATGAGCAATTGTTGGTGCTAATTCAGGATGGCGATCGCTTCCTTGGCTCAGTAATTGCCTTAACAGAGTTACTAGAAACTCACTTTCAACAACAGCAATATCACGTAGTCCAGCAATTAGTAGACGATGCACTTGAACAAATATCAGTGATTCTGCAAGCCATAGCGAAAGTCATATCTCGCAAGCCTGCCAGCATCGATCTGGGAAATTTGAAGCGCATCTATGAGGCACTGAAAGAACAAGAAAATCTGCAAAGACAAGCAATTGCTGGGAGTGAAACAGACTACACAACTCTCGTTGCTCTCACTAACCTGGTGCTGATGATAGAAAAGCTGATCAAGCAACTGGAATACACGGCTCAGACAGCTAAATCTCTGGCAGATCGTAGCAAAATCAGTCGCCCAGATGTAGATACACTTCTTTTAGTTGAAGGCGAACAGCGATCGCTCTTAACTTTACTCAAAGAAAACCTCACCTTAGATTCAGCAATTTTTCGCCATGCACTCCGCATTGCTGTGTCTCTAGCTGTAGGCGTAATGTTATATAGCATTACTAATTTACCAATGGGCTATTGGGTGACACTGACAATTATGCTAGTCCTCAAACCGAACTTTGGTGCAACTTTTCAGAGGTTTTTCCAGCGAGTTGGCGGGACTATCTTAGGAGCTATCTTAGCAGCTGTCATAGTTGCAACCATAATGAGTAAGACTGTATTAAACATAATCATTTTGCTGACAGTGTTTTTTGGCATTTCCCTGATCAGTTTCAACTATGGTTATTCAGTGATTTTCTTGTCAATATTTGTCTTACTGATTATTGATATTGGACATCCGATTGGTTGGGAATTTGCTGGCTTTCGCGTGTTGAATACATTAATTGGGGCGGGACTGGCTTTTGCGAGTCATTACTTTATATTGCCAAATCGGGAACGCGATCGCTTACCCAGTCAACTCGCCACAGCCCTGCGAGAAACCCACAAATACTTTCGGGATGTGATGGCTGTTTATCAGGGAACAAAGGAGGACGACTCTAACATTATCAGTCAACGGCGACAAACTGGACTGGCAATTGGTAATGCTCAAGCCTCATTCCAAGGATTGCTGCGTGAACCCCAAATGCCGAAAGAATTAGTAGAACCAGTAATGACGCTGCTGGTGTACATGGGACGTTTTACTAACGCCGTGACAGTTTTGGCAGTACATCTGGAACATTTTCGAGCAACAGTGCCATTACCGGAATTAGAAACCTTTGTTTGTCAAGTTTCGCTACTGTTAGAGCAGTTAGCTGATTCAGTACAGCAGCAAATTACCCCACCGCCTTTACCTGACTTGGAAGAAACGCTGCACAAAATCCAACCGCACCTACAAGCACTGCGTACAGCCCGGATACAAGAATTAGATGTCAATCAAGGACATACACCGATTCGTCAAGCAGTTATTGATTACAGCATATTAGATTTGGAGATTGAGCAGATTGTTCGGCGGTTGACTGCTATGCACTCAGCGATGGTACGTTTAATATCAAGTAAATAAAGCACATCTAAGAAGAACTATATTTGTCGTTTCTTTAGGGACTTCCAAATAAAAAAATGTTCCCAAACTGACGCCAAAACTCTCTCTATTTCTCCTCTCTCTGTGTTCTCTGTGTCTCTGTGGTAGCCTGCGGCAAGCCGCTGACGCTCCTTCGTCGCTACCGCTTCGCTAATGCGTCTACGTTTATTTGGATAATTTATTTCTTGGAAGTCCCTTACTCCCTGGTTTGTATGGCTAAAGCCCCAACTATGAACGTTTTTTATTATGGTTTTAAGTAGATATTTTAGAAGGTTTAGATGATATATTTACCATTCAACAGATACACTATAACTAGAAAAATTTGTATCTTTACTCACTAAAATAGCATTTTCACTCTGAGCTTGTGAAATTAACAACCTATCAAATGGATCTTTATGGTGTAAAGGTAACTGTCCCAACATTAAAACATGATTAACTTTAACTCCAATAAATTCTATTCCATTATTTTGCTGCTGGTGAATAATCTCAGGTAAAGACTGATTTAATGTTAATTTCCCTAATTGAGTTTTAATTTGAATCTCCCAGAGACTCACAACACTTACTAACCGAACATTTTCTGGATTTAATAACAATTCTAAAACCCGTTCTGAAAGTTTTTTAGAGTCACTATCCCACTAAATAAAGGTATGAGTATCTAACAGAAATTTTATGATAACCAAAATTCATCAGGTAAAGGTTCATCGAAATCATCACTCATCACCATAGCACCCAAATTTAACCCAGCTTTAGGGATAATTTTTTCCTGCACAGAAGCAATAGGAATCACCTTAGCAAAAGGTTTATCTCCATTAGTTAAAATGATTTCTGTATTATCATCTTGCATCAAGGATAATAAATCAGAAACGCTGATAGAAGTTTGTTGAATATCAATATTTTTTGTTGTCATGATTACACCTCTAAAGTGTCTACTTCTATTCTAACTTAACTGTGAGTATTTTTCCATGCTTCCCTCTCAGCGCTCTTTCTGATGGAGTTTCCCGCATCTCACATATTACTAGGAGTCTCGTTTAGATAAGAGTTGAGGATTAGTTAATTGTCTTTGTTTTGTTGTTATGCAGCAACAACGTTTATGGATGCTGTGACATCAGATCAACATTTGATTTAGGATAACCTGAATTGTCAGATGTTTTAGAGTCTCCCAAAAAGTTCTAATTATAGGCTCAACTATCCGATCGTAACACCGAGGTTGCTCCCCATTTCTCCTATTCTTTGGTGGCAAACCATTGTAATGGCAAAAATTTCATAATATTTGTTATGGTTTTTAAAGTTTTTAATTCGGGTATATCTGGTTTTAATTGTTCTGCGATCGCTAATTTTTGTTCAGCTTGTGCAGGTTGAAAATTATATAAATAAACAACAGCTAAATAAAGCCATGCGTAAGGATTTTGAGCATCATATTTAGTTAATTCTATTAAATTTTGGATTAATTCTGGGGCTTGGCGCTGTAAAAGTTGTGATAAGACTAAAGTGTAACGCCAATTTAAGTTATTTGGCTCTGTTTGCAGATGATAATTAGCTGCAAATTGAATTTGTTTTAAATAATCTTGAGTAGGATCGTATTGATTGAAATTATCTATTTGCACAAATATATTATTTAATTTACCCTGTTGTAAATCTTGTGCTAGTTGTGAAGTTCGGGTAACTAAATCTAAAGGTGGCGATTTTTTTCCGGTTCCTACATTTGTCACATTTACAGTAATCTCTGGAATATTTAAAGATGTGACTTTGTTGTTTCTTCTATCTAAATATAGTGCTGATAGTTGATATTTTCCTAGTGGTAGTGTTTTGGGAAGAAATGTAGCTAATGCTTCTTTTACTCGAAAAGTTCCTTCAGGATGACATTTGATACCACAGTATAAATCACCCAAACCAATGGCATGATCGTGATCCCAAGATGATTGGTTATTTTGCCATTTTAACAGCAATATACCATTTTTTAAATCATCCCATGAACCTGTTATTTCATAGTTGACAGGGTTGTTTTTATCTAAAATTAATTGTTGAGAAATTGCAACTTTTTCTAAACTAATTACAGACTGACTATTACTTAATTTTTCAACAACTACATGAGGATTTTTGCAGTGATATAATCGCATTTTATCTCCATGAGGTAATATCCAATCGCCCTGTAATTTCAAATCAGTAGAAGATTCGACTAAAGATTTTAATTTACGTTTAGTCTCTCCACTTTCTCCCGGTTCGCTTGGTTCATTATCTCTAGTGATATACCAACAAAAATATTCTAAATCTTCCTCTACCTGAGATAATTTGGTTGTTAATTTTCTGCCGTATACACGAAAATCTTCTAATGTCCCAAAATAATCCAAAGTAAACTCATTTATCTGAGGTATAGCAACGGGAATTACCCCTAAATTTGACCTTAAATATAAATCTGTTTCGTTTATTTTGTTTATCAGTTTCTCCAGAGGATATTTCTTAGCATCATCATTAGGTAAATGTTTACCACCCCATGCTTGAATTAGGGGTAATGGAAACAAATTATTGAGTAACACTATGCTACTTAATACCAGAGTTGCTAATCTCAGTCTATCAAAATATATATTTTCAATTAAGTTGAATAAATCGGCCAATATTAAACTAATTATAGGAAAACATGGCAGGATAAATCTAATGTCTTTATTTGTGCCCAAAGAACAAATTATATAGCTACTTACTAAGGTAACTAATAACCAAATTCGAGCCGATTTATGGAGATTTACTGAAATTAAATCAGTAGAAAATTGATATTTAATTAGATAAACCAATAAAATGCCAATACTCACAGATAATATTGGTAAACCAACGCTTTCTGGAATCATCTGTGGATAGTATAACCATCCAGCAATAGTTGTAGCAGAAGGATCACCCTCCCCTTTTCCCACTTGGTTAGCGTTTAATGCCGATGTAATAATTGTTAACCAATTTAAGCCATACCAAAAACTACAAATTAGCCAAGCTATTACCAAAGATAAGCAAGTTTGAATTAGCTTGATAAATTTACGTTTTCTAATAAAACTAATTAATATCCAAATACTAGGAATTAAAATAAAAATAAACCCTGTAGGTTTAGTCAACAAAATTAAACCTATTCCTGTGCCCAATAAGATAGTTAGTCCCCACGATAAAAACCCAATATAACTATCTTTCCAAGTTGTCAGAACTGTGAAAGTTACTGTAACAATTGCTGTCAAACCATAATCTATTAAATAATCTGTCCGTATAAATCCCAAAATAGGAAATAACAGACAAAATATGCTGGCAGTTATGCTAATTTCTCGGTTTTTAAATAAAAAATTACCTAAATGATATACTGAAAGTATAATCATCGCAGTATATAATAAGTTGACCAAACTTGCTTGGTCAAATCCACGGCCAAACAATATCAAAAATGGTACGGTGCAAATATATACAAAAGGAGCGCGATAAGTTGGAGTTAATTGCCACAGAGATAACCACCAATTTCCTGAGAATATATTGAAGTTTTGAAAAATTCTATAATGATGTAATGCTGTGGTTAAATGTGCGCTTTGATCGTAGGCTGGAATCGAGTCATCTAAGAAAAACCAAGCTCTATCTATAGCTAATGCTATCAGCCAAATTATTAAGAGGATAATATAATCTTTTCGATGCTGAGAATGGTCAAAATGACTCATATTTATTTGATCAAAAACAAACTTTAACCAATTATATATCTGTCGTGTATCGCCGTTTGACTAAGAGGATGTTTTAAAAGTGGTTGGCTGTAATTTTAAGCACTTATTGATCCCCCCTAACCCCCTTAAAAAGGGGGAAGAATCAAAGTCCCCCAATTTATCGGGGGATTTAGGGGGATCCAAAACTTTTGATACCGACAATAGGACTTTTCAAACATCCTCTTAAGCCGTGGGGTTGAATTTTTAATTTTTAATTTTTAATTCGAGCCAAGTGAGTGACTCCCTCAGTGGTTCGTCCGCTCATCTCACTGGGATGGATACAGTAGAGCGCCATAACCTCCCCACGACTCCAGGCATCAATCCAGGTTCGATTAATTGCGGGCGAAAGCGTTGGATTTTGCTTTTTGATAAATTGCATCACGCGATCGATGTCTTGCTCAAGAGTGATGTGTTCGGCTCGACCAGTCACAGTAACGCTGCGCCAATGCTTGAGATTGTAGAATTCTTCAACTTGCAAACATACTTCTGGATTCGCGTCTATATACTTAGTCTTCATCCAAAGCGTGGTGAAGATATAGATGTTTGGCTCTTCAAAATAATAGTGCATAGGCACAACATAGGGATGTCCTTCAAGGGCACAACTTAAGTGTCCATGTCCTACTTTTTTCAAGAGTTCATGTATCTCTTTTGTGCCCATTTCATCAATATCTAACATGGTCATTCTCCAGAATAAAGATTTTAGGACTTACGCACACTCTACGAATTCTCGGCGCTCTTGGCGTCTTGGCGGTTCGATAAATTAAGCTTTTTAGGAATTTTTGCGTAAGTCCTGGATTTAATTGATTAATGAGTTGCTAATGTGTTGTTGACTAAGACTTAGATCAGCATGTTTAGGGACATGATCCAAAATCCGTTGAGCGAGTCGCACCTGATGATTGTTGGCAAATCGCTAAACAGGTAAGCACAGCAAAAAACTCATCGAAATCTAGGGGTTTAGTGAACCATAGGTCAAATCCCGCACACAGAGCACGTTGAAGCATATTTTTATTGGCATAGCCTGTCACAGCGATCGCTAGCACCACTTCCCCTCTTTCTCCGACTTTAGTTCTCACTTGTTGAATCAGGGCATAACAATTCTTCTTGGACAAAGCAATGTCACTGACGAGGACATCAGGTTGCCATTGCTCAAATATTTCTAAGGCTTGCTGGACTGAAAACGCTGTTTGCACCTCTACCCCATAGAGTTGCAGCAGCAACGTCATCAAGGAGCAGAAGAAATCGACATTATCATCTACAAGCAGTACTCGCAGCCCTTGGAGGGATGAGTAATTACTAGGAATTGAATACATTGCAGCCCCAATCGTGATTTCACGTTCAACAGTGCTAAAAAACCTGGGAACCCTAGAGAGGAATTAACCAGGTGTAGGGTGTGTCTTATTAATTTCCCTACACCATGACAGGGTAATGTTTCATTTGTGGGGTTATTTGTTTAACTACAATATAAAATTAAGAAAAGTGTCAAATCTGAATTTCTTTTTCCGGCGTTGCTGATTATTTCAAAGCGATACCTACGGTAAGCTACGCTAACGCATGGTGGCGGATATGATCTTCAATAAAACTGGCAATGAAATAATAACTGTGGTCATAGCCTTCTTGGTAACGCAAGTTTAGCGGCTGGCTAACATCTGCACAAGCTTGCTCAAACACTTCAGGCATTAATTGTTCAGCTAAAAATTTATCAGCAGTCCCTTGGTCAATCAGAATCGAACTGTGATATCCTACTTTTTTGACTAATTCACTAGCATCATAAGCACGCCAACTTTCTTGATTATTGCCAAGATAACCACCCAAAGCCTTTTGACCCCAAGGACAACGCATAGGTGCAGCGATCGGTGCAAAAGCTGATACTGATTTGTAAAGTTCTGGGTTTCTCATTGCACAGACAAGCGCCCCATGTCCCCCCATCGAATGACCAAAAATACCTTGTTTTTCAGGTTGCGTAGGGAAATTTGCGGTAATTAAAGCAGGTAATTCCTGGACGATGTAACTATACATTTGGTAGTTTTTACGCCACGGTTCCTCTGTAGCATCAACATAAAAGCCCGCACCTGTGCCAAAATCCCAGTCATCATCCTCACCTGCAATGCCAGTATTACGCGGACTTGTATCTGGTGCAACCAATATCAAACCATACTCAGCTGCCAAGCGTTGCACTCCCGCCTTTACCATAAAATTCTCTTCTGTGCAACTTAACCCAGAGAGGAAATAGAGAATCGGTACAGGTTTTTGAGTTGCTTGTGGTGGTTGATAGACAGCAAAGCGCATTTCACCGTTACAGGTTGAGGAGGAATGACTGTAAAAACCGAGTTTGCCACCAAAGCTTTTATATTCGGAAATGAGATTGAGGTTAGACATTGGTTTGAGCGATCGCCAGAGAAAGATTATTTTACCGTGAACTACCTGGTAATTAACACGCTATAGCGAGCGTACAATATACCGCAGTTGCGCTCGCTTTGAGAACCGAAACCAAATTGCGATCGTTAGTTGGCGCTTCATCGCGTCTGGACTCGCTATGCCAACAGGATAACGAAACCAACACACAATTAAGCGGCGAGTAGGTTCATAAGCCAACAGCCATGTTTTTTCGTAGCGTACCAAATCACTAATCCAAGGTGGATCTAGGTTTTCTTTTTCAGCAATTCTGGAGATGAAATTAGCAAAAGCGATCGCATCTTCTCTATGTTTTTTGATTCCTTTTGGTACATGAGTTTGAGCATATCGCCAAAACAAGGCAGTAAAATTTTTCCCCAGCGCCCGCGCAGTGCGTGGAAGTAGTTCGCGTACTTCCCCTAACCGTTTCCATTTCAGAGAATTGGCAAAGATATTTACCTCTTTTGCTGAAATTTGAGCTAACTTTTGTGCTTCATCGCAACTCAGCCCCAACTCTGCGCCAACGGCTTCTGGGTTAGCAAAGAAACGCTCTCTAAATTCCGTATTCGTGTAAAGTTGGGCTAAAACTTCCTGGGTTTTTGCTAACCCCATCTGCCATGTTTCGACTTCGCTCAACACAAGTAACTCCTGCTAATTTCCCGTGCTTTTTGCAGTTCTTTTGTCAATTCTGCAAAGGGTGGCAAGTTTTCATCTCGTTCTAGAATAATCCCTTTAACTGGAACACGGGCCACAACTTCCTCCATTAGTTGCCATACTTCCACTGGTGTGGATTGGGAATGGCTATCAATTAAGACACCATCATGCCAATGTCCACCAACAAAATGTAATTGTACGATGCGATCGCACGGTAATTGTTGCAAAAACTCATGGACATCATAGCCGTAGTTCACAGCATTAGTGTGGAGATTCGTTATATCTAATAACAGTCCACAATCAGAACGTTCAACCACCTCGGCTAAAAACTGGGCTTCAGTCATTTCTGCACCTGGAACCGTCACCATGTAAGTGATATTTTCCAGAATCAGTGGTACATCAATCCAGCGACGCAATAAAGCAATATTGCGACAAAGTACTTCCACAGCTTCTTGAGTATAAGGTAGCGGGGACAAATGCCCGATATCAACTCCACCCGCTTTTGTAAAGCAGATATGCTCACTCCACCAAGGCGGGTTAAGTTGCTTAATTAGTGCTGCAAGTTTGCGTAAATAATCTGTATCCAAGCCTTCAGCACTGCCTAACGAAAGATTAATCGCGTGGGGAATTATCGGGAAATGAGCAGCAAGCAATTCTAACTCCTGCTGTTTTTGCCAAGATGCATCTAGATAGTGTTCAGCGACAATTTCCAAAAAGTCAACCTGCTGACGGTTAAGAAACAGATCGCTTTTAAACGGTTGTCGAAAACCCAACCCCACGCCTAAACTAGGAAGATGAGAAAGCATTGCTGTTAACCTCCTCCACAACCACCACCGCAGCCACCACCGCAGCCACCACCGCAACCACTACTGCAAGAGGAGCCACTGTCAGAACCACTACTGCATGAGGAGCCACTGTCAGAACTACTATTGCATGAGGAGCTACAGCCAGAACTAGTACTGCATGAGGAGCTAGTGTCAGAATTACTAGTACGAGAACTACTAGTGTATGAGGGGCTACTGCATGAGGAGCTACTGCATGAGGAGCTACCGCATAAGCTACTAGACGAACTCTCTACTGTGGTAACTTTTCTAGAAATTGTTGGCGGAAAAAAGGCTTTGTAGTAGGAGTCATAAGAGGTTCCAGCCAGCACCTCAACGCCAAATAGTGCCACCAGTAAGTTGTAGTCAAATACAGAAGGGATGTCATACTTTGCCTTCTGCTGCAATCGGGTAAATGTTTCTTGCAGTTGTTGCAGATACATTTTTCCTCGATGACTGAGATGTGTACGTTTACTGACAAACCACAGCAAAAAGATAATCGATAATACACCAATGGTGATTAATAAACCTGCGTTATAGCGCTCCTTACCCAAGGCGATGAGAAGCTTATAGCCCCCCAAGCTGAAAATAATCATTGCTCCAATCAAGCCAACTTTGATATTCCGTTCTTGCCACTGGGAAGCATACAATAGTTGCTCATTTTGGAGTTTTTCTTCATAGGCATTGCTGTATGACTGGATGCTCTCGGTTGCCAACCAAACAGACGTTTTAGCTGTGGAGGAGGAAGATAATTTCTCAAATACCTCACGCTCTATAGGCTCTAGCTGAGATACATCAGGATGATTTGCTACTTGGCTGATGGATTGTTCACTGACTTGCAAATAACCCCGGATAATCAAATCAAATAATACTACATTGGCGATTCCTGTTTCTTGGGAACGCAAATAAGCGATTTCGTAGGGATCTGGTTCAGCAGGAATTAGCGGCAGAGGCTGGTTTTTGGTTGGATCTTGCACTAGCTGTTGGCAAACTACCAAAGTTATCCCAATAACAAAGCAATAAAACAGTAAAAAATCTGGCCCATACATATCTGCAATTGGATTATGCAGTAATGCATTCATTGCCTTTACTCCTTTTTAGGGAATTACTGAAAGTTAAGAGAAATTAAATGACTCAATGTTTGCAGAGTTTTTTAGAACATTTGGCTTTCTCAGGTTTGTCATTTACTTTACCACAAGATTGTAGCACACATTAAAATTTATGCTCCGTCAGCCCCTTGCGGTACTAGTCTGTCAGCTTGGAATTCAGGGGTAAACAAGTTCGTAGTAAGGACTTTAGTCCTTTATGAATTATGAATTATGAATTATAAATTAGTTTGACAGAGTACTACGACTAGGTAACTTAGTCCCGCACCTTTTACAAAACCCAGCATCTACGTCATGGAAAGCCAAACCACAACCTGAACAAGCTGTTTCTACCTGATTAGCAGTTTTCACAACTCGCTTAATTAAATCTCCCACTTGCCAAGGAATCAGTGCAATTCCTGTAAAAATCATCAGTACTGTTAGCAAGCGCCCTAATTCAGAAATTGGAATAACATCGCCAAACCCTACAGTTGTCATTGTGACAACAGAGAAATAGAAGGCATCTAAAAACGTACCATAATTTTCAGGATTAACCGGATGCTCGACTTGATAAATTAAGCCAGAATAAATAAAAACAATTGCAAATAATGTAAATAAGATTCGCGCAAAAATCATTCCATCTTCGGTGCTGATAGTGGCGAATAGAAATTTCCTATCTATAAATCTGATTAATCGTAAAATCCGAAACCATCGCAGTAGGCGGATAAAGCTAATATCCACCATTCCTAAAAAGAATGGCAAAATTGCCATTAAGTCAATAATCGAATAAAAACTAAAAATATACTTAATTTTGTTTTCCGCACTCCACAAACGGAGTGAATATTCCACCGCGAAGATAATGACGATCGCAGTATCGGCTACATTCAACTGAAACCGCACAGAATCAGGAATATTATAAGTTTCTGCCACAAAAATCCCTGATGATATTAGCACCATAGCGGCAAGCGTTAAATTAATCGCTTTACCTAATGGTGTTTCCAAGTCTTTTAAGTAGAATTCTGTTTCTTGTCTGCTCAGTAACATATTCGACCATTAACTAATCTTAATTTCCATTTATAGCATTAGAAATACGATATTATTAATCATTATCCTTATGTTAACCTCAGCTTATATGAACCCAGAATATTTTATGCGTTTAGCTTTGGCAGAAGCAAAAGAAGGAGATGCGCCTTATGGTGCTGTGATTGTTAAAGATAACGAAGTCGTTGCTGTAGCTCATAACACTGTTAACAGAGACAACGATCCATCAGCCCATGCGGAAATTAACGCCATTCGTAGTTTAACAGCTAAACTTAAAAACCCTTCTTTAGAAGGTTATAGCATATATACAACTGGCGAACCTTGTCCGATGTGTGCAACTGCTTGTGTTTGGAGTGGTTTATCAGAAATTGTATATGGGGCTTCAATTCAAGATTTAATCTCGGTAAATCAATCACAAATTAATATATCTTGCGAAGAAGTTATCGCTAAGTCATTTAGAAACATCAAATTCACAAAAGACGTTTTAAAAAATGAATGTTTGGAGTTATTTAAATAAGCTAGAAACAATCTAAACTTTTCAGATTTAGGGTATGTTATACCAATTCTGCATGAAGATGGGCTAAATCATATTTAAGTACAAGAAATAAGAAAGAAAAACGAACCGCAAAGTACGCAAAGGACACAAAGAAAGAAAGAAAGAAAGAAAGAAAGAAAGAAAGAAAGAAAGAAAGAAAGAAAGAAAGAAAGAAAGAAGTGAAAAGGGTTTGGCGCAGTCTCATAAAGAAATAGTATTACGGCTTCCGTAACGCACCGAAAACCCCCAAATTATGTTGCACTTTCAGCGATAATATACCCTACAGCTAATCTAGACGTTAAAATTACGAATTACGAACTTGTACTGAGCGTAGCCGAAGTATTACGAATTATTTAACTTGGCTCATTTAAATAGGATAAATACGTATTTGCCCAAATTGCAGCTTGAGTGCGATCGCGCAAGTTTAATCTGTTTAAAATATTCGTAACATGATTTTTTACTGTGCCCTCAGAAATGTAGAGTTGTTGAGCAATTTCTCGGTTACTAGCGCCTGTAGCTATTAACCGCAAAACCTCTTTTTCTCTCGGAGTAAGTTCGGCTAAAGTAGAGGGTACAGGCGGGGAGTGGGTTGGTGTACCATTAGAAAACTGAGTCAATAGTTTTTTAACTATACCTGGGCCTAATTGAGTATATCCTTTATAAACGGCACGAATAGCAACAGCTAATTCTTCTGAGGGTGTATCTTTCAATAAATAACCCATTGCCCCATTTTGCAACGCTGCTGATACATATTCATCATCATCAAAAGTCGTCAGTACTAAAATTTTAGTTTTGCCAAAGCGTTTTTGAATTTCTCGCGTGGCTGCAACTCCATCCATAATGGGCATTCTGATATCTAGCAATACTACATCTGGCTGAAATTCAGCAACTAAATTAATCGCCTGTTCACCGTTTTCTGCTTCTCCCACTATCTCTAAATCTGGTTCTAATTCTAATAACGCTCTTAATCCTTGACGAATTAAACCTTGGTCATCTACCAGCAGCACTTTAATCATTATGTCAACCTCGTTAAGGGAATATTAACTGTAATTTTGCAACCAGAACCAGGAGCGCTATTAATATTAAACTCACCTCCAAGAGCGAAAGTGCGATCGCGCATACTATGAAGCCCAAAACCTGTAGTATTTTGCCCTAAATCAAAACCTCTACCATTATCTTGAATTATCAATCGCAAATTGCCTCTAGTCGTAGCGAGTTCTAGTTTAACCTCTGTGGCATAAGCATATTTAGATATATTTGTCAATGATTCTTGAGTAATCCGGTAGATAGCGGTATTTATTTCAGGTGGTAGAGGATATTCCAGGTTGATTTGATAAATTGGTAAAATGCCATTTGAGCGATGAAAGTTTTCTGAAAGACTTGCGATCGCCCGTTCTAAAGATTGTTCTTGTAAGGGATTCAAACGCATAGTAGAAACAGATTCACGGACATCTTTTAGCGCTTTTGAACCTAATTCCTTTGCAGTTGCTAGAAATGTTTCAGCCTTACCTGGGTTAGCTTGCCATAGTTTTAAAGCGGTTTCTAATTGCAGATTTAAAGCAGTTAGAGAATGTCCTAATGAATCATGGATTTCACGAGCAATGCGATTGCGTTCTTCTAAGGTAGCTTGATTTTCAATTTGCATGGCATATTGGCGCAGTTTTTCATTAGCGATCGCTAGCTTTTCTCGACTTTGCCGCTCAGACAATACTGCATTCATCATCAACAATACAAAAACCAAACTTAAGCCAAATACCAGCGACGAATTCAAAATCAAAAATCGATATCGCTCTTGTGCTTGTGGCGATGCTTGAAAATTGAATAATTGATATTTTAGTTGTGTAGTAACTAAAAATAAGGAAAATGATAAAATTGTAACGAATAAACGCCCTTTTAACTGAAAAATCAAACAACTGCGAGTCACTAAAATTATATATAGAAAGGGGAACAACCGAGCAAATCTCTCTCCAAAAAGTCCAATTATTAAAATCAATAAAATTTCAATGCCTGTGTAGATTAGCTTATTTCTCTGGTTATTTCTGGGTAATCTTAAGCCCATTGCTGCAAAAATAATCAGACTATAAATTGATAGTTCTGGCAATATGCTACAAACTGATAAGTCTGGAAATGCACCACAAATTGATAGTTCTGGAGGCTTAGGACGAAAATGCTTTAACGGAGGTGGTATAAAGGCTGTCAATGCGGTGATCGCCAGTAATGTCCACTCCAGATAAAGTAGAGACGGAAAAGGATGTTTCTTAATTTGAATTGGACGATTCATTAGCCACATTGTTCTAGTGATAGATGAGTTAAAAGTTGGAAGTTAGGAGTTAGGAATTAGAAGTTAAGAGTTTTGCATATTTTAACGGTAGCCTCTACCATTTCAAATTTTCGGTGGCTTACTTAAAATTTAAGAGTAAATACAGTGTATAGTATAAAAATTATGTAATAAGCTCAACAAGTATTTATAAATTAATCATAATAAAATTTTTCATCCTTCCAAACTCCAAACTCCAAACTCCAAACTCCAAACTCCAAACTCCAAACTCCAAACTCCAAACTCCTAACTCCTAACTCCTAACTCCTAACTCCAAACTCCTAACTCCTAACTCCTAACTCCTAACTCCTAACTCCTAACTCCTAACTCCTAACTATTTATTGTCAATCATGACTAAAGTCATGGGTAAAACCATGACTTTCTCCTCATGTGATTACTAAAGAGAAATTCTTATGATGGTGACATCCAACCAGGAAAAACCCATTACACAAGTCATGAAACTCAAAGCATTATCACTAGTCGCTGGAGCGTTCACGAAGTGTGCGCTCTGCGCTCTCGCTCTAACTTTAAGTGCAACCTCCTTTGCTGTTAATGCCCAAACAGCTTCTCCTTCACCCGTGTTACTTGCACAAACTCCACAAAAAGAAAGGGGCCCTTGGAAAGAATTGGGTCTAACAGATGCCCAAAAAACCCAAATTCAGGCAATTAAGCGCGATAGCCGCACCAAAATGGAGGCAGTTTTCACCCCAGAACAAAAGGCCAAGTTAGAGGCGGCGAAACAAGCACGTCAGGCTCAACGGCAAGCTGGTCAAGGTCAACGCCAACCAGGTCAACGTCAAGGAAAGCGTGGTTATGCTGACTTAAATCTGAGTGAAGCACAAAAAACCCAACTCCGACAAATCCGGGAGTCTGAAAAACAACAGATTCAAGTAGTCTTAACCCCCGAACAGCGCCAAAAAATAGAGCAATTCCGTCAAAATGCTCCTTCGCGTCGTCAACAAGGCAATCCCCAATAATAATTTTTCAAAAAATAATTAACTTGACTGATGTCTAAACATTGTTTTCCATAGTCAAAAATTAATAGACTTCTTGCAGAAGATGCGGAAAGGGGATGAAATTTTTCCCCTTTCCCTTTCCCTATTTATTCCCATGCCCAATTTAATAGACTTTCAAGCTAGTTATGAGTTATGAGTTAATTCAAAACTCGTAGCTTGATTAAGATGTCTAAAGAATTCGCAATTGGTAGTAAAGTCCGGGTTGTGGCACTACCGCCCTACGTCAAAACTGCTGAACCTATGCCCATGCTGCGCCCGCCCGATGTAATTCACCTTGGCGAAGAGGGTATAGTTATTGACCGCAGACCTGGTGGATATTGGGGTATTCGCTTTACTAGGGGAGCTTTTCTCTTAGATAGCCAATACATCGAAAGCACAGATACCCCACCCGAATCTCATTTAGAGTGAGATTAGCAGCAACCAGAAATTGTAAACTTGTGTAAAGTTGTAATTCTGGTTTGCACCATGATTTCCCGCCGCACTTTTTTAAGCATATTATTTGCCAGCTGTATTTCTCTGATCAGCTGGCTGAATTTTACCCCTGCTGCTGACGCTATTGGTGGTAAACTTCCTGCAATTAATCAACCCGCACCAGAGTTTACTTTGCCAACCAATACAGGTAATGGCAAAATTTCTCTCTCTGACTTGCGCGGTAAGTGGCTAGTC
Organism: Nostoc sphaeroides; assembly: GCF_003443655.1. Lineage (NCBI taxonomy): Bacteria > Bacillati > Cyanobacteriota > Cyanophyceae > Nostocales > Nostocaceae > Nostoc > Nostoc sphaeroides. Next base: position 2,257,513 of record NZ_CP031941.1, read on the forward strand.
CTCTACTTTTATCCCAAAGATTTTACCTCTGGTTGTACTATAGAGGCTCGCCGTTTTCAGCAAGACTTGCCCCAATACCTTGCAAAAAATGCCCAGATTATTGGCGTCAGTGCTGATGATATTGATTCTCACGCCGAATTTTGTGATTCAGAGGGACTAAAATTCCCCCTGTTGGCGGATACTGATGGTTCAGTGAGTAAAGCTTACGGTTCGTGGCTTGGCTTTTTATCTATGCGCCACAGTTTTATCATCGATCCTCAAGGCGTCTTGCGCGAGACTTTTGTCAAAGTCAACCCAAACATTCATAGTTCAGAAGTGCTAGCACGATTAGAAAAGTTACAGTCCACAGCTTCTTAGACCTTAATTAACCATACAAGGGCTGACTTTTCACGGTATCTGGAAAACCTCACTTCTATTTCTCTCTCCTTTTAGGCTACGGTGTATACACAAGTCAAAAAAGCTCGATTTCCCATTTCTCTCGTTCCCATGCTCTGCATGGGAATGGCTGATTAGGGGCTGCTGCCTCCAGTCAGACATGGAGCCAGAGACTCAATAAATGCATTCCCATACGGAGTATTGGAACGAGTTAAATGGGATGCTACGGTGTACATACAAGTCTTCTAACATTGCCCCACAAGCTTTAGATCCCCCCAACTACCCTTAAAAAAGGGGGCAAAAGCCATTCAAAGTCCCCCAATCAATTGGGGGACTTTGATTCTTCCCCCAATTTATCGGGGGGTTAGGGGGGATCTAAAAGTGCCTAAAGTCACAGCGAAATACTTGTTCATTCAACCTCTTAAGGGAGACGAAGCGTAGCTTTGGCTCTTTGGGGTTCTTAGGGTTTAATAAGCAATCAAGCGGACATGATATGAATTGTCAGCTTGTTATCCGCATTCATCTTCAACGCACAATAAACCCATATTTTCTGAGTACAGTCTTAGCTTGACTGCCAGATAAAAACTGGACAAATTGTTTGGCAGCAGAAATATTTTTACTGCCTTTAATTACTGCCACTGGATAGACAATTGGTGAGTGAAGCTTTTCGTCAGCAGTGACTACGACTTTTACCTTGTTGGAAGTTTTGGCATCAGTGGCATAAACTATGCCCGCTTGGGCATTACCACTTTCTACTGCTGCCAAAACTTGACGTACATTGTTACCAAAGACAAATTTTGATTTAAGCTGATCGTAAAGTTTCAAATTTTTTAAGACTTCCTCTCCATATTGCCCTGCGGGTACACTCCTGGGTTCACCGATCGCAATTTTCTTAATCTTGCTATCTGTTAAATTGGCGAAACTCGTGATCCCAAAAACATCCTGAGCCACAATCAAGACTAGAGTGTTATTTGCTAGGTTTGTACGGCTACCTGCTAGCAACAATCCTTTTTGTTCTAAGGCATCCACTTGCTTTTTGCCAGCAGAAATAAAGATATCCGCAGGGGCACCTTGCTCAATCTGTTGCTGCAAAGCACCAGAAGCCCCAAAGTTATAACTAATGTTGATATTTGATTTACTTTGTTGGTATAGAATCTTAATATCTTGTAGCGCATCTTTTAAGCTGGAAGCTGCGGACACAGTTATGCTGGTGCTTGATTGTGCTACTACAGCAGAAGGAGTAACCAATGGTAAACCAATTGCCAGGAGCAAGCCTGCAATTGCTATACCCAGAAAGCCAAGAATTTGTCTTCTTTTCATAAAAAAGCCGCAATATAGGTTTTTTCGGAAAATTGATGCTAAGTAAAATCGTACCAGCAATACCAACATTTAACCAACTTTATCGGTAAAATGCCCAAAAAAGAACAAGGGTTGAGAGCGACAGATAAATTCCCAATACTGCTCGGATAAGCAGGGGAGGCAGGGGAAGCTCTTGAGGCTCTTGAGGCAAAAACTCAACGCCAGCCTCCATTTCTCCCCCAGCTATTGAACAGCTTGCCTCAACCAAGAAATTCCTTAACCGAGCAGTATTGGATAAATTCCTGCCTCCTGCCTCCTTCAAGTTTTGTCGGACTCTATTTGTCCATAGTCAAGTTTGATAATTCGGTTTGCTAAATGAAAATAGCGATCGTCATGGCTAATTACCAGCACTGTTTTGCCCCGCGATCGCAGTTCTGGGAGTAGCTGAGTGTAAAATATTTCTTTGAATACTGGATCTTGATCTGCTGCCCACTCATCAAATAGATAAATTGGTCGATCTTCTAAGTACGCACTCAGCAAAGCCAGCCGTTTTCGTTGTCCTTGAGAAAGTGCTGTGGTGGAAAGTTGCCCATTTTCAACTTTAACTTTATGGTCTAATTGCAGTTGTTTTAAATATTTTGTAGCTTGAGCATCCAAGTCATTATTTTTTTCTGGCTCCTGCCTTTCTTTGGTAAGCTAGTTAGAATTACAACTAATTATGTCAATAAACTGTCAAATTACCTGCTCAGTTTTCCCGGGTGAAATTTGCGATGACTGTGAATATAAAATCTTTAGAGAACCAAATTAATGTAGCGGCCGATTCAAAAACCGCTCCTAGCACTCAAGGAACCCGCTACGTTCCTTCGCACCATCGACGCATTCTGTGTATCTTTCCTAAGTACAGCCGCTCCTTTGGCACTTTTCATCACGCCTACCCACTTATGGGTAATGTCCGGGCTTTTATGCCACCCCAAGGTATTTTAATTGTGGCTGCCTATTTACCTAAACAATGGGAAGTGCGGTTTATTGATGAGAATGTCAAATCAGCAACTAAGGCTGATTATCAATGGGCTGATGTGGTAATTGTGAGTGGAATGCACATCCAGAAACCACAGATTAATCAAATTAATGAACTTGCCCATCGAGCCGGGAAAATTACCGTTGTCGGTGGCCCCTCGGTTTCTGGGTGTCCAGAATATTATCCTGAGTTTGATATTTTACATTTGGGTGAATTGGGAGATGCAAGCGATCGCATGATCGAATATCTCGACCAAAACCTGGAACGTCCCCAATCGCAAATTCGCTTTGAAACTAAGGAACGCTTACCCCTAACAGAGTTTCCAACCCCAGCTTATCATTTGCTGAATATCAATGATTATTTTTTGGCAAATGTGCAGTTTTCTAGTGGTTGCCCTTATCACTGCGAGTTTTGTGATATTCCCGAACTCTATGGCAATAGTCCCCGGATGAAAACACCAGAGCAAGTAGTCGCAGAGTTAGACGCAATGCGACAATCTGGCAATTTGGGGGCAGTGTATTTTGTCGATGATAACTTTGTTGGCGATCGCCGCGCCGCCATGAAGTTACTTCCTCATCTGATTGAGTGGCAAAAACGCAATGGCTACCCCATCCAGTTTGCTTGTGAAGCAACGCTCAACTTAGCTCAAAGTCCAAAGCTGCTAGAAATGATGCGGGAAGCTTATTTCTGCACAATCTTTTGTGGTATTGAAACACCAGAACCAAATGCTCTCCATGCGATTTCCAAAGACCAAAATTTGAGTATGCCCATCTTAAAAGCAATTCAGGTTTTAAATAGCTATGGCATGGAAGTAGTATCAGGAATCATCATCGGGTTAGATACAGATACACCAGAAACAGCAGACCGAATTATTGAATTTATTCGGGCATCACAAATTCCCATGTTGACAATTAACCTACTTCATGCATTACCTAGAACTCCATTATGGCGGAGGTTAGAAGCAGAAGCACGACTTCTCTATGATGAAAACCGCGAATCAAATGTTGAGTTTTTGATGCCTTATGAGCAAGTAATTGAGATGTGGCGGCGTTGCATTACAACTGCTTATGAACCGGAATTTTTATATCAGCGCTTTGCCTACAATATGGAACACACCTATCCAAATCGCATCGAAGTTCCTAACAGCCCATCTCGCGCTTCTGCGGCTAATATTCGTAAGGGTTTAACTTATTTAAGCAATATTTTGCTGCGGATAGGCATATTTAGTAACTATCGTCAGACTTTCTGGAAAATGGCCAAGCCAGCACTGAAAGCAGGTAATATTGAAAACTTGATTCACGTTGGACTTGTGGGACATCATTTGATTAAGTTTGCCCAAGATTGTGCCAAAAACGAAGAATCAGCTTCGTTTTATTCCCAAAAAGTACTGACTAAAGTTCGTAGCTAATAAGCTAAAAGTGAATATAAAAATCTTGTAGGGTGGGCAATCTTGCCTGTACTAATTGTGCAAATTACAGCTATTTTCACAAAAACATCGCGGGACGCGTGGAAGCCACTTGAATTTCAGGCAGTGGAGGAAACGCGCCACGAGTGGTTTTAACCACCGTCAAAAATGATAGAATTAAAGTGCAAGTAGGAATAATCATCTACGTGTTGAAGTGTTTTGTAAGGAGCAACCCCTGATTTACCTCGTACCCGCACAAGTCGCGACTCTGGGTAAAACTTGTAATGGGAAAACATGGAGCGTACCGAACTGGCCTTGCGATGAACTCGGAAAGCAAAATAATAAGTAAGCGCAATTGCAATACCTCTCGTACTGGTAGTTGTTTTAAGCGTGTAGGGGGATATTTGACTATCCCTTTTAAGCCAAGTCTTAGAGAATCTGCGTGTCTTTAGACCGCAGAGTGTCAAGTAAATAAACCATACTGTAGGGGCAAGTCTTTGCCCATACGTGTCAACTTAAGCTAAAAGTAGCAAAACTTTCAGCTGACTCGCCCGCCTCGAACTAAAGTTCTTTGGCTTTTAGCTAAAGTCTACTAAAGTAGACTAAAGATTTTTCGGATTATTTAGTCATCTTTAGATGACTTTCGCTATTAGCAAGGAACTGAAGTTCCTTGCGGGACATGGCTTTTACGTTATTATGTATACATGAATGATACAGCAGTTTGCAAGTAGGTGAGGTACAAAATGCAGGACTCATGCATCAGATATAAAGAGTTTCTACTTCTTGTTTACTGCCTCAAAACCCGTATCTTTGTACTTCATGCAAAAAAAACTGCTGTATTACAAATTATTTTAACAGGACATCAAAGCATCGAATCTCCCCAGTACTGCCATATCTTCTGCATCCAACTCCGACGGAATTCCACTGCGAATCAATTCCGAAAAGTCTTCATTGGGAACCATAACAGTCAATGTGTACAAGCGAGTAGAACCAGTATTTTTAATCAAATGAGTCCCTGTGGGAGGCACTAATAAACTATCTCCAGCTTTGATTATGGCACTCTTGCCGTCACATATAGCGATCGCTTCCCCTTTGAGGACGAAAAACATTTCCACCGCCCACTGATGGCGATTTGGGGGTGTTTGTCCACCAACATCAAAAATTTCTATGCAGCAAGTCAAAGAAGTATTAGCATTTGTCGAATCGAAGATAATTGCTAATCGATTCGAGGCGTCGGGACTGATGCGATATACTTGGTAATCTTTGCTAGATTTGATAACTGGAATTACACAACGAGTAGCGTACATTTGTTTATCCCCTCTGAAGTTATCGATGGGTATGAAAATTCCTAAAATCCGAGTCCTGAATCACAGAATTTTAGATTTTAAATTTTGGATTTTGGATTGAATAATTCAAAATTCAAAATTGTCTGAAAGCAAGCGAATTTAAACGCGAGAAAAAATCTAAAATTATTGAGTGAATGAAACCAATTCGCAATTCGCTTTTTCGCGCATTCGCAATTAAATCAAGCCCGACACTAGGGGTGGGGTTTCGACCTGATTTGCGATGATGCGGATTATTTCACCCACAAGGGGCGAGGTTTTTACCTTTTCCCTTCTTGATAAAGAGCATTAATGCATGGGATCAATCTAAAATCTAAAATCGTTCGACTGAGCGAAGTCGAAGTCCAAAATCCAAAATTGATTCACTCCTCACTATGATGCAGCGCTGTTAAAATTTCTTGCGAGTCAGTGACAAAACCGAAGCATTGTTTAACATTGTACAATGTCGCCAGCCAACAATATTCAGGAGAAGTGGTAGCGGTGCAATCTTTAACTAACACGCAGTCATATCCTAAGAAGTTGGCATCACATAAGGTAGTTAGTACACATTGATCAGCATTAACACCAGCAAAAAATAATGTTGTTCTTCCCAAATTCCGTAATATACTATCTAAAGGTGTATCCCAAAATCCACTCATGCGATATTTGTCCACACGAATATCTTCGGGAATCTGTTCTAGTTCGTCTACTATTGCTGCGGCCCAACTACCTGCCATGAGTACTCTAGCACCATTGCTTGGCAGTGGATCGCCCAATCCCACGCCTTCCCCTGTGGGATTATAAACGTGACGCGAACTAGCACTAATATTGAGCAAGTCGGGACGATTGCCCCAATTTATCCAAATGACTGGAACACCAACCTCACGCAGTTCTGGAAGTAAATTGTTCAAAGGTTCAATAGGTTGACGCGCTGGAGTTACGTCCACGCCGATATGCGCTAACCAGCCATCAGGGTGACAGAAGTCGTTTTGCATATCAATGACGAGGATAGCAGCTTTTGCCAAGTCTAGATGCAGGGTTTTAGTTTCTGTTGATAAAATAACGGGTTGTGGAGTCTTTTGAGGACGAGTGATATCTGCGATCGCATCATTCACTGTCCACGCATTTGGCACAACTCCCAATGTCCGTAATGGTAAATTCATAAAATTCTAATACCCAACGCCATTTTCTATTTTGTAACTTGAAACTTAGTTGAAAAGACGATTACTTAATCAAGGTTAAATATGGTAAGTTTCACCATCCAGAATGTTTTAATTGCCGCCAGTGATGATTATGCAACGGTAGATGTACAGATTGTAGATGGTGTGATAGCAGCGATGTCTACGACGGTCACTGAGCGCAGCCGAAGTGCGGGCTACGCCTACGCCCCCAATCTCCAAGCAATCGGCACTGTTATAGATGGCAAAAATAAGCTGCTGCTACCTGGCTTTTTCAACGCCCATACCCACTCATCAGAGATGTGGCAGCGAGGAATCATGTCAGCTTTTCCTTTAGAATTATGGTTGGCGGAACTGTATGATTTTGCCCCTCTCGATCCTGAACAGGTTTATCTCAGTGCTTTGGGTACTGCGGTGGAAACCCTACTTTCCGGCGGTACAAGTGTAGTAGATCACCTGGTGTTAATTCCCGGACTTGAATTAGAAACGATCGCTATTGCCACTCGCGCTTACAGAGAAGTGGGAATTCGCGCCTTTATCGCCCCCTTAATTCAAGATGAATCCCTCAGCGCAGGTATCCCATCTGGGGAATCAGCCCAAACTCATGAACCGTATTTTCGCACAACTGCCGCAACATTGGAAATCATCGAAGAGGCGGTAAGACAGTTTCATCGCCCGGATGAGGGGATAAATATTTTAGTTGCACCAACGGGGATTCAATTGTGTACTGATGCTTTATTTCAGGGATGTATCGAGTTAAGCGATCGCTACAATCTTTGTCGTCACTCCCATTTACTCGAAACCAGGGCACAGCAAAAACTCGCCCAAGAAAAGTACGGTTGTACTGCTGTGGAACATTTGAAAAGAATCGGATTTTTGAGCAATAAAACTTCACTTGCTCATTGCGTTTGGTTAAATGATGCTGATATCGCCATCCTCGCCGAAACTCAATCTACAGTTGTTCATAATCCTTTAAGTAATTTGCGTTTAGGCAGTGGCATCGCCCCCATTTTAAAATATCGCCAAGCTGGAGTAAATGTAACTTTTGGTTGTGATGGTGCTTCTAGTAATGACTCACAAGATTTGCTAGAAGCAATCAAAATGGGTTCTATTTTACATAATATTACAGACTCAGATTATCAACACTGGATTACACCCAGACAAGCTGTAGAAATGGCATCATTGGGAGGTGCAAAGGGACTGAATATAGCAGACAAACTTGGTTCCTTAACTGTGGGCAAAAAAGCCGATTTGGTACTTTATGACCTCACAAATTTATCATTATTACCTCGTACAGATCCCATTGGACTATTAGTTTTAGGTCGTCCTACGAATGTTGTTAATAGTGCTTGGGTAAATGGTAAGCAAATTGTTGCTGATGGCAAAGTGACAACAATTAACGTTGATGAATTGCGACAAGAATTATTTAACCGCAGTCAATGGGAGACAAAGCGTAAATCTGAAACCGTAGCGCAAATTGAAGCGCATTATCGCACGGTTATGGGGTTGTGAAAGACAATAAAATACAGAACTGCGGCAAAAAATTCGTGCTTTGGTGTTTAATATCCAATTAGATAATGGGAAAAATATACTTAGTAACGTTGACGACTGTAATTTCCAAGATTACACTCTATACTGAGTAAGGATTTTTAGATTATGACATCTTACACCAACATATTCAACCACTATCGTGAACATTTTTATTGCCGTGTAGAGCAGGAATATTCTTGGTATAAACAACCTGGCAATTTAAGAGATGCTGTCGAAAGAGCTTTTCTTAGTATAAACGAAAAGGGAGAAATTGAAGACCATCAATCCCGTTATGGTATTCCCAAGTGTTTACCTCTAGCGGCTGAGATTGCTTTAGAACATTTAGATACTCAGTGTATTATTGATTTTGACAACTTTAATAGTATTTATCAATTTGTTCGCTCTGTTAGAAAGAAAGTTAAAGGTTTTGGTGAATTAGCCAATTATGATGTGGCAATGCGTATTGCTCACTATCAGGGTTGTGGAGAACTTCAGGTAGTCTATCTTCATGCAGGTGTTAAGACTGGATTTCGCGCTCTAGGTTTGAATGAAAAAAATAGACGTATCATACCTATAGAAGAATTTCCTGAACCCTTTAACCAATTAAGCGGAGATCATCTAGAAAATTTACTTTGCCTCTACAAAAAAATGTTAGATGGTTCTTCTGTCGAGTTCCCTAAAACTTGTATTCGCCCAAAAAGAAATTCTTCTTCCATCAACAAAAACGGCCGTGTTTGCTAGAATATCGCACAGAGGCTAGACCTCTTGCATAAGTCGAATAGACCCCCCTTAATCCCCCCTTAGAAAGGGGGGAAAAAGAACTCTATCTAGTTCCCTCCCCTTTATAAGGGGAGGGTTAGGGTGGGGTGATTCAACGATTTTTGCAAGAGGTCTGCTAAATGCCAAAGGAAGTAGCTCTATGCCAATTGTCATTACCCTTAGCCCAGAATTAGAAGCATTATTACGCGACAAAGCTGCTCGGCAAGGTCAAGATGTTAGTCTTGTAGCGTCTGAGTTGCTTACCAGTGTCCTAGAGTGGGAAGTACAAGAATCAGAGGAGGCAATAAAGGGGATTCAACAAGGATTAGATGATTTTGAGACAGGACGGTTCCGATCTTTTCATGAGTTTGCCCAAGAACAGCGTCGCAAGTATAATCTGCCAGCTGATTCATGAAATATCGCATCGAAATTTCCAGTGTGGCGGAGTTTGAAGCAGACAGTGCCTTCCTATGGTTGTCCCAAGTCACATCCCCTTCAAAGGCAAGTCAATGGTATGCAAAATTGCTGCAAGCGATTGATTCTTTGTCTCAAATGCCGAAGCGCTGTCCTTTAGCGCCAGAGAACGAGTATTTCAGCCAAGAGATTCGACAACTACTTTATGGTGAAGGACGCAACTCATACCGCATCCTTTTCACTATTTTGGAGGGGCAAGAAGTATCTACAGTGCGTATTCTGCACATCCGACACGCTGCACAGCAAATCCTTTGTGAAGATCCTGATGAACCCAACGCCACCTAACAAATCACCGCACCCGATCGCCATTCGGTTATATCCTGGGTGTTCAATATTATCTACCACCAATTATCCTTCTTTACAACATCAAAACTCTAGGAATTGACTACAAATCCATAAAAACACACGGATTTTTGTGTATGCTTTGTGGCCTGCCTTTGCGATACATTTCCTGGAGTAAACATGGAACGCGCTATTTCTGCGTTGGGAATTTTAGTTTTTATCGGTATATCCTACGTCTTCTCTGTTAATCGTCGTGCGGTGCGTTGGCGCGTAGTGGCGTGGGGTTTGGGATTTGAGTTTGCATTGGCGCTAGTGATTCTTAAAACTCCTTGGGGTTTGACTGTGTTTAAATCTCTGGGAGATATTGTCAGTCAATTTTTAGCATTTTCTGATGTCGGTGCAAAATTTGTCTTTGGAGAAAATTTTAAAGATCATTTCTTTGCCTTCCAAGTGCTGCCGACAATTATCTTTTTCTCTGCCTTTATCAGCGTTTTGTATTACTACGGCATTTTACAGCGAGTTGTAAACGCGATCGCGTGGGTAATGATAAAGACAATGAAAACATCGGGTTCTGAATCTTTATCCTGTGCAGGTAACATCTTTTTGGGCCCAACAGAGTCGGCGCTGATGGTTAAACCTTATATAGCGAATATGACGCAATCAGAACTTCATGCTGTGATGACGGGTGGTTTTGCCACAATTGCGGGTGGAGTACTAGGGGCATATCTCTCCTTTGGGATACCAGCACAACATCTGATTGCTGCTTTTTTTATGACTGCTCCCACATCGTTGGTGGTATCAAAATTACTTTACCCAGAAACAGAAGTATCAGAGACGGTTGGGAAGGCAAAAGCAGATGTAGAAACCAATTATGTAAATGTAATTGATGCTGCTACTACCGGAGCAATTGATGGTGTGAAGTTAGCAGTTAATGTTGGGGTGATGATTATTGCCTTTTTAGGATTATTAGCTGCCCTGAATGCGCTGCTGGGATGGTTGGGGGGATTTGTCGGTTTACAGCAACTATCATTACAGTGGATTTTGTCTTTTGTTATGGCTCCTGTAGCTTGGCTGATGGGCGTACCTTGGGCTGATTGTCGGCAAGTGGGGGCTTTATTGGGTACAAAGACAATTCTGAATGAGTTTATTGCTTTTTTGGATTTGAAGGCACTAATTGAAAGTGGTAAAATTTCTCAACGTGGAGTAATTATTGCGACTTACGCCTTATGTAATTTTGCAAATATCGGTTCAATTGGAATTACCATTGGTGGCATTACTGGAATAGCACCTAATCGCCAGCATGATTTAGCTCGTATGGGTGTAAGGTCAATGATTGGCGGATTGTTAGCGGGTTTTATTACCGCTTGTATTGCTGGGATGTTGATTTGAAGGAGGCAGGGGGGAAAGAATGTTTTCCGATTTTTGCGATCGCCCTTACCCCCTATGCTGGAGAAAGCGATCGCTAGGTAAGTCTTAACACCTGCGTTTCCAAAATACGTTGCTAAACCAGTACTACCAACTGAATTACCAACCTCAATTGCAGATTTGCTAGTGCAAAGGTATGACTAAAACCTTTTTATAATCATGCTTCCAGTAGCTTACAGCTATTTTCAGGTAAATAGACCATGCGGTAGGGGCACAGCATTGCTCATACGTGTCAACTTAACGTAAAAGCCATGTCCCGCAAGGAACTGAAGTTCCAAGAATAATAGCTAAAGTCATCTGAAGATGACTAAATAATCTGAAAAATCTTTAGTCTACTTTAGTAGACTTTAGCTATGAGCCTTGAACTTTAGTTCGAGGCGGGCGAGTCAGCTAAACTTTTAGCTTAAGTTGACACCAATGAGCATTGCTGTGCCCCTACCAAAGATGTGGTTCAAATACATGAAAACTGCTGTAAAACGCCATAATACGTTGCATTTATGTGAAAATACTGGGTTTAAGGGTGAATTAAAACAATTCGCAATTCGCTTTTTCGCAATTCGCAATTACGTTTTGTGACGGGGATTTAGACGCCGACACTTTCACGCGCTGCTTGATAGAAGCAGGGGACTTAAACCCCTACCACTTGTTAAAACCGGATTTATTACTCTACATCGAGAGGAGTTATCAGCAAAAATGTTACATATTAGACACTTCAAAAATCCTAATTTATCCGTGGGTTCATTTTTCTAAAATTGTATTTTGCAAAAAAATAATTCCTAGCCAAAAATCTTGGCGCAATCATGCCCAAAATTTTTGATTGCGATCGCTAATTCTCAGTCTAATATTTGAAAATTTCCCATCACAGACAACTATCTAAAGACTGAAAGTTCTTCCTCGATATCCAGCCATTAGTTAGTTGTATAATTTTGCAAAAAGATTAATAATACAAGATATCGCCAAGACAAATTTTATTTCTTAAACGTTGCGAAAGATCATGATGCATCTAGCTTGACGGCATTAACGCTCTTCTGCAATTATAAAGAGACGGCTATTAAAAGCTAATTATTCTAGTGCTTGGGTGCGATTTTATCATTTATAAAATCGCCTACTCGCATGTAAGCATCTTTATTTTTGCAACATACCATATACCACAATATCGTTGTTTATGTTTATTAGTGTTATATGCGGTTTTTCAAAAACCAAATAGAAATTTTGTACTATGTGTGGTGAACATTTAGATAGTAGAGGATATTTCCATGTTTAGTTTCTTTCGTTGGCCATCAGCAAGGGTTACTTTAGTAGTTCTGGGAATGACAGCTGCTACAATAACTCCCATAGTAATTTCTACCCCAGCTTTATCTCAAAATACTGTTCCATCTGAAACACCATCACCTGCAACACCATCGCCTACTTCAACAGTAAACTTGTCTGATGTTTCCTCAGATTATTGGGCGCGTCCCTTCATTCAAGCCTTAGCTGACAATAACGTAATTAGTGGCTTTCCTGATGGCAGCTTTCGGCCGAATCAAGGTGTGACTCGGGCAGAGTTTGCCGCCCTCATTCAAAAAGCTTTCCCAAACCAAAATCGAGTTCGGCAATTAAGCGCAGGTGGATTTAGTGATGTTCCTGCTGGCTATTGGGCAGCTTCTGCAATTCAGAACGCCTACGAAACTGGATTTCTGGCAGGCTATCCTGGCAACGTGTTTAGACCAAATGAACAAATACAGAAGGTACAGGCGATCGTTGCTGTAACCAATGGTTTGGGTTTAACTGCTAGCAGCACTGGAACCAGTAGTGACCTCAGCACCTACTACAACGATGCCTCAGCTATCCCGAACTATGCTGTTAATAGTGTGACAATAGCAACACAATCTAATATTGTTGTTAATTATCCAGATGTAAAACAACTCAATCCGCAACAGCCCCTAACTCGTGCTGAAGCTGCGGCACTCTTATATCAAGCTTTGGCTAAACAGGGAAGGGTGCAACCAATTGCTAGCAATCTTCCCGCTACTCAATATATTGTCGGTGGAACTCAAACCGGTACTGATATTGTTTCTCTTGCTGCATCCAGTAATTCTTTGACAACTCTGACTTCTTTATTAAGGACATCAGGTTTAGCAGATATTCTTCAACAGCCTGGCCCTTATACAGTCTTCGCTCCCACCGATCAAGCATTTGCGGCTTTACCTGCTGCTACCTTACAGCAGTTACAGCAACCAGAAAACAGAGATGCATTGATCAAGATTTTGTCATACCATGTCGTTCCTGGTGCAGTAACTTCTAGTCAACTCTCGGCTGGAGAACTGAGAACCTCTGAACAAAGCCCTGTAAATATTAAAATCGATTCTGCTAACAATCAAGTCTCGGTGAATAATGCCAGAGTTATTCAGGCGGATGTGAAAGCTAGCAATGGTGTTATCCATGCAATTAATGAAGTCCTCGTCCCGCCTGATGTTAACATCAGTCAGTTAAATCAACCACCAACAGGAACCACAAATGGGGCAACACCTGAGGTAACGCCAGGTAGAACTACTCTTGGTGGCCCTAGCTACATCGGGGGTGGTGGTAACATTGGTTTGAGCGGTGACGATACAGCTTTGGGCGACAGCAACTTTGCAGTGTTCAGCAAAATTGGCCTGACACGCAATATCTCAGTCCGACCATCGGTGATCTTTGGGGATGATACAATATTTTTGGTTCCCTTGACTTTGGATTTTACTCCTCGCGCAACTGCTGAGGTGGGTCAACGAACTTTCTCTATCTCTCCTTATGTGGGTGCTGGCGTAGCCATAGAAGCTAATCTGGATACTGATTTTGGATTACTGCTAACTGGTGGTGTAGACGTTCCTCTCGGTACTCGATTTACATTAAATGGCGCTGTAAATGCTGCTTTTATGGATGAAACTGATGTCGGGCTACAATTAGGACTTGGCTACAACTTCTAAGTAAATACAACTAGAACACGCAGTAGGGTAGCACATCTGTGCTACCCTAGTTTATTCAAACAAATTGAAAACACCTACAATACTAGTAGTCTGTCAAGAAATAATTGACGAATAGATTTTCTGTAGAGACGGCGATTTATCGCGTCTTTCTAACTAGTGGTCTGTCTCATAAGTTCTGATTGATTAGTTTGTTACCAAAACCCTGTAGAGACGCAAAATTTTGCGTCTTTACAACCCTGTATTAAGGGCGCTTGATGGCTAAAGTAAGCCCATCGGCGATGGGGACAAGGGAGAGCGTTACCCGTTCGTCATGATGTAACTTCTCGTTGAGCGCCCGGATAGCTTGGGTGCTTTCATCTTGATTTTGCGGATTAGCAACTTGTCCTGACCATAAAACATTATCAATAGCAATCAATCCACCTGGACGCATCAATTGCAGCGATCGCTCATAATATCCATCATAATTTTCTTTATCAGCATCAATAAAAGCAAAATCAAATGTCTCGGCTTGCCCAGTTGCCAACAGATGATCTAAAGTTTCTAAGCCTGGTGCTAATCGTAGATCGATTTTATCGGCAACCCCGGCTTCTTGCCAATATCGGCGGGCGATCGCAGTAAATTCTTCACTCACATCAGCAGCGATTATCTTCCCATCAGCCGGTAGTGCTAAAGCTACAGAAAGTGAGCTATAACCCGTAAATACTCCAACTTCCAGGGTTTTTTTGGCTCCAATAAGCTGCACCAAAAGTCTCATAAACTGCCCTTGTTCTGGTGAAATCTGCATTCCACTTCGGGGATGACTAGCAGTTTCTTGGCGCAACTTCAAAAGAATCTCCGGTTCCCGCAGCGAAACCGATAAAAGGTAATTATATAGTTGGGTATCAAGACCTATAGATTGTTTTGGCATAGTAGGTGAGAGAATTGAAAGAATCTATCTATTTGAAAGCTAAAAACACATTTTACCTGTGAAAATTCATCTGTAGATCGCTTGCCATTTTCAGTTATGCCGGTTGCTAAAATAGCACCTTTACCATCTCTAACTGTGACTGACATTCCTGCTTTAATATCATCATATAGCGTTTCCCGGCAAGCGTGACGTACACTCGTATGGGCACGGCACTGCCGTGCCCATACACCTTGCGATATAATTTTGTACCTCATTTGAATGGGAACTCACAATACGGTTCGGTTAAGCTAAAAGACGCGATAAATCGCCGTCAAGACAAAGGATTAATTATTGTACAGACGGCGATTTATCACATCTTTGTGATTTAGAATTTTGATCAAAAAACCCTAACCGAACCCTATTGAGAGGCGTCATACCAATTCTGTATGAAGATACGCCAAACTATATGAGGAACGAACCGCAAAGGACGCAAAGGACACAAAGAAGAAAGAAAATTTGGCGCAACCTCACAAAGAAATGGTATCAGTCGTCAGAATTCACTTGGGTATTTTGACCGAAAAGCGGTGCTTCTGTGCGAAACGCTTTGCGAACGCAGCGTTAGCTTATCCTGGAGCGGTAATTATGAATTATGAATCAATACCGTTCAGTTAAGCCCAAAAACCTTGGTAAAGACGCGAAATTTCGCGTCTCTACAGGTTTAAAATCAGTACCACAAATCCTTAACTGAACTGTATTGAATTATGAATTATGAATTATTGATCAGTATTCCGTAAAAACTCAATAATCGCTGCATTCAACACTTCAGAAGCACCAGTTGAGGCATCATGATAGCAGTTAGACAAAATTTTTAATTTAGAATTGGGGATATGCTGATGCAATTTCTCACCATGACTAACAGGAAACCAACTATCTTGATCGCCCCACAAAACTAGTGTGGGACACTTAATTTCACTTAGGTTATTTTGGATTTTGGTGAGCATATTCGGCTTATTTTCTTGCCAATTTTCAATTTCTCGCGCTGCTATTTGTAACTCTTCGGCGACTTTCGCAACTGTACCAGGTAGTTCAATAAATGGATAAGTTATCCAATAGACATCTTCCTGTGTCAAAATTGACGGATCAAATAATACCCGACGTCTTTCTATTGCCATAATTTCTCTTAATAGAGGTGCAAACAAATATGCCAGACGTAAAGAATCAATTGTTTGTATTATTTCCAGGGGCGTTTGGGCAAGTAACCACATAGCCCAATGGGGTAGACGTTCGGCAAAAATAGGTACGTTTACGACTACAAGCCGCCCGACTAACTGCGGATTTTCTTGAGCAAGCGCAAGGGCAACCAATCCCCCCAGAGATTCAGCCACAATCACTGCGGGTTCATCAGATAATGCCTCAATAACTCTTTTAAACTCAATAACTTGATGACCGTTATCTTCTCTGCGAGACATTGGTTTTTCGGAAAAACCAAAACATTTGGCATCAAAAGAAATTACCCGAAAATATTTAGATAATGGTGCTATACTATGACGCCAATTATAGCTCCAACTACCCATGCCATGTAATAAAATTAGCGGTTTACCTTTACCTTTTTCGCCATAAGAAATTTGTACAGGATACCCTTTAGCATCAGTAATAATTAGACTTTGCCGCCCTTTAGGAAAAGTAGCTTGCCACCAATCTTTCATTCCATTATCAATAAATAATTTAACCGCCAGTTAAGGCGTTCCACAGCATTCTAACTAGTATCACTGGTAATGCTACTAAAACAATGGCAATCAGCAACAATCCTACCAAAACGCCAAAGATAAACCACTTGTCTGCACTCTTTTGCTGGCTAGGAAACTTTAAGTAATCTTCCAATAGCTTGATATTATTAGTGTTAGCTCTCCAGGTAAAATCAAAAAAGTCTCCCAAAACTGGGACAGCGCCTACTAAGCCATCAACGATCACATTCAGAACCATTTTGCCTAAAGTGGCTCTAGATACACCCAGCCGCGCTGCTTCTAGGATGATGTAGCTAGAAAACATGATTCCCAAAAAATCACCACCAATAGGTATAAGTCCTATAATTGGATCTAGACCAAAACCAATCTGTGTACCAGGAATGGTAATAACATTATCTAGTAGCCGACTTAACTGACGCAGACGCTTCAAGGTGGGTGCTTTGGCATCAGGTTCAATCATCGAAAATCGAAAAGGAGAATCAGGCATGAAGGCGATCGCTAAGTTTGTCTTGAATCGTTAGAAATTTTACTCCCCTACTGAACTTTTGCAAAAATTTCTTAGGGATTTATAACGATATTTACACATTAATATTTTTTACGAGATTCTGACTGTGCTTTTGGCGCATATCTTCGCCGACAGTTACGTTCAACTGATCGCCGATTAACAGAACCGCAGCGCTCATCGACAGCCAAAGCATTAAAACTATCACAGCCCCTACAGCACCATATACTTTATTATAATTGCCAAAATTCGCCACATAAAGCCGAAATAGAGCAGACAATATTGCCCAGAAAACAGCTGCTAAAATTGCTCCAGGCATCATTGGCGTGCCTGAGTTCCACTGGCTTGGGCCATAGCGATAGACAAAGCTAAAGGCGACAGCAACAATACTTAAAGCTAAAGGCCAGCGTAAAAGCTGCCAAAGATGGAACAAGAAAATCAAAGAACCATTTCCACGCACTACCATTGCCAACAGTAGGTCACTGGTAAACACTAAGAAAGAAGCCAACACTAAAAGCAACATAGTACCGACTGTTAATCCTAAAGAGACAAGCTTGGCTTTCCAAAAGGGGCGGATTTTTTCTGGAGGAATTTGATGGATTTGGTCGAAGGCTGTCATCGCGGTACTCACTGCCCCAGAAGCAGTCCAAATGGCTAATACAAAGCTTAGAGAAAATAAACCAGTGTTTTTGGAGTTGGTAATTTCTGTAGTGGCAAAATCACGAATCAGAGTCAGGGCTTGTTCTGGTAGGACTTGACTTAGTTGTGTCGCCAATTGTTTAAAGGTAGCTTGTAAAGATTCTGCCAATAAGCCAATGGCTGTAACGATCGCAAGAATTGCCGGAAACAGCGATAACATAGCATTGAAGGCGATTTCTGAAGCGAGTCCAAAAAGTCGTCTTTCCATTGTCCTAGCAAAAGTTTTTTTGAGCGTGCGCCAATTGAGGTGGCGAAAGAAGCGGAAAAAACGAGGCTTTGGCATAATTTAGAGTTAAAACTAGTTAGCTTTATTAACTACTTTGCCAAATTTTGCGTAGCGATCGCATTTATCTTTTTACCGCAATAATACTTAGTGGGGAGTGGGGAGTGGGGAGTAGGGAGCAGGGGGAGCAGGGGAAGAAAACTAATGACTAATGACAAATTATTTATGAATCAAGATTTAACACAACAGTGGTTGACAGAAATCCAGACACTCAAAGAGCAGATGGCGGGACTTCAGAGCGATCGCAATACGGCTTGGGAAAGTGCCCAAAAATGGCGTCAGCTTTATAACATAGAAGCAGAACAACGCCGCACAGATGCCCAATTGTCCCAACAGGCGATCGCATCCCTCAAGGCAGAATTGCATAAACTCCAGGGTCTTGAAATGGAGACACTGGCTGCTGGAACACCAGTAACAGCGATCCACCAAGAAATAGAACAACTGAAATCTGTGGAGGAATTGCAAGCTAAACTCATTGCCGTAATCAAAGAACGCGATCGCCTCTTGCAAGCTTTGAAAACTGAGCAGGATAACCACGCTCAAACCCGCAATAGCCTTACTACTGCTTTGGGTGATGCTATTGATAGCTTGACACAGGAACGAGCCAAAGCAGAAAAAGAAAGTCAATGACCCGCAAAGACTTTGTTAATACTAACTTGATATTAAGGGACTTCCAAGAAATAAATTATTCCAATAAACGGGAGCATCCCAATGCAAGCCAAAAGCTACAGGACTGACATAAAAACCCTGTACAAACCTCTTTCCTTGGCGCTCTTGGCGTCCTTGGCGGTTCGTTATTTCATTATTGTTCTAAGCCAAAATCCCGTATAAAAATAAACTTGCACATTTGGGATGCTCCCCAATAAACGAACCACAGAGACACAGAGAACGCAGAGAGAAGAAATAGAGAGAGTTTTTGCGTCAGTTTTGGAACATTTTTTTATTTGGAAGTCCCTTAACTTGATTTTTGGAAAATATTGGGAATTTATAAGCCCACTACTTTCTGTAAAAATAATAGGGCATGGGGATAATTAACTCATGCAACTAACTCAAGGCAAGGTAAAGTACCCATGTTCAGGCGCTTAATTGTGATTGTTACTGCCACTATACTTTTTAGCAGTTCCTTGACGCTGGCACAGACTAAAAAGCCGAAACCACCGGATAAATTTCCTCCTAATCTCCTAGAAGTTACCACACCCGATCCACTGCTACCACGTTTGCCCAAGGATAAACAGCCGTTAACTCTCCAAGAACAGCAAAAGTTAGAACCGGCGCTGGATGCTTTAAATCAAGAAGCCGCTGCGAAACTGCAAGCAGGGGATGGGGTGGCGGCGTTTGAAATTTGGAACCGGGAACTTCGTTTGCGGCGCTTTTTAGGTTCATTACCAGAGGTGCAAGCACTATCACGAGTCGGGGCGATCGCCTGGAAGCAAAATGATGGGCAGGAAGTACAATATATTACGCTACGATTGCAAGCAATTCAAAAACAGGCACAATCTAAGAATTCAACTGCCCCAATTGATCTAGAATTGTGGCGATCGCTAGGTCAAGCTTATCAAAATGTGCGATCGCCTAAACTAGCTGTGGAAGCTTACGACCAAGTTTTGTTAGTGGTGCGAGAGCAAAAAAATACAACAGCAGTAGTAGAAACCCTTAAGACAATTGGGGAACTACATTTGAGTTGGTTTGATTATGTCAAAGCTGCGCCAATCTACGAGGAATTATTGAGTTTAGCTACATCTTTTGGCGTTGGTGTCAACGAGGTAACATATCTGCAACAACTGGCTGAAATTTACGACCAGACAAACCAACCGCAGCAGTCATTGAATGTACTTAATAAACTAGTAGAAATTTACGTTAGTGAAAATAATCTTACTGAAATACCAGAATTAAAGCTAGCGATCGCTTCAAATTACGAATCTCTAGCAAAGAAAGATCCTAACTTACTGCTAGAAGCTTTTAAAAATTATCAAGAAGCTTATACCACTGCTTGGCAATTAAAGGAATACGTTCGGGCTGGTGAAGCTTTGCAGAAGTTAATTGCGCTGTACCGTTCTCAAGGACAAACAGATGAGGCTTTGCAGGCTAGCCAAATTCTTGTGGAGACAGAGACGCAAGCCGCCAACTTTTACGGGCTGATGCAAGCTTATGACCAAATTGGGCAATTGTATCTAGAACGTAAAGAGTTTCCTAAAGCATTAACAGCCTTTCAAAAAGGATTAGAATTAGCGCAACAACTCAAACATGAGGAAGCATACTTTGCTGGGCAAATTGAAAAAGTCTCGAAAGCAAATTTGTAGCCAATATTAATGCTATTCAATCCTCGAATTTTGGATTAGGGTACTAATACTACATCTTCATATATAGCTGCGATCGCACACCGAAAATCAACGCTAGTTAAATGTACTTCTTGCTCTTTTTCATAAGGGTAAAGTACCCAATGTCCTTCTTCATTGCGACGGAAGCATTCGACACTCATTCGATCTGGTGAAATTAGCACATATTCTTGTAGTGATTCTAAGTGTCGGTAACTAGCGAATTTCTTGCCTCTGTCATAGCCTTCTGTTGACTCAGAAAGCACTTCGATAATTAAGCAAGGATGGGACTTAAAATATTCAGATTCTTTATCTCGTATATCACAAGTCACCATCACATCAGGATAGAAATAGCGATTTATCACATCAATTTCTGCTTTCATATCTAACATGTAGACACGGCAACCACTACCCCGCAGATGGTTTCGCAGCAGTATAAACAAATTCCCTACTACTGTGACATGAGCATCACTTGCCCCTGCCATTGCGTAGACTTGCCCATCAATATACTCGTGTTTGATTTCACTAAATTTCTCGCCTTCTAGATATTCTTCTGGGGAGATATAGTACTCACTTTGGCTAACGACCATTTTAGTACCTTAATAATTTTACCAAACATTGTAACCCATAGAACCAATTTAATGGGCGACAGCGCCACCAGTGGGCTTCACTTTTTTAAAGAATAAAACGGCAAGACCACTGAGTAGCAAAGCAATGCCAATAAAGTAAAAACAATCGTTAAAAGCCATTACATAAGCTTCCCGACGGACTATATTAGATATGGCTGCGATCGCCTGATTTTGTGCTGTACTTAAATCTGCTCCCTTACTGACAAAATACTGCGTCATTTGGTCAATTCTCTGTTGAGTTTCTGGGTTATATAAAGATACTGTATCACCCAATCTATTCGAGTGAAATTGTTCTCTGTTTGCTAATAAAGTTGCTAAAGAAGCAATTCCGATAGAACCGCCCATATTCCGCATCATATTAAATAAACCACTTGCCGAACCTGCTTCTTTCGGACTTAATCCAGCAGTGGCAATAGAAGTCAGAGGCACCATAATTAGGGGTTGTCCCATTGCACGCACAAATTGCGACCACCGTAACTGATCTAATCCTGTTTGATTAGTCATTCCAGAGTTCATAAATGCACTGATGGAAAACAAAGTCACACCAACAGCGACCATTAACCGCACATCAATGCGTTGCATCAATTTGGGGATGAGGGGAATAATAAATAGTTGAGGAATACCAGCCCAAATCAATACTTCACCAATTTGTAGCGCATTGTATTTTTGAATTTGGGCAAGATACAACGGTAAAATATAAATTGAACCATACAACCCTACCCCCAACGACACATTGACAATACTGGCTAAACCGAAGTTACGTCTAGACAAAAGCCGTAGATTAATAAATGGTTGCTTTCGAGTTAATTCTATAAAGAAAAATATCGCCAGAAAAATTACTGCAATCACACTTAATCGTACAATCAAAGCTGAACCAAACCAATCTTTGCGGCTACCTTCTTCTAAAACAACTTGCAGGGAACCTAACCCAATAGCCATCGCAATAATTCCCCACCAATCACCTTGTTTCAGTAAATTCATTTGGGGTTTTTCTTGCTTAATTCCATACCAAACACCAGCTAGCATTAATGCCCCAGGAATTACATTTATATAAAAGTTGTATTCCCAACCAAAGTTTTCTGTTAACCAACCTCCTAAAGTTGGGCCAATTGAAGGTGCAAAAACTGCACTAAACCCAAATGCAGCCAGCCCAACAGATTGCTTAGATTGCGGTAAAGTCGTTAAGACAACTGTCATAGCAGTAGGAATTAATACTCCTCCGCTAAAACCTTGTAAGGCGCGAAAGAAAATCATGGAATTGAGATTCCACGACCAAGCACAGCATATAGAAAATAAAATAAATAGTGCGGTATTTACTAGCAAATAACGCCGTAGAGAAAACACCCGTGATAACCATCCTGTTAGAGGAATTACCACAATTTCTGCTACGAGATACGCCGTAGAAATCCAAGAACCTTCTTCTAGGGTTGCTCCTAAACTTGCTTGAATATCTTGCAGTGAAGCATTAGTTATTTGAATATCCAATACCGCCATAAATGCACCAAGCATACTGGCTAATACACCAATCCAAGTTCTTAAGGGGACACGTTCTGGTGGTGCTTGCTGATCAATTACGCCTGTATTAGCCATAGGGTTTTTCCTGTTTCAATATTAAGTAGCAAAAAATATTTTCTGAAATCTTATCTTTCTCTCTGAACAGTAAAATTACAGCATTTTTCAGTTATTTAGACCACAACTTAGACGGAAAGTAGAGAGTGCTGTAGTTCAATTATTGAACATTATATAATAGCAGTCCTAAATCATTTGCAAAGGTTTTACCCCACCCTAACCCTCCCCTTATAAAGGGGAGGGAACTAGATTTATCTTCTTGTTTCCCCCCTTTATAAGGCAATACGCTTGGGTTAAGGCTAAAACTCTGTTATCCAAGTCAATTTTTTAACGAACCGCCAAGACGCAGAGGACGCAGAGAGAAGAAAGAGAAGGAAAAAATTGCTTAATTGAACTGTATTGCTTTATAAGGGGGGTAATTCGAGTTTTGTGTACACCATAGCCTCGCTTTTCGGGAGGGGGTGGGGTTCTTTTATTATGAGTAATTTAGTGGACATGATATTACTTGACTTCCACCGCAACTTCCGCAGACATCCCCGGAGTAATCCGCGATTCGTATCCTTGAATGCTCTTTTGGTCAAAAACTACTTTTACTGGGATGCGTTGCACAACTTTGGTAAAGTTACCTGTAGCGTTATCCGGTGGTAATAAGGCAAACTGAGCGCCGGAAGCTGGGGAAATACTGTCAACACGACCAACAAAGGTGTGATGAGGGAAACTATCGAGCTTAATTTCTACTGGCTCTCCTGGGCGCATCTTTTCTAATTGAGTTTCTTTGAAGTTCGCAATTACCCAATACTGGTTATCCACGATCGCCATTAATGGTGTTCCCGATTGGACTCTATTGCCAACTTCGGCGTTTTTCCTACCTACTCGTCCGGCACTGGGGGCGGTAACGTTGGCGTAAGATAGTTGCAATTGTGCATCTTTTAGCGATGCTTCCGATTGCGCGATCGCTGCTTTTGCCGCTTCGTATTGGCTACGTTTTACTGTGGTATCTTGTCCGCCTGCGGTAGCTTGTTGCAATCCTCCCCTAGATGCTGCCAATTTAGCTTGGGCGTTGACTACATTTTCTTGCGCCTGTGCTAGTTGAGACTGGGCTTGGGCGACACCAACTCTCGCAGACGCTAACTTAGCTTGGGCTTGTTCTACTCCCTGAATAGCGGCGTTTTTCTGTGCCGTAGCCACATCATAAGCTGCCTTGGCTGTATCTAACTGCTGACGAGCGATCGCACCTGATTTATACAACTGGTTGTAGCGATTGTAATCTGCTTGGGCTTTTTCCAAGTTCGCATTTGTTTGCGCTACCTGCGCTTGGGCGGCGGGAATCCCTGCTTCGGCTAGTCTAACTTGGGCTTGCGCTGCTGGTATCCCAGCTTGGGCTTCTTGGACTGCTGCTTGGGCTGTGGAAATTGCTGCTACCGCACCGCTAACATCTCCCTGCGCTTGAGTTGTCTTACCAGTGGTAGTTTCTGAACTTAGAGCAATATTTGCTTGGGCGGCTTGCGCCTGTCCACGAGCATTTTCTAGGGCTGCTGCTGCTTGTTGTACCTTGCTTTCATAGTCCCGTGGATCTAACTTCACTAACAATTGTCCCGGTTGCACCAGTTGGTTATCATTCACAAGTACTTCACTTATAGTTCCGGGAATGCGGCTACTAACTTGGTGAATGTTTCCAGCAACAGTGGCGTTGTCGGTTTCTTGGTGGGTGGAGGCGTATTGCCAATAGTTATAACCAAAACCACCTGCGGCGATCGCACTCACACCTAATGCTGCCAATATTAAACCAGTCGGTCTTTTGCGCTTCGGTGGAACTTCTTTTTCTTTCTCTATCTCAGGTGTTACAACAGTTGCTTCTGCTGTCACAGTTTCTAAAGTCTCGGAATCAGGAATCAATTGTTTTCCGATAAATGGGGTTTTGTTTTGGTTGTGTCCGTTAAAAGTATTACTGGTCATGATTCTTAACTCTTTGTTCGTTCAATAATTTGATTGATAGTCTTTTATTTAGAATGCGTAGTATTTTCTGAAAAAAATTCTTATTTCCTTAGTATGCGTATTATTATCTCAAAACAATTCTTTACAGCACCTCCCCCGGCCGGGTGATTATGGCATTATCTTTAGGAGAGGTTAGCGATCGCCCGATTCAAGATTTGGGAAAATATTTCTCGGTCAGCAAAGGAAATACCGTCCATCGCTTCATCACGCACGGCTGCGGCGATTGGGGGTAAAACAGTTTCTAATTCCCTACCTGCATCCGTGAGCCAGATTCGCCAAATGCGGCGATCGTGAATGTCGCGTTCTCGACGCACCAAGCCGCGTTCTTCCATCCGATCTAGTACGCCTGTTAAAGTCCCCCCCACTTGTTTGAGTTTGTCCCCAATACTAGAAGTAGGTAAACCATCTTCTTGCCACAAACAGCACAACACCAGCCAGTGAAATGGCGTAAGTCCAAAGGGTTCTAGCCTATCTGTAAACTTGCGTCCGAGTAGTTGTGAGACTAATTTGATTCTGTAACCCAAATTGTATGGTGCCAGATTTTGCTGCCACGAATCTAAAGCTGGGGAATGATTAGATGTAGAAACCATTTAGCAAAATACTTAGTATGCGTACTATTATTATAACTAGACTAGTCTTTTTTAGCAATAGTTGCTTGGCATCTGTCTTAGGGAAGAACTTGAATCAACTGGTACTCTTTAACAGTGCCGATAATGCGGTGAGGTCGAGATAATTTAGGGGACTGATCAGCATAGATCCAAGCATAGCTCAAAGGTGGTATTTGGGAAATAGAGGCTACTTGTTGGGCATGAGTAGAAAGATAGAACTCAAAC
This sequence comes from Nostoc sphaeroides, assembly GCF_003443655.1. Classification (NCBI taxonomy): domain Bacteria; kingdom Bacillati; phylum Cyanobacteriota; class Cyanophyceae; order Nostocales; family Nostocaceae; genus Nostoc; species Nostoc sphaeroides. The sequence continues at coordinate 2,282,984 of NZ_CP031941.1, forward strand.
ATTACTTGGGTTTTCTGGTCTATTTGCACATAGTAGGTAGGATGAGATTGGAGAATTGAGGCGATCGCGCTTTGTTGTAAAAAACTTCTTAAAACAGGGTTATAGTCACTTAATAGACCTATGCTACCAGTCGTCGCCAAAGCCAGCCAACAGGGAATTAACCAACCTGCAATCCAATAACGGGCTGTGAGAAACTTTTTGCCAAAGTGGTAACGACTAATCCACACCACAGGTAAAATTAACCAACCCAAGCCCAAAACTAAGGCAATAGTTGCATAGTTGCGGATATCAGAACTACCCCAACGAAGAACACCAATACTCGTTATTACAAGTAAAACACCGAACCCACCAAAGCCATAACTGATATTTCGAGGAAGATTCTTCTTTGCAAAAAGGCTTAATATATTTATTTTACCTTTTTGAAGAGGTAATTGGGGGGAAATTCCTGTCTGGTAAATACTACCTAACCAGTTTAAACCCACAGATGCAAACAAAGCTATAAATGGATAAAGGCAAAGACTATAGTGAGGGAGACGAGTGCTAAAAAGACTAAGTTCACAAAATAGGACAATTGGAAAGCCAACTAATATTAACTGATAACGAGCAATCGGACGACGGACAGTCAAAAACAAACCTAAAAGTCCAAAAAAAGCCCAAGGAAATGCTTTTAAAAGAATATTCCATAAATAAAACAGCCGATCATTTCTATAATTATTTTCAGAACCTAGTTGCACAACAAACTTGAGCAACTCGTCAAAACTTTGATTTCCGTAGTGCAGCCAGCTTAACCACAGCCAAATGCAGGTAGGGATTAAACCGACAAAAAAGCCTAAATACAAAAATGGGTTAGTAAGATGATGATGACGGCGATGTTCCCAAATTAAATAAGGGAGTAAAGCTACGATTGGCAAAAAAATCATAAAGCTTCTGACTAAGAAGCCTAAACCTAAACTTAAACCAGCTATAAAACTCCAAAAATAGCGATATTTAGGATGTAATTCCGTTTTGATTAAAGACCAAATAGCTAAAAGTACCAAGAAAATCATCGGCAGATCAGGTGTACTTAAGCGAGAGTATTGCAGCCAGAGAAATTCCACACTTAAAATTGCAGCAGCAAGCCAAGCTAATTTTTTGCCTAGCATAATTTTGCCGATTTCATACACCAGCCATAAGCTAAAAATGCTAGCAATCATACTAGGAATACGCGCACTAGTATCACTCATCCCAAACAGCTTGTAGAAACTGGCAATTATCCAATAAGGGCCAGGGGTTTTATGATGTGCTGTTTCCCAAGGAGTTATCCAATTACCAGAATCAAACATTAGACGGGCACGCGATGCGTAAAGTGCTTCATCATGTGCCATCAGGCTATTGTGCCCAGAAGTAAATAATAATAAGGGCAGTATCCAAACTAACAAACTTAAATAGGGTAATAATGCTACTAAGCGGAGTCGTCTAATATACTGCAAGAATTGTAGTTTATATAACATTGAATTGATAAAAATTGAATGCTGCTATTTAGACTCGTTTATGTGCCCTACTGTTATTAAAATATGTTACATAGTGTTTGTTAAAAAATATCTGAAATTGCAGTAATTTTCGGAAAAAGCCCTCTAAAGCAGAGATTTATGCAGTTAAAACCGAATCAACGCCTGAAATTAGACGACACAGACGATAAGCTGTTCTATGCTTATCCCCGCTTTGTTACCCATGTCGATGAAGGATTTATTCAACAGCTAACAGATTTATATCGCGATCGCCTCAAACCCAACACCCGCATTTTTGATATGATGAGCAGCTGGGTGTCTCATCTACCAGAAGAAATGCAGTTTGCCCATGTGGAAGGACACGGACTCAACGGTGAGGAACTAGCACGAAATCCCCGTTTAAATCATTACTTTGTGCAAAATCTTAACGAAAATCCGCAGCTACCTTTACCAGATGAAGATTTTGATGCTGTTCTCAATTGCGTATCTGTGCAGTATGTGCAATATCCAGAAGCAGTATTTTCTGAAATTTACCGCATCTTGAAACCCGGTGGTGTCGCAATTATCAGCTTTTCCAACCGGATGTTTTTTGAAAAAGCGATTCAAGCTTGGCGAGAAGCTTCAGAAGCACAGCGAGTGGAATTAGTCAAAGAGTATTTCGCCTCAGTTCCAGGATTTACAACCGCAGAAGTTATAGCTAATAAATCAACATTACCGAATTTTTTACAGTGGTTGGGTGCAGCTGGAGGAGATCCGTTTTATGCCGTTATAGCTTACCGTAGTTAAGTCAAATATTCACTAGGGGACTTCCAAATAAAAAAATATACAACTATTTCTTGGAAGTCCCTAGTACAATGTCTAAGCTAGTGCAAGAGGGTTTGTAGTAAGCACAAAGCGTGCTTAGAAAATAAGGACTAAAGTCCTTACTACGAACTTACTTACCTGCTCAAAATTAAAATACTTTTGTATATAGATAATTTGTGTAGATGAATTATTGGCTAATGAAATCAGAACCAGAAGCCTATAGCATTGCTGACCTTCAACAGCAGAACGAGACTATCTGGGACGGTGTTCGCAATTATCAAGCTCGCAACTTTTTGCGCCAAATGCATGAAGGAGACTTAGCTTTTTTCTATCACTCCAGCACTAATCCTCCCGGTATTGCTGGGTTAATGCGTGTAGTAAAAAAAGATATTGTTGACCCGACCCAGTTTGAGCCAGAAAGTAAATACTACGACCCGAAATCGAGTTCCGAATCCCCTCGGTGGCAAACAGTTGTAGTGAAATTTGTTGAGGCTTTTTCTAACCCCATCTTGCTATCAATACTTAAAGAAGAGTTTAGCGCCGAAGAGTTAATGTTGGTCAGACAAGGAAATCGGTTATCAGTGATGCCCGTCCCTGAAGCAGTAGCTTTGAAGATTCTGGCGATGAAAACCTTCTAGTTTAAAATTACACTAGGTCTAGGTAAATAAAAGTGCGTCAAAGTTGAGATGCTCACGCCTACATTAGGATTTACGCATAAAGATTCTCTGGGAAAATTGGGTGTGAACTTTACTATTAACGCTGCCAATCATATATTAATCGTCCATGACGATCACGCACAAGTTCCCATTCTCCATGACGATATGGTTGTCCGTGATAACGTACAGAGCGATAGCGTCGTCTGTAATAATGTCGTCGATTCTGCTGGCGTTGATAATTATATTGCCCAGTCCGTTGGCGTCTATGATAACGTCGTCGAGTCCGTCGATGAGCTAACAAAAGCTCTTCACTTTGCTCTCCAACTAATTTTATCTGGGCGTCAAGACTTGGTTCATTGAGAACATTATTTAGAGTATTATCCTTGGCTTCAGCCAAAGTAGGTGGATAAATGAAGGCTAATAGCAGGAACACAATTGAGGATAGCTTTTTGAAACGGTTCACGTCTTTGCTTTTCCTAGAGTATTGGTAATAATTTTATTTAATACTTAAGTTGAGCAATTATATAGTTCAGAATTCACAAACTTTAGTAAGGCAAAAGTAACGAAATTTACTTATATAGCAGTCCGCTTTGATTTTTGAAATTATTTGTGTAGAGAGGGAGTGGGGAGTGGGAGCATCCCACTTTTTCAAAATCTAACAATCTTCCGTCATTGCGAACGCGAGTGCGTCTCGTAGAGAGGAGGAACGACGAAGCAATCGCAATGGCTGGGATTGCTTCGTTCCTCGCAATGACTTGTTTTATTTTATTATTTCATCGAATAATAAAAACTGGGATGCACCCGTTTCGGAGTCTCCGGCTCCGCTCCTGAATTCTGCTTTTTGAATTCTTCTTCAATAGTAAATAAATAAGATGCGTTTCCCCTAGTATTGGAAGTGGTTGCATCCATAGAAAAATCAATTTTGATTCCTCTCAATTGTTATTTGCCAAGTGTTTAATGTGGTTCCTACAGTTTTATCAAGGTTTGTCAAAGCATTGAGATATTCAATAGTTGCATTAAGTTCTGCATTTCTTGCCTCTACCAAACTATTTTCTAGACTGACAATCTCGAAGACTCCAGATCCCCTGCCTAATCTCTGTTTTTCTCTTTCTATCTCTAGTTGTCGTTCAGAAGACTCCCTGGCTTGCCCTGCAAGTTCGACCTGCTTAAAACTCAAATTAACATCTCTAATTCCGTCTGTTACCTGAATATCTAAACTTTCACGCTGCTCGTTCAAATTGTTTTCTGTTTGCAGTAGGTTGACTCGACTGCGCTGAAATGTTTGTTCGACTGTCAGATCGCCTAATGTTTTGCTAAAAATTAGCCCGGCTCTAACGTCTGGTGTTGCATTGTTTCCTGCATTGTCATAACTGATATTTAAACCTAAGTCCCAACGTCTGTTATTTTCTGCCTCTAACAGGTTAAGTTTAGCTATATCTTGGTTTAACTGTGCCTGCAAATATTCCGGCTGATTTAAGAGCGCTAATTGCTTTATTTTGTTTTGGTCTAAAGTAACGGGTGACGCCTTGGGAACTTCTGCTGCCACAATATTAGTATTTTGATCGATATCGAGAACCTGAAGTAAAGCTAACTTTGTTGACTGAAGACTATTTTGAGCAGCCACCAAGCTGACTTGTCGGTTAGCGATCGCTGTCTGGCTTTGGATAATTTCAACTGGTGCTAACCTACCCGCAGCAATCAGAGCTTGGTTAATTTCCAGAATTTCTTGAGCGCTTTTCAGAGAAAGCTGTTCGATTTTCAATTGTTCCTGAGCGCGGAGTAAATTTCGGTATGCCAAAATAGCATCCGTAATAGTATTGGTCAATGTCGATTTTAAACCCAGGACATTGCTTTTTTCTGTGAGTCGAGCAGTCTTAATTGAAGCTCTGTTTACATCGACTCCAGCTCCTCTCAATAGAGGTTGGTTAAAACTTATCTTTGGCGTTAGAGCGTTACCTGCGAAGCCAAAACTCAGTTCTCCCCCGGTGGGAATCTTCATTTTTGCCTCAAGACCGGCTTCATTAGTAGTTGTGGTTGCACTAGACTCGGATGATGCTACCGACATTGAAAGGGAGGGTGTAAAATCAGGAGCAAATTTATCTTCTGCCACTGCCAGGTCTTGTCTTTGAGCTATCCTTTCGAGATATGAGTTTTTAATCGTTCTATTGTTTTGCAAAGCCAAAACGACAATATCAGAAAGCTTCAGTGCAACTGTACCAGCATTCTGTAATGATTCCTGTTGATTTTGTTTGAGACTATTTTCAGCCTTTTTTTCGACTTTTGGAAATTGATTCTGAGAAATTAGCGCTGCTGCTTGGGTTTGCTCTCCTTGCGTATCAGTGGTTAACTGAAAGTTGATCGGTGATTCTTCTTTGGAGACGCTTTGAGATGGCGCTCTAACCAAGTCCGGCGGCGGCTGCTTATCATTTATTAAGTTGAAGGTTAAGAGCGATCGCCGAAGGCGGGTCTTCGACCATCGCGTCTGGTTGTTAAGAAGCTGCTGGTTATTTTGATTCTGAGGTTGCAAATTAGCTACAAGTGTGTTGTGCATTTTTGAAGCGTCAAGTGTAGGTTTTGCGCTGTTTGTTGGCTGTTGGCGTTCTTGGTCTGTTGGATGCGATCGCGTTTTCCTGTCGTTACTAATTGGCTGATTGCCTTCGCTAACGATTGGCGGTTTGACTGCTGTCTCAACGCCAACAGCAGGTGTGAATATCTTCGGGGACTTAAAAATCTGGGTGAGAATACGAGTTGTACCCAGAATAACAGTTGAAACAACGACCGCATTAAGTAAGAATAAGTTGAGCGATCGCAAAGATAGATAAAGTTGGTTTTGAGGTTGAGAATCTTGGTTAGGTAGCTTCTGCATGATGAGATTAATTTAGTAGATTGTTCTGCTCGCCTAATTTAGATTGAGATTGATTTTTGGCGTTGTTTAGATAAAGCGATCGCACGTTGCCTTCATGACTCACACCTCGCCTTTATCTCCTCTCCTTATGCTCATAGAGGAATGCCGTAGGCGTGGTGAGGTAATTGAGCCGTAACTCGCTATCAAATCTTTAGACACCGCCGCCACTGTCAGGTTGGCGTTGTCAGATTTGTAAGTTGCATCGGGTAGTAGTTTACGTTTAGTAAAACCCATTGCTGCTGTCTGAATACTAGTCTTGATTTTACCCTAAACTGCTTACTTTACTTTTTGTGTAACTTTCGGAAACAAAAGTGCTTTAGTTTTGAGCGCAAAAGATTATAGAATTATTAACAACCAAGTTTTAAGGAAAGCAGGAAGCCGGAGGAATTTTATACCATTTCTCCAAATATTTCCCAAATATGATACCCCCAGTCCCTCTTTTTTAAAGGTCTGGGGGAATTCTGATATGTTGCAATCTTATAAAAACTTATTATTACTATTCAGCATTAAAACTGCTTTTGGACGTTTCAAAAGTTAACACAATAAAAACATAATTACTATAGTTATGTTTTAAAAACAAGCTGTATTGCCTTGATTTTCTATATTGATTGATATAAAAATTGAATTAAGTAGATTAAGCATTGACGGCTTAGTTTTACTTAAGAAAACTAGGTGAAAAAACTATAACTAAACCTACAGAAGATCATGTCAATCGCAAATACAAGTCAATCAAAGAGGCTGATAACGCTGATTCCTGCTGTTCTTTTTGCTGTTGCATCGTGGCCAAATAATGCACAAGCTGCAACGGCGCCATCTTGTGTTAACCTTACACAGTCGAAACAGGTAATATCACGGGCTCCTGATAAAATAGTAGCCACAGCTACGAATCGTTGCAGTGGAACACAACGTTTTCGTATGATATGGGCTTTTGCAGCAGATGGTTCTTGCCGAAGCATTCCGCCTGGTGGTTCGTTCACAGAGACACGGGGAATCGGGTTCCCTCCCGCACCTAAAGTGAGCGAATTGCGAAAATGCTGATGAGGTTTATAAAAATCTAGGCGTTGGTGAATTGTAATTGGAAGCATAAGCTTTCGCTAGCGGAAAAGTTATGCTTCCAATTACAGAGGACATCTATCTGCCCCAGCTTCTATGCTTCCTCCAGCACTCGGCACAGCACCGCCATTATTTTGTTATTAGTACTAGGAGAATAACGCTATAGCGTTAATTGTTGGGTTTCGTTTCTCAAACGCCACTTGCTTCTCCCAAGGGGAGACGCAGCGCGAACAAGCCGGGGAACCCGTCCAACGCAGTGGCTCCCCAACCTACGCAGTTAAGGTTTTTATGGCTAACTGAACTGTGAGCAAACCCCAAACTTTTGTCAGAGTTTGGATTTACTTTCTTTTTTGAAATTCCTGCACCAAAAATAGGCAAGTAATACCACCAGGCTAAAAAAACAACTGCTGGTAGTTATATTTTCCTATTGTCCTTTGTGAGTTAAAATACAAAGGTAATTCATAGCAATTAATACCTTCGCCAATTTAAGAGTATTGGCCTAGATAAAACCTAAGATTTTACACGCTTGTTTTTGCCTTATAGCGAAAACAAGCGTATAAAATCCTATGTGGTTCTTGTAGAAGGAATTTATAGTATCGTGTCTGTTTGGACTAGGGCTTTACGTTTTGCCTAACAGTTAACCACGCTCTTATCTTGGGCTATTTCGGCAAAAGCTAGACTACCTCTATTTTTTGGGAAGGCATTGATGGCAATAAAACTCAATTTATCAAAGGAGAATACTCATGTCTTATCTCACAAAGCTAAGTCAGTCACCACGTTTAATGACTCTTGCAGTTTGTAGTGCGATGTTGGCTACAGTTCCTATTGATGCTGCTTTTGCAGGGCCATCCTCTCCTAGTACTTATCAAAATTCTTGTCGGAACATTGGTGTTACTGGAGCCACCCTAACAGCAAACTGTCGTAGAAGAAATGGCACATTCAACCGAACATCAATTCTGATTAGAGGAATTGACAATATTAATGGAAATTTGAGGTATGGTAGTAGTCCCACAGCCGCTAGTAGTTATGCAGCTTCTTGTCAGAACATTCGTGTTTCTGGAGCTACTCTAAGAGCAAATTGTCGTACAAGAAATGGCAGATTAAACTCAACATCAATTCTGATTCGGGGAATCGACAATATTAATGGAAACTTGAGGTATTCATAGGTAGTAAGTAGGATGCAATTAGAGGCAGTTTTGCTGCCCGAACCTTTTGAGTAAGGGAACTCAAAAAAATAAATTATTCCACATTCAAGTCGTTGACTGTTGACTGTTGACTGTTGACTGAAAACTCGTGAACCGTCAACGGTCAATAGTGAACAATAGCAATGGAATATTTTTTTACTTGGAAGTCCCTAAATGAACTACCCCACCTGAATTTTAAAATCAGGTGGGGTAATTCACGTGCGGCAAACACTACGTGCTACGCAAAGCTGTAACAGGATTTAGCTGGCTAGCTCGTAAAGCCGGGAGAAAACCAGCGCCCACCCCCACCAGCAGCGCCGATCCTAAAGACAAAGCGGCTGTACTGCTTTCAAATTGGTACGGCAAATCAAAAGTACCGACAACCACCAACGTCAACCCATGCACTGTCATCAGCGCCACAGTTCCCCCTAACAAACTCAAAACCGCCGCTTCGAGAATGAACTGCAACATGATGTCCTGCTTTGTTGCCCCGATCGCTAGCTTCAGACCAATTTCGGCAGTCCGCTCCGCTACGGTGGCGATGGTAATATTGGCAATGCCGACACCACCCACCAATAGAGAGATTACTCCCACTGCTGCCAGTGCCATTGAAACGGATTCAAGAGTTTTTTGTTGCTCCAGGATGTCTTCAACATTGTTAGCAACATAAAATTTTTGACTTGGAAAGCGCTGCTCCAACAGTTTTCTTGTCTGTTCTTCCAAGTTTTTCAGGTCTTCGAGTTTGTGGGGGCGCATCCAAATAGTTCCAATATCCTGGCTACCCATTAAAGCGTTGAAAAGCGACATCGGTATCAGTAGCTCACCTTCAGGCGTCTCGTTGTTACCGGGATTAGTGTTTACCACCCCCACGACGATATAGGGTCTGCGATCGGCATAAATGCGCTTACCCGTTGGCTTTTGACCTTTGAAAAGTTTGTCCGCCAGAAATTGATCAATTACCACCACAGGTCGATAGCTGGCAAAATCTGCTTTTGTGAAGAAGCGTCCCTTGACTAATTGCTTACCGGATGTGAGCAAGAAGTTTTGGGAAACACCCAACATCAAAGGATTCTTTGCTTCCTGATCTTGAAAAAATGTTTGAGAAGAAGTTGGGGAACTGGAGGCACTGATTGCTTGCAAGCCCAAGAGCCGTTTTTGCAAGAATTTCATGTCTTCTAGCCGAAGAAGTTGGGACTCTGGGAATATTATGACCTGAGGGGCATCTCGCTCTGCCATTTGACGGGCAATCACTGCCCTACTGATGCTGCCGACCTGAAGCGTCGCTGTTACCGCAGCTACACCCATAAAAACGCCCAAGGTGGTTAGGGTGGAACGCAGAGCATTGCCACTCAGAGAGCGGCAAGTAAGAGCTAGTAGGTCAAAAGATTTGAGACTCATTGCTATTCGCTTTTAGTTTCAGTCGAATTGTCTTCGGGAACGCTTGGCGTTCCTGGTTCCGATTTAGAATCAGCTGCGGGCAGCACCACTTGATCGCCAGGGCGCAGACCAGAAGTTACCTCCACATTAGTCAACCCCTCTAGCCCTAAAGTGATGTTTTTTTTCTGAGCCTTACCTTGTTTATCCCGCACCAATACATAGGGCTTTTCTTCAGAGCGGACGATCGCTTCCGTGTCCAAAACCACCACATTCTGCCGTTGTTGTAAAATAATCTCGACATTTACCTGGCTGCCTGGAATCAGCTTGCCAGAAGGGGTATTAAGTCGCACTTTTGCAGATACCGTTGCTTGCCCCGATTGTTGGTTACTGCTTTGGCTCTCGTTCCCAGAAGAAGTGGTTGCTATAGGAGACAAGCTCTGCACCCTTCCCTGAAATGACTGAGCATTAGGGCCGATAACGCTGATGCGGGCTAATTGGTTGACTCGGACTTTAGCCGCATTTAGGGTGGAAAGCTGGAGCGACACCAGTTCTTGGGTGGGGTCGCCCAAGGTGAGCATATCAGTACGCACCTGAACTCCTTCCCCATCCTTAACTTTGATGTCGAGAACTTTACCATTAATAGGCGCAGTCAAGAGATTATTCTGGAGTTGCTGCTGGATTTTTTGAAGTTCAAGCTGAAGGCGCTGGAGTTCACGGATATCAGTGTTGACAGCTAACTGAGCCTCCCGCAACGCAGATTGAGCCTCCATAATTTTGTTCTGCGTTTGCTGTTGGGTATTTTGTAGCTCTATCTGAAGGTTCTGAAGTTCGATGATATCGGTGTTAACGGTTAACTGAGCCTGCCCTGCGGCAGATTTGGCGCGGCGAACCTGTTCCTCCTGTGTGCGAAGTTCATTTTTGGCAATGAAGCCCCTTTTATCGAGAGCCTCAAGCTCCTGGAGTTTCCTTTCCTCGGCTTTTAGGTCTTCCTCAGCTTCGACAAATTTTTGGCGATTACTTTCTAGGGTAAGTTCCTGTTTTTGAATCTGGAATTGCTTATTTGTCTGGCTTTCCCGTTTAGCTGCTTTTAGCTTTTCGTCGGCTTCAACAACTTTCTGGCGGTTACTTGCCAGAGTAAGTTGCTGTTTTTCAATCTGCAACTGCTGGTTGCTGAGGATAGTTTGTCGGTCGGGGTTACGCAGAATAATCAGTGGCTGACCAGATTTTACCCGATCGCCAAGCCGTACTAGCACGCGATCGACTGCGCCTTCTGCTGGAGATTTAAGAGTCTGTTGACCACGCAGTTCAAGGATGCCACTCTCATTGATTGAGGTTTCAATGTTGCCGCGTTCTACGGTGACAACAGGCTGCTGTGCCAACTCTGCTGGTCGATTTTGATGGACATAAACTAGCCAGCCCCCGGCGCTAACCGAAGCCAAAACTCCTGACCAGGCTAACCATTTAACTCCTGTGTTAAATTTATTTTTACCCTGTTTCATAAGCGCAGCGCCCGCCGTTTTTGAGGTCATACAATCCCTTGCGGCTGAATCAAATAGTTGAAATGGCGTTGTCTAACTTTACCACCCGGCAGGACTTGCTTGTATCAGCGATCAAAATTAGTATACTGCTTAACTCCACTTCAATATTCTGAAATTAAATCTAGTAATTCAAGGTTTTTAAACTTCTTTTTTATGCATAATTCAAGGATTTATGTTTTTATTACTATTCCGACTCATGCAATGTGAAGCTGAGGTTATAAACACTGGTGAAATTCCTCTCCGTCCACTGGGAAAAACAGGGGGTAAAGTGTCAGCGATCGCACTTGGAGGTGCAACTTTAGGGCAAGCAAAGAGCAAGGAAGAAGCAATTCGCATCACCCACGAAGCTATTGACAATGGCATCACTTTCATGGATAACGCTTGGGAGTATAACCAGCATCGGAGTGAAGAGTGGATGGGAGAGGCGTTGCAAGGGCGACGAGACAAGGCTTTTTTGATGACGAAGGTTTGCAAAATTTAGCATAGGCGTAGCCCGTCGTAGACATCGCCCGTGGTTTTCAACCGATGCAGGCAAAAGAAATGCAAGCGTTGCGCGATCGTTGCGTCCAATATGCAACTGATGGGCGTTTTGAACTCTTCAAAACCTCCATGAAATTTGATGGCGATGAAGGCAGAATCCAGCATGGTTTTCCACCTCAAAGCCAAGTGCAAACGTGAGACTGGGGACTGATGACGGATGACGGATGACGGATGACGGATGACGGATGACGGATGACGGATGACGGATGACGGATGACGGATGACGGATGATGGATGACGGATGACTGATGACGGATGACTGAAAACCCGTCAACAGTCAACAGTCAACAATCAACAATCAACAATCAACAATCAACAGTCAACAATCAACAATCAACAATCAACAATCAACAATCAACAATCAACAGTCAACAGTCAACAGTCAACAATCAACAGTCAACAGTCAACAGTCAACAGTCAACAGTCAACAGTCAACAACATCGTGTTTATATAGTTTAGACGCGCATCAGCTTATCATTCATTAAGTAAGGAAACTAAATTTATGCCTTACCCAAGCACGCCCAAGAAATTTTTCGGGCTGCATTTAACAACGCTCAAGAAGAGTAGAGTATTGTATTGAGCAGTTTTATTGCTGCACAAAAAAACTTTATTAAGTGGGGTCTTATGAATTACCTTGTTGCAGTTTTACCAGATCGAATACAAGCCGAAGCGGCCTACTCTGCTCTGGAAAAAGCAGGCTTGCCAACTTCACAAGTCAATATTTTGGGCGATGGTTATTTAAGCGCTGATGAATTTGGACTAATTGATCCTGACAAGCAAGCCCGCAAACAATCAAATCGGCTCTTTGGGGGGCTTGTAATTTTTGGATTTGTTGCAGGTTATGCCTTCAACCATTTCACAGAAGTTGAAATATTTCCCCAGTTTGCTCGATTTGGCAATGAATTTCTTGCTGGGATCTTAGGAGGTATAGGCGGTGCTTTGGGCGCTGGTTTAATCGGTCGAAGTGTCAGGTTAACAGCTAGTAGTGGCGATGCTTTACCTTATCGTAACCGTCTGAATGCTGGCAAATACTTAATTGCAGTTACCGGAAATGAGGATTTAATACGCGAAGCTACACGCGTACTGCGTCAATTTGAACCAGAAAATATTCAAGGCTATACAGACTATTCACAAAAGAGCAAACTTATGGGAAATTAAGTGAAAATTTCTAAAAAAACTAATAGACATCTCCAAAAATGATTGTAGAGACGTAGCACTGCTACGTCTCTACAAGAGTTCTGGATAATGCATATTTAATTTTCACTCCTATGTCTAATCTACATCGGGTTCAACGCCGAGCGATCGCAATTGTGCAATCAACCGTTCAGCCCGTTGTTTTTCTTGTTCAGCCCGTTGTTTTTCTTGTTCAGCCCGTTGTTTTTCTTGTTCAGCCCGTTGTCTTTCTTGTTCTGTAGAAGTTAATACCCAGCAGCCTGTCCAATCATACCAGCGTAACCAGGGCTGTTCTACATCTTGATAGCGTCCGTGCCACACACCCAAGCCTAATTCTAGTTCTGGTATCCAAAAGCGTGATTCTGACAGTGTTATCTCAGCATAACGACCACCGTCTAACTTAAATACCCTTAACTCATATTTGTAGCGATCAAATACTGCATAATAAGGAACACGCAGAATCTGCTCATATACTTCCCATTTTCCTGGTGGTTGCTTGATATCCCGCAATGTCTGCCCCAAGTCTTCCTTTTCAGTACCAGGAGACAGCAATTCAACCACAATAAAAGGATAAACTCCCTCTTGCCAAACGACATAACTTAAGCGTAAATCCCGTTGTTCGTAGAGGCGGGAAACACCTAAAACGGCAAACCAATCTGGTCGCTTATGCCACAGTGGATGACGCGGGTCATAATAAAGATTCAGATCGCTAGCAACAAATATCTCGTCGCTTGGATAATTCGGTGGACGAAAGGTTTCGTCTAACAGACGAGGTTGCAATAAATGAAACTGATCGGGCAAACCAGGCTCCTGTGGATCTTCACTGGGAAGATCATACATGGTTGGCAATACATCTTTTGGCGATCGCGGCGGGTCAGTTTGATACATCATAAAGCTAGTCCTGATGATGAAACTCTCAGTTATATTATGATTCAATTGTTTTTAAGTAACTCAACACCTTGCAGAACGCGGCAACATAAATTTTTCGCCCTCGGCTGCAAATTTACCACGAACCATCAGCACAGTTTCGTCAAATGCATGGACGAATGCTTGCACATCTTTGACATCCAAAAGTTCTGGACTAAAGTAAATCACTACTTCTTCAATGGGTTGGGGTATTTTAGCAATAATATTCTTCAAAGAGCATATCTGCGTTGTAACTAGATCAAAAAGATGAAGTCGGGTATCTTCTATCTCCAGACAGGCGATTAAATCTAAATCTTCTGCATAGTATAAGGTACGACTTCCTTCATTGACAAAGAACACAGGTTTTTCCTTGACTACGCCAACTATATTAGAGACAGGGGCGCGTGTTTCCAAAAGTCTGTGTAACAATGTGTAATCTTTGGTATCTGTAAAATCCAGTATTCTGAAGCTATCAGTGCTACCTGTGGAGTTACACTTAACTTTGAAGATATGTTCTTCGACAATACGAAAGCCAAAAGGTAAGTAAAACTCTGGTTGTGGTGTCGTTAGTACCAGGGTTTCGTAAAGGGTATCGCAATATTCCAGCACTTCTTCCATTACTTCGCGGTAATATCCTCTCCTACGAAATTCTGCACGGGTAGCTACTCCATGAACTCCGCCGACAGTGAGCTTTTGTCCCATAATTTGCATGGGAATTTCTAACACTCCCACATGGGTAATAGCTATATCATCATGAAAGCGAATAAACGGAGTCGAAGCTGTTTCCCAGGATGCGCCTAGTTTTCTTGCACATTCTGCTAAACTGCTGAGTCCGGGAAATGTGGCTTCCATTAAGTCAAAAAGCTTATCGCTTATGCTGGGTTCAGCAGAGAATGACTGTTTGAAACGATACTGGTTCATAGTTAAAGTATTACTATCAATTCACTACTTACTATAAAATCAATTCCAGCAAATCCAGAAAAAGGGAAATATAAATGGATAGCAAGGGCTTAAGATGTTGCGCCTCCAACGTTGAACCCAATATTTCTCAAGCCTGAGTCTCTTCAAATAAGACTAAGCCATACTTCTCGCCAGTAGGCAAAAAGCCAATTCCTTGATAAACTGCTTGGGCTGCTTGGTTATTATCACCTGTAAACAGGATGGCACGTTTTACTAAGAGCGATCGCGCATCTAACAATGAGCCTGCGACTACACTTTTGGCGTAGCCTTTACCCCGCAGGGCTGGCGGTGTCCACACTCCACCAATTTGCACAATATCAGGTAAGCTGGCATTGAAAGCAGAGTAAGAAACTGGGGTATCTTCTGCTACCAAAACCCAATGCATTGCCATAGCTTGACGAGCTTCAATTATGCTACGGCTAGCTGTTGTTAAACTCTGAGTATCTCTTTGTCCTAAAGTTTCCACACTATAAGCAGCGCACCATTGAGTGAGTAATTCCAACTCCTCTGGATGTGGCAAACGACACTGCACTTTTGCCGATGCTAAAGCTTCAGGTATTTGCAAGTCTCGTAATGCTAGAGAAAACAATATCTCAGACTCATCAAGTTGAGTTGGTCGGTTGCTAAGTCCCAAAATGCTTTTTGTCGCTTCGACTTGTGCTGCTGGGCCACTAATTCCAGAAATAGCACGTTCAGATTGTGCCACAACTGCTTGCACCACTTCTGGCAAATATACAGGGGCTTGGACTACGATCATCCCATTCCAAAAATGGGCTGCAACTGCCACTATAGTTTCATCTGTGTAGGCTGCTATGTAAGTTCCTTGAAATCTGGCATTTTGGTCAAGTAGTCCCGCAGTTCGCCAATTAGAGCGCAAAAACATAGAAGTATCAGTGTGTTGCAAGAGAAATGCTTCCAGCGATACTTCATCTCCAGGTTGCAGAGTTCTCAAAATAGGCACAAAAAACTCCTGAGTGTCCAATTTAGTTTACCGAATAAGCTGTTTTGGGAATAGTAGCAATGCCATCTGTGAAGTTGGTTCTACCTAATGGTAATTGAAAGGAACACAGCCTAACTGTGCCCCTAAATTAAACTACTTCAAGTGCCTGTTCGGGGAATCATAAAATTTCCTTTTGTTCAAGCGACAAACAGTCAC
Organism: Nostoc sphaeroides; assembly: GCF_003443655.1. Taxonomy (NCBI): domain Bacteria; kingdom Bacillati; phylum Cyanobacteriota; class Cyanophyceae; order Nostocales; family Nostocaceae; genus Nostoc; species Nostoc sphaeroides. The sequence continues at coordinate 2,298,723 of NZ_CP031941.1, forward strand.
CAACTGAGTGGTGATATTTTTTGTATTATATATGTAGCATATAAAAAGGCTGATAAGGGACTTCCAAATAAAAAAATATCCAATTAATTCTTGTGGGGTGGGCGTCTCGCCCGCCCCTAATCATGGGCGGGCGAGACGCCCACCCCACAATATTGGATAATTTATTTCTTGGAGTTCCCTAATGATGGCTTTAGCTTAGGATCATTTTCTGTACCCACCCAAATATCTCAATTGCATAGTTGCGGCCCAAAGACAACTTCAGATATGGGAAGAAGGAGATTTGCTCTAGGAAAATAAAAGTCACCCTAGCATAGTATTGTGTTAGAGCGATCGCTAATCTCAACTCTATGACTGGTAAACGCTTTTATCACATTGGCTTTGGACAAGACGATTTAGGTTCATCACCTCCCAGCATTGCCTTATTATCTGGCGATCCAGAGCGATCGCGTCTAATTGCCCAAACTTATTTACTAGATGTGCGCGTGTTATCAGAAAATCGCGGACTCAATAGCTATGTGGGATACTTACAAAATGGTCGCAGTATTTTATCAGCTACTAGTGGTATGGGTGCGCCTTCATTAAGTATTGTTGTCAATGAGTTAATCCAAGTAGGAATCCGGCAAATTATTCGTATTGGAACTTGCGGAGCAATTCAATCTTATATACCAGTCGGTAGCGTTGTTATTAGCAGTGCAGCATTGTGTCGCCAAGGTGCAGCAAATGATATTGCACCTGTGGAGTATCCAGCCGCAGCCGATCCTTTTCTCACAGTCGCTTTAGTTAAAGCCGCCCGAGAATTAAAGGTTGAACATTACATAGGAATTACGGCATCAGTTGATACTTTTTACGAAGGACAAGAACGCACTGATTCAGCGAATCCAAATTTAATGCGATCGCTGCATGGTATTACAGAAGAATATCGGCGATTAAATATCTTGAATTATGAAATGGAATGCGGCACATTATTCAAAATGGCAGGAGTGTATAATTTTACTGCTGCTGCTATTTGCGCTGTAGTAGCTGGGCGTACTGTTAGTGAAAATATCATCTTAGAACAAAAAGATATCGCTGTTAAAAATGCGATCGCAACTGCTGTACATGCAGCAAAAACCCTTGAATAATAAATGTATCTTATTTAACTTTTTAGTCTGCTAGATTTAATATGCTCTAAGTAGTTTTATCATGTCTTTACCTAATCTTTAATTTATCAATCAGTAATTGTAGATAAGATGTATTGAGTAAAATGCAATTTAATCTTCTGGAGACACTTAAATTAACAGTAAAAAAATCACTAAACAACTTAAAATTAAAAAACCTGTGTAATTAAAATAAACAATAATTATAACAAAAGTAAAGCCACTTATTTTAAAATTTATTGTAATGAAAACTTTAAAAATTAGCTTTTAATCTTAAAAAGATGAATTTAAAGCACCAATTATTTTAGCCATTATGATGAATTAAGCTATTAAAAAAACTCAGCGAAATTGGAGAAAATATAACATGAAGAATGCTTGGAGGCGTTGGATTACGACCGTTAACCTAGCTGCAATCGGACTAATACCGACGCTGATATTTTTAGCATTCTCTCATCGAGCAACAGCAGACGATCCAGGAGCATGTTACATGATAACCTCCTCTGGTAAAACCATTAGATTGGGAAGGCTTTGTAGCAATATACCCGTAGCTTCAGACAAAAGAGTTTTTCGAGTCTCAATCAAACGCCGCTTTGGGGGAACTCCTGTAATTGATGTCACCTTCAACGACAATAAAACCTTTGAAATGATTGTAGATACAGGTGCTAGTGAAACTATTATCACTCAAGAGATGGCGAATACACTTGAACTCCAGGCTACAGGGACAATGCAAGCCCAAATTGCCGATGGTAGCCAAGTAGAATTTCCAACCAGTCAGGTAAAATCTATTGCAGTAGGCGGAGTAACAGCCAATAATCTGCGGGTAGCGATCGCACCAAAAGCAAGCATCGGCTTACTAGGTCACGATTTCTTTGGCAGCTATGATATTAAAATTCTGGAAAAAGAGGTGGAATTTCATCACCGCTAATGTTCGCAGCTAAAAACGTAGTATCCTACATTTTGGTATCTATAAAAGGACAGGGAATAACCCAAATTTTCCATGACTAAGCTGATTGAATACGAAGAAGCCAGCGAGGAAGTCCGGGCAGTATATGACGACATCCGCGCTACACGCCAGAATGACTATATAAATAACTTTTGGAAAGCGATAGCCAATCATCCCCCTACCTTGCAACGAACTTGGCAAGCGGTGAAAGAAGTGATGACTGGCCCCGGTGAGATTGATCCACTGATGCGCGAACTAATTTACATCGCCGTGAGTGCGACGAATGGCTGTGAGTATTGCATCGCCTCGCACACAGCAGGGGCGCGGGCTAAGGGTATGGATGATACCATGTTCGGGGAACTAATGGCGATCGCAGCCACTGCCAACATGACTAATCGCCTCGCCAACGGCTATCAAATTCCTGTGGACGAGAGATTTAAGACGTAGGAGTGTAGCCTTGTCCATCCCTGCTTAAGAAAATTATTTACTATGCCCAAAGTTCAGATTAACGGGATTGATTTGTTCTACGACATTAAGGGAAAGGGTGAACCTTTGCTATTAATAGCTGGCTTCCTGTGCGATCATGCCTATTGGTCGTTGATTATGCCATCGCTGGTTTCGCAGTATCAAGTCATTCGTTTAGACAACCGAGGTATGGGGCGAAGTTCTGCTCCCGAAACCCCCTATAGTCTGAAACAGATGGCTAATGACGTTGCAGCATTGCTCGATCGCATTGCGATCGATAAAGTGCATTTAGTAGGTCATTCAATGGGTGGTCAGATAGCCCAAGAGTTAGTGTTAGCACATCCTGAAAAGGTAGAAAGTCTGATACTACTTTCATCATTAGCAAAGGGTGATGGATTATTTAACAGTATCATTGAGACTTGGGGCGACCTCTGCAAAAATGTAGACTTGAAACTTTATGAAAAAGTCGTATTACCCTGGATATTTACAGATACGTTCTACTCGATTCCTGGGATGATCGAAGGACTAATTGAATTTGCAATCAGATATCCTTTTCCACCTGCGGCTCATTCACTCTATCATCACAGCCGAGCTATGCTTGACTTTGACACAACAGACCGCCTTCAAAAAATTCATTGTCCTACCCTAGTTCTAGTTGGTAAACAAGACATTCTCACCCCGCTAAAGTTTTCCCAGCAACTTGCTCAAGGCATTCCCAACACTGAACTTTTAGCCCTCAATGGAGGGGGTCATGGCTTCTTAATTGAGTCGCCGGATGCTGTGGTTTCAGCCATGCTTAACTTCCTGAGGAAGTTGACGAAATAATCAGGGTTCCAGGCGGCGTTTTTGGGCTGATGATTGCGATCGCTTGCACTGCACTCTTAACCCACCAATAACGCCCGTTCTGTGAAAAGCAGACTCTTATTAGGGAAGCGATGCCTGCGGTGGTCACTGAGCTTGCCGTTCGCGGAGCGTCTCGTAGAGAAGTGCGAGCTACGCTAACGCTAAAATCTCAAAAGTGACCAATACTTTTGGCTGTAAAATTAACTTTGTTTAGGTGATTTCCAACAAAGAAAATACCTGTGTTGGCGAGTTTCGACAACTCTTGGAGACGCTACGCGAACGCTCAACTCTCGATCTATCAGTTGGTTGAGTTTCGACTACGCTCAACTACCGCGAAGTCGAAACCAACGGCATCGGTATATTTATTCTTGTAAATCACCTTAGTATTAATCAACACATTTGATTTACTTTAGCCGCAAATTCTGCAATATTTATCTGCTCGTAGTGTTCAAAAGGTTGATGAATCCAGGGGTTGTCAGCCAAATAATCAACATAATAATTGGGTGCTATAACTGAACAAGCTTTATACCAAAGAACGGCGGTGCGAATTTCCTCAATGGGGAAATCAGTATTTTGCTGGAGCCAAGGTATAGTCTGCTGGAGTGTGATGCCAGAGTCTACCAAATCATCCACTAGGAGAATGCGGGAACCTAACTTTTCGGCAGTCATCGTTAAGTGGCGAGAGAAAATTAAATTATTTCTTTCTTGCTTTTGGACGCCACTGTAAGATGAGGTTGCTAAAATTGCTAACGGCTGCTGGTATATACGGGAGAGAATATCTCCGATTCGTAGTCCTCCTCTGGCAAGACAGATAATTTGGTTAAATTCCCAGCCTGATTGATAAATCTGAACGGCCAGTTGTTCAATTTTTTGGTGATAATCTGACCAAGAAACATAAAGGTCTGGCATAAGTCTTAGGGAAGTGATGGATAAGATTGATAGCTAGTGTTGAAAACAAATTTCTTATTTTACTATGAGTGCAAAGTTTTATGAATGATTCTACTGCTGATGGCGACGCTCAAGGAACGCCTAAAAATGAAAAACTAAACCTCAGTACTAAAATTGCTTTCGGTGCTGGAGATTTGGGAACAGCGATCGCGGCGATGATTGGGATCACTTATTTGTCACCATTCCTCACAGATGTTGCTGGTTTAGATCCCAACTTAGCCGGACAAACCCAACTGGTTGGTAAAGTCTGGGATGCAGTCAACGATCCGATGGTTGGGGTATTGAGCGATCGCACTCAAAGTAGTCAAGGAAGGCGGTATCCTTGGATGATTTGGGGATCAATTCCTTTTGGGATTTTCTTCTTTTTGCAGTGGATTGTTCCGCAATTTAGCACTCAAGAAAGTGTGAATCAGTGGGGGTTGTTTTGGTATTACACTGCTGTTTCTATTTTGTTTAATGCTTTCTATACAGTCGTCAATTTACCATATACAGCGCTCACCGCAGAACTAACTCAAGACTACGACGAACGCACTAGTCTAACCAGCTTTCGCTTTTTCTTTTCTATTGGCGGTAGCATTTTCGCCATACTTCTTTTTTTAGCTATTTCTATACTAATTCCCGATAACAGACAACTACAATATGTAGTTTTGGGAGGCATTTGTGCAACTGTCTCTGTTTTCCCTTTATATTGGTGTGTTTGGGGAACAAAAAAACGCGCTCAAGCAGTAGCAAAGTTACACCCAGAAACTGAGCAAAAAGTCTCTATTCCTTTATGGCAACAACTCAAAATTGTTTTTACTAATCGCCCTTTCTTGTTTGTAGTAGGGATTTACCTTTGTTCTTGGTTGAGTTTTCAATTGTCAGCTGGCATTATTCCCTACTTTGTCACCAGTTGGATGCGGCTACCGCAATGGCACGTTAGCCTAGTGCTGTTGACGGTGCAAGGAACCGCCATGTCTATGCTGTTTGTTTGGGCTGCCATCAGTAAGCGTTTTGGCAAACAAGCTGTGTACTACATGGGAATGACTATTTGGATTATTGCCCAAGTTGGACTTTTTTTCTTGCAACCTGGTCAAATCATCCTAATGTACATTTTTGCGATGATGGCAGGTTTGGGTGTCTCCACTGCCTATCTTATTCCCTGGTCAATGCTACCTGATGTAATTGAACTGGATGAACTCAAAACTGGACAGAGGCGAGAGGGTATTTTTTACAGTTTTATGGTGTTTCTCCAGAAAATCTGTTTAGGATTTGCAGTTTATATACTTTTACAAAGATTAGGTACAGCTGGATATATTAAACCCACGCCAGATGTGCTAATGCCAATTCAACCAAATACTGTGTTAGATGTAATTCGTAGTTTTATTGGCCCCCTACCAGCGATCGCTTTAATATTGGGTTTAGTTTTAACGTATTTTTACCCAATTACCCGCGAGATGCACGCAGAGATTATGCTAAAACTCAAAGAACGGCAAGAGAAGAGGGGAGTTAATTAATTCGTAATTCGTAATTCGTAGTTAAGAATTCAATTACGAATTCGGCATAAATAAACATCTCCTATTTACACTCGTTGCTGGCGTTCCTAGACTCCTACCCAATGCTCAATTCCCAGTGCCTTGTATATTTGCGATCGCAAACTGACTTAACCTAAGTGACAGAGGTAAATTCAAACGCTCTGTTCCATACTTAACTAAAGAGCAAGTATCACAGACAACTGAACTCAGTCTCAACTACATTTGCATTGCCTTGTAAATTGGTTGGTCGCTGATTGTTACAACCCATGCAGGTTAAAAGTTTGATTGCAAATCCTCTTAAATAAACTATCAAAAGTTTTCTGTCTTTGCTTATATTAAACACCTTTGCCTCATTCCCACTCTTGGAAATGAGGCAAATTTCTATCTAGCTATATACCCCACGGGTAATTTTGTCGTCGGGGATATAGGCAAAGTCTTAGTGCTGCAAGTGCGATCGCTTTTAGGGAAAAGCTTTAATATAGTAATCAATGATTTACCGCAGCTACCACCACCAAAAATTGTGAGTATTAAATCTGCATCAAGAGATGAAATTTTTATTCGTTTGAGTTATTTATCAAAATCTCAAATAGATGGCTTTGAAGCTATTGATATAGAAAAATCGTCTGATGTTATATTCAGTGCTAGTAAAGGCAAGTGGAAAAGCTTAAATCCTATCTCTAAACTTGAATGTGGCATTGATACTACAAAAATCAAGGCTCTTAAGAAAGTGTTCAGTGCGATCGCCTGATCTTGTAGGGTGCGTTAATGAAATGTAACGCACCTTCTCAATTGTCAGTATAATGAGTTTTTTAGTCGGAAGTTTATTCAAAGAATTATTGGCGAATATCAACTAAAATTACTAGTTTTTAATCCAGAGCAAGAGGAGATAGTTATATGGAGAGACTAAATTATCAAGAAATAGTCCAAAAAATTCTGGAAACTCATGCCAAAAATCGCTCAAATAGTCAGACAGAAGTCAAATTGTTATTTGATACTGAGCGCCATCGCTATCAAGTTATGAATATTGGTTGGCAAGAGCTAACGCGAATATTTGGTTGTATTATTTATGTAGAAATTAAAGATGGCAAAATTTGGATCGAACGCGATGGAACGGAAATCGGAGTAGCTAATGAATTAGTAGAAGCTGGAGTTCCTAAACAAGATATAGTTTTGGCTTTTAAAGCCCCATACAAACGAAAATTTACTGAATTTGCTGCTAGTTGAAGCACATCTTGATCAAAAAGCACTAATAAACCTTATTTCATCTAGTCAAACTCTTTACCGACACGATTTTCTCAGCTTCATTTACCCTAACCTGCGCCAACCCAAATTGTTCAATTACGACTGCATTCGTCGTCAAATGTCTAGTTACCTCAGCTACCCGGTAATGACTTTCCTGTGAAGCTAAAGCAGCCGGCAATAATAACTGATCTGCTAAGTGTTCATCCACTGCTGCACCGGTGTGATGAAACTCAAGGAGTTGCTGACAAGCAATTTCTGCAACTGTCTCCGCCGATAACCGTAATCGCCCAAATCCACCAAAGCCAGTCAAGCTGTTCTCATACTCAGCAGTTAAAAAAATACCCGCCCCAGGTGCTATACCTCTTTCTCGCAAAGCGTGTACAGCAACTTTCAAATGGGCTTCCCGTAACAAATTCTCGGCACGATTCGCCATCCGTTGGGGAATATGCGAAGGCAATTCTGTTACCACTGCTAGCCCTCGCACCTGTTGTAAATTTCCCCGTTCCAACAAGTTAATCCCGTTGAGTTTACCACCGCCATCTACATGCAACTGTACCTCTCCGCCACCTTTGGGAAACCACCCCCAAGCACCTAACTTGACTTGGGCTTCTACACCCATGCGTTGCAATATCGGTAAATAAACTTGCTCAATGTACGTCACTGTCGGGCTAAAATTTACATGAGTTCCACCCTTTAGAGTTACTTGAGAATTGCCCGATGCTAGTGCCAAAGGTAAGAGAATTGTCTGTAAAACTAGAGCGATCGCACCCGCAGAACCACCAACTTGTGCTTTACTAACATCAAAGGTATAAGTTCCAGCTTGCACAGCACTACCTGGGATGAATTCTAGCAGCATTGAACCCAAAGCATCACCCCGTAGTTGGGCATTACAAATTCTCGCCGCAGCCCGAACTGCTGTTAAGTGTTGTGCTGCTAATCCTGGTTTTTTGCGTCCAGCGCGAATGCCTGAAATTCGTATGGGTTCGCCAGTGATAGCGGCTAGACTTAAGGAAGTGCGAAGAACTTGTCCGCCTCCCTCTCCGTAGGAACCGTCAATTTCAATCATGGGCGATTTTGGAATGGTGGATTTTGGGTTATCCCCACGGCTCTTAAAATCAAACCACAAATTATAAACGTCTAGCAGCTAGTTTTTTGAAGACAAGTTACACAAATATACAGAAAAAATTCTGAGAGGATGTTTTTTGTAGTTTGCTAATTTTGAATTTGCAATTGAAGAACCTTGCTTTTACCGGGATTCATCAACCGATATGGGTCAACTATTTCTTTAAACTTAAACTCTTCAGGATCAATAGTAATCTGGCCGCCATATTGCTGCACCTAACCTGGTAAAAATTCTAAACTTAGCTTATATCCTTTTTTTAACGCAGAGGGACGCTGAGGGAAGCGCAAAGGTTCGCAGAGAATTAATTCCTCTGCGTTCCTCTGCGTAAACCTTTGCGTTCCTCTGCGTTTTAAAATCTTAATTCTCATGTTTGGCAGCACTTTCATGCCACTTACTTAATATAAAGTCAGATAGGGCACTCAAGCTGACAAAAATTAATACACCCAACCCAGTTGTAAGAAATAATGCTGCAAACATCCGAGGAATTTGTAAGTTGTAGCTGGAGATTAAAATCCGGTAAGCAATGCCAGATTTTGCCCCACCAGTACCGGCGACAAATTCGGCTACAACTGCGCCAATTAATGCTAAACCACCGCTAATTTTTAAACCACCTAAAAAATAGGGCATGGCGCTGGGTAAACGGAGATACAGCAGAGTTTGCCAGCGAGAAGCTTTGTAAAGTTGAAATAGGTTGAGCAAGTTCCGGTCAACGCTGTTGAGTCCTAGTGTAGTGTTGGATACGATGGGGAAAAAGGCGACAATCCAGGCACAAACTACTAAGGCGGCGAAAGTGTTATTTTTTAACCAAAGGATTATTAGGGGTGCGATCGCAACTATCGGAGTTGTTTGTAAAATCACTGCATAGGGAAATAAACTGCGTTCAATCCATTTACTTTGGGTGAACAAAATCGCCATTAGTAAACCAGAAATAGCCGCAGCAACAAAAGCAACAACTGTGATTTGCAGTGTAATTAATAGTGATGGAAAAAGCTCGTTCCAGTCAGTAATTAAAGTTTTAAATACTAATAAAGGGCCAGGGAGGATATAAGGAGGTAGATGTGTTATTCGCACAAATATATCCCATAAAAATAATGCTATAATGCCAACTCCCATCGGTGCCAAAACCTCAGCAGAAAGAAACTTGCTCGATGTCTTTTGTGATTTGGTGCGACGGATAAATAGCATATAAATTCAAAACTTTAAATTGGCACAGAGATCATAGCTTGGGCTAGATGCTGAGAAATTTCACGGCAATATTGGTTATACAGCAATGATGTGCGAAAGTCATCGTTACGGGGGTAGGGAACATCAATTTCTACATCAGCTACAATCCTTCCGGGACTTATCCCCATAACTAGCACGCGATTTGATAAGTACACTGCTTCGTAAATATTGTGGGTAACAAAAACCACCGTCCAGCGCTGTTGAAGCCACAAATTTAGTAAATCACCATTGAGTTTGCTACGAGTGATTTCATCTAATGCACCAAATGGTTCATCCATCAACAAAACATTTGGCTGAGTAACTAATGCTCTAGCAATTGATACCCGCATTTTCATCCCACCTGATAATTGGCGGGGATAGTTTTCTTCAAAGCCTTCTAATCCTACCAATTCTAATGTCTCCTGCACCAATTTTTGGCTATCTTTTTTAGACATTCTCGCCAACTTTAGCGGTAGGCGGACATTCTCTCTAACGTTAGCCCAAGGCATGAGTGCAGCATCTTGGAAAACAAAAGCCAGCTTTCTTGCTTGCTGAGTTATACTCCAGTCAATACTACCAGAACTCGTGCGCCCCAGTCCGGCAATCAGGCGCAGGACTGTACTTTTACCACACCCAGAGGGGCCAACTAAACTAACAAATTGCGACTCTGGAATTGCTAAATTTAGGTCTTGCAGGGCAACAGTGCCATTGGTGTAGACCTTGGTAATTTGATTGAGTGTGATGATGGGATGCTTACTCATTCATTCTATAGATTAAAATTTGACTGTATGAAACAATATGGAAAATATTTTTAATGGTTAATCTAATTATCAGTTAAAACTCAAAGCCGTTAAAAGTATTAATAATATTTCTTCGAGTCGATGTTAACTAAATATTCCTTAAAAATACTGCCAATGCAAATTTAAATGGGATCTATTTTAGTTTAACTGAACAACTTAGTGTTAAATTAGAGGGTTACATAAAATAGCAAACTTATGAGTAAACTGATAGCATTCGGTTGGTATGGAGGGAAATATAGTCATCTTGACTGGCTTCTACCACTCTTGTCAAAAACTACTCACTACTGTGAACCTTTTGGAGGTTCAGCAGCAGTTTTGATAAACAAAGAACCATCACCTGTAGAAACTTACAATGATCTTGATGGCGAACTAGTTAACTTTTTTCGTGTACTACGTGATGAGAAAAATGAACTCATCAGAGCTATTACTTTTACACCTTTCTCAAGACGTGAGTTTGAACTTGCCATTTCTCAACCCACTAAAGAGTTATCTAATTTAGAGAGAGCTAGACGATTTTTTGTCCGAGCTAGACAAGTAAGAACAGGATTAGCTCAGACAGCAAGCTCCGGTAGATGGGCACATTGTTTGTTGACAAGTCGTGCAGGTATGGCTGGGGCTGTCTCAAGATGGTTAGGGAGTATAGATGACCTTTCTAAAATAGTTCAAAGATTTCAGCGAGTTCAAATAGAAAACTGCCCAGCAATTGAAGTTATTCAAAGATATGACAGCGAAGAAACACTTTTTTACTGTGACCCTCCTTATCCACATGATTCCCGTGGAGACAGTAATGCTTATGGGTATGAGATGACAGATGAACAACATCATAAACTAGCTTATGTCCTTCACAATGTCAGTGCTAAAGTTGCTATCTCAGGATACGACTGTACCCTAATGGAGGAACTATATGGTGACTGGCGACGTATTCCAGCACCGTCAAAGTACTGTCACTCTGTCAAAAAGTTACGTACAGAAGTCCTCTGGACAAACTATAACTTAGAATATCAACCTGTACAAATATCTCAAAGTAAGTCCAAAAAGTCTAAAACAGCTATTATGTCAACGCCTCCAGAGATTCTTAACTCAGCTTTTGATAGAGCATCCGAATACATAAGAACGGGCGATTCAATGATGATTGCTCCAGAAATTATTGATAGAGTTGAATTTGTCTGTAGGCACCCTCAAAATAAGGCTGGCATAAGGCTTCTATTAGCTTGCTTATTAGCGAAAGTTCATCAACCTCATCTAGATATTCGTAAGCCATTTACTGAAATTGGCACAAAAGATTCTTACTCTGGTCGTTTTTATGATGAATCATATATAGCATTTTTTATAAATGAACGTAACTTACAAGATGTATGCAACCCAACAACTGCTTTTTTAACACCTGCACTTCGTACTAAAGCAATACCTTTAACTTTAGACGCTAAGTTGATAGGAAAACCTGCAATATTATACCAGACTGTTATTCAGCTATTTGATGATGTTTATACAGAGCGTGTAGCAACAGAAGACCTTCTTGTAGAAACTATAAAATGGCTTTTGATTCTCAAAAAAGAGAAAGAACAACGAATTCAAAGCCTTATTGCTAATTTAAACACTCTAGATGATCGGGCAATTCCTCTTTCTGCTGAAGCAATTGTAAAACTTATTAGACAGCATTTGGATTGTCCCAGAGCAAGTCGTTTGCCAGTGCTTATTGTAGCTGCGGCTTATCAATCAGCCTCAGAACATTTAGGAGAACGATGTTTACCGCTTGAAAGTCACAATGCGGCTGATAAACAAACTGGTTCTTTAGGTGATATTGAAATCAGACTTATAAGTAGTAACAATTTAGTAACCAGCTACGAGATGAAAATGAAACGTATTACTATAAATGACATCAATAATGCCCTTCCAAAAATTACACGAAGAATAGAGCAAACTGGATATAAGATTGATAATTACATATTTATAACTACTGAAACTATAGATAAAGATGTAGAAGACTATGCTGCTAATCTCTATGAAAAGACAGGAGGTATAGAGATTGTAGTACTTGATTGCCTTGGTTTTTTACGGCATTTTTTGCACTTGTTTCATCGCTTACGGATGCAGTTTGTGGAGGAATATCAAAAGCTTGTGCTTGCAGAACCCGACAGTGCAGTTAGTCAACCCTTAAAGGAGGCCTTTTTAGCATTACGCCAAGCTGTTGAGACTGTTGAAGTGGAAATCAACTCAGATGTTGAGACTGAATTAGATACTCCACTTTGAGAGGTAGAAAAAATGTGAAGCTACTTCTTGTAATAGCCTACCCCTTTATTCACAAATTGCAAGGTGTATGCTTCTTTGTAGTTAACCTTAGATTTAGAAATCTTAGTATCAACCATGCTGTCAAAGAGTGATTTCCACCTTGCATCACTCATCGCCCCAATCCCTTGTTTTTCTGCGGCATCAGAAAGGATAATTCCATATTGTTTCAGCTTTTGAATCCCATAATCAATTTGCTCATCCGTCATTTCTGGATTCTCTTTTTTAATTAACTGATTCCCTGGTTGGGGATTTTTTAAGTAGCTATACCAACCTTTAATTGACGCATCAACAAATCGCTGCACTAAATCGGGATTTTTTTCTACTAGTTCTTTTTTTGTTTCAATAGTGGTTGCATAGGGTTGATAACCATAATCTGCTAATAAAAATACTACTGGCTGAAAACCACCCTGCTTCTCAATAGCAAAGGGTTCAGATGTAATATAACCTTGCTGGGCTGAGTTTTTGTCAGTTAAAAAGGGAGCAGGATTAAAGTTGTAAGGGCGTTTCTGATCATCGGTAAAACCGTACTTAGCTTTCAGAACAGGCCAATAGGTAATGTTAGCAGAAGCAGAGACATAAATTGGCTTGCCTTTGAGGTCTGCAAGGGTTTTAATTGCTGGGTTGGGATGTGCAATAAGACACCAGGGGTCTTTCTGGAAAATTGCTGCGACTGTGATTTTGGGAATACCTTGTGCTATGGCATTCACGGCATCAATGCCATAACCCATAAAGAAATCTACCGCACCCCCCATCAACAATTGAGTACCACTGGGAACCTGCGGGCCACCCATTTTAATAGTTACATCTAAACCATAGTCTTTGTAAATACCAGTGGCGATCGCCTGGTAAAATCCGCCGTGTTCTGCTTGTGCTATCCAGTTTGTGCCAAATGTAACTTTATCCAACCGAGAATTGCTAGTTGACGGTTGGTTGCTGTTAGTACAACCAGCAATAAAGTTACTACCAATCCAGATAGAACCGTATTGAATAAAATTGCGGCGACTAAGGCGATTAACTGCTGTTGATGAGGGTGATGACGGTTTCATAAAACAGGATGATGTTCTCTTTTATTTGCCTTTGTAACTGAATCTAAATGTACATTCTAAAATCAACTTTTGATTCACTAGGGAATAAGGCTGAATTTCTAAAGCACTTCTAAAAGCTTTGATGGCTTCACCATACTCTCCTAGTGCTGCATAACACAAGCCCATACCGTGAAGCGCCCCAAAATGTATTGGATTTATCTGCACAACCATCTGACAATCTGCCAGAGATTTTTGATAATCTCCAATACTGTAATAGAGAAAAGCACGGCGATTCCAAGCTTCGGCAAAATCTGGCTGGTCTTTGATTAGTGCTGTCAGCGCTGTTTCGGCTTCAGTAATTTCACCTGCATCGAGTAACTTTTGACTGCGATCAATTATTTCCAGTCCATAAATTCCCTTTTGCTGAAACCAAATCCGCCAGATTTTTCTGGTTGCTTTTTCGCGGACTGTGGCATCGGGGTTTTTCAACTCTTCAAGTAAGGAATTGATAGGTAAAGAATCCATGAATTTGAAATCAGTGAATATACGTTTGTATTAACTTTCTCACAAAATATATCTATTAAATGGTTTTTAAAGCCATCTTTAAAAATGCGGTAATTTATTGCTAATTATGAATTTTCTGTGTGATTTATTGTATTCAGCATACGACTAATACCACACTCGACATTTAGAGTCATCAAAATAAAAACTAACTAGAGACAGTTGACAAATACCTAGTACGCCACGGCAAAAACAAACATACCATTTCATTACAGCCAAAAACCCCAAAATTAAAGCAGGCGTGAATGCGTGACTTCCGCCCTGCGGTACTAGCTCATTGGGCTAAACTTAAGAAAGTTATGAGGACGCAAATATGACTGACAAAAATCGTTCTCAATGGGACTTAGGCAGGTTTATCGAAACCCTGGCTTACTTTGAGGTAATTCCTTTCCTTAACTGGGTACAGCAGTTAATCCAAGGTCGTCCTAAGGATAATCAAAATAGACCCAATGGAGGAAGAAACGTGGGTGTAATATTAGTAGCAGGTGCAACAGGTGGTGTAGGTAAACGAGTAGTGCAGCGATCGCTCGAACAAGGTTATAAAGTTCGCGCCCTAGTTCGAGATATTGACAGAGCCAGGTCAATTCTTGGTAATGATATAGACTTAGTAGTTGCGGATATCACTCAACCAGAAACTTTAACTTCTTTAGTTATGGCTGATATCCAAGCTATAGTTTGTTGTACAGCAGTGCGCGTGCAACCAGTTGAGGGAGACACAGCAGATAGAGTAAAATATTATCAAGGTGTTAAATTTTACCAGCCAGAAATTGTTGGCGACACACCAGAAAATGTCGAATATCAAGGTGTTAAAAACTTAGTCCAAGCGGCTGCAAAATATCTACCCCAAGCAAACGAAAAACCGATATTTGATTTCACCAAGCCATCAGCAGAATTAAAGGATTACTGGGGGGCGCTGGATGATGTCGTTATGGGTGGCGTGAGTGCCAGTAATATCCAATTAGTAGAAAATGCAGCTTTGTTTGCTGGTAATGTCTCCACCGCTAACTCTGGCGGATTTGCTTCTATCAGAACTAAGAATTTTGATCCACCCTTCAACTTATCTGATTGCGAAGGTGTAAAATTACGCGTCAAAGGTGACGGTCAACGTTATAAAATCTTTCTGCGGACAGATACAAAATGGGATGGCATTGGCTACAGCTATTCTTTCGATACCGTAGCTAATACCTGGATAGATGTTCGCATTCCCTTTGCAGATTTGATTCCTGTATTTCGGGCAAAAGTTGTCAAAGATGCGCCGCCAATTGAGCAGAATAGAGTTTGTTCATTCCAACTGATGTTGAGCAAATTTGAATATGATGGCGCTTTGAATCCTAAATTTTCTCCCGGTGGTTTTGCTTTGCAGTTGGAATCAATAAAAGCTTATGGCGGGACAACTTTACCACAATTTATCTTAGTCAGTTCAGCAGGCGTGACTCGTCCGGGACGCCCTGGAATTAATTTAGATGAAGAACCGCCAGCAGTGAAATTAAATGACCAATTGGGAGGAATTTTAACTTGGAAGTTGAAGGGAGAAGATAGTTTAAGAGAAAGCGGAATTCCTTATACAATTGTTAGACCTTGTGCTTTAACTGAAGAACCAGGAGGGAAGGAATTAATATTCGAGCAAGGCGATAATATTAAGGGCAAAATCAGCCGTGAGGATGTGGCAGAACTTTGCGTGCAAGCTTTAAAACTAGCAAAAGCTTCTAATGTCACGTTTGAAGTAAAACAGGGAGATAATACTGTTAACTCTATCGATTGGCAGAAGTTATTTTCTGATTTAGCTAAGGATAAATAAGTGAAGTGACTACAGACTTATAGCGCTTCCCAGGTGGATGAAGTACATATACATATCAAAATCAAAACCTCACCCCCAACCCCTCTCCTTACTAAGGAGAGGGGAGATAAAGCACAGCTTTATCGGGGTCAGGTTAAGCTGTACCTCATCAGACCAAGTGCGATCGCTCTACACTTTTGGTGAAAGTCAATCAAAGCCAGTTCTGCAATGACTCAAACCGAGCAAATTCCGATTCTAGCTGCCATTGAATCCGCGCGCGATCGCTCTTTTGCAAAAAAGCACTGCACTCTTGAGAAACAGAGGTTTCACCAGGGGTATCGCTTGCACAAGCTGAAACCATTGCCTTAAACTCAGGCGACTTCCAGAGACTATTTCCCACAGCGAAACTATATTCTAAGCCATTGCGAGCCAGTCGCTTGAGGTCTTTATATCCCAGCCCATATCTCGTTGCTGCTAACAAATACTCATGACTCAAATCGATGCGGGAAATGCCTTCATCATCAGAAGCAAGGGTCATTGGTACTCCAGCCTTCCAATACTCCCTAAAAGGATGCTGATCTCCCTGGACATTTAAAATAACCTCATTACTGGTCAGGCAGATTTCGACTAACACGCCGCGTCGCCGCATTTGCTCCATCAACTCGAAGGGACGCTCCTCAAAAAAAATACCCACACCATGTCCGATGCGAGATGCCTGTGCCACTTCTACAGCTTGCCGAATATGAAAACGTAAATCCTCCGTTGGAACCAACCCCAGAGTTAACTCTCCGGCATGGAGCGCGACCTTGACATTGGGATATTGGCGTTTTAAAAATTGCAGCATTTGCATTTGCAGGGTGTAGTCGCGCAGTGCAATTGGGTTGTCTTCTGGGGCGACGAGATTGATGCCAACTACCCGCGAATCCGATGAATCTAGTGCAAAGGCATAAGCTAACTGAGCAAACACTTCAACGGGCGACTTTGTTCTTGTCGTTTGCTGCAAATAGCTCACTTTCACTGCACATCCAGGCTGTGCCGATGGAGTGCCGCAACCGAGTGTTTTCGAGACTTCGCGCTCCAACTCTGTAAATTGCTGGCTGCCAAGTGTCACTAGCTTGGTTAATCCTCGTTTGAGCAATTGACGGTGCATTTGAGCAAAATCTTTATTCCAACCAACTTCACGCCCTAGCTGTCGAACCTCACTGCCCTGAACGGTAAGCATTAACTCTAGATAGGTAATATGCTGCGAAGCTGCCCGATTTGCTACTGACGCAACCATATCATCCCGACGGCTCGTAGAGTCTGATATTGTCCCAAAACCACTAAAAGCCTCAAAAAATTGGTCGTGCCCAGATTTTCCAGCAAATGGGAGGTTACGAGTAGACCAACGATTTATTAGGGAATCATAAACAGATGTTCGGTTTAACAATTCTGAGGCGGGAAAATAGCTACTGTCCTGACCGCAAGCTTTTGGTTCAACTAAAGCCCCCGCCTGTGGATTCACACAATACCCATCGGTGGCAGCCCACTCCAGATATTTTTCTGCATATACAGCCCCGCTTAGATGACTGTGGATATCTCCTCCCTTCGGCATTCGCTGTACAAATGCTCGTAAAGCGGCTGGCTGGGCGCGATGGGCTTCAAACCAACTAGCAGTTTCAGCTTCACTCCCAGTCGAGGACTGCTGCGAATTAGATGGGACTTGGGCTACTACACTGAAGATAAAACAGCTAGAACTCGTTAATACTCCTAAAAACAAAGATAAACGCGCTCGTCTATGCATATAGATTTATTTTTTTGTAAAACATGGCCAGAATTATCTGAGTTCTCATGCTGTTCAAAACCATCAACTATCAATCTTTATAAGCTAGATAAACTATAGCCTAAGATAGATACGTATTAATAAATTTTATTATCTGCTCAATAAATCGGGGCAACCTACCTAGTTCAGCGCGATCGCATATTGTAATATGCATAATTCAAATAACTTGTATGGTTTATTACTACAGGTGTTTTAATGCAGGATTTAATAAAATTAATAATATTTTTGACTTTCCCTGAAAAATAAGTAAGTATTAACACTACTGATCCTGAAACGCAGTGATTATAGTGATGGAAGATGAAACGTTCAAATCGTCTTGCTTGGATAGGAGCGATCGCACTCGCTGCGATCGTTTTACTTAGTTTATTTGCGGCTCCTAATAATACTAAAATCAACATTGGCTCTACTTATAATCGCGCCTCCGATGGCTATGGTGCTTGGTATGCTTTTATGCAACAGCAGGGAATTTCTATCAAGCGCTGGCAAAAGCCTTTTAGTGATATTCAGCCAGATAACAACCCTGTTACCTTCCTACAGGTAAGCAGCGATCCAAGGGAAACGACACTGGATAGTCAAAAGCGTGAATGGGTAGAAAAAGGGAATACTTTGGTAATTTTGGGTGCGGGGGCGCGGGTTACAGAGGCGCAGTTTAGCACTATGCAAAAATCCCCCAAAGGTGATATTAAAATTGATACACGTAGACGATATAAAAAAGCTAACTCTAAGCAAGTTGATTTAGGCGATCGCTTCGGTGCTGTTGTCTGGGAAGAAAATTACAAAAAGGGAAAGGTAATTTTTTCTACCACTCCTTATTTAGCCGCCAACGCCTACCAAGATTATTTAAGTAATTTCAAGTATCTAGCCAGTTTGGTTACTGAAAAAAATAACACAGTATTTGTTGATGAATACATCCACGGCTATAAAGATGCCGATATCAGAAAGAAAGAAAGCGAAGCAGATTTATCTAGTTTTTTTGCTAAAACTCCTGTATTTCCAATATTAGTACAAGTCAGTATCCTGCTATTAGTGCTAATTTGGGCGCAGAATCGCCGCTTTGGCAAACCAGTAGCTTTAGATACACCAGTTGTAGATAACAGCGAAGCATACATCCAAGCTTTAGCCGGAGTCTTGCAGAAAGCTGATACCGCCGACTTTGTTGTAGAGATGGTGGGTAAACAAGAACAACTACAACTCCAAAAAGCCTTGGGATTAGGGCAAATACCTTTAGAACCTGAAGCCTTGATCAACTTCTGGATAGAAAAAACAGGCGCAAGTGCAGCAGAACTAGATGCAGTTTTAAAGCTACAATCTCGCAAACAGCCCATCAGTGAACAAGAACTGTTAAGCTGGTTGGGGAAATGGGGAAAGATTAGATTAATTCGTAATTCGTAATACTTCGGCTCCCTTCGGCTTACCTCGGCTTACCTCGGCTTCGCTCGGCACAAGTCGCTCAGGGCAAGACGCTCAGTACAAGTTCGTAATTCGTAATTATTTTTTTGGGACTTCCAAATAAAAAATATCCCCAAACTGACCTAAAAATTCTCTCTATTTCTCCTCTCTCTGTGTTCTCTGCGTCTCTGTGGTTCGTTTATTTGGATAATTTGTTTCTTGGAAATATCTTTGTAATTATTAAAAAATATGAGCGAAACTCATCCTATTTTAATTCGCCTTGGTCAAGGTCTTAATCAAGTAATTGTCGGACAATCTAGCCTAATACAACAACTTTTAGTAGCACTGCTAGCGGGTGGGCACGTAATTTTAGAAGGAGTACCGGGGACTGGTAAAACTCTGCTAGTAAAAGTGTTAGCGCAGTTAATCCAAGGGGAATTTCGCCGGATTCAACTAACACCAGATGTTTTACCTTCAGATATTACTGGGACAAATATTTTTGACTTGAATAGCCGCAATTTCACTTTGAAAAAAGGGCCAATATTTACCGAAGTGCTGCTAGCAGACGAAATCAACCGCACTCCTCCAAAGACACAAGCGGCGCTATTAGAAGCGATGGAAGAGATGCAGGTAACATTGGATGGTGAAAGTTTGCCCTTACCAGATTTATTTTGGGTGATTGCGACGCAAAACCCCCTGGAATTTGAGGGGACTTATCCCTTACCAGAAGCGCAGTTAGACAGATTTTTATTTAAACTGGTGGTAGATTACCCAGATCAAGCTGCCGAAAAGCAAATGTTACTGAATCGTCAGGCGGGTTTTGCAGCACGGCGTATGGATATTAGCCGTTTGAAACCAATCGCAACAGTAGCCGACATTTTGCAAGCACGACAAGCAGTCAAAGAGGTTAAAGTATCAGAAGCGATCGTTGATTATTTGTTGGCGTTGGTGAGAATATCGCGTCAATATCCTGATTTAACTTTGGGTGCATCGCCTCGCGCCGCCGGTGCTTGGTTGCAGACATCTCAAGCCCTAGCGTGGTTGGCTGGAAGAGATTTTGTCACACCAGATGATGTTAAAGCAGTTGCATCGCCGCTTTTACGTCATCGCCTCATTTTGAAACCAGAAGCAATGCTGGATGGTTTACAAATGGATGCGGTAATTGCGTCGGTAATTAATCAAGTAGCAGTTCCAAGATGAAAAAATCTTTGTCAGGCTATACTAGTAAAATTAAATTGGCGGTTATAAACCGTGTCTATACAGGCAAAACTCGCCTTAAAAACCTTAATTTTCCTTACCTGTTTGTGTAGCCGCAAATTTTATTCGCTGGGGCTTAAGTTCACGGCAACCCGCCATACCTTGCATGAGATAATGCGATCGCGTTTGGTTACATCGAAATATTAGAAGTAATAAAAGGAGTAAAGCAATGATTTAGAATCAACTTATAGGTAAACTGATATTAATATCATTGACCACGACCGTTTATTTAAAGAACTGATTGCAAAATTTTTTATAGAACTTTTAGAATTAATCCTGCGATGCCTACGGCGGTAAACTACGTACATAGGGGTTGCTATAGGGGCACAGCAATGCTTATTGGTGTCAACTTAACGTGAAAACGATGTCGCGCAAGGAACTTCAGTTCCTTGGCTTTTAGCTAAGGAATTGTGTAAAAATAACTTGAACACTTTTTATGTGAAAGCTAGAATCACAAGCTATTTAAGATAAAATTTGTACAACTTATTTTTACATAATGCCTAAAGTAATATGAAGATTACTAAATATCCCCCAAAATGTTGAGTCTACTTCAGTAGACTTTAGCTATTAGCCAGAGAATTCATTCTCTGGCGGGCGTGGAAGCCAACAGATAAGCGATTTTTAGCTTAAGTTGACACCTATGAGCAATGCTGTGCCCTTACTAGCGATCGCGGTAGATGTGCGATCGCTAAAATATAATGCCGATGCATATATCGCCAATGATCAACAACCAACACAGATAACTAATTTGAATATGCCCTTACTCATCACACCTACAAGCTAATATCCAAAATTTTGCTCTCATGACTAAATCTTATTGCCAGAATCAATAAATCTGCAAACTAAATTTACAGGATTTCGCAATCATACCCAGAAATATACAGCTATTTTCAGGTAAATAGACCACTCTGTAAAGGCACAGCAATCCTGTGCCCCTACCCTGAAGGTATTTTTTAATTGGAAAGCCCCACACTTTAGGCATTTGGAAAGTAGGCCAAAAGGAAGCTCAAACTAACTGCCTCCACAAGTTATAAAGTATGTGTAGATAAGACAGCAAGGATGTTGAGGAAAAAATCTCTATGACAAGCTACCAAGAAACCATACCTAGTAACGAATCGATTAATGAGCTAATCGCCGAGACGGCAAGCATTAACCATGTAGAGGTAATTGAGAATGTCATCGATTCCTTAGAACAAGATGACAGTGCGATGGTTAGCCACACTCCAGAGGGTGGTTATCTCTGGAAGTTTAAGTATGGAAGTGTGCAAGTATTTGTCCAACTCAACGGGACAACCGATGAAGACACCATAACGGTTTGGTCTACGGTGCTAAATTTACCTGCCAAAGATGAACCTAAGTTGATGCGATATCTTTTGGAGTTAAACTGCTCTAGTACTTTTGAAGCGCGTTTCGGTATTATTGAAAACCGAGTGGTTGTGATATCAACACGTACCTTAGCTGAGTTATCTCCTGGCGAAGTATCTCGACTCATTACCATTGTGGCAACGATCGCTGATAATAACGATGAAGCTTTACAAACTGAATTTGGTGCGAGTTAAAGAATTTTGGATTTTGGAATTTTGGATTTTGGATTGGGCTATTGCTGCATCGGATGCATAGCAATCAGGTTTGGCGACTAATTCCTTTGCTAGAGGCGACTGGCAATGTGCAGATGGCGATTGACCGATGGTTGCTAGAACAGCACCAGTCTGGAAAGCACCCGCCAACTCTGCGCTTTTATACTTGGTCGCCACCTGCCATTTCTCTCGGCTATCATCAACGCCAATACCCTGAATATTGGCAACATTTAACTTGGCAAGGACAAAAACTAGATTTAGTGCGGCGTCCGACTGGTGGACGGGCTGTGTTACACCAAGGTGATTTAACTTACGCTGTAGTCACATCTGGACTTACGGGTAGTCGCCTTCAGGTGTACGAAAAAATTTGTGAGTTTTTGATTCAAGGGTGGCGATCGCTCGGCGTAGAATTACATTACGGTACGGCTGGGCGAAGTTACATCCACAATCCTAACTGTTTTGGCACCGCTACCAGTGCAGATTTAGTTTTGCCAGATGCTAGCAAACTCATTGGTAGCGCTCAATTGCGACGTGGTGGGGTAATTTTGCAACATGGTTCCATTCGTTTGCAACCCGATTCTGAACTGTTTACTCAAGTATTTGGTGCAGAATCTTTTACGACTGTACAACTGCCTCAAAGTCTGAGTGTAGAAAAGATTATTGCAGCTTTAGTTGCCGCAGCTAGTGATTGTTTTGATATGCAGATAGAGTTGCAACCCCTCTCACAATCTGAGTGGGAGAAAATTTTGGCAACAACGTAGGGTGTGTTAGCGACAGCGTAATACCATTTCACTTTAATAATGATACAAAAAAGCTGGTAGGGGCAAGGCGCAATGCCCATAGGTGTCAACTTAACGTAAAAGCTATGTCTCGCAAGGAACTTCAGTTCCAATACAGTTCAGTTAAGCATTTATACTCTTTCTTCTCTCTGTGTTCTCTGCGCCTCTGCGGTTCGTAAAACAAGAGTTTTGGCCTTAACCCAAGCGTATTGACTTCAGTTCCTTCCTAATAGCGAAACTCATCTGAAGATGACTAAATATGGCCAAAAATCTTTAGTCTACTTTAGTAGACTTTAGTTATTAGCCTTGAACTTTAGTTCAAGGCGGGTGAGGAAGGCAACAGTCAAGCTATCTGTAGCTTAAGTTGACACCAATGGGCATTGCCATGCCCTTACAATAAATCTATATGATGTATCAGGATTTTCGTGAATTGGTATAACGCACCGAATCAAATAGATATAGGAGTGAAAAAGAATTGTTTTGACATAGCACTGCTACGTCTCTACAAGGGTTCTGGGTAACGCATATTTAATATCTGGAGATGTCTAATTACTGACTCCCTTACGAATAATCGCCTGCCACAGGAGTGAATGCAGGACTCTCCTTTATATATCCTGCTATCACACAATCATCAATCAATTGCAGGACAAACGGCCACAGTTCCGGCGCACCTGTTTCTACTGGCGCTACCCGTTTCATGACCTGATCGCGCCTAATGCCATGAATGCGCCAAGTCCCGCCCTGAGTTTGTTGATTGTGCAGCAAAGGCTGTATACGGTCTAGGGCTGCGGCAAACTTGGCGGTAGGTGTTTCCCCTGCTTCAAACTCATCCCAGAGTAAACGCAACTCCCTAGCTTGATCTGCTGGCAAAAGTCCAAATAAGCGTAACGCTGCTTGTAGTTCTCGTTCTACCTTGCTGTCATTACCCTGCACATCGTAGCAGAAGGTATCACCTGCATCAATTTCTACCAAATCGTGAATTAGCAGCATTTTGATGGCATGGAATATATCAACACCCTCCGGGGCATATTCTGCTAATGCGATCGCCATCACCCCTAAATGCCAAGAATGTTCTGCACTATTTTCTCGGCGTGACCCATCAATAAGTAGGGTTTGGCGCATCACCTGTTTCAATTGGTCAATCTCGATGATGAACTGAATTTGTTGAGTCAGCCGATTAATTTGCACCTAGATTTCTGATTGTGAGTCGGGTTGACTGGATTTTTAACTGTAGGCGATTATCTCAGTTATTGCAGCAAACATGCAAGAGATTTTTTCTACATACCAATTAAAAAGCGCCTGGGAGTGTTGCCGTGTTTCCACCCCAGACGCTTTTTATTTTTAACTTGCTCCTCACACAAATAAATAGTATCACTGCTTCTATCAAAAGGCGAGTATATTGAGTGACACTTTCAAAACTGCACAGCCAATTTAATTTCTGATGCCATTTCAGGCAATTCCTTTCAATGTTGCACTTATAGTGTGCGAAAGCCACAGAAAATTGTATAATCGACAGCTTATCGATCACAAATTTCCTTTTCTATAGAGAATGACAGAAGTAATTAAATCCGGGGGCCTAAATAACATCGATTCCATTGAGTTTGAAAAGCGGTGCTTGCACAAAGCCAGAGAAACAGGCGATCGCAATGGGGAAGTCGTTTGTTTAGCAAGTTTGGGCAATGCTTACCAGTCACTTGGCGAGTATCACCTGGCAATTGAGTTTTATCAGCAGTGGTTGGATATAGCGAAAGAAATAGGCGATCGCTTAGGGGAAGCTAAATCTTTATCTGGGTTGGGTAACTCTTACCAATCACTGGGAAAATACCAGCGAGCGATTGAATTTTATCATCAGTGGTTGAGCATCACCAGGAAAATAGGCGATCGCACTGGCGAAGGCATTTGCTTGGGAAGCTTGGGCAATACTTATGAATACCTGGGCAAGTATGAACAAGCGATCGAATTTTATCAGCAGTGGTTGAGTATCAGCAAGAAAATAGGCGATTGGACTGGGGAATGCATTTGTCTGGGAAGTTTGGGCAATACTTATGAATCGTTGGGGCAATACCAACTGGCAATTAAGTTTTACCAGCAATGGTTAGAACTGGCAAGATTCATCTGCGATGCCTACGGCGGGCATTGCCAACGCAACGGGGAAGCCATGGCCTTAAGTGCGTTGGGTAATGCTTATAATGCTCTAGGACAGTACCAAAAGGCGGTTGAGTTTCATCAATATTCATTAGATATCAGAAGAAATCTTGATGACCAAAATGCAGAAGCAAACGCCTGGTTTAATTTGGGTCTGGTCTTAGAAAAAATCAATCGAGAATCAGAAGCGATGGATGCTTTTTGCAATGCCCGCGAATTATATCATACAATGGGACTCGATGCAAGTCTGCAAGATTGTAACCATGCCATTGAGCTTCTTTCTCAAAATATTGCAAGTGCAGCATCTCCCTTCTGGTTAGGGAGATGGTTCAGTCATTTGTCGCAGTTCATCAAAGCTGATTCTAACGATTGACATATTCCCCCGAATACAGCGAGATTACATCAAGAGGACGGGTATTGGTTGAATACCGCAACAGAGTCCTTGCGATCAAAAGAAAGCACATAAAACGGGTCTTTTCGATCCCCCATCTCCATCCCAGGAGTGCCTACAGGCATTTGCGGAACAGATAAACCAGCAACATTTGGCTTTTCTTGAAGCAAACGTTTGATGTCGTCTGCTGGGACGTGTCCTTCGATAACATATCCATTAACAATTGCTGTGTGGCAAGATGACAAGTTATCTGGCACATTGTACTTTTGTTTGACTGTTTCGATGTCAGGCGTAGAAAAGTCTGTGATTTGAAAACCTTGTGTCTTTAAGTGGTCAATCCACCCACCACAACAATTACAATCAGGACTGTGATATACAGTTGCATTTAGCGCTGTTGATTTTAATGGTGTCTGTTTATCTTGGATACCTTTAGTAGTACTTACCAGTTGAGCATTACTCATCGGAGCAGTGCTTCCCAATATGCTTAACACTCCGACTGTTAGACAAAATATTACCACTGCACGTACAGCAACACGTACCAAGATAGGAGGTAAGCATTTTTGCCAGCAATAAATAAATTGTTTGTACGACATCTGAGACTTCCTAAGTACAACATTGCATAAGTTTGTTGTAACAAATTCCCTTCAAAAAAACTCTGCGTACCTTTGCGCCCCTCTGCGTTTAAAAATACTACGACCCTTACGCGGTAGAAGTCATTATAACAGTGCTAATATGTCAAATATTGGCATTTTTTAACTTCTAAGTTGTGGTTCTAGAAAACAACAACTCTACTACATCAGCCCTCTGTTTTCTATATTCTTGTTTTGGCGAAGGTACTGAATTATTAACCCATTTGCACCACTTGTAGGACAACAGCAAGCCATAGAATTACTCACTCAGGCTGCCCTTCAAAATCGGGTTGCTCCAGCGTATCTATTTGTAGGGCCAGATGGTGTAGGAAGAAGTTTAGCAGCCAAGTGTTTTGTGGAATTGCTATTTTCTAATGAGATGGGAGTCACTGCGGCTTTACAAAACCGTTTGCGTCAAGGGAACCATCCATCTTTGTTGTGGGTGCAACCGACGTACCAATACCAGGGACAACGATTAACAGCAGCAGAAGCGGCCGAAAAAGGACTTAAGCGTAAAGCACCACCTGTAATTCGGCTAGAGCAAATTCGGGAAATTACCGAGTTTCTCAGTCGTCCACCCTTGGAAGCGCCGAGGAATGTGGTGGTGCTGGAAGAAGCCCAAACAATGGCAGAAGCAGCAGCAAATGCTTTACTTAAAACTTTAGAAGAACCGGGACAGGCAACGTTAATTTTAATTGCACCTACCTTAGAGTCTGTTTTGCCAACTTTGGTATCACGCTGTCAACGCATTCCTTTTTATCGCTTAGATGCACAGTCTTTGGCTGTTGTACTCACACAAACTGGTCATCAAGAAATTTTGTCAAATCAGGCAGTATTGAGCATAGCAGCTGGCAGTGCCGGAAGTGCGATCGCATCTTACGAGCAATTACAAGCTATTCCTTCAGAGTTACTCGAAGACTTAAAAAAAGCTCCTGCTTCTTACCGCAAAGCCTTGGAGTTAGCGAAGAAAATTGATAAAGATTTAGATACAGAAGCCCAACTGTGGTTAATTGATTATCTTCAGCAATTCTACTGGCAGCAGTGGCATCAACCCAGCATCATCAACCAGCTAGAACAATCTCGTAAATACTTACTTTCTTACGCTCAACCACGGCTAGTTTGGGAATGTCTGCTTTTATCTGTATGCTCAATTGTCAAAGCTTCATAGCAAACAAAAGTCTTGCGGAGGATGACTAATAAAGGCTGTCCAATTATTATCTTTGAAGATTGTACCCTTAACTTATGATGAACTTACCGCAGACAATTCCAGTTCTTCTTTTAGGGACTAGCTTGGCTGTGCTTTCACCTCAAGTTTGTCCTGCTTTCACTGTTCAAGAGGTAGCTAGTCTTGCCAAAGCATCAAGCGATTTACCAGTAGTCAAATCAGCAGGATTATCCCCTGATATGGATGTACCTTGGTCGAAAGCCGTGAGAATCGTTGACCCTTTTGAAGGGGAGTTTCTTGGGGTTTTTGACCGCAACTCCTTAGGTGGCTATTTGTTCCGTGAGGGTGCAACGCAAGTTATTAGTTTGTGGACTCCTTCAAGCATTCGAGTTCTCGTAACTGTAAATTCGGGTGAAGCAAGGTTTCCTTTCTACACCGCAGGTCGTGTGTATCCTAGACCTGACTTTCTTAGGTTTGTCACTACCAGGAAAGTCGATAAACTTTTGCTCAAGGTCAGGGAAAAAGTTTTTCAAGTAGACGGTTCAACCGGCACTTTTGCAGTCAGTCAAGAATTAGCCACTGCTTTGAAAAATGCTCCAGATGAGAACTTAGACATCAGACTAGTCTTGGAAGGTGGTCAAACTGTTGATAGCGAAATTGGCAAAGGGACGGTGAACGCTTGGCGAAACATTTATTAAGCGATGCAACGGGCTATACCTACACATTTTAACCCAACTATTATCTATTCTAGGACTTACGCTGAAAGCCAACTTGGAACTAGCTTTTAGATTGTCTCGTTCCCAGTCTTGCCTCGTCAAGAGTCTCCGACTGGGAATGCCTAATTAGAGGCTGCCGCCTCAAGATTAGCGGCAGAGCCGCAATTGATCTGCATTTCCAGTCTGAGACTGGAAACGAGATTTGAAAAGGGTTTTAGCTTAAGTTGACACCTATGAGCAATGCTGTGCTATTACGAAAGATATGGTTTTTAAGCGGGAATTATATTTTGTATTTTTTGTCAATAGTTATTAGGACTTACGCACACTCTACGAATTCTTGGCGTTCTTGGCGTCTTGGCGGTTCGATAAATTAAGCTTTTCGGCAATTTTTGCGTAAGTCCTGGTTATGTAGAGTAGTCAGCTGATAGACATTAAGACAATTCTGATCATGCTTATCCTGCAAGTAATCTCGCTAATTAGAGAAAGACTTTGTGTTTCTCTGAGTGGTCACGATAATCATATTCATTTTGAAATTAACCTACCAGTGAGGAGCTAATTTTAGGCTGGGGAGTTGTCAAAGTTTCTGCCCTGCGTAAATCGATCGGACTTCGCCGTTACGGCGGATAACAGCTTCACCATTACTTACATCGACTAATGTCCAACCGCTTTCGCCGATACTTTCACCCATATTGACGCGGCGAGTTACGCCATCAATTTTAAACAAAGCGGCAGATTTGTTGCCTAACTCTAGTAATCCTTCTAAGGTATTACTCGGAGCCTCTGCGATCGCAACTGCCGGATATACTTGTTCTTGGATAATAGTTGGTTCTGACTCTGGGGCGAGGGCTGCACGTAATGCAACTACTGGTAATGCAGGCAGAGGGCTGGGTGTTTGCCGCACGGTAATCGGTGCAGTTTTCGCCGCTACAGGTTTAAGTTCGGCTCTTACAGCCGCAGCTAACATGTTGACAGTTACAGGCTTGGCAGCTTGTCGCACTGTATTCAGGGCATTTTTCACAACATCCGGTTTAGATCCCTGTAACGCACTCGCAACTTGTGGTAAAACTATAGGACTACCAGGAATAGCCGGCAGGGCGTAGCGCATTGGCGACGGCGCTTGATAAACAGGAACGTAAATGCGCTCAACAACACTTCCAGAACGGTTGGGGGCTGATGGTGTATTATTAGCTAGAAGTGGAAGTGATGGTAGATTACCAGTTGTTTGGCTCTTGCCAAGGGCTATTTGGTTAGTATTTGTCTGACTGGAAAATCCTGGGCTGGCAGATTTTTGATTGGGCATTGCTTCTTGCTTATCTATAACTGCCAGCGATTGCAGCATGTAGTCAACTAAATCTGCCTCAATTTCTACTTTTGTTGGCAACCGTGACTGCGGTTGCGGCACTAAAAAAGCTGGCTGGGTAAAGTTGGTATTTAAAAGATATACGACTCCAGACTGTACCAAGTAGATAGTACCAGCGATCGCCACGCCTAAAGTTGTTCCCACCATCAGCAGTTTGCCCAAATTTCGACTACTTTTCTGACGCTTTCTACTAACTCTTTTTACGGAGGCGGTGTCAAATACAACGGTACTCAAGTGTTTGTGGTTATGAGCAACTGACTGTACTGCTTGGTTTACTGCGTTTGGTAAGATAATCTGCGGTATTGTCGTAACTGTTTGCACCACGTTTTCTGGAGGCGACTGGCGTTGATATTGGGGAGAAACCCCAGCAACAAACTGGTTGGATTTCTTCTGCCTACTTTGCCTAACGGTTTGAGAAAGCAGATTACTACTAACATCCAGAATGGAGTCGATATCGGCAAAGAGTTCATCCATTAGACCATCAGCATAGTTTTCTATCGACCAAGGCTCGTTGGCGATTAAGTCTTCTGATGGTTCCGGTACTATGAGACGGGTGCTGGCTTCTTGTAACATAGACTTTCTGGGTTGTTGCTAGGACGAGGAAACGCCGCGCCTACTGCCTCTTAATTAGGATTACAGATAAAATATCCAATCTACCGTCTGATTGAGACGAGTTGGTTGAGCGTTGGTATTAAAGTCAACTTTAATCTGGGGATTGTTGATGATGCCACTACTAATATTTATGTCATCTATCATACCAATCCCCCTCCCTACTACTATACTCAGTCTTTATCAAGTTTGTGTGAAGCTAACGCTGGAAACTCCGACTGGCTCTTGATTCTACGCAATTCTAAATATAATAATAAAGCGTTAACGTCTGCTGGGTTCACACCACCAATACGTGCAGCTTGACCAAGAGTGAGTGGTTTTACGTGAGTTAGCTTTTCCCGCGCCTCTTTGGATAGGGTATCAATTATTGTATAATCCAAATCCGCAGGTAACTGGCGGTGTGCTTGGCGAGCAATTTGGTCAATCTGATTTTGTTGCCTAGCGAGATAGCCAGAATACTTGATGTCAATTTCTGCGCCTTCTTTCTCGGCGCGGTTGAGGTTGGGGTTTCCAAGGGCGAACCTGTCGAGGTCAACGTAATGGAATCCGGGACGGCGCAGCAAGTCGTTGAGGGTAATTGAACCTTTAATTAATTGCTGGGTATTAGATGCGATCGCTATTCCTATTTCATCATGTTCTTTGACTCGTGTGGCTTGCAATCTTTGCTTTTCTGTGGTAATATTGGCTTGCTTTTGGGTAAATAGATCCCAACGGCGATCGTCAATTAAACCGATTTCCCGTCCCAAGGGTGTCAAGCGTTGGTCGGCATTGTCAGAACGCAATATCAATCGGTACTCAGACCTACTGGTGAGCATCCGGTAAGGTTCCCGCAGGTCTTTTGTACACAAGTCATCAACTAGCGTCCCAATGTAACTTTGCTCGCGGGCAAAGACAATCATTTCTTGAGAGCGAACAAATCGAACTGCGTTAATTCCTGCCACCAGCCCTTGAGCTGCGGCTTCTTCATAACCTGTAGTGCCGTTAATCTGCCCAGCACAAAACAGTCCGGCAATCTTTTTAGTCATCAGTGTGGGGTAACACTGAGTTGCAGGTAAATAGTCATATTCCACAGCATACGCCGGACGCAGCATCACACATTTTTCCAAACCGGGGAGAGTCCGTAACATTTGCAGTTGCAAATTTTCGGGTAACCCTGTGGAAAACCCTTGGATATAAAGTTCGGGTATATCCCTTCCTTCTGGTTCAATAAAGATTTGATGGCTTTCCTTATCGGCAAAGCGGACAATTTTATCTTCAATACTGGGACAATAACGCGGCCCTTTCGCTTCCACCCAACCGCCATAAACTGGTGACAGGTGCAAATTTTCCTGAATTAGGCGATGGGTTTCGGCAGTTGTGCGGGTAATGTAGCAAGGCATTTGTTCCCGTTCTACCCACGCCTCTGGGTCAAAGCTAAACCAGCGTATATCTTCATCCCCTGGCTGGATGAGCATTTTACTATAATCTACCGATCGCTTGTCTACCCGCGCTGGAGTTCCAGTTTTGAGTCTGCCGGTTTCAAATCCCAGGCGATTTAGGGTTTGTGTCAATCCTTCAGCCGCAAATTCTCCTGCACGTCCGGCTGGCATTGATTTGTTACCAACCCAAATTTTCCCCCCCAGGAAGGTGCCAGTTGTCAAGATGACTGCTTTACACTGGAACCCGACACCAAAATAAGTTTCAACGCCGATGACTTCACCGTTAGCGCCCAGCACTAAATCTGTTGTCATACTTTCGCGGATTGTCAAGTTTTCTTGGTTCTCGACAATATTCTTCATCACTGATGCATATTCGCGCTTGTCTGTCTGGGCGCGTAATGCCCAAACAGCAGGCCCCCGTGAAGAGTTGAGGATACGTTTTTGTAGGTAGGTGCGGTCTGCTACTTTACCAATTTCCCCGCCGAGTGCATCTACCTCATGAGTCAACTGAGATTTGGCTGGGCCACCCACTGCTGGATTACAAGGTTGCCAAGCGATTCTATCCAAGTTGAGCGTCAATAGCAGGGTACGACAACCGAGGCGTGCAGAGGCGAGAGCTGCTTCGCAACCGGAGTGACCTGCACCGACGACTATGACATCAAAAGCGTCTTGGAATTCAACGGAATTGTGCATGGTCATACTTACAGGATCAGCTTGCTGAGAGTTCTTTTCAATTTTAACTGTTCCAGTGGTTTCAGGGATGTAACTTTCTGATAAAAAAGTTATCAAATTTACTAGTACTGAATTAAAGGTAATTTTCTTTTTTTAACTTGAGGATTAAGTAAAAATATAATCTTTTTAAAATTTGTGACAATCTTCCGGGTTGTTTATTACAACTATTGTTCCCATGTTTAGCAATTAGCACAAATTTGATTGATTGCTGAGAGATATTAGATATGCATAAAACTATAGCAGTCTTATTTAATTCGTGAAAAATATCAAGAAGAAAACGAACCGCAAAGTACGCCAAGGTTGCAAAGGGAAGAAATAATAAAGAGATATATAGTTTATAAAAATTATTTAGGAGTGATATATAGATTAATGTAAATAACTAACTTGTGTTTTTAACTAACTAACTAACTAATTAACAATAAATATATCTCAGCATTTTCTTAACTTTATTCTGGAATCAATTCAGTAATTATTTAGAAATGAAACTTACTCTTAAAAAGCAAAGGAATATTACTAGATTTTTAAGAAAGGCAACTTTCGTCAGTATAGTTATTTTGATGATTTTTGTATTAGTAGCTAGTAATGAAATTACCCACCACAAAGTTGCGATAACTGCCCAACCATTAAATGGATGCCTGAGTACTGATTCATTACTTTGTACACATACCTTTAAAAAGACGACATTAGAACCATTTCTTCCCGATCCAAAATTAAATGCTCAACAGCGTTTTTTATCTGCGATCGCTAGGAAGTTACCCATAGTTCCCCAGCCTGGTACTTATGAATATATTTTGCTGCGAAACTATGGCGCAGTCTTTGTAAATCAAAATGTCGAAATTAAACTACCGCAAAAAAATATTTTTGCTAATGAACAAGAAACCCAAGAGTTTCAAGGTAGTTTAACAATGAGTCATGTTGATGGCACTAAAGATTGTTATTTACAAAAATCGGCGGCTGATGCTTTAAATAAAGCGCGAATCCAGCAACAAATACCACTAAAATCTGGTTATGGTTCTGGTGATTGTACTCGCACTTTCAATACGAATTTAAGATTTTGGCACAAATATGCTAACAATCAAATTTTGGCGAAAGTTCAACAGGGCAAAGAAACAAAAATTCTCGGTGTGGTTGCACCTCCTGGAACTTCACAACATCTCTGGGGATTAGCAATTGATTTACGCGTAGGTAGTAAAGAACAAAGAAAAGCTCTTAATCAAAATGGTTGGTTTCAAACTGTACAAAATGATGTTCCACATTGGAGTTATGTGGGTTTAACTGAAGAGAATTTACCTCTGTTTGGTTTTAACAAACAAGTTATCCGAGGCATTATTTATTGGATTACCCCACTTTAATTATTAATATCATTTAATACAGAATTAGACATGCTATTAAACGGACATGATGTAAGTTTCTGCAATCATACATAAGCATCAAGTTTTTATAAGCAATTGAATAGATTGAATAAATTTAAAAATAAAACTTTTTTATCTTTAGCTCCGTTATTCAACTCTTGTAAAAGTAGTATTTACAAGAGTTGAACAAAGAGTACCCTAACGACTGTTATTCATTAACAATCGTAAAGCCTTCATAATCAATGGCTCCAGTCGAAGCACTTGGTAAATTAACGGTACCAAGTAAGGTGGCGGTTGCAAAGCCAGCACCATTAGTACCAGTAGCACTACCTAAACCTAGACCTGATGCAGCAAGTTCATCTTGGTAGCCTGTGATCTCATACACAGCGCCATTTTCCAGCAAAGCCAACAATCTTTGAGAACCGCTGTTAGTAAATGCCAATCCAGAATCTAAATCAACATTCAGAGCTTGCCCTGAAGGAGTTCTCAAAGTAATCGGTGCAGATAGCTCACCAGTGAGCAAATCTACTTTGTGAAGCTGGTTGCCATCTCCATCACCACTAGTGAAATCGCTAGCAAGAGCGCGAGTTCTACCAGGATTGAGATTGTCGATAGCTAATCCATCGGCATGTTTTCCAGGGTTGGTAGGTTGAGTTCCTTGTCTTTGTGCAGCAGTAGTAGGTGCGCCAAAGCCGTCTACAAGGGTAACAGTTCCAGGGTTAGCTGTAGTAATTTTATAAAGAGAGCTTCCTACGGGCGTCTCAGCATCCGATGAAATGTTGTATAGAACAATTGGTTGACCAGTTACTGAATAGTCACGTCCAAAGTCAG
Source organism: Nostoc sphaeroides (assembly GCF_003443655.1). Classification (NCBI taxonomy): domain Bacteria; kingdom Bacillati; phylum Cyanobacteriota; class Cyanophyceae; order Nostocales; family Nostocaceae; genus Nostoc; species Nostoc sphaeroides. Next base: position 2,332,764 of record NZ_CP031941.1, read on the forward strand.
CACCTGAGTCAAACCCAAAACGACGTAGGTCAGATGGTGTAGCTGTTGCTGAGACCGTGACTGGAGCAAAAGGCTGATCTACATTATTAACGACAACAACAGGACCAGGTATTGTATTAGAACCACGCGCTTCGTTAACCGCACTTGCTCTTCCGGTAATGGGGTTAGTTCCCAAACCTTCTAGTTCTGCGTTATTAATATTCGCAGCAGTGATTTCGCCTACTTTTTCGGGAGTAGTAGCAAGGGGGCTTATGGGGAAGCGGTAAACTGCGAATTGTTCTCCAGCTTGTCTAGGATTGATATCCGCATCTCCAATGGTATAGCCGTAAAGAACCATGAGAATTTTCTCCTTGTTGAAACCTGTTAAAATTTTGGGAATATTCCAAATATGCAGAATTCCAAATGTGCAAATTGCTATCTGGCTAAAAGTCTTTAACGACACAAACAAGAGCTAACCTTTGCAGGCTAAAAGTTAAAACTAGTCTGCATTAGTTTAACTTTGCTTATATAGCCTATAAGCTTGCAAAATTGAAACACTATTAAACCTTTGACTGTAAACAGACTAAGACAACTTAACTCAATACTGTTCTACTGACTATTTACTCAATGAACAAAGAGAAAAGGGTGTTTAATTTGCCGATTCAAAGTCAAATTTTTAGGTTAAAAACTGTATTTGGAATTATCTTGCTAATACTATATTGAAGTAATGTTAAGATTTCATAATATTTTGGTTAAAATAATATTTTGGTTAAAATTTAGTAACTACTGATTATTTTTACTTGCTGATGCAAGCATCACTCGACTGTTTTAATAGCTATTAAACGATTTAATCTTCGCAGGCGATCGCTATTGTTCTCTTGACTTTAAAGCAGCTTGGAGGCGATCGCTATTGATCTGTTCACTTCAAAGTACGTCTAACAAAAATAATTAAAAAAAGGTTAGAGGATAGAATAAATTTCAAAACAAAATACAGTTAGTCTCTACAAAAAGTACAATTAGTTTGGCAAATAAAACTTTTTTATCTTTAGCTCCGTTCTTCAACTCTTGTAAAAGTAGTATTTACAAGAGTTGAAGAAAGAGTATCCTAACGACTGTTATTCATTAACAATCGTAAAGCCTTCATAATCAATGGCTCCACTTGCAGCACTTGGTAAATTAACGGTACCAAGTAAGGTGGCGGTTGCAAAGCCAGCACCATTAGTACCACCAGTACTGCCTAAACCTAGACCTGATGCAGCAAGTTCATCTTGGTAGCCTGTGATCTCATAGACAGCGCCACTTTCCAGCCAACCGATCAATCTTTGAGAACCGAAGTTAGTAAATGACAACCCAGAATCTCCGTTTACATTCAGAGCTTCCCCAGAAGGAGTTCTCAAAGCAATCGGCGCAGATAGCTGACCAGTGAGCAAATCGACTTTGTAAAGTTGCGCTCCATCTCCATCACGAGTGGTGAAATCGCTAGCAAGAGCGCGACTACCAGGATTGAGATTGTCGATAGCTAATCCATCGGCATATTGAGGGTTGGTAGGTTGAGTTCCTTGTCTTTGTGCAGCAGTAGGTGCTGCGGCTACAAGGTTAATAGTTCCAGGGTTAGCTGTGGTAATTCTATAAAGAGAGCTTCCTACTGGCCCATTTGCGGGATTCGGATTCCCTGAAATGTTGTATAGAGTATTACCAGCAAAGTCAGCACCTGACTCAAATCCAAAACGACGTAGGTCAGATGGTGTACGGGTTGGTGAGGTCGTGGCTGAAGCAAAAGGTTGATCTACATTATTAACTACAGTAACAGTTGGATCAATTGGTGTTGTAGGACCAGTGACGCGTGCTTCGTTAACCGCACCTACCCTTCCGGTAATGGGGTTAGTTCCCAAACCTTCTAGATCGGCGGTAGTAGCATTAGCTGGAAGATTGACTGTACCTACTAGTGTGGGAGCAATAGGTGAAGTTGTAAGTGCCGAAGGTATCAAAAAGCGGTAAACGTCAAGTTGCTTGCCATTATTAGCGTTGCCGTCACGATCTTCTCCAATGGTATAGCCGTAAAGAGCCATGAGAATTTTCTCCTTATTGAAACCTGTTAAAATTTTAGGAACATTCCAAATATGCAGCATTCCAAATGTGCAAATTGCTATCTGGCTAAAAGTCTTTAACGACACAAACAAAGCTAACCTTTGCAGGCTAAAAGTTAAAACTAGCTTGTATTACTTGTATTATCTTAACTTTGCTTATATAGCCTATAAGCTTGCAAAATTGAAACACTATTAGACCTTTGACTGTAAACAGACTAAGACAACTTAACTCAATACTGTTCTACTGACTATTTACTCAATGAACAAAGAGAAAAGGGTGTTTAATTTGCCGATTCAAAGTCAAATTTTTAGGTTAAAAACTGCATTTGGAATTATCTTGCTAATACTATATTGAAGTAATGTTAAGATTTCATAATATTTTGGTTAAAATAATATTTTGGTTAAAATTTAGTAACTACTGATTATTTTTACTTACTGATGCAAGCATCACTCGACTGTTTTAATAGCTATTAAACGATTTAATCTTCGCAGGCGATCGCTACTGTTCTGTTCACTTCAAAGCACCTTGGAGGCGATCGCTACTGTTCTGTTCACTTCAAAGCATCTTGGAGGCGATCGCTACTGTTCTGTTCACTTCAAAGCATCTTGGAGGCGATCGCTATTGTTCTGTTCACTTCAAAGCACCTTGGAGGCGATCGCTACTGTTGTGTTCACTTCAAAGCACCTTGGAGGCGATCGCTATTGTTCTGTTTACTTCAAAGCATCTTGGAGGCGATCGCTACTGTTGTGTTCACTTCAAAGCACCTTGGAGGCGATCGCTACTGTTGTGTTCACTTCAAAGCACCTTGGAGGCGATCGCTACTGTTGTGTTCACTTCAAAGCACCTTGGAGGCGATCGCTACTGTTGTGTTCACTTCAAAGCACCTTGGAGGCGATCGCTATTGTTCTGTTCACTTCAAAGCATCTTGGAGGCGATCGCTACTGTTGTGTTCACTTCAAAGTATCTTGGAGGCGATCGCTACTGTTGTGTTCACTTCAAAGCACCTTGGAGGCGATCGCTATTGTTCTGTTCACTTCAAAGCACCTTTAACAAAAAGAATTAAAAAAGGGTTAGAGGATAGAATAAATTTCAAAATAAAATCCAGTTAGTCTCTACAAAAATTACAGGTAGTTTAGCAAATAAAACTTTTTTTATCTTTAACTCCGTTCTTCAACTCTTGTAAAAGTAGTATTTACAAGAGTTGAAGAAAGAGTATCCTAACGACTGTTATTCATTAACAATCGTAAAGCCTTCATAATCAATGGCTCCACTCACAGCATTTGGTAAATTAACGTTACCAATTAAGGTGGCGGTTGCAAAGCCAGCACCATTAGTACCAGTAGCACTACCTAAACCTAGACCTGATGCAGCAAGTTCATCTTGGTAGCCTGTGATCTCATAGACAGCGCCATTTTCCAGCAAAGCCAACAATCTTTGAGATCCACTGTTAGTAAATGCCAAACCAGAATCTAATCCAATTCCAGAAGTTGTGGTGACATTCAAATTTTCCCCTGAAGGAGTTCTAAGCACAATCGGCTCAGATAGCTCACCAGTGAGCAAATCTACTTTGTAAAGGTTGTTCTTAGTGTTGTCGGACGCAATTTCATCTCTGTTATCGAAATCGCTAGCAAAAGCACGAGTAGGGCCAGGATTAAGATTATCGATAGCTAATCCATCTGCATACTTTCCAGGGTTGGTAGGTTGAGTTCCTTGTGTTTGTGCAGCAGTAGGTGCTGCGGCTACAAGGCTAATAGTTCCAGAGTTAGCTGTGGTAATTCTATAAAGAGAGCTTCCTACTGTCCCATTTGCGGTAACAGGATTCCCTGAAATGTTGTATAGAGTATTACCATCAAAGTCAGCACCTGACTCAAATCCAAAACGACGTAAGTCAGATGGTGTACGGGTTGGTGAAACCGTGGCTGGAGCAAAAGGCACATCTACATTATTAACGACAATAACAGCTGGATCAATTGCTGTTGTAGTACCCGTGACCCGTGCTTCGTTAACTGCACTTACCCTTCCGGTGGTGGGGTTCGTTGCCAAACCTTCTAGGTCTATGCGTGTGGCAGCAGTACTTGTAATATCGACTGTACCTACTAATGTGGCAGCAATAGAACCTGTAGGTGCAGAAGGGATCAAAAAGCGGTAAACGGGAAGTTGATTTCCACTAGTGTTAGGGTTACTATCTTCTCCAATGGTATAGCCGTAAAGAACCATGATAACTGTCTCCTTATTCAAACTGTTAAACTTTTGAGAACATTCCAAATATGCAGCATTCCAAATGTGCAAATTGCTATCTGGCTAAAAGTCTTTAACGACACTAACAAAGCTAACCTTTGCAGGCTAAAAGTTAAAAATAGTCTGCATTTAATTTTGCTTATATAGCCTATAAGCTTGCAAAATTGAAACACTACTAAACCTTTGTCCGGAAACAGGCTAAGACAACTTAACTCAATACCGTTGTAGTTACTATTTGCTCAATGAATAAAGAGAAAAGGATCTTTGATTTGCCGATTCAAAGTCAAAGTTTAAGGTTAAAAGCTGTATTTGAGATGATCTTATTAACACTATATTTGACTGATGTTAAGATTTGATGATATCTCGGTTAAAGTTTAGTAGCTACTGATTATTTTTACTCACTTATGTAAGCATCACTCGACTGTTTTAATAGCTATTAAACGATTTAATCTTCGCAGGCGATCGCTATTGGCATTAGGACTTACGCATTAAAAGTAAATACCAAATGCAGATGTTTTAAAAACACATCTATCTTAGGGTTAATTTATTAATTACCCCTAGATTGCGGGTGTATTTACCATCAAAAAATGATCAATAAAAGCCTGAAAAAACGTATTGTGGTAAATGCATATCATGATTAATTTGTACAGTGCGTAAATCTTAGTCCTGTTCACTTGAGAGTACCTTTAACAAAAAGAATAAAAAAAGGTTAAACGACAAAGGTAAAAAGAAAATCTCATCTCTTCTCCTTTGCCCTTTAACCTGACTCTGCAAGAACTTTAACGAACTTTGGGGGTTTAAGTCCCCAGCAAGACAGGCAGCGCGTGAAAGTGTCGGGGTATAAATCCCCGTCACAAAACGTAATTGCGAATTGCGAATTGCGAATTGCGAATTGTTTTAATGCCTTTTGTGGAGGACTAAATCCAATACCGTTCAGTTAAGCCCAAAAACCTTGGTAAAGACGCGAAATTTCGCGTCTCTACAGGTTTAAAATCAGTACCACAAATCCTTAACTGAACTGTATTGGGACTAAATCAGACTTTTGCTAGGGCATAAACGCACAGCGCAAAGCCAAGACGTTTCCGTTGTTTCGGGCTTGTTGTCTGACATCGCAACCTAAACGCAATCAAAATGTTGGTCTAGTTTTATACCAATTATTTGAGAGGGTGCATATATTTACCCCCCAAGGCATCGGCGGGAATACTGGGGTATCTTGTTATGTGCATCTATATATATTATTTGGTTTAACAAATTTCTAACTGCACAGTTATTTTTGCCCTGCTGCATTAGTATGTCAAAATAAAAATACCCGATACATCAAGGTGAGCGATCGCTCCAAAAGCTAGATTAAAGGATTGACCTGAGCAATGGCAGACCCAACCAATCACAATCAAGCGGGAGAAGTAGCTCCCAGCACAGTTGACAAGCAAGCTCCCAGTGTGGCTGAAGAACACGCTCCTAGTACAGACTCACCGGAAGCTACAGACCTTCCTACTGCTAACGCGCCAGATCCGAAAGCTGCAAACCCCGAAGATAACCCTAATGCTGCATCACCTAAGCGCGAAAAACCCGCAGCCGCCGCAACAGGAGAAAAACCCGCAGCTAAAGCCGCCAAAAAGGAAAAAGCCCCAGCTGTTGAGGATAAGCCATTTGTAGAGTTCATCGAGCAAGACTACTTGCCAGCTTTACAAAAAGCGATCGCTCAACAAGGCGTGAAAGATTTACAGGTGTCTTTTGCCAAGCAGAAAGTTCCAATCACTGGTTTTGAATCTGCCGAAGAATGCTGGCAAATTATCGGCAGTTGGAAAGAAATTGGTCTGCGTCAGTTTAACCTCTATTTCCCAGAAGAAGATATTCAAGGGAAAAAGGGATTTTCCTGTAATGAAGGCAAAAAACCTAGCACTCTTGAGTCCTTCTTAATTGATGAGCGCAAAACTACCCTTGATTTGTTAGTATTTGGCTTAGTTCAGCGCTTGGACGGTCAAAAGTGGTTAGGTATAAATTAGTCATTGGTCATTAGTCATTGGTTTTTTTAAGAAAAGACAAAGGACAAATGACAAAGGACTATTTTATTTAAAGTTCATGGAAATGGTAGATAACGGCTCCAGTATTGGGGTCGTTATCTATTTTTACGTAACCTGATTTGTACATCTCGTTCAGAGTAGCTTCCACTTCAGCAAAGCTAGCTCCCGTAAACTTTACGCCTTGAGTCACAGTTAAAATACCACCCTTGCTTTCTGCCGCTTCAATCAGTTTAATCATGAGTTGGTTGCCTGTTGGGCGGTGGACTTGAGAAGCAACCACTGCTTGATTTAAGGGCACACCAAAGGGAGACACACCCGCTTTTAATCTCAGGTTGTTTTCGTATTCGTCAACCATGTTGGGGATGAAAAACAAATCCACCAACTGCCCTATACCAAACACACCACCGGTCAACAGCCACAACAAACCAGTCCCAATCTTGCCATTGTAGAAACGGTGCAGTCCTCCTAATCCGAAAAAGACTGCTGCACACAAGATGTAAGAGACAAGAAGTCGGTCTTTATGCTGATTGTTTTCAAGATTCATCTCGTTTTCAACCCTTTGGATTTACTCTTGTTGCCTAAGATGGGTTTTCCATATTGTAGTAAAAACCACAGAAAATTACTGAGATAGCAGTGCTTTTAGAATACAAGAAGTGCGTACTACTCCACTTGATCTAAACAGTGCTGATCGCTGAACTACGTTTATTTGACTACTAGTCAGCGATTCTTGGTTCCGTAAACATTGAATGATTGTTGCAACTCTTAATCTTTTGCTTACAAATTTCTAACCCGTACCTTGGTAGACTGAACTTTATACAATTGGATTATTGTGGGCTGTTACGCCTTGCCAGAGCTTTAACCTTGGCTTTCTGGTCTACTTAAGATAATAAAGACGAAAGAGCAATCAAGACATGGTAGATTCCCTCAAAAAACCAGGCTTTGAAGAAATCCGGCCAGGGATTAAAGTCCCGGCAAAAGAAACCCTGTTAACACCTCGGTTTTATACTACCGATTTTGATGAAATGGCGCGGATGGATATTTCCGTCAATGAAGACGAGTTACAAGCCATTCTCGAAGAGTTCCGCACTGACTACAACCGCCATCACTTTGTTCGAGATGCCGAGTTTGAACAATCCTGGGATCATATTGACGGGGAAACTCGTCGGTTGTTCGTTGAGTTTCTAGAACGTTCCTGTACGGCTGAGTTTTCTGGCTTTTTGCTGTATAAAGAACTTGGCCGTCGCTTGAAAGACAAAAGCCCCGTCTTGGCAGAGTGTTTTAACCTGATGTCACGGGATGAAGCACGTCACGCTGGCTTTTTGAACAAAGCTTTGTCGGACTTTAATCTGTCCCTAGATTTAGGGTTTTTGACTAAGAGTCGCAGTTATACCTTCTTTAAACCGAAATTCATCTTCTACGCTACTTATCTTTCTGAGAAGATCGGTTATTGGCGCTATATCACTATTTATCGCCATTTAGAAGCACATCCCGAAGACCGGGTTTATCCAATCTTCCGGTTCTTTGAGAACTGGTGTCAGGATGAAAACCGTCACGGCGATTTCTTTGATGCGATCATGAAATCCCAGCCGCAAATATTGAATGACTGGAAAGCACGGCTGTGGAGTCGGTTCTTCTTGTTGTCGGTGTTTGCGACAATGTATCTCAATGACATCCAACGCAAGGACTTTTATGCCACCCTTGGATTGGATGCGCGAGAATACGACATCCATGTAATTAAGAAGACTAACGAAAACGCAGGTCGAGTGTTCCCATTGATGCTGGATGTAGAGAATCCAGAGTTTTATGAACGCTTGGATACTTGTATAAGCAATAACGAGAAGCTGGGTGCGATCGCTAACTCTAGCACTCCCAAATTCCTGCAAATCTTCCAAAAACTGCCGCTTTACATCTCCAGTGGCTGGCAGTTATTGCGGCTGTACCTGATGAAACCGATTGATACTGTTTCTGCTCAAGGGGCAGTTCGTTAAGTTATAACAGGTTTGCGAAAGCTTTAGTGGTTCTGCTGATTGCAGAGCCACTTTTTTTGTCTTAAATATTACAGGTCATTAGTAGTGCGATCGCTACTAAAATCCTTGCTCAGTCTTCTAAAGAAGACTTCAGCTATGAGCCTCTTGAGAGGACTTCACCCTCGGTGAGCAATGATAATTGGGGGCTTACCTGTAAAATTTTTAACCATGATTGCGTGCCATTTGTAATTTTGTAAGTTAAAAATTAAATATTAATTTAGGTAAGCGGATGACAAGTAATAATATTGAGATTGTTTTCAGTTTTGATACAACTGGGAGTATGTACCCTTGCCTTACCCAGGTACGGCGAAAAATCAAAAATACCGTTACCAGACTGATAGACGAAATTCCCTTAATTCGGATTGGGATTATTGCTCATGGTGACTACTGCGATGCAGGTTCAACTTATGTCACCAAAATATTTAATATATCCGGTGATGTTGATGCTATCTGTGATTTTGTGCAAAATGTCGAGCCTACTGGTGGCGGAGATGCACCAGAATGTTACGAATTAGTATTACATGAATCCCAATCTTTATCTTGGTCAAAGTCAGCAACAAAATCACTGGTTTTGATTGGCGATGATATTCCCCATCCTCCAGCCCACAATCCTAAAAAACTAAATTGGCGCAAAGAGTTAGATAAATTAGCTGAGGCAGAAATTACAGTTTACGGAGTTCAAGCACTCAATCGCCCTCATGCTACTCCTTTTTATCAAGAACTTGCAGAAAAGTCTGGCGGTTTTCATATCAACTTAGACCAGTTTTCGTATATTAGTGACTTGTTTTTAGCAGTTTGCTACCAACAATCTTCTACCGATCAGCTACAAGCTTATGAACAAGAAGTAATTGATCAAGGACGCATGAGCCGTGGGTTAAATAAAATATTTAACACTATGATGAACCGGGAAGCAACATCCTATTACGAATCGGCTGATTTACGGGCAGTTTATCCAGGACGTTTCCAGATTTTAGAGGTTGAACAAGATATTTCAATTAAAGCGTTTGTATTGGAAAATGGTTTGAGTTTTAAAGTTGGGCGGGGTTTCTACGAATTCACAAAAACAGAAACTATCCAGGCTCAAAAAGAAATTATCTTAATGGAGCGGGTAACGGGTGATTTATTTGAAGGAGGGGCTGCACGAGAAATATTAGGTCTACCGATGGATGCAACGATTCGGATTAAACCGAGTAACCTAGAAAAGTATGTTGTGTTTGTCCAAAGTACCTCTGCTAATCGTAAACTGATTGGCAAAACTCGATTTTTATATGAAGTCGAAGACTGGGATCGCTAAATGCCAACGACTACTGGTCTGTCTCATAAGTTTTGATTGATTAGTTTGTTACCAAAACCCTGTAGAGACGCGAAATTGTACTTCGTCCCGCTACGCTAACGCGTCTCTAAAACCCAGTTATAGCGGTTCCCATTCAGACGCGGTACAACATTATATCGATATCGCAGGGTGTAAGGGCACGGCGGTGCCGTGCCCCTAAGGGTGTACCTGACGCAAATGAGAAGTCAGGGAGCGCTACACATAAAATGTTAAGTCTACCGATGGATGGGACGATTGGCATTAAATTCGATAACCTGGAAAAGTCTGTAGTACAGCTTGGCTCAAATCCAGCTACCATCACAATTAACCGCAAAAGCAGGTTTGATCATGTTTAAATTTTATTTCTAGATATTTTGTAATTATTCTAATGACACAGATTAAGCCGGAAGTAAAGCGCACAGAAGAATTGCGCCAGTTATTGCAACAAGCAAGCTTCGCTTATTACGTTTTAGATGCTCCAATTATGGAGGATGCAGTCTATGACCAGCTATATCGAGAATTGCAACAACTGGAAATTCAATATCCAGAATTGACAGCACCTGATAGTCCGACTCAGCGCGTGGGTGAGCTTAAGCATACGCAGTTTACCTCGGTGCGGCATAATATCCCGCTATACAGTCTGGAGAATGCATTTAATATCGATGAGTTGCAAGCCTGGGAGCAGCGTTGGCGGCGACAACTACCGAAAATAGATTCGGTGGAATATGTCAGTGAACTCAAAATTGATGGTTCTGCTTTGGCTCTTACCTATCAAGATGGCATTCTAGTAAGGGGTGCAACTAGGGGTGATGGGGCGACGGGTGAAGATATCACCCAAAATGTGCGGACAATTCGCTCAATTCCCTTACGTTTGAATTTTGAAGGGTTAGAAATTCTAGAAAGGGTGGAAGTACGCGGCGAGGCGTTTTTACCGTTGGAAGTGTTTAAACAAATTAACGAGGAAAGACAAAAAGCAGGTGAGCAATTATTTGCCAATCCTCGTAATGCCGCAGCTGGTACACTCAGGCAACTAGACTCGCGTATTGTCGCTAAACGGCGATTAGATTTCTTTGGCTACACCTTGCACATTCCTGGTAGAGATGACGCCAGTATTGCCAATACCCAATGGGAAGCATTGGAGTTATTAAAAAAGATGGGTTTTCGAGTCAACCCCAACCACAAACTGTGTGCCTCGATCGCAGAAGTGGCAAAATATTATGAATACTGGGATACGGAACGGCTGAATTTACCCTACATGACTGATGGGGTAGTAGTAAAGCTGAATTCTTTTAAACTTCAAGAACAGCTAGGGTTTACGCAGAAATTCCCTCGCTGGGCAGTAGCTCTAAAGTACGCAGCCGAAGAAGCACCCACCCGTGTAGAAAATATTGCTGTAAATGTCGGACGAACGGGAGCGTTAACGCCGTTAGCCGAGATGCGCCCGGTGCAACTGGCGGGGACAACAGTTTCTCGCGCGACTTTACACAATAGCGATCGCATTACTCAATTAGACATCCGCATTGGCGATACTGTGATTGTCCGCAAAGCGGGAGAAATCATCCCAGAAGTGCTGAGGGTACTAAAAGAACTCCGTCCCTCTGACACTGAACCTTTCGTTATGCCCACCCATTGCCCAGTCTGTGGTCAACCAGTGGTGCGAGAATCAGGTGAGGCGGTAACTCGGTGCGTCAATGCTTCCTGTGCAGCGATTCTCAAAGGTTCCATTGAACATTGGGTAAGTCGTGATGCCTTGGATATTAAAGGTTTAGGCGAAAAGCTGGTGCATCAACTCGTTGATAAAGGTTTGGTGCATTCCGTTGCCGATTTGTATGAGTTGACAGAAAACAAATTGTGTGCATTAGAAAGGATGGGGGAAAAGTCGGCAGAGAAATTAGTGGATGCGATCGCTCAATCGAAAAACCAACCTTGGTCAAGGGTATTGTATGGTTTAGGCATCCGTCACGTTGGCAGTGTGAATGCCCAATTGTTGACTCAGAAATATTTCACTGTAGACCAGTTAGCTACAGCAAAGCAATCAGATATTGAAGGAATTTACGGTATCGGTGCTGAAATTGCCCAATCTGTGTACCAGTGGTTTCGGATTGATGCCAACCAAAGGTTAATAGAACGTTTACAAGCAGAAGGATTACAATTAGCTGCCACGGAGGAAACAAAAACAGTTGGTGATGTTAATCAAAAGTTTGCAGGTAAAACTTTTGTAATTACGGGAACATTGCCAACCTTAAAGCGAGATGAAGCGAAAGCTTTGATTCAAAAAGCTGGTGGAAAAGTGACTGAATCAGTGAGTAAAAAAACAGATTATTTGGTAGTAGGAGAAGATGCAGGTTCTAAATTAGAAAAAGCAGTCTCGTTGGGAATTACGCAATTAAGCGAGGTGCAGTTGTTAGAGATGCTTGAGGATTGATGTATATCTGGCAAACCCGTCATACTCATTAAGTAACCAGACAGAATTAATTGTTAACGTTTATTACGCTTGGCTTTAGCCTTGATTTTCCCTAACCCTCTTTTTAAGGCTACCGTGTATACACAAGTTTTGTCGCAGCCATATCTTTATTAATTATTAACGCCGTGTGCAACTTTCTCTCAGACCTAACCCCCAACCCCTTCCCTACTAGCGTTGGGGAGCAAGAATCAAAGCTTCTCAGGAGTGGGGGAGAGGAATGAAAGCGGGATTTTAAGGATAAGTTGCACATCACGTTAATTAATAAATCTCGCACTGCGTTTCTATCCCGCCTCGGAATTTATTCTCTGGCGGGAAAATGGACAGGTGCAAGATATATAACTTTACCGTCTTAGGGACTTCCAAGTAAAAAAATATTCCATTGCTATTGTTCACTGTTGACCGTTGACGGTTCACGAGTTTTCAGCCAACAGTCAACAGTCAACAGTCAACAGTCAACGACTTGAATGTGGAATAATTTATTTTTTGGAGTTCCCTTATACCGTTTCACTTTAAGATTGATAAAGATGGCAAGCTGTTCTGAAAAATTTGGAACTTTACTAAAATAAAACCAATGTCTGAAGAAAAGCCCATAAGCCCGTGGAACTACAAACCTTGGTGGTGTCAGCCTTGGTCTATAGTTCTCACAGGTGTAACTCTGATTGGTGGTAGTTGGTTACTATTTAAAACTATCTGGCTAACAGTTCTCCTCTCTATCCCTGTAATGATATGGATGGGATTTTTTGTGTTGTTTTGGCCACAACTAATGATTCGCAGTGGGATTTTGGAGTCGTATAAGGACTAAGGAATGAGGATTAAGTAGATTGCTGCAATCCATAAGTAGCTAGATCGAGAGTACCTGCTGAAGCTGAAGAATAAGCAATATCTAGAGAAACACTAGCTTCTATCGTCAGAGGGCCACCAATTAAAGGAGTTGTACTACCTGCTGCAAAAGCTCTATCTGCTACTAGATTAAACTCCAAAGGAGATGGGCTAGGATTGGCAGCTGAGTTAATATCAATGTCAATAATCTTTCCGGGGGTTAACTGCAAGGTGCTAAAAACTGCATTAGCCTGAGCTTGGGCGTCTTTAACAGCTTCGCTAAGAACCTGCAAGCGTGCCTGCTGCAATGCTTCGTCTGAGGCAGTGAAGCTTATATTCTGTATTAGATTTGCGCCTGCTTGGATAGCTGTGTCAATTGCTCCTCCGGCTCTATCTGTTGGTAACTCAAACTGAAGTGTGTTGACTCCTCTAAAGCCAGTTAGGGTTTGAGTATTATTTTCAAAGCTATAGACGGGGTTTAGTTGAATAGATGTAGTTTGAAGTTCTTGCGCCCCAAGCTTTTGCAGCGCATCAACTACTGCTGTTGAACGTTGAGCAACTTCTTCTTGAACTTCGGTTGCGGTTTTTCCCTCTACTTGAATCCCCAATTGAACCTCAGTTAAGGTAGTGGGAACACTGACCTTTCCTTGACCGGTGACTTCCAATATCTGAGCAGTGTTTGGATTAGTGCTACCAGTCAGGGGATCGATAATCCCAAGAGCCTGCTTAATCGCACCGGTGAGATTATCAGTAGCCGAAGCGAGAGTGCCTGCTGAATTCGGAGAATAACCGATATCTAGAGAAACGCTAGCTTCTATCGTCTGAGGGCTACCAATTATAGGAGTTGTAGTATCTGCTGCAAAAGACGCCCTATTTGCTGCTTCAAACACCAAAGGAGATGGGCTAGGATTGGCAGCTGAGTTAATATCAATGTCAATAATCTTTCCGGGGGTTAACTGCAAGGTACTAAAAACTGCATTAGCCTGAGCTTGGGCGTCTTTAACAGCTTCGCTAAGAACCTGCAAGCGTGCCTGCTGCAATGCTTCGTCTGAGGCAGTAAAGTTTATATTCTGTATTAGATTCGCACCTGCTTGGATAGCTGTGTCAATTGCTCCTCCAGCTCTATCTGTTGGTAACTCAAACTGAAGTGTGTTGACTCCTCTAAAGCCGATTAGGGTTTGAGTATTATTTTCAAAGCTAAAGACGGGGTTTAGTTGAATAGATGTAGTTTGAAGTTCTTGCGCCCCAAGCTTTTGCAGCACATCAACTACTGCTGTTGAACGTCGAGCAACTTCTTCTTGAACTTCGGTTGCGGTTTTTCCCTCTACTTGAATCCCCAATTGAACCTCAGTTAAAGTAGTGGGAACCGTTACCTCTCCTTGACCAGTGACTTCCAATATCTGAGCAGGAGCAGTGTTTGGATTAGTGCTACCAGTCAGGGGAGCGATGATCACAAGAGCCTGCTCACTCACAACTGTGAGATTATTTGTGTTAGCCATCTTATTCTCCTTGCTTAAATGATGTTTGAAACCTGTTGATGTTTTAATCTTAGAGGATGTCTGAAAAGTAAGAAAGCTCACTCACCGATATCCTCTCAGTAGAAAAAATACTTAAGGATGACAGCGTGACGAGAGACATGAATCCACCGTACCTAATTAACTTTCATCGCCGCAGTGGGAATTGCTATGGGGACTGATTCCAGCAGCTAGAAAAGGCGGTATAAAACGCAATGCTGACATGTTAGCAGACAATCTTTTAAAGCCATCTGCGACTTAATATTACTAGGACTTACGCATCAGTAACGAAAAATCAAGGGTTTGGGCTGGACATTGGTCATCGGGCATTGGGCATAGAAAATTCACCGATGCCCCATTGCCTATGCCCAACTCAACGAAATAATTGTACTGCGTAAGTCCTGATTACGTAACAAGTTTGTCGAATTTAAGAGGGCCATAATTGTAGCAATTAAGGCACTGTTACCATCTGGTACGCCGAAAAGCTGAAACCGATTACTAAGGGACTTCCAAGTAAAAAAATATTCCATTGCTATTGTTCACTGTTGACCGTTGACGGTTCACGAGTTTTCAGTCAACAGTCAACAGTCAACGACTTGAATGTGGAATAATTTATTTTTTGGAGTTCCCTAAAACTGTATCAATCGCTGCTTTAAACCAAATTAATTGGTATAAAGCGAAGTTACTGAAAAAAGAATTAAGCTCCAGGCTTTGAGTTTTCCTATATCGAATCATCTCTGCGCTTCTGTGCAGAGATGATCGAGAGCGATCGCTCAAGCAGATGGTGAAAAAAGGCAAGAAGATGCCCAAGGCGAAGCATTAGAAGCACTTGCAAAAGGAAACGTCGAAATCGTTGCTGTAGCGAGAAAAAGTAAGTTCAGTTTTGTACCCCTACTCTTAAAGCTATTGCCTGAAGGGAACGGCAAAACTCGGTGTCTGTCCTGCTAATTTACCACTTGGCTGCCATGACTGCGAGGATCATCTTGATTAGCCGTTGGTGCTACTGGGGCTGAAAATTTGGAAACTTTGCCGCTAGCTTGAGCATAAGGGAGAGACGAACCAGTAACTAAAGCTTCTAAGTTGCTAGCCATAATCGTCCGGGGTTGATCGCCGATCGCTTGGGCTATGGTTTCCCCTTGCTGACTCAAAAATACAAAATGGGGAATCCCATCTACCCGATATTTCAACATCTCTGGTAGCCACTTGGTATTATCCACATTCAGCATCACAAAATTCATCTTGTCAGCATACTCTGTTTCCAGTTGAGTGATATCTGGTGCCATTTTCTGACAGACAGTACACCAATCAGCATAAAACTCTACTAGAGATGGTTTGCCGTTGCTGATTGCTACTTCTAGCGGTGTGGACGTATCACTTAACTTGGCTAGAGTTGCCGAGGTTGTTTCAGTTCGCAATCCTAAAACGAGGGCAACGCTAAGGGCGATCGCTACCATTACAATTAAAAAGTTTCTCAAACGCTTCCCGAAGTTGGATTCAGACTTATCGGGAGAATTAACAGGTGAATCAGTACTCATAAGAAAATTATTAAAACTTATTAAGCAATTTCTTCTTTAGTTTAGCTGACTCCAACCGCTCTTTAACTCTCCACCTTTAGCTAATTCGCCAAAAGCCCCACTTCCTAGCAATTTTTCATCTTTTTAATATGTAATTTGATACTCAAAATGGGTATTACAAATAAGTACTTTAGATGAAATAGGTTTTAAAAGATGATTTTAAGCATCAGTTATACCAGTGCTGTGTGTGCCGTATTTTTATTAGTCAGCGTTGGTAGCTTTCATACGTCAGCCATAGCTACTGTAAATAACCAATCTCAACTGATAGCACAGCAGAGTAAAACTCAGCCACACCCAGTTTTCAAATCTATTTTGCCCAAATTAAAGCAGAAGACTCAGATTCGGATTCTATTGCCGAAGTTTATTCCTGAGTCGGATGGGGAAAATCCAATTTACGCGATTATAGAAGCTGCTACGCAAAAAAAGTACGAAATTTTACTGGGTTTCAGTCCCGATTGTACTGGTGGAACTGCCTGTCGTTTGGGCGTTGTTTATGCTGAAGCTGTAACCCGCAAAACACCCCGCCTTACTGGTAAACCTGTATCTTTAGCTAAGGGCATCACTGGCTATTTTGTGGATTCTACTTGTGGTGCTAATTGCTCAGATGCTACCTTGACTTGGAGACAACAGGGTGTGCAATATGTTGTTGGTTTAAAAGCAGGCGATCGCACTTCTTTGGTAAAAATGGCTAATTCTGCGATTAATTAATTCTGTAGGTTTCAGTTACGGCAAGTTTTGTGGCGGTGTCTAAATCTCTGTTACAAAACTTAATTAATAATTACGTTAGCGCAGACCTAATATTTACAGCAAATCCAAAAAATATTTCAACTTTTGTTGGCTCTATTTTCTTGTATTAGATGAATAATCGATGGCACTTCAGTTGTGGTAAATCCAGATGCATAGAATTTTTTAGCTTTCAACAATAGATCCACAACATCTTAACGTTTAGCAATTTTCCTGAATAAAAAGTAATATTAAATTTCCATAAAGTTATTGTGTAATCTTTGAAAATCTAGTGACAGATGATACATTTTGAGGTAGAGGTGCAAGATGGAAAGATATTTGAAAGTACTAAGACTATTTTGGAGCGCTGCGATCGCAGCAGAGTTGGAATATCGGATTAACTTTTTCATCGCTACCCTCAGCAGCTTGGGAAATCTAGTGGGTAGCCTCTTTGGACTATTCTTGTTTTACCGGACTGGTTATACTTTTAGTGGCTGGTCATGGGAGGCAGCTTTAGTAGTTCTAGGAATTTTTACCTTACTACAAGGATTTTCTGCTACTTTTTTAGCGTCGAACTTGAATCGCATTGTCCGCCATGTCCAAGAAGGCACTTTGGACTTTATATTATTAAAACCTATCCGCAGTCAGTTTTGGCTTTCCACCCATACCCTGTCACCTTGGGGACTGCCGGATATAATTTTTGGTAGTATTGTGATTGGCTATGCAGGTAAACACCTCGGTGTAGGGATAGACGACTATCTAGTTGGTGTGCTGCCGTTATTGTTCAGCTTTGTGATTCTGTACAGCCTGTGGTTTATGCTGGGAGCGACAAGTATCTGGTTCGTAAAAATATACAACGCTACCGAAGTGCTGCGTGGTTTGTTGGAAGCTGGCCGATATCCCATCGCAGCATATCCTACTGCTTACCGCTTTTTCTTCACCTTTGTGATGCCAGTCGGTTTTTTAACTACTGTACCAGCCGAAGCGCTACTGGGTCGGAGTGAAATTAGCTGGTTGATAGGTGCGGCAATATTAGCAGTAACGTTGTTTTTCGCCTCAACTTGGTTTTGGCGATTTGCGTTGCGGTTTTATACCAGTGCTTCGAGTTAGAGAGCTACAGCAACGCCTTTCAACTAAAAATCGGGATGACTGGATTCGAACCAGCGGCCCCTTCGTCCCGAACGAAGTGCGCTACCAAGCTGCGCCACATCCCGCCATAAAAATGGCATTGTAAATTAAGAATATCACAACGCGTGCCAAATAGCAGAATTAGATCCACATCTAGGGAGCATCCCAAATGTGCAAGTTTATTTTTATACGGGATTTTGGCTTAGAACAATAATGAAATAACGAACCGCCAAGGACGCCAAGAGCGCCAAGGAAAGAGGTTTGTACAGGGTTTTTGTGTCAGTCCTGTAGCTTTTGGCTTGCATTGGGATGCTCCCCACATCTATATATATACGATCGCTTCACCCAAGGCTTTGCTTGCTACGATTAAATTTGTATAACTCTAGTGGTAAAAGCGGATTGTGACTGTAAAACCAGACTGGTTGCGGGTAAAAGCACCTGGGCGTGAGCGCATTGGTAACGTTAAAGATATTTTGCGGGATTTAGCCCTCAATACAGTTTGTGAGGAAGCGTCCTGTCCAAATATTGGTGAATGCTTCAATGCTGGTACTGCCACGTTTTTGATTATGGGCCCGGCTTGTACACGCGCTTGTCCCTACTGCGATATTGATTTTGAGAAAAAACCCAAACCACTAGACCCCACAGAACCTGCACGACTAGCAGAAGCCGTTCGCCGCATGAAACTTAACCATGTTGTGATCACTTCTGTAAACCGAGATGATCTGGCCGATGGTGGTGCGTCTCAGTTTATAGCCTGTATTAATGCGGTTCGCACTGTTTCACCCAACACCACAATTGAGGTACTAATTCCTGACTTGTGCGGTAATTGGAATGCTCTAGAGTTGATTCTACAAGCTGCGCCAGAGGTATTAAACCACAATACAGAAACTGTTCCCCGCCTGTATCGTCGGGTGCGTCCCCAAGGAAACTACGATCGCACATTAGAATTATTGCACCGCTCTCGCCAAGTTTGTCCTAACACATACACTAAATCCGGTATCATGGTTGGACTCGGTGAAACTGATGCTGAAATTCGCCAAGTCATGCAAGACTTGCGAACTGTGGATTGCGACATTTTGACCATTGGGCAATACCTCCAACCCAGTCAAAAACACTTGCAAGTAAATGAATTTATCAACCCAGAACAATTTGCTGCTTGGAAGGCATTCGGCGAAGAAATCGGATTTTTACAAGTTGTTTCTTCACCATTGACAAGAAGTTCATATCATGCTGAACAAGTCAGGGAATTAATGGAACGTTATCCCCGCTCAAAAGTTAGGAGTTATGAGTGAGCAGATGTACTCCAACTCAAAACTTTCTGTTGCAATTCTTGGTGCAGGTGCTTGGGGTGCATCTCTGGCAAATCTGGCCACAGCAAATGGTCATCAGGTGCGCGTCTGGTCGCGTCAAGGTTCCCAAACTATCCAAGCAGTTTTAAAAGATGCCCAAATAGTTTTGTCCGCTATCTCGATGATTGGTGTGAGAGATGTTGCTTCGCAAGTCCAGTCTTTCACCCTATCTCCAGAGACAATTTTTGTCACAGCGACGAAAGGCTTAGACCCCCAAACCACTTGCACACCGTCGCAAATTTGGCAAACAGTATTCCCTAACCATGCAGTGGTTGTTTTGTCTGGGCCTAATTTATCAAAAGAAATTCAAATGGAATTACCAGCAGCCACGGTGGTAGCCAGTAATATCCCCACGGCTGCGGAAATAGTGCAGTTAGTATTTTCTTCTGGGCGTTTTCGGGTATATACCAATCCCGATCCCTTGGGCGTGGAATTGGGGGGAACACTGAAAAATGTGATTGCGATCGCAGCCGGTGTGTGCGATGGTTTACAACTAGGAACCAATGCCAAAGCTGCTTTAGTCACCCGTGGGCTTACAGAAATGGTTCGCATCGGTAACAACTGGGGTGCGAAGACGGAAACATTTTATGGTTTATCAGGTCTAGGAGATTTGTTAGCAACCTGCAATAGTCCCTTAAGTCGCAATTACCAAGTCGGCTACCAGCTAGCTGGCGGTAAGTCACTTACAGAAACTCTCGCAAATTTACAAGGAACTGCTGAAGGAGTGAACACTTGTCAGGTTCTGATGCAACGAGCCAAGCAACAAAATATTCCTGTTCCAATTACTGAGCAAGTTTATCGTTTACTTCAAGGCGAAATCACACCCCGACAAGCACTTGATGAACTGATGCTGCGAGATATCAAGCCAGAGTACAACTACTAGTACAGTTAAAATGAATACAGCGTAAGAGTTTCGGTCATTTGGGATGGGTGGTTTATTTACGCCGTGCTGTACTAGTAGTCTGTCTCATAAGTTCTGATTGATTAGTTTGTTACCAAAACCCTGTAGAGACGCGAAATTTCGCGTCTTTACAACTAATGGGACAGACCACTAGTTAGAAGTCAACTATGCTGGGTAACTAAGTTTGTAGTAAGGACTTTAGTCCTTATATTAACCACTGAGTGCTTACTACATACCAGGCTTTCGTTAGCCTGATGGACAGTAATAGTCTGTCAAGAAATAATTGACGGATAGATTCTTTGTAGAGACGGCGATTTATCGCGTCTCCCTAACGGCGATTTATCGCGTCTCCCTAACGGCGATTTATCGCGTCTCCCTAACGGCGATTTATCGCGTCTCCCTAACGGCGATTTATCGCGTCTCCCTAACGGCGATTTATCGCGTCTCCCTAACGGCGATTTATCGCGTCTCCCTAACGGCGATTTATCGCGTCTCCCTAACTAATATGCAAAAGGACGCGGGGACAGGAGAGAGTATTTAATAACTCCCCCGCGTTTTCTATCTCAGTGTCGAGAGAATTTTTGCCGCTAATACTAATCACTTCCCCAATATCCATTAGTTCTACTTATACCTGAATAATCCTGAGAAAAAATTGCTAAATCGTCAGGATATTACTTTTGTAGCCATGTAAATGTGACTATGCCAATTATAAAGATGACATTCACTGAAGGATGTTTATACCGTGTTATAAAAGTTACTATTAAAAACCATCAAGGTTGAAATGTTAACTAAGTAGTTGAAATATTGAAAACCTAGCTGCCGATTTGAATAGCTATTGGTTTAATCAAAAGTTTAGCAGCCGATTAAGTTCAGTAATGCTGTATCCAATCAAACCCTTACAGTTAATTTCAAAAAAAAACTGTAATGGAACGTTCAACCATGTTAGTTCATCGTAAATCACGGGAACAATAGCAACAGTTGAATAGCTGACCGTAATCTAAGCTGACCGAAATCTATTGTTACCTGGAGCCATTGAGACGATCTTTATGCCAGCAACATCTTTTTATGCAGACGCCCCCTACAACACCAAAAAGTCCCGCCAGGCTTTGGACTCGGATCTCACGGTTGATGACAGTGAGTTATCGGTAGATGATCTACAGGAGCTAGAGATTGCTTCTGCTGACAATGCTAACTTTGCTGCTAACACTAACCGTCGGAGTACAGACCTAGTACGTCTATATCTTCAAGAAATTGGTCGGGTTCGCTTGTTAGGGCGAGATGAAGAGGTTTCAGAAGCTCAAAAAGTCCAACGTTACTTGCGGATGCGGATATTACTTGCTAAGGCCGCCAAGGAAGGGGATGAAGTAATTACGCCCTATCTAAGGTTAGTTGAAGTTCAAGAACGTCTTACTTCCGAACTAGGACATCGCCCATCTTTGGAAAGATGGGCTGCTACTGCTGATATAGTTTTATCCGATCTTAGGCCAACTTTGGCAAATGGCAAGCGTCGCTGGGCTGAAATTGCCAAGTTGACTGTAGAAGAGTTGGAGCAAGTTCAGTCCCAAGGACTCCAAGCAAAAGAACACATGATTAAGGCTAATCTTCGCCTAGTTGTGTCTGTTGCTAAGAAGTATCAAAATCGCGGTTTGGAATTGTTGGATTTAGTCCAAGAAGGCACACTAGGTTTGGAGCGGGCTGTAGAAAAATTTGACCCAACTAAGGGTTATCGCTTCAGTACTTATGCTTACTGGTGGATTCGTCAGGGTATTACACGGGCGATCGCTACTTCTAGTCGCACCATCCGCCTTCCTGTCCATATTACCGAAAAGTTAAACAAAATCAAAAAGGCTCAACGCAAAATTGCTCAAGAAAAAGGCCGCACTCCAACTCTAGAAGATTTAGCAACTGAGTTAGAGATGACACCGACCCAAGTCCGAGAAGTTTTGTTGCGGGTTCCTCGCTCCGTTTCTTTGGAAACCAAAGTAGGTAAAGATAAAGACACTGAGTTAGGCGAATTACTCGAAACTGACTGTGTAACCCCAGAAGAGATGTTAATGCGAGAATCTTTACAAAGAGACTTGCATCATCTTCTGTCAGATTTGACTAGCCGAGAACGTGATGTAATTTTGATGCGGTTTGGTTTGGCAGATGGTCATCCTTACTCTTTAGCAGAAATTGGCCGCGCTCTCGATTTATCACGGGAACGAGTCAGACAAATAGAATCCAAGGCTTTGCAAAAGCTACGTCAACCCAAGCGTCGCAACCTCATCCGTGATTATTTGGAATCTCTAAGTTAGTCATTTGTCATTAGTCATTTGTCATTTGAAAACTATACTTGACAAATGACTACAGACAAATGGCTGATTTGATCCCCTATTTAAACAATTTTGGATTTTAGATTTGCAATTTTGCATTGACTTTGCCCACAAGGGGACTTAGCTCAAGGATTTAAGATTGGTTCTGTACACAAGGGATGGGGTATGAACCAAAAATTATTTTAATCCAAAATCTAAAATCCAAAATCTAAAATTGCTGGTCAAAAGCCTTTTAGAGGCTTGTAGCAAATTATTTGCATTTAATTGTACAAGAGTTTCCCTAGACCTTTGCTCAAATATCTTGAAGTGGGGATCAACTGAGCAATTCAAAATTCACTTATGCAAAATTCAAAGTCAATGGATGCAATCGTTACAAGTATCCTAACTATTAGCTGTATGCAAATTAAATGCACTACAGCTAATTACTTTAATTTTGATCAAGATTTGATGAATTGTTCTTAAATATTTAGTAAGAATTCTCAATAGGCAATGATTGTTGCAAATTGCTCCCAAGATTTGTTATATTCTCAACTAACGAGCTTTGTTGAGAAATATTAGTATGACTGTCTACACAACTACTTCACTCAAGGCAGAACTGAACGAACGAGGCTGGCGATTAACTCCCCAGCGCGAAACAATTTTACACATTTTTCAAGAACTTCCGCAAGGTGAACATCTGAGTGCGGAGGATCTTTATCATCGGCTAGAAACTGATGGTGAAGGGATCAGTCTGTCAACTATTTATCGGACTTTGAAGTTGATGGCAAGAATGGGAATTTTACGGGAACTAGAACTGGGCGAGGGACATAAGCATTATGAAATCAACCAGCCTTATCCCCATCACCACCATCACTTAATTTGTGTTAGATGCAACTCAACTATTGAGTTTAAAAATGACTCAATTTTAAAAATTGGGTCGAAAACCGCTCAAAAAGAAGGTTTTCACCTGCTGGACTGTCAAATGACTATTCATGCAGTGTGTCCCAAGTGCCAACGGGCACTAATGCCGCTTTAGCACTTGGATGGATAACAAAACAAAACTACTCAAATTAACCAAATAAATGGAATTTTGAGCAGTTCGTAATTTGCTGTTACTGGAGGTAAGCAACCAGTTGGGGACTGATACTAACAACGCCAAAGCGGATGTTAAAAGCGTCCGCTCTTAAGATCCTTGAGACTGATGCCGTAGAATTCTTGGGCTTGTTTGATTGCTTTTTTGGTGTCAGGTGCCATCACACCGTTCAGCTTACCTTTATAAAAACCCCGCTCCTGTAGTCGCGTTTGGATTTCTAGGGTATTAAATTCGCTTTTGCTAGTAGTATTAACTGAGCTATATAACTTAGCTCGCGTAGTTGGGCCAGCAACACCGCTTGCACTCAAGTAATTAGCTGCCTGGAATCTCCTGACAGCATCGGCAGTATAGGGGCCATAGTAGCCATTTGGCTCTCCCTCTAAATATCCTGCCCGGATCAATTGTTCTTGAAGTACTCTAACAGACTCACCGCGATCGCCTACACGAAGTTTATTGCGATTCACTACCTTTGTGGGAGCCTCTTCTCCACTACCAATGCCAACTCCCGGCAATTTAGCTAATGTTGCTGGGCCTACAACACCGTCAACGCTTAATTTGTAAGAATCTTGGAACCGCTTCACAGCTTCTTCGGTAATTGGGCCAAATATTCCTGTGGCGTTCCCGTAATAAAAACCTGCAACTCTTAAGCGTTCTTGCAAAGCTCTGACATCTTCACCTTCAGCCCCTTTAGCAAGGTAGTTGGAATTACGGCGCACTCTTGTTGCTGAACTAGCTGAAGTAGTACTGCTGGGCTTTTTAGCTTGTGCGCTTCTTACAGCAGTAGTTTTAGCTTGTGTAGCCGTAGTTGTAGGCTTTTTCGCTTGCCAACTTTCTAATTTTTGCAGGGTGTTTGCGCCAACAATGCCATCTACTGGCAAACCAGCGGCCTTTTGGAAGCGCCGCACAGCTTCTTGTGTGGATGCGTCATATACTTGGGTAACAGAAGATTGGTAAAAACCTGCTGTTTTCAACTTTTGTTGTAGATTTCTGACAGAAGGGCCTTGATCGCCTTTTTCCAGTGCCATGACGCTAGTAACAGCGCCAAGAATAGATAAGGACAGAGCAAGGGGCAACATATACTTCCAAGCCCTACCAGAAAGCCGTTTCCAGTCTGGTGCAGCTGCTTTGTTAAACAAAGAACTGAGGGAGACCAATTCACTGGGTGTGCTGTCTTCGTAGGCGAAAGCTAGGTGCAAATACGCAAGATTTTCCATATTTGTTTCCTACACCATTGATTTTTCTTCGATCACTGCTTCAGCTTGATGTACTAGGTTCCTCAAAGCTTCTAATGTTCCTATATTTACATCCTCCCACAAATTGCGCTTGTGTGCCTCTAATAATTTTTCAGCAATATCACGCAGTGCGTAAGGGTTCTTTTGCTGAATAAATTCTACAACAACTGGATCGAGTAAATAAGCATCTACTATGCCTTGATACATGTAATCTTCAACACATTTAGCTGTAGCATCGTAGGCAAATAAAAAATCTACCGTCGCCGCCATTTCAAAGGCTCCTTTGTATCCGTGGCGCATGACTCCGGCGATCCACTTGGGATTAACTACGCGAGAGCGATACACCCGCGCAATTTCTTCTTTCAGTTGGCGGACTCGTGGTTTAGCGGGTATAGAATTATCACCAAAATAAGTTTCGGGATTTTTCCCCTGTAGAGAACGCACCGCCGCAGTTAAGCCGCCCTGAAATTGGTAATAATCATCGGAATCTAGGAGATCGTGTTCACGATTATCTTGATTGTGCAGGACAACTTGCATTTGGGATAAACGTTGTTTGAAGGCTTCGGGGGAGGGGAGGGGGGAGTTAGGAGTTAGGAGTGAGGAGTTAGGAGTTAGGAGTGAGGAGTTAGGAGTTAGGAGTGAGGAGTTAGGAGTGGGGAGGGGGGATTGGGGATTAGGAATAATTTCTGCTCCTCTGCTCCCCTGCTCCTCTGCGCTGTTTCCCGATGAGTAGGCGTAAGAACTCCAGTTGATGTAGGCGCGGGCTAAATCTTCGTCGTCTGTCCAGTTTTGGGATTCGATTAAACCTTGGAGTCCGGCGCCGTAAGCACCTGGGCGAGAACCAAAGATGCGATAGCGCGATCGCACTACGGCTTCTTCTAAACTTAATCCTTGGCTTGTCCACAAATCAGTTTCTTGGCAAACTGCATCGGCGAGAGGATTTTGTTCTGGTGGTTCATCTAAATCTGCTACTGCTGATACTGCTTGAGCGAATAAATCAATTAAGTTAGGAAAAGCATCGCGGAAGAATCCAGAAATTCGCAAGGTGACATCTACACGGGGACGCCCCAAAATCGCCAAGGGCAAAATTTCAAAATCCACTACTCGCCGCGCTGCACCATCCCAGACTGGTTGGACTCCGAGTAAAGCTAAGGCTTCGGCTATATCATCACCGCCTGTTCTCATGGTGGCTGTTCCCCACAATGATAAGCCTAGTGTTTTGGGATATTCACCATGTTCTTGAGTGTAATATTCTACGAGGGTTTCAGCAGCTTTTCTGCCGATATCCCAAGCTGTCTCTGTGGGAATGGCGCGAATATCGACAGAATAAAAGTTTCTCCCTGTGGGTAGAACTTCCGGGCGGCCGCGGGTGGGTGCGCCAGATGGAGCGCTGGGGACGTAACCGCCATCGAGTCCGTGTAATAAATGGGTGATTTCTTGGTGGGTTTTTTGTAGGGCGGGAAGGAGGCGATCGCGTATCCAGGTGGAGACGCGATGAATGGCGTCTTCCTCGCCAGCTAAGACGCGATGAATCGCCTCTCTACAAGAAGAATTTTGATTTATTAGTTGTTCTACTAGGAGGGCGGCGTGTTCTTCTAGGACTTCGACGATATCACCAAGGGTACGGCATTCTGTGCCATTGACTATTGAGTATTCACCGCTAGGCATTGACAAATCGGCTGTGAGGGGATCGAAATCTAGACCCCAATCTTGAGCGATCGCACGGGTAATACCTGGAGAATGGCGATTGGGGATGCGAGCGATCGCTACTATTAAATCTCGTAGCGGCCTTCCTTGGGGACATTGCCCAAAAATATGTAACCCGTCGCGGATTTGGGCTTCTTTTAATTCACAAAGATAGCCACCGATGGAATTCAAAATTAAAGATTCAGACTTAAAAATTTCTGTTTCGTTTTGGATTCCTAAATCTAGATGGAGATTTTCTTTGATCACCAGTTCGTGGATGCGATCGCGAATTACTGGCAAACGCGAAGGATCTAAACTGTCGGCTTCATAATACTCATCAATTAAATTTTCTAACTGTTGCAAAGAACCGTAGAGTTCTGCACGAGTCATTGGCGGCGTTAAATGATCTATAATCACCGCTTGAGCGCGACGTTTGGCTTGGGAACCTTCACCAGGATCATTGACAATAAAAGGGTACAGGTGGGGAAGTGCGCCGAAAGCAACTTCTGGATAACAATTACTCGATAAAGCCACACTTTTACCCGGTAGCCATTCTAAATTTCCGTGTTTCCCTACATGAACTACAGCATCAGCGCCAAAAGTTTCTCTAACCCAATAGTAGAAAGCTAAATAATCATGGGTTGGTTCTAAATCCGGCGCATGATAATTCAAACTGGGGTCATTATCATAACCTCTTGCTGGCTGAATTCCCACGAAGATGTTGCCGAGTTGGATTCCGGGAACGGGGATTGGGGATTGGGAATTGGGCATTGGGGATTGGTTATAACTCTCATCTTTGTTCTTACCATGCCCCATGCCCCATGCCCCATGCCCTATTCCCCACCTTTCGCTAATACCCTGCTGCACTGCTGGCGGTAATGAAGCGAAATATTCTTGATATTCTTCCCAAGAAACACTTTGGTATACAGGAAGCGATTCTCTACCTTCTGGATCGTTGGTTACGCCAGATGTCAGCCGTTGAATCAACTCGTCTCCTTGAGCAGGTGGTTTTTCTACTTCATACCCAGCCTGATGTAAAGCTTGCAGGATTTCTACACAACTAGCTGGGGTGTCGAGTCCTACACCATTGGCAAGGCGGCCATTGCGGTTGGGGTAGTTTGCCAGAATTAGGGCTATTCGCCGTTCTTGGGGTGGTTTGGAACGGAGACGCGCCCAATTTGCTGCTAGTTTAGCAACGAACTCGATGCGATCGCTCACTGGTTCATAAATTACCACATCTGTCTCTAGATAGGGATTACGAGTTTGTACGGCTTTAAAAGACACAGCACGAGTAATAATCCGCCCATCTACTTCTGGTAGCGCCACATTCATCCCAATATCGCGGGGAGAAAGCCCTTGAAATTGTGACTCCCACTGCTCAATTGATCCGCCACTGAGGATTACCTGCAACACAGGCACATCTAATTTTTCCCATAGTTCAGTTTGGGGTGTTTCGCTTTCCAAGCGTGCTAGAGAAAAACTGGTGGTATTCAGCAGCACAGCTATTGATTCGCCTTCTTTGGGTTGAAAAAATTCACTCAACTCAAGTTGCACATCAGGTTCACGCAATGACGAAACAAATACTGGCACTGGTTGTAAATTTTTCTGTACCAAAGCTTCGCATAAAGCATCAATTACTTTAGTGTTTCCCGCTAAATAATGGGCGCGGTAGAAAAGGATGCCAATTTTGGGGATTGGGGATTGGGGATTGGGGATTGGGGATTGGGAAATTTGAGATTCTGAGGTGGATGAACGAGGTTCTAACTCTCTCCTGCTCCCCTGCTCCCCTGCTCCCCTGCTCCCCTGCTCCCCTATTCCCCACTCCCCACTCCCCACTTGCCATTCATACAATCCCACTCGCGGAATCGGCCGGGGTAATGGCGGATTATATGCAGTTAACAGACAAGTATCAGAGATAAATTGGAGAGCATTAACGAAATTTTCTACGCCGCCTTCGCTGAAATACTGCCATACCTGATTAACAATACTCACAGGCACGGTAGACTGAGAAATTAAGTCGGGATCAAAAGCGTCGTCCCCTGGCATTACAATGAGGGTTCTACCATTACGTTGTACAATTTCTTGCACTACTTCTAAACCATAACTCCAGTAGGAGCGTCCTCCTAACAGGCGCAAAATAATAACTTGGGCAAGTTCCAAAACTTGCTCTCCATAAGTGTCTATGGTTAATTGTTGCTGTAACTGCAACAGGTTGGCGACTCTTAATGCCGGAAAGGTTGTAGGTAATTTTGTCACCGCAACTGCCAAAGTTTGAATGTCGGTATCAGCAGCCGTAATTAACACGAAAGGCGCTGGAGTTTGTTCTATAAAAATTAAACTCTCTGACTGATTCCATCCACCCGATATGCTACTTGTACGATGCATAATGCTGTATTACCGTCTTAAACTATTGGTTATTGCACAATCAAAACAAACTTTTTCCCTGCATTCAGCCCCCTCTTACCAGTAATGATTAAAAATGCTTAGTTCTCCTGATTTGAGCTTTTCTCGAACCTTGCCTATTGTTGTATTTAATCAGCTTGGGGAATTGTTGGAACAGATGGCTCAAAGGGTGGGAAGTGCCGCTCTGATACTGACAGAAGCTGTGTTGATGCGGATTTGCATACCTGTGGAATGGCAAAGGCAAAGGTTTACGTTGGTGGTTTCTGAGCAGTTTAGTGCGCTGTTGGTAGGAAACTTAGCGCAGGGAGATGAGGGGGATGAGGGAGAACAAGTAACGACTCAGGACTCGGCGCTTAATGCTCAGTTGACATTTAATTTAGAGGCGATCGCAACATTTGTCTACAAATTGAGAGACTTGTTTGAGTGTGATTCCGCCACTTACCAAAATCTCGAAGGCTATCGCCAAATTATTCGACCCAATGATGCCACGCTCCAAAGTCAATTCTCGCTGTTGTTATTAGAATACCTCCTAACTCAGCCAAACCAAGAAATAATAGCACCTCCAAGCTCAACTACGCCGACAATTTATATCTGTCAGCCAGTGGAAGATGCTTTAAAAAAACAGATTTCCCAAGAGCGGTTGTTAAATCAGGTAACAACGCAGATCCGCAAAAGCCTGGATTTGCCGGTGATTATGGCAACAGCAATTACACAAGTGCGTGAGTTTCTGGAATTAGATAGATTAGTAATCTATAAATTTGCAGGTTCCAAAGTCAAGGCTCAACCATACCAGTCTGACACTATTCCTCTCAATAAAACGGCACTGGCTACAGGTATAGAACTGGAACCTTCCGAAATCTATTTTTCTATACATGACAACGATAAACACTCGCCTTCTGTGTCAGTCAATAATCAACCATTACTAGAAGACTGCCAAAACTATGGAGGTTATATTGTCTATGAAGCTCGCGCTACAGATGCTATTACATCGGTGTTGAATTACACGGAAAGAAATTGCTTTATCCGAACCTCTAAATGTTGGGAAAAGTATCGCCAAGGCTTTACCTTAGCTGTGGATGATGTGAAAAAAACTTATGCTCTAGAAGAGTGTTTGTTGAATTTTTTGAGGGAATGCCAAGTTAGGGCTAAGTTAGCAACACCAATTATATTTGAGGAGAAATTGTGGGGATTGCTGATTGCTCATCAGTGCGATCGCCCACACCAGTGGACTGAGAGCGAAAAAAACTTGCTGATGGCGATCGCAGAACAATTAGCGATCGCTATTCACCAAGCTGAGTTGATGCAAACCCTCACCCAAGAAAAACAAACTCTCGAACAACGAGTTATTGAGCGCACAATAGGATTACGTGATGCTCTCCTCGCCGCCGAAGCTGCTAACCGTCTCAGAAGTGAATTTCTTGCTACTATCAGTCACGAATTGCTCACGCCTTTAACTTATGTTATTGGGATGTCATCTACATTGTTACGTTGGCCTTTGGGTGAATTAAGTCAACGACAACGGGGTTATCTGCAAACAATCCACGACAGTGGAGAACATTTATTAGAAATGATTAATGATATCCTCGATTTATCGCAAATCGAGGCTGGTAAGACAGCTTTAAATATTTCGGAATTTTCTTTGGTGAATGTTGCCCAAAATGCTGTTGAGTCACTGCGAAAAAAAGCAATCAGTGAACAAATTAATCTTATACTTGATTTGCAAATCGATCCCAGGCGCGATCGCTTTACCGCCGATAGAGAACGAGTAGAACAAATTCTCTGGAATCTGTTAACTAATGCGATTAAATTCACCCCTGAAAATGGTAGCGTTACCTTGCGTCTTTGGGTGGAAGATGATAATGCTATTTTTCAAGTGGAAGATACTGGGATTGGTATTCCCGATGAACAATTACCATTATTGTTTGAGAAATTTCAGCAACTCGATACACCCTATCGCCGCCGCTACGAAGGTACTGGACTTGGACTGGCTTTAACTAAACAACTCGTGGAACTCCATCGGGGTCGAATTGAAGTGGAATCAACTGTAAGTATTGGCTCAGTTTTTACTGTATGGATACCAACTCAGGCAATGAGAATAGTGAGTTAGGAGTCAAAACAATTCAAAATTCAAAATTATCAATTTCATTATTAATACCCCACGCATAAATGCGAGGGCTTGAATATTGATACTACGTGTTTTATTTTTTTTCATAATTGAAATTAGGGGCTTGTATCCCTTTAGGTATCAATTCAAAATTTATAACAATTTATTTTGAATTTTGAATACTTCGGCTACGCTCAGTACAAGTTTTGAATTTTGAATTCAAAAAGTGGTCATGCGATTTTAGATTTTAGCCCACTGTTCGTTACTTAACTCGCCTCGATTCATCAACAGACTATGCCTGCGTTCGCCTATTTTTTAGGATACAACGAGTTTGAAGCCCTTTTACAATATAAGTAAAATTTTTGCAACTAACTTAAGTATGAATAAATAATCTATCTTAAGGGGGTTTTTTGAATTGGTTACAGCAAATAAGCTGTTATTTGATTGTTGAGAATAGCAGGAGTACTTAAACTTTTTATGTTTAAGTACTTTTTATCTAAACTATGATTTACGCACTGCACAAATTTACCATAATGTGAATTATGGTATTTGGTCGCAGATGATATCAGCTAACCAAACTACTAAATTTTTTATTTTGAGGCCAGGCTAATAAGCATTTTTTCAAAAACTTTCAACACAGGCTCTTCTCCATTGTCTCTAGTGAAAATCGTATAATTTGGGTGAGAGTTGATTTCAATTAACCAATATTGGTTATCTCGATCTAATACAATATCTAAACCACCATAATCAAGGTCTAATTCTTCAAAAATTGGTTTAGCAAAATTAGCAATATCTGACAATATTTGTGGATCGTTGATATAGTTTGCTTTTGCACCATTCCAGTGCAGAGGGCTGAGGTTACCCGCAAACTCTGCATTACTTATATCTTTTTCATAGAGCAAAACTAACTCTTTATTTAAGAAAACCGCTCTATATTCAGATTTAATGTGAATATATTCTTGAGCGATCGCAACGTAATCATACTTGTGATTAATATTGAAAATCTCTTTTAAAGCAGTTTCAATTTCATCTTGATTTTGGCATAAAAAAACGTTATGTCCACCAGAGCCAGAATTCCTTTTGACAATAACAGGTGTTTCAAATTTTTCTTTAATCTCTAATACGATATCTTGAATAGTTGGAAATTTTAAATACATCTTATATTGGATGTCACAAAAAGGCGAGAGAAAACCTACTGTCCGAGGAATTTTAACCTTTTGCTTTAAAATATGGTAAGTGTACTCTTTGTCTTTTATAATTTTTGCTACTGCTTGATTAATTAACGGAGTGCTATAGTTACAAAAATAATGCTGTTTATTATTGAGTTGAATTTTTATTAAGTTTTCAGCCGGGTTAAAAATTTCATAGCTGATGTTTAAGTTTTCACAAGCTTGGAGCAGTAGCGAAACATTATCTAACATAAATACTTAAATTTAAATGTCCAAATTACGAATTACGAATTACGTTAGGGAAGCGGTAGCGTTCGCGCAGCGTCTCGTAGAGAGGAACGAGCGTCCGTAGGAGCGTCATTACGAATTATTTTAACTTGCTGGTTGCCGTTTAAAAATTACTATCTCAGTACCAACAACTGGGTTACGCGCTATCAATCTATTTTGGGAGTCAACAATTTCTAAATGAGTAAAATCCAATTCTTGAGAGCGTTGTAATATCTCCCCAGCTAGTTTGTCCTGCTGAGATTCTTTGAGAGTGTACCAATCGTTACTAATTTTGACCGTAAGATTGCTGCTACGGAAGTTGGCTTGAATTGACTTTATCAGACCAGAGGCAATGCGATCGCTAATTTCGGCTACCTGATTTTCAATAGCCGCAATCAAGGCTTGTTCTGGCGTTAATTCTATGACTGGTGTCGGGGTTGGCGTGGGAATTGGTTCGGGTTCCAGCGTTGGTGGTGGCGGAATTTCTACTTCTGGCGGCGGCGTAATTTCCTCTGGTGGCTGTGGTTCGGGTGCGACTGACTCAGGTGGAGTAGTTATCGTTGGTGTCGGTGTAGGAACTTCTTCAACGGGTGGAACTGTTGCGATTTCAGTAGGTTTACCAGTAAAGACACTCGCAGTTGTCCAAACAATAATTACAGCAATTGCAGTAACAATTCCAGTCAAAGCTGTATCTGATAACTTTGTTGACAAATTTGATGGTAAAAACAAGCGGATTGTCCTTAACAGTCCACCCCACCACAACTGAAACTGCTGGAAAAAGCTGGGTTTTTCCTCAGTACCAGGTGGCGGTGCTGTCTCTAGTTTCTCCACCGTTACTTCTAAAACCCCAATCGTCCCTTGCAGAAGTTGGATAATTTTAGCCTTCCAAAATGGCTGAACTCTCTGGTAAGGTTTTTGCGGAGGTTGAGTTACTTGCTTATCCGTCGGTTTTGACTGATTGTCTTGTGACATGGAACTTTCACCAAAAGCAGCGAATCAAAGACAAACAACGTACATTATTACTGGTGCTGCCTTCTTTTGCCTTAATGTATCACTTCAATTGCACATTGCTTCAGCTAAACTGACTATTTATTAAATTTGGTGAGTTATGAACCTCAAACGCCGTCAATTTTTATTTTTAAGTAGCTTCAGCGCCATTGGTACGGGATTTTTAGCCTGGATGTTAGCTGATAAAAATCATCAAACTGCTGATATCACCGATTCGACAACAGCTATAGCCGCCACCCCAGCCAAAAAAGACTTGTTATTACGTTTTGTGTCTGTGGCTGATACAGGGACTGGGGCTAAAGGACAGTATGCTGTGGCTGGAGCGATGAACGCATATCACAAGCGAAATCCTTATGATTTAGTTGTTTTAGCTGGAGACAACATTTACAACAACGGCGAAATTGAGAAAATCAGTGCAGTTTTTGAGCGTCCTTATCAATATCTACTAAAACTTGGTGTGAAATTTCAGGCTTGTTTAGGTAATCACGATATTCGGACTGAAAATGGCGATCCACAAGTCAAGTATGCTGGCTTTAATATGAAGGGACGTTATTATACATTTAAACGTAATCAAGTACAATTTTTCGCTTTAGATACTAACAGTAATGCTGATTGGAAAAACCAGCTAACTTGGTTAGAAAAAGAATTAAGTCTTAGTAATGCTCCTTGGAAAGTTGTATTTGGCCATCATCCAATTTATTCATCGGGTCAGTATGGGAGTAATCCAGATTTTATTAAAACTTTCACTCCTCTATTTAAAAAACACGGCGTTCAACTTTACATCAATGGTCACGAACACAGTTATGAACGCACTCGTGCTATTAATGGTACAACTTATTTAATTTGTGGGGCAGGTGCTGGTAATCGTCCTGTAGGGCGCTCTGAGTGGACAAAGTATTCTACGAGTGATTTAAGTTTTGCCTCTTATGAGGTGTATAAAGATAGAATAGAAGTAAGTGCGATCGCTACTGATAATCGCATTTTTGATAAAGGTATTATTCAATTAAAATCAGCTTAGTTATATGACTACAGTTGAGCAACTAAAACATTACGTTGATAACCAAAATAAACCAAACATTTCATAGCTGTCGCGTTAGTTTTTACCTGGTGGCAATTCATCTCATCTCCCATTAGTCTTTACTTTGCAAGACTGTAACGCGAATCCTCTTTGGTCAAAGGCAAGCAGATGGTGAAACAAGTTCTACCTGAGTGCGACTCAAATGAGAGCATACCGTGATGGCGATTTTCTACAATCCGGCGAACGGTTTCCAAACCAAGTCCTGAACCACGTCCCACTGATTTAGTGGTGAAGAAGGGTTCAAAAATGCGCGTTTGAATTTCAGGTGGAATTCCACTGCCAGAATCGATAATGTCAATATGAGCAAAGCGATCGCAATGCACGGTATACCTTCTTGATCTGCTAGCTTTTGCCAAGCTTGATAATGGAGTTCTGCTGTATCTGTTAGCACTCCATCTAGGTCGAAGATGAATCCTTGGATGTTGGGGGAGTGAGGAGAGACGCGATTAATCGCGTCTGTACAAAGTGGGGGGGGATGAGGGAACAGGGGGGAAAGTTTGGTGTTTAGAAGCTTCTGAGGGGAAATTTGGGGGATTTTGGGAGAGGGAAAGTTGGAGATATTCTAGTTGACGAGTTATATCTTGAGTCAATACGGTTCAGTTAAGGATTTTTGGTACTAATTTTAGACCTGTAGAGACGCGAAATTTCGCGTCTTTACCAAGGTTTTTGGGCTTAACTGAACTGTATTGATATCTTGAGTGACTTGTTCTTTGCGTAGGTCGAAGTCGTGCCATTTTCCGCGCCAGTGCAGTTTAAATTTTAGGCGCGTCCAGCCATCAGGGAGATGGGAGTTGGCTACGGGGCCATTTTCGGTTAGTTGAATGCCGCCGAATCCAAAAATTACAGCTTGCCAAACGCCACCAGCAGTAGCACCGTGAATTCCATCGCTGGTGTTACCTTGGTTATCTTCAAGATCCACCATTAACGCTTGCATAAACACTTGGTAAGCTTCGGATGATTTGCCCAAATCGGAAGCTAAAATGGCGTGAACTGCTGGGCCAAGGGACGAACCATAAGTAATGTCTGTGCGGGGTGCGTAGTAGTTCCAGTTGGTCTGTAATGCTTTTTCGTTGTAGGGAAAATCTGCTGATTCCCGCATTAAATAAAGGAGCATCAAAATATCTGGCTGTTTGATTACTTGATATTTATTGGTTTTCTCAATACCCAAGATGGCTTGCATGGAGCGATCGCGCCCTTGGTAATCTGCTAAGTTGATATCTTCTAATTGGAAAAATCCCTCGAACTGCTCGATTAGTTCTGTTAATGGGTCATGGAGAAACAAGATTTTGGCGATGATATCTTGCCAGTGCGATCGCTCTTGTGGGGTGAGTTTTAGTTTCTCTTCTAGTTCAGTAACTCGTTCGGGGAACTTGTGAGCCAACCAATCATAAACTGCGATCGCTTTCTCTAAATGCCATTGCGCCATCCGATTTGTAAAGGCGTTGTTGTGGACAAGTTCATGGTATTCATCTGCTCCAATCACTCCGCGAATTTCATAGCGTTGTAGCTCAGAATTGAATTCAACCCGGCTACCCCAGAAGATGGCGGCATCCAAAATAATCTCTGCGCCGCGCTGTTGCATCCACTGATCATCACCAGTGGTTTGCCAGTAATTCCAGGCGGCGTAGGGAATATCTGCATTAATATGAATTTCGCGATCGCGGCACCAAATCCGCACGTCTTCACCATAAAAATCACTATTGAGTCCCCAACGTGGTGTTACTTCATCTCCGGTATCAGCACTTTCCCAGGCAAACATTGCCCCTTTATATCCGTAATGGATTGCCTTGCGTCTAGCTCCTGGTAAGGTGTGCCAACGGTAACTGAGTAAGTTTCGGGCGATCGCAGGTTGGGTAAACAGAAAAAAGGGCAGCATAAAAATTTCTGTATCCCAAAAGATATGACCGCGATAGCCAAACCCCGAAAGTGTTTTAGCCGGAATGCTCACCCTATCATCATGGCGTGACCCAGCAATCAGCAGTTGGAATAAGTTGTAGCGAACAGCAAAAGCAGCTGTGCTATCCCCCTCAATGAGGATGTCACTTTGCTGCCACACCTCATCCCATGCCTGCTGATTGGCTTTTAATAGTGCTGCGTAGTCTGGCAGTTGCGCGAGTTTTTCTGTAGCTGCGGAAACTGGTGTCTCAGTCTCCCGCGAGGTAAAAATTATCACAAGCTTTTCTACCGTTACGGTCTGTTGTGATTTAGCCTGGTAGGTCATGCTCAAGGTTGGATAACCAGGTGCGGTACTGACTTGCAAAGATGCTTCAGCGCCTGATATTTTCATTGTTGCGCCCATACCGAGTTCAATTCGGGATTGGCGGGTGCGGCGTTGCAACCAGATTCCTTGGTCAGTCTTGCCTTGATCTAGTCCTTCCCAGTGATTAAAACCCTGATTTTCAGGATAGCCGTTGATACTTCCCTGAACTTCGATTAACCCGTCAAAATCTACTGGAGTTAAATGGCAGCGTTGCACCAACACATGCTGATCTGCAAAACTAGCAAAGCGTTCAAAGGTAATATCTATAGTGTTTCCACTGGGAGAGCGCCAACGCATGTAACGGCTAAGAAGCCCGTAGCGTAAATCAAGCCTTCGTTCGTAGCGCAATATCTCACCTTGATCGAGACGGAAGCGATCGCCATTTACAATCACTATCAAAGGTAACCAGTCAGGGCAATTTGCCAGTTCAGTGTACACCACCGGCACATCGTCGTAGACACCGTTGATCAAAGTAGCTGGCAATGCATGAGGATAACCTTCCTCAAAACTGCCTTTTGTTCCTAGATATCCATTGCCGATTGTAAAGACGGTTTCTTTAGAGTGCAATTGATCGGGGTCAAACTGGGTTTCGATTAAGATCCAGTCTGTGTAGATAAAATTGCGAGAATGACCTTTTGTTTGCATAAGTGGGGAGTGGGGAGTAGGGAATGGGGAATGGGGAATTGGGAAATTTGGTGGATGAATGAGTCTCTGGGGTGGATGAATGAGTCTCTGGGGTGGATGAATGAGTCTCTGAGGTGGATGAATGAGTCTCTGAGGTGGATGAATGAGTCTCTGAGGTGGATGAATGAGTCTCTGAGGTGGATGAATGAGTCTCTAAGGTGGATGAATGAGTCTCTGAGGTGGATGAATGAGTCTCTGAGGTGGATGAATGAGTCTCTGAGGTGGATGAATGAGTCTCTGAGGTGGATGAATGAGTCTCTGAGGTGGATGAATGAGTCTTTAAGCCAATGCTTTAACTTCTAACTCCCCCTGCTTCCCCTGCTTCCCCTGCTTCCCCTGCTCCCCCACTCCCCACTCCCCATTCCCCATTCCCCACTCCCCACTCCCTCATCCCCCCTTATGCTTTTCCAACATCTTTTCGGCTCTAGGTTTATAAATGAGATGAAATAAGGTTTCCATATAGCAGCGATCTCTGGCTTCGTTATTTTCTGGAGCAACAAAATTCCAAAAACTAAACGTTTTAGCAAGCTGTAGTAATTGATTACTATGTAAATGCCAGTTGTATCTATTATGAATTCGCTGACTCATCCATTCTGAGACTTCGTGCCAATGTTCAGGATGTGGGGTTGGTAGCGATTGACTAGGCGATCTCTCACATCTAGCAGCGCTTGAGGCGTCATCTGCTCAAAACTATTAAAATCGGCTGTCAGTTTCCAAACTTCCTGGCTAGCAATCCTGGGACGAACCACGAACCAGGTACTTTCCTCTTCAAAAATTATTTCGTGAGTGGACTGGATCAGTTTGCCCACAGAAGAAGAGTGGTAAAAATAGGCTGGCTTTTGGGATTCATGACAGTAATCGGCAAAAGCTTGCAAAATTTCATTTCTTAGGAAGTAACGCTTACCTGAAGCATTCAACGTATAAATTAACTGATGTAGAGCAGTTTTTTCATCACCGTTGAAGACAGCTTGAACTAGTTCATACATGATGACGAATCCCAGAAATTTAGTTAGGTTACGACCTCATATTTTTCTCTAATTCTGTGAGGTACATTTCCGTTTTAATGGTATATGACTATGAAAATTCCTCGCTTCTAGCTCTGGGATGAAATGCTGCGATAGCTTCAAATCTATATCTATAGAATGAGGAAATCATGAGTTAAAAATTCATAATTAATATACCAATGTTCATTAGCCAGCAAGCCTATTTCGTCGGGTAAACGTAAGTTCAGTACAGACTTAGGGCAAATAATGAGTCTGATGCTGACGCAATAGCGATAAGGCAATGAAAATATCCTGAGAATCTGATTGTCTAAGGGTAACTACTGCCTGCGTCATTACTTGTGCGATCGTCACCGTAGATAAGTCTATTCCAGCAGCTATAAGCCTAAGTACATCTTTTTCAGTAATAATACTTAATAAATTTACTTAGTGGGTGGCACGCTACAAGTAAGTCTGCTTTTAAGTCCCATTGATGTCATTACTTAAGAAATATGTATAAATAATACGAGATTATTAAGTGTTTTCAATTTACTCACAAGTTCCTCAAATTTAAATACTATAGTAAAAATACAGACACATTGTTTTAAATACTTACGGGCTTGTCAACTGGCTACCCTGATTTGCAATAACACTTTTATTAACAGGATTTGAGAAAAATATGAATTACTGTCCTTGCTGTTCAAGTCTACTTTTAGAACATGTACGCGGTGCAGAAAGTTACTGGTTTTGTCGCCACTGCTGGCAAGAAATGCCTGTTTATAATCTGAACCAATCCAGTTCATTCACCGAGGCTGTCAAGGGAAAAATACTTAGAAAACCTCAACAAGAAAGACGTATAAATACTACCGTTTACGCAAGCAAATGGCAATCTATCACCGAATGGATAGGGCTAGAAGAATTGTCTGTCTAATCCTAAGTGACTGAAATTGGTTTAGTATAATTTTTTCTTCCACCAAGGAATCGTCTTGACACTCCCCGTGCTAAAGCAATGGGGATTCTACATTCATAGACTCGCCGTTAGACGACAGGCTTGCGCCAACCGCCCAAGAGGGCAAATCTCCTGTAGCGTAAATTCCGGTATGCCCTACCATACTCACCCCTAATTTCAAAATATTGATGCTAGCGTTTATGTCCCTATCCGCTACATAGTTGCAATGTGGGCAAACATGAGTTCTTGTAGACAGAGATTTTTTCACTTTCTCGCCACAGACAGAACTGATGCGTTTGCCCTGCTACTAAAAGGCTCCGCCTTCCGCCTTCGTTACTCGCCAATAAAGTGTATTTCCAGCCCAATACTGCTCGGTTAAGGTTAAAAAATAAAAATGTGTAGGTTGGGTTGAGGAACGAAACCCAACCTAAAAGTGGGGTTTGTTGAGCTTTAGCTCAACCCAACCTACGAATATTGTTAACCGAGCAGTATTGATTTCCAGCCTTTGTCCCAACCTACGCAGTTTAAGGTTTGTGGCGCTAACCCAAGCGTATTACTTTATAAATAACCAGTAATAATCTATTGTTTATAACCCTCAACTTAATTAGAGGGTTTTTAATGCTGAAAAATGAATTTTTAATTTTATTAGGATGCTGCTAAGAAGGTTCAGCTTCCAAATGCAGCCTCAATCATCTTCCCACAATTCGTGATTCAGGAGGTCGATGATTCTATCTCTGAGCAAAAATTCGTTTTTTTCTAACTCAAGTTCAAAATTAACCCAGTCAGGATGAGGAATATATTTACAGAGGGTATAAATTGACTGCTGACGGTTAACAAGTCTCTTTTTTACAAGTTGAAGTGCATCTTCCTTGATAACCTCAATGTCGTATTTAACCGTAGTATTCATAGCTCGTTCCTTTATTTTCAATCAAGGAATTAAAAATCAAAACAATAGTTGCTTTGACTCTCCCTTAAACTTATCAAATAAAATTGGCGAGAATTGTAAAGAATCAAGACATTAACCCTTGCAGTAAGTTAGATATAGTGATTCTCAATTCAATCAGGGCGTGTCCCTACTAGTATCTGTGGTTAATTATTTTTTTTGTACTTTACCCATACGGTAACTGCTATATGTCAGTAATATCGTCTCTGAGTCACCAAGCATACCCCCTCTGGAGAGATTCTTGCAGAGTAAGAAGGCTGGAATAACAAGCTGTAAACATCAAGACAGTAGATAAATACTGCGTAGGTTTTGAGTCGATCCCCCCAACCCCCCCCAAATAAATTGGAGGGCTTATTTTCCCCCAATTTATCGGGGGACTAAAGGGGATCTTCAAGGGAGCATCTCAATGAGTGTAAAAACACGCCCTAGCCCTGGCGAATGGAATTCGCGGCTATACAGACAAAACCCACCTCCGTGGGTTTCAAATTCCTGGAGTCCGCGGGACGAAAGTTTGTGTAGCCGCGATTTCTAATCGCAAGGTATATTTGCTTTCGCACAGATGCTCCCGATCTTCAATGACTATGCACCAAAACCCGAGCAGTATTGGGATGTAGATGCTCTCTGGGCGACTTGCCAAAATGTAGGCTAGGGTAAAGAACATTCTCCAAAAAACTTATACTATGCTTTTGAATCTTGATAAAGTTCGGCAATATTTTCCCGCTCTAGCTGGTGAATGGACATTTTTTGATAATGCTGGCGGCTCACAAACCCTGAAAAAAGTAGTAGATAGAATTAGCGAATTCCTCCTGAGTTCTGATGTCCAGTTGGGAGCTTCTTATGCAGTTTCTCAACTTGCAGGAGAACGATTGGCTTTAGCAACTAGAGGAATGGCTACTTTCATTAATGCCAATTCTTATAAAGAAGTGGTTATGGGCCCATCTACTACGATGATGTTAAAAGTTCTTTCTATTTGTCTTGGTCAAACCTTTACGCCTGGTGATGAAATTATTGTGACTAATTGTGACCATGAGGCCAATATTGGTGCTTGGGTGGCTCTCGAAAAACAAGGAATGAAGGTTAAAGTGTGGCAAATTCGCCCAGACACCCTGGAACTTCATTTAGCAGATTTAGAACCTTTGATGAGTCAGCGTACAAAACTAGTAGCTTTGACTCATGCTTCTAATGTTCTGGGAACCATCAATCCTATCAAAGAAATTGCTGCATTTGTACACGATCGCAACGCGATGATTTGTGTGGATGGTGTAGCTTATGCACCCCACAGGTTAGTTGATGTCCAAGATTTGGATGTTGATTTCTATACTTTGAGTTGTTATAAAGTTTACGGGCCACATCATGCTTTACTTTATGGCAAAGAAGAACATTTATTAAGATTACCTGGTCTTAACCATTATTTTATTGACCAAACAGATATACCTTATAAATTTCAGTTAGGGAATGTCAATTTTGAATTAAGTTATGGCATGTTGGGTTTATGTGATTATCTAAGTGAATTAGC
Source organism: Nostoc sphaeroides (assembly GCF_003443655.1). NCBI lineage: Bacteria > Bacillati > Cyanobacteriota > Cyanophyceae > Nostocales > Nostocaceae > Nostoc > Nostoc sphaeroides. The sequence continues at coordinate 2,374,570 of NZ_CP031941.1, forward strand.
ACAATTACACTACGGCGAACAAACTGCACCTGATTTGAGAAATCAAATGGTGCAAGCGTTTGATTTAATTAGCATACATGAAGAACATATTAGCGATCGCCTCTTAAATTACCTTAACAGCAAGTCTAATGTGCGAGTAATTGGTCAATCAAAAGCTGACCGTAAATTTCGTGTACCAACTATATCTTTTGTCGTAGATGGAATGAATAGCTCAACCATTCCGGCAAAAATTGACCAACATTATATTGCGATTCGCTACGGAGACTTTTATGCTAAACGGCTGATTGAATACCTGGGTTTAGCCTCGCAAGGTGGAATAGTCCGGGTGAGTATGGTGCATTACAATACTCTTGAGGAAGTTAACAGTTTGATTGAGGCTTTTGAACAGGTATTTTAAAATTGGGCATTTGTCATTTGTCATTTGTAATAGGTTATTCTCCTTGTCTCCATTGTCTAAGCTGTTATGCAAATAATATTGTACATTTACCTGATGACTGTTGACGGTTGACTGATGACCGTTAAGCCAATACCGTTCAGTTAAACCCAAAAACCTTGGTAGAGACGCGAAATTTCGCGTCTCTACAGGTCTAAAATCAGTACCAAAAATCCTTAACTGAACCGTATTGACCAATAACCGTCAACCGTCAACTGTCAACGATTATAAAGAATGTTTATATAATTTAGACGCATATCAGCTTATTACCCATTACTCAATACGCTTGGGTTAAGGCTAAAACTCTGTTATCCAAGTCAATTTTTTAACGAACCGCCAAGACGCAGAGGACGCAGAGAGAAGAAAGAGAAGGAAAAAATTGCTTAACTGAACTGTATTGATCCATTACTAAGCTGCAAAACTTGCACCTCTTCTTGTGGGTAAATTAATGTTTTACCCACTGGGAGAACAGCTAAAGCATTGGTTTGAGCTAAATTAATTAAATTGCCGGAACTTTGACTACCATCAGCTTGATGAAATTCGTAAACTCCATCAATTAAATGCAATTTACCCCAAAGGTAAGTTTCGCGTTTGCCATTCGATCGCAACTCATGATGCGATCGCACTTTCAAAAACACTGGTTCCCAACCTTCAGTAATTCCCGAAAGTTTCTTGATTGCTGGTAGCACAAACCGCCAAAATGTCACCAATACAGCAGCAGGGTTTCCTGGTAAACCAAAATAAAGTGGCGAGTTTGTAGAGACGCGATTAATCGCGTCTGTAGGATTAATCGCGTCTGTAGGATTAATCGCGTCTGTAGGATTAATCGCGTCTGTAGGATTAATCGCGTCTGTATGATTAATCGCGTCTGTATGATTAATCGCGTCTGTGCTGGAGAATGTAGCGACGGTGAGGGGTTTTCCTGGCCTCATTTCTACAGAGCGAATGTGGATTTTTGCTTTTAGTGACTCTAGAATTTTATCAACATAGTCATAATCTCCTACTGAGACACCACCAGAAGAGAGAACTATATCAGCGATCGCAACAGCATGGGCAATAACTTTCTCCAAAGCAACTGGATCATCTTTGACTATGCCTAAAAGTATTGGTTCTGCGCCACTTTGTCTCACCAAAGCTGCTAGCGCATACTGATTAGAATCGACAATTTGCCCTGGTTGCAAGGGTTGATCAACTGTCATCAACTCATCACCGGTGGAAAAAATTGCCACACGCGGACGGCGATAAACACTTAATTGCGGACATTGTGCTGCCGCCAATACGGCAATTTCTGGAGCATTTAATTTAATTCCTGCTGGTAGTAATTGTGTTCCAGATTGATAAAAAGATGCTTTGTGTCTGACAAATTCTTGCGGTTTTGGCGCATCCAGAATAAATACACGGTTTTCCTCGCGGCGTGTCTTTTCTTGCATGACTACAGTATCCGCACCTGCTGGGATCACCGCACCTGTGAAAATCCGCGCGGCTTGCCCTGGTTGAATTGTAGACTTGGGCTGATACCCAGCCGGAATATCTTCAACAATTTCTAAAACGGCTGGGTTTTCGCTGCTATGCTGTACATCTTCGTAGCGAACTGCGTAGCCATCCATTGCCGAATTATCCCAATGGGGAAAATCTAGCGGACTGGTGACAGGTACTGCCAAAATCCGACTATCTGCTACTAATAAATCGACAACTTCTGTATCTTGTTGGTGATTCAACGGTTGTACTAAATTTAAAATAATTGCTTGTGCATCGCTGACTGATACCATAGCGATCGCCTCCAAATTTTTCTTTTATCCCTTTGACTAATTTTAGATTTTAGACTTCGGCTTACCTCGGCTCCGCTCGGCACAAGTCGCTCAGTCGAACGATTTTAAATTTTGGATTGAATTAGGACTTACGCACAAATAACGGAAAATCGAACCACAGAAGCACAGAGAACACGGAGTAATAAGAGTTTGAGAGGTATTTTGTGTAATTACTGAATATTTCTCAAAAACAGATTAAAAATTGATACCTGATAACTCAATACAGTTCAGTTAGTGCCAAAAACCTTGAAATATGTAGGTTGGGTTGAGGAACGAAACCCAACATTTTCGGGGCTTTGTTGGGTTGCGCCTTGCTTAACCCAACCTACAATTTTCCTTAACCCAAGCGTATTACCTGATAACTGTTCACTGATTTAACGCCATCCTAAAAACCGCAATCCTGGGACAATTAGGTAGTAACTCACTCCTAACCAGAAGCTAATAAAGACGCCTACAGAACCAAAAAAAATCAGAGGTAACTGTAACTCTGACCAGCCTGGTTGACTTGAGAATTGGAAAATCGGAGGCGCTAACCTCAAAAGAATCAAAACTGCATAGGCGATCGCACTACCAAAGGCAGCAAACACAGCATACACTATCTGATGGCTGCGAAGTCCTAAGCTCAAGGTAAGTAGGCAAACTCCCACTAAAATTACTGCCACTAAGCCCTCACCGCTATCTTTGGGTGTGATTAATTGCAAAATCAACCAGCCGAAGCCATAGCTAATCATGCCCATCAGCGACGCTACTAAAAAGCGTCGCTGTTGACCAAAACACCCGGATACTGTCAGTCCCCAAGCGGTTCCCCAGCCTGCGGCGACGAATACCAAAATATCTGCCCCAAAGACGGGTTGAGTATTTGGCATTAATTGGTTTTGCTGATTCCAGATAAATTCCACAACCTGACGACCCAAGCTGGTGTGATATGCCAAAATAAAACCTGCGATCGCACCAAAACAAGCGCCAACATAAGCCAGAATCATCGCCCAAATCGTCGCCAAACAAGCTTGCAAAATTTTGATGATTGTCTGAGCAATAAAAATAACGGTTTTGGTTACAGCTTGGCTAAAGTTAGCTAAAACTTGTTCAATCGCTTGTATTAGCTGTGTAAATCTTTGGGAAACTTGCGTTGAGACTTGCTTAAGGTTATCTCGCAGTTGGGCAAATAATCCTGGTGGCGGTAATGGTTGAGAAATTTTCGCCAAACGTTTTTGAATTATAGCTGCATTCGCTGGACGCGATCGCACATCTTCCTGCACCATCTCATCCAGCAAATCTGCCAATTGGGGGTTGACATTTACCGTAGTTCGCCACCGCAATTTACCCGTTTGCTGATCTTCCAATTCTAGCGGGTACTTGCCTGTTAATAGTTCAATCATCGTTCGACCAAGGGCATAAAAATCAGCATTTGGCCCAACAATCCCGCCAGTCACCTGTTCTGGTGGACTGTAGCCAGAAGAAAATAATCGGGTGGAACTAGACTGAGAACGCAGCTTAGAGGCGCTAAATTGTTTTGCCCCGCCAAAATCAATTAGTACTAAGCGATCGCCCCCTGTTTGCCCTTGTGGCGGGGTTAAAGATGGCGAAGAAGTGCCCAGCATTAAATTAGAAGGTTTGATATCCCGGTGAAGAATCTGACGTTTATGTAATTCTTGTAAAATCTGTACAGCTTGAGCAAACCAATTTAAAACCAAATCCTCTGGACACCCTTGGGGAAACTTTTTTAATATCTCCTCTAAAGTTTGCCCATTGATTTTTTCCATTACCAGACAAGGCAATTGGTGCGGTTTGGGGTTAAACAGTTGTACCTGAAAATACCCTTCGGTATCGACTCTGGGGACACCTGGATGGTGCAAATTAGATAAAACCGCCGCTTCTTGGGTAAATAACTCCAGTGCCTTTGGTGAATCTTCTACCAACACCTTCAGCACTTTCTCTGTTTGAGTTTTTTCATCCCAAACCGTGTAAATTTGAGCAAATCCTCCCGACCCCAAAGCCTGAAGTGGAACATAGCGGTCTAACAGTTCTAGCGGTGCGCCACAACTGTTGCAAAATTTGTTTCCCCAAGGCTGAGGATAAGGACGTTGACAATCAGGATTTATACAGTGAACCGCCCTCTGAGTGATGTGAGACACAACCGCTACAATACAAAGGCTGACTTGATTTTAGCGTTTCTTTAGGTTTCCTGATTTTAAAATAGCCAAAAGGAAAACCCTCATAGATTTTATGAGGGTTTTCGTTATATCTATGTCAGCCCTTAGTTACGAAAGCTTCTCTTGCTTTGTCTGTGCTTGGCAACTTCTTTGCGCTTGCGTTTTTCTAGAGGGGTTTCAAAATGACGATGCTTTCTCATATCTGGAAAAATTCCAGCCTTGGAAACTTCTCGCTTAAATCGCCGTAAGGCTGATTCAATGTGTTCATTGTCACCTACAATTACTTGGGTCATTATTTCTCCTAACTAAGTTGACTTCATCAATGGCTATGGAAGCACTAACATTACAAAAAAAAGACAGACTCCTTGTCTGACCTTAAGACTCTAGGTAAGTTTTTTTGTTTCCAACGTTAGTAGCGGTTGCGTCCACCGCCGCCACCACCGCCGTATCCTCCTCTACCACCACCGAAGGAACCTCTGTCACCTCTATCTTCTTTGGGTTTAGCCTTGTTCACTTTCAGGTCACGACCCATCCACTCAGCACCATCGAGAGCTTCTATGGCAGCTGCTTCTTCAGCTTCGGTTCCCATTTCCACAAAAGCAAAGCCGCGTGGACGACCTGTTTCACGGTCAGTAGGTACTTGAACCCGTTTTACAGTACCATATTCTGCAAAAATACCACTTAAATCTTCTTGTGTAACGTCATACGAGAGGTTACCTACATAAATTGACATCGATTCTCTCCAAAATCATCACTGTGTAGAGATTTTAATTTCTCTGAGTAGTCTGTAAATACTAAAAGGAAAAAGCCTTTCAATACTAAAACCAAAGACATCACCAAATTAACTCTCCTAATCTAGGATGACATACGAGCCAACTCTCTGCATCCAGTAGATCGTTAACAGATAATTAACTAAGTGATGCGATCGCACCAACGCGATCGCCTGCCCCCACCTACCATAAGTACAGCCCACCGCAAAAAAGGGTTGGAAATGGAAGAAGATAAATCCTGTAGGGTGATCAAGGAAATCAGACATGCAGGGGCGCATCTTTAATATCCGAATTGAACGTTTGACTGTATTAACCAAAAGTATTACTCCCAAATTTTAATATGAAAGGCAAAGTCAGGCAACAAATAAAGGGTATGGCAATCCTAATTTGAGTTATAAAAATTATCTAACCGCTTTCTGGTGCGTCGCTTTCAGGGCAGGGGAGCAGGGATCTCTTAGCTGGGAGAGAAAAAGTGGTTTTGATTCCAAAAATTGGATAATTTATTTTTTGGCGTTCCCTCAATACATGTTGGCTATATCAAGTTGCTTATTATCACCTTTCCAAGCTGTTTCCAATTCGGCTTTGACAAGTTGAGCAGCCTTATCTTTGCCCAGTGCTTGCAAACTTGCCTGCAAACCAAATAGAGAACGCCCATTATGGGGATATTTTTCTAGATCAGCACGAAAGACTTTTTCAGCCTGTGCATAGTCACCTTTAGCCAAAAGCACAGCACCCAAAGATTCCCGCGTCGGAAAGTACCAGTCTGGTGGTTCCACGTAATCAAGGGTATCTTCTACTGCCACCGCTTTTTTTAGCAATAAAATGGCAGATTCATAATCATGCTTTTGTCTAGCAATTTTGGCATCTAGAACTTTAGAGGCAATGTCTAAAATACGACTGGCGGGACTGAATCCAATAGTTGCTTCGCTAGAAATTTCTTGTTTGGCGGTAAGTAATGCCCGACTTTCACTTGCTGCATCTTCAAGTTTGCCTGTGGCTGCTTCCGCCATACCGCGAGCAAAATGCCAAAGTGCTGTGGTAGTAGGCAATTTAGCATCGGGGACGGGAGTTTTTAAGATGGCATCCCAATCACTAAAGCGTGTTTGAATCAGCATTTTGCTGCCCAGGAATCCCTCAAGCATTGGTGCATACGGGTCAATTGCAGTAGCATTTGCGACTAACGTCTCTGCGGATTGGAGAGCATCTTTATATTTTCCTGCCATGCTACTGGCCACCATGAGAAAATGTATGTTGTGGTTGTAGTACATCATGGCGTAAGTGCCCTGGACTTGATATTTTTTGATGTAAATATCATCTTGAGCGATCGCCTGCTTATTTGCTTGCATTGCCCCTTCATAATCTCCTACACGAAAATAAATATGACTTGGCATGTGTACCAAGTGTCCGGCTGTTGGTGCTAGGGTTCCCAGTCGTTTGGCACTCACAAGGGCCCGTTCTGGAGCAGGTGAGGCTTCCACTGCATGAATATAGTAATGATTAGCTCCGGTATGATTTGGGTTACGTTTGAGAACTGATTCTAAAATAGCCACAATTTCTTCTGTATCTGGCTGTGGCTTGCCATCTTTAGTCCAGTGCTGCCAAGGATGCAGATCCATCAAGCTTTCAGCGTAAAGCGTCGCCGCATCCAAATCATCTGGATAGCGTTTGACTAGGGTTGCCATTGCTTTTGCGTAGTCTGCCGCTAATTGATACAAGTCTGCATCGACATCTTGAGAGTAACGTTTTGCTAAGGCGCTAATGTAGTCTCGTTCTTCGGCAGATGCTTGGGTGGAAAGTGCTAAAGCTTGCTGTACTGCTTGGTAAGCAGCTAATTCTCGGTTGGGGTCGATTGCTAAGTTAATATTAGGGCCTAGAGCTAGAGCAATACCCCAATATGCGATCGCCAAATGTGGATCGAGTTTGGCAGCGTATTGAAAAGAACGCACCGCCTCATCATGATTGAAAGCGTAAATCAAATTTAATCCCTGATCGAAAAACTCTTGCGCTTGGGGATTAGAAGTGGAAACTGGATGGTGGATTGTCCCAACTCCAGATATTAAACTATAGGGCTGTCTTGCTTGAGCGTAGACGTAAAGCGGCTTTTCGTCAGCGATCGCTGCACTAGGAGCGATTAAAGAGAGTATAAGCACCCAAATTAGAAATAAGTACTTCATTATTCTTTATATTCAATCTCTTTTTTTTATTAATATTTAATTTGCATCCTCCAAAAAATAAATCTCTTGTGGGGTGGGCATCTTGCCCGCCCTAGTTGTGCAAATTAAATGCGCGACAGCTTAATAAGCCAACTTGTGGGTTATCAGCATCACTATCTACCTGAAGTTATAAATTATTTTGTCTCAAGATAGAATAATATAATGATACCTTTCCCTCTTTTGGATATTAATTAAATTCTCCAGATGAATTTAACCTCTAAATAATTATGTACAACGGACACAAATATTCTTTATAAAAACATCGCCAGATAGAAGAATTAAAGCTTGTCTAAAAGTAATCTATAAATATTGCAGCGCTTTTCGAGCAAGCAACAAAAAACTAATCGACAATTATCTTAGGAACAAAGAATATGAGTATCGAAGATAGAGCAAAAGCTTTTGCTAAAAACGTCGAAGGTAAAGTCCAAGAGGCGGTTGGTGAAGTAACCGGCGATCCTAAAGATAAGGCTGAAGGTAAAGCTAAACAAGCTGAATCACAAGTCCGCCACACTGCTGAGAATATCAAAGATGAAGTTAAAAAGACTTTAGAATAGTACAGGCGGAAGTTTCCCTACCTTTAATAAGGTACTCAAGTAGGGGGAATTCATGAATTGCCCCTACTGATCTGGTTAAAACAATTCGCAATTCGCAATTCGCAATTCGCAATTACGTTTTGTGACGGGGATTTATACCCCGACACAAAACGCGCTGCCTGTAGAGGCAGGGGACTTAAACCCCCAAAGTTCGTTAATTGAGATAGTAGCTGAATTTAGCGATACTGTACTAGATGAAACTTTATTTATAGCGAAAATATTTTCTCAAGCTATCATTGATTTTTTCAAAAGTGCTAATTCATGATTAATCTTATATTTCAATACGCTTGGGTTAGAGCCAAAAACCTTAAACTGCGTAGGTTGGGTTGAGGAACGAAACCCAACATTTATCAGAATTTGTTGGGTAACACTAAAGTTCAACCCAACCTACGATTATCCTTAACTGAACTGTATTGTCTTATATTTACCTGAAACAGAATTCATGCTGAATTCTGTTTCGATAAGTATTGACACTCTCCGCTCTAAAGAGACGGAGATTCTTAAGACTTTTCAGCCTTAATATCCTGTTTGCACAGGTTCCCAGGCTCACCACGTTTGCACACAAGGTGCGTAGTGATATCTCCTCAAGAATGTTTTGGGCGTAGACTTTCCCCCAGTCCGGGGGTAGGTTTTTAAATCTTGTACTGATCAACAATATTTTACCATGATCGTCAACAAAATGACTTAAGCCTAAAGGCTTCTGACTTCCTTTCAAAACGCAGCCTGAAGTACGAACCTCGGACACTTGCGTGTCCTGCTTCTCACGGGTTTTCAGCATTTCCCTTATAATTTTTAGTTTTCGCCAGCTACAGGTAGACGAATCGTGAATGTACTGCCCTTCCCTGGTTCAGATGTCACATCGATTGTGCCTTGATGTGCTTCAATAATGTAGCGAGATAGATATAGTCCCAAACCACTACCAGAGCGTTGGTGTTTCCCTTGGCGAAATCGCTCGAATAATATTGCCTGGTCTTGTTTAGAAATTCCTGGCCCTGTATCTTGGATATCAATAGTCACAGCTACCGGAGTAGAATAGCAGTGAATATCTACAGAACCTTTGTCTGTAAATTTGATGGCATTGCCGATAATATTTGTCAAAACTCGCCGCAGTTCGACGCGATCGCCCATGACAGTACTTGCAGTTTCATCTCGATCAATATTTACAGCTAATCCTTTTTCTTCAGCTAAGGGAGTTAATTCTAGAGAAACTTCACTAACTAATTCCTGAATATTGCAGGGAGAAATTTTTAAGGTTTTACAGCCCGCTTCGTGACGATAAACTTCTAGCAAGGTATTTACCATTTCCAGCAGGTCTTGATTACTGCCAATCATGGTATCAATTATTTCTTGCAATTGTGGCGAAACATCGCAAAACCTGCCTTCCAGCAATAATTTTAATACGCGGTTAGAGGCTACTAGTGGGATGCGTAAATCGTGAGTAAAACGGGAGACAAAATCTGCCCGCAGGTTAGCCATCTGATCTCGTTCGTCGATACTATGCTTCAGGCGCAGGAGCGATCGCACTCGTGCATGAAGTTCATCAGGATCGAATGGTTTACGAATAAAGTCATCTGCACCAGCATCGAGTCCTTCCACAACGCTAGACGCATAGTGAGCCGTGAGCAGCAAAATGGGGATAAATGGCAACGCCGGATTCCGCCGGATGCGTCGAGTAAATTCATACCCATCTATCTCCGGCATCATCACATCTAAGAGAATTAAGTCTGGCGGCGACTCCTCAACCATAGCCAGAGCAATTTTGCTATCTTCGACTAAGCTAATTTCATAGCCCTCATCTTCTAAGACAGCTTCTAAGACCAGTAAATTATCAAAAATATCATCTACAACCAGAATTTTATCTTTTTTGACAGTTTTAGTTAAAGACATGGCTAAATAAAAAAGAAGTGCTTGGCTATCCCTCGCAAATCTAGTAATAGCTTACTTCACCAGCGCTAAGATTATTAAGGATTCATATTTTCGTTTAAAGTTTCCTAAATTAAAATCTAACTTTTTTAAGTAATTACACTGAGCCTTTATTTGATAAATGTATTAGCATATTCTCTTAACAAATATCTTAGCCATCTGATTATCCAAGCAATATCTGTGTCTGGGTCTTAGGATGAGGTAGTTTAGTCCCTTTTATTTAGATCATCGTAGCCACTGCAAAAGCAACTCTTTAACAGTTATCAGTTTCAATTCGCTTGGTTTAACAAACTTTAGGGGTTTAAGTTCCCTGCCTAATGACGGCAGCGCGAATTGAATGCCTAAATCTAAATCCTCGTCACAAAACGTAATTGCGTTAGCGTAGCGGTAGCGAGTCCGCGAGCGTCATTGCGAATTGCGAATTGGTTTAAGTCCCCCACCAATTGGTGTCAGGCGTTGGTGGTGGGTTTAAACCTACGCCGATACGCCTGTTAACTGTTCACCCACTCTTGCTTGCTACCGGATTTTCAATGAAAAATTGTTTACCATGAAACATCATCCTGAGATTAATGTATAAAAATATTTTTTGATGAACTTATTATTGTCATATCGAAACTCTTGCTTTAGAAAAACTTCCGAGATAAGGTTATTTATGTCTAATGGTAGATGAAGTTAAGGGAACAATACCAAATACATTGCTTTTTGTATAAGATCCCGGATAGAAGAACGAGATTATTTTAATCTGTACTTTAGATAGATAACAGTAAAGTTAAGCAACTATGAATGAAATCAAGATCCTCGTGATTGAAGATCACAACCTGACGAGAATCGGCTTACGGGCTGCCTTACAAACCCAGCCAGAGTTTAACATTGTTGGTGAAGCAGCAAATGCAGCCGACGGCATCAAGCTTCTGAAAACTCTCAAGCCGGATGTTGCTACTATTGACATTGGTTTGCCTGACATGGATGGTATTGAGCTAACACGCACATTTAGGCAATATCAAGCAGAGAATGAAGACTATACCACAAAACTGCTAATTTTAACCATGCAGAATAGCGAACAGGCAGTTTTAGCGGCATTTGCAGCAGGTGCAGATTCTTATTGCATGAAGGATATCGAAACTGAGAGACTAGTTGAGGCTGTGCGAACAACTTATGCAGGTAGCTCATGGATCGATCCAGCGATCGCAGACCTTGTACTACAACAAATACGTCAAGATTTCCCCGATGGCAACAAAGGCGCATCTGGAAAAAGAGTCTTGATTGAAGGTATTGACCCAGATGTTGAGAAAAGTATAGTCACCTATCCTTTAACTCATAGAGAGATGGATGTTTTAGAGTTGATTGTCGCCGGGTGTGACAATGCAGAAATTGCTAAAAGGCTCTATTTAACAGTTGGTACTGTAAAAACTCATGTTCGAGGTATTCTCAATAAACTCTGTGTTGCTGACCGGACACAGGCTGCCGTCCGTGCCTTGCGGGCTGGATTAGTACCGTGAGCAACTAAAAATCTTTCTTCCCCAGTCCCGTTCGGCTACGCTCACGGCAAGCCCAGTCGCCATTTTCAAGTCAATTGTCTTTGAGTCAAAGCGGTTAACCCGGACAAATATTTATGGTTAACTGGGACAAATACTTATGAAGAAATTGTTACAAAGTTTAGTACAATGACATCATCCCAAATAAGTATTTATTCTCATATACATGATAGCGGATCAATTTCCTTGGCTTACCGCAATTGTCTTGCTGCCACTCATTGCTTCCCTGCTTATCCCTGTGCTGCCTGATAAAGATGGTAAGCGCGTGCGGTGGTATGCATTAGGTATAGGTATCGCAGACTTCGCCTTGATGTGCTACGCCTTTTGGAAGCATTACGATGCCAGCAATGCTAGTTTTCAAATGGTGGAAAGTTATGCCTGGATGCCTCAGTTGGGTCTTAACTGGGCAGTATCGGTTGATGGACTTTCAGCGCCACTTGTGCTGCTGGCAGGATTTGTCACCACACTCTCGATTTTTTCAGCTTGGCAAGTTGATCACCGTCCCCGCCTCTTTTATTTCTTGATGCTGGTGCTGTATTCCGCACAGGTAGGGGTGTTTGTTGCCAAAGACTTGCTGCTATTTTTCATTATGTGGGAAGTAGAGCTAATCCCCGTTTACCTACTAGTCTGCATTTGGGGTGGGCAAAGGCGACGTTATGCAGCTACCAAATTTTTGTTGTATACCGCAGCAGCTTCTATATTTATTTTAGTGGCAGCCTTAGCAATGGGGCTATACGGCGGCGGTGATATGACATTTGATATAACCGCCCTCGCCCAGAAGGAATATCCTCTTGGATTACAACTGCTACTTTATGCAGGGTTATTGGTTGCATTTGGTGTCAAGCTTGCTGTTTTCCCGATGCATACCTGGTTGCCTGATGCCCACGGCGAAGCATCTTCTCCTGTGTCGATGATTTTGGCTGGTGTGTTGCTGAAGATGGGCGGATATGGACTGATTCGCCTGAATCTTGAGTTGCTTCCTGATGCACACATTTACTTTGCACCGGTTCTAGCCATTCTTGGTGTTGTCAACATTATCTATGGTGCATTGAACTCCTTTGCTCAGACGAATATGAAGCGGCGTTTAGCTTATTCGTCGATTTCCCACATGGGGTTTGTGCTGCTTGGGATTGCGTCCTTCACTGATTTGGGAATCAACGGTGCGATGTTGCAGATGATTTCGCATGGTTTGATTGCATCGGTGCTGTTCTTTTTAGCAGGCGTAACTTACGATCGCACCCACACAATGGTAATGAAAGATATGGGCGGTATTGGTCAAGCCATGCCCAAAGTCTTTGCCCTGTTTACAATCAGCGCGATGGCATCCCTAGCACTTCCCGGTATGAGTGGCTTTGCTGGCGAACTCTCGGTATTTGTTGGGATGACAAGCAGTGACGTTTATAGTTCGACTTTCTGCACCGTCACAGTTTTTCTCGCCGCAGTTGGAGTCATCCTCACACCTATCTATCTACTTTCCATGCTGCGAGAGGTGTTTTATGGTAAAGATGCAGCACTACTATGCGACATTAATAATGCAGCCTTGGAAAATCAAGAAGATGACGGAACAGTTTGTTTTGGTACAGATTGCTTAGTACCAGAAGATGCAGTCTACGACGATGCTAGACCCCGTGAGGTGTTTATCGCTGCCTGTTTTCTGTTGATGATTATTGGTATTGGTTTCTATCCCAAGATGGCCATGCAGATGTACGATGTGAAGACCGTTGCAGTCAATGCTAATCTTCGCCAGTCTTATGCCATAGTCTCGCAAACAAATCCCCAGATTTATGCTAAGGGTTTCTTTGTTCCGCAAATTTCCGAGGTTGAGGTAGCGCCCGTTTTGGGAACTTTGAAGTAAGCTTTTTGACTCATAGACTTGTCGAAAAGAGCGTTTTGTACGACTAACTACTACCCGTCTATGCGTTTTTATTAGGTTATTACTTTGACCAAAGGCTCTACGCAACCTACAATTACTACATTAGAGTAATACATAAGTGGGTTGCGTATGAGTAATACTTCCTTCTTTGATGAACAGAAAGAGCAATCTTTAATAAAAGCTAGAATTGTTGAGAAATATTTTTGGGCTTGGGCACAAGTAATGATTGGAACTATTAAAAGGCTTGAAAGCAAAGGTAGGGAAGTTGATCCAAGAATTGCTTACATAGACCTTTTTGCAGGGCCAGGTCGATACAAAGATGGTTCAAAATCAACACCAATAAAAGTTTTAGAAACTGGAATTTCTAACCCAGAGATGCAAAATAGGCTGGTGACAGTATTTAATGATGTTGATGCAGAAAATGTCAGTTCTCTTCATGAAGCCATAAATTTAATTCCTCGTATTGACGACTTTAAATATAAGCCTCAAGTAATCAATCATGAAGTTGGGGAAAATATTGTCAAAACATTTAACGAGCGAAAGTTAGTCCCTACATTGTTTTTTGTAGATCCTTGGGGATATAAGGGATTATCGCTAAAACTTATTAATTCAGTTGTAAAGAACTGGGGGTGTGATTGCATTTTCTTTTTCAATTACAACCGCATCAATATGGGTTTAAGTAACGTAGCTGTTGAAGAACACATGAATGCCCTATTTGGAAAAATACGAGCCAATGAAGTACGCCAACAACTAATAACTCTTAATCCAAAAGAACGGGAATTAACAGTCGTAGAGGCACTTTGCGAAGCTCTCAAAGAAATGGGTGGAGACTATGTTCTACCTTTTCGCTTTAAACATGAAAACGGCAACCGAACTAGCCACCACTTAATCTTCGTGAGTAAGCACGTTAGAGGCTATGAAATCATGAAAGAAATAATGGCAAAAGAGAGTTCTGAACAAAATCAAGGCGTACCTTCTTTTGAATATAATCCAGCGACTTCTAAACAACCATTGCTTTTTGAGTTTTACCGTCCTCTTGATGACTTAGAAGAAATGTTATTGGATACATTTGCGGGTCGAACAATAACCATGCAAGACATTTACAATCAGCATCATGTTGGAAGGCGTTATATTAGCAAGAATTACAAAGATGCTCTAAAGAATCTTGAAGCTAAAAGCAAAATAGTAGCAGAGCCACCTGCTAATAAACGAAGAAAGAATAAAGGTGAACTTACATTCGCAGATTCGGTAAAAGTTACATTTCCACCTAAGCAGTGATTACCAAACTTTCTTTTTTCCCTGCTAATTTAACTGGAGTATTTCCCCATCTCTTTTGATGTCGCTTCCAAGCATCAGGCATTTCATCCCATATTTTACCATCCAGTAACCTACCTCCAGCCTTAGAAGTTCTTCCGCCAATCTGCTTGAAAAAGAATGCCACTTCTGCTGCTTGACACTGGTCATGAATATCTTTTACCCACTCAGTTTTTAGAGGGCGATGTTTTTGTCCAGACTCTCCACCGACAATAACCCAGTGAATATCTGTTAACTCAAGATTCAATTCACCTAAGAGCGGTTCACATGAAAGAAAGCGGACAGTCGCCGGAACTTGGCGAAGAAAGTCAACACGATGAACATAGTTTTGATTTTCGACTGACACACCCAACCAGATATTTTCATGAAATTCTAGATCAGAAGCCAACTGAAGTAATCGCTCAGGTCTTTTTGTTAATATTTGATATATGTGCCAAGGCGTTTCATGAATCACTTTAAAGACCTTTTTAATGAAATCAAGAGGTACATCTTCATGAAAAAGGTCGCTCATTGAATTCACAAAGATTCTACTCGGAGTACGCCACTTGAGAGGTTCTGCTAACCTTTCAGGATGTAAAGTTAAATCAAATCCATTCTTGAAGTTATTAGGAAAACGTTTAGTGAGAGCTTCTGCATAACAATGCAAACAACCTGGGCTAACTTTGTTACAACCAGTCGTTGGGTTCCAAGTTTTATCTGTCCACTCAATACCCGTGTGCGTACTAGACATATTACATAACCTTGTAAATTACAAATTCTGCAAATTATACTTTTTAGGATGTGTGATTTTTATAGTGTATACGTACTATAACAGAACTCATGATCATCTCATCGCTGTAGATGGGGCGGAGCGATCGCACAATCCAAGCATTTAAATTCCCATAGTAGAATTTTGCCAGAGCCACAACCACTGCAACTCAAGGCTCGGAGGATCGATTAAGGAACAGTAGAGCAAAAACTAGCCCCATGCTACCAATACATGGGATGCTAGTTGATGATTAGTGAGTTTTACCAATGTCTGTTGTTTCTGCTATCACTGTTACTGTTCCCGCCACAACTGCGAATTTGGGG
Organism: Nostoc sphaeroides; assembly: GCF_003443655.1. NCBI lineage: Bacteria > Bacillati > Cyanobacteriota > Cyanophyceae > Nostocales > Nostocaceae > Nostoc > Nostoc sphaeroides. Next base: position 2,390,256 of record NZ_CP031941.1, read on the forward strand.
CCTGGTTTTGATTGCATCGGTGCAGCATTAAAGCTGTACAACGAGTTCAAGTTCACTCGCCAAGAAGGTGGGCTAAGTATTCATGTCACTGGTACTGAAGCTGAACGAGTCCAAACTGATGAAAGTAATCTCCTCTACCAGGCGTTTGTCAAGTTCTATCAATATATAGAGCAAACGCCGCCAACTGTGAAAATAGAGATTAAGTTAGGTGTGCCGTTGGCGAGGGGTTTGGGTAGTTCAGCGACAGCAATTGTTGGTGGATTGGTTGCTGCTAATCAACTTGAGGGTGCAACTCTGTCTCAGTCGCAGGTGATGGAGTTAGCGATCGCAATGGAAGGACATCCTGATAATGTAGTCCCAGCTTTGTTGGGAGGATGTCGTCTCGCTGCTACCAGTGGTGCAGCTTGGGAAATTTGTGATGTTCCCTGGCATCAAAATATTGTACCAGTTATAGCTATTCCTAATTTTGAACTTTCCACTTCAGAGGCACGGGGCGTTCTTCCAACTGAGGTGAGTCGCGCCGATGCGATTTTCAATACAGCACATTTGGGGTTATTGTTGCGCGGCTTGGAAACTGGTAACGGACAATGGTTAAAAACAGCTTTGCAAGATAAGTTACATCAGCCCTATCGTAAAGCTTTGATTCCTGGTTATGATGTTCTTAACATCGCAGCCGTTAGTGCTGGTGCTTATGGTATGGTGATTAGTGGTGCGGGGCCGACACTGTTAGCTTTGACAGATAAATTACACTCAGAGGCTGTGGAGGCGGCGATGTTAGCTGCTTGGCAAGAAGAAGGAATTACAGCCGAGGTGCGATCGCTTTCTCTCGATACCCAAGGCGCAAAAAGCTTTTAATATTTTACTCAGCACTTAAAAACTCGATTTATGGAGCAAATTCAGGCTGAAATGGCGGCGCTTAAATCTCAAATTCAGATTCTTTTAGAAGAACGCGCTGCACTCACTATTAATAATGTCATCTCTGGCGAGAATGATTCACCCCAGGCAATGGTTGAAGCCTACCGCCGTCAAGCCAGAGAAAATGCCCAATTATCAGTTGAACTCCAAGGCATAGATGCAGCGATCGCCGCTTTGGAAGGACAGATAAAACAAAAACAAGGTAAATTAGTGCGATCGCAAGGTGAATCAAAACAACTTATCCAACAGCAGCAGCTAGAAGAAGCGAAAGAAGTGGCACAGGTTCATGCTCAACGCATTAATCAGCTAGCTGGAGAACTAGCCGCAGAAGTCCGTTTTCTTAAAGCTTGTGCTAATCAAATGAGTCCAATGTATTGGCAGATTTATTACAAGCCCTTCATTACTGGGTTCAAGACAATCTCTGTTCCTTATGTCCGCTCTGATGGGGAAGTGTGGACAATTGTCAACCGGATTGTTTAATGCTTTAGCCTTTTCGTTTGTATGCAATAAATTGACCTCTCTCCAAACCTCTCTCCTAAGAGGAGAGAGGCTTTGAATCTTACTCCCCTTCCCTATAAGGGAAGGGGCTGTTCTTGTTAGGTCTATGACTCAACTTAGAAGCGTAGACTAAATAGCCCTGACAATTGGGCTAGAAAATATGACGGTTTTGTAACGGTGGCTTTAGTTGACGTTGCAAAACTTTACATTTAGAATGGAATCGGCAAAATTACATAAGTATTTATTCCTGTTTATCCTGAAAAATTGACATTCGATGAGTATATATTCTCATCAAGAAGCAAAAACTTAATCTTTTAGACTTCAATAAAGGTTACAAAAGTAAAAACTCCTTAATATAATGTAACTAAAAGCGAGAAAGCAAATTAATTGTCAGAAGTGATGAATGCTATTGAATTTCCCTGGCTAACAGCCATAATCCTTTTACCCTTGGTGGCTGCCTTAGCCATCCCCTTAATCCCAGACAAAGAAGGTAGAACTGTGCGGTGGTATGGTCTGGGAGTTGCTTTTGCTGACTTTGCACTGATGATTTATGCCTTTTGGTATAAATACGACTTTCAGAGTTCAAGACTCCAACTTGTAGAAAACTATCCTTGGATACCGCAGTTGGGTTTGCATTGGGCGGTGGGGGTTGATGGTTTATCGATGCCCTTGCTACTTCTGACAGGCTTAATAAATACCCTCGCAATATTCGCGGCTTGGAAAGTTACCACCAAGCCGCGATTATTTTATGGTTTGATGTTAGCGATGTACAGCGCCCAGCTTGGCGTATTTGTTGCCCAAGATTTGCTGCTATTCTTCCTAATGTGGGAAATCGAGTTAGTGCCGGTTTACCTGCTGATTTCCATCTGGGGAGGACAAAACCGCCGTTATGCGGCTACCAAATTCATTCTTTACACCGCCGCCGCATCAATATTTATCTTGATTGCCGGTTTTGCACTTGCCTTCTCTGGAGATACCGTCACCTTCGACATGGCGACTCTGGGAATGAAAGAATACCCCAAAACCTTGGAATTGTTGGTTTATGCAGGTTTCTTGATTGCCTTCGGTGTAAAATTACCGATTTTCCCCTTACATACTTGGCTACCTGATGCCCACGGTGAAGCATCTGCACCCGGTTCAATGATTTTGGCTGGTGTGTTGTTAAAAATGGGTGGTTATGCCCTCATCCGCTTCAATGTGGAAATGTTGCCCAATGCCCATGTTACTTTTGCGCCAGTGTTAGCAATTTTGGGTGTAGTGAATATTGTCTACGGTGCTTGCTGTGCCTTCGCTCAAACCAATCTCAAACGCCGCTTGGCTTACTCTTCAATTGCCCACATGGGGTTTGTGCTGATTGGGATTGCCTCTTACACAGAACTGGGTATCAGTGGTGCAGTGCTACAGATGGTTTCTCACGGTTTGATTGCTGCTAGCTTGTTCTTCTTATCTGGCGTGACTTACGATCGCACTCACACCTTGATGATGGATAAAATGGGCGGTATGGCGAAGGTAATGCCCAAAACCTTTGCTCTATTTACCATTGGTTCAATGGCTTCTCTCGCCTTACCCGGAATGAGTGGTTTTGTGGGTGAGTTGATGGTATTTCTGGGTATCGCCACCAGTGATGTTTACAGTTCCAGCTTCAAGATTGTAGTTGTGTTGCTGTCAGCAGTTGGCGTGATTTTGACACCGATTTATTTACTGTCGATGCTGCGTCAAGTGTTCTACGGTGAGCAAAGTCTTCGCGTAGCGTCTCGTAGAGAAGAGTTGCACTTGGATGCTGTAATATCTGATGTCAAACCCCGCGAAATCTTTATTACCGCTTGTTTGCTGCTTCCTATTATCGGTATTGGGTTTTATCCCAAATTGGCAACGCAGACTTATGATGTGAAAGCGGTGGAATTAGCCGCTCATGCTCGTGAAGTTCTACCAGTCGTTGCTCATCAACAACCATCAAGTCTGTACTCGCGGATTTTCTCTGCACCAACACTAGCTAATTCTCAAGTTGAAAGTTCGATTAACATTTCCGAGTAAATTAACTTCCCATTAAGGGGTCTGTAAGTAAATTCTAAATTATTAGGGCAATAAAGGGGTGGTTAGTTAGATAACTACCCCTAACATTTTGGCTTTTTGAGGGGTGATCAGGTGCGTAGGCGTAGCCCGCTATAGGCCAATACGGTTCAGTTAAGGATTTTTGGTACTAATTTTAGACCTGTAGAGACGCGAAATTTCGCGTCTTTACCAAGGTTTTTGGGCTTAACTGAACTGTATTGCGCTATAGGCATCGCTTGTATTTCCCGACCGAGAAATAAAATTAAATAGCAGAAGAATAGGCTTCATCCACCTTCAAAGTTGTGCCTGTAATAAACTTGGCATCATCAGAAATCAGAAAAGCAATTATTTTAGCAAACTCTGCATAGGTAGTAGGACGACCAAGCATCAAATCCGAAGGTACATTCCATCCCTCTAACTCTGCCATTGAATCTGCGACAAAAAAAGGCGCTACGGAAACCATGCGAATTCTATCTGATTTGTAACGCTTGGCATAAAGTTTTGTAAACCCTTCCATTGCGGCGCGGAGTGTACCGCTAAAGGGTGTCCCTAATTCTGGTTCATGGGAGTCACACGCGGAAATATTCACGATGACACCGCCTCCTGAATATCGCATTGCTTCTGTAACTAGTCTGGCGATGCGGACAACACTCAAAAACAGCATTTCAAAGTTTTCTATCCACATTTCATCAGAAATAGATAGCAAATCTGGTCGGGGTGGATCTCCAAAACTATTTACTACTGCATCAATACGACCGAATTGAGTTAAAGTTGTCTCTACTAATCGCTGTAAGTCTTGAAAATTGGTAATTGATCCTTGAGTAGCAATACCGCCCAATTCATCTGCTAAATCCAGAATCTGTGGCGATCGCGCCATCAGTGAAACCCTATAACCCTGCGCTGCTAACTCTCGCGCACAACCTGCGCCAATCCCTCGACTAGCAGCCGTAATAATCGCTACTTTTTGTGAATCCATATAAGTAATTTAAATTCCTAAACTTTTCGTGATTTAGGATATAGCCAAAAGCTAAACAAACGACTAACTCTAGGCATGACAATATATGTCAACAGCAAAACCATTGTAATTGTAACGATTAACGAAATAATCAAGGGAGGTAAACCACGAAGTAGGGGGACTATAAACGTACTTAACAAATTAATCAACACAAATACAGCTCCCCAAGTTAGCAAGGCTGTTTTATAGCGCGGTGGAGTTTTTAATGGTTGACCGGGAAGAGAAAACCAAGCTTCTAATCCACAGAGTTGTTGAACATCAGGATCAGATTCCACCAAATGCTTACCTTGATTCAGCCAATATTCGCGATCGCGCGATGTCATCCACACCTTTAAATTTTCATAACCGTCAAACCGGAAGATAATTACATATTCATTTCGCACACCAAGTTGGGGACGAATTACATTTGTTCCCATGTGACCAATATAAGTTCTGGCAACACTAGTAATATCTTTTAACCAAATTTCGTAAGCGTTTTCGCATCCTGGTTTGACAAGTTGTGTAATGACCACGGTTACAAATTGATCGTCCTGTTCCATCTCCATTAGTTATGCCACCATCAAGTTAATAGTTGTAAGTTTTTGCAACCGTAGCATGGTTGAGTCATTCTCAAATTAAGGGATACCCAGCTTTTCCAACCTCAAGCCGAACAACATTAGCAGGAACAACCCCTGTAGGCGGTGGTAAAAACATTCCACCATTGGTGACAACATAAATCGCGGTGCGTAGGCGTAGCCCGTCGTAGACATCGCTCTCTGTTTGACCAAAAGCCACGGCTGTGCTGCCAATTACACCTTGCTCGGCTTGAGCAATGATAGTAGTATTGCGATCGGGCGCAATTCTTACCACACTGTTGTAAATGTGCGTTGCTCCATAAAGGTTGCCTTCCACATCAAAGGCAAAGTCATCAATATTGGTCTGTTCAACAAAAATTTCCGGCTCACCTGGTTTATCAGTGCTATCAACGGGAATCCGCAAGAGCAACATTTTTTCCGTATTTGAAACGTACAGAAAATCACCAAAACGCTTCAACCCATTTGCAGCCGGAGTCACATTCTCCGAACTGCTACGAGCAAGCATTGGATGTTCTAGCCAAATTGATCCACTGGGTTTAGTAACATCAATTAGCCAAATTGCACCGCGATAGGAATCTGCTGTCAAATACTGAGTGCTAGAAAGTGGGGTGATGCCATTGAGGAATATTGCGTCTGGTAGTGTCAGCAACGTTTTCACCGCGCCATCACTTTTAACTAGAGAAATCACAGGTATAGAATCAGCATTCCAGCCTGTTGCAACCAAATCGCCGTTGGTAGTGAAAGCAAGACCACTGACTTTACCTTCAACAGTCGCATGAATCTGCTGATTGCCATCTGGAGTAATGCGAACAATTTTACCGACTTCATGATTGGTTACAAAAATTGTGCCATCTGGTGCGTAGGCGTAGCCCGCCGGAGGTATCGCTAGATTTTCTAAAAAAGTATTAACAGGAAACGAGGTAATAATTTTAGCAGGTGCTAATTCAATCTGCATCTCTACGTAAATCGGGGGTAAACCTGGTGAATTTTCCATATTGACCTAGCACACTTCCTCAAAATTTTCACAAAGAGATATCGTGAAGACAGGTAAAATTCCCAAAAAGCGATTATGACCACTAACTTACCTGTAGCCACAGAAATTATACCAATGGTCTTGCAATTGCAACCTGCGATCGCACTAACTGAAGATCAGTTTTACGAATTTTGTCAGTTAAACCACGACTTTCGCATCGAACGTAATGCTGCTGGAGAATTAGTGATTATGCCCCCTACTGGTTCCGAAACTGATGAACGCAACTTTAACTTAGTTGGGCAGTTGTGGGTATGGACAAAGCAAGATGGTACAGGTGTAGGGTTTGGTTCCAGTGGTGGGTTTACTTTGCCGAATGGTGCAGTGCGATCGCCTGATGCAGCGTGGATAAAACGCGATCGCTGGGAGGCGATACCAGCAGAACTGCGAAAAAAATTTGCACCGATTTGTCCTGAGTTTGTGATTGAATTGCGTTCAGAGAGCGATAACTTACGAATTTTGCAAGACAAGATGCAAGAGTATATTGATAATGGGACGCAACTTGGTTGGTTAATTGATAGAAAACAACGGCGAGTTTTTATTTATCGTCCTAATATAGCGGTTGAGGTATTAGATAATCCTAAAACTCTTTTCGGTGAAACTTTACTACCTGGTTTTGTTTTGGATTTAAATCAGGTTTGGTAGTTCAAATCTTGCACCAGACGATTAAAAATAGTGCTAGAAATATTCTACATCCACGGACAAAATTAAATATATGAACACAACGCCTTCTAAAAGAGAAACAGATGAAATAATCAAGTGGTTGAATCGTAACCGCCAGATGTTATTAGATTTATATAAAAATCAATATATTGCTTACAATGCAAATGGAATAATTGCTCACAGTGAAAACTTACGCGAAGTTCTAGCATTAGGTAATGCTTCAAAACAGGCTTTTTTAATTTACCTAGTTCCCCGTCGCACTGCTTCTATAGAAATTTTACCAATTCGATTCCGCAGCATTGCTCGACATGATTGGCAACCAAATTATAGCGTAATTTTAAAGCACAGAGATATAGAATCTAATACAACAATGTTAGTAGATTCTGGTGCTGAATTAAGTTTAATTTCATTAAAAGTTGGTCAAGATTTAGGCTATGCTTTGGCTGATTCCGAATCAACTTTGTTGGCAGAAACTATAGGTGGCAGAGTTGAGTACGTTTTACGTAATGTAGAAATGACAATTGATGAACACAATTTTATTACTCCTGTAGCATGGTTACAAACCAATACAGGCGGAGAACAATTGCTTTTAGGTCGAGAAGTTGTATTTGATAAATTTAATATTGAATTTAGGCAAGCTGAGGAGCAAATTATTTTTACATGGCGTGAAGATTTGAAGTCATAAAAATTAGTGGATTAAGCACAACCTTAACCCACCTTATAAACTTACTGCTATTTAGACTTAATGGCATTTTGTAAACCGCGCTGTTTTACTTCAGCCAAAGTTTTGTTAACAGCATACTTTTGGTTGATTGAGTTGATCAACTCGGTTTGGTTGCAATACGGTTCAGTTAAGCATTTCTTTTTTCTCTCTGTGTCCTCTGCGCCTTGGCGGTTCGTTAAAAAATTGACTTTGATCGCAAAGTTTTAGTCTTAACTGAACCGTATTGGGTTTGGTTGTGCTTCTTATCAACGCCCCACAGGTCAGCAATTAGGTCAAAAGAACCATCGCTGTTGCGAGTCAGGTTTGGTAGTTCACATCTTGCACCAGAAGATTAAAAATACTGCTTTAAATATTCCGCATCCACGGACAAAATTAAATATATGAACACAACACGCTCTAAAATAGAAACAGATGAAATGCTCAAGTGGTTGAATCGTAATGGAAAGCGGTAGCGAGTCAGACGCTCAAGGATTCGCTACTGCTACGCTATCGAGCGTCTTGATTCTGATTCCTGTTAGCGGTGGCGGGGCGTTTAGCCCATTCTGACCCTTCTCTACGAGACGCTGCGCGAACGGCAAGCTCAGGGCATCGCTTCTGAATTCTTCTTCAATTCTACAAGTGTGCAATCAGCTTAACAAAATCATTCAGATTGCATAAATTTTATTTAACACAACCGAGGACAAAGTGATGACCATTATCACAATAGATGATGAACTAATTAATGAAATTATTGCATTCAGTCACTATGAAAATCCACAGGAAGCAGTCATTAAAATATTATCCAATTACTTGCAGCAGCAAAAAAAAGAACTGCCTTTGTTTGAGCGACTACGTTTTATAGACGACGAATCTGCCGAAGATGATATCGCCTCGTTGTTTGAACGCGATAGAGACACAGGCAGGAATTTTGAACTATGACTTATCTAATAGACACCTGTGTAATGTCTGAGTTTGTTAAAAAAGCTCCCAACCCCCAAGTTAGTCAATGGTTTAATCAGCAACCGATTGAACAACTGTTTTTAAGTAGTATTACCATCGCTGAAATAAAAAAAGGGATTTATAAGATCCAAGACTCACAACCTGAACGATATCAAAAACTAAAAATATGGCTGCAAAAAGTAGAAATTGAATTTTCTTCTCATATTTTACCAATAAACGATGATATTTTAGATAATTGGGCAAAATTTTCTGCTTCTTCAGAATTGAAAGGTAAAAAATTAGCCGTAATGGATAGTCTGATTGCCGCAACAGCACATCATCATAAATTAACTTTAGTTACCCGCAATGTTGATGATTTTAAACTGACACCAGTTAAAATTATAAATCCTTACAGTCTTGAGTGAATTGTGACCACCCAACCCGAAGCCGAACTAGAAGAATCCTTAATCACCCAACTGGATTATGCGTGTAGCTCAAACGCAAAATAGCCCTTATGAAAAATTGGGTAACTTAGCTCAAGCAGCTTTTAACCCTAGTTTAAATGTAGAATTGAGGCTGCAAGCTAGTATTAAACTAGCAGTGGCATATAATGTTTCTGATTCCAATATTATTCACAATGTAGATGAGCTAGACTTATTTATGTTTCAATACAGTTCAGTTAAGGATAATCGTAGGTTGGGTTGAACTTTAGTGTTACCCAACAAATTCTGATAAATGTTGGGTTTCGTTCCTCAACCCAACCTACGCAGTTTAAGGTTTTTGGCTCTAACCCAAGCGTATTGATTTATGTTTAGCTGAGTGTGACTCAAGGATAAAATTTTATAAAAATCGGGACTGAGATTTATTTCTCAGTCCCGATAAAAAAGCGGGCTAACCGCTATTGATATGGTTAACCCGTGCAGCTTTGGGAACGCGCAGAGTAATTCTTATTGCAATACCAACTTCACATTGGCGTTTTGCAAACCGCGCTGTTTTACTTCAGCCAAAGTTTTGTTAACGGCATACTTTTGGTTGATTGAGTTGATCAACTCGGTTTGGTTGTGCTTCTTAGCAACGCCCCACAGGTCAGCAATTAGGTCAAAAGAACCATCGCTGTTGCGAGACCAACCGAGGTCATATTCGCCATCTAACATAGCAACGATGTCAGAACGGACGCGCTGACCGTTATAACCACGGACATCAGCTTCAGTCTTTACGCTGATACCGAGGTCGCGCAAGGAAGCTTTGAGGATTTCGGCATCGGTGATCTTGGTACGCAGGGTGCTAAAGTGAGACATTTGGGTTTCCTCCAATGAGAAGATTGAGAAAAACGACAACGGTTTGTTTCGGGCGAAGCCGCTCTTAGCAGGATGCGGCTTTTTCTTATAACTGCTAGCATTGGGAGCTAGCCTTTCCCCCTGGGATGGCAGAGGAAAGCTTTTAAAACTCCATTCGCTGATATTCAGCTACGGAGGATGCTGCGGGGCGGGCGCGCTGTCTGGCCCAATCTCTCAGAGCCGTTACTTGTTCTTGCATCGTTCGAGACAGCGGCAATGTTGCCTTCAGTGCAGCAATAATATCTAGTTGGGTGAACTCCCGATCTTGGGCAAAAGCTTCATACATTGCCGCAACGATCGCTTGCTCAATTTCTGCCCCAGAAAAGCCATCAGACATCTTAGCTAGTTGCTCAAGATCGAATCGAGAGATGTCTTCACGGCGCTTGGTCAGATGAATATTAAAAATTTGTTGCCGTTCTTCCGGTGTTGGCAGATCGACAAAGAAAATTTCATCAAAGCGTCCTTTCCTCAAGAACTCGCCAGGTAAGCGTTCTACTCGGTTGGCGGTTGCCATCACGAACACTGGTGATTTCTTATCTTGCATCCATGTGAGGAAAGAGCCGAAGATTCTGCTTGATGTTCCCCCATCGGAATCAGATGAACCTCCACTACCAGCAAAGGATTTATCCAATTCATCGATAAACAAAATCGCTGGCGAAATAGATTCTGCTGTTTTCAGGGCGTTCCGCAAGTTTGCTTCACTTCGTCCCACCATTGAGCCGTCGTAAACTCGCCCCATATCCAACCGCAACAGTGGTAAACCCCACAGTCGGGAAGTAGTTTTAGCAATCAATGACTTACCGCAACCGGGAACACCGAGAATTAACATCCCTTTTGGTTGAGGCAAACCATACTCTCTAGCTCTTTCTGTAAAAGCGTTAGAGCGTTGCTTGAGCCATCTTTTTAACTCTTCTAAGCCACCTACAGCATCAATGGTTTCATCTTCTTCAATGTATTCTAAGATCCCATTGCGCCGAATTAGTTGCTTTTTCTCAGATAAAACGATATCTACTTCATCTTCCGTCAAACGCCCTGTAGTTACCTGTGCCTTTCGGTAGACTTTCTCAGCTTCATCTTTAGTTAGACCTAAAGCAGCTCTGAGAAGCTTTTCTCTAGCTTCTGTTGTCAACCGCCGACCGCGATTTTGGTCTACGTGCTGAGTTAGTACTTTATTTAACTCCGCCATATCTGGCAGCGTAAAATCGATAACAACAACTTCTTTTTCTAACTCTATAGGTACTTGTTGCATTGGAGACATTAAAATGATGTTCTTTTGCGTGCCTTTAAAGCTAGCGATCGCATCACGTAACGATCTATTTGTTGCAGGCGCATCTATAAAGGGGTGTAAATCTTTAAGAATAAATATACTAGGTTCTTTCTGCCGAATTATCCACTCAATCGCCGCCTCTGGAGACACAGTATTATGTTGAGTAACATTCCGGGGTTGACCATACTCTACAATCCCGTGGGTTACTGTCCAAACAAATACTCGGCGCTGGGGCTTTAATAACTGGGCGATGGTGGAAACTGCTTGCTCGGCCCGCTCTTCCTCGGAGGTCACAAGGTAGATTAAAGGGTATTGAGCTTGAATTAGGATATTGAGCTCTTCTTTCATACTTCGACCTACTTGAGACCTTATAGAGACAGTAGAGACATTGCTTCTGGTAAAGACAACCGAATCATGAATATCTATTTAGCAAGGAACTAACTCTTCCTCACCCTTGGGATTGGTTTCATCTTCGTCCATTTCATCAATGGAAAGAAGCTCTTGACCAACTACTCCTGGTTGATTGCCTAAAGTAACCAGTTCCCCATCACGTAAGACTAGTGAGCTATCACAAGTTGGGCATGAATAAACTCTATGAGTCCGCCCATAAGTAGAATCTTCTAACTCGTCAACTAATTCTTGATTAGATAGATAAAAACCAAGGGCACGTTCGGCAAGTTCTGACATTGGCTCCGAATCGACTGCTGAACGAATCTTCAGTTTTCTGTGCAACTCTGGCGATAAATACAAAGTGACCTTTTGCTTAGTTTGCGTTTGCATATAACTCTTTAACGGTCTTACCCGGGTATGTATATCAAGGTATCGGTTCTTTTATTGCTTGTCAAGACAGCAAAACGTTTTAACGCTAGTTTCGTTACATTTATTTACATTAAAGGCGGAAATGCTGTTTATTAAGTAGCCATTATCAACTGCTTACACTAGAAAATTTGATGGGTTGTGGCTCGTAATCATTCCCCAACAATGGGACGATAAATTATTCGATAAGCTATTTGTAAAGCTGTATGTGTAAAGAAATAAGTCCAACTGAACAAAATAAAGATATCGTTCTTCAGTTCTATGGAGCTTTCGACAGGCGGAATATTAGCGAAGCCTTTGCGCTTCTGGCTCCTAATTTTGTCGCTCACATGGCTGGCACATCTGCCCCTCTTGACAGTGAAGGTTTTAAACAGTTCGGTATGGCTTTTTACTTAGCCTTTACGAATGGTCAACATAAATTTGACCAGGTGCTTGTTGAAGGAGATAAAGTTGTTACTTGTGGAACATTTACAGCTACGCATCTTGGTGACTTCCAAGGTCTTCCTTCAACAGGTAAGCAAATTAAGTTATCAATCATGCATATTGATCGCGTTGAAAACAGCAAAATTGTAGAGCATTGGGGACAAGGAGATGCCCTTGGATTAATGCAACAGTTGGGTATTGTCTTTTTACCAGGGCCTGTGCTTTTGCCACATATCCTTAAAAGTCTTTTATCAAAGCTGTTTAAAAAACCAAGAGGAATTAATAACTTGGGTGTGTGATCTTCTGGTTAAGGGAACAGCCAAGATTTTTACCAGAACGTGAATTAGCGATCGCTAATTTAATGATTGCCTGAGTTGGCTGATTTTTTAACTATTTGGAGTGTAAGCGGATTAAAGTTGAACACCTTTCCGGTTGTAAACAACTGATATCCACAAGAGATGCCAGCGAATGACACCAGCATAGAGAAAAGGGACACAGAGCCGATTACAACACCACTGGCAAGGAATAGAGCAATTCCTATGCCAATCAACACCCATCCCAGTTTCCGATTATCGCGCCCACCCCAATTTAGAGCTACTACACCTCCCATACACAGCAAAATTCCAGGCGTGCTGCGTAAGTAGACGCTCACATAAATACTTGTACTTAAAAATGTAAAGCCTGCGAGGATTAGTCCTAAGCCAATAAGCTTACTGGCAAGGATTACTTGTTCCTCTTCTTTGCCGATGGTAGGCGCTGTAATTTTTGTGGGTGCGGAATTTGGCGGAGGATTTGTTGTGGCAGATGCAGAGTGCTGCTGCACCCTAAACATAAAAGTTATTTTGTCTCCCTGCCCAAGGGAAATTCTATCTCCTGGATGCAGTGGGAAAAAAACTTGAGGTTGAAGTTTCGCACCATTAATGTATGTACCATTAGAACTGCCCAAATCGGTGATATGGTATTCATCCCCATTTATCCAAATTTGCGCGTGGATGCGAGATGCCACATCCGAATCTGGTAAGCCAGAGATATCAATATCTGGTGATTTTTGGTCGTTTGGCTTACCGATGGAAATTACAGAAAGATTTGCTGGAAATTGCAAAGATTTGTTGGTTTGGAAGTGATTGGACTTTGGACAAAAAAGAAGTGTTCGCGTAGATTACACGCGAACTTAAAATCTAGGCATCATAAATTACCCCAGTTATTTTTCAAACTGAGTACAACTGAGTTAAACGCCTAAAGCCTAAGAAAATTTACGCGGCTTTTTGTTTATTAGGTGTTGATTTTGACTGCTTCTTGACAACAGGATGCTTAGTGCGTTGCGTTTGAGCCTGACCTTGAACTCGACCGATTGAATTTCCTCGGGTTTTGGGAGAACGAGCGGGTGTACCAATCTCTGAAATAATTCTCGGAAAATCGCGTTGCACGGTACTGGGAGTCATGATTGTATCACTTTGAGGTTTTAAATAACGCTCCCACGGTCTAGGTAAGTGTGTTGCTAAATCTTTTGCCGCCCAGAGTTGTGCGTAAGCAAGCATTACTAAACGTATCCAATTTTCCTCATGCAAGACGTCTGGAGTTTGAAACTCCGTCATCAACAAATGCTGCTTGCTAAATCGCAACATGTGTTCAATATCAAACCTTTGTCTATAGCAATGGTTTGCAACTGTAGGTGAGATTTCTCCACGTTGCTCACCTATGACAATTAACCACATTGGTTTCCAGAGAGATTGATTAGTATCATCAGTCACATGAATCCTAATCAGAGTAAAAGGATGACGGTACATTTTTTGGTGCTTGGTTCCCCTCATCAACATTTGATGCCAAGCGAGTATGGTGATGTTTAAAAGACGACCCTTACGGGTTGTCTGCTGAATTTGTGTTGTCTCGTCGGGAGAGTGCCAAGTTTCAACATCAGCTAAATTAAACCGTTCACCGTATTTTTTTGGACAACCACGTTTTTTCTTTGAGGAGTCAACGGGTGGAGATTGGTAGAAAATTCGATTACTACGAACTCTGGCTATCACTACCAAATTTTTGTGTTTGGACTGTTCAAACAGAAATGAACGCTGACTATAGGCGCTATCTGCTACTAAGACACACAATTTTTCCTGCCAGGGCAGTGATGAATCAGACATCACTTCGGAAATTTGTTCACTACCCACATCAACACCAGTTTTATCAAGTGATACCCTTTCTCCTGATATTGGTATTGACCAAGGGGCTGCATTCACAGTTTCTTTCTCTGGTAAGATAGAAAGTATCGAATAAGAATGACCAATATTAATAGGTTTGTTACCCTTGATAGTATTTGGCTGGTAAATATACCCACGTTCAGCTAAAGTCCTCGCGTAAGGACGCGGATGTGGTGTTGTATCTATTGCAAATAAGTAAAAAGGGCGTTGTTGTGGTTGCCTAATTAACTCAGACACCACCCTAATTAAGTTATTTGGTTTTTCTTCTTTTTCTTCTTCTTCTTTTCCTCCTTCTTGTTCTTCATTGTTCATCTCCTGACTAGTTGTATTAAATGATGCAATTATAGCTTTATAAATAGAGTTATAGGTTCTTGGAAACAAAGGACTTAAAGATAACTCAGCAATTGAATTGGCTCCCGTATTCCCCGCAAGCGCATCCAACAAATTCATACAGGCATCACTACATGATTCAAAACAGTTGTAAATTTTTTGTCTAAAATCTTGAAATTGCGCTATTAATTGATTGTTATTAAATTTTGGCATAGCCATCAGTATTTACCCAAAGATACTTTGTCGTTGATATTACTATTTGTTGGGGGTCTGGTGGCTATCCTTTTTTTCTGCCCACGCTAAAGCAAGCGAAATTAATACGCTTTGCTTACAATTTTTGTCCCAAATCAAATAAGTAATATCACCAAAGAACTAGGACTTACGCACTGTACAAAATAACTATCTTGTGCATCAACCTAAATACGTTGTTTCAGGCTTTTATCAATCACCTTTGATTGAGTGCGATCGCTAAAATCTCATTGAAAAATCTAGCTATCAGCCTTGAAAACTCTACCTGTTATTTTGGCTTTTCTGTCAATGCGTAAGTCCTAAGAACATAAATTTTTATATTACTTTAGCTACTTGAGTCTCTAGTAGGGTCAGCAGATTTGATCAAAGAGGCGAAAAACTATAAACAAGATTAATCATTTCCTGTTCGCGGTTAATACCCGCGAACAAATCTTTTTTGTCCAAAGTCCAAAAGTGAAAAAGCTCCAAAGTTAGCTCGGCTGTCTGAGATGCACTGTGCATAAAATGTGTGATAAAGCACTTTTTATAAGTTTCTCTACTGAGAACTCAAAAGAGAATGGTAAATATCCTGAATATTATTGAATTTTTAATCAGCGCTCTTTTGGTGCAGTTTGTTCAGCAGTTTACGGATTCGAGAATAGCTAGTAAATTGGCGAAGGTATTGATCTAAGTTTCTGGCTCTTCTATAAAATCAGTGACTTTGGCAAAATGTGTAATGTAAATGGCTACTGCGAATAAAATCTGTAGTTTGGGGCGAAGAATTTATCGGTTTGCCGCCAGCGTTAGCGGGGTTATTGCCCTGTTAATAATTTTGTGGGGTTGTACTGCAAATAATTTTAACGCTGGAGCGATCGCCTGGAAAACTTATAGCAACTCCCGTTATGGCTTTGAATTTCCATATCCGAGTAACTGGACTTCTTTAGCAGCACCAGCAAATGATGATGGAATTGCGTTTCTTTCACCACAGGATAACTCAGTGGAAATTCGGGGGTGGGCAAGTCAGCAGTTACCAAATTCGATTGTTACAGAGCAAGAGCCGTTAAAAAAGACAAAATCCAACTTTCAAACAGCCCAAGGAGTATCTGGGGTAATGGTTGTAGAGGTTGATAAAGATATAGGTTCAATGACACTGACACTAACTCAGAGTCAAGTAAAATACTATTGGCGAGGACGAAGCAAGAGCCAAAGATTTCAAGATTATTATCGTTTGTTTTATTACATTGCCCAACAGTATCGGATTCCGAAGTCCTAAGAGACTGAGAGACGCGATGAATCGAACAAGAGAGACGCGATGAATCGCGTCTGTACAAAAATAAAAATTCCTCTAATTTTCCCTTATTTATTGCTGCTCCCTGCGCCCAAAATCCACATTTCCCTCATAATGATGATTGAGATGGGACAGAAACCTGATAGATTTAGCTATCAGCGAGTAAAAACTGGTGAAGATGAAAGTCCTGGTTATTGGTGGTGATGGATATTGCGGTTGGGCAACTGCTCTTTACCTTTCCAATCGAGGTTATGAAGTTGGAATTTTAGATAGTTTGGTGCGGCGGCATTGGGATAATGAACTTGGTGTTGAAACTCTCACTCCGATCGCACTAATTCAACAACGTCTCCAGCGCTGGCAAGATTTGACGGGTAAATCTATCGATTTGTTCATCGGCGATATTACGAATTACGAATTTCTTCATAAAACATTACAGAAATTTCAGCCAAATGCTCTGGTGCATTTTGGTGAACAGCGTTCGGCCCCATTTTCCATGATTGACCGAGAACATGCAGTTGTTACCCAGGTCAATAATGTAGTTGGTACGTTGAACTTGCTGTACGCCATGCGGGAAGATTTCCCCGACTGTCATTTGGTGAAGCTGGGGACGATGGGCGAATACGGTACACCCAACATCGACATCGAAGAAGGGTATATCACCATTGAACACAATGGACGCAAGGATACCCTACCTTATCCCAAGCAACCCGGTTCAATGTACCATTTAAGCAAAGTCCATGATAGTCATAACATCCACTTTGCTTGCCGGATTTGGGGATTGCGGGCAACTGATTTAAATCAGGGTGTAGTTTATGGCGTCTTAACCGAAGAAACGGGGATGGACGAACTATTGATTAATCGGCTGGATTACGATGGTGTGTTTGGTACTGCACTAAACCGCTTTTGTATTCAAGCAGCGATCGGACACCCTTTAACCGTTTATGGTAAAGGTGGGCAAACTCGCGGATTTTTGGATATTCGGGATACAGTACGATGTGTGGAATTAGCGATCGCTAACCCTGCTGAGGCTGGTGAATTCCGCGTATTTAACCAATTTACCGAACAATTCAGCGTCGGCGACTTGGCATTGATGGTGAAAAAAGCTGGTAACGCTATGGGATTGAATGTAGAAATCAATCACTTAGATAATCCCAGAGTCGAGAAAGAAGAACATTACTTCAACGCTAAAAACACTAAATTGCTCGATTTAGGTTTACAGCCTCACTTGCTTTCTGATTCTTTACTCGATTCTCTGTTAAACTTTGCCATCAAGTATCAGACGCGAGTTGATCACAAACAAATTCTGCCCAAAGTCTCTTGGCACAGAAATTAGGGTAAACTCCGCGTGCGGCTGATAACAGAACCTTATTTAACTCAAGTCATTAATTGGCCTGAAAATGGTTGTCATATTTTAGCACAATATGACGACCATTCAATTGTTGTTTATCAGGCGTATCGTCCATCTATTGGTAACTTCGCCGCCACCTACGGTTATTTTGGTGGTGACTTCAGTTTTGAGCGGATGAGTTGGATAAAACCTAACTTCCTTTGGATGATGTATCGTTCTGGATGGGGTACACAAAATGGGCAAGAGGTAGTGTTAGCTATTTGGATTAAGCGTTCGGCAATTGAAGAAATTTTAGCGGCGGCTGTTCATTCCAGCTACGTTCCAGAACTTTATCCTGATAAAAGTGCATGGCAAAGAGCATTGAAGCGATCGCAAGTCCGCCTACAATGGGATCCAGACCATCACCCATCTGGGACAAAATTAGAAAGACGCGCTATTCAGTTAGGGTTACGTGGCGAAGTACTAGCTGCTTACGCCAAAGATTGGATTGTCAACATTGAGGATATCTCAGACTTTGTACAAAAACAGAGGCAAAACATTAAATCTGAATGTGCAGAGTTGATTACACCACGGGAGAGGGTCTATTCTGTGTTTGATACCGAAACACAAGCAAAGCTGAGATTATCTGCCTGGACTGAATAGTTTTATATGAGAATTGCCCTATTTACCGAAACCTTTTTACCCAAGGTTGACGGCATTGTAACGCGCCTGCGCCATACTGTTGACCATTTACAGCGTAGTGGTAATCAAGTACTGGTGATTGCCCCTGATGGAGGCATCACAGAACACAAAGGCGCTAAAGTTTACGGCATAACTGGCTTTCCTTTGCCATTGTATCCAGAATTGAAAATGGCACTTCCGCGCCCAGCCATTGGGTACGCTTTAGAAGAGTTCAAGCCAGATATTATTCATGTCGTGAATCCAGCAGTTTTAGGTTTATCTGGGATATTTTATAGCAAAATCCTCAAAATACCCTTAGTGGCGTCTTATCATACCCATTTACCCCAATATCTCCAGCATTACGGTTTGGGGATGCTGGAGGGTTTTCTTTGGGAACTGCTCAAAGGCGCTCATAATCAAGCAGCTTTAAATCTATGTACTTCCACAGCAATGGTGGAGGAACTGACAGCACATGGTATTGAACGTGTAGATTTATGGCAACGTGGGGTGGATACGGAATTATTTCACCCTGATTTAGCTAGTGTAGAGATGCGATCGCGCCTATCAAAAAATCATCCAGAAAGTCCATTATTACTTTACGTGGGGCGACTTTCTGCTGAAAAAGAAATTGAGCGCATCAAACCAATTTTAGAAGCAATTCCCGAAGCGCGGTTAGCATTGGTTGGGGATGGCCCCCACCGTGAAGCATTGCAAAAACACTTTGCTGGCACAAACACTTATTTTGTTGGGTATCTCATGGGGCAAGAATTAGGTTCTGCTTTTGCGAGTGCTGATGCCTTTATCTTTCCTTCCCGTACAGAAACACTAGGTTTAGTATTACTAGAAGCGATGGCTGCTGGCTGTCCGGTAGTAGCAGCCCGTTCCGGGGGGATTCCTGATATTGTCACAGATGGGGTAAATGGATATCTTTTTGAGCCAACAGCAGATGTTCAAGGAGCATTAGCTGCTACTGTTCGCCTGTTAGAACAAAAACAACAACGAGACATCATTCGTCAAAATGCTCGCCAGGAGGCAGAAAGTTGGGGTTGGCCATCTGCTACCAGACAGCTAGTAGATTACTATCAAAAGGTAATATTTTCTGAAAAATTGGCAAAATCAGGGAGTAGGGAGTAGGGAGATGTGGTTCGACTTCGCTCACCAACCGGGAGATGAGGCAGGGCTATTTGATTCTCATCTAGCCCGCCTCAGAATAAATTCTGAGGCTAATAGCACTCATTCGTCTAAAGACGACTAATAAAGGCTTTTAGTCCACCAAGCGTGGAGTTAGGCTATGAGCCGCTGAACTTTAGTTCTGGGCGGTTTATATCTAGTACAGCGCGGCGTAAATAAACAGACCATTCAAAATCAACGGAACGCTTACTCTGTCTTAATTTTGAATGCGTGAATGCGTGAATTTTGAATTCCGCCTTGCGGTACTAGAACGAAATAGCCCTGGAGATGAGGGAGAAGAATTAATAACCAATGCCAAAATCTAAAATCTAAAATTCCTATGACCGAAACAGACTAATGATACAAGCCCATTTATTTATGGGGATTAAAAATTATTGAATTTTGAATTTTGACTTTTGAATTCGGAGCAAAGCGACGTGACACTCCCCAACCCTGGCAGCGTATTGGCTACATTAACTGAACTGACTCAAGTTAATCATACTCATGCCTTACTGCGTCGTGTTAAAGACTTATCTGTTAATGAATTTGTTTGCTTACTCGACTTCATAACTGCTGAGTTCCAGCAATTTCTTAGAGCTATTGAACTGATCAATAATGAAGCTCTAGAAACTATGTTGGAGAAGGTACTAGAAGCTATCACACTCAAAATTGGTCAAATTCTACAAGCAGAACACACAGCCATTTTTTTAGTTGACTATGACAAAGGTCAACTGTGGTCAAAAGTTCCCCAAGATAATACCCAAAAATTCTTAGAAATTCGGACTCCCATTACAGTGGGTATTCCTGGTCATGTTGCCAGTACAGGTGAATATCTAAATATATCTGAAACTTCTACTCATCCCTTATTTAGTCCAGAACTTGAAAAACAAATGGGCTACAAAATCCATAATATTTTATGTATGCCTGTTACCAGTAGCAAAAACCAGACTGTAGCAGTAGTGCAACTGGCTAATAAAACCGGGAATGTTCCGTTTAATTCTGATGATGAAGAACGTTTTCGAGACTTCGCCGCTTCTATTGGTATTATTCTGGAAAGCTGCCAATCTTTTTATGTAGCCGCTCGTAATCAACGAGGCGCAACGGCTTTATTGCGGGCAACTCAGACACTGGGGCAAAGTTTGGATTTAGAAGCAACTTTGCAAATAGTCATGGAGCAAGCTCGAATTTTAATGCAAGCAGACCGCAGCACACTATTTTTATATCGTAAAGAGATGAACGAACTCTGGACGAAAGTTGCGGCGGCGGCGGATGGAACAAACTTGATAGAAATCCGCATTCCCGCTAATCGTGGTATTGCTGGCTATGTGGCTTCTACTGGTGAAGCTTTAAATATTTCCGATGCCTATAAAGATCCCCGCTTTGACCCGACTACAGATAGAAAAACTGGGTATGTAACTCGTAGTATCCTGTGTTTGCCAGTATTTAATTCGGCAAATGAATTAATAGGCGTTACACAATTAATTAATAAACAACAAAGCAGTTTTACCGCTTCTGATGAAGAATTTATGCGGGCTTTTAATATTCAGGCAGGAGTTGCTTTAGAAAATGCTCGTCTATTTGAAAATGTGCTGTTAGAAAAACAGTATCAAAAAGATATTTTACAAAGTTTATCAGATGCGGTGATTTCTACAGATATGGCAGGACGCATTGTTACGATTAATGATGCGGCGCTAGAGTTGCTGGGCTGTCCTATAAAAGATGCTAATAGTAAAAACAACAAGCTTTCGTGGGAACAAAATTTGATTGGTCGGCTAGTTTGGGAAGTTGTGCCAATTGAAAATCTCCAAATGCGGTTAGAAGATAGTTTAAAAACTGGAGCTAAACATTATGTGCCAGAGCAAAGTTTAATAGTAGGAATTTCTCAAGTTAATAGTGAAGAATTAGGAGTTAAAAGTGAGACTCAAGAATCAAAAATTAGGACTCAGGACTCAATTTTAGCAGTCCGCGATCGCACTAATCCCGATGTGTTCATTCCCTGGAATTTACCCCTCACTTCCCAATCTGAGTTTCTCACCGCTAATGAAGTACAAAAATTAGAACGCAGCACGAATCTAACTGTTAATCCCCTAACTAACCCCGAAGGCGGTGTCCGGGGTGGTTTGGTGGTGTTAGAAGACATCAGCCAGGAAAAACGGATGAAAACTACCATGTCCCGCTACCTAACGCCCCATGTAGCCGAGCAAATTATGGCTTTGGGGGAAGATGCTTTAATGGTGGGTGAGCGCAAGGAAGTAACCATCTTGTTTTCTGATATCCGAGGCTATACCACACTTACAGAAAATCTTGGTGCAGCTGAAGTAGTATTGCTGCTCAATCAGTATTTTGAAACGATGGTAGAGGCGGTTTTTAACCACGAAGGCACTCTTGATAAATTTATTGGTGATGCCTTAATGGCGGTATTTGGTGCGCCGCTACCATTGACAGAAAATCATGCTTGGAGGGCTGTGCAGTCGGCCTTAGATATGCGACAACGGTTAGAGGAATTTAACCGACGGCGAATTATCCAGGCGCAGCCACAAATCCATATTGGCATTGGGATTAGTTCTGGGGATGTGGTTTCGGGTAATATTGGTTCCCGCAAACGAATGGATTACACCGTAATTGGAGATGGCGTAAATTTAAGTTCGCGTTTGGAAGCCGTAACTAAGGATTATGGTTGTGATATAATTCTAAGCGAATTTACTTATCAGCTTTGCAGCGATCGCATTTGGGTGCGCCAGTTAGATAAAATTCGAGTCAAAGGGAAACACCAGGCTGTAAATATCTACGAGTTAATTGGCGATCGCACCACCCCCCTAGATGCCAACACTCAAGAATTTTTATTTCATTATCATACTGGACGCGCGGCTTATTTATCGCGCAACTTCTCACAAGCGATCGCCTGTTTTGAAGCCGCCAAATGCATCCAACCCCAAGACCAAGCTGTTGATATCCACCTAGAACGGGCGCGTAATTACCAACAAGCGCCGCCCCCAGAGTCCTGGGATGGTATTTGGACAATGCTTACTAAATAGTCATTAGTCATTAGTCGTTTGTCATTGGGTATAGTTTTTCCCCTTATCCCCTTCACTCTTCAACCTCCCCCTGATCATCCTGAAACGGATCTTCGCCAATTCTTAGCTCTTTTTTTGAGTGTTTCAACTGTTTCCATAGATCCTTTATTTGTTCGTAAGCTTCACCTGGAGGCAGTTTTCCACCTGTTTCTAAATTGCAAATGTAGCTTACTCGTTGGGCAAATTCTTGTAAATTTGCATTAAAAACCAAGTTTTCTGGCTTCACCTGGCCATAGTAGCGGCCGCGAGGGTAAAGAAAATCATCCTTGTTCACTATTTTGTTCTCCAATTTATTCAACTCCCCTTGTGTTTGAATCTCTAAAGCTGAATCATTAGCTACCGCACTGTTGTAACACTGCGGTAACTCAAACCATCAAACTCCTTTTCCAATTAATGATGCGGGAATTGATTGATTTGGATTTTGAGACTAGAAAATAAAGCTTGAAACACTCTTACTGTAAAAGTTACAAAAAAAGTTTCTGCTAAAGATAATATTTGACTTACCTCCCAGTCGTCAATTTATCTCATTTTAATTTATGAATTTCTGACTGTAATTAACTTCAGTTGAAACCCTGAGTTACATGCCAAAAAAATATACCAGTATTTTATATTGTTATTAATTATCATTGTTTGCAAAAATAATTACATATTTTTGCGGGTAAAAGTACTTAGGCAAACATACTATGCGTTAAAGCAAATTGTCATCTGTTAAAAGTTAGAAATTCAGTTGGGAATCTTTAGCAACTTTCTGCTGGGGCGTGACCAAAAACACGGAAAGGTTAAGCAGAGCAAAGGGGGAAGATTTTCCTCTGTGCCCCTCTGCTCTTTTCCTACGTTACGGGTTCCTTCCATAGACCTCTGCCCAATTAACAAGTGGTAGGGGTTTAAGTCCCCTGCTTCTATCAAGCAGCGCGAATTGAATGCCTAAATCTAAATCCCCGTCACAAAACGTAATTGCGAATTGCGAACTTGTGCCGAGGTAAGTCGAGGTATTGCGAATTGCGAATTGTTTTAACCGTGTCCCCGCACCCTCCTAAATAATCACCAATGGCTAATAGTTAATAACTAAAGATAAAATGGTGAAGCCTCAAAGGACAACTTTTGTCCATCGCCTAGAACTTTACCTGCCACCATGTCTGTTAATTCCAAGTTATACGAAGGCAAAGCCAAAATTCTCTATACAACAGACGATCCGGAAGTCTTGTTGGCCGATTTTAAAGACGACGCCACCGCGTTTAACGCCCAAAAACGTGGCAGTATCCAAGAGAAGGGAAAAATTAATTGTAGCATTTCCAGCCAGCTTTTTAAACAGTTGGAGGCTTATGGTATAAAAACTCACTTTATCGACAGCCCTGCCCCGAATCAGATGCGGGTGAAGGCAGTAAAGATTTTACCCTTAGAAGTAGTTATCAGAAATATTGCTGCTGGCAGTTTGTGTCAGCAAACAGGGTTACCAGTGGGTACAATTCTAAAACAGCCGTTGGTAGAGTTTTATTACAAAAACGATCAGTTAGGAGATCCTTTATTGACACGCGATCGCCTGTACCTGCTAGAACTAGCGACTGCGGAACAAGTAGATGCAATTACACATCTAGCATTGCAAATCAATGAATTTCTCAAGAACTTTTGGCAACGATGCGGCATTACCCTAGTAGACTTCAAACTAGAGTTTGGTTTGGACTCACACCAGCAGTTGCTCTTGGCAGACGAAATTAGCCCCGACACCTGCCGTTTATGGGATACCGCAGAAGAAGACTCAAACCGCCGGGTAATGGACAAAGACCGCTTTCGCCGGGACTTAGGAAATGTAGAAGATGCCTACCAGGAGGTTTTACAAAGAGTGCTAAAAGCAGTAGAGAGTAATAATTAAGTGGGTAAAAATCAATTAAACTCGTGTGGATTGTCCTTTGTCAGTTGTCCTTGGTTATTCACCAACGACCTTGTACAGACGCGATTAATCGCCATTGTACAGACGCGATTAATCGCCATTGTACAGACGCGATTAATCGCGTCTCTGACCAATGACTAATGACTAATGACTATTTGTGTGTGTGTGGTCGTGAAGAGGAATT
Source organism: Nostoc sphaeroides (assembly GCF_003443655.1). Classification (NCBI taxonomy): domain Bacteria; kingdom Bacillati; phylum Cyanobacteriota; class Cyanophyceae; order Nostocales; family Nostocaceae; genus Nostoc; species Nostoc sphaeroides. The sequence goes on from NZ_CP031941.1 coordinate 2,414,854, forward strand.
ATAAGTAAAATGCGTTTATCTCCCATGTTGCTGGCAGCAGTAGCAATTGCAGCCCCTTTGGGCGGTTCATTGAGTGCAAATGCAGAAACCGCCAACAGTTCAAAACAGACAACAGAAGTTTTGACAATAGAAACAAATCAGCAGCCAGAAAAGGATACTGGTCAGGTTGATAGTAAAAATTTAGAATCTCGACCTAATGCCATAAGGGTTATAGAGGCGGAGAAATCTCGCATTGTCGCAGTTTACCCTGGCAATCCAGGAGCGATGCCTGCGGTGGTCACTGAGCGCAGCCGAAGTGCGGGCGTAGATGCAGCAACCCCAAAGGTAATCGTGCCAACCTCCACAACGCCAAAAACTGCACAAACCCCTCCAATAGATCCTAACCCTACTCAACAGCCGTCTCCCACTTTAGACATTCCACCGCCAGAAATTCAACAACCAACGCCTTCCCCAACGCCTTCCCCAACTCCAGTCCCAGAAAATGTCAACCCACCGACAACGCAACCTTTATCACCCACAACTCCAGAACCATCTACCGCTCCCGATGTTCCATTCCCAAATGGTCAACAAAGAACACCTGCTCCAAGCCCAGGTGCGACTCCCAGTCCGCAGAATGTTAACCCGCCGACAACTCCAGAAAATACTCAACCCAACGCAGCCCCAGAAGCCAATGACCCCCGCGTATTGGTGTCGGAAGTAGTAGTTAGAGCGCAGGCTGGGCAACTACCAGCAGGACTGGAAGACCAAGTTTACAAAGTAATTCGTACCCAACCAGGACGAACCACAACCCGCAGCCAACTGCAAGAAGATATTAACGCCATCTTTGGTACTGGCTTCTTCTCCAACGTGCAAGCAGCGCCAGAAGATACCCCCTTGGGAGTGCGGGTCAGCTTTGTTGTGCAGCCTAACCCTGTTTTAAGCAAGGTAGAAGTGCAAGCCAACCCTGGCACTGGTGTTGCTTCTGTACTCCCAGCTAATACTGTAGATGAAGTATTTCGGGAGCAGTATGGCAAAATCCTCAACTTGCGTGACTTGCAGGAAGGCATCAAGCAGTTAAACAAGCGGTATCAAGACCAAGGTTACGTACTAGCTAACGTGATTGGAGCGCCCCAAGTCTCTGAAAACGGAGTTGTTACCTTGCAAGTAGCAGAAGGTGTAGTAGAAAACATTAGAGTCCGGTTCCGCAATAAAGATGGTCAGGAGACAGACGAGAAAGGACAACCAATTCGGGGACGGACACAAGATTACATCATTACGCGAGAAGTGGAGTTAAAGCCAGGACAAGTATTCAATCGCAACACAGTGCAAAGAGACTTACAGCGCGTGTATGGACTAGGACTGTTTGAAGATGTGAATGTCTCCCTTGACCCTGGTACTGACCCCAGCAAGGTGGATGTAGTCGTGAATGTAGCTGAACGCAGTAGTGGTTCGATTGCGGCTGGGGCAGGTATTAGTTCTGCTAGCGGACTTTTTGGAACAGTAAGCTATCAACAGCAAAACCTGAACGGTAGAAACCAAAAACTGGGGGCAGAAGTACAGGTGGGAGAAAGGGAACTGCTGTTTGATGTGCGGTTTACAGACCCCTGGATTGCCGGAGATCCTTACCGGACTTCCTACACAACCAATCTTTTTCGCCGCAGTTCGATTTCGTTGATTTTTGATGGTAAAGATCAGGATATTAGGACTTTTGAACCAAACAACGTCAATAATGAAGATGCTCAGGATCGCCCCCGTATTCTCCGGCTAGGTGGTGGTGTCACCTTTACCCGTCCCCTGTCAGCTAATCCTTACAAAACTTCCGTCTGGACTGCTTCAGCAGGTATACAGTATCAACGAGTTTCTGCCCGTGATGCTGATGGCAATCTCAGACCAACAGGAGGTCTATTTAATGATGATGGAATTCCCATCGACGAAAATGGAAATCCCACCAGCAATGATCAACCAATCACAATTCCACTGACCGAATCTCCAGGAGGGCAAGACGATTTACTACTATTGCAAGTCGGTCTACAGCGCGATCTCCGTAATAACCCATTGCAACCCACTAGCGGTTCTTATCTCCGCTTCGGGGTCGATCAATCGGTTCCCGTCGGGCTAGGCAACATCTTGCTCACCAGATTGCGGGGGAGCTACAGTCAATATTTACCTATCAAGCTGATTAGCCTCTCCAAAGGCGCACAAACCTTAGCATTTAACCTGCAAGCAGGAACTATCCTTGGTGACTTGCCTCCTTACGAAGCTTTTACCATTGGCGGTAGCAACTCAGTCCGGGGTTATGAAGAAGGAGCATTAGCTAGTGGGCGCTCTTATGTGCAAGCATCAGTTGAGTATCGGTTTCCAGTTTTTTCAGTAGTCAGTGGCGCACTATTTTTTGATCTCGGCAGCGATTTGGGAACTAGTACTAGGGCGGCTGAAGTTTTGAACAAAAATGGTAGTGGCTACGGCTATGGTCTCGGCGTTCGCGTCCAGTCTCCACTGGGGCCAATTCGGATTGACTACGGTATCAACGATGATGGTGATAGCCGAATTAATTTCGGTATTGGCGAAAGGTTTTAATTTGTCATTAGTCAGTAGAGACGCGATTAATCGCGTCTGTACATTGGTCATTAGTGAATCACAATTGGACTTTGGACAATTAACTTTTTTGGATTTGCTTGCTAAATTTGACATTTACCTCAATACTGTTCCGATAAAGGGATTAATGACATTTTCAGGGGAATATCAGGGATTTTACCAAAACAGACGATGAACAATACTAAAGGAAATATACTGACTTTTCGGCTATGCAACAGCACACTCTAGCAGCCCAAATCACCCAAGTAGGGGTGGGATTGCATAGCGGTGTGAGTACCCAGGTGCGGATACTACCAGCTGAGGCGGGAAGTGGACGCTACTTTGTGCGGGTAGATTTACCGGATTTGCCGATCATTCCAGCCCAAGTTGCGGCAGTTAGTCACACTGTTCTCTCAACTCAGTTGGGTAAGGGTGAGGTATCCGTCCGCACGGTAGAACATTTGTTGGCTGCGCTTTCGGGTATGGGTGTGGATAATGCCCGGATTGAGATTGATGGCCCAGAAGTTCCACTTTTAGATGGTTCAGCAAGTGTATGGACAACCAACATTGCCCAAGTTGGCTTAGTATCACAACCCGTTAACCACCAAGTTCCTAAGGCTATTACAGAACCAATATGGGTCTACGAAGGAGATGCCTTTGTATGTGCCCTCCCAGCACCAGAAACCCGCTTTAGTTACGGTATTGATTTTGACCTGCCCGCCATTGGTAATCAATGGCACAGTTGGTCACGAACCACTGAACTAGAAAAAGCTTCTGCTAGCTTTGCTGCACAAATTGCTCCCGCCAGGACTTTTGGGTTACTGCATCAAATTGAACACTTACAAAAAACAGGGTTAATTAAAGGTGGCAGTTTGGATAATGCACTCGTTTGTGGGCCAGAAGGGTGGTTAAATCCACCATTAAGATTTGCAAATGAGCCAGTCCGTCATAAAATCTTGGATTTAGTAGGAGATTTAAGTTTACTAGGAACTTTTCCTATTGCTCATTTCTTAGCGTATAAAGCCAGCCACAATTTACACATTCAACTGGCTCAGAGAATTTTAGATTTTGGATTTTAGATTTGATCTAAAGTTTACAATCTAGGATTATTAAGGCTTTCGACATACGCCTGCCTACTCAACTTTCAGATAAAAAATTAACCACACGGCCAATGTCAATCCTCACTGAAGTGAATACCATCGATACGACGACACCTACATCTACCGAATCAGAAGCTATAAATGAGACTACAATCGTATCTGAGATTAAAACAACCTTTACATCTGAAGAAATTCAGAAATTGCTACCCCACCGCTACCCATTTTTACTTGTAGACAAAATAATTGATTACGCTCCAGGTAAAAAAGCTGTTGGAGTAAAAAACGTCACTATCAACGAACCCCATTTCCCAGGACATTTCCCAGCACGACCACTGATGCCAGGGGTACTAATTGTCGAAGCAATGGCACAAGTTGGGGGCATTGTTTTAACTCAAATGTCTTCAGTAGAAGGCGGACTGTTCGTCTTTGCTGGTATCGATAAAGTTCGTTTTCGCCGCCAGGTTGTACCGGGAGATCAACTAGTAATGACGGTGGAACTGTTATGGGTAAAACAACGTCGTTTCGGTAAGATGCAAGGTCGTGCCGAAGTTGACGGTCAACTTGCTTGTGAAGGGGAATTAATGTTTTCTCTAGTTAATTAAAAGTTTGCTTTCGTGGTATTGGCATAGCCGTGAAATGCCCTTACTGAATCCTGAAAAAGGATGACAGTTGACAAAAATCCACAACAGCATCTGAATAATTTCTTGATTTTTGACGCCCTCTTTACGAGACGCACTCACGAACACACTTAACTTGCTTTGCCCGACACTTTCGTTCACTGAAATACTTATCGCTCAACAATGCCAGTCGCTTCAATGGGACGGCAGTCAGTATAACTCTCTTAACCAGGGTAACGCACTGCTTTAAAAACCCCACCCGGCGCTGGCTTATCAAGACAGTTCTGGAGATTCACCCTTGAAAACGCTAATTCATCCAACTGCTGTAATTCATCCGAAATCGGAACTCCACCATACAGTGCAAGTCGGTGCCTATGCTGTGATTGGAGAGCATGTCAAAGTGGGCCCTGAAACAATAATCGGCGCTCATGCCGTGCTAGAGGGGCCTTGTGAAATTGGGGCGCAAAATCAGATTTTTACAGGTGCAGCCATCGGCATGGAACCCCAGGATCTGAAGTTTGTGGGAGAACCAACCTGGGTCAAAATTGGTGATAACAACTTAATTCGTGAGTACGTTACTATTAACCGCGCTACTGGTGCTGGTGAAGCAACGGTAATTGGCGATGGTAACTTACTGATGGCTTATGTCCATGTGGCTCATAACTGCGTGATTGAAGACCAGGTAGTGATTGCTAACTCTGTGGCGTTGGCGGGTCATGTGCATATAGAGTCACGCGCTAGGCTGAGTGGGGTTTTAGGTGTCCATCAATTTGTACATATTGGTAGACAGGCAATGGTGGGAGGCATGGCACGGATTGACCGGGATGTGGCCCCATATATGCTAGTGGAGGGAAATCCAGCGCGGGTACGAACCCTCAACCTTGTCGGACTTAAACGGTCTGGTATGGATTCTACAGATTTGCTTATGCTGAAAAAAGCCTTCCGCATTCTCTACCGTTCTGATTTGCCCTTTAAGGATGCTTTAGAACAGTTGGAATTGTTAGGGAATAGCGAACAGTTGCAGCATTTGCGCCGTTTTCTGCTACTTTCTCAGATGCCAGGAAGGCGTGGCTTGATTCCCGGTAGGGGAAAAAAAGGCGTGAGTGATGAGTCGTGAATTATAAGTTAGGGGTTAGGAATTATAAGTTAGGAGTTAGGAGTTAGGAGTTATGAGTTAGGAGTTATGAGTTAGGAGTTATGAGTTATGAGTTAGGAGTTGATAAATTAAATTTAACTGCTAACCCTTCACTGTATCATTCCTAACTCCTCACTTCTCACTCCTCACTCATAACTTCTCACTCCTCACTTCTCACTCCTCACTCCTGACTCCTCACTCCTCACTATTTTTTCCTAACTATTTATTTCCTAATTTTAATTATCAAATGCGGATATTTATCAGCACTGGCGAAGTGTCTGGCGATTTACAAGGGTCGCTGCTAATTACAGCGCTGAAGCGTCAAGCTGTGGCGATTGGGTTGGAATTAGAGATTGTGGCGCTAGGTGGCGAAAAAATGGTGGAGGCTGGGGCAATTCTGTTGGGAAATACCAGTAGTATTGGCTCAATGGGTATTCTAGAAGGGCTGCCTTATATTTTACCGACTCTCCAGGTGCAACGTCAGGCGATCGCTTTCTTAAAACAAAATCCACCCGACTTGGTGGTGCTGATCGATTATATGACTCCCAATCTGGAAATTGGGACTTATATGAAACAGCAATTACCAAATGTGCCTGTGGTGTATTATATTGCTCCCCAAGAGTGGGCTTGGTCAATAAGTTTGCGAAGAACTAACCGGATTGTTGGTTTTACAGATAAGCTGTTGGCAATTTTCCCACAAGAAGCCCGTTACTTTAAGGAGAAAGGAGCAAAAGTTACTTGGGTAGGGCATCCTTTGGTTGACCGAATGCAAGATGCTCCTAGTCGCCAAGCAGCCCGTGCAACACTGGGAATTGCACCAGAACAAATTGCGATCGCACTCCTCCCCGCTTCTCGCCGCCAAGAACTAAAATATCTTTTACCAATTATTTTTCAAGCCGCTCAAACTATTCAAGCGAAATTACCTGAAGTTCATTTCTGGATTCCCCTGTCGCTGGAAGTTTATAGACAGCCAATTGAGCAGGCTATTGAGCGTTATGGTTTACGGGCGACAATTATATCAGGTCAACAAATAGAAGTTTTTGCTGCTGCTGATTTAGCCATTAGTAAATCTGGTACCGTGAATTTAGAACTTGCCCTGTTAAATGTGCCGCAAGTTGTAGTTTACCGCTTAAGTTCTTTGACTGCTTGGATAGCTCGTAAAATCCTCAAAGGTTCTATAACCTTCGCATCACCACCTAATTTAGTAGTGATGAAGCCGATTGTGCCAGAATTTTTACAAGAGCAAGCCACACCAGAGAATATTATCCAAACGGCGATGGAACTGCTACTCAATCCCAGTCGCAGAGAGCAAACTTTGGCGGATTATCAAGAAATGCGGCAAAGTTTAGGAGAAGTTGGGGTTTGCGATCGCGTTGCTCAAGAAATTTTGCAAATGGTGGCGGGGAATGGGGAGTAGGGAGAGACGCGATTAATCCCGTCTGTACAAAGTGGGAGTAGGGAAAATTTTGTATATTTAATACGTGATACCCAATCCCAATCTCTTTAGAGGTGTCATAGCTTATGAGATGAAAAAACAAAGAGCGATCGCTGTTGACTTATTCGCCGGTGCAGGGGGTATGACTCTTGGCTTTGAACAAGCTGGCTTTGATGTCCTAGCCTCTGTGGAAATTGACCCGATCCACTGTGCAACACATGAGTTTAACTTCCCTTATTGCTCAGTGTTATGTAAAAGTGTTGTGGATATAACTGGGGAAGAAATTAGGCATCGGTCTGAGATTGGCGATCGCGAAATTGATGTGGTAATTTGTGGCTCACCATGTCAAGGGTTTTCTCTAATTGGGAAACGGGCTATTGATGATCCCCGAAACTCTTTGGTGTTTCACTTTCATCGGCTCGTTTTTGAGCTAAAACCAAAGTTTTTTGTCATGGAAAATGTTCGGGGGATTACAGTTGGCGAACATAAACAAATCCTCCAATCCTTAATTAGCGAGTTTAGAATTCACGGCTATAAAGTAGAAGAAAACTACCAAGTTCTCAACGCTGCACATTACGGAGTACCACAGTCTCGTGAGAGATTATTTCTCATAGGTGCAAGAGAGGATGTAGAGTTGCCGAAATATCCTCACCCAATTACTAAACAAGCATTACCAAATAATTTAAATTCTAAAAAAATATCTGATATCCCATTGAGTCCTACAGTATTGGATGCAATTGGAGATTTACCGGAAATAGAAAAATATTCCGAGTTACTAACAAGAGATTGGGTTGTAGCAGAATACGAAAAACCTAGTAATTATGCTCTTGTACTTCGCGGTATCAAATGCCTAAATGATGATTATTCTTATAAACGAGAATATGATTTGCGAATACTTTCTTCAAGTTTAAGGACAAAACATTCTGCGGAAACTATTCAACGTTTTCAGGAAACTCAACAAGGCGAGAGAGAAAAAATTAGTCGTTTTTATAAGCTGCATCCTGCTGGTGTCTGTAATACTTTAAGAGCCGGAACAGATAAGTATAGGGGTTCTTTCACATCTCCAAGACCGATTCATCCAATTACGCCGCGCTGTATTACAGTTAGGGAAGCGGCGAGATTGCATTCTTATCCAGATTGGTTTAGATTTCATGTAACCAAATGGCATGGATTTCGACAAGTTGGTAATTCTGTACCACCGCTACTAGCAAAGGCTGTGGCGGCGGAAATTATTCGCAGTTTGAATATTTCACCTTTTAAGCCGAGTTTGCGATACAAGTTGAGGGAGGAGAAGCTATTACAATTTAATATGTCGCAAGCGGCACAATATTATCAGCGTGACTGGTAAAAATACACTGCTAGGGAGAATTAATTTGAGAAAGCAAAATTACTGATAGATTAGGAACACTCCGAAAGCGCTGATCATTGGTTAGAAAAGTAGAGCATTGAGTCAATAATGCTGTTGCTGCATGGATAGCATCTGGTAATTTAATCTTAATACTGGCACGGAGTTGAGCAGCTTCAATTAAAACCTGACGACTGACAGGAATCACTGTTAAATTCTGTGAATTACTAATCAGTTGTTTGTAAGTTGTCTGTTGAGCTAAGTTCTGATTTTGGAAAGGTTTTACCAATACTTCAGCGAGTGATAATTCACTAGTTACTACACTCAAGTTACCTTGATCAATCCTTTGGAATAACTGAGTTAAATCTTGGACGAATGGTGGATATCCCTCTAAAGCATAGATCCAAATGTTTGTATCGAGGTAGATTCGTGTGCCTTGAATAGCATCTAGAATTCCCATGCATCTCTTTCTTGGCGAATAAACTTATCCACTTCTTCGGGTGTGGCAAAACTGCCTCTAGCAGATCCGATAAAGCTAGTTAGAGGCTTTTCTGAATGCTTTGGGGGTGACTCCAGAAGTACTATCACCTCGACAGTTGCACCTGTTGGAAGTTCTGGAGAACAGATTTCTACTACACCACCAGGTTTGACGATCGCCTGTTGCCTGAGTCCATTAAGCATGATAATTTATCCTCATTAGTGTCGGAATATCGCATTTCATCAGTATAGGTAAGAATAAGAGCGATGCCTACGGCGGCAAGCTACGCACTGCTTTTTTTAGTCTAGCTTTGAGGTGCGATCGCTTTACTTATTCCCAAGAGAATTTTTCTCAGCGTAGTTTAGATTTCTCTGATATTCGATGATTTTTTGTTGAGCTACTATATAATTGGGGCTAGAAGATGGCACACTTTTCATAAGTGCGATCGCAGCTTCCCACTGACTCACAACTGTTTTCCACTCATCTGGAGATTTTGCTAATTGAGTCAGGTTAGCTGCATTAATTGCTTTACTGACTGCCTCTCGGAATGTATCAGTTTGAGGCGTGAATGCTGTTACAAATGGACTTGGTGACATCACTGGAGAAGCTATAGAAGTTGGTACTTTTTCTTTTATTTTAAGAATGTTTGCTAATAAATATATTCCAATAGCAACCAAAGGAATGAGCATAATTATCAACAGTTTTTTATTTAAATTTTTAGGCTTTTGATAATTATCTTGAGATAGTATAAGTAAATGGGGCTTTTTACCTTTTTTGATTTGGGTTAATCCCATATCACCACGTAATCTGTCAATTTCTAAATCTGTGCGATCAACACTGTAGCTTTTAGGTCTAGTTTGTAAGTTTTGGAGTAGAATTTTCAGTTTAGGAATGAAGCGTTTTATCAATAAATGTTCTAATTGGTAAAGATAGGCGGCAGTGAACATCCAAATCATGAACCAACGTTGACTTAAAAAATCATTATTTTCAATACTGTAAAAAATTCCGTTTGTTGCGTGTCCTGTTAAATGCCCTGTACAACCATTGAAATATTCTGGTATTTTATTGTACAAATTGCAACTAGAAAAAGCTAATTCCGAAAAAATAGTTAGGATTAGCATAAAAGATAATCCCATAACCACTGTGCCATAGAAACCTGCCCATAAACTATTCAAGGTAGGTATCCATTTAGGTAATTTATTAGATAATTTAGGCTTTTGCCAAATAAACCAGAAAATATGGTATATAAAGCCTAAGAAAATGGTTGGTATTAATAAGCCGAATAAAACAGAAAATATTAATAATATAGGGCTGTTGCCGAGAAGTGATATAAATACTCCTGCCAATCCAAAAACTATTAAACGTGTGCCAGGAAATGCTATGGGAACTAGAATAATCGCCCTAAACCAAGAACTAGGATAAGGAAACCAAACTGGCCATATTTGAGAGAGTGTTTCGTATTTTCCCTGTTTAGCTAGTTCTAAAATACTGGAATGTTTTTTAATCTCCTCATTCTCAGGAGTCAAATGTAAATAATCTATCCAAGCTACTGAGGTTTGTCCTTTGCCTTTTCCATAGATTTTTACGGACTTAATAGATATAGCTTCTAACTTTATTATTAGTTTACGAATAAAAGTGACTGATGATTCTTGCTCCGGTACTTGAAAAGATTCCAGCATTACCTGTAAGCAACCATCTTTCAATACTACTTTGGCAGTAATATCTTTTGGTTGCAGAAGATAATTAATTACTGATGCGATCGCTTGTGCATCTCCCTGTTTAGCAAGTTCTAAAAGATTCGGCTGTGTCATAACCAATAAATCCGAAAACCTAAGAAAATATCTTCTATCTCAGGGTTCCCCATTTACAGGTAAAAACAACATTTTAAAAATCTTAAAAGTCTTATGGTGAAAATATACTTTAATTTATTATAATTGCTGCAAAAACACCAATTTTAGACTATTTTTCTGCGTCTCTGGGTGAGCCTTAAACATTAGCGCTCCTTTGTAATTACAGAACTACCATTAGTAATACTTACTTTTTGAATAAAAACCTCAGAACAAGATGATAAAATATCACTGCTGATTTGATTAGCAATCAATTCAAAATCTTGGTTTGTTAATCCTTGGGCAGTATCGCCGCTTAAGTTAATACAAATAGTTAGACTTTGAGGATTACTAGAAGAGTGTTCATCATCTATTGCTACTAATTCAGCTTCTGCTATGCCTAAATTAAACTCTCTACTCCAAGCTGGAAACTCTTGACCCGTTTGTTTTCCATAAACTTTCACTATTTCAATAGATGCAGACCCTAAAGCGGTTAACCCTTTGCGGATAAATGCAACTAAAATTTGCTGATTTAGTACTTGGGTAGATTCTAGTATTACCTCCAAGCAAGCATCTTGTAAGGCTACCTGTGCGGTGATCCCTTTGGGCTGTAGGTGGCGGTTCATCAGAGATGCGATCGCCTGTACATCTCCCTGTCTTGCAAGTTCCAGAATATTTGGCTGTGTCATAACTAGTAAAACAGAAAATCTAGAAAAATAAACTTATATTCTCAGGATTCCCTCTTGACAGCCTTAAGTAACATTATGATGCAAGATATCAGCTAACCGGGGCTAAAATGTCTAGGATAAAGATAGTCATTCACAGACTTTTGCAAAAAATAGATTTTCCCTGCATCAACATCAAAAACTCTTGTTTTTGTGCTTGCCATAACAGGATTAAAATAATTCGTAATTCGTAATTCGTAATTAAGTTTTGTAATGAAAATTTTAACCCCAATACAAAATTTACCTATTTATTGAAGCGGGGGACTTAAACCCGCAGAGCTTGTTAATATTAATCAGTTTAATTCAAATTTTAAATATGAAATTTTATCGAGATCATGTTTGGCCTTCGACGCTAGAAGAAGCCATAGTTATCCAAGAAAAGCTGCGAGATCAAGTAATTACTGAGGATCAACTGCAAGAACCCATCCAGTACGTTGCTGGAGTGGATATGGGTTTTGAAGCTGATGGAACCATTAGCCGTGCAGCTGTCGCAGTCCTGAATTTTCCTGATTTGCAAGTAATCGAGACAAGCCTAGCACACCGTCCTACAACCTTTCCTTATGTTCCTGGGTTCCTCTCATTTCGGGAAATTCCAGCTGTTCTCGATGCCCTAGAGAAGATTCAAACAACACCAGATATCATCCTGTGTGATGGTCAAGGAATTGCCCATCCTCGCAGATTGGGTATAGCTAGCCATTTAGGGTTGCTTATAGATATGCCGACAATTGGTGTAGCCAAGTCCAGGTTAGTAGGTAAGTATGAGGAATTGCCAGAAACAAAAGGCAGCAGCCAACCACTTATATATAAAGGTGAAACGGTTGGGGCAGTTTTGCGATCGCGCACAGGAGTAAAACCTCTTTACATCTCCAGTGGTCATCGAATTAGTTTACCAACAGCCATTGACTATGTATTACGCTGCACACCCAAATATCGGCTACCAGAAACGACGCGCATTGCTGATAAATTAGCATCGGCGAAATAAATCTTGTTGAAGTTTTTTCTAAATACTTGCTTGCACCGACTCAATCGTGTTAGGAATCGCACAGAAAGGAGTTGAAGTAGCTAACCATGAACGCACTAACTTTACAGTGGCACGATGCAGGGCAAGATAAAACTCAGAATATTTACGAACAACAGCCAAGTAAAAATCTTGGCACTGTTCGCATCGGTCGTGATCCACTCCGGTGCGATATTGTTCTGAGTCACCCTACTGTCTCTGGACTGCACGTCGAAATATTTTTTCATCACCAGCAACAGCGCTTTTATATTAGGAATTTGCGATCGCAAAATCCCCCCCTTATTGATGGACGGCAATTAGTCCAAGGTGAAATGCTTTTAAGTGAGGGCACTAGTATATCTTTGGGACAAATAAAACTCAATGTTACTAGTGTTTCCACGGCTAGTATTCCAGCAACAATTTTGATGCCACCACATCCACCAACACCCCCTGCACCACCGCCAGGAGTTTATGGCTTAGAATGCCCCAAATGTCATAAAGTTTCCCCAGGAGAAAATCTCAAAATTGGCTGTCATTGGTGTGGGACATCTTTAGCTGCGGCTGTGAGTGTGTTGGTAGCAGGGAATTAGAGACAAGAGAGACGCGATGAATCGCGTCTGTACAAGATTTTTTTGCCATGCCCAATGCCCAATGACAAATGACAAATGACAAATGACAAATGACAAATGACAAATGAACAAATCCAATTGAGTTGGGAAGAACCAGCGACGGGTGAACGGCGAGAACCAAGGTTGAATATGCCGATCGCTTTTGGTCGAGAATTCGCTCGTTTACCTGCTGAACTTAGGGGAGTACGCGTTTCTCGGATGCTGCTTAACAGTAACGAAGTTTCTCGCTACCATGCCCTAATTGACTGGGAACAAGACCACCTAGTAGTGATTGACCAAGGCAGCGTTAACGGTGTGTATGTCAACGGTCAACCACAAACGCGCAGTGTTCTGGCTAATGGCGATACGTTGCAAATTGGCCCCTATTTAATAACAGTGACATTTGCTGTTAACGTCCCTGCACCAGATACCAGTCTTCCTTCAACGATTCACTTCAATGCAAATACCAATTTTCCAGACCCCAGCTTGCCTGTAGTCCAGCCGCTAACGCCCTTGGCAAGTAATTTCCCACCACTAGCGTTTCAGGCGCAAAAAGTCGCTGTGCAAGCACTTCATGCTACAGGATTACCAGTAGATGAATCTGATTATCTAGCGATCGGGGCAGGACTGGGTAGCTTTGTTTGGGCTGATTTGCTGCGAATTAGTGGTGTGCGGGCTGACAAAATTGTGGCTTTGGGATTAGAGGCGGAACCTTATGCTCGTTACAAGCGCCTTTGTTTAAATTCGCAAATTCCGTTATATGAAAGACTGCGTTCTAATTCTGACTCTTGTCCTGATAATATTTGGGGCTGGCCTAGTTATGCCTTGCGTGAGGCTTGGCACGATTTCACTAAGGGACAGATAAACTCAGCATTCAAATATTTGTGGCAAGTGTTTGCTGAACCAACATTTGCCGAAACTTATACACCCCGTGCGGGCAATGTCTTTGATTCTATAGATAGAGAGGCGAAGCGCATTGGCTGGAATCAAATTTATCGCTATGGACGAGTTAGGGGAATTCGCAAAACTGATGATGGTAGATATTGTATAGCCTATTCTCGCGCCCCAGGAAATTATGCTTTTTTAGTTAGTCGTTATTTACATTTAGCTACTGGGTATCCAGCAATTCAGTTTCTCCCAGATTTGCAAGCTTATAGGGAAAAATATCAAGATTTTAAATCTGTCGTCAATGCTTATGAAGCTCACGATCATGTTTATGAGCAACTAGAGCAACAAGGTGGTACGGTGTTGATTCGGGGGCGGGGAATTGTAGCTTCGCGGATTGTGCAGCGCATTTATGAAGCAAGAAAAAGAAATCGGAATATTGCAGTTTTGCATTTAATGCGATCGCCTAAACCTCAAGGCAACAAATTTCAAAATACCCAGCGCCTAGTCAAAAATCATTACGAATTTCAACCCTTTAACTGGCCTAAAGCCTGCTGGGGCGGCGAACTCCGGGCAATGTTAGAAAAAGCCACCCCCGATGAACGCAAACGTTTACTAGCAGACTGGGGTGGAACTACCACCGCAGACCGCCAAGACTGGCAGCAAATTACTGCCCAAGGGTTAAGCGAAGGCTGGTATCAAATTACCTTTGGTGAGGTGCTGGATGTAGAACGAGATGCCCAAAACCGGACTATTACCCGTATCCGAGAACAAAGCTTTGGGGAAATGAAATTGCTAGCCGACTTTATTGTTGACGCTACTGGACTGGATGCCAAGGTAGATGCTAATCCCCTCATAGCAGATTTAGTGAAACATTACAACCTCCCAGTGAATCACTTGGGGCGATTGACTGTAGCGAACAATTTTGAATTAGTAGAAATGCGTAGTGATAGAGGTCAAATGTATGCTGCCGGAGCTATTACTTTAGGTGGCCCTTATGCAGCCGTTGATAGTTTTTTGGGCTTGCAGTACGCCGCCTTAGTCGCCATTGATGGACTCGCCGCCGCCCGTGCTACTGGAGTTCAAAGGTTGAATGTTGCAAGTTCCTTTGGGCAGTGGGTGAAGTGGGTGTTAAATCAGTCACCTTAGTTTAAGAAGGCAGGACGCAGGAGGGATAGAGTATTTATCTGGCTGTTTTGAGTAGCAAATCCTAACTTCGAGGTTCAAAGGCTCAACGTTGAGGATAAAAGGTGCAACGTCGAGGTTCAAAGGCTCAACGTTGAGGATAAAAGGTGCAACGTCGAGGTTCAAAGGCTCAACGTCGAGGATAAAAGGTGCAACGTCGAGGTTCAAAGACTCAACGTCGAGGATAAAAGGTGCAACGTCGAGGTTCAAAGGCTCAACGTTGAGGATAAAAGGTGCAACGTCGAGGTTCAAAGACTCAACGTTGAGGATAAAAGGTGCAACGTCGAGGTTCAAAGGCTCAACGTTCAGGTTCAAAGGCTCAAGTGGCTCAAGTGACGGGCGATATTTTCAGTCCGCCTGCGATTCAAATCGCAGGCTAACAGCATAAGTCAGTTAAAACTGACTCAAATTAATTCAATTTAGTCCGTTTCAACGGACTTAGGCTATTAGCCTCGGAATTGATTCAGAGGCGGGATAGCAACGAAGCGAAGAATTTGCCTTTGCCAGTAAGCCTACTTTGTTTTTTCGCTTGTGGGGCGTACTAAAGTTTTAACTAAACCCGTAATCGCCACAATCACAGAGGCAATTCCCCCAATCGACAATGAAGTTAAAATTGCCGCCGCGAGGATGATTTCAGTAGGGCTGTATCCATCTCGCATCCAAGTAGATGGATTCTCTACCGATGTTGGCGAGGCGGGGATTAATTGCGAAGTTTGGGTGGTTTGATTTGAGTTGGCTGGAGTTGTTAAGGCAGTTTTCATGGCTTGAATCTCTTTTAAATGTTTCTATGCAAATGGTATTTCTGCCAGGAGAAGAAGAGATTCCATAGAAATAGAGACAAAGTAGAGAGAAGGTAGAAATTAAGTAGAATCGAGAATAAATCTCATAAGCCAATACAGTTCAGATAAGACCAAAACACTTGTAGAGACGGCGATTTATCGCGTCTTGTACACACGGCGATTTATGGCGTCTTGTACAGACGGCGATTTATGGCGTCTTGTACAGACGGCGATTTATGGCGTCTTGTACACACGGCGATTTATGGCGTCTTGTACAGACGGCGATTTATGGCGTCTTGTACAGACGGCGATTTATGGCGTCTTGTACAGACGGCGATTTATGGCGTCTTGTACAGACGGCGATTTATGGCGTCTTGTACACACGGCGATTTATCGCGTCTCCAAACCCACGATTTTGTAGAAGTATGCTAACGATCGCACCCTTTCACAAAATCACACCAAAGTTGTAGTTAAAATTTTAGCAGCGATCGCCATCGACTCTAACTTCAAAGGGCGATCGCTCCCTCTTAATTTCTTCCTCCGTGTCCTCTGCGCCTCTGCGGTTCGATTCTCATTGCAAATGGTATTTTTCCCCCAAAGAGAGGATATTTCCAAATGAAGACAAAGTAGAATTAAAAATAAACTTTATAAACTATTTATGCAATGGGCTAATTTTCTAGCCAAAGAAGCTGCTACTCATGGCTTATCTCTAGAGCAAACAGCAGCCTTTCTAAAGTATTTTAATAATGAAAATTTAGGAAAAAGTGAAGCTAAACTTCTCAGCGAATTAAACGTTGATGTTGCTGCTTTCAGAAAGTGGATGGGTGAGATATATGAAAAGTTCGCTCAGAGTTATCCTGAGTTAGCCATTTCTAACAATCGGGACAAACTAGAAACGTTACAAGTTTACCTGAAAGTGAAATATAATAGCGAATTGGATGTCATCAAACCATTGGCGGCGATGAAATTATTAAAAACGCTAGTGGTTCGGGAACGACTGCAACAAGAACCTTGGCTTGCGAGAAGAATTTGTAAATTTTTGGGATATTCACCTTTAGCGTTAGAGTTAGTAGGGCAATATCTGGATAAAATACCAGAGTTGTCTCTGGAAACACTACTGAAGCGGCTAGAGAAAAAGCGAGTGGAACATGAAGCAGTAGTCAATGCTAACTCATTGATATCTTATGAATCCGGTGTAGCTGAAGCTTTTGAATTAAGTTGGGAACAGTTGGATGAAAATGCACAAAGCTTTGGCTGTTTGCTAAGTTTGTGTGCATTAGCTGACATTCCCTTATCTCTTGAGACGATAGAAGATAACAAAAAACAAGAACTTTGGCAGAAAGCCATAGCCGATTTACTACAATTGCATTTGCTACAACACAAAAGTAAAGGAATTTATCGTCTAAATCTTCTAACTCGGCAACTTTTTCAAATGAAGTTGGATAAGTCAAATGAGGCGGATGAAGCAAAAACTAACTTTGCAGCGATGATGTTAGAGGTAGCAAAGCTAATTCCGCAACAGCCTAACCCTGAAGATATTCTCAACCTCACTCCACATATCCCGCACATTACAGAAGTTGCAACCCACCTATCCCAGTATGTGGGCGATGAAAATCTAATTATTCTGTTTACCAAATTGTCCTGGTTTTATCAAGGTCAAGGACTTTATCAGCAAGCAGAATCTTGGTTGCAACAGTGTGTAGAAGTGACTCAAAATCGTCTTGGTTTAGAACATACCGATGTCGCTGCTAGTTTGAACAATTTAGCAGGATTTTACAAATCTAGAGGACGTTACAGCGAAGCTGAACCTTTGTATCAGCAAGCTTTAAAACTGAGCAAACGCCTGCTAGGAGAGAACCATCTTGATGTCGCCAATAGCCTAAATAATTTAGCACAACTTTACGATTCTATAGGACGTTACAGCGAAGCCGAACCTCTCTATCACCAAGCTTTAAAACTGAGAAAACGGCTACTGGGAGAAGAACATACCGATGTCGCCACTACCTTAAGCTATTTAGCATTGCTCTATGAATCTATAGGACACTATAACCAAGCCGAACCTTTGTATCAGCAAGCTTTAAAGCTGTGGAAACGCCTAGTCGGAGAAGAACATCCCCATGTCGCTACTACCTTGAACAATTTAGCAGCATTGTACTGTTATACAGGACGCTATAGCAAAGCTGAACCCTTGCTTAAAAAAGCTTTAGAACTGAGAAAACGCTTGCTGGGAGAGAACCATCTTGATGTCGCTACTAGCCTGAATAATTTAGCGCAACTCTACGAATCTACAGAACGCTACACCAAAGCCGAACCCTTGTATCAAGAAGCTTTAGAAGTGAGTAAACGCCTGCTAGGAGATAATCATCCTGATGTCGCCATTAGTCTGAATAATCTTGCAGCACTCTACCGTAATATAAGACGCTACAGGAAAGCCAAACCGTTATTTGAGCAAGCTTTGAAAATTTGTGAACAAACTTTAGGTGTAAATCATCCTACTACTATGACAATTCGGGCAAATTATGTAAACTTTTTAACAGAAGCATATCACTAGCGTAGACGCATTAGCGTTGGCGAAGCCTCTAGTAGAGAAGCGGTAGCGACGTTCGCGCAGCGTCTCCAAGAGTTGGAGCGTCAGCGGCTTGTCGTTAGACATCGCTGCGCCTAATTCGTAATTCGTAATTCGTTAAAATTTATCCCCCTCTCCACTAGCGAAGAAGGGGATAAATTCTACTTACATCCTAAAGACTGGCGAGTATCTACACCAGTTTTAGAATTAACACCACTTGCCTTAACACAAAGTTTTTTCACTTGCGTCCCATCTAAAATTGCATTCGTAAAATCAGCATCTGTGACATTTACATCATCAAAAATAGAACGCAGCATCATTGCATCAGTCAACACAGCATCGCTTAAATCAGCATCTTTAAATTTTGTTAGATAGGCTATGCCTTCACTAAAATCAGCACCATGCAGATTTACTCCCTCCAGCAGAGTACCGTTAAACACGACACCACGTAAGTCAGCATTGCTAAAATTAGCATTCTCTAATTTGAGATTGGTAAACTCAGTACCAACTAAACTTTGACCAGAGTAATCCTTGCCCTTGAGTTCATCATTACCCATAGAACGGGTAATACTGGAAGAACTTGCAGCTTGCGCCGATAAGGGAAACCAAAAAAGAACCATCGCTAAGACAAAGCTAGCTAACAGTCGCCAATATTTCATAATGTCTTCTTAATAAATCTCAACACTTGCAACATTAACTATTAAAGCTTACAGAAGGGGACAAGGGAGTGGGGAGATGAGGGAGATGAGGTTCGACTTCGCTCACCAACCGGGAGATGGGGGAGAATAACTAATGACTAATGACCAATGCCCAAATTCAATACATAAGACTCTAAAAGCAGAAAGCATCTCGTAGGATTATAGATGTTGAGGTGCGATGCCTAACGGCAAGTTGCTCCGCATCTACGCAAAATTACCTGTGGCTAATCAAGAAGACAACGCCCAATCTCTGGCGCGAACCCCTTTATATCAAGTGGGTGTAGAACTTAAAGCACGCTTTACCAGCTTTGGTGGTTGGGAAATGCCCGTGCAATTTAGTGGCATTAGCCGCGAACACGAAGCTGTAAGAAATACAGCCGGAATGTTCGATATTTCCCACATGGGCAAATTTACCCTCCAAGGTAAAAATCTCATTTCCCAACTCCAGCCTCTAGTGCCTTCAGACTTGAGTCGATTGCAACCCGGTCAAGCCCAATACACCGTATTGTTAAATCCCCAAGCCGGAATTATTGACGATATCATTGTTTATTACCAAGGTGAAGACACCATTGGTATACAGAAGGCATTCATCATCGTCAATGCCGCAACCTCTGGTAAAGATAAAGCATGGCTATTGCAACACCTTGACTTGGATAAAGTGCAATTCCAAGACCTTTCACCAGATAAAGCCTTAATTGCCGTGCAAGGGCCAAAAGCGATTAAATACCTCCAGCCCTTAGTGCAAGAAGACTTACAATCAATCAAAGCCTTCGGACATTTAGAAGCAACCCTACTAGGCAAACCTGCCTTCCTGGCCCGCACAGGTTACACCGGAGAAGATGGCTTTGAGGTGATGGTAGATCCAGATGTGGGGGTAGAATTGTGGTTAAGTCTCCATAATGCTGGTGTTATTCCCTGTGGACTCGGTGCCAGAGACACTCTGCGGCTAGAAGCGGCGATGGCACTTTACGGACAAGATATCGATGACACCACCACACCCTTAGAAGCAGGTTTGGGTTGGCTAGTTCATTTAGATAGCAAAGGCGAATTTATTGGTCGGGAAATTTTAGCACAGCAAAAAGCCGATGGAGTGCAGCGTCGATTGGTGGGTTTGCAAACCCAAGGACGCAACATTGCGCGTCACGGCTATCAAGTGTTATCAGCAGGTAAAGTTGTGGGAGAAGTTTCCAGTGGCACCCTGTCGCCTACACTTGGTTATCCCATTGCCTTAGCTTACGTTCCTACCCAACTAGCAACCGTCGGTCAACAGCTAGAAGTCGAAATTCGCGGCAAAGCTTATCCAGCAGTTGTAGTTAAACGTCCCTTTTATCGGTCAAAAAATCGTGTCGCCAACTGATAAGCGTCGAGGTTTTTGAGGAATAATGTGTTGTGAGTTAGTTAGTCAATCAATCTACAGTAAGGTTCATTACCAGATATGGCTTGGATGACTGTTGGGACAATAATTTTTTTGATAAGGGAGAGGAAGTGATATGTCTTTTGAGTATCCTCAAGATTTCAGATACCTGGATTCTCATGAATACGTGCGAATAGATGGTGAAATTGCCACCATTGGTATTACTGAATTTGCTGTAAATGAATTGGGCGATATCGTCTTTTTGGAACTGCCAGAAATTGGTGACGCTCTTACTAGAGGAGAAAGTTTTGGCACAATTGAATCAGTGAAAGCGGTTGAAGAACTGAATTCACCAGTGACAGGCACAGTTATAGAACGCAATGAAGCCTTAATTAATTCTCCCGAAGACGTGTCAGACGACCCTTACGGGGAAGGGTGGTTTTTGAAAGTGCGCGTCAATGACCCTGATGAAGTTGAGGATGCCTTGACAGCAGATGAGTATCGCGCCCAGGTAGAAGGGGAGTAGGGAGTGGGGATGAGGGAGATGAGGGAGATGAGGGGGACAAAGAGACAAGGAAAAATTTTCTCTCCCATCTCCCATTCCACCCGAAGATAAGTCATTGTCTCGTGTCTCGTTCCCTGCTCCGACTGGGAATGCCCATCGTTGGGGCTGCCGCCTCCAGAATTAGCGGCAGCAGCCCAATGACAAGCATTTCCAGCCAGAGGCTGGAAACGAGGTTTTAAGGAAAAATTTTCTCTCCCATCTCCCATTCCACCTGAAGATAAGTCATGAAATTTAGATTAACTGAAAAGTTACACCAACTTATCATCAGTATTTATTGCAAAATATGAAATAGTACCGTCTGGAGAGTAATTTGTGGTATTGAACGCCCCTATTCTCAAGTCTAATGAGCAGCAAGTGCTGGACGAAAAAAGTCAAACAAGTCAAAAGCTAAGTAGTTTTGTGCCAAGACACATTGGCCCTAACTCCGACGATATCCAGCTTATGCTTAAGGTTTTGGGCTTTCCCAGTCTGGATGCTCTAATCAACCAAACAGTCCCGCAGGCAATTCGGCTGAAGCAACCGTTAAAGTTACCAGAAGCCGAAAGTGAGTATGCAGCACTGATATCTTTAAAAAAAGTTGCTGCCAAAAATCAGGTTTTCCGTTCATACATCGGTATGGGATATTACGACAGTATTACCCCACCTGTAATTGGGCGTAACATCCTAGAAAACCCCGGTTGGTATACTGCCTACACTCCTTATCAGCCAGAAATTGCCCAAGGGCGACTAGAAGCACTGCTAAATTTCCAAACCCTGATTATCGATTTAACAGGTTTGGAAATTGCCAATGCTTCGTTACTTGATGAAGCCACAGCCGCAGCTGAAGCAATGAGCCTAAGCTATGGTGTATGTAAAAATCAGGCAAATGCCTATTTCGTCTCTGGTGATTGCCATCCCCAAACTATCGACGTGTTGCAAACACGCGCTCAACCATTAGGGATTAAGATTATTGTTGGCGATCATCAAACATTTGATTTTGATCAACCAATTTTTGGGGCTGTTCTGCAATATCCTGCTAGTGATGGGACTATTTACGACTACCGCGCTTTTATAGAAAAAGCCCATGCTAAGGGTGCATTGGTGACGGTAGCAGCAGATCCTTTAAGTTTAACTTTGCTCACCCCTCCTGGGGAATTTGGCGCTGATATTGCTGTCGGCAGCACCCAGCGCTTTGGTATTCCGTTGGGGTTTGGAGGGCCTCACGCGGCATACTTTGCTACGAAGGAAGAGTATAAGCGGCTGGTTCCAGGGCGAATTGTGGGAGTATCAAAAGATGCTCAAGGTAAGCCTGCATTGCGTCTCGCCTTGCAAACCCGCGAACAGCACATCCGCCGCGAAAAAGCTACTAGTAATATTTGTACTGCACAGGTGCTACTTGCGGTAATGGCAAGTATGTACGCCGTCTATCATGGGCCAGATGGACTTAAGACAATAGCGACTAGAATACATTCCCTGACTTTGATTTTGGCAGAGAGGTTGCAGCGAGTAGGTTACAGCATCAGTTCCAAACCTTTCTTTGATACGCTGCGGGTGGAGTTAGGAACTAAACCTCTGCAAGAAATTCTACAAGCTGCTGAAGCCCGTCAAATTAATTTGCGTATTTTTGATACATCTACTGTTGGTATCTCGCTGGACGAGACTACCACATTGGATGATGTGCGAGATATATGCCAGATTTTTGCAGGGACAGATGAGTTACGGTTTGCTTTGAATGTGGAAGAGATGGAATGGATAACTCAGCAATCAGGTTTAAGCGGTGAACCATTTAGCCGTCAAAGCACTTATCTCACCCATCCTGTATTTAACCGCTATCACTCAGAAACTGAGTTGTTGCGCTATCTGCACAAGCTAGAAAGCAAGGACTTGTCGCTAACAACATCGATGATTCCTTTGGGTTCTTGCACAATGAAGTTGAATGCAACTGCTGAGATGATTCCAGTAACTTGGGAGGAATTTGGCAAGATTCACCCGTTTGCCCCGGCGTCGCAAACGCAAGGTTATCAAGTCCTGTTTGAGCAACTTGAGGCATGGTTAGCTGAAATTACTGGTTTTGCGGGAATTTCTCTACAACCTAATGCTGGTTCTCAGGGCGAATACGCTGGACTTTTAGTGATTCGCCAATATCACGAAAGCCGTGGACAAAAACACCGTAATGTCTGTTTGATTCCCACCTCGGCACATGGGACAAATCCAGCCAGTGCAGTGATGTGCGGGATGAAGGTGGTAGCAGTTGCCTGTGATTCACAAGGTAATATTGACGTTGATGACCTGAAGAGTAAGGCAGAAAAACACAGCAATGAATTAGCTGCCTTAATGGTGACATATCCCTCGACTCATGGTGTTTTTGAGGAGCCAATTCAGGAAATCTGCGCTATTGTCCACAGTCATGGTGGACAAGTTTACATGGATGGGGCAAATATGAACGCCCAAGTGGGAATTTGCCGTCCTGGAGATATTGGCGCGGATGTCTGCCATTTAAACTTGCATAAAACCTTCTGTATTCCTCATGGTGGCGGTGGCCCTGGTATGGGGCCCATTGGGGTAGCCTCTCATCTTGTGCCTTTTCTCCCCGGACATCCTGTGGTAGGAACTGGGGACTGGGGACTGGGGACTAGGAAAGAAGAAATTCCCAATCCCCAATTCCCAATCCCCAGTACCCAGCATATTGGTGCTGTGGCGGCTGCGCCTTGGGGTAGTGCTAGTATTTTGGTGATTTCTTGGATGTACATCGCCATGATGGGTGCAGATGGTTTAACCCAAGCAACTAAGGTGGCGATTCTCAATGCTAACTACATTGCTAAGAGACTGGAATCTTACTATCCGGTTTTGTACCAGGGGAAAAATGGTCTAGTTGCCCATGAATGTATTTTAGATTTGCGATCGCTCAAAAAATCAGCTGCGATCGAAATTGATGATGTTGCCAAGCGTCTCATGGATTATGGTTTCCATGCGCCGACAGTCTCCTGGCCTGTAGGGGGTACAATCATGGTGGAACCTACAGAAAGTGAATCTAAACAAGAGTTAGATCGTTTCTGTGATGCGTTGATTTCTATTCGCCAAGAAATTGCCGAGATTGAATCAGGTAAGGTGGATGTTCAAGATAATGTTTTGAAAAACGCACCCCACACTGCCGAAAGTCTCATCACCGACGAATGGCAACATTCTTATTCTCGTGAACAAGCTGCCTATCCTGCACCTTGGACTCGTGAGTATAAATTCTGGCCGGCTGTTGGTCGCATTGATGCAGCCTTTGGTGATAGGAACTTTGTTTGTTCTTGTCTGCCAATGGATGCTTACTAAAATCAAGTGAGGAGTTAGGAGTTAGGAATTAAAACCCCTAACTCCTATAAGAGGATGTTTGAAAAGTATTGGGTGAATAGAATTCAATACAGTTCAGATAAGACCAAAACACTTGTCTTGACGGCGATTTATCGCGTCTCAAAAACTCCGTGGAGTAAGAGAAAATCAAGGGTTTCAAACCCACGGAGGTGGGTAAAGTCTCGTATAGCCGCGACTTCTAGTCGCCAGGGCTAGCATGAATTAAGACTTTACAAACATCTTCTAATTCTTCCTTTACAGATAAAGGCTCATACCCCAATGCAAAAGCTTTGGAACTATCCAAAGAAACATCTGCCGGTCTAGGCGCTGCCATTTTCACATCTTGTTGTCGGCACGATTTAAGCTTGGTGGTGGGAAGTTGAAATACCTCAACTAATATTTTTCCAAAATCATAACGCGAAATCCGCTCTTTTCCACCTAAGTGAATGATGCCGTTGACTTTTTCTAATGCTAATAAAAGTCCTTTGGCAGCAGTTGTTCCACTTACTGGTGTACGAAATTCATCTATAAATAAACTTAGTTCTTTTTCTGCTTGTAAAGTTTGAATAAATGGCTGAATAAAGCTTTTAGCTGTAGGTGTTTGTACACCAAACATTAACGGCATTCGACAGACTGCGGTCATGGGATACCTTTCTAGCATATCTGCTTCCGCCATGACTTTTTGCTCACCGTAAAGATTGACAGGACACACGGCATCTGTTTCTTGATAGGGAGCATTTAAACCATCAAAAACCAAATCTGTTGAGGTAAAAGCACAAGGAATAGAATTATCCGCGCAAAGTCCGGCAATATTGCAGGATGCGA
The DNA here is from genome assembly GCF_003443655.1 of Nostoc sphaeroides. NCBI lineage: Bacteria > Bacillati > Cyanobacteriota > Cyanophyceae > Nostocales > Nostocaceae > Nostoc > Nostoc sphaeroides. The sequence goes on from NZ_CP031941.1 coordinate 2,439,848, forward strand.
TGACGTTAATTGCGTGCGATTCTTTGGGGTTGGTTTGACAAAAATTTGGTTGCGAATGTGCAGCAGTATGAATAACTGCCGTCGGCTTGACATCATTAAATATACGTTTCAATTCCTGGAAATTTGTTAAGTTCGCTTTTAACATTTTTATACCAGGAATTTCTAGAGAATGGGATAAATAAGTGCCATAAATCTCCCATTCTTGTTTTGCAAGTTGGCAAAGATGCCATCCTAAAAAACCACTTGCTCCGGTGATTAACAATTTTTTCATGTCTAATTGGAAACCGCTCAAGAAAAAATCCTTGCTGTCGCAAGCTTATATTCTATACGCTTGGGTTTTATAGTTTTATAGACGCGATAAATCGCCGTCTCTACAAGTGTTTTGGTCTTATCTGAACTGTATTGGCTTATATTCTACACTGAGCGGTGGTTACAACAAACTATTGCAGTAATTCCTGAAACTGCTTTGCACTACGCACTTTGCTAAAGTCTGGGTCAGTTTTTGCTAATTTTTTGTATTTATCAGGAACAAACTCGATTGCTTTATCTAAGTTCTCAATTGCTAATTCGAGATTACTTTGTAAAGCATAAGAGCAAGCTTTATTGTAATATGCTTGGTGCAAATCTTGCTTGATGGCGATCGCTCTATTATAAGACGCGATCGCATCCTTGTAGCGGTGTAGTTTTGTCAGAGCAATGCCTCGGTTAATTAAGGCTCCATACTTGTCAGGTTGAATAGCGATCGCTTTGTCGTAAGATGCGATCGCGTCTTGGTACCGTTGCAACGATGTTAAGGCTATGCCACGATTATACCAGGCTTCATCTTTGTCGGGTTTGATGGCGATCGCTTTCTCGTATGATGCAATAGCCTCTTGGTAGCGTTGCAACGATGTTAAGGCTATGCCACGGTTAATCCAAACTTCAGGACTCTCAACTTTGATAGCGATCGCTTTATTGTATGCTTTTATTGCATCGTCGTAACGCTGTCCATCTAATAAATTATTACCTTGATGAAAAAAATATTCTGTTTTCTGGGTAGCCTTCGCTTCTATGAAAAGCTGGGTTACATTATTTTCTTGCACAACTTTTGTAGTATTTTCTGTTGATGAGTTTGCCCCACCACTACAACCAAATGCGAAGAAAACTATCAAGCCAGATGCAACCAAGCAGCGCCGAAAAACCATGCTGTACCTACAAAATTTAGAAGATGATGTTAAAATTTGTTCGTTTTTTGAGTATTGTCAAAATACAGTATTTTTACTCATTCATTTACTTATATTTTCACAAATAACTTTGCTGATGATGCATAGATTTCCGTAAAAATCAAGCGGATATTACATTATCATATTAAATACACATAAAGCAAACGATGCCACTTTTACACTAGTAGCACCGTTCACTCCCTAGCTAGAGTAGCTATAGATGTAGGGAATAGCAGCATCGTCAGCTAGTAATTGCAGTCAAGGCTATTTCGTTCTAGACATAAACTGCCCAGAACTAAAGTTTTGCGGCTCACAGCAGAAGTCGTCTTTAGACGACTAAAAGCCTTTATGAAAAAAGCTTTATCCTTAAAACCTCAAGCAAGTCCGCGTACCCTTACAGGGAAGCAAGCTACGCGCAGCGTCTCGTAGAGAGCGTCATTTTGAATTTTGAATTGATTCATTAGTCGTCTTTAGAGCGTCAGGGTGAGCAAAATGGTCAGCCATTCTCCGAGCGTCAAGTCTATATCTGTAGTCAATTCGCATGTGGACACATTACGAGTAACTTATCTGCTCAACCCCCCTTGGTGTTCACAATGAAAACCTCGATGCTCCCAAGCTTGCATATCTACTTCGGTAAGTCTTGTTACATTTGAGCATTGCGGTTGAATAATTTGACTTACAATCGCCCAAAATAAGCTGCGTGTTACATCTAATCCAGTTTTTGACCAAGATTCATTATTACCAGGAACACCCAACTCCTCAACAATCTCTGTCTCTACCCAAATACCATGAGCGCCTAAGAGAATCTTTGCCATCCATAAGGCTCTGGGTAAATGGCTTGGCGAGGTAATCAACATGACTTTATGCACTCCCCAACGTCGCAAAATTGGAATACCATAATAAAAATTTTCAAAGGTAGAATTAGCGCAGTTTTCTAACCAAACGTTTTGTAACCTTGCTAATTCCGCCTGAAAAATTAACCATATACAGGGGTCTGGGGAACCATGAGAAATTAAAATTGGCGTTTGCGGGTATTGTTTTGCTTGCCCTGCAACATAAGTTTCTCGACGAATACTGCCACCAAGCACAAAGAAGGCATCTACTGGCTGCGAAGAAGCAAAAACTAAGGTTATAGTGGTAAAAATCAGCCAAGTGCCCAAAACAAAGTACAATCCACTAGTTAGTTTTTGTAACGATTGCCACAGATTAGCAAAAAATTTTTTAATAGAAATTAACGATTTGATAGGAAATTTACGTTTCATGACTTAGGTAATAAAAGCTGATTTAATGGCTGTCTAAAAGTGCTGCAATTCAGTGATCAAAGTGCTATCTTATAAAAGTAATGAATAAGTACAAAAATGACGCTTATCAAAGTGTCATAAGTTCAGTATAGCCTTCCCAAGAAAGCTAACAAACTGAGAAATGGTTGTTAATAATGCAGTATTTTCGGCATCATTCAACGATAAAAATGATGAAGGGAGCAGAGCTTACGTTTGGGGTATAAAAACTTAAAAGTCTCTTGAAAGCCTGATTGCTAAACTGTCAATAACACAATTATTCCAGCTAATATACATGAACCAATCTGCGAAAAGTTACTCGCCGCTCCAAGTAGCCTTGATTGGTGGAGCGATCGCCACTACTGCTACTATATCTTTGTTCGGCACCGCTTGGACTCGTGGTGTCCGGGCCGCTCTAGCCCTACAAGACAGCCCGAAAGTGATAGTTGACCAAGTGTGGCAACTAGTGAACCATGAATATGTTGATGGCAAATTTAATCAACAAGATTGGCAAGCAACCAGGCAAAGCCTGTTGAGCAAAGACTATTCTTCTCGGGAAGAAGCATACACTGCCATCCGCGAAGCTTTACAAAAGTTGGGAGATCCTTACACTCGATTCATGGATCCCAAACAATTTGAAGCCCTGACTAGCCAAACATCTGGGGAAGTCTCTGGTATTGGCATTCGGATGGAAGTGAACGAAAAAACTCAGCGCCTCACTGTTGTCGAAGCTATAGAAAATTCTCCAGCACTGAAAGCTGGGATCAAAGCAGGCGATGAAATTTTGGCAATTGACGGCAAACCCACTCTCAAAATGAAGGTGGATGATGCTTCTAAGCTAATTCGTGGCAAAGCGGGTACTCCCATCAAACTAAAGCTGGGACGGGCGGGGCAAACTGCCTTTGATTTGAAGTTAACAAGGGCAAATATTGAAGTACCAACGGTACGTTATACCCTCAGACAAGAAGGGAATCGTCGCGTTGGCTATATCCGTTTGCGGGAATTTAGCGCTCACGCCGCAGACCAAATGCAACGAGCCATCCGCGATTTGAACACTAAGAAAGTTGATTCTTATGTCTTGGATTTGCGGGGAAATCCTGGCGGGTTGTTACAGGCGAGCATTGAAATTGCCCGGATGTGGTATAATGATGGCGGCATTGTCAAGACAGTAGACCGTGTGGGCGGCACTGAAGAAACTAAAGCCAATCGCACTGCTCTAACAAATCGTCCTTTGGCAGTCTTAGTGGATGGGAATTCAGCTAGTGCTAGCGAAATCCTCACAGGGGCACTCAAGGATAATAAGCGGGCGGTAGTCGTAGGTGGTCAAACCTTTGGTAAAGCCTTAGTCCAGTCAGTTCATGAACTCGCAGATGGTTCCGGCTTGGCAGTTACCATTGCCCATTACTACACCCCGGCAGGAACGGATATTAACCATAAAGGGATTGCCCCAGATATCAAGCTAGACTTGACAGAGGCACAAGAGCGGCAATTGGCTTCTAATCCAGATTTAATCGGAACTAAGAGCGATCCACAATATGCCCGGGCGATCGCAATTTTATCAAATAACAACTTTGCCCAACCGCCAGCAAATCAGCCCACTCGACCCATGAGCCGCGCCGATAGCCTAAAATTTTAGATTGACGCAAATGATATAGTAGTATTCCCAAATCCAGATTTTTGGAGTTCCGAAAACTGCTTGATATACCCTTCTAGGATTTTGGTTTGGGAATACTAGCTAGTAATCCTATCTCTAAAATCTCAGATTTATGAATCATCAGCCAGTTGATGCAACCACCGCCACCAGTTTTTTACCAATGGTGTCGGTGGTTGTTCCTATTTATAACGGTGAGGCGGATTTACCAGAATTAATCAATTGTTTATTGTCTCAAACTTACCCGAAAGACCGGGTAGAGTACTTGTTGGTGGACAATAATAGTAGCGATCGCACTCTCACCATCCTCAAAACATCTGCCGAAAATTGCCCAATTACAATCCGCCCATTCAGCGAAAACCAAATTCAAAGCTCATACTCTGCTCGTAATACTGGGATTCGCGCCGCTACGGGTGAAATTATCGTTTTTACCGATGCTGATTGCCGTCCACAACCACAATGGTTACATGCATTAATTCCGCCTTTTGTCAACCAAGAAGTGGTAATAGTCGCTGGTGAAATTTTGGCACTACCAGGCACAACTCTGCTAGAACAACACGCAGAGCGTCAAGAAACTTTGTCGCAAAAGCATACCCTTAACCATTCCTTTCGTCCCTATGGTCAAACGGCTAATTTAGCGATTCGACGCATTGCCTTAGAAAAAGCGGGTTTATTTCGTCCCTATCTTACCAGTGGTGGCGATGCCGATATTTGCTGGCGGATTTTGGCCGAAAACATCGGACGTTTGGAATTTGCCCCGAATGCGATCGTTAGACACCGGCACCGCGCCACACTTAAAGAACTGCAAAGTCAATGGCGGCGCTATGGACGCTCAAATCGCTATCTGCACGAACTGCACGGTGTAGATTTGATGCGAGATATTACACTCAAAGAATGCGGTTATCGTTTGGCACGTTGGTTAGTCAAGGAAATACCAAGGGATATGAAAAAGGCTTTGGCGCAGCCCAAAGCAGGCATCGCGGGTAAAGTCACCCTTGTAGATTTATTAAATACTCCCATTGGTTTGTTCACTGCTAGGGCGCGTACTGCTGGGCAACGAAACGCCAAGTTGCCAGAAAATGCCAAGATAATTGATCGACTGTAACAATTATTCTTTCGTTAAGATTACAAAAGTGAATATATCTTAAGAAGTATGCTAATATTCTGGCGAAATTGCAGTTAGAGTCCGAGTTACGCAAAGCAATTGAACGCCTTGAATTTCGAGTTTATTACCAACCAATTGTTTCGCTCACCAAAGGCTCTATTTTAGGTTTTGTTAGAAAAAAGTTGGTCTTGTATTTGTTATTAGAAAAGAATCGCACAAACGCCTGCTATACAAAAGCTCTAGATTTTAGAAAAGGTAAATCTTTTCGGAGAGTGACAGAAGAGGGTTATAGCGGTTCCCATTCAGATGGGGTACAACATTACATCACCAGGTGTAAGGGCACGGCACTGCCGTGCCCCTACGTGTGTACCTCATGTAAACGAGAATCGCTATAAAAATAATGCTTAACATTAACAAGCTCTCTCATTTTTCCCTTTATGGAAAAAGTGAAGGTTCAAAACCTCGCCCGAAGTCAAGCGAAAAAATCCTTGTATTCTCTTGGTAGGTTGAAACCCTCTGCCCGTTGTGTCGGGCTTAGTTTAATTGCGAATGGGCGAAAAAGCGAATTGCGAATTGATTTCATCCTTTTGTTCAATGCCTGTCAACTTTCGCTAAATTGGAAAAAGGTAAATTTAAGGGAATTTTAAATGTCAGCACAATTGTTACTGGTGGATGATGAACCAGGGATACGGGAAGCCGTGAAAGACTATTTGCAAGAGAGCGGTTTCAGCGTTCAAGTCGCCAGTAACGCCCTTGAAGGTTGGGAATGGATGCAGATGAATACACCTGACTTAGTGATTTCTGATGTCATGATGCCTCAGGTGGATGGCTATCAGTTCCTGAAGCAACTGCGAGAAGACCCCCGCTTCCAAGCGCTACCAGTAGTATTTTTAACTGCTAAAGGCATGACAGGCGATCGCATCCAAGGATATCATGCTGGTGTCGATGCCTATTTACCCAAACCCTTCGATCCAGATGAGTTAGTGGCTATAGTCGAAAATTTGCTAGCCCGCCGCGCCGCTAAGGCTGCAACTACCGGAGATGACGTTGAAACCCCCGATCTTGCTGAACTAGCCAATCAGATTGCCCAAATTAAGGCATTATTAACTCAAAGAAATGCCATTTCCCAATCGCCAGCCCCTTTCAAAATTGATTTGACTCCCAGAGAACAAAGTGTTTTAAATTTGGTCGCTGAAGGCTTAATGAACAAAGAAATCGCCCGTCGCTTAGAAACCAGCGTCCGCAATGTAGAAAAATACGTCAGCCGTTTATTTAGTAAAACTGGCACCAATAGCCGTACAGAGTTAGTTCGTTTCGCCCTAGAACACGGTCTTGCTAAATAGACAGTTTTTGAATTGGGCATTGACCAAACAGGGGATTGGGAAAGAGGAGGCAGAAATTCTGAATTGTGAATTGTGAATTTTGAATTTTGAATTTTGAATTGATTTCTTCCCCTGCTCCCTTCTTGTGGGTAATTGGTAATAGGTAACTGGCTGCTAAACCATGACCTATTACCAGTAATAAATAAAACATAAGTATTTCAGCAAATCAGGCACTTAGCTAAAGTAAAAAGCTAAAAGTCAGGTTATTGATTTTCACTTTGACTTTTGACTTTTGACTTTTGACTTCCCCGTTCGCGCAGCGTCCCGTAGGGAAGGGGCTGACCTTTTAGGTTTTCATTGAATTCGCGCCTGTTGTCCAATTCCCCATCTGTAAAGACACAGGGTTTTCTTGTTCCTGCAATGTTTTGATAAAAACTCGGTAAAATGCACCCGGCTGAATTTACTTTTAGATTCTACCAGTATCCTTTGCTACAAAGTTTTTAATAGAGGAAACTGTTCCTGGGACTTTGTGCTGCTAAATAAGACTTTCATAAAGTAGAAATCACAATATTTTATTTATGAATTCTACTCACTGCTTAGTTTTTATTGCAACGGGGCTATACGATCAACATTTGATTTGATGCCCAATTCATGTTTTTTCGCTACTTAAATTACACCTTTAAGGCTGGGGATTTTCAGCAGCATTACGCAAGCGCATCAGCTGGCGTCGCATTTGAGGTGAGGCTTTGAACTCTGACACTTCTTGGGCTTTAACGGACGCTTGCAGCGTCTCTAGAAAGTCGTCGGAACCCTCGGTTAAGGCATCAAGTAATACCTGTAACAGTTGTTCGCGATCGCCCAATAGACTCTTTTCCTCAATCAACCGGAATTTGAGATGGATTTCGCACTCATAAACACCTACTTCAAGATTATTAATCTGGCGTGGTAATGCTTTGGAGTTCATAGCTATTGAGATTCCTTTACTTGGTGGTCATGAGGGTAAGGAGGTAGATGTCCAGCAAAATTCTTTATATCTTCTTTGAATCCAAAGTGCTTGAATTAAGAATTTTTCTTCATCAATCACCTTTGTATTCTATTTCAGTCTCCTGTGTTTTATTTTCAAGCTAGATTTTGATGTGATTGTGCCAGATGTAGCTTATGGTAAGCCATAACTATTATTCAGTTTTTAAGATTCTACACAATAAAGTTTCTGTAAGAAGTTGCTCGCCCTTTTTAAAGGTTTTTACATCAACTTTATGTGAACGTCAATAACAGTTTGACTTGTTACTTTAGTTTTGGTGTTTATACGTAAGTAAAACCGCTTAATTTTTTGGAACTTATTAAAGCCAGAGGTAGATGTAGCGCTATTCAGTAAAATTACTTGATGTACGTTTTTTGCAATAGAAAATTCCGAAGAAATTGATCGTCAGAATTATTCAGGTAAAAACTTTTGTTCTCTATAAAAAAATGTACACAGATCAAATTATTCCTGCTGAGTGCTTTACCCTACTGGCTTTTAGGCTTCATGAGTAGGAAAATATTAGCAGTAGGTAAGATTAGCACACCACTTTGACTTGTTTGTATACGCCAAATAAAAAGAATCTCCCCAGTAATTTTTACAGGAAAATAATTAGACTACTGTCAGTACTAGCTACTAATTGTGTCTTCAACTCCTAACAGAAGTAGTAAGTTAATCAGTACAGGTGATATTTTTACTTATGCCCATTCAATATACCCTTTTGAAACTGTGTTCAAAGCTTGTAAATTGAGAGCATTCAAGCTTGAATATACCGTTTACAATAATTTCAGTGTAATCCACCCAAATCTTACACCCTTTTATGGATAACCCGATGCTGCTCAAGTCCACAACCCGGCATGTCCGCATTTTTGCAGGCGAAATTGACCGGGATGGCGATCTGGTTCCGAGTGAACAGGTCTTAACGTTAGATATTGACCCAGATAACGAATTTAACTGGAATGAAGATGCGCTGCAAAAAGTTTATCGAAAATTTGATGAACTAGTAGAAGCATCTAGTGGTGCAGACCTCACAGACTATAACTTGCGTCGTGTTGGGTCAGACTTAGAGCATTATCTGCGATCGCTCCTGCAACTCGGCGAAATCAGCTACAATCTCTCTGCCCGCGTTACCAACTACAGCATGGGAGTCCCCCAAGTTGCAATTGACGACAAAAAATAACCGAATGAGTTGGTAGCGATCTGACTGAACCTTTGTGACTTTTCAGATCCATCTGGAAAAGTTCACGAAAAACCTAACCCCCTTCCCGACGCTGGAAGGGGGAAAATCAATCTGTGAAGCTTTGCGACCTCCCCAAAAAGAACCCGGAAACGAGATTACCAGATTTTTAAAGCCTCTTCATTAGTCAGCTACTTTGAGTAGTTCACTTATCTTAATTCTTAATTAAACTTAATTCTTGCTATCCTACTTATAAACTAAATAAATACCAAGATTATCTGCCTCTTGATGATGGGGTAACTTAGCAAAAGCTTGGGGCGCAGTTATGTTTGGGTTATGCTTTGCTAACAGGGTTGGAGTTCGTTGCTTTATTGATGAAGAGTCACAGAGCAATAGAAGCTATGATCAGGCTGTGGGGTTGACTTAGGAGCGTATTTTTGGATAAGTAAGTATTAGCACCTGCTGATATCCCCCAGCTAAAATCATCATCTAAAGTCTGGGTATGTCAAGTTTAAAAAAGATGAGCGGTCTAGATTGTCCCTAATAATGCTGTTAAAGAAATTGCCAATCGCTTCCCGGTGCGAAAACTATGGAAAATGACGCGGCAACGCTCTACTGTACAAATGAAAGTTGTCAGGCTGCCAACCCCCTGACTCACAAGTTTTGCCTGCGATGTTCCACGCCCCTAACCAAAAATTATCTCTGGGCTGTGTTAGATGGCCCAAGTGTGGGTAGCCCTGGAGAAATATTAGCCGATCGCTATTTAGTCCTTGATAAATTTGTTCTTTTAGATACGAAACCTGGTTTATTAACGCTAACGCCTGAGTTAGATCACTTACAGCCTCTAAAAGCTTACCTGAGACTAATTCCCTACCGATTACACGTACCGCAGGTATATGGAGTGCTTTTTCTCGGTGACGGCGCCTCCCATCAAGAAATATTACTTTTAGAAAAACCGCCATTATTAGTAGATGAGAAAATCCAACAAGTGCAGTTGGCTGGCGAGTTAACCACCGCTTGGCGTGATGCAACATCGATGCGCCAACTCAATTGGTTATGGCAAATAGCTCATCTGTGGCAACCTCTTGCAAGTGAAGGTGTCGTCTCTAGCTTGCTTGACTCATCTGTATTACGGGTAGAAGGATCGTTAGTCCGTTTGTTAGAATTGCGTTTCGATGCCGCAACATCACCAGAATTGCCCCAATTAGGCGAATTTTGGCAGCAGTTGGTACATGAAGCCAAACCAGCCATAACTGAATTTGTTAACGAGGTTAGCCTTTCCTTAATTCAGGGAAAGATTAATTCAACCGATCAATTAATCGGAGTTTTAGATCGCGGACTGGCTGGGTTAGGGCGATCGCAAACACCCTCAATCAAAATTATCACCAAAACCGACACTGGGCCCAGCCGCCAACGTAACGAAGATTCTTGTAGCCCCCCTAGTGGAACTCTGGTAAGCAAACCACCCCAGTCAACAGCCTTAGCAATTGTCTGTGATGGCATCGGTGGACACGAGGGTGGCAATGTCGCCTCAAATTTAGCCATTGAAACGATCCAGCAGCAGGTACACCAACTCACAAAAGTTCCCTACGACCACATAGACCCCTCACTGCTACTTAATGACCTAGAAAAGGCAGTGGCAATTGCTAATGACAAAATTAGTCAGCGCAATGATAGTGAAAATCGCCAAGGGCGTCAGAGGATGGGCACGACTTTAGTAATGGCATTGCCTGTTGCTCATGAAATGTACATTACCCACGTCGGTGATAGTCGTGCTTACTGGATTACCCGCCACGGCTGTTATCAAGTTACCCTCGACGATGATGTTGCTTCCCGCGAGGTGCGGCTAGGCTATGCCCTTTACCGCGAGGCTGTACAACAAAGTTCTGCTGGCTCTCTCGTCCAGGCTTTAGGTATGGGGCCAAGCACTTCATTGCATCCCACCTCTGGGCGATTTATGCTCGACGAAGATGCTGTTTTTCTGCTCACATCCGATGGTTTGAGTGATTTTGATCGGGTGGAGGAGTACTGGGAAACAGAAATCTTGCCGATTCTAGTTGGGGAAGTCCCGATCGCAAATGTTGCGGATAGATTAGTTGAAATCGCTAACACTAAGAATGGACACGATAATGTCACCATCGCTTTAGTCCATTATCAAGTCCAATACTGGGAACCAGAAATTACGATCAAAGCCTTCATTCCAGAGAGTTATTCTGCCAAAACTATTGATTTTGCATCTAGGGGGACAGATTCGATACTTTTAGGTAGCCCAAACCACAAAACTCAGGTGATTCCAGACACTGAGCCGGCTAAAAGTTCCGGTTTACCGCTACAGTGGATTGTTCCATTAATATTTGTGTTAGCAGCAGGTGCTTTAGGATTGTTTGTGGAGCGAGTGCGATTGCCATCAGTCCCCTGGATTTCATCCCCTCCGACACCAACTTCAAGTCCTACCATCAAAGATACACGATCGCTAGCCAACCTTTCTCCTGGTTCAGTAATTAAAACCAAGAAGGCAATATCTTGGGGAAACAAGCAATTAATTCCCCCTGGAACTTATTTAGAAGTTCTTGAGAAAACATCAAATCCCCAACCTGTTACTGGGAATTTTTTAGTGCCTATGCGAGTCTGTGCTAGTAATAGTACGCAAAGTTCAGCTAATACTAATAAATCGGCAGGAACTACCTCAGTTCCACCAAATCCAAAACCTTTGCCAGCAAAAGTATTGCTGGACTCCTCCAAAATAAATCCTTTGAGCTTCTCTGTCTTACCAGAAGATGCACCAAGTCCGTGTACACCTGCCACACAACCGCCAGTTCCTCAACCACCTGACGACAGTAGTCCAACTTAGTTAAATAATCGATAAACTGGTAGAAACCTGGAATAATAGGTAACATCAGAGTAAAAACTTACAAGGTAAAAAAGTAGAAAGTTTTCACCTTGGAGAATTATTATTTGAAATTATTTATTTTAGTTTTTATTTGAATGAATCCATGCCATCCCTGAATTTGGCGATCGCCCGTCTCCGAAACACTGGCACTGACAACTTCGCCATTTGGGTGGTCAAAGCTCCCTATCCCAGTGGCTACGTTTTACGCGACTGTGTATGGCCTGATGAACTCAATCAAGTCTGGCAAGAATGGCAGCAAATGTTTGCTGGTCATAGTCACTTAGATATTTCCCCAAACTCAACATCTCAAAAGACCAACCCATTCCCCATAGATTGGATTTCTCCCCCTTCAGGCCAAACCACTGGCCCCTACAGCAGTCGTCTGATGCAATACTTGGGAATGAATTTATGGCGCTGGATATTTGATGGGCAAATTCTTGGTAGTCTAGAACGCAGTCGCGGTATTGCTATGGGGCAGCATACACGTTTGCGCTTCCGCCTAGAAATCCGCGACCCGGATCTGATCGCTCTCCCTTGGGAAATTATGCAGCGTGAACCTGGTCAATCAGCTATGTCTCTCTCCCAAGATTTGCTATTTAGTCGCACCAGCAGTGAAGTTGACCCCTTACCGCATTTGCGAACTGACCAGGCTTTAAGTATCCTCCTGGTTTTAGGTCATGATGACAAGCTGCAACTAGAACAAGAAGCTGCTATTTTAGAGCAAACTCTTGCAGATACCTCTGTGGGTGGTAATTCCCAAAGATATGCACCTTGTATAGTGAATCAACTTCTACAACCAACTCCACAGGAGTTGATTCAAGAATTAGAAACCAGAGCATACAATGTTTTCTTTTATGCTGGCCATGGTTTGCCAGACCCAGACGGGGGGTTACTATTTTTGCGACCAGATATGCCCCTAAATGGGATAGAATTGGCCCAAGTATTGACCCATACAGGTGTGAAATTAGCAGTTTTTAACGCCTGTTGGGGCGCACAACCAGCTGCTATCAATCATCAAGCTATACCTGCCAGCAGTTTAGCAGAAGTGTTGATTCGTCATGGTGTGCCTGCGGTTTTGGGGATGCGCGATGAAATCGCAGACCATGAAAGCCACAGCTTTATTCAAGCTTTTACCGAAGCTTTGCGATCGCACAAGCCAATTGATGAAGCCGTAGCCCAAGCTAGGCAAGAGTTGTTAACAGTGTATAAATATAATCAACCTGCTTGGACTTTGCCTGTTCTCTACCTGCATCCAGATTTTAATGGCGAACTGATTAAGAATCTGGACGAAGGTATTACCGAACTACCAGATACAGCCATTCCTGATATCGGTTCCCCGCTTCCTTCTGCTTCGTTGCGATCGCTCGCCCCAAAAGGTAAAACCTGGTTACTGCGTTATGGAGTCACCCGCATCGGCCGCACGAAAGACAATGATATTGTCATCCCTGAACCATCTGTATCCAAACGCCACGCCGAAATTTTTTGCCGCAATACTCTTACTGATGCTACATTGGTGCAAAGTTATTATTTGCAAGATTTTTCCACCTACGGGACAACCTGGTTTTTAGGGACTAATGGTTGGCAACAAATCCTCCGAGAGGAAGTCCCATTGAAATCGGGAATGCAGTTAAAGTTTGGAAGTGCTAAATCTGAAACCTGGGAGTTTATTATTGAAGACTCCTAGCAGAGCTATTGCAGAAATAAATTTGAGTCTTTAGCATCAACCTTTAAAATCTGTTTTACTGTAGATAAATTCAACTGCTTTTGCGGAAATCTCTTCTGAGGAATTGTAGCTGTAAATACCACCAAATAATTGTGAGGCAATGAAAAATGGCTAATAAAATTAACGGCTCAGACACTTCCTCTTCTTTGCCATCTCAAATAGATTTAGAATTATTAGAAGCATTACTGGAACCAGACGATGCTACCTATCCCTGGAATCCCGGTGATGAAGAATCAATTGCTTATTTTGACGAATTAGAACAACAGTTCGGAATGCAAGATTTACTTGATGAAGAACTGACAACGCGATCGCAAGATTTTTATAGCCATCTAGACACACTTTGGTCTGGTATCTCTGTGGAGTCAGACTATAATCACAATCCCCACCAAACAGTAGTGCTTAATCTTCAAGAAAGATTATCTAGTACTTTTGCCGCCTGTGTCCCCCAAGCATTGCTCAACACCATCGCCACCAAAGCTACTGAAATCCTTGCTGCCCAACAATCAATCGGTGAACAACTGGTTGAGTGTGTTCAGACAGTACTACCAAATTGGGGAACAGAGGATCTTTTAGTTTTGGCTCGTCCTTTTGCTTACGCTATGCGAAGTAGCGAATCGGAAAACGCGGCATCTGCACTCAGTAATCTTCAAAATAGCTCGTGGACAGCTTTATCAGAAGTAGAAAAAGCAAAGGTTAGTTTAGCGATCGCCTCTTATGCTTTCAATGAACTCAACAAGTCTGAGTATGAAGCATAACTTGAATGAATTGTCTCTGTTTTCTACATAAATTTCCGGTGCAGGCAGATTTATCTGCTGATAACGCTTGTGCTGCGATTTTAAGCATCCACTGATTTTTAATATTTTTCTACAGTGGGGCTAAAACAATGATTATTATAACCTGATTCTAACCATTAGGTCATCTATCCAAAGATATAAATATTCAAAATTCCAGCGCTAATTATCAGCTTGATTTTAAGCACTATTTGCTATCCCCCTTACCCCAACCGCTAGATGTGCCCGGTCAGTAGTTTTACTGTTGTTGCCGATGAGTTACAGAATATCTGACATCTTCATGCCACACATCCACCTTTTCTGCATATTTGAGTGCAGTTTTCATACCTGGAGAATGCAGAAAACTGCATAATTCTCTATTGTTTTGTAATACCCCTCTTCTGTCACTTTCCGAGAGGGCAATCTCTAGAAGCTTTATCAGTCAAGCAATACAAGCTATCCTATTACAAAAACTTGGTTATTGTATTTGTTATTAGGAAAAAATCTTGCGATGCCTGCGGCAGACATTGCCATCGCTTCGGATACAAAAGCTCTAGAATTCAGAAATGGCAAAAGTTTTCCCAGAGTGACAGAAGAGGGTTATTTTGGGCCAAGAAATCGGGTAGCAAAATTTTGCGATCGCGTCGGTGATAGCGCCCGTGCCTTGAGAATTGCTGCCATCAAAAAGGCGTAAGATAACACCCCAACAACTACCAACAGCAAGGCATTGATTGATCCTGTAGCATTCCATAAAGCATGGAGCGCAGCAGCACTAAGATAACCAATAGAGAGAATTTGCCAACTTCTACTGGGTTTGAGAACAGCCAACCCGATAAAATAACCCAGGTAGCCACTATAAGCCATGTGTCCGGCTACGGAGCCTAAAATTCGCGGAATTAGCAGTTGTAAACCCGCTAGTTGACCAGCAGCGCCTATACCCACCTGTTGCGTGACATTTTGAGTAATATCTGGCACATATTGTCCGAGAGTTTCCAAGAGAGTGAAGCCCACAGCAGAAGCTGTTCCCAGGAGAATACCATCTAGAGGTTCCCAGACGCCTATGCGTTCCCGCCAAGGTGAAGACAATATTCTCCCGATGGCAAAGGCCCCTAGTACAGGCAATGCCTTGAGTAATTCCTCCATCAAGCCAGCGCCAAAAAACATCCGCACCAGCAACTCTGTGAAGGTGGTAGATTCTTGGGATGAGGGCAAGTTTCCAGGCAGAATGGTGCGAAACACGAAGATAAATAAATCCAACAACGGACTAAGCAAAATCAGCATCGTACCCATTGCCGCAGCCATTAGCACCCACCAAGGCTTCTGTTTACCGCAAAGTTGGTAAACAAAATAGTAGGCAGCGAAGGCGATGTAAGTTGCGACGATAACTTGATTAGCTTGGGGCTGACCGACTGTAGCAAACATTAACACTACAAAAATTACGGTCAGTATTCCCGGTACGAGGTAAGCTTTCCGAGTTAAATCTTTACCAGTGGAAATAATGGGGAAAAGCTGGGTAAAGCTAACAGAATCTGGCTGCTTTAATTGGGTGTGGCCGTGGTAATTTGTCGCCGAAGGTAATGGTGTAACTTGGTTAACTGTCGTGGCCGGGGTGAGTAAGGTATACTCATACTCAAAAACGTATTGCGGCCCATCAGCACCTAGAGAAATGCGATCGCCTGGGTGCAATTCCTGACATTCATACAAGCGTTGTCCATTCAAATAAGTGCCATTAGCACTATTCAAATCACAAAGCACCCAGCTGAATTTGCTATCTGGCGATAGAGAGAGGGGACGAACCACTGCATGACGACGAGATACCATTCGGTACATCATGGCATCCAAGACAACTTGGCAGCTGGGGTCGCGTCCAATTACCATCTCTTTACTGGGGGGCAGGGAATAGCGAGATTCTGATCCAAAAGCTGCCCCATTACCAGACACTAGCCGCAGAAATGCATTATGTCTTGCGTGTTTGCCTGTCATCGATAAGAAGTGCGTTTCTAAACTAATTCTTCATATAATTTGGCAGCAGGACTAACCTTAGCCACATTAACAGCAGCATTGCTAAATCCACTATAGCTTCACTTCCCGCTAAGAAATTTAAATTTATAGATGCAAAATTTCAAATTCTTTTACCTAACGTAAATAAGTATTCCATTTGCTCTTGAGTTTATCCTAAAACTGGCTTGTTAGTCCGATAAATCAAATTGTCTGGGTGGCGTACTCAAGGCTGTACTGTATCATTTGAGGGCGGCAAGTCAACAAAGTGTAATGCACTTTACAGATTTGTTCTGTTAATAACTATTGGCTGATTAAAGCAGATGAAATTCTGCGATCGCTCTCTCAAAGTTTTTGTTTTCATGTCCTGGGCGGCTGAGTTTAATCAGGGCAAAACGCTGTAAGGACGTTAAACCTGCCCAATGTTGTTGTGTTAGGGTTACACCTAGTTCTTGAGCTTTTTCCTGGAGGCTGGCTGGTACAGTGGCATCTAGCCATGCAGGATGAGACTCGATGGGCAATTTTGTAGCTGGTATACCCGTGCGTTGTAGAATTAATTGCTGGATATGTTCGTGGTAAGACTGAATTTCTGTTTCTGTAGTGCAAGGTAATTCGACTAAAGCTTGACGCTCGGCTGTAGTCATTTGATTCCAATCAGACAATTTTAGTTTAATGCCACAAGTATCTAATTTGCAACGCACCTGCATGGGGATACAGCGCAGGGAATCAACAAAGTCTGCTTCAAATTCAAAGAAATCTGTCATAAGAAAGTATCTAAAATTTGATCGTTCAAAATTAAGGGTTTTTAACCATCAATGGACGGTGCATTACGCAACGCTTTCACACTCTACATATACCTAGATTTTTTCATAAATAAAATCGAATTGCTATATATTATCTGCAAAGAGTTCAGACTAACCTATATATAACTAAATTGTATGCCAAACATCTGGAATTTTTAACGGGTATTTTTGGAATTACTAAGACGAATTATCAAATAACTAATTGACAAGGCAAGAATAGCAATTCCTAAACCAATTATATCAATACCTCCAACTTTCTCTAAGTCAAGAATAATAATTTTTCGGGCAACAGCAATTAAAGATGTGACAATAACTAATTCAACTTGAAAAACGTGTTTTCGTAAATAAGCTGTGATATTTTCTAAGATTTCTAAAGCAATTAAAATATTCAAAAATAGCCCAAAAATTTTATATAACGTTGTGTTAAACTTTGCATAAGGCGCTGTAAATAACTCTTTAAGAATAAATACTCCTAAATCCCCGATCGCTACCAAAATCACGACCACCATAAAAACAGATAGAACTTTAGAAACTATCACTTCTACGTTTTCAATGATGCGCATGAAGTTTTCGTCTCTGGTAGCCCCTATAATTTGCCTCAGTAACTTTTTCATCTGCTGCACCCAATTTTTAAATAAAATAAAATCCCATAGATAAATCTAGAGGATTAAAATAAGATGATTTCTAATACTATCTGATTTTTATTATTTCCCATAGCTTAACTCGGCGCTAGTCAAACCTCTGGTTATTATAAGTTTAACCTCTTCAAATATCGTAATTGGTATGGGTCAATAGTAGAGAGCTATAAAAAATAATAATCACTATTGGCTATTGATTATTGACTAAATTACCTATTGGTGATTATTAATGATCTCTTGAGCGTACAGTTAGGAGCTTACCATTGTGAGGACTGGAGTTGATAATCTTTGACTGTAACTTCTACAGAGATTGGTATCAGCTGCACAGCACAAGCTTTTAATTCTGGTTGGAGCGAATCGGGGCAAGATTCTGGATGGGTGAGGGCGTTAGCTTCGGCATTATCTGCCCACAATGAACCCCAGTGCATGGGGACAAAAACTGTACCAGGCGCGATCGCTTTTGTCACTTTAGCAGGAAACTTCGCTTTACCCCGACGCGATCGCACTTCTACATACATAGTATCTACAATACCTAAGTTCGCAGCATCACGGGGATGAATTTCGATAAATGGTTCGGGATGCATTTTACAAATTTTTTCAATTCGCCCGGTGCGCGTCTGCGTATGCCAGTGTCCGTAAAGTCGTCCATTAGTCAGCACAAAAGGATAATCTGGGTCTGGTGGTTCTGCCAATCCCTTTGAGTAATATGCCCCAAATCGAGCGCGTCCATCAGGGGTGTGGAAGCGGAGATTGGTGTAGAGGCGTTTGGAGTTAGGAGTTAGGAGTGAGGAGTTAGGAGTGAGGAGTGAGGAGTTAGGAGTTGAAGATTCTAATTCATAACTCCTAACTTTTAACTCATCACTTTTTTGTGGGTGAGGCCATTGAGTTGGGCCTTGTGCTTGTAATTGGGGGTGACTGATACCTGTCATATCGCAGGGGCGAGTTTTTGTTAGTTTGACAAACTCAGCATAAACTTCAGCCGAGTTAGCAAAGGCAAACTCTTTCTCAAAGCCTAATCTACGTCCAACTTCGGCGAAAATTTCCCAATCGGCTTTCGCTTCTCTTGGCGGTTGGCGAAATGCTTGACACAGAGTTACCACCCGTTCGGAGTTGGTCATCACACCAGTTTTTTCACCCCACTGGGCTGCTGGTAGTAGAACGTGAGCATAAGCAGAGGTTTCTGTGGGATAATATGCGTCTTGGTAAATAGTAAAAGGCGATCGCAATAATGCCTTTTTAGTACGCTCCAAATCTGGCATACTCACTGCTGGATTAGTAGCCGCAATCCACAGCAACTCTACAGCGCCATCTTCCAAGCCAGTAATCATGTCCCAAGCAGTCAAACCGGGATTGGGCGAAATCTGTCCTGGCTGAAGTCCCCAAAACTCCTCAACTTCTGCACGGTGCTGGGGATTTTTCACCACCCGATAACCCGGTAATAAATGCGCCAAACCTCCGGCTTCCCGTCCTCCCATTGCGTTTGGTTGACCAGTAAGGGAAAAAGGGCCAGCCCCAGGTTTGCCAATCTGTCCTGTCATCAGGTGCAGGTTAATAATAGTTCTTACTTTAGCTGTCCCTTCTGAGGATTGATTTACACCCATTGACCACAAAGACAATACTCGCTCTGATTTACCCCAATAGCGAGCTGCTGTTTCTAAATCTTCAATGCTGATTCCACATTGACGAGCCACTACTTCTGGTGGATAGTGGCGAATTACCTCAGCATAAGCCGGAAAGTTGCTGGTGCAGTCGTCCATGAACATGGTATCGATATAATTCCAGCGCATCAACAAGTGAGCGATGCCGTTTAACAAATCGATATCTGTACCGGGACGAATGGCTAAATGCAAGTCAGCAGCTTCTGCGGTTGGCGTGCGACGGGGATCAACCACAATCATTTTGACTTTGCGGTTCTTTTTGTGATACTTTTCTAGCCGGTTGAAAACAATGGGGTGACATTCGGCTGTATTAGTACCAATTAAAAATGCACAGTCGGTTAACTCCAAGTCATCGTAACAGCAGGGCGGGCCATCTGAGCCAAAGCTTTGAATGTAGCCAGACACTGCACTAGACATACATAAGCGAGAGTTGGCATCAAAATTATTAGTACCCAGACAGCCTTTCATTAGTTTCTGGGCTATGTAATAATCCTCGGTTTGAAACTGGCCGGAACCATACATACATAAGGCTTCTGGCCCTTGGTTGAAGCGGATAGTTTGAATGCGCTGTGTGATGATATTAAAAGCTTCATCCCAACTAACGCGGCGAAACTCTTGATCTAAGGAGTCTCGCACCATTGGGTAATGTAATCTATTTTTATCTAAAGATTCTGCGATCGTTGCGCCTTTGACGCAAACCATTCCTTGACTAGATGGATGGGCTTTATCACCGCGCACTCGCCAAGTTGGAGTTCCTTGGCTATCTCGATTAGTTGCTTTGTTATGTTGGGCTGGAGGTGAAACTTCTAAACCACAGCCAACACCACAGTAGGGACAAAGGGTTTTGGTAAATTCACTCATGGCTGTTGTACTATTTTGTTATTTTGATTGTGCAACCTCAGATGTAGCGCCAGGTTGAGAAATTTGTGTGTTATGTAAAAACTCTTTGAAACTCTTATTCCTTTGCGTCCTTGGCGTCTTGGCGGTTCGTTTTTTCATAAATTTTCTTAACGAACCGCCAAGACGCCAAGAGCGCAGAGAGAAGAAAAAGAGATTTTTATGAATTAGGATTGCTATGGAAGGATGAAGTGTAAAGTTCCCTAATTCAGATTTGATAGTGAATTTTTTACTTCATCCTTGAGTTGATTATTCTTCAGTTAAGAAGATAGGTGTTGCGGTTTCTGGTAGTTCACCTTCATAAGCAGGGGCAAAGGAACCTTTTGGTTCTTTGAGGAAGAAGGCGCACATGAAAGCGCAGATTAAAGCAGCTATACCCATTGTGGAAAATAGTGTGGGAGCGTCGGTTAAGCTAAAAATTGTCAGGTAAACTACGCCGCCAAAATTACCGTAAGCTCCCACGTTTCCAGCAATTTGTCCAGTGGCTTCTTTCTTAATTAGGGGTACGATGCTATAGGTTGCACCGCAGCCGGCTTGGGCAAAGTAGGCGGCCAACATTGTAACTGCGATCGCAGCTGGAATTGGCCAGTTACCATTAATAAAATGTGCAATCAAATAACTAACGCCAATGCCGACACTGATAATTGTCATTGTCCATTTCCGGGAGCTAAATTTATCAGAAATTAAGCCACCACTAGGACGAGAAACTAAATTTAAGAATGGATAGATCGCGGCAATCATCCCAGCTACAACATGTTCTAAAGCAAAAGTTTTTTCAAAGAATGCCGGGAGCATGGAAACAACTGCTAGTTCACTGCCAAAGTTAGTTATGTAAGTGAATTCGAGTAAGGCTACTTGACCAAATTGAAAGCGTTCAGATGGAGCGTAAGTTTTTTTACCAGTTAGAAGTTCTCGGTTTACCTGCCAAGCTTGGTAACTTTGATAAGCAAACAATCCTGCTAATAGTAACCAAGTCAGATACATTTGGCTCAAAGTTAAGAAGTGAATGTTCTTTTGTTCTAAGCGCCAAGCTAATAAACCTAGAGCGAAAATCAAACCAAAATTCGAGACAATCATCGCCCAGAAGCTTTTAATACTGGTCACTTCTAAAGAACCATTTTTCTTAGGTTTCTTGTAGACTTTACCTGTGGGTGTATCTTGGACAGTGTTGTAATAAATTACGCCATAGATAGCTGTAACAATCCCTGTAAATGCGATCGCAAACCGCCAGTTAGAAGCACCACCAGCAAAAAAGCTAGTAGAAACTGCAAGTATCGGTAAGGCAAATTCCGCACCAAAAGCCCCGAAGTTACCCCAACCGCCATAAATGCCTTGAGCAATTCCCATCTCTTTCGGCTGGAACCATTCTGCTACCATGCGGATACCGACAACAAACCCAGATCCGACAATTCCCATCAGCAAACGACTGATAACTAGTTGATTAAAATCTTGCGCTAGTGCGGTTGCTAAACAAGGAACTACTGCAAACATTAGTAGCATTGAGTAGGTGATTCTGGGGCCAAAACGATCCAGAAGCATCCCAATTATTAACCGGGCGGGAATTGTGAGAGCAAGGTTACAGATGCCTAAAGTTTTAATTTGCTCAGGCGCTAAACTTAGCTCTTTGCCAATGGTTGTAGCGAAGGGAGCAAAGTTAAACCAACAAACAAAGGTGAGAAAGAAAGCAAACCAAGTTTGATGTAAGATGCGGTAGCGATCGCTGAACGAAAATAAGTTTTTAAGCATTCTAATCTTTCTAATTGAATAAAATACGCAGAAGATGAGCCTTTGAACTCGGAGGTTGAGCCTTTGAACTCGAAGGTTCAACCTTTTATCTCGGAGGTTGAGCCTTTTATCTCGGAGGTTGAGCCTTTGAACTCGAAGGTTGAGCCTTTGAACTCGGACGTTGCACCTTTTTACTCGAAGGTTGAGCCTTTTTACTCGAAGGTTGAGCCTTTTTACTCGAAGGTTGAGCCTTTTTACTCGGACGTTGCACCTTTTTACTCGAAGGTTGAGCCTTTGAACTCGGACGTTGAGCCTTTAAGGTTGAAATATGAGTTTTGCCCAATCACAAATGACAAATGACAAATGACAAATCCCCAATCAGTTACTAACTAATATGGCTTCTTGCTTGAGTTTTGCCCCAAAGTTTTTGATAAGTAAATCTTGCAATACTGGCTGCAAGTCTTCGCATGGTATGCCTTTGGTGACGCAAGTTCCTAAATGAGCGTCTTTGCCGACTTTGCCACCCATATATATGTCAACGCCTTCCAAGGTTTTGCCATTTTTGCGAGTTTTAGTTCCCATCAAGCCGATGTCTGCAACTTGGGGCTGTCCGCATGAGTTGGGGCAACCTGTCCAGTGAATTCGCACTGGATTGGTGAAGGTTAAATCTTCTTCTAGGGCTTTTATCATTGCCAGGGCGCGGTTTTTGGTTTCGATGAGGGCAAAGTTGCAAAATTGTGCGCCTGTGCAGGATACTAGCGATCGCGTTAGCAAACCTGGATCAATAGAAAACTTCTCTAGCAAAGGGTCTGTTAAAAATGTTGCTAAACGCGAGTCAGAAATGTTGGGGATAACGATGTTTTGCTCAACTGTAAACCGGATTTCGCCACTGCCGTAAACTTCCGCTAGACGAGCAATTTCAAACATATCTTCGGCATATAGTCGCCCGACGGGAATGTTCAAACCTGCGTAATTTAATCCTGCTTGCTTTTGTTTATATACCCCGATGTGGTCGCGTTTTTCCCAGTCGATTTCGTCTTTTGCTGCTGCGGGTAACAATGATTTACCTAAACGGCTTTCTACTTCTGCTCGAAACTTTTCTACACCCCATTCATCAATTAGCCACATCAAGCGGGATTTTTGCCGATTAGCACGCGGGCCATGATCACGAAAGACTTCTAAAACTGCTCTACATACGGCTACCACATCTTCAGGAAGTACCCAAGCATTCAGAGGAATCGCCGCTTCACAACGTTTAGCCGAGAAAAAACCACCCACTAAGACGTTAAACCCGAATATTTTAGAGGGGAAATTTTGCTCCCCTGCTTCCTTAAATGCTGGAACAAAAGCTAAATCGTTAATTTCAGCATGAACTGAATTGTCTCTTCCTCCTGCGATCGCAATATTAAACTTCCGTGGTAAGTTGCTAAACTCTGGATTTCCTTCGCCTTTGTTGGTGAGCATATCTTGAATTTGCTGTACCAACTCTCGTGTGTCATACAACTCATCTGCATCCAACCCCGCCACCGGATCGCCTGTTATATTGCGAACGTTATCCATCCCTGACTGGATAGTGGTTAAACCAACTGCGTGAAATCTATTAAAGATATCTGGTAAATCTTCAATTCTGATCCCCCGTAATTGGATATTCTGTCTCGTAGTAATATCAGCGCAACCATCATCACCGTAACGTTGCACTACTTGGGCTAAAACATTCATCTGACTGCTGCTGAGAATACCGTTAGGCATCCGCAACCGCATCATAAACTTACCTGGGGTGACTGGGCGGAAAAACACACCCACCCATTTAAGTCGATGATCGCGATCGGTTTCGTCCATTGCTTCCCAGCCCAAAGCGGCAAATTTCTCTATCTCATCCCTGATTGCGAGTCCATCTTTTTGCGCCTTCAATTTCTCGAATTTATTGAGGCTGGTAGTGTTAGTTGT
This sequence comes from Nostoc sphaeroides, assembly GCF_003443655.1. Taxonomy (NCBI): domain Bacteria; kingdom Bacillati; phylum Cyanobacteriota; class Cyanophyceae; order Nostocales; family Nostocaceae; genus Nostoc; species Nostoc sphaeroides. Next base: position 2,463,649 of record NZ_CP031941.1, read on the forward strand.
TGTGTCTGTCATGAGGCTGACTCTCGTTTAAACTACTGAATATGGTGATAATTGCCCAATATCAATCAACCCGTAGTTCCATTAGGTGTTGTATCTACGAGGATTAGGAATTAAAAACTTAATATTTGCTTACGGTTGATTATTTTTACTTCAAAGCATTCAAAGCGAAACTCCAAATCCGTGATTAGTTAAGCAAAACTTGTCACCATTTACATCTGGGAAATTTGTCAAGCAGGTTTAGATAATGTTCATGTAACAATTTCGATACTTATAAATTAAAGGCATATTTCTGTTAAAATCGTATAAATAGCTACGGTTTTTTGGTAAGATTGCTGAAAACGGATAAACAATATGCATTTATTGCATCAAAGCCAACCAATATCTTACGCAAACCCCTTAATGATTAGTATTTGAAATGATCGAAAGGATTTTGGATTGCCATAAATCAATTCTGAATCCAAAATTGAGTGGCAAATGTTAGCTAAAACTTAGATATTATTTCAGCAGCTATGAAACGTCGTGATTTTATTAATTGGGTAGGTTTGGGTTTGATAGCGAGTTCTCTACCTGTAGCGATCGCAGCCTGTTCTTCTCAAACAACTCCAGTATCTAAGAATTGGGAAACAGTAGGTACATCAGCAGAATTAGATAAAACGGGCCAATTGCTGGCGAAAAACTCACCTGCTGGGCCTGTGTTGGTAGTCGGTACATCTAAAGGTGCAAATCTGACAGCAGTTAACCCTACCTGTACTCACGCAGGTTGCACAGTGGGATGGAAAGCTGAGACAAAAAAATTCGTCTGCCCTTGTCATAATTCGGAATTTGGAATTGACGGTAAAGTGCAAAAAGGCCCAGCGACAGAAGCGCTTAAAACTTACGCCGTCAAAATTGAGGGTAATTCAGTTGTAGTCAAGGCAAGTTAAAATAATTCGTAATGACGCTCGAATACTCGCTACCGCTACGCTAACGTAATTCGTAGTTCGTAGTATGCACTTTAGTGCTTAAATCAGAGCTAAAGCCGCTAGCTACAATCTGATAACATTGGTGTAATGATCTACTAAAAAGTAGAGTAATACCAATTCCCTAAAATCTTGATACATATAGATTTATCGTAAGGGCAAGGCGCAATGCCCATACGTGTCAACTTAACCTAAAAGTAGCTTAACTGTTGGCGAACTCACCCGCCTGGGAATAAATTCCTTTGGCTTTTAGCTAAAGTCTACTGAAGTAGACTAAAGATTTTTGGTTATATTTAGTCATCAATAGAAGACTTTCGCTATTAGCAACGAACTTCAGTTCCTTACGAGACATGACTTTTACGTTAAGTTGACACTAATGGGTATTGCGCCATGCCCCAAAAGAGCGTATTTGTATCATTATTAAAGTGGAATGGTATAAGGGCAAATAAAAGCAGCGATTTATTTACGATTTTGTGTTTTTGTTGTATTCATATAATTCACAATTCAGGGTATGGTGAGTAATATCAACCAGCTTTTGGTGCAAGCCCAGACAGCATACGATGCAGCTGATTGCTCATCACTCATTCAATATTTACAACAATTAATTTTAGGGATAGATTCTGAACATCCAGAAATAGTTAAAAATCGAGAATATCTGCTGAAATTAACACTTTCAATCTTAGAGATGGGAGATTTTCAGCAACGCTGGGAAATCACCAAAGTGTTGACTAGCTTGGGAAATATTGCCATCCCACCACTCATTGATATATTAGAAGATGAAGATGCAGAAGAAGAATTACGCTGGTATGCAGCACGAACTTTAGGCGAATTTCAGCATCCAGAAGCGATCGCACCCTTAGTGGAATTGTTGAAAACCGATGAGGATGAAGAACTCAAAGCGATCGCAGCTACAGCACTAGGGCAAATGGGTAGTGTTGCGATTACTTCACTAACTGAACTTCTAGCAGATGAAGATACACGGCTTTTAGCAGTGCGATCGCTTTCCTGCATTCCCCAAACAGAAACCATCACACCGCTATTAAGTGTAGTGCAAGATCCACAAGCAGCAATCCGCACGGCTGCAATTGAAGCCCTCAGCAGCTTTCATGACGAACGTGTACCACCAATCTTGTTAAACGCTTTGGATGATATAGCCGCTACAGTTAGGCGTGCAGCAGTGCTTGGTTTAGGTTTTCGCCCCGACTTACGCGAAGCCTTAGATTTGGTGGCGAGACTACAACCCAAGCTTTACGACTTTAATATTGATGTTTGTTGTGCAGCCGCAGTTTCCCTTTCTCGGATGGGTTGTGATAATGCAGCCCAGCAATTATTTAAGCTGCTAATATCACCTCATACACCGCTACCACTACAATTAGAAACCATCCGCGCTTTAAGTTGGCTGGGGACGTTATCTAGTTTGGAATATTTACAAACAGCATTTAATCAAATCACTTCAGAGATACTTTGGCAAGAAATTGTTACAGTTTTGGGGCGAGTGCAAAAGCCGCAAACTACACTAGCCACAGAAATATTATTGCAAATCCTGCGATCGCAGCATCCAGCCAGAGAGATTGTCAGTGTCAAAAGTGCGATCGCTTTATCTTTAGGACAGTTAGGCGAAATGCAAGCTATTGAACCATTGATTTCGCTGCTAGCTGTCAAGAATATATCGGTGAGACTACATGCGATCGCAGCATTAAAAAATTTGGATGGGGAAGCTACATATCAACAATTGCAGCACTTAGCAAATAATGCTGCACTCACACCAGATTTGCAACAAGGAATAGCGATCGCTTTAGCTGAGTGGTAATTTCCTTCAATGAAGGATGAGCATAAAGGGCAAGTAAATACTAACCTTGATAAGTTTCCCAAGTTTGGCAATATGCGTTATTGGAAAGTTCGTACAATCCCTGATCTCAAACAACTTGAAAGAATATTACGCTGATTTGGTGTATCTAGGTTTGAACAACTCTTAGTCGTTGCACACACCGATCGAGGAGAAAAAGTACGAATTATCAGCGCTCGAAAAGCCACCCGTAAGGAGAAAAGGTTTTATGAAGAAAGAAATTGAGAATGAAATGGAAGACGAATTACGTTCTGAGTACGATTTTGCTCAAATGGAGGGAGGCATCAGAGGCAACTATATTGAGCGGTATCGTCAGGGAACAAATTTAGTACTTTTAGATCCCGATGTTGCCCAAGCTTTTCCTAATGATAAAACGGTGAATGAGGCATTGAGGTTGTTAATTCAGGTTGCCCAACGCCAGCAGCCTAATACTGCGGTGCAGCAGACAGAATAAAAATAATCAATATAATTTGTAATCAGTAAATGCAAGCAAGTATGACGCGATCGCAGGCGTATCCGCAAATTGCACAGCTATTTGCTTGAGGTTACACAGAAACTTACTTGTGTTGCTCAAACCTTATAATCCCCCGCATATTTTAAAAGTCTTATCTAAAAATTCATATATTTCAGCACAATATAGTCAATTCTTTTTTTGGCGATATTTTCCGAAACAACCCGTAGCAAAGCGGATAATTGACGATTAAGGCAGTCAAACCTGTTTTACACAAATGTAAATCAGATAAAAAATGCTGTAACAAACTATACTAAATTGTGGATAAAAAACCGTTAACTTAATGAAAGCTATAAATGTAATTCAGGCTACATAAAAATGCGCCTAGAGCAGTTGCAAGCCTTTCTGGCGATCGCACAAACCGGCAGCTTTCAACAAGCAGCGCGAACATGTGGTATTACCCAATCGACTATTAGTCGCCAAATCCAGGCATTAGAAGCAGATTTGGGTGTAGAACTGTTTCACAGAACTAGTCACGCCAAATTGACACTGGCAGGTGAATCTTTACTACCCCGTGCCCGCAAAATTTGCCAAGAATGGCAGATAGCTACAGAAGAATTAGCCGATTTAATCGCCGGAAAGCAACCAGAACTTTGCATTGCCGCGATTCACTCAGTATGCGGATCTTACTTACCCCCAGTGTTGCAAAAATTTTGTCATGATTATCCAGATGTGCAATTGCGGGTGACTTCATTGGGAAGCGATCGCGCCCTGAAAGTCCTCAAAGATGGATTGGTGGATTTAGCAATTGTGATGAATAATCGCTTTTTAATCACTGGTAGAGAAATGGTGGTAGAAGTACTTTATGATGAACCGATAGAAGTTCTAACCGCCGCCAATCATCCCCTAGCCCAATATGAATACGTCCCTTGGTCGGAGCTAATTCGTTATCCCCAAGTGGTTTTTAAAGATGGTTATGGGATGCAGCGTTTAATACAAGATAAATTTGAGCGAATGGAAGCTACACTCCAAGCGGCTTTAGAGGTAAATACCCTAGATGCCTTTCGGGGAGTGGTGCGCCAAGGAGAACTGATAGCTTTGCTACCTCAATCAGCATTAGTGGAAGCTCGTCTTGACCCTACCCTAGCGATTCGTTCCTTAGCCAGCAATAATACTACTGGTTTAGCAGATGGTTCCAGTTTGACTCGTCGGGTAGTTATGGTAACAACTCAAGACCGACTGCAAATTCCCCCCATTAAGCACTTTTGGCAACTCGTGCGCGAAAATATCCCACTGCAAATTGACCAGCAGCGATCGGCTTCTTAAGGGTCATTAGTCATTGGTCATTAGTCATTTTCGGTTATTCACAAATGACAAAGCACAAAGGACAAAGTACAAATGAGCAATGTATTTCGGGAATTACTGAAAAAAGTAGGTAGCGGAAACCACACAGGTGAGAATTTAACTCGTGCCGAAGCAGCCACCGCCATTAAAATGATGCTGCTGGGTGAAGCTACACCAGCCCAAATCGGAGCGTTTTTGATTGCTCATCGAATCAAACGCCCCACGGGGGAAGAGTTAGCGGGAATGTTGGATGCTTATGATGAACTGGGGCCAAAACTGCAACCAATCGTCTCTCAAAGACCAGCGATCGCTCTTGGTATCCCTTATGATGGCAGAACCCGCACAGCACCAATTAGTCCGGTAATAGCTTTACTACTCGCCACAGTTGGCCAACCAGTGGTAATGCATGGTGGCGATCGCCTCCCAACTAAGTACGGCTTACCTCTAATAGATATTTGGCAAGGTTTAGGAGTCGATTGGACTGTCGTACCACTAGCAAAAACCCAACAAGTGTTTGAGCAAACGGGAATCGGCTTTATTTATCTACCTCAGCATTTTCCCTTAGCTAAAAGTATTTGGGAATACCGCGACCAACTTGGCAAACGTCCGCCATTGGCGACAATGGAGCTAATCTGGTGTCCTTATGCCGGGGATGCTCACGTAATTGCTGGGTTTGTGCATCCGCCGACAGAAGGGATGTTTCAGATAGCTTTGGGGCTGCGGGGAGTAACAAAATTTACATTCGTAAAAGGATTGGAAGGTAGTTGCGACTTACCGCGCGATCGCACTGCAATCATCAGCTTATCTTCATCTGTAGCATCCCAAGAGGTAGAACGATTACACCTCGTACCGCGTGATTACGGCTTTACTACCAAGAACGTACCCCTTGGAACTACTGAAGAACTAGTGGCGGATATGCAGAAGGTTTTGGCAGGTGAACCAGGCGAACTAATGCAAACAGCCTTGTGGAATGGCGGATTTTACCTATGGCGGAGTGGTATTTGTCCAAATATGCCAGAGGGTTTAGCTAAGGCAGAAGAATTATTAACCAATGGTGCAGTAGCAGCTAAACTCCAAGAACTCAACTTTAGGGTGTTAGCGACTTCTCCAAAATAGATTTTTGTTGCAACCAATCCTGACCGACTTGAATACTGATATCTGAGCCAAGGTTGCCAGTACTTTCTACACGCACTTCGCCAAACCCTAAAGTGTCACGAATTGCTTCGGCACTGTCACCATCTCCTTGCTGGGCGACAATATGAGTCACATCTAGAGGTTCACCCCATGCCTTGGCTACATAGATATTGCGATATCCAGATTTTTCCAAGGCTCTAATCAATGGTCGCAGGTTAGAGCGATCGCCACCTGTACTATCTTGAATTGCTACACGTAAAGAATGTGGGTCAGTCGCAGTAGCCTGCTGTTCCTGTTCTGACTCCAAACCAAAGTGTTGAGCCATCAGTTTGGCAATACCATTTTTGTTAGGCAACCAATAGCTAGCATCAAACTCATTCTTCTCGCTAAAGCGACCTGGCAGCATTAACATCTGCATATTAGAGCGATTTGTTCGCACCCCAAAACCCATTAGCGCCACTAATTCTTCAACCGTCAAGTTGGTATCAATGTGGTCTTTAACTACATCAAGAACTTTAGGTAATTGAGTTACAGTAGCTGGGTTGAGTGTTTGATCCATCAAAGCCCGCATGACCATTTGCTGGCGCTGAATGCGACCAATATCTCCGAGTTCGTCATGGCGAAACCGCAGCAATTGAAGTGTCTGTTCGCCGTTGAGATGCTGCTTACCCGCCTTCAAATTGATGTACAAATGCTGAGAATCATCTTGGTACTTCATATCTTTGGGGACATAAACTGTCACGCCACCCAAAGCATCAATTAGCTTGGCAACTCCGAGAACATTAATTCGCACATAGCGATCAATTCCGGCGCCACCTAAGAGATTACTGACGGTTCTGGCAGTCAAAGCTGGCCCACCTTCAATATTAGCGGCATTAATTTTTCTCACCCCATACCCCTCTATTTCTGTACGGGTATCTCTGGGAACCGAGAGCATAACTATTTTTTTCGTCTCTGGATCAAATTTGACCAAGAGCATCACATCAGCAAGACCATCAAAGGAGTTTACTTGGGGCAGATATCTAAGGTTTTTGGTTTCTTCGGGAGGATTTTGCACATCTGGAGGAAGTACACTCATCCCCATAACCAAGAGATTCACCGGGCGAGTTAATTCTGAAAATTGCAGCACACCTCCAGAAATGCGATCGCCATCAAAGACCGCCTCATCCTGTGGACTTAGCTGGGCTTGTTGCAAAGGTGTACTGGTCAAAGACACCGCCAAAAGCGCCCCTGCTGTTGCTGACACCATTGCAATCCCACTCATACCTACCCAAAACCATAGCCAACGCCCGGATTTCGAGTTATGGGAAAGGGGAATTCTTTTACTGGACTTTGAGGCTTTTCCCGACTGGTTTTCTTCCGCCGAACTTCTTTGAATGGTCACAGACTTCCTCACACTTACTCAATAATCAAATTCGGTAAATTTGCAAACTAAAAACATCCAAACAAATCAACCCATAATAACTAACTCTTAATTATCAGTGCTAATTTTTTTAATGTAGTGTCAACCACAACACTTATAGCAGCATTTTTCCTTCTTTTGGGCCAACCTAGAGATGTTTTACTGAAGTATGGCAATAATAAACTGGATTTGACTAGATATATAGATAAATCAACAGTAATTTTTTAGGAAATAGGTAAAACTACTGAAAATTTCTCACCCTAAAAAATTAAGATAAGTACTTTCCTAGTACTCGTTCGGCTAAGGTAGTAAACCCTGGTAAACGCCCAGATTTTCCCTGGATTAGGCGCAAAATCAACCAGAGACTTACTAAAAAGTAACCCGACGTAAGAAAACTATTCAGGATAAAAAGACGTAGCCCAAAAAAATCTGAAGTTGCTGCTCCGGTAGCTAACAATAGATATCCCAACAGCCAAGTAAGCGCCAAAGTAATAGATAGACGGCTAATAGCAAGTTGTTCCCGACTCCCTTGACCCCGATAGAGAGTCCACAAGGACGGAAAAAAGCCGATGATTGGAATCAAATGTAAAAGCAACTGTGTTTTGGGGATTGGGCATGGGGCACTTGTACTGAGCGAAGTCGAAGTATTGGGCATTGGGTATTGGGCATTTGTTATTTCTCCCCCTGCCTCCCCTGCTTCCCCTGCTTCCCCCACTCCCCACTCCCCACTCCCCACTCCCCACTCCCCATTCTCTTTCGGTTCAAAATTTTCCATTGGGATTAGTCTAACTCCTAAACTAGAAGGATGAATAAGACCCATATAGTTAGAGATAATAATCTGTAAAGAAAGATTTTATTTAGTTCTATCCAGCAATCAGCTCAAAATGCAGACACGCAAGCTACTCGACTGGTGGCAAACATTCACACCAATAGCGCGAATCGGGGCGATCGCGTTATTCCTACCGCTACTAGTTCTTAATGGTTGGGCACTTTCGGTATTTTTTAATTATTTCCATTCTCTCATAGTCATTTTAGTTGGAGCCTCAGTGCTAGCATTTCTGCTCAACTACCCCGTGAGCTGGATGGAGCATCATGGTGCTAAACGAGAGCAAGTCGCTATTTTAGTATTTCTCTTGGCTTTATCGATTTTATTAGCCTTGGGTGTGACACTTTTTCCGTTGGCCCTTACCCAAGCTCAACAATTGGTGGCTCGTTTACCAGAGTTAATCGACTCTGGACGCTCTCAGTTAATGATATTAAACGAAAAAGCTGAGACTTATGGTTTACCGATTAACCTTGATGCTCTGGTAGTGCAAATCAACGATCGCGTCAAGGGACAATTGCAAGCGATCGCTGGACAAGTTTTGAATCTAGCAGTTGTTACAGTCACTAGCCTGCTAGATATTCTCTTGACGATGGTTTTGACTTTCTACCTTTTACAGCATGGGGGTGAACTGTGGGAAAGTTTAGTAGAATGGCTACCCTCTAAATTTCGCGATCCTTTTTCTAAAACAGTCCGCCTGAGCTTCCAAAATTTCTTCATCACCCAGTTGATTTTATCGACTTGCATGGCATCAGCCCTCATTCCTACCTTTTTGTGGCTGAAAGTGCCATTTGGTCTACTATTTGGCCTAACTATTGGTTTGATGGCTCTCGTCCCCTTTGGCGGTTCTGTAGGTATCGCCCTGACTACACTATTGGTAGCACTGCAAGATTTTTCAATGGGTGTGAGAGTCTTGATAGCAGCAGTAATTGTACAGCAAATTCTCGAAAACTTAATTGCCCCCCGAATTTTAGGCAGCTTTACTGGTTTAAATCCAGTTTGGATTTTAATTTCGGTCTTAACAGGCGCAAGAATTGGCGGATTGTTGGGGGTAATTGTGGCAGTACCCACGGCTGTTGTGATTAAGACTGCTTTAAGCGCCTTGCGTCCTGGGAGCCTAAACAGCGAGACAGACGACAGCACCACAGGGGAGATAACTGCACCTATTGCAGCAAACCAGTCCTCGAAAGCTGACGCTAACAATACATTGAGTATTTCTGAAGCGACATTACCTTAAGGAGGTAGGAGGCCTTCTGCCTCCTCATTGTGGGTCAATGATAGAACCCATAAACAAAACCCTTCCTGTCTGATTATCCCTAATGGCACAGAAGAATGGACGATCAACAATCATCTCGAATGGTTGCTCTATAGAAATAGAAGTTGTTACTGTTATACCCACTGAAGTAGCCGCAGCCGCTTCCGTGCCTTCTTCGTTAACTTCAACAAAAGTTTTATGCTTAACTTCGCTGATGCTAAGATTTTTACCCATGCCAGAAAAATTGGCTTTGCTGCTGAAAGCCTCTTCCATGCCTAAGGTTTTTAAGGCGTTATTGAGAGTAACATCATACTCACTTTTAAATCGGGGTAAGCGAATAAACCCTTTTTGTTTGCTGAACTGAGTCATCCATTTATCCCAGTTCTCAACCTTCAAGTTTTGATAGAAGGCTTTCAGGTTAGAGTTCTGTTTTGGCAGGAAAATATAAAAGCTGAATTTCCCATCTTTGCCGTAAGGTAAACTAACAGCCTGAAACTGTTTGCTTTCATAGTATCTATAGTCACCACTTTGTGACATCATCGGGTGTTGTTTTGGCTTGCCAGATGTGGTATAAAAAGGGTATGGAGCAGTTTGACTTTTTTCAAATTCTTTACTCCATTTTCCTTTGAAATAAATGGCATTAATTAAAAACAACACCTGACCTGGTTCAATTTTTTCAATTATCTTAGCGATTTTACCATTAGTATTATCTTTTACCCACTTATTGATAATATTAGGCGCGGCGGGATCTTGAAAGTTTAAATTGCTGACCTTAGCTTGATAGAAATACTGCGTTCTCTGGAAAAAGTCTGGCTGAAAGCTAAAATTTTTATTTGCCCAAAGTGAGTTAGCAATCTTCAGTTGCACTTTCGGATCAGAATTGTCTAAAAGCTGGTTTAATGCCGCCTTGTAAGAGGAGTTAATTTCTGATAGATTCAGCCCCTGTAATTCCAGAGTTTTTGCGATCGCTAGTTGAGTCGTGCCGCTAGCGCCGTTGTAGGTCATAGCTAAAGCGATCGCAACACTCGTTGGTGAGAGAAAAACATTCTTCTGATCCTGATCCTTTTTCAGAACTTCTGAAAACAGTTTGAAGCCAAACTTATTGCTATCAACAATTTTGGTATCAGTCTTGAGTGTTTTTTTTTGCAATGGAGTTTCTGGCTGAGGTAAACCAGATTGGGCAAGGGCACTTTTATTACTCTCGATTTGAGAATACCCTAATACACTGCATAAAACAACACTTGCGGCTGCCATAGCATAGCGTCTGCCTAGACTAACACCGTAACGTCTTTGCATGAAATTTTCTCTCATACTACTATATTTCTGCGGATTCATTTTACCACCTCACTTGCCAAAGATTCCCGATCTGTGATTATGGTTGACGCAGACACTGTGTCAATGATTAACTATTGCATTTGCTCCAATAGAAAAGTGGGACTGTTACAGTTTCTGTAACAGCAATTTAGTAACTCAGAGGAATTAAACACAACTGATTAGAGTTGTGAATTCCTAATTGAGGCGATTATGCAGATGAATTATGAAAAATCTCGATTTTTCGGAGATGTCTATTTATCTATAAAAGTATTTTAGACTACCTAATCGCAAAATAACCAGCGCTCTTGGTTTTTAAAGATAAAATCACGCTTTTCAGTTCACGAAATACCAAGCTTTTATAGGGACACACGGCTGTCATTGGTGTCAACTTAACGTAAAAGCCATGTCCCGCAAGGAACTGAAGTTCGAGGCGGGTGAGGAAGCTGAAAGTTTTGCTACTTTTAGCTTAAGTTGACACGTATGCACGGCTGTGCTGCCCTATTTCAACAGTTATCAGTTGCATGATGTATTTATCCAATTCGTCAGAGTCCCCCACTTCTAACAAGTGGTAGGTTTCAGTGAAGGACAAATCCCCGAAAGAGTTACTGTGATAACTGTTCACTGATTTAATTGATAGGTACACTCCACCAAGCTAAACTATAGGGTTGAGTCACTTCATTTAACTTTTGACGAAACTGGACGCGGATTTTGTAATTGCCAGCAGCAGCAACGGGGCAAAAAATATGTTCTACACTATCGATTTGGCTGATTGAGGAGCAAACAGTATCAGCATCTGAATTTTGAGCATTAGCTTTTACTAAGTATAGGTCGAGATTATTCAAACCGCGATCGCGGAAATTTTCGCCTACGTCATATCGCTGGTTTTTATTTTTATCGTTGAGTTCTACTAATCGATCCCAACTCAGAGTCACAGCAACAAAACTCCCCTGCTTTAACGGTTTTGCTAATATATAGTCAACAGACGCTCCAGCATTAACTGTGCGATAATCCCAACCAATGGCAGGTACAGCCGTTGATGGCTGCCATTGACCGCTACTAAATTGCTGATAAGCGCGAAATACATTTAAATGACCCGCTCCCATTTGAGCATCCAAGGGAATTTTTGGATCTTTATAAGCATCAGAATCCAGCCAGCTTTGATTTTTTTTATCAATTAATGTCCGGCTCATTCCCAACAGCAAGCCATCACCGCTATCTTGGATTTTGTCTGCTGAATTCAGCAATACAGCTTTCATTACTTGATAATGGCGAGCATCAATGCTCCAGTGCGGTTGTTTTGTCCGTATCTGTCGGTCAGCAAATTCTTGCAACAGAGCAACACTAGCCGTAACTTGAGGCGCTGCAAAACTAGTACCTGTAACCTTATTCACTTTGCCATCTGGATTGAGCAAGGGAATATTATTCCCAGGAGCAACTAAACTGATAGCAGGACGCCCATCAAGATTAAATTCCCTTCCAGCTAGCCTTCCACTCACTCCTTGGTTAGCGCCCGCCAGATTAGCCACGTCTACTTTATTAAAAACTTTCCCACGGTGGGATGAAAAAGCCACGTTCATTCCGTTAAAATTATCTGTAGGGATGGGAATACCCCCCTTACCCTGGTTGCCTGCGATCGCATACAAAACATCATGAACGCGACTAGACCAGTCAACACATAAAGTTAGTAAAGCATTGCCGTCTAAAGTAGCTTCTGGTCTAGGATCGCGCGTCAGAGGTTCACCAAAACTAAAGTTAATGGCCCGCACATCGCCACCATTTTGTAACGCTATGTGCTGGGCTGATAAGCACTCTTCTGGCTGACCCATATTTTTAGTGGAACCCACCGCAGACGAATACAGTCGCGCTCCCGGAGCAACCCCCGGCAAAGCTTTGTCTTGACTCACCATCATCCCAGCGACATTGTAAGCGTGGGGGTCAACACCGCTATTTGATTTAGCTGGCCCATTGCGTAAGAACACCGCCGCTAAAGATATAGCGCGATTTTTAGACACCGCCTTATCCCACCCAAACATTCCAGGCCGGCCAATTTCCACCTGACCAATAGCAACCTTGCGACCGATTAAATTATAAGGAGCTCGGTGTAGCCTCAGAGCATCAATACCATTAGTTCCTATAGCAGATTCTAAAGCCGAAGCAATTACCGGCGCACTCAAACAAGAAGCACTTAATCCCCAAATTATCCAGGTTAGTTTTTTAGTCATTTGTTATTAGTCAAGAGTTAGGAGTTAGGAGTTAGGAGTTAGGAGTTAGGAGTTAGGAGTTAGGAGTTAGGAGTTAGGAGTTAGGAGTTAGGAGTTAGGAGTTAGGAGTTAGGAGTTATTATTCTCCCTCATCTCCCCACTCCCAAAAAATCCGGGATCAAAATTATGAGTCTTGCTCAATGTTTTGTTACAATGCTTACAGACGAGGACGCTTAAAAATCCACTAGCCATGACCCAAAACCTATCTCAAAAACCCATTGTCATTTCTCCATCTATCCTATCAGCCGATTTTAGTCGTCTGGGTGATGAAATTCGCGCCGTAGACGCGGCTGGAGCGGATTGGATTCATGTTGATGTCATGGACGGTCGTTTTGTACCTAATATTACAATAGGCCCTCTGATTGTGGAGGCGATTCGTCCGGTTACCACCAAGACCCTGGATGTCCACTTGATGATTGTGGAGCCAGAAAAATATGTAGAAGGATTTGCTAAGGCGGGTGCCGATATTATCTCTGTACACTGCGAGCATAATGCTTCCCCACACCTGCACCGCACCTTGGGGCAAATTAAAGAGCTTGGTAAGAAAGCTGGAGTTGTACTTAATCCTGGTAGCCCTCTAGAGCTAATTGAATACGTTCTAGATTTGTGCGATTTAGTACTGATTATGAGCGTCAACCCTGGTTTTGGTGGTCAAAGCTTTATCCCTGGTGTATTACCCAAAATCCGCAAGCTGCGTCAAATGTGTGATGAACGCGGTCTTGACCCTTGGATTGAAGTGGATGGAGGACTCAAGGCAAATAATACCTGGCAAGTTTTGGAAGCGGGAGCTAATGCAATTGTCGCCGGTTCAGCTGTATTTAACGCTAAGGATTATGCTGAGGCTATTACATCAATTCGCAATAGCAAGCGTCCTACGCCAGAATTAGCTAAGGTTTAATTCATTTTTGGATTAATTATTCTCTACAAAAAGTAGGGTGGGCAAATTGTCTACCCTATTTTTATTTACACATAAAAAAACTGGAAGCTATTCAAGTTTTGAACTTCCAGTAGTTGCTATATAAATTGAAAATTTAGAAAGCAGAGATAATCCAGGTTGGGAGGAATAGGATTACAATAGTCGAAAGAGAAGCGTATGACCTACTAGTTCTACTAGCCACGACAACGATTTTACCGTCACTTTTCTGTTTCCGTTCCTGTTATTGGTGTTAAGCGTTTGCTTTATTTAACTAAAGCAACACCAACCACAGGATAGAAAGTTTTATAAGCATTACTCACATCGTCTGCAGTCGATGAAAGCTGTGTAAAATTTGGATTGGGGGAATCCACCTCCCCAAATTCTCTTTGCTGAGACTTCCTCAGAAAAAGAACCACCAGCAGCAACGGTTCTATCGTTGGTCTTGGTATAAGTAAGTCGGCGCAAATAATCATCACTGGTTTGTAGTTGCGGTTTAGCGCTAAAGCGCAACTACGAGCCAAATACAGATATTTTACTTTTCGTTACATAGTTTGGTTTTTCTCGCCGACCTACTTAGGAGTTATTTACTCCATGAAATGCTGACTAGTTTTGTAATCAGTTTGATTTATTTCATAGTCAGAACTAATCATTGATTTTATTTATTAAAATTAACTTGCTTGCCGCTAATCACCTCTATTTTGGTTGAAGTTGTAGTTGTTATTAGTTTACCAATATCATCAGTATATATTTGCCATTTTGGCAGATTTTTAAGAAAAATATCAAATTAATCACTGCTATAGAAAACCTACCATGCTAAGAATTTTAAATTAGCATAGTAGGCTCTCAGACACTCAATCAACTCTAGGGCAGAATCTCTGGATTCCAAATTTTTTTTAATTGACTCCACAGCGTTTCAAGGAAATATCTTGGCTGCCTTCTGGTTTTAATGGCGATTTCCTTGATTGATGTTCGTTAATTGGCTGTCCCAATCTCTGGTCTAAACTACCACCACGAATTTCTGTTTTTTGCTTTCCAACCACTTCAAGATAAGCAGGTCTTGAATCTTTCAGCATTTTTATATTTTCATTTTGCTGTTGTTTTGTTCTGTTGGTTTGATTTTCTTTGAGCAATCGATTGTAGGTACGGTACGGAATGTAATGGAGAGGATTATAACCAGCAAAACGTAGCATTAAAACACATGCCCAGGAGTACTTTCCAGCAATAATTGCTTCAACTACTTTGTCAAATTGTTGAGCCTTGACTGTTGTATCTAAGTTACTACTAATACCAGCAATGTCTTGATTCATCATAGTGTTTAGTTATCTTGGATGAAGTAAACTAGTTAACTTTCTGCGATTGTTGCTGTTTCAATTGAGGTTTAAAAACTACATTTGACCTGATGATTTTTTTCATGAACTAACCTTTGATTAAAAACAATCAAGTTTTTAATCAAGCTTGTTGGCTGCTCAGTCCTAACTATCCAGATTCCCTCCGATGAATTGAGGAAACTGTGCTTATAGCTTGTTAGTAAGTCAAAGGTAAAAATTTATCTTTTGTCTTATCATCTGACTGGTAGGACAAAAGTCTCGGCGTAGCTCTTGGTAGATGCAGTTTTGTCCTCTGAAACTTTCTCAACTCCTAATTCAATAAACTTTCTCTGTTAAAACGCCTGTATTTCTTACTACTGCTTAATTAAGCATTTTCCGGCAAGTTTTCATATTTTTTCTAGTAGTGGGAAAAATTTATTTATCTTTGAGCTTTAACAACGCCATTCGTATTTATACTATTTTTTGTCGTTAATGTCATCTACTAAGTTAGTAGATTTTTAAGCTAAATTTACTGAATGTATTTAGATACGTACTTGCAGATTGTGCAACTTTTAATTTTGTCCTCCTTTGCTAATTCATGAGGGGTCTGACCCCCCATGCAATCTCAATTTAAACCCTTTATTATGGTCGAGTCACTAGAAAATACTACCATTAACTATAATGTAAAACAACTTCTAAAAATAGTAAAATGAAAATAATAAAAAACGTTCGTAGCTATAGCATTGAACATATTTTTTAATAAGTTCAATTAGATAATTATATTTATTACCCTCATATTTCTTGATTTACAAGGAATCCAGCTTTAGCCTATTTAAATAAAATTACTGTAAATTGAGCGTGAATTACTTTATCATTATCAGTTAGTAATCACAGATAGCTTAGTTTTGAAAATAATACTGGTTAGCAATAATAGAGATAGCTAGTTTTAATTATCATCAATATAATCAAGTAAAACACTTATAGCAAGATGGTTTTACTAAAAAGTATGTAGCGACTTAAGCCGTGAGAATATTAGAATATTTAGTAATATAGATTAAGTTAACTAACACATAATATTGTTAAGTTTATTCAGCAGTAACTTCTATGTGTCTTAATCTTGAAAAGGTTTATAAAGTTGAGATTACGGATGCTCTGGCAGTTAGGCTAAATGCTAGTAAAAACTACCAATTATTATGAGTTCGTGATCAGTGCCTTGTTCAACAAGAATATCTCGGTCTAGAATAAAGATATAGTCGGCATAGAGTAGTCTTGAATTCTCAATCCTTCAACTCTTACCATTACTGAAATTTTCCTTCGCTTCCGGAAACACTCGGAAAATAAAATCACAAATCTAAACTCTGCTTTCTCAGATAAAGACCAATACGGTTGGGTTAAGGTTAAAACTTTTTGTCAAAGTCAATTTTTTTAACGACTTACGCAAAAAGGCAGTGAAAGCCTTGATTTACTGTAAGGGCAATTCATGAATTACCTTTACATTTCGTACCTTATGGGTCAATACCGTTCATTTAAGCCCAAAAACCTTGGTAAAGACGCGAAATTTCGCGTCTCTACAGGTTTAAAATCAGTACCACAAATCCTTAACTGAACTGTATTGCCTTATGGGTAAGTCCTATTTTTAACGAACCGCAGAGGCGCAGAGGACACAGAGAAAATGCTTAATCTAAGCGTATTGTTATAAGCTGTTACGTATACAATTTGCACTATCAGGGCGGGCAAGATGCCCACCCCACAATCATATTGAAAAGAATATTAGTGCAAATTAAAGGCACAACAGCTTAAAAGCTTGTTCTAGATTTGCTTTCACCTTGAGTTGACACGCAATGATAGCTGTGCGCCCCTACGTGTGTCGCAGCAAAACGAGAGCCGCTTTGATGGCAAATTAATTAATAACTAAGTAAATGCCCCAAATTGCCATTGCCCGTAAGTAAGTGCTAGCGCGGAAAGTACCAGCTGCGGTGATAGCTTCAGGGGTGCGAAATTGCAGACCATTGTCATAAATTTGCTGCACCACAGCTTGCGTCAACTTAAACGCTTCATCTTTCATTCCCATTTGCACAAGAAAAGCCGCCAGCCCAAAGTTTATCCCTGTCCAGACTTCTAGGGGATGAGTAGCTTTAGGGTTTTCTGGTGAACCGTCAGGACGAACACCATTAGCAGCACCCAACTCACCATTGCAGAATTTCAAAAAGCACGCTTCATAAACAGTTTTTAGGGCAGAGAGAGTGCGATCGCTCGGTACAATATCTGGTAAGTCCAGCAGACGAGCATAAAATTGTCCGCACAATTGATCTGCCATGACTACATCGGAACCACTTTCACTATCAAGTTTGTAATATTGCCCATTCCAGAGTTTTTCTTGGTAGATAGGTAGAGATTGTTGTAACCAAGTTTCATAAGTGGACTTTTGCGCCGCCAATGCTGTGTCACCTGTCTGGTAAGTTAATAAAATATCGCTAATTGCGATCGCACTTTCTAGCGCCGCCAACCACAACCCACCACAATAGGCGCTGACACCCTGTAACCGCCAATCATCAAAGGTTTGATCTGGCGCACCCGAATTTTCGGGAATCCCATCGCCATCAAGGTCAAAAGTTTTCAGGTAGTCGAGGGTTTGAACGATCGCATCCCAGCAATCTGCTAAGAATTCTACATCATCAGCACCTGTGAGCAAAAAATCACGGTATACTTGCAAGACAAAATCACTACCCAAATCTTTCCACAAGTTGCAGTCTTGATAGCTGGTGTAGTTGGTTTTCTCCCATACGTGTTCATTTGGTGCGCCTAAATCGTGGGGTGTTGCACCTACGACTTTACGAACTGCGATCGGGCTTTCTGCCTTAATTGTCATATAATAGCCAATTATCCTGGGTGTATCATCACTTTGAGGAATCGCCCTTGCAAATGCCCGCATTACCGACTTTTCTAGTTCTGGAAACAGCATCAGTAGGGCAAAAGAGCCGTATAATCGCACATCTAGACTTTCATACCAACGGTAATCTAGGCATTCCAGCACCGCAAACTGACCGATGGGGTCAAGTTCTGATGCTGCACTCCAGAGAGTACCGCCGCTAGTGAGGTCATAAAGCTCATTAAATAGAGCCATTTTAAACCAGTTGGGTAAATCTTCCCGGTCGAGAATCGGTTTTTGCCAAGCTTGAATTTGCGATCGCCAGCTTTGATATTCTTGTAGTGCAGTCGATGCGATCGCCCAAGCATTGTTACCACTCTTATCAAAAAAATCTGTATATCTGCGGTAATAATCAACCCCAGCAGCAAATTCTGTGATCGGCAAATCCCAAGCTAGAACAAAGGGGATTTCGAGAGTTTCGCCTGGTTGGAGAGTGAAACGAAGTGCGATGCCTGCGGCCGGCGTAGCCATCGCAGCCCCTAATTGTTCACCTTCTGCAACTGGATTTGCATCTATATAATTAGGCAAAGAACCATCTTTTGCAAAGCTTTGCCACACCTCATCACCCGTACCATCAGGATTCCATCGGCTGTGATGAAATACTTCCACCTGGGGATGCTTAACTGTAGCAATACACCAAGTTCCGTCACCTTCTTGCAAAGCATCACTACCAACCCGACCTAAAACACAGCCAAACTGTTGTGTATTTTCAACTATTTGGTTATAGTTTCCTTGACTTTCGCCCCAGCGCGGTTGGTATTCGTAAACCGGACTACCATCATCGCGCACCCGCACTTGAGGGGATTTTAGAGCATTTGTAAACCAGCCCACCATATTTTGCCAAGTCAGCATAATGCTAAGAGTAATGGGCGCATCTGTGGGGTTGTGGGCATTCCAGAGGAATATTGCCACAGGGTAGCTAGTTTCTTGATAATTACCTGCCCAGATTGGGGAAAACTGTTCACAAGTCAACTGTGCTTGAAATATATTTTCATACACAAACCAGCTACGTGGATATAGTGCGTGATAATTACCCGTCCCTTGTGTGGCGGGAAGTGTCGGATACCATTGCCAAGCTTTGAGAGTGCCATCATCGGGCGCTTGGGTAGATAAAGCGTAGGCTTGGGAAGATGTGCTATTGGATTCAAACACACTGAATTGGCAAGCGGGAATGTTTTTGAAGGTATGTTCACCGCCATCGATGTGCCACAGGTTAAAATCTCCCCGTGAAGAACGACCGATGCAACCTGCACCAAAGCCACCTAAAGGCATACCATGCCAAGGGCCATCATCGATATTACTTGCGTAGCGGACGGTATAAGGTTTGTCCCAGCCTAAGCCGATGGGACGGCTCCAAGTGCAAGAAGGAATTTTGGGAGAGAGTTGATTTGTCATCGCCTAATGTTACAGCGTGCGGTTACGTCAATGAAGACTAGCGCGATGTGCGATTTTTCTCAAGGGGCACAACGATCTAAGGGCACGGCATTGCCATGCCCTTATTTGGTAATTTTGTTGTATATGTGGGCACTCTAAAATTAAGCAACATACTGGAGACTAATTTCTATGTCCACAGCCCCAATTAGTGCAACACTAGCGCCATTAGAGAGAGATGCTGTATTGCAAGCGATCGCTACCATTAAAGAAAAGCTACCATTTTTGATTGATTTAACTAACGAGGAGCGGAAAGCTTTACCCAAGATGGGAGATAAAAGCCGCGCCTTTGTAAGTAAAGCATTGGAGGTGGCGACACAGAACCCAGAGTTTTTGCCGCGATCGTTTGACCTCGATGAGATGCGGAAAGACGTACAATTATTTGAAGCTTTGTATCCAGTATTGCTGTCTTTGTCACAATTACAAGAGTTGGTGGATGATACATCTCTAGCAGTGGGTAGTGAAGCTTATGCAGCCGCGTTGCAGGTGTATAACTATGCCAAAGCTAGTGGACAAGGCGCTGGTTTAGATGGAGTAGTTGAGGAAATGGGGCAACGGTTCGCCCGTAAATCTCGGAAAGTCAAGCCTCAAGCCGCAGCGTTGTAGAAAATAGCTCGGTGATTGCACTTCTAAGGTGCAATGTTGAGGTTCAGAACTCGGATGTTGGAGTAAATTGCTCGGCGTTCCGAGTTCTGAACTCGGAACTTCATGCTTACAACAGCAACATCCGAGATCCAAAGGTGAATGATGGTGAGTGGAAGGCGATCGCTCGTCCTTTGAACAGCAACATCCGAGATCCAAACGTAAATGATGGTGAATAAAAGGCGAATTTTTTCCTTAATATTCTCTCTTGATAAACCTAAAAAATCAAGCCACCACAAATATCTAACGTAGGGGCACGGCAATGCCGTGCCCTCATAGAAATGTTCACCACCGCCAAGAATTTATTTGTAATTTTTTATAGAGGAATTAGCATTATTTAAATGTAATAGGTGCTGGATGGAAAAATATTATTTATCGTTGAGATGCGAAATTTCTTGGAGGGCAAGGCATTGCCTTGCCCCTACGTTATTTTTATGGGGTGAAGGTAAAAATCAACATTAAAATAAATAAAAAATTATCATAAATAAATATAGAAAATTATGCCTTATAATCCACAAAAACATCATCGGCATTCTATCCGCTTAAAAGGACACGATTACACCCAACATGGTGCATATTTCATCACCATCTGCACTAGAGGACGGCAATGTTTATTTGGTAATGTGGTTAACGGCGAAATGCAATTAAATTCTTTAGGTAATATTGCCTTAAATTGCTGGCAAACAATACCCGCTCATTTTTCCCACATTGAATTAGATACCTTTGTGGTTATGCCTAACCATATACACGGCATCTTAATCATAACCGACAACCCTGTAGGGGCAAGGCATTGCCTTGCCCTTAATCAACATCCCGAACGCAACACAGAAAAATTCGGTAAACCTGTACGCGGTTCTATATCTACAGTTATTGGTAGTTATAAAAGCGTTGTCAGCAAACGCATTAATATAATTTGGCAGACTAAAGGACAATCAATCTGGCAACGCAATTTTTATGAACACATTGGCAGAGAAGAAAAATCTATAGATAACATCCGAGAATATATTGTCAATAATCCCCAGCGTTGGGCAGACGATCCAGAAAACACAACATCTAATTCTGACGCTCTAGATTACATTTTCGATATCCCTTTTTAATCAAAAATCATGTGTTTGGTTATAAACATCAATTCGCACTGAGACGCAACACATTGTAGGGGCACGGCATTGCCGTGCCCTCATAATCAATATGTAGAATGCGTCAAAACAATTCAAAATTCAAAATTACTGCGCTGACTCACCAATCCAACTCTTCATCGCATTCTTGGATCGGAGTTGCTAGCCCTTCTTTGATAGATTCTCCCATTCCAGGTACAGATAACAAGTAAAGAGTCTCCTGAATTGCAGACCAGTCTTTTTCCGCCAGCAGAATCGCATTACCGCGATCGCCCTGAATAATCACAGGCTTACCCTGCTCTGCAACTTGGTCTATCAGTTCTTGTAAATTATTTTGAGCCTCGTTGACGGGAAGCGAAGACATCATGCTTTTTTAGCTCACGATAACTTTACTTTAGTTTATCTACGAACTTAGAGCAAAAATGTCTTGGCGTAGCCCGTCCCGTCATAAACATCGCTTGTCGCCTAATCGTGCGTCTGGGCTTACTCTGAGAACTCAGATGTTCTAAACTGAAACTACGTTGTAAGCACTCAATGATGGCACAAATCACATTTAAGGTTGAAGCATTTTGGGATTCAGACGCAGAAGTTTGGGTAGCAACTAGTGATGACGTACCTGGATTAGTAACAGAAGCTTCTACGATTGAGGTTCTGACGCAAAAACTGCGAGAAATAATTCCAGAACTGATCGTTATCAACAAAATTGTCCCTCCTGACTATGTGGGTTCTATCACCTTTGAGTTAACTAGCCATCGACAAGAGTTGATTAAGGTGGCTTCATAGATGGGTGCGTCGTTTACTCCTGAGTTGAAAAAGATGCTTTCAGCAGTTGGGTGCTACTTTGAACGGCAAGGCAAAGGAGATCATGAAATCTGGTACAGTCCAATTACAGATCGTTGGTTTGTTGTAGACGGAATCATCAAGTCACGCCATACCGCTAACGGAGTTTTGAAACAAGCTGGAATTCCCAAAGCTTTTTAGGGAGGTAGCAAGTAGCAAGTAAGGACGCTAGAACAGAAAAAATAGACTTTTAATCAGCAAGCTTGAGGCTGGGAACTCGGAACTTGTGCTTTGAACTTCAACAACCGAGTTCTAAGGATCAATGATGGTGAATCAAATGTATTGGAAATGGGGCTTTAGACTATTAATTGTATTCTTCGGGCTGTGGCTACTCCTCGATCTGGGTTCCCGCATGGGAGCAGAGATTTTTTGGTTTCAGGAAGTCGGCTACCTCCAAGTATTTCTGTTGAGGGTGGTAACTCGTGGTGTCTTGTGGGTAATCGTGGCTGGGATAACTGCTGCTTATCTACTGCTAAACCTGGCTCTCGCACAACGGTTAAAATATCCCCAGTCGCTGAAGATTGAAGAAGTGAGGCGTGAGGAAGCAGAACTGAGCAGTGAATTAAAGAATTTTCTCAGTCCTCATTATCAAACACGCAACGAAACCCGGACACTTACACCGCAACGCCTTAAACCATTCAGATTGCGCTGGTTATTACCCCTAGCTTTCGTACTGAGCTTGTTGATCGGGTTAATGCTGGCTCACTATGGTCAAATTGCTCTTTCTTACTGGCATCCTCCAGTTAATAAAGCTAGTCAACCCATTATTGCCCTATTTCGACCAGAGACAATCTGGCAACTCTTGAGGCAGATTTTCTCTCAAGTATGGTATTTCGGTTTAATTGTGGGAATAGCGATCGCCATCTTAATCTATCCCCAATTCTTACTAACTGCGATCGCAGTTCTCTTCAGTCCCATTTTTGCCTTCATCCTATTCCAAAACTGGGCAAAGGTGCTGCAATATTTACACCCTACTCTTTTCAACAGCACTGAGCCTTTATTTGGTCGAGATATCAGCTTTTACGTATTTTCCTTACCCGTTTGGGAACTGCTAGAACTCTGGCTGATGGGATTATGTTTGTATGGCTTTGTCGCTGTTACTCTCACTTATCTCTTATCGGCTGACAGTTTGAGTCAGGGGATTTTCCCTGGTTTTTCACCCCAGCAGCAGCGTCATTTATCCGGTATGGGTGGCTTGTTGATGCTGGTAGTGGCTTTTAGTTATTGGCTGAGTCGCTATGAACTGGTGTATTCTACGCGTGGAGTAAGTTATGGTGCCAGCTATACCGATGTGACAGTCCAGTTGCCAGCCTACACCGTCTTGTGCATCGTGGCAGTTGCGATCGCAACTTACCTACTTTGGCAAACCTTTTTCTG
Source organism: Nostoc sphaeroides (assembly GCF_003443655.1). Taxonomy (NCBI): domain Bacteria; kingdom Bacillati; phylum Cyanobacteriota; class Cyanophyceae; order Nostocales; family Nostocaceae; genus Nostoc; species Nostoc sphaeroides. The sequence goes on from NZ_CP031941.1 coordinate 2,486,995, forward strand.
GAAACCCAAATCTCAGTATCGTCACTTGATGTTTTACGGATTAGGGCTTTATCTAGTACTAGTTGTAGCTGCTGACCTTATTCTACCTACGGTGGTGCAATCTTTAATTGTCCTACCTAATGAGTTGCAACGAGAGCAACCCTACATTGAGCGGACTATTGCCTTAACTCGCCAAGCATTCGATTTAGAGGCGATCGATACCAGAACCTTCAACCCCCAAGGAACACTAACTGAAGCTGATATTCAAAATAATGACTTGACAATTCGGAATATTCGCCTTTGGGATCAGCGGCCACTGTTACAAACTAACCGTCAACTGCAACAAATTCGGCCGTATTATCGGTTCCCCGATGCCGATATTGATCGGTATACTCTGAAAACAGATGTCACTTCACGCCGACCATCAGCCCCCCAAAAACCGCCAGAACCTGAGCAGCAAGCAGATGAACCAACAGAACGGCGGCAGGTACTGATTGCTGGACGAGAACTAAACTACAGTGCAGTACCACAGGAAGCTCAAACATGGGTTAACCGCCATTTAATTTATACCCACGGTTTTGGGTTCACTGTTAGCCCAGTTAATACAGTTGGGCCGGGTGGGCTACCAGAATATTTTGTCAAAGATATTAGCGGTAATAGTACTGCCCTGACAACTTCCAGTGAAGCGATTCGTGACAGTATTCCCATTGGGCAACCCCGAATTTATTACGGTGAAATAGCTAATACCTACGTGATGACTGGCACAAGAGTTAGAGAGCTAGACTATCCCAGTGGTAGTGACAATGTTTACAACTCTTATGATGGTCTGGGTGGCGTTGAAATTGCTTCAGCATGGCGACGCTGGCTATTTGCCATGTATTTGAAGGATTGGCAAATGTTATTCACACGGGACTTTTTGCCTGAGACAAAGGTGTTGTTCCGGCGAAATGTGAAGCAACGTATTCAAGCGATCGCACCTTTTTTGAAATTTGACAGCGACCCTTATTTAGTAGCTGCTGATGCAAATCTTGATTTACCAAGTAATCCCAGTTATCTTTACTGGATTGTTGATGCCTACACAACGAGCGATCGCTATCCTTACTCAGACACTGGTAGCGAGGGGATCAACTACATTCGTAATTCTATCAAGGTCGTGATTGATGCCTATCACGGTACTGTTAACTTTTATATTGCCGATCCAAGCGATCCGATCATTGCCACTTGGTCAGCGATATTTCCCAACATGTTCAAACCGCTCAGTACAATGCCAGTCAATCTCCGCACTCATACGCGGTATCCGGTAGACTTTTTCAAAATTCAATCTGAGCGGTTGATGACCTACCACATGACCGATCCCCAGGTATTTTACAACCGGGAAGATCAGTGGCAGATTCCTAACGAAATTTATGGCAGCGAAGCCCGTCCGGTAGAGCCGTATTATTTGATTACTAGTTTACCCACTGTACCGTTTGAAGAGTTTATTCTGCTTCTACCCTATACTCCCAGACAACGGACTAATTTAATCGCTTGGTTAGCGGCGCGATCGGATGGTGATAACTATGGTAAATTATTGTTATATTCCTTTCCTAAAGAAAGGCTGGTTTACGGCCCAGAGCAAATCGAGGCGCGAATTAACCAAGACCCAGTAATTTCTCAGCAAATTTCCCTGTGGAATCGTCAGGGATCGAGAGCTATTCAAGGCAATCTATTAGTAATTCCCATTGAGCAATCGCTGCTGTATGTTGAGCCAATCTATTTAGAAGCCACACAGAATAGCTTACCAACTTTGGTGCGGGTAGTTGTGGCTTACGAAAACCGCATTGTCATGGCACAAACCTTAGAACAAGCATTGCAGGCAATTTTTAAACCTGAGGTTACACCAGCCCCGCCGATTATCCGTCCCTTTGAAGAAGCAGCCCCGCCAGGTTAAGCGATTTTAAGGCTAAATTGTTACCAAGCCCTTCGGGCAGGGAACTCTTAAGAGGGAACAGGGAACAGCTTTGAAAACCTGCCCGAATTTTGGGTCTAAAGCCCCTAAATTTATTTATGAAAAAAAATAAAAACATTTTTTAAGGGGACGCGCAGCGCAAGAAAAAATACGTCCTTGTACAAATCTCCTAATTTTAATTATGGGGATTTCCCTGTTCCCTCTTGCCTGTTCCCTGTTCCCTTTTAAATAGCAGGCGACAGTGAGCGTAGACGCGCAGCGGGTTGTCGTAAGACATCGCCATTAACAAAATTTATTGCAACAGAAATAGTTTAATGGGTCAACATAAAGTAATAGACACTAAAAGTTAATGGACATGCTACAAAATAACCAACTAGAGATTCGCCACATCAGTCCTGAAGTGAGGCAGTTGATTAAAATGTACGCCGATGTTAATAACTGTACGCAGTCTGAGATGTTGGAACGCATTATTTTGGAGTGGGATGCCCAACAAAGCGAGAGCGAACGACCGCCAGGAGATGAAGATGAATAGCTTTCTTGGACAATCTTTAGCCAGCTTCTAGCGACATAGTTTCATGAATTTGGGTCTTTAGTTGGAGAAAAACTTTCTAGAGATTGGGTCTTGTTTGAGGGATTGAATAAAATCCCTCAAAGTCATCATGCTGCCTGTTAAAGTGAATTTAGGAGTGCCATTTTGAGCAACGATTCTCACTTCACCATCTTGGATCTGAATCTTATTTTTAATACTATCCCATAGAGTATTGAAGCTGTGATCATCGTTGCAACCATTGGCTTCAAGGAATCTTTGCCGTACTTCTGTTTTTAGTGCTAGTGCTTCTGCTGCTTGAGTTCGCGCCTCAAAGTGCTTAACTACATCTTCGTAAGCACTCTCCCTGAGAGTTTTGTTTTCAGCCTGAACTTGCTGTAACTGAGTTTTTACGGCTTGCAGTTGGGATGCTAAAGCGGCTGATTTATGGTATTCAAGTTTTAAGGCTTGCTTGGCATTGGCTAACAAGGTTTTATAATCTAGCTGATCTTGATTTTTTTCGGATTGCATTTTTATCTCTTGATCAACAGATTTTCGGTGATCAACTCTCGTCAGTTATATGATAAAAACTGGCGAGAGCTTAGTAAATATTCTGTATGTTATCTGAGTATTAGTTAGTTCACCAATAATGGTGATTCAGAGCTAGGATTCTCCTGAATACTACTCAGACTAGAACTAATGTGAGAGCGGATAGCTCGTTCATAAACACTAGTCTGCTGAGTGCGTACCCCTACAGCTTGATATATTAAGTTAACGTCTGGGAATTCCGACCAATACATCAAAAAAATGTCTTTAGCTGGAGTAATAATTTCATAATTATTCTCTTGTCTTTTCTTTCTAAGTTTACAATTATTTAGTTGCAATTTTTGTCTGAATAGTTGTTCAAATTCTGAAATTAAATCTGAAGTATTTTTCATGGTTCATACACGTTAAAACGTGTTAATTATGCAAAGACTATCTGGTGATATTACTAAGTATGACACTTCAGATACCTCTTACTATATAGTGTATCAGTTATCGGGTATTTGAGAAGGGGATTTAGACAGAGGGTAGCTCATTGCTCAGGCTTTGGTAGAAAAGAGGCTGTGCGATCGCTCGATCTGTTGATCAGGATTTTACCCAGAGACACCCTATATAATCACACAGCTAAATCACATATTTTCTTTAGAGCCTTGCGGGGCAATCAGTACCTACAGGCTACAGCCTGGGACTTCAAGTCCTTCTGCAAAGCTGATTAATTCCAAGTACTCTGGATTTTCTACGAACTTTTTGGCTGCTAGCAAGCCGGCAATGCTCCAAGTTTGATAAATTCTAGCTTCTTTGCCAATCAAACGGCCATTGTTGCCATCGTAGTATTCAGGGAATTTATCTTTAAATAAACGCCTTTCGGCAATGGCTACAGCTGCTTGGGCAAGTTCTGTTCTACCTGCTTTCAATGCTGCTGCGGTAAATAACCACAGCAAAACGGGCCAGTTACCGCCGTTGTGATAAGACCAAGCCCTGTTCTTAGAATCACATCCTGTAACAATTCTCCACTCTAAACCATCCATTGCTGGAAAACAAATTTTAACAGGCATATAGCCGATCAAGTCTTGCCAACGTTGGGCAAATAAATTCATAATGCTTTGAGATTCTTTTTCGCTTGCTAAGGAAGTTAAGATTGCCATCAGATTTCCCAGAGTAAAAAAGCGAAAATCTATCCGTCCAGGCCCCAGATTTCCGGCTAAATATCCTCCAGTTTCGGGCAACCACTCGGTCAACCAACTGGGGATTGATTCTGAGTTGATGTTGAATTTATTAACAATTTCTTTACCAAATTCGTTATCTTTGTAACGATAGATTTCCCCCAATCGCTTCAGGTCTAGCCAATAATAGTTGCGGATATGATATTTCAAAGATCCCAATCGCCTATTGACTTTGCCAATGTAGCTATCGCCATCCCCATCTGGTAAAAGCAATTCAGTAGCAGCCCTGAGGGATGCATAGAATAACACCTGAATTTCTAGAGGATGTTCGTAGACTCCCATACGACGGTCAATCATAAACGCGCCATCGGGAACTAACATTGTTGGGTACATAGAAAAGCGATGTACCAAGCAAAGATCCAAAATTAACTTGATTCCTGCTTGAAAATCTGGCTGACGCGCTAGAGTCAAATCGCCTGTAGTTTTTTCATAAGCGCGTAGCAAGAGAATCCACCACATACAAGAATCAATTGGGGGAACACGAGCGATCGCCAGTTCACCAAAATCAGCGACCAAAAATTCCTCATTCCCATTAGAATGTACTTTGAAACTTGCAGGCATTAATCCCGCTCCTGGTTCAAAGCAATCTATCTGCTTTTCATGACTTTGTAATTTCAGTGTTTCTACTAAGAAATTACGCACAATCTCTGCTTTGCCGTGCATGAGAAACACCAAGGCAGAAGGGACAAAATCGCGGAGGAAACACTGGTCATAATTGAGTGCATCCGCCTCCGCATCTCTGGCGGCTACAGTACCAATGGGTTTTCCCTGGTAATAAATTATCGACTCTTCCAACAATTCCCAGGCTTCTGCTTCCAGGAGACTGTTTTGATCAATGGCGCTAGTCATGGGCGTTTAATTCCACTAATGGTATGTATCGGCTTAATTGTGGAAAGTACGCAAGCCTTGCCTCTTTTTCAAGCTGACCAGCTTTCTCGGAAGTCAGCATACAGAGTCAATCCACCATCTATGAATAGGGTTTGTCCGGTGATATAGGCGGCTTCATCCGAAGCTAAAAAAGCTACTGCGGCTGCCATCTCCTCCGAGGAGCCAGCACGCCCCATTGGGATGTGACTTTCCACGATCGCCTTTTTTTCAGGATCGTCTATCCAGGCTTGATTTATTGGCGTGACTGTTGCTCCGGGGGCAATAGCGTTGACACGAATACCAAGGCTTGCATATTCCAATGCTAAAGTTTTGGTCAGGTTTTCCATACCGCCTTTGCTAATGGAATAACTGATATACATCGGTCGCGGAATAATTTCGTGAACGCTGGAAATATTAATAATCACCCCCGGACGATTAGCAGACAGGAGGTGTTTAATAGTTTCACGAGCGCAGAGATACGCACCCCGGAGGTTAACTGCAATTACTCGGTCAAAGTCTGCTGTGGTAACTTCGTGAGACGGACTTTCTATTTGAATGCCAGCATTGTTAACTAGAATATCTAAACTGCCAAATTCCTTTACTACGGTGTTGACCATCTCAACAATGTCTGATTCTTGGGAGACATCTCCTTGAACCAGTAGCGACTTCACACCACAATTTTCGATATTTCCGCAGGCTTTTTGTAGTGCCATCTCTTCCGTGTCTGCCGCGCCTTCAGGGCTTTTGCGGTAATTGATGGCGATGTTGCACCCTTCTTCGGCGAGTCTGATAGCGATCGCTTGACCAATACCTGAAGTTGCACCTGTAATTAAAGCATTCTTTCCTTTTAACCCTATCATATTTTCTGCCCTTACTTGAATTTGCAACAGTCAAAAAATTTTGGATTTTAGATTATTCTTTTGAGTATTAAAGTTGCTATTGTCAACCCCCAATAGAGGGAATTTAAAAAGTCTGAAGACTGGGAATGTATTCCAAATGGGCTGCTCTGCCTCCTCTTTCTTGACGAGAGGCGGAGCCTCCCAGAATGGGTTCCCAGGCTGGAGCCTGGGAACGAGGCAACACAAGACTTTGGACTTATCTTAGTGCCATTCGGTATTAGTCCCTAGCGCAAATTCGCTGGCACTTTTTCAGGAACTACCCAATAGTAAATAGTTTTGCCCTCTACAGTCAGCGTCTGATCTGGTTTCCAGTCGCCCATATCGAAGGCATGGGAGACAATGCGAGTACCAGGTTTGAGTTCACTCAATAGCTTGGGGCGAAGTTTGAGGTTGATTTCAGGCAGCAAGTAAAGTGTAACTACTGTTGCTTTACTAAAGTCAGTGTTGAACAAGTCTTGTTGGACAAACTTCACGCGATCGGTTACTCCTGCCTTCTGGGCATTCTCATTAGCTTCTTTGACGCGTTGGGGGTCAATATCTATGCCGACACCCTGCGTACCAAACTTTTGTGCCGCAGTATTAACAATTCTGCCATCACCGCTACCAAGGTCGTAAAGCATATCAGTCTTACCCACTTTTGCCACTTTCAACATTGCATCTACCACTGGCTGTGGTGTAGGTACATAAGGAACATCGCCGGGGCGTTCTTGTGTTTGAGTTGTTGTCGTAACTGGTGTTTCGGTTTCGGTCTGACCTGTTAAAGTAGAAGGTTGTGTCCCGGCTTCCAAATCTTGCTGTTGCGGCGCACATCCAGCAATTCCCAAGCTGGTAATACTAACGCCTGTAACCAATAAAAACAGAATTTTTTTGAAGTTCATCAATTTTCTCCTTGATTGAGTAGCTTGTGGTCAGTAGTTAGTAAAACAACTGATAGTCATAGAATTTTGAATTGCTTATAGTCTGAGGTTTAGGTTGCACAATCCAAAATCGCTCGACTGAGCGAAGTCGAAGTCCAAAATTGTATTAAGTCCGACCTTGGCGATAGTTATTCCAGAACAACAGGGGGATACCTGCTGCCACAACTAAAACACCTGCAATTGCTCCCACACCTGTATAAACCAAGCTGGAATAAAGCAAGTAAGCGCAAACGGCACAAAAGAGTAATGGTGTGAAAGGATAAAATGGTACACGGAATGGGCGCACTATGTTGGGTTCACGGATTCGCAATACTAGCAGTGATATCCCGGAAAGCAAGAAGAACAACCAAAATATCGGGGCGGTGTAATCCACCATTGTTTGAAAGCCTTTGCGAGTGAGCGTGCCTAAAAAAACCAGTGCTAAGGCGATCGCAGCTTGCATTAATAAGGCATGGGTAGGACTACTAGGACGTTGTTGCCAGCGCCCCATAAAACCAAATAGCGAAAAATCCTGTCCCAGTGCGAAATTGGTACGCGCTCCGGTAAAAATTGTGGCGTTGGTTGCTCCTAAAGTAGCGATCGCAATCAATACACTGATAAACAAGGCTCCCGGTTCGCCCCAAAGAGAGCGCATTAAATCTGCGGCTACTGCTTCCGACTGGGCCATGTTTGCTAATCCCAATCCCCGCAGGTAAGCCAGATTGATGAGTAAGTAAATAGCAGTGATGATGCCAATACTCCACATTAGCGATCGCACAATATTACGTCGTCCATCCTGAATTTCTGCCGAGATGTAAGCCGCTTCATTCCAACCGCCGTAAGAGAGCAGCACAAACACCATCGCCAATCCCCACGTTCCTGATGATGCAGCTTCCACAGGGGCGGCAACAGCAGAATTAGGAATGGCGGTAAGCCCAAGAATTACTACCAGTAATAAACCCAGAACTTTCGCAGCACTGAGCAAGTTTTGTGTCCACTTACCCTGCTGCAAACCGATGATGTTCAAAGCAGTTAAAAGTGCGATCGCTATGGCTGCATAGATAGAAGACGAAAACGTTCCTAGCCGCCATATCTGAGAAACATAATCGCCAAAAACAAATGCCAACAAAGCAATAGAACCAGTTTGAATCACTGTCATCCGCGCCCAGGCAAATAAAAAGGCGACTCTGTGCCCGAATGCACGTTTCAAATAATAGTAAGCACCACCAACATCGGGATAGACAGTGGCTAACTCTGCATAGCACAGCGCTCCTACCAGAGATACCAAACCACCAATTAACCAAAGAAGTAGTACAGCAATATTACTACCTGCTTGACTTGCAACTAGAGCCGGGGTTTCAAAAATCCCTGCCCCAATAACAATACCGACAATCAGAGCCACTGCGTCTGGTAATCTTAAGGATGGCTTAGGTGCTGCTACTTCTGTTGTTTCTGACTGCTGAAGCAAATTGTAGTCTTTACGTCTACTCACATTACTCCTTATTAGTTTTGAGTGGGAGATCGCCGCTTTGTTTCATCTTTCTTTTGCACTGTTTTAGCTATATCTCTATGGTTCAAAATAAATGTGACTCAAAAATGACAATCATCAGTGATATGCTTTCAAACGGTAATATCCATCTTGCCACATTCAGAGCAATCTCCCTACAGCGATCGCTTCCATTTCTCGTGTTAGACAACATCTATGCTTCTCAAAATAATGGCAAATTAATGTGAAACAAGGAACTATGTCGCAGTTCCCTGTTAAGGCCCAAATCCCCCCACCTACCTCCGATTTTTTTCAGAAGTATTTACATTGTTAGCTTGTCTTAATTCTGTTAATAGGCTAGAAAATCTGACTCAATAAAACGTCTTCCGTGAGTGAGATTTTATAGTAACCTAGAGAATGATTGACTAATAGTAGCTAATCGTGCTTTATTTTATCAAATAGCTAATGACAGCGATCGCTTAAAACTTCAGATTAACTAATGTCGCACAGATGGGCGCCCTTATGTAATAAATAACAAAAATATTTTTTTACCCTTACTCTTTTAGTATCTGGTACTGGGAAAAAGTAAAATATCTATCAATTCGCCCATTACCAAACCTAATATTGCTATGACTGTTAAAACCCAAAATGAATCATGCTTATTGAAGCTAGAAAAGCGCATTTCCAAATCAGCTAAAAGCGTAGTTGCTAGGGGTATGAGAAAAAGCCTTAATAATAGTGACCAAGTTGCTACTAAAGCAATTGATATACTTAAAAATAATATAACAACTAAGGTTTGAGAGCCAAATTCAACTAAACGCTCTAACCAAGAAATGCTCTTTCGCACTACAGCTATAACCATAGCAGCGACAAAAGCTCCTACTAACCAAATAATATGATTAGCAGCAAGATACCATCCCAGGAGAGTGTAAGCCAGCCATAGTAATATTAAAGGCATCAAAGGAATCCTGTTAAAAAATTCCACATTCATGCTGCCAAGGGTTGTAAAAATACCAAGTTAATATCTTAATTGTAGTCAAAGCTTGTTACCGCTAAAACGTCTAAATATACCAAGTTTTATCAGCATATTCCTCTATCTACAGGGCAAATTTAAAGAGATACTCTTTCGTTGTGAGAACAATATATATATAGGTCTACTTAATTTTCCAATTTGGAAATCTGAGCCTTAGACGCTTATAAGGGACTTCCAAGTAAAAAAATATTCCATTGCTATTGTTCACTGTTGACCGTTGACCGTTGACGGTTCACGAGTTTTCAGTCAACAGTCAACAGTCAACAGTCAACAGTCAACGACTTGAATGTGGAATAATTTATTTTTTGGAGTTCCCTAAGGTCTATAGCAACAACAACTTGCTAAATAGGAAATTTTATACTTAGTAATCTAATTGAACTTTCTTTGATGCGATCGCTTGTAGCTTAAAGTCCAGAAAATCAGGCTTATCCGGCGATAATTCAGATATATTTATTACGTATTTTTATTGATAAAATAGTTATATTTAGAACATGTCTTTGCTAACTTAAGAGCAAAACTACTATATTTTCAAATATAGTACAGCACGGCAGAAATAAACATACCATTTTCTTATGGCGCAAGAAGCTCGGAATAAAATTATGCGTGAATGCGTGAATGCGTGACTTCCGCCTTGCAGTGCTAGTGATGTATAAGTAAATTGATTTTGATTATTAGCTATTTGCCATGAAATTTAATCAAGAGGTAGTTACAAATCACAGTGTACAACTTTGACAACTGTCCACAATAGTGTTGCACGTCTCAAGCTCATGGTAATATTATTTTACTGTTAGGAGATATTATTTTATACATCAATTTGCAAATATGCTGGAACAGCTAGTTAGGTGTGCTACCTCCAAAAAACAAAAATTATTCAACCCACAAAGTAAATCCGCAAAAGCGCCACCGTGCAAAGCACAGAGCTTTTGAAATTCTGCTTATACAAGGTACTTAATAACTCATAAAGTCCTCTTTTAGAAATCATTAAAGCTACTAAAAAGGTCTAAAACTCTCTTAAATAGGCAAAAAATTAGACAAGAGTAAATAGAAAGTTTTTGACAATAAGTCAGTTGTTTTTCGTATATGTAAAAATATCGAAAAGCCAAATTTGTATTGTCAATGAGACATTAGTATTGTGTGTTTTATTTAGATATTGATTTCTCTTTGTGGTTATTTACCTATATAAAAGCCCTATTTCATCGCTGAAAACTTAAGCAACCTCGACCAAATGAGGCAAACACTTAAATTTAACAAATGATTTAGGACTGCTAGATCAATCTTGATTTAGTAACGACTCGATTATTACCAACATCAGCAACAGTAACAGGAAAAACATGAATATCATTGTTAGTTTGTTTGGAGCGATCGCTCTCCAAATATCTGCGATCGCTGCGATGTCTACTATGGCAATGGCTAATGACAAGCCCCTGCAAGTCTATACTCAGGAGACTCTGGCTGCTTCTCTACGGAAAACAACGCAGAAGATTTGCTCAATAGATCCTATTGATAATTTATTACCTCCCGTACAAACCAAGGCAAGTAATTCTTTGCTTTCTTACCTTGCTGAACAGGGTTTTATACAAAATCAAGAGGGTTCTTGGATCTGTTATGCGAACGATCCTAAAAAAGAAGGGCGTTACTTTACCCTATTTAAGGTTAAACAAGTTGATGACAGGCTCATAGCAAGTTCTTTCCTAGATGAGGGCAGTCTGATTCAGGGACAGGAAAATCGTAGTTTGGACTTCTTTATGATTCTGATTAAGCGTCATACGAATACTAGTCCAGAGAACCGTCAAGGTATACATAGATATTTAGAAGCCTTTGTCTCCTTAGTAAAAGAAGGCAAGATCAAACCCACACGTCGTGGGTTTCTTTTCGACCAACCAAACCGGGGATTGGTCTTATATCACACCCTCTCATCAGGAAATCTCAAAGGTACCGGAATCACGATCAATATTTCTCTACCTAAGAGTTGAATGAATTAGGGAGTGGGGAGTGAAATGGGTATAGATGGGGATTCAAACCTCACTCAACTCGTAAAGAAATTTTCTCCCAATCCCTAATCGTAGCTACCAAGGATAGGAATGCTGTTTGCAGACTCGGTGAGTCTGCGGTATTGCTGCGACCTATTGGATTTATAGAGGAATGGCACGCTTGTAAAGCCCAAAGGCTTGTGTAGTCTCGTTAAGAGTCTTAAGACTGGGAATGTATTCAGAATGGAATGGCACTAAGAAAAGATACAGCCCTTACCCTGACTGGTTAAGAGCCTCCAGGCTGGGAACCCATTCTCTTAGGCTCCGCCTCCAGTAGCTTGACCAGAGGCAGAGCCTATGAGAATACATTCCCAGCCTGGAGGCTGGGAACGAGGCTAAACAAGCCTTTGGGCTTTACAAGCGTGCCATTCTATTCAGAATGGGCTGCTGCCTCTCGTCAAGAAAGAGGAACCAGTCAGGGCAAGGGCTGTATCTTAATTTAGTGCTATTCAACTTAGTGCCATTCGATTTATAGAGCTATTAATATCAACCCCACGGACTGAAAGAGGGACGTGAACAACCAATGAAATTGCTGTCATTTAGTGGAGGTGCATCTTGCCTAAATCAATCGTTCAAAGAATTGCAATGCCGTACCACTTAAGAGCGGGACGCTACGCGGAGCGTTTCGTAGAGAAAGGCGTTCGGTTTGCGACCATCCTATTCTCATCTGTTGCAGTAGTACTCACTACGTGTCAGTCTAGTTTTGCACAGCTCAATATTGGACGCTATGGTATTCAACCAGGACTGGAGTATGAGTATCTCCAGTACCAAATTAATAACCAGAACCTGAGCCAGATGCGAGTCATTCCTGGATGTGATGTGGGATTTGGTCTGACCTGCAATAAAACTGGATCGGTAATCCAGCGATTACTAGATTCAAAGGAGGGGACTAGCTATCAAAACCTCTTAATCCGAGCAGCTGGTGGGGAAGAAAACTTCCAGAATTTTGCTAACTTTTACGGTAACAATCCCAATCTCTCTGAAGTGCCTTACGCCTCATTTTGGAGAAACCAATCCCCCGCAATCATGGATAGTTCTCAATACCTTCTTGGACAACCTGTTGGTCGCAATCCAGTAGAAGGACTCGGACTTGTAACCAAGCAGTTCTACTGGTCACCATACTCAGGAACCAATAACTCGGTTAGTCTCCGTAATGGATTACTAGACTTGAAGTTGTCATACGGACGACTACTCTTTGAGGAAGCCTCAAAAATTCCCAATATTAAGGAGCAGATTCAGTCTTTAGGTCTGTCGCCAGAGATGACGAATTTCTATTTCAATAAAATCTCTACAGGCTTGAATGCGTTGAATTCTGGAAATCCAAACCAACTCCAACAGAGGATTTTTGAAGTACTATCCTTTCCATACTCTGAAAATGGTGGGGAACTCGGACGTCCCATTAACGCGATTCCACAGGAATTTAGTCAGATATTGGGAGAAGATATCCCAGGAGATATATTGCTGAGTGATAATCCCCTAGCGTTGGATGGAGAAGTAATGGCCCTCGATACTTCCCCTGCCTCTGCAGGAGATGTTTTAGTACAAGACAGTCCTGATTCCTTTCCACTCTGGCCAATATTCGGAATTGGGGGTCTTGCTTTAATTCTGCTTCTACTACTAAATGGCGATAGTTCTTCAGCTCAAGCATCTGTTTCATCTGTTCCTTCAGGAAATCCACCTTTGTCTCTCACTAACACAGGCGAATGCGATCTGACTCCTAGTGGTAATGGTTCTGATCACACACAGATTATTGAGATTCCGTGTAATGTTACTCCTAAAACCCCTACGGAAGTGAAGAGGGTAGTGGAGCCATCAATGATCAAAGCGCTTTTATTGCTAGTTGTTCTACTATGCATAGTCCGTTACAAACACCGCTCTTTAAAAATCCGTAATTCATAATTCTTACAGTACACTCGTAGGGGCACGGCACTGCCCCTACGTGTCAACTTAACGTAAAAACCAGTCTAGAAAAAGCTTTTAGGAAACAAGCCTTTCGCCTTTTCTTAGTGCCATTAGCCCATGTGTAAAGTTTGGTGAATTTCTCCGCCGCGTAAGGGGCCAGCCCTTAGTAACAAATCATAAATCTCAGCTTCAGCTTGATTAGTAAACTCTGTGTCATAGCGCAGCCTCAGCTATTGAAAAATTGAACCATCAGGCATAATTGCCCCTGCTAAGTTAGTACCAACTAGTTTAACCAGAAGGCGCTCACCAGAACGAATCCGCGCTCCCGTTAAGTCGGCTCCTCGCAAGTCGGCTCCACTGAGATCCGCTCCAATCAAATTAGCAGCGCGTAAATTCGCCTCTCTAAGATCCGCTAAAAGTAGGTTTGCCCGAAATAAATTTGCTTCAGATAAATTCGCTCCTCTGAGGTTGACTTTGTGCATAAAAGTATCGCTGAGATTAGCGCCGCTCAAATTGGCATAACTCAGATTTCTGCCAGATAAGTCTTTATTGCTCAAATTTGCCCGACTGTAATCTTTGCCACTCAAGTCTGAGTTTTGCTTTGGTGGTTTTTGGGTTGTTTGAGATGGTTTTTCCTGTTGAGGTGGCGGTGAGTATGGTTTTTGGGTTGTTTGAGATGGTTTTTCCTGTTGAGGTGGTGGTGAGTGATGTGTGGTTTGATGTTTGGTTTTTAGAGAACGCAATTTTTCACGAGCTTCATTTATGGCTTTCAGCTTGTCTTGTGCTTTCTGCTGTAAACGGAGATTGTCTTTGGGAATGCGATCGGGATGCCAAACAAAGACTAAATCTTTGTAAGCCTGGTTCACTTCCTCAAGTGTTGCCCCAGGCTCTAATTCCAAAACTCTATAGTAGTGCTCCAGATCGCTCATACGATATTTTGGTGGACAATCAACTTAATTATGAGTGATGGAGCAATCTATTCGCTGCATCATTTGTTATTAATCATTGGGCATTGGGCATTGAAAAGAGGCAGAGGGGCGGGGTGCGGGGGGCAGAGGGGAAAGAGGTAATTTTTTATTCTCTCCTCTGCACCCTGCCCCCTGCTCCCCTGCTTCTTCTCCTGCTCATCTCCCCATCTCCCCATTTCTCCATCGAGCGATCGCTCTCAAATATGCTGCAACTGGAATCTGATAAATTTCAATCACAATCCAAACAATAATTGATAAATGTGACAAGAAAGTTAATATCGTCCAAATATATGGCGTCCAGGTAATGGGTTCTTTGAGATTAGCAGGAAAATAGTAAGCTACTATGCCAATTAAAGAAGTGGGAAGAATTACAAAAACTGCTGCTGCTAGTCCATAACCCCAACCTAATTCCACACCTTCCAACTGGCCTTCTGTCCAACTAAACCCATTCCAACGCCAAATTAAGGGTGGTTGTCTAGAAGGCATTTTGATTTGCTCTAGTTCTAAGTTGACTGTAAAAATCTCTTGACAAAAGTCACAAGCCATAGCTTCCATCATTGGCATGTGAGAAATCTTACCTATCCGACAGACTGGGCAGGGGTAAACTCCATAATAGTCGAAAGATTGGGCTAAGATTTTGGAACTAGGCATAATCAAACTGAATGATCCTAAGATAAAGAAGCAGGGGGGCAGGGGGCAGGGGGCAGGGGGAGATTAACAATTCACGCATTCAAAATTCAAACATTTTAGACATTTGAGACGGGGATTTAAATCCCAACTGAAACTGGTGCTATATCTATATTATGTAGAGTATGTAGAGGTAGGGGTCTTAAACCCTTGAACTTACGATCAAAAATTACCTCTTTCCCCTCTGCTCCCTACTCCCTTGCCTCTGATTCACTCCCACATTTTTACTGAGTCTATCGCTTTTTTATGGTTTGTGGGGTCTTGACACCGCTTACTCTTCCTGTTAATGTTAGTTGAAATAGGTATATTTATTAAGTTTTCCAGTAAAAGTGCCGCAAATGCTTAACACAAATTCCTACTTTTATTTTTGGTATAGGGTGGTTCACCGGGAGTGAATCGAGTTTCCTAATGGAAACCGCCCGGTGAACCGCAGAGCGAACTCTGCGGTTTTTGTTGTTTTAAGGAGAATTTCATTGTCATGACTTATTTGAATAGCTGGTTTTATGGCTTTTATTTTTGGCCCAGACTAAATTCCGGGTAAATAGCGTCATGCCAATGAATCAGAACGCGCCCGGAACTCTTCAAAGGTTTCGGGCTTTTTTATTATCCGCAAAATCCAATACTCAATTTTTAGGAGAACGAAACCATGATTAACGCCAAACTTGCCGCACAATCTCATCCAAACCACCAGACAATCGTTAAAATTTCCGAAAAAGTCGCTTTCGGGGGCGAAGAACTGGTAATTATCGGCGGCCCCTGCACTGTTGAAAGCTTAGAACAAATGGAGATAGTCGCCCAAAAGCTATCTACTACATCAGTACAGGGGTTGCGTGGCGGTGTCTACAAACCCCGCACATCTCCCTACGCTTTCCAGGGTATGGGAGAAGAAGGATTGGAAATTTTGGCAAGGGTGCGATCGCATTACAATATGCCGGTTGTCACCGAAGTTATGTCAATTTCTCAAATTGAAGTAGTTGCCGCCCACGCTGATATGCTTCAAGTTGGTAGTCGCAATATGCAAAACTTCGACTTGCTCAAAGCTTTGGGACAAGCTGGTAAACCAATACTGCTCAAGCGTGGGTTAGCAGCGACAATTGAAGAATTCGTTATGGCTGCTGAATATATTCTTAGCCACGGGAATCCTGATGTGGTGTTGTGCGAAAGAGGTATCCGCAGTTTCGATGATTACACCCGCAACGTTCTAGATTTAGCAGCAGTGGCAGCACTCAAACAAATAACTCATCTGCCTGTGATTGTAGATCCTTCCCATGCCGTTGGGAAACGGGAGTTGGTTGCACCTGTGGCTAGGGCTGCGATCGCTTGCGGTGCTGATGGATTAATTATTGAATGTCACCCAGAACCAGAAAAATCTGTTTCTGATGCCCGTCAAGCACTTTCTTTAGAAAATATGGTGCATTTAGTTGATAGTTTAAAGCCTGTAGCAACAGCCGTTGGGCGCAGTATATCAGAAGCGATCGGGGCGGGTTCCAAACCTGCCCCAATTTTTTGTGCAGCTTAAATTTTAGTTAAGGGCGTAGTTTACCGTTGTAGGCATCGCTTTTATTAAATGTTTGAGTCAAAATATTTATTTTGGCTAAAAGACAAACAGCGATCGCTTTTACGAATACCTCTAGCCATCTGATACTCGTAGCTATCTTTAAGGCGGAAGCTGCTACAGACTGCGCGAAACACCGAAACGTCAAAGCAGAAGTTCCTACTCTTAAAGCGGAAGCTGCTACAGACTGCGCGAAACACCGAAACGTTAAAGCAGAAGTTCCTACTCTTAAAGCGGAAGCTGCTACAGACTGCGCGAAACACCGAAACGTCAAAGCAGAAGTTCCTACTCTTAAAGCGGAAGCTGCTACAGACTGCACAAAACACCTAAATGTGAAAGCAGAAGTTAATTTTTAATATGATTGCGATCGCTTGGGTTAGATCCTTGGTGCGATCGCAAGAGTTATTCCAATACGGTTCAGATAAGGTTTTTTGATGACACGCCGCTAATTGTAAAGACGGCGATTTATCGCGTCTCTTGCCTAACCGAACCGTATTGAGAGTTCTTCTACTTTGATTACGAAATTTTTGACCGCAAAAATAAGAAAGATTTGTTTTTGTTGTCGAACATTAGCTTGAATTACTTTTATAAAATCCCCAATAGTATCTAACTGCACAAATTAACTATGATAAATAATTTCACTAACTTGTAACCTATTAACGCGTAACTTATGGCTAATAAAGATCCTAAGGATATTCTTCTAACAAATAGATAAATAAATTGAAATTCGACAAATAAATTAGTGAGATGTATGTTATGGTTTTTATAGGAATCAAAAAAGTAAAAGCACAAAAGACTTCAAGAAACTTTGAGGCAAGCTCAAGAAAGTTTTTTTGCTCTGGTAAGTCCACTTCACTTCGCTACATCTTTTTGTAACTAAAATCTAAAACTAGATTGAGTAGGATAGTAGCCTTTGTAACAACTTGAAGTCAATCGAAATTTATCTGGGTATGAGCCAATAAGAGTTGGCTAACCTAGCTAGAGCATTACCCACAAAAGGCGATTACTCTTGGAGTCTGGGAAGAAAGACTCTTAGTACAGCCTGACAAATCCATAGAAATACAGAATATTTACAAACTTAATTTTGCGGAAAGAAACATTTTCAACCGCGAACTAAGTCGAAGCAGTTACTGACTTTTGGAAGGAAAACTTCAAGCAATATGGTGTTGTTCCACAATTTTTAGGAATTTAACCATATTGTCAAAACTCATCAGATATTATCTCAACCAGAGTGTTAGAGGTTGCCTGTGCAAGCATTAATTGCACCTGTAACTGTCAGTTTTGGGCTGAAATTCATCCTGCTGCATCAATCACGAAACGAGAAGCGCTATAGAAGTTCTTAGCGACTTGATATTAGCAAAATCAGAGAAGTTACAGCGACCATTTAGAGTGGATTGCAATTTGGTTGGTTGTGTGGTTCAGGGAACAAATCTGCGTTCATTTTAATTCCTGCTGCAACCACTCTTCAGGCTTGAGCAACCATTTGGGATTCTGTTACAACAACTGACAATGCTGAAGTCAAAGTTTTAAAGGCTTCGTTATTAAAAAATAGAGATTTCTCTATCCCTTCGTGAGTAAATATGTTCTGATTTTAACTGCTTTTGTCAGGATGCAATGTTTAACGACAACAGACTCTACTTCCCTACGACACCAAGAGAAAACAACTACATCAAGCTTACGACTCATCAACTAAATCATTGTAGGAAACACAACCATGACTGAGCAAAAGATTAGACAAATAGCTTTCTATGGTAAAGGCGGTATTGGTAAATCTACCACTTCCCAAAACACCTTAGCAGCAATGGCTGAAATGGGTCAACGCATCCTGATTGTTGGTTGCGATCCTAAAGCTGACTCTACCCGTTTGATGCTCCACAGTAAAGCTCAAACAAGCGTTCTTCAATTGGCTGCTGAACGCGGCGCTGTAGAAGATATTGAACTCGAAGAAGTAATGCTGACCGGTTTCCGCGATGTACGTTGTGTAGAATCTGGTGGCCCTGAGCCTGGTGTAGGTTGCGCTGGTCGTGGTATTATCACCGCCATCAACTTCTTAGAAGAAAACGGTGCTTACAAAGACGTTGATTTTGTAAGTTACGACGTTTTGGGTGACGTTGTGTGCGGTGGTTTTGCTATGCCTATCCGTGAAGGTAAGGCACAAGAAATCTACATCGTTACCTCTGGTGAAATGATGGCGATGTATGCAGCTAACAACATCGCTCGTGGTGTTCTCAAATATGCTCACACTGGCGGCGTGCGCTTGGGTGGTCTGATTTGTAACAGCCGTAACGTTGACCGGGAAATCGACTTAATCGAAACCTTGGCAAAACGTTTGAACACCCAAATGATTCACTACGTACCTCGTGACAACATTGTACAACACGCAGAATTGCGCCGGATGACTGTTAACGAGTATGCACCTGACAGCAATCAAAGTAACGAATATCGGACATTGGCTACCAAGATTATCGACAACAGGAATCTCACTGTCCCCACCCCCATTGAGATGGAAGAGTTAGAAGAGTTGTTGATTGAATTCGGTATCCTCGAAAGCGACGAAAATACCGCAATGCTAGTTGGTAAGAGTGCTACTGAAGCACCCGTAAAGTAGTACCAATTAAATAATGGTTTAGGGTGGGCAAGCAGCCCACCCTTTTCCCAATTTTTGCATTTCTTTGTTTCATATCATGTAGAAATTGAGGGTTTGTAGTAAGCACAAAGCGTGCTTAGAAATCAAGGACTTAAGTCCTTACTACGAACTTGTTTACCTCTCAATTTAAAGCTGACAGACCACTAGTGTGAAGGGTTTGTAGTGAGCGATTTATCGCTCAAATCAAGGACTTAAGTCCTTACTACGAACTTTTATAACCCTTCAGAATTAATGAGACAGACTACTAGCTTCATCAATCCTTACAAACTGCCTGTAAAATTGAGTATAATACCTCAAAACTTTTAGGCACTGTGAACTTTTTTATTGGTTGTGCTGTTTGGGCATATAAAGGTTGGACGGGCGAACTCTATCCCCAAGGCACTCGCACTGCCGATTTTCTCCATCTCTACAGTCGTCGCTTCACCACTGTAGAAGGTAACACCACCTTTTATGCCGTACCTAACCAAGAAACTGTAACCCGTTGGGCTACCGAAACACCAGCAGGTTTTGAATTTTGTTTGAAATTACCGCGAGATATTACCCATCAAGGATTACTGAAACCTTATATTCCGGCTGCATTAAAATTTCTGGAAGGGATGCGCCTTTTAGGTAAACGTCTTGGCCCAATATTTGCCCAGTTACCACCCAGTTATGCACCTGCATTACTTGACGATTTGACCAACTTTCTGGAAGCTTGGCCGCGTACAGAAGCACCCCTAGCGTTAGAAGTTAGGCATCCCGACTGGTTCAGAGAACCCCATGCAAGTAATTTGACAGCGCTTTTAGAAAAGCTAGGTGTGGGACGGGTACTGTTAGACTCGCGCCCCATTTATACTGGAGATGATGACCCCCAGTTGCGATCGCAACGGCGTAAACCCAAATTACCATTGCAATTGAGTGTCACAGCACCTTTTACTCTGATTCGGTTTATTTCTCATCCAAATTTATCAGTGAATCAGCCGTTTATGGAAGAGTGGGTAAAGCAGATTCAGCAATGGTTGCAAATGGGAGTGCGAATTTATTTCTTTGTCCATTGTCCAATAGAAGCGCGATCGCCCAACACAGCCCGTCACTTCCAACAGCTATTGGAACACAGTAATACACCAGTTCCACCCCTACCTTGGAATAACCTTGAGCATCCCCCCAATCAACTCAGTCTATGGTCTTGAAAGGCAGAACGCAAAGAATAGGGGGTGTAATCCCATAGAATGAAATTTCTAATTTTTTAACTTTTACAAAATATCTAATGTTTAATAATTACAAAAAGAGCGATAATTAGTGTTAAGATACTTTTTTGTTAAAGCTTGATATTCCTTTTTACTTGACATCAGCAAATTTTTTGATAGCAGTTACACCAAAGGAGGTTGAGATGAATCGTCTTATTTATGAAAATTCAGTCTCATACAAAGGATATCTCATCATTCCATTTATTTTTGGGAAGCTTGATAATTACGAAATTTATTCGTATAAATTGCTATCGGAGGTTGGACACACAAGCCAATTTCATAAAGCAGAAAATCCAGCAACAATCTATGGAAATAGTGTTAGTAATATCATTGATATTGCTAAAGAACATATTAATCAAAATTTAGAGTTTCTTAGTCAAAGAGATAGTTTTAAGTCTCGCTACATTTACCGAAACAATTTGATAATCATTTTCCAAGAAAGAGACAAATATTTTTATGACCATTATTCACCAGAGTTATTGAATAATATTGCAGCTCCAAAATTATTCCAATCCGAATATGAATGCCTGAGTTGGATTAAGCAAGGGCTTAATGGGCAACATCTGCGGCAAAGAGCTATTTGAAGAAGGTAGAAGTTCTTGAATTTTGAATTGATTTCTCCTTCATTCCCTATTCCCTTTGATTTTTATTTGCTCTAGACTCGACCTTAACGCGCTTTTATCAGATCATGAAGAATGATTAAGAAAAACGAGTATAGACAAATATGATAAAAATGCTAGCTGAAAACTTGATGGGAATTGAGACATTACAAATTAATTGGGTTTGGCTAAATGCCAGCTTACAATTTGCTAGTTGGGCACTCTTCTCACTTTTACTCGCTGAGGTGTTGAGAGACAGTTACCATGCTTTGTGTCACCAAGTGAATTGGCTTGCTAAATGGCACAACAAACACCATAGCGCTTATCGCCGCGATTTATCGATAGTTTCGCTGAAAATTTATCAAGAATCCCAGCTTTATCACGACATTTTAGAGTCGAGTCTACTGCTAGTGGTCTTGATAGCCATTGCCTTAATTGTCCAGCAACTGGGGTTATGGCTGGGAGTAGCTTATGGTTGCACCTTCTTGTATGGTGCGTCTGTGCGATATTTTCAGGGAAAAATTGATACAGATTACAACCACCTACCCGGCCCTTTAGAGACAATACCATCCATTTGGTGGGTGAATCGGTCTTACCATTGGCGGCATCATTTTGATGATGTCAACGCTTACTACAGTGGTGTCTTTCCCCTAGTGGATAAAATTCTTGGTACAGGACTGTCTCTCAAAGGTAAAACCATCGCTTTAACCGGAGCATCAGGAGCGTTGGGACAAGCATTAGCGGCTGAACTTGTGAAGAATAATGCAAAAGTTGTCGCATTAACCACTAATCCAGAAAAATTAGTAGAGCAAGTTGGTGTGAAAGTGGTTCCCTGGCAGTTGGGTAATGAAGCCGAACTGAGAAATAGTTTAGAAAAAGTAGATATTTTAATTATTAACCACGGAATCAATGTCTACGCCAGCCGCACATCGGAGGCTATCAACTCTTCTTATGAGGTGAATACCTTTTCAGCATTGCGGTTGATGGATATATTTTTGACAACTGTAACAGGGCCACAAGCAAAAGCAACCAAGGAAATCTGGGTAAATACTTCTGAGGCTGAGGTTTCTCCAGCACTGAGTCCGCTTTATGAACTCAGCAAAAGAGCGCTAGGAGATATTGTTACCCTCAAGCGTTTGGATGGGGATTGTGTAATTCGTAAGTTAATTCTTGGCCCGTTTAAGAGTCAACTTAATCCTTATGGAGTGATGTCTGCACAGCAAGTTGCTGGTGCTATCTTATTTTTCGCTCGACGAGACTTCCGAAATATTATTGTGGCAATAAATCCTCTCACCTATCTGCTGTTTCCCTTAAAAGAAACTAGCACGTCACTATACTATCGAGTCTTCAGCCGGACAGCGAAAAGTGAACAGGACTTACGCAAACAATAGCCGAAACCCTAATTTTCAGGTAGGGGCAGTTTATGAATTGCCCCTACAGGGTGCAATACTGTTCGGTTAAGCCTAAAAAATAACTCCAATGTAGGTTGGGTTGAGGAACGAAACCCAACATTATCGAGGCTTTGTTGGGTAACACTAAAGTTCAATCCAACCTACAAATTTTCTTAACCGAGCAGTATTGCTACAGGGTGTAGTTTGCGTAGGCGTAGCCCGCCGCAGGCATAGCTGCGAGTGAGTGCTAATTATTTAATGTTGAAAAAAGCCTATGTTTATCACGAATGCTATTTTGTAAATGAATTGGTACAAACTAGATTAAGTAATGTAAATAACCTTGAAATTAGTTCGTAGTGTACCCCTGCGGGGAAGCAAGCTACGCGCAGCGTCTCGTAGAGAGGACTTTAGTTTTTATAAGAGGACTAAAGTCCTCACTACAAACCTCTTCATTATTCACGCCGCTCTACTTACTATCTGATATCGGCTGGTTGAAAAGCGAGAACAATTTGATTTTTAGGAATACCAGCGTTAACAAGTTCGTTGGCTATACCGTATTCTGTACCGTCTCTTTGAATCCAGATTTTATCGTTGATAATGTGAAAATGATCAAGTTGTATATTTAGGAACATCAGCTAGTAAGAAACCAGATTTTTATCAATTATTTATTGCTATAGCAGTTCTCGTTTACGTGAGGTACACCCGTAGGGGCACGGCACTGCCCATACGTGTCAACTTAAGCTAAAACCCTTTTCAAGTCTCGTTTCCAGCCTCTGGCTGGAAATGCTGCTCTTAGCGGCTCTGCCGCGAGTTCGGGAGGCGGAGCCTCAAGGATGGGCATTCCCAGTCGGAGACTGGGAACGAGACAATCTAAAAGCTAGTTCCAGGCTAGCTTTCACGTTAAGTTGACACCAATGGGCACTGCCGTGCCCCTACACCTCGTGATGTAATGTTGTACCGCATCTGAATGGGAACCGCTATAAATTTATAGATAGGAGTCAAAACAGTAATTCGGATGTTTTGCTGATTTTCAAGCTAGTAAGAAACGTCAGTCTCTAAAAAAAAGGCTACAAAAGGTAAGAACCACAGCTAATTCAATTAAGTATTTTAGATACAGATACCGATGAAAATACGGTTTCAATAGCTTCTTTAGAGATTAATGAAATATTTACAAATAGGGATAATAATATTATCAGTATCAAAGCTGATATCCTAAATTGAAATAAAAGCCATCATCCTGAGCGTTGTTTCCCCTATCATCTAATTCAACTAAAGGCAAACCATAATCTAAACGTAAATTAAGACGTGGTATTAGTTCCCATAAAACCCCTACGCCTATACCAGCTAAAAATTTTTGCCTGGGGATGTTGTTAGGGTTATCAGGTATATTCCAAACATATCCTAAGTTAAAAAATGGTGCCAATTGTAAAGTTGGATTACCACTAGCATTTTTTTCAAGTGTTATCTGGCTTTCTATAGCAAATCTGACTCCGTTATCACCAGCACGGACATTTTGCCGATAACCACGTACTGACTGACCGCCACCGATAACAAATTGCTGTGCAGGTAATAAACCATCTGGTGTCAGTTGAATTTCACCTTGAGCAATTAAAAGGTTGTTGCTACTCAACCGTTGGACTCGTTGCACTTGTCCTAACCAACTAAAAAATTGACCATCAGGGATGGGGTCAACATTTTTAGTCGCATCTAATGCGTCAATTCCCAAGCTAAATAAAGAGCGGAACAACCAAGCACCTTGAGCATCACGACGGAGATAATCTTGTGCAAATTTAATCACACGAGTGCGACTGTTACCATCTTGATCAGGGCCAAAGCCAAAGGGTGTAGGCCCAGCAAAGGTAAAGGTTTGACCATTCTGGATTGTAAAACCTAATGATAAAGCAAATTCATGTCTCAGAGTTCGCACTAGCGGCTGGCGATAACTTAGTTCATATAACTGAGACTCTCCCTGAATATCAAAAATATCAAAGGGTTCTTGAATAACTTTGTTATCATTAATTGCTGTTCTTATCTGTAAAGTCCCATTCATCGGATTGAGTGGTACTCGATAGCTGAAATCATAAAGATTTGCCCCTCCACGAGTTGTGCGGTAATAACTTGCAAGTAATTCATCACCTATACCCGTGAGATTACGATAACTCGCATTGATGCCTAAGCGTTCTGAACCAACGGCAGGCGGAGAATAATTATCAATTGTAAAAGCAGCATTGAAGGGTTCAGTTTCTGTAACTCTAACTACGACAATACTTTGACCCGTGCCAGTACCCGGTCGCAAACTGGCTTCGACATTCGACAGCAGAGGGTCAGTTCGTAACAATCTTAATTGCTCTTCTAATTTAGCTGTAGAAAAAGGTTTACTAATGCCCAAAGCCACACGCGATCGCACATAATCAGCATTGAGGCGTTTTGTCCCTTGCACTTGGATTTGCTCAATTCCACCTTCAATGACGCGAATTTCTACTACACTCCCAGGATTGGTAGGATTGACCAAAATTGCTCTAGAGTTAATGTAACCTTTCTCTAAATACAGTTGCGTAATTGCATCAGATGCTTGTTGGAGTTCTTCGAGGGTTACACTACGTCCCACAAGCGGTTGAGTAATCGGATTGAATTGTTCTGGTTTAAATAGTGTACTCCCCGTAACTTCGATTTTTTCTACTTGAATAGTTGCAGATTCTGGTGGTGGTGTAGTTTCTGGGGCTGGTGTTGGTTGTAATTCTGGTTGGGTCTGTGGTGGTAGAGGTTCTGGGCTGGGAGCAGCTTGGGGAAACCTTTCTTGATTGCGATCGCCTGCTGGATTTGTTCCTTGCGCCAGCGTCTGGGCGGAAGATTCTAACAACGCAGATGTAGTAGATGAATCTGCGTAACTAGGCGATGGAACTGCCAGAGAAAACCCGCAAGCAACCACAAATAGATACCACGTTCTTGATTCCAAAGGCCAGGGCATACAATAATTACTCTCTATATTAATGTGTCTATTGATATATTATTAGTCAGTTAATTTTCTATAAGTTTGTCAACTTTCGTACAAAGTTACTACATTCTCAGAATAAACCACTACGAACTTAAATAATATATTTTTTAATCCTTATAAATAAAAATAATTTCCAGATTTATGTCATTTAACTAACGCGCACGAGTAGTAATGGAACAGGAATGTACGCTAAGGACTTGTGTGAAAGCTAGATTTAGCAAGCTATTCCAAATGAATTTTGTACAACTTATTTTTACATGATGCCTAAGTCCAAAATGCTTACTCTATTTTAGTTTGAGTCGTCGCCCTAAAATATGTCTCTTCTTGTGATCACAATTTTTATCACATGAAAAATGCACTCATTGCCTAAATAATTGGTGAGAATGAGGCGTTGAAGCAGGGTAAGCGCATCTAATTTTGCAGATTATTGATACAGACAAAAAGCTTCAAGCTTTATCTGAATATCAATTTTTCATTCAAACATAGGACGAACCGTCATAAATGATTGAAAAAACATGGGTCAAATCGCTTTCTTTTTATATTTACTACCACATGAAAACAACCATGTCAATCCCACCAATTGGCTCAGTGTAGTAATTATGAACTGATTTGTGCTTTGGGCGAACCCCAAAACTACCGTTTCAATAGGGTTTTAGATGCGCTAACCCTGAGCGTTAAAGAAGGTAGGAATTTTATCGCTATCACAGTAATTAGTCGTGAGCGGACATTTTGGTTTCAATGCTACTTGCACGCGCTTAAGTTGAGAAACCGACAAAAAAATACCTTTTTGGAAGATTTTCTAAAAATTTTCCGAAATTCATCAAATCCGTTTAGTATATAAAACTATGGGAGAAAATACGGTCGTAAATATACCATACGTTCTGTGTTCTTCATAAGAATCTTAATGTGAAATAACTCAAATCTAGTCCTTTTTGGAGGTAAAAGCTATGTTACGTAAATCTTTGAGTATTTTGGGTGGAATTGCGGTTATCAGTGGTTTAGGTGCAGTTTTCAGTACACCTAGTTATGCTTCTCCAGGCCCATTTAGCTGCGACACCAATAATCTGACAACAGTTGTGGGTGAAGGAAGATCAGTAATCATGCGTTGGAGAACAAATCAATTTTCCGAGGCAGGTTATAGTCCTTTGCAGAGATGTCTGGAAGTTTCAGAGCGATTTAACTCTTTCTACAGTTCAGGTCAGTTGGATTTTATCACTGCTGGTTACGTGAATGGACAACCCGTAGTGTGTGCTACTACCAGTGGCGGTTCTTGCAACAGATCCAATGTTTTATTTACCTTGAATCGTCGTAACAAGCAAAATGTAGCTGCTATTTTGCAAACATTATTTGATAACCGTGCTGGTGCATCTGGTGCAGTAATTAACGAATCTTCTGAGCGTGTTTATATTGATGTCAAGAAATTAATCGGTGAGGAAGCAGCAAATACTCAGACAAATTCTGAGAGACAACCCAAATCAGGAAGTCAGCCTGCCTCACAACCTGCAAGTGGCAGTTGGTAAAAAGAATAATTTTTATTAACATAGACGGAATCTCCTTTCCCTAACCGTAAATGTTATGGAAAGGAGTTATTTAACTATTTTGACTGGGTTAACATGGGTTTTTCTAAATTCAGTGTAATTAGTGCGATCAGCTGTCTATGTTTTGTTTCATCAGCAGAGGCTGTGTACTCCACAGTTCAGGAAAGAATCGCTGCTGCTCCAGAGATTAGTCAGTCTTCAGGGGAATTGTCAATTAACGATTTACGTGCGAAAAGTCGGGCAATTACCGTGAAAATTATGGCTGGGGAAACTTGGGGTTCAGGAATTATTATTGAGGGTCGAGGACAGCTTTACACTGTCCTGACAAATGCTCATGTTTTAAGGATAGGTGATAATTATCGCATCCAGACTCCCGATGGGAGAACATATTCTGGGCGACTCAGCAGAAATGACAATTTTAATGATGACGATTTAGCAACTATTAATTTTCAAAGTAGGAGGAATTATGCGATCGCCTCAATTGCCCAATCACCTTTAAAAATTGGTGACGAAACTTTTGCATCTGGTTTTCCCAATGACTCAAATCGCTGGTTATTCACCATCGGCAAGGTCGAAAATTTACTACCCCAATCTTTCCAAGGCGGCTATCAAATCGGTTACAGTAACGACATCTTCAAAGGGATGAGTGGCGGCCCCATACTCAACCGCCGTGGGGAATTAGTAGCCATCAATGGCCGACACAAACATCCTCTATGGGGAAATCCCTTCATTTTTCTAGATGGTTCTACTCCAATAGCCAAAATTCGCGCCAAATTTGAGCAATCAAGTTGGGCTGTTCCCATAGAGAGGTTTCTCCGCCGCATCCCTGAATTTGCTCAAGGAGCAGTTTACCCAAGAGCAGAGTTACCTGACCCAATTTTCCCAGTTTCTCCCCAACCCCCAACTCCTGTAAATGACACCCCAATTCCTGCAAATAACTTAACTCGTTATCGCCGGGTTTGGTAATCACCATTAAAAAAAAAGGGAAGCAGCAAATAGAGAACTTTTAACAGTCTTTTCTATTTACTGTTCCCAATGGGAGTCAAAGATCCCTTTTTCATTACACTCTGTTCCTTTTTTAACAAGTGAAATTATCAACTTAATGTTTAAGGAGAAAGAATATGTTTAATCGATATTGTTTACCAAGTTGCTTTATTGGGGCCGTAATTGTGACTGTTGCTAGTCCTGCCTTTGCCAAACAAGCATTACTGCCAACTAATGTTGCCAATATTGCCAAATCAACTGTGGTACGCATTGAGCCGTCCATCAATTCTGCCGGTTCAGGGGTAATTATTGGGCGCTATCAAGAGCGAGGCAAAAACGTTTACGTTGTACTGACGGCAGGACACGTTGTCCAGCATAGTGATGATGAATATAAAGTAGTTACACCTGTACCCAAAGAAGGGAAAAAGCGGCTAAAAATTGCGATTTCTACCCAGAAAGATATTCAGAAATTACCTGGTTTAGATTTGGCAATTGTTAGATTTCGGAGCGATCGCAACTTTAATGTAGCGACTGTGGGTAATTCTGACTTTACAACCGAAGGTGCTGGGGTGTACATTGCTGGATTTCCTAACCCTGGTGAAGCGATTAAACGGCGTGTCTTCCAGTTCACCTCTTCTCTAATTTCTAGTCGTCTAGATGGAGAAGTAGCAGAGGACGAGAAAGAACAAGCTGTTGATAAAGGATATGCTCTGGTTTATACCAGCGTTACCAGAGCAGGTATGAGCGGTGGCCCTGTATTTGATGTGTCCGGGCGATTAGTAGGTATTCATGGTAGAGGTGATAGAGAAGAAACCTCTCGCGCAAGCAAAGTAACTTCAGAAAGAAGTCAAGAAAGTGGTTCTCAAACCGTTGCCGGTAAAACAGGTTTTAATTTGGGTATTCCCATCAGCACTTTTCTGCGAATAGTGCCGAATGCCGTGAGTAAACTGGGCATAAGTATTGATAAATCTGAACCGGGGATCTTCAATAACACCATTGCCTTAAGAGGTGGCAATAGGACATCTGCAACAGTTCCACCTAACACCAATATTCAAGAAGAAGAAGACGAATCAGCTATCGAAGTTGTGTCGGAGTCAAAACCGAAACGCACCCCAAACACTCAAGTATCCCCATCCCGTCCGACTTCCACCCAGCCTAGACCTAAACCCAATAATACTTCCACTCCTGCGGGTGGTAAGCTTTGGTAATCTTAAAAACCCCTACTTGTCAAATAGATTAGGACTTAGGCATTGACAAGAAATACTAAATATGATATTAGGTTAAAACCATGTCTTTCGTAAGGGCACAGCAATGCTGTGTCCCTACAGCATGGTCTATTTGCGTAGTTTACCGCCGTAGGCATCGCAGGATAATTAAGAAAAGGCTGAAAACTTCCTCAAGATAGGTAACTCACATCACGATGCATTTGTAAAGTCCGTAAGTCCTATAGATATATTGGGGATATGAGGTAAAAACTCTGATATCCCTATATTTGTATATCCTGACAAAGTGAAGAATTTTGTCACGTAATTTTTTTCAAAAATTCTTAGTAAATTTAACTAGACTTTAAGCATTTTCAAGACTTATACTCCTAATAAGCTAAACCACATCTAAGTAGAGCGATGTGAATAATTCAAGGTTTGTAGTGAGGACTTTAGTCCTCTTATAAGGAATAAAGTCCTCACTACGAGACGCTGCGCGAACAGTACAAACTAATCTTAAGATTTTGTACATTACTTAATCTAGTGGTCTGTCTCATAAGTTCTGATTGATTAGTTTGTTACCAAAAACCTGTAGAGACGCGAAATTTCGCGTCTTTACAACCCCGCTTACTTAGTTTCCATATTCAAAATTAATATAACTCTTGTGGGGTGGGCAACATGAGCGCCCTAATTATGCAAGGTTATTTGTGGAACAGCTTATTATTCATACTTTCGTGGTAATAGTTTAAATAGAAAATTTATATACAGGCATCTATCATGACTTCTCAAGCTATAAAAAATAATCTATTACTACTGGCAAATGCAATCGCTGTATTCAGTGTCAACCAGATCCTCCCAACGACAGCACAAAACATCACACCAGCCAACAATAACGACACAGGAACCATAGTCAACACCAATGGTAATTTAATTGATATTGGTGGCGGCGCTGTTTCTGGAAATGGAGCAAACTTATTT
The DNA here is from genome assembly GCF_003443655.1 of Nostoc sphaeroides. Lineage (NCBI taxonomy): Bacteria > Bacillati > Cyanobacteriota > Cyanophyceae > Nostocales > Nostocaceae > Nostoc > Nostoc sphaeroides. The sequence continues at coordinate 2,517,097 of NZ_CP031941.1, forward strand.
CACAGTTTCCAAAAATTTAATTTAGATGCCAATCAAACGGCAAACTTCCTCTCAAATCCCACCATTCAAAATATTTTAGGTCGCGTAGTTGGTGGCGATCTTTCTCTAATTAATGGACTTATTCAAGTTACAGGTAGCAACGCCAATCTATTTTTAATGAATCCGGCAGGTATCGTTTTTGGTGCTAATGCAATGTTAAACGTCCCTGCCAGCTTTACTGCCACCACCGCTACAGGTATTAGTTTTAATAATGGAAGTTATAACTCTTTAAGTAATAACAACTATTCAATCCTAGATGGCAATCCAATAGGCTTTAATTTTGCTAATCAACAACCAGGTAGCATTATTAATTTAGCCAACTTAGAATTATCCAACCCAAATCAAAACCTGAGTTTAGTAGCTGGAACTGTTGTCAGTACAGGTCAAGTATCAGCACCAAATGGCAACCTGACGATTGCTAGCGTAGAAGGTGGTAAGTTCCTCCGCATCAGTCAAACAGGAAACTTAATCAGTTTAGAGATTCCCACCAACGGAGCTACATCCGGTAATATTACAGTTGCTAGTTTACCCCAACTATTAACTGGTAGTGGTTTGGATAATACTAGCGAATTGACAGTCAACAGTAACGGACAGGTACAACTTACTGCATCTAATATCCCCATCAATTCTGGTGATGTGGTAGTAAAAAGAATAACATCACAAACAGCCACCCTCTCTGCTGCGAATAACTTGACCTTGCCAGAGAGTCAATTGACAACAACCGGGGATTTAAATCTATTAGCTAGAGATACAGTGCGAGTGCGCGATAGCGTCACAAATCGCGTTGGGGTGCAAGCAGGCGGCAATCTCTACATTCAGGGAAATCAGAGCATTGATATTCTAGCGCTGAATCATCCACAGACACCCTTTGTTAGTGGTGGCAATCTGAGTTTAGTCAGTGATGGTGTTATTTCTGGCGATGCTCACTTTGCTAGTGGGGGACAGTTTAAGATTCTCAACTTGTCAGGTGGCGCAGGGACTTTTGTTAGTTATTACGATCCGATTATTAGAGCCAATGGAGATGTTGAGTTTGGTGATTACACTGGTGCAGCACTGAAGGTAGAGACAACAGGAGGTATTCAAGGTGGAAACATCACAATCACTTCGCCAGATATTAGCGGTAGTATTCTATCTGGTGATCCAGATTTCACAGCCCTGACAACGAGTAACGCTGTGATTTTACGGGCTGGTTTGTCTGGAGTTACTACTGTTAATTTTCCTTCAACTCAAGAGACAACTGCTTTCACACTGCCAGCAAGTCCCTTACCAACTGGAAGTATTACAGTTGGTAATATCAATACTTCATCAACAGTAGCAGGCCAGTCCGGCCCAATTACTTTAGAAGCTCCAGGTAACATCAATACAGGTAATCTAAATTCTTCAGCCACGGACAGCAATAGTGGAGGTGCAATTACCCTCACCACAACAGGCGGCAGTATTAACACTGGTAGCAGTATCAATTCTTCTGGTAGTGCTAGCAGTGGTAATATTACCCTCAACGGTAATATCAACCTGACTGCTGACACCACTATCAACGCAGGCAGTGGCAGCATTAGTGTACCTATTTACACCATAAATGGAGCCAGTAATTTAACTCTCAGTGCTAGTGACATTACCTTGGGTGGTGCTGTGGGTGGCACAACCCCATTAACTGGCTTAACCGCCACTGCCGACAACACTAACGTTGCTAATAACATTACTACCACAGGCAATATTCAATTTGATAGTCCCATCACCTTAACAGGTGCTGACACGAAAATCTTCAACTCCAATAATAATAATATTGACTTAACGAGTACAGTTGATGGTGCAAGTAACTTAAACGTCAACGCTGGTACAGGCAATATTACTTTGAGTGGTGCTGTGGGTGGCACAACCGCATTAACTAGCTTAACCACCACTGCCGCCAACACCAACATTGCTAATAACATTACTACCACAGGCAATATTCAATTTAATAGTCCCGTCACCTTAACAGGTGCTGACACGAAAATCTTCAATGCAAATACAGGTGCGATCGCTGTTAATAATACCTTGGCAGCAGGCGCTAACAACCTAACGCTGACAGCAAATGAAATAGACTTTAATGGTGGTAATAACTCCGTCACAGGTAGCGGCGAATTAGTATTACAACCATCGACAGCTAGTCGTAACATTAATCTGGGGCAAGCTAGCGATAGTGATACAAGCACTTTTGACTTGACCACCAGTGAATTGACAGCCTTACAAGATGGCTTTAGTTTAATTACCATTGGACGTAATGATGGGAGTGGAAGTGTTAATTTCGCTCCTGGCTTGAGCTTCTTAGATCCAATCACGATTCAATCACCCAATGGTCAACTCAATACCCAAGGCACAATTAGTAGCAACAATAACAACATCACCCTTAACGGCAACGTCAACCTGTCTGCTGACACCAGTATCAACGCAGGCAGTGGCAGCATTAATTTTGTACCTATTTCCACCATAAATGGAGCCAGGAATTTAACTCTCAGTGCTAATGACATTACCTTGGGTGGTGCTGTGGGTGGCACAACCGCATTAACTGGCTTAACCGCCACTGCCGCCAACACCAACGTTGCTAATAACATTACCACCACAGGCAATATTCAATTTGATAGTCCCGTCACCTTAACAGGTGATGACACGAAAACCTTCAACTCCAATAATAATAATATTGACTTAACGAGTACAGTTGATGGTGCAAGTAACTTAAACGTCAACGCTGGTACAGGCAATATTACCTTGGGTGGTGTTGTGGGTGGCACAACCGCATTAACTAGCTTAACCGCCACTGCCGCCAACACCAACGTTGCTAATAACATTACCACCACAGGCAATATTCAATTTAATAGTCCCGTCACCTTAACAGGTGATAGTAGCAAAACCTTCACTGCAAATACAGGTGCGATCGCTGTTAATAATACCTTGGCAGCAGGCGCAAACAACCTAACGCTGACAGCAAATGAAATAGACTTTAATGGTGGTAATAATTCCGTCACAGGTAGCGGCGAATTAGTACTACAACCATCGACACCTAGCCGTAACATTAATCTGGGACAAACTAGCGATAGTGACATAAGCACTTTTGACTTGACTACCAGTGAACTGACAGCCTTACAAGATGGCTTTAGTTTAATTACCATTGGACGTAATGATGGTACTGGTACAGTAAATATTGCTGCTGGTGTCTCCTTCAAAGATCCAATGGAAATTCTATCTTTGAACGGTTCTATTATATCTGGCACACTTACAGGCACAGATAATGCCTCAATTACTCTCTCAGCCAACCAGATCAATATTACAGATATCAGCACGAACAATAATGATATCAACCTGAATGGCAATACAGAACTTCTAGGTAACACTACTTTAGATGCTGGCACTGCAACTATTGAGATTAACGGTAGTTTGGCAACTGGTAGTAATAATCTAAATTTAATTGCAGATGAAATTGATTTACGACGAAGAACAGTGTTTGATTCTGTGACTGGTACAGGTAATTTAGCATTACAACCAAAAACTCCCAGCCAAAACATTACAATTAACAACTCCGATGATAGTGGAGTAGATACTTTAGACCTGACAATATCTGATATTGGCGCTTTAGCTGATGGTTTTAATTCCATCACCATCGGTCGCACAGATGGTAGTGGGTTAACTACAACTTTTAGTCCACTTATTTTCTCTGATCCTGTCACTATTCAAGCTAATGCTGATCAAGGAAGAATTGATGCGTTCGGCCCAATTGAAGGCCGTGATAATGCTTCTATCAACTTACAAGCAGGTGGCGATATTTTGACGAATGAAATTTTCACTCAAGGGGGAGCGATTAACCTCAACAGTACAAATGGTGTAATTATCACAGGTACTTTAGACTCGAATTTCTCTGATTCTGATAAAGGTGGGGATATCACGGTAGCAGCTCCTGGAGGGATATTAGTGCTAGGAGGTGTGAATACCAGTTCTTTTGCTGGCGAGGGTGGTTCAGTCAGCCTCAGTTCTGATAATGATATCGAAGTTAGTTATATTAATGCCCAAGGCGGCTCTTTTGGTGGTGATGTAAATGTAAGCACAAAAAACTTTTTTAGAGCTACTGGTGTATTTTTCGATCAAAACGGCACTTTTCCCAGCATCTCTACATCAGGCGGCTTTGGTTCTGGGAATATCAGGATTAGTCATGGTGGCAACAATATCAGAAGTTTTGTAGTCGGCAATCCTTTTATAAACGGTACAGCAGGCGCAATTACTAGTAACCCTTTTAACAGAATTTCGCCTGATCTTTCTCTACCAGATAGTTACAGGCAAGAAGATATTCAAATCATCACTAACGAACAATTACCTGATGCTGATACTGATACCTCCAAAAGCGTACCACAGCCTAATCCAGTAATAGTCAATATTAATAATACGCCTCAAGTACCATTAGATAACATCATTGCAGCTAGAGATGAACAGCTTACACGCAAGTTTGAGCAATATCTGGGACAAGAAAATTCAACTTCTATTAAGAGTGTGGCTGAAGTACAAGCCACACTCAATCAAATTCAGAAACAAACAGATACCAAAACAGCTGTTTTCTATGTTAAATTTAGTCCTAGTAATGATAGCTCAACAAGAGATAAAGATACACTTGATTTAGTGATTTTAACTGGTGAAGGCAAAGCCATTCTTGAACCAATTACTGGTGTAACTAGAGCTAAAGTGAGGCAGGTAGCACAACAATTTTACGATACAATTTCTGATGTTAATCAAGCTGGTACTAGCAATTATTTAACCTCTGCACAGCAATTATACAAATGGTTAATTGCTCCTCAAGAAGCAGAGCTACAAAAGCAAGGAATTACAAATATTGCATTTATTCTGGATGAAGGTTTACGCTCAATCCCGATGGCGGCACTACATGATGGGAAACAGTTTTTGATTGAAAAATATAGTTTGGCGGTGTTACCTAGTTTTAGTTTGACTGATACTAGCTACGCTTCTTTGAAAAAATCACGAGTTTTGGCAATGGGAGCCAGCAAGTTCACTCAAGAACAAAAACAAGAACCATTACTGGCTGTGCCTTTAGAAGTTGCTACCATTGCCCAAATATGGCAGGGTACATCTCTCTTAGAAAAGAATTTTACCTTAAATAATCTCAAAAGCAAACGTCAGCAAAATCCTTTTAGCATAATACATTTGGCGACTCACGTAGATTTTGTTTCTGGCACAGATAATCAATCCTATATTCAGTTGTATGATCAGAAATTACGTTTAAATCAAGTGCGTGAATTAGGCTGGAGTCAGCCACCTGTAGAATTGTTAGTGTTAAGTGCTTGTAAGTCAGCTTTTGGAGATGAAAATGCGGAATTAGGTTTTGCTGGGTTAGCTATACAAACTGGTGTGAAATCTGCTGTTGCTAGTTTGTGGTATGTTTCTGATGCTGGAACTTTGGGGTTAATGACAGATTTTTACAGTCAATTAAAAATAGTACCAATTAAAGCAGAAGCATTGCGACAGGCACAAATAGCAATGATTCAAGGCAAAGTTAAAATAGAGAATAACAAATTAATTGCTACCAATAATAATATTGAGCTTTCTCCTGAAATAGCTGACTATTTGCAGAAGAATGTCGTTGGTAATCTATCCCATCCGTTTTATTGGGCTCCGTTTACAATGATTGGTAGTCCTTGGTAAAAGTAGTTATAGCGGTTCCCATTCAAATGAGGGGGAGCATCCCAAATGTGCAAGTTTATTTTTATACGGGATTTTGGCTTAGAACAATAATGAAATAACGAACCGCCAAGGACGCCAAGAGCGCCAAGGAAAGAGGTTTGTACAGGGTTTTTGTGTCAGTCCTGTAGCTTTTGACAAAATTGGGATGCTCCCAAATGAGGTACAAAATTATATCGCAAGGTGTAGGGGCACGGCACTGCCGTGCCCCTACGAGTGTACGTCACGCTTGCCGGGAAACGCTATAATACTATCTCCTGTTTCTGAACATGAAAAACAAATAATTTGATTGCATACCGTTCTAATACACTTTGAATAAAAGACGCGATAAATCGCCGTCTCTACAAGTGTTTTGGTTTTATCTGAACTGTATTGCCCTCTATCCTATTATATGCTCTCTCTCTGCCTCTGCATCTCTGCGAGAGAAACACAAAAAAAGGGATAAGCTTTTTGCTTATCCCCCCAAAAAATCAATTAATCAATGTATTAAGTTCCACTTGTCCAAGAATTGATGTACTCAATTTGATCGGGTGTTAGGCTATCAATCGTGATACCAATAGCTTGCAACTTCAAACGAGCAATTTCTTGATCGACTTCAACAGGAATTGAATGCAAACCAGGAGCTAACTTACCTTTATTCTTCACCAGGAATTCACAAGCCAAAGCTTGGTTGGCAAAACTCATATCCATAACTGCGCTGGGGTGTCCTTCAGCCGCAGCTAGGTTAATCAAGCGTCCTTGTCCGAGAACGACTACTGATTTACCATTTTTCAACTTGTATTCTTCGGTGAAAGGACGAACTTCTTTGATTTCCTTAGCTTGTCCAGCCAAGTATTTCAAATCAAGTTCTAAATCAAAGTGACCGGAGTTACAAACGATCGCACCGTCTTTCATGACATCGAAGTGTTCACCACGAACGACGTGCTTATTACCAGTGACAGTGATAAATATATCACCTTGAGGTGCAGCTTCTGCCATTGGCAGGACGCGGAAGCCATCCATTACGGCTTCAATTGCCTTGATGGGGTCGATTTCGGTGACGATGACGTTAGCACCCATCCCACGGGCGCGGAGGGCTGTACCTTTACCACACCAGCCATAACCGACGACGACAATGTTTTTACCAGCCAACAAAATATTGGTGGCGCGGATAATGCCATCTAGGGTTGATTGCCCAGTACCATAGCGATTATCAAAGAAGTGCTTGGTATCAGCGTCGTTGACGTTGACTGCGGGGAAGGTGAGTACGCCTTCTCTAAACATGGCGCGTAACCGCACAATCCCAGTGGTGGTTTCTTCGGTGCTACCAATCAAATCAGCGATTTGGTGTTGGCGTTGTTGTACCAAAGTTGCAACCACATCGCTACCGTCATCAACAATGATGTTGGGGCGATGATCTAAAGCTATTTGAACGTGGCGGTTATAAGTTTCGTTATCTTCGCCTTTTTGAGCAAAGACGGGAATTTCATGATCCAAGACGAGGCTAGCGGCTACGTCATCTTGCGTTGATAAGGGATTGCTAGCAATTAAAAGCGCATCTGCACCACCGGCTTTCAGAGCGATCGCCAAGTGTGCTGTTTCTGTTGTAATGTGGGCGCAAGCTACAAGGCGTAAACCAGCGAAGGGTTTCTCGATAGCAAAGCGATCGCGGATCTGCCGCAAAACTGGCATTTCGCGTCCAGCCCATTCAATGCGCTGTCTACCCAAGGCAGCTAGGCCGAGGTCTTTAACCTCGTGCTTTAATCGGGGAGAAGTTGCGGTCATCAAAAGTTTCCTCAAAAAATAAAAAAAAAGTTACGTAAAATTTACGCACTCTACTAGGTTATTCTACCACTGCTGATTTTTGCTTATTATGAAAGCAAATCACTAGTCAATAGTCCTCAAAACTAGCTTGACGTTTCATCAGTATAATGTCAACTTCATCCCCAGGTTCTTCCTTTTTGTTTTATCTTTGGAAAAAGTAAAACCTTTTAACCTTTACTTGCTGATTTTAAGTAGGTCGTCATCTGTCTAGAGATAGAACGATAACAAAAAAACATCAAAATTTCATCATCTTAAAGCAAAACTTCAACTTTAGATAGGTACATCTACCCAAAGTAATTACGCAGGATAGTTGAAGTAGTGATTATATAGATTTTACTCAAGGAGGTGTTTGAGTGCGCTTTCAATTTTTGGCGTTGGCTTTGCCCGCACTTCGGCTGCGCTCAGTGACCGCCGTAGGCATCGCTAGTTCAATAGCCATAGCTGTTGTATCTGTGCCAAAAGCCACAGCCCAGATTCCTTTGTTACCGCAGCTGCTACCATCTCCCAGCAGTGTGAGTAATGAAGCAAATAATCGGCTTGTTACAGGCTGGATTTATTTAGATGGTCGTCGGTTATTTCAGATAGCCGCATCAAGAAGCAACTTTCCTGAGCGTTCAGAAGATATCCAAAAGAAGTTGGAGAAAATTGCCCAAAATTACTTTCAAGCACCAGCAAAAACACCAGTCAAGGTAGATATTCGGGAAGTAAACCAATTACCAGTAATTTATGTCAACGACCAATACCTAATGACCGTCACTTCTGAGGATGCTGGATTGCGAGAGGTAGATATATCGACATCGGCAAATCAAGTCAAAGAATCCTTACAAGAAGACTTGCAACAAGCAAAGCAAGAAAGACAAGCTCAATTTTTAATCGACCAAGGCAAAATTGCTGCGGGTATTGGACTGACAATGATTGTGATGAGTTGCGGGGTATATAGCTGGCAAAGGCGTTCCAAAAACCATGCATTATACTCCTTTGCCTCCCAACCCCCCAGAGGCCCCCTAAACTCCCCAATTTCAGCAGCCCAACCAATTACAACCCAACTCAATCAACAGCAACATCGACATATTCAAGAAGTCAAAAGACGATTGTTTCAGCTAACTCAAGCCGGAATTTGGGGAGGTGGAAGTTTCTTTATTTTGGGTCTATTTCCCTACACACGACCATTTCAGGTAGGGATTATCACAGCTGCCCAATTTCCTTTGCGATTAGGTGTTGTCTTCCTGGGAACTTATGTAGCAATCCGTCTCATCTATGCCCTAATTGACCGCTTCACCACTACTCTGATTAGCAGTGGTGCTTTATTGACTCCAGAAAGTTCTGAACGGCTGCAACTGCGAGTTTCTACATTTTCCGGCGTGACTAAAAGCATCGCTACTGGTATCTGCGTAGGAGTAGGCTTCTTGCTAGCGCTGGTGTCATTGGGGATAGATATCGTTCCTTTGCTAGCGGGTGCGAGTTTAGTTGGTGTTGCAGTGTCTCTGGCTTCGCAAAACTTAATTAAAGATGCGATTAATGGTTTCTTGATCATTTTAGAAGACCAGTACGCTTTAGGCGATGTTATTACTGTGGGAGACGTGGGAGGCTTAGTAGAAAATCTGAATCTGCGGATGACCCAACTGCGGGATTCCGAAGGACGCTTGATTACGATTCCCAATAGTGAAATTAAAGTTGTTGCCAATCTTTCTAGCCGTTGGTCACGAGCCGATTTAACGATCCCCATCGCCTACCAAGCCGATATTGAAAAGGCTTTGAAGTTGATTGAAAGTATTGGCTTTGAGATGGATAAAGATCCGCAATGGGAGCGTCAAATTCTGGAAACACCACAAGTTTTGGGAATAGATCAATTTGGCGATCGCGGTTTGATTATTCGTGTCTGGATTAAAACACAGCCCCTCAAACAATGGGATGTCGCACGAGAGTTTCGCCGCCGCCTGAAAGTTTCCCTAGACCAGGCCGGAATTTCCATTTCTGTGCCTCAGCAAGCTATTTGGGTCAATGATGAGCAATCGTTAAATTTTCAGAGTAATGGCAAAACTAATTAGAAATTTAGACTCATTACCGCCTTTTTCAGTTGATTTAGACTAAATATTGACCTGGGGTGTTAGGCAATACTGCTCGGTTAAGGAATTTCTTGGTTGAGGCAAGCTGTTCAATAGCTGGGGGAGAAATGGAGGCTGGCGTTGAGTTTTTGCCTCCCCTGCCTCAAGAGCTTCCCCTGCCTCCCCTGCTTATCCGAGCAGTATTGGGGTGTTAGGGACTTTTGCAAGAGGTCTAATCATTGAATTGAGTCCACGCTTAGTGGACTTGGGCTATGAGACTCGGAATTCATTCCGAGGCGGGATAGAAACGCAGTGTGAGATTTATTAATAAAGATATGGCTGCGGACTTGTGTGTACACCTTAGCATCCCAGGAGAGAGGCTCCGCCTCTGGTCAAGAAGGGCAAGGGCTGTATCTTAACTTAGTACCATTCAGTTATATTCCTGATGTCCATAACATCCTCTAACTCTGATACGATTTTCTGTAATTTCCTGCTTGCTAAAAAAATTAGTCGAATAGAAATTAAGTACTTAGATAAGGAAAAGTGAAATGGGACTGAGTGAAGGACTTTTGAACCCGACCAAAAAGGCTATGGTCATAGATGACTGTTGCAACATGATAGAAGGACAGCTTGCATCCAAGTCAGGCATGAGTGGCATCGCTTTGAAAACTGCCTTCGCTGCCCTGAAAGGGGTTAAGCCAGGGTATATCCCTTATGTTGTTGAGCAGATTTTACCACAGTGCTTCACAGCACTTGATCCCATCTGGAGTCAAGGCTTACAAAAAGGCGATCCAATTGAATACCTGAATGCAAATCGCTCTCAGACGGCAGACGCGCTCCTCGGTGTCACCGATGCTAGAGTCAAGAACGCCAAGCGCCAAATAGTGCGAGGAACCTATGAAAAACTTCGCGGTTCAGCCAAAAAGCACGTAGAAGAAGCAGTGCCAGACTTAGCCAAAGTAATTGATAATTACACTAAGTCCTGAGCCAGAAGGGAAGAATCACAATAACGTATGCCACCGTTCGATGCGTCGGTGGCTGGCATACGGAGAAAAGATTACACTTGTAGCGCTAAGGTGTTATATCTGCTAAATTTCCTGATATTTATTGAGTCAGCTTGAAACAGCAAATAATCAGAAACTATCTGAATTATTGTTTGAATAAACTTTCAATTTATGAAAAAAGTTACCCTTTATCGATATCGCACTTATGGACTAATTGCGTTAATATCCTTAACCGCCGTATTAAGTACAACTACATCTGCCCTAACACAGTTGGCAGACGATTCTCCAATTGGGCATCCTATCCCTGCTTCTAACTTAATCTGGCCGACTCAAGGGTTTATTTCTCAAGGCTTCCGCAAATATCAACATGAAGGAATTGATATTGCAGGGGCATCTGGAACTCCTATTGTTACTGCTGCATCTGGTACAGTCATCAAAGCAGGTTGGGATAATTGGGGATTAGGCAATGCTATAACTATTAAACATCTTGATGGCAGTACTACTGTTTATGGTCACAATCGCCGTTTGTTGGTGAACAAGGGTCAACAGGTTATTCAAGGTCAAATTATTGCCCAGATGGGATCTACAGGCAATAGTACAGCGCCTCATCTACACTTTGAAGTTCATCCAAATGGTCGAATAGCAGTTGATCCCCTTCGGGTGTTAACATCCTTAACTGCAAGTGTTAATTCTCCTTCTAGAATTCACCAAGTGGATAACCAGAAGCATCCAGTCCCAGCACCCCCAGAAGCAAAGCAAGTTTCACCACAGCCAATTTCAATAGGTTTTGCACCTGTTAGCACTGATATTAAATGCAATGGAGTTACCATGATTGAGGGTGAGACTGCAAGTATTCGTGTAAAAGTCTGTGAAGAAAATGGTCAGTTATTTTATATTGGCCAGTTGAAACAAGACCCTAGCAAGCCTATAAAAATAGCAGCTTTAAATATTGCCAAAGGCAGATATCGAGCAGATAATGGTAGTTTTTATTATTTAGTCAGCCCTGAAAAAGTGGAAGTTTGGCGAAATGGCACTCAGATGCGTTCTGACCGATTTGATAATTTAACAAAATCGCCATAAAGTTACCATCAAATATGTGAATGTACTGCAAGCGATCGCTTGAGTTGATCAATTTGCTAAGTCAGTCCATAATTATCTGTATATTGCTGTAGCCATGAGCAATTGTGATGCGATCGCAAAAGTTCAGTTTATGCCTCTAGCTCTCCAAAGAACCAAAGAACTCACTTTGGATAATTTTAGCTACCTATGAAACCTCTGCATTTCACTTTTAAGCCTCAATTCGTTATAAAACTTAAAATTTTTCCTTAGCAGCTAACATTTGTAAAATCTTTTCTACATGATCCAACTCTCCAACGATTCGCCGAATTGGGTGCGGCCAAACTTTGACAAGGGTAGGAGTTGCAGAAACCTGATTGAGTTCTGCTTGTTCTGGATGAGTTAAAACATCAATCACTTTCAGAGTATAAGGATGTCCCAGCGATCGCTCTAACAATTCGTGTAAATTTTGCAGAATGCGTTCGGTGGTACTGCTATGTCCAGCAACAAACAATCGCAGAACATAGCCTTGTGTAATAGCTTCCTTTTTTTGTACTATTACTGGTTGGTGGTATTTTGGCACAGGTTCAGAAAGGTCTAGACGGACAATTAAATCGTGATCTTCCCAAAGCTGCGGGAATGAGGAACGATAAGTTGTTAAGACCATGCGATCGCACAACCCCTCTTGCCAAGGAGCAGCTTGCCATACTAACTCCCCTGTGCCAAAAATGGCATTAAGCAAAGCTTGATGTCTAATGACAGCCGGATAAGCTTCAGCAAAAGTACGCACTTGTTGAGTGCGTGGATCTAACCAGTGGTCAATAGTTGCAGTATAACAAGGCACTAAAAAGTGCGGTGGCTCTGGTAAATCTAAGATTTCTTGCAAAGCTGAACACAAATGCAAATGCCATCGACCTTGCTTGCTAGGGTCGATGCAGTAAATTAAATCTCCTCCAGGTGTAAATAGGGCAATACCTTTAAACAACTGGGGTGTAGATAGTTTGTTTGTCGTCAAATTATTCACAGAGGTTAAGAAGCTAAAAGTAAAAAATTCTCTCTTTTACCTTTTACCTTACCTATAACCTCAACCAGGATGACAAAGATATTTGGGAGTGGGGATGAGGCAATACAGTTCAGTTAAGGATTTTTGGTACTGATTTTAAACCTGTAGAGACGCGAAATTTCGCGTCTTTACCAAGATTTTTGGGCTTAACTGAACGGTATTGGGGGATGAGGGGGATGAGGGAGATGTGGTTCGACTTCGCTCACCAACCGGGAGATGAGGGGGATAAGGGGGAATATTGAACAAGTCTCTTCTCCATGCCCAATGCCCCATGCCCAATCTTAAACTCGACCTCTGAGAAACTGTGCCATTTCGTTAGGAGTTGGCGACATTTCCAAAGCAGTTTCTTCAGTGATGCGACCGTCTTGATAGAGATTGAGCAACGACTGATTCATCGTAACCATGCCGTCAAAGCTAGCTTGTTTCATCAACTCGCCAATTTCATCATACTTACCGTCTTTGATCCATTCTTTAATCGCTTCAGTATTTATCAGCACATCGTGGAAAGCAGCCCGCTTCCCGTCAGTTGTGCGGCACAAACCTTGAGCAATTACTGCCACCAAAGACTCAGAAATTGCCACCCGCATTGCATCCTGTTCATCACCAGAGTAGAGATTGAGAATCCGCTCAATGGTTTTGACAGCGCTATTGGTGTGCAGGGTTCCCATAACTAAGTGACCAGTCTGAGCGGCTTTTAGGGCGGTGTTAACTGTTTCCTTATCCCGCATTTCCCCCACCAGAATCAAATCTGGATCTTCCCGCAAAGCTGCTTTCAAAGCGTTGTCAAATTTCCGGGTATGCATTCCCACTTCTCGTTGTTTGACTAAAGACTTGCGGCTTTGATGGATAAATTCTATCGGGTCTTCAATGGTGATGATATGCTTGGCCATCTCCTTATTGATGTAGTCAACCATCGCCGCCATTGTGGTGGACTTACCAGAACCAGTGGGCCCTGTCACTAAAATTAAACCTTTGTGATGATGGCAAATATCCCGAAAAACTGGGGGTAATCTCAACTGTTCCATAGTTAAGATTTTCAGAGGAATCAAGCGCAACACCATCGCAGGCCCTCTAAGAGTGCCAAAAACATTAATCCGCACGCGAGCAAAGTCATATTGAGTTGCTCCGTCAAATTCTAAGTGTTCTTCAAAGCGCTGAATTTCCGCCTCACTCATCACCTCCCGCAACCAATTCATAAAAGCTTGTTTATCTGTTTCTGGATAATCCCATGATTGAATTTCTCCTCGGGTGCGGAAGCGCGGTACTTCACCTACACCTAAGTGCAAGTCAGAATATCCCTCATCGTAAGCTTGCCTGATTAACTTCTCTAAAGTAGGCCCCGCACTGCTGTTTTTAGGGAGAACTGAAGTAGGTATTGGCGGTGGACTAACCGGACGATGACCTGCAACAGAAACGTTGGTAGTCCTATCCATTGACATATCCAGTGTTTGTGTCATCTGCCGGGGCGTACTAGAGGTTGGGGGTGGTGGCGGTGGCATTGGTGGCAGGTTACGGGGAGCAGCAGAGTTAGAATTTGATGGAGACTGTGATTGTGTCATATATCTTCACATTTGGCAGTTAAAAAGTTGAATTAACGAGAAGTCAAGTCACTTACTTTGATGACTTTTGGAGAGTGCTTGAGTGCCAGCTTTAGTGGTGATGGGAGGCGATTGAAACTTTAGAACCATGTTCAATCCACTTTATCCACATCAATTTGTATCTTTTTTTCCTGAAATTCCACTAGTCAGATTATTTAGATAAAGTATTTAACCTATCTACACTGGTTTAACACAGATAATGACTCAAACTCCTTCAGAGAAAATACAGAGATTATTCAGTAATTTATAATACTTAAAGCAAAACATAAATATTCTCAGTCCTTAGATGAGAAATTTATCTCACGCATGGACACGAATTGCCAGCAATTAACAGCACAAACACTAGCAGATCATTTGTTCAGCCCATCTATGAATTATGAGAACCAATACTGATTTTTATAAGAAATGTTAAGTAGAATAGGATTAATATCTTGGGGATCAAGGTTAAAAGCTTATACCTTTTAGCTTATATATCTGAAGGCAGATGCAGAAAACAAGTTGTTTGACATAGATATAAACGTTGATTTCTAATTCATAATTATAAAAAATTAACTGTAAAGTTTAGTAAATAAATGCTCATTTTCCCAATTAGTTTTTATATACTGAATTTCACTGAGAAACAAAATTAGTTCACTCGCCAAAAGCGAGATAGGACTGAAAATTAAAATTCGTTGTGTATTTTTGGGAGGAAAAGTCATGGTTTCTGCTCAAAGCTCTAATCAAGGAAAGACCTACTCCTTGTTGATGATTAAAAGCTTTTTAATATGGACTTTTACATTAGCAGTATGTTTGTTGGTTGTCGGTTTTCCACTAGTTGTCTTGATGGCTACGGTCGGATGTCTGTTGTCGATCATCTTACAATCTGTGATGCCTGTTAGTGCTGTTTTGCTTGTAGCAGGCGCTTTAATAATGTTTAATGTCATGGCAGTTGTATTGGCTGCGGGTGTACTAACTGTTAAAGGAGTTCATCCCAGTGAAGTTAAATGGTTAAGCTGGCTGCATGGAGAGGCAGACCAAATGCAGACTACTGTTTACGCTGCTTGCCCTTTAACTTGTGAGATTAAAATCTAGTCATTACAGGTGAATATGACAAACAGTGCGTCTGCCCGGTTAAGCCGGGTTTTTTCATGCTGTTTGTGATTTAACTTATGATATCAAGATATAGTCATTACAGATATAGGACTTACGCATGAGTTACGGAATAACGAACCGCTCCAGGCGCAGTATTTCGACTTCGCTCAATAACCGGGCACAGAGAAATGAGAGTTTGAGAGATATTTTGCGTAAGTCCTAAGATAAATTCGATAAACAGTGCATCTTCCCGATTAAGCCGGGTTTTTTTATGCTTATTGTGTGATTTATGCTTTTATATTTATGGTTTATGTGATGATTGACTGCTAACTATTGACTATTGACCATAGAGCATTGACTATAACCATTGGCAAATGACAGATGACTAATGACTAATGACTAATCAAAAACGTGTTTGCATTATTTTGGGTACTCGTCCAGAAGCGATTAAACTAGCTCCTGTGATTCAGGTTTTCCAAAAGTCTTCAAGTTTTGAGTCGCAAGTAATTCTAACTGGACAGCATAGAGAGATGGTTGAGCAAGTTATGCAACTGTTCAACATTAAGGCAAATTATGACTTGGAAATTATGCAGGTTCAGCAATCTCTAAATGATATTACCTGCCGTAGTTTACAAGGGTTAGAAGCATTATTTAAGGAGAAAAAACCAGATTTAGTGGTGGTGCAGGGAGACACTACCACGGCTTTTGCCGCAGCTTTGGCAGCTTTTTATCAAAAAATTCCTATCGGTCATGTAGAAGCAGGTTTAAGAACTGATGATATCTTAAATCCTTACCCAGAAGAAGCTAATCGGCGGTTGATTTCTCAAATTACTCAGTTGCACTTTGCGCCGACTCCTTGGGCTGTGGAAAATTTGCACCGTTCTGGTGTTTTGGGTGAAATTCACATGACGGGTAACACGGTAATTGATGCATTGTTGAATGTAGCTGCAACCCAAGCAGTTTGTAATGTACCAGGTTTAGACTGGGATTCATACCGCGTTCTGTTAGCAACAGTTCATCGTCGGGAGAATTGGGGAGAACCTCTGTTAGCGATCGCTCAAGGCTTTTTACAAATCTTAGACAAGTTTCCTGATACAGCTTTGCTATTACCATTACACCGCAATCCCACAGTGCGAGTTCCGTTACAAGAACTTTTAGGCAATCATCCCCGAATTTTCTTGACAGATCCTCTAGATTATGGGGAATTGGTGGGTGCAATTGGGCGATCGCATCTTTTGCTAACTGACTCTGGTGGCTTGCAAGAAGAAGCCCCCAGCTTGGGAAAACCAGTACTAGTTTTAAGAGATACCACAGAAAGACCAGAGGCTGTTGCAGCCGGTACAGCCAAACTTGTAGGCACTACGAGTGAGAATATTTTTGCAAATGCTGCTGAGTTACTCAGTGATCCAGATGCTTATGAAGCAATGGCAAATGCAATTAATCCCTTTGGGGATGGTCATGCAGCAGAGCGCATTTTGCAGATTGTACAAAATTACCTGGGTGTTTCATCAGAAACATCAACTTAGGAATTTAGATTAAACAAAATGCAAAATTTCTGTTTTTTAAGGTGCATAAAATCGGCTTTTCTGCCGATTTTTCTTTTTTTTGAATCTAAGAGGATGTTTGAAAAGGGTCGGCTTGAGCCTCAAGTGCGACTCAGGGGTGGGATCTCAAATCCCAAAACTCCTATTCTCTCGTAGCAGTTTCTCGGTAGCCAGGGTAGTGAAACACACGCTGAAGGACTTTTCAAACATCCTCTAAGACTTCTTTAGCTTAGATTTCTCTGCATCCCACAAGAAAATAGTACAGGAATTACGCAAACAACGCAGGTAAGGGCAATTCATGAATTGCCCCTACAGCGTCTAATTTTGTGTAATACCATTTCACTTTAATAATGATACAAATACGCTCTTTTGGGGCATGGCGCAATGCCCATAGGCGTTAACTTAACGTAAAAGCCGTGTCCCACAAGGAACTGAAGCTCCTTGCTAATAGCTCAAGTCATCTAAAGATGACTGAAATATACCCAATAATCTTTAGTCTACTTCAGTAGACTTTAGCTATTAGCCTTGAACTTTAGTTCAAGGCGGGTGAGTCAAGCCAACAGTTAAGCTACTTTTCACGTTAAGTTGACACCAATGGGCATTGCGCCTTGCCCCTACGAGAAATCTATATTATCAGGATTTTCGTGAATTGGTGTAAGTCCTATAGTAGAAACTAGAAACGAGATTTTAAAAGGGCGACTTCTGGTTAAATACCTAAAGCTGCTCGTGTTTCTGGCCCCACCGTACCATCTACAAGTAAACCTTTACTTGCCTGAAAACTTCGGACTCGGCTAACAGTTTCTTGACCGTAAATTCCATCGACTCTGAGATTACCTAAAGCTGTCTGAACATCTCTTACAAGCTGACCTCTAGAACCAGGGGTAAGAATCACCGAACCGCCAACACCACCAGGTCTAGTTACAGGAGGATTGTTAGGTCTATCACCAACCCATCGAGCAAAAACGTATCTACCCGTAGAAAGTCTAGCAAAACCGTTTTCATACCTTTCAATGGCTGGAAGTGTTGTTCCATTTGGTACGCAATCTATATATGAATAGTTAGTGCTTGGGCCTGTACGGATACGCAAACAACTGCCGTTAGTCTTGACAAATGCAGCTGAACTTATTTGGATTTGAGCAGCGGCAATAAGTAATACACCAACACCAGCTAAAGCTAACCAAGCTGAAGATTTAAGAAGTTTTTTCCAATTGAATTTAGCTTTGGTGATTCCAGATGTCTCTTCTTTCGTAATAACTATATGAGAAGATGTAAGAGGTTTTTTGGTATCTAATTGAGATTTAGACGGATTATATTTGGTGTTTCGAGATGCCTCTTCTTGAGCAATAAACATCTGAGAATAAGCAAGATATTCCATAATACACCCCAATATATGAAAAAAATGAGTAAATACAGAGAACTATTTCAGTTTTCTCTGTATTTACTCTTAGTATATTTTATATCCCTCCGTTTTCAAAAGGTTTTTGCTGGTAGCACAATTAAGAAAAAATAAAATTAACGTGAGTTTGATCTCTCCCTGCCTTGAACTAAAGTTTAACGCTATCCCTCTTTGAGTCGGAGCTACGGTGTACACACAAGTTTTGTCGCAGCCATATCTTTAATTAATAAATCTCGCACTACGTTTCTATCCCGCCTCGGAATAAATTCCGAGTCTCATAGCCCGAGAGACTTTGAATTTCCCGCTTAGAGCATCGGGAAGGAGGTTAGGGGATTAGGTAAATCGTTAACTTTTCCACATAACCTGAATGGGGATCTGAATTTAGGACGGCTCAACTTCGCACACATAACTCAAAAAAATTTTCTGGCTCGATTACTGGGCATGAAGCCCAGTAGACTTGTCCGTAAATTTATAACCCAGTCTCTACAAGGGTTTTCAACGCTGCCTATATGTCTTCAATCAACGTATAAATAGGGCTTTGATATACTTATTAAAATTACGAATTACGAATTACGACTTTACCGAAGTGAGCCGCACTTTTGAGATAGTGATAAGCTTCTCGTGCTTTAGTAAAGGGGAAAACTCGATCAATAATCGGTTTGATTTTATGTTGTTGCATCGCCTGATTCATCGCCTCAAACATTTCCCGACTGCCAACATAAATACCCTGAACTGTTAAACTCTTAAAGAGTATTGGCATGGGGTCAATCTCACTTCCTCTACTTGACAATACGCCAATCAAGCTAATACGTCCTCCAATGCGGAGTGCTTGCAGTGATTTTGGCAGAGTGCCTGCACCGCCTACCTCAACTACATGATCTACACCTGTGCGATTAGTCAATTGGTAAGCTTGCTTTTCCCAATCTGGTGTTGTTTTATAGTTGATTGTTTCGTCAGCACCAAGCTGTTTAGCTAGTGCCAATTTCTCATCACTGCTGGAAGTAATAATCACTCTCGCACCATGTATTTTAGCAAACTGGAGAGCAAAAATTGAAACTCCTCCAGTACCGAGTAATAAAACACTATCACCTGCGCCAATATTGCCTTTTGTTACCAGTCCATGCCAAGCTGTGACTGCTGCACAAGGTAGAGTTGCGCCTTCAATATAGGATAGGTGGTCAGGTAATATTACTAAACCATCTTGGTGTAATAGGACATACTCAGCCAGCATTCCATCAATACCACCTCCGAGATCGAATTTCATTTTCTCTTTGGTTAAAGAGCCATAAATCCAGTCTTGAAAGAAAATACCAGCGACGCGATCGCCTATTTTAACCCGTGTCACACCTTCCCCTACCGCTACGACTTCCCCCGCACCGTCAGACAGGGGAATTAAGGGATATTTCTGTCCAGAACCGTAAGAACCTTCAATGACAAGCAGATCGCGGTAATTTAGGGATGTTGCTTTGACTTGAATGAGAACTTGTCCCGCAGTCGGTTTTGGTTCAGAGCGATCGACTAATGCGAGGGCATCAATCCCGGCGTTGCTTTGAATTTCGTAAGCTTTCATTGGCGAAATCCTTTTGCCAAAGATTATATACAGGGCTATTTCATTCTCATCTAGCCCGCCTCAGAATTTATTCTGAGGCTAATAGCACTCATTCGTCTAAAGACGACTAAGGAAAGGCTTTTAGTCCACTAAGCGTGGACTTAAGCTAAAAGCCTCTGAACTTTAGTTCTGGGCGGTTTATGTTTAGAACGAAATAGCCCTACTCTAAATTGATAGTCATTTCGCCTTATGAGCTTGGTTGCTGATCGGGAAACATACACTTATCAGAATCGCAACCACTAGGGCCAGCCTCTGCCATTTCGCCTAAATCGTAGCGGCTTAAGACTGCACAGAAATCATCTGTTTTCCGCCGTGCTTTTACTTCTTGATTTAGGCGATCGTAGGTTGGTTTATCTATCGGTTCAAATGGCAAACGTGGGAATGATTGCAAATCGTCAAAACGAGCTAAAAGGGCGGCTGAAATATATCCTTCATCATTTTGGATAGTTTCGTAGATGCGCTGTCCTAAAGGTTCGATTTCATCTGAGCGAAGTTCTAAAGTTGCTGATGTGTTGTGAGTCACATACCAGCGTTGAACCTGGAGAACAAAATCAAATTGAGCTAAGACTGAAAACTTAGAAACATCAATTTCATCAGCACCTGGTAAATCAGCCCAAGATACAGAAACAGGGATTTCTACTAACCACTCACTCACGCGTGGATCAAAGGGATCGTTGAGCAAATTGCCCTGTTCGTCTTTGTCTGATTGCGAGGGAATGACGTTGTAACCGTAGTCAATACAAGCTAAGGCTACTGGGTCATTTTTGCCGAAGGTGATACGGCGAATAAATCTTTGCGCTTTCGGGGGATGCCATCCTGAACTAGCATTAGTTAATAATGCCTTCGTGCCACTGGGTTGAACTGTAGTGCAACGATTTGGACGCTTGAAATTGTGGCGATCGCAATAATCCCAAACTACCCGATGTACAATATCTTTCCAGGAAATTAGATATTTTTCTTCCTCACGCTTGAAAGCTAATCCTTGTGCAGTTGCCGGTCTTCCTTGTTCCCACCAGCGCAGCCAATCAACACCAAAAGCATGGACAAAGAAATCAAATAAACCTGTAAAAGAAACCCCCACAATCGGGTCTAATTCCCGACTGGATTGATAACGTGGTTCCAGGAATTTGTGATTTAAAAGTGCTGCTACAGATAGCGCCCCAGCAGTGAAAGCCTCCTCTTGTTCTTTGTAGTTATGTGGATCGATTTGATTGAGGTGAACCTCTGACAAATTGCAGTGAAAATTAGAGCCGATAATTTCACCGCAATTGTGAGTAATACAACCGTTGGCAATAAATGAGTGAGTTAGCGGAACATGAAGATCATAGACAGATTCTTCACCAAACTCTTCAATACTGCGAACTTTTGAAGTAAACCATCGGTTGATAATAGTTTCACTATAACTCCTGGCTAGTTTCTTTGTTGCAAGTTGCTCTAGACGTTGCTGTTTTTCAGGTACAAGAGGAAAACCAACTAATTTATAGAAGTTTCTGACTCCTTCTCCTGAGTAAACTATCAGGCGCCAACTTCCTCTATTTTGACTAATCTTTTCCGTTCCATCTTTCAAGATGTAAGAAACACCTTTTTCTCCTGGATTTTGTTTAAGTTTTAGACTGCTTTTGATTTCCAGGTTTAGTAACAATAACTGAACTTGTCGGAGGAAATCTTTAGAAAGGTTACGAAGTTCTACATGTCTTGCCTTAAGACTAACGCAACCATCAGCAGAAAATAAACCTTGTAGAAAGCCAATGATGACTTCTTTTGATTGATTTAGAAAGCTATCTGGTAAACAGTTTTTTGACTGAATGCCTAGTTTTTCCAAGAATGAATTCATTAAACATGAACCACTATGAAAGGTATATACCCCTTTCACCAAACTAGGTTTATGGTTATAGCCTGTTAGAGATTCGACAGCTTGGCTTAGGAGAGGAAAAACTGTTGGGTATTCCTTTTGATTGATATAGAATACTGCATCTAAACTTCTATATCCTTTGTAGATTGAACCATCACCATATAACCAGCCCAGCATTTGAGCTTGTTCAATAGTGATTGTACCTTCACCGAAACTTCCTTCTCCTTTTTGAATATAGATACTATGCTCTGAGGTTAAGTCCTTGGTTGCTACCCATCCGTGATTAGTAAAGTGTTTATGGTCAGCAGTACATCTCATCTGTAACCCATTTTCTAAGGTTACTGTATAAGTTGTTTGTACACCAGTAGCAAACGCGATCGCATCAGTCAACTTGACACCATCTAATCCTACTGAGCGCAAATCCACCAAGGTTCTGAATGGCTTACCAATTAAATCTTTTATTGGTACTAACCCTTGGTCAGTTGATACTAATGTATCGCCCGAATGACAAGGATTTAACCCGTAACGAGACAAACGATGTTCCAATTCCAACGCATTAAGCTGAGGATAG
This sequence comes from Nostoc sphaeroides, assembly GCF_003443655.1. Lineage (NCBI taxonomy): Bacteria > Bacillati > Cyanobacteriota > Cyanophyceae > Nostocales > Nostocaceae > Nostoc > Nostoc sphaeroides. Next base: position 2,539,463 of record NZ_CP031941.1, read on the forward strand.
CGATTCTGCAACCACTGTTTTGCTGCTCCTTGTTCATAAGCTTGCAAAAAATTAACTTTTAGAGCTTGTGTTGGCAGTAAATCAATGTTCGATCGCGCCACGGCTTCACCAGCCCATTGAATTGCTCCCTCGCCGCTATAGTACTGTTTGCGGACAGCATTAAGACATTCTTCTAATGAGGGTTTGTGGTGAAAGACCCTGCTATGATTTGCCATCCTGAGTGCATCACGCTCTGGATCAATTCGCCAGTTGCCACTTTCATCTTGCTGCCATAAATTATCTTTGGCATCGGCAAACAAACTATCTTCGCTAGAACCTTGCCTCATGCCAGCTGATCGCCTAATATTACCGGCAACAATTGTTACAGCAGCTTGATCGATTAATAGACAGCATTCAACTGAATTTAATTGCCGTCCTCTAGCTTTATTCAGGATGGAGGCACAACGCTGATAAAGTCCGGGCAATTTCACAGGGTTAGCAACTCCTCCAAAGCCGTTGAGAGTTTCTCCGGCTTTTCGGACATCGCTGATATCAACTAATACTTCTACAGACGCAAAATTTTGCGTCTCTAACTTGCCAAATCGTTCATTAGTGGAAAGTTCTAATAGGGCTTGATATGATTCAACCCAACCTTCACGGCTATCTCCAACGTGAATAGTGACGTTATTGCCTTCTATATGAGTTTGAGTATATTCACGCCGTTGTTGCACAGGAGTGCTGCCAATTTCGCCTTGGACAGTCACATTCAGTTGATTACGGATGGGGGGCAACTGGTTAATAAATCGTGGTTCTAGGACGGCTCCAGTACCACAGCCCATCATTGCCAAATCCATCATTAATCCGAATGCGCTCCAGTCTTCAAGATTGGTAGAAGTGCAATTATAAGCCCCGGAAAAATTCTTTGGCTTGGTTATCCAGTCTGTACCACCAACCCACAGCCAGCGCCCACTGGGCATAGCTTTCAAGTTGCGCTGCATCCTATCCAGGATGACAGCTTCTTCTTGAGTTAGCTTTCCCAACTCGACTAAGCCGAGTAGAGTGCGATCGCATACCTCATCCCATGTTTCCCTTAGTCCCGCCTTTGTGCGGCGGCTATAGGTTCTAAAAAATACGGGATTAGCAGCCGGTGCAGTTTCGGGAAACTTTGCACTCTGGCGTTTTCTTTCTAGCTCTCGAACCATATACTAAGTGTCTTGCGTTCTTGTTGCGTGCGGACAGATTATGACTATACGCCAAGTAGTTTGAGTATTAAAGATTGTCAAATTGTCCACTTTACGCTAGCTATAGACCGTACTATTTGCAACAGAAATTTATAATGTATAATATCATTCACTCTTGAGTATGATATTAATATAAAGTTTCAATTAGCACCCATACTTGATAAGTATTTTTAAAATGATCAATATCCGTTGTGAAGCGCTGTCAGACTACACAGTAATATCTGAGGTGAATACATTAGCCTTTGGGCAAGAAAATGAGGCTAAACTTGTAGAGAAAATTCGCCGTTCTGACCGCTATGTTCCAGAACTTTCTCTAGTTGCAGAGATTGAAAATGTTGTAGTCGGTCATATTTTATTCAGCTACATTGACCTGGTGAGTGAAGAAACGCTACAGGTACTCGGTTTAGCACCTTTGGCAGTTCATCCACAGTTTCAAAGACAAGGTATTGGTAGCGCACTAATAAAAGTAGGGTTAGAAATAGCAGAAGCAAAGAAAGAAGCCATAGTAATTGTACTAGGTCATCCCGAATTTTATACTCGCTTTGGCTTTCAGCCTTCTGTTGTTTATGAAATTGAGTCTCCTTTTCCAGTACCAGAGGATGTCTTCATGGTTAAACCACTGCAAAGTTATCAAAAAAGGTATAAAGGAAAAGTTTTTTATCCATCTACTTTTGATGGAGTGTAACTCGCGCACAAATTTAGGGATGAGGCAGATAAAACCAATTCGCAATTCGCAATGGGCAACTCTTGAAGACGCTACAAGCGAACGCCCCGCTACGAAGAGAGCAATTCGCAATTAATTCAGCCCGACACTAGGGGTGGGGTTTTTACCTACCTTGGGAAACAAGGATTTTTTCGCCCACCAGGGGCAAGGTACAGAGTTTGTCATTGCAATCCCGATTCGAGAAGCGAAATCAGCACAATTATCAAAGTGCGTAGGCGTAGCCCGTCGTAGACATCGCCCTTAGAGGGGAAATTGCGCCCGAATTGTTCGGTTCTACCACTGTTATCAGTACACAAATAGCTATAACCTCTTAGGTAGTAGTGTAATGTCTACCCTAGACGCTGTTAGTCGCTCTTGAATTAAGGGGTGAAAGCCTGTGTACAAATGGATATTGCCAAGTCTGAGCGAAATCTTGGCCCAAAATCAATCAAGTCTGGCTGAATGTTCACCTGCTAAAGCAGAGCGGCAGTGGCGTGTTAGCCTAGCAGCGACAGAACATTTGCTATTAAATACTTTAGCATCTGATTCAGTTGACGCAACCCAAGGATTAGTTTTAGCTGCACCAGCACCCTTATTTAGTCAGCCAAAACTAACTCAAAGCTTACAAACAGTAAGTTTTACCGCAAAACCATTTAATCCCTTGGCACTGATGCCATTTCAGATGCCAGATGCAATCGCGCCTGTAAATGAAGAAATGGCTCCCCATGAATCGGTACTTTCTTTATTACCTGCCGATCCACTAGGTGCAGAGCAGTTTTGCTTGGTTTTTACAGATAAATTTAGTTTAGTACTGGTTTTAGCAACTCACAAAAACGGTAAAAAAACCTTTTCATTTTCTTTTGAGCCAGAAGTAGTACAACAGGCTTGGCGATCGCTAGGAGCAAGAGTCATGCTGGCTAATCCAGAATTTTTTGCCCGCCTAGATACATTAGTACAACAGTATTCTCCCGTAGCGCCAGATTGCCGCATCATGGTTCAGTTTAGCCAGTTGTTACTTCAGGAATTAGCAGAAGCAGAAGAGGCTGGGGACAAGGAGGATAAACCATGCCCAATGCCCAATGCCCAAAATCCTGATGTAGAATTGCTACAAGCTTTCGCTCACGAAGTCCGCACACCTTTAACAACTATTCGCACCATGACTCGCCTGCTGCTGAAGCGGCGGGATTTAGATGCCAGCGTGACTAATCGCTTAAAAATTATTGATCATGAGTGTACCGAGCAAATTGATCGGATGGAGTTGCTGTTTAAGGCAGCAGAATTGGAAACTACTACCTCAACAAAATCGCCAAAAACTCAACTCACGCCGATGTCTTTAGATCAAGTGTTGCAGCAGAGTATTCCCCGTTGGGAACAAGCAGCGCATCGGCGGAACTTAACTTTAAATGTCGTTTTACCCCAGCAACTACCAACTGTGGTAAGTAATCCCATGATGCTGGATCAGGTACTCACTGGTTTGATAGAGAATTTTACTCGCAGCTTACCTGCTGGTAGCCATATTCAAGTACAAGTTATCCCGGCTGGAGATCAACTTAAGTTACAATTATCGCCCCAATTTGGGTGCAAAGATTCAAGTAAAGCCGCCATACCTCCAACGCCACCAATTCGCAAAGCTCTAGGTCAATTGCTGATGTTCCAACCAGAAACGGGTACGATTAGCTTGAATATTGCCGCAACCAAGCATTTGTTTCAAGCGATCGGTGGCAAACTGATTGTGCGTCAGCGTCCACATTATGGGGAAGTCTTGACAATTTTCCTCCCCTTAGAAGTTAGCAATATACATAATTGACTAGTCAGAGTCTATATTGAGTGAAACCAATTTTAGCTTTAGCGATCAGTTCCATATTCATTTCTTCACCAGCTTTTGCACAGGTACAATTACAACCATTATCTGGCATTAAGATTTTGGTTAACCCAGGACACGGAGGGCAAGAGACTGGCGCAGCTGGGCCAACAGGATATTTAGCTAAAGATGTCAGCTTGACAGTATCTAAGTTGCTGCGTGATGAACTGGTCTTAAGAGGTGCGGTAGTAGTGATGACGCGAGAAGATGACAGAGAACTAGCTTTGTCTGATCGCCAAGCTATGATCGATCAACAACAACCAGCGATCGCTCTAACTATACATTACACAGCAGTACCTAACGACGGAAATGCAGAGAATACCAAAGGCATTAGAACTTTTTGGTATCATTCCCAAGCCCATAGTCTAGCCGTTTTTCTCCACAATTATCTAGTTAACCAGCTAGGGCGTTCATCAATAGGGGTGTTTTGGAACAACTTGGCGCTAACTCGTCCCTCTACAGCACCATCAGTGGTAATGGAACTGGGTTTTATGACCAACCCCGAAGAATTTGAATGGATAGCCAACGCCGATGAACAAAAAAAATTAGCGCGAGTCTTGGCAGATGGTGTTGTTAAGTGGTTTCAGGGTGCGATCACTTAAGTAGGTAGATGCAAATAAAGTTAAGTGCTGACTGGAATTAGTATAGTTTAATGCCAGTAAATTTTTCTGACTTGCCATCTGTAAAAATAGATGCCAAAAATGTATATAAATTCTGCTTAAGAGCCAAGTAGACATTTCTGCAAACATCAAAAGGAAAATTATGGCAAGTTTTGAAGTAATCGAAAAAGAAAGCTTGCGTTTAGTCAAGGTAACTTTGCAAAACGAAACAGTCCGAACTGAATCTGGTGCTATGTACTATATCCGTGGCAATATTCAGATGCAATCTAAAGCCCCTTCAGCAGGCGGATTTTTAAAATCCCTAGCCACGGGAGAAAACATTTTCCGTCCTACATATACAGGCACTGGTGAATTATATTTAGAGCCTTCTTTATCGGGATATCACATTTTAGAATTAGACGGTAGTGAATGGATTTTAGATAGTGGTGCTTATTGGGCTAGTGATGGCACTGTAGAAGTAGGAGCTGAACGCAACAAATTTGTATCAGGCTTAATTGGTGGTGAGGGATTGTTTCAAACAAAAGTCAAAGGCAGGGGTAGAGTCGTTATGGTAGCACAAGGCCCTGTAGAAATAATAAATTTGCAAAATGAGCGATTAGTTGTGGATGGAAATTTTGCGATCGCTCGCACAAGTAGCTTAAATTATCGCGTTGAAAAAGCTACTAAATCTCTTTTAGGTTCGATGTCCTCTGGTGAATTCCTCGTGAATACTTTTGAGGGAACTGGTACTGTATTGCTGGCTCCTATACCTTATTGGCAAGTCATGATGCTCCGCCAAATTACTGCCGCGCTACCAAAAACTTCTAGCTAATAATCATTGTAAGTCTTTCCGACATGCTTGTGCGATCGCTCGTTTTTTTGAATTACTGTGGGTAAATCTAGTCATTTGTCATTAATCATTAGTCCCAATGACCAATGACAAATGACAAATGACTAAAATTTTTATAACACAAATAGGATTGCTATAGCAGCATAAAGTTAACTCAGGGGATAATTGTAACTCATCACTCATTTTCTATTGCGATCGCTCTTGGGGTATCGCCAACGCTTGGGAGTTGCACTGTAAATGTGGAACCTTCATATAATTTACTTTTTACAGAAATAGAACCGCCAGAGCGTAGCAGCAATTGCTGTACAATTGTTAACCCCAACCCAGCACCACCATGATCTTCATTTGCTGCTGTACGCACCCGATAAAATCGGTCAAAGATTTTAGAAATCTCGCTTTCGGCAATACCGATACCTGTGTCGCGGAATTCTAATTGGACATAATCGCCTTGAAGTCGGGCACGCACCCATACTTCACCCCCATTAGCAGTAAACTTAATGCTGTTGTGCAGCAGATTAATCACAATCTGCCTCAGCCCACCACTCACACACCAAATAGATGGAAGTTCAGTGGGTACAGTGTAGGCTAGCATAATCCCTTTTTCTTGGGCTAGAGGTTGGTAGGTACTAACTACTCCAGGTACAATATCTGAGAGCCGCACCGACTCTAAAGCTGTTCCCTCTAAATTACGTTCCAGATGCACCAGTTCCAACAAACCATTAATCAGAGAATTTTGCTGATCGCACTGGGTATTTAACATTTGTAAATAACGTTGTCGCTGGGGGGATTTAAGATTAGGGGAATTCAATAACGAAAGTGCTGTCTTCATGTGCGTCAAGGGTGTACGCAATTCCTGACATACATTTTTTAGATATTCATCTTTGAGTTGCTCTTTGTTATTCAGTTCTTGATTTTGTTGCTGCAACTTGGTAGTGCGGACTCTGATGATTTGACGATTAATTTCATCTTGTCGCAGGAGTTGTTTTGCAAACAGTTGATTCATCAGTGCGCCTTGGGGCGCAGCTGGACAAATAAAATCAACAGGTATTGGGGATGATTCTGGCGTAATCGCTTGTTCAATCCCATTTAATACTTGCTGAATTACTCTCCCCTCAAGAGTATTTATAATCAGTAACGGCTGGTTTTTATTAGTATTTACCTTCCCCGATGTCTTATTTTTGCGTTTTTTAAGTGGTCGATGAGCCAAAATTAAACTGCAAAACTGGGGCGATAACACCATCAGAAAGTTTTCCCGTCGCATTTGGCTATCTGGTGATAGGTGAACGGGGACATGATGAGGGGATGAGGAAGATGAGGGAGTATTTTCTTCCCCTGCAACGCCAGCTCCCTCATCTTCCCCTTTCTGACTCTCGTCAATCTGGCAAGTATAAATGAGACTAGACGCACCTACCGAGGATTGATAACGCGCTAGTTCTGATTGCCAAATTTTTTCTGGTGGTAGCTTCACCCATAAAGTGGCTGCAATTTGCTGCTCAATTAGTAAGTCAATTTGCGCTCTCACCAGTGATAGCAGAGTAGCAGGACTGAGGGACAATGGTTTAGGAGGCGCTTGCACTCCCATAACTACTTGATAAACAGACAAATCCTTAGCTAGAAAAACATTCATGAGTCAAGCACAACTTGAATGAAGCAAGAAATAACTCTGTCTTCGATTTTCACCTTTATGTGTGCATTTTTTACAAAATCCCCACGGAAAGAAACATTAACTATAAAAAACTACACTTACAAGGGAGTGGGGAGTGGGGAGTGGGGAGTGGGGAGTGGGGAGTGGGGGGAGCAGGGGGACTCAAATCAGTGAACAGTTATCAGTGAACAGTTATCACAGACGATTTTCAAAACTTTTAACTGATAACTGATAACTGATAACAGCCCCATGCCCAATGCCCAAATTAAGCTTGTATATTCAGTCTTTGGTGCAAAGCGTCGCGTGCGTGTTCTCGATCGTCAAAATGGATTTTTTCGGTGCCGAGAATTTGGTAGTCTTCGTGACCTTTACCAGCAAGTAACACTCCATCACCGGGTTGTGCTTGTAAAATAGCGGTACGAATTGCGATCGCCCGATCGCAAATTACAGTTGGTTGTACTGTATCAGCAATTCCCGCTAAAATATCTTGCAAAATCCGTTCTGGGTCTTCAGTCCGGGGATTATCTGATGTCACTACTGCAACATCAGCTAACTCAGCCGCAATTTTACCCATTTTTGGGCGCTTAGTGCGATCGCGATCGCCACCACAACCAAATACGCAAATCACTTTACCCGGTATAAACGGACGTGCAGCTTTCAGCAAATTTTCTAAACTATCGGGTGTGTGAGCATAATCCACAATCACGCTAATATCTTGGTTAGCATCAATTTGTACCCGTTCCATGCGTCCGGGAACTCCGGGGAACTCAGAGATCACAGCTGCCACTAACTGCAAATCTAGCCCTAAGTGTAAAACTGCTCCTACGGCTGCGAGAAGATTTTCTAAATTATACTGTCCGACTAGGGGCGATTGAAAAGCTACATCACCTTTTGGTGTATGTAATGTACCACTGACACCATTTGGCTGGTAATTTAAATCACTCATCCAGAAATCAGCGCTGTTGTCGTTGACACTGTAACTCCAAACCCGTTCAGAATCTAACGAGGCAATTAAGCGCTTCCCGTAAGAATCATCAGCATTAATTATTGCCCGTCCCTTGAGATAATCAGGGCTAAATAACAACGCTTTGGCGGCAAAGTAATCTTCCATATCGGTGTGATAATCGAGATGGTCTTGAGTAAGATTACTGAACACCGCTACCTCAAATTCACAACCCAACACTCTCCCTTGGGCTAAAGCGTGAGAACTTACTTCCATCACCCCGAACTCACTACCAGCCTTTACAGCCTCTGCTAACTGCTGTTGCAGTTCCACCGCAAAGGGCGTAGTGTGGGCAGCAGTTTGCTCAAAACCTGCCCAACGAGTGTAGAGAGTTCCCATCAAAGCTGTAGCTAGATTAGCTTTGATGAGCAGAAATTCAATCAGATGAGTAGTTGTAGTTTTGCCATTTGTACCAGTCACACCTACCAGCTTGAGTTTTCGCCCCGGATAACCGTAAAAAGCGCTGGCTATCTGGGCACAAGCTTGAGTTATGTTACTTGCACTGATGACCACAGCCTGATTCGTGGGAGGATTTTTTTGTACAGCTTCGGGAGAAACGATCGCAGCTACAGCCCCCGATGCGATCGCACTTTGCCAAAATTCCCCACCATCAACCCGCGTTCCTGGCATCCCAATAAACAAATCTCCCACACGACAAGCATGGGAATTCGTCTTCAAACCCCTAACTTCCACATCCTGCATCGGATAGCTAGGCAATTGTTCAACACTATCTACCGCCGTTAGTAATTCCCGCAATTTCATGTTGTGAACCTCGTCACCTTCTTAATCTTGCGCTTATTCTGCATTATTTTTTTCTAATTGGCTAAATACTTAAGCAACATTTGCTCTAACTGCTGCACACTAGCACGAGGAGAAGGACGCGGCAATGGTACTTCTATAATTTCTCCCTCCGTGCCCTCTGTGCCTCTGTGGTTCGATAAATAAAGTACTGGCACCTCATACTCATACGCACCGAACCAATCTTCACGAGTTGTAATATCCCTAACTTCCAACTCGAAACTAAGATTTTGGATTTGTTCTAGCTTTTCTTGCAAGCCTTCACATAAATGACAGCCAGGTTTACTGTATAAAATTAATCGCATTTGTTAATTAATTACCATGCACACTATTTTACATATCACTAAAAGCGAACAATGGGAACAAGCAAAAATCCTTGGAACCTATCGGGGTGATACGTTAGACTCGGAAGGATTTATCCACTGTTCGACAGCAGCGCAAGTTATCTGGGTTGCAAATCGTTTTTTTGTCAATCAAAAGGGTTTGGTAATTCTTTGCATTGATTCGGATCGAGTTAAAGCTGAAATTCGTTATGAGGCTGCGGAGGTAGATAATTTATTTCCCCATATTTATGGTGAGTTGAATATTGATGCTGTGTTTCAGGTTGTTGATTTTGAGGCGGGGGAGGATGGGTTTTTTGTGTTGCCGCAAGAGGTTATAAGTTTAGAATAATACCAATTTGAAAAAAGAATGCGACAAATAGACCATTTGTAGAGACGCGATTCATCGCGTCTTATCCAAGAGACGCGATTCATCGCGTCTTTATCCAAGGATGTGTTGCAATCATTAATTGAATTGGTATAACGAACCGCCAAGACGCCAAGGACGCAAAGGAAGAGATGGAAGGGTTTAATGTGGGTGAATATGTTGATCAAATGGCGTTGTTGTTGGATTTAGAGATAAGAGATGAGTATCGTGATGGTGTGGTGGCAAATTTTGAGAGAATTAGGGCGATCGCTAATCTTGTAAATTCTTTCCCGCTAGCGGAGGATATTGAAGTTGCACCAGTTTTTGAACCATGAATGATGCTGTATCAATAGCTGCTGCTGTGCGTGAAGGTAAAGTTAGCGCAGTGGAAGTTACCAAGGCTGCGATCGCCCGAATAACAGCGCGGGATCATCAACTCAACTGTTTTACGGCTGTGACTGCTGAGACGGCTTTAACGGATGCAGCCCGCATTGACAGGGAAATCGCCCAAGGTAATCATCCTGGAACGCTTGCTGGTGTGCCTTTTGCGGTGAAAAATCTCTTCGATATTGCTGGTTTAACAACTTTAGCGGGATCGAAAATCAATGCAGAAAACCCAGCAGCAAGCCTTGATGCAACCGCAGTAGCGAAGTTGAAACAAGCGGGTGCTGTGCTGGTTGGCGCTTTGAATATGGATGAGTACGCTTATGGGTTTGTAACGGAAAATTCTCATTACGGTGCTACTCACAACCCCCATGATTTACAGCGAGTTGCTGGTGGTTCATCGGGTGGTTCGGCGGCGGCTGTTGCTGCTGGGTTAGTACCGTTGACGCTGGGTTCTGATACAAATGGTTCGATTCGCGTTCCGGCGGCGTTATGTGGCGTTTTTGGTTTGAAGCCGACTTACGGAAGGTTATCTCGTGCTGGGGTAGCTTTATTTTCTAGCAGTTTTGACCACATTGGCCCTTTTGGGCGTTCGGTGCAGGATATCGCTACGGTGTTTGATGTCCTTCAAGGAGAAGACGATCGCGATCCAATTTGCACAAAGCGTCGTCCTGAATTGGTTTTATCACAACTTGAACAAGATATTTCTAATATCAGAATTGCGATCGCTGCTGATTATTTCACCAAAGGCGCAGAACCGGAAGCTTTAGCAGCAGTGCAAAAAATAGCTGATGCAATAGAAGTAACTGAATACGTAACCATACCAGAAGCACACCGCGCCCGTGCTGCGGCGTTTGTGATTACAGCTAGCGAGGGCGCAAATCTGCATTTGGATAAATTGCGATGTCGTCCTCAAGATTTTGATTCAGCAACACGCGATCGCTTTTTAGCTGGGGCGTTAATTCCTAGTAGCTGGTATCTGCAAGCACAACGCTTTAGAAAATGGTACCGCGATCGCGTTCGGGAAGTCTTTCAAAATGTGGATGTAATTCTTGCCCCAACTACACCAATTTCCGCACCGCTAATTGGTCAACAAACCATGATTTTGGATGGGGAAGAAATTCTTGTGCGTCCTCATTTAGGATTATTTACTCAACCATTATCTTTTATTGGTTTACCCGTTTTATCAGTACCAATTCAGCGCCCAAATGCTTTACCTTTAGGTGTGCAATTGATAGCGGCACCACATAATGAAGTGTTAATTTTACGGATTGCGGCTGCGTTAGAGGTAAAGGGTGTAGTTTCAGCACCAATAGTCTAGTCAGAATTAAGAATTTAGAATCGAGAATTAATAAACGCCAGATTCTAAATCAATACACTTAGAGGTTGTTTGAAAAGTTTTAGGTGAATAGAATTCGCTACTACACAAACTAGGATATTATTTTTGATCAAGCTTAATTAATAACAGCAACTGTTGAGTATAGCAGCCCTAAATCATTTGTGAAAATTTCTGTTAATTCTTCTCTCTGTGTTCTCTGCGCCTCCGTGGTTCGATTAAAAAGTAATTTTCACAACTCAGACAGGATTGCTATATAATCATCAGTGTACTGGAGGTTGCCGTAGATAAAATTAACCGGATTGTTGATTTCATGGGCAACTCCCGCCACTAGTTGACCCAGACTCGACGAGAGTAGCTATTCCTAGAATTCCCGAAATTAATTTCTGACTAATTTTCATTCCTTGCTCGAAACCTCAAGTGCTGGCTACTGCGCTAATTCAGTCTTGGGGAGTTTGCCCTGATTTTAAAATTCCCAGATATGTGCCTGAAAGCTACAGAGTCAACAGCCATTAGCCAAATCTTTAATCCAACACAGTTCAGATAAGACCAAAAAACTTGTAGAAACGGCGATTTATCGCGTCTCTTAATGTAGAAACGGCGATTTATCGCGTCTCTTGTAGAAACAGCGATTTATCGCGTCTCTTAATGTAGAAACAGCGATTTATCGCGTCTCAAAAACCCAAAATTTTTGCCAGTAGCCCTTAACCCAAGCGTATTAATCTTTAATCTGGAGCTATCCGCGTAGGCGATCGCATTTTTTGAGTAGATTAACAATAGACCATCTCAAAGGCACTTTATGACTTCTTTTGATTCAATTGAAGATTTGGTACTAGTTGCTGGTGCGACTGGTGGAGTCGGGCAACTCGTAGTAGGCAAGTTACTAGAAAGGGGTTTGAAAGTTCGCGTTCTGACACGCAATGCCGCAAAAGCTGAAGAAATGTTTAACCACAGAGTGGAAATTGCCGTTGGTGACATCCGCCAGCCAGCTACACTACCAGCCGCAACACAAAATGTCACCCACATCATCAGTTGTACCGGAACTACTGCCTTTCCCTCTGCGCGATGGGAGTTTGAGCAATCTCCAAACTTGATTGAATGGGGAATCACTTTCCTTAACCCTAAATCTAGTGAAGCAAAAGCAAAGAATAGTCCGGCAAAGGTCGATGCCCAAGGTGTGAGCAACCTAGTGACAGCAGCACCCCGCAATTTGAAGCGGTTCGTTTTCGTCTCTTCTTGCGGAATTGAGCGTAAAAATCAGTTTCCTTTTAGTGTTCTTAATGCTTTTGGCGTGTTGGATGCTAAACAGAAGGGCGAAGAATCCATTATTAACTCAGGATTACCCTACACCATTATCCGTCCAGGACGCCTCATTGACGGGCCATATACCTCATACGACCTCAACACCCTCCTGAAGGCAAAAACTGGGGGTAAATACGGTGTGGTAGTAGGCACTGGGGATACACTTTCGGGCGATACCAGCCGGATTGATGTAGCAAACGCTTGTGTAGAATCCCTTTTACACCCAAGTAGTTCCAGGAAAATTTTTGAAATAGTCAACCAGGGACAAAGACCGCCTGCAATTAACTGGGAAACTCTTTTCTCTTTGCTCTGAGTAAGTGCTGAGTAATATTTTATCCAATACCCAATACCAAAATATTAGGACTTACGCAGTTTACAAACTGAGCATCTTATCAATATCAAGCTTATTAACATAAAAGTCTTGCCCTACCTCGTTCCTGGGCTGCTGCCTGGGAATGTGATACTTGGAGGCTCTGCCTCCTGTCAAACAAAGGAGGCAGAGCCTCCAGAATAGCATTACAAGGCAGCAGCCCAGTAACGAGAAATGATTCACACTTTGTTATGTCTGTCAATGCGTAAGTCCTAAATATTACTGATTAGGGACTGACAAATAATAAAAATACTCAAAAAACTCTCTTCTCCTCATTCCTCTGTGTTCTCTGCGTCTCTGTGGTTAGTTGATTTGAGTAATTTATTTTTTGGAAGTCCCTTATACGGAATACAGAAGCAATGCTTGCGGCGGGCTATTCGGCGTCGCGCCCTTTAATTTTGTTTTATTTTCAGTACTTTTGTAACTTATTACCTCTAAAGACGGCAAACACGACTCTACCGTTACGGTTCACCCTAATTACTGAAAGTATTAATTCTCATACATTAGACAGAGTGAAGGCAATAAATCCATGAAACAACTAAAAAAACTATTTAGTTAGTTTAACCGTCCTAAGCAAGGTTCGGGAAACCACCCTTCATGGACTGGCTAACACTAAGCTTCAGTATATATATCAGCATATCTGGAGTTTTTAACCCCAGAAAAGCCAAAACAAAGGTATTCATGCTGAACTGGCTGATTTATTGACCTTATTGGTTCAAAATTTAGTCCTTTATATTCTCATTCATTCATTTGTAGTTATACGGAGCCAGCACCTAAAATGGCAAAAGTAGTTGGAATTGACTTAGGAACAACGAACTCCTGCGTAGCAGTGATGGAAGGTGGTAAACCCACAGTAATTGCTAATGCTGAAGGTTTTCGGACAACGCCATCAGTAGTCGCATTTGCGAAAAATGGCGACAACTTGGTTGGGCAAATTGCCAAGCGCCAAGCGGTGATGAACCCCGAAAATACGTTTTACTCAGTCAAACGCTTTATCGGACGCCGCTTCGAGGAAGTGAGTAACGAAGCTACGGAAGTTTCTTACAAAGTCCTCAGCAGCAACGGCAATGTCAAATTAGATTGTCCTATAGCTGGTAAACCGTTTGCTCCTGAAGAAATTTCTGCAAAAGTTCTTCGCAAACTAGTTGAAGACGCCAGCAAATACCTGGGTGAAACTGTAACCCAAGCTGTAATCACTGTTCCCGCCTACTTCAACGACTCGCAACGCCAAGCGACAAAAGACGCTGGTAAAATTGCCGGGATTGAAGTTCTACGGATTATCAACGAGCCTACAGCCGCTTCTTTGGCTTATGGGTTTGACAAGAAGAGTAACGAAACCATCCTCGTATTTGACCTTGGTGGTGGTACCTTCGACGTATCCGTGCTGGAAGTAGGAGATGGAGTTTTTGAAGTACTAGCCACATCTGGTGATACCCACCTTGGTGGTGACGACTTCGATAAAAAAATAGTTGACTTCTTAGCAGAGAAGTTCAAGAAAGCTGAAGGCATTGAGCTACGCAAAGACAAGCAAGCTTTACAACGTCTGACTGAAGCCGCAGAAAAAGCGAAAATTGAGCTTTCTAGCGTTAGCCAAGCAGAAATCAACCTACCATTTATCACCGCTACCCAGGATGGGCCCAAGCACCTAGATACAACCCTAACTCGCGCTCAATTTGAAGAACTTTGCTCTGACTTAATCGACCGTTGTCGGATTCCTGTGGAAAACGCCCTTCGGGATGCCAAGTTAAACAAAGGCGATATTGATGAAGTGGTACTAGTTGGTGGTTCTACCCGCATTCCCGCAGTTCAACAGATTGTGAAGCAGGTATTGGGTAAAGACCCCAACCAAACCGTCAACCCTGATGAAGTCGTAGCAGTTGGTGCAGCTATTCAAGCCGGGGTACTAGCTGGTGATGTAACTGGCATCTTGCTGTTAGACGTGACACCGCTATCTTTGGGTGTGGAAACATTGGGCGGCGTGATGACCAAAATTATCCCCCGCAACACCACAATTCCCACCAAGAAATCGGAAGTCTTCTCCACTGCGGTGGATGGACAAACCAACGTAGAAATTCACGTCCTCCAAGGTGAACGCGAATTCTCTAACGATAACAAGAGCTTGGGAACCTTCCGTCTGGATGGTATTCCGGCTGCACCACGCGGCGTCCCTCAAATTGAAGTGGTGTTCGACATTGACGCTAACGGTATCCTTAACGTTACCGCTAAGGACAAAGGTACTGGTAAAGAACAGTCCATCAGCATAACCGGCGCTTCCACTCTGGATAAGTCTGATGTTGACCGGATGGTGAGAGAAGCTGAACAAAACGCTTCATCTGACAAAGAACGGCGTGAAAAGATTGAACGCAAGAACCAAGCTGACTCTTTGGCATACCAAGCTGAGAAGCAGTTACAAGAATTGGGCGATAAAGTTCCCGATGCTGACAAGACCAAAGTCGAAGGTTTGGTGAAAGAACTGCGGGAAGCAGTTGCTAAAGAAGACGATGAGCAAATCAAAAAGCTCACCCCAGAATTGCAACAAGCGCTATTTGCTGTTGGTAGCAATATTTATCAACAAGCTGGTGGCGGTGCTGCACCAGGTGCTGAACCCCAAGATGGTGGTTCCACATCTAGTGGTAGCGGCGACGATGTGATTGACGCTGATTTTACAGAAAGCAAATAATTCCCTTACTTCTTTTGGGAAGATTATTTAGTCCCACCTCATATCACCCACTCAGACATTTGTCTGGGTGGGGATTTTTTTTAAAGAGTTTGGAGTTTGGAGTTTGGAGTTTGGAGTTTGGAGTTTGGAGTTTGGAGTTAGAGACTAACCACCTACAACCGTGGGAAAAATTCTACTCAAGTCTAATAAAACATCTTCAAATCCAGGAATCGCCACTGACTGATGTGGCAAAGATATCTGCTTGCTGAGGTAATTGAATTCACCTTGAGCATTTTGATAAGGTTGGCTGTAACGCTCAAGTTGGCAAACATTTAAGTTGACAATCCAATAATCAGAAATTCCGGCTTCTGCATAGATTTCTAACTTTGTTGTTTGGTCGTAATTTAGGGTTGAGTCTGAAATTTCAATCACTAAAAAAATATCTTCAGGATAAGGATGATGGGGAAGATAGTCAGTTTCATTTCCTCGTGCGATCGCCACATCTGGTTCAGGTTCACTATCTGATGGTAGTATGATTGGCTCTTGACAACGCACAACAGCCCGATCGCCCAGCAATCGATCCAGTTGTCTACAAAGTCGAGTTGTGCAAAATGTATGAGGTGTGCCTTTGGCTACCATCTGAATTAGTTCTCCGCGAATCAATTCAATGCGATCGCTCTCCTTAAGAAATTCCAGTTCAATCAGCCGATGATATTCGTCAATAGTAAATCGCTTTGGTGTGACAACGTTCATGAGACATCACCGATTTAACTGTTATCTATTTTACAGCTTACAATGCACTCACAATAATAAGCCGCCCTTGATCACAAACCAAGCTGTTGGCGGTAAGCGTAGCAATGCCGTCAGGCTTATCGCTAAAGTTCACTCTTGCACAGTGGATCTAATTTGCATATCCTTCAGCAGGCTCTAAGTCTTGTTAATTGAGATGTTAGCTGGATTTACGCCAAGTTGTACTAAGCAATTTCCAGGTTGAGCCTTCAGATTATTCTGAAATATCTTAACTTCCCAACATCTGCAAGTTATGCAAAGTGGCATAAAGCCCACCTTCTTGTATTAGTTGCTCGTGGCTTCCCTGTTCGATTAATTCGCCACGCTTCAGAACAAAAATCCGGTCTACATTGCGAATTGTAGACAGGCGGTGAGCGATAATAATCGCGGTACGTCTGAGCAAAAGCTGGTTTAATGCCTCTTGAACTAAAGCTTCTGTGCCAACATCTAAACTAGCGGTAGCTTCATCTAATACCAAAATTTGGGGACTGCGAATGGCAGCCCGCGCAAAGGCTAAAAGTTGCTTTTCACCACTAGAAATATTTGTGCCCCGTTCTCGCAGTTGAGTATCATACCCTTGGGGTAGTTCTTCTATAAATTGGGCAATGTTGGTTTGCTCTGCTGCTTGTTGAATCTGTTCAATGGTATAGCCATCTCCTAAAGAAATGTTGCTTTTAACATCGCCAGCAAACAAAAAGCCTTCTTGGAAAATTACTGCCATGTAACGCCGCAGTTCTGCCTGTGGTACTTCCCGAATATCTACGCCATCGATGAGAATGCGTCCTTGGGTGGGTTCGTAGAGACGGCACAAAAGACGGATGATCGAAGTTTTACCCGCACCTGTGGGGCCGACTAGTGCAATTTTTTCACCTGGATGAATGGTGAAATCTAAGTCTTTAATTACGTAATCATCATTTTTGTAAGCAAACCAGACGTGATCAAAACGGATTTCTCCCAGTTCCGGCGGGGAAGTGACGTCTGGAGATTCTAGATTTGCAACGATCTCGTCTATGTAGCCAAATTTCGCATCAAATATTGAGAAGCGGACATTGGCGCGATCGCGGATTTCTATCGGTTCATCTAATATATCGCCTACGCGTTCTATTGCAGTAAAACCTGCTTGAATTACTGTAAATTTTTCGGCAAAATCCCTTAAAGGATCAAATAATCGCTGGGCATACAAAATAAATGCAGATAATGTCCCAAAAGCTAAACTTTTTCCTAACAGTAACAAACCACCCATGCACAAAACAGCTGCGATCGCAATCAGACCAATCCATTCCAAGGTGGCTGAAATAAATGAATCATAAAAGATGGTTTTATCCATTTGCTGAGTGTAGCGGCTGTTTGTGGCGCGAAATAATTCGGCATTAAATTTTTCCCTGCGGAACAACTGCACTACGTTAATGCCAACCACATTTTCTTGTAACTGTGAGTTCAATATAGAAAGTTCTTCCCGCCCTTTGTAATTGGCTTTGCGGTACTGTTGCTGAATGTAAACAATTAACCAGGTAATTGGTAACAACATCAATAGCAGCAAGCAGGTGAGTTGCCATTCGATGGAAAACATTAAACCCAAAATTACCAGCATGGAAAACAAATTGGACACAATGCCAATTGCCCCAGTAGAAAAGACATCGCCTAACACTTCCACATCGCTGGTGATTCTGGTGATTAATTTACCTACGGGTGTACGGTCAAAAAACCTTACTGCTAACGATGTCACATGCTGAAATAAGTCTTGGCGAATTGCTGCGGTGATTTGTTGCCCTAGCTTTTGTACTAAATAACCTTGATAGCCTGTTAAAATCAGTCGGCTGGCGATCGCAACTAACAATAATCCCTCCAGGATATTTAGCCCTTCGGACATGGGGCGATTCCTGAGAAATTCGTAAGTGCTTGGTTCATTGCGAATTAGGGAAATAGCTTGGCCAATCAACAGTGGTTGTACGGCATTAGCTAGGGCGATCGGTACGAGTAAGCCCATTGATAGCGCCAACAGCCGTCCGCTATGACGGGCATAAGGCACTAAACGCAAAAATAACCGCCAGTCATTTTCACGGCGATGGTCTTGCGTATAAGATTTTTTGAGAGATTGGTAGATGCTCATAGTAAGAGCATTATATTAATGTTTATAAAAAAACACGCATCTTTAAAGTAGCGTTTGTCTTCTTACTCTGATACCATGCCTGAGATAGAAACTGCAAGACTGTTACTAAGACCCTATACTCCTCAAGACCTGGATGAACTTGCTTTCATTTTGAGCAACCCAGCAGTTATGAGGTATTCACCCAGAGGGACTATACCTAAAGATCAGGTAAAAGAAGTAACGCAGGAAATATTACAATTTTTTATTAAACACTGGCAACAGCATTTTACAAATTTGAATTGGGGTAATTATGCCTGAGATCGAAACTGCGCGGCTGCAACTAAGGCATTTCAATCTAAATGACTTCGATTACCTATTTCGCCTCTACAGCGATGCAGAAGTCATGAAGTATCTGTTGCCAAGAACAAGGGAACAAACCCAAGCAAGTTTAAGCAAGCATATCCAACAGTGGCAACAACACAACTTTGGGATGTGGGCAGTAATATACAAAGAAACTGGTACAATGATTGGCCGTTGTGGACTTGGGTTTCTGGAAAATACGCCAGAAGTTGAGCTTGGCTACGTGTTTGAAAAGTCCTACTGGAACATGGGACTGGCAACTGAAGCATCTCTTGCAACTTTAAAGTTTGGATTTTGGGAAGTGAAGCTAGATCGGATAGTCGCGATCGCTCATCCAGAAAACATCGCTTCAGTGCGAGTCATTCAAAAGGTAGGGATGAAGTATGAAAAGAATGCTAGCTATTACGGTCATGATGTAGTATACTATGCTGCCTCAAACTCAGAATGGCAAGCGGATGATTCCCTTTACATTTCGCAATCTTAAAACTATCAGATCCCGTAGCATACAGAGTAATGGGCGAACCAACTGCTACATACAAAAACCACTGCTGCAAATTCAATAAAGCTATAGAGAATATATGCTTTAGGTCTTTGATAGGGACGCATAGCTGTGCCTTATACTAGGTTCTTTGTATTAATTACTTCATACATATCCTGTAAGTATGAATTTGTATCATATTTTTATGTTTAAGTCTTATATCTAAA
Organism: Nostoc sphaeroides; assembly: GCF_003443655.1. Taxonomy (NCBI): domain Bacteria; kingdom Bacillati; phylum Cyanobacteriota; class Cyanophyceae; order Nostocales; family Nostocaceae; genus Nostoc; species Nostoc sphaeroides. The sequence continues at coordinate 2,558,823 of NZ_CP031941.1, forward strand.
GATAGATGATTAAGGTTAAAATTTGGGAAACCTAAGAGAGGTTCATTCCTAAAAGATGTCCTGCCTATTTATCGCAGAATGCAACTGAGGCCAGATGACGCAACCTTTAAATCAAGTCAAAGAGTGGGAACAACGTCGTGATGAAGCAAGCCGCTACTACCAGCGCGGGAGATTCCAAGAGTCTCTGGATCTGGCAACCAAGAATTTACACTTGGCTAGATCAATTCCAGACAGAGCCAGAGAAGGCTATACATTAAACGACCTTGGTTTAGCTCACCTCAGTTGCTGGCAACCTCAAAAAGCATTAGAGCGCTTTAATCAGGCGCTTTCGGTTGCTGTTGAAATTGGCAACGCGCCAGCACAAGCAACTGCACTTAGCAATCTAGGTTCTACCTACAGCCGTCTCGGACGTTTTTCGCAAGCGTTAGAATATTTTGACCAAGCACTACCAATATTTAGGCGATCGCAAGATACTCAAAGTGAAGTTTCTACTCTTAATGATGTAGCACTAATTTATACCCGCTTAGGAGAACCGAAACGGGCATTGTTGCTACAACACCAAATTTTGAGGATGCGGCGATTGTTAGGTGACTTTTCTGGTGAGGCAACAACCCTAAATGGTATTGGGTTTGCTTACAATGTCTTAGGCAAGTTTGAGGAAGCTTTAGAATTTTTTCAAGCAGCGCTTCCAATTCAACGAGCAGTCAAGAATTTGGTTGGTGAAGCAACCACTTTGAATAATATTGCTTCTGTCTATAGTGATTTAGGAAAACCGAAACAAGCGCTATTGCTCTACTATCAAGTTCTTTTGACACGTCGAGAAATCAGCGATCGCTCTGGTGAGGCAACAACGCTTCATAACATTGGTTATACCTATAGCACTCTGTCAGAGCATCGGCAAGCAATGAAGTTCTATAAGCAAGGCATTGCAATTTATCAACAACTCGGCGATGGTCTGGGAGAAATTTCAACTTTGCTGAATATGGGAAACCTTTACGCCACAACGAAACGCAAAAAAATGGCGCGATCGTGCTACCAAAACGCCCAAGAGTTAGCAGAACAAATCGAACATCAGCCACTCCTAGAAAAAGTACAGCAGTTTATAGATTCTCTGTAGGTTGATGCAGCAGACTCAGATTCCCGACTTCTCCTTAAAGAAGTCGGGAATTTTGTTGTTCTTGAAGCTCAAAAAATTAGCAACTTCGTTACCATCAACCATATACTGCTCTACAGGTTACGATCAATTAAGAAGTAATAATTTTTTATGGCACCGCCAGGAGTCTCTAAATGTTCATTAGTGAATTGTCACCTATATTCAAAGAATTTATCCAGCACCCAGCCTCATTTGTCGGTGGGTTATTCTCTGGTGTGCTTCGGCTCAATCTTGCAGAAGATCCCGTAAAAAGCTGGCTGGATCAACAGACCCGCTCCAATAGTTACATCAGTACTACAACAGATGCACATAATGGCAAAACAAGTGGGCCTCAACAGATTTCGATTGATTAGCATACTCCTACTACAATATCTAAGCTAGCGGGGTTGTAAAGACGCGAAATTTCGCGTCTCTACAGGGTTTTGGTAACAAACTAACCAATCAGAATTAATCAGACAGACCAGTAGTTTATTTCCACCAAGGTGTACTAGTCGAGTGTCCCCTATTAAGGGATACTAAATCCAGGTAAGTAGATAGGCAAGGAAATATGGAATCCCTAACCTCTCGTATGCAGGCGGTACAGTCGCCAATTATTCCTGTGGTTGGGGAACTGATAAAAAACTCTCCTGGAACAATCTCTCTAGGACAGGGTGTTGTTTCTTACAATCCACCACCGGAAGCGATAGAACTTTTACCCAAATTTTTAGCCGAACCCGCTAATAATTTATACAAATCAGTTGAAGGAATTCCCCCGTTGCTGACAGCACTTGCAGAAAAATTGCAAACCTTCAACGGCATTGAAATCAATGGGGAAAATTGTATTGTGGTGACAGCCGGGAGCAATATGGCATTTATGAATGCCATTCTTGCCATAACTAACCCAGGCGATGAAATTATTCTGAATACGCCCTACTATTTCAACCACGAAATGGCGATCGCAATGGCTGGTTGTCGTGCAGTGTTAGTGGCGACAGATGAAAATTACCAACTGCGCCCAGATGCGATCGCTCAAGCAATTACCCCCAAAACGCGGGCTGTGGTAACAATTTCACCAAATAACCCGACTGGAGTTGTCTATTCTGAAGCTGCATTGCACCAAGTAAATCAAATTTGTAGCACTCGCGGCATTTACCATATCAGCGATGAAGCCTATGAATACTTTACCTATAACGGGGTCAAACATGTTTCCCCTGGTGCATTTGAGAGTAGTAGCGAGTACACCATTTCTCTTTTTAGCCTTTCCAAAGCATACGGTTTTGCCAGTTGGCGCATTGGCTACATGGTGATTCCCAAACACTTATTTGTTTCCGTCAAACAAGTCCAGGATACAATTTTGATTTGTCCGCCAGTAATTTCCCAATATGCAGCTTTAGGGGCATTGCAAGCAAAAGCGGAGTATTTGGAGAGTAATATAGAGGCGATCGCTCAAGTTCGACAATTAGTACTCGACTCCCTTAACCGCCTACAAGGTTTATGTAGTATTACACCTGCCAATGGCGCTTTCTATTTTTTCCTCAAAGTTAATACTCAGATGGATGCTTTGGAGTTAGTTAAAAGACTAATCCAGGAACATAAAATAGCAGTCATTCCAGGTACAACCTTTGGTATGGATGACGGATGCTATCTCCGCGTTGCCTACGGTGCGCTGCAAAAAGATACAGCAAAAGATGGTATAGAAAGATTAGTACAAGGTTTGGAAACTATTGTTTTGTAGAGACGCGATTAATCGCGTCTGTTTTGTAGAGACGCGATTAATCGCGTCTGTTAAGAGTTGATATTTAATTTATGAGAACGTTAAACTGTGTTGGCGTACCTCGTTGATAATTCCAAATATAAAATTGAAGAGATGCCAATTATTAATAAGTTAATTGAAATTGAAACTGAACCAAAAATTAATATTCATAATATAACATCACAAATCCAAGATTTTCTTACTTCAACATCAATTAAAAATGGACAACTTTTAGTATTTTCTCGACACACAACCACAGCTTTAGCTATCAACGAAGATGAAGTTAGATTATTAGAAGATATAAAAGTGTTCTTGCAAAAATTAGCACCTGAATCAGACAGATATTTGCATAATGACTTGCATTTAAGAGATGTCCCGGAAGATGAGCCAATTAATGCTCACTCTCATTTAATGGCAATGATGCTGACAACTAGTGAGATAATTCCCATTGTGGATGGTAAATTAGCTCTGGGAACCTGGCAATCTGTATTGTTTTTTGAGTTGGATGGGCCGCGCAAAAGAACGGTATTTTTCCAAGTTTCTGGTGAATAATGCAACTTCACACCTGTAATCCTCTCAAAGCAACCTAAATCTGAGAGAATTACGAACGCGACCAACAAGTAGATTAGTTAAATTTACCTACAGCAGTTAAAACCTGAAAGAATGTTTCTAAGCATAACCTTCCTTTCCACAAACCAGAACTTTCGTTGTGACAAAGGCAGACGCAATTAGTGATGAAAAATAACGATAACTTTGTATTACGTAATACTTGGTACTATGCTCTGCCTAGTAATCAGATTAAGCCAGGTATGATGATCAGCCGCATTTTCTTGGGAGAACCAGTGCTGCTAGTTCGCAGCCAGGATGGTAAAGTCTCGGCGATGACAGACATTTGTCCCCATCGTGGTGTGCCCTTGAGTTGTGGTAGATTCAATGGACAAGAAGTAGAATGCTGTTACCACGGTTGGCGCTTTGATCCGAGTGGACGCTGCACTGCAATACCATCTCTTGTAGAGGAACAGCAGATGGATTTGAGGCGCTTCGACGTAAAGTCTTATGCAATCCGGGAAGCCCAAGGGAATATCTGGATATATATAGCCGATCCCGATAACCCTCAACCTGCTTCTGAGATAGAGATTCCGGTAATTCCAGGGTTTGGCGATCGCTCTCATCAATTCGTAGAGGTGGTAAAATTCCCTTGTTTTATAGATCATGCAGTAGTAGGTCTGATGGACCCGGCTCATTCACCTTATGTTCATCGCGCTTGGTGGTGGCGAAGTGAAAAACTGCACGAAGAAGTGAAGCAATTCGATGCTTCGCCCTACGGCTTTACGATGCGACGACACCGATTACCAGCAAATGGAGGCAGATTATACTGGCTGATTGGCGGTGGTGTGCCGGAAACGGAGATTTCTTTTCGTTTACCTGGAGTCAGAATCGAAGAAACCACAATTGGCAACCATCGAGTCGTTAATTTGACGGCAGTTACACCGATTTCAGACATAGAAACTGAGGTAACTTTTGCTCTTTACTGGACACTTCCTTGGGTAGGATTTTTCAAACCACTGTTACATGTGTTGGCGCGGACTTTCATTGGACAAGACCGAACGGTTGTAGAAAAGCAGCAGATTGGTTTGAAATATAATCCTGTGCTACGGCTGATTAAAGACTCAGATATGCAGGCGCAGTGGTATTACCAGCTGAAGCGAGAGTATGCTAAATCTGTGGCTGAAGGACGAGAATTTGTAAATCCTGTTAAGGGTCAAATACTCCGGTGGCGTGCTTAAATTACTGCAAAGTAAATTCTGCAAATTCTCTTTGTCCAAACAGCATATTTCGGTCTACTGCTGACAAGATTTTATTATTGGTGGCATCGCTATTTAAACAGCGAACAACTAACTGGGCGACATCTGCACGATTTATGCTACCAATAATGTGCGGATCTTCAGTCAAAACGCCATTACCCGTTGCTGGTTCTGACTTTAGTCCACCAGGACGGATGATTGTATAGGTGAGTCCACTGGCAATTAAGTGTTGTTCAGCTTTGTCTTTCTCAGCTAAAACTTTTCCCAGTACCGCTAAAACTTGGGGTGACGCAGCAACAACACTATTGCCAGCACCAATGGAAGATACAAGAATAAACTTTTGCACCCCAGCTTTAACTGCTGCATCAATCAGATTTTTATTACCAGGGTAATCGGGTCTTTCTACATCAGATGGTAAACCGCCAATTGTACTGATAACAGTGTGAATAGGTTCATCTGTAAGCATGGCGCGTTCTACATCGCCAACATTCAAGGCATCTCCTTGAACTACCTCAATACCGATTTTTTCTAGTTCACTAGCAACTGCTGCTGTTCTCGAGAAAGCTCTTACCTTTAGCTGTTGCGCTGTGAGATATTGAGCAATTTCTCGACCAACACCGCGACTTGCTCCAGCCAGAAAAATATAAGATGCACTTGTCATAATAAATTTAACTATTTACGCTCAAAGGATTTTATCAGAGGATTGGCACTATTCAATAATTGCTCAAGCTCCTGGGATGCTTCTGGCTGGTGGCGAACATAAGTGTCAATAAACAGACCAATAATTTCACTCATCAGCAAACGTAAGTTTTCTTGGGATTGAGTAGCTTTTAAGTCAAGAGAAGGTGTAACTGTAGTAGAGTCTGGCTCATCAACTATCGAAAAGTGATTTGCTCCCTCTAAGATTACCAGATAGCTATCATTTCGTCCCCCAGCAATTGCTTCTTGGAATGTACGTGCAACTGGGATAGTAGCATCCCCAGGACTTACATCATAGAGTTCGCTACTGGTAAGCATGAATCCATCACGGGTTCCTCCCATCAGTAGCAGTGGTAGGGAATCTGGTAAAGGCAAGATAGTTCCTGGCTCATACCCTATGATTAAAAGTCCTCTGCTACTTGCGCCATAAGAAAAAGATGCAACAACTCCAGGGAAAAACCGACGGTCAGCATTTGTGAGCGATACTAAACCACCCGCAGAGTGTCCACCGAGAATGATCCTTTGCAAATCCAACATTCCTGCTAAAACTCCTTGATTTTGTAACTGTTCGAGTTTAGTTAGGAGTGCTGGCAAAGCCAAAGCTGTGGGAGCAGTAGGATAAATTGTGGGTTTCATCTTTTCAAAATCAACCCCAGGTGTGAGGCTAATTACGCCGGGTAGATTTTCGGTAATCCAATTAAAGAGAACCACTACCAATCCACGTTCAGCCAATTTAACCGCTAACCATTGGTATTGTTGAGCATCACAGTTATAGCCATTGAAGAAAATCACTACTGGAAAAGGTGCCTTTTCTGGATTAGCTGGCTCAATTACCCTACCTTTTTCTAACTGATCCGGTATCTGTGCTGGATAGAGAATTTTCAAGTGAATGGTATCGTAAGGTGACTGGACACCCTCAACTTTGGCAGCTTCAAAAAAAGCACGAACTGTCATCTGTACCTTCCTTGCTATGACTTCAATAAAATCTTCCTCTCAGTGTACAACTGCTCCTCGCAAGCAAAATCTAATGATCTAAAATAACGAAGTAACTAAGTAGAAGGAAGAAGGTAGCAGTAGAGACGCAATTAATCACGTCTGTATAGGAGTCAGGAAAATTATTTCGCTGATTGGTATTTTACGTTGAATTATGTTTACCTACTGGTAATAAAAAATATTAGTACAATAATTCTATTTACAGCTGATTGCAGTAAGTATTGTGTAATAAACAATTGTGCCAATCTAGCAAATAAGTTTTCAAGGATAAACTTCAAGGATAAATTTATGGCTAAAAAATCTCAAACAAATCTAGAACAATACCAGGATGTTAGATTATCTGCCACCACAAGAATTTGGGTAATTACAGTCGCCATTCTCGGAGTTTGCGTCCCACTGTCAGCCGTTACTAGAAGCGGTGCTATTCTTCCTTTAGTTGCAATTGGTGGTGCAGCTGTTGGTACGGTTGCTGTTTGGCGTTCTGATGAGCAAAAATCAAAAACTAACTATTTGCAACAGCAGCAAATAGAACTGTTAGAGCAAAGATTAGCAAATTTAGAAACAATTGTTAGCAGTGATGACTTGAATTTGCAAATGAAAATTAAACAGATTGAGGCTAGAGATACTTTTGGCGACTCCTCTGATGTAAGTACTACACCCAGACAACCAAAACGCAAAGGTTAAAATAATTGAACTCCAAAAAATAAATTATTCCACATTAAAGTCGTTGACTGTTGACTGAAAACCCGTGAACCGTCAACGGTCAACAGTGAACAATAGCAATGGAATATTTTTTTACTTGGAAGTCCCTAATTCGTAATTCGTAATGCTATTTCCTGGTTTTTAAGTAGCTTATTAGTAAGATACACTACCCCGTTTTTGTGGCTTATGGTGACTGAAGAATTGTTTACGCAAAAGGAAAGTAATAATTTTCGTCAAAATGTATTGATTGTTGGTGGGGGCCTGCTGGACTTGCCACTGCATTAATGCTGGCTAAACGTGGTTGGATAAATATTACAGTTTTGGAACAACGTGCCACTGCTGATTACTATGAACCTGACAAGTCATTCAATTATCAAATTGATGGTCGAGGTCAAAAATTCACGGACTTTCTCGGACTTACGGATAAGCTATCAGAAATTAGCGTTCCAAGTACGGAATTTTTATTAACGCAGATTAAACCAGACGGCAGTAGCAAAACATCTAAATTACCTACTGTAAATCCAAACCGAAAAACTGCCTATTGGCTGCCACGCAGAGCATTTGTCCTTTTGTTATATCAGGAAATTGAACAAAATTGGCAAGACCGCATCACTGTCTTGTTCAATGCAAAATGTGTGCAAATCAACAAAAAGGTTATAAATAACTCAAAGCAGGAAAATTTAGAAGTTTTCGTCCACACAGAGAACGGCAGTGTTGTCACATTTAAACCTTATCTTTTGGTTGGTTGTGATGGTCTTCACTCCATCGTCCGCAACACCTTAAAAGAGTGGGATAAACCTACATCAGACAAATTTGAGATGAAGCTTTTTCCCTCGCACAGTTCGTGTCTGAGATATAAAGTTTTAACCCTGCCGCCAAATTTTCCTCTAGTTAGTAGTGGTAACGAACACGCCGTGAGTACTGTAGCATACGCAATTCGTGGGGCTTTGCGAGGTCGCAAGCGTTCTGTTTCTCTTGGCATATTGCCACTTAAAAACCCAGATGAACCCCGTTCTGCAAATATTATTAAATACCCAGACCACCAAATATGGGAATTGAAAAACTCTGAGGAACTGTACAATTTTTTGGAAAACGCTTTCCCACAATTGCCTATACGTCAAATAGTATCACCCGAAGAAGCTGAGAGATTTGCTAAAAGTGAAGGCGGTTACTTCCCCATTCCTCAATACTGTTCTGGATTACACTTTTTGTTAATCCCCGAACAAGCATGTCTTGAGATACCCCAGTCTTCATCTGCTGGAATTGTACTTTTAGGAGATGCCATTCACTGCTTTCCTCCAGATATCGGACAAGGGGTAAATTCAGCATTGGAGGATGTGTACATTCTGAATGAGGCACTTTCTCAAAGTAACGACGAACTTTCGCGTAGTTTGCCTTTATACGAATCTTTGCGCTTACCTGATACAAAAGCCTTGGTATACCTTGCCCAAACTGCTTATCCTTGGCAGTATAACCAAAACTCGCTTGGCAGGTTGGTGTGGTATGTCAACTTTTTTCTGCGACTTTTACTTAGTCGGTTACTACCTTTCATATTTAATCCTCCAGCATTCTTTCTCATCCAGAATCATCAACTTTCCTACCAGCAAATCTGGGTTATGGTTCAACGTACCACCAAGACCCTTTATATACTCGGTACAATCCTTCTTTTTGGGTTGTTGGCTTTAGTATTGAAAGCTAGTCAGAACTACGTTCTTTTTATGTAGGGATTTGTTGACTTAACTTACCGCAACCTTTGAAATCCGTCTCACATTAAACTTTCCTTTGCGGCTATAACTGTTTTCTTAGAAACAGTATCTCGCTCTCCATCTCCGTTAGAATTGACTGACATCATTTAATTCTATATACTTCAACTGCATCAGTTTATGAAATGTCTAAGTGCAATAATCTCTATCTTTCACGGAAACATCTGCTAATTGCTGTGTTTTATTAGACTACTAAAAATTACTGTATTTTTAATTAACTAAGGTTATAAACTTGAGTAATTGCATTGGTATAGCTTACCGTAGGTATGCAATAGTTTGCCGCAGGAATGCAGATGGATTGGATTAGCTTACTCAAATCTCAACAAGCTGACTTCCTTCAACGTGTGAAAAAACCTAAAACTTATGACTTATCTTTGCTGGAAAGTCAAGTAAAAGGTTGTCACACGGAAATTATGGCTTTTTGGGGTGAGCCATTGGCTAGACTCCAAGAACTTTCTCGCCAACAAGCAGAAGTTCTTGCCAAAAACCCACCGCCAACGCCGCCTGAATATCCTGAACCTCCTGACTGGACGATACCTTTTCCTAAATACTTCCAACAACAAGCCCAAGATTATCTTTTGCGAGAGTATATTGTTGACCGGGTGATAACTGAACGCTTGGGGAAATTGGTAAAAAAGGTGTCACAAGATGCCGTAGAAAACATGGTTTTAGATGATGAGGGAAGTTTGTGTAGCGAAAGCAAATTTTCTTATGTACTAAAAGATAATCCTCAGCTAAGTGTTCAAGTTTATGTTGCTGATGGTGAAAGTTTTAATGGTATTAAGAAAGACAAAATTAGGTGGTCGGTTACTCAAGAAGATTTAAGAAAGCACCAAGTATTAATTTTTCTGTGTTTGTTTTATCCATCCACAGATAAGCTAGGATACGACGAAAAGCAGAGCATAATTACAGGCTTTTTACCTGCAAATCAAATTGAACTTACTGAACCAAAACTCTACATTAATCCGAGTCACTTGTTGTATGCGGGGGGGTTGAGTTGGTATTTAGAATCACTTGTTGGTAAAAAAGACACGTTGCCATTAATTCATGATTTAGCGATCGCACATACAATACAAACTCTACCATCAGAGCATTGCCTCAAGGGCATAGTCGGTGACTGGGAATGCTGGCAAACTTTGCAAGGACACACCAGAGGTATTAATTGCCTAGCTTTCAGTTCCGGGTGTAATAATGGCAAAGCTTTACCCATATTGGCAAGTGGTAGTCGGGGAGAAACGAAACTCTGGGATTTAAGCAAGGGTGAATTAATAGAGACATTATCAGAGTATCCTTGGGTGATATCTGGGCTGGTGGATGAAGTGAATTCCCTGGCTTTTAGTTCAGATGGACAGACTTTAGTTAGTTGCGGTGCAGATTCCACAATTAAGCTTTGGCATGTAGGCGCTTTAGACTTGATAGATATTTTGCACAAACATAATGGGGTAGTGCGGTGTGCAGCCTTTACCCCAGATGGGAGAATGTTAGCGACAGGCGGAGATGATCGAAAAATTCTGTTTTGGGATTTGATGCAACGTCAGGTTGCGATCGCACTCTCTTTAGATGATACAGCTGCTCATTCCCTGGTTTTAAGTCGAGACGGGGAAACTTTAGTTACAGGTAGCTATCGCAAAATTAAAGTCTGGCGCACCTTACCCCAGACGGGGATAAAAAGTTTAAAGGATGCACAACCACTGCATACCCTCATGGGTCATTCTCATATCGTGCGTTCCTTGGCGATTAGTGCAGATGGTAAAATGCTGGTGAGTGGTAGCTGGGATCAAACGATTAAAGTTTGGCAATTGGAGACTGGGGAATTACTGCATACTCTCAAAGGACATAGAGATAGAGTATATGCGATCGCATTAAGTCCCGATGGTCAAATAATTGCTAGCGGTAGTGCTGATAAAACCATTAAGTTGTGGCATTTACAAACTGGGGAATTGCTGGGTACATTTACAGGTCATACTCATATAGTCACAGCATTAGCTTTCACAGCTTCCGGTGAGATGTTGGTTAGCGGGAGTTTAGATAAGACTATTAAAATTTGGCAACGAAGTTAGGGTTCTGCGGGTTAATAGTGTCAAAACCCGGTTTACTGGTACTTTATTTTCACGAAAGTCCCTTAGTAGAGACGCGATTAATCGCGTCTGTTCATCCATTTTGAACTCCGTCAACGAGTCTCAATACGGTTCGGATAAGAATCCCCCCGCCTGTGGCGACCCCCTTAAAAAGGGGGTAAAAAAGGGTCAGAAGCCCCCCTTCTTAAGGGGGGTTGGGGGGATCTTCGAGGACTAAACACGTTAACCGAAACCGTATTGTAACGAGTCTTTGAACTGGATGAATCCACCTCTAAACTCCATTAATGAGTCTCTGAACTCCATTAATGAGCCTTTGAACTCCATTAAAGAGTCTTTGAACTCCATTAAAGAGTCTTTGAACTCCATTAAAGAGTCTTTGAACTCCATTAAAGAGTCTTTGAACTCCATTAAAGAGTCTTTGAACCCCATTAAAGAGTCTTTGAACTCCATTAAAGAGTCTTTGAACCCCATTAATGAGTCTTTGATACTCATCAACAACAAAATTTAAAAACTCTCTGCGTTTCTGCGCCTCTGCGTGAAACTTAAAACTCTGCTAACAGCGTTTCCAAGTAGTGAGTGAAATTATATACAATAGCTTATCAGTTGCCTACACTCACAGATACCGAGTTAAAACTGACAGTTAAACAAGTTTTTAGCTGGTTGACTATGAGTTAAGTAATATAGCGGTTCTCAGTTGAGTGCAATAAAGACCTAACCCCCAACCCCTTCCCTTCTAGCGTTGGGGAGTAAGACTCAAAGCCTCTCTCCTAAAAGGAGAGAGGTTTGGAGTGAGGTCAAATTCTATGGTATACAAACGATAAGCGCCATACAGGTGCATTTTTACCAAATTGATGGTATTGGAGAATAATCTATGGCGATGACGAAACCCTGGAAGTTTTGGCAAAACATTAAGGATTTGAACTGGGGACAAGGCGTAGAGGTAACAAAGACTGGAGCCGAAGCTGCTAAAGCCGTACTTGATTTGGCAAAAGCAATTAAAGAGCAAAAACTCAATGTTCAAAACTTCAAACCTTATGTAGAACAGATTTCGTCACTATTAGATGTATTTAATTCTCCTCTCGGTCAAATTACCAAAGAAATAATTCCCTTTGCACCCGTCGCCATTACTATACTAAAGTTGATTATTGATGCAACCAACAAAGAGCCAAGTTTAGAAAACTGTGTGCTACTAGTTAGTCAGGCTGCTTACATAGATAGCTTTCAGGATATTCTCAAACAAGATTCGGAATTACTTAATAAAATTGATCAAAACGGTGAAGCTTCTAAGACTTTAGCTTTGCAGATTCAGAAATTAGGTGAGCAAGAGTTTGATGAGCGGGAAGTAAAAAAAGCTATTCTCTATTTTCACGAATCTCAACTAGCAGAATCATTTAATCAGATTTTACAGCAACGCTTGCAAGAAGCGGGATTATCCGAGACAGAAGCAAAAACCTTAACTGAACGGGTAGCGCGTCACACCGATGAAAATATGCAAGACGCATTGGTAGAAGTCGGAGAGAAAGCGGACAAACTTTGGAAATGGTATAGCGCCGGAGGCAAAGAAAAGCTAGAGAAAAATATGAATATTGAAGATTATTTAGAACAGGTAATTAAACCAAAGCCAGAAGAAAAGATTTTTGATGAAACCCATATTACCTTTCGGGATTTGTATGTACCTTTGCAAGTCAAAGAACTGGATGCCAAGGACGATGCAAATGTTGAATTGGAAGCGTGGGTTAAGGCAATACTGAATGACCCAGACCCGAAACACAAACAAGTTTTATTTATTCAGGGCGAAGCCGGACGGGGGAAAAGTGTCTTTTGTCGGATGTTTGCCGATTGGGTACAGCGCGAATTGCATCCCAGCTTTACCCCAATTCTGATTCGGTTGCGGGATTTGCGCGTACTAAAAGATAACTTAACTGATACTTTAGAGAACTATTTACAACACCTTGATTTTGTCACCAGTGATTCAGGCTGGCTGACCGATAAAAATACTCGCTTTTTATTTTTACTGGATGGGTTTGATGAGTTGTTGCTGGAAGGACGAGCAACTGGCGGCTTAAAGGAATTTTTAGAACAGGTGGAACAGTATCAAAAAGACCGCTTTTGCCATCATCAGTTTTTAGTTACCGGTCGTCCCCTAGCGCTGCAAGGAATTGAGCGCGTGCTTTCACAAACCAAAAGCTTGAAGCGCGTCGAACTTCAGCCAATGAATAACTCAATTCAACAAACATGGCTGGAAAAATGGTCAGTTGCGGCTCAAGTTAACAAGAGTGAGTTTGAAGAATTTTTGCAGGCTTGCCCTGATGAAGTCAAAAATAAACTAGCACGAGAACCTTTACTGCTCTATTTACTGGCGCGGATGCACCGAGACAAGCATCTCAACGTCGAAATGTTTGCAGGTGCAGACGCTATTAAGGCAAAAATCCGCATCTATGACGAATCGGTGAAGTGGGTACTAGAAGAACAGCGTAAGAGTGAAAATCAGAATCATAACTCCCGCTTGACTGAATTGGAGAGCGAAGATTTGCGGCAATTTCTCACCGAAGCTGCTTTGTGTGTGGTGCAGTCTGGGAATGAATCTGCGAGAGTGACGATGTTAGAAGCACGGCTCAAAAACAGCAACAACCCAGCAGCAAAGTTAATTCAGGATGCCAGACAGGAGAATAGCTCCCAAAAAAATCAACCAGATAAGCTACTCAATAATTTGTTGACGGCATTTTATATTAAACCAGCTTCAGGTGATAAAGGCGGCTCTGTTGAGTTTATCCACAAGAGTTTTAGCGAGTTTTTATTCGCGGAACGGTTACTAGAAAGCTTTGTAAATTGGACAAGGAAGGAAAAAATCAAGCGTCAGCGCGAAGAATACTCAGTTTTACCGGAGGTAATGAATAGACAGATTTACGATTTATTGGGGTATGGTAATTTAACCCGTGAGATTGTGGAATATTTGATGGGGTTGTTGGCTGAGAGTTCAAAATTTAAAGAGGTGGAACGCTTGTATAGCCTGTTCCAAAGATTAGAGGAATTCTACTTCGGTTGGTGCGATGGCGAATTTATTGATGCAGAAGATGGAAACCTGCCTCAGATAAAGAAAAAACAATTGAAAGAGCAATTGCCAGAGCGAGAAATTCAGTTGGGATTGCGTCAAGTGGATGTGTATACAGGGTTGAATGTGATGATTGTGCTGTTAGAGTTGCATCGCTATGCCCAAATCAAAGACGACCTCAAGGACAAAATCAGCTTTCACCCCTGCGGTAAACTTAATACCGCTCAATTTGACTCAGAACGCTTGCTGCGTATTATCGGTTACAGTCACTGCCTGAGTGTCTCTGCTTTTATAGAAAACTTAAGATTATTTCTCAGGGGTGCCGACCTCAGCCGTGCCAACCTCAGCCGTGCCGACCTCAGCGGTGCCGACCTCAGCGGTGCCGACCTCAGCCTTGCCGACCTCAGGGGTGCCTACCTCAGCTATGCCGACCTCAGGGGTGCCTACCTCAGGGGTGCCAACCTCAGGGGTGCCAACCTCAGGGGTGCCGACCTCAGGGGTGCCAACCTCAGCGGTGCCGACCTCAGCGGTGCCTACCTCAGGGGTGCCAACCTCAGGGGTGCCGACCTCAGCCGTGCCGACCTCAGCGGTGCCAACCTCAGGGGTGCCAACCTCAGCGGTGCCAACCTCAGCGGTGCCAACCTCAGCGGTGCCAACCTCAGCGGTGCCAACCTCAGCCGTGCCAACCTCAGCCGTGCCAACCTCAGGGGTGCCAACCTCAGGGGTGCCGACCTCAGGGGTGCCGACCTCAGCGGTGCCGACCTCAGCTGTGCCGACCTTGAAGCACTTCTATGGAATAGCAACACAAAATGGCTCAATGCAAAAGGGCTGCATGAAGCAGTAGGCGTATCTCCAGAGTTAGCCCAAGACAAAGCTTTTGCGGCTGCTGTTTCCTGGAGGCAGGGCATCAGTTGGCTAAGAGAAGGCAAAATTAAAGAAGCAAATGAAGCTTTCAAGCAAGCCCAAATATTTGACCCTAGTTTGAGAAACTCTGCTGAATTTTGGAATAGCTTCTGCTGGGTTGGCTGTTTACACGGCTATGCTAAGGCTTTTCTCCCCCTCGGTGAAAAAGCTGTTACTTTAGACCCTGACAATAAAAGATATCAAGACAGTCGGGGGCTGGCTAGAGTTTTGACTGGCGATTTGGCAGGGGCATTAGAAGACTTTCAGGTTGCTGTAGACAGTGGCGCCCTTGATTACTCTGTGGAGCAGCGACGGCTACGCTGGATAGAAGCACTGAAGTTAGGCAATAATCCTCTCACGCCAGAGGAATTGGAGGAGCTGCGGAAAACTGAGGATTTAGGTTAATTCGTAATTCGTAATTAGACAAAGACGCGATAAATCGCCGTCTCTACAAAGGGCTGATTATTGTAAAGACGGCGATTTATCGCGTCTCTTGGCTTAACCGAACTCTATTAGGCGATCGCACGCCCATAATAAAACTATCCCCTTTATGCTATTTACTTATGGCGATCGCAATTCAACCCCAACTAACTTTAGACGATTTCCTCAAACTGCCGGAAACTGAACCAGCATCAGATTTTCTCAATGGAGAAATCATTCAAAAACCAATGCCCCAAGGTGAACATAGCTTGCTCCAAGCTACTCTTTGCGAAACAATTAACAGCATAGCTAGAAGTCAAAAAATTGCTTTGGCTTTGCCAGAACTACGCTGTACCTTCGGCGGTGCTTCTATCGTCCCTGATGTCTCTGTGTTTCGCTGGGATAAAATTCCTAAAACTCCAACTGGGAGAATTGTTAATCGCTTTGAAATTCATCCTGACTGGGTAATTGAGATTCTTTCCCCAGATCAAAGATTAAAAAAAGTGTTGAGTAAATTATTGCATTGTTCGCGCAATGGTACTGAATTAGGCTGGTTAATCAACCCTGAAGACGAAAGTGTGCTAGGGATTTTTCCTGGACAGCGAGTGGAATTATACGAAGGTGCTGATAAATTACCCATCCTTGACGGTATCGAATTGAAACTGACTGTAGAACAAGTTTTTGGCTGGTTGAGTTTGACCTAAAGCGATCGCATTTCCCAAAGAAAGTTGCAAAGGATTGTATCTGTAGGTTTATTGTAGAAACTGGACGGTACAGCGCTTCGTATGTACCACAAAAATTTGTATGCCGTACTTTTATGCAAAATCAACTAGTATTTGTTCTGAAACTGCTTTTACTCTCAGCTTTGTTATCGGTATTAATTAAATATGCAGGGCCAAGCCTATCAATTCCGGCCACAGCAACCAACGCGCTGATTATAGTATTGTTGCCGATCGCAATTATGGCGATCGCGCTACTGTGGCGATTCCAAGCACAGAAACAAAATTCACTCAAACCATAGACGCACAAGTTACTAAAATCAGTTAATCTAGCTGAATTAGCAAAAAATTGCATCTCGCCAACCGTTGGGAGTTAGCCTGTGAACCTCGGTCAATGGATCGGCTTAATCGCCATACTTCTTTCTTTATACATCCTGTGGCAAATTCGGGATGTGCTTTTGCTCATGTTTGCCGCAGTTGTGTTAGCCACAACCTTAAATCGGCTAGCGAAACGCTTCCAACGCTTTGGGATGAAACGTGGATTCGCCGTCCTCCTAGCAGTAGCTATCTTTTTTGCAGGTGTCGTGGGCTTTTTCTGGCTAATTGTGCCGCCATTTGCCCAGCAGTTTCAAGAACTAACCAATCAGGTTCCTAAAGGGTTTGAGCGCTTTAATGGTTGGCTTGATGCCCTGAGAACTCGTATTCCTAACCAGTTAGTTCCTTACATCCCAGATATCAACAGCCTCATCCAACAAGTACAGCCCTTCGTCAATCGGCTACTCGGAAACTCCTTCGCCTTTGTATCTGGCTCTTTGGAAGTTGTCCTGAAGATTTTGCTAGTGTTGGTTTTAACAGGAATGATTTTAGCCGACCCCGTGGCTTACCGCAAAGTATTTGTGCGGCTTTTCCCCTCATTTTATCGGCGGCGGGTAGATGGGATTTTAGATAAATGTGAAGTCTCTTTGGAGGGATGGATTACAGGCGCTTTCATTGCCATTTGTGTAGTAGGGCTGATGAGTCTGATTGGCTTATCAATTTTGCATGTAAAGGCAGCACTAGCTTTAGCGGTTTTAGCGGGATTTTTTAACTTAATTCCCAATCTTGGCCCCACGATGAGTGTAATACCAGCAATGGCGATCGCCTTCTTGGATGAACCTTGGAAAGCGATCGCTGTCTTAATTCTCTACTTTTTTATACAACAGGTTGAGAGTAATTTCATCACGCCAATTGTAATGGCACAGCAAGTTTCGTTGCTGCCAGCCATAACCTTAATTGCCCAACTATTTTTCGTCACTTTCTTCGGCTTTTTAGGATTATTTCTGGCGCTACCTCTGACTGTTGTCGCTAAGATTTGGTTGCAAGAAGTACTGATCAAAGATGTTTTGGATGAATGGGGGAATAACCATACAAAAGAAACTGAGCTTGTGATGGTTCCTGATCTGGGAGCAGATGATAATTGGACAGCAGAAAATCCCGATATTAATCGGGAGGGACGCATTGATGATGATATCTTCCAAAAAGAAGATTAAAGGGACTTCCAAGTAAAAAAATATTCCATTGCTATTGTTGACTGTTGACCGTTGACGGTTCACGAGTCAACAGTCAACAGTCAACAGTCAACAGTCAACAGTCAACAGTCAACAGTCAACAGTCAACAGTCAACCTAAGTTAGTCAATTTTAGATTTTAGTTCTGAAAATCCTAGTTGGTAGTGAGCGATAAATCGACCACTACCAACTAGGATTTAATTTTATGTTTAATTATGGTTACCTACTTAGTTGCTCTGGGAATTTGTTTATTAGTTTAAGGTTTTTCCGAAACAATTGGTTCTGCTGCAATATCATCTAAGCGGATGCTGCTTAACAAATTCCGCCACTCTGCTTGTAGTCTTGCATCTTTAGGATTTTGATCGCGCAGTTGGGCCAGTGTCGTCAGTGCCTCGTACCATATCCCATTTTGGGCATAGATAGCATAGCGCTCTAGAGGTTCTGTAGTTTCTAGCTGTTTGATCGCGGCTGGTTTGAGTTCGATTCGTTGTATTACCCCTTCGACAAAAGTCAGGGTAGAATTATGTCGCTGCTCACAGTTAACGGTTAAAAACCAGCGATATTGTTTGTTTAGTGCCAAGGTAGGAGCAGTGGTAGGCAGAGAAACGCGAATGACTCCTGGTTTATCTGGTAGAGCGATCGCTTCTTGGTAAATCTCGTTCAAGCCCTCATCTTGCAGCACAAATTTAACTGCATAGGGCAAATCTTTGGTATACGGCACATAGAAAAACCAACTTGGGTGTTCTACCGTTGTCTGTCCCCAGACATTAATCACTGAGTTAGGTTCTTCAGTAAAGGGCACTAAAGCAGTCAGGTCAGTTTTACTAATAGGAACTGGACATGCATCCCCGCCGTCGCGCTTCGCTCCACCACGAACGCGACCTCCAGGAGGGGGGCCAGATGGAAGTGAGGGTTGATTAAAGGCTGTGGCTTGAGCAAGATTCGTTTTAGCACTAGGGCGATCATCGCTAGGTGAAGAAGCAATTGGTTTTGCCAGTACTGGAGTCAGGCTAACTAGTAAACTGGTGCAGCTAAAAGCTACTACTAAAAACAGTTTTATCTGTTGTGAATTTGACTTCATAAAAACCTTCCCTTAAGTATGCAAACCTTATAAAATTATCTACTGGTTATCCAAAAATTTCATAAAAAAATCTTTCCCCATTCCCTAGTAAACTCCAAAAATGAAATTATCGAACAGAATAAAAGCATCAGTCGTCAGAATACAGGAAAGGTCTTCTGACAGAAAAAGCGGTGCTTCTCTGCGAGACGCTTTGCGAACGTAGTGTAAAGCCTTCTCTAGGAGACGCTACGCGTACCCTTACAGGGAAACAAGCTACGCCTAGCGTCTCCTAGAGAGCCTCTGAATAACCGGCGTTTTTGCACCCCCAACAAATCTTAGATTTGGTGGTGCAACAATTCAGTGGTGGGTTTGAATCCCCGACTAATAGCGCCACAAAGAGCGAGTCTGCAAGCGTCAAGATTGCTCACCAAAGCAACGGAAACGTCTCCGGCTCTGCTCCTGAATTCAGAATAGCTGAATTCTTCTTCAACCAAATTCTTCTGTCCAATACAATTATCAGATTCTTTTGCCCTGCTTGCCTTAACAGATAGATTTTCTTAACTTAAGCGCATTGCCCTATTTCCCACTAGCCACCCGAACTTTTGTTGTTGAATTATAAATTGACATCAAGCCAACGGTGACAACCAACGACAAAGCCGAAGGGACAAAAGGCACCCAAGCACCCGAAATTAACAAACCAAAGCAAACTAAATATAGAACACTAGAGGTAATAATAACTGCCAATGCCAACCAAGGTAACGAAAGCTTTCGCCAAGCCAGGATTCCCCCTATCAAAGACCAGCCCCAAATCCAGGCCACATCAGCCCACAGTGACCAAACCCCCAGCAAGGGTCGCCCATCCTGCACTGCACTGAGGATTTGGCTGACCATCTGCGCTTGTACTATCACTCCTGGCATTTGCTCATCTAAAGGAACGCCATAAGGTGTAGGCCAGGTGTCTGGAGAATCCCCCTTTGCCACCACACCAATCAAAACAATTTTGTCTTTGATCGCACTGGGGTTAATTGGACTAGATAAAAATTGGGTTAGCTTCACCTGTTCGGCTATTTGTTTTGAGGAACGGTAATTGAGTAAGATTTGACCGCCATTGGCATCAATATTTTGATAGCCGCCAGTACGAGATTTTAGGTTCTCAAAAATAGTTTTACCCAGCTGTAAATTCCCTTCAGGTGTGAACTTTGGTTCAATTCCTGAAGGGCGCAGATAGAGGGAGGCTAGTTGTAGACTGAATGCAAAGGGAGCAGGACACAACGATGTTACCTCTTGGTTCATGAACAGGAGATGCCGACGGATAACTCCATCACGATCGTGAATAAAGTCACTGAATCCCAGATTTGTTGTGGGGATTTCTGGTGGTGGCTGATTACCTGGGATATTTACTGTGCCATCGCTCCCTTTACATACGCCAATCAAATTCTGAGTGTTTTGAAGGCGAGTAATTAAGTCTGGTTGTTTGGCTTTAAAATCACGGTAAATATCCAAGCCGATCGCACGGGGTTGGTATTGATTCAGTTTTGCCAGGAGTTTGTTAAGAGATTTTTCCGAAAGGGAAGCTCCAATTAAATCCTCGTTATTTTTTCTTTGAATTGCCAGATCCTCATCGTCAATTGTGATTATCAACAGTCGGGAATCAATTCCCTGTGCAGGACGCTGACGGATCATCAAGTCATAGGCTGCAATCTCTGGATTTTCCACCAATCCCAGCAATCTCGCCCCACAAACGAAGCCTGTAATCGCCAAACTGGATAACAAAGTTGTCGTAAATCTGTCTCTGGGAGACAAAACTGAATTTCGTTTATCTTTAGTTTCTGTAGACCTTAATTCATCCCAAGTGGGTGAGTTCTGCGCGGGATTTTGACAAATCATTGGTAGCCAAGTCGCACAGGGAAATTTATCCTCAAGTCCTTGCAACCGTTCCCGTGCTTGGCGTACCGCTTGATATAAAGACTCACCACCGGCAAAACCTTCGAGAAAATACTTTAAAAACTCCTTGGCAACCTGGTCTGGGACAGGTTCACGCATGATGATCATCTGAGGGATTTGCAAATCAGCCAGTTCTCGCGCCAATCCCAATCCATCACAAGAGTTGAATATAGCTAGTTGCAAGCCGTTTTCAATGGCTTTTTTTAGAGCATACTTTAACTCGTTAATGCTGAGGCTATCAGTTTTATTCAGGTAAATTCGTCCGCTTTCTCCATTTTTCTTACTGGAACTGTGCCCAGCAAAAAAGAGAATATCCCAGTTTTTTCCCCAAAGATGGTCAGTCAAATCCTTGCGTTGTGGTTCTACCAGAAAGCTAACCTCTGCATTTTTACACTGTTGCAGTAAAGCTTGATCGGCCTGGGTGTCAATTCCCTGACTATTGCCCACAATTGCTAAAATGTTGACTAATTGATTTTTTCTGAGTGGTTTGTGAATGCGATCGTAGGATGGCGAAGAAAGGGCGATTTCAGCCTTGGGGTAGCGTTCTAACAAATCCCACAAATGCCAGGGTAATAGCTGCAATTGGCTATTTTCTGTTTGCAAAATCACCCGCACTTCTTCGGTGGACGACAATTTTTCTAACCATTTTTCCCTCAAAGGGCGAAACTCCTCTGCCCGCAGCCACGTATTAAAGCGTGCCCGCAAAATATGAGAAGCGTTTTCGCAGTCTTGAATCATCGATACGTTCGTCACCTGCATTTTGTCAGCATAGAGACGATAACGATTGCCTATCTGTCGATAACTAGACTGCCAATGACTGTAATAGAGCGGCATTTCGGGAAATGAAGGTAGCTTCCCCGTAATTTCTGTTGTAGCACGTTCGCGTTCTTCACCAATTTCGAGGGTGACAGCAAACCCTTGCTCAAAACTACCCTCTCCGAATTTCAGAACCACTAACTTACCCATGACAGCCGCTATCTCCCTATGCAAAACCATGCCCTGTTCTAATGTCTCATAACAAGCTCTATAAGCATTTACAGACTTTTTTAAAATCCCTAAAAGCCGGCTTGAATTTTTAATTTTTAATTAACCAATTACTACTTAATAAATTTACGACAAAGAGGGAAGATAGCTAGATGTTTTAAATCCGAAAATGTTCTGTAATGCTAGTATCATTTATAGCCACCTTTACGCTAAATTGCTCTCTAGGTTCACCGCGAAACTGCAACTGAATGTAGTTATCTAATCTTCTAGATTGAGCATTTAGAAATACTGTTCCCGAACTATCTAAAACGGTGAGGTGAACTCCTGGTGGCAAGTAGATGTGATTCCCAGTGGCGTGCAATTGCAGATGAATACTGGTTTGCTCATCTTTTTCTGGGCTGATTTCCACAATCAACATGACGGGTTGGTTAAGAATTTGGATACCCAAATCAATCAGTTTTGCACGTTTAGTAATTGATTCTGGTTGGTTAAGGGCATTTAGTTCCACAGTATCAGCACTGCGAAAGGCATAAGTTGGTCTGAGTTCCGGCACATTCCACAGAGATTCAATAGTCTGCCAACCTGTCTCAAATATACCAGCAAACCACTGACTCAAATCTACTATTGGACTAACTGGGGATTGGCCTAGTTGATCCAAGTGGTCGATAAATGCTTCCAATGGTTGCAGTTGCGCTAAAGGCAGCGTTTCAGTTGCGACACTAGGGATAAAACCAAGCAGCCGAGCTTCTTGGAACGATTCATCAAATTGAACTACTAAATAACCCACTCGTTCTTCCCAGGTTTCTGGAGGAATGGAACATATCTGCTGATGCAGATGGACAGGGCGACACTCTAGACGACCAATTGAGGGCATTTCTAAGTCGGCTACATTCCCACAGAGACGCATGATGGGATTCCAGCTGTCACTAGCTTGCAGGTCAGTTGGAATATCCATCATTTCTAAGTAGTCATTCACCACCCACACAGCCAGTGTATTCAGCCGAACTTGCTCTGCTTTTTCAGAATTTGGCTGCTGGTTAGCAAATTGCTGGGCAGTTATGCGAGCTGATTGGGAAATCGGTAATGTTAAAGCGGAATCGTCTAGCTGGTAGGGGGAGTTATTCATAAGGAACTTCTTAGTGATCAATGCTGCTGTATACATATCACCCGCATTAACTAAATTTATGCCACAAAATAGAGAATAATTATTGAAAAAAAAGAATTGGGGATTGAGGGCTAGCCCGTGTTTTCAAAGTCTTAGATCCCCCCAGCCCCCCGATAAATTGGGGGGTTTTAATTCCGCTTCCCGCCTTAAAAAGGGGGGTTAGGTGGGATCGATAAGTGCAAAGATACAGCAAACTATTTTTCAAACAACCTCTGAGCAAAAAGTTTTGTAACGATTGTGGCTAGTTTGTGTAAAAATCGCAATCAATACATGAGATATATACAGATTCGCAAGTTGTTGCGTTTGAATTCGAGGTCTTTTATGACTAACGACTGGAGAAAACAACTAGATGTACAACTTAAAGAATTAGCGCTCAAAGCCCAACAACACCCACACGCAACCAACGAACAGCGCATAGCTTTAACACGGCTGATGAATGTCATTTGGCAGTCGGGTAGACTTATTCATCCTTATAAGGGCCAATTTCAACTACTTTATGAAGATATTTATGATGAGGCAGTGCAAAATTTATTTTTATATCTTTGTCAAAATAACAATATTAATAACTATGATCCAGAACGCGGCGAAGTTATAACCTGGGTAAATATGCTATTGAGTAAACGCTTTTTTCCAGAAGCTATTCCCAAAGTTATCGGCAAAGGAAATGAAATAAATCTCGAAGACTCTCATCTGGAAAATTTACCATCCTCTCAATCTCAACCTATGTCTTTATCTGAAAAAATAATCGAATGCATAGAATCTGATCCAGAGTTGATTTTTTGCAAAGAACACATAAAAGGTCATCCAGAGGCAAATTTTCAAGCTATAGCTAAAAGAAGATATTCTGGAATTTCCTGGAAAGATATTTCCGCAGAATGGGGCATTGGAATCACATCTCTACATAGTTTCTACCAACGATGTTTGAAAAAGTTTACTGATAAACTCCAAGAATATATATGTATTTAATAATATTTAACAAAGTTTCGGCGTTTAATTCCCCTGCCTAACGACGGCAGCACGTTTTGTGTCGGGGTTAAATTCCCGTTACAAAACGTAATTGGGAAAGCGTTGCGGGGCGATCGCGATCGCGTCTCTAAGGGACTTCCAAGAAATAAATTATTCAAATAAACGAACCACAGAGACACAGAGAACACAGAGAGAGGAGGAGTAGAGACAGTTTTCGCGTCAGTTTTGGAACATTTTTTTATTTGGAAGTCTCTAAGAGTTGCCTATTGCGATAGCGATAGCGCAGCGTCGGAACGAGCGTCATTGCGAATTGGTTTAATCATCGGGTCAAAAAAATATGAACAAAATCAAAGAAACTCTAACATTTACAGGGCCTATACCGCCAAATGGCAGACATCGAGCAGAAGAGTTATGTAGGCGACAAGCTACGCAAAAAAAAGCTGAACAAGTTTATCTCAATACTTTGTCTGTGTCTTTCGTAAACTCTTATCTACAATACATGGGTTTTGAGACAGACTTAGACAAGAGCGATAGCTGGAACCCTGTACAGCAGACACTTATGGATGTAGCTGATTTGTCGCTAAAAAACTTGGGATCGTTAGAATGCCGCCCAGTGGTTGAAGATGCACAATTTATTTACGTACCGCCTGAAGTCCAGTCAAATCGAATTGGCTATGTGGCTGTGCAGATCAAGAAATCATTTCGAGAAGCAACGCTGCTGGGATTTGTCAGGCAGGTACAAACTGATTTGTTAGCAATCAACCAATTGCAACCTTTGGACAATCTACTGGAGTATTTAGAAGAACTTACTCAAGTGAGGCAAGCTGAGTTGGTTTCTCAATCGATCACTGACAACAAGACTTTAGTTAAATTAAAACAATGGTTGTCAAATATTTTTGAGGCTGGTTGGCAAGAAATTGAAACTCTCTTTGATAATCAAAGAACTAATCCAGATTGGAATCTAAGAAGTGCTAATGGTTCTTTTGTTAGCAGGGGTAAGCTGATTGATTTAGGAAAAGCAGGAACTATTCAATCTGTAATTCTAGTGGTTGGCTTCATTCAAGAGAAAGAGCAGGAAATAGACATTATCGTAGAAGTACATCCTAAATCGGGAGAAATTTATCTGCCACCAAATCTCCAACTGATGGTGCTTGACTTTGAAGGAGTAGAGGGAGAATCTATTATGAAAGCGCAAACTAGAAGCACTAACAAAAATATTCAATTGCAGTTTAGTGGCGATGTGGGAGAACGTTTTAGTATTAAATTGGTATTGGGGAATATTAGCGTTATCGAAAGTTTTCTCATCTGAAGCGAAAAAGAATAAAGGTGCTGCAAATGGGAAAGTTAGTTGTTATGAAGCTAGATGGCGATTTGGAGTTAGGGGTGCGGGTAACGCTGGAGATTGGAGAAGATGGCAAACGCCCCAGCATAGAAACTTTTGGTCACTTACCTCCTAATCTAAAAATAGCTAAAGCAATTGACGAGTGGCGGTCAACTTATTGTAATCTCGGAAATGGCCGCATTAAAGCCAAAAAAATTATTTACGATGGTTCTATTAGCCAACGGCGTGATGAGTGTCAAAACAAAGCTTGTGAGTTGCGATCGCACTTAAATCACTGGCTAGAATCAGAGTCTTTTTGGCGGATTCGAGAAAAATGCCTGAAACACTTAATGCCCAATGAGGAAGTGCGAGTGCTAATTCGCACTGCCTCTATGCAGCTAGAGAAACTTCCTTGGCATCTATGGGATTTGGTTGAGAAAGACTACACCAAAGCCGAAGTAGCTTTGAGTGTTCCAGAGTCAGAACAAGTAACCCGATTGCAGACATCCACCTACAGACATAAAATCAAGATATTGGCGATTTTGGGCGATAAAGCTGGTATTAATATAGACGAAGACTGCGAATTACTAAAAAAATTGCCCAATGCTGTCACAACCTTTTTGATACAGCCCCAACGCGATCAGATTAACGATCATCTGTGGAACCAACCTTGGAACATTTTATTTTTCGCTGGTCATAGTAAAAGCGAGGGTGAGACTGGTCGTATTTATATTAATGACGAAGATAGTTTAACAATTGCAGACCTGAAATATGCCCTGAGAAATGCCGTCACCAATGGGTTACAGTTAGCGATTTTCAACTCTTGTGATGGATTGGGATTAGCGCGAGAACTACAAGATTTACATATTCCCCAAATTATTGTCATGCGGGAACCTGTGCCGGATCTTGTGGCACAAGCATTTTTAAGGCATTTTCTGGCAGCTTTTTCTTCAGGCGCATCTTTATATATTGCAGTTCGCACTGCTAGAGAAAAACTGCAAGGATTAGAGGACAAATTTCCTGGGGCAACTTGGTTAC
This sequence comes from Nostoc sphaeroides, assembly GCF_003443655.1. NCBI lineage: Bacteria > Bacillati > Cyanobacteriota > Cyanophyceae > Nostocales > Nostocaceae > Nostoc > Nostoc sphaeroides. The sequence continues at coordinate 2,584,866 of NZ_CP031941.1, forward strand.
CGATAATTTGTGAAAATCCTGCTGCCATATCGATGACTTGGCCAAAGCCCCGAATTAAATCTAACATTGGCTTACTCATCAGGGGATTGCTAGTGAGTGTGATGCTCACCATCGGCGTGCTAGGAGTCCGACAAATGGGAGGATTGCAAACATGGGAGTTACAAGCTTACGATCAATTAATGCGATCGCGTCCCCAAGAAAAGCAAGATTCGCGCCTGTTGATAGTCACTGTTACCGAAGAAGATTTTCAGTTACCAGAACAAAAGGAAAGAAGAGGTTCGCTATCGGATCTAGCACTAACAAGACTTTTAGAAAAACTTGCACAGTTCCAACCTAAAGCCATTGGCTTGGATATTTATCACGATCAGTCATCACAACGCAACCAAGCTGCTTTGGCGACTAGGTTGAAAACAGATGACAAGCTTTTTGCAATTTGCAAAGTTCAAGAACTCACAAAAGAACGTCCCGGAATTTCACCTCCTTTGGGGGTTCCGCTAGAACGCCAAGGATTTAGTGATATTATCCCAGACTCAGACCAGGTTCTGCGTCGTCATTTATTGGCAATGCAACCAGCAGATGTAACTTCCCCTTGTACGGCACGCTACGCCCTTAATGCTCAATTGGCATTCCACTACTTGGAGGCAAAAGGCATCTCTGCCAAATACACTGATTCTGGAGATTTGCAGTTAGGCAAGGTTGTTTTTAAGCGGTTGCAGCCTCACATAGGTGGCTATCAACAAGCGGATACAGGGGGCTACCAAATATTGCTCAATTATCGGTCTGTCGAAGGTTCTCCTGGAGAAATTGCTCTTAAAGTCACACTCACAGATGTTCTCAAGGGGAAAGTCAACCCTGAACAAGTCAAAGACCGAATCGTTCTCATTGGTACTACTGCCCAAAGCTTTCGTGATTATAGTCCTACCCCCTTTTCCGAAGAAATACCAGGGGTGATTCTGCAAGCACAAATGGTGAGTCAGCTGGTGAGTGCAGTCATGGATGGGCGACCTTTGATATCAGTTTTGCCCGTTTGGGGCGAAGTTTTGTGGGTTTGGAGTTGGTCGGTGGTTGGAGGTGCGATCGCTATAGTCGGATCAGTGGCGATCGCACCAAGCGATCGCTCAAGACTATATTTAGTACTAGCAGGAGGAGGTGTACTTGGAGTCTTATACGTTTTTTGCTTAATTCTCTTTTACCAAGGGATTTGGGTTCCCCTAGTTCCGTCAGCTTTGGTTTTAGTGGCTACTGGCGGCACTGTGGCAATTTACCTATTTTTACAACAAAGCAGAACTTGAGGCATAAATAAAAATGAAATTATCTGTGCAAAAGATTCAAATTTTCCTCGCCGTTAGTTTAACATTTCTTAGCTCTATAGATGTGCAAGCACAGTCTGCAAATCCCAATGGACAATTAAACCAATCATTGATTTTCGCAGCACCACCTCCACCAAAAGACATCGGGGAACCAGGTAAGCGAACAGAAGCAGGTAGTCGTGGCTGTGGTCAGGATATAAATAAACCTTTGACTTCTTCTCAAAAGCGGCTCACAGCTTTAGTACCTGTTTATTCAAACTCAGAATTGGTGTTTGGAACAACGATCACAGAGCATCCTAGTTTCGTATTCTATGTTCCTTATCCATCTGACTTTGCATCTGGAGAGTTTGTGCTAGAAGATGAAGCAGGAGATCAGACTAGTTATAAAACTTCTTTAACGGGGACACCAGGAATAGTAAACCTTCGCTTGCCTTCAATTGCAGCACCTTTAGAGATTGGCAAACAATACCGATGGTATTTTAACATCTACTGTCAGAAGGATAACCAAATTATTGCTAATGTTGAAGGCTATGTAAAACGGGAGCAACTAAAGCCTGCTTTGAAAACTCAATTGGAAAAATCTTCACCAAGCCAGCAAGTAAATCTTTATGCGGCTAATGGTATTTGGTATGAAGCGCTGAGTGCTGCTAGTGAATTGCGTCGCACCAATTCGCAAGATACTTCTTGGACGGCGCTGTTGAAAGCTGTGGGTTTGAATGATTTTGCAACTGAACCAAAGGTAGAGTGCTGCAATCTTGAGAATTAGGGCGTTGCATAAATGTGGGATGATTTTATAGAGTTTTATTTGCACGGCAATACTGCCCAGTTCCCCAAAATCATTAGAGTGAAAATAAAGTACCAGTAAACCGAGTTTCGACTGCGCTCAACTCTCGACGGCTGAGGGTTGAGCGCAGTCGAAACCCGGCTGCTTGGGACACTATTCAACTCGAAAGTTAACAGGAGGCTTTTACAGCTATTTTTGGGTAAATGTACCACATCTTTTTTATCTCAAGCAAAACCGCTCCAGACGTACGGAGGAATCAACAGTGTGGTCTAAAGACATAAAAACTGCGGTAAATTATGTCAGCCGATGCAATAACGTTGTTAGGCGATGCAATAGCATTGTTAGTTGATGCAATTACATTGTAAAGCGATGCGATCGCATTGTTAGTCGATACAATGGCATTGTCAGTCGATGCAATGGCATTGTAGGTCGATGCGATCGCATTGTCAGCCGATGCAATGGCATTGTAGGTCGATGCGATCGCATTGTTAGTCGATACAATGGCATTGTCAGTCGATACAATGGCATTGTCAGTCGATGCGATCACATTGCAGATCAATGAAAAAAACAGATTGCAATCAGGTAGGTAGCTAAGAAGATATAGGACTCCTATTTGATTTTTGACCAATTATTCCTTGATGGTACAGAGCAACTAAATTTATTTATGGATAGATAAATTTTAAACAATGCAGGGTTCAGAGCAAGCGGATTTATCCTGGGGCTTTAATTGCGAATGGGCGAAAAAGCGAATTGCGAATTGTGCTGACCAAGACTCAGTAGGGATCTATGCCTTCTCTCCTGTTCCCTATTCCCTGTTCCCTGCCCACGCAAGTAAATTCACCGAATCAAACCGGATTCGTATATGTCTAGTGTTATTAAAGTTTATAAAAAACTTTTTGGTTTACTGAGGCATTACCTGGTCTTTTCCCTTAATCTACATGTGTAAGTAAGTCGGTAAGAATAAATCAAACTAGATTAAGTAATGTAAAAAATATTGAGATTAGTTTGTAGTGAGCGACTCCATATCATTTGAGGAGTTTTAGTCCTCTCTACGAGACGCTGCGTGTAGCTGGCTTTTGAGCAGGGATACACTACAAACCTCTTCATTATTCACGCCGCTCTACTTAGAAGCTCAGTACTAATCTAAATGTAGAGGATTTTGATTATGCCTAGATTTACGGTTCCACCCAATTTTGCAGGCACTGTTGGTGACGACACAATAGTAGGGGAAGATTTAAATAAATTTCCAGCAATTGGGATTGATATTTTAACTGGAGGTTTCATTTATACAGACTCAGGAAAGGACACCTTTAAAGGCAACGGCACTGGCGGCAATGGCGATATCGATGGCGAGGGTCAAGGCAGTGGTGGTAATGGTGGTACTGGAACAGGCATCAGTAACAGTGGCAAACTGAATGCAGGGTTGGGCGATGACACGATCGCTGGCACTGGTGAGGGCGGCATTGGCGGCGACGGTCGCGTCGGCGGCAACGGCGAATTTGGGATAGGTATCAGCAACACTGGGCAACTGGATACCGGAGACGGAAATGACACTATCACGGGCATCGGTATCGGCGGCATTGGAGGCGACGGAATAGTATCCGGCGGTGACGGTGCAGGGACTGGCATCAGCAATAATGGCAGTCTCAATACTGGGGACGGAAATGACACTATCACGGGCACGGGTACTGGCGGTAACTATTATATCGGCGGTTCTTACGGCGCTAATGGAACTGGCATCAGCAACACTGGAGAACTGGATACCGGAGACGGAAAAGACACGATCAAAGGCACTGGCACTATTGCCGGCTCATACGATGATGGAACTGGCATCAGTAACAGTAAGAAATTGGATACCGGAGATAGAGAAGACACGATTATAGGCACTGTCACTATTGCCGGCTTCAACGTTGATGGATCTGGCATCCAGAACGTCAAAGGTGCCACTATTACCACAGGGCTGGGCAACGACACAATTACTGGTTCTGGCAACGCTTTAGAAGGACAGAGTATCATCGTCATAGGCATCTCCAACGACGGAGTAATTGATACTGGAAATGGTTGTGACATTTTTACCGGACAGGCTACAGCAAAATTTGATGATGGTACTGCCTATGGTATTTATGGAGAAGGAACTATCAAGACTGGCGATGGCAATGACAAAATTACAGCCACTAGTACCATAAATGAAGTTCAACAAAAAGTTACTATTGGTGGCGGTATCAATATTGATCTAGGCACTGGGAATGACTACTTCAAAGGGTTTGGTACTGGGACTGTGGATGGTGGAAAAGGTTTTGATACCTTAGACTTCAGTGCTTTCAATCGCTCTGAACTCACTTTTTCTGGTGTAATTTCAGGCAATGCCCTAAACCCAGTTAACATCAGCTTCAATAACAATGGAAATGTTATTACACTGACCACAACAGGCTTTGAGAATTTTATCTTTGCAGATGGCTCTTTGTCCTACAGCACTTTGGTCTAAACTAATACCATTTCAATTGATGATTGCAACACATCGTTGGGTAAAGACGCGATGAATCGCGTCTCTACAAATGGTCTATTTGTCGCATTGTTTTTTGAAATTAGTATAATAATATACTTAAAACTGGTGGAATTGTTTTGCAATATACATTTTGGCAGTTTTGACCCCTATTTCTTCAAGCTTTGTGAGAAATCCGGGTAATGTGGGTTTACGATGGTTGAAGTCACCCGTGGATAATTCTCAGTTGCGATCGCGTTAGTTTTACGCCAAACTTGCTAATTTATTTACATAAATTAATACAATCGAATTGTCAGCCGATACAATCGAATTCTCAGTCGATGCGATCGCATTTGCGTAAGTAAATAGACAAAAAGTTAACTTCAACTCCTAGCTGAATCCCACCTCTTAAAGTGGTGAGAGTGGCTTAAAGCCAATTACCCAAAAGAACATAGGGGGCCCAAAACCTGGGACGTTTGTATTTGGGATTTTGCAAAAGAGCTAGCTGGGCGTGACGGAGTACTTCAGCTTTAGTCAGGTTTTTGTTGCCTAACTCTTGGTAAAATTGATTCATCAACACAGCAGTAGACTCATCATCCAAGTTCCACAAAGAAGCGATCGTACTGCGTGCTCCCGCCTGAAAAGCAACACCAGCAATTCCTAGTGCAGCTTGTTCGTCCCCGGTTGCTGTTTGACAGGCACTAAGAATCAGCAATTCAATCGCTTCGGGTCTATTTTGCTCTAGTGTTCGCACTAACTCATTTAACTTTTTGACATAAATACGCTCATTCCAAGCGACAATAAATGTCTCCTCAGCCTTCGAGCTAAACTGACCATGAGTTGCAAGATGAACGATAGGGAAAGATAAAGAATTAATCCGGTTTTGCAAAGTTTTGCTGGTAAATTCTTGATTCAGCAGGATGCTGCTAGGAACTTGAGAGCGGATTTGTTCTAATTCAAGTTTGACGTTGGGTAGTGCAGAAAATCCCGAACTTGCTTCACTCAATCCTGCGGCTATTGCCTTAAATTCCTTCTGTGATGTTTTGGGTTCAATCAGTTGCAGACTGGGGGTAAGCGCAATGTTATACTTCTCAACTAAATATTGTTTGCCATCGTAGAGAACTGCCATCGGAATATTTCGCAACCAACCATCCAGCACAAACACCAAAGTAGGAGTCTGACTTTCAGCTAAGGCAGCTTCAGCAGGTTGAATCAGCCATTTGTAAACCTTCTGAGATAAAGATTGAACCTGTTGCAGGGTGTGTGGTTTGGGTAAATTTTCCTGTAGTTGCGCTAAAGTAGTTTCCACTTCTTCTCCAACTACAGGGGTAGAGTAGTGCAACCAACGCTGTTGAGGCAACTGGAGGATGACTTCTAATCGGTCTGGCAAAATAAATGGATAAATAATTGCTGCTTTTGGATCTTTTTTTGGATTAACGATTTGAGCATTCAGACAGTTGTTGCGAAAGAAGTTTTCTAGCTCTGCTATTTGGAGTGATTCGATTGTATTGCTGGCTTTTTCGAGATTTTCTGAGCTAACTTGATTACCCTGAGATTGCAAAAGTAAATCAACCAACTCCCGATAAACTGGTTCAACTTCTTCTCGAAAGGAAAATTTCACCGCAGAATTGACAGCAACTAAATCACTACGCAGGGCTTGGAGGTTATTAACTGCTTCTGTGTAAGCTGCTACTGCTCCTTTTGTATCTCCCTTAGTTTTAAGCAAACGTCCCAGTTGCCATTGCCATTGATAGCCAATGTCTTTAGCATCGATATCTTGAGCGATGAGCAAGGCTTGTTGGGTGAGGTTTTGGGCATCAGACAACTGTTGAGTTTGTTCATACACTTGCCCTAAAACACCAATAGCATAGGATTCTGTGCGTTTATCTTGCAAACTTTTTGCTTGCTCAATAGCAGTTGCTAGTAATTGGGCAATGTCCAACAATGAGGGAGTGTCTGCGGTGGTTTTTTTTGGGAATTGCATTAGACTTTGGGCAAAGTTAATGCGGGCAGAAATTGCTGTCCGACTAACGGGTAAGTCGTTAAGCTGAGTTTGAATTTCAGAGGACAATGTTTGGAAAGCTGACAATTGCTCAGTTTTCAGCAGTAGTCTGAGTTGATTGACTTGAGCTTGGATGCGTGTAGTGGGTGAGGTTGCAGTTTTGATAGTTTGTTGATAATATTTTATGGCTGTTTGCGTGTCTTGCTGAACACGGGCTGTATTACCCAGACTGAGGAGAATATCAGCGATCGCTTCCTGATCTGGTAACGATGAAGCTACTTCTAAACTTTGCTGCAATATCTGCCGAGATGTTTCTAAATCACCTGTGACTTGCACCACATTGCCGAGACTATGCAAAGCTGCGACTTTAACAGGTGAGTTGGGTTGACTTTGGAGAATGCGGGTACTTTCTCTTAACGTCTTCTCGGCTTGCCGATAAAATCCTAAAGTTTGCAAAGCTTGCGCTTGGTTAATCCGATTTTGAATAACCGCCCTCTTGTCGCCGATTTTGGTATAAATATCAGATGAGACTCGCCAAGTATCCAAGGCATCTTCAGCTTTGCTTTGAGCCAATTGCAGGCGACCTTTGATATCTAGAACTTGGGCTAGAATTTGCGAGGAGTCTTTGGTGTCTTTAGCAGTTTGTAATAAGTTGAGACTTTGAGCGATCGCACCTTCTGCCTCTGACCACTGTCCCAATTGTTGATAAGCTAATGAGAGATTACCGAGTGCGATCGCTTGCCTCAATTCATCTTCATTAGCCTTGAATGCAGAGATAGATTGTTGCCAAGAAGTAGCAGCTTCAGCAAACCGTTCAGCTTCATAAAATTTACTACCCTGTTCCAGCAAACTCTGGGCATAAGACAACTTTTGAAGACTAGAGTTCTCCCCAGTTACATGTGCGAAAGTCGGGGGCAATAACCCCGCCCCTAAGAACATAGCCAAAAGCAGCAGTAAACTTAAAAAGCGTTTGATTATTCGTAATCTAAATTTTTTTCTTGTCATGTTTTTGCCTTCACTTGCACCGCATCTTTACTAAAAATAGACAGTGTAAGTTGCTCAACCTCCCTGGCGTTGATTAACCACACGGCAATCGGCTGTCCTCTGCCAGGAAGAATGAGGCGTAAGGGTGGGTGCAACAAGAGTGAGAATTACATCGCCATTAGCAGCAATTACCCAACCAGTAGCTTCTACAATGCGATCTGGTGTTGGGTTAATGGGATTTGTGGAAACTGTTAGAGAATTACCTACTTTTGGGTTGAGAGTCACCAAATCTACCTGCACTGCGTCAGCACTGAGGGCTTCACCCGGATTAGGTGGTAAACCACCGCGTCCAGTGATGATAAATTTGCTTTGTGCTTGAGAGCTACCCGCAGTACAACCTTGGGCTACACGGGTATCAACTGGTACGGTGGGTAAGTTGACTAAGCCACTGTTGGGGTCAATGTCGGGTGTGTTGAGTTCTACAGTGCCGTTAATTCCAAACTGGGAACTAGCAGTGATGTCGCTTGTTTGTGGGTTTTCTTTGTCTCTAAATTGAGTGCCGTAAACACCAAAAGCGCTGATTTTAACGTTCCCTCCCCTACCTGTGAAAGCATTAGCAGTAATATCACTATTTTCATTGGGGACGGCGATGATGAAGCCATGAGGAGCATTGATAGTAATGTTTCCACCATCTCCACCCTGCTTTTCAATGCCTGCGGTTGTAGAAATTCTACTGCCACGACGAATTAATAATAAATCTAGATTTTCCCGATGATTTTCTAAGGTAATATTGCCACCTTTACCAGAGGCAGTTTCTGCTGCGATCGCAGCTTTGTTGTCCAACCGGATAGAGTGTGCTGCAACTTTTATACTGCCTGCCGCGTTATTATTCCCTTGACTAATGGTAGCAACTTTAGCACCATTACTGACAGAAAGTGAACTGGTAGAGATGTCTATATAACCACCATTGCCTATGGCTTTCTTGTCTGCTGTGCTGAATACCCCACTAGAAAATCCGTTCCTATCCACCCCATCAAAGACGATATCGCGGGCATTGATGAACACGTTACCTGCATCCCCCCGTCCAAGAGTACTGGTAGTTATGACAGCACCATTAGTGGCAGAAAGTGAATCAGCTGTAATATTTACACTGCCACCCTGACCCACATATTCTGTTTCCATCTGGCTATATAAACCACTAGGTAAGAAATACGGTTGCACTTCATTCAAATATGAGCCTACTCCATCCAAGACAATATTGCGGGCGTTAATGAACACGTTTCCCGCACTTCCCTGCCCCAAGGTACTGGTACTTACAGAAGCGCCATTGCTTACTCTTAGCAACTCTGCTGTAACATTTACACTGCCCCCCTGACCCACGCCAATATCTCTGACAGCGCTCGTAGCAGCACTGGATTGTCTGATTTTTTTATTTCTATCGAATCTACCCATTCCGTCAAAGACAATATTGCGGGCGTTGATGAACACGTTACCTGCATCCCCCCGTCCAAGAGTACTGGTAGTTATAACAGCACCATTGGTGACAGAAAGCGAATCGGCTGCGATATTGATATTACCTCCCTGACCCACACCTTGGTGGTACTCAGGTTGATATGCTGTTTCAACTCGGCTGTATACACCACTACTTTCTAATTGGGTACTTTGGCCATCAAAGACAATATCACGGGCGTGAATATTTACAGCACCCGCATTTCCCTCTCCTAGAGTACTGGCTTCTAGTACAGCACCATTGGTTAATCTGAGTGACTTTGCTTGGAGATTGACATTACCCCCCTGACCGATGCCAGACGATTCCACTTTGCTAAATGCACCACTGTGCAAGCTACGAGATTTTTCGCTTTCTCCATCAAAGGAAGCTGTATCACGGACATTAATAATCACGCTGCCTGCATTTCCTTGTCCGTAAGTGCCAGCATACAGTTGAGCGCCACCGCTAACAGATAGTGATCCCGCCGATATTTGAACATCACCTCCCTTGCCTTTTGCGTCTACTAGCACCGCATTAGAAACAAAACTGTCAGCATTGGCAATGGTGAATGTCTCTGTGGCATTAATTACAATATCTCCGGCTTTTACGTCAGATCCCCCTAGCCCTCTTGCTATTCCTGCCCGCAGTTGACTTCCTCGCAAAATCTTTAAGTTTCTGGCGTTGATGGCGATACTCCCGCCACTGGCTGCGCGTACATTTATATTAGCACCATTAAGAGACACATTTGCTCGTAATACACTATCAGGAAAATTCAAACTCAAATTGTTGCCATTGACATCAATTCCCATAGTTCCAGGTTCTGCCAATCCTCCCAACTCAACTCGACCACCAAAAGCAAACAATCCGCCACCATTCATGCTAATGTTGTCGCCTATAAGCAGCAAACTTTTACTATCTAGAACACGTAGACCTTTAGGAATAAAATTTTTTGACGGGTCTAATTCTGCTCCTTGTGCTTGTGAGTTATTTTGAATCGGCGCTGCTGTAATTTGATTAAATAACAAAGCGGAAGGGTTAACCGTTAGCAACGGTGAAGGCGCTTCTGGATTAGTAGCACTGAAAAAGCCTAAATTGCCAAATCCAATCCCATTGGCTGTAGTCGCTACAAACGAACCGCCAATATTCAATTGAGCATTCTGACCAAAAATAATCCCATTAGGATTAATTAGAAACAGGTTAGCTGTACCCGACGCGCGAATTATCCCGTCAATATTAGAAGCTGACCCACCCGTTACCCGACTGATAATATTTTGAATATCCGCAGCATTATTAAATATTGCAGTGCCGCCAGTGGGTACAGAAAACTGCCCAAAACTGTGGAATAAGTTCCTTCCAGTTTGGGTTCCCCCTTCAATGGTACTGATGTTGTCTTGTGTTATGACACGAGAATTATTGGGTAGAGTGCTATCAGGAGTAATTTGGGCAAAAGCGGAATTAACAGAGAAAGCGAATGTCTGCAATACAGCTTCGCCGATCGCACTACCCATCAACAACCAACTTCCCAATGCGAATTTCCAGCACCAATGCTGCCTATATCGCGTCATTCTCAACATTGCACCCCTTAAATAACCAGCAAGTAAACTACACCCTCTTATAAGGATAGATAGAAAACCCCCAGCAGGATTACGAGAAATAATTACGAATAGTTACAATGCGATGCCTGGGGTGGTCACTGAAGCTCACCCGTTCGCGCAGCGTCTCGTAGAGAAGTGCGGGCTACGCCAACGCACTACAAGTCTGCAATCAACCTCGCCTTCCTCAAAAAGAATTGCAACACAGTCTCTTCTCTAGAAATAATATCAACTGTTCCCTCCATTCCCAATTGCAACGCACATAGGTGTTTGTCCCTACCTAGAGAAAGGCTTTCTGGCTCAATTGTTACCTCATAGAACGCACCAACATCTGTCATCTTTTGACTAGGAGATTTTGTGGCGGTGGCATTAGCAGCATTCCCTTGAGGTGCGATCGCATCTGGGGAAATTGTTTTAACCTTGCCTTTGAGAGTACCATAATCTGGATAAGGACAAGCAGAAACCCGCATTTGTACCTTTTGACCTTGTTTTAACTTATTTTTATCCTGAAGTGCTACTGCTGCCTTAATCTCCAAGGAAGCATCACTGGGAACAATTTGGGCAATTTCCTGTCCAGCAGGAACAGTTTGACCAGAGTTTCGCAGGTTTAATTTAGAAATAATCCCGTCTGCTGTGGCAGTAATTATAGTCTGACTGAGGTCGATATTTACTTGTTGGAGTTCGCGGGTGTCACGCTCTAGCTGTTTTTGGATTTCAATTCGTTGCTGAATTAAAGCTTGGCGTTCTTTATCTAAAGTAGCAATGCTGGCTTGACCTGTAGCTTTTTCTTGGGCAATGCGATTATAAGCGATCGCTATTTGTGCATTACTGGGATTGAGAGCAGTTTGGACATTTTGCAATTTGGCTTTAGCTGCTAAGAGTGCTTGTTCTTGCTGGCGAACAGCTAGTTGTGCTTCCTCAAATTGATCTTGAGACAAGGCTCCGGCTTTGGCTACAGTCTCATAACGATTTCGCTTTGATTGGGCTGCTTTCAAACTAGCATCCGCAGCTTTGACATTGGCATCCGCTTCTTTGACATCAGTAGCGGTAGTAATAAGTTTATCTTGATAGTTGCGGCTGCGATCGCTTAATTCAGCTTCAGCACCAGCAATAACCCGGTTGACGCGCTCAGTTTCAGCTAAAACCTGGCTATTAATAGCATTAATTTGGGCATTAATTTGCAAGAGTTGTAAACGACTTTGCCCAATATTACTTTGCAGTTGGCTCTTTTTGGTTTGTAGCTTCGAGTTGTCAATAGTAGCAATCACATCCCCTTTTTTGACAACTTGATTTTCTGCAACAAAAACCCGCGTCACCTGACCTTCCGTAGCAGCTTGCACCAGCCGCAATTCACCAGCAGGGCGGACAACAGCTTGTCCTTTAACTGTCACTTTATATTTGGTAACAGAGGCGAGGGGAACGCCTAACCCCACAGCACAGACAAGAACTAGTCCGCCCCAAGTAGTCCAACGGCCAAGTGGCGGGAGAAACTCGTTGTCTTGAATTGGGGGCAAGTAGTCTGAGTTGGAATGGCTAATCATGCTATTTTATTTACTGATAGTGCTGAATTTACCGTTAGAGTTAGAGGATTTAGGCACTAAACCATTTGTAAATGGATCAACGCTCTCTAAAAAGTCTAAGTGTTCACCAGGTTGATGGCGGAGAGCCTCTGGAGTGCCTTGGATTTTCAAACGCCCTTCTTCCAGCAGTACAATCCAATCAGCCCGTCCAATGACTTTGGGGCGATGGCTAATCATAATTGTGGTTTTGCCCAGGCGATGAGACAGCAGTCTATCTAGCAGTTGGGCTTCACTCACTGGGTCGAGAGCGCCAGTGGATTCATCTAAAATTAATATGGGTGGATCAGTAACTATAGCTCTAGCGATCGCTAATCTCTGTCGTTGTCCACCAGAAAGATTCGCGCCAAATTCGCCTAAAACAGTTTGATACTTATCGGGAAGTTTACTAATAAACTCATCTGCACCAGCAATCTCGCAAGCTTGCACAATTTGTTCAAAGGCTATTTGAGGATAGCTGAAGCGAAAGTTTTCAAGAATTGAGCGACTCCAGAAGTGAGGTTCTTGAGGTACTAGCACCACCTGTTGCCGCAGACATTCCATCGAGAGGTCTTGCTGATTATAGATGCCATAGCGGATATTGCCAGATTGCAGGAAATATAACCCAGCAAGCAGTTTGGCAAGGGTGCTTTTACCACACCCAGATTTCCCAATCAGGGCAACGACTTGACCACCAGGGATAATCAGCGAAAAATCTTCCAGCAAGTCAACTCTACCTGCATGGTGGAAATTAAGGTTGGTGCAAGTAATATCTGCATTGCCCTTAAGTTCTGCCCAAGGCTTTTTCTCGTCTTTTTCATCTTCTGGGGTAGCATCAATCACCTCCGTCAGGCGTTGGATGACAATCTGGGCTGTGATAAACTCATCAACTAAGCCGATGACTGAACCCAAAAAGCCGAGAAAGTTGCCACTCATACCACTAAACGCTAGCAACTGACCAATGGTCAAAGTGCGATTAATCACCAAGTAGGAGCCTAACCACAGTAAGGCAATACTAGTAAAAGTAGAAATAATATTAGTAATTGTGCCACTGTAAAGCCCCAGCTTCATCATACTCCAGCCCAAGTTAGCAAGCTTACCATAATTTGCCTGATACTCTTGCCAAGCTTGGGGAGTGGCTTGAGTAGTTTTTAGCACCTGGACACCGCGAAAAGTTTCAACGAGAAAGCCTTGGTTTTCTGTACCCAACACGATCGCATTCCGGGTTTTTTGACGCAAAGCAGGAAGAAAAAGCAGGTTTACAAGGGTGACAATTATAAAGGCAGCAAGGGAAGCCAAAGTCAGTCCCCAACTGTAAAAGAGCATGAAGCCCAAGGAAACCAAGGCGATAAAAAATTGGCTGGGTAAACCAAGGACAATTTGAGAAACTAGCTCATTGATGTGATCAACATCGGCAATCCGGCTGACTACTTCCCCACTGCGTCGTCCTTCAAAGTACGAGAGGGGCAAACGCAACAGTTGTCGTCCGTATTCTAGAATCAGTCCTAATTGCAGTCGTTGACCAAAGTGACCAATTAGGTGAGATTGTACCAAACCGATCGCACTGCTAAATAGACTCATAGCGATCGCTCCAATCGCCACCACGGTTAGCAGTTGGGTATCTCCCCGCACAAGTACGTCATCAGTGAGCAATTGCATCATTAAGGGAGAGACAAGGGAGAGCAGCCCGATGATGATGTTAATTGCGATCGCTTGAATCAGAATAGCGCGATAGGGCAAAACCCGCATCAGATAACGCCCAAAGCCGCCAATTTTATCATCTGATTGCTGATAAAAGCGGCTGTCGTCTGGCGTTAGCAGCAGCATGATGCCATTACCCCACCCTTCTAGCAACTCCTCGCGGGTGAGATAGCGGATGCCTACACCAGGGTCAGCAATTACATATTTTTTCCCCTTTTGCCCGTATAAAACGACCCAGTGATAGCCTTTCCAGTGAATGATGGCGGGTAGGGGGGCTTTATGCAATTGGTCAAGCAGTTGCACCGAGGCTTTAACTTGACGCGTATTAAATCCTAGAGTTTCTGCACCCCGCCTCAAACCCAGCAGGCTGGTTCCCCGCGATCCCGTACCAACTACTTCCCGTATTCGACTAATCGCAAAGGTGCGTCCGTAGTGTTTGGCAATAGTGGCTAGACTTGCAGCACCGCAGTCTTCTTCGCTGTGTTGAAGTACAGTTTGGTATTTCATCGTCAAAATTCAAGCCATCTAGCTTTGTTGGTTCTATATCTGTTGTTGATTTTTGGAAAGGTACGCTTCTTGCATCTTTCAGAACAATCAACAACAAATATGTTAAATCTCCTTTTATTGGAGAGAAGGCGATTAAGGGGAAAGTCTTGATCGCCGTTAATGTTCTACTGGTCTAATCAGCTTGTTTAATCAGACTCCTGAGCGTTTAGCTTCATGTGCTGCATCAGGAAGTGTAGTCAACTCTTATATTGCCAGTGACAAATACACGGTCTTTATCATCTCTAAAGTCGATTACGTATTTGCCTCCCCGTATGTTAGTCCATGTAGTGGTATCTTTACCAACACTAGCTAGCTTTCCATTTGAATTATTAGTGTTTACATTTCTAATAATTACACCGAAGGATTGGTTACTTCGTGCCGACTTGGTGTCGGTAATGAGTTTGATTGTTCCACCGGATCGCACATTGAACGATCGTGAGGTTAGGAACGTATCAAAATTAACAGTAGATTTGAAACTACCGCCTCCTTCAACAACAGCAGCGGCTTCGGGAGTTAATTCGGTGAATAGTTGTTCATGCTGATTGTCTTTCATCTTTTTTATCCTATTGAAGTGTTAATTCTTCTGTGTCGTTCCTTGAAGAACTGTAGTTTTAAAAATTGGTTGCGAAACTTCTTGTTTTGAACTTTTACCTATTACCCTCAGGGTGTTTGATCGGACTCTGAGCGTTTACTAAAAAAGCTATGTCAGGAGTAGTAAATTATTATGCTTGAAAGCATCTGCTCCCAACCAGCTTTACTGTCTAGAAACCAATCTTTAGAACAGTTACAGTCAAACTAGAACTAACCTACCCGTATAATCCCAGTCAATGAGTTGTCTGCAAGACCAAATGCTTTGGCATTAGCATACCTTCCTGGCTTCAGCGTCTTGGACTTACCCTTATACCCACTGTCTTGGTATATCTTCCATGTTCCTCTTACTACTATAATGGACGAAGTCCTGTTATTCCAACCGCTACCAACGAGGGCGTTGTCGAGGTTAGAATCACCACCATACAGTTCTGCATTGATTCCCAATTTTCCTCCTTTTAATCCAAAATTTTTCTCGTCATATAAAAACACATCTGGGTTACTCCCAGTGGTATAAAATTTAGGAGCTCCACCACTACAGGTAGCAGCAACCTCATCATCAAGTTCCATGACGGTAAGAGTTGCATCAAGTTGTTTGAAGTATTCTTGGGTGTTTAACATTGTTACTTTCCTTCATTTCCGATTGATGGTAATAGTGAATTAGTAATTAATTGTCTAACTCCACTTAAATATTCTGAGATTTAATCAATAAAATCAAGGGTTAAAAAGTGATTTTATTCACATAAGTCAATGACTTATGTTTTAATTTTTTGAAATAAAATATAATACGCTTGAGTTAAAGCTTGCTTCTCCTTAACCTTCATTAAAAAGAGGAAATTAAAGCAACCTTTTCCTTAATTTAAGATTAGTCTTGGTATAAGATCGAGGCATATTTCACCCCGAAAAACTAGGAACAGTTTGTAAAGCCTAACTTCTGACCATTCATCCGATAAGTATGAACTTTTGTAACTAGTTGCGGAATTCATAGACTTTTGATTCCGATAAGTAAGCAGAGGTTCGCAAAGAAGCTAAACGAACTTCCAAAGAGTGCAAGTTCTACCAAGGGGAATCGTTATGGAAAATCCAGGTCTTTGCTTAACACCCTTTCAGCGCAGATACCTACTGAAAAGCTTAGAAACCGACTTACGTGCAGAATACCGCCGTCGCATTGAAATTATGCTACTTTTCGATGCAGGTGAATCTCAGGCTCAAATTTGTGAAGCTTTGGGATGTTCTCAAGAGACTGCACGCTACTGGATTACGATCGCACAAACAGGACAAGCTCAAAAATGGAGCGATCGCTTGATGGGACGCCCTAAAACTGTGAATGAGCAATACCTCGCTCGCTTGAAAGAATTGGTAAGCCATAGTCCGCGCCTTGCTGGCTATTCATTTGAACGCTGGACAGCAGAATGGTTAAGTAAGCATTTGACAAAAGAATTGGGAATTAAGGTTAGCAGTTGTCACATTAACCGTTTGCTAAAGGAGATGGGGCTTTCCACCCGACCAAAAGGCAACACAACTAAGCAAGAAACCTTACACCAAAAAGATTTGGGTGTGGCTCTTATAAAAAGACAGTACTCTTTGAGAGGGTAAAAATTTAAGGCTTGTGATAAAAGACTTTGAAGCAATGTATTCTGGTAAAGAGACGGCTTTAAAAATCAAGCAGAATCAGAGAATAACCGAGACGTATAGTGAGTGATGCGTTACCTGAAACCCTTGTAGAGACGTTGCAATTACTAGTAGTCTCTCAAGAAATAATTGACGGATAGATTCCTTGTAGAGACGGCGATTTATCGCGTCTCTCTAAGATTTATCGCGTCTCTCTAAGATTTATCGCGTCTCTCTAAGATTTATCGCGTCTCTCTAAGATTTATCGTGTCTCTCTAAGATTTATCGCGTCTCTCTAAGATTTATCGTGTCTCTCTAAGATTTATCGTGTCTCTCTAAGATTTATCGCGTCTCTCTAAGATTTATCGCGTCTCTCTAAGATTTATCGCGTCTCTCTAAGATTTATCGCGTCTCTCTAAGATTTATCGCGTCTCTCTAAGATTTATCGCGTCTCCCTAACCGTCAAATTCATTTTGCTAGGTTTAAAGAAAATCGACGGGAATCCCGCCGATTTTCTTTGACACGCATGAGCATTGCTGTGCCCCTACAGAGTGGTATATTTACTTAAAAATAGCTGTTTGTTCTTTCGCTAAAGCTAATGCTTGTTGAGCATTTCTAAACTTTGTTTCATCTGTAAATTTATGACCAAAACACTTTAAATAAGCTTCCAGATATCGAATACGTAAGTATGGATCAGCCGGACTCTCAAGAAAGGGGAGGTCAGCTTCAACCATAAACCGGATAGCCAATAAGGGGATAGGGCTACGAAGTGGACGAAAGTTTGGGTTGTGCAGACCAGGGCTTTCATTACGTTTATGAAATTCTCCTATCATCAGTCCTGACTCAACAAACAAAGGTTTAAGTTTTTGTTGGACACCATCTACTACTTTAGGAGCATCTTCTATATGGATGTCAGGAAAGATAAGTAAAAAAGCTCTATTTATTGCTAATTCCTGCTCTTTAACTTCCATCTCAAGAAAGATATCTCGGTAGCGTCTAACAATTTCTTCTAATTGTTCTGGATACAAATCTTTTGTATGAATAACTGCCAGACGAATACTGTTGGACTTGAGAGAGTGAGGTACAAAAGGGCAAACTGCGCCAGGTCTTCCTAAGTTAGGATGAAGTCTTCCTAAAAAATTTTTCACCCACTCCATAATTTCAATCAAGTAAGGAAGGTCTTCATTTTGCTGGAGTTGTTCTATTTCAAGAGTTGTATAAAGTTCCATGAGCTTGAGTGAAACAAAATAATTGTTTAATTCTGAATCAAAAATCAGTTTTACAACATAGCAATCCGAATTTAAACCTGAGAAAATACGTAGAGAGAAAGTATGTATTTGTAGGTATTTCAGCGATTTGATTTCTCAGGAATGATTTAAGATGGCTATTTTCTCTGTCTGAAACTAATTATTATCTACGTAAAAAAACAAGCCTTGATATTTTTGGTATAGTTTTTCCTAATCAAATGAAGTACATCATAGCCTTCTCCTCGCTCGCGGGGAAGGGGTTCTTGCACCTTACTCAACTGAGAATCGCTATATATGGCTTGTAGTAGATAAAAATGCTCTAGTATTTTTGTGAATTTAAAAAAAATTAGTAAAAAAATATTCAAGTATATTTTTTTACCAAATAAGTTGTGTTCCTTTACTTTTGGTATTTTACCTAGAATATACATATATTATCCAGCAGATGCTCCTACTTTTTTTACACTCTCAAGTTTCTATTATTTTTAAGAATAAAAATATAAAGTTTATGTCTAAATAATTAGCTTTACTGTAAAAGTTTAATATTGGTTTAACAGTAACTATGCATTTAATATCAAGTTATTACGCTTTTTTAAAGTAAAATATCAAAAACTAAGTAAAATTTTATAAGCTGTATATTACTGAATATATAAATTAATTCCTAAATTAGAATGCATTAGAAAAGCAGCTAATACCACTCCAACAAGGACTTGATTAGACCTCTGTAAAAGACGTTTAGTAACTATTGGAAGTCGCTTATTTCTCAACAAATTCTTTCACCACTGCTATAGCATCAGGAGGAATCTGCGTCATTAAGCGAAATGGAAATGCCGCAGTCGAAGCAAATTGGGCATAATCTGATGTCATAAAAATAGCGTAGTTTTTAGCTTCTGGAGTCATTTGGAAAGCAAACGCCAAAGCTATAGCTTTAACGTACTTGCGAACATCTGCTGCTTGTTCACCCACAACTTCACCGCCACTAATTGGTGTATTTGGTTGTCCTATCTGATCCAAAGTCTTACTGGGGTCTTTTACACTCAGATGAGTACCGCCAACTATACCAACTAGCCATTTTGGGGATGGAATTTTGTCAAATCCCACAATCTGTTCAGTTAAAGCTGGGGTGGTTTTATCTGCGGAACCTGCTAACACTAGGGTAGGAACTTGCACCTTAGTTAACCCAGTTTCGCCAAACATTAGAGAAGTTGTAGGATTGAGAGCGATCGCCTGTTTGATTCTAGTATCCCGTAGTTGATAGGTATTTTCTGGCAGTTCTTGAGCGATGCACTGCATAGTTTCTCCCAAACTCAAGATAGTCAAATTCTTTTTACAGCGTTGTTTAAGACCTTCGAGTTGTAACTCGGCTCCAGCGAGTGCTAAAGCTGTACCACCACCAAAAGAATAGCCAATAACCATCGCTTTATTGGTTGCAAGTTTTCCTTGCAGGGGATGATTAGCCGTTTGGTTGAGCTTTTCTAATTCGTCGAGAACGAAACTAATATCTTGAGGGCGATTTAAAAACTCCTGAGGCTTCATAACTCTGGTTTTGCCTTGGAATGCTAAGTTAGTATTTGTCTCATTACTACCGGGATGTTCTAAAGCTGCTACTACATAACCGTAGGATGCTAAATGTTCTGCTAAGTAATGCAAGTCCGTGCGGACTGACATGAAGCCGTGAGAAAGGACAATTACGGGTTTGTCAAGAGTTGCAGCAGTTGACCAATAAACATCAACTGGAATTTTCCGGTCGCGCTTTTGGTCATTCAGGCTTAAGTTGAGTATTTTTACTTGAGCTATTCCTCGTTTGCTGGGATCAAAAGGGAAAGCAATCTGCGGTGTTCTCGGCTGTGGTGTTATGGGGTCTAGTTGGGGAGCAATGGCTAGCATAAATTGCTGGGTGCGCCAAAAAGCTGTATTCAAATTCCCTGCAACAACAAAAGCCTGTGGCAAATCAATTTCTAGGCGTTGACTGGGATAAGCCGCGATAAAACTCAGTATAGAAAGACCTTGCGGTGCAGTAGAACCTAATACCAATCCTGCTCTGAGTGCTTGCACACCAGCTTTATCCTTTCGGGCTAAGGCTGTAGCAAAGTCATTGAGAATAGTTGTACCAATCTGGGTATTAACTAACTTATTAACGGTGACAACATTCATCGGTATATTCATGCCCAGCGCCTCCAAGAAGAAGCGGCGTTGTTGTTTGGATAATCTTTTAGCGTAAGGCTGCAAACTCCCAGGCAATTCCCCAGTTTTTGCAGCCTTTTGCAACTCAGCAAGGGAGATGGTTTCTGTAAATAAACCCAAACGCACAACAACTGTATCAGCCGCAATGGCCGGAGTATTTGCTCCGAACTGTGTAAGTGCGATGCCTACGGCAGGCATTGCCAACGCGCCAAAGAAACCCGCAATTATCTTAAGACTTCCCCAACTTTTTCTCATAAATATTTATACCAAATGTTACTTACGGGAATATAACGGATATTTGTGTTTTTGACTACCCCAATAATTACCTAGAAATAAAACCAGATTTTTGGCTGAACTTGATAGCGATGTCTACGACGGGCTATGACGCTCGTTTGCGCTGCCGTACACTACCGCAACTCTACCAGACGCACTCGCCTTCGCTATTCGGCGTCGCGCTGATCTCCTCAAAGCATCTACTGATGCGAACAGAATTACATCAAAAACATCACAAAAGTAACGAATTGTAGAATTGATCACAGCTAAAAAAATTGAGCATAAATCAGTGTTCACAGCCACAAAAACCTGATTGCTTCTCAGCTAGGTTTAATACTGTAAAGGAGCTACTAGAACAGGAGAAGCGATGCCTGCGGCGGTAAACTACGCATCTACAATCTGAATTTTTTGTGGGCTGATATTTTGACTGCAATGTTTTTGACAGCAAAGTTTAACCGACCACTTAATGTTTTGTTTTTGCCTTTTAAAACGTGTTCCAGAGGTGTTGCTGGGGGATAGTGTTACTGCTTTAGCCACACTGTCATTACCCATCAAGTTCTACCAGCCACATCAACAATTTCTCTTGGCTTTATGCATCACAGACTCCGCTATATTTTGATTTTGCTGCTCTCCCTGAGTATTATTATACTGTGGTGGCCTGTGAATAATTCTGATTGCAATTCCGAGGCTTTTCTTGCTTCAAAAACTACAAAGTTCCAAGTACATGCTACTAAGGTTATAGTTCAGCCGTGGCGTGGTCGTCACCATGTATATGGAATTTTTATGATTCCTGATAAATACAAAAAAGCTCCATTTTTTATATTAACAGTAAAAGGGGCTGGCAGTTACTGTTCAAAACAATTTGGTCAGATAAAAAACTATAATGATATCTTTGCTGAACCAGGAACTTATCTGGTGAGGAACTTTATTAGAACTCGAACGGCTCTGCGGTTGATTCTCCAAGGTTTGTACTTTCAAATCAATGATAAAAAGAATTGGACGTTGACTTTCACTCTAGCTATTTATCGTTGACTTGAATCAGTTCCCTAAACAATAGCCTTGCTCAAAGCTAGTTTTGATGTCGCAAAAGCAGGTTTTGAAGTCGCAAAGCTTTATCTCATGTAGAGACGGGATAAATTGCGTCTAAAAAATTCACACGTTAGAGGATGTTTGAAAAGTATTTCTCTGTAACTTTAGGCACTTTTGATCCCCCCTAACCCCTGATAAATTGGGGGAATCAAAGTCCCCCAATTCATCGGAGAGCCAGTGCGGTCTTGGGGGTTTCCCCCATGAGCAACTGGCGTGGATTTAGGGGGATCTAAAACTTTTGATACCGACGACTTTTCAAACATCCTCTTAGAGAGATGCGATAAATCGCCGTCAAGACAAAGAATGTACTCGTCAATTATTCCTTGACAGACTACTAACTAATAGTAACAACAGCTACCATCGCATAGGCTAGAGGGAGATGAGACGAAGCACAATAAAAATTTATTTTTATAACTGAAAATTTTATTTTATTTATGTGTTAAGTAGCTTTCAGGATGTTATCTGTATAATCTATCATTCAGTCTAAATTATCGAATGTATAATTTATCATTCAGTCTAATTGATTATTGACCTCTGTTACTTATTGATTGGTTGAAATTTTGGGATTAGGGCATCTATTTTTAAGACATAACATATCACTCACTTAGTAGTTTTTTATTAACAAAATTGGATAATTTATGTAGGCATACTCTATCCTAGACATTGCCTGAACTTGTGCTTCAAAAATCATGAGCCATTATATGAATAGTTAGCACATTGATGGCACTCTCTATGTCTGAAGACTTATTAAACTCCTTTCAAGAAGCATACAGCAATCTCGAACTGTTTCCGTTGATGGAACGGAACGAAATGGAAAGATTTCGAGTCGAATATGGTGATGATTTGATTGCAGACCTAAACCAATTAGTCGAAGATAGTCCTAATGGAGATGGCAAAATTGTCTTTACAGGACATCGAGGATGTGGTAAGTCTACTTTGTTAGCTGAATTTAGCCGACAAATTCAAGATAAATATTTTGTAGTTCTGTTTTCTATTGCCGATAAAATTGAAATGTCGGCTGTTAATCATATTAATATACTGTTTGCGATCGCAGTTAATTTAATGACTGAGGCAGAAGCCCGCCGAGTTGATATTCCGCAATCTACTAAAGAAGCACTTTATAGGTGGTTTGCTACCCGCACTCGCACTGAAGAATCAAATTTGCAAGCAGAAGCTAGTATAGGTTTTGACCTCTTAAAGTTAATTAGTTCTAAATTAAAAGCTGATGCTAGCGTTCGGGACGAAATTAAGCAAGAGTTTGAACGCAAGTTATCAGATTTAGTTGCCAGAATTAACGAAATAGCTGCTTTAATTCAAGCTGCAACTAAACAAAACGTTTTAGTAATTATTGATGATTTAGATAAACTTGATTTAGGCAGAGTTAATGAAATTTACCGAGATAACATTAAAGCTCTTTGTCAACCTAACTTTCAAATTATTTACACTATCCCAATCGCAGTGCTTCGGGAAACATTTATCAGCACAATAATTGCCACTGAAACCAACGATCAAGTTGTGGCAATGCCTGTGTTAAAAATTTTTGATAAAGGTAAAAATCGCTTCCCCAATGCTCAACCCCGCCCGGAAGCAACAAAGATTCTCGGTGAAGTTTTACAAAAGCGGATTTCTAGTGATTTAATCACGGCAGAAACTGCTGAAAAAATCGTGATTTACAGTGGTGGCGTATTGCGAGAGTTAATTCGGATTTCTAAGGAATGTTGCCGCATTTGTTTGCGAATGATCCGGCGGAATCCTTCAGCCGAAGTTATCATTGATGATAAAATTCTCCTGCAAGCAATCAATAAAATCCGCAATGATTTTTCTATACGTTTAGGCAAGGTTGATATAGATATTTTACAGAGTGTTTATGAACAATTTATGCCCAATGACCCTAAACAAGCAGAGTTTTTGGATTTACTACATGGTCTGTATGTTCTAGAATATCGCACCGATGAAACTTGGTACGATGTTCATCCAATTATTATCGAAAGCTTGAAAAGAAAGGGAGCGATTAATGTTAAATGAAGAATTCTTAGATGAAGAAGGAGAAAATCAAGATGCCTATGATGATTTAATTGTTTCTATTGAAGCTCAAAAACGGGGATTAAATTTACTAATTGCGGTTTGCGATGATGCTAACTTTCGTGATGAGATTATTGCCCAGTATGAAGCCGAACTACAACCTACTTTACGCGCATATCGAGTGACTTTAGCACGTCAGGAACCGAGCCTAAAAGCTGCTCTTAACCAACTGTTACAACAAGAAGAATATCTTCGTCAGCAAAACCCGGCGGTGATTACTGTGACGGGTGCTGAACAACTTTATTTTCTCAGATTAGGAAATGAGCAATCGGAACAGGAGAAATTTTTTGGTTACTTACAATGGACAAGAGAAGGATTGCGCGAGTTTCCGTTTGCGATCGTGCTTTGGGTAACTAATCAAATATTAGTCAATCTGATTAAAAAAGCTCCAGATTTTTGGAGTTGGCGCAACGGTGTATTTCGGTTTGAATCCAAAAAAACGAATACTATCCCTGGCAAAGAACTAGAACATATCCGCTTTGTTTTTAGAGACACAGAATTAGCTAGCACAGATACTAATGAAAATAATCCCTTTTTCTTACCTATCCAAGATTTACAAAAGCTAATCGAGAAGGTAGAACAAGAAAGGGGAACTAAAGATCCTACCTTGGCTACCTTATATTCAAGCTTAGGTGATATTTACCGCAGCAGATTAGATAAGGGTGAATCTCAGAATTATCAAGAAGAACAAGAACTAGCAATAAAGTACTGGCGTCAGGCGATTGAGTTACAAAATGAATCAGGTTCGCAGATAGATTTAGCTACTAGCCTCGACAATTTAGCAGGAATTTATCGTGCAACAGGAAACTACAGCGAAGCCGAACCATTATATCAACAAGCTTTAGAATTGAGGAGACGCCTGCTAGGAAAGAATCATCCTTCTTTTGCTACTAGCCTGAATAATTTGGCAGGACTCTACAAATCTACTGGGCAATATACTAAAGCGGAAATTTTATATCAAGAAGCTTTGGAACTGAGGAAACGCCTGTTAGGAGAAAACCATGCCGATGTTGCCGCCAGTCTCAACAATTTGGCATTACTATATGATGAAGAAGGACGTTATGAAGAAGCAGAACCTCTGTATCTGCAATCATTAGAACTCGAAAAACGTTTAGTTGGCGAAAATGATCTTTCTTTGGCTCTTATACTGAATAATTTAGCGCTACTTTATTATCATCAAGGACGTTACACTGAAGCTGAACCGTTGTCGCTACAAGCAATAGAACTAGATAAACGATTTTTGGGAGAAGAGAATCCCGATGTTGCAACAGATTTGCACAATTTAGGTTTAATATACCGCGCTCAAGGACGCTACGATCAAGCGGAATCTTTGTTTTTGGAATCGTTGGAACTCAAGGAACGTTTATTGCAAAAAACGCATCCGCTTTTAGCAGATACTATCTATGCTCTTGGTTATATGTACAGAGAACAAGGGCGTTACAATGAAGCGGAACCTTTATGTATCAAAGCCTTAGAACTTGATAAGCACCTATTGGGAGAAAATCATCCCAATGTTGCTGAAAGTCTGAATAATCTGGCAGAAATTTATCGTGAAACTGGACGTTATGCTGAAGCCAAACCGCTTTATTTGCAAGCTTTAGATATTTGTGAGCGAGTCTGGGGTGTTGAGCATATTCGTAGTGTGGCTGTTCGGGAGAATTTAGAAAAACTTGCGGTGGCAATGCGGGAGAATTAAACCAATTCGCAATTCGCAATGACGCTCGTTCCTCGCTAACGCTACCTTATATCTTGCACCTGGAAACTTGGATGTTAATTCCATGACTAAGTGCCAAGTCTCTCAGGCGTTCAATGTCTTGTAAAAGAAGTAACAGTACTAATTTTGGAAATATAGTTTGGAATGCAATTTCTGCGGCTTGTCCCCAATTCGGTAAATTTGTAGATGCGAATGCCTTTTGGGCACGATCCGCGAAGGTTGTAGATAAGTAAGCCCAATGCGCCAAGATATAGGAGATGAGGGACAGTATCAACCAACGGTAAACACCTAAAAGTGTTCCTTGTCCAAAACGGTGCAAGCCAAAACGGTGTTTTGCAGTTTTAAACCAACCCTCTATCTGCCATCGTCGTTTACCCCACCAAGAAATAGTGCTGGCTTTGAGAGCTTTGGTAGAAAGGACAAATCGTTTTTCATACTTGCCATCATCACGTTTAAAATAGTACCAGGAGACATAAACAGGAAACTTTAAGCCCCGAAGGTGCAGTTGTTGTCCGCGCTTATGCAGTTGAGAAACGCTGTATCCCGAAGTTAATTTTCGGGTACAAGCGATGCCAGCAATTACGTGATATTTCAGCTTTCGCACACCATGTAGAAATTCCACACTGCCAAAAGCTGTATCTACAAGAATCATCACCTGGAAGTGCTTGGTTAATTTTTTAGGTAAACATTTGACTAACTTTAATCCCAACTGTGCAGGAGAAGAAGTACCTTTTCCTCTCCATACACGAAAACTCCAAGGTACTCTCCACTGACCAACAACCAAATACACCACAACCAAATGCAAGCCTCGTTTTCCGTTGTAGACGCGGATTAAAACAATTCGCAATTCGCAATTCGCAATTCGCAATTACGTTTTGGGACGGGGATTTAAACCCCGACCCAAAACAGGCTGCCTGTCTTGCTGGGGACTTAAACCCCCAAAGTTCGTTAAATCTTTAAATTGCGGAAATTTTCCACATTTCTCTAAAGTTGTCAGGTCAATGATGACTTGCAGAAATGGTTTTCGTCCTTTTGGGCAGTGAGACAAAATCTCCTGAATGATACGAGCGCGAGTAGTGCGAATTACACTACGGGTTGACCAATCATAAATATTGAGAAATCGGCTTAAAGCACTAGCAGACTTAGTTTTAGAGTGTTCTGGTAAAGGATGTCCTTGTGCCTCTAAGAACAATCCTAACATTGCTTCTAAATTCTGTTGCTGATGTATAGAGGGCATTAACGACAGCAGAGTGTAAACTAGCCCTTGTCCCGCGCCTAAGAATTGAGATCATTTTTCTTACTTTGATATATGCTTTTCACGCCCTTTTTTCTCATATTTCTGCGCTTTTGTGCAAATCCAGCTACTGTCTCAAGTTAGCGATCGCCTGCTCCTAAGTAATTTACTTATTACACGCATTTGTATAGTTATATAAATTACTTTTTAATACTTGAATTCCTTCTCACTTCTGGAGTCACTTTTTTACGCTCCTATTTGTGTATTAGTGGTTTATCCCGAGAGATGCAAGATATAAGCTAGCCAAAACAGAGTATATCAAGATGCAAATTGAGTCAGAATTAGCTTATCAGCAATTTTTAACGGATCATAACCTACCTGATAGCGCTGGTTTCAAAAGACTGCTACTGGATGATTAGCCTAACTAAAAGATCCCCGACTTCTCAAAGAAGTCGGGGATCTGAATAATCTGCGATCGCTATACTAACGAACCGCGACAAAACCAGCTTGCTCAATTGCCCTTTGTCCCTCATCAGTTAATAAAAGATTGGTGTATGCATTTCCAATCTGCTGTTCTGTATCTTTATTCTGCTTAATAATCACAAACAAGTTAGCAAGCATGGGATAGCTACCATCTTTTATAGCCTGAGTATTTAGCTGGTTGCGCTGACGTAGACATTGCTCAGGTGTCACCAGAGGTTCGCGGTAGGGGGCAATTAGCTGACCAGAAGTGCTACCCAATGGCAAAGCTTTCACACTACATTGAGGTAATACTGAACGGGCAGAAGCGTAATAGACACTACCAGGAGTTTTACTGAGTTGGCGCACTGCCTCTGTAGTAGAGTAGACATACTGCACATTAGAGCCAAATGCTTGCCCTTTCAAGTTGCTATTACTAGAGAATATTACTGTATCTGCGTCCTCTGGTCGTTGAGACAAAGG
The DNA here is from genome assembly GCF_003443655.1 of Nostoc sphaeroides. Taxonomy (NCBI): domain Bacteria; kingdom Bacillati; phylum Cyanobacteriota; class Cyanophyceae; order Nostocales; family Nostocaceae; genus Nostoc; species Nostoc sphaeroides. The sequence continues at coordinate 2,612,273 of NZ_CP031941.1, forward strand.
TGTAATGGCTAGATTTGGCCCACCGACTTGATTCCAGTTAGTAATTTTCCCTAAATAAATTTGCTGTAATTGATCAACAGTTAAACCAGGCACATTCAGTGATGGGTTGACTACCACTGCTATCCCATCCCTACCCACCTGACGTTGTTCAAGGGTAAAGCCTCGCTCTTTTGCGATCGCTTGTTCTTCGTCTGTCAGGGGACGGGAGGATTGAGCAAAGTCGAGTTTCCCATCAAGCAACATCCGAATGCCGGAGCTAGAACCAGGACTACCACTAACAGGGTTTACATAGCGTAATTGTAATTCGGGGCGATCGCTCTGAATCTGAGAATCCACCAATTGCCGGATAGATGCCCAAGCTGTACTGCCTCCGTAGTTGAATGAAGCATTGGGGACATCAGCAACTGTCTGAAAAGTTGATGCATTACTAGAAAGGCTGTTTACATTTTGATTAGAGGAATTAACGCTGTTGCGAGACAATAAATTCGGCTTCAGTAACCACCAAAGCAGTCCGCCAATAACCATAAGTGTCAGCACTTTCCCAATAATCAAACCTCTCAGAAAGAGGCCAATTTCACCGTTAATTAAAGATTTTCTTTGATTTGTATTGTCCATATCTTTAAATGTTGTTTATTATATTTATCCTACAGGAATCTATAAATATTTAGGTTAAAAACAAATCTGCAATAAGCCAGTAAATAGCGAATTTTATCATTGCTGGTAAATGATTAAGTCTATCTCATGTATTAAGGCTCAATTTCCTCTTTGGTAGTCTTTGCAATGGTGGAATTGCTTTTATAGACTCCTCTGTTAGCTACTAATTTAGCTACTTGGCGATTGACCTTAATATTAGTGAACCCTGGCTCAAGCAATTTTTCTCTAAAATTATTTAATTGAGTAGGTTGGTTTGGAGGTGATGTACTTGTATTAATAAATGTATAGATTAAAACTAGTACTATTAAACTAGTGATAGCACCAAGCCCTATTCCTAGAAGCAAAAGAAAATTTTTATAACTTAGAAAATAGATATCATCACTGTTTTGGTTTATGCCAGTAGAGTGTAAGGACTCTGACAACGCCACATCAGAATTAAGCGCTTGCAAAGCTTCTGCGGCAGATTGATAACGCTGGTTATAGCGATCGCAAACCATCGTATCTAAAATATTTGCCAAAGCATCGCTTACCTGTGCCTTATCGCGCCAGAGAATTGCTCCACTATTAGGATCTTCTTGTAGTTGTTCAGGCATTAAACCCGTCAAAGCTTGAATGCCAATCATCCCTACTGCATAGATATCGCTGCAAAGTTTTGGCTTTCCTTTAGCCTGTTCGCTTGGCATATAGCCAGGAGTTCCAACAGAAATTGTTAAGCCTGCTCCTAAAGCACCAATTTTCTTAATACTTCCAAAGTCAATTAGCACAATTTTCTGATCGGAGTGCCGCCGCATTAAATTTTGGGGTTTAATATCCCGATGAATAATGTTATTTTGGTGGACGAAGGACAGAACTTCCAGGATGTCTTTTAATAAATTTAAGACTGTATTTTCGCTAAGAGGCTGACCTGGTACAATTTCTTGAGTCAATGCATGACCGTCAATAAATTCCTGAACTAAATAGAAATCCCCATCTTCATTAAAATGGGCAAATAGTCTAGGAATTTGGTCGTGGTTGTTGCCTAGCTGGTATAAAACTTCCGCTTCCCGATCAAATAGGCTTTTAGCGATGGGTAGAACAGCAGGATTGGTATCTTTTGGGTGGAAATGTTTAACAACACAATTGGGTCGTCCTGGTAAATCTAGGTCTATGGCTAAGTAGGTATCACCAGAACCCCCGCTTCCTAAGTGTTTGACAATCTCAAAGCGATTCCGAAGTGTTTTTCTAGCCAGAGAGTATTCATGTCTTTTACGTCTAGCACCTGATAACAAGTAAGTATTACCAGATCCTCCGCTTTCCAGCAGTTTGACTGTTTCAAAGCGACTTCGGAGTTTTTTTCTAACTAGAGGGTTCTGGCTCATGTGGCGTATACTACTCGTTAATTTACTGACCATTCAGAGCTTGGGTGAGGTTATGAATACCTGCCGCTACATTTGTTAAGATTTTGGGCTGTCAGCTTCTCAAACTACCTATGCTTTTGAGCAATTTTATGATTAGCCGCTTGATTGGTTTATTTCATACCTTTATGGGTATCTTAATATAAAAATTTGTTTTTGTAATAGTTACTATAATTTTATCACTTAAGTAAATTTAACACTAGCCCACAGTAGTTATAACTGTTGGCAGACGACAACATTCAGGAGTCAGGAGATTTATTTGAAATCTTGAGACTGATTGCTGACAAAACCTGTAACAGTGGCTTTTTTTTAACGACGAACCACAGAGGCGCAGAGAACACAGAGAGAAAAAAAAGCTTAACTGAACTGTGTTGGATTTTAGGGTAGTTAGCTGCAAGGGTAGCATTCTATTAATGAAAAAAGCCCCCACTAGGGGGCTTATTAAGTTGTCCGCGTGGAATGAACAACTAATAATTAATACTCACAGTAAATACAGTAATCCGAACAAAATAATCCAAATTACGTCAACGAAGTGCCAGTAAATTTCGGCTGCTTCAATGCCAAAGTGCTTTTCGTTACTGTAGTGACCCGGAACGCGCGATCGCCACAACACGGCAACAATTGCCAAAACGCCGATGGTAACGTGCAATCCGTGGAAACCAGTCAAAACGTAAAATGAACTGGCAAATAAATTGGTAGTTAAACCAAATTCTAAATGGGTATATTCATATACTTGACCTATCAAGAAAATAGCACCCATCACAGCAGTAATTGCTAACCAGATTCGCGCACCCCGTGCATCGTTCTTTTTAATAGCAGTATCGGCATTGTGCATGACAAAACTACTAGAAATTAGATTGATGGTGTTGACTCCGGGTAACAATAGTTCTAATTCTGGAGTACCTGCTGGCGGCCATACAGGCAAGGTAGCACGGAAAGCCAAATAGGCTCCGAACAATCCCATAAAAATCATCCCTTCAGCAATCAGGAAGACAACTAGCCCAAACAGGCGATGGTCTGGATGTTCTTCGTGATGGCCGACAGACGCTTCCGCCGCGTGGTGATGATTCAGGTCGGTTTTAGCTGGGTCAATAGTTTGACTTTGCATGAATTTTTATAAGTGGGGAATGGGGAGTTAAAAGTTAGGAGTTATGAGTTAGGAGTTAGGAGTTAGGAGTTAGGAATTGTTATAACTCATAACTCTTCACTCCTAACTCATAACTCTATTTCCGGTCTTCGGGATTGGCAGCAACTGCTGGATCGGGTTCTGCTCTTAATACTGAGTTTGGCCCGCCAGATAAGACTGGATTGGGATCAGACAAAGGTACATCTTCGTTAGCTCTTTCCAAACCGTAGTCGTAGGGGCCTGTAGCCAGTACTGGAGTTTGATCAAAATTCTCGATCGCAGGTGGTGATGTCGTCATCCACTCTAAGGTCAATGCTCTCCAGGGATTATTACCAGCTTTCTCGCCGTAAAACCAACTCCAAATGGCATTGATGATGAAGGGGAATGTCGAAATTGCCAGTATATAAGAACCATACGTGCAGATTTCGTTCAGCGTGGTGAATTTGGGGTCATATTGGGCAATACGGCGATTCATGCCCATTAAACCCAGTTTGTGCATGGGTAAGAAGGTCATGTTTAAACCCACAATGGTCAAGGCAAAGTGAACCTTACCCCAAAATTCGTTTATCATCCGTCCCGTAATTTTCGGGAACCAATGGTAAATGCCTGCAAAAATCCCCAGTACGCTACCGCCAAATAGGACGTAGTGCAAGTGAGCTACCACAAAATAAGTATCGTGAACGTGAATATCAAAGGGCACTGCTGCCAACATCACGCCACTGATCCCGCCGATTACAAAAGTGCCAACAAAGCCGATGGCGAACAGCATGGCGCTGTTAAGCTGGATTTTTCCACCCCACATGGTGGCTAACCAGCTGAAAATTTTAATTCCTGTGGGTACGGCAATGATCATGGTGGTGATCATAAAGAACATCCGCAACCAACCGGGGATACCACTGGTAAACATGTGGTGCGCCCAAACAATTAGCCCCAAAAAGCTGATTGCAAGAGACGAATAAGCGATCGCTTTATAGCCAAAAATCGGCTTGCGGGAATGCACGGGGATAATTTCTGAAATTGCGCCAAAGAAGGGCAAAATCATGATGTAAACCGCCGGGTGGGAGTAAAACCAGAACATGTGCTGGTATACTACTGGGTCGCCACCGCCAGTTGGGTTAAAAAATGTTGTCCCGGCAATTAAGTCAAAGGAAAGCAAAATCAGACCGGCTGCCAGGACTGGGGTTGATACCAAAACTAGCGCCGAAGTAGCAAACATTGCCCAGCAGAACAAGGGCATTTGATGAACGCCCATACCGGGGATACGCATCTTCAGCAATGTTACTAAGAAATTTATCGCCCCCAAAATAGACGATGTACCCAGCAGCAAGACACTCATAATCCAAATGCCTTGCCCCACTTGTCCTGTTACCAAACTCAGGGGAGGGTAGGAAGTCCAACCTGCATCCGGTGCATCGCCTACCGCTAAACTGGCAATCAGCAATATACCCGCAGGGGGGATCATCCAAAAGGCAACAGCATTCAGCCGAGGAAATGCCATATCTTTTGCCCCAATCATCAGGGGAATTAGATAGTTAGCAAACCCTGCCCCTGTTGGCACGATCCACAAGAAAATCATGATCGTGGCGTGCAGTGTAAACAGACTGTTGTAGACTTCGGGGGTAACAAAATCTACCTCTGGAGTTCGCAGTTCAGTACGAACCAAGTCAGCCATTACACCGCCAATGCAGTAGAAAATAAACGAAGTGACTAGGTATTGAATCCCAATCACCTTATGGTCGGTTTGAAAGCCAAAGAAGTCTTGCCATTTTCTGTCCCCTGGTTCCTCACTAAGGGCGGGGATATTGGCAGTTTCTTGCAACTGAGCTTGTGTCATAGTCGTTAGTTATCTTTTGTCATTTGTCCTTTGTCAGTTGTCCTTTGTCATTTGTCATTTTTTAGACCAATGACCAATGACTAATGACCAATGACCAATGACTAATGGTGAACTTGATGGAGGATTTCTGGCTTAATTCCCATGTCCTTGGTGTAAGGGGCGAGAAATTCATTTGGGGATAGATTCGCAGGGTTAACAGCAACGGCTTGATTTAGTGTTTCACGGCTAGCAACTAGCTGTTCTTGCATCCATTTGTCAAAGGCTTCTTGTGGCTCAACGACTACTGTTGCTCTCATCGCACCGTGGTAGGGGCCACAAAGTTCAGCACAGATTAGGACATAATCTCCTGCTTTTTTGGGGGTGAAGCGAATCTCGCTTTGTCTACCAGGGATCGCATCTTGTTTCAGGCGGAACTCTGGCACCCAAAAGGCATGGATGACATCGTTGGCTGTCATATTGATTTCCACTTCTCGCCCGATGGGAACGTGCATTTCACCTGTAGTTATACCAGTTTCAGGATAAGTGAAAATCCAGGCATATTGTAGACCTGTGACATTGACTTGTAATCCTGCTGGTTTGCCTGCTTTATCAGGAGTTCCCCCAATTGTCGGAGCAACACTACCGACACCAGGAGCATTCCGCAGTTGGGGAATTTGGTCAGCATTGCGGACTGCTGCGGTAGCTGGATCTTGCATTGCCTCATCAGATTTTTCTTGATTGAGGTTGGGTTCGGTGCTAGGAGGAGTATCGCTTAAAGTTGCCGCCATAGCACTTCCAGGCATTGCCATTGACTCCTGATTCATCGGCGCTTGATGGATAGCGTGGGGATCAAAGCCGCCGATTTCGTTGTAGACATCAAAGCTGTAAACAGAAATACCGATAACGATAATTGCTGGGATCGCCGTCCAGAGAATTTCTAAAGGTACATTGCCCTCAACTGGTGGGCCGTCTTCATTATCACCTGCACGCCGACGGTATTTAAATGCAGAGTAAATTAAAATACCTTCTACGAGTAGGAATATACCTGTAGAAATGATCATCATCGCGTTGAATAGACCATCCACTAATACGGCTTCATCCGTTGCTGCTGCTGGCAACAGACCGTGATTTTGACCGTACCAAAGGCTGGCTAGCGTTAGCACGATGCCAATGAGTAATGTCCAGATTGAACTTGGAATCTTCACGGCTTACTTAATTGAATTTACTACGTTATCTTAAAGCTGCCCACTTACTAAGGTAGTCTAGGCCAGAAGGCATAGAGTACAAAGGTCTGAAATTTTTATTAATTTTTTTAACTATTTTACTAATTTTGGGTACAAGGTGACTATCAGGAGGCAGGAAGCAGGGGGCAGAAGACAGGAGGTAGAAGGTAGAAGGTAGAAGGTAGGTAGCAGTGACCGAGATGTATTTCAAAGTATGGGATTTAATCACTGGGTTTTATACCCAAAACTAAAGTTTTCATTCATAATGATTTCCTCCTGCCCTCTGCCTCCTGCCTCCTGCCTTCTCCTAAAATCAGTGGAAAAACTTAAGGAAAAATTTAGAATGTTTAAATTAATTGTGATTAATCAATTTTTCACATCTTGAAAAATACCTAAAGCTTCAGGCAAAACCTTTCTAGAGTGATTCAAAGTATAAGTGAGTGCTAATCTATAAACCCTTAGCCTATACGCTAGGGTGAAGATAGGACGCTAAAAGAAAACTGAAAATTTTAACAGATCCACCAAGAGCGGGCAGAAGGTATCCTTCATGAGCGAATTTGTCCTACAACAACAAAATGAAGCGGCAGTTGAGCAGCAAAAGCCCAAGGAAATGATTCGTCGCTTGGTGTGGAAAATATGCATAGCCACCTTAATTTTGATGGCAATAGGCAGCGCCACCCGCGTGATGAATGCTGGACTTGCTTGCCCAGACTGGCCCTTATGCTATGGCGAACTGGTACCAGCCAAGCAAATGAATCTCCAAGTGTTTTTGGAGTGGTTTCACAGATTGGATGCAGCTTTAATTGGTGTAAGCGCGATCGCACTTTTCGGTTTATCCTGGTGGCATCGTCGTTTCTTACCCAGATGGCTGCCTTGGGCATCAACATTTGCCCTGTTTTTAATTGTCTTCCAAGGCATCTTGGGGGGACTCACCGTCACCGAACTGTTGCGGTTTGATATCGTTACCGCTCATTTAGGAACGGCGCTGTTATTTTTTAGCACCCTCCTGATTATCGGCACAGCGCTCACGCCCTATCAGGGAAATGGAACCGTTGGTAAGTTGCCTTGGGTCGGTTTAACTGCTGCTGTTCTGGTTTACTTGCAAAGTTTGCTAGGTGCTTTAGTAGGCTCTCGCTGGGCGCTACACCAATGCCTCGGCGGTTCTCAACTTTGTACGGTAATGTACAGCCATATTGCTGGTTTGGTGCCGCCAACATTAGCAACCTTGGCAATGGTATTTATCTGTTGGCGGACACCAGCACTACATCCAGCCTTACGGCGACTGGCAAATATGGCTGGTGGGTTGTTAACCTTACAAATCTTGTTGGGATTCGCAACTTTCAAATTACACCTCCAAGTCGAGCCTCTCACAGTCTCTCACCAAGCTATAGGAGCTGCTTTGCTGGGTACTTTGGTGGCTTTCACAGTTCTCGCACTGCGTGACTGGGCTACTAGCCGCAACATCACAGTGTTAAGCAATGACTGCGGAGTATGGAGTGAGGGAACAGGGGGAGTAGCGGAAGGAAAAATTTCTAACTCCTAACTCCTGTACAGACGCGATTAATCGCGTCTCTCTTGTACAGACGCGATTAATCGCGTCTCTACTAAATTATGGCCGCAACGGCGAGTATTGCGATCTACGCAGGTGCAGAAAATCTGTGTTTCATTTGCCTGAAAGAGCCACCTTGAGCGGGGGCTGCATATAAGTTGTTGAAAAATAAGGAACCAGAGCCAAAATGATTGAGACTAATGTCTCTCGCCACCACCAAACATTTTTACAGGTAGTTCAAAGTTATTACCAGCTAACCAAGCCTCGGATTATTCCATTGCTTTTGATTACCACGGCTGGGAGTATGTGGATTGCTGCTAAAGGAGAAGTTGATCCATTGCTGTTGCTAGTAACTCTCACTGGTGGCACAATGGCTGCTGCAAGCGCCCAGACGATCAACTGTATCTACGATCGCGATATTGATTATGATATGGAGCGGACGCGCCATCGTCCGATGCCTTCCGGTAAGGTTCAGCCGCGTGATGCTCTAATTTTTGCGATCGCACTGGCGACGATTTCCTTTACACTCCTAGCAGTATTTGCCAACCTGTTAGCCGCGCTGCTAGCCTTCTCTGGCATCGTCTTTTATATTTTGGTCTATACCCACTGGCTAAAACGCCACACCCCTCAGAATATCGTTGTTGGTGGAGCGGCTGGGGCAATTCCGGCGTTAGTAGGTTGGGCTGCTGTCACAGGCACTTTAAGCTGGTCAGCATGGTTAATTTTTGCCATCGTCTTTTTGTGGACACCACCCCATTTCTGGGCGCTAGCTCTGATGATTAAAGATGACTACGCAAAAGTTGGGATACCAATGTTACCTGTGATTGAAGGTACTACGGCAACCGTAAAGCAGATTTGGTACTATACGCTGGTAACAGTATTTGCAACTGTTTTATTGGTTTATCCTTTGGGCGCGAGTGGAATTCTTTATGCTGCGATCGCCCTAATTCTGGGAGGATTATTTATCCACAAATCTTGGCGTTTGTTGCAAAATCCAGAGGATCGTGCTGTAGCTAAAGAGTTGTTTCTCTTTTCCATCTCTTACATGATGCTGTTGTGTCTGGGGATGGTAGTTGATAGTCTTCCCATTACCCATAATTTAATTAGTGCGGTGAGTAATCATCTGCATTTTATTGGATAGGGGATGGAAAATTTAGCGATCGCGTTTGGTAAAGGGGCGCGATCGCATTTTTGTAAGTTAGAAAATATACATAATAATTTGAGTTTGGCGGATTTGCGATATCTAAGCCTACGCAAGTAAAATTTCAGTTATAACCCAATACAGTTCAGATAAGACCAAAACACTTGTAGAGACGGCGATTTATCGCGTCTTATAGAGACGGCGATTTATCGCGTCTTATAGAGACGGCGATTTATCGCGTCTTATAGAGACGGCGATTTATCGCGTCTTATAGAGACGGCGATTTAGTAGAAATAGCGCTTAACTGAACCGTATTGAGTTATAACCAAATTGATTAAAAAGCTGAATGAAGTTGTAAAAAATATAAATGTTGACAAATTACATTCGTACAGCAATGCACAAAGCAACTTATGAGTTGCTTGAGGATGGGACTTTCTATGGCGAAATTCCAGAGTGTCAAGGAGTTTGGGCAAACGCTGCAACACTAGAAGCTTGTCGGGAGGATTTGCAAGATACTTTTGAAGGATGGATTATTTTAGGACTGCGTTTAGGTCATACTCTACCGATACTTGATAGTATTGACCTGAATTTCACCAAAAAGGTCGCCTAATGCCACCCTTTGGATCGATTAATCGACACGATCTGATTCGTTATTTGAAAGATGCAGGTTTTGATGGGCCTTACCCAGGTGGTAAGCATCAATACATGGTGAAAGGTGAATTAAAGCTGACAATTCCCAATCCGCATCAGGGAGACATCAGCCCAAGCTTACTAAATAGAATAGTAAGCGTTCAGGGGGGTAGGAGAGCGATCGCTAAAAATTCCCCCCAAAATCTGATAAATTAAGTGACATGGAACACAAGCGCGTCAGTCATTTAGAACAGATACCCCCAGAAGATTGGGGAAAGACTCCAACCAGCGTCAAAAAACTGGTGGAGGAGATGGCGCAGCAAATAGAACAACAGGAAAAGAAACTAACAGAAGTCCTGACAGTTCAAGAACAGCTATTAGAAAAAATAAATCAGACATCAAAGAACTCATCATCACCCCCCTCAAGCGACCCACCAGGATTCTCCAAAAAGCCACCCAAACAGAAAAGCAGCAAAAAACGAGGGGGTCAGCCAGGTCATAAAGGAAATAGCCGGGACTTATACCCCATAGAAGAATGTAGCTCAGTAATAGAACATCATCCGCAATTATGTACGAATTGTGGAGCAACCCTCAGTGGAGTTGATACAAACCCCTATCGTCACCAGATAGTAGAAATTCCACCCATCAGTCCCATAGTCATCGAGCATCGTTTACATCAATTGACCTGTACTGGATGTGGCAGTAGTACTCGTGCAAAATTGCCAGAAGACGTGAACCAAAGTGGTTACGGAGTCAGAGTAGTAGCTCTAGTGGCACTGCTGAGTGGAGTGTACCGTAACAGTCAAAGGATGGTACAAAGTGCAATGCAAGAGGTGTTTGGAATCTCAATATCATTGGGAACAGTCAACAGACTGCGACTGGAAGCGAGTAACGCAGTGGCGACCTGTGTAGATGAAGCCAAACTTTATATTCAAAAAGCAAACATCGTTGGAGCCGATGAAACCAGCTTTAACCAAGGAAATATTGACGGTTTTAATCCTCAACAAAGAAAGGCTTGGTTATGGGTTGCTGTCACCCCCCTAGTCACATTTTTTGAAATTGCCCTAACTCGTTGTACCCAAGCAGCTCAGAACTTATTGGGTGATAACTTTGGAGGAATTTTAAACTCTGACCGTCATGGTGCTTACAATTGGGTAGAACTAGAACGTCGGCAATTGTGTTGGGCGCATCTGCGACGTGAATTTATCAAAATTTCCGAGCGTCCTGGAGTTTCGGCACAATTAGGAACTGCACTGGTTAAACAGCAAGAAAAATTGTTTGAACTATGGCATCGAGTTAGAGATGGCACATTATCTCATTGTGATTTTGGTGAGTTGGTTCTAGAGATTCGCTCATCAATCAAAGCAACTTTACTTGAAGCTGATAACTATTCTATTGGTACACGGGAAAAAACACCCCTAGCAAAAACTGTTCGCACCTGTCGTCAACTACTGAAAGTTGAGCCGGCGATGTGGTTGTTTGTGACCACCCAAGGTGTTGAACCCACTAATAATGCTGCTGAACGAGCTATCCGTCCTGCTGTAATCTGGCGACGGACTAGTTTTGGCTCTCAAACCCAGACTGGTAGTAATTTTGTGGCTCGGATGCTGACTGTGGTAACAACCCTGAAGTCTCAAAAACGTAATGTTTTGGAGTTTATGACCCAGGCTGTTGTTGCTACTCGTGGTGGTACAGCCACTCCTTCTCTGCTTCCTGAAGCCACTACTTGTTCTGATGATTCTGACTTGTTGACTGCTGCATAATTTTATTCCTTGATTTTGGGGGTGGTTTTTCGTCTTCTTTATACCCCCTGAACGCTTACATAGAATATTACGTCAAGCTAATATAAGCAGAGATGAATGGGAAGCGTTATAACTGTTGTAAACTTACAAAAGCGATCTCATTTCTAAAACTTCTAATTCAAAAGTGAAAATTTTTAATACCTTATCATTTAAGTAAGATTCTTCGCGGACGATTTTCTTCATTAGGAAAATGGCAGTGAACTGCATCACGAACCATTTCCTGTAGTGTTTCTATATCGTCAGCCTGAGTAAAAATTGACTCTGTTAGAGCTACTGCTGTATAACCGCCATCTGGATCATCTTCAACGAGAAATACAATTTCACTCATAGCGAATCTTTCCTTAAACACTAAATTTTACAATTAACAAGCTTTGATGTAAGGGCAGATAGTCTTTTTCTTCTTCCAACTATTCTCATACTCCATACTGCTCTGGGTAGTTGTCCAGCCGGAGCAGTTAATGTAAATGATAGAGAATCATAAAGCTTCCAATTATTTTTCATTCGCCAACCTAGACACTCTCCAAAATATTTCCAAGTTTTAAAATCTAAATCAGGTTTTCCCCCAACGCTGTCCCATATTTGCTTTTGAATACTAAAACCAAAGCGCCCATTACTGTATTTTACCCACAAGCGATCAATAGTTAAGAGGTCTTGACAAGGAAACTTTTCGATATCTTCTACTCTGAGATAACCTTCTTTTTCTCGATAAGATATTTTAAGCATAAGCTTCCAAGTTTCTTGATCAGCTTCTCGCCATTTACCAGATGCTAGTAACTTTTGCAAAATTGTATAATCTATCCCTACTGATGAATTCAGATTTTCAGAATTAAGAGCTTGTATAACCTCATCAGCAAATTGATAGCGTTCTTTCACATAATCCTGAATTAACTTATCTAAAACTTTCCCAAAGTCAGGAGTAATACTTCTACTTTGTGGTAAGTATTTTCTCCAAATCCAGCAACCCCTGAGCGCATCATAAAGTTCATCAGAACCATCTGTATTTGGTAAACATTGAGTTAATAGCCGAATACAAGTTACACCCAAACTATAAAGGTCACTTGCAGGGAAAACTTGACCACGCATTTGCTCTAATGGTGTATATCCAGGCGTTCCTACTGTTGTGCCAACACCTACAAAAGTTTTTGTAATTTGTTTAGAAACACCAAAATCAATTAATATTAACTTGCCATCCAGACGGCGCATAATATTTTCTGGCTTGATGTCTCGATGAATTACACCGCGTTCATGGATAAACTTCAGGATAGGCAATAAATCAGTTAAAAGCTGTTTGATCTTTTCTTCACTAAAGGCTCCCTGCTGCTGCAATTCTTGTAATAAATTCTGCCCCTGAATCAACTCTTGTACCAAATAAAGCCGCTTATCCTGTTCAAAATAAGCAATCAGGCGGGGAATTTGCGAGTGTTCTCCTAAATCATACAGACGCTTCGCCTCTTGCTTAAATAACTCTGTAGCTTTCTCAAGTGCAGCCGTTCCTTCAAATTGAGGGACAAATTGCTTAATTACGCAAGGTTCGTCTATTTTATCTGCATCCCTAGCTTCATAAGTTTTGCTAAATCCACCCTCACCCAAAATTCGTATTACTCGGAAACGGTTTCTAAATAATGGTGTGAGTGTTTGTCCACACTTAATGCAAAACTTATTGTCATCAGGGTTAAAGGGATTTGCACAACTAGAATTAGAACAGTAAAGCATATTTGGGAATAAGGAGATGGTGTCTATGTTCAGTTTTCCCAATTTATGCTTACTGGGTTTCACGAGTCTTGATATTTTTGAGCAGATTTACTTCTAGTGGCGGCTACAGTCTCAAATTACTTTTGCTAGCGTAGTGATATAAGGTTTAATGGGTAAGGCAATATGTACCGTTGTTTCCTGTTGATAAATACTTGAAATTGAGAACTGCCCACCACAAAGTTCGGCGATTTTTTTGACAAGCTTTAAGCCCATACCTATACCCTGCTGTTCATAGGATTTGCGCTCAAACTGCATAAAAGCACCAATTTTAGATATCTGTTCTGCTGTCATGCCCCGTCCCATATCATGAATATAGACATTTAGCATTCCTGCCACCACCTGACTACTGATTTTGATCGCTGTCCCGGTTTGGGAGAATTTGAGCGCATTATCAACTAATTCATGGAGGATAATTGCTAAATATCGATCTGATATTGAAACCTTAGCTTCTTCAATTGCAAATATCAGATCATCGCTACGATTAACACTTTGAGCATGAGATTCTAAAGCTGCTGCGATCGCTGCCATAGAAAAATCCGTGGACTGAGGTTCGATTTGCTGCTGGTGTGTTGATAGCTCTATTTCTAAATAGATCAATAATTGTTTGGTTATTTTTTCTAGTCTCCGGGCGGATTGATCTGCCAACTCTAAAAGTTCAAGGATTTCGGCAATATTCATGCCGTCAATATCTTCCATGAGTAGGCTGATAATTCCGACAATGCCATTTAGTGGTGTATTGAGTTCATGGGGTAAAGCAGAAGCCAAGTTACCCCGCAGTTCATTAAGTGTGGTTTCCAAGACTTTGATGCTACTTGCTTGGATATTTGATAAATTTTGGATTTTGTCGTACTGTTGCTTAATCCTCAGCATTGAATGAATGCGTGCCCGAAGTTCAACAGCATTGACGGGTTTACTAATAAAATCCTCGGCACCTGATTTTAGGCAACGAGCGAGGTCTTCTTTCGCGGTGAGAGCCGTCACCATAATAATCGGAACTGGCTGCCATTTTGGTATGGCTTTAATTTGCTGACACACTTCGATACCATCGGTTCCCGGCATCATTACATCTAGCAAAATTACATCTGGCTGAAATAAGTTGAGAGATGCGATCGCCTCTTCACCACTGGCAGCATAGTGTAGCAGATAATTTTGATTACTTAAAATTGCTTCAATGACATCAAAGTTATCGGGTTGATCGTCAACTACTAAAATAGAGGGCTGATTCATTTGTGATCCTTGATTGCAATCAAAAGTTTTTGAATGGTGGTGGCCAGTTGCTTGAGCTTTATAGGTTTACTCAGATAGTCGTTAGCTCCTGCTTCTAAACAGCGATCGCGATCGCCCGTCATTGCCAACGCTGTGAGCGCCACAATCGGAATATCAACCAAGTTAGAATCGAGGCGAATCTGTCTCATCGCCTCTAAACCGTCCATTCTCGGCATTTGAATATCCATCAAAATTAAGTCAGGGTGGTGAGTTTTAGCAACGTCGATGGCTTCTAGACCATTCTGTGCCAACACAATACGATAGCCCTTGGCTTTGAGGTAGCTAGAAACTGTACTGATATTGGCTTCGTTATCTTCTGCTAGCAAGATTAGGGGGGTAAGGCTTGCTGCTTCCTCCGTGCTTGGAGAGTCCCGGTCTGGAGTAACGACTGGTTGATCGTCTGCTGTCATTTTCGGTGAAAGGGCACAACTGGGAGTATAAGGGAGATCGATGGTGAAGCAACTGCCCACACCCAGTTCACTAGTTAGCCCCACCCTACCGCCGTGGAGTTCGACAATTCGCTTCACTAATGCCAGTCCCAAGCCTGTACCTGCATATTGACGATTTAAGGCACTATCAATTTGCACAAAGGGCTGAAATAGGTTCTTGATATTCTCTGGCGAGATGCCAATGCCTGTATCGGTGACAGTAAAGTGCAAGAAATATTGCTCTGTTAAATCGGTAGTTGAGATGTCTGAGAAAAGTTGGGTAACTTCTAAGGTAATGCGCCCCTTCTCAGGAGTGAATTTGACTGCATTGTTGAGCAGGTTAATTAAAACTTGACGAATGCGGCGTTCATCCACGAGCAGCTCAGGTAGATTTGGCTGAAGTTTGATTTCAAGCTCAATCCGTTTTTGCAATACCTGCTGTTTTATAAACACCAAACTGGATTGGCACAGATGAGCCACTGGGGTTAAAGCATAGTCCAGCTGCATTTGTCCGGCTTCAATCTTTGCCACATCAAGAATGTCGGTAATCAACTCTAGTAAATGAGAGCCGCTGCGCTCAATGGTTCGCAAAGCTTTGAGTTGTGGCTCGGTGACAACACCAAAGACTTCCTCTTGTAGCCCTTCGGTCATGCCTAAAATAGCGTTAAGGGGGGTGCGGAGTTCGTGACTCATGTTGGCTAGGAATTCGTCTTTGAGGCGAGTAGCACGAGCGAGTTCTTGGTTAGAAATTGCCAGTTGTTGATTGCTGTCCGTCAGCTTTGCTTCTGCCTGTTGTCGTTCGGCGAGTTCTTGTTGTAATTGCTCAAACAGACTCGCTTGCTGAATAGCGATCGCCAACTGGTTGGCAATTTGTTGCAAAAGTTGCGCTTCCGAGTCTTTCCAGACTCGTTTTTCTTGACAAGCATGGACAACCAAAACCCCCCAGAGTTTGTTAGTTGCCCCCTGAGTAACCCAGCGATGATTTTCGCCCCCTTGCAGGTCTTGTAAGATCGGTGCGACAATTTTGGATTTGATTTGACCTTCGCGGGAGAATTCCACCAGGCACTGTGCCCAGATATCATTCGTTACATCAGGGACGATGCGGGGTTTACCCTGCCAGTAGCAATCGAGGATTTCTTGAGACCACACTTCATTGTCCCAGTGCTGGTTTTTGAGGGCGGGGAACTCACCAGATACGGCTTCTTGGACAATTTGACTTCTACCGTCAGCAAAAAGCCGGAAGACGATGACGCGATCGCTATGCAGTATATCTTTAACCTGCCGAGTCACTGTTGCTAAAATCTCGTTAATATCTAACGACTCCCGAATTTTTTGGACGATCGCCCCTAAAGTTTCCTGTCTCCGCAGTTGCAGGGCAATCCTCGCTTCGTTTTGCTGCCGCACCAACAGTTCAGACTGGATTTGTTCGTAGAGATTCGCTTGTTGAATAGCGATCGCCAACTGGTTGGACAGCTGTTGGGTAAAGTCAATCTCAAACTGTCGCCAGTGGCGAGTTGTTGCACATTGATGAATGCACAGTAAACCCCACAACTTATCGCCACAAAGCAATGGCATTATCAGATTGGCTCGCACCTGAAACTGAGATAGGATATCAGTGTGGCAGGGAGTCATCCCACCGTTATAAATATCATCGACGACATGAAATCTGCCCAAAGCATAGAGAGATGAATAATTTTCGCCAAAGCAGTGGTCATGTATCCGAGTTGCCATTACTGAAGGAAACCCTTCTACAACCGATTCAGCCACAAATTCGCCGTCGTCAAAGTTGGATTCAGGATAGAACTTGAAAATGCCCACCCGATCAGCCTGAATTACTTGGCGGATTTCCTGGCAAGCGGTGTCAAAAATGGTTTGGAGGTCTAGGGATTGACGAATTCGCTGGGTGATTTCTCGCAGCAGTTGTTCTCGTTCAACCTGTTGGCGAATGCTTTCCTCGGCTTGTTTACGTTCACGAAGTGCAGCTTGCTGTTCGCTAATATCCACTACTATACAAATGCTTTGATTGTCTGAGCCGGGAAGAATTGCCGCTCCAATCAGCACAGGAATCCTGCTACCATCTTTGCGGTAATATTCCTTTTCCCAAGGATTGATCTCGCCATGTTGCTTCAGATGCTCCCTGACTGCAAAATCAGTGGGGATATGTTCGGGTGGGGTCATTTGCACCCAATCAATTGTCCCAGCATCTAGGTCATCCCTGGTGTAGCCCACCATTTGTAAGAAGCGATCATTGGCATCGAGAATTTTCCCCTGCAAATCGGCAAAAAGCATACCAACTACATTAGAATCAAACATCCGACGAAAGCGGATTTCACTACTTTGCAGGGCAAGTTCTGCTCGTTTGCGATCGCTAATATCAAAGTTAACTCCAATCATTTTCTGTGCATTACCCTGGGCATTTCGCACCACCACCCCATAGGCTTTGATGAAGTGGATGCTGCCATCGGGATGTACGACCCGAAACTCGGTATCATATTCTGCCTTTCCTAAAAGGGCTTGCTGTAGCAATATTTCGGTGGGGTTACGGTCATCGGGATGTAGCCAGTTTGCCCAAATCTCATAGTTCACATAGGAATCAGATGTTTTCGTGACACCATACAGTGCGTACACCCGCTCATCACAGAGGATGGTGTTTTCTTGAATGTTCCACTCCCAACAGCCGATCGCCCCAGAGTTGAGGGATAACGCCAAGCGTTCCGATATTTTTTGGAGTTGTGCCTCTCGTTCTTGAAGTTCAGTTGTGCGTTCTGCGACTTTGGCTTCTAGTTGTTGATTGAGAATAATATAACGCTGTTCGCTTTCCCGCAGTCGATTTTCCGCTTGCTGGCGCTCGATTAGTTGCTCTTGCAATTTTTGGTGGGTGGTGGCTTGCTGAAGGGCGATCGCCAATTGCACTGATAAAACTTGCAGCAATTCGACTTCTTCCGGTTCCCAATCGCGGGGGTGCTGACTTTCGGCGACATTGAGCAAACCCCATAGTTGATCGCCACAAAAGAGCGGCACTAAAATTTTGGCTCGTGTGTGGAGGCCAATCAGCATCTCTCGGTGACAGTCTGAGATTTTGGCTTTATAAATATCCGACACGATGCGAATCCGCCCTTGGTGGTAAATTTCAGTGTAGTTTTCTTTTAGACAGGTGTCACCAACGCGCCGACCCAGAAGTGACAGTGAAGAATCAGTGGACTCGGCAACGACAATGGTTTGCCAATCTGGTTCAAACTGCCAAATATTCACGCGATCGCAGCCCAACAATTGCCGCACTTCTGCAACGGTACTATCCAAAATAGTTTGCAGACTCAAAGATGAGCGGATTTGTAAGGCGATCGCTAGCACCAATCTCTCCCGTTCGGCTTTCGCTATTAAAAGCATCATTCGGGCTTCAACTTGTTGTTCGAGTTCAACGTTGCGGGTTTGTAAGATTTCGATTTTCTCTGCTTCTAACCGCACTGACTTTTTTTGCAACACCTCCGCCAAATTGTATAGCTCCAACGGGTTGAGGGCTTGTAGCAAACTAGTCTGAGTCACAATTCCCAATAGTTCACCCTGTTTTCCCGTCACCGCCAACCTGCGAATCAAGCGTTGTTCCATAATCTGCTGCACCAGCCACAGCGAATCCTCAGGTTTCACAGCAAAAATCGGCGTACTCATTACCGCCTCTGCTAGACAAGTTTTTAAGTTCAAGCCCAATGCTTGAAATTGCACAATATCGCGCTCGGTGATAATTCCCACAGGAATTTGCAAAGGTTCAGTTTGGCTACCACTTGGTTGTACAATCATGATGGAACTAACACGGTGTTTTGCCATCAGTTGAGCGATCGCCAGCATGGAACTATTTGGCGTAGCACAAATCACCTCACTAGTCATCACCTCAGATACCAGTCGCAACCGCAACAGATCCACAGGGCGAGAAGACTGCCGCAGACTTTCATTAGTTACCAGCCCCACTACCCGCTCCCGATCATCCAGGATCGGTAAGTGGCGAATCCGGTGCTGTTGCAGCAAATTAACAGTAAAAAATAAATCGGTAAAATTAGATTCGTGCAGGGTGACAACTGGATGGATCATCACCTCCCGAATTGCCAAATTCTCGAAACAACACTGCTGGGCAGACAGGCGCACCACATCCCGTTCCGTGAAGATACCTAGTAATTTCTCTTCTTCCACTACCAATACACAACTTGATCGTGCTTCCAGATAAAGCTCATCCAGTTGCCGATCCACAGTTTTAGTTGTCTGACAAAGAGTCCGCACACCACTCATTTGAGCGATCGCGTCCATCACCGTTGTATCCGGTTTAACTATCAGGGGATGACGAACGATCGCAGATTTCAGTTCTGATGGAGTAAGACGGTTAAACATTGATGTATTGGCAAAGGGATGTCAATCTTGATTATTCCCATTAGCAACAGACAAGTTATACCAATTCTCTAAAATCAGGCAATATAGCCCTTCTGGGTTGAACCTTTATTTTTGAACTTTGAATTTTGAATTGTTTAGGACTTACGCAAACTCTACGATTCTTGGCGTTCTTGGCGTCTTCTCTGCGAGACGCGAAGCGCGATGGCGGTTCGAGAAATTAAGCTTTTTAGCACTTTTTGCGTAAGTCCTATTGTTAACAGATTTACTTTTAGTGGTGTCTACAATCTCAAATCACTTTTGCTAGCCTAGTGATATAGGATTTATCGCTCCCCAGTAAGCACCTGGAAGCAAAAGGATTAATATGGCTCATTTAAATCAGCGTCGTCCCCAAAATGTCAACGGCGATTTTTATGTAGATACTACCTGTATTGATTGTGATACCTGTCGCTGGATGGCTCCTGAAGTATTTTATGATGTAGATGATCAATCAGCTGTTTATCATCAACCAACGAATGAAGCCCAAAGATTAGCCGCACTGCAAGCACTTTTAGCTTGTCCTACTAGTTCTATAGGCACTATTGAGAAACCAAAAGATATCAAAGTTGCTCAACAACAGTTTCCAATATTAGTAACAGAAAATGTTTACCACTGCGGCTATCATTCTGAAAAATCTTACGGTGCTGCTAGCTATTTAATTCAACTTCCCGAAGGTAACATTTTGGTGGATTCTCCCCGGTTTACGCCGCCTTTAGTCAAGCGTTTAGAAGAAATGGGGCCAATTCGTTATATGTACCTAACTCTTGACATCCTCCCCACCCTACTTCGTTGAGGGTGGGGATTCCAAAGATCGCTCTCTGGGTTTCCTCTTTCCACGAGTTGACTTGCTTGAAGGAGTTTCCTCACTCAAGTATTGGTCAGTCTCTCCAGAGGCGTTAGTTCCGACGTGACCCGCCGTACTCAATCCTTTTTCTAATATGTTCCGCGCTGCGTTCCAATCCCTGTCTTGGGTATGCCCACAATGAGGACAAACATGAGTTCTGGTTAAGAACGTCTTTTTGACAACCTCGCCACAGTTAGAGCAATTCTGACTGGTGTAGTGAGGTGGAACGGCAACCGTGACCACACCAAACACCTTACCGAAATACTCAACCCAATCACGAAACAACGACCACGAAGCATCACTAATAGACTTAGCCAAGGGGTGATTTTTCACCATATTCCGCACCATCAAATCTTCATACGCTACAAGGTCGTTAGACCTCACCACGCACCTTGCTGTCTTAACGGCAAAGTCTTTACGCTGGCGACTTACTTTGAGGTGTTTCCGTGCAAGTTTATTTCTAAACTTAATTCTGTTTTGAGAACCTTTTTTAGTCTTAGACATCCGGCGTTGCAACCGCCTCAAAGACTTCTCACTCTTGCGAAGATGTCTAGGATTGGGGACTGTCTCTCCGTTACTATCGGTGTAGAAATGGTTCAGTCCAACATCAATACCAATAGTTTTTCCTGTTGGTTCTCGTCTTTCAACTCGCTCTTGGTCAATGCAAAATTGGCAATAATAGCCATCTGCACGACGTACAACCCGCACCCTTTTAAACTGTTTAAGCTGGTAGAAATGCAGGTCACGAGTTCCCCAGAGTTTAAAGGTTCCTGCCTTAAATCCATCCGAGAAAGTGATATACCTGCGGTCATCAGAAAGTTTCCATCCACAGGTTTTGTACTCAACAGAACCATGCGTTTGTTCTTTCTTAAACTTTGGAAATCCCTTTTTCCCTGGTTTACCTTTTTTGCAGTTATCAAAGAACCGAGCGATTGCAGACCACGCCCTTTCAGCACTGGCTTGTCTTGCCATTGAGTTCAGCTTGTCAACCCAAGGAAACTCAATACTGGCTGCAAGTACAGCGCAAAATTTATTTAGGTCATAGCGTCCAATGCCCTTATTGTCCATCCAGTATCTCAGGCAGCTATTACGCACAAAACGAGCAGTACGAATCGCTTCATCAAGCGCTCGATACTGCTCGTTTTGTCCTTCAAGTTTTGCCTCAAATACGATCATTTATGTCTATTCTTGCTACATAAATAGTAGATCATGATTGTCAAAAACTCAACTACCTTCTTCCCTAATTTCGCTTACGCTCAATTTTGGTCAGAAGGTGTTTCGTTTTTGACCGCTTTACATCCACGAACTACGAAGCGTTGAGGCAGGGGTATTACAGCGATTTGATAAAGATGATGTAGCAGATCATCAAAAATTTGCCGAGCATTTTCAGTGCGATCGCATCCTTCATACTGATGATATTACTGCGGATACTCGCAATGTAGAAATACAGCTAACTGGTTCAGAACCATTTACCTTGACTCCAGATTTCTTAATTATCCCAGTTCCCGGCCACACCAAAGGACAAACTGTTTTACTCTACAATAATAAGTTTCTCTTCACTGGCGACCATCTCGCTTGGTCAGAAAGATTGCACCAACTGACTGCATTCCACAATGCCTGCTGGTATTCTTGGTCAGAACAGATTAAATCAATGCGTAACTTGGCTAATTACTCTTTTGAGTGGGTGCTACCAGGTCATGGGCGAAGGTTTCATGCTGATAGAGAAACCATGCGCCAGCAAATGCACAAGTGTATTGAGTTAATGGAATCTTTGGATTGATCAAATAATTTATAATTATTCGGTTATATGGCAAAATCCACAAAAAACTTAACCCCCTAACCCCCAATACTGCTCGGTTAAGGAATTTCTTGGTTGAGGCAAGCTGTTCAATAGCTGGGGGAGAAATGGAGGCTGGCGTTGAGTTTTTGCCTCCCCTGCCTCCCCTGCTTCCCCTGCCTCCCCTGCTTATCCGAGCAGTATTGCCCTAACCCCCAACTCGTCGCGGGAAGGGGAAAATTTCAAAGTCTTTCTCCTTTAAGGCTACGGTGTACAGACAAGTGCTTTGGTTCAGAACACGAGGGCTTTGGTTCAGAACACGAAGGCTTTGGTTCAGAACACGAAGGCTTTGGTTCAGAACACGAAGGCTTTGGTTCAGAACACGAAGGCTTTGGTTCAGAACACGAAGGCTTTGGTTCAGAACACGAAGGCTTTGGTTCAGAACACGAAGGCTTTGGTTCAGAACACGAGGGCTTTGGTTCAGAACACGAGGGCTTTGGTTCAGAACACGAGGGCTTTGGTTCAGAACACGAAGACTTTGGTTCAGAACACGAGGGCTTTGGTTCAGAACACAAGTCTTTTTTGAGCTTTTGAGAAAATGAAACAGCTTTGCTTTTCAAGAGGGGTGGTGGGGATTAAAAGTCTGTGCAGCCTCCACTCTAAAAGACTTGTGTGTACACGGTAGCTTTTAAGGAGAGAGATTTAGACAGGTCAAACTGTATTGCATACAAACCAGCGATCGCTATAACCTGGGTTTTAGTACCCTTTTAACCAAACACGGATTATGAAAAAGCTGATCAATAAGCCAGAAGACTTTGTACGAGAAAGTCTAGAAGGTATGGCGGCGGCTCATTCCGATTTAATTAAACTGAACTATGATCCCACTTTTGTCTATCGAGCCGATGCACCTATTCCGGGTAAAGTAGCAATTATTTCAGGTGGTGGCAGTGGACATGAACCAATGCACGCTGGCTTCGTGGGCAAAGGAATGCTTTACGCAGCTTGTCCTGGTGAGGTTTTCACTTCACCGACTCCTGACCAAATGCTAGAAGCAGCAAAGCAAGTAGATGGAGGCTCAGGTATCCTTTATATCGTCAAAAATTACAGTGGTGATGTGATGAACTTTGAAATGGCAACGGAGTTAGCTCGTAGTGAGGGCATTCGATCGCTAAATATTTTGATTGATGACGATGTAGCAGTGAAAGATAGTCTCTATACCCAAGGACGGCGGGGTGTGGGAACAACAATACTGGCAGAAAAAATTTGTGGTGCGGCGGCTGAGGCTGGGTATGATTTGCCACAAATAGCAAATTTATGTCGCCGAGTAAATCTGAATGGGCGGAGTATGGGAATTGCTCTAACATCTTGTACAGTCCCAGCTAATGGAACACCGACATTTGAATTGAGCGATCGCGAAATTGAATTAGGTATCGGTATCCACGGTGAGCCAGGAACAGAACGTACAGCTATAAAATCAGTAGATGAGATTACCGAAATATTGACGCGATCGCTCCTTGAAGATGCACCATACAGCCGCACACTGCGCGAGTGGGATGAAAACAAAGGAGAATGGGTAGATGTAGAACTAACAAATCTCCCATTTACCAAAGGCGATCGGTTATTAGCTTTCGTCAATAGTATGGGTGGAACCCCGATTTCTGAACTGTATATTGTTTACCGCAAACTCGCCCAAATCTGCGAACAGCAAGGCTTACAAATTGTGCGAAACTTGATAGGCCCTTACATCACATCTCTAGAAATGCAAGGTTGCTCCATTACCCTGCTGAAATTAGATGATGAAATGATCCGGCTATGGGATGCACCAGTAAAAACAGCAAGTTGGCGCTGGTAAATTTCATAATTACGAATTACGAACTTGTGCCGAGCGAAGTCGAGGTATTACGAATTACGAATTATGGTGAGTCAGCCGCAGATATTACAGTGGTTGCAAGCTTATGCAACTGAGATAGAGCAGAATAAAGCATATTTGACAGAATTAGATGCTGCGATCGGAGATGCTGACCACGGGATCAATATGGATCGCGGTTTTAAAAAGGTAAGCGCTCAGTTACCAACTCTTACAGACAAGGACATCAGCAGTATTCTCAAAGCTGTGAGTATGACCTTAATTTCTTCCATTGGCGGTGCTAGTGGCCCTCTTTATGGCACCTGGTTTTTGCGAGCCAGTACAGCAGTAGTTGATAAACAAGAATTAACAGAACAAGATGTGTTAGGGCTACTCCAAGCAGGCTTAGACGGCGTGCTACAACGTGGCAAAGCGCAACTAGGAGACAAAACAATGGTAGATGTGCTATCTCCGGCTGTAGCCGCTTTTGGGCAAGCTGTAGGAGAAAGTAAAGGGACGCTGGAAGCTATGCAACAGGCTGTAGCAGCAGCCCAAAGGGGGTTGCAAGAAACTATACCGATGCAGGCGAAAAAGGGACGGGCTAGCTACCTGGGGGAACGGAGTATCGGACATCCAGATCCAGGAGGGACTTCTGCTTATTTGATGTTGAAGATTTTGTTAGGTGTATTGGAAACTAAGCTGTTACGCAAATAAGATTGCACATCAACTGGTGAGGTTGTCCTTTATCATTTGTCCAAAGTCCAATTGGTAAACACAAATGACTAATGACTAATGACGGTCTACACGGAGTTTGTGCAATATGTAGGCGCGTTAGCTTATTTGAGATTCAGAAGTTGAAGTAAATTTTGAAGCTTAAAATTATTCCAACTCAAAATTACTCAAGTTTCAATAGTTAAATGCTAATTCAATATTTATTGAGGCTCTGACTCAATTTATCACTGTATGCAGAGCCTCAAACCTACCGCCACAAAGAATTATTTCTTAGCAATTATCCATACTGCGTGAATAATCCCAGGAATGTAACCAAAAAGTGTCAAAACTATATTAATCCAAAAGTCTATACCAAAACCTACTTGCAAAAACACTCCCAGAGGCGGCACGAAAATGGCACACAAAATCCGAACTAAATCCATTTAAACCTCCTACTCATCTCCCAAGAAACAGCTTGTTGGCAAAGTTATTCACCACTGCTCAAGCATATTTGTACCTTTCAAAGATAACATTTCCTCTCTTAATCTAGCTCACGGTTAAGATGCGGTAAACCGCACTCGATATTAGCCACCGCTAATTTTAGCTTTGTAACCTAGTTTGGTCAAAATTTCGACAATTTTTTGCTTGTGTTCGCCCTGAATTTCAATTTCGTTATCTTTAACTGTCCCACCTGTGCCGCACTGGGTTTTCAACTGCTTCACCAAATCAGCCAAGGTTTCTGGTTTGGCTTGAAAACCGCTAATCACTGTAACGGTTTTGCCTTTGCGTCCTTTGCGGGAAGCTTGTACTTTGAGATTTTGCTGTTGTGCAGGAAGTTCTGGAATTGGTCTTTCTGTGGCTGCGGAGTTGTCGTTGCCAAATTCGCGGTAGACAAAGCTTTTGTCAGAAGATTTGGGATTTGAAGAAGACATAAAATGAATATTTAAGAAAATTTCAAAGGCAGTGGAAACTTCTACGCAACCATTCTGCTGGAATATCAATTTCTAGGCTAACATCACAAATCCATTGCGAGGGATTCAAAGTAATTGGGCATGGGAGATTGGGCATTGGGCATTGGGTATTGAGGAAGAATTTAGTTTCCAGCCTCCAGATATAACCTGGATATGCCCCAAACTTTCTATAATAATTAAGTGATTCCCCTCATTGAAAACAGCCCGTGACTATCACTCCCCTATCTCCAAATTCAACTGCTCAAGTTCCAGATACGCTAGGTCGCTTTGGACGCTTCGGCGGTAAGTATGTACCTGAAACGCTGATGCCCGCTCTTACTGAACTAGAAACAGCTTATCAGCAATACCGCAATGACCCTGGTTTTCAAGCAGAACTACAGCAGTTGTTACGGGACTATGTAGGACGTGCCACACCATTATATTTTGCTGAACGCCTAACTGCTCATTATGCCCGACCCGATCGCACCGGGCCACAAATTTACTTAAAACGCGAGGATTTAAATCATACTGGCGCTCATAAAATTAACAACGCCCTTGGTCAGGTATTGTTGGCGAAACGCATGGGTAAGCAACGGATTATTGCCGAAACGGGTGCTGGCCAACACGGAGTTGCCACAGCTACAGTTTGCGCTCGTTTTGGGCTGGAATGCGTAATATACATGGGCGTTCATGACATGGAACGCCAAGCTTTAAATGTGTTCAGAATGCGGTTGATGGGGGCAGAAGTGCATCCGGTGGAAGCGGGAACTGGAACCCTCAAGGATGCCACTTCTGAAGCAATCCGCGATTGGGTGACAAATGTAGAAACAACTCACTACATTCTCGGTTCAGTAGCAGGCCCCCATCCTTACCCGATGATGGTACGTGATTTCCATGCAGTAATCGGGCAAGAAACTCGCGCCCAAGCAATCCAAAAGTGGGGTGTATTGCCTGATATTCTCTTGGCTTGCGTGGGTGGTGGTTCCAATGCTATGGGATTATTTTATGAATTTATGAATGAGCCTTCCATACGGTTCATTGGGGTTGAGGCAGCAGGAGAAGGTGTCAATACTGAAAAACACGCAGCAACCTTGACAAAAGGGCGAGTTGGTGTATTACACGGAGCAATGAGCTATCTTCTGCAAGATGAGGATGGGCAAATTATTGAGGCGCACTCAATTAGTGCAGGTTTAGATTATCCCGGTGTGGGGCCAGAACACAGTTATTTGAAAGATACTGGTCGCGCTGAATACTATAGTGTGACGGATGCAGAAGCTTTAGCGGCATTTCAGCGATTATCGAAATTGGAAGGGATTATCCCGGCATTAGAAACAGCCCATGCGATCGCCTACCTCGAAACCCTATGTCCTCAACTAACCGACAGTCCTCGGATTGTAATTAACTGCTCTGGACGTGGCGATAAGGATGTACAAACAGTAGCCAAGTTCTTAAATGATGCGTAAGTATACGTAAAATCATTGGGAAAAAGCAATAAGGGAACTCCAAAAAATAAATTATTCCACATTAAAGTCGTTGACTGTTGACTGAAAATTCGTGAACCGTCAACGGTCAACACTGAACAATAGCAATGGAATATTTTTTTACTTGGAAGTCCCTAAATAGGATCAACAATTCCAACACCCTATGCTATCGCAACCAACTCACGACGAGTTGGCAGGCCAAAATTTGGTGCAAAGTTTGAGAATGCACATTTTTAGGAATATATCTCCCAATACGCTTGGGTTAGCGCCAAAAACCTATAAACTGCGTAGGTTGGGTTGAGGAACGAAACCCAACATTTTCGCTGGTTTGTTGGGTTTCACTTCGTACCCCTACGAGGATATTGCTATAACCCAACCTACAATTATCTTAAAATAAACGTATTTATTAATACTCGTATTCTTTGCTGCCATCAGTATTAATACTAAATTATGTAGTATACTGATATTCAACCATAATTCATAATACTGAGATTTACTTAAGTATTAGCACTGCCTTGTATTATCGAAATGTAGTTTTTGTAACTAATATTGACTAAGCATAAAAATCTTCGTGTATTACAAAATGAAGTTTGGAAAGTAGGTTAGATAAAATAATCATACTAATGATGGAGGAAATTTTTTTTTATAAACAGTAATATTTTTTCGTAATTCTATGCATTTTAAAGTTTAGTGGTAGTTTTTGAACAAAAAACGCCATAAACAGAGGTATATAGACCTACAATCAAGTTGTCAGATTGATACTAGCTTGGTTAAGCTTTCTGGAGCTAGAGTTTCAGTAAGTTATCAGCAAATGATTAAAACAACAATCTACAGTGTTGCTTTGGGCACTATCATTCTCGGTAGTGGAGCGATCGCTACTCCTGTAACAAATTCAACTTTTACGCCGACAGCTTCAAGTGTATCGAATAGCACTTTGAAAATTGCAGCATCCAATGTTAACGCTGCTGCTTTAGAAGAGGCGGTTTTCAAACAAATTAATGACTACAGAGTTTCCCAAGGATTAAAAAAGCTGACTCGTAATTCTGCCATTGATAATCAAGCCAGGATTCACAGTCAGAATATGGCTCAAGGTAAGGTTCCCGTTGGACATACGGGAGCTTTACAACGTGTTAAAGCAGTCGGTATTCCCTACAGTTCAGCTGGTGAAAATGTCGCTACTAACTATGGATATAGTGACCCTGTGACGACAGCTGTTCAAGGCTGGCTCAAAAGTCCAGGGCATCTTGCTAATATCAGAGGTAATTTTGAAAAGACTGGGATTGGTGTTGTCGTTAGCAACAACAGTAGAGGCGAAATCTTCTTCACACAAATTTTCTTTACTCCTGCAACAACTCCTGCAACAACTCCTGCAACAACTCCTGTAACACCTCCTGCAACAACTCCTGTAACACCTCCAACTGTTACACCGACAAGCTCTAACGTCTCAAATAATACTGGTAAACTCTCAGGATCTAAGATTGACATTGCTGCTTTAGAAAAGGCGGTTTTCAAACAAATTAATGACTACAGAGTTTCCCAAGGATTAAAAAAGCTGACTCGTAATTCTGCCATCGATAATCAAGCCAGGATTCACAGTCAGGATATGGCTAATCGTAAAGTTCCCTTTGGGCATACGGGATTTTCAGAACGTGTTAAAGCAGTCGATATTCCTTACAGTTCAGCTGGTGAAAATGTCGCTTACAACCTGGGATATAGCGATCCTGTGACGAAAGCTGTTCAAGGCTGGCTCAAGAGTTCAGGGCATCTAGCCAATATCAAAGGTAATTATGAGAAAACGGGGATTGGTGTCGCTACTAACAGTAGAGGCGAAATCCACTTCACACAACTTTTCTTTCGCTGATAGATTTGGTAGAATTTAGGTTTTTTCTCAAATTCTCCAGACTTGAGGCTGCTAGCAAAGCTTTTGCTAGATATTGAATAATGTAGTTTCAATGACATTTGTCTATTGAATACTACATTATTTTTTTAGTAATTCATGAAAATCTTAAATTATCAGCAAAAATAACCGTAATTTTACGATGCTGACCTATTGAAGTATTGACAATTGCAAATCATTTTTTGTAGTTCCTACACAAGGATGTAGCCAGATTGCCAAAATTCATCAATCCTTAATAGTATCGTGGTATATATCGTCGGAACAATAGGGTAGAGTATAAGTCTTATATCTCTACATATTACGCAATTCTCCATGTTCCGACAAACTGCTTTTGGCATCGCTTTAAGTGCGCTTGTCCTTGCTAGTGGGTTAACGACTGTTCCGATACCAAATAATCCTTCTACGAATACATCCACCCGTAATAAGCTGTTGTCGCTTTTTTCCAGTCAGGTTGCAATATCGACTCCTACTTTTAAGACTACGGAGCTAGAAAAATCCGTTTTTAACGAAATTAATCGATATCGGGCTTCTAAAGGGCTGCCAAAGTTGACCCTAAATGCAAATATTACTCGACAGGCAAGAATTCATAGTCAAAATATGGCTAAAGGTAAAACACCATTTAGCCATCAGGGATTTGAACGGCGAGTCAATGTTATCCCTATTCGCTACAGCAGTGCGGCGGAAAATGTAGCTTTCAATCGGGGATATAGTAACCCTGTGGATGAAGCTGTTACTGGTTGGATTAAGAGTCCGGGACATCTAAAGAACCTTAAAGGAAATTATAACCTCACTGGAATTGGCGTTGCTACTAATAATCAAGGCGAAGTCTACCTTACACAGCTTTTCTTTCGCACTAGGTAGATTTAACGTGTCGCAAAAGTCCCCACCTTCAATGTACTCTAATGGTAGGTATTGTGAACTCTTGATGAACGCGAACAGCGTCAGGAAGTGAGGATTGCATCTGGAATTGATTTAAAACTCAAGTAAAAACAATTTTATTTGCTGGACAGTGCTATTATTTTTGAACAATTCATGACATTACAAGATTTTCAGGTGAGCGATCGCGATCTGGGCGATGCAGCCCTAGTAGAGTATTTAGAATCAACTGCGATCGCAGTTGATACAGAAACGATGGGATTATTGCCACAACGCGATAGGTTGTGTCTTGTCCAATTGTGCAACGAATTCGGGAAAGTGACTGCAATCCGCATCGCCAAAGGACAAGCTGATGCGCCAAACTTAAAAAAACTCTTGGAAGGGGCGAATGTCGTAAAAGTGTTTCACTTTGCTCGCTTTGACCTTGCGACTTTGCGAGCTAATCTGGGGATTCAGGTTAGACCTGTTTTTTGTACCAAAATTGCTAGTAAATTAGCCCGTACTTACACAAATCGCCACGGACTTAAAGATGTGGTGCAAGAGTTAGAACAAGTAGAACTGGATAAAAGCTCTCAAAGTTCTGATTGGGGTAACGCCGCTAGTTTATCTGAAGCTCAACTGAGTTATGCTGCCAATGATGTGCGCTATTTACTTAGTGTGCAGCACAAGCTAACAGAAATGCTCAAACGAGAAGAACGTTGGAAAATTGCTCAAGAATGTTTTGAATTCCTGCCAACAATAGTTTCGTTGGATTTGTTGCAGTTTAAAGATTTGTTTGAACATTAATCCAAGAATAAACCTCTTGCAAAGGTTTTGCTCTGGAGTAAGTACAAGCATTGCAAGAGAAAATATTCTATATTTATTTCGATTTCTGAATTGTGACTTCTCTGGTCAT
This sequence comes from Nostoc sphaeroides, assembly GCF_003443655.1. Taxonomy (NCBI): domain Bacteria; kingdom Bacillati; phylum Cyanobacteriota; class Cyanophyceae; order Nostocales; family Nostocaceae; genus Nostoc; species Nostoc sphaeroides. The sequence continues at coordinate 2,642,741 of NZ_CP031941.1, forward strand.
GAGAAATTAAGATTAGACCTCTTGGAAAATTCACTACACTAACACCTTAGCCCTAACCTGTCCCCGCAAACAAAGAGGGGAGACTTTGATATAAGCCAAAGGTAGAGTGCGGTTCTCATTATTGATTTATGCAAGAGGTCTATTGCTAATTTTCTAAGTTATTTTTTGCCTAAGATCCAATATTGGAATCATCATTGCCTTTATTAGATTCACTAATGCCTTCTTTGACATTACTGACTCCCGCTTGAATGCCTTCTTTGACATTACTGGCTCCCTCTTGAATGCTTTCCTTGAGGTTACTAGCTCCTTTTTTAATGGCTTCCGTCGCGCTAGGGCCTCCCTTTGGCAGATTTTCTTGGTGAGTTTTTAGCCGATCTACAACATTGTAGTCATCTGCACCAGGGGGAGTTTTTGATTCAACAATGCCTTCTGTTGGGCCACCGATAGCCTTCCATGCAGCAAGACCACCTTTGAGTTGGGAGACATGCTGAAATCCATTAGAACGCAGTTGTTGCGCGGCTTGGGCAGATTCTTCTTCATTAGCACCGTAAACGTAAATATCACGGCTTTTATCTAAAGAAGGTACTGCACGCTGTACCAATTCATCTACTGGCATTGGCATCGCTCCCATAATGTGACCTTCGTTGAAGGTGTTGCGATCGCGCACATCCAGGATTGTAAAAGCTGGTTCGCCCCATTCTAGACGAGACTTCAATGTATGAACATCAGATTGTGCTTCTACTGGTGGCTGTGGGGGAATGATGCCGCCGACTAAATTGTTAACCATAAATATCCCTGACTTGACGATATTAATAGCAATTTAACGGACTAAATATATTGAATTACTCTTTCTTTGGGCTTAATTTACTTAAAATCTCTCCTGAGATAGATAGCTAATTAAAATTTTTTATACCATTCAATGCATTGCCAATCCAGTCAGATTAGACTATCAAAAGTTGTTTTTATATTAATTCTATTATTAAAGATATTTTAAGTTTATATTTGTCATTTATAGATTGTAAATAAAATTAAAATATTCAGCTATTATTACAGAAAATATGTATCTTTTCAATATATGCGATCGCTAACAATAACGCCTTAGTAGTTAGAGGGTGTTTGAAAAGTTTTGAGCGGTAAAAATTTATGCCAAACGCCTTACCATGATGCGAATCATCGCCAGATAGATAAAAGTCTCAGAAGTTTGGGGTAATAGTTCATAATCTTTGTTCAAACGCCGACACCCAGTCAGCCAACCCAAGGTTCTTTCTACTACCCAACGTTTAGGTAACAAAACAAAACCCTTGCGTTCATGGGGTCGCAGTACAACTTGTACAATCCATCGGTAAAAATCCATCACCCATTGCATAAAGGGATTACCGTCGTAACCACCATCAACCCAGATAGTAGAAAGGCGTGAAACAGTATCTCCCATCTTTTTAACCTTTTTGAGTACTTGTTTACCTCCTGAGCGTTCATCGACACTAGCTGCTGTCACCAGCACTCGCAGCACTAGACCTAACGTATCCACAGTCAAAAACCGCTTGCGTCCTTTGACCTTTTTTCCAGCATCGTACCCAACATCTTGGCTGACCATTGCTGCGCTTTTCACACTTTGACTATCGATGATCGCTTCTGATGGGCTAACACAACGCTCGTTTTCCACTCTCGCCCAACCTCTAAGTCGGTCATGAATGCTGATCCATGTTCCGTCAATACGCCAATTACGAAAGTATGTATACACCGTTTGCCAATTAGGAAAGTCTCCCGGTAGGTTTCGCCAGGTACACCCTTGTGTCAATACATAAAAAATGGCATTGAGTACCGAACATACGTCCACTTCCCTTGGACGACCACCTTTTTTCGCTACTGGAATTAACGGTTCTAGCAATTCCCATTGGTCTTGGGTCAGGTTACTGGAGTATGCTTTAGTCATCGCTCTCAATGGTGCTGTATGTACGTATTTACAGCTTATGCCCTGAGAGCTTTTTTTTACTCAACTTGGAACTTTTCAAACATCCTCTTAGCTCAAATGCCACATGTTCAGGTAAGCCAGCAACCTTTTGCCAAGATAACCCTAGTACAGCACGGCATAAATAACCGACCCATTCAAAATCAATGAAACGCTTACATTGTATTCATTTTGACTTTTGACTTTTGACTTTTGACTTCCGCCTTGCGGTACTAGCTGTTAGCAAATTTGCACAAAACAAGAGCGGGAAACCGACTCACTTGCAAAAAATTTGGAACCTGGCTGATATGTAATGCTTAAAGCTGTTGTTAATTTATGCTGACTCCAAGCTTTGTCTGTTAGAGACTATTTATAAATAGGACTTACGCAAAAGTACATGCTGTAGGGGCAATTGATGAATCATAGGTGTCAACTTCAGGTAAAATCTTTGTCCCGCAAGGAGAACTTTAGTTCTAGGCGGGTGAGTCAAGCCGAAAGTTTTGCTATTTCTAGACTATTTGTGCTTATAAAAATGGCCTTCAATTATACTAGATTTAAGTATCAAATTCTACATAATACCACAAAAATATAAAATTATACAAAATTTCTATAATACTCATACAATTTCTTAGCATTACAATGGCTAAAGTTTTGATAAACTTCATGGAAGATTAATTGTAAACAAGTACTACAGTGGCGATCGTACTCAGCAGAGACGCATGTGAATACACTATCAACAGAAACACGTATTGCCAAACTGGCGCAACGAATCGCCCAATCTACAATAGGCAGCATTATGGTTATGGTTCCCGCTACTACTCCCAAAATTCTGATCGTCGATGACGACTTCGGCGTTAGAAATCTCGTCTATCGTTTTTTAAGCCGGAAATATCAAATAGAGTCCGCAGCAGATGGTAAGACTGCCTTATCGTTGTTTGAGCAATTCAACCCAGCTTTAGTGATTCTGGATTGGAATTTGCCGGATCTTAATGGTTATAGCCTCTGCCAAGAAATGCAGAGCCGTACTAATGTTTTAGTACTGATACTGACTAGTAGGACTGACGAGGCTGATAAAATTAAAATCTTAAGCGCAGGTGCTGATGATTTCATGACCAAACCGTTTAGTCTTGCAGAAGTTGAAGTTAGAGTAGAAGCTCTTTTGAGACGGATACGCTACATTAACCCCTCCCCAACACAACGGATCATTTTTAAGCAGCTAGCAATTAACCCAGAGGGCCGGGAGGTAACACTTAACGATAAACCTCTTGCTTTAACAGCGCTAGAATTTAATATCTTACATTTTTTGGCAAGTCATCCTAATCAGGCTTGGAGTCGCCCACAGCTAATCCAAAAAATTTGGGGTTGCGACTACGTGGGAGATGGCCGAGTAGTTGATGTGCATATTGGTCAGCTTCGCAAGAAGATGGAAGTCGATGCCAGCATACCGGAGTTTATTAAAACTGTGCGGGGCTATGGTTACAAGTTTGAAGCGCCCGACGAAAATACTAATTCCTGAGCTTTCTGATTTCAGGAGTACTTCATAAAAAGAATGACTCAGATCGGGTCAGCATTAGTATTATTGCTGATTTAAGTAGTTTTTCTGAGAATTAACCGGATAACTTGCGCTAATTTGGGAAGTTGATCCAAACTGATTTCGAGAAAGGCTTTATCTAGTGCCAAAACCAAAAGTGCAAATACGACCGATTCAAAATAGGTGATTTTGCCTTGCCACCTGAGTAGGTCAGGACTTACGCAAAATACCTGTCAAACTCTTATTCCTCCGTGTTCTCTGTGTCTAATAAGGTTCGATTTTCCGTTACTTGTGCGTAAGTCCTATACGTGAAAGATTTTCCCTTACTCTGAAATTTATAGATCTACCAAAAATTACTAGAGTAAATCTAGCGGAATCGATAGCCCACCCAATGTCAGGCAACCCGTTGCGCTGTTTCTCCATCGGCGATGGGCGTGTAGATACTATTCGATCTCGTCAAATAGGTGGCTTTGGACTAAAACGGCAGGCAATCGCTTCACAAATTGTACAAGGTTACGGCGGGCAAATCACCGTAAAAACTATATTTATACCAATTCAATTAATGATTGTAACACATCCTTGGGTGAAGACGCGATGAATCGCGTCTCTACAAATGGTCTATTTGTCGCATTCTTTTTTCCAATTGGTATTAGGTCTTGGCTCAACCTTTCAAATTAACCTTACCCTCAAGCTTTGACCCATCTTGATGAGATAAAAATTTTTCACTAGTGTGATAGCTTCTTCGCCATTTTTCCAGATGCTCTATAGATATTGATTTAGATATGACGTTCACGCCATTTCCTCGCCAAGCAACTTCTGCATCTGTTGTGAAAACTCCGCACTCTAATTGATCTAGCCTCATATTCCAATATTCACTAAACCGGCCTTTCAAGGTAATAACTTGCTCAAATACCTTGTTTCTGTGTTTATTTCTTCTTTTCCTTTCTGTAGCTCCTGTTGCTTCTGTATCAATAAACTTAGTTTCAATTAAAAACAGGCTCCCTTTAAAGGTCTGGTAGACAAAATCACATTTCCCTAAATCTGTATAATCTGAAATTGGAGATTTTTCAAATAACAGTAATTCAGCGCACGAGGGAAACAAGTCTTTAATATTCAGAAATAAATAAGCTTGCAATAGAAGTTCCTTATCATAAGGAAACAAGATAACTCCTTCAAAAAATTTTTTAATGTCCTCCTGAGTTTGGGGTTGAATGATTTTACAGTATGAAACAAATTTATGTAGCTCGTTCACGATCATCAAGTTCTAACTCCTTCCCCCGGTCGCTGCTTTAAGGGTCTTAGCATAAAAATATACCCCTCCCTCAATGAAATCATCATCAGCATAAGTAACTAAAAAAACGATTAAAATCCTGAATACTTAAGTCAATTTACTGTTGACAGTTCAGTAAAACTGATTAATAAGCTGCTTTTGAGTATTGGTGGACTTTTCACTTCTGGCTTCAGATACCAGTCAGCGATTTGATATGAGCAGGAAAACTGGCATTTTGCAAAGCTTGAACGGTTATTCTAGAATCTTGTACGCAATATTGCCAACCTAAGCGAACAAGTTTCCGAGAATTTTCAGTTTGTATAATTCCGATCACCGGCATTTTTGCCTTTTCTTTGTCTCCTGCCTGGTTTTGCAAAATTGTTTTTAAGTGATGTAGGTAATCCATATTACCTACTTGCTGGGGATTTAATTCCACCATTACCATTTGTACTGTTTCCACTGGCTCTGCATCTTCAACAATAAATTGAGTTTGCTCGTCGCGTCGATCTACTTTTCCCCAAATAATGAATCTAGTGTCAACTTGGAGTACGGAACTAATGCGTTCATAGGTTTTGGGAAAAACTACAGCTTCTGATTGTGTAGTGAGGTCTTCTATTTGCAAAATTGCCATTTGTTCGCCTTTTTTAGTAACCACTTTTTTGACGTTATTTAACATGACAACTGCACAAAGCCTTATTTCTTCCCTTTGCTCTCCCAGTTGCGAAAGGTTAATTGGAGTCAAAAGTGGTGCTATTTGCCGTAAGGATTTCAGGGGATGATCTGATACATAAAAGCCTAATAATTCTTTTTCCATCTGCAACTTTTTTTGGGGGGGTAAATCCATCACAGGTTTAGATTTAGGAGCAGTTTCAAAGGCATTATTTGCTCTTTTATTCGGAGTAGAAGAAAATCCGTCGCCCAATAAATCTAAGAGATTTCCTTGACCACTAGCTCTGTCTTTAGCGCGAGATTGTGCCCAATCATACACTAATTCTGAGTCGTTAATTAACTGTTGACGGTTGGGTTCAATTTTGTCAAAGGCTCCACAGTAAATCAGCGATTCCAGAGTCCGGCGGTTAACAGCACGTAAATCCACGCGATCGCAAAAATCAGCGAGGGATTTAAATCCTGTCTCATTTCTCGCCTCCAAAATACAAGCGATCGCATTCTGTCCCACGTTCCGCACCGCCGAAAATCCAAACAGAATCTTTCCCAATGTCGGCGTAAAATCAACACCAGAGCGATTAATATCCGGTGGATCTATGGTAATACCCATGTTTGTACAGTTAGTAATATATCTTTGTACCTTATCGGTATCGCCACTGTTAGCAGTTAACAGTGCCGCCATATATTCTAATGGGTAATTAGCTTTTAAATATGCTGTTTGATAAGTTACATAAGCATAAGCCGTGGAATGGGATTTATTGAAACAATTGGAAGCGATTAACCCATTTTTGATCGCAAAACTATGGTCATGTTCAACACCAATGTCATAGACACTTAGTTTTCCTAAATATTTTCGTGTGACTATTTTAATCATCCTACCTTACCCCAGAAAAAATTTTTGCCGAATTGATAAAATGATGACAATTGTAATTGTTGTAATACTATAACAAAAAATTATATCACTAGAAAACACGGCTATACTCTTACACAAGAATAGCGAAAATATATCTAACTTTTGATAAACCATTAGATAGACAGTTAACAGCCATACAATAGCTGTTTTAATACTTATTAAACACGTTCCAATACATATTAATCCGCTTAGTCAGATTTGTGGGGAGTGGGAAAGATGCAGGGGATCTCTTAGCTCTTGAGAAAAGTTTTACCTTGTACATCACGCTTCCAGGGCTATTTCATTCTCCGACAAGCCCGCCTCAGAATAAATTCTGAGGCTAATAGCAAAAGTCGTCTAAAGACGACTAAAAGCCTTTATTAGTCGTCTTTAGACGACTTTTGCTATAAGAGAGGAACTTTAGTTCTGGGCGGTTTATGTCTAGAACGAAATAGCCCTGTCCCGCTTCTGTGCCTCTATCCAATGCCCAATGCGTCAGTTACTATCGTTGAAAAGCAACTTAGGGAACTCCAAAAAATAAATTATTCCACATTCAAGTCGTTGACTGTTGACTGTTGACTGTTGACAGAAAACTCGTGAACCGTCAACGGTCAACAGTGAACAATAGCAATGGAATATTTTTTTACTTGGAAGTCCCTTAGTATAAGAAAGCGTAAGTAGGTGAAAGTGGCGTTGATCGTACTTTTTTTGGTGGTTGTGGGATTGTTTGTGGTAGTCGAGATCGGACTGCGATCGCTCTTTGGCTTTGGTAATCCCCTGATTTACATTGGCGATGAGCAGATTGGTTATTTATTGGCTCCTAACCAGCGTACCCGTCGTTTTGGTAATCGCATTGAAATTAATGAGTATTCTATGCGAGGTAATCCGCTTAAGAAGACACCTGCATCTTCTGATCTGCGAGTTTTACTGTTAGGGGATTCTATTGCTAATGGTGGCTGGTGGACGGATCAGACTAATACAATATCCACGATGATGATGCGTTCTCTAGCATCATCCACTAGTAATTATCAGGAAGTAGAAGTGCTAAATGCTTCAGCTAACTCTTGGGGGCCAAGGAACGAGTTAGCTTATTTAGAGAAGTTTAGCAATTTCAACGCTCAAGCAGTAGTGTTATTAATTAATACCGATGATTTGTTTGCTACTGCTCCCACTTCTTTACCGATAGGACGCGATCGCAACTATCCCGATAGTAAGCCTCCCCTAGCATTGGTGGAAGTGTGGCAACGTTATATCCTTAAGCAACAGCCAATTCCCGAAATAAAAGCAGTGCAAAATGAAGCAGGCGATCGCGTGGGGATTAATTTGGAGGCGATCGCCAAAATTCAAGCCCTGACTCGCCAAAGCAACAGCCAATTTCTCCTAGTCATGACTCCCTTACTGCGAGAAGTTGGTGAACCAGGCCCCCGCGATTACGAAATTATTGCACGCCAGCGCTTGAACGATTTTACTAAAGCCCAACAAATTAACTATATAGACTTTTTAGCGATATTCAATTCAACTACCAACCCACAAGGTTTATATCACGACCACATTCACCTCAACTTACAAGGTAATAAATTTGTCAGTGAGGTTATGGAGCGATCGCTTTTAGAAATACTGGCAGAGGTACCACTTCCTCAGAGCTACTAAAGTGGTCAATTATACCCAAAAAAAGGTTCGTAGTGAGCGATTTATCGCTAAATTTCAAGTGTTCATAATCGGTTAATCGGATTTGTTTTGATGAAGCGACACAATTCAAATCTACTTATCCCCGGCATTACTACATCAGTAACAATCGGATTTAGCTTTTCTTCTAAGATTATTTATAGAGCTTCTTTCCCACTGGTCGTCTTAATAAGATTTTAACCCCTATCTGTAAGATAACGACCAACTAATTTCAATTCACTTATACCAATTTAATGTGAAGCTGCACTAAATGAGTAACTCTCTATTCTTGGCGCTCTTGGCGTACTTGGCGGTTCGTTTAATATCCTGTGTATCTTCTACAGAATTGGTATTAGACAATATTCTCTAGCTAAAATAGTAGCGATGCAGATAATACTCAACCTTAAATCTCCAAAAAATATCTTGAATTTGGTGGAGTTATTATTTATATTAGTAAATTAAACAATGTGTTTAAAAATGACTTTTAGTAAATCTCCTTGTGTAAAAGGCTTAGTTAAATAACCTGATGCTCTTACTATCTTAGCTTTAGCTCTATCTAGAAATCCTAGTTTTTCTGACACCATAATCACAGGTGTATATTTAAAATTTGAGTGCTTCCGTAGCAAAGAGCAGAGTTCATATCCATCCAAATTAGGCATTGAAATATCCAACAAAATGATGTCGGGTTTGGTGTGAACAATCTGCATTAAAGCTTTTAAAGAATCGGTGACTCCTACAACAGAAAAGATTTGCTCATCTAAATAAGTTTTAATAGTATTCAATACCGTAGGACTGTCATCAATACAAAAGATTGTGTAGATTTTTTTGTCAGCAGGCGGTTGGGTGATTTGCTGACCCCTAGAGTAGGCTGGTGGCTTATAACCGTTTGTTGTAGACGAGTTTGGTGTACTTTTGCTTTTAGGTTTTAGCTCATTTATTTTGAACAATTCTGAAGGGTTTGATTGAGAAGTTGGCGATGTCTGACGATAAGCCGCTTCCCTTCGGGGTGCTTGACATCGTTCAACTAGTAAGCGGAGATTCAAATGACAAAACTTTGGCATGTCATCCAGAAAGCTTTCAGGAATAAATTCATAACTTCCCTCGTCTATGTTCAGAAATGACTCTAGAACTTCTAGCGCCAATTGCTCTATCAGTATCGCCGCTTGAGAGGGACTGATATATTTCTGATTGACTAACCAACAAATAGCTAAATAATCTGGGTTCGGTATTGCCTGATTTTCAACACCAGTTTCAAATATCGCCCGTAACTGTTCGTGAATTTCGCTAGGGAGAGTAGAAATTTGCTGACTCAAGCGTTGCAAATTTCTGTAAAGCGGCTCAAACATTTTCTCTGAGTAGCAGGCATAAATTAGTTTACCCTCGTCTACATATATTGACCAAGAGCCTGATGTGCTAAATACCTGCAAACAACCAGTAACCGATTTACCAGTGATTTTTTTCAACAAAGATAAAGGCTGGAGCTTTTGGAAAAATCTGTATCTACTAATCGGAAGTGTCTTCATTGGGATGGCTTTGGAATAAAATTAACATTTGTTTGCAGGTAAAATTAGTGAATTACCTTTTCGGAATTCACTGCGACTTTGTTGGAAGCAATATCAGATAAATATAGCGGTCACACTTGAGTTAGTACAGAGATTCCACACCCCCCAACTCTTAATTCACCAATCTCTGTTAAGCTATAAAGCACGAGTTACAAATAAACCAATCCATGTTATTGCCAATAGCAAAATGGCCTGACTGGTTGCCAGGATATAGTATTTCAAAAACTAGATGGGTTTTCTGTATCTTTCGCTAATCTAGCCAATCTAAGAGTAACTCAAGTGCAACGCACAGACCATTGGCTCTCGCCCATCAGTCACAAAAGCATCATTGTTATCCGTATTTAGCAGCCTAAAATTGTAGATACTTCAGTTCTCCTGCCAAAGTTGTTTTGCTCCTGATGCTAAAGTCGAAAGCGACTAAAATCTACTGTAATGTAGAGGGTAATGGCTCTCCATTAAGGCTTTTGATCATTAAATCCGTGCTGACGAACTATGTTTTTGCAGTCGTGACGAAAGTTGTCGGGCACTTTTGCTAGAAGTTTATTCTTGAGGATAACTTCTTCAAGAGAAAACGTATTATTAGAAACTAAGCATTAAAAAAGTTAAATGCCTTACTTAGGTTTGTGATTGTAGAGCAACCCTTAGAGTTGAGATTGGGCAAAAATATCACTTCCAAAGAAGAATGGTAAACCTCCGATCAAGGATGAGTTAGCTGGTAATTGCCGCCATGATGGTGTGTGGTGAGATGCACAGGCAACCAAATCAGCAGAAGAGAGTCTCTTCATAATTACTGGAAACGGTTTCTAATGTTGTGTGGGGCTAAATAGTCACCCTGCACAATTTGAAGTGACAAATTCAAGAACTTGCAGCGAAATTCTCGATTGGTAGTACATACCTGCAAAATAGCTCTTTTTAGCTAGATGGTAGATAACAAGTAAGTAACTACTAAAATTCAGATTACTATAATTTTCAAAAAAAGTTAGCAGAAATATATAAACTTCATGATAAATCGGTAAAGGAAACATGAAAACTAATTAATATTATTTTTTAGTATTTATTTGAGCGGATGTCCGGGAAGGCTGAGAATGTACAGTTGAAGATAATTTTGTATGTTTACCGAAAATCTCAAGTTTTAAAATTCACAAATATAAATAGAAAATTGTCCGCGATCGCATTCATTAACCCATAAGCTATATTTAGCAAAAAGACGCAAAGAATTTCTTTGCGTCTGTGGCGTGAGATTTAGAAGTGAAAATTCTCACTGTTAAAATTCTCCATCTACTTAAAATTGCTCCTGCCAGCACCAGCTTAAAAGTGTGCCACCAGCCACCAGCTTAACTATTTCCAGTACCCAATAACTGCCATGCAGTATATTCATTGTCGATGGAATAGCAGCAGCAGCTTCAAATAGGTTGAGTTGAACTCCGATGGCGCACATCTGCGGAGTTAAGAAATAGGTGTCAAGCACAGCTATAGTTAGCAACAACACAGATAAAACAATACTGCCAATACTCCAGTGATATCGGGTTTTGCTCAAAGCTAGTGCCCCAGTCAGGACTATAGCAGCAGATAATAATTCCATCCGATTGAAGTTCCAAAAAATCGTATAGCCTGCTGTCGTAAAACCAGCTTGGCTCATCATGCCAGAAAGATAAAGGCTAGGCATAATTACCCAGTCTAAAACTAGACTAGCACTGAGCCAAAAGCCCAAAGTTAATATGATGGCGCTTTGCCAAATTGGCCGCTTGGATTGAAAGTTAGAAATAGCAGTCATAAAATAATTGCGTGTGTTGTATTTCTTAGTTTGTAACTTCATTAGCAGTTTGACAAGAAATATCAACTAACCTTTACAAAGCGATCGCTCTTAATTATTAACTAAATCCCAATATTTTTTAAACTTAGTTGAGAAATATTAAGAAGTTTTAAAAATTATAGGACTTACGCACAGGTAACGGAAAATCGAACCTTATTAGGCACAGAGAACACGGAGGAATAAGAGTTTGAGAGGTATTTTGCGTAAGTCCTGAATTAATTTACATAGATTTTGTCTGTTAGAAATCAATACCGTTCAGTTAAGCCCAAAAACCTTGGTAAAGACGCGAAATTTCGCGTCTCTACAGGTTTAAAATCAGTACCACAAATCCTTAACTGAACTGTATTGTGTTAGAAATACTCAATTTTTTTATATCGGAGGAACCAAGAATTTTTCATCCATGAATAATCTCTTTTACCTCGTTCCCAGTCTCTGACTGGGAATGGCTAATGTGAGGCTCCGCCTCCTGAATTTGCGGCAGAGCCGCAATTAGCAACATTTCCAGACTCTGGCTGGAAACGAGAAATCTTTACAAAGATAGGACTTACGCATTGACAGACATAACCAAATATGAATTATTTCTCGTTACAAGGCTCTGCCTCCCAGTTTGACAGGAGGCAGAGCCTCCAAGTATCACATTCCCAGTCAGAGACTGGGAACGAGGTAGGGCAAGACTTTTATGTTAATAAGCTTGATATTCATAAGATGCTAATTTTGTAAAGTGCGTAAGTCCTAAAAGAATAATTAAAAGTTTGTGGTGAGGACTGAAGCCCTCTGGTGCATCCGCTACATTTAAGTTATTTTTGGCAATAGCACTCACTGTTGTTGAGTCTTCCACAGGAATGGAGCGTCAGAAATGGCACTTATTTTTCCTGAAACGTCCAGACTCCTTCATCCCAATCTGATTCTGTTGGGGGTGATTGTAACCAATGTTGACAACGCAACAGATGCAACATAGCAGCTTTATCATGGCTATCTGCTGCCAAAACTTTGGCAAACTCGGCTCTAGCAAGGGAAAACTGGCGCTTGAGGTAATACTCGCGCCCTTTATGATAATGTTCAATCACTTGCAATTTTTCGCTTTCAATAGGATTGGAACGCAAACCCAGCAATTCGTATATGGCTACTGGCTCATTTCTACCCTTGACACGAATGTAATCTAGTTCCCTAGCCCAAATCTGATCTTGGCATGGCTTAAAAGTGTTATCGCTAATAATAATGTCGCAACCATATTGTTTACTAACACTTTCTAATCGAGAGCCAAGATTAACGCCATCGCCAATGGCGGTAAATTCCATCCGCTTACTAGAGCCGATATTGCCACTAATCACGGTATCTGAGTTGATACCAATGCCGATTTTTATTTTGGGCTTATCATCTGTATAGCGACGTTGATTAAATTCGTGCAGACGATGGCGCATTTCTAAGGATGTTTGCACTGCCATCCAAGCGTGTTCTTCTAATGGTAGGGGAGAACCAAAGACAGCCATAATGGCATCGCCGATATATTTATCAAGAGTGCCTTTATGTTTAAAGACTGCCTCCACCATTGATTCAAAATATTCATTAAGCATACTCACCACTTCTTCTGCTTCTAAGTTTTCGGTTAAAGTGGTGTAGCCGCGAATATCGGAAAATAAAATCGAAACTTCTTTACGATCGCCTCCTAGTTTAGCGTCATCTAATTTCAGCAATTCTTCGGCTAATTCCTGGGTCATGTAGCGGTACATCGTACTCTTGAGCCGCTTTTCATCACTGATATCTTCCATCACCACCAGCGCACCCCGGACTTGTTCTTGGTCGCTAGCATCAGCTATTGTGTTAATCGATAAATTGATACTGTGCTGTTCTGTACCAGTAGTTAAGAGTGTGCGATCGGGGTAATATTGCTCGCGGCCTTTTAAGTCGGTTGCATGTAAAGCATCCTGATACCACTTGCTAAAGTCACCTTCTTTGATAGCGATCGCATCAGTAACTAATTTACCTTCTAAACGGTCTTCTGGCTCCAGTCCTAGCAAACGCTTGGCACTTTCATTAGCGGCGATAATTAACCCGGCTTTATTAGTGGAAACTACTCCATTGGAAAGACTACGCAAAATATCCCGTTGCATTTGTTCTTGTTGCTTGACTGTGGCAAACAACTGAGCATTATGTAGTGCTACTCCCGCTTGAATATTAAAAGCTTCCATAAACTCTTCATCGTTGCGGTCAAAGCTAGCTTGGAAGTAGTCGGGAGCTTTGGGCCAATCACCTGGATTATAAGGTGGAAAATCCCCAGTTTTCTTTTTATTTACTAATTGGGTAACGCCAATCAGTTGTTGATCGGCGTTAAATACTGGCATACAAAGCAAGCTACAGGTGCGATAGCCATTTTGCTGATCGAGTTGTTTGGCAGTATCAGAATCAGGATGGTGGTACAAATCAAAGGCAATATTCAATTTCTTGCCAGAAGCCGCTACGATACCAGCAAAGCCTTTACCTACCGGGACTCGCAACTCCTTAGTGGAACCATCATCCTGGGTGATTTTCGTCCATAATTCATGGCGATCGCGGTCTATTAACCATAGTGTACTGCGATCGGCATTCATCAATTCTTTGGCTTCATCCATTACCCGTTTCAGGGTATCTTCTAAGTCGAGACTGCTTTGAGATAAAGACTTGATCGCCTTCATCAGCGCCGCTACTGCTCTTTGTTTTTGAGTGGCTACATAAAAAGAGCGCGAGGATTCTAAAATCAGGCGAATCGAAGGAGCAAATTCTTGAAATAATTGTTCGTCAGCGCGGATAAAACCTTTGGTATCAATGCGCTCTGCAAGTGGAGCATCGGGATTATTCCCAGATTTTAATTTATTCAATAATTGCGCTACCGCAACTAAATGTCCATGTTCATTTAATAATGGCAAAGCCAGCATGGTGTAGGTGCGGTAGCCAGTTCTTTTTTCTTGTTCTTGGGCAAAATGCGATCGCGGATCGTTATAAAAATCAAAGGGAATATTAATAACTCGTTTGAAGGTGGCGACTTCCCCAGCAATGCCTTTATCGGCGGGGATGCGAATTTCTAAAGAGCGATCGCCCTCTCCCTCAGCCAGAATCGACCAGAGTTCTTGTTTTTCTTCATCCAATAAAAATATCGTCGTCCGATCCGCCCCCAGTAATTCCCCGGTTTTTAAGGTAATCGAATGCAACATTTCTTGCAGAAGAGTTTCAAACCCCTGAGAATCCAGCATTGACAAGGTTTGATGGACAATCTGTAATTTTTGCTCGACATCCTGAACAACCTGCTTAAAAGTATCCTGAGTCAGGGGAGCAAGAAAGGTAGAAAAATTTCCTTGTCTTGTGGCAAGAGCACCCACAGGAGCAGAATTTGCTTGTAATTCGAGGTTTTCTTGGTTGTGAACACCAATAATCAAATCGGTGGTCTCCCCACAATCTTGATACACTGACATAATAGGTTTTTGATATAGCAGGATGAGATTTTAGATGTAACAATGCAATTAAATTTATGTAAGTGGTGCTAAAAGCAACAATTGCTTGATGTTATCCATAGTTTAATCGCTTGTTTAGCTAGCGTCATCCTGAGAAGTAAGGTGAAGTCAATTACTTATGGCCACAGTACAGATGCAGTAATACTCCGAACCCCTGCTACTGGTTACAAAGTCTTCTGGGGATCGTCAATTTTGTATTGAAGAAGAAGTCAGAATCAAGCAAGGCTATTTCATTCTCATCTAGTCAGCCTCAGAATGAATTCACCAGTCTAATAGCGAAAGTCGTCTAAAGACGACTAAGAGAAGGTTATTGCGTAGGTTGGGTTGAGGAACGAAACCCAACATTTTTGGGCATTTGTTGGGTAACACGAATGTTCAACCCAACCTACAATTATCCTTAACCCAAGCGTATTGGGTTATAGTCCGTTAAAACGGATTTTAGCTATGAGTCGCTGAACTTTACTTCAGTTCTGGGCAGTTTCTGTTTAGAACGAAATAGCCCTGAGAATCACTCTTCGTTGGGGATTCAGATCCCCGACTCGTAGAGAATTCATGCTGAATTCTGACGACTGACGCCTTTATTCTGTTTCAATAAGTCTAATAATGCGATCGCCTTCACCAATTCTTCTGGATCTACAGGCTTGGAAATATGCTGTTGAAATCCGGCTGCGATCGCTTGCTGATAATCTATCTCAGCAGCATAAGCAGTTAAGGCGATCGCTGGAATTGTCCCGCCTTGCTCTGGTTGCAAACTCCTCACCTGTCGCATCAGCATGTAACCATCCATTTCTGGCATCCCAATATCGCTAATGAGTAAATTTGGCTGGGATTGACTCAGTGCAGTTAAAGCTTCAATGGCTGAGGCTACAGCAGTCACAGTTGCACCATATTGTTCCAGCATGAAAGGCAAAAACTCTCGCATATCTGCGTCATCATCCACCACGAGAATATCTAAACCAGACAAAGGTAAGGACTGTCCCACAAGTGAGGAGTTATCTTTTGCATCTTTGATTTTTTTGCTTTCATCCTGTAAGCATGGAATTCTGACGGTAAAAGTTGCTCCTTGTTCTTCGCCCAGGCTTTGGGCTTGAACAGTTCCCCCGTGAAGTTCTACAAGATGCCGGACGATCGCTAATCCTAAACCTAAACCACCAAATTTTCGAGTTGTGGCACCATCTGCTTGACGGAAATAATCAAAGACATAAGGTAAAAACTCAGGTGCAATTCCCTTTCCTGTATCAGTGACGCAGATTTGTACCTGTGAGCTAACTTGCTGTAATTTAATTTTTACTTGTCCCCCAGTGGGAGTAAACTTAATGGCATTAGAAAGGATATTCCAAAAAACTTGTTGCAATCGATTGGCATCGCCTAAAACTGGACTTAGGCTACATTCAATAATTGTCTGAATCTCGATGGACTTAGCCTGTGCTGATAAACGCACTGTCTCGATCGCAGCTTCAATGACTGATATTAAATTAATGGGGCAGAAGTTGAGGTTAAGTTTACCCTGAAGGATGCGGGAGACATCAAGCAAATCTTCAATCAATTGGGTTTGTAACTTAGCGTTGCGCTCAATGGTTTCGAGGGCGCGATCGCTTGTTGCTTGATCAAGTTTGCGGGTTCGCATCAGTTTTGTCCAACCTAAAATCGGGTTAAGCGGTGTTCTCAATTCATGAGACAGCACAGCGAGAAATTCATCTTTGATCCGGTTTGCTGATTCAGCAGCGCTTCGTGCCGTTCGTTCGGCTTCGTAAAGATGGGCACGAGCGATCGCTTGGGCGCATTGTTGAGCAACAGCCAAGATAAACGCTTGATCTTCTGCACTCAGTTGTTGAGACTGGGCAAATCCCAAACTTATACCGCCAACTGCCCAACCTTCTACCATCAATGGAATAGAAATCCAGCCTTCAAAGTCATATTTGGAGTAAGTTTCAGCTAAATTAGGGTAACGAGCAATCCGATTTTTTGTTGATTCAGCCCAAATAGGTTGCCCAGTCCGCACAGCTTCTGCTAAAGGAGAGGGTGAATCAATAGCAAAATACCGCCAAGTGTTTACCAACTCTTGGTTATAGCCAACTGCACGCACAATTTCCAGTTCAGTTTTACTTTCATTCACCAAGGCGACGAGGGCAGAATTGGCTCCCAAGGCAGCCATGCTTTGCTCTACAATGACTTCAGATACTTGGGCTGGTGTCAAGGATTCTGAAAGGGCAGCCGTGATGGATTGAAGACGGGCAATGCGCTCTAATGCTCGTTCTGCTGTTTTTTGTGCTTGCTGCGCTTCTTGGTAAAGGCGGGCATTATCGATGGCGATCGCAGCTCGATGGGCAACATCTTCAGCTAGTGACAAGTCAGCAGTGCTGTAACGACGTTCTGATTCAGCAGTAATAAAGGAAATTGCACCAAAAATCCGTCCGCGTGCCATCAATGGCAAAATCATACAGGACTTTAAACCAAGTTCACGCACAATCCTTAGATGTTCTGGATCTTGGATAGCTGCTGCTAGGGCTGCATCTGAAATTTGAGCTATCAATTCTGCAAGTCCAGTCCGCAGAACTTTAGCCACACCTTCAGGTGCATCCAACTTTCTGGGATAACGCTGATAGAGTTCCCAACCGAATTTCACTTTCTCTGGATCTCGGTGAGCAACTGCTACCCGATTGATTGATTGGTTGTTTTGCAGCAGATCAACGCCGCACCAATCGGCAAAGTAGGGCACAGCAAGGTTTGCCACACTTGCTAATGTGCTTTCATAATCGAGGGAAGAGGCGAGTGTTGTGCTGATTTGAGCCAAAAATGTTGCCCGTTGCTGATCGGCTTCTGCTTCCTGTCGGGCGGTTTGCTCTTGAATCAGTTGGATACGTTCGGCTTCAGATTGTTTGCGCTCTGTAATATCAAGCGCAACACCACTCATGTGTGTGGCTTTACCTGCTTCATTAAAAAAGGCTTTTCCTCGGCAGGCTGCGTAGCGAATACTGCTGTCATCTCGAATAATTCGATATTCTAAATCATGCTCCACGCCTTCGTTAATCGCTCGGCTCAACGATTGAGCTAGCAATGCTCGATCGTCTGGATGCAGACGAGCTAAAATTGCTTCAGCAGTGCCAGTAAAGGTTTCAGGTGTTAACCCAAATAATTGATAAATCTGCTCATCCCAGTTAAAGCGATCGTTGGCAATATCCCAACTCCAAACACCGATTTGGGCAGATTTCAACGCCAGATTAAGTTTTTCTTGGCTATTTTCTAGACCTTGATAAAGACGAGCATTTTCTAGAGAAATAGCAATTTGAACTGTCAAAATCTCCAGTACGGAAAGTTTGTCCTGCGTAAAGGCGCTGGAGATTAGATTATTTTCTAAATATAAAATACCAACTAATTTCGACTGAAGCGCGATCGGTAAACAAAGTACAGATTTAGGTTGCTTTCGGATTATATACTCGTCTTTTGAAAACAGATTTTGCTCAGTGGCATTCTGTAAAATCACTGTTTCTTGAGTTCGCTGAACATAATTCAGCATTGATTGCGGAATAACCTGTGAAATTTCACCATCTAATACAGGTCGATAAACATTGAGCTTTTCTGCTTGGGGATTAAATTTAGCTTCTACTGCGATCGCCAAATTTTGCTCATATTCAAGCAATAAATAACCAATTTCTGCTCCCGCTTGCTCAATAACAATTTGCATTAAAGTTTTCAACAACCGCGAAAACACAATTTCACTAGATATAGTTTGAGACGCTTTCACGACCGATAAAAAGTCTAGGTGTTCACCTGTGCTGAAAAATGTTCCGTTAGAGACAAGCTGTTGTTGTGACAATAGCTGAGGATAGGATTCTTCGAGGTGCTTAACTTTAGCAGATGCCTCCCAGCGTACATAAGCATTTTTAGCTTCTTGCAAGTAGGTTTTGGCAATTAATTCAAAGTTTCGTTCTACATAAAATTTAGCGCCTAACTCATTAGCTAAAGCTTCATATTGCACAAATTCTTGCTCACGGGCTGAAGCAATTGATTGCTCATATAGGCGCATTGCTTCCAAGTCTCGATTTTCAATTCGAGCTATTTCAGCAGCTACTAATTGAGACTTGTGTAAGAAGTTTGCAGGGCAGTGATTAGCCCAGTATTGCAATTGCTGTTGATGGGATTTTAAGGTTTCTAAAAACTGTTCTTGCTCTTGATAAGATACTCTTGGATAAAGAGCCGTGAGGGTCAGGGAATAATATAAAATGTAATCTGTTTCAATTGGTAATGCCAGTGTATTAACTGGAAAATTAGACAATTCCAAGGCAGAATTAAATGCCTCGCAATATTTCTCATAAGTAAAAAACATAATTAATTTAACAATATAATAAAAAATAATTCCACTGACAAAGCCTGCATCTGTAATGATAGATAAAGCGGATAATTCATCAAAGTCATCATTACTTAGAGTCAGATTTTGGTGAGTCAGTCCGCGCAGATTCATCAATAGCATCTGCTGTAGTTTGATTGTCTGATAGACAGTCTCATGTTTAGACTGGCGGGCGAATGCAATATATTTTTCTAGAGATTTGTATGTTTCTGCGAGTGGAAAACCTAACTGGATAATTTGCCACGAGCCTTGATAACCATTGTAATTCGCCATCGTCACGTCACCGACTTCCACGCAGCCGATAAATCCCCGTTCTAAAAATGGAATATCGGTAGCAATATGGTTACGCCAAACGTTAATATGACTTCCATGAATGTGCAGAACAACTCCTCTAAGTTTCAAGTCATGCAACTTTTCATTTAATTGAATTGTCATCTCAGAAAATGCGTACCCTGTAGGAATATCATGGAAGATAGAAACCAACAACATGGCATACATGCTGTAGGCAAAACAGGAATCTTCTGTATTACCAAACTTGAGTGAGTAGTTAACTGCTTTAAGTACGACTAAGGGAAAGAGATCGGGTCTACCGAGATAAGTAGGTGGCCCCAAAGTCGTCAACAGACTAATCACTGTTTTAATATTTGGATCTTCGATTACTATAGCATTAATTAAATCAGAGACTTGTCTATTACCTAGATTGGTTAATACTTGGTTTTTTTCAATTGCGATCGCACCTTGCACTTCCTCATTTGTATTAGGGAATGTCACCCCAAAAAGTTTTAAAGCTTCTAATCCCAATGTCAGCGCTTCTTCATACCTCCCTGCAACTTGATAGAGTCTGATTTGCAGCATATAAATATTAGATTTATCCATAGAGGATGCTGCTTTAATAAATAGTATTTTAAATAACTCTTCTGCTTGTAATAAATTCCCTGTTAAGAATTCACACTCAGCTAGTTCTCTGAATAGCGTAAATGTTTGTTCATATTGTTCAATCCAGGCATTTTCAGCTAAAAGATTCATGGCAACGCTAAAAAACTTTTTAGCAGGAGTGTAGGCTGTAGAGGCTTTTGCTTTCTTAGCAGCGATTAAATTCAACCGTAGCAATTCATCTTTTTCTGTCTGTTCAATAATTAGAACCACAGCGAAATTGAGTTGATTGACTAAATCAAATATTTGCTCGTTTACTTGTTCATGACTAGCATTTTCTAGCAAAAGCCGTCCAATTTTCAGGTGAACGGCCGACTTTGATTCATCAGCAATTAAGGAGTATGCAGCTTGTTGAACTCGATCATGATAGAAACGATAGCTTTTATGGGCAGTTTCATCTGACTCTATGGGGATAATTAATCCTCTTAAAATTGCATCAACAAGTGCATTCGCTGTTTCTTCAATAGATTGTTCACCAACGATCGCTAAAACTTCTAAATCAAAGCGATTACCAATACAAGAGGCTAACTTAAGTACCTGTTGAGTTGCGGCTGGCAGTTTTTGCAGCCGCCCAATCATCAAACTGACAATATTATCTGTAATCCCTTGGGCTTCAATCTGAGTTAAATTCCATTGCCACTCCCCTTTTATTCCCCTCTGTCCTCCCTTTGCGGTGGGTGATTGAAGGGGGTTAAAAATCAACAGATTTTCTTGATGCAATGTTTTCAGAAATTCATTGACAAAAAAAGGATTACCGTCAGTTTTTTGGAGAATCAATTGAGCAAGAGGTTCTACTTGTTCTACTGAACTATGCAAGGTATCAGCAATCAACTGATTGACATAAACAAGATTCAAAGGGGTAAGGATAATTTCAGTTATTCTTGCTCCATACTGGTAAACCTTCTCCATCATCAAACTAAAGGGATGCACAACATCTACTTCGTTATCTCGATAGGCCAAAATGAAGCAGAGATATTGGATACTAGAGCCAGTAATGACGGTTTGAATTAAATTTAAAGTAGCGCTGTCTGCCCACTGCATATCATCTAAAAAAACAGTGAGCGGATGCTCTTTTTGAGCAAAGACGCTGATAAAATTCTGAAACACCAAATTGAATCGATTTTGAGATTCGGCAGGCCCCAACTCTGGTATAGGAGGCTGTTCTCCAACGATTAATTCAACTTCTGGAATTACATCTGCGATTAATCTACCATTGTTCCCTAATGCTGCTTGTATTCGCTTTTTCCAAGTAGCAAGTCGAGCTTCAGACTGCGTTAAAATTTGTCTAACAAGTGTTTGAAAAGCTTGAACAATAGTAGAGTAAGGAATATCTCGTTTGTATTGATCAAACTTACCAGAGATAAAAACTCCGCGTTCTCGCACAATAGGCTTGTGAATCTCTTTTACTAAAGAAGATTTACCAACCCCAGCATAACCAGAAACTAAAACGAGTTCTGGTTTTCCTTGGCTAATAATTCGCTCAAATGCTTGTAAAAGTTTGATAATCTCTGGTTCTCGCCCGTACAATTTTTGAGGAATTTGAAACCGCTCTGAGATATCTTGCTCACCCAAAATAAAAGATTGGATTTCTCCAGTTGTCTCCAATTCTTTTAAGCACCGTTCCAGATCAAATTGCAAACCTAAAGCGCTCTGATACCTCTGTTCTGCAACCTTCGACAGCAATTTGATGATGATATCACAGAGGATTTGGGGAATATCAGAGTTTAGCTTTTTCGGTGATGGCGGAGATTTAGCAATATGACAATGTACCCACTCTAAGGGGTCTTTACCTTGAAATGGTAGCTGACCTGTCAGCATTTCATAAAAAGTGATTCCCAGAGAATATAAATCGCTGCGATGATCAATTCCTCGATTCATCCGCCCGGTTTGCTCAGGTGACAGATATGGTAGACTGCCTTCAATTTGACTGGAACTGCTAACCATTTGCTGCTGATATGGAATGAACGTAGCAATTCCAAAATCAGCAATTTTGATCTGATTAGTTTCGAGGTTAATTAAGATATTTTGCGGCTTAATATCCTTGTGGACAATATGATGAGTGTGAATTTGTGCAAGTTTACTAGTGATTTCAATAGCAATTTTCAGAAACGGCACAGGCTGTTGAAATTGGTCTAGCAACTGATCGAGCGATCGCGCCTCAAAATCCTCCATAATTAAATAAGGGATTCCCTGATGCATCTCTAAGGCGTAAGCTTTAACTACGGCTGTGGTATTTAACCTTTGTGCGATCGCATACTCATGTTTGAGTTGTGCAATGTTATTGGGTGTACACTGTTCTTTCCGTAGCCCTTTGATAATTACCGGACACTGATTTTTAACTCTAATTCCACGGTATATGACTGCTTTTACCCCTGCTTTTAACAAAGTGACAATTTGAAATCCGGGTAATGCAATCATCATGCCAAATACTCCAGCCGTGCTTCTTCAGGGATAATTCGAGCTTAATTGTATTTTAAATACATTTCCTTGGACAGATGAAATTTAGATGATATTAGGTTTGGATAATTACGTTCTGCTGACTCACAAACTAAAAATAAGCTAAAATTCAAGCAGAGTAAGCATTTCCCGCTCATAAACTTCTATGCTTGATAACCTGCAAACCCAAATTTACCAACTAGAACAATTTGCCAACATCGTCGTTTCTAACCAACTAACACACCTTAGCGTGGTAAGCGTTGGTATTATCTTTGCTGCTGGCTTGCTTACCAGTCTTACACCCTGTATGCTTTCTATGCTGCCAATTACCATTGGTTACATCGGCGGTTATGAAGCTAAAAGCCGCCTCCAAGCAGCGGCCCAATCAACTTGGTTTGCTTTAGGTTTAGCAACTACATTGGCAGGGATGGGTATTATAGCAGCTTTTGTCGGAAAAGTCTACGGTCAAGTAGGAATTGGTTTGCCGATTATCGTCAGCATTATCGCCATTCTTATGGGGCTGAACTTATTAGAAGCGCTACCTTTGCAATTTCCATCCTTGGGCGAAACGAATTGGATTTCGCCAGATTTGCCAGCAGGATTGCGTTCTTATTTGCTGGGGCTGACTTTCGGCTTAGTCGCATCCCCTTGTAGCACACCTGTTTTAGCTAGTTTGTTGGGTTGGATTGCCAATACACAAGACTTAATTTTTGGGGCTGTTTTGCTACTTTCTTACACAGCCGGTTATGTAGCACCACTGATTTTAGCGGGTACTTTTACAGCTTCAATTAAAAAATTACTAGAATTGCGTCGCTGGTCTGGTTGGATTAACCCAGTTAGCGGGGCGCTGTTGGTAGGATTCGGTGTATTTTCTTTAATTTCTCGAATTCCCCTTGGCAGTTTTTAATATCAATACCTTTGTTAGATTTTACACATAATGACTTTAGAAGATTCAGCGTCGAAAGAATTAAAATGGTGGGCAGTACCTGGGCAGTTCTTACGGCAAGAGCTTTTGCCTGTACTGACTAACTTACGACTAGCGATCGCACTACTGCTATTGATTGCCATCTTTAGCTCCACCGGTACTGTAATTGAGCAAGGTCAGTCACCCGCATTTTACCAGGCTAACTACCCAGAACATCCAGCTTTGTTTGGTTTCTTAACTTGGAAGGTAATTCAGGTAGTTGGGTTAGACCACGTATATCGTACTTGGTGGTTTTTAGCATTACTAATTTTATTTGGCACTAGCTTAACTGCTTGTTCATTTACCCGACAGTTACCAGCCTTAAAAGCTGCCCAGCGCTGGAAATATTACGACGAACCACGGCAATTTAAAAAGTTAGCTTTAAGTGCAGAACTAGATAGTGGTTCCTTAGATTCTCTCAGCCAAATATTACAGAAACGTCGCTATAAAATTTTTCCAGATCAAGAAAAAGAAAATCTCCTTTACGCACGCAAAGGAATAGTAGGACGCATCGGGCCAATTATCGTTCATATTGGCATCGTCGCTATTCTGATCGGGGGAATTTGGGGAGCGATGACTGGTTTTTTGGCTCAGGAAATGGTTGCTAGTGGCGATACATTTCAAGTGACAAATATTGTCGATGCTGGCCCTTTAGCCACCCAAATCTCGAAAGATTGGTCTGTGCGCGTCAATCGTTTTTGGATTGACTACACACCATCTGGCGGCATTGATCAATTTTATTCGGATATGTCTGTCTTGAATAAGCAGGGCGAGGAAATTGACCACAAAAAGATTTTTGTCAACGAGCCTCTGCGCTATCATGGCATCACTTTCTATCAAACTGATTGGGGAATTGCAGGTGTTCGCGTCCAATTTAACAACAGCCCCATTTTTCAGCTACCAATGGCGCTATTGAACACCAAGGGACAAGGGCGCATTTGGGGAACGTGGGTTCCTACGAAACCTGATTTGAGTGAGGGTGTCTCTTTGCTAGCCAAAGATTTGCAAGGGATGGTATTAATTTATGATGCCACTGGCAAACTCGTTGATACTGTCCGGGCGGGGATGTCTACCCAAGTTAATGGCGTGAAGCTAAAAATTCTGGATGTGATTGGTAGCACTGGCTTACAAATTAAAGCCGATCCAGGTATACCAATTGTTTACTCAGGGTTTGGTTTACTAATGCTGGGTGTGGTAATGAGTTACTTTTCTCATTCCCAAATATGGGCATTGCAAAAAGGCGATCGCTTGTACGTTGGTGGCAAAACTAATCGCGCCCAAGTTGCTTTTGAACAAGAGGTTTTGGAGATTTTAGATCGACTGACTTCACAGCCAAAAAGTGAGGAGAAAGAAAAGGCGATTGAGGTTTAAACGCTTCAGGGGCGCAAAGGAAATCGCAGAGGAACGCAGAGGATTACTTTGCGTACCTTTGCGTTTAAAAATTTCTACAAATTGGAAAATTACTAGAGGTATTTATTAAACATTGAAATAAAAGATTGTTATGTCTGCTCAACTTCAATTCAAGGGACGCATTTACCTTATACCGTTAATAATCCAGTTTGGAACTCGGATATATCCCTTTGTCAAATAAAGTTGTGCTTCAAGTGCAATCTGCTGCAAAAAAGATTGCAGAATAACTAATAGTCTGTCAAATCAACAATGCTTAGAGTATTCCAAGTTTTAGAATCTTTCTCTCTTTCTCTCTGCGTTCTCTGTGCCTCTGCGGTTCGTTCTCTTATCCCTCAAATTTAATGAGACAGACTACTAAGGGACTTCCAAGTAAAAAAATATTCCATTGCTATTGTTCACTGTTGACCGTTGACGGTTCACGAGTTTTCAGTCAACAGTCAACAGTCAACGACTTGAATGTGGAATAATTTATTTTTTGGAGTTCCCTAATTTTTAGCTGAAACAGCAATTCATCTCACACCCACTATACCGGGGTGTGAGATGAATTGCGCGTGAGTGACGAATTGACCAACGAGCGAAATTAAGCGTAGCTTAATCAGTGTTGTTGGTCGATAAGGAATGAACAAAATATTAATTTTCTGGGCTTTGTTGATCTTCAATATACTTACGCAATGTGGATACTGTAACCCCTCCACAACTAGCAATAAAATAAGAACCATTCCAAAACACATCCTGACTGTAAAAACTTTCTAGGTGATCTGCAAACTCCTGTCTCAATCTTCTTGAAGAGACAGACTTTAAATTGTTCACAAGTTTGCTTAATTCTAAGTCTGGATGGTACTGAAAAAGTAGATTTACGTGGTTGTCCTCACCATTAAACTCAACCAGTTTACAATCCCACTTAACTAGCAAGTCTTCAAAAATAAGGTGTAAGCGTTCTAGCATTGAGTTTGTGAACGCTTTTCTTCTATATTTTGTAGTCAAGACAAGATGAGCTTTAAGGTCACTTACAGAACGCCCTTTTGATACAAAGTCATTTTTCATAGGGATTGTGGTACAGTTGCTCAATTCAGTGTATATTAAAAAAATAACGCTGATTAGGTCGAACAGGTGAGAACTTCATACCAGTACAGAATTAAACCGACAAAAGAGCAAGCAGAAAAAATTGATAGCACGCTAGAAAAGTTGCGTTATCAATATAATTATCTGCTTGCTCAAAGGTTTGATTGGTATGAGCAAAACCGCTGTTCTATTGATAGGTGTCCTTTAATTTGTCATATTCCAGAATTAAGAGAACAACCAAACTATTACAATCAAAAAGCCTCGCTAACGCAACTAAAAGTTGATAGACCTTGGTACAAAAGCATTCACTCCCAGGTGTTGCAAGAAGTACCAAAAAAAGTTGAGATTACTTTTGATAGATGGTTAAAGGGTGATATCAATGGTAAGAAGTCTGGTAGACCACGCTTTAAAGGTAAAGGTCAATACAAAACTTTTACTTATCCCCAATTCAAAAGACAGCATTTTGATAACAGCAAGATTACACTCTCAAAAATAGGGGATGTAAAAGTAATTGTTCATCGTCAAGTTCCTGATGGTTTTGATATTAAAACAGTTTCAGTAACTAAAAAAGCGGACGGGTATTATGTAACCCTAAGTCTTGACGATAAGACTGTACCAACTATCAAACCTGATTTCAAGGCTGATAATATCGTTGGTATTGACGTTGGTCTAATTGATTTTATCGTCACATCTGACAATGACCGAATATCAGCACCAAAATTTTTCCGAAAAGCTGAAAGTAAATTAAAATCAGTACAGCGTAGAGTTTCTAGAAGAAAGAAAGGCTCTAACCGACGTAAAAAAGCGATAAAACAATTGGGTAGGCAACACAAAAAAGTTGCCGACACTAGAAAAGATTTTCACTTCAAAATAGCTTTATCACTGCTTGATAAGTATGATGTTGTAGCTGTTGAAAAGCTGAATATTAAAGGACTTTCTAAAACACGATTGGCTAAAAGTATAAATGACGCTGGATGGGGTCAATTCATATCAATACTTTCAAACAAAGCCGAGAACGCTGGTTTAAAAGTAATCGCTGTGAATCCAAACGGAACTAGCCTTGAATGTTCTAGTTGTGGTCATAAAGTCAAAAAACCGCTATCTCAAAGAATGCATAATTGTCCTGTATGTCATGCAAGCTTGTGCAGAGATTTAAACGCGGCTATAAACATAAAGAACCGTGGGGCACACGGTCTTAAAGCTCAAGTAATGTCCGGATTAGGAGTCATTGAGAAGCCCTCACTCACCCGAAGGGGAGTGTGGGAGTATGTCACTTTACAGTAGGCGATCGCATTATTTGATCAACTTGAGTCAAAAGTCCTGATTTTGCTCACCTAGCGTCTCGTAGAGAGGAGTTAAGTCCTCTCTCCAAGCCAAAGTTTTCATTATGGATGCTTATAATGACGCACTTCAACCACAGTATGTACATTACCACGAGGCGTGAAATCTGCTTTCACAGTGGCTTCCAACGGATCGCAAGCAGCTACAAAATCATCCAGAATTTGATTAGCTGATTCTTCGTGAGAAATGTAGCGATCGCGGTAACTGTTAATGTAAAGCTTAAGCGCCTTCAATTCCACTACCCGTTCATCAGGTATATATGTAACGTAAATTGTCGCAAAGTCAGGATAACCAGAAAACGGACATTTACAAGTAAATTCCGGCAAAGTAATGCTAATGTCATATCGCCTCCCCACGCGCGGATTAGGAAAGGTAATTAGTTTACCTTCCGCAATATCGCGTTCGCCATACTTCATTTCTTGGCTTGCCTGGGTTAAACTTTCAGGTAATTTGTCAGTTGTCATTTGTCATTTGTCATTTGTCATTTGTCAGTTGTCATTTGTCATTTGTCATTAGTTATTAGTTATTTTACTTATCTTTACGTCCTTTTAGTAATTTTATTCTTAACTCCTGTACAGACGCGATTAATCGCGTCTCTACTCCTAACTCCTAACTCCTAACTCCTAACTCAATACTCTTCCTTCTCCCAGTCTGGACAATTCTCATCTTCACAACCGTGGGGATGCATGGCACAAACTAACAAATTACCACTATAAACTTGACCGTGATAGTGAGTACAACCAATACAGGCAGGATTTTTTTCGGCTGTGGGTTCAACAGAATAAGGAAAACCTGGATCTACATCTGCTATAATGTCTTCCAGTTCCCAGTAAGCTTCAAACATTGGTTCAGTCAAATCCTGTAAATACTGATCGACTTCAATGGCAATGTTAGGGACTTGCTCGGTAATTTCTTCCGTTAGCTCAAAAAAAGCGTCTACCATTTCACTCATTCCCAGGAAGAAACGCTCTACTTCATCAGCCACTGTTTCAACGATCTCTACTAAATCTTTTTGCCACTGTTCCATAAACTTGACACCTTTGCAGGCTATAAACAGGACGCTTTGTGTTATCTGGCTTAAAGAACTAGAGTACACACTAAGCAATGTATCTTATCAAGTTTCTATCTGAAGTGCCATGTCAAAATGCCACTTCTTACTAATATTTCGCTCCAATAATGCTTTTTATTGATCGCGTTGCAATCGTTTTAACTCGTCTTGTAGCTTTAGCACTTCGTCGCGTAATTTTTCTGTGTTTTCATCAGTTGATCCCTCTTTCACCGTTGGTTCTTCATCTTCCTCTAAAATTTCAATGCGGCGAGGTTCAGAAGTAGGTGTTTTTTCAGAGGTTTCACCAGATGCTTGGGGCTGTTGGGCTTGCTTCATCATGTCTTCAACGAAGCGGCGGGCTTCTTCGGTGTTCATTTCGCCCTTTGCCACCATTTCATCTGCCAGTTTTTGGACTTGCGATCGCACTTCGGCTAATTTTCCCCCTGCTTTCTCACCTGCGTAAGAAGCTAATCCAACACCGAGGTAAAAAGCTTTTTGAACAATATCTCCAAAACCAGCCATTTTCCCTGACCGCTCCTACAAATAGGGCGACCCGGAGACTACGCCTATCACAAGCCTCCCGTGTTGCTGCTACCTTCCGGTTCTGACAAGATTTGGGTGTTGCGATCGCATAGATCCAGGTCTTCTAAAAGCATAACATTAAAAGTCAGTAATGTGTGTCTTATTCCATAACAATCCGCCATTCATAAAGCTGATAGTTGACGCAGCCGTGTTTCACCAATGGGTCATCAGCTACAATTGTTTCTGCTTCCTCCTTTGAGGTTGCCTCAAACAGCAACATCCCGCCTCTTTGCTCTGCCCAATAGCCTGTTCGCGCTTTGTGTCCTTTAGCAATCAAGTCCTGAATGTAGGCTTTGTGGGCAGGTACATATTGGTCAAAGGTAGGTTTATCGACTTTCCCTTCTTCAATTTTGACAAACCACGGCATCTGCTTGTAATCTCCCATTGCTAAGGACTTCCTGCCTCAACCACGTTCGGGTCGGACTATAAAAGTAAGACTGTAATACTCAGTCTGCTTTATCTAGTCGGCATAGTGATTTCCCAAATTCCTTGATTTCCACCATATTCTATAACATAAATTTTATTGCCGATAATCGCAGCGTCAATGGGATTACTAAAACCTTCAACAATGCGGGTAGCATTCAATTTATAGTTAGTATTTCCTACTTTAGTTAACTTTAAATGCAGTAGGTCTTGCCCAGAATCATTAAAAGGGCCTGCTACGGTTTCGCCAGTGGGATCGCCTGTTGTAAAACTCAGCATGAATCCATCTCTGTTGAATTCTGGACTCAGTACTCCTTGTGTATCAAAAACTAAGCCTAAAGGAGAACGGTGTCCTGTAAAAGTACTCACACTTTGCCCAAGAACACTGGCGTCTTTGACTTTGCCATCTAGAGGATCGCGGAATTTGTCTGCGTCCGGCCCCAAATTAGCAATTGGTTCAATTAAGTTTACAGGCTGAACAGGAAAGGTTGGATCGTTACGAAAGTAGCCCCTTTGGACGGCGTTAAATTTGAGGCTTAACAAAAGGTCTTTGGCAGGATCATAATTGGGAAATTGTTGTGGGTTGTCTGTCCCGCCAATCCGCCAGGGAAAGCCGTAATTACCACCTTGACGGAGCCAATTTAATTCTTCTGACATGTCGCGATCGGGGCCATTTTCTGTGCCAAATAAATCCCCATTGGGCGCAAAGGCCATATCGAAAGTATTACGTACTCCTTCTGCAAAAATATAGCCGGCTCCCTTTAAAGTTGGGCGATCGTTTGGAAGAAAAATATTTTTGCCATTAGTAGGAAGACGGATTATACAGGCGGTTAATCCGACTTCGCGAGTATTAGGATATAGCCCATTAACAGACTGAACTTCACCGTGATCGGTACGAGAACCGCTATTTACATAGATAAAATTACCATCCGGGCTAACAACTATGCCGTTGAAGCGATGGTCATAGGCTGTTTTGCTTTTGGGATAGCCTGCACTTTTAGCTAAGACAGACCAGACGCGCTGTTCTGTACCCGACTTAATTTCGCCTTTAACAATAATTGCTTTGGTCTGGTTATTCACAAGGTCTGCATTGCCAACCAAATAAATTGTGCCGTTGGGGCCAATGGCCATACCTTGAGTCTCACCTGCATTATGATCGCTAGAGGTGTACACAAGTGTACTATTAGACAAGCCTAAATTGACTCGATAAATGTCACCATTTTGTTTGAGGTAATAGAGCGTATTGTTTCGTGGATCTTTTACAATCCGAACAGAAGGAGAGACTGATAAGGTATCTGTAATATTGCGAATCTGAATATCAGGACGCAGGGATTTAGGTGCAGCATTTACTCCAGTAACGCCATAATTTAATAGAACTATTGTAAATAACAGCGTTTTAGCGGCAACAAAGTAGCTTTTGAGAGCGAATTTACCGATAAATCTGCGTTGCTTTTGGTTGGATGAGTTAATGCTATTCATTATTGTCTTCATAAAATAGTCAGATGATTTTCTTGCTAAATCTTCTTTAGAAAGGAAACAATTTTAGAGATTATCGCTTGAAATGAGCAATGGGTACTAAGTAGCTCGGCGTCAATCAGTTAAAGTTTGTAGTAAGGACTTTAGTCCTGATAATCCTGGTTTTGAGCGATGAATCGCTCACTACGAACTAGGATTTTATTTGATGTTAGTTATGCCTGCCTACTTAGCTTATAAATAGTCTTTTCATTTTTATGCCAAACTGACTTCTAGCGTATAAGGAGCCGGGTTGCTATCACTAGAACCAGAGAAAGTTCCGCCATCTTGGGGGAAGAAAGCATATTTACTCACTGAAACTGAGTAGGTTCCAGCAACCAATGGACGTGTGATTAATGACCCAAAGTCGGGGCCACTATCGTCATCACTTTGTAGTAAAATCCCAGCATTGTTAAACAGTCCGATAACTGTATCATCTGTTGTCGCCGCAGTGATAGTGACAGTTCCTGGATTTGCTAGAGAAAATGTAAAAAAGTCGAAATCAGGATTGTCCCCCGGTTGAACTGTTACTAACTCACCTGCGAGATTAAATTCTGAGGCTGATGATAAAGAACCTAATCTTTCAGCGCTGGCTAGTGTATTGTTTGTAGCTTGTCCAGCATTTTCCGGCTCATAGAAAAGGAAATTGTTACTATCAAATCTGAGGTTTACTACCCCCTCCACAATACCTATGATCTCATCTGGTTCTGCTTCAGGTTTGTCTAGAAATATTTGTGTATTGGCTCCAACAGATTCCAAGCGGTAGTTTTTTGGCAAGCCTTTTAGCTCTATTTGATCTTCACTAGGGTTGAAGTTAGTAATAGTAGCCAAGTCGCTAAAACCAGCATTCGTAGTGTTTTTATCGTCGTAGTAGACATTTATAGCGTCCCCAAGGACAAATGTATCTATCCCAACGCCCCCAGTTAAGGTATCAATCTCCCCTAATCCAGGTGGAAGAGAACTACCAGGGAAAACACCGATGAGGATGTCGTTTCCAGACCCCCCATTGAGTACGTCATTGCCGGGGCCGCCCTGTAGACTATCATTACCCTCGTCACCATTGAGGGTATCATTGCCATTATTACCATCTAGCGTGTCATCGCCTGCTCTCCCATTCAGAGTGTTGTTGTAAATATTACCAAACACTATGTTATTAAGACTGTTACCTGTCCCGTTGATGCCCTTAGTTCCGGTGAGTCTCAGGTTCTCCAGATTGGCACCGAGTGTGTAGGGGACAGAAGACCGGACGGTATCTATGGCTGAATTAGTAAACTCGGTAATGGTATCGGTAGCGCTGTCAATGACGTAAGTATCATCGCCTACTCCCCCCCTTAAGCTGTCAGTACCCAAGCCACCATCAAGTGTGTCATCGCCAAGTCCACCGATTAAACTGTCGTTTCCCGTCCCGCCAAATAGATTATCATTACCATCTGCACCATCTAGGATATCGTTACCAGACAAACTATTGGCATTACCACCATTAGCCCAGCCATATATCGTATCATTTTCCAATGTCCCATTTGTGGTGTCAGGATCTGTAGTGCCGAAAATAACTGCCATATTATTTTTCCTGAATTTCTAAACTAATGCCTAACTTCGGCCTCAGTCACAGAACTGTTTATAAGTTGAATGTCGATTACTTAAAACTGTAAGTTTAAATGCAGATGTTTTTAACCTAATTAATACCAATATTACTTAGATAAAATAATATCAATTATTGATTTGGTTAGTTGATTATGCAAAATGGTAAGTAATTGGGTCAAAATTTATTTTGATTATTTTTCCCATATTTTTTAACTTACCTATAATTACTTAATTAACATGAAACAAAAGTTACGTCAAATTCTTTAGCAAATCTTAAAAATCTAATCTTTTGGATTTCTAATACTGTTAATAAGGGTTATAAATTTTAATTAAGTTTTTTTAAAAATTACTGTTTTTTTGAGAAAAATTTGCGAGATTTTTCAGCTAAATGCAACATTATCGTTAAGTTAGGTTTCAATATCGTTTTTCTTTTGTAAAATCAATATTTTTCTATTAAAGAAATACATTGTAAAATACATAAGTTAAATTGATATATTATGAATAACCTTTTTGAGCTTAATAACACTTAAGCTTTACATAAATTTTATATGCTTCCTTTAAGTTAGGGAGACGCGATAAATCGCTCTACTCTTAATCCAATACGGTTCAGTTAAGGATTTTTGGTACTAATTTTAGACCTGTAGAGACGCGAAATTTCGCGTCTTTACCAAGGTTTTTGGGCTTAACTGAACTGTATTGACTCTTAATCTATCCGTAAATTATTTATTGACAGACTACTAGTAGTCTGTCAAATTCATTTTGACGGTTAGGGAGACGCGATAAATCGCCGTCTCTACAAGACGCGATAAATCGCCGTCTCTACAAGGAATCTATCCGTAAATTATTTATTGACAGACTACTAGTACAGCACGGCGTAAATAAACCAAGTATTAGATAGCCAAGACTTTACCCTTGTATGTCCACTTAAAAGGTTTAGCCATTGTTTTATTAAAATAGTCGATAAATCCGAGAATTCGAGTTTTGAGGTCATCCTGGCTCTTGAAGCTAGCTCTTCTTAGTAATTTACGAACCAAAATACTAAACCAAATCTCAATTTGGTTAAGCCAAGAAGAATGTTTAGGTGTATAATGGAAAACAATTCGATGTGTTGGGTTCTTCAAAAAAGCAGCACGAGATTTCATCGATTTAAGTATGCCACTTTTTCCCTTAATACCCAGGTCTATATTCAAACATTCTTTTTCCGCAACCAAGCGAACGAGCGACTCAGACTGGTGAGTATTAAGACAATCCATAATTAAATGCCATTTTTTGGCATTGGGGTCACTTTCAATTATTCGGCGAATATTGAGGAGATAATCGGCTTCGGTTCTAGAATCTCCACAATTAGGCTCGATAATCTTACCAGTGGCAACATCAAAATTGGCTATCAAAGTTTGTGTACCATGACGAATATACTCTTTCCTCCCGTCTTTCAACTTTACCTGGTCGCATCGGTAAGTCTTTTTCTAAACGTTCTGTAGCTTGAATACCCGTCATTTCATCAATCGATATTGTGCGCTCTCCATCTTGATAACGAGCGATCGCACTGATGTATAAGTCAGTAATATCTTCCACTTTTGTGTCAAATTCTTCATCTTCAGGGGGGGGTTAACCAGTAGCGGCTCTGGTCTGGTTTAAGTTCTGCCTCTTCTAATAATCTTCCAACATGGCGGACAGATATGCTTTCAATAATGCCTTGCTTTATAATTTCGTCCGCTAGCTCTCGGTTCGTCCAATGGCTTATTGGTCGTCCATAGTCTTCGGGTTTTGAACATGCAAGGGCAAATAGTTCGATTACTTGCTCCATGCTAAATTTTACTGGTGCTCCAATACGTTCCGAGTCTTGTAATCTGTCGAAAATAGGCAACTTTTTATCGCTAGTTTCAAACCATCGGTTTCGCCATAAACGGGCCATGTCCAGACTTATATTTAATGTTCGGGCAATTTCGCCATGATTTTTCCCCTCTGATGCTAAGAGAATTATTTTTGCACGTAGTGCTATTTGTTGCTCTGTACTATGTCGGTTTAGCAACTGTTGCAGTTCTAAGCGATCGCAATCGCTTAAATTTAATTCTTTTGGAGCTAATCGTGCCACACCCTGACTCCTTACCTGTCAACAAAAAGTAGTTTTAATCTAATTACTTATTCTCCCACAAAAATAGTGGGTTTATTTACGCCGTGCTGTACTAGTTTAAACTCCAAAAAATGAATCCTTACGTCAAAATCACTTTTTTTTGTTAATTAATGGTGCCTCGAAGCGTCAGGCATAATTGTCTCCTGAAGATTTACGCCGATGAGGTTAGCTCCTCTAATGTCGGCTCCTCTAAGGTTAGCTTCTCTGAGATTCGCGCCTGCCAAATTCGCACCTCTGAGGTTAGTCCAACTCAAGTCAGCTTGACTCAAATCAGCTTCACTTAAGTTAGCCCGCAATAGGTAAGCACCACTGAAGTGAGCCTTGTTTAGATTAGCTTTGTAAAGGTCAGTTTTATAAAGATAAGCCCCCAATACTTCTGCATCATACAAACTTGCCTCGCTGAGGTCGGCTGCAATCAAGTTAGCTTCAATGAGGTTGGCAAAAGAGAGATTAGTCCGCATTAGTTTTGCTGCGCCTAAATCGGCATCTCTCAAGTTAGCGCCTCTTAAGTCGGTTCCAATTAGATTAGCATGAGCGATCGCAGCGCCTCTAAGATTCGCCTCACTCAAGTCTGCTCCAATGAAATTAGCATGACTCAAATCTGCCTGTGTAAGTATAGCACCACTCAAGTTAGCAACACTCAAGTTAGCATCACTCAAGTTAGCTTCAGTGAGGAAGGCTTTGTATAGGTTGGCACTACTCAGGTCAGCACCACTGAGGTTTGCTCGCACGAGTAAAGCATTACTCAAATCCACCTTGCTCAAATTTACCCCCTGGAGATTTGCGCCTCTGAGGTTATCCCCTTGCAAGTTTGCGGCGCTGAGGTCTGGTTCAATCTGAGGATTTTTCTCTCTCCACTCAATCCATGTAACTGCACCTGCTTTGAGTAAAGCTAGATGCTCTCGATTTGCCATTTTCTCTCCTTTACTCCTGACGCCCACCCAGAGGATTTACCCGACCTGCTACACTTTCAATCGCCGTTAACGCTCCCTGAGCACCTGCTAGAATATCTTGTTCTTTTCCACCTAAGTAAAGCCGTCCAAAGCTGCCTACAGCTTGAACCTCAAGGATGTTAATCGCCGCCGCTTTCTCAGCTTCATTCGCAGCGAGTGCGGCGTAAGCAGCAGGTTCCACTTCTAATACATACAGCGTTTGCCCTGCTAGTAGTAGCTGTCCCCGACGTGTGCGATTAATAAGTTGTGTTTGGTAAGCATCGATGTTGCGGATAATCTGGCTAGAAATAACACGCGGTTTGAGACATTCGTCTTTTCGGACTCCCAGTAACGCCAAAATGGCTTGACCAGCAGCTCGCGTTTCGCCTTGGGAGCTAGAATGAACTTCCAATAGTCCGTACAGTCGTTCAACTACCTGTACTCCCGGACGGACGGAGGCAGCTTTCAGGGCTACATCCGTAATTTTATTGATTTCGATACCAGGAGAGATTTCAATCCACAGTGATGTATCTCCTGGTAATGGTAAGAAGCCTTGAGCTACTGTTCCCATATATGCTGCATGTTGAGGTTGCAGGCTGTCGAGAAATACGAAACTGCGTAGTTCTATTCCCAAAATTTTGCTCTCCAGTCATAAGGGTAAAAGTTATCTATTGCAAGATATGAGCGCCTAAGTTGGGGCATTTTTGCTACCTGACAATTCATCGGTATCGGGAAAACCTCTCTTCTATTTCTCTCTTCCTTTAAGGAGAGAGACTTTGAATTTTCCCACTTACCGACACGAGAAGGGGGTTAGGGGGTTAGGTTTTCGTGGGCTTTTCCAGATGACCTGAATTGTCAGTTTTGCCACAAGTGAAGCATGGAAAAACACAGAGTAGAAAAATTTTGCTGTCGATAAATTTTACGCCTGAGAAGTATTCTGGCTGTTAAACCGCCTTGACAATTGTACAAGCTTTATTACACACAAATCGCTGTCTGCAATGCCCAAGTGGTCTTGATTTACTGATAAAGTTGATGTTATGGCAAGGGACTGGGAACTGGGGACTGGGGACACTTCGACTGCGCTCAGTGCATCGCTGGGGACTGGGTGAAAAGTCTTTTTGTGTCTAAGTTTTATCATCTGTTGATGTCCTAATCACCAAGGCTTTTGCTAGACAGAAAAGTTTAATAGCTAAACTGAAGCGGGAAAAATCCACTGGACTTCTGCGGATATCTTCAATATGCTGCCAAAACCGCAGCTAATCAAACTCACAGTACTAGGATTTATATATTGACAAATTAGGCAAGTCGTGGTCTAGGTGGAAACAAGGAAATAACAGACTGTTTGCATAACTTTGACTGGCAGGGTAATCACAAACTCAGTTGCGATCGCTCCACCATATTTTCCTACCACAATTTGACCATCGTCGCTTCTTCTAGTGAGGTTATCACAGTTGGCGATCGCACATTCAATTAAAGTTTTGTCGGGTGGACAGCGTTCGACTGAGCGCTCACGCCTCATACCATTTCACTTTAATAATGATACAAATAGGCTCTTTTGGGGCATGGCATTGCCATGCCCCTACGATAAATCTATACATATCAAGATTTTCGTGAATTGGTATTAGTCTTGCCCGCCCTAATTATGCAAATTATTGCGTCAATTTCAATAAGCAAAAAGGCATACTGCTTTCTTAAAATGCGTAATTGCTTTCTCATTTCGGTATATTCAGCAAGCAAAAAGGCATATTGCTTTCTCAAAATGCGTAATTGCTTTCTCATTTCGGTAGATTCAGCAAGCAAAAAGGCAGATTGCTTTCTCAATTTGCCTTTTTGCTTTTTAAAATGAGCAATTTACGCACTCATAATAGTTATTGCTGTCTTGCACAAGCCATTAGTCATTAAACATGGAGTAAAGCCCTACTGCTTTTTCCCTATTGCTTAACGTTCTTTCATAACAATCCCAACTCTTCTGGAAAGCCTAGCATGATGTTTAAGTTTTGGATTGCGGCTCCCGATGCGCCTTTGCCCAAGTTGTCGAGACGAGCAACTAGCAATGCTTCTTTGGTTGTGTCATTGGCGAATACAAAAACTTGAACAATATTGGTGCCGTTCATTATGAGCGCATCCAAAAATATTCCGTCTCGCAGCAGAGTAGAATCTTGGTATGGAGCAACCTGGACAAATTTTTCACTTTGGTAGTAGTTAGTAATTACTTGATGAATAACCTCACCTGATGGTGGATTATCCAAAGTCCCCAACGGCAAAGGCACCTGAACCAGCATTCCTTGCTCAAAATCCCCTACTGCGGGTACGAATAGCGGCGGCGATGCTAACTCTGAGTAATGATGCATTTCCTTGACGTGCTTATGTCCAAACTGCAAACCGTAGATACCATAAGGATAAAGCGACTCTCCTCCAGCTTCCTGTTCATGGAAGGTATGGTATTGTTTGATCAGATTCTTTCCGCCACCAGAGTAACCTGACACTGCGTTAACGGTGATGGGAAAATTACTCTTTAAAATTCCCTTGGCAATCAACGGACGGATACAGGCTAAAAATCCTGTGGGATAACATCCTGGATTGCTGACAAACTGGGCGCTGGCGATTTTCTCTCGCTGTCCTGGATTTAGTTCAGGAAAACCATATACCCAGTTATTAGCTGTGCGATGGGCACTACTAGCATCAAGGATTTTAACCGTAGTACTACTTACTAAGCTAACAGCTTCGCGGGCTGCATCATCAGGTAGGCAGAGAATGACAACATCGACGGCATTAATTAGTTTAGTTCGCTCAGTTGCATCCCTACGTTTAGATGCTTCAATGCTAACTAACTCGATATCATCCCGTTGATTGAGGCGTGAGTAAATCTGTAAGCCTGTGGTTCCCGATTCGCCATCAATGAAAATCTTAGGTTTAGTAATCATGCGTCCAGCATCCTGATCTGTGAGTAGTATTATTTTGACCGATTAATACTTACTTGACCTCTAGTAAATGAATTATATTAATTTAGGACTTACGCACTGTACAAATGCATCGTGATGTGCATTGACTAAAAATAGGTTATTTCAGGCTTTTCTTAATTATCGTGCGATGGTCAATACACCATGCTGTAGGGGCACGGCGCAATGCTCATTAGTGTCAACTTAAGTTAAAATGCTTATCCCACAAGCGTTTTACCCCACCCCGCCAAAGCTACGCTTTGTCTCCCCTCCCCTTGGTAAGGGGAGGGGATTAAGGAAAGGGTTCCGAGGACTTAATTGGTAATTGAGTAGTCTTGATAAGCTGTTCCACAAATAAAATTGCATAATTAGGGCGGGCAAGATGCCCACCCGACAAGAGTTATATTCATTTTGAATATGCAAACTAGATGTGGTTTAGCTTATAACGTCATTGCCAGGGTTTCAGGTTAAGTTGACACGTATGAGCAATGCTGTGGCCTTACAAAAGATGTGGCTTTTAAACTGAGCCATATTTAGTATTTCTTGTCAATGCATAAGTCCTATAAGTCAAAACAAATAATGAAAAGAAAACACCAAAAATTGATTGTATCACCCAAACTGGTATTCTCCCTTAGTTTTTTTCAAAAGTAAAATCGGATTGCTATAGCAGAGATAAAAGTTAAATTTAAGTTTTTTGTGTTGCTCACGACATCTAAAAAATAATGAGTATGTTATCTTACTTATCGACATCATTAATGCTCTCATTTTCAGCAATTAACTTAAGTGTAAATACACTCATTGTGGTATAAACAGCCAGAGGATTTGTAAATTCTTTCTGACCAAGATATACCAGAATTTCTGGTGATTTTTCACTAAATAGCTAGTTGAAATCAACGAATTTATAGTACCTGATATCACACTAATTTGTGATATCAGGTACTACAAAATCCGTTAGACCAAGCCATTCTAGCTGTTTTCAATTGTATGGAATACATATCTGTTGAGGAGTGCAAAGTCTTGCGCCTCATAGCGGATTGCACCCATACGAGAATCGCTATCCCCATTCTGAGGGAGATCCATAAAAATAAATCTCCAGCCTTATTAAAACGAATAAGCGACTACGCCCACAGTGAAATCACCTTCGGCAAAGCAGTCTTAAAAATTAGGCTGGAGATTTATTTCGGGTTCGTGTCTGAGCAAACTTTTGTAGGAGTTAAGTGAACAAGATGAAACTGTACAAACAACGTCAAAGCAAAAATAGCGTATTGATTTTAACTTCTCTGGCTGTGTTGGCGTCTCCAATGGTATTGCCCTTGCAACAAGCCTCTGCACAAACATTAACAACCGTTGTAAATTTCAACGGTACTAATGGAGCAGCCCCAAGAGCAGGTGTGCTTCCAGGGAAGGATGGCAATCTTTATGGAACCACTTCCGCAGGTGGTTCGCAAAATCAAGGAACAGCATTCAAATTAACTGGTTCTACTTTTAGTACTCTGACCACACTAGTTAACTTCACTGGAACCAATGGAACTAACCCAGTTGCTAGATTATTCCAGGCAAGTGATGACAATCTATATGGTGCAACCTTTACAGGTGGTACAAATAACCTCGGTACGTTGTTTAAGTTGGAAAAAACAACTTTTACAAACTTGACAACTCTTTTAAATTTCAATGGCACTAATGGAGCCAACCCAGCAGGTCGATTGATTTCAGATAGCGATGGCAAAAATTTGGTGGGTATAACTTCTGCTGGTGGGGTCAACGGCAGAGGGACTGTATTCAGGATTCCTCTGACTGGTGGTGTCCCTACTATCTTAGTTAACTTCAACGGTACTAATGGAGCAACTCCATTAGCAAGGTTGCAATTAGGTAGTGACGGAAACTACTATGGCAGCGCCTCAGCAGGTGGAGCAACTAATGATGGTGTGGTATACAAGTTAACTTCCGCAGGAGCAATAACTTCATATAACTTTAGTGGCGCTAATGGGCGAAATCCCCGGTCTGCATTAATTGAAGATGGTGGATTTCTTTATGGCACAAGTTTTCTGGGTGGAGCCAGTAATCGAGGAGCTATATTCAGGTTTCCGGTCGGTGGCGGTACACCAGTTTTAGTTGCCAGTTTTAATGGTAGCAATGGGGCCAACCCCACAGCTGCACTCACAAAAGGACGCGACGGTAACTTCTACGGTACGACTTCTACAGGTGGTGCAAATAATAAAGGAGGCATCTATCGGTTGACACCTGGAGGAACCCTCACTTTGTTGGTTAGTTTTAATGGCACGAATGGGGCAACGCCAGAGTCTACCCTAATTCAATTTAATGGTGCATTTTACGGTACTACCTCTGCTGAAGGCGCTTCTGGAGGAGGAACTGTGTTTAAATTTACACCATAGCCTCAAATACAATCTACCTGCCTAATAAATAGTAGAACGTAGATTAGAAAAATGTGGATTTTTCCATTTTCAGATATTTACGCTTACTGAACTATCTGAAAGTGGAAAAGACATTCGTAGATAACCAAATTGCTTGATGATGGAGCAAAACAATTAATCAGATTGTTTTACTGTCGCGCAAATAAGATTGCACAACTAGGGCGGGCTTTTCGGCCCACCCCACAAGAGATTCATTTTTTTGAGGATGCAAATTAAAAGATTTTTAGCTTACTGAGAAATTATCAAAGCTACAATCTGATTTTTGTGCTTCAACAATAGACATCTCCAGAAATTAAATATGTGTTATTTAGAACTTTTGTAGAGACGTAGCAATGCTACGTCTCTACGTGTTTCCACCGTTAATTGTTCAGGTGAACGGCTACTCCTCCCAAGCGAGAGTGCGTTTCACTGCCTTTTGCCAAGTAGCAAAGTTGGATAATGGGGCATCGCTCCCCGGCTCAAACACCCGTTCAATTTGTCGTTGTTCCACCAGTGCTTCATAGCTCTCCCAAAATCCTACAGCTAAACCTGCTGCAAATGCTGCACCCTGAACGGTCGTATCGCGCATTACCGGACGTTCAACTGGAATACCTAATATATCAGCTTGGAACTGCATCAGAAAATTATTCTCGCAAGCACCACCATCTACCGTTAATCGCCCAACTGGAGTACTGCTAGATGCATTAATCGCCTGTACTACTTCTAGAACTTGATAAGCGATCGCTTCCAATACGGCGCGAACTAGATGCTCTGGTTGTACACTGGCGGTAATGCCGAAAAAGGCTCCCCTCGCGCTCATATCCCAGTAAGGTGCGCCTAGCCCACTAAATGCAGGCACAAAGTAAACTCCGCCATTATCTGCTACCTGATTTGCCATCGCTTCACTTTCAGCAGCAGTTTTAATCAGCTTCAGGCGATCGCGTAACCATTGAATACAAGCTCCACTAGTAAACATACTACCTTCTAAGGCATAGCCTACATCTAAAATTCCCTTCGGATTTGCTTGTGTCCATGCCACTGTGGAAATAAGTTGATGGTGCGATCGCACAATTTGATCACCTGTATGAGCGACTAAAAAACTACCAGTCCCGTAAGTACATTTCATTAAACCGGGGCGATCGCAGCCATGACCAAATAGAGCAGCTTGTTGATCCCCCAAAATGGCAGTAATGGGAATTTCAGCGCCCAACAAAGTAGCATCAGTAACTCCAAATACTCCTAAACTCGGCTGAATCTGGGGCAAAATATGCGCCGGAATCTGAAATAGCTCCAGTAAATTCTCATCCCACTCACAAGTTTTGAGATTCATCAACATTGTCCGGCTGGCGTTGCTGTGATCAGTAGCATGGACTTTCCCACCTGTCAGGTTCCACAGCACCCAGGTATCAATAGTACCTGCTAAGACATTGTTCAGGTCAACATCTGTAAACTTGTCTAATAGCCACCTGAGCTTAGTAGCAGAAAAGTAGGCATCGATGATTAACCCGGTGCGATCGTAAATTTCGTTAGCGTAGCCTTGCTGTTGCAATTGGTGGCAAAGGGGAGCAGTGCGGCGATCTTGCCAGACAATCGCTTTATGGAGTGGTTTACCAGTAGTTTTGTCCCAAATCAAACAGGTTTCGCGCTGTACAGTCAGTCCCAAGGCTGCGATCGTAGATGGAGCAATCTGGGCATTGCCAATTGCGGTTTCCATCACCCAACACGTATCCTGCCAAATTTGTTGAGGGTCATGTTCTAACCATCCGGGCTGAGGATAATACTGAGTTAGTTCTTTGTATGCCTGCCCAAGAATCTTGCCGTCTGCGTTAAATACAAAGGCGCGGTTGCCTGTTGTACCTAAGTCCAGTGCTAAGATGTAGCCCAATGATGGAGTTGTGTTGCCAAGTGTATGCATAGCTGCTTTGACATGCTGTGTAGGCGATTTTAGCAATACACGTCAAATTAGATATACATTATTTTGGGTACATTTTAAATTCCCTGTTGACATAGCGTTGCGCTTACCTTGCTGTGTCCGCCTCAAATCCCAGATCCTTCACAACGTTGCAGGACGCTGTGCATTTTAATTATGTGTAAGTAAATCGACACAAAAAATCATGATATAAATGCTGCGATCGAGGGAATATTACACACAACTTTATACTAGTTTTAGTATTAATTTCTGTGACAACGTACAAAGTGTCACTTTCTTCAAATTTGATTATGATACTAAAGTTTTATACTTCGCATATCAAAAGTAATAGTAAAATTTCAAACCATCGCTGACAATTCAGGTTATGTGGAAAAGTCCACCAAAAACCTAACCCCCTTCCCGTGGCGGGAAGGGGGAAAATTCAAAGTCTTTCTCCTTTTAGGAGAGAGGTTTTCCAGATGACCTGAATTGTCAGAAACTATCAAAATACAACAAAACTTTAGCATGTTCAAACTTAACCTAAATCGAAATGCACTACTAGCTCTGTTATTGCTTGTGCCAGTTCCGAGCATTGGTGTTGCAACTCAACTGTATATGCTCCCCGGCTTGAAAGGACATTTAGTAGCTTTATTATCTAAAATTTGGATGTTGGTACTACCCATTATTTGGTTGTTATTTATCGATAAAGAGAATTTAAAAGCCGAATATCCTAAAAGACGCGATTTGTTAGCTGGAGTCGGATTAGGGCTACTGATGCTATGCATCATGTTGATTGTTTATTGGCTACTGGGCGCAAAGTGGATAGATGTTGAATATGTTCGTGATAGAGCAACGCAAGTTGGATTGGACAGTTTTGTAGTTTACTTAGTAGGTTCAGCGTACTGGATATTTGTCAATTCTTTACTTGAGGAATTTGTCTGGCGTCGGTTTGTCTATCGCCAATGTGAAATATTGGTATCGAGTCCTTTAGCTGTAATACTATCTGCACTGTTTTTTACAATCCATCACATTGTTGGTTTGGCAGCTTACTTTGACTGGCGTGCGACAACATTATGCTCATTGGGCGTGTTTTTAGCAGGAGCGATTTGGTCATGGTGCTACTTAAATTATTGCTCAATCTGGCCTGGATACATCAGCCATATTTTTGCAGATATAGCAATTTTCCTAATTGGCTGGCAACTTATTTTTGCTTAACAAAGATGTCGCGTCACTTACTTAGAGAAGCAACGCGATCGCTCCAAATTTCAAACTCAAAATTAAAAATTATAAGTCAATACAGTTCAGATAAGACCAAAACACTTGTAGAGACGGCGATTTATCGCGTCTTAAAACCCACGATTTAGTAGAAATAGCGCTTAACTGAACCGTATTGAATTATAAGTCATCAATCTACAAGAAAGTAATTAATTAATTAAACCCTCTCAAAATCATGTGTTTTTTTAAGTCAAAACTGATTAAACCTTCTTCTTGTAATTTGCCGATCAATCGTGTAATTGTAACCCTGGTAGTGCAGCAAGCGCTAGCAATATCTTCGTGAGTAAAGCGAACACTTAGGCGACTTCC
Source organism: Nostoc sphaeroides (assembly GCF_003443655.1). NCBI lineage: Bacteria > Bacillati > Cyanobacteriota > Cyanophyceae > Nostocales > Nostocaceae > Nostoc > Nostoc sphaeroides. Next base: position 2,687,125 of record NZ_CP031941.1, read on the forward strand.
CTCCGGCACAGTTTCACCAACTTCCTGTTTTAAAAGTTGTAATAAATGGTGTAAGCGCTCTTGTACCCGTCGTCTTCCACAAATCACTAAAAAAGATTCTGTTTGGCGTAAGCGCTGATTAATTTTTGGTAAAAGGATATGGCTCAGGTTGGGGGAAGCTGCTATCTCTGCTGCGTAAATTGACACCAACTCAACATCAGAGAGGGCTGTTGCTTGGTAAATGTTTAGAGATGTCAAACTAGAGCCAAAAACCATTTCTGGTGTTGCCAATCCTATTAAAACTTCTTCACCCGTTTCACAGTAAGTACTAAGTTTGACCAAACCCTGACAAACATACAAAATTACTAATGGGTTAAGGGGAATAGTTTCTCCTTTAGAATATTTTTGCACAGCGCGATCGTACAAGAGGTTGCTATCGTTTTTGACAACTGTTGATTCTGCTCCTTTCCGTTCAGAAATATTACGTAACACCCAGCGTAAAGAGGTTGCCTTACCCTGCGCATTCCGGGCAACTGCCACTGTCAAAGCTGCATCAAATAACTCGCCATGATGTTGTTGCAAGCGTATCAATAGCTCTTTAACTCTGTCTGATTGAGATAGTTCGATAAGTTCGTTACGGAGATGCTGACGTTCTTCTAGAGGGACGAAGTTAATCATTGGTTTGCCCACCAAAAATTGCTTTGAAATATTGAGCAATTTAGCTGCGGTGAAGTTAGCTTCTTGAATGATTCCTTGTGTATTAGTCACTAAATAAGCGTCAGGCGCAAACTCGAATAATTCTTGATAGTGTTGGCGTTCTTTTTCTAAGCAATTCCGTGTTTGTAATAGTTCCTCATTTTGCTGATGGAGTTCCTCTGCTGCTAACTGCACTACCTTTGAGGTGTTATAGAGTTCCTTAAAAGCTTGCGGTAGCAGATCAGGTGAAATCCAAGGTAATACACTAGCAGTTTGATATAAATCTGCCAAACGATTGTGCAATGTTTCTGAGCGTTGGATAAATTTTTCTATGTTCACCTTAAATTCCCGCTACTTACTTGCAGAGTCGAAGCAAAAAATCTACTAGGTAAATTATTGGAAAAATTGCAGCATTCCATATTATAAATTCAACTAGTTCTGAACTGTAATTATTATTCAATAGAACCTATAACAGTAGGGAACTCCAAAAAATAAATTATTCCACATTCAAGTCGTTGACTGTTGACTGAAAACTCGTGAACCGTCAACGGTCAACAGTGAACAATAGCAATGGAATATTTTTTACTTGGAAGTCCCGTATGTCTATTCTAGGTTTTCAACAACTTATGTCTCATAGCACTACATGTGGTATAGTTTTGTAAATTACATGTATTGCATTTAACCTAAACGATCAAAGCAGATTGAATCTAGGGAATTAAAGAGTGTCCATTGATAACTTTTGCACTCAGATGTTTTTTTACAAAAAAGCTTACAGCATTTTGCTAAGGATTATTTCTACCTATAGTGGGAAGATTTGTTAAACTCAGCTAAATACAAATCCAAAATCCTCTGACCTCAGATTATGCTAATTTGTGATTAAAGTTATAAGCCAGTCACAATTATGGCTTGCAGAGAAATTAGATAAAACAACACAGTTAGAAAACTCTGGATCTCAACTTTAAGTTCCTATTCCAATACTGCGTAGGTTTTGGTGCATAGTCATTGAAGATCCCCCTTAGTCCCCCGATAAATTGGGGGAAAATAAGCTCCCCAATTTATCGGGGGTTGGGGGGATAGACTCAAAACCTACGCAGTATTGGTTCCTATTCTTGTTTAACCCACTTTCTCATTCTCCCAATGAATGATTTAGTGCTAATAATAATTGTTTCCATGATTACTCAGAATAACTGATAATCTTTTCCTCAACTTCCCTCACAAGCATCAAGCTACTACTACCAAAGATATATAGTCTAAGTTAAGTTTATTTGTGCTTATGAAGACATTTTTTTGAAGAAAAAGATTCCTGACTTCTTAGAAAAGTCGGAAATCTGAGCTTTTCGATTTTCACAAATCTATTAAGGAACTATCTGGCATAAGCAAGAGTAAGACTAATGGATATTAATAAGTTAAAAATATTTGTATAGGATATCACAGAAGAACTTAACAAGTATCCGCTTCTTTAGTTAGAGGATAAATCAACCAGTAAGCTGTTGTAATTTAAAAATGCGTAACAGCTTATTAACGCGCAAGTTATAAGGAGTGATAGGTGAGGTGTAAATACTATAAAATCTCATCTCATCACTTTTTTTTACTTACTTCAGTTTACAGCGCTGATCAAGTAATTGAATTACACGACTCCCAACTCACTACTTCCCGTCTCAGTCGTGATTTAAATAACTGAAAACTGCTGTAGTATTCTTCCTGAACGCATATACGTACTTTTATAAAAAAAACTTCATAAAAGTCAGCTTTTATGAAGACTTTATATATTGTTAGTTTTAGTTCATTAAATATGTGATTTATTAGCTGACTTACTGAAAATTGTATTTTTCAAAAACTTCAGTAAAATTTCTATTTCAATAATCAAAGAATACAACTAAATTATTAATAGTTGTGCTGGCTTAATTGATGAATAAATGTCAATTATTTCAGGTGTATCTATTTACCGGCTCTCTATAAGATCGATTCCGTAATTATAGAATAACCCCTCTCTAAAAGGAGAGTAAACTTTAGCTTTCCATTACCTTGTTGTAAAGGTAAATGAAGGGGTTAAGTTTTTGTGAGTGAATCGATGTACTAAGCTGCGTTCAAATCTAAAGCATAGCTACTAGTCAATTCATCTAAAAATCGCTGTAATTAGGTTTTCTTTAACGGCGGAGTGATTTCTCTTGGAAAATCACGGTTTTATTTCCAACTGAGAACAAATACAACTTTTTGAAGCTTTAAACATTTATTAACCGATTTGAGAAATCCCCATGCGACAATATATTTCTAATCTGCTAATACTGGTATTAGGAACAAGCTCGGCTTTCATCATTACTCCATCTCAAGCTGAAACTCCGGTAAAATCCAACAGCCAAAATACTGAGAATATTACTTCCATATCTTCAAATTCAGCTTCCGCTATCCAATTGAGTGATTTTGCCAATTCTACTAATAGTAAACCACCTATGCTCTCTGAGGCAGGCAATAACTCTTCTGGTGCTAATGCCAATATAACTGCAACTAAGCCGAAGCCACGGCTTCCTATATTCAGCAGAATTTTTCCCACACCTTCGATGCAGCAATAATCAGGGGCTAAATATTTAGTTTACTCATTTGGGCTGATAGAGATATTCATCAACACATAATATACAACGAAAACTGGTGAAAATACTAATTGTGAGAGAGATTCATTGTTCTCTGTTGTTGGGGTGGGACGAATATCATCTATAGCGCGTTTGTATGCAATATAAGGACTCACTCAAATGTTATTCCCCAACCCTTCTAGTGTTGGGGCTACTTTTGTTATGTCTATATTGGACTCAACTCAGAACCAGTACACATCTCCATAAATTAATTACGCGTTACCTGAAACCCTTGTAGAGACGTTGTATTGCAACGTCTCTACATTCATTTTCGGATACGTCTAGTATATATGAGGCATATCCTGATTTGCTTTATGCTTGCAGCTGACAGAGCAATAAACCAAACCATTGATTTGCATCTGTCCACACATGAAGAGGTAATAAACCCTGTGCGGTGAGTTGCTGCTTGATAATATTGAGGTCAAATTTGCGGGAAATTTCGGTGAGGATAGTCTCACCTAGTGCAAAATTAACCTTGAGGTTAAGAGCGCGTAATTCTACAATTTGCGATCGCAGGCTGCGTAAATGCATTTCTATTTGATGCTCACTTTCATTGTAAAATGCCCAGTGTTCAAACTGGGTGGTGTCAAAATTCCCTTCAAACCGTTGATTTAAATGCTCCAGCATATTGAGGTTAAATGCTGCCGTCACTCCTTGGCTGTCGTTATAAGCTGGTTCTAAAATCTGTTTCGGCTTTCGTAAATCTATCCCCAACAAGAAATACTCACCTACTTGTAGGGCTTCTGTAATTTGAGAGAAGAATACATCACACTCATTAGGTGTAATATTACCTAAGCTGCTACCAATAAAACAAATCATCCTGCTGGATAATTGTGTCGGTAGGAGTTTTGCAAGGGCTAATTCATAGGTTCCCGCTAAAGCATAAACTTGCAGTAAAGGATAATCTTTTAATAACTGCTTGGCGCTACTTTCCAAGATACCTGTAGACACATCAATTGGTAAGTAGTACAGGGGATAGTCTAGCTGCTGGTAGGCATCTAGTAAAATGCGGGTTTTGGTAGAACTGCCACTGCCAAGTTCTACTAATTCACAAGCGCCAGTTATCTTGGCAATTTCGCCAGCATACTGCTGTAAAATCATTGTTTCTGTGCGTGTGAGATAATATTCTGGTAAATCACAGATTTGCTCAAATAGCTCAGAACCACGGTCATCATAAAAGTAACAGGGGGGTAGAGATTTAGATGTTTGAGTTAATCCCTTCACTACATCGCTCCCAGTACTAGGTGCAACTATTTGAGTTGCTCCTATCAAACGCTGCATCTGCAAGCGTTTTTCAACGGTGTTTTGAAAAGTAACGTTCCTGTTTACAGCTTTAGATATCGACATTAAGCCTCCGTATGCTTGGCGTAATAGATTACCTATGATGGCAAATCTTTACTCTAATTAGTGAAACACATAGCCATAGCTAATAAAATCATGCTTGAGCTATATAGCTTAAGCGTTAAAGGTATTTTTAGGAATTTACCGATTCAAATGACAATAAGGCCCAGTGCCAGCCAACGGGGTTAAAGTCAAGATGAGACTGACTACAGAATGTGGCTTCGTCCATATCCTGAAATAGTGCAAAAGTTTTTGAGCGACATTCAAAGAAGGTTTGAAAAATAGACTCTTTCAGACTAAATTTGCTCAATTTTGATCTCACAGTCTGCTTCTACAGTAATGATGCTATTTTCTGGAAAAGCAATCCAATTACCTATAAATAAAGGTTCCGACGCAATAATTACAGATTTTGAAAAAGTTGGATCATCTCGAATCCAGTAAAGAGATGGAGCCGGGGAAGTGGTAGCAAAGCGAGAAGCTATCAGGCGATGTCCGTCACTAAATATTACATTGATTGACGCTTCTACTTGATAGCGCTTTGCCATCTCTAATAGTGTTAATAATGTAGTACGTAAAGCATACTCTGGAGATCGATGTTTGTTAATTTTACTTTGTGAAAGTAACAATGCAAAAATGTGTTCGGAGTCAGTACTTCCATTAATTTTTTCGTAAAAATCCTGAGTTAAAGTGCTGCGAATTTTTCTGTGTAATGTTTTGCGAAAATTTTCGATTTGTCCATCGTGAATAAATAGCTGTTGTTGATGGTTAAAGGGCTGACAATTAATAAAATTTACGGCTTGTTCGGATGTACCACTACCAACATAAGCAAGTATACACTTTGATTCAACGTAACGACTGAGACTGGGTAAGTTTATGTCATTCCAAATAGGTAGGGTATTTTTGTATGTAAAGGGTTCGATATCTTTGTGGCTATGATACCAACCCACACCAAAGCCATCTGCATTTACTACCCCAGAGGTCATTTCGCGGGGTTGATAGCTCTGGAGTATCAGTGAGTGTTCTGGTTTATACAAAAGATGATCTAAAGAAACAGGCGAACCGAGGTAAGCAAGTAAACGACCCATGATGAATATTCCACCTTCTATTAACACAATTATTGGGCAACAGCCTTACCCGCTTTTATTCACCATCATCAGTGGTTCTCACTTATATGGTTTTCCGTCACCTGATTCTGATTATGACTTACGTGGTGTGCATATTTTACCAGTTAGAGAAGTGGTGGGCTTAGAGACTGGGAGTGAAACTATTGAAGTTTCAGAAGTTCGGGAATCTTTGGAAATTGATTTAGTTACTCATGATGTCAAAAAATTCTTTTTGATGCTACTTAAAAAGAATGGTTACGTATTAGAACAACTGTATTCACCTTTAATATTAACCACTTCACCCGAACATGAAGAATTAAAATTTATTGCTAAAAATTGCATTACCCGTCATCATAGTTACCACTATCTTGGTTTTGCTGCAACACAATGGAAACTTTTTAATCAAGAACAGACACATCGAATCAAGCCATTACTTTATGTTTATCGAGTTCTATTAACTGGGATTCATCTGATGCAAACAGGGATACTTGAAGTTAACTTAATTAAGCTGAATGAGGTTTTTAATTTACCATATATTCCTGATTTAATTGCCCAGAAGTTAGCAGGTACAGAAAAGTCTATTTTGTCAGATATTAATGTAGCTTTTCATCAAATAGAATATGAACATCTGCGTAATAATTTGCAGGAGGCATATCAATCTAGCCCATTACCTGAAGTACCTTCAGCGAATGCGGATTTGCATAATTTGTTGGTACGCCTGAGAATGAGGAGCTATGAATTACAAGTTAACAACTCATAATTCATAACTTTGTTTGTAGAAAAATATTCTTGTTACTTTACAACTTCAAATTCCAAGCGGCAAAAGCTAAAGTACCCCAAGCAGCAAGAAAAGCTGCGCCGCCTAATGGTGCGATCGCTCCTAAAGATTTAATACCGGTTAAGCTAAGGGCGTACAAGCTTCCTGAGAAAATAGCAATGCCAATGATAAACAGCCATCCACTGGCTACGAGAGTGGGTTGAGGGAATTCGGTGCGACTAATTAGTATTGCTACGAGAAAAAGTGCTAGAGCATGATACATTTGGTAACGAGCGCCAGTTTCAAAAATTTCTAGCGATCGCTCACTAATCTTTTCCCGTAAGGCATGGGAAGCAAAAGCACCAGCAGCAACTGACAAACCGCCTAAAATAGCAGCTACACTCAAAAAAATCTGCGTCATTAGACCTAGCCGTAAGTTAATTATTAGTCATTGGTCATTAGTCATTAGTCATTAGTTAATAACAAAGGACAAATGACAATTAGACATCAAAATGATATGATACGGCCCCTTCTTCGTTCACCTTAAAGTTTGCATTGAAGTCTTTAGCTTTTTCATCTAAATATTGCCTAGCATGGGCTGCGGGTAGTTGTGACTGCATTGCAAAGCCTAAAACAGTTATACGCCCATGATTTTCTTTTAGCATCTCATAAAAAATCGATTGCAGGCGATCGCTAACTTGTTGATTAAGCGCTTTTTTCTCCTGTCGGCTTTGACGGTATAATCCCAATGCTAACCATGCCCCTAGTGTTAGTGTAGGAATGCCAAAAATTAGACGTTCTACCGTAGTATCGTCAATTACAGGAGTATTTGTTGGTGAGAACTCAATCGAACCATCCCAAGCTAAGGGTAGCGTGATTGATTTTTCCGTAGTCGTTTTATTAAATACCTCTGCTGCTGATAGAGTTATAAACATAAATCCCATTGTCAGTAGCCAAGCTGCGGCCAATTTTTCAGCAGTTTTCATAGTTACACTTTAGATTTACACTTTGCTAGCGATTTTAACCTGACTTTCGCAAAGGTTCCAATATTTGAACCTCACACGACTCAAAGTCGCGTGATTCTTGCTTTAACGATCTTTGCTTAAATTGCTTCAGGTGTTACAAACTCTCTAATGTCTGTCAAGTATCTAGAGTATGCAGAGTATCAACAATCTAGTTCTCGTTTGATTCCATTTATTTGGTAAGATATTAGGTTAAATAATTCGTAATTCGTAATTCGTAATTAAGTTTTGTGACGAACGCGCTGCGTCTCTAAGAGTTGAGTGCTGTTGTGGGGACGGTTTCCGTCCACAAAACTTCGGGGGATTTAGACCCCGACCCAAAACTTGCAACAAACAGATTGTTGGGGTATTAAAATAATTCGTAATTCGTAATTCGTAATTCGTAATTACGTTTTATGACGGGGATTTAGACCCCGACACAAAACGTGCTGCCTGTAGAGACAGGGGACTTAAACCCCGAAAGTTCCTTAAACCCTATCGTTCATTCCGTGAAATCCAAAAAGACAGTTAAATCAGTGATAAATTTTGGCTTTATTAATTAAATATGGCTGTGCGATCGCTATCATAATTGTTCATGCTCCAAATCAGAGCGATCGCTGTACTAGAATACTTACCAGTGTTAAGCCTTGAGATTTTTAAATCGCAGCAAAGCTATAAGGGAACTCCAAAAAATAAATTATTCCACATTCAAGTCGTTGACTGTTGACTGTTGACTGAAAACTCGTGAACCGTCAACGGTCAACAGTGAACAATAGCAATGGAATATTTTTTTACTTGGAAGTCCCTAATATTTATCTTGCTGCGATTCTAAACTTACTTGCGTGTAGCTTCAAGTAGGCGGGAAAAATAGAAACGAGTCTTCGTCATCGCTTTTCGTTCCAATGAAAAGCCATTGCTTTCCAAGATTCTCACCACATCAGCCTCACGATGCAAATATGCACGAGTCGCTTTACTTGGCCCAGGAAAGAAACTGCCAATTTTTTTGAGTATACTTAGGGCGCAGGTCTTCGGTGCAAAACTGAGAATTATCCGCGACTGTGCTAAAGAACAGAGGTGAGAAATCATCTCATCCGCTTTTTCTTGGGGGTAGTGGATGAGAACATCCAAGCAAATAACGGTATGGTAACTACCACTCAACGATTCCAAATCTTGCACGGCAAAAGTCGGATTTTCGGCATTTGGCAAAGTTTGCTTGGCTCTATCCTTGCCTTCTTCCACCATTTTTTCAGAAATATCGGCGGCATAGACTTTCGCACCATCTACCGCTAGAGGGATGCTGAGACTACCGACACCACACCCAGCATCGCAGATTGATAGCTCTGGTAAATTGTTATCAGCCTTCAGCCAGCCGAGAACTGTATCCACAGTTTGCTGGTGTCCATTGCGGATGTCTAGTTGGACTTTGTTGACTTCGCCATCGCCGTAGATTCGCTTCCAACGGTCAAATCCGGTGGAATTGAAATACTCACGAACAATCGTTTTATCGTCGGCTACGTTCATAAACTTTGATTTTTAGGGGTTCCCAATGCTTAAAATTATCATTGATAGGAACCCATAAGAACGGTCTTCCAGATTTTTATAGATATGGCGCACAGAAGTCGGTTAGCACATCTTTGCGCCTCTAATCATTCAAAGGATAAACGGTATGAGCCATTTTTTACTATTTATTCATTCATTTTTTCGTTACTATAAATTCTATTCTTATTTCAACCTGTAGATGTAGACAACCCCTTCTTTAGGTGGTATCGTAATTGCGATCGCAACATTTATGCTGTTAAATATTTAATTTATTGTAACTAATAAAACTGAAATTATGAAAAATTTTAAGTAAAATTTCTTATAAAAGTAAATTTACTATTTAGGTTTAATTATTAAACATGGCACTAAACTCCCTAACAGACAGTCCTATTGTTGCATTTACAATTCTCCTAACAGTAATCTTTACTGTACCTCCTATATTTGAGCGATTACGGCTACCTGGATTAGTGGGGTTGTTGGTGGCAGGTATATTACTAGGGCAAAATGGACTAAAGTTATTAAACCCTGAGTCTGAAACTATCAATCTGCTCTCGGAGATCGGCAAGCTTTATTTGATGTTTGTAGCAGGGTTAGAAATTGACTTAGAGCAGTTTCGTAAAACTAGAAATCGCTCAATTGGGTTTGGCACTTTAACATTTTTAGTTCCAATGATTGCTGGCATTGCTACAGGAAGATTATTCAATTTTGGCTGGAATTCCTCCTTCCTAATTGGTTCTTTACTGGCCTCTCATACCCTCTTAGCATATCCAATTGTGAGTCGTTTGGGAGTGGTAGGCAATGAAGCTGTAACCGTCACGATTGGTGCCACAATTTTTACTGACACAGGTGCTTTGCTAGTATTAGCTATTTGTGTTGGAATTCATGGAGGACAATTCTCCGCCATGAGTTTAGCGATTTTATTAGGTGGATTAGCAATTTACACTGCTGTTGTCCTGTTTGGCTTTGACTGGGCAGGAAAAGAGTTTTTTCGCCGCTCTGGGGATGAACAAAGTAAGCAGTTTTTGTTTATCTTACTAGCATTATTTTTGGCATCTGTTGGAGCGCAGGTAATTGGAGTTGAAAAAATTGTTGGTGCTTTTTTAGCAGGTTTAGCTGTCAACGACGTTCTGGGACGTAGCCCAGTTAAAGAAAAAATCGAGTTTATTGGTAGTGTTTTATTTATCCCTTGTTTCTTTGTGGACATGGGATTATTGATTAATATTCCTGCATTTATCAAAACCCTCAGTTCAATTTGGCTGACTCTAGTAATTGTAGTGGCTTTGATTGGCAGCAAATTTATAGCGGCATTGTTAGCTAAATTATTGTATCGCTATAACACAGCAGAATTGCTAACGATGTGGTCATTGTCATTACCACAGGTAGCAGCCACACTAGCAGCAACGTTGGTTGCTTATCAAACTGTAAATCCTGCTGGTGAGCGCTTAATCAGTGAAGCTGTCTTAAACAGTGTGATTGTGCTTATGCTGGTGACAGCTATTTTGGGCCCTATAATAACAGCACGATTTGCTCCTTCACTACAGCTTTCTCAGACAGATTTTGAAACTGATAGTTTGACAACTTGGTGGCAAGGTAATGAAGATGAGCAAGTAGATAAAAACGAATATCCATTTACTGTAGTAGTGCCAATATACAACCCCCAAACCCAGCGCTATTTAATAGAAATGGCAGCGCTACTGGCTAGTCATGAATCTGGAAGAATTGTGCCATTAGCTATTACTAGAGCACATATTCAGATGGATGATCCACAATTAGTAACAGCACTCGACCAAAGCCGGGAAAGATTGAAATTAGCTAAAGAAATCAGTCAAGAATTTGATGTGGAAGTATTACCAGCAATTCGGATTGATGATGATGCAGCTTTGGGGATTAGCCGCACCAGTCGAGAACAAAATGCTAGTTTAATAGTGATGGGTTGGTCGCGGACAACAGGTTTGCGTGCCCGTTTATTTGGTAATGTAATTGATAGCGTTTTCTGGTCTTCTCACTGTCCAGTAGCAGTAACACGCCTCTTAAGTAGTCCCAAGACAATTCAAAGAATTCTTGTACCAGTTGGAGACTTAACGCGAGAAACTATAGGCGCTTTGAGATTTGCCCAGATTTTGGCTGATGTTAATCAAGCAGAAGTTGTGTTGTTACACGTATCTGCTCGCAAAACACCACCGAATCGGGTAGAAAACTTTGTATCTCAATTGTCTGATATTACTTCTAAAGGTCAGTTACAGGTGAATACGAATATCCAAACAATCAAGGGTGATGATGTTGCTAGAGTCATAATTCGGGAGGCTCAGGCATTTGATTTAGCGGTGTTACGTTCCGTTCGTTATCGCACAGCAGGTGGATTAGCCGTCAGCGAAGTGACAACGCAGTTACTTCGAGAATTGACCTGTTCAATTGTGTTGTTGGGAGAACCTCATTCGTGATGTAGGGAGTCAACGCCACTAAAAAGAGAAAAGACTGGCGATCGCTTTTAGGGAACTCCAAAAAATAAATTATTCCACATTCAAGTCGTTGACTGTTGACTGTTGACTGTTGACTGTTGACTGTTGACTGTTGACTGTTGACTGTTGACTGTTGACTGTTGACTGAAAACTCGTGAACCGTCAACGGTCAACAGTGAACAATAGCAATGGAATATTTTTTTACTTGGAAGTCCCTTAGATCACAATACGGTTCAGTTAAGGATTTTTGGTACTAATTTTAGACCTGTAGAGACGCGAAATTTCGCGTCTTTACCAAGGTTTTTGGGCTTAACTGAACTGTATTGCCTTAGATCAGTGATGGGAATTGACAAGAGCGATCGCATAGTTTTATAACTATCATTCAAATTGCTCTTTAGATAACAATAGCTCAAATGAGCGGTAAGCCTCATAATTCCGAAAATGTCGAGTATCTGATGGGTTGTTGAACTTGCGATCGCACTATTTGCAATGATGTTGATGAATTAACTCATATCCTCAATAGGATCTTCTGGTGGAGGATGACGGTTAACTACTTTGTCAGCAGCACGAATATTTACAATTCTTTCTCGATTTAAATTTAGTGCAGCTATTGTTGCTTTGCCAGTTTGTGTTAGCCCATTAATTTTAAGTTTATCAGCAGACCAAATAAAATGTTCACTCCAGAGACTTTCTCTTGGATTAAATAAAGGAAACTCTAAACCAGATTCAGGATCTATGGCTGTGGTTTTGGCTGATTTTCTGCGGTTACAATGGAAACAGGCTAAAGCCAAATTATCTATAGTATCTTTGCCGTTTTGACTTCAAGGAATAACATGATCTACTGTGAATAATACATACTGCCACTTTTCTGAAGCGTGGCAATATTCACACAATTCAGAGGCTCGCTGACGTACTTGTTGCTGAATTGCATCGGGAATTTTACGACTAGCCACTTTTACACAGTCTGATTATTGGGATTTTGTAAAATATTTCTAGCTAGACGATTGAGAAAACTTAGGTAATCGTCAATTTCTTCATAGCTATCTAGCTCTTGTTCTTCTTGTGGGTGGAGTGGAGAAATTTCTTGTTTGGCTAGTAAAGCTGCAATACGATTTTGGACAATGTTAGAAGCTTTAAATATAGGTATTCCCTCTTGCAACTTGATACTGATTGCACCTTCTAAAGGAAAGGTAGCGGGTAGACTTTGAAGGTTTGGTAGCAATGGAGGTGTCATATCATCCAAAATTACAATTTAGCTTTATCAAATACAATGCCACGACGGGCAAAATATTTATCGATATTAATCTGCACAAATAAATCCTTGAGTTCTTCTGCAATCTCTTGGGGTGGATTTCCTGATAAAGCGACTGCAATTAAACGTTCTGCTGTGGTAATTTCTCCACAGTCAATTGCTAAAGTTGCTGCACTACGATACAATACTGAACGTGTTGGTTCTGCTGCAAGATTACTTACTGTTAATTCTGCTGCTAACCGTTCTTTTTCAAATGCTTGTCTGGAGAGTTCTAAGGCTAAAACAGAGTCGCCTTTTAGTTTAGCAACTTGTGCTATTTCAGCAAAGTCCATTGCTTGTTTATGTAAATCTTGAATTTGGTTCATTATAAATATCAAACAAAAATTTTCATTCTCGCCAATTATCGATTAATAAAGGATATCCTAATGCTTGGATATTTTGATAATGTTTAGTATTACCCGTTACTAATATTAAATTATTTTCGATAGCTATAGAAGCTATTAAGACATCTGCTAATCCAATTGGTTGTCCCGCTTTTTCTAAATCTGCCTGAATCAAACCTGAAATTTCCGCACAGCTTTGGTCTAAATGCAAAATTTCTACTTCAGACAAATCTGCCAAAAACTCTTGAATGCGGTCATTGCGATTTATTTTCCTCCATCCCTTGATGATTTCAGAAACAGTAATTACAGAAATTGTGTACTGTTGCCATATAGCTCTATAAGTAATAGATTTAGCATTGATTTTAGGATTTTTACCTTTGCGAGTTTCTGATAAAATATCTGTATCAATTAAAGATTTTCTCACAACTAACTTTAGTCTCTATAATTCCTGTGTTTGAAAATATCTGCAACCATTTCATCAACTAATTCAGAATCATTAGCCCATTTGCCAATAGATGAATCATTAAGAACTTCTGGTTGAGTAAGATGATCAATCATAGCTTTAATTAAATCTGATACTTGGCAATTATTGGTTTGTGCCAATTGGTTGATTTTTGCAAGTGTTTCTTCGTCAATTTCTATTTCTAGTTTTTGCATAATTGATTAAGATATTGGAAATTAACAGTTTAGATTTATTATAAGTGAATGGATTTTATTTAGCGGCGAAACCAATGATTATCTTCGCTACTTTGTTTTCTGGCATAAATTTGAGAACGGACAATTTCAACTTCTTCGGTAATTTCTTCTAGAGATAATTCATCGGTTTGAAATATTTCTAGTAACTGAGTTAACTTTTTATTCAAGGTTTCTTTTTCTAGTTCCTTACTCAGTAACAATTTTTCCGAATCAGAAAGTTGTTTAACTAGGCTAAGAATCTGCTCAAATGTCAAAGGTAGTTGATAGATATTTTGTAACATAGTGTCAAATATTCTTCTATATTAAATTATATCTTTATCACTATTCTTACACCTTATTTTATCGCGCAAACCAAGCACGAACCCAACGCCACAACCGACGCAACCACGCCCAAAACCCACGACGAGAGACTACAGGCACTTTTGGTTGAGAAAGACGCTCAATTGCATTGTTGCAATCTAGTACATCAGCATCAAGTCCTATTGCCTGAAATAATTCGCGGGCATTGCGATAAGCACCCAGCGCGTCTGATTCTCGGTTGAGGTTTTCTAATGACAGACCTAAATTAAACCATGCGATCGCTTCCCCTCGAATATCGCCTATCTCCCTTTTGATTTCCAAAGACTGCTGCAAGAACTCAATCGCCCGTTGGTACTGTTCCAGGGAGTTGTAAGCATTGCCCAAATTGCTTAAGGAATTACCTTCGCCATTGCGATCGCCTATCTCCCTAGATATTTCCAAAGACTGCTGGTGGAACTCAATTGCCCGTTGGTACTGTCCCAGGGAGTCGTAAGCATTGCCCAAATTGTTGAAGGAAATACCTTCACCATTGCGATCGCCTATCTCCCTAGATATTTCCAAAGACTGCTGGTAGAACTCAATCGCCCGTTGGTACTGTCCCAGGGAGTAGTAAGCATTGCCCAAACCCATTAAGGAATTACCTTCACCATTGCGATCGCCTATCTCCCTAGATATTTCCAAAGACTGCTGGTGGAACTCAATCGCCCGTTGGTACTGTCCCAGGGAGTCGTAAGCATTGCCCAAATTGTTGAAGGAACTACCTTCACCATTGCGATCGCCTATCTCCCTAGATATTTCCAAAGACTGCTGGTGGAACTCAATCGCCCGTTGGTACTGTCCCAGGGAGTCGTAAGCATTGCCCAAATTGTTGAAGGAACTACCTTCACCATTGCGATCGCCTATCTCCCTAGATATTTCCAAAGACTGCTGGTAGAACTCAATCGCCCGTTGGTACTGTCCCAGGGAGTAGTAAGCATTGCCCAAACCCATTAAGGAATTACCTTCACCATTGCGATCGCCTATCTCCCTAGATATTTCCAAAGACTGCTGGTAGAACTCTATCGCCCGTTGGTACTGTCCCAGGGAGTAGTAAGCATTGCCCAAACCCATTAAGGAATTACCTTCACCATTGCGATCGCCTATCTCCCTAGATATTTCCAAAGACTGCTGGTGGAACTCAATCGCCCGTTGGTACTCTCCCAGGGAGTTGTAAGCACTGCCCAAATTGTTGAAGGAAATACCTTCGCCATTGCGATCGCCTATCTCCCTAGATATTTCCAAAGACTGCTGGTGGAACTCTATCGCCCGTTGGTACTCTCCCAGGGAGTTGTAAGCATTGCCCAAATTGTTTAAGGAATTACCTTCGCCATTGCGATCGCCTATCTCCCTAGATATTTCCAAAGACTGCTGGTAGAACTCAATCGCCCGTTGGTACTGTCCCAGGGAGTAGTAAGCATTGCCCAAACCCATTAAGGAATTACCTTCACCATTGCGATCGCCTATCTCCCTAGATATTTCCAAAGACTGCTGGTGGAACTCTATCGCCCGTTGGTACTCTCCCAGGGAGTTGTAAGCACTGCCCAAATTGTTGAAGGAAATACCTTCGCCATTGCGATCGCCTATCTCCCTAGATATTTCCAAAGACTGCTGGTGGAACTCTATCGCCCGTTGGTACTCTCCCAGGGAGTTGTAAGCATTGCCCAAATTGTTTAAGGAATTACCTTCGCCATTGCGATCGCCTATCTCCCTAGATATTTCCAAAGACTGCTGGTGGAACTCAATCGCCCGTTGGTACTCTCCCAGGGACTTGTAAGCATTGCCCAAATTGTTTAAGGAATTACCTTCACCATTGCGATCGCCAATTTCCCTAGCGATATCCAAAGACTGCTGGTAAAACTCAATCGCCCGTTGGTACTGTCCCAGGGAGTCGTAAGCATCACCCAAATTAACTAAGGATTTGCCTTCAGTATTGCGATCGCCAATTTCGGTAGCGATATCCAAAGACTGCTGATAGAAATCTATCGCCTGTTGGTACTGCCCCTGATAATTGTAAGCATTACCCAAATTAGCTAAGGATTTGCCTTCAGAATTGCGATCGCCAATTTCGGTAGCGATATCCAAAGACTGCTGATAGAAATCTATCGCCTGTTGGTACTGCCCCAAAGATAAGTAAGCATTACCCAAATTCATTAAGCATAAGCCTTCAGAATTGCGACCGCCAATTTCGGTAGCGATATCCAAAGACTGCTGCAAGAACTCAATCGCTTGTTGGTACTGCCCCTGATAATTGTAAGCATTACCCAAATTCATTAAGCATAAGCCTTCAGAATTGCGATCGCCAATTTCGGTAGCGATATCCAAAGACTGCTGCAAGAACTCAATCGCCTGTTGGTACTGCCCCAAAGATAAGTAAGCAATACCCAAATTAACTAAGGATTTGCCTTCAGAATTGCGATCGCCAATTTCGGTAGCGATATCCAAAGACTGCTGCAAGAACTCAATCGCTTGTTGGTACTGCCCCAGGGAGTAGTAAGCATTACCCAAATTCATTAAGCATAAGCCTTCAGAATTGCGATCGCCAATTTCGGTAGCGATATCCAAAGACTGCTGATAGAAATCTATCGCCTGTTGGTACTGCCCCAAAGATAAGTAAGCATTACCCAAATTAGCTAAGGATTTGCCTTCAGAATTGCGATCGCCAATTTCGGTAGCGATATCCAAAGACTGCTGATAGAAATCTATCGCCTGTTGGTACTGCCCCAAAGATAAGTAAGCAATACCCAAATTCATTAAGCATAAGCCTTCAGAATTGCGATCGCCAATTTCGGTAGCGATATCCAAAGACTGCTGATAGAAATCTATCGCCTGTTGGTACTGCCCCTGATATAAGTAAGCAATACCCAAATTGTTTAAGGAATTACCTTCGCCATTGCGATCGCCAATTTCGGTAGCGATATCCAAAGACTGCTGATAGAAATCTATCGCCTGTTGGTACTGCCCCTGATATGAGTAAGCAATACCCAAATTCATTAAGCATAAGCCTTCAGAATTGCGATTGCCAATTTCGGTAGCGATATCCAAAGACTGCTGCAAGAACTCAATCGCTTGTTGGTACTGCCCCTGATATAAGTAAGCAAGACCCAATGAAGTGAGAGAAGCTCTATAATTCCAATTTTCGCGATCGCTAATTTCTTTCCATTTACTTACCAACTGTCCATAAAATTCTATTTGGTCTGCATAATAACCCCGCAAGGTTAAAAAATTATTGCAATTCCAAAGCGCATCAAAGGCAGAGTCATAATTTTGCAACTGATAAAAGTGATGAAAGATTTCTAAGTATTCTTTAACATCATCTTTTGTTGTCCAAGGTGGTTGTTTAGCGATTGAGCGATAATAATCAATGGCTCGTTGATGCGCCTCTGTGCGATCGCCAGCCTGATACCGCACATATTCCAAAACCACGGGCTGAAACTCAAATCGCCGCTTACCATTGAGTTTTTCTACCAACAAAGAACGCTTAACCAGATTTCTTAATTCTCTCTCAATCTCTGTTTCTGAACTTCCCGGCAACATTGCCACGGCTGCGGCACTCTCAACCGCACCACGATAAACACTAATATTCAGCAATAACGCTTTTTGTAACTCATTCAACCGCTCAAAACTGGCATCCAACACCAAAACCATCCCCACATTTTCCCGGTGATGGATACCTACCACTTGGGAATCTGTCAACAATTGCCGCAAATTCCCTAAGCCTAAATCTGCTAACCTACTTAAGTCCGGGTCTTGTGAATATTCTGCCTTTAATAAGTCTGCTACCAATCTCAACAGTAGAGGATGCCCATCTACTAATTCCACAAACTGCGTTAAATCTCCGCGAATGCCTAATACAGTTAACAGTGCTACCCCTTCATCTACTTGCAAACCTTTTAGGGGTAGCCACTCAAAGCCTTTTAATTCTGGTCTTTCCCTGGTGGTGACTAACACTTTACTATTACTGCCATGTTCCACCCATGCTTGGAAAAAGTCGCCGTAGAACAGATTTCCCCACTGTCTATCTGGCTGTAATAAACTCTCCAGGTTGTCAATGATCAGTAAAAATTGTCCAGAACGTAAACACCCAACTAGCGCCTCTACTAACTGCGCTTCTTGTTCTGGAACCGGAAAGCCAAATTCACTGAGGACTTGGCGGGCTAAATCGCTAAAACCTGCCCCATTACTGACATCAGCCCAAAATCGCTTGGGGAAACCCTTAATTTCATCATAAATTTTCGTAGCCAGCATCGATTTACCTGTGCCACCGATGCCTTCTATGCCAATTAAAAAGGTATTTTTATCAGTTAACCATTGCTGTATTTGGGCGATTTCTGCTGTTCTTCCTTGCCAGTAAGCCAAACTTTTACCGGGATTCCCTGCTTTGAGAATCCCAGGCGATTCTACTTTGGTGCTGCGTTCTAGCAACTCCAATATTTCTTGCTGTGCAGCACCAAAAACAGCAATATTGGTGGTTACTTTGGGCTGTTGATATTCTTACTCAAGTCATAATTTGGATTATTAACGTTACCGGCTGTATTTATCTGTATACTTTCATCGTAAGATTGAGCATTGAGACTAACAGAACTATCAGCAGATTTTGTTTCTTGCAAAATCTCGGCTATCTCTTCTGCCAATGCTGTATCAGAGTTTAAAATATCTTTTAATTGCGCCCGGAACGCTGCTTGGTAATCTTCATCCCCTGGATTTTTGGTTGCGGCTTCGGCTGCTTTTTTTGCGTCTGCGTTAGCCTCTACTCTGGGATGTAACTTTCCCCAAATCGCCTTGGCTTTATTCCAAACATCTTCACCTACTTTTTGAGATGCCCCTTCTACAGCTTTATTACCCACATTTAACAGAAATGGCAGACAGGGAGCAAGAAATTTAACGATTAGAGCTATATCCATTGGTTTATGATGTCTATCTCAGAAATATACATACATTTTTACTAAGTATATTAACCCTTTTTCCCCTATCACCTTGATTCTTTTACTTTGAGGCGAAATTTAGCCCAATCATCTCAATACTGCGTAGATTTTGAAGATTTGTAGCGACTGTTTTAAAAATCAAGTGTAGGCGTAGTCCGTTGTAGACATCACTTTGTTTGTGGAGATTTATGAAAGCGATGCTTACGGTGGTCACTGAGCTTGCCGAAGTGTGGGCTACGCCTACGCACCTGTGTATTTGATCGCGGTGCGACAAAGTTTGAAGTACCTCAAACGACTTTGGAGTACCTCAAAACGACTTTGAAGTACCTCAAAACGACTTTGAAGTACCTCAAAACGACTTTGAAGTACCTCAAAACGACTTTGAAGTACCTCAAAACGACTTTGAAGTACCTCAAAACGACTTTGAAGTACCTCAAAACGACTTTGAAGTACCTCAAAACGACTTTGGAGTACCCCAACACGACTTTGGAGTACCTCAAAACGACTTTGAAGTACCCCAACACGACTTTGAAGTACCTCAACACGATTTTCAAAGTATTGCCACTCTTCTATAAATGTTTTTCTCTCAGATAAGAGGCAAAAATAACAACAAACCTCCACAGAAGTTTTATTTTTCTCCAAAGACAGCAAAACTTTTTCATGCAACAAGAAAAATTTACTCAACCTATTGTTAAATTTTGTAAAATTGATGTCTTCAAGACTAGAAACCTGATATCTAGATAGCTAAACTAACAAACAGTGCATCTGTACTGTTAACTATTAAAAGTAGATGTGGCGCTATAGCGTGAATGATCCCAGTACAACTTATCCTCAAAAACTTTCTTAGTTACCGTGATGCAACTTTAGATTTTCGTGGTTTGCATACGGCTTGTATTTCGGGTTCCAATGGTGCGGGTAAATCTTCACTTTTGGAAGCAATCACTTGGGCAATTTGGGGTGAAAGCCGCGCCACTGCTGAAGATGATGTGATCTATTCTGGGGCGAAAGAAGTTCGGGTTGATTTTACTTTTCAAAGTAACCAGCAAAAATATCGCGTGATTCGTACCCGAATTCGGGGAGGTACTAGCGTTCTTGAATTTCAAATAGAAATACCATCTGGGTTTCGCTCACTCACTGGCAAAGGGGTAAGAGCAACCCAAGATTTGATTCTAGAACATATCAAGCTCGATTATGATACATTTATTAATTCTGCTTACTTACGTCAAGGGCGTGCAGATGAGTTTATGCTCAAACGCCCGACGGAACGCAAAGAAATTTTAGCGGAGTTGTTGAAACTCAATCAGTATGATGATTTGGAAGAACGGGCAAAGGAATCTTCTCGTCAGTTCAAAGCCAGGGCAGTAGAGTTAGAGCGTTCTTTGGAGTCGATTAAAATTCAGTTGCAACAACGCGAGACAACCCAAGCGCAAAGAGTCGAGTTAGAAGCCGAACTCAATCAACTGCAACAAGTACAAGCCTTTGATAATATTCAATTACAAAGTTTGCAAGTTGTCCAGCACCAGCGCCAAAATTGGGAACAACAACTCAGCTTTGTAAAGCAGCAATACCAAAATCTTACCCAAGATTGCGATCGCCTTCAACAAGAACAATCAGCTATTGGCTCTCAGCTATCAGATTTAGAAAAAATATTACATCAAGAAACTGAAATTAAAGCTGGATACGCCCAATATCAAAGTCTCCAATCTCAAGAAGAAGCTTTTGCTACCAAATTTGAAGAATATACTCGCGCCCAACAAACTCGCCAACAAAAGCAACAACAGCTTACCAAACAAATTCACGAAATAGAACGGCAACTGCAACAAGCCCAAGCCCAAATTGAAGCTTTGCAGCAACAAGAGCGAGATATTCAGCAAACTCTGACTAAATCAGGTGAAGTAGAAGCTGCTTTGTCACAACTAACCGCAGCTCGTCACCATGTTGCTCGTTTAGATCAACTGCAAATGCAAGTTACTCCCTTGTTGCAACAACGAGCAACTTTGCAAAGCCAACTCGATCGCACTCATGCTGGTTTAGTAGCGCGACTTGAACAACTCCAAAGTACTGAGAACCAATTGCAACGCCAGCACCGCCGCCAACCGCAACTGCAACAAGCGGTGATGGATGTGGCAATCCAGATTGAAGAACTGGAGAAAAAGCGGGTTTATTTACAACGAGTCCAAGAAAAAGGGCAAGAAAGGCGGCACTTTATCGAACGTTTGCAAGCTCATCAACGCGACTATGAAAAACTGCTGGGAGAATTAGAGCAGAAATTGCAAATGCTGCAAAATCCTGAAGCACTTTGTCCATTATGCGAACGTCCTTTAGATGAACATCACTGGAGTCGGGTGGTAGAAAAAACCCAGGCTGAGATAGAGGATACTCAAGGGCAGTTTTGGGTAGTGCGAGAACAAATGGCTGTGTCAGATAGAGAAATTCAGGTACTTAGGCAGGAATATCGGGAAATTTCGCAACAATTAGCGGGTTATGATGGTTTACGCGAACAACGGGGACAGTTGGCAGCCCAGTTAGAAGCTACAACTGATGTGCAACAACAGTTACAACAAATTGCTGCTGAAAAACAACATTTAGAGCGATCGCTCCAAGCTGGTGATTACGCTCCCGATAAACAAGCCGAACTCCGGCAGCTAGACCAATATTTACAACAGGTTAATTATAATGAACAAGACCACGCCCTCGCCCGGAGTGAAGTTGAGCGGTGGCGCTGGGCAGAAATTAAACTCCAGCAGATTAAGGATGCTACTAAGCGACAAGCGCAACTATTAGCCCGAAAACCAGAATTACAATCCCAAATTGCTCAATTACAAGCCAAAATCCAGCAGGATCAGATTGATTCTGAATGTGCTAAACAAATCGCGGCTCTTGAGCGTCACATTACCGAAATTGGCTACAGTTCCGAACAGCACAACAATCTACGTATGGCTGTCCGCCAAGCTCAATCTTGGCATTTGCGGTATCAACAACTGCTGTCAGCCCAGCAGCAATATCCGCAACTCCAGACGAGATTGCAAGAGTTGGAGGATTCCAGAAGCGCCAGAGTAACGGAACGGCAAAAACTTGGCGGACAAATCGAAAGCATTATCCAGCAACTACAAGCAACAGCTAACCCATCTGCCCAAATTCAAGCTTTAGAGCAGCAGTTAGCAATCCGCAGACGCCAACTCGATGAGCAAATTGCCAAGTTAGGGCGTTTAGAACAGTTGGCGCATCAACTAGAAACGCTGCAAATTCAGTATGAACAACAGCAGCAGCAATTACAATCTTGTAAGCAGGAATATCGTGTTTATCAGGAATTAACGCAAGCTTTTGGTAAAAATGGTATCCAAGCACTGATGATTGAAAATGTGTTACCGCAACTGGAAGCCGAGACAAATCAACTACTTTCGCGGCTGAGTGGTAATCAGTTTCATGTACAATTTATTACTCAAAAAGCTGGACGTAGTGCTAAATCAACCAAGAAAAATGCCAAGCTGATAGACACTCTAGATATTTTAATCGCCGATTCTAGAGGAACGCGATCTTATGAAACTTACTCTGGTGGAGAAGCCTTTAGAATTAACTTTGCCATCCGTTTGGCTTTGGCGAAATTATTAGCGCAACGGGCGGGGGCGGCGTTGCAATTGTTGATTGTGGATGAGGGTTTTGGTACACAAGATGCCGAAGGATGCGATCGCTTGATTGCAGCGATTAATGCGATCGCTTCCGATTTTGCTTGCATCCTCACTGTAACTCACATGCCCCACCTCAAAGAAGCTTTCCAAGCCAGGATTGAGGTTAATAAAACTCAAGAAGGTTCGCAGTTGAGTTTGTCAATTTAATTAAATTTAACGCGTGCATCCAAACCATAAGAACGGAGCATTTTTGATAGCGTTTCTGCT
This sequence comes from Nostoc sphaeroides, assembly GCF_003443655.1. Taxonomy (NCBI): domain Bacteria; kingdom Bacillati; phylum Cyanobacteriota; class Cyanophyceae; order Nostocales; family Nostocaceae; genus Nostoc; species Nostoc sphaeroides. Next base: position 2,710,115 of record NZ_CP031941.1, read on the forward strand.
TGGGCGCGATCGCTAAATGCCCCAGCATTCACATAATCCCCTAAATGTGATTGCTCCGTGACAGCATCAGGTATATATTGTTGCACTTTACTGAGAGTATCATTATTGGAAATTGGCACTATTACTCTGTAGGGATTATTAGCAACTAATGTGTTGCCATTGATAACAGGCACTACGTTATTAGTAGGAGGTAAATAGCGATTATTTTGAGGTGCTACATAGTCATTAGTCTCAGCAAATACATAACCATTAGTCTCAGGAGAATTCTCCACATTCGAGCTATTCAACCCTAATGCTCCCCAAGTTTGCCAATCTACATTTCCAGTAGGATTCAGGCGAGATGATTGCTGGAATGCAATCACAGATTCTCTGGTGTAATTGCTGAAAACGCCATCAGGATTGCTATTAGGGAAACCCAACTGCGATAAACGCTGTTGAACTAATGCGACATTATCTCCGCGATCGCCTACAGTCAGATAATTTCTGGTTTGTTGTTGAGCAACATATCCACCAGTCGAGGCTCTACGCACTGACTCTAAAACTTGGGCATTAGCGATGCCATCAACAGGTAAGCGATTATTTCGCTGGAATGCAATTACAGCATCTCTGGTCATTGGGCCAATATTCCCAGTAGCAGCAGTATTAAAATAACCTAGCTGCCGCAAACGCACTTGTAATTCTTTCACTTGTTGAGTAGAAAGCTTTGATCTGCCTGGAGTCGAAGAGGAACCCAGTAGTGCGTTCCAAGTTTGTTGATTCACAATCCCGTTAGCAGATATGCGATAATTTCGCTGGAATGCAATTACAGCATCTTTAGTCATTGGGCCAAAATTCCCAGTGGGATTAGCATTCAAGTAGCCTAACTGCCGCAAACGTTGTTGTAACCTTGTTACGGCTGCACCAGTTTTGCCTTGAGAGAGAACAGGATATTGATCACCACTGGTATTCCTGCTAAAAGTTCTACCTTGACATGCTCGTTGCAAGGCTGTTTGAGTACTAGCACCCACAACACCATCAGCAGTTATTCTATTGGCTTGCTGGAATTTGATCACAGCATTCTGAGTCAAGCTAGCAAACTTGCCACTTACTGGGCCGTTAAAGTAGCCTAACTTTTTCAAACACCTCTGGGTACTGCTGACTTCAGCGCCATTACTTCCGATTTTCTGAAGTGCTAAAGCTTGTCCAGCAATACTCAGGAGCCACGTAATCAGTGCCACGGATAAAAGACGCATCGCCGCACCACTAGATAACTTTTTCAAATTCTTTAATTTTAAATTACCTACACTAGGAATAACCTTGACGTTTTCGGATGCCTCGTAGACTGAGGCAAGCTTGGTTGAATAGCTATTTACCCCTGTTTCCACTTGTTTTTTTCAAGTTATGACTACACCTAAATTATACGGCTTGCTCTGTGTTGTGTTGGTTTTGCGTATGGTTCGTTGATAAGTAATTAACCAGAAGAGGCAGGGGGGAGGGCAGCTGCTCTTGCAACTGACAATTCAGGTCATCTGGAAAACCTCACTTCTATTTCTCTCATCCTTTAAGGAGGAGCCACTGCGTTGGGCGGCTCTGCCGACTTGAAGCATGTGGCGTCAGAGACTTTGAATTTTCCCCCTTAGAGTGTCGGGAAGAGGGTTAGGGGGTTAGGTTTTTCGTGGACTTTTCCACACAACGTGAAAAGTCAGGCTCTTGCAAGGGTTTCAGAGCAACTAAATTAGGACGTGTCTACTGTACAAATGCGTCGTGATGTGAATTATCTAAAATAGGAAGTTTTCAGGCTTTTCTTAATGCGTAAGTCCTGCTCTTAACTCTGTGTTCTCTGTGTCTCTGTGGTTCAATAAACTACTTCTAAACCTTACTAGGCACAGAGAGCGCTGAGAAAAAACAATCTTATTTTACGAGTCACCTTGAAAGGGCTAGTCCTATAAATTTATTTATGGAAAAGTTGTAAATTATTGTTATCGCTCTGGTTGTTCTGTATCTTCTGGTTTTTCATCAACTTTTTGAGTATTACCTGCTTTTACCCAACCTTCTTGTTCGCTACCTTCCAAACGAATCTTTTGCCAGGATTTATCTTGGTTTTCTTCCAAGATAATAATTTTTTGATTAAAAGTAACCCCACCAATCTTTTCAGCTTCTGGATTTGGTTGCGATCGCAAACTCAAGCCTTCAGCCCAAGTAACACGCCCTCGGTAAGCTCCCGATGGCAATGGTTTTGATGATGGGGTAGCCTTTGGTGATTCTGTAGAAGTGGAGGTTGGGCTTGGAGACGATTCAGCCTTTGTCCCAGGTGTAAGAGTGGGTTTAGCTCCTCCAGGCTCAGTTGCTTTGGGAGCTTGGGCTTTCACTGAGGGACTATCGTTGGAAAAAACGGGTTTGGCAGGGGGTATGCCGGTACGATTCATGAAATAGAGTCCAATTGCAACGCCGCCACCGATTAGCACAGCGATCGCTAAGAAAAATCCAAGGATAAACTTTATTAAGCCAGACAACATATTTAAAACCTGATCACCAGTGGTCAATAGTCAATAGTAATTCATGATTAACTGTTGACTATTGACTAATAATTATTAACTAATCAATTATTGTAACGACTGCTGAATGCATTCACGTAGTGCGCCGGAGGCGATCGCTTAAAGGGTTGTGTTTCGATGCTAAACGCGCTCTCCCAGCAGCAGCCCATTCTTGGAGTTGCTGAATTTGCTCTACAGCAGTTCGCGCCAAGGGGATGATCTGACTGGCTGCTTCTAAAATGTCATCAGTAGCAAAGTCGCGGTTTTGGCTAAATCCAATGTGCATCGCTTCAATTAAAGTTTGCTCAATTTCTGCCCCAGAAAAATCGGGCGTTTCATAAGCTAACCTTTCGATGTCATAACTTTTTAAGTTATGGGGGCGCAATCGGGATAAATGAACATCATAAATTGCTTTTCTCTCTTCTTGGGTGGGCAATCCCACAAAGAAAATTTCATCAAATCGCCCCTTACGGAGCATTTCCGGCGGTAAAGCTTGGATGTCGTTGGCGGTGGCGACAACAAAAACGGGTGAGCTTTTTTCGGCTAGCCAGTTAATAAAAGTACCAAACACACGGCTGGCTGTTCCTGCATCACCTTTGCTACCAAGTCCAGCAAAGGCTTTATCTATTTCATCAATCCACAAAATACAGGGAGCAAGGGCTTCAGCTACTTGGATCATTTGGCGAGTCCGAGATTCTGATTCACCCACCAAACCACCAAATAACCTTCCCACATCCAGACGTAGCAAAGGTAAATGCCAGTGATGAGCGATCGCTTTTGCCGTTAACGATTTACCAGTTCCCTGAATACCCACCAACATTAAACCACGGGGGTGCGGTAATCCGTACTGTCGCGCCTTATCAGTAAATGAGCCTCCCCGCCGAATCAACCAGTCTTTCAAGTTATCCAGTCCACCAATATCAGAAATTTGCTCAGTGGCGGGGTAGAAGTCCAAGATTTGGGTTTGGCGGATAGTTTGGCGCTTTTCTTCCAAAACAAGATCCACGTCTTCTGGTTGCAATTCACCGTGGGTAGCGATCGCTTTTGCCAAAACCCGGCGAATCCGTTCCATCGAAAGCCCTTGACAAGAACGCACCAAATCATCTAAAACTTTGCCAGAAAGGGAGTTACCAGTACTTTGTAGTAAGCGTTCCACCTCAGTTTTAATTTCTGGGGCGGCGGGTAAGGGAAACTCGACGACTGTCAGCACTTCCGTTAAATCGTCAGGAATGGCGATGCGCGGCGACAATAGGACAATATTTTTTGGTTGCGACTTCAGGAGTCGGGAAAGATTGCGGAGTTTGCGTGCGATCGCTACATCATCTAAAAAGCGATGATAATCTCGGAGAATCAATACCGCAGGCGCGGAAGCTGGTAATTTTTCGATAAATTCTAAAGCTTGCAACGGGTTACGTCGCCCAAACCCAACATCATTGGGGTTTCCCTGGTAGCCATCGACAAAATCCCAAGTATACACTGGGCGATTACCCTGGTTGGTTGCTTCTTCCCGGATAGCTGCTTCTACCCGTTCTTCCTCATAAGTGGGAATATAAATCAAGGGGTAGCGGGCGCGTAGCAGCAGTTTAAACTCTTCACGGAAGTTCATATATAGCTGTGGTTATTAGTTATTATCTATATTGTTCTTTCTTTGTATTGTGTCTCACAACTAAAAACGAATATATCTCTCGTTACTTGCTCTTACCAGAGAATAAAACATCTAAGTATAAGCATAGTCGCAAACCTTGCATTTACTGCAAGCTGGGAACAAGTGAATTTCCACTAACATCTAAAATGTAATAATTAGCTCCTTATATACGGATTTTTTTGGAATATTCGGGAAAGTTGTTTGACATTGCCACCAAATTTGCTTGTCAGGAATAGGTGCTTGATTCATCTGCTCGAACCAAGACAATACTTGAGGTGACGCTGTTAGGTCTGTGTTAACTTTTAGATAATTTTTTTCACTTTTTAACTAATAAAATATTTTGCAACTATCATATTTCTTAATTAATTAATTTATTTAATTTGGGTATTTTTACTATACATTAAAAAATAAATTGCATATAACTTATATTAAAGCAACTTTTTATCCTACAGCACAGCGTCAATAAACCATCCATTCCAAATCAATACTTCGGCTCCGCTCAGTAACCATGAAAGGCTTATGCCGTATTCATTTTTAATTTTTAATTATGCCCTGCGGCACTAGGATTTGAATTTGGTCAAGGCTATTTGTTTCATCAACCTCTGACTGCTAATTAAATTGAGACATTATTTCTCAAATAATGCCCACCTACTTATCTAAATAGTCAAATTATGAAAACATCATTACTTAATAGCGAATCAGAAATAATCAAGGCATTTTTACAGGATAAAATTATTCAAACTTCATCGGCAGCTGCTTTTGACGATGGCAAAAATATGCCGATTGTACTTGCGATCGCTATCTGCTTGTGTCTGATAATTTTTGTAGTGGCCTACTACTTGCTCAAATCTCGTAAAATCACTGAGTGCCAACAGTCGGAGTCTTATCTGCTACAGCAACTAACGGCTATAGAAGCTGCAACTGATGGTATTGCTATTTGTGATGAAAATGGTCTCTACCTTTACCTTAATAACGCTCACGCCAAGATTTTTGGATACAGTAATACTACTGAACTTCTAGGTAAATCCTGGCAAGAGCTTTACGACCAAGAGGAGATTAAATGGTTTGAGAAGAATGTTTTTCCCGTAGTGATGGAACAGGGTTACTGGTATGGAGAGATGATTGCCAAAAAAAACGACGGTAGTACATTCGCCCAAGAACTTTCGCTAACAGCGCTAGAGAATGGGGGACTGATTTGTCTTTGCCGTGATATCAGCGATCGCAAACGCTCTGAACAGTATTTAAATATACAATATGCCATCAGCCGTGCCTTAGGTGAGTCAATGACAATTAGTAAGGCTACTCCCAAAATTTTGCAAGGTATTTGTGAGACTTTAGCATGGGATTGGGCTGAGATTTGGCTAGTGGATAAACAAGCGAATGTGTTACGTTGTTTTGATATTTGGTATGGTGAAAAATCTCCTGAATTACAAGAGTTTGAAGCCCTGACTCGACAAACGACTTTAGCTCAAGGTATTGGATTACCTGGGCAGATTTGGGCTAACTCTGAACCTGTGTGGCTCACTGATATTGGTAATGAGCAGAACTTCCGGCGAGGGCAACTTGCTACCAAAGTAGGATTTAATACAGCTTGTGGTTTTCTCATCCGTAGTGGCAAAACAATAATTGGTGTCATGACTTTCTTGAATAAGAGTCAGGAACCACAGGATGCAGATTTGCTGGAGATTATGACATCTATTGGTAATCAAATCGGTCAGTTTATCAAACGAAAGCAAACAGAAAACGAATTGCAACAGCAAAGCTTGCGAGCGAAATTGTTAGCCAATATTACCCTAAAAATTCGTGAGTCTTTACAAATTGATGAAATCCTCAAAACTAGCGTTACAGAGGTGCAAAAGCTTATAAAAGCAGACCGTGTATTAATCTTTCAGCTAGAATCTGATTCTTCTTTAACTGCGCTTCAAGAGGCAGTACTTCCCAACTTTCCCGCAGTTTTGGGAGAGAACATTATCGACCCTTGTTTCATGGAAAATTACATCCAGAAATACCGTGAAGGACGGATACAAGCTTTTACCGACGTCGAACAAGCTAATATCCAACCTTGCCACATCGAATTACTGCAAAGATTTGCTGTGAAAGCTAATATTGTTGTCCCCATTATCCTCAAAGATGAACTTTGGGGATTACTCATTGCTCATCAATGTAGTCATCCCCGACAATGGGTAACTTGGGAAATTGAACTTTTACGAGAATTATCCAATCAAATAGGCATTGCTTTAGCTCAAGCAAAGTTACTAGAAGCCGAAACGCTACAACGGCAAGAACTTGAAGTTGCTCATCAACAAGCTGAATTGGCTTCTGTTGCCAAAAGTAGTTTTTTAGCAAACATGAGCCATGAAATTCGCACGCCCATGAACGCTGTTTTGGGAATGACTGGTTTACTGTTAGACACTCCCTTAACTCCAGAACAACAAGATTTTGCAGAAACAATTCGTGTGAGTGGAGACGCGCTTTTGTATCTAATCAATGAGATTTTGGATTTATCCAAGCTGGAGGCTGGGGAAATGATGCTGGAAACTCTGGATTTTGACTTATCCATTTGTGTTGAAGAAGTTTTAGAATTATTAGCTCCTCAAGCTCATCATAAGGGATTAGAAATTGCCGCCTTGATTCATCGCAATGTCCCGACTCATCTCCAAGGAGATGCTAATCGCCTACGGCAAGTTCTGATGAATTTGATAGGTAACGCCATTAAGTTTACCAACACTGGTGAGGTGATAGTACGAGCAGAATTGCAATCAGAAAACGACACTAGAGCTATGATCAAATTCTCTATTACAGATACGGGAATTGGTATGGCATCACAAGACCAAAATCAACTTTTTCAACCATTTACCCAAGTAGATGCTTCTATTACACGTAAGTATGGTGGTACAGGTTTGGGATTATCTATCTGTAAACAGTTGGTGAATTTGATGGGAGGAGAAATCGGGGTTAGAAGTCAAATAGGTAAGGGATCGGAATTTTGGTTTGAGTTACCTTTCAGCAAACAGCCTCAATCTGTTTCTCACAACCAGGAACATCAGCTTCTCAATCAACGGCGTTTGTTAGTCGTAGATGACAATGTGACTAATCGCAAAATTATTTATCACCAAGCTACCCGTTGGGGGATGCACGTAGATGAGGCTAGTTGTGCAACTACGGCCCTACAAGCTTTACAGCAAGGTGTCAAGCAGGGAGTACCATACAATATTGCTGTGATTGATATGCAAATGCCCGAAATAGATGGGATGACGCTGGGGATACAAATTAAGGCAAACTCTGCTATTGCTGATACCCCTTTAATTATGTTGACCTCCACTAATCAAAGAGATGAAATACAAAGGGCGCTAAACATAGGATTTACTAGTTTTTTGGTCAAGCCTGTAAAGCCATCGCGGTTACTCGACACGATCATGAATATCTTAGAAAGCCAAGGAAAATTAGATAACTCTCAGTTTGATAAAATTGAGCAGCCGTCTGTGCCAATCCAGGCAGAACCAATAGATGATTCGACTAAGCCAAAATTAAAATTGTTGCTAGCAGAAGATAATCTGGTTAATCAAAAAGTCATCGTCAAGCAGCTCCAGAACTTAGGCTATAAGGCTGATGTTGTCGCCAATGGTCAAGAAGTTTTGCAGGTATTAGAGCAAATTCCTTACGAATTGATTTTCATGGATTATCAAATGCCAATTTTGGATGGTTTGGAAACGACAAGAGAAATTCGTCGTCGGTCAGCAAGTTCATTTGCTAGCCATCGGCAACCTGTGGTAATTGCTCTCACTGCTAACGCGATGAAAGAAGACCAACAAAACTGTATAGATGCAGGGATGAATGACTATTTAAGTAAACCAGTAAATAAAAAAGATTTAGCAGCAATACTAGAGCATTGGAGTCAAATAATTATTACTTCTCAGGCAGCAATTATTCCCGATCCAACATCTGAAGATAGTCAAGATAAAAATTTCCTCGAACTAGCAATTGATTGGGAACACTTACATGAACTTTCAGAAAATAATACAGAGTTTGAGTTAGAACTATTGCAAGTGTTTTTAGAAGATAGCCAAGGTCATTTAGAGTCTATTAAAGCTGCGATCGCTACCCAAGACTTCGAGCCAATTGCACGGGAAGCTCATCATCTTAAGGGTTCTAGCGGTAATATAGGAGCTAAAATTATGCGGCAATTGGCAGAGAACCTAGAACTACTCAGTCTCAAACATGAGATTGCTGGTATGGTCGATTTAATCGCGGAGTTAGAAGAATTTATCAATCGCATTCAAGATTTTTTAATTAACGGCAATTGCCGACATAATTTTTAACCCGCGTCCCTGATCGTGATATAAAGTTCGGGTGATAACTTATAATTTATAATAAAATCTATCAATGTAGGTTGGGTTTAACGGCAGTAAAACCCAACATGAACAAGGATCAAACGCTAGAAGATAAATCAGAGAAAGAGAGAATATTAGAGGGATTAAATAAAAGCAAATATAGCTTCATTAAGAATGAAGATTCTTTAAACGACCAGCAAAAAGAAAAGTTAAAATCTGCTCAAGAGGATGTTTGAAAAGTCCTCTTCTCGGTAGCAAAACGTTCTATATTCCCCTAAACCCCCTTAAAAAGGGGGACTTTGAGGGGTTTTGCTGCCCTTCTTAAGGGGGGTTGTTGGAATCAACGCACTATTTATTAGTCGGGCGTTAACCAAATAGAAAGTAATACCAATTTGAAAAAAGAATGCGACAAATAGACCATTTGTAGAGACGCGATTCATCGCGTCCTTACCCTAGTATGTGTTGCAATCATTAATTGAATTGGTATAACCTATCTATCCTGGAAGTTGCTTTTTCAGTGCTTCCAGAGAAGCCCACCGATTATCAACTGGAGTTTCAGAACTATCAGAAGTATCAGAACTATCAACAGTAGTACTTACAGGAATACCTGGACAATTCCTACTGCACAGTTGGCGCAGAGGTACTGCCAAGCACATTTGCTCATACAGCCATTCATTGGGATAAAAATAACCATCGGGCGGCAGGGTTTCCAGCAACTCTTCCATAATCACTTCCCGTTCTAAGGGCAAGTCATTTACCTGATTTGCAGTTTCGTCTAACCAGATGATTTCCTTCGTATCAAGCCCTAAACGTCGATTGTATTGCTGCAAACATCGGTTGCAGGTACAAGTAATAATTGTTTCTGCCTGAGCGGAGACTTCCAGGTAATTGCCATGATGCTGCACACGCACACGACCGCGAACTGGCGTCAACGTTTCCAGACCAGGCAAAAATTCCTGAACCTGAACTTCCTCTGTCCGCTCCGATGCTCTAGTTAGCTGCGGAATATAAATTGCGTCCATAGGATTTGTGAGACATCCTCACGAAAATGAATGGTCATTATCAGCAATAATACTGATACTACATCTTTATTTTAGCTTTTAGGAACAAGAGAAATTTTGAAATTATATTGAGCTTTCAATTAACCCTTGTACAGACGCGATTAATCGCGTCTCTCTTCTTCCAACGAAGCTGGACGGACAACCAGATGACGATGCGGCTCTTTACCGCGACTGAAGGTTTCTAAATCTCCAAATTCCTTCAAGAAGGTATGGATTTGCCGCCGTTCAGCAGAACTGAGGGATTTGATTTCCACTTCTCTACCAGAAAAGCGCACTTCATCGGCTGCTGCTTCTGCTAGTGCGCGAATTTCGGCTTCTCTTTTAACCCGGTAGCCATTTAACTCAATGGTGTAAGAGGCTTGGTCTTCCGGGGGTTGGCTTAGGTTTAAAACCGAATTTGCTAGATACTGAATTGCATCTAACACAGAACCATCAGCACCAATTAAGACCTGTATTTGTTCTGTCGTCAAATTAGTTTGGTCAATTGTTAACCAGTAGTTATCTGGTTCTGGGGAATCGCCCTCTTGAGATTGGGCAGCTTCTAAATGACCCTGAATCTCAGCAGGTATCCCAGTGAGTTCCAGCAGGGATTTTAACCACTGCTGACCTCGCTGCATGGGAATATTGCTCATGATCCCCCTGTCGCCTTTTTCTTAGCACTTTTTGGTTCAAATGGCAATGCCTTTTGTTCTGCGACTACTGCTTCTTTCTCCTGGGTTTCTACGATTTTTTGCAGTTCTTCTGGTAGAGGTTCGCGGGAGAGAAGATAAGTTTGTGCAGTTTGGAAAATGTTACCAATCACCATATACATCAGCACCCCGGCTGGTAAGGGGAAGAACAAAAACATCCCAGAAAAAATAACTGGAGTGATTTTGTTAACTGTATCTTGCTGCGGATTGCCACCACTGGAATTTTGCCCAGAAAGCATTTGGCTAACATAAAGGCTGATTCCAAAGGAGACGATCATGGCGACGATATCCCAGTGGATTGTGCCATCTGGATCAGTTGCACCAACCCTGCCTAAGGCATCAATAAATAGAAAGCCTTTGTCTGCTGCTAGTCCAGGAATTGTCCCTTGAATAGTGACTTCTCCGGGCTGCAATGCTTCTACATTGCCTTGGGCATCAATTTTTATCCTATCTTCACCTTTGGTAATTTTCCAATCAGGAATGAGCTTATTTTCTGGGTGTTCTGCTAAGAGTACTTGAAATGGTTTGCCCTCAATGGTCTGATATTGGATCTTAGTTTGTTCTCCCACCGCTAGTTTGTTACCACTAGGAAGGATGGCAGCTACTTTAACGTGTTCTCCATCAGCAACGTAAATATTTTGAGGAGCAGTGGCAAAGGCTTGGGGTTGAATTTGTTCGATTTGTTCTGCGGGAAGGATTTGCAGGTTAACGCTGTAGTTAGCACTTGCAAAAGGCGAACCCCGCAAAGTGGCAAACAGCGCTAATAAAACCGGCATTTGCACTAGTAATGGAAAACACCCTGCCAAGGGGTTGCCAAATTCTTTTTGAACATTGACCATTTCCTCCTGCTGCTTTTGCGGTTCATCCTTATAGCGCTCTTTGATTGCTGCCATCCGCTTCTGCATCAGAGGTTGTACAATTCGCATTTTCCGCATGTTACGAATTGAGCCAGCACTCAGGGGATAGAGCGCGAAGCGGACTATCAGGGTCAAAGCAACGATCGCCAATCCGTAGCTAGGCACAATACCATAGAAGAAATCTATGATTGGCAGCATCACGTTGTTCGAGAGAAAGCCGATACCAAAATCCATTATTCTGAATTCAACCTGAGGTACTGTAAACTGAATCTAATTTATCTAAATCATAAATTATGTGCGACTTCCCTTCGCTACGGATAGCCGCACATCCCAAAAAAGGGAGTGGGGAATGGGGAATTGGGAGTAGTATGTAGTTTTTGGTAAGTGGGAAGTTCTTAACTTTGGATTTTATTCTGAGTAAATTTTGTATTCCCTACTCCCGTTCGGCTACGCTCACGGCAAGCCTACTCCCTACTCCCATCACTTGTTAGCAGCGGCGCTATATTCAGGATTTTTCGCAGCAATTCTTTCGTTGATGTAGTCATAAACTTCCCGAAACTTAGGAATTGCCCGTAATTCGAGACGACTGCCGTTTTTTAGGGTTAGTACCATATCTCCCCACAAGCCAATGCCACGGGGGACTGTGACGACTTTGACAATTTCTGAGTAGATTATGTCAGTGCGATCGCGTCCCTGCCAACCTCCCGTCACGGTAATCCGGCGATCGGTGATGCGGAAACGCAGCCACAATGCTCTGACAATTGCCCCAACTGTTAATGGTATCCCGACAATGGTTAGCCCAATCAACAGGTTGACAATTAAATCCCCAATATGGGGGCCGCCTTCATAATAAACATCTTCACGAATTCCCATCGAACACCTCAGCTTGTGCCAACAACTGCTCTAATTCTTGCAGAAATTGTGGGCTTACGCACTTAGATTCTGCTGTTGTGGGTTTGACAATGAACACTAGCCGCCATCCTGGTGATAATTTGGGCAGCAAGCTATATAAAGCAGAAGCAATTTGCCGTTTAATTCGGTTGCGAACCACTGCCCTTTTGCTGACTTTTGTGCTGATGGAAATGCCAATCCGCGTGCTGGCAAGATGTACTGAATCAGTTGCTTGTGTTGTCTGGGTGGTAGTGGACAAAGAAGGTTTTGTTGAACATAACGGCTTTAAGGCTCTCAATGTTAAATAAGAGCCATTACGCCGAATTCCTTCCCGGAAAACTGCCTGGAAATCCTTGCGGGATTTTAGCCGATTTGCTTTAGGCAAAGCCACAGATGTTCTTTTAGCTTAATATTCCCTAAACGCTCAAACGGTGGCGCCCTTTTTTTCTCCTAGCGCTAATCACGTTTCTGCCATCTGGTGTCCGCATTCTGGCACGGAAACCAGAGGTTCTTTTTCTCTTACGGCTAGTACCGCCCAGTGTTCTTTTCATACTCTTCTCCTCTTAGGTGATTTTTATAAAAACTCACAATCTCTAATTGTATTACTTTATTAGGGAATAGGGAATGGGGCATTGAGGCAGGAGGGAGATAAAACTCCTAACTCATAACTCATAACTCATAACTCATAACTCCTAACTCCCCACTCCCCACTCCCCACTCCCCACTCCCCAAAGTTAATTGATGCTCAAAATCCATGTTCCCATGTAGCGCAATAGTGGCACATCACCAGGGGAGAGGACTTGACAGCGAAAATAGTAAACTCCGCCGAAGGCTGGGTTTTTCACGTTAGATAAAACTACCTCAACTCCACTACCTGCTGGTACTGGCTCTTGGGGAAAAATATTAATCAGCTTACCTTCTTTGTCCCACTTCACCTCAGAAAGCGGAACTGCTTTGCCTTTGACTCGGACTTCAATTTTTTTCGGGTCGAAAGTTCCTTTGTAATAATCAGGGTAGGTAATGGCAAATTGACCAACAGCCAATTTCATTTTTTGGGCTGGAATCCTTAATATATATCGATCCCACCCATTGGCTTGTCCACCAAAATCTAACCTAAAGGGCAGCTGATTTTCTTGTTTGACGCCGCTAAATAGGGTAAATCCAGGTAAACTTTGTGCCCAAGTCAAGGCTGGTAATCCAGTAACCAAAAAGCTAGTCACGGCTAAAGCAGAAAGTAAACGTCGCATAATCAGGCTTCCTCTACCAAAATATAAATCTGTTATCTAAAATAACTGTGTGTTAGTATTCGTTACTAAACTTTACTACTGACTTCCTGACAATTGACGTTCCATCACAAAAATAAGTGCCATCCTCACTGAGCTTTGAGTGGCAGCAAAATTACTTAGTTATAAATTTACCATATACTCGATTTACTTCATTACCCTTACAGAGTGCTGATTTGATGACTAGGTTGGTCAAATTTGTAACTCAATATAAACACAGTGGGGATTGGATTGTGTTTCTAAATATGTATAAGTGTATCTAAATTTGAGAATTTTGTTATAAAAATTGAGGTGTGCCATCAGCGATCGCCAGTTAAATTGGGCTAAATTGATTAAAATAAGTTGGAATCGAAGTCGTAATCATTAAAATTTGATTGGGAAATTATAAAGCTTTCAAAATTTGGTCAATATTACTCTATAAGAAAGGAATACCAAAATTTCTCAATCCCGAAAATAAGCTGAAGATAAAGATGCAAAATTTGGGAATCAATTTAGGATGTGCAATACGTAACCCTGTTTGCAACTATCTAAAAATATGACATCTGCGAGCGGCAAAGTCAGGCTTTGCCTGGATAGCTAAGAGTGGGAGAGGAAAGTTTCTTTTGTTCAATCTACAAGTAAAATTCATGGCTGATGTTGCTGCCTAAGTACTATGAGTGCGGGACACGCCTCATCTAGACAATCGCTTACTTGGCAGAAATTAGGTATTTATCTTCAGGAGATTTCATGAGAATAGCAGTTGCTAAAGAAATTGAAGTTTGTGAACGTCGTGTGGCATTAATTCCTGACACCGTTACCCGATTGGTAAAACAAGGTTTGGAAGTTTGGGTAGAAACAGGTGCAGGAGAACGATCATTTTTTGGCGATTCTGACTATGAAGCCGCAGGAGCCACAATAATCAGCGATACTGCCAAATTATGGGGCGAAACAGATATTCTGTTGAAAGTTAGCCCACCGCAAGAACGAGAAGATGGACGCTCAGAAATTGATTTGCTAAAGGAAGGGGCTGTTTTACTCAGTTTCCTCAATCCCTTGGGAAATCCTGTTGTAGCACAGCAACTAGCAAATCGGAAAATCACAGCCTTGAGTATGGAAATGATCCCCCGTACTACCAGGGCGCAAAGTATGGATGCTTTGTCCTCGCAAGCTTCATTAGCAGGTTACAAGGCTGTATTAATTGCCGCAGCTGCATTACCGAAATATTTCCCAATGTTAACCACAGCCGCAGGGACGATCGCTCCAGCGAAAGTATTTATTATGGGTGCTGGTGTAGCGGGATTGCAAGCGATCGCCACCGCCAGACGTTTGGGAGCAGTGGTAGAAGCCTTTGATATCCGTCCCGCCGTCAAAGAAGAAGTGCAAAGCTTAGGGGCAAAATTCGTTGAAGTCAAATTAGAAGAAGAAACCGTTGCTGCTGGTGGTTACGCTAAGGAAATTTCTGAGGCTAGCAAACAACGCACCCAAGAAGTTGTCGCCGAACACGTCAAAAATTCTGATGTAGTTATTACTACAGCCCAAGTTCCTGGGAGACAAGCACCACGGCTAGTTACAGAAGAAATGGTGGCACAAATGAAACCAGGTTCCGTGATTGTGGATTTGGCTGCTGAACAAGGTGGTAACTGCGCTTGCACCGAACCCGGCAAAGATATTGTCTGGAACGGTGTAACAATTATCGGCCCCATCAATCTCCCATCGTCGATGCCAATTCACGCCAGCCAATTGTATGCCAAGAACGTAACATCGTTGATGCAATTGCTAATTAAAGACAAAGCTTTGCAGGTGGACTTTGGCGACGACATCGTTGATGCAGCTTGCGTTACCCACGCAGGTGAAATTCGCAATCAACGAGTGCGGGATGCGCTACAAGCTTTGAATACTCAACAACCGGCGGTTAATTAGGGAACGGGGAATGGGGAGTTAAGAGTTAGGAGTTAGGAGTTAGGAGTTATAAGAATTCTTTCCCCAATGCCCAATGCCCAATGCCCAATGCCTAATGCCCAATTAATTAAAGGAGTTTTGATTTCATGACAGAGGCATTACTTGCTGCTTTGTTTGTATTTGTTTTGGCATCTTTTATCGGCTTTGAAGTCATCAACAAAATCCCACCGACTCTACACACACCGTTAATGTCAGGCTCAAACGCGATTTCTGGGATTGCGGTACTTGGAGCAATAGTTGCTGCTGGTGCGAGAGATACGAGTGTGTCAGTAATTCTCGGTTTGATTGCTGTGGTACTGGCGACAATCAACGTTGTAGGCGGTTTTTTAGTGACTGACAGAATGTTGCAAATGTTCAAGAAGAAGGAGATTAAAGCGTGAGCGACTTTTTACCAACTGGCATTCAGCTGACGTACTTAGTCGCTGCATCGTTATTCATTCTGGGCTTGAAAAAGCTGGGATCGCCTGCTACAGCGAGAAACGGTAATCTCGTTGCGGCTGTGGGGATGCTACTGGCAATTGTGGCGACAATGCTCGATCAGCATGTGTTGAATTACGAGATGATATTGTTGGGCTTGGCGATTGGATCGGGAATTGGTGCGATCGTAGCCTACAAAGTCCAAATGACCGAAATGCCCCAAATGGTGGGTTTACTCAACGGTTTGGGTGGTGCAGCTTCGGCGCTAGTAGCCGTTGCCGAATTCTGGCGGTTATTAGATAGTTCTCAGCCGATACCCCTTGATGTAAACATTTCCATGCTATTGGACGTGTTAATCGGTGGTGTTACCTTCACGGGTAGTTTTTTAGCCTTTGCGAAATTGCAAGGTTTAATTAGCGGTTCTCCGATTACGTTTCCATTCCAGCAACCATTTAACCTCTTGCTTCTGGGTGCTTATATCGTAGGTAGTGCCTATTTAATCATCACACCAGATAGCTTACCCATATTCTTGGGAGTGGTTGGCGTTTCATTAGTATTGGGCGTGATGTTCGTCATCCCCATTGGTGGCGGCGATATGCCAGTAGTAATCTCGCTGTTGAACTCCTTGTCAGGTGTGGCGGCGGCGGCTGCTGGGTTCGTGGTGATGAACAATATGTTAATCATCGCTGGTGCTTTAGTGGGAGCATCTGGCTTAATCCTTACTGAGATTATGTGTAAGGCGATGAACCGCTCCTTATTTAGTGTGCTGTTCAGCGCTTTTGGTACAGGTTCTAGTTCTGGTGGTGCTGCTGCTAGTGGTGGTGCAACTGATCAAACTGTTCGCAGCATTGATCCTGAAGAAGGGGCGATGATGTTGGGTTATGCCCGTTCTGTGGTAATTGTACCTGGTTATGGTATGGCAGTTGCCCAAGCGCAACATAGCGTCCGGGAATTGTCAGATCAGTTAGAAAAAATGGGCGTTGATGTCAAGTATGCTATTCACCCCGTTGCTGGGAGAATGCCGGGGCACATGAATGTGTTGCTGGCGGAGGCAAATGTGCCTTATACGCAGTTGTATGACATGGATGATATTAATCCCCAGTTTGATCAAGCGGATGTGGCTTTAGTAATTGGGGCAAATGACGTGGTAAATCCGGCGGCGCGGAGTGATACAAATAGTCCGATTTATGGTATGCCGATTTTGGAAGTAGATCGGGCGAAGCAGACGATTGTAATTAAGCGCGGGATGAGTACGGGTTTTGCCGGTGTAGATAATGAGTTGTTCTACAAGGATAAAACTACGATGCTTTTTGGTAGTGCTAAGGATATGGTGGCGAAGTTGGTTTCGGAAGTGAAGCAGCTTTAAGAGAAACGAACCGCAAAGGGCGCAAAGGGCGCAAAGTAAAGAATTTAGAGACTTAGCTTGCCTTGGGGGTGTAATGCTTCTGAGGCAAGTTTTTTTAAGATTATTTCACGCGAAGGCGCAAAGAAGAGAAAAAATTTAAGAGAGTTGACTTACTTTTGGAATTTAAAAATTTTAAGGTAAACTTTTTAATTAAACTTTCAATTTTAATCATCTTCGTTAAGACGGTTTAAAAATTGCTTCCATCTAGACTCAAGTGCTGACTGGCTTGGTTTATATTTAGAGCATCGCTCTCTTCTGACTCTGTGTTCTCTTCGCCTAATAAGGTTCGTTAAAAAGAGCGATCGCCTGCAAAATCTCCAGTGTGCGATCGCTTGCTTTTTCTTGAAACGCGATCGCATTAATCTTTCAGTTGAAAACTGAGCCGTATTCGTTCATCAAGTCAATTAGCGATAAAATTTGAATATAGTAAATTTAGTAGAGTTATTTCTCATGAATATTTCCCTTAAACCTGAGCATGAGCAGTTTATTCAATCCCAAATTCAAACTGGGAGATATGCTAATGCAGAAGAATTGATGAACGAAGCATTGAAATTGCTACAAGCACGAGAACAACGTTTGGAAGAACTTCGGGGAAAAATAGTGATTGGAAAGGAACAAATTGCAAGAGGAGAGGTTACAGATGGTGAGATAGTATTTGCTCAATTACAAGAAAAAATCAATAAAATTGCTGAGTCTCAAAAATGAGTAACTACTCTTTTTCTGATGAAGCAGTCAAAGATTTAAATACTATTTGTGAGTATATTGCTCAGAATAGTCCCAGTGCTGCTAGTAAACTTTTTGATGCAATTCGCCAGAAATGCAAATTAGTTGCTGGATTTCCCAACATGGGGAAGAGTTATGAGCAATTATCTCCCAATCTACGGGGATTTAACATTGAAGAATATATCATCTTATACTATCCCAGAGAAGATGGAATTGATATTACCCGTGTCATGAGTGGATATAGAGATTTGGAGTCACTATTTTTAGAATTAGAGTGATATAGCCATAGCCTAATTGTACTTTCATAACAAACGCGATCGCCCCTCTTCTTCCCTCTGTGTCCTCTGCATCTCTGTGGTTCGTTAAAAAGAGCGATCGCCTGCAAAATCTCCAGTGTGCGATCGCACAATTCTACAAAATAACTAATTTGACTTACTTTGGAAAATAGCGATAAATATCTTTGCGATGTAACACGCGCTGAAATATTACTGTTTCACCGTCAAATATAATCCCGATCCGATAATCACCTATACGAATCCGATAAATATCATCATATCCTTGAAGCTTTTTGATATTAGTAATTTCTTCAAAGTTAGCTATTTGTGGTATTTCTTCAAAAGCAAATACTTTAATCGTCTCATAGTAAGGTGTACTTTTGAGCGCTTTTAAATATTTAATAAAACTGGATAGATACTGGGTATTCACTCTCTTTCTAATTCGGCTAATGCTTCATTAATATTTAATGGGGTTTCTTGTTGTACTTCCTTGATTGCTAATATCAATCCTTCATCTTCAATCGCTTCTAATAAGCGTAAATAGTCTTGAAAATCGATAATTACTTTACGAATGTTACCTTGAGTATCTGTAATTAATTCTTGAGCAAATGGGTATTGATTGGTTTTCATTTGGGTATTAGTGTTTGTAATCATAGAGAATTTGATTACCTTTACATAGTACAAGTATAGAAGATTTGGAGTAGGCGATCGCTTCCCTGCGATTTTGGGCGAAAGAAAAAAGCGATATCTAAAACTCCCAAAGATCGCCTGTTCTCTCCTTACTCCATGTTCTCTGCGCCTCTGTGGTTCGTTAAAAAGAGCGATTGCTTGCAAAATCTTCAGCGTGCGATCACTCCCTTCCTCTGTGCCTCTGTGGTTCTTTAAAAAGAGCGATCGCTCTGGCAATATAATTAAGACTGCGGTGTAACACTGCGCGGATCAACAACTACAATTTCAGAAAAACGTTTAAAGTCATCAATATTAAATGTAAGTAGATGTGTAATCTGGTGTGTTATCATCGCCGCAACTAAACGTGCATCATGCACCTTTTTTCCCATGACTTGGTATTTAACAATTAGAGATTCCCATTCACTAAAAATAGCAGGTATATCAAGGTGTAATATAAATATCTTCTTAAGTTTATCAGTTTCTTCTACTGCTTGAGCCGTGGATAAACCTAAACCATTACTATTAATTGGTCTTGTAGCAACAGCCCAAAACTCAATGAGATTCTGTGGAATTATATATAATAATTCTCCTTGTCTCTTGAGCATCAAGATGGCTCTTTGAGTATCAAAGTGCATTGAGCTATTTTTCTGCACCAAACGCAGCAAAATATTAGTATCCACCAAATAGCTCATAACATTTCATCTTCTCTGGTGTAAATACTCTCTCGACTAATCGCTGCATCTGAAAGTGCTGGCGCTAAAGAAAAAGCAGGACTATTTATTAAATCTGTTAATATAGCTTCCCATTCTTCCTGAGTTGATACTTGATAAAAAAAACTTTCTTTATGGCTCGTTAAACTATTTTCAATCAGAGATGCAAGATAAACTTCTACCGATAAACCTTGTGCAGCAGCTTCAGCAATGAGACGAGCCTCTATTTCTGGTTTCAATTGTAGCTGTATAGTCATTTGTTGCCTCCTAATTCCCTGAGTTGTAGAAGTCTTCATCTGGATAATAGCAAAAGCGTAAAGATATGCGTAGTTTTATTTAGAAAAAGCTAGCGCAGGCATCGCTAACCCCTAAATTGTCCGTTTTATCGGGATTTCTATCCAGAACTCACAGCCTTTGCCAGGTTCAGAAACACACTTGATATTACCGCCGTGTTTTTCCACAATAATTTGGTAACTAATAGATAACCCTAAGCCAGTACCTTGTCCAGGTTGTTTGGTAGTAAAAAAAGGTTCAAAAATGCGCGATCGCTTAATCTCTGGAATTCCACAACCATTGTCAGCAATGCAAATCAGAATAGTATCCCCGGATATCACTTCTGTACGAATCCAAATTTTAGGATTGTCAATTATTTTTGCAGCTTTTTGTGAGTTTTCTAATGCATCAATCGCATTGTTGAGAATATTCATAAACACCTGATTCATCTGGGCTGCATAGCAGACGACTGGAGGCAATTCACCATATTGTTTAACTACCTCAATAGCCAAAGAATTAGCCTCTGGTTGCAGTCGATGTTGTAAAATCAACAAAGTACTGTCAATGCCTTCATGAAGATCAACGGACTTTATTCCTGCTTCGTCAAGTCGAGAAAAAATTCGTAATGACAAGACGAGTTGAGAGATTCGCTCTGCCCCCATCTTTATTGAATTCAGAATTTTAGGCAAGTCATCACTAATGAAATCTAAATCCAATGCTGCTACTTGGTTTTGAATTTCTCCTGTTGCTTTAGGAGACTGTTTCTGATAAAGACGCAGTAATTTAAATAAATTTTCGGTATGTTCGGTAACATAGGTGATGTTGCCGTAAATGAAATTAATCGGGTTGTTAATTTCATGTGCTACACCAGCAACTAACTGGCCTAAACCTGCCATTTTCTCACTTTGAATTAACTGGCTCTGAGTGTACTGTAATTCTTTAAGAGTCTGGGTAAGTTCTTCTTTTTGACGTTGAGTCTGTTTAAGTAATTCCGCTTGTTGAAGTCCTACCCCCAATTGAGCGCCAACTTGTGCCAATAAGTTGATTTCCTCATCTTGCCAATAACGAGGCTGGGAATTTTGATAAGCTACTAGCAATCCCCACAACTTATCGCCCTGCGAAATTGGGACAAAAGCTTCATTCCGTGGATACTTACCCGGTTGCTTTCCTTGTACAAAAACGCCTTCTGTCACGGGCTGCGACTTAACCATTGGTGTCCAGCCATCAACAATAGAATCAGCGACAAATTCGCCACTCCAATCAGGATAGAAGCGATAAATTGCTACTCGTTCTACTTGTAATAACCGACAGACTTCTTGAGTTGTGGTTTTAAAGATGGCTTCAATATCAAGAGACTGACGAATTTTTTCTACGGTGTTCGCTAAGGCCCTTTGTCTTTGAGCAGCTTTGCTGATCTCTGCTGCTTGGGTTTGCATTTGTTGGATAAATTCCGCTTGCTGCAAAGCTACACCTAGTTGTGTGCCAACTTGGGTAAGCAAGTAAACCTCATCTTTTTGCCAATCACGGCTTTTGGCATTTTGGTACACTGCTAGCAAGCCCCAGAGCCTCTGACCGTGGTAAATAGCAACGATCGCATAAGCTCTGGCTTGATATATCTCTAAGATTTTAATGTAGCAGTTGCTAAAGCCTGAATTGTAAATATCATTACAAACACGATACACTTCACATCTGCTAAAGCTACCACCTTCGGTATCTTGTAAGTAGGTGTCAGCAACTGGAGGTTTAGCTAAATCTTTGGCGCTACATTCGCTGACGTTATCTTTCAATTCCGGCCGTTGCAACTGTTCATGGATGAGGGAAATCCAACCCTCTGCCACTGATTCAAACACGAATTCACCACTCCAATCGGCATTGAAGCGATAAATAGCCACGCGATCAGCATTTAGCAGTTGCCTAAGTTCGCCGGTGGTTGTCTGGAAAATGTTTTCCAAGTCTAGAGACTGACGAATTTTCTCAATGGTTATGGCTATGGTTCTTTGCCATTGGGCTGCTTTTTCTCTGGCTTTTGCTTGTGCTAGTTCTGCTGATTGTAGTTTGACTTGTTCTAGATAATCTGCCTGCTGTAAAGCAACTCCCAGATGTTCGGCGATTAATTGCACAAACTCAATTTCTGATGCTTCCCATTGCCGAGGGCTACTACATTGATGGATACACAGCAATCCCCATAAATCTTTACCTTTGATTAAGGGGGCAGTTATATTGGCACGTACCTGAAATCTTTCTAAAATCTGAATATAGCAATCACTAGCATTAACTTGATAAATATCAGCTATTGCTTTAATCCGACCTTGCTGATATAATCCTGCAAAATCTTCAGCAAAGCAGTGGTCGCGCAGTTTGGCTGCTAGTGCCGATTCCCATTCTGTTGCCACATCTTCATAGATAAATTCCCCTTCCCATGCCAAATCAGGATAGAAACGAAACACGGCAACCCGATCGCTTTTCAGAAGCTGGCGGACTTCAGTGACTGTAATTTTGAAGATGGTTTCTATATCTAGAGACTCGCGGATGCGGGCAATAACTCCAGACAAGGCTTTTTGTTGCTCATTCTGACGTAAGGTGGATGTCACATCTGAATGAGCTTCTTGCTGTTGTGAATTTGGTTCTATGGGTTGAGCAGTAGAGGAGTTTTCCATTCCCAGTGGGACTTTAAATATTGAAAGTCTTCTATCTCATGATTCCCGTTGCGATCGCAAAGGTAACAGTTCTTTTCTGGGAATGCCATCAAAAATAGTGTAGGGACACGATAATATCGTGTCCCTACAAAAAGATTCTTCAACCACGAGAAAATTATCGCCGCTTGGGAGTGGCGCTGCGGCTGGTGCGTTTGTCATCATCTCGGCGACGGCGATCGCGCCAATCTGCCACGGTCAAATAACCAATACCACCTGTGACTACTACGAGTAGCACTACGGCTACTAAAGTTAAAATACTCAAAAATGGACTTTCCACAATGCCTCTACAGTCCGTTACGTCCCCAAACTACCATTGCAATTGACCAAGTGAACACAACTAACAGTGATACCCAACCTAGTGTCAAAATCTCCATAGTCCCGCTTTTCAAATAATTACAAAAGGTTTCTAATATTTATCATACAGGGATTGGGCAGGCTGAGATTTTTTTTATAAACTCCAGTTGCAAGTTTTGCGGGCGATGTCTACGACGGGCTATGCTTACTCAAACGATACACCATTTTTTCTTGGTACGCTGGTACTTTAGGCATTAATAAAGACAAATGTAAAAAATTAGCGATCGCGCTTTCCTACTTGATAGTTTGGGAATACTAGGTTTATGCGTATATATTTCCAATCCAGCAAACCCTAGTATCATGCCGACATTTTTAAATTATCCTTTCCAGTCTAACGGTTTTGTTCCCCACGGACATTGTTATCTCTGGAAAACTGGATTAGTTTGGCTCCACGTTATTTCTGATGCCACGATCGCTCTGGCCTATTATTCCATTCCCTTCCTACTGATTTACTTTATTTCCAAGCGCAAAGACGTTCCTTTCAATGGAGTCTTTTTGTTATTTGGTGCTTTTATCATTGCCTGCGGTACTGGACACTTGATGGATATTTGGACGCTTTGGTATCCAGACTATTGGATTGCAGGTGCTTTAAAAGCTTTAACTGCCATTATTTCGATATATACGGCATTTGCGTTATTTTATCTCATCCCTCAAGCTCTCACACTACCTAGCCCAGCCCAGTTAGAAGTTATCAATCGAGCGCTTTCAACTGAAATTGTAGAGCGTAAGCGCATCGAGAAAGAACTACGCTTTGCAGAAGAAGTGGCTCAAAACTCCAGCCAAGCCAAGAGTGAATTTCTCGCCAACATGAGTCATGAGCTACGCACACCTCTTAACGGTATTCTGGGGTATACACAAATTCTCCAACGCACAGAATCTTTAAGTGAGAAAGGACGCAAAGGAATTAGCATTATTTATCAATGTGGTTCTCATCTTTTAACCCTAATTAATGATGTCCTGGATCTCTCGAAAATAGAAGCCAGAAAACTAGAATTGTATCCTGTAGATTTCTACTTGCCTGCATTTATAGATAGCGTGACTGAAATTTGCCGCATCCGGGCAGAACAAAAGGTCATCGCATTTCACGTCGAACTCGATCCTGATTTGCCAACGGGCATTCATGCTGATGAAAAACGCTTGCGGCAAGTACTAATTAACTTGCTTAGTAATGCGATCAAATTTACTAATCAAGGTAGTGTCACCTTCAAAGTTCAGGTCATTGGTAAAGAATCAAACGCCAATGGAAAAACTGACTACAAAATTCGCTTTCAGGTAATAGATACCGGCACGGGTATAATCCCTGAACAAGCCGAGAAAATCTTTCAGCCCTTTGAGCAAGTGGGAAATCAGAAACGACAATCTGAAGGTACAGGTTTGGGATTAGCAATTAGTCAAAAAATTGTTTTGTTGATGGGTAGTCAAATTCAGGTGCAAAGTACCTTAGGCAAAGGTAGCACTTTTTGGTTTGAGGCAAAATTGCCAGAATCTAAAGACTGGGCAAAGGTTTCTAGAGTGGTTGAGCAGGGAACCATTATTGGTTATCAAGGAGAAAAGCGCACCATTTTGATTGCAGATGACAAATGGGAAAACCGATCAGTAATTGTAAATTTACTAGAGCCTGTTGGGTTTACTGTTGTAGAAGCTAGTCAGGGTGAGGAAGCATGGGAACAGGCTCTAGTCTACAAACCAGACATGATTATCACTGACCTAGTGATGCCTGTATTGAATGGATTTGAGTTTATCGAACGTTTGCGCCAGTCTGGGCCATTTAAAAAGATTGCTGTTATCGCTTCCTCAGCCAGCGTATTTGCAATCGACCAGCACAAGAGTATTGATGTAGGTGCAGATGCATTTTTACCAAAGCCTGTAGAAGCTGAAACGCTGCTGGAAATACTACGACAATTTTTGCAACTGGAATGGATTTTTGACGTTAAGGTAGACGCAATCAAAAAAAAACATACAGGTAGTTTGGCTCAACCAAATGATATGATTCCTCCTGCCAAAGAGGTTTTACAAGAGTTACTCGATCTGACACAAGACGGCGATATTCAAAAAATCTTGGAACTGGCAGAGGAACTTGCTGCATCTGATGAGCAGTTAAGCGTTTTTGCCCAGCAACTCGTCCAGCTTGCTAGTAATTTCCAACTCAAACGTTTGGAAAGTTTTATTGTAAGTATTCAAGAGTCAGAAGGAATAAGACAACCTGCAAGCTTAAGCTTGAGTAAGTTAGTAAGTGAATAACTATCTAATTCTATTCTGTTAGCGATAGTGGGGCGTTTAGCCCATTCTGACTATTATTCCTGAATTATTTTATTCAAGAATATATCAATTAATTTGAGTTCAATTTTAATTTAAAATTCATCATGGGTAAAACTACAAATAACGGATTTATTTTGATTGTGGATGATAATCCGACAAATTTATCTGTCCTGTGTGAAGCGCTCAATAGTGAGGGTTTTCGTTTCCGTGTTGCAGTCGATGGAGAAAGTGCGATCGCTCTAGCTGAACGCAATCAACCAGAGTTGATTTTACTGGATGTCCAAATGCCCGGTATTGACGGTTTTGAAACTTGTCGCCGTCTCAAAGCCAATCCTGTTACCCAAAACATTCCGATTATTTTCACCACTGCCTTAGCAGATACGGAAAGCAAAACGAAGGGATTTTCCCTTGGTGCAGTAGATTATATCCCTAAACCGTTTGCACAAGAGGAAGTCATTGCTAGAGTGCGGGTACATTTACAACTCAAACAATTGACTGAATCTTTGGAACAACAAGTTAGCG
This sequence comes from Nostoc sphaeroides, assembly GCF_003443655.1. Taxonomy (NCBI): domain Bacteria; kingdom Bacillati; phylum Cyanobacteriota; class Cyanophyceae; order Nostocales; family Nostocaceae; genus Nostoc; species Nostoc sphaeroides. The sequence goes on from NZ_CP031941.1 coordinate 2,735,626, forward strand.
ATCGCACCAAGGCTTTGCAACAAGCTCAAGTCCAACTAGTGCAGCAAGAAAAACTATCAACACTCGGAGAATTAATTGCTGGTATTGGCCATGAAATCAATAACCCCATCAACTTTATTTCTAGCAATATTCCACCCTTAGAAGAATACATTGCAGGAGTGTCCAAGTTGCTTATACTGTATGAACAAGAGTATCCAAACCCAACAGCCAAAATCACCACTGCTATTAAGGACTTGGATCTGAATTTCGTTCTCGAAGATATGGTAAAAATTGTGAACTCACTCGAAGTAGGAAGTGAACGAATTCAAAACCTTTCTAATTCACTCCGCAACTTCTCTCGCTCGGATAGTGATACCAAAATATCTGCTGATTTGCACCAAGGTTTAGATAGTACACTAATGATTTTGCAACACCGCCTCAAGGCTAATGGCGAACGTCCAGCCATTGAAATTATTAAAAGTTATGGAATATTACCAGAGGTAAACTGCTATCTAGGGCAGATGAATCAAGTATTTATGAACATTCTGGCAAATGCAATTGATGCCCTTGATGAAGCTATAATGCATGGCAAAATAAGTAATTTAATTCCTCAGATTAAAATTGCTACACAAATAGATTCTGAAAAATTGGTTGTAATTCGGATTGCTGACAATGGAATTGGTATTCCTGAACGGCTTAAAAAACAATTGTTTGAGCCGTTGTTTACCACAAAAACAGTTGGTAAAGGCACTGGACTTGGCTTGTCGATCGCATATCAAATAGTTGTAGAGAAACACAAAGGTGTATTAGATGTGACCTCTCAACCAGGTGTGGGAACCGAGTTTATCATCAAAATTCCTACATGAGAGCAGGATTTAATTAATTACAAAGCTGCTCTAGCATTTATCATACTGAAGAGTAAGGAAAATCCCAATAATATAGAGTGAACGCAATAGATCCCCAACTGATGGCAGAACGCATAGAATCCCTGAAGGCTGGAATAATTGGGGGTTTATCTGTGTGTTTTGCTTTTGCTCTTTCTATTCTGTTGAATACTTTCGTACTGGCAAAGTATTTTCAGATACTCGCATGTCTGCAAAATGATCTTGACTGGCACTTGTGGGAGAGTGGTGCGATCGCAACTTTTACTGGTTTCCTATTTGGTGTCACCTACCGCTATATCATCCGCTCAGATCAAAATCCCCAACTCAAAGCCGGTGGTGTGCTGGCCTTTGGCTTAGTGCGGGGATTAACTCAGATAGAACTTGGCTGGAATTCTCGTAGCACAATTTGGCCTTTTTTGGTGTTGGCGGGAGAAAGTGTGTTCTGGTTTGGGTTAGGTGCGATCGCTCTTAATGTCGCTATTCAACTTCGTTGGGTTAAACCTTTTTCATCAATCTAAATTCCCTATATCGCTAAAAAAAGTATAATTTATTACTAGTATTTAATATGGAAATTAAAATATCCCACTATTATCTGATAGTCGATCTGGAGGCTACATGCTCTGACAGTGGGATTATTCCCCGCCATGAAATGGAAATTATTGAAATTGGTGCAGTGATGCTCAATCGAACAACCTGGGAAATTGATTCCGAGTTTCAGCAATTCATTCAACCTGTGAGACATCCGCAACTGACAGGTTTTTGCACCGAATTGACTAGTATTCAGCAGCAAGATGTTGACGAAGCGCCAAAATTTCTAGAGGCAATTTCTCGCTTCCAAGAATGGATTTATTCATTTCCCAATCATATTTTTTGTTCTTGGGGCAATTACGATAAAAAGCAATTTATTCAAGATTGCGCGTTTCATAATTTCCCTTATCCTTTTAGTTCCGAACACATCAATATCAAAGAGGAATTTTCAGAATATCTTGGTGTGTCTAAAAAATTTGGCATGGCACAGGCTCTCAATCAGTTGGGGATAGAATTAAAAGGTACACACCATCGTGGTATTGATGATGCCCGCAACATTGCATCTATCTACAGACAGATTAAAAAATGCTACTCAATTTAAAGGGACATAAATATCTTGAGAATTAGGATTAAGATAAGGACGCTCCAAGTCGATTGTATGGCGTGCAAAGTGTTCGTCAATTGTCCTCATCCGTTCTTCCACCGCATTTTTACCTTTTTGCCAAGCTTCAAATAAAGCATTAGCGACAATTTGGCAACGGTTCATTCCAAAAGTTTCTTGTGCTGCAAATTTTTGGGTTGGTTCTTCGGCTAAACCTAACCCTGGTGCTAAAAATTTTGTAAACAAGGGAATTTCCGGCTGGAAATAGGATTGATTTTCTAAATAAACAGCCTGAAGGATTGTGCGAATTGCTGGATAGTCGGGGAGTTCAAAGTAAAGTAGCCCCGAATCATAGCGTCCATATCCACAGGGATTGTGAAGAACCTGAAAGCTAAAGGGAATCGAGGCTGCATTCAATTGCAGTGTCAGACTTTCCATGAGAGCGATCGCACCAGATGGCGTAAAGTTAAAGTAAATTCGCCCTGCTCCCAAATCAGCATCGGGGTTACTTTGCCGTTCCTGTCCCACATTACTAACTGCCAAGTAACAGCCATTTTGTAGTCGATTTTTGGGCATCCAGATTGCTACCATGTCACCCACTTTGGTAGATTTATTGCTGGATTTTAGATGGCAGTCTGGCTCAACATAAAGTGTTAAACCGCCTTTAGTCACCGCCATAGTACCATCAGGTTCTTTACGCAACACCTGCCATCGGGGGTCAAAGTAACCTATGCCGTGATTACTAGCGTGTAATTGCTCGTAAAAGTCCCAATCAATTTCCAAAATGGAATTATCTACTAAATTCTGCTTTGGCGGATCAGTATTGACTGCTAAAGTACTTTGTAGAGAGCCATTGTAATAGATCCCATAAAGAAAGTTTCGCAGCAATAGAGTGAGATATTTATGTTGTAAATCTACAGAATTGTGCTGAAATCTGTCGGCTATTTTAGTCGGCAGAGCAAAGGGTTGATAATTGGGATGATAAATACAAAACTTTGACTCAATCTGAATATTCTTAGCAATGTCGAATAGAGAATTTAGCGGTTGATTGATAGAGTAATTTAGCATTAATCCATGATGTTTTAACTATTCTGACTACTGAATTCTTCTTTAAATTGTTCTGCTCCCTGCCATTAACAACCGCGAAGCCGAGTTTTTTCGTAATAAAGACGAAGTAACTGTGGCTCTTTTACAGGTTGAGGAAGTTTATGAACTTTTCCCACAGGATTAAGAATTTCTGACTCTGAAATCCCAAAAATTGTCAATACAGCTTGCTGCGGCATAGTGAGTAAACTTTTAGCCACTTGGAGCATACAGATGTCAGAATTATTAAAGGATTTTCGGCAGGTAATCATATCCTGAATTTGATGAATCAGTGCTAGCCCCGCAAACTGCATCACTCGCATAATAAAGTCACTGCGGTATTCTAAAATCATCGGGAAAGCATTTAGATAAGCCCTAATTAGGGCAATAATTGAAGGTTGTAAACTCTCCAACGGTGTCAATGCCAGATGTAGAGATTCTTCTAACTCAATGGTGGGATCTACTACGAGACTCTTGAGCCAAATTCCTAAATAGCTTGCTAGTAAAGTACCTAAATCAAAAGCTGGATCTCCCCAAGAACAAGCATCCCAATTAATTAGTCTTACTAGGCAATTGTCTAGTTTCTCCCATCTGGAATGAACCAAAATGTTGTTCAATTTCAGGTCGTTGTGAGTCAAGCAGCAAGGATTCCAGTCGTATGCCAAATCTGCGATCGCAGATTCTAAACTCTCAGACTGCTGGTATAGTAGATAAAATTTCAGCGCATCCGTGGGAACCGTCCCAAAAATCTCCGGCCCAATCGACTCTACCCCTTGCGCCGGATTGTAAAAGCCATAGCGAAACTCTCCTTGGGGAGCAGTTGCCATAAAATCCTTATATTCTCGGCGGTTATAAGTTGCGCGATGGAGTCCCGCTAAAGTAGTGCCGATCGCAGTGGCAATTTCTTGTGGAAAAATATCATTGTTGTGGTAGAATGTCGCCAGATCCAGATAATCACCTAAGTAGTTGCGGACGAGGATAGAATTTTCTTCGTCAAAATGGACTACCAATGGTGCGATCGCGGAAATATTGCCGAGAACTGGAAACTGCTGGAGCAACTGATGAAATAGCCACTCCTGAAACAATTCATGAGGCGCGGCGTCTTTGTTGTTAACGTTACGTTCTTGTTTAATGAGCAGTTGACGATTATCTGCTAGAGTCACTAGTAACTCGAAATTGTTCTTACTACTTCCTGGCAACTCAGATTTATCTGATGCGTCATCTTCTGAGCTACACAGCCCCGCTTCTTGCAGATACTGGATAACGTTATGAGAAGACAGTGATAATACCATGTATTATTTCCTACTTCATTAAATTACTTAAACTTGTACTTAGCAGTTGTCGGTAGATAGTGAATAACAATAGAGATTTGTACAATCTACTAATATCCCATATTTGGGAGAAAAACCTGCCAAAATGGCACCAAGTCTTTTACAATTGCTTTAGAATCCTCTCCTAGATACCGTGGCATCTTTACACTTGATCAGCATAGTTACTTAGATACATCTAGAGCAAGTTTTGTGGTATGGCCTTTTGATAAGAGGCAGGGGGCAGATGTTGTTTGATGTTCAGTAGTCATCCTGAAAGCAGCGAAGAATTTCAGTAATCCTTCGTGGTAGGGAGCATGGCATTCAACGCTATTATTTTTATTTATCACCCCAAAGCAAAATAAACCGGAATTTTTAAGCAATTAGTAATTATTTTTTTCTTTAATTTTCAGAACTGATGTCTGGAAACCTTGTTATTACGTCATTTGTCTTACTTACGTATTGTAAATGGCTATAGGCGATCGCAGATAACGGCTACATGAGTGCATCTTATGGAAGTGTACTTTTGTCAAGGGTGATAAGACCTCTAAGAAAGGTTTTACTATGTAAAACCGTCCCTCTCCGAGTCGGAGAGGGAAAGAAAGCAATATCTATGATTTGAATCAGGCTGATAATGAAGTTTGGTAGGCATATTGTCTACCAAAGTAAATCCAACTAAGGGTTTTGTAATTTCAATCAGCAGAATTAGCTAAAACAGCACTTAGTTGATATTGTGAAATCGGTTGTTTTGTAATCAAAGCATAAATAACATCTGGGTCTAAGTCGGCTCCCGATTCCCATTGAATTGTTCCGTATTCAGGGTTGACGCACACTGTAGCAAAGTATTCTTTATCTTGCAGAGGCGCAAATACACCTGTAAATTTAACGATTTTACTAATATCAATTACTCCTTCAACGTCATCTTCAAAACGGATGTGAAGCTGATAGTTTTCTCTTGGTTCAACTGCAATGATATCTTTGAGCATGATTTACTCTAATGGGGAGATTTTCTGTAAGGTTTGATTGTCTCTAGCGAGTTCCCAGTTTTCCATCAGTTCACCTTGATGCAAAGTTGCCCATTCTGTTACCAGTTTAAAGAGTCTGGCAGTCAGTTCTCCTTCTAAAATTTCTAAGGTTTGGATGCTGACTATGGCTTTTTGTTTATTGTAGCGAACGTGAAAGTGTGGCGGTGGATGGTCGTTATAGTACATCGTGATGATAATTCCAAAAAAGCGGCTAATTTCTGGCATTCTTTCATTCCCTGGTTTCGATGTCGTATAAATTGCAGAGGGTGAGGAGTTTTTGTTTGAGGCGATCGCGCACATTCTCTGGTAATATCACTACACAATCTGGCGCATATTGCATCACTTCGCGGCTAAACCAAAATGTACTAGATACTCGCCTAACAACTCGCCGAACTCGTGGTTTATCTGGTAGCCATTCATTAATATTGTCTTCTTGTTTACCTTGATAGGCAAAAGCCAAACCAGCAAATAGATGCATTTCCACTTCTATCTCAGCCAAATTGGTATGCCACTCACCAGAAATTGGCATAATAGCAGCTTCTGTAATCCTGTCTAATCGTAAACTCCAGTTGTGAACCAGTTCTGGGACATCAAAATTTCCTTCTGTCTCTTCGCACCAGCAATCAAGATATACCCGCTTTTCGTGGGGTGTAATTTTGGCATAGCGAACGGTAAAATTAAACACACGCTCTGCTGCATCTTGATAGGAAAGCTGAAAAGGTTGTTCGCGCAAGATGTAACGGTCTATTTCTAAGCGCCAAGGTGGGGGCAAATTCTCTAAGAAACGTTCGATTTCGCCTCGCAACGGTAATGATAATTCGCTGCGTTCGAGAAGTAAGTTTGCAATGATTTGGGCTTGTTCAATTTGCCCGATGTCTGTCAACGCATTGATACATCTATGTAATGCCCTGATGCGTGGTTCTTTCCAATCGTTATTGTTACCGATGAGTAACTTACGTTGAGCGATCGCTTCTATCAGTTTAGAGATATTTGGGCGATCGCCCCACATCATACCGAATTCTAAAGCGATCGCTTCTAGCTCGGCTTTATCATATTCTGATATCGACAGTGTAATAGATTGACCTTTTCGACTCATTAAAAATGTCCGTATACTTTGTACATATTTTCTCTTGTCAACTTCTATTTTGCGTGTCAATATAGTTTTTAACAACCAGTTACGGACACTATTTAAGTGTATGTCCGAAAATTACAGAATTACTCTCAAGCCTGTTTACTCGCAAACCGTCCCAACACCTGACGGGGTTAAATTACCTAAAGATTGGTTGCTTTCTTGGCATCAAGCCGCAACTTTAGAAGCGTTGCGCGATCGAAATATTGATGTCGTGTTCAACACTGCGATGACTGGCGATGGTAAAAGTCTAGCGGCTTACCTAGAAGTTCTTCAGGGTGAATTTTCTGCGATCGGGCTTTACCCAACCAATGAACTCGCCCGCGATCAAGAAACGCAGATTAGAGGATATGTTGATAAATTCCAGCCGGAAAATCAGCCGCGTGTAGTGCGACTCAGTGGGGCTGATTTAGAGATTTATGCTGAAAATGAAGGATTGAAAAAAGGGGCTGCGATCGCAACTCTGACTAACCAGAGAGAAGCATTATTAACTAACCCTGATATTTTTCACTACCTGCATAGAGGTGCTTATATAATTCGCGGCGATAGTCCAGATAAGCTATGGGGCAGAATTGATAAAGATTTTGACTTATTCATTTTTGATGAATTTCATGTTTTTGCTGCTCCCCAAATTGCTAGTGTGATTAACACAATGTTGTTAATTCGCTGTACAAATCGCCGCAAGAAATTTCTGTTTCTCTCAGCCACACCAGATACAAACTTAATTGGGCGATTAGAAAAAGCAGGATTTCGTTGTAAAGAAATTGATCCTCTAAAACAAAATAAATATCAGTTTCCCGATACACCGGAAGAAGGGCAGCAACTGCAAACACAGGGCTGGCGGGAGGTAGCACGGACAATGACGCTGAATTTTATTCCTTTGGAACCATCGTTTAAAGCTTCGGAAACCTGGCTAAAAGAAAATAGTGATTTGATTTTGGCTCAGTTTCAGCAGAATCCAGGAAGTAAAAGCGCAATCATCCTCAACTCAATTGCAGCAGTCAAACGCCTCACTCAATTTTTTCGGGAAATATTACAGCCTTATGGATTGAAAGTTGGAGAGAATACAGGGCTATCGGGAAAAGGAGAAAAGGAGCGAAGTCTTGCTGCTGACTTGGTTATTGGTACTAGCACAATTGATGTTGGAGTTGATTTTAAAATAAATTTTATAATTTTTGAATCATCCGATGCAGGTAACTTTATCCAACGTTTAGGACGCTTAGGAAGGCATGACGAATATGAAAAAGATGGTCAGATAGTTAAGTTTAAGAATTTTACAGCTTTTTCTCTAGTTCCTAACTTTTTGGTAGAGCGATTGTTTAAGGGTGATACTCCACCATTAGAAGTGAATAGTATTTGCGATCGCCCCTTTTTTCACAATACAATTACTGAGAATTATCGACAAATCAACGATTTTCGTGGTTATTATCGTCGTTGGGGGGCTGTGCAATCATTTCGGCTGTTTTATCAGTTGAGCGATCGCACAATTAAACAACAGTATGCCCAAAGCCGAGACAAGTTTCAAGAAGCCTGTGAACAATTATTTGAAACTAGTCTGAAGTCACAAGCTGTACGTATTCAAGGATGGGCGAAAGATTGGCAAGCACTTTCTGGTAAATCAGGAAATCCGATTGCTGAGGATGCTGCTAGTTTTCGAGGTTCAAGTCCTTTGCAATGTGGTTTATACGACTTAACGGAAGAAAACGAGGCAGATAGGTTTAAAACCTACGATTTACCGGGTATTTTGGGCAATTTAGAAATTGAAATGTGGACGGAAGCGGCATTTATACGGACACTCAAAGAAACCGCAGAACGCACCGGACAACCCATTGCCAAAGGTAGATTTGCTCATTGTCTAGCATTTATGAAGTTGCGTTCTTACCGAGAGGAACGGCTGAACTGGAAGTTTACCTATTCTGAAAACTTGCAATCAATTGCTGACGCTTGGAAAGTTCAGGTTTTGACAGGTGTGGAAATTTGGCAACCTGACAACTATTGGGTTGGGGAAATTAACAAACGCCTAAAAAAGGAAGGTTTGGTTTGTTACGTGATTCGCCGTCCTCTTGCTGAAGTGCGGATGCGGCTAAGACTACCGATGAATTTTCAGATTTATGGCATCAGCGATCAGTATAGCTTTCATGATGCTACTGCACCCTATGCGATCGCTTTTGGTCACTCTGCACTGCTGCTGGATACGCTTGCTTACACGTTTAAAAGCAAAGGAGATGAGATATGGATTGCTTGAAGTTTCAATCCCTGATAGGGATTTTAGTTAATTTAGTAGGAAGTTTAGAGAAACGAACACCATTAGGCTCACAGTGAATTGTTTCAATCCCTGATAGGGATTTAATCTCATAATTTCATAATGTATTGTGAGATTTCCTCTAACTTTACCTACCCATATCATAATAAATCGTAATAGCAAGGATTACAAGAACTATGTTTTTTCATCCCTTATACTTTAAAAGAGGAAAGCTTTACAGCTATCTGAGAAACGAGCGCGAGTAGGAACACAGATATGTAATCCTCGCCCTTCTTCATTTATGAAATGAACGGCTTGGTGTAAGTCTATCTGGGGGGGTTAAACCCCACCTATCGTCTTTAGGTAAGAGCTAGCTGTGGGGCTTTCCACCCTCTAAATAGACAAAAGGAGAATTAAATATGCCAAAGCCACGCGGTTCTAAATCTCAAGAGCCGTTACAATTGTTCATTCCGTATTCCTGGAAGCCATACCTAGACAACAAGAAAAAAGTCCGTGGTAAAAATAGGAAAATCTTTGAGCAGTTACAGGCAGTTGTTAGCCAACTACAAGTAGCGCTTGAAAAAGATGAGTTCGAGTCATTTGAAGTCAAAGAAGCAACTCGTGATTTCTTAATACTCGTTCAGGGAAATAAGAAATAGATAGAAATTATCTATAAACTCTGAAGTTTTTCAAATAAGGCTCTACAGGGGTAGTTTCACTACACTTGAGCCTGTAGAGCTTTTTTGTCAAAAAATAGAAACAGATTTGTAGGGTGAGCCAGTGATAGCGTAACGCTTTAACAAGTTGAACCTTCTCCGTTATGAGTAACCCCATTTCAGACGATTACAGACATCTACTAATGGAAATAAAACAGCGTATTCGTTCAGCCCAGTACGAAGCACTAAAAGCAGTTAATCGGGAAATGATTAACCTCTATTGGGACATTGGACAGATAATTGTTACTCAACAGCAGGGCGCTAGTTGGGGAAAATCCGTAGTAGAACAGTTAGCAAAAGACTTACAAGCAGAGTTTCCAGGAATTAGCGGATTTTCTGCCCGTAACATTTGGAGAATGCGAGATTTTTATCTGACTTACCACTCTAAAGAAATTCTGCCACCATTGGTGGCAGAAATTGGATGGACTCACAATATAGTCATTTTAGAGAAGTGCAAAGATGACCTAGAACGGGAATTCTATATCAGAATGACTCGTAAATTTGGCTGGACAAAGAATGTTTTGATTCACCAAATTGAAAATCAAACCTATGAAAAGACTCTGTTGAATCAGACTAATTTTGATAAAACTGTTCCAGCAGAGATTCGTAACCAATTAAAACTAGCTGTCAAAGATGAATATACTTTTGATTTCTTAGAACTAGCAGATGAACACAGCGAACGACAGCTAGAACAGGCGATTTTGGCAAGAGTTGAACCATTCTTGCAAGAAATGGGTGGGCGGTTTACTTTTGTTGGCAGTCAGTATCGCTTAGAAGTTGGCGATAAAGAATTTTTTATTGACCTATTGCTGTATCATCGCCAATTAAAATGTCTAGTTGCGATTGAGTTAAAAACTGGAGAGTTTCTACCTGAGTATGTGGGAAAAATGCAATTTTATCTGGCGGCTTTAGATGATTTATCTCGATTCCCAGACGAAAATCTTTCAATCGGAATTATTCTTTGCAAATCCAAGGATAAAACTATTGTTGAGTATGCACTGAGAGAATCGAATAAACCAATTGGTATAGCAACTTATAAACTATTTTCCACATTGCCTCAAGAATTAAAAAATCAGCTTCCGGCTCCAGAGCAAGTTGCCAAGTTGCTAGAAGGCGTGGAGTAATAAAATGGAGTTTGAAAATGTCTAATGATGATTGGTTATCAGGTGATTTTGGTTTTGATGGTGATTCTTCAGACCGCACTATTGAAACTGAAGGCGAGTTACTAACACTAAAGCTATTACGAGAAGCAATTCAGGCTCAAAATCCAGATGATAAGGTAATGGCAGACTTTGGTGAGTATGTTTTACCAAATCTGTTGCGGATAGCAATTGGTGTAACGGCGAAAGGTGGTAAGTTTTTTGATGAAATTGACCAACAGCGAGAAGCAGAAGGTAAAACTAGAGTTAGACGAGATAACGCTGCTGATCAATCGCTGAATACTCACTTACTCAATGGATTATTCCCAGCCAATTTAATTGAGAAACGTTTAGAAAAACTTAATACCACAGTGCAGCGAGTGGTAAAAGAGCGAGAACGTAGATTAGTAATTGCTGGATTTATTTTACATGATTTTGAAAAGTTCCCTGATGTTCCTGAAAACTGCCGCAAGTTGCCGTTAGCAGAACATCGTGAAATTATTGATAAAAAAGTTCACCAGTTAGGACTAGATAACTTTATAAATCCAGAAAATACTGATGCTTATCGAGAATATCTAGATGATTTATTGTGCATGGCTTATAATGCTCAACGTCGCTGGGATACTAACTGGAATTTTTCTGAATTTGGGTTGAATCCTCTTCTCAAAGACCGCACGCTTCGCAGTCTATCTGATTTAACTTGTTTGGCTGATTCTCTCGCCTCAATTGTTAAACATCCCCAGGATGCAGAACATCCTCGACTCAAAGAAATCATCCACAGCCTCAGTGATGGACAGTTGAAATTTACCTATCACAGTATTGCTGAGAATCGTGGTGTTTTAACTAATGTGGTGAATAATGCTTTAATTCAGGCTCATACTAGTCTCAATACTGATGAGCATACCTACTATGAACCTTTATTATATCTGCCAACAGGCGTAATTTACTTGGCTTCGCGCAATGCTCCAGCTATCTCGCCTGAAGATTTACCAGATCGTGTAGTTAACAGTATTAAATCGCTTTGTGCAGGTCAATTACGCCTCAGACAAACAGGATTTGGTAGAGATGGCAAAGGTATGAAATATGCAGAATATTATAATTTATTTTTTGATGATATAGGCTTAATGAAAGTAGCTTTAGATGCTACATTACGCATCTTAAACCCTAACAAAGGCTCTGTCGCTAAAAGTCGCAGCGAAAATCTGAATAAGTTTCAGCAACAAAATGTTTTATCTGCTGGTTATGATTTCAAATTTGAAGACGATATCCGTATTGACCAAATAGCAGAATTTGGTGATTTAATTAGCAGGAAGATTTGGGAAGAGACAGTTAATCGCGTTGATTCTGCTCGTAAGAAAGATAAAAAGCTGCCAGCAATTCCCGATTTTGATTTGACTCACAAAGTTGCAGAATTTTGGAATTTAGCAGAATGCTTACCCCAAATTAGAGAAATTCAACGCATTAACGAAAGTCTCAAAGAAAATAAGTTAAAGGGAAATACCGGAGGAGTACCTTATGAATGGTATTATCTGGCGGCTAAATATTTAGAACATCATCCAGGAATTGAAGATGTCCGCGAAGCTTGTCAGCAAGTGATTAACTATTTGACAACCTTAATTTATCCTATAATTTCTCAGTATGAATTGCCTGATGGTTGGGATGATTTAAGGCTCTGGGTAAAACGAGTTGTGATGTTACCAGGCACTAATCAAGAGTCATCTGTTAAAACGCAAGTTGAAACATTTCTAAATGAGTTAGATAATTACAATGCTGCAAAAAAATCAGGACGAGGGAAACAATTAATCTGCTCAATTTCTCATTCTGCTTACACTGTTACTGAGCAAATGGAATCAGCAGTTTTATTTACGCCACAAGTTTATACAAACAAGCAAATGTTAGGAGGTTCTAACGCTAAACGCAATATCTCCAGTATTGCAGGTGTGGAGATGATGCTGAGGCAAATCTTGATGAATCAAACTCAAGCTGTAGGTAAGCGATTTGAAGATGGAAAATATCGCTATCTCTACTTTTATCCTACTTATTACTTTACTCCAGAAACTAACAAGTTTTTGCAGAAAGCATACAATGGTATTGCTCAAACTCGCTTTGATACGAGTGTTCGCAATCATTTTATCAGTAAAGATTTACAGGCAGACTTGGGGCGCGATCGCTACCAAAGTGTAGATAGTTTCTTAATAGATGAAAACCTCCAGCGTGACAAAGATCGCACCTTTAAGCTTTCCTATCCTGAAGACCAGCCTTTAACATTTTACTTCATGGCACTCCCCCCAGGAAGAGACAGCACTGATACAGAATCTTGGGTGATGCCAACTTGGTTAGCGTTTGCTTTCCCGATGATTTTAGATGTTAAAACTGTAGTTTCTGAGTCACCAATTCCACCTTTTAATGATGGGGCTGAATTTGAGGAAAGCGTTTTCCTTGATAGTGCGCCTCATGCTTTCCGTGCTTTAGTAAGGCGCGATCGCTTTCGTCTTGACTACATCCTCGAAGGCTGGAACGAAAACGGCATCCAATACCCAGCACCTTTAAATGTACTTACTGCCGCTTATGCCATTCATTTAGATGTGAATGCGCGACAGAGTAAGTCTGGTTACGATGCCAACTGGGGGAGATTTACAGAACTGGCTAAAGATTTTGAAACCAGTCCGTTGTACGTCTTTTCTTATCTCAATCGCTGGGTACGTAACCAGGGATCGGAAACAGCACGAATCGAGAAAATTAGGCTTTATGCTTATCATTTTTATCCTTGTTTTGACCCTTATGTGAAATATGACACTAATATGGAGCAATTAATTGTGGGAGCAGCATCAAGCCTGAATCATCCTAAGAAATTAACAGATTTATATCGCAGATTTTACCGAGCTAATAAGCGTTATAATCCTAAGTCTAATGCTGTGTTGAAACCAGTTGATATTGCGGCTGAAACTATACTCAAAGCTGAGTCAAGTGTGTTTCAGGGAGAAACATTAGTTGCGGCTGTTGCAGCAGAAGTTTTTAAACTCATGGATCGCGTTCATTCTTCTACTGCTGAAGGACGTTGGATTATGAGCAAACGAGAAGAAGAACGGCAAGCTGTTCTAGATTTTGCCAAGTATTTTGTAGTGGAGGTATTTGATAACGCATTTGCAGGCGATCGCGCTCGTTTGGCAGGCCGTCAACTCAATTTAATTCGAGATACTTGCGAATTTCTTTATCGTCTTGAAGATGATAAAGAAAATGCAAGTAAAAATGAAAAATCTGCGGAAATAGATAACGAGAATGATTAGGATTTTTCCTTAGCATTTTTGTTGGAAACGTAAACAATAAGTAAATAATTTTTTGGAGATAAATCATGGCAATTTTAAAAACTGTTGAATCAAAATTCTTTCAAACTGAGATTCCTTACAAACCAATGGGTAAATATGTTCATTTCTTGACTATTCGTATTACTGAATCTTATCCTCTATTTCAGACAGATGCAGAACTGAATAAAGCACGGGTAAGAGCAGGAGTTAAAGACAAAACCACAATTAGCCGTTTGTCAATGTTCAAGCGCAAACAGTCTACTCCAGAGCGTTTAGTCGGTCGGGAATTGCTGCGTAACTATGGCTTGATGACGGCTGAAGAATGCGAATACAATGTGAATTTTGCAATGGATAATCCTGATTGCATCATTTACGGATTTGCTATTGGTGACTCTGGCTCTGAAAAATCGAAAGTTGTAGTAGACACGGCATTTTCAATTACAGCTTTTGATGAATCACACGAAACATTTACCCTCAACGCTCCTTATGAAAATGGCACGATGGCTTCCAAGGGTGAAAATGGTTCTAAACCTGGTGAAGTTACCAGTCGAATTAATCAACAAGACCATATTAGACCGCAAGTTTTCTTTCCTAGTATTGTCACCTTGAAAGACCCCACTGAAGCTAGCTTCCTTTACGTTTTTAATAATATTTTGCGAACTCGTCATTATGGAGCGCAAACAACCCGTACAGGTCGCGTCAGAAATGAGTTAATTGGTGTTGTATTTGCGGATGGAGAAATCACCAGTAACCTGCGTTGGACTCAGACAATATATGACCAAATGAAATCTAATAATACTATAAATCCTCCCGACCCACTAGATGAAGATGATGTGATTACTGCTGCGAAAAATGCTATTGAGGCGTTAATGGCTGATGAATTCATTGTTCATACAGATTTCATTGGTGATGCTTTTGTATCCCTAATTAATGAAGTCAAAACTTTAACAGGAAGTGAGAAAGGAATTCAGGCAATTTTGCAAAAAGCTGATGCAGAAGCTAAAGATTATGCCAAAAAACATATCAGCAAGAAGAAAACTACTGCTAAAGCGGGGAAAGAGTAATGGTGTTTATTTACCATTGTCAAATAGAACTTCATGACAGTCTCTATTACGCAACTCGTGAAATCGGGCGATTGTATGAAACAGAGCCAATAATCCACAATTACGCTCTTTGTTATGCACTGGGTTTAGTTGATAGCCAAATCTACTCTACTACCGTTGCTGAAGAACATTCTTATCGCTATTTTTGCCCCGAACAAGTGCCAAAATATGAGGAGCATTTAACGCCACTCAATCAACAGGAAATTTATGTAACTCCGGCGCGATCGCTCAATCATTGTTCTATCCTCAACACCTGGAAGTATGCTAACAACAACTACCACGTTGAAATGGAAAAAACCCAAAAAAATATCCCCAGTTTTGGCAGAGCGAAAGAAATAGCCGCAGAAAGTCGATTTGAGTTTTTTGTCATTTCTCAAAAAGAACTCAAATTACCAAAGTGGATTCGCTTGGGTAAATGGATGAGTAAAGCTGAAGTGACGGTTGAACCATTACCAAAACCTAAAATTGCTGAAGGTATATTCACTTGTACACATCCATTAAATCCTTTAGATGTCATGTTCACCAATCAAGTGATTAGCTATGATGTTGTGAATATGCCTCCAGTTAGCTTAATTCAGAATGTCAAAATGCAAGGTCAATACTATCAATTTGATGGCATTCAAAACTTAAAAATTCCAGTTCGGATAGAATATCGGTTTCGGAGCTAATTACTTCCCAAAACCTTTACCACGGCTTTTATTTTTTCGAGGCTCTATCGTCATTAACTCGGCTTTAAAACCTCTGGAATCTTGCAACATTAACTTACGTATTCGCTCGCGTTGGTAAGTCTGCACTTCAGCAGATAGAGGATGATTAGGATCAATCTTTAGATGAGTAATAGAAGAAACATATTTTTCTTCACTTTCGGGATTATTTGGCTCTTTTAGTCCGCACATAATCCCGCCTTCATCTCCTGAATAGCCAACGAAATCAATTTCAAATTCTCTGTCTGGATCGGCGTTGACTCCTTTTTGCTTTAATGTCTTCAAAAACTCCTTCCCGGCTCGTGCTTTAATGGGTAAGTTCTCTTTAAGTTTTTCAGTTAGTGCCTTTGCTGCATTGTAATCATCAATTCTCATTGGTCTTTCTCCTTATGTAGTTTTTCTAACTTAAAAGAATACTACTATCATCACTCAACAGTCTTTTAGATACCACATTCAGCGATCGCTCCTCTATCCCCAGTGAAACACTATCAACAACAAACCAACGCCTTCCCCAGCGATTATCTAAACAACTTGTGGGGAGAAATCCAAGCTTGTCCTTACTTTGCTATCAACAACCTCAACCGCGATTTTGTCGCCACTAAAGGATTTTCTGTAGTATTTCAGCGTTCTGGATTAGCAAAAGTAGAACAGCAGTTTCCCTACTTCAAACCTTACCTCGATTTGGCTCTCCAGCCGAATTGTAATGCTTTTTACCTCAATCCTTTACAACTCAAAGAAGGCTCCCGCGTCGATCCGCATATCGATCGCTCCTTACGTTCCTACTCCAAAACCATTGAACCACCTGCGGTTGTCAGCGTTCTTTATGTGCGCGTACCGGCAGATATGGAAGGGGGAGAACTGGTATTGCGATCGCACAAGCGCCAACTTGGGCAAATTAAGCCCCAAATCAATACTTTAGTTTATTTTCAAGGTGATTTAACCCATTCGGTTAACGCTGTCAAAACCCCAGGAAATCGCCTGAGTCTTGTTTGTGAACAGTATAGTTTGAGTGAAACTGAACTCCAGGAAATCCCTGAGTTTACTGTAGAGTCAAGAATCACTCAGTCTACAACCAAAAAGAGAAAGTATGCCTCATAGTTTAGTGTTGAATTTGCTACCTCAATCGCCTATTCCACCACAATATCTTACAGGTAGACATCTCCACGCCTTATTTTTAACCCTCGTTAGTTCTGTAGATAGCACATTAGGCGATCGCTTGCACAATTCCAGCGCAGATAAAGCTTTCACCCTCTCTCCCTTACAAATTAATTCCCCTCTTTTGAAGGGTGGTAAGGGGGGATCTAAATTGCAATACTCACATCAACAACCCATTCCCGCCGGAACTCCTTGTTGGTGGCGCATCTCTTTATTAGATGACACTTTATTTGGTAAACTTACCCAACTTTGGCTAAATCTTAATCCCAATCGCCCTTGGCATCTTGGCCCGGCTGACTTGTATATTACCAGCATTCAAGGCACACCCCAATCTATTCAACCTTGGGCGAATGCGAGTACTTACGCTCAATTATACGAAGAAGCTAGCGATCGCAATTCTTCCATCAACCTTAGCTTTTCTACGCCTACCGCCTTTCGTCAAGGACAGTATGATACTACTCTTCCTACCAGAGAATCTGTGTTTAATTCCCTACTTTCGCGGTGGAATAAATATAGTGGCATAGAATTTTATCAGCTTGCGATCGAGTCAATATTTCCTTCATTTGTCAATATTCATACAGAAATATTAGCTGATTCTCGCAGCAAATTTATTGGCATTATTGGCGAAGTTACCTATAAGATTTTAGGAACAGTTGAACCAATACAAATTAAGCAGATTAATGCTTTAGCTGACTTTGCTTTGTATTGCGGTGTTGGGAGAAAAACAACTATGGGGATGGGTATGGCAAGGCGGCTGTATTCTCCATAATTTCAATAATCATTTAAAAACCACCTAAGTTATGAATCAAACTGAATATATTTCTATTGCGGCATTGAATCAATATGCCTATTGTCCGCATCGCTGTTGGCGAATGTTTTGTACAGGGGACTTTACCGATAATCAATACACAATTGAAGGTACAACTTTAATAGCTTACTTCGCACTCAGCGAGAACATCCTGATACTGACCTGAATAATAACATCACTCGATTGGAAAACGCGATCGCACCAATCGAAAAAACTAGCAGTATTGATTCCCTCAGAGGCTTAGAAGGTGCTGGTAGCGCAGCCTATTTCGGTTGCTTTCAACAGCTAATCAAAACCTCAGAATTTCGATTTGAAGCCAGACGCCGCCGCCCACCAACCGATCCAGTTAATGCTCTACTGAGTCTTGGGTATTCATTGCTACGTCATGATGTACAAAGTGCTTTAAATATTGTCGGCTTCGATCCTTATCTAGGATACTTACACGTCGAGCGTTATGGTAGACCTTCCCTAGCCTTAGACTTGATGGAAGAGTTTCGCCCTTTAATAGTGGATGCTGTAGTGTTGTCGCTGATTAACAAGCGATCGCTAACCCTAACTGACTTTACCACCGAACCGCTCAGTGGTGCCGTGACTTTAACCAAAGAAGGACTGCATACATTTCTTCGCGCCTACCAACAAAAGAAACTATCAAATTTCAAACATCCAGTGATGGGAAACAAATGTACCTACCAAGAATCCTTTGAAATTCACTCTAACAATTTATCGTGGACTTGAATCAGTTCTCTAAACAGTAACCTTGCTCCTTTGGCGGCAATCCGATTCCTGACAAGTTTTACGGGACGACCTGCCGCTTTTTCAGCGTCTAACTGCTCACCTAAAGTTTTACCAATATCATTTTTGAGACGCGATCGCTTCGGTTCAATGCGCGTAAAAATCCACTGCCACAGAGACTTACGGCATAAATCTGAACCGCCTACTACTTTAGCTTTACGGCTATCGCCGGAAGCTTCCAGAGATGGAGCAGCGCCGAGGGCTTTTTGAAATCTTCTCAATGAAAGGTGGCGTTTAGTAGGCTTTTTCGAGTTTCGCCCCTGGCGTATTCTCACTTCTGGTTTACCGTCCGCATCCAGGAACCCCTCAATTGGGTAAATCTGGGAAATGATGACAGACGAAAGGCGATCGCCAAATCCAAACAGTTTAAAGACTGTGCGGTAATGGTCAAACCGTGAATCAGCAAGTAATTCTTTCAATTCTCCCTCGATGACGTGTTCCTCACGCTGGAGGTCACAAATGCGCATTGCGTGTTCTTTAACTGTTTGCGTGATTCCTAAGCCGACAGTTTGCGAGTAAAGCCGGTCATAGCGTGTACTTTTGCGAATTCCCGCAAGCCAGCCCCAGAGCAAAGGCGCTTCACCAGATTCACCCCGCCGGGATTTTACTAGTGCAACTTCTGGAAACTGCCACGCCAAATCTTGACGCGCTCGATTTATAATCGGGGACTGAACGCGATTAAGGTGAGCAAGTCTCAAAACTAGTTCGCGGATTCTAACAATAGCGCGATCGCGAATTTGGACAAATCGGCGCGGGTCTTGTTGGTAATCGAAATAATAACAAGCCAGTGCTAGCGCATCGGCATCATCATCTTTATCTGGGAGTGCCAAGTGATTGGCTCGATAATTCCTTAGTTCTTTATGACCTACTAAGCGCACTTCAACCCCGCTTCGTGCTAGGTGAGTGCCCCAAAGCTTGCTGTAGTTGTTACCAGTTGGCTCTAGTAATGCAATATCCGCATTCAGCGCGAGTAAATCTTGAATACCCTTTGCATCGGCGCTCAATTTCAAAAATGGACATTCGTAATAAAATTGACGTGGGTCTTTGGGCTTATCCGTGAGCAGACAAACCGAAACCGAGGACTTGCTGACATCAAGTCCCAAAATTTTAATCATTCAGTTCCTCCTGGGTGGTTTCGTCTTGCCCTGATGCCATGCCTGCGAATCACCCGAAGGCCACAAAAGCCTAGTTCACTCTCAAGGCAAAACCAGAAGCGGTAACTTCTGGTGACATAGGGTGGGAACAGCACAATCACAGCAGCCGAGCTTAAGAATTTCAGAAAGCCATAAAAGCTTGATTCAAGCGAAAAGCCCTAAGCTGCTGTGTGTATGTGCTGTACGTCTGGATTGGACTCCAGTCCGCGACGCGATCACTACTTGATCGCGTTTCGCCGGCGAGTCAGTCCGGCTCATCAGGCTAATTTGGATAACGATGGAAATACGCCTCGTGCAATTCAAACCATTCTTTTTCTACTTCTTCGTCGTAGTCTGGATCATCTTTATCCTTACTCCAAACTGTTGAGCAACTCTCACATTTGTAAAAGCCAAAAGCAGGGTCATATTTAACTTGGTGAGAGCCACAATTAATGCAATTGGGTGTTTTTAAGTCAGTCATTTATGCTCCTATAACAGTTGTGTGATATTTTCAACTTGTACAGGTTTGAAGTGTTTGAATTGAAATTGCGATCGCACTCCTCCCGGCACTGCGATCGCAATTTCAGTCCCATTCGTTTTGTTTACCTTGTTGCAATATCTGCTGCAATCGCCGCTTGCCCTCCTCCCAGCGTCGCCCCCCCATTTTCAAAATTTGCTCAATCACATAAGTTTCCCCTTTGGCTTCCAGAAGTCCAATGACAGCCAAATAAAAGGCTTTATCGTTGGAAGTGGAAGCGGAAGTTTCACCGCTATGATCTGCACTTGGCTCCTTATATAAGTGTTCTAGGCTAGTGGTTAACTCCTCCCTGACTTCCTTGGGGTAAGTCGGTGCAGCGCCATAGATTTCATAAAGTGCCTGCTCTTGCTGTTGGCTGTGCAGTGCAATTTCTACCTGTTCTAGTTCTTGGTTCATGGCTGACAAGGCCGCACGTCGGGCATCTTGCGCTATCAGTCGGCGTGATTCGTCAACGAGTTGGACTGATGCCACCAGTGCCAAGCTGTAACTAATGCCTTTGGCAATTGGGGGAACTGGAGAAAGTGCAGCCAGCCAAAGAGCCGTTGCACTAGCTAACAAGCAATTAGTTTTTAACCACCGAGAAGCCACGAAAGCATTCCCCCCAAAATAATCGAAACTGCGATCGCAATCAGCAAGGCATAATAATCTGGTTCAGACAACTTGAGAAACTGTCTCACCGCATCATCGGTAAGCAGTGCAAGGACTAGCGCCACACCAGACATAATGTAGATAACCCACATCACCCGGAATAAAGCTGGATGTAACGCCCCTAGCCACGCCACAGAACTAGAGGCGATACACCCCAGAAGGAACCAAGCCCCCAGGTGTACCGCCTTTGCCATTAGTATTTTTCCTTGATTTTGGCTTTCAGTTCGTCAATGCGTTGCTGTGCTTTGTTTTCAGCGCGGTCTAAACCAAAGCCGAGCCTTGCGTATTCCGGTCTGAGTGTGTGTAAATGCCTTGCTGTGGATGCATCAGAACGTTTTTTAGTGAGTTCGCTATCTGCAACGCCCTTAATATAGCTACGATGAGCAGTGTGTACCTGTGCATCGGATTGTTCAAGGGTTTTCAGAGATTTGTAAGCACGTTTGGCTTGACGCGCTTCTTCTCTTTTTTTCCTTGACAACTGCTTGAGTGCATCAGCTTCAGCTTTGTTAAAATAGCGTGGTGTATGGCTTACTGGTGCTGTCCTCACAGTCTCCCAGGTTCCCGCGTTCATCGGGTTGATGACAGTCGGATCTGTGGGGGCTAACACCTGATTTTTATCAATCCCGTGTCCCCCACTAGAGAGGGATGATTCATTGCTGCCACTAGATTTTGACTTTGCAGCGCTGGTAATTCTGGCAAGAATTCCCATTAATTTACTCCTATTTGCAAACTTGACTTTTAACTTTTTCGAGTTGTTGACTTTGCGCTTTCATCTCGCGCAGTTGCACTTGATCCGCGCTTTGGTAAGTTGACATTGCACCCAGGCTTAATCCGGCAACTAGTGCAGCTGCAATGATGACTAAAAATGCAGCGAGGTTATTACCAGATGTGGTTATTGGTTCAGGATCGGGAACTGGGTAAAATTCGCCGGTGAATGGTACAACCTTACTAGTAAGCTGTTGTTTAGTCTGCTTCATCTGCTCCCTCCAGGAATCTCGGCTGATATGTGGGTAAGAGTAGATGCTCGGTTCCGGCGTTGAGTGCAGCGCGAACTGATAATTGCACTATTTGGCGTTGTTCAGGTGTGGGATTAAGCCGCATCTGTTTAATGCGTTGCAATGTTCGACCCGGCAACAATCGCCAATATTCGTTAGCAAGGCGCTGTGCATCCTCCTCTAACAGCGTTTCAAGTAAATCAGTTGCATCGGATTCTGAATCATTTTCTGCATCGTCATCCGTTGCAGTTTTCGTTGCACGTCGGCTGTTGAGCAGTTCAATCCCGGCCTCAGTCCAAAGTTTGACCCCATGTTCATCGCTGACAACGTGAATATCAAACTGGAATACTTCAGGATATCGGCGTAACCAACTGCGGATCGTGCTTTCTGGGATGTTGGTTAACTTGGCTGCCTCAGGAGTGGTGTACAGCTGCTGCATTCTGCCCCCAGTTGATTTGCTCAATCGGCTTGGACATTGGTAAAATCTCCTACATATTAAATACGACGCATTTTCTGGCGATCGCAATCCCTGGTAAGATACCGATCGCCTTTTTACTCTTCAGTCGGCACAGTCTTTTGAAATTCGCTGATTCCTCCTTCAAAATGTCTGGCAATCCCTGCTGTCACTTCATCGTCGGTCAGTTCATCAACTTGTTCTTCCTCTAGATCACCCCACGGACAGCAATCTTTAATCCAATTTCTCGCATCAAGTAATTGTTTTGGTGTTAGTTCCTCCATTGGTTAAAACTGTGGTTGTCATCTGGTTTTTTGGGTTGATAAGTGTGCAGACATCAAAATATCACCGCTCGGTAAACTCGTTACCGCGATCGCTTCTCTGGTGATAAAGGGTGTTTCCGCGCCGGGGCTTCATGCAATGGCGCGGGTGCTTGCTCCAGGTGCAACGCAAAGGGTTAGGCGTTGGGGGGCAAATTGCATAAGATTAAATTACCCATGTAATCTTGAATCATGCTAACATTGCATGGGTAAAGACTGCAACATATTACATGGGTAAAATAGGAATAGTTTACATGGGTAATATCGATGGGTCGGAAAACAACACACGGCTTGTATGGTCAGAACAAGAAAGACTTCACAGTTTCGCTAACGCCGGAAGGGGCAGAAATCCTGGACAGCAGAGCGAAAGCACTAGGAATCAGTCGCAGCGAGTTAATAGAGCGTATAGCGCGGACTCACTTAATGTCCCCATCGGAGAAACGAATCTTGGGGGAACAGTTAGCCAGCTGATCCAGGACTACCGCAGTCAGGTGGCTTCTAAACAATCTCTTATTGAGCAAACCCAAAATGAAATAAATTATCTTCAGTCGAGAATTGAGCAATTTGAAGAATTAGTAGGAAATCTCGAAAAACCAACTGAGGAACAAGAATAAAGCCGTCCTGCCTGTTATGAGGCAAGACGGCTTTATTCATTGCGATCGCGTTCACCACCTCTGGAGTGCGATCGTGGATTGTCTAAAAAAATCAAAAAGCCACCAGAGATTTAGCGATCATGGGTGGCTTTCCGAAAACAAACTAACAATATTATGCCAGAAAATTCACTTAAAAATGCACTTCCCTGGACTGAAGAACACGAAGCATTCTGCTACAAACATCATATTTGCCCCGCCGCTAAATCACTTTGGCAATGGCTAATGAGGCAGGGTGTAATCGCCGAAGAAGTCGAGCCAGATTTATCAGAATTTAATGCCACAGTAGCAAAAGCAAGAGGTAAAGGATACTCACATAATTACCTCAAAAAGATTTTTGAGCAGCTAGTAGAACACAGAGTTGTCCAAGTTGTCAAGCAGTACAGTTGGAAGATATTTAAGTTACTTGTAAGACCCCTCGAATGGTTGAAGCCACCGAGAAAGAAGCGAGAAAAAAACTTACAAAACCATAATTTAAGTTACAAATCAGACCCCTCAAATGATAAGTCTGGCGTTCCGGGTGATATACAGCAGCAGCATTCTAATTCTGATCTTAATCTAGAGACTCTCAAGGAAGCGGGTATACATTATGACTCTTCAGAAAAAGAAGTTCTAGAACGTCCAACTAATGAGATTAAATTGGCACTTTTAATGTTTAATCTCCGTGGTGGTTTTGAAAAAATAGAGAATCCTGAAGGTTTTATACGTAATTGTTTGCGTGGACGATGGTGGGAGTTCCCGCGTAACTATAATCGTTTACTTTCCATGTTTGGGAACTCTACAGAATGGGATGAATTATTCCCCTCTGGTTAGTTTCTATGTATAAAAAAAACGGACGCTGTAACGTCCGCAAATTCTATTAATCCACAAACATTATGAAACATAATTCCGATCTGACTGGACAGTTAGCATTATTTGCAATTGCTCCAACATTTGAAACAAGAACTATCGTTCATGATCCTTACTGGGATGAAATAATTGCGCCCCAACAATTAGAAGATATTCCTGGGATGCCTGACATTGGGAAAGAGATACTTGTTGGGGCGCAAGTTACTTCAATCACAGTAAAACCGCGTGTTGGTGGGAAGGTTACATTAGATACTGAAAAATCTGCGCCCCAACACGATACCCACTGGATAGAGAAATACTGGGTTGAACGGTCTGGTAATAAATATTGGTATTACCGCTATTGCTGGATGGTAGGCAGGAAAAAAAACCGCCTTTACCTGGGTAGTGTCAGCAGCATCATCGCCAAGCGGAAAAAGGCAGATATCGAGGTTTGGATCTGGGATGGTAAATTACCATTTGAGATAAAGGACTTGATTCAAGGCTGGAAATATGAGCCGTCCACCATGCCCAAGATGCCACCAGGAAATACGAATTTTTAAAAACGGTAGTTATAAATTGTCAGATAACAGGCTAGTCCAAAGATGGTTTTGTCAGCAATGCCGTAAAGGTTTCACTCCTGCAACAGTTCTGGCCCCAATGACCAATGACCAATGAAAAATGCGATCGCGCCAAAAACTGCGATCGCACAATCAAATCCAATTGAGTATTATCAGGCGAAAGATCAGCCTATCCTTGCATAGTGCGATTTGTCACAGATCGGGGTAAATTTGGTCAACCTCATCCCATGCCTGACTAGCTAGATTCTCCAATGCCATAGCTAAATATAGGGGATGGTCATATTCCCCCCGTTGCAAGCGCTCGAAGAAGATTTCAATTTGCAGGAATAGGATTTTGGCGTTCATAGAGCGTTGATAGCTCCCTTGACGCGATCGCTGTCAATTTCCACATACCGCTCCAAGGATTTAAAATCTTGATGTCCGGTAATCTGCTTAATTGTGTACAAATCCGTTCCGTTGCGGTGCAGCTTAGTTATGAAAGTCCTCCGGGTGCTGTGGGTGCTGATACCCTTAACCACTAACCCGGCTCTATCAACAGCTTTACGTAAAATCGCATCAGCCCAACGGCTAGTAATTGGTTCATCCCCTTCACGGTTAGGGAACAGCCACAGAGAATTAGTAAGAGCAATGTAACTCAACAGTGATTCAGCCAATATTGGATGCACAGGTACTTGGCGAGTTTTGCGCTTACCATCAGGTGTAGCTTTGCGAGTTCTGGCCCGAAAATTGATATATTCGCGGGGGCTACCGTCTGGATTGTAAACATCTTCAACTTGCAGCTTGACCAAAGCGCCCCATCTTTCCCCGGTGTACCACGCCAGGTCTAAAAGTAGTTTATATTTTTGGCTTTTTATCTGGTTACGGATCTTAGAATATTCCGTGTTAGATAAAATAGCCGCTTGACCATTGCGGTTATTTTTCATTCTCTTTCAATGTATTGATGTTCTGGTTTAACCAGTTGCAATGGTTAAACCAGAACATTTTTAATTTGGACTATTAGTAAAAACTGGGTCAATCCTATTCGCAGCAACAGTTACACTGCATCAGTGATTGTTCTGCATTTACATAAAACTGGAATATTTACGATTTTTTTAATAAGCCATACAACGGATTTATTACTCATCAAAAATTCGTTGTATGGCAGAACCAACCTTAATTCAAGTTTTCGGGGCGGGTGCGACTCAAAATGCTACGACACTGACGATTAGCAAGACTGATTTAGCGACCACAGGATTAACAGCATCTACCACAAACACAGCCGAAAGTTTGATTGCAGCAATTACTTTACTTGCTGCTAATTACTTAAACGATACGAACCAGACAACAAATGCAGATATTCAAGTTACCATTGTTGATTCTGGATTCCCGCAAATCGTAACACGCAATAATCAGCAATACAGACAGACAACTTACAACGTTAATTTTCAAAAAGTAGATAACACTTCAACCTTAGACCCAGACGATTTTTAATATGGCAATCGCTATTAGAACAAATACTACTTTAACTCCAACGATTACCCAAGCGACTTTAATAAATGCCATTAAAGCAGCGATGGCGAATGCGGGATTTCCCAGCCTTTACTCTGAATTTACTGCTGGAACTGATATCTGCCTTATTTACGAATGGATTGTAGACAGCACTAAAAATTTCGGGAAGGTTTACATTCGCATTCGGATAACAACTGGATTGTTGATAGCCCAACAAATATTTAGCGCTTGGAATACGGGAACAAACACAGGCACAAATGGTAGTACAGAGGCAAGTTATGGATCTCTTTCTGCTAGCAGCACAATTAATTTTGTGGCTCTAAACGGTGCAGATGAGTATCGTTTAGTCGCTTTAGCCCAAGGATCAACTTTAATGCCAATAGGCGTATTAATGCCAGCATTTAGACAAGAATTTTGGGACTTGAATAGCTGGACGTATGGATTCATTTTTACTTCCTCAGCAATGACTATTTTAAGAGGAGTAATCGCGGCTAATAACCCTTATGCCAATAGTGACTTTGATTTGCTTTTAGTGGGAAATAGCCGATTAACCAACGTCAACAACCAAACAAATCAGCCTGACCTAGCAAGAGGATTGCTAATGCTCACTCAATCCAACCAAGGAATAGCAGCCGCTACTTCTGAGGATTTCGCTGTCGGGGCTTTCTTGGGGCAAACCCGCTTTACTGATGCAATTCCCCCAGGCACAACACAAACTTATGTGATTCTTCAAAATCTGGCTGGTGGGGTAGCTATTAAATATCAATGAATTTTTCCGCCAATAAGTACTCTAGAGTTTACATTAAAATCCGTTCGCCTAGTTTTAAAAATAGTTCTTATTCTCCCTTAAGCTTTCATTTAAAATTAGGCTTTATTTTCAAATTCAACTCAGCCCCAAACCGAACCTTAAAGCAAACTATTTTCGGTGATAGCTACGTTGAGACAGCTACTCAAATAGTTATTAAAAAATCAGAGTTGCGACGGCTAACACAACAGAATAATAACACGGCAGAATCAATGTTAACTAGTTTATTTATCAATACTTCGATTGCTAGCCCACAAGCAATTAATATTAAATTTCTATTTGGTGGAAGCAGATTAACTAGCGCCAAAGCTGTTTATACTTATTGGTTTCAAGTAATGGATCAGCCTATTGATTTATTTGGAAGAATAGATACATCCTCTCCAATTTTAATTGAGGGCTTGTAATGTCGTCTTATTGTTCAAGCTCTACAAAAAAAGCGGTTGTCACGCTTAATCCATCAAAAAAGCAAATAATTGTAACTGAAAACTTACCTATAACAATTACTTGTGGGCAAAGAAATCAATTACCCACAGGTGAGGGAAATTTTAGCGTGACTTTTACAATGTTTTATAATCCTCTCTATAGGAATCCTACTTTTTATACGGTTACAGATGATGCTGTTAAAGGGGAAATTCGAGGATTTAGAATAATCAAAAATTTTATTTATGGTAATACTTACAGCTTCGCAATAGAGTGTCTTTGCCGTGGTACTAGTGACTACTCTTTGCGTGAGTATGGCTGGTATCCTTTAAGGTTTGCTACAGGGTCAGCGGTCAAAGATTATGTTTTAGGATTTTCAATTGATAACATTACAAAAACAGGCTCTACCTTAAATAAAAATAATGTTATTCGGATAGTAGACTCTCAAGGTACTTTGATTCACGAAGAAGAAAACGAATGTGATTATCAAGTTGCCTGTGACGAACGATGTCCAGAGGGATTTTGTGAATGTCCATCGTCAACTTATCCCGGCTATTGCTGCTTGGACTGCGCTTTTGCTGCCGCAAGTATTCGCGCTATTACTAATGAATTAAGGGGGAAAAATGGCTGATACTTGTGCTAGTTTGGCGGCGGAAATTGCAGCACTGAGGGCAGAGGTGGCGCGGATTCCTAAAGTAGATGAAGGACGTATTATTAAGGCTACACGATCAGCTTTGCAACCTGACATTAATACTGCTGTAGCAGCTGGTGGAGTGCTGGTAGCTCAGAAGCTAAAACCACAAATAGAGAGCGCAGCCCAAAAAGCCACAGATGCTTTTTTAGAAGTAGTGAGAAATACCGAAAGATTAAGGCTAGCTGAAATAGAGGCGAAAGGAGCTAGCACTACTGCCACAAGGGCAGAAAGAAACGCGGCTGAGTATGCTAGGCAGTTACAAGCAGAACGCGCACGAATAACTCGCGTAGAGGGTGAAGCTGCCCGATTGAATAGGGAAAATGGACAACTCAAAATTACTGACGAAGAACTAAGAGCGATAACACGAAAAAATGAGGTAGACGCTAGACGCGCCGAACAGATAGCAAAAAAATCAGAAGGAAAGATTGGGCAAGTAGAAGCTGAGATTCCACCAATAAGAAATACAGCTAATAGTGCCAAAGGAATTGCAGAAAGGGCATCAGACGGTATCGCAGAAGTTCGAGCAACTGCTACAAATGCATTGAATAAAGCTGGCAATGCTGTTGTTGATGCTGCAAAGGCAAGTGGACAGGCACTCAATGCCGCTAATGAGGTTACTGGTTTAAAAAGTGTTGTTAGTGGTGTCAAAAGCACTCTTGGTAAGTTGGGGGATAGTATTGTTGCTGTTGAAAAATCCGTCGGAGATGCTGTTGCTAAAGCTGCAAAAGCAATAGGGATTAGTGGGGAAGCACTTTCTGCTACTGCAAGATTAGGAGGGAAAGTATTAGAGATTTTTAATGTTATTGGAACGATTTTCACAATACTTGACGGCATGGCAACCCGTGAGGTGCTTGGCAACCGTATCGACGCTTTAGAGGCAGGATTAGCAGCAGTAGGGCGCGATATTAGCAAAGCACTAGGATTTATTTTCCAGCTAACAAATAGGGTTGGTGGCGCAGAATCTACCGCCAGTGCAGCAAAAATATTAGCAGGGGAAGCAAGGGCACAAAGTTCTCAGGCTACCCTATTGGCACAAACAGCCCAAAGGTCAGCAGGCAATGCACAAAGTACTGCATCGCAAGCTCAAACAACAGCAAATGGAGCAGTACGAAATGCTGGGCAAGCAAACGAAAACGCCAAAACTGCCTATACTACAGCGCTTAAGGCAGATGAGAAAGCGAAATCAGCGTCAGCAACAGCAATCAAGGCTGACGTAAAAGCTGATACTGCAACAGCTACAGCTACTCGTGTTGGCACTCTTGCGGAACAGGCTAAGGGGCTGGCTGGGCAAGCTTTTTCTAAAGCTGGTGAGGCTTTAACAGTTGGTTTAACAGCACTTGCACTTTATCAAACTTTTAAAGGATTGCGCGGATTGCAAGGCATACCCGGCATACCCGGCAGGCAGGGTGAACGGGGATTGCAAGGAATTACCGGAATGCCGGGACGAAACGGCATAACAACTGTAGTAACCTTGCCAGGTATACCCGGTAGGCAGGGTGAGCGCGGCTTGCAAGGTGTACCCGGCGCACCGGGAAAACAAGGGGAAAGAGGGATACAGGGACTACCGGGCGTATCTGGTAGAGACGGCATTACATCTGTTGTCACGTTACCGGGTACACCGGGAGCGCCAGGAAGGCAGGGCTTACCGGGTACACCGGGAAGGCAGGGATTACCGGGTAGAAACGGAAGGGATGGAATTGATGTGAATCCAGCAGAAGCAGCAAGCTTAAGAGCATTAATAATAGCGCAACATAATCAAACACGGCTTAATAGCACAACCCAACATAGTGCTACAAGAACAAGAATTCTTACGCCAATTCTTGCAGCATTTGCTCCAGTGTTAGCACTTTTAAAGCAAATATACGACATTGTTTCTAAAGCTGCATCAGCCGCACAATTAGCATTATTAAATATCATTAATAATAAGCTTGGTAATCAAGTAGTCGGCGGAATATCTGGGCTTGTTACTCGCATTGCTCAAAATACTTATGTTGAAAAAACCCTCGCTGTTTTAACATTTGCGGCAACTATTCACAATGCTTTTATGCTTAGTAACAACCTTGCTCAAACATTGGGAACAGTGATAGATCAATGTGTTAGTTTTATTGTCCCAAAAGGAATAGATGGACAGTCCATTACTATCGGTGATTCACTAGGTAAGCTTGCTCATCAAATAATTGCCGATACCATCGGGGAAGCCAATTACAAGAAAATATCGGAAGAGTGGGCGTTAGCAAATAGAATTTATCAAGCTACTGCTAATGTTTTCAATACAGTAGGAAATGCAGTGGCGACTATATCATCTGGAATGGAAGTTATCGGCGGTAATGTTGGGAAAATAGGTAATGCTTTAAAAATCTGGGGAGTATTAGGAGAAAAAGCATACGGGTGGATGAATCCACAGCCAAATTTACACGGCAGATTTTTTAATTACATGACAGGTGCAACCGATGCACTTAATACTATTAATGCTGTGGTAGCTGTTCCTTTAGCAGTAGCAGTCGCCGTAACTGAAGTAAATTCAGCACGGACGGCATTGCAAGCTTCACTAAATCAAGAAGACCCCAAAGACGACAAAGGAAATCCCAGAACTGACGCGCTTGGTAATCCACTTAAATATGAACCGGGGGTAACTGTTCCCGACCCAACCAAGACAATTCTTGCACAAGAACAAGCTAAGGCAGACAGCAAAAATATTATTGAGGCAACTCTAGAAGATATTTTTGATGGAGGAGATTAAAAATGCCTAACTATATTCCACCAAGAGATGAGCAAGGTAAGCAACTACCCCCTACGTCGGATATTCCTACAGGCGCTACGCTAACACCATCTACACCTAACATTTCAGCAGCAACCCCAGTAGATGACAAACTGCCTGATAATTTCCAACCTTTTGAGCATTTACAAAAAGTATATATTCCTCAGCATAATGCACTTGTTAAGCAATATTTTTCGGATCATCCACCAGACTGGAAACCAAATATTGCAACGGCTCGGAGTAGCTTAAGAGTTGCTTGCACAATGTTGGATTCCGACAATCAATCAATCATGAATTTACGACATCATTTATTATTTGATTTATTAGGATATGGTAAAAAAAATCTAGCTATATTTTATGGCAGCAAATCTGATGTGTTACTACCTGTTTCGGGCCATCCACAATTATATTTATATTTTTCACAAGACTCTCAAGCAGTCCCGGCAAATGGGAAGCAATTAGACCACGAAAAATCATGTAGATTGACCCGCTATGCTTGCAAATCTGGGCAAGCCTTGCCAGCTATTACAAAAGCCAATTTAATCGAGCTAGCTAGAGAAGTTAAAGCTCAATTTGTAGAAGGTAAAAAAGGACTCGTTTACACTTCTGGAAAAATAGCAGTAAGTTACACTGATCCGCCCAATGGATTCCCTAGAGGTGGTAGATGGCTAGTTAATTCTAAAAGTGAGGCAATTACCCTTTATCAAAAATTGTGTAATGTTATTGACCGCCCATTTGATATTAATAAAATCAATGTCGTCACACCGGAAAAAGACAGTACTACTCAAGCATCAAGCCAAACAGATATTATTTTAGGTAAACAGTACAAACAAGCTGCGTATAGGCCAGTTGCTAACTTGCGATTCCGTTACGCTTATGTATCTTTTGGCGGTTCTGCATCACCAATATTTCTGATAGACACTACTTTTAGAAATACAGCACTTATTACGTAAATTACCTAAAAGAGTTTTTATATTCCAGAACATAGGGAAATGTTATACATTTCCAGATTGCGGAACACTATTTGACCCATGTTAGATATGGATCAGTTAATTTTGCGACAACGGTTACAAATGGCTTATGGCTACAAAGGTTACAGGAGTTGATAATGTACCTCATGTTGTTGGTACAGGAACAAACAAAATTTTATTGGTTCTCCCAGATGTCTATACATCGGTGGGAGCGGCGATAGGAGTGGTCAAGCTTGTAGGAGATCCACCCGCCGGCGTCCCGTCTTCAACAGTTGGTAGAGCTGTTGCTGAAGGTTTGGTTCGGAAAATCAAAATTTCTTATATGGGATCTGTTGCAGGGGTTCCCAAGCGAAAAACAGCTACTTTAGTTGTTGCTGCGGATAAAGCAATGCAAGCCCGTGCCAGTTTAATTGGTGCTACTTACAACAGTTTGAAAATTAAAACAGCCTATTACCCCACAAGAATACAGCTTGGGTAATCGATGCCCAAACTTCAAAAATATTTCATTACCAATGCTGCATTCGATAAAGTTTATTTCAAATCGACAGCCGGACTTTATCAAAGTATTGGTAGTGGCGTGACTGGTATTTATCCAGCAGCAGAAAATGAACTTGATAGCCCCGAAGTTTCAATTAAAAGCCTTTTGCTAAAAGGCGTATTAATTCGGCTATCTGCAATCGTTTTAATCGAAAGCAAACGGCGTTCATTAGATTTACTTTGTAATAGATTAGTTTTTCCTGGTGTTCTTGATACCGCACTCGGTAAAAACTTTTTTATTACTGGTGGTTCTAGGGGACAAATCAAATCTTTAAATCAACGAAGGCGACAAATTTCTAGAGGAAAAATATGGCAAAGTTAGACAAATATCTTGTGACTAGTGGAACAGCTAAATATGCTTTTCGCTCAACTGCTGGATTGTACGCCGGCGCTACGGCAACAGAAACAGGTGTGGCAGTTGCCATAGAAGCTGATCAGGACGTACCAGAATACGCAGTTAAGGAATTGCTAAAAAAAGGAATTTTGCGAAGAGTGACTGCTATTACTAAAACTGCATCTGGTAAGCCGGGGACACTACGGCTTTTATGTACCAAAGAAAAGCTAGCTACCATTTTGGATGCTCTCAAAGGTAATACTTACACTGTTACCGGTGGTGGGACTGGCACTATTATTAGCGTCGGCTTTAGCCGTCGTGTTGTCTCTCGTGGCTAATTGGGAATTGGTCGGGGAACTAACTGTTAGTAATAGCTGGCAGTTATTCCCTGCTGAGGTTATTTCAGATACTTTTCGCGTAACTACCACTATTTTAAATTTAGATGATTGGGAAAAATGGAAGTTTAGAAGCGCTGCTTATTTACGTTTTCAATATGTAGATGGCAGTGCTTCCCCCAATTACTATATTAAAGTGGTCAGTATTGCAACTATTTACCAATTTGCTGTACCGCAGGAACTCAGGCAGCAGGGATATGTAATTAGAACCCCTGGCATTATTCGGGCTTCTAGATATTTACCAATTACTCCTAACCAAATGTTTGCTCAATGGGCTTTCAAGTTAGAAGCCTTGATTTAATGATTACTACACAATCAACAATAGCTACTACATCAAGTCCAGTAATCACAGTAACTCTAGAATCAGTTGGCGTATTTACCGGAATCCTTGTAAGTCTTTCTGTATTAGGAACTTTAGCAGTAAAGCTTGTTAATAATTTGAATAGCATTTCAACCTCAATTACCCAAATAAAAGAGGATTTGAAAGAACATGCTGATAATGCTGAAAAAATTAGAGGTTTAGAACATAAACTTGATTTACATATTCAAGACTATGTAAACAGGAAGGACACTGTAACTCTGCTAATTGCTCAAGTCACACAAACGGTAGAACATCGAACCAACCGCCTTTACACTTCCATGAAGGATATTGAAAATTTTTTGCAGACGCAGGGAACTTTTAAAATCAGGGAATTTCAGGATCTACGCAAGATTGAAGAAGAAAGCGCTTTTAATAAGCTGTAGCGTTCACTGGGGATTCAAGCGAGGTTATTAAGTAAGTACCTCATGAACGAAATCGATAAATATCCCCCCCTAGTTCTCAAATAAGGGACTTCCAAGTAAAAAAATATTCCATTGCTATTGTTCACTGTTGACCGTTGACGGTTCACGAGTTTTCAGTCAACAGTCAATAGTCAACGACTTGAATGTGGAATAATTTATTTTTTGGAGTTCCCTAATTAGTCATTCTCCCCCATCTCCCTCATCTCCTCACTCCCCACTCCCCTCATGTATATTGTTGTCAGCTACGACATTCCAGAAGATAAGCGTCGGACTAAAATCCATTCGGTTCTCAAGTCTTACGGGCAATGGATGCAACTGAGTGTGTTTGAGTGCGATATCACTCTCACTCAGTATGCTAAACTGCGATCGCGTTTATCTAAATTGATAAAACCCGACACCGATAGCGTGCGCTTTTATTTTCTCTGTGGCTGTTGTCAGCGAAAAGTCGAACGCATTGGTGGAGAACAGCCACGAGACGAAACAATTTTCTTTGCTGAATCTGCTTCTAGCTAAGTTCCTGTATCTCAAATGCGCGGAAGGGTAGGTGTACAAATTCCACAGCCCCAAAAAAATGCTTCTATCTCAACTCCAGCAAGGCTTTCAACCTATTAGTCGCCTAATCCTCATCCGCGCAACCTCTGAAATGCTTACCAAAATGCGATTTCAGCCTTTAAATTTTACTGGCGCTCTTTTCAAACGAATTCTCTAATGCTATGATTGCCGTTGAATCGCGCAACCGCACCTTGGAAACTAAATATAGCTTGGGTTTTAGGCTCCCGCCATTGCAATTCATCAAAATCCCTATTAGGGATTGAAACATGCTTTTGCGCCTCTGTATTCATCTAATGTGAATATTGCAATTCATCAAAATCCCTATTAGGGATTGAAACTTCGCACTTCGCTGCAAGTCCTTTTCACTGCTCGCTATTGCAATTCATCAAAATCCCTATTAGGGATTGAAACGAAGGTTTTCTCAACCTAAAACTCGTTTTCGCACTTCATTGCAATTCATCAAAATCCCTATTAGGGATTGAAACATAAAACTATAAAATTGACTAATAAATTAGAAGTTAGATTGCAATTCATCAAAATCCCTATTAGGGATTGAAACGAAGCATGGGACGGAATGAAAAAGACTTGGAAGAATTGCAATTCATCAAAATCCCTATTAGGGATTGAAACCCTGGCTTATGGCAAGCAAGAGTATCTTGTAAAGAATTGCAATTCATCAAAATCCCTATTAGGGATTGAAACACAAGCTTTCTATGGTGGTAACATTCTCAACGGCATTGCAATTCATCAAAATCCCTATTAGGGATTGAAACTTGATGAAGCTGGTATTTTATTAAATTCTCGTGAATTGCAATTCATCAAAATCCCTATTAGGGATTGAAACTGATTTTAAAATAGCTGATGATGGGACTGTAGATTGCAATTCATCAAAATCCCTATTAGGGATTGAAACCTAAATAAGAAAGCGATCGCAAACTAGTTAAGTATTGCAATTCATCAAAATCCCTATTAGGGATTGAAACCATATTGTCATGTAGCCAAAAATCTTTAGTCTACTTCAGTAGACTTTAGCTAAAAGCCAAAGAACTTTAGTTCGAGGCGGGTGAGGAAGCTAACAGTTAAGCTACTTTTAGCTTAAGTTGACACCTTCAAAATTCCAAAATTACCGGCGTATGGTCGCTGGGTTGGGTTAATTTTCTAGGCGCAACATCGATAATGCAACTTGTAGCACGCTCATACAGAATAGGTGTGAGATAGTGATGGTCAATCCGCCAACCTAAGTTGCGACGGAAGGCGGCGGCGCGATAATCCCACCAGCTATAATTTCCGCCTTCTGTGGTGAACTTGCGAAAAGCGTCAGCAAACCCCAATTTCAGGATATCCCGTAAGGCTTGGCGCTCTGCTTCTGTTGCCATAATGTGATTTTCTGTACTCACTTGTTCGTGAATATCCTTATCTTCTAAGGCGATGTTGAAGTCACCGCACACACAAATTGCAGGTTCTGACAGCACCAACAATCGCAAATACTCGTGTAGCGCTGTCAACCAGCGCAATTTGTATTCATATTTTTCAGTTCCTACTGCTGCACCATTGGGTACATATAAGTTAACAATCCGAACACCATCAATTACACCTGTAATCACTCGCTTTTGCTCATCCCATTCGTGGTGTAAATCTGGCAAAATCGCCCTAAAGCCGCTACTTACGTCTACGAGTGGCTGGCGGCTAATTATGGCTACGCCGTTATAAGATTTTTGTCCTGAGACATAAAGCTTATAGCCTAACTGCTCAAAAGGCGATCGCGGAAACTCGGCATCCACAACTTTGGTTTCTTGCAAGCAGAGAATATCAACAGGATTGGCAGTTAACCAATCGATAACCTGTTCTAGACGAGTGCGAATTGAGTTGACATTCCAAGTAGCGATTTTCATTAGTTATCAGAATTTTTTGTAAATTAATAATTACAAATTATGTAATTATTGTACAGTTACTTAATATTTATAATTTCTGTTCCATTTCCCAATTACATTTAAACCAAGCTTTAATGGCTTGATCCCATTGGATATTTTAGTAGTTTTCGCTACAAAATATTCCTTTTTGTAAGTTCTGCTACAAAATATTCTACCTCATTATGATCCCCAAGGCAGATGCAACAAGTAAGTGATTTACTCTAAGTTATAAATATAGCTCAGGGTTGAGTTTTGCCGATAGTCGGTTAGATTTGTCGGTAAAAAATTTCCAGCACGGTTAACCATTATTGCGCTTTTTGTAGCCTATTAGGTTAATTTAAATGTCAAAAGAGTAAGTACAAATTCTCTTTCCTCATACAATAATGATGCAACTCATTATATTGACGACAATTTCATAGACTGAACCAAAAAACTTATGAAAATCGCTCAAGTTGCCCCCTTATGGGAAAGGGTTCTACCTCCTAATTATGGAGGAATAGAACTGGTAGTGAGTCGCTTGACTGATGAACTTGTTCGTCGCGGTCATGAGGTAACCTTATTTGCCTCTGGCGATTCTCAAACTTTGGCTTATTTACAAGCAGTTTATCCACAGGCATTGCGCTTAGATCCAAATATCAAAGAGTATGCAGTGTACGAAATGCTAGAACTAAGCCAAGTTTACCAGAGTGCTGCCCAATTCGATATTATCCATTCCCATGTAGGGATTTCGGCATTACCTTTAGCGAGTTTGATAACAACAACTTCTACAGTGCATACCCTGCACAATGATTTTACAACGGGTAACCGTCACGTATTTAGCTACCACAAAAAGCAACCATACATCAGCATTAGTAACTCGCAGCGTCAAATCGATCTCAATTATATTGACACGGTTTATAACGGAATTGAGCTAGCAGATTATCCATTCGTAGCCCAACCTTCAGAACCGCCGTATTTGGCATTTTTAGGTCGTTTTTCGCCAGAGAAAGGGTCACAACATGCGATCGCTATTGCTAAACAGAGTGGTTGGCGCTTGAAGATGGCAGGCAAAGTTGATGTCCAAGACTCTAAGTTTTTTGAACAAGAGATTGCCCCCCTCATAGATGATCAGCAAATTGAATATCTAGGCGAAATCAACCACGCCCAAAAAACTGAACTTCTGGGCAATGCTGCCAAATTATTCAAGACCGCATACAATCGAATGGTCGCATTCATGCTGCCAAAATCAACTTTTAATCAACTGCTTTTTTATCTAGCTTAAACAATAACTTTTTTAAAGAGGACATTGGTATGAGTACGAGAGCCAACACCTGCCCATGCTGCGGTGGTTCCCTCCTGCGCCATGCCCGACATGGTGAACTATATTGGTTTTGCCTGTCGTGCCGACAAGAAGTACCGCTATTAACTGCTACTCGCTTGCCTAATGTGGAAACCCGGAACACCGGAGTAGTTCCTCAGCCTGCGGTAAATTCTTAGTTTGATGGCATTTTAAATTAATAAAAGCCTACTAGAAATCAAGACTAATTTAAGCTGCTAGATCCCCGACTTCTTAAAGAAGTCGGGGATCTGAACATCACTAACCTCTCAAAACTTTTGAGACATACCATTAGCTTCAACTGATAAAATCGGATGGAGCTAATTGATAGGTTTAAAGCTTTGTTAGCAGCGTTACTTTATGGGCAAGAAGATTTAAGTTTAGAAGAAGTTCCTGACCCCACTCCGGCGGCTGGCGAAGTTGTAATTCAAGTGGGCGCAGCAACAACTTGCGGTACAGATTTGAAAGTCTGGCGGCGTGGTGGTCATGCCAAAATGCTGATACCGCCGACGCTGTTTGGTCACGAAGGGGCTGGGCGAATTGTTGCCTTGGGTGTAGGGGTGACAAATTGGCAAATAGGCGATCGCATTGTCGCTAATAATTCCGCACCATGCATGAAATGCTTTTTTTGTCAACGTCAAGAATATTCATTATGTCCGAATCTGACATGGAATAATGGAACTTTTGCCCAATACTTGAAAATTCC
Organism: Nostoc sphaeroides; assembly: GCF_003443655.1. Taxonomy (NCBI): domain Bacteria; kingdom Bacillati; phylum Cyanobacteriota; class Cyanophyceae; order Nostocales; family Nostocaceae; genus Nostoc; species Nostoc sphaeroides. Next base: position 2,773,938 of record NZ_CP031941.1, read on the forward strand.
TGCACCGATAGTAGAGCATAATTTATTGCAGATTCCCGATGAATTGCCGTGGGAATTGGCAGCGATGACGGAACCCTTAGCTTGTGTATTGCATGGTATAGCACGTTCTAACGTCAAAGCCAAAGATCAAGTAGTCGTCTTAGGAGATGGAGCGATCGGGCTGATGTTTGTGGCGGCGTTGAGTGGGAAAGCTGAGGTGTTGCTGTGGGGAGGTAATAACCACAGGCTAGAAATTGGTCAGAAATTGGGTGCAACCCAAACCTTTAATTATCATCAAATCCCGGATATTCCCAGCGTAGTGAAAGAACTTACCCAAGGATGGGGTGCAGATGTAGTGATTGAAGCAACAGGTGTACCAAGTGTTTGGGAAACTGCTATCGCCTGCGCCCGTCCTGGTGCTACAGTCAACTTATTCGGTGGATGTCCACGGGATACCAGCATTACTGTCAACACAGAACAGCTACACTACAGCGAACTAACTATCAAAGGCGTGTTTCATAATACACCAAAGTATGTGCAGGAAGCGCTGGCACTGATTGCTAGTCGCAAAATTCCCTTTGAGTTACTTATTAGTGAACAGCGGCCATTAAAAGATTTAGAACAGGTGTTTTGTGAGATGAAGGCGCGTCAGGTAATTAAGGTAGCCATGATTCCTTAGATCGTGTTAGTTACAGTGTCATACGAATTCTGTATGAAGATGTGCATAATAAAACCCCCCTGTAGTCCCCCCTTACTAAGGGGGGACGGCGTAGCTGGGGGATAAATATATGCAGCTTTACAAAGAAACCGTATAACAAGCAAATGCTGTCGCTCAACAAGCAAATGCTGTCGCTCAACAAGCAAATGCTGTCGCTCAACAAGCAAATGCTGTCGCTCAACAAGCAAATGCTGTCGCTCAACAAGCAAATGCTGTCGCTTAACAAGCAAATGCTGTCGCTCAACAAGCAAATGCTGTCGCTCAACAAGCAAATGCTGTCGCTCAACAAGCAAATGCTGTCGCTTAACAAGCAAATGCTGTCGCTCAACAAGCAAATGCTGTCGCTCAACAAGCAAATGCTGTCGCTCAACAAGCAAATGCTGTTGTCTCGTTCCCAGTCTCCGACTGGGAATGCCCAATTAGAGGCTCCGCCTCAAGACTTGCGGCAAGAGCCGCAATTGAAGTGCATTTCCAGCAAGAGGCTGGAAACGAGCTTTTAAAAGGATTTGCGGGAGAGGTTCTTCCACTTCTTCCCAATGCCTAAAACTTAAAGACGATTAGTCTCTTTTGTAACTAACTTCCAACCTTCAGCTTCGTCAACTAGCTGCATCGACTCTAATTCGAGATTGTTGAAAGCAGATGCCTGAAGGAGAAAGTAGGGTTGCCCGTTGTAGTGCCAATAATATTCGAGTTCGCCAACAGAAGCGGGAATGATGGTGCGATCGCTATAAAAATCCAATGAGGGACGATGATAGGGAAAAGATGTGTAAATCTTCCTCGTAGCTGGATTTGCCCGCACGATCATGGCGGCGACTGGTTTAACTGGATAAGCTTCAGATAATTCCCAAACCCAGTAGTTAGATTTCATTAACAGTAACAGCGAAATATAACTTCCCCAAAACAAAATCTTCAGAAATTGCCCATCACCTCGTTCTGCCAAAATAGCTGCTAAAGTCATAGTTAAAGCTACTGCGGCAAAAATCAGTTGTAAGTCTGTTTTTGGTGTTGTACCCCAACTGAAATAAATACTACCAGCAGAAGCGACTACAGCAAGTATCGCCAAACCAGCAACCCAAGCACGGGGATAAGATGAGAGTAAAGGCGAATTTTCTGTATCTGATAATTGGATACCAAAAGCTAAAGCTAAACTAGGGTAAATCGGGAATAAATACCAGGGAACTTTGGTAATCATCAAAGAAATTACCAGCAGATAAACACCACTCCACGCCATTACTAGTTTTGCCCAACTAAGGTTGCGATTTTCCCAGGTTAAGCGGATAGTTTGCGGTAAGAATAATAGCCAGGGCCATGTATATTTGAGAAGTTCAATAACATAGTACCAAGGTGGTTCAGGATTAGTTTCTACAAATGAGCCAATTCGGCCTAGTGATGGGTTTACAAGCCCAATTTGGGCGAAAGTGTAACCATAGTGAATTAATTGCGCACTATACCAAGTAGCTACAGGCAGAATACCAATGAAGATTGCTATCCACAAATAGTAACAAGTGAGCAGTCGTGGCGTATCCCAAAATAGAAAGACGATCGCGATCGCACCTAGTAATACACCTAATAATCCTTGAGTCAGGCAAATCAGCCCAAAACTAACACCAACACCAAGGCAATAACGTAAATCCCGGCGCGATCGCAACACGCACAACATCATCACCATCAAAAAACTTACCATCGCCCCATCCAACATTGCCAACCGCCCATGACGCACCACAGGTAGCATTGTTAGATAAATTAAGGCGCTATAAATAGCCGCCCAACGTTGGCGAAATATCTCTCTAGCAATGCAATACAGCAAAGGTACAGATGTCGCTGTTAAAATTGCTCCAGGTAGGCGCGTTGTCAACTCATTTTCGCCTCCAAGAGAATAAGCCCAAGCAATTAGCAAATGCATCAAAGGCGGCTTGTTATGATATGGTTCACCTCCTAACGTTGGGTAAAGCCAACGCATTGAACCTGCTGGAGCGTGCCAAATTTCCCTAGCAACCTGTGCCACAGTCCCTTCATCCCAATCTCGCAACGGCAATCCTCCCAGATTGATGCTAAACAGTAACACTGCTGCCAACAGCAATACTATTAGCCATACCCAATCAATCCATTTGCCAACCGTGCGATGCTGTTTTTCTAGATGACTCCAAATAAAGCTTCCTTCTTGCATATTCTATGTTAATCATTTTACTTTCTGGTTTGATTACATAGAGACATCTAGCGAATCTCCAATGTTGTCACCCAGTAACAACGTATGTTATTAACAATTGCTAGTTTCCAAGATTAACTCAACTTTCTCTAATTAGCCCTATTTTTTGAAAAATTTATATTGGTTATTTAAATAACATTTTAGCTAGTAAATGATAAAAATAATACAAGTGTTAAATTATTTATTACCTGTTAGATAGTCCGTAAATCAACTTGCATTTTATTTGGATGTGATGCTTAGTTGAATTTTTATCTACTTATTGATAAGCTAGCTAAATCAACAGATCAGGAATTAATTGCTACAGCATTTAAATAATGTACTAAACACTTCAAAGAATTAATTTTAGCCTTTTTGGTTTAATGTGCGGAATGCAGGTTAAAACCTCGTTTACAGCAAGAGGCTGGAAATGCAGATCAATTGGGCTGCTGCCGCGAGTAAGGTAGGCGGCAGCAGCCCAATGAGGGGCATTCCCCAATACGGTTCGGTTAAGCCAAAAGACGCGATAAATCGCCGTCTCTACAAAGGATTACTTATTGTAGAGACGGCGATTTATCGCGTCTTTGTGATTTAGAATTTTCATCAAAAAACCCTAACCGAACCGTATTGGGGGCATTCCCAGTCGGAGCAGGGGAACGAGAATCTTTAAAAAATAAAAATAACTCGGAGTTTTAATTGTTTATTGTCAAAATAAATGTCAATTTGTCTGATAAATTCTCGAAAGTAAAATCTTCGTTCTGTTTCCGACAAATCTAACCAAAATTGTGGTATGGAAACAGCTTGAGCAACAGAACGCAAGTTAACTGGCGGAAGAGTTGCCAACTTTGCTTCGAGTGCAGAAATTTCTGTGCGAAGTTTGTAAGCCCTTAACTTTGCTGTTTCAACATCTAAAATTCCAGTTTCAATTAACGCGGGTAACTGAGCAAGTATTTCTTGCTGACGAGCGATCGCTTGTCCTAAACTATTCTTGAGTGCATCCAATTGGGGAAAATTCATCCCCGCTACAGCTAAGGGTAAGTCACGGCAAACGGTTTCAATTGTATGTTCTAAAACCTCTTGGTAGGGAATAGCCTTACACTTGGGGCGTTGAGGACAGCTAGTAGAACGTAAATAAAGATACTCCTTATCTTGGTTGCGTTGGGTGACACGAGTAACTGTTAGATGTGACTGACACTCAGCACAGACAACCAACCCAGCTAGAGAACGGGGTGCGCTAGCAGTTCGGGATGGTAAACGGCTGTTACGGCGTAAAATTCGGTCAACTTGGGCTGCTTCTTCTTTAGAAATTATCGGAATATGGGTATTAGAGATAATTTCACCATTTTGGTAAGCTGTATTGCCGCGATAAACTGGATTAGTTAGCCAGCGTCTTCCTGTAGTTACAGAGATTTTTTTGCCGTATTTTTTCGCCAAGTGACGAACTGAACCCCGCAGGGAACCATAGAGTAAAAAGTGTTCAAAAAAATCTTTGACTACTGGTGAAGTACTGCGATCAATGGTATATTTTCCCTTACCTCTGCGATAGCCGTAGGGAACTTTGCCCGGTGGCGGTGCAACCTCAAGACGATTCCGGGCGTGTCCTTGACGGATGCAACGACTCCGTTGCTGACGTTGGATTGTGTGTAGCAAATTCAGCAAGTCAGCGCCCAGAGGGTAATTTTCGGAAGTATAGGGCTGTTCTGTGGCAATTATTGCTACTCCCATTACTTCAAGTTGATGTAAGCGATCGCTAATTTCCTCTACAGTATCCCCTAATTCTTCTAACCGACGAATTAACAGATAATCTGCTGGTTCAGTTTCGCAATCGGTAAATAATTGTTGTAATTGCGTTCGCGTAGCGTGTCCGTAGGACTCTCGCGTAGCGTGTGCGTAGGACTCTCGCGTAGCGTGTGCAGAAGACTCTGGCTTGCCCAAATCTTCATAAACCCGATCCACCTCCCATCCCCAATCACCTTGATCGGGAGAAGATTCTAGTAGAGGATTGGTGTAAGAATAGGCAATTATTTTCATTAGTCATTGGGCATTTGTACTGAGCGAAGTCGTTGGCGCAGCCTCTCGTAAGAGAAGTATTGGGCATTGAGGATCTGACAATTCAGCGGTATCTGAAAAACCTCTCTTCTATTTCTCTCATCCTTTAAGGAGAGAGACTTTGAATTTTCCCCCTTAGAGTGTCGGGAAGGGGGTTAGGGGGTTAGGTTTTTGTGGATTGCCCTTCTCCTCCTCATTGCTGACTTAGCTCGACAATATTTCCATCAGGATCTTGAGTGAATAAGGCAGGGCGACCGGAAGCGCTGGGTTGAATAGGATAATTATGATTGAGCAACTCTTGTTTGGCAGCATCTAAGTTATCTACTGAGAAGGCGAAGTGGGGGTTGCGTCCCCATTTTTCGTTTGGGTTTTCGGTGGGGACAGTAGGTGCAACTATTAGGTGAATTTGATAGTTGCCGACTTGATACCATGCACCAGCGTATTTCAGGGAACGATCTATTTTGGATAATCCTAATACTTTGCCATAAAAGTGTTCAGAGCGTTCTAAGTCAGTCACGAGAATTGCTGTATGGAGACTTTGGGTAATCTGCATTGTTGGTAAGTGCGATCGCGTTTATTTAAATAACTATGCAGGATATGCACAGGGCTATTTCGTTCTAAACAGGACTTACGCAAAATAATGAAAAAACGAACCGTAAAGGACACAAAGGACACAAAGAAATAAGAGTTTCAGAGAGTTATTGCGTAAGTCCTGCTAAACATAAACCGCCCAGAACTAAAGTTCTTGGCTCATAGCTTAAGTTTTGCGGACTGCTGATAAATCAACATAGTACCGCTTTATATCTCCACCCTCTAGCGGTTCAACATTACAAACTTGAAAAGCAGCTTTGAGAGTATTAGCACGCTGGTGATTCATTGGGTTTTGACTAACTTTATAGATCCGACTTTCTCCAGATTAAATTTTAGGCGATCGCTGTGCAATCTTTCATTTAATAAAAGTTTACTTTTAACTAACAAAGCTTTGTAATATCTTATACTTTAATAAAGTAGATTAGAATATAGCGCTTTTGGCTTATATACATCTTACTCCCCAACCTTAGTAGAAAAAGTTCAATTGTCAATCCTCCAAAAGACAGAAATTTTTTCCACTATTCTGACTCCTGAATTCTTACGTTATTTCTAATTACTAAGTTGTTAATTTTCAGTGTAATGATTGCCTCATCTGGCGAAGACTTGAACTTTGCTATTACTATACCTGGTAAATTTATCTTCTTTAATTTAATACAAAAACTACATGGAACAAGTAATTACTGCAATGGCAGATGCTTTGTTTATAACCAGTAATTTAGGGAGAATAAAAAAAGTAAATCGTGCTGCTCAACAATTATTTGGTTTTAGTGAAGAAGAATTAATTAATAAACCAATATCACTGATAATTGATGATGAGCAAGTCTTAATAGAAGCCATTCAACAGCATTCTTTTTTTCAGAAAAATCTTCAGAATTTAGAGGTAGTTTGCCGAACCAAAACTAGAGAAAAGCGGTTGATTGCTTTTTCTTGTTCAGTAATTCCGAAAAAAATAAAAGGATTAGAAGAGATTGTCTACATTGGTCGGGATATTACTGCTCGGCAGCAACGGGAACAACGGACAAGTGCCCAATATGCTATCACTCGTATATTATCAGAATCCCAAACTGTAAAACAGGTAATTCCGCAAATTTTGCAGTCGATTTGTCAAAACTTGGGATGGGATTTAGGCGAACTTTGGACACCAAGTCAATATATTGGCACTTCCGTACAAGAACATAGCCTCAATGCAGTACTAAGGTGCGTGGAAATTTGGTCAAGTCGAGTAATTTCTGTGCGAGAGTTTAAAGCAATCACCTGGCAAACTACTTATACACCAGGTGTTGGCTTACCTGGTCGAATTTGGATCAGACGTTTGCCTTTGTGGATTCACGATATCACAGAAGATGGAGATACTCGGCGATCGCAACCTGCTGCTGAGGCGGGATTGCACGCAGCTTTTGGCTTCCCCATCTTAGACGATAGTGAAATCTTAGGAGTGATGGTTTTCTTTAGCCGGGATGTACAACCAAAAGATAAAGACTTATTACAAATGGTGGCTTCTATTGGTAGCCAAATCGCCCAGTTTATCAAACGCAAACAAGCAGAAGATGCACTTGTAGAAAGTGAAGAACGATATCGAGATTTATTTGAAAATGCTAATGATTTGATTCAATGTGTCAATGCATCTGGTCATTTTTTGTATGTCAATCGTGCATGGCGAGAAGCTTTGGGATATAGCGAAGCAGAACTTGCGAATATGAATGTTTTTGATATTATACATCCAGAATTTAAACAAGACTGTTTGCAAAGATTTTATCAGGTGCTATCAGGAGAAAACATCGAGCAAGTAAAAGCCGCATTCGTTACTAAAGACGGTCAAACAATCTTTCTAGAAGGTAATATTAACTGTAAATTTGTCGAAGGTTATCCAGTTGCGATTCGCGGCATTTTTCGCAATATCACCCAGCGATTAGCAACAGAAAAAGCGCTGCGCCATCAGCAGGAAGAAACCGAACGTTTATTGCTAAATAGTTTGCCAGCAGTCATCTCCAAACCCTTGAAAGAACCAGCTAACATTGTCGAAGACGTTGCTGATGTCACAGTTCTATTTGCAGATATTGTCGGCTTTACCGAAATTGCTGCTTCTATGAGTGCAATTCAACTGGTAAACTTACTCAACTCGATTTTCTCAACTTTCGATCGCCTCACCAAAGAACATGGTTTACAGAGAATTAAAACCATTGACGATGCTTATATAGTAGTTGGTGGTTTGCCCCCACGCCGCCGGGATCATGCTCAAGCGATCGCTCTTATGGCACTCCAGATGCAAACTGCGATCGCTCTATTTAATACTGAGAATAACCAAAACTTTAGCATCCGTATCGGCATCCATAGCGGTTCAGTATTTGCGAGATTAATTGACTTCAAAAAATTTACGTATAATCTCTGGGGAAACACAGTAAACATCGCTAGTTGCATGGAATCCCAAGGTATTGTTGGTAAAATCCAAGTTACAGAAGATACTTATAAGTTTTTGTGTGATGAATTTCTATTTGAAAAGCGGGGCGAAATCGAAGTTCAAGGCAAAGGGAAAATAACCACCTATTTGTTGATTGGGCGCAAGGGATGAAGGGCATAGGTTTACAAATGCATCGTGACGTGAATGAACGATTAATAGGTTGTTTTAGGCTTTCGTTAATTATCGTGCGATGCCTACGGTGGTCACTGAGCCTGTCGAAGTGCGGTAAACTACGTAAACAGACCATGCTGTAGGGGCACAGCAATGCTGTGCCCTTACGAAAGATATGGTTTTTAACCTTTATCCATATTTGGTATTTCTTGTCAATGCATAAGTACTAGGGCATTGGAAAGAGTTAAAAGGGAACAGGGAACAGGCAAGAGGGAACAGGGAAATCCCCATAATTAAAATTAGGGGATTTGTACAAGGACGTATTTTTTCTTGCGCTGCGCGTCCCCTTAAAAAATGTTTTTATTTTTTTTCATAAATAAATTTAGGGGCTTTAGACCCAAAATTCGGGCAGGTTTTCAAAGCTGTTCCCTGTTCCCTCTTAAGAGTTCCCTGCCCGAAGGGCTTGGTAATTTTTTATTCTCCCCCCCTGCCTCCCCATTTCCTACGTATTCGGAATCAACCGTCCACAGGGATAAGTCGCTGTTTGCTTTTGGGCACTTTCAGCCACTGCTGCGGGAATTTGATCCGATGACTGGGTTTTGGCTGCTAGATAGTCTTTTTGCAGTTTATCCAAAATAGCTTCTCGCCTGTCGTACACACGCTTCAGGGGACGAGGCTGGCACTTGTTCAAGACGTATGCTGTCACCAATGGTAGAGCGATCGTGCTATCGGTATAACAAACAATAGCGTTAGGTAACTCTTCCGGGTCAATCTTACCCCAACTGACAGCTTCCGATGGGGTTGCTCCAGACAAACCGCCTGTATCTGGACGCGCATCGGTAAACTGCACAAAGTAATCGTGTCCTCGTTCTTCTAGTCCCAATACTTCGTGAAGTTGCGGTTGGGTTTGGAGCAAAAAGTTTTTGGGACTACCGCCACCAAGAATTACAGCCGCACTTTTACCTCCAGATTCACGGGCATTATATGCGATCGCAGCCGTTTCATTTACGTCAATTGATGGATCTATTACCAACTGCGAACCTTCCAAAGCCAAAGCCGCCACGTTCATCCCAATTGAGCTATCTCCTGGAGAAGACGTATATATAGGCACACCATACTCATAAGCTGTAGCAAGCAAGCAAGAATGTTGTACACCCAGTTGCTTTTCTACTTCTCGAACATACTTACCCAGTAAATAGTGAAACTCAGCAGTTCCCATCCGCTTCTGAAACGCTTCCCCTTGCAGAATCTTGCGGATGAATGCATCAGTTTCTAACAGTACATCGTAACCAAAGATAATGTCATAAATGCGAATAGTGCCTTCCTGGCGCAGTTTCACATCATCCAAAAACGGATTACCAGCAAAAAGTTCAAAACCCAAACCGTAGTGCATATCGTGGTAAAGATTTGCACCAGTGCTAATCATCCAGTCAATAAAGCCGTTGCGAATTAAGGGTGCAAGCGCTGAAACCCCGAATCCTGCTGGCGTCATCGCACCGGAAAGGCTAACTCCCACCGTGACACCTTCTGTTAGCACATCACGACTCAGTAGTTGGCAGATTTCCCGCAACCGCGCTGAGTTGTAAGCGGTAAAGTATTGATCGATCAAATCCACCACACTGATATCATTTGATATAAGTGTAGGTGCGATTTTTTGACCCAGCTGTTTAGACATTTTGGCACTCCCGAACAATAAACACGCCGAATCTAATGGTATCTAGCTTTCAACCAAAGTGACAGCAATTTTACTAGCTCATCTCATCAAAAAACATTACCACGGCTGAGATTAGAGACTTCCAGTAAAAAAATATCCTATCGTAGGAGCGCACAGATGTGCATACGTGTCAACTTAACGTAAAAGCCATGTCCCGCCTGGAACTTTAGTTCCAGGCGGGCGAGTCAAGCCGAAAGTTTTGCTATTTCTAGGCTTAAGTTGACACCAATGACATCTGTGCGCCTTTACTCAACGCCTACAATTTAGACAATTTCACTGAAATGAGTTTGCGAAAATATTAAATTTAATGAAAGATTTAATAGATCGAGACAGGTGTACGCTACCTACATGGAAATGCGTCAACAGAGGACTCAACCAATGGGATATGTAATTGCTACTGCAAATATGAAAGGTGGCGTTGGTAAAACCACCCTCACCGTCAACTTAGCTACCTGTTTAGCTAAAAATCATGGTAAGCGGGTGCTTGTCCTTGATTTAGACAGCCAAATTAGCGCCACACTTAGTTTGATGTCGCCTTTAGATTTTGCCAAGCGTCGTAAACAAAGTAAGACATTTAGGTATCTGATAGACCAAGTTATCAATCCCGAACCAGAAGCAAAATTGACAATTAAAGACATCATTCAATCCCCGGTTTGTAATCTTCCAGGATTGGATTTATTACCAGGAGATATCGACTTATATGATGAATTTGTTGTTTCAGAAATGCTGCATCAGCAAGCAACTGCTTTAGGTGAACAGGACTTTGAAACAATTTGGAATCGCTTTGAAAGAGTCTTGATAAATAATATTTTAAAACCTGTGCGTCAAGAATATGATTTTATCCTCTTAGATTGTGCGCCTGGATATAATTTATTGACTCGTAGCGCTTTAGCTGCCAGTGATTTTTACATACTTCCTGCTAAACCAGAACCATTATCTGTAGTGGGTATTCAACTGCTAGAAAGACGCATTGCCCAATTAAAAGACAGTCACGGACATGAAACCCAAATAAATATAAAAATGCTGGGAATTGTATTCAGCATGTCTAGCGCTAACCTTCTCACTGGCAGATACTATAAACAAGTGATGCACCGCGTTGTTGAAGATTTCGGTGTAGAAAAAATTTGTAAGGTACAAATACCAGTTGATGTCAATGTTGCTAAGGCTGTCGATAGTTTTATGCCAGCTGTTTTAAATGCTCCCCAATCAGCTGGTTCAAAAGCGTTCTGTCAGTTAACTCAAGAGTTGTTGCAAAAGCTATAGCTATAGCTCCAGAACTGCTGAGTTCAATAGACATCTCCGAAAAATAATTGTTTTGACGTAGCAGTGCTACGTCTCTACAAGGGTTATGGGTAACGCATATTTAATTTCTGGAGATGTCTAATGAAGAGGCAGGGGGAATGACCCTATCAAAACCTGCACTCTGCCTCCTGCATTCCTCGATAAAAAGTGGTAATAATTAAGTAATTTTTCCGATAAGTCCAGCATTTATACTGAAGCTATGTACAGCACTATTCGGCTATTGAGTGAAAAGGCCAGTAAATCTCGCTAAGAAACAATGCTTACTAACAATTCTGTACAGGCAGAGAAAGAGAAAAATCAAAGCTTGGTAATGCCCCTACCACGAACTCTGAGTTATCTCGAAACCTGGGGCTTTGGCTTAACGGGTCATGTGGGATGGATCGGTACTGCCCCCATTATTCATGCAGCGTTAGGGTCTAAAGCTATCTTTGTTTGGTTGTTTGGCACGATCATTTCCTTTTTACTCAACTTGCAGGTACAAAGTCTAGGTAGACACTGGCCAGATGTCGCTGGGGGAACACCAAACTATACCACAAGGCTACTAAAGAACTTTCCTGGCTTAGGCCGTTACGTAGCCTTGGGATACTTTTTTAGCTGGGCAGCAGCACCAGCACTATATGCGATTATTCTCACAGACCTAGTTAAAGTTAATTTTGAAACATTAAATATTTCTTGTCCAGAAACTTTTTTAAAAGTTCTTTTTACAGCAATTCCTTTTATTTTGGCTTTCAGTGGTACTCGTGCTTTAGCGCTCCTGCATTTATTTTTTGTCTTCCCAGCCATTTTATTACTACTTTTGTTTTGTATTCAAGGCGTAGTATGGTCAGCCTTCTCAACCACTAGTTTTAAACTTATCCTAACTAGCACAAATAGCCTGAGCTTTGGAGAATGGGCAAAGTGGTTTTTTCTGGCTAGCTATTCAATTTATGCTTGTGAAACCACTTCTTCTTTTGTTGCTGATAGCCGCCACCCACATAAAAGTTTGGGGTTCTTAACTGTCGCTGCTTGGCTAATCCCTGCGGTGTTTTTAGGTGCTTCTTGGGTATTAATGTGTTCGTCTCCAAATCCAGCAATAGGTGACGATGTGTTCTTAAATCTGGTGGCAGCTTCTAAGCCTTTTTGGGGTGAATCTGCCTCTTTTATAGTCACACTTCTCATTACTGTATCCTGCCTTTTAAGTGCTGCTACGGCAGTTTCCAACTCGCCTCGGATATTATACCAACTTGCTTTAGACGGTCAGCTTTCTCCTATATTTACATTCGTTTCACCCCAAGGTGTCCTTGGGCCCGCTATCTTTGTTACCTTTCTACTCAGCCTGCTTTGTCTGAATTTGGGAAATGTACCTCAACTTGTGACGGTAGCAGGTACCTGTTATCTCGTGTCGATTATGGGTCTACATCTGGGATTATGGCTGTGTCGGGGCAAACCGCAGGTGTTATGGCCTTGGTGGTCACTTGGTTTTTTCTGTGTAGAAGCAGTAGTTCTAATAGTAGGAGGTTTAGCTTGGAATTGGAAAAATTTTTTAGTGGGTTTATTATTACCCATTCTTCTGATGATAGGAGATTTAGCGCTACGTCGCTTAAATTTAACACCATTACAGGTAAAATGGTGGACACAGCATTACAACGTTAAGTCTAGTAGAAACAACCAAGATTTTGTCGTACTACAGGTAATTGTCCTAGTATCATTAATTTGTATGACTGCCACAAGCAGTTGGTTTATCCGCGATTTATTAGACAAAAACTATCATAATATTCATAACTCTTTGCTAGCTATTATGTTAGTGACATTTTCTTTTGCAGGGGTTGCGATCGCTTGCTGGACAACTCTACCACAAATCGTTGCTATTGATAATGCACGCAAACAAGCAAAAAGCCTATTTATTACTACTCTCGATACTGTCCCCGATACTGTTTTAGTCTTAGATGAAAACGGTAAAATTTGCCAGACAAATGCTGCTGCTGAAGAATTATTTCAAACAAGTGTTCAGCAGCTACTTGGCAAAAAGTTGAATCAACTATTAATATGCTATCGCGGTAAACCGGAGCAATGGTCTATTAGAAGTGAGCAAACGTTAAAAATTAACCAAGGTCTACTAATTGTTGAATCGACTATTTCACAGCCATTTAATTCCCAGCTACGAGAGTATGTTGTTATTATCCGTGACATCACTAAACGTAAGTTAGTAGAAAAAGAATTAGTTCAGTATCGTCATCAGCTTGAGCAGATGGTTCTAGAACGCACCATTGAACTTATTAGAGTAAATCAACAACTTGAGCAAGACATTATCAAGCGTCAGCAAGCACAAGAGCAATTACTGCACAATAGTCTTCATGACGGGCTAACCGGATTACCTAATCAACGATTATTTTTGGAGCGAGTGCAGGGGGCAATAGAACGTACTAAACAGCAAAATAAATATTTATTTGCCGTACTCTTCTTAGACTTAGACCGTTTTAAAGTTGTTAATGATAGCCTTGGACATCTACTGGGAAATCAACTTTTAATTGAAATTTCTCATCGGCTAAAATCAGTTCTGCGAGTTGGAGACATAGTTGCCCGTTTTGGTGGAGATGAATTCACAATCTTAATGGAGGAAATTGAGGATATCAGCACCGCCATACAGGTAGCCGAGCGAATTAAAAAAGTGCTAGCTTTACCATTTCAATTAAATGAGCATCTGGTGTTTACTAATGCTAGTATTGGCATCGCTTTAAGTAAAGCAGATTATGAGCAAGCAGCACAGATTCTCCGCGATGCCGATGTGGCAATGTACTGCGCCAAATCACTTGGTAAGGCACGCTATGAGGTCTTTGACGGAAAAATGCACGAGGGCGCATCTTTACTCTTGGAGTTAGAAACTGCTCTGCGAAATGCACTGCTCAAACAAGAAGAATTTCGCCTTGATTACCAGCCAATTATTTCACTAGTAACTGGCAAAATTATTGGATTTGAGGCACTCATACGTTGGCATCATCCAGAACGAGGGCTTGTTTGCCCTGAAGATTTTATTCCCCTGGCGGAAGAAACTGGAATGATTGTTAGTATCGGGCAATGGGTGCTTTATGAAGCCTGTCATCAAATGCACAAATGGCATCAACGATTTCCTAACTCATTACCTCTGACAATGAGCGTTAATTTTTCTGGTAAACAAATCAGTCAACCTGATGTGTTTAAACAAGTTAAAGAGATTTTGCAAGAAACTGGACTGAACCCAGGTAGTTTGAAATTGGAGATTACTGAAACCTTGTTGATCGATAATTTTGAATTAGCTACCACCGTACTTGCCCAGTTAACAGCGCTGAATGTCGAGTTGCACATGGATGATTTTGGTACTGGCTATTCATCTTTGAATTATCTGCACCGCCTACCAATCAAAACCCTTAAGATTGACCGTTCTTTTGTCAGCAATATAGGTAGTCGAGGAGAAAATTTAGAAATTGTTCGAGCTATTGTGACATTAGCTCATAATTTAGATATGTCTGTAACAGCAGAAGGGATAGAAACTGTAGAGCAATTAGCACAACTGAAGGCTTTACAATGTGATTATGGGCAAGGGTATTTTTTCTTACCACCTATGGAAGGTGCAGAAGTAGAAACACTCCTTGCTGCTAACTTGTGTGACAAAAACTTTTTAATGAGATAAAAGTTCGTAGTAAGGACTTTAGTCCTTGATTTAAGTCAAGATGCGATGAATCGCGTCTCTACAAATGGTGTATTTGTCGCATTCTTTTTTCCAATTTGTATTACATTAGTGTAGAACTCGCTGTAGCTGGAAATCCTCGGCGTTATCAAGTAATCCTTCTTCTTGCAAAAGTTCATTAATAAAAATATCGATTTTCTTGCGATTAATATTCTGCATGACTATCAGGTGTGCCCAATCTTCAAGAACTGCTAACTGCCACTTTTTAATTAACCTTTGAGAAGGTTTTTGAAAGACTACTGTATTAGAAAATTTATTTAACATGCATGGATATTCTCTTATTTGAAGTTGTTGGAAAAGATATTGAGCATTATCAATACAAGTATTTGCTTCTCTAGCTAATCCATCATAACCTCTTGTTTGCAATGCATACCAGAGAATTAGGGGAGTGTGACCGTTTCTAGATCCTAGAATTGTTGTATCTGTTGAACCAATATATTCAATTTCTGTTTCAACTTTTTCTACCCATTTCTTTTTAGTTAAAACTACACCGCAAGGTAACGGAGAACCAATGAATTTAGCAGAAATAGCTATACTATCTATGGGTTTTTGAAAGTTAACTTGGGGAGCGCCATCTAAAAACGGTAATATTAATCCTGAAAGTGCAGCATCACAATGAATGTAGTAATCTTTAATCTGATTGCGCTCTAAAATTTCTAGAACTTTGTCTAAGTTATCAATTGCACCTTTGACAGTAGTCCCAATATTTAAATTTATGATGGCTGGATAACTACGATTTTCCCTAAGTAGTTGTTCAAAATGGTCATAATCCATTTCTCCATTAATTTGCGAATTAACAATATTATGCTGAATGCGGAATAATTTAGCTGCTTTGGGAATTGAGTAATGAGAGTCTTGTGATGAGTAAAGAATCCCATTCGGGTAGATTTCTCTTGCTAAGAATATTCCATATAAATTACCTTCAGTTCCACCAGCAGTAACATAACCCCAAAACTGATCTTCTGGAATCTTATAGAGGTTAGCAAAAAAAGATAATACTTCTTGCTCAAACTTACGAGAATGAAGACCAAAATCTGGCTCCACATAAGGATCTCCAGCATTATTTAAAAGATGATTAAAAAATTTTGCGATCGCACTATAATCACAACTTAAATTATATGGATAACCTGCATGAAACTGCGATCGCTGTTCTATTTGCACCAAAAAATCTGCCAACTCTTTAGTAACTTTATTTGACATATCTTTGTATCTGTTAAATTTTGATTCGCTTAATGAATGTTTTAATCTAAATTATACGTATTAATCCATACCTTTATAATTTCTTAATAATGCCTGAATTGGCTATTTTATTGAAGATAATCTAGTGAAAACACTGAGCAAATATCAGTAATAATATTAGAATTTTTTGCGGAAATGGATATTACACTTAGAACTTACGCACTATAGGAAATAACCATAATGTGTATTACGCAAAATATCTATTTCAGGCGGTGACTGGAACCTGATTTAATGTGAATTCCACGGATGATGTAGTGTCTATCTAATTAGCTGAATGAAAAGACCGCTAAGAGATTTTACTAGGCAAAAAATTCCCTCTCGGACTCGGAGAGGGAAAAACTTGAACTAAATTTCAACGCAGGGAGAGGTTTGTTGAACTAACGTATAAGTAGTCGGACAAAAATATTTACAGTCATTGCGAGCGTTCGCGCAGCGTCTCGTAGAGAAGCGAAGCAATCCCAGCCCTTGCGATTGCTTCATTCCGCTTCGCTCCATTCGCAATGACATTGTGTAATTAATTCTGTCTGACTACTTATTTACTAGAACTCTCCAGCTAAGGCTGCAACGCATCGTTCGCAAATTAAGGGATGTTCTGCTGATTCTCCCACATGAGTAGAGTAGTTCCAACAGCGATCGCACTTTTCCCCCTCTGCTTTCACTACCCCAATTCCCCAATCTTCCGTCTGCGCTGTATATTCTAATCCTTCCAACCCTTGTGCAGAATCTAATAATTCCACCTGGGAAGTCAGCAATAAATACCGCAGTTCATCGATACCGTTACCCTTAACCGGGTTAAAGGCTTTGATAGCATCGGCTAATTGTTTGTGAGGGATATGAATCAAAGCTTTGGCTTCCAAGGAAGAACCAATGAGTTTTTCTATCCTGGCTTGTTCCAACACCTTATTCACATCAGTACGGAGTTGTCGCAGCGCTGACCAAAATTCCGCTAAATCTGGATTACGCCATTTTTCTTCAATCTGCACCCAACCGGCTTCAAATACTGATTTGTAAGGTGTTTTGTAAGGGAGATATTGCCAGATATCTTCGGCGGTGTGGGATAATACTGGTGCGATCGCTCGTGCTAAATTATCTATTGCTATCTTCAGCACCGTTTGACAACTGCGACGGCGGAAAGCATTATTTGCACTGATGTACAGCCTATCTTTGGCCACATCTAAATAAAAGTTGGATAAATCCACCACGCAGAAATTCTGCACTGTTTGGAAAAAGCGGAAGAATTGGAAACTCTCAAAGGCTTCGGTTACTTCCTCAAATACCTCGCTGATGCGGTGCAGCATATAACGGTCAAGTTCTGGCAATTCCTCGAAGGGAACTGCATCTTTTTCCGGGTCAAAATCATCTAAGCTACCCAACAAAAACCGCGCTGTATTGCGAATTTTGCCTCTAACATCATTCATCTGCTTAATGATGTTTTTCCCAATGCGGACATCGCCGGAGTAATCAACCGATGATACCCACAATCGCAATATATCTGCACCGTAAGCCGGTTCTACTTTTTGATTTTTCCCACCTTCAATGATTATATTGGGGTCAACCACATTTCCTTCTGACTTACTCATCTTTCGGCCTTGTTCATCCAAAGCGAAGCCGTGAGTTAGCACAGTTTTGTAAGGTGCAATGTCATTTACCGCTACACTGGTAAGCAAACTTGACTGGAACCAACCGCGATGTTGGTCAGAACCTTCCAAATATATATCAGCAGGGTAGCGTAACTCTGGACGTTGTTGGACGACAGCCGCCCAAGATGAACCAGAATCAAACCATACATCCATTGTGTCTGTACCTCTGCGGTAAGACTTACCATTTTGGCGATAAGATTCGGGTAATAACTCCTCAACTGATAATTCCCACCAAGCATCAGAACCTTTTTCAGCAATGATTCCTTGAACGTGGTTGATAATTTCTTCATTCAGCAGTACTTCCCCCGTGGCTTCATCGTAGAAAACGGGAATGGGTACACCCCAAACACGTTGACGAGAGATACACCAATCGGAACGTTCCGCCACCATTGGCGTGATGCGATTTTCACCTTGGGCTGGAATCCATTTTACCGTGGCGATCGCCTTTAATGCTTCTTCTCTAAATCCTTCCACGGAAGCAAACCATTGTTCAGTAGCGCGGAAAATCGTTGGCTTCTTCGTCCGCCAATCATAGGGGTACTTGTGGGGATATGCTTCTTCCTTCAACAAAGAACCAGCCGCACTTAATGCATCAATCACCGCTTGGTTCCCATCACCCAGCACATTTAACCCAGCAAATTCTCCCGCTTCTTCGGTAAAATTGCCATTGTCATCCACTGGTGCAAGGATGGGTAAACCGTAGCGTTGACCAACAATGTAATCTTCTTGACCATGACCGGGTGCAGTATGTACCAACCCAGTACCCGACTCAGTAGTAATGTAATCACCGCCGACAACAATCGGACTTTCCCGGTCATATAGAGGATGACGGTAAGTAGTATGTTCTAAATCATTCCCTTTGAATGTGGCTTTTACAGTTAACTCAACTCCCAACCTTGAAGATAAACGTTCTATTAAATCAGCAGCAACGATGAGATATTTAAAATTACTCTGCGCCTCTGAAGGTGAAACTTCCACCACTGCATAATTCAAATCTGCATTCACCGCCACAGCCAAATTCCCCGGAATTGTCCAAGGTGTAGTCGTCCAAATAGCCACACCCAAATCAGACAAATATTCCGCCAACAGTGGTTTTACAGCTTCGGACAAACTTATAACTGCAAAAGCTGCATAGATACTGCGGGAAACGTGACCTTCAGGATATTCCAACTCAGCTTCAGCCAAAGCGGTTTGAGAACTGGGACTCCAGTGAACCGGCTTTAAACCGCGATAGATGTAGCCTTTTAAGAACATCTGACCAAACACGCCAATTTGAGCCGCTTCATATTCCGGCTTCAGAGTTAAATAAGGGTGGTTCCAATCACCCCAAATACCGTAGCGTTGAAAATTTTGGCGCTGGTCATTTACCGTAGCTAGTCCAAATTCTTTCGCTTTCTGCCGCAGTTGTAAAGGCGTTAAATTTTGCCGTTCTGCTGACTTCATGTTCTGCAAAACTTTTAACTCAATTGGTAATCCGTGACAATCCCAACCAGGTACGTAGCGAACTTTACGCCCTTGTAGTAGTTGGTAGCGGTTAATAATATCTTTGAGAATTTTATTTAAGGCATGACCAATATGAAGTGAGCCATTAGCGTAGGGAGGCCCATCGTGCAGTATAAATAATTCGCCGGGGTTATTTTCGGAAAGGCGATCGTAAATTTTATTATCTTCCCAAAATTTTTGGATTTCCGGCTCACGCTTGATGGCGTTTGCCCGCATATCAAAATTAGTCTTGGGTAGGTTTACAGTATCTTTGTAACTTCCTGATTCGGTCACAGTCTCATGCCTAGAATTAGGTGTGCAGGTTTTATTAATTATAGGAGATAGCCTGAAAACCAAAATTTGCTATTTGAGGGCGAGTTTGATAAACCTCTCTCTACCTTGAATTTTCGTTAAGGGACTTGCGTGAAAATAAAGTACTAGTAAACCGAGTTTCGACTACTTCGACTTTGCTCAGTACAAGTGCGCTCAACTCTCAGCCATCGAGGGTTGAGCGCAGTCGAAACCCGTCTGGTTGGGTTTCGTTATGTCAACCCAACTTACATTTTATGCACAAATTTAAGCTTGACACGGCACTAAATTTATGCAATCAAGCGGATTATTGCAGTAAAGGAGTTGTGCTTTTACCGTTAGTTGAAGCATTCGCAATTGCAGCTTGAGCCGATTGAGTGGGAAGAACCGCTACAACTGGAGCAACTTTTGAAGTATATTTTTTATTTCTTTTTCCATTAGAGCCGCCAGCTTTGGAATACTCTACACTGTTTCTGCCATAGATAGTTGCAACTCCACTTAGCATTCGTTCAGACATTTCGGAGAGGGTTTTATCCATCTGGATTACTGTCTTACGCGATTCTTCAAGATTGGACACAAGCGTGTTATGAGCTTCTAATGTCGCACGGGTAGTATTAACAAGGTGGTTGTAGGCTTCAATGGTTAATCCATGTCCTAAATCCAGATTTTCATCAATGGATTTAAGCAAGGCGAGACGAAGTTGAGCTTTGTCAACAGCAGCAGAACCACGAGTTCTTAAAGACATGACATATCCTTTTTTTTAAGAATTCCTTTTTCAACATAGTGGAGTATCCTTTTGCCTGAGATGGGTAGTTTTGTGGATTTATTTGGTTGAACTTTTAATGAAATAATTACGAGTTTGTCTGTGTTTTTACTCATTTTTATATCGATTTGTTGTTTGAGAATAAGTGCAATCAACAAATGCGAACGCCATATCAACAAATGCGATCGCCAAATCAGCAAATGCGATCGCCGAAGTAACAAATGCGATCGCCATATCAACAAATGCGAACGCCAAATCAACAAATGCGATCGCTATATCAGCAAATGCGAACGCCAAATCAACAAATGCGAACGCCAAATCAACAAATGCGAACGCCAAATCAACAAATGCGATCGCTATATCAACAAATGCGATCGCTATATCAACAAATGCGATCGCCAAATCAACAAATGCGAACGCCAAATCAACATTAGAAAGGGGAAAAAAGAAATTTCATCGTATACACAAGTCGAATTACCCCCCTTAATCCCCCCTTGTAAAGGGGGGAAATAGGAAATCTATCTAGTTCCCTCCCCTTTATAAGGGGAGGGTTAGGGTGGGGTAACTTCCCTCAACCTACAAATAACTTCCCTAATCTTCTCCACCACACCATCAATATCTTGATAAACTTCTTGATTCGTAAATCTCAAAAACCTCGTACCTTTTGATTCCAAAAATGCTTGGCGATCGCGGTCATATTCTGCAACTCCATCTTGATAGTGACTATCACCATCAATTTCTATGGCAAGTCTCAATTCCGAAGAATAAAAATCTACTACAAATCTGTCAATACTGTATTGTCTGCGAAATTTACAGCTTTCAATTTGTTGATTTCTAAGTTTTGCCCAAACTATTTTTTCAGATGGGGGCATATTGTTTCTGAGAGCTTGCCGTTTTTGCTTTTCTGAGCTTTGGTTATACAGTTTTGTCATCAGCGTTTTCATATTCCTGGGCTGTGCTTATTATTCCCAGGATTACTCCCCTTATAAAGAGCTACGGTGTACACACAAGTCGAATTACCCCCCTTAATCCCCCCTTAGAAAGGGGGGAAAAAGAAATGTATCTAGTTCCCTCCCCTTTACAAGGGGAGGGTTAGGGTGGGGTAATTCGACTTGCGCGTACACCGCAGCCTTTTTAAGGAGAATCTAAAACTTTTTACCCCTCATCTTTCCGAAATTGAGCATAATATTGTTGAAGCTTCATCAAAATGCGTCTAACTCACACCTGCTCATGAACGAACAGCGTTTACAGGCTTATAATCAGCTAATTCAAACCCTGCTAGATTGCCCTAGCGGGGAAGAACCAGAGATATTAGCAGCTAATACTGAATTGCTTGACGCTGATTTTGTGCAGGTTGTTGTAGCAGCAGCAGAGCATTTTGCCCAGCAGGGTGATGAAAATACTGCAAACTCGTTGAGAAACCTAGCAACACAACTCACCCCGGAAACTTCCCCCATCACCCAAGAAGATATAGAGACTTACGGGCAATTTTTACTAGAAATACTGCAAGCAACAGCAAAAAGCAACGGCGATGCTCAAGTAATTTACCCATTGCTGGCTGCAAATACCGATAAACTTAATCATATTTTTGCTGAATTATTGCGCCGTTGGGCAACAAATACCCTAGCAGAAGCGGAACCAGATACAGCAACATCCATCGCCGGAGTAATTTTTAATTTTAGTAATCTGATTCAGCAGTTCCCCTTGGGTAGTAAAGCCAACAACATAGAAATTAGCATCGCTGGCTATGAAATCGCCCTAACTGTTTACACCCGCAGCGCCTTTCCTGAAAATTGGGCAACGACGCAAAATAATCTGGGGAATGCTTACGGTGACAGAATATTAGGAGAACGAGCCGAGAATATTGAATTAGCGATCGCTGCTTATAATCAAACACTCGAAGTTTACACCCGCAGCGCCTTTCCTGTAGATTGGGCAATGACGCAAAATAATCTGGGGATTGCTTACGGTGACAGAATATTCGGAGAACGAGCCGAGAATATTGAATTAGCGATCGCTGCTTATAATCAAGCACTCGAAGTTAGAACCCGCAGCGCCTTTCCTGTAGATTGGGCAATGACGCAAAATAATCTGGGGATTGCTTACGGTGACAGAATATTCGGAGAACGAGCCGAGAATATTGAATTAGCGATCGCTGCTTTTAATCAAGCACTCGAAGTTTACACCCGCAGCGCCTTTCCTGTAGATTGGGCAATGACCCAAAATAATCTGGGGATTGCTTACGGTGACAGAATATTCGGAGAACGAGCCGAGAATATTGAATTAGCGATCGCTGCTTATAATCAAGCACTCCAAGTTTACACCCGCAGCGCCTTTCCTGTAGATTGGGCAGGTACGCAAAATAATCTGGGGGCTGCTTACGGTGACAGAATATTCGGAGAACGAGCCGAGAATATTGAATTAGCGATCGCTGCTTATAATCAAGCACTCGAAGTTAGAACCCGCAGCGCCTTTCCTGTAGATTGGGCAATGACCCAAAATAATCTGGGGATTGCTTACGGTGACAGAATATTCGGAGAACGAGCCGAGAATATTGAATTAGCGATCGCTGCTTTTAATCAAGCACTCGAAGTTTACACCCGCAGCGCCTTTCCTGTAGATTGGGCAATGACGCAAAATAATCTGGGGAATGCTTACCGTAACAGAATATTCGGAGAACGAGCCGAGAATATTGAATTAGCGATCGCTGCTTATAATCAAGCACTCGAAGTTAGAACCCGCAGCGCCTTTCCTGTAAATTGGGCAACCACGCAAAATAATCTGGGGGCTGCTTACGGTGACAGAATATTCGGAGAACGAGCCGAGAATATTGAATTAGCGATCGCTGCTTATAATCAAGCACTCGAAGTTAGAACCCGCAGCGCCTTTCCTCAAAACCATGCAGAAACTTTATTCAATCTTGGTATTCTCTACCAAGACACAGAACAATTTGACTTAGCTTACACTACCTTTGCCTCTGCCATTGCTACAGTCAAATCATTGTGGGGAGAAATTGTTTCTGGCGATGAAGCAAAGCATAAACAAGCAGAAGAATGGAATAAGCTTTATCAAAGGATGGTGCAAGTTTGCCTACAATTAAAAAGAGACACGGAAGCAATAGAATATATCGAGCAGAGCAAAACCCGCAACTTAGTAGAACTGCTAGCCAAAAATCAACAACTTGCCCAAATAGCTAAAGCACCAGTAGGCGGTGAAGCAAATCTCCCTTCAATTGATAGCACCATCCACTTTGCACAAATTCAAAACCTTCTAGACAACAAAACTGCAATTATCCAGTGGTACATTTTTAATGATTGTTTTCGCGCTTTCATCATCACCAGCCACAACGATCAACCAGCAATCTGGCATTCTCACAAACAAGACTTAGACAACTTGAGAAATTGGACTAATGAATATCTCCAGCTTTACCGCGAAGATAAAAAACAATGGCGATATGAGCTTAATAATCAACTTACTCAACTAGCGCAAATTCTCCACCTCAATGAAATAGTTTCGCTAGTCCCATCTCATTGCCAAAAACTGATTTTAATTCCCCATCTTTACCTGCACCTGTTACCTCTCCATGCCGTACCCCTATCTGCTAGCGACTCTTCAACACCAGAGTATCTCATTGATAAATTTCCAGAAGGTATAAGTTATGCACCTAGTTGTCAACTTTTGCGTTTCGCTCAACTCAAAACGCAAAACTTAGACTCATCGCCTAAAACACCTGTAAATCCTGCTCCCTCCTCGCTTGCGGGGAGGGTTGGGGTGGGGTTAAATTTACAACTGGGCCACCTATTTGCTATTCAAAACCCCACAAACGACTTAGAATTTACAGATATCGAAGTCGAAACAATAGCAGCAGACTTTCAACCTCACCAAATCCTCAAACATAGCCAAGCCACCAAAGCAGCTTTAGCAGAATCATCAACCAATGATAATTTCCAAAATGCTCAATGGCTGCACTTTTCTTGTCATGGATATTTCGCTTTCAACTCACCTCTGAAATCTGGGTTACAGTTAGCAGACGCTAAAATTCTCGCTAAGACTGCATCATCGCGCTATGTGCGAGTTGATAATGAAACATCCATTGATTTAAATCAATGCCTCACCCTAGAAGATATCTTTTTATTAAACTTACGCAACTGTCGTCTAGTTTGTCTTTCAGCTTGCGAAACAGGCTTAATTGACATCAACAACAATAGCGATGAATATATTGGTTTAGCCAGTGGATTTATCCGTGCGGGTGCAGCCAACATTATTAGTAGTTTATGGGCAGTGAGCGACTTTCACACATCTTTATTAATGATTAAACTTTATGAGATACTAAAAACTAACCCAAATAATGTAGTGCTAGCTCTCAACACAGCCCAGCAATGGTTACGCCAAGCAACGCAAACACAAATAATTACATGGATTCAAAATAAAACAGAAATAGAAGGAGAACAGAAGCAAAAAATTATAGATTATTTATCAAACTATAAACCAGAGGAGCAACCATTTAAAAGACCAGAATTCTGGGCAGCTTTTTGTGCTATATCTCCTGTTTATAGCGTTTCCTAAACATACAAGTTACATCAGAGCAAGCTCCTCGGTTGCGGGCTAACCCGTGTATATACAAGTCGAATTACCCCCCTTAATCCCCCCTTGTAAAGGGGGGAAACAAGAGATTCTTGTTCCCTCCCCTTTACAAGGGCGGAAACAAGAGATTCTTGTTCCCTCCCCTTTACAAGGGGAGGGTTAGGGTGGGGTAAAATAATATTCAACCAACACAAAAATAAACAGATGGAAGCCGATAAACTCATCCAAGCATTTACCGAAGTTGTGAGAAATCAAGATTATGTGTTCTCACCTGAAGCCATAGCCACTATACCTGGACTGCAAAAAACTATTGCCGAATTTGAAACCCAATCGCCGCAGGAAGTAGCAGAAGCAATTCGCAACTGGTATATCAATCACGAAGATGTCAGAGATGCTGTATTACTTGAAGAAAGAGAAATTGATAAAGTTAGTAAAACGAAGCCAGAAGCTCAAGAAAACACCCAAGTAAATCGCTACCGAGTTTTGCAAGATGAACTACAAAAGTTGCAAGATAAAAAGACAATACCACCCCAGCCAAACCAACCATGAAAGTATATGCACCTAACGTCCATCTATTTGCTTTTCAACTGTACAAAAACTCAAACAATCCATCGGTTGATAAAAACTTTATCTGGCAAACTGGTGATGAAATAGTTGATAAAACCTTACATCAAGACTTGCATCTGTACCAACGTATAGACGTAAACAAGGAACCTGATAATCCCCGTGTAGATTTGCTCAAAGATACAGAAGTTATTAATGATAATTATGCAATATCATTTGCGGGTAAAGTTCCGCTAAACCAAACTCAAGATGTACTAATTAAAGGTTTTGCTCATCCATTGCGGATTTATGACAGCTACAGTCTGTGGTTGAATTTGCGTCGTCCCGAACAAGAAAATGATCAGCCAACGTCAGATGTAGATATTACTTTTTTAAGTCGGTTCAATCAAAATAACTGTCTCACCTTTAAAGAACATCCACTTTTTCTCGGACAAACTCTGCTGATTACAGCTTGGCTAACAGGTGCAAAGGACAAAAAAGTTATCAAGCAAATAGCCGACGAATGTTTAACAGCAATTTTTCCAGATAGCCAGAAACAATTGCCATTCAATCGCCAAGGTGAATTATTTGGTAGTCCGATTTTTGAATATGGTTTATTTAGCCAAATATCTAACTATCAGCATGTGCTGATTTGGTTATTTGCAGATGAACAACCTGATATTAAATTTAACCAATGCTATCAAGAATTATTAGATTTATTTTTCTTCCACACCAAAGTTGTCAAAGCTTATAAAGATAGCCGAGAAATTTATAAGCAACTAGATGCAGCTTATCTGCAAATAGAAGCAGAGATTGATAAAGTTCCTAAAGTAGGTGAGCAAAAATCTATTGATATAGCTAATTTAACTGGCTTAAAAAATCAATTAAAAGCTTTACCCCAGCTAGCATTAACATATACCCGCCTGTTGCGAAACTTAGAAGAATACCAAAATACAATCGCCATTAATGCCTATAACTATGATGAAAGATTACAGAAAATTCATGCTATAACAGGCGAAGATATCAACTTTTTAGAAACATTTAGCCAAAAGAATTGCCCTTACTTCCAACAACAAATAAACGCCGATTTAGGTTATTTTCGTCACGGTTCAGAATTATTGGGTAGAGCAGTAGACTCAATTCGCGGCATAGTAGAAATAGAACAAGCCGAGCGCGATCGCTCCTTAGAAAGTACAATCCAGATATTAGGTATCGGCTTTGGCGGTGGTGCGATCGCCTCTGGTGTATTCACAACACATATTGATAAAATTAATCTCCCCTTAATCCAAAAACATCCCCTTTACGCATCGTTAACTTTAAGCATCATTGCTACCTTGATATTTATTGCTTTAGGTTGGCTAATTACCAAACGTAAATAAAGTAAATTCTTCAAATAAACGATGCAAATAGTAGTATACTTTTCTAGGTTCGCGTAAAGCTATCTAAAAAGTTTCGTCTAAAAACCAATAATTTTGGGGTTGCTCTAAATGTTAAGTCCTGTAGTAACAATCAGTATCTTTCAAAAACAACCCGACCCTCAAGCATTTTCAGCAGGGCAAGTCATCTTTGAAGAAGGACAGCCTGGTGATAATATGTACGGAATTCTGGAAGGAGAGGTGGATGTATTAGTCAATGGCAAGGTTGTAGAAACCATTGACACAGGCGACGTTTTTGGTGTTGGGGTACTTGTAGGAGTAAAAAATAGAACTTACACAGCGATCGCCAAGGTGGATAGCAAACTGGGTTTCCTTAATGAACAAAAATTTCTCTTTGCTGTTCAGGAAACACCCATGTTTGCCCTACAGGTGATGAAAAGTTACTCAGAACGTCTGAGTCGCTTGCAGCATATTGTCTAAAGTACCTCAGAAGGCAGGAGGCAGAAGGGTGCAATAACCTGTGTGGTACTCAAATTCTGCCTTTTTTGGTGAAACATGAAAGATTTACCGGAGGTAGTAATGGCGCGTAAACGGTTGATTATTGAGATGGGGATGGGAATAGATCAGCATGGACAAGAACCTACAGTAGCAGCATCTAGGGCAGTACGAAATGCGATCGCTCACAATGCTTTACCTGGTGTTTGGGAAGTTGCAGGTTTAAGTCACCCCAATGAAATGATTATAGAGGTTCAGGTAGCAGTACCATACCCCGAACAAGTTAGGGAAGAAGAAGTACTCGCTGTACTACCATTTGGTAGAAAAACCCTTACCGTAGAAGCTGGCGGGATGGTAGTTCAAGGGCGGGCGATTCCCGAACTCAACGATAAAAATGATGAAATGTTAATTGCGATCGCTGCGGTTACAGTTTTAATCGAAAGTGAGTAGCTGAGGTAATTTTTCTATAAAAAAATCACTAATTGAAAGTTATAAAAAACTTATTAAGTGATTTGATTGCCTACTTCATTTTTGCAGACACGATTTTTAATTGTCAAGTATATTTGCCGATTACTTTATCAAAAAGCCTCATTGCTTTATAAAAATACCTATTTAATTTAGGAACTTCCAAGTAAAAAAATATTCCATTGCTATTGTTCACTGTTGACCGTTGACGGTTCACGAGTTTTCAGTCAACAGTCAACAGTCAACAGTCAACAGTCAACAGTCAACAGTCAACGGACTTGAATGTGAAATAATTTATTTTTTGGAGTTCCCTTATCAAAATACTTAAATTGCTTTCTCAAAATGAAGTTTGACTTACTCAAACCCCAGTTTGCTTTCTCATTTTAGTGTTTTCCGCAAGCAAAAGCAGCTTTGGCTTACTCAAACCTCAGTTTGCTTTCTCATTTCAGTGTTTTCCGCAAGCAAAAGCAGCTTTGACTTACTCAAACCCCGGTTTGCTTTCTCAAAAGCTGTATTTGCTTTCTCATTTTGGTGTTTTCCGCAAGCAAAAGTAGCTTTTACTTACTCAAACCCCAGTTTGCTTTCTCATTCTGGTTTTTTCCGTAAGCAAAAGCAGCTTTGACTTACTCAAAATGCTTGCTCATTGTTAATTTTTAAAGTTTTACCCTAGTAGTCCGCCAAGTCAACAATGCTTGGTTTGTAGTGAGCGCTTGGGCGCTCAAATCAAAGACTAAAGTCCTTACTACGAAATTATTCACCCAATCATTGTTAGTGTGGTGGCAATACTGCGTAGGTTTTGGCTAAAAAATAAAAATGTGTAGGTTGGGTTGAGGAACGAAACCCAACATTTCCAGGGCTTTGTTGGGTTTCACTAAAGTTCAACCCAACCTACAAATCTTCAAAACCTATGCAGTATTGAGTGTGGTGGACTACTAGTAGTCTACTTAAACAATTTCCTTAAACCCCTTGTATGGTTAAGTTATGCTCAAATTAGTGGCTCTGCGTTAAAGTAAAAATATTGGGATAAAAATCTCTGGCAGTAAGTTCAACTGAATCACTAATCTTTACCACTGCGGCGATAATGTCTCAAGAGCATAACGAATCACTCCAAATTCAGGAGATCACCAAACTCAAACCGAAACATTTTGCTGATTTAGTCAGATCAGCACAATTAGTTTTCGACCCCACAGCCGGAGTTTCGGGAAGACACATAACAGTTGACTGGGAACAATTCGGAATTCCCCGTGATGTGGCAGAAAATCTCAAATCACTTGGTCAGCAGTACCAATATGCATCTCCTCACATCCCTGTTGAAGACATTTGGAGTAAATTAAGTCCAGAAACTCGTATTTGGTTCGTTGAAAATAAAGATAGATTGTGGCAACTTGAAGAAGCTTTCCCAGCCCTTGACGAAGATTAAACGGCTGAACCATTGAAAGGAATACAAATTATTCGTAGGGGCACAACGATCATTGTGCCCCTATCCTCTCTCTATAAGTATTTTTGTTTGAATACAACACGCGCTAAATTTAGACCTAGTAAGCTGTTACGCAAATAATATTGTACATTTACCTGATGACTGTTGACGGTCATCAGTCAACCGTCAACCGTCAACAGTCAACCGTCAACCGTCAACCGTCAACAGTCAACGATTATAAAGAATGTTTATATAATTTAGTGTCTCATTAAGTTTGTAGTAAGCACTTCAGTGCTTAAAAATCTAGGGCTAAAGTCTTAGATTTGAGCGCTTTAGCGCTCACTACGAACTTAGTAAACTTGACTTGACAGACTCTAGTTATCTTGTGCGATCGCCCTAGCTTAAGTAGATAAGTTAAATTAATAAAAAAACCTATTATAGATGAATCAAAGCCTAAGTGTTGCTCCTAACCTAGAAGAACACCAAAATGAAAATCCCGTTGTTACTAAACAACAGCTATTTACAAAGCAATTAATTGTCCTTGTCTTGGAAATGCTTCTGGCATTACCTCTGGGTTTACTTCTGGCAAAATTCCAAATTGGTAGGATTGCTTGGATATTTGGCGGGATTGCTGCTGGTACACTGGTTCTTCAAGGGTGTCGAATTTTTTATCAATATTCTCCCCAACCTAACCGCACTGCTAGAAAAGTCGGAATGGCACTTGTAGGCTTAACTGTCGGTGCTTCCAATACCCACGGGAATCTAGCTAGTGTTGCTTCTGGTATTCCCATATTTATTTTTCTTACCTTGTTTATGCTGCTGAGTGGAACCTGTATTGGTTATATTTACTCGCGCCTTAGCAAAACCAACCTGTTAACAGCAATGCTGGCAACAGTTCCTGGTGGTGTAGGAATTATGGCAGCGATCGCCGCCGATTACAACAAAAATGTTAGTTTGGTTGCCTTAGTTCAAGCGATTCGCGTCACCTCAGTAGTTATTCTAATTCCTTTCATCGCTAAGACATCAACTGGTAATTACTATGCACAAACACTCCCAATCAATGCTGCTTGGCTCAATTTCGATCCATTTCAATTAGAATTACTCTTGTTAGTACTGGTAATTACTGGATTAGTAGTTTATCCAGCTATATTATTTAAAATTCCGGCTGGCGATTTCTTTGGTGCATTATTAATTGGTATCGGGTTTAATCCTTTGCTACATTGGCTACCTTTTGTAGGTGATATTAGCTTTAGTCCGCCGCCAATAATTAACTTATTGGGTCAAATGCTCTTAGGAATTACTATTGGTGAGTATTGGGGAGACAAACCCAACTTTAGAAAGCGGACTGTCGTTTATGCTTTACTGTCTGTGGGAATGACCTTAATAGCGGGAGCGATCGCTGCTATACTTGCAATGCAATTAACCTCTTGGGACTGGTTAACCTGTCTTTTAGTCACAGCACCAGGAGGATCAGCAGAAATGATCCTGGTTTCCCTAACATTGAATCATAATGTTGAAATTGTTACAACTGGTCATTTAGTGCGACTAATTGCAATTAATAGTTCTCTACCGCTTTGGCTGTTTTTGTTTCGCCGTCTAGATGAGCGACTTTCTGAACCAGTTTAATTGATCGGGGCATTGGGCAAAACAGTTTTGAGTGCTGAGTTAGGAGTTAAGAGTTATTCCAATACTGCTCGGTTAAGGAATTTCTTGGTTGAGGCAAGCTGTTCAATAGCTGGGGGAGAAATGGAGGCTGGCGTTGAGTTTTTGCCTCCCCTGCCTCAAGAGCTTCCCCTGCCTCCCCTGCTTATCCGAGCAGTATTGAGAGTTATTCTACCCTCTGCCCCGTTCCCTACGGTGTACATATAAGTCGAAAAATTCTCTACCCACATTTTTGTCAGAGTGAAACTGTCACACTTACTGACATCCCGCCCAGAACTGAAGTTCTGGGCTGATAGCCCAAGTCCACTCAAGTGGACTGAATTAATCATTTAGTCCAGCAAGCGTGGACTTTAGCTATGAGACTCGAAATTTATTCCGAGGCGGCATAGAAACTAGAAGTTACGCATTTACCTGATGACTGTTGACTGTTGACCGTCAACCGTCAACCGTCAACGATTATAAAGAATGTTTATATAATTTAGACGCATATCAATCAGCTTACCCTCCCGTGCCTCCCCACTTCTAAAGATGCAACTTGAATGGTGATAGCTTATTCTTTTGTTATCCAAATACAAAGGATGTTTTAGATGGTTGCCCAAATCCAAGAACTTGAAGCGCAGCACTGGGTTAAAACTCGTTCATCCCTCGACCCTAGCGAATCCACTTTCCTGACTTGGAAAGGTAAAATTTACGCTTTTATCCCCGGTGAGAAAAGACAACTGCTGTTTAAGATGCTGGGATTGAGTGTTAGCAGATGTATTCCCACAGCAGAGGGTAGCTGGGATTTTACTTCCAGGGAATTAACTTACTACCTCAACCCACAAACAGATGAAGTCTTACCCAAATGGGAGAATCCTTGGACAGGCGAGACAGTTTCAGTGATTCACGTTGCTAATAATCCAGTCCAGGGCACGTTTAAGGGAAATTTCCCCGCACAAGTAGATGGTGACAGTACAACCTTTGTTTTTGATATATTTCCTTATTACCCCAATCCCTTAGCAGACGATCGCAAATTTGCCGAATATAGCCCAAATCCAATTTATCAGGCAGCAGAATTGTTTAAATTAACAGTGCCAACCGCAGATTTATTCAACCCAGCCCTCTCTTCAGTTTCTCAACTCAAACTAACCTGGGATAGGATTGGTCAATGGCTTCCCTGGATGAAAATGGGCGATCGCCCCGGTCAACTAATCTACAGTGCTGTTGGTAGCAAAGTCAATGGTTTAACAGAACTGCCTCCACTGCTGCAAGACGAAATTAATAACCGGATTCCTTTATATAAACAAGCCCCAAAAGCATTGATAGATGGGGAAGATATGACTTCCTGGTTATATTTCCAAAAGCATTTTCAAGCTTACTTAGCTGGTGAAATCTTCCCGCTTCCCCAAGCAGAAGAATTGTAAACTAGTGCTCTGTCTCATTAATTCTGATTGATTAGTTTGTTACCAAAACCCTGTAGAGACGCGAAATTTCGCGTCTCTACAACCCCGCAAAATTAATGGGACAGACCACTAGGGGAATAACCCAATTCCCAATTCCCGATTCACTCTTAACCTGAACAATCAAATAGATGTAAACCTAAGCGTTGGGAAAGTTCTTCACACACCTTAACCCCCCGTACACTATTACCACGCACATCTAACAACGGTGAAAAAACTCCAATGCCCATCTTATTGGGTACAACGGCCATAATCCCGCCACAAATACCGCTTTTGGCCGGAATCCCAATTTTATAAGCCCACTCACCTGCAAAGTTGTACATCCCGCAGGTATACATCACACTCAAAATATCTTTGATGTAACGTTTATCTACCGCCTGTTCTTTGGTAATCGGGTTAATACCTCTGTTAGCAAGGGTAGCCGCCATCACTGCTAAGTCTTGGCAATTCACCATCACAGCACACTGCTGGAAATAAAGATCCAGCGACTCTTCTATATTCCGGTCAATCATGCCAAAGTTGAGCATCAGATGCGCCATTGCGCGGTTGCGATGCCCTGTACTCCGTTCTGAGGTAAAAACTGAAATGTCAACGAACACATCCCGGCCAATATATCGCCGAAACATATCCAGCATTCGGTTGAGGCGTTCGGTGGGGCCGGAACCTTTAATTAAGCTGGTGGTTGCGATCGCACCTGCATTTACCATTGGATTATAAGGTCGCTTCGATTGCTCATCCAAAACAATCGCGTTGAATGCATCCCCCGTCGGTTCTACGCCAACTCTAGTCAAAACGTAATCTAGTCCATGATCTTCTAAGGCAAGTCCATAAGCAAACACCTTGGAAATTGACTGAATGGTAAAGAGTTGGTCGTAATCCCCAACCTTGTAAACTTGACCATCTACTGTCACAATGCAAATGCTAAACAAATCCGGGTTTACCTTTGCCAGTTCTGGAATGTATTTCGCTACTGCACCCTCTCGTACTGACTTGTACTGAGAATGCAAATCCTTAAGAAAAGCTTTTAATGGCGATGGATCTATTTCTAAATCTCCTTGATGTGCTTGGTTTATCATCACACTGATAGCATTCCCCAAAATACTAACTATATATAGTAGGGGTGCAGCTGTACATCCCTACAGCCGCAAAGATTTTTGAACCGATAGCTTGCTCTAAAAAATCATATTTGAGCAACTACTTAGGCAAGAAAAAGTCTATTGTGCTTTATGATACTTTTGAAGTTTGATTTCCAAGCGATCGCAAAGATTTCTTAATTTTTTTATCATTCATCCTGAAAAATATTAGGTTGAGTATCTCCCTTTTTTTTATACTCAGTATTACTGTGATACTAAGTTACATATATCACTATTTCCAGCCTAGTCATGGAAAATAAAAGTCATGATTAATCTAAGTGGAAAAAACTTTGAAAACAGATATTAAACCCAAATTAATTTACATAATTATTTAAGATGTAACTCATATCATGACTTATTCGTAGAGAAATCTAAAGATTTCATAAAATAAGTTATTTAAAGTATTTATGCCGATGCTATTCAATTAAAGTTATATTATGTTCTAATTCTAAATAGCCCAAATAAATGTAATATAGAATACACGGGTAGCGACGAGCCTTTAGAACCGATGTGAATAGGGTATCGTCAGTTTAGCGTGCAATAAGCGTAAAGTTTTTTTAAGAAATTTAGGACTTGTCAAAAAAAGCGTTACATAGCCAAAGTCCGCATTTGAGAAAGGTTTCGCCCTTAAAATTGGAATTTAAATTGAGAAGGCTGCCAAGAATTACGCTAAAACCCTGATCCCCAAGCCAAAAGGTTCGTGCTAGTCTGTTGCAGTTATAAATAACAAAGTGGAAACGGAACGAATTCGAGTTTTTCAGCAGGGAAGTCATTTTTACAAAGTGAAAAATCCCGCGAATTATGAAACTTAAATTCTACAGTCGCTTTAAAAAACGGACGCATGAATCAAAGACATTTGTGGATTATTGTTGCCCTGTCTATGGCTACTTTGGGCATACCCTCAGTTGGTTGCACTCAAACCACCAAGGGAAATGCGCTAGCTTCCCAGAAATCACCCGCCCCTGATGTGGTGAAGGTGGGAGAGTATCAATCCAGAGCAGGGAAACAAACCTTGGATGCTGTGATTACAGAAATTCATCCTCACAACATTAGAGGACGTAAGGCGGCAACCCTTTTTATCCGAAATATACCTGTTCTCACCTTTTTGAGTTCTGTATCAAATACGAATCTTGAAAGTAAAAAAGTTGGTGCAATTGGAAATACTGGGGGCGTACAAAGGTACGCCCTTATTGCTAGCAATTCATCAAATGGACTGGATACTGGGAGCGTAACAGGTGTGAGTAACCAGATTAGCTCCGCCAACAATGACCCAGTTCAGATAGCTGGTGTAATAGCAGCTAAGATCAACCAGTTGAACCGGGAAAATGTGGACGGGAGTAAGATTACCGTAAGTTGGAAAGCAGGGGAAAAATCGGCTGATAATCAAGCGCAACGCAAAAGCGCCCCTCTCCAACAAAATGGCGATCGCTATGTAATCAAAATTAATGGCGAAGAATTAGTCGAAATCAACGAAGGTACGCGACTAGCAGATAGCACCAACAATCTGGCGCAAGATGCATTGCAAGCAACGAATCGCCTGCGGAGGCTACTAGGCAATGCATCCCCCTTAAAAGAAATTGCTAATTTACCTGTGCGATCGCCAATAGCAATGCCAAAGCAGCCTCAACAGATTGCCGTCGGAGTAGTGCAAACCACCTTGAGAGGCATAGCTTCTTTTTACGGTTATGACTTTTCTGGTAATCGTACTGCTAGCGGCCAGAGATTCAACCCTGAAGGCATGACTGCCGCTCATCGTAGCTTACCCTTTGGTACAAAAGTCCGTGTAACCAACACCCGCAATGGTCGTTCTGTAGTACTGCGAATTAATGACCGAGGCCCATTCATTCGGGGTCGAATCATTGACGTGTCTACTGGCGCGGCTAGGGTTTTGGGAATGATGGGCAGTGGCGTAGCACCAGTACGTGTTGAGGTTTTGGGGAAATAATTATTAGAGAGTGGGGAGTTAGGAGTTAGGAGTTAGGAGTTAGGAGTTAGGAGTTAGGAGTTAGGAGTTAGGAGTTAGGAGTTATGAGTTATCCATCCCCCTCATCCCCCTCATCCCCCTCATCCCCCGGTTGGTGAGCGAAGTCGAACCACATCCCCCATTCCCCACCCTTCATAACAATTCCCCTAGTTGAATCATCTCTTCCCTCGATTTCAGATATAAACTAACGGGGGAGGGATCGATAAGAACTAGGGGTATTTTTGTGCGCCTGCTGACAACAGTCGCAGCTTTACGCTGCTATTTAACTAAACGCTGCTCAGAAAACAAGCTAATT
The DNA here is from genome assembly GCF_003443655.1 of Nostoc sphaeroides. Classification (NCBI taxonomy): domain Bacteria; kingdom Bacillati; phylum Cyanobacteriota; class Cyanophyceae; order Nostocales; family Nostocaceae; genus Nostoc; species Nostoc sphaeroides. Next base: position 2,809,571 of record NZ_CP031941.1, read on the forward strand.
GCAGTTACTGAGGATCTAAAACTAGATGAGATGACTAGCTCGTATCAGACGGCAGTCGGTCTGGTGCCAACGATGGGAAATTTGCATCAAGGTCATTTAAGCTTAATTCAACGGGCGCGGCAAGAAAATTCTACGGTGATTGTAAGTATTTTCGTCAATCCCCTGCAATTTGCTCCCAATGAGGATTATCAACGTTATCCCCGCACTTTAGAGCAAGACCAAGAATTTTGCGAACAAGCTGGGGTAGATGCAATTTTTGCGCCGACTCCAGAAGAAATGGCAGTTCCCCAGAAGAGTATACAAGAATCAAAGGTTACACAAGTTATCCCCCCATCTGCTATGATAACAGGCTTGTGTGGTCGTTCTCGGCAAGGTCACTTTCAGGGTGTCGCTACGATTGTGACCAAACTTTTCAACTTGGTACAGCCTGACCGTGCCTACTTTGGTCAAAAGGATGGTCAGCAACTGGCAATTATTAAACGCTTAGTAGCTGACTTAAATTTGCCAGTAGAAATTGTTGGTTGTCCAACAGTGCGGGAAGCTTCGGGTCTTGCCTTCAGTTCTCGTAATCAATATTTGACTGCAACGGCAAAAGAGCAAGCGGCGGCATTATATCGCGGCTTGGGACGCGCTGAAGCTGCTTTCATTGCAGGCGATCGCAATAGTAACAAGTTGATAGCACTGGTACAGCAAGAAGTGGCTATAGTCAAGACGATTTTAGTGGAATATATTGAATTGGTTGAACCGACTACGTTAATGTCTTTAGAAAAAGTTCAGGAGGAAGGAATGTTGGCGATCGCAGCTCGTCTTGGGTCTACACGTTTGATTGACAATATTATATTGCGCGATCGTCAACCCATTATCGCCATTGATGGCCCAGCCGGGGCTGGAAAATCTACAGTGGCGCGTCAAGTGGCAGCAAATCTAAATCTAGTGTATTTAGATACAGGAGCAATGTACCGGGCTGTGACTTGGTTAGTACTGCAAAAGGGGATTGCCATTGATGATGAGTGTGCGATCGCTGAATTAACTAACCAGTGTAAAATTGAACTTACTCCTAACCAGGATTTACAATCGTCGGTGCGGGTTTGGATTGACGGTACTGATGTTACCCAGGCAATTCGGACGGTTCAGGTAACTTCTATTGTATCTGCGATCGCTGCACAAAGCGCTGTCCGTCAAGCACTGGTTAAACAACAGCAAAACTGGGGAAAGAAAGGCGGTTTAGTAGCTGAAGGTCGAGACATCGGTACTCACGTATTCCCCGATGCTGAAGTGAAAATCTTCCTAACCGCTTCTGTGGGTGAACGCGCCCGTCGCCGCCAGGAAGACTTTAACAAACAAGGTCAACCCGAAGTGAGTTTAAAGCAGTTGGAACGGGATATTGCTGAACGCGATTGGAAAGATAGCACACGCAAAGTTTCCCCTTTGCAAAAAGCAGCCGATGCGATCGAAGTTCAAACCGATGGTCTGAATATTTCTGAAGTCACAGCACAAATTGTGAACTATTACCAGCAGCGTTTATCTCAGTAGTAATGTACCACTATTTGCTGCTAGTTTTTTAGTTCAAAAGGGTGGTGGGTGAGTGATGATTCATTTACCATCCTTAGAGGATGTTTGAAAAGTCCTATTATCAATATCAAAAGTTTTAGATCCCCCTAAATCCCCCGATAAATTAGGGGACTTGGATTCCGCTTCCCCCCTTGAAAAGGGGGTTAGGGGGGATCTTTATACAACTTGATACTTTACAAATATCCTCTTAAAACTGCACCGAGAAACAGCCAGAAGCAAAAAATTAAATAATTTTACTATTGGTTTATCTTATATCTAAGATTTATTTTATAAATTTTATATTATTTAAATCACTAAATCATCACGCTTTCGACAGATCCCTCACATCATAATTAATCCCGCTACAGATAGAAGCCTGAAAGCTTTAATTGCTAAACGCTAATAGGACTTACCCATCAGGTACGAAATTTCGGGGCAATTCATGAATTGCCCCTACGGTAAATCAAGGCTTTCACTGCCTTTTGCGTAAGTTCTGTGGTCTTTAGTTAGGAAATATTAGCCATTTTTATTTATAGTCATTATTTCCTAGTGATTTGACTTATTTTACTTATTAGACAAGTACTTTGTTTTTATCTTCACTTTGGTAGTAAAATGACGATGTTAAGTTTTATGTTTCATTATTAAAGACATAAAACCTTAAAAATAAAAGCTGTTAATTTCCTAAGCTTCTGCAATAGCTTAAAACTGGAAACTGGTAAAGAGAGGATTTGACACAATGGCATTTGTACAAGACCCACTACCCTTCGATATTAATGCTTTAGAGCCTTATGGCATGAAAGCTGAAACTTTCGAGTATCACTATGGCAAACATCACAAAGCTTATGTAGACAACCTCAACAAGCTCACTGAAGGTACAGAACTTGCTAATAAGTCTCTAGAAGAGGTGATCAAAACTTCCTTCAACGACTCCTCGAAAGCGGGAATCTTCAACAACGCTGCCCAAGTTTGGAACCATACCTTCTTCTGGAATTCCTTGAAACCAAAAGGTGGCGGTACACCCACTGGCGATCTCGCAGCCAAAATTGATAAAGATTTTGGTAGCTTTGACAAATTCAAGGAAGAGTTCTCTAATGCGGCCGCAACTCAATTCGGTAGTGGCTGGTCTTGGCTCATTGATGATGGTGGTACGCTGAAGGTGATCAAAACACCAAATGCAGAAAACCCTTTAGCTCATGGTAAGAAGGCACTCTTAACTTTGGATGTTTGGGAACACGCCTACTACATTGACTATAGAAACGCCCGTCCGGCGTTCATCAAGAATTTCCTAGACAACTTGGTTAACTGGGACTTTGCTGCTGAAAACTTGGCTCAAGCTTAATCCAATACGCTTGGGTTAAGGATAATCGTAGGTTGGGTTGAACATTCGTGTTACCCAAGCATATTGAAGCTTAATCAACTAAAAGTTTTAAAATAATTATCAGTTATTAGTAATAATTGATAATTATTTTTTTAATCATAGCTAAAAAACTGTTGATTAAAACTAGTTGTGACAATAGGTTTTACTAAATATATGAAATCAATTCGCAATTCGCACTCTTGCTTCGCCCCGCTACGAAGAGAGCTATTCGCAATTAAACTAAGCCCGTAGGGGTGGGGTTTCAACCTACCAAGAGAATACAAGGATTTTTTCGCTTGACTTCGGGCGAGGTTTTGAACCCTTACTTTTTCGATAAATTCAAAATAATTAGTTAATAGAAAATATTCTCAGCAGCTATCATTAGCATCATGGCTGTTTTTGATTGGCTAGGCATATAGAGCAGAGGCTTTCTAGACAGGATATAAAGTTATAGTGAGGTACTGAATAAAGAGTTGGTAAAAGAGAACTTATTGAAGCCTAAAAATTTGATAATTAATGATCTGTCATGAAATACAAAAAAAATTCCGAGTAGTAGGTGGAGCATTAATGCTTTAACCCTTGACAACGAATAACAATGCTGATGTGAACACATGAGAAAAATGCAAATTGGCACCACCTTTGTGGTTGCTGCGTTAGCCAGACTTACTGATCTGGCATCAAGGTTGTCAAGGAGAATGAAAAGCGGTGTGACGATCGCAGCACTAGTTGCGATCGCAGTGTTAGCAGGACACACTGTATCGGCACAGATAACGCCGCCCTCTCAGCCCCTAGCTTCGCTAAAAAGCGTACCGATTCCGGGGCCAGACTATACAGGCTATGTCAAAGATAAGAGCAAAGCGATCGCTCTAGGAAAGGCTCTTTTCTGGGATATGCAGATTGGCAGCGATGGTAGGACATCGTGTGCTACTTGTCACTTTAAAGCCGGAGTAGACAGCAGAATTAAAAACCAGCTCAATCCAGGGATTTTGCGTGTGGATGCAAGTGGTAATGCCAATCCTGATAATACTTTCAGTCTCGGAGGGCCAAACTACACGCTCAAGCCCACAGATTTTCCATTCCACAAACTGGCAGATGTAAACAACCGTAACTCTGCTGTTATTTCTGACATTAACGATATCGCCTCCTCCGAAGGAGTCTTCAATACCAAGTTCTTGAGTACCACTTCTGGTAATCCTCAAGACAATGTGACTCAACTCAACGATCCAATCTTCAACGTGGGAGGCGTCAAAACCCGTCGAGTCGAGCCGCGCAATACACCAACCACGGTCAATGCGGTGTACAACTTCCGCAACTTCTGGGATGGACGAGCTCAGAACTACTTCAATGGGGTTAATCCCTTTGGGAAAAGAGATCCCAACGCTAAACTTTACAAAGTACCAATTCCTCTATTTCCACCACAACAAGTCAGCGTTCAGCTCAAGAATTCATCTCTCGCTTCCCAAGCAGTCGGGCCACCACTTAGCTCATTTGAGATGTCTGCTGACGGACGCACCTTTGAGGATGTCAGTAACAAGACGGTTGGCACAACAAGCCTACTGGGTGGGATCATAGATATCTTCAAAAGCCTTTCCACAGGCTTAAAGCTTCCGAGAGACCTTGGTCAAAAATTACTTTCCCCGAATTTGAAACCACTCGCACAACAGAACGTGGCTGTTGACGACAGTGTTTTGGGTATTTATAGAGCGTCTGATGGAAAAGGTCTGAATCAGAGCTACAAGCAGTTAATTCAAGCTGCCTTCCAGCCAGAGTGGTGGAATTCCACATGGTCAATTCAGGTTGATAAAAGTGACGGTAGTCGGAAACCTGTCCTCTTGGGTTTGGGAAGTATTATCGATCCAAACAAGAAGACATACACCTTAATGGAGTACAACTTTTCGCTTTTCTTCGGGCTAGCGATTCAACTGTACGAGTCCACACTGATATCTGACAATGCGCCTATCGATCAGTACTTTGATGGCAACCAAAATGCCTTAACTCCTCAGCAAGTGAGGGGTAAACAGCTTTTCGAGGGAGCTGCTAAATGTATCAACTGTCACGGTGGGGCAGAATTTACCAATGCTTCCGTGAAAAACGTGCAGGATCAACGACTGGAATACATGATAATGGGGGATGGACAACAAGCCGTCTATGACAACGGCTTTTACAACATTGGTGTCAGACCCACTACAGACGACTTAGGCGTGGGTGGTAAAGACCCCTTTGGTAATCCGCTCTCGGAGTCACGAGTAGCTCAACTAGGGAAATTCCAGCAGCTTCTCGGTGCAGCACCCAATATCACAGTCAGCCCCAACCAGAGAATAGCCGCAGATGGAGCCTTCAAGACGCCCACACTCCGCAACGTGGAACTAACTGCCCCCTACTTCCACAATGGTGGGAAGTTGACCCTCAAGGAAGTAGTTGAGTTTTACAATCGTGGTGGTGACTTTCACGAGCAGAACATTGCCAATCTAGATGCGGATATCGAGAACCTTAACCTGAGCGATCAGGATAAAGATGACCTGGTAGCTTTTATGAAGGCGCTCACTGACGAGCGAGTTCGTTATGAGAAAGCGCCCTTCGACCATCCGCAGCTGTTCATCCATAATGGACATCCAGGAAACGAAACCTCCGTTACCAACGATGGCACCGGAAAAGCAACAGATGAGCTTCTTGAGATCCCATCTGTTGGTCGTAATGGTCGCAGCACTCCGCCTTCCAACTTCCTTGCGACTCCGTAAACAGCCTCTTAGTTGATAATTACTCTCCCTGATCCCCTTTGGTTTTTCTAGACTGCCTCCTTTACGATACAGGAGGCAGTTTTTATTGGAAGGAGAAGGACGCCATTCTGATAGAGGCTTCAACCCTCATCAATTGCAAGCTAGCAAATCTGAGATTTTATAGTCTTGCTTGTTTGAGTCGCAGTAGTTCTTGCTGAGGACACTATTTCTCCTGCCTCCTGTATCTTAAAAATAGTAAGATGAAAATCAAAATATATGGATAGCAAAGAACTAGCCCAATATATCGAAGCAACTGATAGCATCACTAAACCTTGGCTATTGGTACAATTGCGTCTCAAGAAACTCCAAGAGCGTCGAGCTACGCTGACAGACGATACCTACAACAAAGAATTAAAAGATATTTACCAAGACATGATGAATTTGGGGGAATGGTGGCACGGTATTGAAGATGAGGTATTTTAAAGTGAGGAGTTATGAGTTAGAAGTTATGAGTTTTCCTCACTTTTAACTCCTAACTCCTCACTCCTAACTTTTAACTTTTAACGCAACCTGATGGCTCAAGCTCTCGATCAAGTCGATTACGATACTCTCGATGCCGCAAAACGACGCTTCATCGATGCCGCAAAACGCACACTTGGCTTTGCAAGCGCCTATGGCATCGTGCCTGCGTCGGGTCTGGGAGCAAGTGCTAACGCTTTCAGCTTCAATCTCGCTCCGTTTCTAGAGGCGGGGGCTAGAGAACTTTCGATGACACTTGTCCCGGAAGGACTGGGCACCGCAGACGATACCCGCCCTGACGATCTTTCCGAAGAAGAACTTCGACGATTTTGGTGGAATATTGGTATCAAGATCATCTCGTGTCTTACGAACGATGCCGCAACTTCAGGTATGCAGACTATACTTCTCGGTTTATATCTGCCGTCAAGTACTCCTGAAACGATCTTTACTCCTGCGTTCCTTGATGGGTTTCTGGATGGAGTAGTTGAGGGATGCAAACGAGTTGGATGTGTCTATCTCTCAGGGGAAACTCCTCAACTAAAAACGAAGATGATTCCAGGTCGGCTCGACATCGCAGGCTCGGTTTTTGGGGTTATGCCGGCTGGTGTCGCTCCCATTGATAGCTCGCGTCTGGATGCCGGAAATACCATTGTTCTAGTCGAGAGTTCGGGCCCCCATGAGAACGGCTTTACCCCACTGCGAAAGCTTGCCGAGTCGCTCCCTGATGGCTACAGAACAAAACTTCCAAGTGGGCAGGAATTCTGGGAAGCGATTAATGCTGCTTCGTATCTTTACACGCCACTTGTGCAGGCGGTGCTTGGCGAGGGGATTTGTCCCACCGCGATGGAGAATATCACTGGACATGGATGGCAAAAGCTGATGCGGTCGGTGAAGCCGCTCCGGTATATCATTGAAACGATGCTCCCAGTGCCGGAGATATTTACGTTTGTTGAGGGTCATCTTGAGGGCGGGGCCCAGACGATGCTTTCTGTGTTTAATTACGGTGCAGGATTTGCATTCTATACTGAGTCGGAGCAGGATGCAGAGAGGATCGTTATGCTTGCAAGAGAACATCAGCTTACAGCTGTGATTGCCGGAAGGGTTGAAGCGTCTCTTAGCCGCGAGGTTGTGGTAGAACCGCTTGCAGTCACCTTGAAGGGAGATTCTTTTGGAATTGCGCGAGGGGTATAGTGATTCAGGAGCGTAGGCATAGCCCGTCGTAGACATCGCTAGTTTTCTTGAAGCTATTGTAGATAATTATCCGTTTCAATCAAAGAATTTTCTTACTTTGGCGATGCCTGCGGCGGGCTACGCCTACGCTGAAGTCTTTACTAGTTAGTTTCAAGCAATAATTACTGAGATAGATGACGGTTTTTACACCTAAAGTAGAGTTGCTTTTCCGGCTTATCAGAGATAATTGCTCTACTAAGCCTTTACTATCTAAGTCATTTCCCAGAGATCCGATAAGCCTATTGACAAAATTATGGATGCAATATTTATTACTACTTAAACATGAAGTAGTCCGAAACACCCATGACTACGGAGGTTAAGATTTGCTAACGTAGTCTTAACATATTGAAAAATTTGCTGAGAAAGCTGAGAAAGTAACAACCGACACTAATTCTTATTGTTGGGTCTTTCTCATCTCTAGATGTACCGTTTTAGTGTGTTAAAAAGATATATTTTTGTTCAGAGGGGGTTATGGTTGTAAATTTTGCCCGAACTACTGCTTCTGCAGAACTTTTGAAGCAAGTATTCCAAAACATTGATGCACAAAGTTGTCCAAGGTTATTCAACTTTCACATGCACACTGTCTACTCGGATGGTAGGTTGCAGCCTAATGCATTGATGGAACAGGCGATCGCAATTGGACTAAAAGGGTTAGCCATCACCGATCATCATGGTATTATGGGTTATCAAGCGGCACTTGCTTGGTTAGAAGACTGGAAGTGGAATAATCCTGGTGCAAGCACTCCTTACCTGTGGAGTGGTGTGGAAATTAATGCCAGCCTTTTGGATATAGAAGTTCACATTTTGGCTTACGCTTTTACACCAGAACACCTTAGCATGAAGCCTTATCTTCAAAGAAGGCCGACTATAGGGCAAGAATATCAGGCAAGTAACGTAATTGCTGCTATTCATGAAGCTGGGGGATTGGCAGTTCTGGCTCATCCGGCTCGTTACAAGCGATCGCTTTTTGACTTAATTCCAGCTGCGTCCGAAAAGGGCATTGATGGCGTGGAAACTTTCTACGCCTACAATAACCCTAACCCCTGGCAACCCAGCGTATTGGAATCAGAACAAGTACAAAAGTTGGCTGATGAATACTTTCTTCTCAATACCTGTGGTACTGATACCCACGGTTTAAGCCTGCTACAACGCTTGTAAAAATGAATCAATTTTTTTGAACTCTCCTGGTTAAATCTGCCAGGAGGTTATTCTATTTTGGATTTTCGATACTTAAGCCTGATATCACATTTAACTTGCTCCCATTAGGGCGGGCAAGATGCCCACCCCACAAGACTTATGTTTGATTCAGTTATGCAAATTAGATGTTTTTCAGCTTATCAACCACATTCGGCAGGTTAGCTTGAAAATCAGGGTGTTTTCTCTAAACAAAGAAACTGCTCACTGTAATATTTCCCAACGCGGGTAAAGTACCCGTTAATCCTGTTAAATTGACTAATAAATCACTATTCGCCTGAAAACCAGCAGTGCTATTATTGATAGCCAGGTAAGTTCCAGCGATCGCACCACTTCCAACTCTAACTAAGGCTGCACCACTTACCCCTAAAGCTTGATTTCCAGCTAAGGCTCCATTAGCGTCGGTAAATACCTGATTGACTAAGTTTACTAAAGTGGTGGCAGTGCTATCGGCAGCACGGGTAAAAGTGCTAGGTGTAATCACGGTTGATCCGTCTGAACTGAATAAACCAATTGCATCTGTGCCAATGGTGAAATCAGTAATGCGATCGCTTCCTGATACTGTTGATTGTCCAAACTGGAAGACAAATAAATCTGCGCCTTGACCGCCAGTTAGAGTATCAGCACCAGCACCACCATTCAAACCATCATCTCCATTCTCGCCATTAATAACATTGGCTCCAGAGTTACCGAAGAGGAAGTCATTAAAAATCGAGCCTTTCACGTTTTCAACGTTGAAAATAGAATCAGTTCCTGCACCACCAATAGCGAATCCAGCATCAAGACTTACCGTAACCCCGGAACCGACAAAACCGTACTCAACGGTATCAATGCCACCTGCACCATCGATAGAATCGTCACCAAATCCCCCTAAGAAAGATTCATTGGCATTAGAACCAATCAGCACGTCACTAAAACGAGATCCCAACACCCGCTCAATGGAAACTAAGGTATCACCACCGCTACCACCAACAACAACTCCGGTGGACAAATCAACACCGACTCCTGAGCTAGCGTCGAAATAGACAGCAGTATCAAATCCTGCACCGCCATTAATTCTATCAGCGCCGCCAAACCCCTGGATCTGGTTATTTCCAGAGTTCCCAGTTAGTATATCGCCGAATGCTGATCCCTCAATATCTTCGACGTTGGAAATAACCGATGTGCCAAAAGAAGTAATTGCCAGCCCTGTTGAGAGATTAACAATTACTCCCTCACTAAATTTTTGGAAGGTTATGACATCACTACCCGCCCCACCATTGATGGTGTCGTTACCTCTGGAGCCGTCAAAGCTATCATCCTCAGCAGATCCGAGGAAACTGTCATTACCTCGATAGACATATTGACCATATTCGTATGATGACGTGCCAACAGTTAAAAGGCTATTTCTTGTGGCAACGTCAATATTCAGATTTGTTTCCTGCGCTGTGATTTGGCCGTTAGTTCCGAAGAAAAATTGAGAAGTGATGGTTCCAGAATTAAAGAATCCGGTTGAAGCATAGGTGAAATTGACACCTATAGCACTATAAAAAAGAACGCCACTGCTATAGAGTACTTCAAAATTGGTACCAGTTTGCGCCCCATAGAATTGGGCAAGAGGAGTAGTACCCTCAATGTACCTGCCACCTTGAAATAGCACGACATCAGCCATAAAACTTTCTCTCCTGATTAAATGTTTGGTGTGAATTTATCTTCACTTAAGATGTTATTAAGGATTTCCAAAAAATAAATTATCCAATCTTATGGGGTGGGCATTTTGCACACACCAAAAGGCGGGCGGGCGAGACGCCCACCCCACAAGCTGACTTTTTACGGTATCTGGAAAACCTCTCTCTAAATCTCTCTCCTAAAAGGAGAGAGACTTTGAATTTTCCCCCTTCCCGCGACGAGTTGGGGGTTAGGGGGTTAGGTTTTTTGTGGGATTTTCCAGATTACGTGAAAAATCAGCCCGCACAAGAAGTAGTTAAGTATTTTTTATTTGGAAGTCCTTTAGCGTTGTGGTACGCTATGCCAGATAATACCATTCTTTTTTAGAAAAATATCACCAAACTATCTACTTTTATATCTGGAAAATAATTTATATAGTGATTGACCGGACAAATTTGGCTTATGTAAATAGCTCTTTTTTATATCTTTGAAGAGAGAAAAATAACATGCTGATTTTAAATCTTTTTCAAAGCCTCGCTTGATCAGCAAAGGGACTTCCAAGAAATAAATTATCCAATCTTGTGGGGTGGGCATCTTGCCCGCCTTTGACTATGGGCGCTCGTGTCGCCCACCCCACAATAAATCTCATCCGATTAGGAAAAAACGCTGTTAAGGAGAGCCAGTGTGTTGGGGTATATTAGAGTTAACTTCAAGAGCTTGAGAAGCTATCTTGATTGTCTCCTTAGTAGCTTTTTCTTTACGTTCACTGTAGCGGTCTGTGAGATAATCAACTTTATCGCGCAATAGCAAGGTAAATTTGTAAAGTTCTTCCATAACATCGACAACGCGATCGCGGTAGGGCGAATCCTTCATAGTGCCGTCTTCGTTAAACTCCTCGTATGCTTTAGCCACTGAAGATTGATTCGGGATAGTGAACATCCGCATCCAGCGCCCAAGAATTCTTAATGTGTTGACGGCGTTAAAAGACTGAGATCCACCACTTACTTGCATGACAGCTAAAGTTCTCCCTTGAGTCGGGCGAACGGCTCCAATACTAAGCGGAATCCAATCGATTTGATTTTTCATAATGCCAGAAATCTGACCGTGCAGTTCTGGGCTAGACCAAACCTGCCCTTCTGACCACAGGCTTAATTGACGCAACTCCTGCACCTTTGGGTGAGTGTCAGGTACGCTGCCGTAAATCGGCAGTTCACGGGGATCGAAAAACTTTACCTCTGCGCCAAATTCTTCAATGATGAGTGCGGCTTCTTCTGCCAAGAGGCGGCTATAGGAACGCTCACGCAGAGAACCATACAAAAACAAAATTCTGGGGGGATGGTCAAATGTCGTCATGGAGATGTCAGGATACAAATTAATAGCTGGGACGGATAGATTAGATTATTGACAGCATGACTCCTTGCTGACTTCAACAGATTTGATATCACGCACCTGCGAATCACCCAAAACTTTATAAATCTCCCAAGGTGCGCCATCTGGGTCATTTACCCAGACTTTATCTTGAAGGGCATAGCAACAGGTCACTTGCTCCTCTGGTCGAGTTAAGAGTCCAAGTTGTTGTAGGCGATCGCTTGTAGTGACTACTTCATTTGTTGTCTCAACTTCCACACCTAAATGATTTAAAGTACCAGCTGCCTCTGTATTCTCAATTAGTACTAACTTGAGAGGAGGCTCGGCGATCGCAAAGTTGGCATAACCAGGGCGGCGTTTTGCAGGCTCAGTACCAAAAAGCTTGCTATAGAAATCAACCGCAGCATCAATATCACTAACATTAAGGGCAAGTTGAACACGGGACATGATATTTCTCCTTTGTTTTAGTCTCCATCGCCTGCTTTCCAAGCGATCGCTTTGCTCGGTTCGGGATCGGGTAGCTTCAGAGTAATCAATGCTGCTGCTAGTACAAAGAACATGGATGTCCACAAACAGCCCACTAACCCGAAAAACTGATATATCAAACCTGATAAAACAGTTCCAGCTAATCGACCGCCTGAGTTTGCCATGTAGTAAAAACCAACGTTCAGCGCTACCTTGTCATCATCAGTAAAGGCCAACACTAAATAAGAGTGAACTGCTGAGTTGAAGGCAAATACTACGCCAAAAATCAGGAGTCCGCCAACGATCGCAATATTTGCAGGTATATTTAGTTGGAGAGCAAGAGCGATCGCTGCTGGAACTGCTGTTAAAGTAAATGTCCAGAATTGGATGGTCTTTGATTGTGGCGGACGACCAGAACCAAATCGCTGGATTAATGTTGGTGCTAAGAACTGAATAACGCCATAGCCAATTACCCAACAAGCCAAGAATCCACCGACCTGATAGAACGACCAACCCAAAATCTCGCGCAAAAATACTGGCAATCCCACAACAAACCACACATCTCTAGAGCCAAAGAGAAAAAATCGAGCAGCAGAAAGAATATTAATCTCTTCACTCTTAGAAAACAGTTGACTAAACTTGACTTTCTTCTTGATTTTGCCCATCCCTTTGGGAAGCATTAATCCAGAAAACATAATCAAGAAAAGTCCTCCTGCCATAATCCACAGGGAATTGATGAAGCCAACCGCAGCCAAAAGAGCGCTACCAATAAAGAAGCCAACTCCTTTGAGCGCATTCTTAGAACCCGTCAGCACTGCTACCCATTTAAACAAAGATGATTGGGCATCCTGAGGTACAACCAACCGAATGGCACTTTTAGAACTCATTTTGGTCAAGTCTTTCGCAATCCCAGAAAATGCCTGTGCCACCATCACATAAACGACAGCAATCCACTGTACCCAATTGGGATTGAGGAAGGACAGCATAACTAGAGAAAAAATCTGTAATCCAATGCCACTATAAAGCGTTACCTTCAATCCAAACTGAGAACCAATCCAACCGCCTAAAAAGTTTGTGACGACTCCGAAGACTTCGTAGAACAGGAATAGAAAGGCAATTTGTATCGGTGTATAGCCAATTTGGTTGAAATATAGCAACACTAGCATTCGCAAGGCACCATCGGTGAGGGTGAAACCCCAGTAGGCGAGGGTGACTAGAATATAGTTTTTGAAATTGGCACTATTAGCTGTAGTAGAAGCCATGAGGGAAGAGAGATTTAAACGCAGAGGAACGCAGAGTCAGCGCAAAGGCACGCAGAGTATTTCTAAATGAGAATATTTCACGCCTTCAGATTCAAAGCCACTTTACGGGCTAGTTCAACCATCCGGTTAGCGTAGCCCCATTCGTTGTCATACCAAGCAAGTATTTTCACTTGCGTCTCGTCTACAACCATTGTGGAGAGGGCATCAATGATGGAAGACCGAGGATCGTCTTTGTAGTCGATAGAGACTAAAGGACGCTCTTCATATCCCAGAATTCCTTTAAGCGGTGCTTGCTCAGAAGCCGTTTTTAGCAAGCTGTTAATTTCTTCTACGGTTGTGGGTCGCACAACTTCAAATACACAGTCTGTCAAAGAAGCGTTGAGCAATGGTACTCGTACTGCCAAACCATTGAGCTTGCCGTTGAGTTCGGGATAAATCAACCCGATCGCAGTTGCCGATCCAGTAGTGGTAGGAATCAGAGATAGACTTGTAGCTCTTGCCCGACGCAGATCCTTATGAGGAGCATCTACGATAGTCTGAGTATTGGTGTTGTCATGAATTGTAGTAATAATTCCATGTTTAATCCCCAAACCTTCATGGATCACCTTCACTACTGGAGCCAAACAGTTAGTTGTACAAGAGGCAGCAGTTAGCAAATGATGCTTTTCTGGCTCATAAAGTTGATCGTTAACCCCCATGACAATATTCAGGGCTTCTTCCTTGACTGGAGCAGCCACAATTACTTTCCGTACCCCTCGCTTAAAATAAGGGTCAAGGGTAGCGGGAGTTCTAAACTTGCCGGAGCATTCCAGCACGATATCAACACCTAACTCTTCCCAAGGCACATCTCCAGGTTGGGAATGTTCGCTAAAGCTGAGGGGTGTGCCATCAATAAGAATGCGATCGCCCTGTGCTTCTACTTCTGGTGTCCAACGCCCGTGGACAGAATCAAATTTGAGCAAATGAGCAGCTGTTACTGCCCCACCTTTGATTTCGTTAATATGAACGAATTCTAATTCTGGCCAACCCCATGCAGCACGTAGAGCAAGCCGTCCAATCCTACCGAATCCATTAATCCCAATCCGAATTTTCATCAATTTTCCTACCGCTAATTAACAAAATGTGATTGTTTAGTTCAATACTCTAGAAATTGCATTAAAACTACTTTTTAAAACTTAATAATTTTGTCTCTTCAGGTTTGCTCTCTACTTGTGTTGTTACCACTAAGAATTGGCAGGTGAGCTATGTTATTTGTTTAACTCGCTCTAATTCTTGTAGGAAGTTATGTTGGGTTTCTCGCAGTTCTATTTCGGGGTTTGCACCCTCAATTGTCTTGATTGCATCGTTATAAGATGAGCCACTACAAATCAAGTAAGAAGCTAGCATTGTCCCTGTTCGCCGTCTGCCATTGGTGCAATGAATTGCAACACCATTGCCAAGGTTATTTTGACTCTCAACGAAATTTTGTAAATCCTGAAGTTGCTCCTGGCTGGGTGTCGTGCCACCTTTAATTGGCAACCAAAGATAAGGAATGTTTGCTCGTTGATACAAATCTAAGTTAGAGGGGTCATCCATAACAGAAACAATTGCTTGTACACCTGCTGTCTGTAATTCTGTCAACTCCTCTGCTATGGGCTTACGAACACCTGCTAGTTTCCTTGGAATCACCCACCATAGATTTTCTGAAATCGGTTGAATTGTTTCTTGCTCCATTGCTTCAAGCCTTAGATTGCTAAAGATTGCGATCATTTTAAAACACCAAAACAGCGCGGATCTTGCAATGTTGCTTTTTCCGGTTCCCGTGGAAACCAAGCTGCTGTGCGTTTACAAAACTCAACCAGCATCAACATTACTGGCACTTCAATTAAAACCCCTACCACTGTAGCCAGTGCTGCACCTGAATTTAAACCAAATAGCATCACAGCAGTGGCAATAGCAACTTCAAAATGATTACTTGCTCCAATTAATGCTGCGGGTGCGGCATCTTCGTAGGATAAATTCATCTTCAATGCTGCTACATAACTAATCAAGAAAATGAAATTAGTTTGGATAAATAGTGGTACGGCAATTAACAATATATGCAAGGGATTTTTAACAATTAGTTCACCCTTGAATGCAAATAGCAGTACCAATGTTAGCAATAGAGCAGTAATTGAAACTGGAGTCAGATACTTTAAGAATCGTCTTTCAAACCACTCTGTACCTTTATATTTAAAAATCCAGTAACGGCTGTACATCCCCGCCACTAGGGGAAACCCAACATAAATCACTACTGATAAAACAATAGTTTGCCAGGGTACGGTTAAATCATTTGCTGCTAATAACCATCTACCCAATGGTGCGTATAAGAATAGCATCGCCAGAGAATTTACTGCCACCATTATTAAGGTGTGTCCCTGGTTGCCGTAGGAAAGATATCCCCATAACAGTACCATTGCTGTACAAGGTGCAATTCCTAGTAAAATAGTACCAGCAATATAAGAATTTGCTAGTGCTACTTCGCTACCGCCAATGATCTCAGTTCCGGTAATTAAAGGACGAAATAACCATCCTAAGAAAAATTGAGCAAATATTACCATCGTGAATGGTTTAATTAACCAGTTCACTACCAAGGTGAGAATGACAGGTTTTGGGGCGCGGATAGCATTTGCTGCTTGTGTGAAGTCAATCTTCACCATGATGGGATACATCATGAAAAACAAACATATTGCGATGGGAATAGACACTTGATACACACTCATTGCATCAAGAGCTACCGCTATTCCTGGAAACAATCTACCTAGTGCAATTCCGACAAAGATACACAAAAATACCCAAACGGTGAGATATTTTTCAAAAAAACTTAGATTGCTTCCTGCCTGTATCCGGGCTGTACTAGCTTGTGAATTCTGACTCATGGGAATAAACCTAAAAACAAAAGAAATCGCTAAAACTTGCCTTCTTTCCGTAACAACTCCCCAATTGTTAGGTTCATTTCTGCTTCTCCTCCAAATACTGTTCCCACTTTGCCTTGATACAAGTGAACGTAATTGAGGCGTTTGCTGTCATCTGGTAAAGGTATATAACCCACAGTACTTGCTATTGTTGGAGCTTTATCAATGTAAAATTCGACAAATTTGTTTACTAATTTTTTGTTTTGGTTATCCCGAAAATTAACGTAGATAAACAAAGGTCGAGCAAGGGGCTGATACTGAACTTTCTCTACAGTTTGACGTGATGGCAGTACTGCACCTTTGCCGTTGTTAATTGCCAGTGCTTTTAACTTATCTTGGTGTTTTTCGTAATAGGCATAGCCAAAGTAACCTAAAGCATTTGGATCTTTGCTAATACCATCCACTAATACTTCATCATCTTCACTTGCTGTGTAGTCATTACGACTGACTCTTGTTTTACCTACAGTCGCTTCTGTAAAGTAGTCAAAAGTACCAGACTTTTTCCCAGCACCATACAAATTAAGGGGGCGATCTGGCCAAGATAGACGTACTTGGTTCCAGCGAGTAATTTTCCCTTGGGCTGACGGTTCCCAAATCTTTTTCAATTCTGCTACTGTGATGTCTTTTGCCCAATCGTTTTGCGGATTGACGGCGACGGTAAGCGCATCAAAAGCAATGGGAAACTCCATATACGTCACACCATTTTTTTTGCAAGCTTCCATCTCTGCCTTCAAAATTGGTCGAGAAGCGTTGCTAATATCGGTTTCTCCATTACAGAATTTCTCAAACCCGCCACTAGTACCAGAAATGTTAACTGCAACCTGCACTTGATTCTTTGGATTGGCTTGATAGTCTTTAGCGATCGCCTGCGTAATCGGATAGACTGTGCTGGAACCATCAATTTTTATTGTTGCTGTTGCAGCCTTACCAGAATCTCTTACCTGAGTTACATCAGGTGACTGCTGAGTTTGAGTAGATGTGTTAGATGCTACTGTGCAACTGGTCGTTAAAGCCAACATTCCAAGTGCAAGAGCCAATTCCTTTGGTGCTGTCTTCATTAACCCCACCCCTGTGAGTTAGTATCTTTCTATCATTTCAAAAAAAATTGATTTGTCAATCCGTACACAAGTAAAAGTAAACAAAACATTACAAAAAAAATTGATGGATTTTTAACTCTCGCAGGGGGGACGAATAGGCAATATTGGGCTAAAGCGGCGGAATTCTGCTAGATACTGCTCTAAAAGAACAAATTGACACAGATTGAGGCTGTAGTAAATCCAGCGCCCTTCTTGACGAGCGCGAACCAAACCCGCTTCTTTCAGGGTTTTGAGGTGAAAAGACAGTTTAGACTGAGTGGTTCCCAGGTGGTCGCATAAGTCACAGACGCATAGTTCTTGAGAGCGCAGGAGTTCTAAGACCTGAATTCTTAGGGGATCGGATAGGGCATGAAAGCCAGCAGCGATCGCATCAGGAGTGAAGGTGCTATTAGGAGCCATCAATTTTTTTTGAAGTATTTATTTATGGTAAAGTCTAAATCATCGCAAAGCAATTGGCATCATTGCATCGTGAATGATGCCTACTTATTGGTCATTATGCGAACGCGGTTTTCGGCATTTACGCCAATTAATATTGTTTGCAGAATGGGAATGCGACGCCGAATAGCCCGCCGCAGGCATCGTTTTTTTGATCCCCCTTGTAGAGACGCGATTCATCGCGTCTTGTATTTATCAGTTTTGTACGTTTTGTACGTATTAGATAGACATCTCCGAAAAAGAACGTAGAGACGTAGCACTGCTACGTCTCTACAAGGGTTCTGGGTGACGCATATTTAATTTCTGGAGGTGTCTATTATAAATTTATCCAAATCCAGCAAATCCGATCGCTAAAATAAAAAAAGCAAGATAAGTAGTCGGACAAAAATATTTACAGTCATTGCGAGCGTTCGCGTTAGCGTCTCGAAGAGAAGCGAAGCAATCCCAGCCCTTGCGATTGCTTCATTCCGCTTCGCTCCATTCGCAATGACATTGTGTAATTAATTCTGTCTGACTACTTAACTAAGAAATGCTTAACTCAACTGTGTTGATTTTTGGTTTATAGTCGATTCTTAGTGGGAATCACAATCATCGAGAAATAAGGCACTTCATCTGGATCAACTTCATCCAAGGGTATGATGCGTTGCTGTGATGTTGATGCCCGCTCAATATATCTTGCCCGTGATGCTAGCCCTAATTTATGCAGAATATCTCGTACTTTAGTAAAATGACGACCTAGCTTCATAATTGCTGCTGCATCAGTTATCAACAGATGTGTAGTCAGTTCTTCTGCTGGTAATGGGGCGGGTAAGACTGTAAGAATATCAGTGTAGTAAGTGAAAGGTATACCCAAGGCTACCGGACAAGCCATCAGCGAAGAAACTCCGGGGATTACTTCTGTTACGTACTCTTCAGATAACCGCGTGAAAACGTACATGAATGAACCATAGAAAAATGGATCGCCCTCGCATAGCACTACAACATCTCGACCTGCGGCTAAATGTTGGGCGATTGGTTCAATTTCCTTGTCATAAATAGACTTGGCCTTTTCTGGTTCTAAGGCACGGGGGAGGTGAAATAATACCTCGATTTGATTCCCAGGAAGATATTGCGCCACGATCGCTCTAGCAATACTTTCTTTATCTGTGGCTGATTGATAGGCTATCACAGGAGCCGCACGTAATAGCCGCAATGCTTTCAGAGTCAATAATTCGGGATCGCCAGGGCCGACACCAATTCCATAGAGACGACCTTTGGATTTCATATTCATTCTTCCTCCGTTGCCAGGGCGTTAACTGCGGCGGCTGCGATCGCACTTCCACCGCGCCGACCGTGTAATGTTAAAAATGGTACATTCCTGCTATCTGCTGCCAGCGCCGCTTTCGATTCGGCTGCACCGACAAATCCCACTGGAAAGCCTAAGATAATCGCAGGTTTCGGCGCTCCTTCGTCGAGCATTTCTAAGAGTCTGAATAGTGCTGTGGGCGCATTACCAATTGCAATTACCGATCCTTCCAGGTGCGATCGCCATAATTCTAAAGCTGCTGCCGACCTTGTAGTACCCAGACGCTGGGCAATTTCTGGCACTTCCGGCTCGTTGAGGGTACAAATAACTTGATTATTTGCGGACAACCGCCGTCTGGTAACGCCATCAGCAACCATCCGACAATCGCACAGAATTGTAGCTCCTGCTGCTAGTGCTGCCCTTGCAGATTGTACTGCTGTTGGTGAATATCCTAAGTCAGTGACAATATCCGTCATTCCACAGGCATGTATGAGACGCACAGCAACTTTTGCTACATCTGGCGGCAGCACATCTAGGTTGGCTTCTGACCGGATGATTGCAAAAGAATTGCGGTAAATTTCGTTGGCATCTCGGATGTAGTCGGGCATTCGATTTGGGATTTTAGATTTTGGATTGATTTGTTAACTAACCGCAGAGGCGCAGAGAACACAGAGGAAGAGAAATTAAATACAAGACTTACACAAAATACCTCTCAAATTCTTATTTCTCCGTGTTCTCTGTGCCTCTGCGGTTCGATTTTTCTGCATATCGACCGATTAGCAAATTCCCCAAAGGACTCATCAGAATTTAGGCGGTGAATTTTATATACATATAGCATCCGCTCTATTAATGCAGGTAGTTCGGCAAAAGTTACATTTTGATATAGTTCACGTCCGAATTTCTCATTGCTGTCACCAACATAAACGTGATAGCCTTCCACAGTTCCATTGTCAGCCTGAATGCTGACACCAAGCAGAGTAATATCACTCTTGCTATGCTGGGCGCAGGATTTTTCGCAGCCGCTAAAGTGGATATTAACTGGACAATCCAGAGTAACGCGAGTTTCAAGATACTTTGCTAATGCCAACGCATGACTTTTGGTGTCCGTGGCAGAAGAGGCGCAACCTTTTTTGCCAGAACAGGCAACTAATGCACTTTTGATATTGGTTGCTGAGGAATCTAATCCTAAGAAAGCAATTTCACTTTGGACATCAGCAACCCATTGCTGAGGAATATCTGTTATCAGCAGATTTTGCCAAGGGGTTAATCGAAGAGTGCCGCTACCGTATTTCGTTGCTAAATCTGCTAAACTCCGCATTTGGTTACTCTCCAATCGTCCAAGGGGTAAGACGACACCAATGTAAAATAAGCCTTGCTGACGTTGGGGATGGAGGCCAATATGCTGATACTTTCCCTCTCCTTGCAAAAGAGTAAAGAATTCCTCCCCCTTTCCTAATAGGTTGGGGGTTAGGTCACTTAAAAGAGAAAAAGTTAGACGCTGTTCAACTTCCTGAAGATAATTTTCACAACCCAAAGTATTCAATAACTCTAATAGCCGTAGCCGACGCTTACTTGTAGTATTACTATGAGCTAGATAGACCTCTGCCAAAGCTGCCAAGACGGGCAAACATTTTTCTGGTGATAACAAAATTCCCATATAGCTGGGCGGTTGACCTTTTGCACCGACACTGAGATAGAGGCGGAAATATACATTACCATCAACTAAGACAGCAGCAAATAGGATATCATTCAAGCGATCGCACACCCGAATTATCCCACCACCATCAAAACAAACGCTAAATTTTGCCGACAGTCCCGAAAGCGCCGGATGTGCAGCAATATAATCATCCCAACTTTGGACAAAAGGACGGGTGTCGATTAATTCTAGCGGATCGATACCAGCAGTCGGGCTGGTCATAATATTACGGATGTGGTCTACAACAGGATTACGAGAACCCAATCCCATGTACTGTAGGTGTTTCAGAACCTCAGCATTAATCCCCGTGCGGATTTCACGGACTTGTAGATTAGCTCGATTAGTCACATCTACATAGTTGCCACCGTGCTGTTCTGCTATATCTGCGATCGCACGGCACTGCTGACTACTAATAATTCCACCTGGTATTCTAATGCGAGATAATATACCATCGGCGGCAGGTGTAGCATAAAACAAGCCAGGACAAGTGGCAAATTCAGAAAGCAAACTTGGAACTCCTTCCCCGTGCAACGCAGGGAGTAGACAGTGAATGTGTCTTCTCTGACATCTTGAGAGTTGGCATTCTGACTTGGGTGATCCCATCACAGCTGCGGCACAGTCCCGGAATTTAACCGGAGTTTCCCAACTCCAAGCTCTAGTAATTTAGCACGAGAACGTAGTCAGAAAATTTAATACTTCATATTTTGAATCAACCTATCCACGCCCAAAGACGTGAATTCGATGGCTCACTCATGTAGTAACCGCCTAATTAGCTTAATAAAAAAACCTCTCCCTGGTTTTACTACACAAAACCATCTCTTTCTGAGTCGGAGAGCGACAGATTTGAACGAAAAACATAATTTTGAGCCACTTTCCAATAGCGCGAGAACCGCTTCAGGTCAATATAGCCATCATAGTCAAAAAATGGTTCTACTTCTAGCATTTCCACTGCTATAGAACCCTCCATTTGATTGCAGATATCATCAAATCGGGGACTCGGACTCTTAGCTGTGACAACTAAATTCGCATCATGTTCTTGAGCAAAAGCTAAAATTTCTTGTGCCACATCGCCACGACGGATAACAACGGGTAACTCTAGCAAGCATTCGTAGATAAAAGCGATGCGTTTGAGACTCAGTTGCCATTCCTCTATCAAAGCCTCGTCCCAAACCCAGATAGCTGGGGCATCGGGATATTTTTGTAGTACAGGGTTGTATCGACTGAGGCAATCTCCATGTATCCAAACAATTGGTTTAGTCATTAGTCATTAGTCATTAGTCATTAGTCATTAGTCATTAGTCATTAGTCATTAGTCATTAGTCATTAGTCATTAGTCATTTGTCATTTGTCATTAGTCATTTGTCAAGAGTTATTATTCTCTTCCTTGTCCCCCTTGTCCTCCCCTACTCCCCCTGCTCCCCTTCCCTTTCTTTGGGCGCTGCCAACTTTGGCTATTGGCTTGTTTGCTAAATTCCCCTTTCGGAAAAAGTCGCACTTCTAATTCTTCATAGCTGCCTTCAAAATCACAATGGCCGTAAAGGGGACATTTCTGGCAATAAACGCCTTTGGTGTAGCGTTCTAAGTTCTCACGATTGAAAAAATACGGTTTCTGACTAAAGGTGCTGGCAACCCACTGCCATGACATATTATTACTAGCAGGATCTCCATCTAAAAGGTGTTCGAGAAACCATTTGGCTCCTGCTTGCCAACGAATACGCAGCCAATGGACAATGTAAGCTGCTAGCCACATTCGGGCGTGGTTATGGAGATAGCCAGTTTCTTTTAAGTCACGGCTAAAACTGTCGATGCAAACTCTACCTGTCGTTCCTTGTCTGATATTTTGGGGCAATTCGGGTGCATATTCAGCCACAGTGTAACCAGTTTTGTACTCTTCCTGGTCTTTCCAGATTCCATCTCCTAATTTGACATACAACCGTTGCCAGTAGTCGCGCCAGCCTAACTCGTTAATTAGTTTTGTAGCATCATTTGGGTGCTGTACCCGTTCAAGGACATAATCTCGAATTTCTCGCAAACTCAAAACGCCATAGCGAATGTAAGGCGAAAGTCGCGTGACTGCACCTGCGAAAAAATTTCGTGTTTGCGCGTAGCTTACTGCATCGATTTTTTCCAGCGCTTTCTCTGCCGCTTTGCGTCCTCCGACGGTTTGACTGATGTGGTCATCGCGTTGCGCCGCATCTGGGAATTGTTCGCGCAGGTAGGCTACCAACTCATCGCGGTTGGTAAATTCGCGTTGCATATCTTTAGCCATGTGAACTTTGAAGGGTGAGAATAAATAAAAATACTTGTGGGTTAAGTCATTATTATGGCGGATAAATATAAGCGTACACCGTAGGGGTTGCCGCAGGCATCGCTCTCAACCTTATTAGAGAACTTTTATTTATGGTAAACAAAGATGAATGAGTGCATAGGCTTGCAAGAACCGCAGGCATAGCTCATTGTCCTAATTTTTACTGGTGACGTGAATATCCTAGTAAGGCTAGACTGTCAGGGCAAACTGTGTTGCAAAAAACACCATGAACCTCTGCATTAATCCCCATTGCCCAAGACCCCAAAATTCTGAAAATATACTGTTTTGTCAAGCCTGTGGCTCAGAATTGCTCTTGGAAGGACGGTATCGAGTGACTCGCCAATTAGGTGCTGGTGGTTTTGCCAAGACATTTGAAGTCAACTACGCTAACACCCTTAAAGTCTTAAAAGTTCTAATGCTGGATGATGCCAAGGCAGTATCCCTGTTTCAGCAAGAAGCACAAGTCTTAAGCCATCTGAATCATCCAGGGATTCCAAAGGGAGATGGGTACTTTACCTTTTCTCCCAAAAATAGCCAAGCGCCACTGCATTGCTTGGTAATGGAGAAAATCGAGGGGTTAGACTTGTACCAATATATGGAACAACGAAGTAATCGCCCCATTGATGAAAAGTTAGCACTTTTATGGCTAACTCAGTTGGCAAATATTTTGCATGAAGTGCATCAACAGAACTTTTTTCATAGAGATATCAAGCCAGCAAATATTATGCTCAAAGCAGATGGACATCTAGCTTTGATAGATTTTGGTACAGCAAGAGAAGTTACACAAACCTATCATCAAAAAGCAGCAGGGCAGAATATAACAGGGATTATTTCACCAGGTTATACACCATTGGAACAAGCCAATGGTAAAGCCGTACCACAATCAGACTTTTTCGCCCTCGGTCGCACATTTGTTTATTTACTTACTGGCAAATCTCCAGATCAATTTTCTGAAGACCCGCGAACTGGTAAGTTAATGTGGCGAGACAGTGCCTCACAAATATCTAAGCAGGTAGTTGGTTTGATTGATTACCTGATGGAAGCATTTCCTGGCAAGCGTCCTCAAAATGCCCAGATGATTTTGAGGTGTCTATCAGAGATTAATTCAACTGTGCAGTCATATTCTATTGGTTCTTCAGCATCACAATTACCACCTACAGAAATAGAAAAGCCTAAACAAAGTAAGCAACTTAAAAGCTCAGTGACTACCCAAATTGAATCTTCAAAAACTGAAACCAATATATTTTCTAGCAAGACTGCCCAATTCACAGGTGGAGTAATTGCTTTCGCTATACTATTTTTAATTAAATTCGGTAGTCGAGGAATCTATAAGCCTTTTCAATCTCATCCAAGTCAGCCAGTGCTAACTTCAACACCAACTGAGCTACAAGCAAGTAATTCTAAGGAGTCAGCAAATAATTCTGAGCAAGCAAGTACTGATTCAACGAGTCAACAACCTTCTATTTCTGAGGAAAATATACCTTCAGGTGTTCCATCTGGTTGGAAGAAGTTTGAGGGTGGTGGTGCAGAATTGTGGTTGCCTCCAAGTTGGGAAGGTGGCGACCCCAGTCAAAATCTAGATGCAATGATTAGAAAAATAGAAAGCCTTGGTTCAAGCTGGGAAGGGTCTGCTCAAATGCTGAAACTAAACCCTTCGGCCTTTTCTATCTTGGCTTTTGACTCGTATAAGGGTGAATCAAGCTTC
The DNA here is from genome assembly GCF_003443655.1 of Nostoc sphaeroides. Classification (NCBI taxonomy): domain Bacteria; kingdom Bacillati; phylum Cyanobacteriota; class Cyanophyceae; order Nostocales; family Nostocaceae; genus Nostoc; species Nostoc sphaeroides. The sequence continues at coordinate 2,834,340 of NZ_CP031941.1, forward strand.
CCAACTAATGTAATTGTCTCTTATGAAAAAATACCTATTAAGATGAATTTAGAAACTTATTTACAAGAGACACTCAATAAGTTTCCTTCTGATATTCGAGTGATAAATGTAAAGACAGGATCTATTGAAGGCTATGAAATAGGAAAAATAATCACGGAAATACGGCTTCGGGATGCTAAACAAATATACTATTTAATTAAAGACAGAAGCAGTATTAGGGCTGTAATTTTTTCTACTAGTACCAATGAATTTGAAGTACGCTTACCAGTATTTGAAGGAAGTTTTGGTACTTTCTCAGTGAAGTAGTTGCTTGTAAGTAAAAATTGCTTCTAATTGTTTGGGTTTTGCTATTATTCAACCAAAACTAATACTATTCGTAATTAGTGGTTACGTGCGATCGCTCAATCTATGTACAATTCTAAAGCGGTCGCAATCTCTCACACTTCTATCATGAGCAATATTCCCCAAGTCGGACAACCAGCGCCAGATTTCTCCACCCCTGACCAAAATGGCAATTCAGTCACTCTCGACGATCTCAGCAGTCAGTGGGTTGTCCTCTACTTCTACCCCAAAGATGACACACCCGGTTGTACCACCGAAGCGAAAGATTTCAGCGAGTTGTATCAAGACTTCAGCGCACTGGGAACGAAAATCTTAGGCGTGAGTCCCGATTTGGGTAAGTCCCATTGTAAATTTATCAGCAAACATAACTTGTCAATCACCCTTTTAAGTGACCCAGAACATATTTTGACAGAAGCCTACGGCGCTTGGCGCTTAAAAAAATTTATGGGCAAAGAATATATGGGTGTTGCTCGCTCAACTTTTTTAATTTCACCTGATAAAATGATTGTCTATGCTTGGCCGAATGTGAAAACCAAAGGTCATGCTTTGGCCGTTTTAACTAAATTAAGGGAATTAGCAGCAACGCAAAGTCCCAAATGAGTTAGGCAAACACGATTGGATGCAGGTATAGTTACAGCAATGCTACGTGAATCACATTTATAGTAATCAAGCAGGATGTGAGCAGCTTATTTGAGCAAGCGATGCTGATGCACTACTAACAGAAGAGACTAAAGAAATTATCAAAGGTAAAATTGATGTATTAGTTATTCAAAATCAGCTATAGTTACTAATAAATAAAACAAGATAAACCAATGTATGCTTTATCTGAGACATTAACTTTATATAGACGCGAAAATGAATTATATAAAGTTTTGAATATGTTAAAAACAATAGGTCAAGTTATAAGTTAATTATCTTTAATATTTGTATATAGGTTAATTTTAGAAACCTGTTATAATATTTAAACTGCATCTTTAAAATGAATTATGGTTCAATTTATTCAAGCACAAAATGTTGGGCTTGCCTATTTGGAAGAAAGATTTAGTCTACAACTAGCCAAAGATGAGGCATTCTTCACAGAATGGTTTGAAAATTTACCGGAAACTACAGATTTAGAAAAGCAAGATTTAGACAGAATAAAACTTCATTTTCTCCGCTTAGTCAAGCGTCCTCCTTTGTCAGAAGAAACAGTAAAATTAGTAGTTTTATCTACTTTACTCAATTTAGCTGGATTTTATGATGAGCCTTTTTATATGAGAGGCGAGGAATCAATAAGAATTTCTGCGGAAGATGAAGGAGAAATCATTAGAGGTAGAATTGATGTTTTAGTTATTCAAGAACAATTTTGGTTGTTAGCAATTGAATCTAAAAGGTCTAGCTTTTCTCTTTTAGAAGCCGTACCTCAAGCACTTGTTTATATGTTGGCTAATCCTAATCAAGACAAACCTACTTTTGGATTAGTAACAAATGGTAGTCATTTCATTTTTGTAAAACTGATTAAACAAAATATACCAAAGTATGCGTTATCTGATGAATTTACGGTGTTGAGAAGAAAAAATGAATTGTATCAAGTTCTAAGTGTATTAAAAAATTTGAGTCAAACTTTGAAATAATTATGTCTATTCGTCCTATATACCTTGATTGCCACGCTACAACAGCCGTAGATGAACGGGTATTAGCAGCAATGCTCCCCTACTTCACAGAAAAGTTTGGCAACCCAGCAAGTATCGGTCATGTTTACGGTTGGGAAGCAGAAGCTGCTGTTAAGCAAACGCGAGAGATTTTAGCAGCAGCAATTAACGCTACTCCTGAAGAAATTGTTTTTACCAGTGGTGCAACAGAAGCGAATAATTTAGCTGTTAAAGGTGTTGCTGAAGCTTATTTTAAAAAAGGTCAGCATATTATTACTGTTGTCACTGAACATAATGCAGTAACTGACCCTTGTAATTATTTAAAAACTCTCGGTTTTGAAATCACTATTCTCCCAGTTAAAAAAGATGGACTTATTGATTTAAATGAGTTAAACAAAGCTTTCCGCCCTGAGACAATTTTGGTTTCGGTAATGGCTGCAAATAACGAAATTGGCGTTTTACAGCCAATAGCCGAAATTGGGGAACTATGCCATGCTTACAACATCATTTTCCACACCGATGCAGCCCAAGCTATTGGTAAAATTCCCCTGGATGTGCAAGCGATGAAAATTGACTTGATGTCGCTAACTGCACACAAAGTATATGGGCCAAAGGGAATTGGGGCGCTGTACGTCCGCAGGCGTAACCCCAGAGTCCAACTAGCTCCCCAGCAGCACGGCGGCGGACATGAACGGGGGATGCGGTCTGGGACATTGTATACACCGCAAATTGTCGGCTTTGGGAAGGCTGTAGAAATCGCTTTGGCTGAACAAGCAACAGAAAACCAACGCCTCACCCAGTTAAGGCAAAGCTTGTGGTCACAGCTTTCCCAACTTGAAGGAATTCATCTCAACGGACATCCTCAATACCGATTGGCGGGAAACTTGAATATCAGCGTTGAGGGAGTGGATGGAGCCGCACTGTTGCTAGGATTACAGCCAGTAATGGCGATTTCTTCTGGTTCTGCTTGCTCATCGGCAAGTACAGCCCCCTCCCATGTACTTACAGCACTGGGAAACCCCCAACAGTTAGCTTATGCCTCAGTGCGGTTTGGGATTGGCCGATTTAATACCCAAGAGGAAATTGATATTGTGGCGAAACATGCGATCGCCACCATTCAAAGTTTACGCAATTCCTCCTTTATGGATTCTCACGCAAGAAAGCGCCAATCTGATCTAGCTCCTGCTGATTGAGGCGAAATTTCCCAGCAGCGATGATTCCTTCCACCTGCTTGGGATTGCGTGCGCCAACGATCGCAGCCGTCACCGCCGGATTGTTTAAAGTCCAAGCGATCGCTACCTCACCAGGGGAGCGATCGTATTGCTTACCAATATCCTGTAACACCTCCACCAGCTTCAGGTTACGAGATAGACGTGGCTCCTGAAATTCACTGCTATTCTTGCGCCAATCATCATCTGGTAAATTAGCAACCCGCTCAGATGTCATCTTTCCAGTAAGCAAGCCAGATTGCATCGGTGAATACACAATTACACCGATGTTATTTTCTTTACAGAAGGGCAAAATTTCGTTTTCGACATCGCGCTTAACTAGTGAATAAGGCGGTTGTAATGAGGTAACTGGTGAAATCTCTTGAACACGTTTCAACTGTTCTACATTGAAATTTGAAACTCCGATATAGCGAACCTTCCCTTCATCTTTGAGCTTGGCTAGAGTCGTCCAGCCTTCTTCGATATCTGAGTCTGGGTTAGGCCAGTGGATCTGGTAGAGATCAATGGTTTCAATATCAAGTCGGCGCAAACTATCTTCAACTTCCCGCCGCACAGAATCCGCCTTCAAGCTGCGACCAATTTCGCCCTTTTCATCCCAGATCATTGAGCATTTAGTAAAAATGTAGGGACGACTAGATCGACCCTTGAGCGCCTTAGCAACAACCTCCTCCGAATGTCCCAGACCATAGATAGCTGCGGTGTCAATCCAATTAACGCCCAGATCCAGAGCGCGAGCGATCGCTTCCATCGATTCCTGATCATCCTGCGCTCCCCAACCAAAAGCCCATCCACCTCCACCGATCGCCCAAGCTCCAAAGCCGATTGGGGTAATGTGAAGCTCCGAATTACCGAGCTGTTTGGTTTGCATATCTATTTTCTCCAAGGATTTTTGAGTCAATTGTTAGTTTAGGTTGCAAATATTTTCTCAACCGCTATCTGAGGTGTGAATGACTACTGGTGAAAACACAACAGCAAATCATTACTTATGTAGGATTACTAAATCCTAAGTGTACTAGACTTGCTCGAAGATAGTAACATTTGTCAGTGTTTATCAAAATAGAGAAGTAATATGTCAGAAGATTTAAAAGGTAAAGTTGCGCTGATTACTGGTGCAAACAAAGGTATCGGGTATGAGATCGCACGCCAACTAGGTTCTAGAGACGCTACTGTTCTTGTTGCTGCAAGAGATATCAAACGTGGTGAAGAAGCGGCGAATAAACTTTGTTTAAATGAGATCGATGCCCGATCAGTTCAACTTGATGTCACCGACCAAAAAACAATCGATTCTGCGACTAAACAAATTGAAAGCGAATTCGGAAAACTTGACATCCTTGTAAACAATGCTGGGATAATCAGTGATGGCGATCGCCTTCCACCGAGTCAAGTTGATATTGAAACACTGCGACACACTTACGAGACGAATGTATTTGGAGTGTTTGCAGTTATAAAAGCGATGCTGCCACTTTTAAAGAAGTCAACAGCAGGGCGAATAGTGAATTTATCAAGTGGTTTAGGTTCTCTGACTCTAAACTCTGACCCAAATTATGAGTTCGCTGATTTTCAGCTTCTTGCATATAACTCATCAAAGACAGCAGTAAATGCGCTCACAGTTTTGTTGGCTACTGAACTTAAAGATACCCCGATTAAAATTAATGCTGCTGACCCAGGTTTTACAGCAACTGACATTAATCAATACCAAGGATACCGCACTGTTGAGCAGGGAGCGATCGTAGCAGTGAGACTTGCCACTCTACCTGATGATGGTTCTAGCGGAGGCTTTTTTGATGAGGATGGCCTAGTTCCCTGGTAGGAAGTAAGGGACTTCCAACTAAAAAAATATCCCATTGGGCAGGGGAGCAGGGGGCAGGGGGCACACTTCGACTGCGCTCAGTGACCAGGGGGCAGGGGAAGAATAATAACTCCTAACTCCTAACTCCTAACTCCTAACTCCTAACTCCTAACTCCTAACTCCTAACTCCTAACTCCTAACTCCTAACTCCTAACTCCTAACTCCTAACTCCTAACTCCTAACTCCTAACTCCTAACTCCTAACTCCTAACTCCTAACTCCTAACTCCTAACTCCTAACTCCTAACTCCTAACTCCTAACTCCTAACTCCTAACTCCTAACTCCTAACTCCTAACTCCTAACTCCTAACTCCTAACTCCTAACTCCTAACTCCTAACTCCTAACTCCTAACTCCTAACTCCTAACTCCTAACTCCTAACTCCTAACTCCTAACTCCTAACTCCTAACTCCTAACTCCCCACTCCCCACTCCCCACTCCCCATTTAATATGGATTTGAATCAATTCGTCCCCTTTTGACACTCCTGAGGTAGTACCCAGAAGTTGGTCTGTTTCTCAAGTTAAAGGTGTCGCCACTGCGAACTTTCCAAATTTTGTAATTAGAAAAGGTCAAAGGCGTTCGGGGTTCGCATACTTCCGGTATATGATTACCAAGTACAAAGTACGCGTCACCCCTACCCATAACTTTCACCAAACCGTTTTTATCCACAAGAACTGATGTACTTTCACTAACCGCTATGCCTAAAACACTGTCAGATACACCGTCCTTAATTTGACGGGCAATAAAAGCCATAATTCGACCCATTCTTTGCCGCCTGTCGAAGTGCGTATCTACGATGGTTCCCTTCAAATTACTCCAATTGAAAAAGTTGTAAGTAAAAGTAATGTCCCGGTAGGGATCTTCGAGTGCATCTCTAGTTTCAATGCCTTTTTTAGAAGAAGCGCAAGCATCATAGACACAATCACTTTGGATCATCGCACCCGCACTAGTGCCACCAATACCACCTCCCTTAAGATAAACTGACTTAACAGCAGCCTCAAGCTTGGTATCTTTCCAGTTGCGGATGTATTGACATTGGTCGCCGCCAGCAAAGAAAATCACATCAGCATTTCTGACTTTTTCATAAATCTCAGCTTTGTTTGCTTCTTCTCTATTCCGAATCAGAAGAGTTTCCACAAAGTTTACGCCCTTCATGGCATAAATTAGCCGATTGTAATCGTGATTACCATTCGTGCGGAGAACTACAACATTAACTTTAGTGCCGGAATTGCTACCTCCCCTAACTTGGTTGATCATCCACTGGATAGCATCATCGACATCGGGGCCACCCCCACCTAAGCTAAGGACTGGGCCTGCTAAGGAGGGTCTAGCATTGTCGAAAGAGGGAGAGGGAGAGGGGGGGGAGGGGCGGACATCAACAGTGTCACCCAGAAAGTAGCGTTTCCAGCTTGCAATAAAACGGGTTATTAGGAAGGTTCCCATCTTCAACAACTTGATTCCTGTATTTTTCAAGCGCCTTGCTATGCTTGGGAATGCCTTTGTCATACTAAGCTTCTGGAGCAAACTGCAATTATTGCTAGGCTGTTACGCACTTTAATTGCTTATTTTTCCGGGAAATTCGTCTTTTGTCATTAGTCATTTATCAGTTATCTTTTATGAATAATCAATGACAAATGACAGTTTTAACGAAAAAATCTGCAACTTAAACGCGTACTAGCTTAACTCTGGCACTAGAGAGGGTAGAATTTCCAGCGTACAGGGCTTGTACTGTTTGTTAACTCAAAATAACGCCGAGTAATCATTTATTCTTTGCTCTACTCTACGAAAATCCCTACATTACTTGTGTTGTTTGTAGCGCAATACAGTTCAGTTAAGGGACTTTGCCTCGTTCCCAGCCTCTGGCTGGGAATGCCTACTAAGAGGCTCCGCCTCAAGACTTGCGGCAGAGCCGCAATGAATAGCATTTCCAGCCAGAGGCTGGAAACGAGGTTTTAACGAGGTTTTAACGAGGTTTTAAAGAAGTTTCTGGTTAAGTTTACACCTATGAGCAATGGTGTGCCCTTACGATCGCTCAAAAAATGATATCCGAAACCCGATTAAATTTGTACTTCTCCAAAAGAACTTTTTGGAGAAGTCGGGGTATGCTTACCAGGAAATTTGCGATCGCTCTTGTACAACTCGCTGATATACTTCTTCAGTTTGCTTGGCTAATTTTGGCCAGCTAAAGCGTCGCTTTAAATCCTCATAAGCGTTATCCACCAGCCATTGCCGATATCCTGGATTTTTTAAAACCTCTAAAATTCCCCAAGCTAAAGAATCGGGATTGTTTACCCAAGTTACAATGCCTGTTTTGGTATGTTGCACTACTTCGGGAAAACCACCAGTATCAGAAACTACTACCGGAACACGAGAAGCAAAGCTTTCTAAAGCCACAATCCCGAAAGGTTCGTAAAGACTAGGAAATACCGCACAATCAGCGACAGTTTGGAATCTATCTAAGTATTGATCGGAGAGAAAACCTGTAAAATAGCAATGATGCCAAATTCCCAAATCCCAGGCTTGGCGCTTGAGATGGTCAGTATTGCCGCCACCAACAATTACAAATTTAACGTTACCTCCCATTTGGGAAAGGATCTTAGGTGCAGCATTGAGCAATACAGGTACACCCTTTTCGTAGGTCATGCGACCAAGGTAATAAACGATTTGCTCATCGTCTGTGGCGAATTGGCGGCGAAAATTCAGAGCATGAAAATCTACGTTATGCTGTTTCTTTTCGGCTCGGATACCGTTATAAATGACATCGATTTTGTCCCAAGGACTGTATAGCGCTCGTTCTACTTCTTGGCGCATATAGTCGCTACAAACAATAATCCGCCAAGCGTTGTAAGCTAGCAAGGTTTCTTTGCCATTTATATAACCTTGAATATCTGTGTGAATACCGTTATAGCGTCCGTATTCCGTGGCGTGAATTGTGGCAATTAGTGGTATTTTAAAATTATGCTTGAGAGCGATCGCAGCATCTCCTACCAACCAATCATGGGCATGAATTAAATCAAAATGCCCTTCCTCTAAAATCAACTTACCACCGTGATCTCCCATACTCAGGTTGAGATTGACTACCCAGTGGAAAAAGTCGTTACTATGTGCCACTGGCACCCGATGTATCTTTACTCCCTCAACCACTTCATACATCGATGCATGACCAAACTCTGCTGTAATTAAGTGGACTTCATGCCCTAGCTTTACCAGTTCCGGGTACAACTCCGCTACATGCCGCGCAATTCCCCCAATAATCCTTGGCGGAAACTCCCAACTCAGTACCAGTATCTTCATCTGCTAGATTCCCCGACACTTTACAAATATCTAAAAAATTACATTTACCTAAAAATACAAGGGTGGCAAATGCGGTGAGTATGTTTACTAAAATTTTGAGATTTTTTAACAGTTATTTTGTTAAAGCTTATCAAAGGTTATCAACTGCGGGCTAGGGATCACAAACAAGGTGTAATTCGTAATTAGGGAACTCCAAAAAATAAATTATTCCACATTAAAGTCGTTGACTGTTGACTGTTGACTGTTGACTGAAAACTCGTGAACCGTCAACGGTCAACGGTGAACAATAGCAATGGAATATTTTTTTACTTGGAAGTCCCTTAGAACAATTTAGCATCCCCTTTGCAACTGAGGCTTTAAGAAGGGGTAACGACGACGATCATAAACAGACCATGCTGTAGGGGCACAGCAATGCTGTGCCCTTACGAAAGATATGGTTTTTAACCTTTATTCATATTTGGTATTTATTGTCAATGCGTAAGTCCTAAAGATTAGCCCTTTCAAGGTGGCCAACGAAGATACGTTGTTTCAGTGCTACCATCTTGAATCCTCTGCTCAGATTTTGGGCTTTTTGAAGGTTGAAATAACCAATTCTCGTTCTAAATCTCACCACCTTGAAAGGGCTAGTCCTAAAGATTTTGCATAATACCAAAATCCTTGTAGAGACGTAGCACTGCTACGTCTCTACATCCAGATTCATACTTTAATTCAGCAACGCCATTTATTCGGTCTTTGAGATGTCGCCGCAAGCATTAAATCAGTTTTGATCTAAGCGCAGTACTGCCATAAAGGCTTCTTGCGGTACATCCACAGTACCCACAGATTTCATCCGCTTTTTACCTTTTGCTTGCTTCTGTAATAGTTTCTTCTTCCGACTGATGTCACCACCGTAGCACTTAGCTAACACATCTTTTCGCAAAGCGGGGATGTGTTCGCTGGCGATAACTTTACTGCCAATAGATGCCTGAATTGGCACTTTAAATTGATGGCGGGGAATTAGTTCCTTGAGTTTTTCTGCCATTGCCCGCCCGACGTTGTAAGCTTTATCCCGATGCACAATCATCGCCAAGGAATCCACGGGATCGCCGTTGATCATAATATCCAGCTTCACCAAAGGATTTTCACGGTAGCCGATAATGTGATATTCCATACTAGCGTAACCGCGCGATCGCGACTTCATTTGATCAAAAAAGTCAGTCACAACTTCCGCCAACGGTAGCTCATACGTAAGTGTGGTTCGTCCTTGGGTGAGATATTTCATATCTTTGAAGATGCCACGGCGGTTTTGTGACAACTCCATCAAGCTGCCAACATAAGTTTCCGGGGTAATCATCTCTACTTGGACGTAGGGTTCTTCAATTCTTTCGCGATCGTTGGGAGAAGGTAAGCGGCTAGGATTATCGATGTATAGTTCCTCACCTTTGAGGGTAATCACCTTATAAACCACCGAGGGGGCTGTAATGATTAAATCTAGGTTATACTCCCGCTCTAGACGTTCCTGAACAATTTCCATGTGCAGCAAGCCCAAGAATCCGCAACGGAAGCCAAACCCCATCGCGCTGGAAGTTTCTGGTTCGTAATGCAGTGCTGCGTCGTTGAGTTCGAGCTTTTCTAAGGCTTCCCGTAAATCTTCAAATTGATCAGCATCAATGGGGAACATCCCGCAAAAAACCATTGGGTTCGCTTCTGCGTAACCTGGTAAAGGTGACTCAGCTTTCGCCTTACTGAGGGTAATTGTGTCTCCTACCCGTGCATCAGCTACAGCTTTAATTGCCGCTCCTAAATAGCCTACTTCACCAGCGTGGAGTTCATCAACTTGCTTTTGAGTGGGAGAAAGAACGCCTAACTCATCAATTTCAAATTCTTTACCCGATGCCATTAAATGGATGCGATCGCCTTTTTTCACAGTGCCATCCATCACCCGGAAATATACAATTACTCCTCGGTAACTGTCGTAATAGCTATCAAAAATTAATGCTCGTAAGCGTTCATTTATGGTATTTGGCGGTGGTGGTATCCGCTCCACAACTGCTTCTAAAATCTCATTAATACCAATTCCTTCTTTAGCAGAAGCCAGAATCGCACCACTGCAATCTAAACCGATAATTTCTTCAATTTCGCCAATTACCCTTTCTGGTTCAGATCCAGGCAAATCGATTTTATTCAAAACCGGAATAATTTCCAGGTTATTCTCTAACGCTAAATATACATTCGCCAAAGTTTGCGCCTCCACACCTTGAGACGCATCTACTACCAATAGCGCTCCTTCACAAGCAACAAGAGAGCGAGAAACTTCATACGAGAAATCCACATGTCCTGGAGTATCAATTAAGTTCAGCACATACTGCTGACCATCCTTAGCCGTGTAATTCATTCGGGCAGCTTGCAGCTTAATTGTAATGCCGCGCTCCCGTTCCAGATCCATGTTGTCGAGAAACTGTTCCTTCATCTGTCGGTCTTCAACAGTGCCAGTAGCTTGTAGCAAGCGATCGGCGAGGGTTGATTTCCCGTGGTCGATGTGAGCAATAATACAAAAATTGCGAATGCGAACTGCGGGAACGTCAGTCATATACTATCTTTGCCTTAGCAGCAACCAAAGTTAAAAGAGCAATTTACTTAATGTATTTTAATGCTTTCTTAGCCAAGACGCTGCTTTTAATGGGGACTAGGGACTGGGGACTGGGGACTGGGGACTGGGGACTGGGGACTAGGGACTGGGGACTGGGGACTAGGGACTAGGGACTAGGGACTGGGGACTAGGGACTAGGGACTAGGGAAGAGTTTTCCTAACCTAATCTCTAATACCCAGTCCCCAATCCCCCTCTTTACCCCGTCTTTAACTTTTGATCTCAATAGGTGGACTTTTAAGAATATTATGAAAGTCTATTTGTCGTTGCTAGTATTCAACAGCTAGGAGCGTACAATAAATGTAAATAAGTACATGTAGGGATCATGTAGGGATCATGGATAATTACCACCCGTAATTCCCCGTAATCACTGATTTATCGGCAAAACTTCTAAAGCCATTGTCTAGTAAGTTATATGAAAAATGCGATTTAAAACTTAAAGCTGTTACTTTGGTGCTATTTCAGGGAACTATGTAAATGTCCCGTTGAAGATTTTCAGTGAATTAGCCCAAATTATGCATATAACTACTTTACAAAGCTTTAGACAAAATCAATTCAGAGTATATCAAATCTATGAATATGCAAGAGAAAACTACCGAAGCGGAAAACACACCAACCGATAAGGTAGAAATTGCTGTCCGCCTGGACTCCGAGCTACTAGAGCAAATTCAGCATCTCACTAATGACCCAAGTAAAGTGATTGAGGTGGCAATTCGCCAGTGGTTGCGGGGTGAAATCCTTAGAGATGACGAACTGACGCGCACCCCTGTGCGTACTCCCGTTCCTCCTCGGGGTGAATGGAATGATTGACGCTATTAATCAGCTGTCAATGGAAGTCAAAAAGTAAAGTTTGCCAATTTGGATTTCAGATCACCAAGAAATACTCAATAAAAAACGAAAAAGCTGTAAGAATTTATGCAAAAATTTGAGCAGCTTTAGTAAAATTACGGTCGGATACCCTTTGTCATCCAACTCAATTAATGACTATTACTGCCAATTCCCAATTGTCAAATGTATTTCCCCAAAAGCTGGAATCTATTACCAGCAAGATTGATGGCTCATTACCAACTCTAGGATCTGAGTTGGTGTATACACAAGATCGGGCAGGGCGCTATCTGACCTTTTATTGGCAGCACAGCGAACTGCTGGGGTTAAATAGCGAGAAAATAGTTGAGGAGCTAAACCAGACTCAAACCTTTGCCCCAGTGGATAAGGTTAGTTACTTGGAACGATCGCACCGAATTTTAACAAGCTTGGTGCCAGAAAGGTTTCAGTGTTGGTTTAGCTACCAGCAGGAATTATTTGAGTTGGACTTGGTGATTAGTCCAATTATGCCGAGTTTGGGAACAACTGCCACTACAGTTTTAGTGATGGGACGGTTGGTGCAAGCGACACTCAACAAAAAACAAGTGCCTGTGGCATCAAAAATGCCCACACAAATAGAGTTGGCAATAAGATCGCAGCAACACCAAAAACGAGTCAATCGGATTACCAAAAATATCCGGCGGACGTTGGATTTAGATATTATTTGGCAGCAAACAGTTGATAGTTTGGGGAAAGCACTGCGGCTAGAACGCTGTATTATTTGTCCTTATCAGCCCTCTAGCTCAAAAGTGGAGGTGAAGGCTGAGTATCACCAGGCAGCACTCAAATCAATGCTTGGCTTAGAAATAGATATAGCTTCAGAGGCTGCCTTTGCTCAAGCTTTGGCAACCCTAGAACCAGTTGTAATGGAAGTGTCTGGATACGCACAGTCTGGGCGGCAGAAAACTTTGGTGATTGCAACTTGCTATCAAGACCAGGCTAATGGATTGGTTGCCTTGAGTTGGCAGGATGAATGCTACACATTATCAGAATCAGAATTAGAACTGGCAAAAGAAGCAGCAGATCAATTGGGAACTGCGATCGCTCATGCTACTTTATATGAAGAATTAGAAGTAGCGCGTCAAAAAGCCGAAGAAGCTTCCCGTCTCAAAAGCGAGTTTCTGGCTAATGTATCCCATGAAATTCGGACTCCCCTCAACGGCATGATTGGCTTCTTGAAGCTGATTTTGGAAGGGATGGCAGATGATCCAGAAGAACAAAACCAGTTTTTGTCAGAAGCTCACCAATTATCGATACATCTGCTAAATATTATCAACGACATTTTGGACATCGCTAAAATCGAAGCTGGCAAAATGGAGCTAGCTTACGCTCCAGTCAAGCTAGATGAGCTATTCCATGATGTCGAAAATTTCATGCGTCCCCAAGCAGAAATGAGAAATCTCAGCTTCCAGATGCAAATGCCTCCTACCTCCGATGAAATCATTGTCCAAAGCAACTATCAACGGTTGCTACAAGTTATGCTCAATTTGGTAGGTAATGCCATCAAATTTACCCATGAGGGTGGTGTCACCGTCAGCGCCGATTTAGTAATCAAAAAGGCGAACTTTCAAGATCAGCAGTTTCCTGGCATGGTGAAAGTACGTGTAGCTGACACTGGTATTGGTGTTTCTTTAGACAAACAAGATAAACTGTTTCAATTATTCTCTCAGGTGGATGGTTCCCGCACTCGCCACTACGGCGGCACAGGTTTAGGATTGGCAATATCCCAAAAGCTAGTGGAGGCAATGGGCGGGGAGGTACATTTTTATAGTCTAGGTGAAGGACTTGGTTCAACAGTCACATTCACCGTACCACTATATCAACAACCAGTCATGGTTTCATCTAATGATGGCGACTCAACAAATAGTGCTGAATGTTAGTCATTGGTCATTGGTCATTGGTCATTAGTCATTTGGAAGATTACCAGTACTGGGTTTTGAGTTTTAAAGTTTAAAGCTTTTAGGACTTACGCACTTTACAAACTTAGCATCTTATGATTATCAAGCTTATTAACATAAAAGTCTTGCCCTACCTCGTTCCTGGGCTGCTGCCTGGGAATGTGACACTTGAAGGCTCTGCCTCCTGTCAAACAAAGGAGGCAGAGCCTCCCGAATAGCATTACAAGGCAGCAGCCCAGGAACGAGAAATGATGCACACTTTATTATGTCTGTCAATGCGTAAGTCCTAGCTTTTTAGTAATTTAATAAGCATATTGGGCATGGGGTCTTGGGAAAAAACTTCCTTGTCTTCACCTCCTAGCGTTCTCTTCAGGACTTAAACCGCTAAAGTAGAGTAGGAGGGCTTGTACAAGAAATTGTTCAGCTAATCTAATATGAAGTTGCTAAAACCAGCAGGGGTTTAGTCAAAAGTCATTAAAAACTGACACCTGACAATCTAGCGGCAATTAGATTTAGGAGCGATTTAACAAAGCTGGAAAACAAAATTTTGGATAATGGTTAATGACTAACCACGCATAGAGCATAGAGATCATTATTATTCAATGCCCCATGTCCAATGCCCCATGACGGCAGTTGCTCCACTTGGGGACACCCCAAGACCGCACTACCTCCCCAATCCCCATCATTAACTTAGCAGGTCTAAACTATGGAACTCACAATTGACAACGTTGAAACAGTTTTAGATGAAATGCGCCCTTATCTGATGTCTGATGGCGGCAATGTGGAACTCGTAGAACTCGATGGGCCTATTGTAAAACTGCGCCTGCAAGGTGCCTGTGGTTCTTGCCCCAGTTCTGCAATGACTCTGAGAATGGGTATTGAGCGCCGCTTAAAGGAAATGATTCCCGAAATTGCAGAAATTGAACAAGTGGTGTAAAAGTTAGGAGTTAGGAGTTAGGAGTTATGAGTTTTGATTCAACTCCTAACTCCTTATTCTTAACTCCTAACTATTCCTATGTCCCATCCTCTTTACATCGCTTTTATCTGGCATCAACATCAGCCTCTGTACAAATCTCCTGGCAGCGGCGTTTCGCTATCTCCGAGTCAGCAGTACCGACTTCCTTGGGTACGTTTGCATGGGACTAAAGATTATTTGGATTTGGTATTGCTCTTAGAGCGGTATCCTAAGTTACACCAAACGGTGAATTTAGTACCATCGCTGATATTGCAACTTGAAGATTATATTGCTGGCACTGCTTTTGACCCTTACCTCACAGCCAGCTTGACACCGGATGAACAACTCACGCAGCAACAGCGCGAATTTATTATCCAACACTTTTTCGATGCCAATCATCATACTCTAATTGACCCTCATCCCCGTTATGCCGAGTTGTACCAGCAAAGGCAGGAAAAAGGGCAAGCTTGGTGTTTAGCAAATTGGGAATTGCCAGATTATGGCGATTTGCTAGCTTGGCACAATTTGGCTTGGATCGATCCTCTGTTTTGGGATGACCCGGAAATTGCTACTTGGTTAAAACAGGGTCGGAATTTTACTTTAAGCGATCGCCAGCGCATTTATTCCAAACAACGAGAAATTCTCAGCCGCATTATCCCCCAACATCGCAAAATGCAGGAAGCGGGGCAGCTAGAAGTTACCACCACGCCTTACACTCACCCGATTTTACCTTTGCTAGCTGATACTAACTCTGGTCGGGTAGCTGTGCCCAATATGACACTACCTAAGCAGCGTTTTCAGTGGTCAGAAGATATTCCTCGCCACTTGCGGAAAGCTTGGAACTTTTATAAAGAACGCTTTGGACAGATACCTCGTGGTTTGTGGCCTTCGGAACAATCAGTAAGTCCGGCAATACTTCCAGATATTATTAACCAAGGATATAAGTGGATATGCTCAGATGAAGCCGTTTTGGGATGGACGCTGAAACACTTTTTTCATCGGGATGGGGCAGGGAATGTACAGCAACCAGAACTATTGTATCGACCCTATCGCCTGCAAACTGCCGAGGGTGACTTGTCAATTGTGTTTCGTGACCACAGATTATCAGATTTAATTGGCTTTACTTATAGCGCGATGCCTGCAAAAAAGGCAGCGGCGGATTTAGTGGGACATTTGCAAGCGATCGCTAAAATGCAAAGAGAAAGTCAAAGTGAAGAACCTTGGCTAGTTACCATCGCTTTGGATGGGGAGAATTGCTGGGAATTTTATCCCGAAGATGGGAAACCCTTCTTAGAAGCTTTATATCAAAGTTTGAGCGATGAACCCCGCCTCAAACTCGTCACCGTCTCCGAATTTCTCGAAGAATTTCCAGCCACAGCTACCATTCCCGGAGGACAACTACATAGTGGTTCTTGGGTAGATGGCAGTTTCACCACTTGGATCGGCGATCCCGCCAAAAATCGTGCTTGGGATTACTTGACAGAAGCTAGAGTTATGCTTGCAAGTCATCCTGAAGCGACGGAAGAAAACAACCCAGAAGCATGGGAAGCGTTGTATGCCGCAGAGGGTTCAGACTGGTTTTGGTGGTTTGGTGCAGGACACTCCTCAAATCAGGATGCCATTTTTGACGGGTTGTTTCGAGAACATCTGTTTGGCATTTACAAGGCATTAAATGAACCTGTACCGCCCTATCTCAAGCAACCAGTGGAAGTCCACGAAGCACAGACAAACCACACCCCACAAGGGTTTATTCATCCCGTCATCGATGGTAAAGGTGATGAACAAGATTGGGACAAAGCTGGACGCATAGAAATCGGCGGGGCGCGAGGGACGATGCACAATAGCAGTGTTATCCAGCGACTTTGGTATGGGGTGGATCACCTCAATTTCTATGTGCGGCTGGACTTTAAAGGTGGTGTTGCACCAGGGCGGGATTTTCCAGCAGAGTTGAATTTACTGTGGTTCTATCCAGAAAAAACAATGGTTAACAGCCCAGTTCCTTTGGCAGATTTACCAGATGCAGCCCCACTTAATTACCATTTCCATCATCTTTTAGAAGTTAACTTGCTGACGCAATCGATTCAATTTCGGGAAGCTGGAGACAATTATCAATGGCATCCCCGTTTCAGTCGCGCTCAAGTAGCTTTAAATAGTTGTTTAGAGTTGGCAGTCCCGTGGGCAGATTTGCAAGTTCCGCCAGATTATCCCCTACGCCTGATTTTGGTGCTTGCAGATGAAGGGCGTTTTTGCAACTATTTACCAGAAAATGCTTTGATTCCTATTGAAGTGCCTTAGAACTCAATAGATTTGGTGTTTAGGGACTGACAAATAAAAAAATATCCAATTAACTCCTGTGGGCTGGGCATCTTGCCCATAGGTGTCAACTTAAGGTGAAAGCTGTTTCTAGACTGGCTTTTAGAGATCGCCTCCTTCGTCTCGTCGTCTCGTTCCCAGTCTCCGACTGGGAATGCCCCTCGTTGAGGCTCCGCCTCCCTTGCTGGCGGCAGAGCCGCCAAGAGCAGCATTTCCAGCCCAGAGGCTGGAAACTAGGTTTTAAAACAATACGGTTCAGTTAAGGATTTTTGGTACTAATTTTAGACCTGTAGAGACGCGAAATTTCGCGTCTTTACCAAGGTTTTTGGGCTTAACTGAACTGTATTGGGTTTTAAAAGAGTTTTAGCTTAAGTTGACACCAATGGCAACATGAGCGCCCTATGGACTGGGCGCTCATGTTGCCCACCCCACAATATTGGATAATTTATTTCTTGGAGTTCCCTTACCTTAAGTTCACACAAATGATAGATATACGCCCCTACAGCCGATTCATGTGCGGCAAATAATTTTTACCCATATTTGATGTTATTTGTCAATCTGTAATTTCTACAAAAATTTATTTTTATTTGTTGAGGAACTTTGATGATTTGGCAAAGTTACAGTAATTTTACTGTCGCCCAAGAATATTTGTCGTAAGATTAGAAACATTTAAAAGCAGATATTCTATGCTAATGGATCGCTTTTCTCAGAAAATAACGAATTCTCAAGAGAGCATTTCACCGCAAACTCAACTTGCTCAGATGTGTGGCTCCAAGAAGCTATGGCGCGATCGCTATGAAATATTGCAAATTTTAGGTAGAGGTGGATTTGGAATCACGTTTTTAGCCAAAAATGCTGTATTACCTGGGAATCCTCTGTGTGTTATTAAACAGCTTTGTCCGAAAGTGACTAATCCTCAAAGCTGGCAAAGGGCATGTCGGCGCTTTGAAAAAGAAGCAAGAACTTTGGGGCAACTCGGTAGTCATTCGCAAATCCCCATGCTATTAGACTACTTTCAGGCGAATGGAGAGTTTTTTTTAATTCAAGAATACATACCAGGTTTGACTTTAGCACGAGAAGTGCGGCAAACTGGCCCCAAAAGTGAAGCATCAGTTAAACAGTTTTTGCAAGAATTATTACCTGTATTACAGTATCTTCATAAACATCATGTAATTCATCGGGATATTAAACCACAGAATTTATTGCGGTGTGAATATGACAGGCGAATAGTGCTGATTGATTTTGGGGCGGTGAAAGAGCAATTAGCTGATGCTTGTGAAAACTCTCCCAATCAAGTTGCAAACACCAACTTTATCGGAACCAGGGGATTTGCACCACCAGAACAGTTTTCTCTACGTCCAGTTTATGCCAGTGATATTTATGCACTGGGTATAACTTGTATTTTTATGTTGACTGCTAAAAGTCCTTTAGAATTTGATTACGATGCAAATACTGGTGAAATATGCTGGCGAAAAGAAGTAAATATTAGCAATAGTTTCGCTCAGATTTTAGGAAAAATGGTGAAAATTTCGTTAAACGAGCGGTTTAAGACTGCCGATGAAGTGATGAAAGCTTTAGGTAATGAAAACTATTTGTCTACTTTAGCTGACTGTCTAACTACCCAAAAATTAAATAATAAAAGTATTGCACAACACGGAAATTTCCACGAAATTCCTGATGTACCTGATGTATATATACCACCTGTAGCTAGAACTGCAAGTGCTATTCGGAAATGGAGAGGAAGATCGAAGTAAAAAGGTCGCACAGCCTAAAGTATCAAATTAACAATTAATCATGGATGATTTAAAATATCAAAAACAAATTTAGTAAGCATTTTAACTGCATTTAATAGTCATGATGGTTAATTAATCAGGGTTTATCTTTAATACTTAGTAGGTTATCGCTTGTCAATATACAAGCAAAATTACTAGGTTTAAAAGTTCCGAAAAAATTTTTATTCAAATTATTATATAATCGATAGAATAATTAATCTTATGGCTCTCGTAGTTTTCCACAGATGAGGAAGACTGACACTATTTACAAACGCTAACTATATTAAGTAATTCCCCAATCCCCAGAACAGGGTTTTCTACCACGAGTAAGCGAGAGTCAATTTTCTTAAGGGAAAGTTCGGGGCAAACTTAGCCTAAGTTGTCATGCAGTCGCGCCTGTCAGATAATGATCTGCTGCTTAAATCCCGATTGCTCAAATCCCCTGAATCCCAATGGAAAGAAGTTTTGCCAAAGTTGTAGCACCCCATTGGTGTCACTTTTAAGAAATCGCTTTCGTGTCATCCGAGTCCTTTCAGATGAGGGGGGATTTGGCAGAACCTATCTATCAGAAGATGTCGATAAACTTAATGAACGTTGTGTTATCAAGCAATTAGCTCCAAAATTTCAAGGAACTTGGTCGCAAAAAAAGGCGATGGAGTTGTTTGCTGAAGAAGCGCAGCGACTACAAGACCTTGGGGAACATCCCCAAATTCCGACTTTGCTAGCTTACTTTGACCAAGACGGCTGTCTATATTTAGTGCAGCAGTTTATTAATGGAGAAAATTTATTAAAGGAGTTGCAACAGCGCAAGAGTTATAACGCTAGGGAAATTCAATCTATTTTGCTAGATTTACTGCCCATCCTCAAATTTATTCACGATCGCAAAGTCATTCATCGGGATATCAAGCCAGAAAATATTATCCGCAATAAAAGTGATGGGCGATTAAGTCTGATTGATTTTGGTTCCTCAAAGCAATTCACCGCCAAAGTTCAGCAGAAATCTGGCACATCCATTGGTTCACATGGTTATTCTCCCCTGGAACAGATTAGAGATGGTAAAGCTTTCCCCGCCAGTGACTTGTTCGGTTTGGGGGCTACCTGCTTTCATCTGCTAACGGGAAATTCCCCCTTTCAATTGTGGATGGAATCTGGGTACGCGTGGGTGAGTAATTGGCGGGAATATTTGCGGAGTCCCTTAAATGCTGAGTTGGATTTTGTCATCGACAAGCTTTTGAAAAAAGATATCCATGAACGTTACCAGTCAGCCGATGAAGTTCTTAGAGATTTGAGTCCAAAACAACTTCTGGCGCTACCACCAGCCGGGAAATCCTATGGAAAAATACCACCAACTAAAGCACCACATTTACCAAAAAGTTATCCCTTACTGAGAATTTTAATCTTAGCAAGTGCTTTGATTCTGTTGTTTGGATTTCAAGAATCTTGGTATAGACATTTTCGCCGGATTCAGACTAGTTTAGTCTCTCGGCTGACTCAGCATAATAATTCTGGCAAAGATGAAGCGTTTTTAGGTCAACCGCTAAAGATTACTTTGGGCAAGGTTTCTTTAGCTAATACTTTGCAAGGGCATAAAAACTCAGTTTTATCTGTCGCCATCAGCCCCGATGGCAAAACTATTGTCAGCAGTGGGGGAGATAGCACAATCAAACTTTGGAATTTCGCAACCGGAAAACAAATCTCTTCACTCAACGCCTATTCTCAGCAGGTGAATGTGGTAGCGATCAGTCCAGATGGCAAAACTCTAGTTAGTGGTAGTGATGACAACACCATCAAAATCTGGAATTTGGGAACGCGAAAGCAAATTCGCACTCTTACAGGGCATTCTGATTCAGTTCATGCCTTAGCCATCAGTGCTGATAGCGAAACTCTGGTTAGTGGTAGTGATGACAACACCATCAAAATCTGGGATCTAGCAACAGGAGAGCAAATTCGGACACTGACAGGGCATACATTCTGGGTGCGATCGCTAGCTATTAGCCCTAATGGTGTGATTCTTGCCAGTGGCAGTTTTGACAAGACTATCAAAATCTGGAATCTGACAAAAGGGTACTCAATCCGCACACTAGAGGGAAATTATCAAACAGTAACAGCCGTGGCTATCAGCCCAGATGGTAAAACTTTAGCCAGTGCTAGCCGCAATCGCACCATCAAACTTTGGAATCTAACTACGGGAAAAGAAATTCGCACACTTACGGGACATGCCAACACAGTTACATCCGTAGCCTTTAGCGCTGATGGTAAAATTGTTGCTAGTGGTAGCCGCGATCGCACCATCAAACTGTGGAATTCAGCCATAGGAGAAGAAATTTTAACATTGACGGGGCATAGCAACACTGTGACATCGGTAACCTTTAGCCCTGATGGTAAGACTCTTGTCAGTGGTAGTGAAGATAATACTATTAAGATTTGGCAATTGTCTCAGTGAGGATGGGATTTTGAGAGTTATCGATAGTTTGGAGCAGAAAAATACAGGTTCACAATTTTATGCGATCGCGGCATAAATATTGCCTTAAATTATCAGCATCTGTCATACCATTTCACTTTAATAATGATACAAATACGCTGTAGGGGCAAGGCCCAATGCCCATAGTTGTCAAACTAATTCATAATTGATAATTAATAATTCATAATTTAAATCAGTGGGAGCAAGAAAGTACTGATTTTAGACCTGTAGAGACGCGAAATTTCGCGTCTCTAGCAAGGTTTTTCGGCTTAACTGAACGGTATTGGGGGCTAATCGCTAATATCATCTATATCAAAATGCTTATTTACTCGATGACTAATGCACCTTTAAGCGGATTTATATTTGCAGCTAAAGATTGATGCTATTAGTGTCAGAACTTAATATGCTTTAACTATTACTTGCAGCAATTCAATTGAGGAATGTGATCGTGAAACGCTTTAATCTCTCCAAAATTTTAGGAAGTACTGTTCTAGCTCTAAGTTTGGCTACCTTACCTACAGTTTTGCCTGCTTCGGCTCAGACAACAAGCACTACTGATGGAACTGTTACAAATACTACTACAGACGGCGCTGCTACCGACAGAAATTATCGTGATGGTGATTGGGGTTTGTTGGGCTTACTCGGTTTATTTGGTTTATTTGGTCGTAAGAGCCGCAAAGCCGATGATAATGTAGCTTACCGTGATCCTAATGCCGTAGGTTCCTCTGGCTCCCGTTCTAACTTTTAATAATGAGTTGCGTTCTAATTTCGCGTAAGTCCTAATGATAATTATGGGACAAGCCTGCCGATGCAGGCTTTGTTCGTGTCTATACACGATTGCAAGCCTTGGGGAGTCAGGGCGTGCCAAGTTTGCCGAATTGAATTATTAATTGGGATTTCCCAAAAATAAAATTGGCAAACAAGACTGCGCTCCTAGTTTACCTTTCAGAGCTTCACCGATGGTTATTTTTGCTAAATCTAGAGGCTGGCGATCGCTCTTAAATTTACGTGCATCAACGATGACTGTAATATGATAATATTCTTTAGGTACTCAGTATTTTAGCTGAGACAAAATATCATAATCTATTCTTAAACTTGCGAATGTGGGTTTAATTTAGCGTTTTTCTTGTCAAACAAGTATCCACAACGACAAGGTTATGATTAATATATTTTTCCTGCTCATATTATTTGCTTCACTTTTAGGGCGGATTAAATTTCCTGGAATAAATATTGGTATTCATTATTTATTACTTCCTGCATTTAGCTTTGGTGTAATTAGTTTGTCTTTAAAATCTATACCAGAAGTTGTTAAAAAGCATAAAGTTATTTTGATATCTATAAGTCTAATGTATTTGTGGATGTGGCTTTCTTCATTAATGAGCCAATTTCCAACCATTGCTATTACTTATAGTCTAAAATATTCTACTTATTATATATTATTTTTTGCGTTTTTGGTGTTAACTTTTAAAAGTATAAATTTAACGTTTTACTATCGTTGCATATTATATTTACTAGAGATAATTGCAGTTTTGGGTTTTTTAGAAGTTTTACTTCCCAACCAGTGGATTTTCAAATTATTAAAATTCCCCAGCTTTTATCCAGAAATTGGTTCAATTATGCAAAACCCTAATCAGTTTGGGGTAATAGTAGCCATTGGATTATGTTTAAGCTTGATTTTAGAAAAGCAGAATAAAATTTCTAAAATTGAATTATATGTCAGCGAATTAATTTTTATAATTTCCTTAGCTTTATCTACCAGTGGAAATGGTTGGTTAACTTTCATGACTGGCATGTTACTTTTGCTAATATATAAAATTATTAGTTTTAGAAAAATGATTTATCTAACTAGCTTTTTATTTTTATGTATTGTAACCATACCAGTTTCTACACAGAGAATTGGTTTGGCAAATAGTAAAATATTTCCATTAATTAATATATTTTCAGAAAATTCCAATTTAGTAAATCCAAATAAAAAAACGCTTATTACTATAATAAAAACAGGCTTCTCAAGGTTTGAAATGTGGCAGGTAGCTATTAATGAAACTATTAAAAGGCCACTTAGTGGTATAGGTATAGGAGTTTTTCCAGAACAGATAGGGGTAAAAGTTTGGGGACATAAAGGTTATCATGCACACAATATATTTTTAAATGTGTTAGCAGAACAAGGAATTCCGGGATTCTTACTATTTACTAATTTTTTAGTAAAAATAATATTTAAAATTAAATATATTAATTCTCTAGTTACTGTTCCGATTATTATGTTTTTAGCTTCTCAAATGCCAGATTTTTTTGCTGAAGACTATACTTTTACAACTATTGAGTTTTATTTTATAGCAGCAGCTATTAATTATCGACAAAATTTTGTGATGCAATTAAAGCCTGAAATTATTGAAGATTTTCAAAGAAGTTATGATTAATAAACATCATTTTTACTTAATATTTCCGAATATATTTGATTTTAAGGGAGGCATTCAAGTTTACTCAACATTTTTGTTGAAAGCTTTACAAGAAGTATATATTGAAGCTGATTATGATGTGTTTTTGAAGTATGACAAGCCTAATTTAAAACAGCAGCAAAACTTGCAATTTTTAAGTTTAACAAAGTTCCATTATTTTGGAAATTTACCAAGATTATTGCAAACTATTTTATTTGCTACCAAAATAATTATTTTAGCTATTATCCAACGTCCTACTATAGTCATATCAACTCATGTTAACTATACCATTGCTTGTTATATTCTAAAACTTCTCACTGGAATTCCTTACTGGGTAGTTGCTCATGGCTTAGAAGTTTGGGATATTGAAAATAATGCTATTATAAAATTAGGATTACGAAACGCAGACAAAATTATTAGTGTTAGTAATTACACTCGCCAGCGCTTGCTTCAATATAAAAACATTGACGCTGATAAAATAGTCATTTTAAGTAATACGTTTGATGCTAATAAATTTAAAATAAATCCTAAACCTAACTACTTGCTTAAGCGATATAATTTAACGGAACAACAGCCTGTAATTCTAACAGTAACGCGGCTGGGACGCATGGCAAAATACAAAGGTTATGATCAAATGCTTTATGCCTTACTTAAAGTGCGCCTGCATGTCCCTAATGTCCACTTTATCCTTGTAGGGAAAGGGGATGATATACCTAGAATTCAAGCTTTAGTTAACAACTTAAATCTACAAGATTGTGTCACTATAGCAGGATTTGTACCAGATGAAGAATTATGTGATTATTACAATCTTTGCGATGTTTTTGCTTTGCCTAGTAAAGGAGAAGGATTTGGAATTGTTTATCTAGAAGCGTTAGCTTGTGGTAAACCTGTGCTGGCGGGTAAACAAGATGGTTCCATAGAACCCTTAGCTGAGGGGAAATTGGGATGTTTGGTTGATCCCGATAACGTTGAAGAAATTGCCGATAATCTAATTCAAATTCTGCAAGGGGATTACCATAACCCAGTAATTTACCAACCAGAATACTTACAACAAAAAACTATTGAAGCTTTTGATTTTAGCCAGTTTCGTACAAATTTAGCAAAAATGGTTGATGAGCATTTAGTTAAAATTTAAGGATTTTTTTTGTATAAATTTAATTGGTGAAAAATGGAAGATTCAGTGTTTGTTATATTCCTTGGCTTTGGGTGTATTTGGATTTTAATGGGAGTTGTAGGTTGGATTGCGTTTTTAAAATCTGAGGGTGAGGAAATTAAGTTTGGTAAGTGGGGACTTATAGTTGCTATTCCAATTTTAATACCAATAGTTGTTTCTCTTATTATTGGTATATTGTATAAAAAATGAACAATTAAGTAAAACGGCGGAAATAATTAAAGGTTTGTAGGCGTAGGTTGGGTTGAGGAACGAAACCCAACATTTTCACGGCTTTGTTGGGTAACACTAAAGTTCAACCCAACCTACAAACTTGATTACAATAATTTTACATTACTTCACAGAGTTCGATTTATTCGCACCGACTTACTTGTTAATTGCACCCCTAACCAAAATCACTGTACTTTCTACACCAGAGGCGATCGCTTCTGGAATATTACCTTGAATCGCCTGCTGCAACAATCCCTCTTGCGATGCTCCCAAAACGACAACATCGTAACCTTCGGTTTTTACTAGGTTAATCACACCTTCGGCGACTGAATTAGCTTGGACAGGGAGAGCAACTACACTACTGGACAACTTGCGCCGCCGCATCAAATGGCGGATGGCTTGTTCTGAAACTGACATATCTGGCTTGAGTTCAGATGGCTTAAACACCTGTGTCAGTCCAATTTTCGGATCATTTCCCAATGTAATTAAAGCCGGTAGCAATTTAATCGCCAGTGGGGAATTGGGGCCACCAGCCATCGGAACTAGCCAGCGATTGAAAGATTGCTCAATAGTGCCTAATTTTACTAACACTACTTCGCAGGTGGCTTGGCGAATTACGGTATCTACAACGTTACCAAAAATCCGACCAGGGGTAGATGTAGTACCTTTCCATCCCATTAAAATTAAATCGATATTTTGTTCGTTGATTGTCTCCAAAATTGCCTGCGCTACATCGTGGGTAACTCGGATCTGCGTGTGCAAGGGAATTTGCCACTTTTTTGCTAAGACTTCCGCCTGTCGTAGCAAGCGGCGACTTTTTGCCGTCCTTACCTGTGTTTCTGATGGGGAACTGTGGCGGGGAATCAGCATTATTTGCACGCAATCTATTTCATAATGGCGATCGCGGGCAATAGCTGCTGCCATTTTTAATAAAATACCTGCTGTTTCGGGATTCGCTACTGGCACTAATAATCTACCATTGCCGGTGCTGGGCGATCGCGTTTGGTAAACTATATATGAAGGTTCCGGTCGTAGTTTCGGAGTCCGGTTATCACAATTGAGATGATCTGCTTCCGCCCGGATAATATCTGCACGAGTAATAATCCCGATCAGTTTTCGTCCATCCACCACAGGTAAGCGACTGATTTGATAGCGATCGAGTAAATACAGCACATTGCTCAGGGTGTGGATTGGTGTTACTGTCATCGGGACAGGCGTCATAATTTCTTTTAAGAAAATGTCATTGGCTAAATTGCGATCGCGTATTTTCAGCAAATCTGATTGCGTCACAATCCCTACTAACTTGTTATCTTCTACCACAGGGAAACCGCGATGATGAGAACGAGCAAAAGACTGCATTGCTTCTTCCAAGCTCATCTCTGCATCTAGAGTTTCTACCCGTTCTTGCATTACATCTTTTGCAGTTAACTTGGTTAATGCTCCTTCCATAGGAGCTTCTTTAGTGAGAGTGATGCCTTTTAATTCCAAAAGTTTCTCATAAAGCGAACCAGGTACTACCTTATCCGCAACTAAATAAGCTGCTACAGAAACAATCATCAAAGGTAGCACCAGATTGAAATCTGTAGTCATCTCAAACACAATCACAATTGCTGTGATTGGCACTTTAGAAACGGCGCTAAAAAATCCCCCCATACCCGCTAGCGCGTAAGTAGTAGGAGAACCAGATCCTGTGATGTATAACTCAGATACACCGATAATGTGTCCTAAACAAGAACCCAAAATCAGACTCGGAGCGAATAACCCCCCCGGCGCTCCTGAACCAAATGCTATAAGTGTGAGAATGAATTGGGCTGCAAAGGCGATCGCTGCTACGGTAGGTTGAGAACCTCCAGTAATTAAAGACTCCCGCAATCCCGTATTATCACGAAAGGATGGGGGGAGCATGGACACAACAACACCGGAGATAAATCCAGCCAAAGCTACCCGCAACGGTAAGCTGATATGTAATTTTCGATAAAATTTAATACTAAATATTAAACCGCGATTAAACAATGCACCCAATAAGCCTGCCAAAATACCCAAAAGCACGAAAAAGGGAATTTCTGGGATAGAGAATTGGCTAGAAGATTGCGTCAATTGCAGATTTAAGTCAAGAGAGCCACCACCTAAAAGTCGGGATATCACCCCACCAATAAAGGAGGCGATAATTGCAGTTCCCAGAGTCAATCCTGATAAATCCTGGAGTAACTCTTCAACGATAAATAATACACCTGCGATCGGGGCATTAAAAGCAGCTGCCAAACCAGCACCCGCACCAGCTGCAATCATTTGTCGCCGATGATCTGGAGAAGTTGGAACCCAGCGACTCATCCCTGCTGCCAAACCTGCCCCGACTTGAACAGTGGGGCCTTGTCGTCCTAGAGTCATACCCGAACCGATGGCGATGATAGCACTGAGTAATTTTATACCTGCCACGCGCCAAGATAATGTCATCGGTACATTGGCAAGACTGGCTTTTACTTGCGGAATACCGCTACCAGAAGCCTCTGGTGCTAATCTATCCACCAACCATCCAGCCACAAACCCCAAGACAAGACCAATTATCGGTAGTATCAGCCAAGCCGGTAAAAGGTGGGTAGTATGGACTCGCCATGTCCCCAGCCATCCCGATCCTACTTTGAGAAACACCGCAGATAGAGCAGCAACCAGACCGATAATACAAGCTTCGGCGATCGCTAAACCTCTTCTAGGCTGCCACCAGGTGCGAAAGCGCGGATTTAGAACAGGAAGAGACATGATTTTTGGGGATTAGGGGATTGGGCAGGGGGCACACTTCGGCTCATTGGTGTCAACAAAAGCCTAGAAATAGCTTAACTATCAATACTGCGTAGGTTTTGGCTAAAAAATAAAAATGTGTAGGTTGGGTTGAGGAACGAAACCCAACATTTCCAGGGCTTTGTTGGGTAACACTAAAGTTCAACCCAACCTACAAATCTTCAAAACCTATGCAGTATTGGCTTAACTATTCCCTGACTCGCCCGCCTAGAACTAAAGTTCTTTGGCTTTTAGCTAAAGTCTACTAAAGTAGACTAAAGATTTTTCGGATTATTTAGTCATCTTTAGATGACTTAAGCTATTAGCAAGGAACTTCAGTTCCTTGCGGGACATGGCTTTTACGTTAAGTTGACACTTATGCACTTTGGCTGCGCTCAGTGGGCAGGGGGCAGGAGGAAGGGGGAATAGCGTATGAGTCTTTGAACTCCGTTAATGAGTCTTTGAACTCCGTTAATGAGTCTTTGAACTCCATTAATGAGTCTTTGAACTCCATTAACGAGGCTTTGAACTCCATTAACGAGGCTTTGAACTCCATTAATGAGTCTTTGATACTCGTTAATGAGTCTTTGAACTCCATTAATGAGTCTTTGAACTCCGTTAATGAGTCTTTGAACTCCATTAATGAGTCTTTGATACTCGTTAATGAGTCTTTGAACTCCATTCTTTTACCTCAATGCCCAATGCCCAATTCAATTACTTCTCCCCGTAGTGGATAGCCCTTCTACTATTAGAGATGGAGTATAACAAGAACCATTCCAATCAGCATCATTACCCAGTGTAACCAATTGCTTGAGGGCACTGTAGATATTACCTGCAACCATCGTATCCTTAACGCGCCCAATTACCTGGCCATTTTGGACACGGTAGCCTAAATCAACGTTGATTGAAAAATCTCCAGAAATACTGCTGTCACCACCCAGCATTTGATCGACAATTAAGCCATTATCGAGTTCTTGAATTAAGTCTGGTAAAGATGAAGAACCTGGCTGGATCAGAAAATTAAATAAACCAGGAGTGGGATAGCTACCTAAACCAGGGCGAAAACCATTTCCAGTGGTGTGAATACCCAGTTGGCCTCCCGTGGTGCGATCGCCATAAAAATGCTGTAAAATTCCGTTTTGGATAAATACTAAAAATTGAGTAGGAGTGCCTTCATCATCAAAAGGACAACTGTAAGGGCCGGCTTCTGGATCTTGGTAGAGGGTGAGACTGGGTGCTATTACCAGATTACCCAGGCGTTCTGCCCAAGGCGAAGCTACTTCTAAGACTCGCTTGCCATTCAAAGCTTCTTGCACAGTGCCCCAAAGCATATCAGCGGCTTTAGAAGTGAACAAAACCGGGACGCGTCCAGTAGGAGGTGAGACATTTTCTCTAGCCCAAATTAACCGTTGTAAAATTTGGTTAGCTAATATTTCGGGATTGAGTTCGCCCCGCTTAGTTTGGCCATCGGCAACACTTAAAAAATCATCACCGCGTACCCATTCGGCTGATATAGCAGTTGAGGGTAGTATCAGTGTAGTAACAATCTAAACCTTTAGTGTTAACTATCCTAGTAGTTTCAACATCACATTCCCAGTCACCATTGCAAACAACATCGGGATAGGCATCGCGGATGAGTGCGATCGCTTCTTTGCCCCAGTCTACCAAAACCTCTACCGGCACACCTTCGCCTAAATCTGGGTAAGAGGGCCCAGAGTTAGAGCCTAATTCTACTGTTTCTGGTTGATTCAGTTGACTTAGAGCTAGAGCTTTTTCCACCATGACTTCGGCTAGGACAGAACCGTAAGCCACCGTCAGTCCCGGACGGCCGTTTCGCCAAAGTCGTAGTGCAGTGCCTTCAGATTGGTTGGTTTCTAGCTGTTTGAGTCGGTTTGCCTCAAAAAACACTGGACGAGAAAGCGATCGCGACTGATACACCTCAGCAGCTTCTGCTCCAGATTTAATAGCTAGTTCCAGCAGCTGTTCTGCTAGTGTATCTTGTGACAAATTTTCAGAACCCATGAGCCTTAGTGCAATTGTGGATTTTGAACCGTATATCAACGCTGTCTGTTGAAAGTGCGATCGTCAAAAACCGACGATTAAACTTTCTCCGTGATAAACGCAGATAACCATCCAAAAATCATCAGCGTTTCTTACAGTTACGATTTGGAACCACAGATCAACACTGATGGACGCAGTTAATTATCCCAAATCATTGCCATGTCTCAACTAGTCATTGGTCATTGGTCATTAGTCATTGGTCATTAGTCATTGGTCATTGGTCATTGGTCATTAGGGACTTCCAAGTAAAAAAATATTCCATTGCTATTGTTCACTGTTGACCGTTGACGGTTCACGAGTTTTCAGTCAACAGTCAACAGTCAACAGTCAACAGTCAACGACTTGAATGTGGAATAATTTATTTTTTGGAGTTCCCTTAGTTATTCATTCTCCCCCTGCTCCCCCTGCTCCCTCATCTCCCTCATCTCCCCCTGCCCCCCTGCCCCCCTGCCAATTTTCAAAGATTCACCTCTTGCAACAGCCAAAAACCAGCAAAAGCTTCTGCCTTCGGATCAGACTGTACACCGATAAAATGCACTCCGTTAGCTTTTTGCTTGGCTTCTTCAAAACCTTTGGCTTCTGCTAAAAGTTGAGGTTTTTTGATATTTGCCACAATCCAGCTTTCAGTTACACCAGTTTCTAAAAGCAATCTCGCCTCAACGCTAGTATCAAATCTTAAGAAAGCCAAATCCAAACCAGACATCCAGCCTGCCAAGGGCAACGCTCTCGGTGAGAAAATTAAAATCCCAGGAATACGCGTTTCGGGTGAAACTTTCGCCAACTCTAGGGGGAAAGCTTCACCAAAGCCAATTTCCCACTCTGGCATTTCTGCTAAATCCGCAGCATCTAAGGTAACAAATACCCACTGCTGTCCTTCCAAAGCATCTGGTAAACGTTGCGGCAAGGGTTTTTCCAAGCGGACTGAGGGATTAGCCCCCCCTTGATATCCTGCCTCTTGAGGATACACTTCCTCCATGCGCTGTTCTAACCATTGGTTGAGAACCAAAGCGCGGCGGCTAGGCTGGGCGGGAATGCCCAAGTCTTGGCAGGCTTTAGTAATCATATTGTTCATTTGGCGGCGGAAAAAGCGGATTTTAATTGGTGCTTTTCCAGCTTGGTTAATAGCTTCCTGCAATGCTGTCCGCAACCAGCCCGAATTTACCTGGGTACTGGGACAATATTGAGCATAGCGAAACAAAGAATCTACTTTTGTACTGATATCCAACGGGCTTTCGCAGACTAAGACTTCCCAAATTTTTTTCTGATTATCGTCCAAAATCGGACGGGAGTAAAAATCGATTTCCCAAATACTGCCCATGTTTTGCGGTAAAAATCTGGCTGTTATGTTTTCTTGATATGTTGATCATACGAGTCTTAGGGCAGCAGGGGAATAAGGGAGTGGGCAGAGGGCAGGGGGAACATAGGAAGTTTTTGGAGTAATAGGTTTGGCGATCGCTCCTGGAGTGTCAATTTGGAGAAAATCTACGCAACGCTTGCCTACTATCTGCATAATCGTATTGAAATAAGTAGTCGGACAAAAATATTTACAGTCATTGCGAGCGTTCGCGTTAGCGTCTCGAAGAGAAGCGAAGCAATCCCAGCCCTTGCGATTGCTTCATTCCGCTTCGCTCCATTCGCAATGACATTGTGTAATTAATTCTGTCTGACTACTTAGATGCTTATTGGTTACAGACAACCGCAAAAGTATGCCCGAACATCTAGTAGTCTGTCAAGAAATAGTTAACGGATAAATTCCTTGTAGAGACGGCGATTTATCGCGTCTCCCTAACTCATTCAGCCAAGAATTCCACGGCTTGAAGTAAAAACGAGTAACAGAGAAGTTTTTATAGGCGTGGCAGTATCAAAGAATCTTCCTCATTTTCCACGATTGATCCAAACGCCTCTGAGTCCAGCTGCTTTAGCCCCGTGGTAGTCTTCTACAATGCTATCGCCAATATGCCATGCTCCCTCTGGGGAACATTTATGTTTATCTAAGGCAATGGCAAAAATTTGAGGATCGGGTTTAGCTGCACGTACCTGGGTAGAAATGGTGATGGAGGTAAAAAACTCTCTCAATCCCAAACTTTGCAATACTGAGTAAATCCGAGAATCAAAATTGGACAGCACCCC
Organism: Nostoc sphaeroides; assembly: GCF_003443655.1. Classification (NCBI taxonomy): domain Bacteria; kingdom Bacillati; phylum Cyanobacteriota; class Cyanophyceae; order Nostocales; family Nostocaceae; genus Nostoc; species Nostoc sphaeroides. Next base: position 2,866,355 of record NZ_CP031941.1, read on the forward strand.
CAAAGTAACTCCCAACCGCCGCCAGTTGATTAAAGCTGGTAAAACATCGGGATAGACAAACCACGGTTCGCCGGTGCCAAAGTGGATGTAAAGTTCGCTAAAAAAAGCCGAAAAGTCAGAAAATTCCTTGAGAACACCTGCACTTTCAAAAGTGTTTAGGGCAATTATCCGCCACCAATCAAACTCGCGCTGAGGAATATCTTGCAGTTCTGCATCTGGAAACATCGGCGGTGGTGCTGCTTTAAAACTTTTGATGAAGGCTGTATTCAATGTTTCGGCTGAAACTGTAACGCCAAATTCCTGGGCTATCTGACTATAAACTTCACCCACACTACCTTTGACATCGAAGAGTGTACCCACAGCATCTAAAAAAATAACTTTCGGTTGTTCCATCAAAGTTTGATTGAATTGGGGAGTGGGGACTGGGGATTGGGGATTGGGGACTGGGGAGGAGTCACAAATGACAAATGACAAATGACAAATGACAAACCTTAAGTTACTGAGAAAGTGTTTCTATGATTGGACGAACTAGCCAATTAAAACCAACTTTGAGTTGATGGTCTAAAGTTGGCAATCTATATAAATAGGCAATCCGCCGGGCGACGGATGCCAAGCGGCCATCTAGTTTAATTCCCAAACCCGTAAGAGTGGCGTTGTCTATGCCTAGTGCCATCATTTCTCCTAACTGTTGGTAGCGGAAGGGAAGCAGGGGGCGATTCGTTAAACTTGCCCAGATATTCCAAGCAGTATAATCAGCTTGTTGGAAAGCGGCTTGTGCAGTAGCGGGGACTTGCTGTCCTTCAATATCATGACAGTCTGCTAAATCTCCCAAGGCAAAGATTTCTGGATGATCGAGGACTTGCAGATTAGATGTAGTACTGATTTGACCACGCTGGTTTTGCTTGAGGGCAAGAGATTTCACTACAGGTGCAACCCTAGTTCCCACAGTCCAAATTACCAAATCCACGGGAATTGTGTCTAACTGGTTTTTGTACTCTAGGGAGATGGAATTTTGCTCTATTGATTCTACTTTCGTTTCTAAATCAATAAACACCCCACGGGCTTCTAAAGCTTTTTTTGCTGCTTCCCGGTTAAACTCTGGGGAGGTTCGCAAGATTTGATCGGCAATTTCAACGATCCGAAAGCGTCCTCTTTCACCTAGTCTGTCGGCTAACTTACAGGCTAACTCTACACCACTGTAGCCAGCCCCAATAATTGCCACCCGAATTTTATCAGCATCCGATTCTTCTAAAAATCGCAGGCGTTCTTCCAAACGATAGACATCAGAGATTGTGCGGAATGGGTAAGCGTAGGATGTAGCACCAGGCACTAAATCTAGCGGTGTCTCACCTCCTAGTGCTAGTACTAAGCGATCGTAAGGGATTTCTGGGCCTTCATGTATATTTACCAGTTTCTGGTCGATGTCAATTCCAGACACAACCCCTTGATAAAAACGCACCCCAGTGCCTTGTAAAAGTTCTTCAAAGGGTGGGGCAATTTCCCAGGTTTGCAGTTCGCCAGTGAGTAATTCGTAAAGTAAAGGGGAGAATAGGAAGCGATCGCTTTGATCTACCAGAACAATTTCGGGTTTTTGTGGAGATTCCCAAGGTAACTGGCTTAAGCGCAAGGCTGTGTACAGACCACCAAAGCCTCCACCAAGGATACAAATTCTAGAAGTTTGTTGAGTCATCTATTCTATGCTATGGAACAATCAATATTAATTAGGTAACTAACTTAAGTCTAGTAAGTTAAAGCGGACTTTTCCAAACCCCCAAAGGTTTTTGAGAGATTAGTCATCAATTAAATCCCTAGTTATATAACCATTGTCACGGTTATATAAGTGGAGATTCGCTATATTTAACAGTTAACGGTTAAAAGGAGTTAAAGAGATGGAAATTAAGCCAACTGACCCATCGCTAGCACTCATGGAAATTCCCCCAGGCTATCTCAATATTATGGGTTACGTTGATCAGTCAGAAGTTAATGGCCCTGGTTGTCGTGCAGTCGTCTGGGTACAAGGTTGTCTTCGTGAGTGTCCTGGCTGCTTTAATACTAACTCCTGGTCTTTTGAGGCTAACCAATTGATTGCTGTTGATACCCTTGCCGATAATATTCTCAGCAATCCCCGCAACACGGGTGTAACGTTCTCTGGTGGAGAACCCTTTTGGCAAGCAACTGCACTAGCGTCTTTAGCTCGGAAGGTAAAAGCTGCTGGATTAAATGTAATGTCTTTTACTGGGTTCACTCTTAAGCAATTACAGTCTCAATCTGCACCGCCAGGTTCTCAAGAATTGTTAGAACAACTTGATATTTTGATTGATGGGCCTTTTGTACAATCTCTGGCAATTAATTCTCCCAACTCTCCAGTTTCTTCTAGCAATCAACGGGTTCGGGTGTTAAATCCGGCTTTCCAAGACCAGATTAGCTGGGCTAGCGACCAGATAGAAATCCACATTCTCAAGGATGGTGGACGCATTGTCACTGGCTATCAAGGTGGGCTGGAGTTGACGTAGTGGGGCATGGGGCATGGGGAGTTAAAACTTGAAAGTTCAACCTTCTAAGGCTCGACGTTGACCTTCTAAGGCTCAACTTTGACCTTCCCGGTTCCCTCATCAAAGAGAAGCTTAAATACAGCTTTCTTTGGGACGGATTATATAGCGGTTCTCGAATGGAAGCAATACACTTTGACCTCACTTCCATTCCTCTCTCCTAAAAGGCTACGGTGTACACACAAGTCGGAAATAGCTGAAAAACCCAAGGTTTTACCCCACCCTAACCCTCCCCGATGTATTGGCTATGGTGTACACACAAGTCTGAAATAGTAGTCTGTCAAGGAATAATTGACGAGTGTATTCTTTGTAGAGACGGCGATTTATCGCGTCTGTGTAACGTGCCAGTTTTTTAGACGCGATAAATCGCGTCTCTACATGAGGGCTTTTTGACAAACCCCTTGCGTATTGGGGTAAAACTGGATCTGACTTGTGTGTACACCGTAGCCTTATAAAGGGGAGGGAACTAGATTTCTTGTTTCCCCCCAATATATCGGAGGATTAAGGGGGGTAATTACAGTAGCTCCTAAAAGGAGAGAGGCTTTGAATCTTACTCCTCAACGCTAGTAGGGAAGGGGTTGCGGGTTAGGTCTATATTGCACTCAACTGAGAAGGGCTATAGTTATTGAAAATACTAGACCGGAATTTGACTAAACCATTTCAGACAATTTTCACTGAACACAGAGTACTTTGGGCTGTTTTACTCCTGAGTGCAGCACTAGTGGTAACGCTAGCGCTGTCGCTTTCTCAAGGAGCAGTACCTTTAAGTATGTCGGAACTTTGGCAAGCCATTCTCCGCGAAGGCGATCCGGTTAAACAGACAATTCTCTGGGATTTGCGTCTCCCACGCATTATAGCTGCTCTGATTGTCGGCGCAGCTTTGGGAATGTCAGGAGCATTACTGCAAGGAATGTTACGCAATAGTCTTGCTGATCCATTTATTTTGGGGATTTCAGCAGGTGCAGGATTAATTGTAATTCTGATGATTGTGTGGCAAATATTCCCGATCGCAATTCCTTTAGCGGCGTGGATGGGAGCTATTTTAACTTCTGCGATCGTTATTTTACTCGGTCGTGCAGGGTCGGGAATTTCAGTTGAGCGGTTGATTTTAGGCGGAGTGGCGGTGAGTTCTTTATTAGGTGCTGTACAAAGTACATTGCTGCTTTTAGCTGAAGATGGCCAAATTCAAATTGCGTTAAGTTGGCTGGTTGGTAGCCTTAATGGACGGGGTTGGCAAGAAATTGCGACAGCTGGCCCTTACATCATCGTTGCATTGATCGGGGGATGCTTGCTGGCGCGATCGGTAAATGTGTTGGCTTTGGGGGATGATTTGGCTGTGGGTTTGGGGGTTTCGTTGACGCGATCGCGCCTGTTAATTGGTGGTGTCGCCACTTTATTAGCCGCAGGTGCAGTCAGCATCAGTGGCTTGATTGGATTTGTTGGTCTTGTTGTCCCTCACGGTGTCCGCCTCATCGTTGGTACAGATCATCGCTTTGTTTTACCACTTTCCGCCCTTGCAGGTGCATGGTTACTTACTTTTGCAGATTTACTCTCTAGATTAGGAGCAGTAGAACTACCAGTAGGTTCCGTCACTGCGTTGCTGGGTTCACCGCTATTTATCTGGTTACTTTACCGTCGTTCTGCTGGGTTTAATAAATTTTGAGCTGATTAATTTGGGTTCAAGCAAAAATTATTTTCTGGATTAAGTTGATACTATTAACTAATGTTCTTTACGCCTCAGCGGAGAAAATAGCTGCAAATTTAGCTCCATGACTTTGATAGTATTTGCTAAAGTATTAAAAGTTAATTAATTGTCAGCTATATTTACTGAGTGATTTTGCTCTGTTCGCAAAACAATGAAAATTGCTGGTGTATTCACTACAACAGCAACAAGCAGAATGATCAGTTTTGGTTTATTGATCTCCTCTATTTTAACATGGACGGCGCTTTCTCTACGAGAGGCTTCTGCCAACGCCAACGCGTTGGCAGAAGCCTGGGACAAGTCGGCTCCGTATCTACGTTAAAAAATTGACTTGGATAACAGAGTTTTAGCCTTAAACCAAGCGTATTTAACTATAGCTAAAAAGTTTCCAATTACTTAACTTTCACTTAATGTATAAAGTTTTTAAGTGGGATGTTTTGCTAAACTTGATGATATATAATCCGCCTAATTCCTATCCCCCACTTGCATTTATGCCAATTACTCCCATGATTATTAAGGCGATGGAAATAAGCTTAATAAGTGTGGCAGATTCACGAAACCAGATAATACCAATAATAGCAATTAAGACAGTTCCTAATCCAGCCCAGACAGAATAAGCTACGCTCACCTCAAGTTTCTTGAGAGCAAGGGTCAAAAAAGTAAAACAAAATCCATAAAAGACAACTATTAATATAGAAGGGCCTATTTTAGTAAATCCTTGCGATAACTTCATGCAAGTTGTGCCTGAAACTTCAAAAATGATTGCGGCGATAAGGTAAATCCAACTTGTTGACATATCTGTTATCAGCAGTTTGTGAGGAATCTTTTATTATCTTATCTCTGTGAAATTAAAAAAATACAACAGGCCGCAATACTGTTCGGTTAAGCCTAAAAAATAACTCCAATGTAGGTTGGGTTGAGGAACGAAACCCAACCTTTTTAGGGGTTTGTTGGGTAAGACTAAAGTTCAACCCAACCTACAAATTTTCTTAACCGAGCAGTATTGCAACAGGCCGAATTATTATCATTATTCGTGTTAATCTACTAAACATTTGTAGGATAAGCTACGCCTTGGAAGCTTTAAGCGCACAGGCGTGGTAACACTTATGCCGACGTTTTAAATAGAATTGCTATATTTCAAGTCTGCTTTTGTCGAACTTACCGAACCCTAATAATTCAGTTTACCGTACATTTCTATAGTAACTAATTTATAAAAGCAAAATCTAAAAAAAGTTGGGTAAACCGTACAGACATAAGTTGGATTTACCGTATCAAACAAAAAAAACGATGAAGTCAGAAAGGCCCTCTTAGACGATTACCTATTTATTAGCTACTTTTTTAAATATATTTTGCGTATTTTCACTGAATGAAATTGCGTTAGAAACTTGTGTAAATGGGGAACTATATGATTAGAGATCAATCGTTTAAATGATTCTTTTGTTTGGAATACCCACAAGAGGCGCTTGTTAATGATTAGTATAATTACAGCAGTTTATAACGGTGAGAAATTTATAGAATCTTGCCTTCAAGTTGTCATTGACCAAAACTGTTTAGAAGTCGAGCATATCATTGTCGATGGAGGTTCAAGCGACAAGACAGTAGACATTATTAAGGATAAAGCCAATCAATATCCCCACATTCGCTGGATTAGTGAAAAGGATCGAGGACAATCTGATGCTCTCAATAAAGGAATTGCTATGGCACAAGGAGAAATTATTGGTGTTTTAAATGTCGATGATTTTTATGAGATAAACGTTCTTAACCGCATCTGTGAAATTTTCAAAACTTTACCAGAGCCTAGCTTGATTGTTGGTAACTGTAATGTTTGTAATCTGGAAGGTAAACTAATTACTATTAATAAAGCTAAACAATTAAGGACGATTGATTTATTGTTAGAACGACGAATTAATGAAGATGGAATTATCGATGCTTCTTTTCCGTTAAATCCTTCTGCTTACTTTTACCACAAATCATTGCATCAGCAAATCGGACTATACAAAGTAGAAGAACATTATGCAATGGATGTAGATTTCCTTTTGAAAGCGGTTAGATCATCTCATGTTAAGTATTTCAATGAAACTTGGGGTAACTATAGATATTATCCAGGAACAAAAACATTTGATGATTCTGTAAGAGGAATGAGCCTAGTGCGAATAAGGCAATTATTTAATGATTATATCAAAACACTACCACTGATAGAACAATGGCAAATTTGGTTAGCTCGGAACATAAATTTTAGTTTATTAAAAATATTTTATTTTTCTAAGCATCCAGAACGATTACCTGAATCGATTAAGCAGCGATTAACTAAATATAGTCGAACCTGATAAAATTACTTTTTTGGGAAAAGAACTCTCAAAGCCCCCCAATTTATCGGGGGGTTGGGGGGATCTCTTATCTATAATCTTGCTTTTGAATACTCCCCAAACGAGCAGCATCACGAATATTGTAGTCAGAACGAGTAAAGCGATTTAGCTGCATTTCAAAAAAATCTCGATTGGCTTGTAAATGCTTGGGATTTTGGTCATCTAATGGATATAAAAGTGCAGTTCGCAAGGCTTGAATTACCGCAGAAGTGACACAGTACATTGAGCGTTGGAAACTGACTCCCAACTGAATCAACATATCTTCTTCACCCCGGCAATGTTTGCTGTAGTAATCAACAAGATATGGGGGCAAAAAATGCAACATATCTTGCATTAATAATGTCGGGGGAATGCCAGCAGTACCCACTGGAAATACATCGGCGTAAAGAATACCAAAGTGAAAGTCTTTCTGGTCTGCCGGTACTTGACGGGCTTGAGCATTATAAGATTTTGTCCCTCGGAAGGGTGCGGTGCGGTAGAAAACAGCTTCTACATAAGGTAATGCGGCTTCATATAGCCACATGAAACCCTTGGATTTGGGGATAATTTCGTAGCATTCGCCACGAATATAAACATGATGGTAAATCGGACGACCTGCGATCGCAAATATACCATTAACTAAGAAACTCATTGCCTCTGGGACGCTGCTAATGCTACCTTCATCATAGCGATCGGACATTTCAAAGAACACTGGGGCCATGACTTCCCAGAATAAGCCCAGATTAGCGTAGTATGACATCTGGCGGCACTGTTCCAAAAACATATCGGGGAACAGTTTGTAAAGCCCTAGCATTACCGGGTTTCCTTGAAAGTAAGCTTTAATTGCCCTGTCAGCGTTGGCTTTGTATTCTTCGGAATCTAGATAAGGGTCAAATTGTCCACCCATCCCTCTGTGCCACAACATCGCCCGCATACAAGCTTCCGCAAATTCCATGTTAATGCGATCGTGGAGCAAGTGATGCAACAATTTCGGCATTTTGAAAGTTTCACCCTTCTCGATAAATGCCAAAAGTTCTGGATGTGCAGTAGCTTCGCCGCGCCAAATTCGCAAATCGGCATCATCGCCAGCGTAATGATTATGCAGTTCTAAATACTCTTTGGGTAAGAAGTATTTGAAGAAGGGAAGCGGGTTTAAAAATTCGTTTTCGGCAATATAAAGTAGATCACGCCAGTAAAAGTCCATCGGCACAGCATAAGCTTTATATAAACCGATGATTTGCATCAAATTTTCTGGAGTATCGGGTAACATTGCACCGCCTGCTTCTAAGCGGTGAATTACATCGGCAAATTCGTGCGTTGAAGGAGGTAATTTAATTGCTGTTTTAATTGCTGTCATGGTAATTGTAAATTTGTAGAGACGCGATTTATCGCGTCTGGGGGATAGGTTTTGAGACGCGATAAATCGTGTCTGGTGGATAGGTTTGAGACGCGATAAATCGTGTCTGGTGGATAGGTTTGAGACGCGATAAATCGCCGTCTCTACAAGTGTTTTGATGTATTTTCTATTTCAGGGCTACTTCAGAGATTACGGTTTTTTCTAAGGAGGGAATTGCAGCTACCATTGTTGTAGTTGTGGATTCACTCCAACGTACCAACCAAGTGGGTTGTACTCCCAAAAAGATGATGAAAGCTGCCAAAATTAAAGCTGGTATTTTCTCAGACCAAAGGACTTTGGGATAGTAGGCTAAGTTATCGAGTCTGCCAAAACAGGTACGGTTGAGGAGAATGACAAAATAAACTGCGGTTAATCCACTAGCTACTACACACAAAATTGTCGGAATGGGAAAGGCAGAGAAACTACCTTGAAAGACGATAAATTCGGCGATGAATCCTGTTAAACCGGGAATACCTGCACTAGCCATTCCACTTAAAACTAGTAAGGCACTAATTAGAGGTAAGCCGCGGATGGGACTCATTAAACCATTGAGTTTATCTAATTCACGAGTGCCAACTTTGGCTTCTACGACTCCCACCAAGTGGAAGAGAATCGCCAGGATGATACCGTGGCTAAACATTTGGGCGACTGCACCAACGAGTGCTAGGGGGGTACTGGCGGCACCAGCTAGTAAGATGTAACCCATGTGACCGACGGAACTGTATGCTACCATGCGCTTGATATCTTTTTGAGCGATCGCAACTACTGCCCCATAGATAGCGCTGATTGCTCCCCAAATTGCTAAAGTTGGTGCAATAATACTCCAAGCATGGGGAAACATACCCAACCCAAATCGCAACAATCCATAAGTTCCCAGCTTTGCTAACACGCCACCGAGAAGAATGGCAATTGGTGCTGAAGCCTCAACGTAAGCATCGGGTAGCCAAGTATGGAAGGGAACTAAGGGAATTTTAATACCAAAACCTAGTACTATCCCTGCTAGTAAAAGAATTTGTTTTGCTATTGACAAGTTTTCTGTTGACACTGCATCAAAAGCAAAATTGGTGGAACCACTCAGCCACACCATACCCAAAAATGTTGCCAGAATTAATGCTCCTGAAACAGCAGTATAAATCAGGAATTTCATTCCAGCATAACCCCGTTTTTCCCCTCCCCAAATGGAAATTAGTAAATAGAAGGGGATTAATTCTAGTTCGTAGAATAGGAAGAATAGTAGTAAATTCTCTGCTAGAAAAGCACCTGCGACTCCTCCACTAACTAATAAAATCATGGAGTAAAACAGCCGGGGGCGTTCAGTTTCTTTACTACTGCTGTAAATAGAAATCCAGGTTAGCAGGCTATTTAATACCAACATTAATATAGAAAGCCCATCAACACCTATTTGATAGGTCAAGCCAAGGGTTTCGTTCCAGGGTAAATACTCTTTAAATTGCATCCCTGGATTGCTGATATCAAATTTTAGCAGGATAAAAAGGTTCCAGAAAATAACTATCCCAGAAAAAATTAATGCTGTTAAACGAATACGATGTTTAGGGAAACTTGCAGGTAATATTGCTATGAGAACAGCAGCGAAAATTGGGAGCCAAATCAAGACACTTAACATGGTAATTTGGGATTTTATGAAATTGGCAATTTAAAATTTGCGGTGTCCATATCCCCGACTTCTTTAAGAAGTCGGGGATCTAACTTTTTCCACAATTATGAGCATTTACAGGTGGAAACCGGAAACGAGATTTAAAAACAGCTAACTGACTACACTGATTTTTCCAGTATCTAAATCGTAATAACCACCAACTATTTTCAGCTTTTCTGCCTTGATTAACTCAGATAAAACTGACGATGATTTCAATTTTTCAACTTGCGCCAAAATATTTGCTTTACAAGCGTTTTCTAATTTATCTCCTGATTGCTCTTTTGAACTTTCTACACTTGGTTTAATTGCCTCAAGCAAACTTCCAATTTGCCCTGGTACTTGAGCGCCTTTGATTGCAGCATCTACTGCACCACATCTTTCATGTCCCACCACTATAATCACTTTAGAGCCTAATACTAAACTGCCAAATTCTAGGCTACCAATTTCTTCTCGCGTAGCAATATTACCAGCTACACGGCAGACAAATAAATCTCCAAGTCCTTGGTCAAAAACAATCTCTGAAGGCACTCGTGAATCTGCACAGCCGAGAATAGAAGCAAAGGGCTTTTGTCCTTTAGCAACTTCCACTAAACGTGAACGGGTTTGGTTAGGATTGCGACGTTTTGCTTTGACAAATCTTTCATTACCTTCTAATAATTCTTGCAATGCCTTGTCGGGGGTAATCTCATCTTCTGCTGGGGCTTTTTTTTCGGCTGCAAGTAAGTTTGAGCTAAGTCCGGCTGTCAATACACCTGTACCGATCGCACCTGCACCAAACTTGAATAAACTTCTTCTGGAAAGATTGAACTGGCGATGTTGTCTGCTCATGGGATTCTTCTCAAAATATTAAACTGTTAACTTTTAGTAGGATAATTACTGCTATCCAAGTGTCGAAATTTGAAAAACCAAATTTAAAAACTGGATTCCCCAAAATGGCCAAGTTACCCACATACCTAAAACACCTACTCCTAAAAGAACGGTTAAGGCATAAAACTGGGTTTGTCCAGAGGTGCTGTATTTAAGACCTTCGCCGCCTAATAGCGAAAATAAACCAACGAAATTAACGATACCATCGACTACAAAGCGGTCAATCATATCGGCAAGTTGGGAAATTTTGGCAACTCCAAAAATTATGGTCATTTTATAGAGTTTGGGGGTGTAAAAGTCGTATGCGATTAAGTCTTGTAAACCTTGCCAAGGGAGGCGAATCGGTTTAGGAATATTGCTGAAATAAATCACGCCAGTTATACTGCAACCGAAAATACTCGACCAAATTAAAAGCAGTGCTATATCTTTATTGAGAGTTGCCCAATCGGGTAAAAGTGATAAGCTTTGCAACACTAAAGGAAGATGTAGACTAACACCAATTAAAATCATCATTGGCAGAATCATCGGCCAGTGTGCTTCAGGCGATCGCTGACTCATTTGTCTAGGTTTTCCGCCAAAAATTAAACCGAATTCTCTGGTTAAACTCACGGCTGTTAAAGCATTTACGGCTATCACTACTCCCACTAACCAAGGTTGGGTTTCCCACAAGCTATCTGCTAGTTTCACTAACGCCCAAAAGCTACCCAAGGGAGGAAAACCAATTAATCCCAAAGTCCCGACGATAAAGGCTATTGCTGAAATTGGGCGACGTGTCCACAATCCGCCTAATTGGGTTACGTCTTGGGTGATGCTATTCCAGATAATTCCGCCAGTACTCATTACTAATAGGGCTGCGGATATCGCATGGGTGAGTACTAACAATAGCGCCGTTTCGTATTGTTGCGTTCCTACGGCGATGAATACTAAACCCATGTAGGCACTGACAGAATAGGATTGGCAGCGTTTAAGATCAATTTGAGCGATCGCAATTAACGAAGCACCCAACGCTGTCACTACCCCAATTCCCACCATCGCCGATGAAACTACGGGCGAAATGGTTAACACTGGTTGCAATTTAATCAGCACCCATGCACCACTAGCTACTACTACCGAATTCCGCAAAATCGTACTGGGAACAGGGCCTTCCATCGCTTCATCCAACCACAGATGCAGGGGGAACTGGGCACATTTACCCATTGGCCCAGCAATTAAGGCTAAACCTACCAGTGTCATTGTTGTCGGGTTGACGTTAGCAGTAGCCGCCCACTTGGCTAGTTCTGGATAACTCCAAGTTCCGGCTAAGGGCCATAATGCCAACACGCCCATTAGTAAGAATAAGTCTCCTACCCGCTTAGTTAAGAAAGCATCTCTAGCACCTGAGACTACTAACGGCTGGCTAAACCATAAGCCGACTAGTAGGTAGGTTCCCAGCGTCAGGACTTCCAAAATTACATAGCTGAAGAACAAGTTATTACACAGAACAAGGGCACATAGTCCCGCTTCAAATAATCCTAATAAGGAATAGAAGCGTCCCCAACCCCAATCCATTTCCATGTAACCGATCGCATAAATCTGCGCCAGCAAATTTAAGCCAGCAATCACAACCAAAGCGCCGACACTCACCGAGGATATTTCTAAAGCAATGGTGAGGTCTAAACCAGCTGTAGATAACCAAGGAATAAATACTTCTTGGGCTGGCTGATTCCAAGTTGCTTGTAACGCGATCGCACTATGTACAAACGCCAAAAATGTCATTACCAAATTTACATAACCCGCCGGTCTTGGCCCCGTGTTCCGAATGATCCCTGGCGACCAAGGTACGGCTAACAAGCCACCTATTAAGGCATAGCACGGAACTAGCCATACAGTCTCAAGTAGAAACTGAGCCATTAACTTACCTCTATCTTGTCATTAAAAATTTAGGGTTTTAAGTCAACTCGCGTTGATCCCTGTTAACCCAGAGATGTCTACGATGGGCTATTGGCGTCGCAGATGAGACAAATTTATCTTTATTTAATTTTCTTAGAAACAGCTTACCGTTATATTTGTCAAAATGGAATTAATTTATCTAAACAAATTTGAGATAAATACTCTAAATAAATCTTATACAATAGACTATTTGATTAATGAATAATAGCTATTGCTTTTTATCTATTCATCATGAGTTTTTACTTATTGACATAAATGATAAAAGACGCAAAGGACTTGCGCCTCTGCAATTCAGCTAAATGTGATTCACGCTTCGGTAATTTTGTCAACCTGCGATAAAACAGAAATAATCGCAGGTGCTTGGTCAAATTGGCTGATGGGGGCGGGTTTCATGTCCCGATAGTCGAGGAGTTGGACTAAGATGAGGTAGGCGATCGCTAAAATGATCGAAATCGCCCCTGTAAGAATGGCAATTATTTTCGAGCGGTTCATTCGTAGTTCCTGTAATGCAAGTTATTGTGCTGTGTCTATATCCACATTAATACTTGAGACACAAACCACACACTTAGCGATCGTTTTCGCAAATGCTTATAGTGGTTGTCATTCAGATGCGGTACAAGATTTATCGCAAGGTGTAGGGGCAAGTGTTTGCCCCCAGGTGTCAACTTAAGCTTCAAATCTCGTTTCCAGTCTCTGGCTGGAAATGCTGATCGTTGGGCTGCTGCCGCTAGAAAGAGAGGCGGAGCCTCTTAGTAGGCATTCCCAGTCTCTGACTGGGAACGAGGCAATCGAGCAAAGCTCTGTCTAGGCTGGCTTTCGCGTTAAAGTAAGTTACATCAGCAGGTGTAGGGGCACGGCAGTGTCCATACGTGTCAACTTAACGTAAAAGCCGTGTCCCGCAAGGAACTGAAGTTCCAAGAATAATAGCTAAAGTCTACTGAAGTAGACTAAATATTCCTAAAAATCTTTAGTCTACTTCAGTAGACTTTAGCTATTAGCCCTGAAATTTATTTCTGGGCGGGCGTGGAAGCCAACAGATAAGAGATTTTTAAGCTGTTCCACATTTAAATTGCATAATTATGGCGGGCAAGATGCCCACCCCACAAGAGTTATATAAATTTTAAATATGCATTAAATGCCGATTAGCTTATTCAATTAGACATCTGGTGAAATTAAATATGCGTTACCCAGAACCCTTGTTTTGACGTAGCACTGCTACGTCAAAACAATTCTTTTCGGAGATGTCTATTATCTACTCGTTATTCCAATCCTTTCCCAATAATACCAATTTAATGTGAAGCTGCACTAAATGAGTAACTCTCTATTCTTCTTGGCGCTCTTGGCGTTCTTGGCGGTTCGTTTAATATTCTGTGCATCTTCATACAGAATTGGTATAAAGAGAAACTTTTAACTTAGTACTCCAGAAAGCGGGTGCAGTATTGTTAAATGAAAGCTATGCTTAGTTTCAACTTTCAGATACCGTTCTTGCAAGGGTTGCCACTTCTGCCACGACTGGTAACGATTTTCAGTTAACAAAGTAGCAAGGGTAGGCAACTCAGTCTTAATTTCTGACTTGAAGACATCTGTAAGCCAGTCAGTTAAGACAGCACTATCTTGCATCGTACCTAAAATTTCTTGGATATTTTTCACTTCTGTAAGATAAGCTGCGTAAGACTCACCATATAAGTCACTAAATAACTCCATCTGGTAGCGTAGACGTTTAGCTTCTTTTCGCAAACTATGAATAATTTCGCCTTCTGTTGTTAATTGTTTTTCTATCTTTTCTGGTTTCCAGTCTTTCTGGATTATCACTTCTGATTCTACAAATTTCGTGCCAACTAGCCAACCTGGATGTAGTAAGAAGTTACTGACTTCTGGGAACAGTAAATCTGGTAGTATTTGCTGAATTGTAAAAGATGCCAAAGGTTGATAACTGGGTTTCTCTAACCACTTGTCTAATGCATCTTTTAAAGACTTGTAACATTCATCTTTTAACGTTTTCTGTACACTCAATAGTACATCTTGACGTTGTTTTGCCAAAGCGTTGAAAGCTGTTTTTAGAGATTCTTGCTCTTTGCACGGTAAGTTTGGTTTGTAATCGTTTTCTAAACTTTCTTTGAGTACGTCTAAATCTCTCAAATTACCAAGACGACGGGCTATTTTACCAATATTTTTATCGCTGACTGGTTTTGGTACATCCACCGCTAGCCCAAAGCTAGTTACAGTTGTTCGTAAGCGACGCATTCCCACTCGCATTTGGTGTAACGCTTCTGGATCTTCATCTTTCTTTACTGATTTTTCCCACTTCAAGGTTTTTTTAAAGTGTTTTTCAATCCCTTGGTAGGCGTAGTCCCCTAGAGTTTTTACCGTGTTTTGTGTGGCTAGTTTCATAATTGATCTTAAATGACATTACCTGATGAGGTTATTGAATAATAACATTAGTTAAAACCTTGTATCTAGTTTTGATATTATTATTCAATAAGTGTTATCAAGTATGGTAATCAGCATTAATACTTGCATCCTCTTTAAGAAACATCTAATATCTATCAAAGGTCTAAAGCAATACGGTTCGGTTAAGGCAAGAGACGCGATAAATCGCCGTCTCTACAGAGGAATGATTATTGTAAAGACATCGATTTATCGCGTCTTTGCGATTAGCGGCGTGTCATTAAAAAACCTTATCCGAACCGTATTGAGGTCTAAAGAGCAGATTTACCATAATGATTTCATGTATACGATAGCTTTTACAAATATTTGGTATAATTGTATGATATTAAATCATCTATTATAACATAATTAACCTTTATTTCTGAAATCAAAAAATGCCAAACTCAAATTTGCTTAATCAAGTTTTCTTAACTTTTGTAGATAACTTTAAAGAACATAGAGAAGACTTATCAGCGCTGCTCCTAACACACCAAAAATATTTATGGTTGGGGTCAGATGAAACCTCAACTATTGAACGTCTATCTTTGGTTGATACTGATAAATTTACAGATCATCAACAATTTAGGGTAGCAGAATTTATCAACTTACCTGCGCCAGAAGACCAAGAAATTGATATAGAAGGACTTGCTTACACAGATGATTACTTATGGTTTGTTGGTTCTCATAGTTACAAACGCAAAAAACCGAAACCTGATAAAACCGATGCACAAAACTTTAAAAGGCTGACCAAAATTGAATCAGAACCCAACCGTTACCTTTTAGGACGGATTCCTTTGATAGATGGTAAGTTATTCTCATCTTGCCCACATCCCCAAAACCCAGATGTGCAATTGAGTGCCGCTAAACTAGAGGTGACGAACCAAGGTAATTTGCTTCTTACTGCTTTAGCAGATGACGCCCATTTAGGCTTATTTATCAAGGCTGGAACTGCGGGAAAAGATAACGGCTTTGATATTGAAGGAATAGGCATTTATCAAAACCGGATTTTTTTGGGTTTGCGTGGCCCTGTATTGCGGGGTTGGGCTGTTATTCTGGAAATTGAGTTAGAAGATTCTAGCCCTGGAATTCTGAAACTACGGCAAATTGGAGAAGCGAAGGAGTTATATAAAAAGCATTTTATCTGGTTGAATGGTTTGGGAATTCGGGATTTGTGTGTAGATGGAAATGATTTGTTGATTTTAGCTGGGCCAACGATGGATTTAGATGGGCCCGTGCAAGTTTATCGCTGGATAAATGGCGTTAACTTGCGAGAAAATGTCTTTAGCAATCCAGATTTTGTCCAAGATATTCCCTATGGAAATCGGCAAGATCATGCTGAGGGAATGACGCTGTTTCAGGATGTTGCTGGCATACCTTCGCTATTGGTAGTTTATGACTCTCCAGCAACAACTAGACTGGTGGGTGATAGTGGTGTAATAGCGGATGTGTTTAAGCTAGGATAATATGAATTTTGGATTTTAGACTTCGGCTCCTTTCGGCTTCGCTCAAGGCAAGTCGCTCAGTCGAACGATTTTGGACTTCGACTTCGCTCAGTCGAACGATTTTGGATTATTAAAGGTTAGTGGAGATTGCTTGTACCGGACAGGTGGGGATACACTGTTCGCAGACGATACAACGCGATCGCGTGAATGTGAGTTTGTATGTCTCTGGGTGGAGGGTAAGGGCTTCGGTAGGACAAACCCCAGTACACAAGCCACAGTGGACACACACATCCTCGTCGATCGCAATTTCGCCTAAGGTATGAGAAACATTAACATGGCGCGATCGCATCCACTCGATCGCCGCATCTAATTGATCGATATCTCCCAATAGTTCCACTACCAGTTTGCCAATTTGATTTGGGGCAACTTGGGCACGGATAATATTGGCGGCAACGTTGAACTCTTTGGCCAGTACGTAAGTGACTGGCATTTGTACGGCGCGTTTCGGGAAGGTAAGGGTTACTCGTTTTTTCACAGGATGTTAGTAGAGGGGTTTTTCTTTAAACTATAGCAATCCATGCAGGAGTGATGAACCAAAGGATCACCGACTTTTTCAAGAAGTCGGGGATATAAACCTCTCTACCAGTAAAATCTTGTAAGTAAGGTAGTATAAACTTAGCGTCTATAAAATGTTTACCATAATACCACTTACTCCGAAGCAGATAGTCATAAAAATCCGATTATAAATTAATCAATATTGATATTTATTAATGAGTATGAACCGTAAATATAGAATTTTTGGAAGATGCTTTAAAATTAAAAATTAACATCGGACTAATTTTGTCATTTACAGCGCTTTTCAAGTAATTGAATTACACTACTTACGGTCTAAACCTTGGTCTAAATACCTCAAAATTACTGTAGGTTTTTTTGCTTGTTATATTTTGTATATATTTTAATTTGGAAATCTTTTAACATGAAAATATTAGTTGTAGAAGATGACGAATTAAATGCTTATGCACTCACTGCCGTTTTGACTAACCAAAACTATGCGGTTGAAGTTGCCACTGATGGTGATGTAGCTTGGGATCTGATTCAAACTTACGATTATGATTTAATCCTCCTGGATGTAATGTTACCCAAGCTGGATGGCATTAGTCTTTGCCGTAAAATCCGGTCTAGTGGTCTGCAAATGCCAATATTGTTATTGACAGGGCGCGATAGTAGTCATGATAAAGCGATCGGGTTAGATGCAGGCGCAGATGACTATGTAGTTAAACCCTTTGACCAAGAGGAGTTAATTGCTCGGATTAGAGCGCTGTTGCGTCGCCAAGTTGTAACCTCGCAACCTGTGCTGGAGTATGGTCAGTTGCGACTAGACCCTAGTAGCTGTGAAGTTAGCTATGCTGGCAATCTGTTGCCACTTACCCCAAAAGAGTTTGCTCTGTTAGAACTATTCTTGCGAAATAATCACCGGGTGTTTAGCTGCGACATGATTTTAGAACATCTTTGGTCTTATCAAGATACTCCACAAGAAGAAGCTGTTCGCACTCATATCAAAGGGTTACGACACAAACTCAAAGCTGTAGGAGCTAACAGTGATTTTGTTGAAACAGTTTATGGTATCGGCTATCGTCTAAAACAACTGGAAGAGGGAGTAGGGAATAGGGAGCAGGGGGAAAATTCCTCTCCTCTGCACCCTTCACCCTGCCCCTCTGCCTCTTCTCCTTCCCAGGTTCCAAATCTGCAATCACAGCAGCAAGCATTAATGGCAGTTGCAGAAATTTGGCAACGATTTCAAGGGCGGGTGGATGAGCAGGTGAAGGTGCTAGAGGAAGCGATCGCAATTTTAAATCAAAATAGTTTAAATGCTGAATTGCTCTCCCTTGCAGCCAGAGAAGCGCATACCTTAGCAGGATCTTTAGGTACTTTTGGCTTGCTTCTTGGCTCAAAATTGGCACGCAATATCGAATTGCTACTGAGTTCTGGTCAAAGCTTGAGTAAATTTGAAATTAGCAACCTCGCAAGTTGGGTAAAGTTATTGCGTCGGGAAATTGAGGGAAACGACGCAGCAGCAATATCTGCATTACCAACGCCACAGGTATTAACAACGGTGACGCAACCGCCGCAAAATCACCCCCATGCAGGAGCAGGGGGAGATGAGGAAGTAAGGGGAGATGAGGGAGCAGGGGAAGATAGGGAAGTAAATTCTCCCTTATCTCTCAATTTACAAGCCATCAACGAACTGGAACTGAGGGTAGCAGAGCGCACTGCTGAGTTAATTACGCTGAATCGACAGTTGCAGTCACAACTAGATGAGCGTCAGCAGACACAGGAAGAACTACGATTCTCTGAAGCCCGATTTGCCCGGATTTTAGATATTGCTGATGATGCAATTATTTCCATCAATGGATTCCAAAGCATCACCTTATTTAATCAAGGAGCAGAAAAAATTTTCGGCTACTCTGCCCAAGAAGTGATTGGCCAGGATCTTGATGTACTCTTACCACAGCGCTTTTTCCAAATGCATCGTCAACATGTGGTTGACTTTGGTCAATCTCCCAATATTGCCCGCCGGATGGGAGAACGGCGTGAAATCTATGGTCGCCGCAAGGATGGTACTGAATTTACAGCAGAGGCTTCTATCTCTAAAATTGACATGGTTAAGGAAATATTTTATACAGTTATATTGCGGGATATCACAGAGCGTAAGCAAATTGAACGGATGAAAGATGAGTTTGTCTCCGTTGTTAGTCATGAACTCCGTACTCCTTTAACTTCGATTCATGGCTCTCTAGGAATGCTAGCCAGTGGTTTGCTACCCACAGACTCAGAGCAGGGAAAACGCCTGCTGCAAATTGCGACTGAAAGCACCGAACGCTTAGTACGCTTAATCAACGATATCTTAGACATCGAGCGGATTGAGTCGGGTAAGGCGAAGATGGAACCAGAAATCTGCAATATCGTTGATTTGATCGCTCAAGCAGTAAATGTCATGCAGCCTCTAGCTGACAAAGCTGGAGTGACGCTATCTATTTCTGCCTTATCCGGTCAAGTATTAGCAGATTGCGATCGCATTATCCAAACCTTGACCAATCTACTGAGTAACGCCATTAAATTTTCGTCTGCTGGATCTACGGTTTGGTTGGGGGCGCAACAACAAGGGGATGAAGTTTTGTTGACAGTCAAAGATAACGGACGCGGTATCCCATCTGACAAACTTGAGAGTATCTTTGAGCGCTTTCAACAAGTTGACTCCTCAGATTCACGCAACCATGATGGTACTGGTTTAGGTTTGGCAATTTGTAAGAGCATTATGCAACAGCACGGCGGACGCATCTGGGTTGAAAGTGTATTGGGGCAAGGTAGCACTTTTTACCTCACTCTGCCATTGTTTGGGACTTTTCAAAATCCTGATTTAGAAAACTCTTCAAACATTCGTGTAAATAAGAGTTGAACTAACTAAGTTTAGGTAAGTTTTTTAGAGCAGGATAGCAGTAATGACAACAAAGCAAATTCTAGTGGTTGATAACGAGCAGTATATTCAAGAAGTTGCCAAGATTTGCTTGGAAACAGTTGCAGGCTGGAAAGTTGAAACAGCGAGTTCTGGTGAAGAGGGCATAATAAAAGCCGGGACTTACCAACCAGATACGATTTTACTAGATGTGATGATGCCAGATATGGATGGTATTGCTACCTTTGAAAAGTTACAAGCTAATCCCTTAACCAAAGCGATTCCGGTGATTTTGTTAACTGCCAAAATCCAGGCTTCCGATCGCCGTCGCTATAACCAGATGGGAATAATTAGTGCGATCGCTAAACCATTCAATCCTCTAGAATTAGCGACTGAAGTAGCAATCGCGCTGGGCTGGAGTCTACAGTAAGCTGGTAAGGGACGCCCACAAGTGTCAACTTAAGCTAAAAGCCTTTTCAAATCTCGTTTCCAGCCAGAGTCGGGAAATGCAACTCAAAAGCGGCTCTGTCGCCTCCCTCTCTGGCGGTAGAGCCGCCAGGATGGCATTCCCTGTCTGAGCAGGCGAACGAGACAACGAAGAAAGACAATATCTAAAAGCTGGTTTTAGGCTTGCTTTCACACCTTAGATTAACGCAAACCTAAAATTTCAGAAATCGCCGCTACAATATCCAGATAAAAGTTGCCTTTCACTGCCCGAAACAACTCAAATTTAGAGTCAGGCGCACCAAAAAACGGTCTGAGGAACCATCCTAACTGCATACCAACAAAGGCATAAAGTAATAACCAGGATCTTAAAATAGTGGTGCGGGTTTTTTTGCCTACTTCATCTTGTTGAGAAAGTAATTGCATTCCTTCATAAAGGAACTTAACGCCAAAGATGCCTGTAATACCAAAAATTAATACATTCAACAGTTTAAAAAATTGATAAGAATCGGGTGTAGTGATCAGAAAAAATAGCGTAACTGGTGCCAAACTGAATAAAAGCACACTAATCACTGATACAGATGTGAGCAATACAACGAAATGCTGTTGAATACTGCTCCGCGAACCAAAGAAAACATTAAAAAAGAACAAAGTCGGGAAACAAATAATCAGTGTTAATAAATAAAAGGCTGGGAGTTTGATAGCACCAGATAATGCCTGTGCCCAACTGTTAGATGCACCGATAATTGCTCCATAGATAGCAAAGAAAATTGAACTAGTTACAAATAGAGAACTGATTTTATTTTGTAATCTTACTCCCTGACGAATTTCTTCTAAGAATGACTGGCGATCGCGTAATAAATTAACCAAAACACCAAATTGCTGAATCCCGAACTTTTCCTTGTGCCGCATATTTTTATATGTTTGATATTTTTTGTAATTACTAATGATTAATTAACGGATTCCCAAAAGATAGCTAATAGCTTGAATCACACTCAAATAGAAATTACCTTCTCTTTCGCGGAATAGTTGAAAAGCAGAATCAGGTGTGCCAAAAAATGGTCTGAGAGTCCATCCTAATTGACTACCTACGAAAGCATAAAGAAATAACCAAAATTTTAAAATTTTCTGGCGTGTCTTACTACCTTCATTATCTTGTTCTAAAACTAAACTTGTGGCTTGATATAAAGACGAAACACCAATAAATCCAGTTAATGCAAAGATGAATACATTTAACAGAATTAAAAATTGGTAGTTATTGGTGGTAATTAAAAAAAACAGTGTGATTGGTGCAAAACTGAATAAAAGTACACTCGTAACTGAAACAGCAGTCAGCACTAATGCTAAATGCTGTCCAAAAGTCCGCTTTGAACCAAAAATAACGTTAGCAAAGTACAACGTTGGAATACAAATCAGGAGTGTGATTAAATAAAGGGCTGGGAGTTTAATGGCGGAAGATATAGCTTGCATCCAGCTATGGTATGCACCAATGATTCCGCCATAAGCTGCGATGAATAAGGAACTGCAAACTAGTAGAGAAATAATTTTATTTGGTAATCTGATACCTTGGCGAACTTCCTCTAGAAATCCTTGGCGATCGCGCAGGAATCCAATCAGCACTGCAAAGTATTTGATTCCTAAAGATTTGCGTTCAATCATGTTATCCTCACACAGCTAAAATTCTAAGTTTCATCTGAGTAATCACCGCCAGAACCATACTTCCAGGCATCAATCAAACGATGCCAATAATATTGTTGTTCTGTTGGTTGATTCTTAATCCATGTTTCTAGCATTGGACTTAACCAAAACAAGGCAGTGTATACACCTAAATTACTGTAATGTAACATCCAATCTAACAAACTTGCCAAACCTACTTGCGGAATTATCTTGGCAACTAATAGAGGATGATCTAAACCAGTTTTTAACAGTGTTTGCGTTAATGCCGAAAACTGCACTATATCCTGTAAAAATGGTTTTAGCACTGGTGTACCAAACTGTTGCATTTCCTGAAATACTGCCGAGAGGAGTTGGTTAATTTGATCTGGGGCAATTTTCTGATTGACACCAACACTCATCGCCCTTTGAAACAACCAGGTAACAGTCAAACTTGGCTGATAGGGTTGCAGTAGTGCTAAAGCTTTTGCAGATAATTGTTCTGTTTCCAGCGCTTCGTAAATGCCAAACGTTAAACGCTTCAGATGACGTACCATTGCCCCAAAACCACCAAAACTCAAGGGAGATTGACTACCACTGCTATCTCCGGCTGTTAAAATGCGACTCCAAGGGGTTTTGATGGGGCTTTGGCGATAAGTGGGAAAGAAACCAAATAGCGATCGCTGAAATTTCAGTTTACTCAACTCCACTCCCTGATATTCTGGTAATAGACGCAGATATTCTTCAAATAAAGCTTCTAAAGTTAAACGTTGGGGATGTGCATCCATATAAGTAAACAAGTAAGTTGTTCTGCCATCCCTAGCTGGAAAAGCCTCCCAGAAGTACTGACATTGATTCTGCAAAGGTGTAAATGATAATATTAAATCGCCTGAGTTATTTTCGGGAAAACCTTGGGCGCAACTTCCTACAACTAAGCATAGTGCTTCTGGTTTTTTGCCTTGGCGTGCTTGTTGAGTGATGGGTGAAAGATGTCCCATTGCGTCGATTAACAACCGAGTTTTGAATTGGTTATTTACCATCACCCCATCTGGATGAACCACTGCTTCAGTAAAGGGTGTGTTTTCTAATAACTTTCCACCTGCGGTGAGAAATCGGGTTTTCAAAGTAGCTAATAGATAAACTGGATCTACGCCAATATTCAAAACATCCTCTACCCAAACTTCTGTACCGCCATCAAAACTAACTCGCGCTGGGTTATATTGAGTGGCGATCGCACTCTCTAATTCTTCCTCAGTCAGCAAGTTTAATTCCACAAATACATCTAATTCTTTGCGAGAAATATTCCACTCTTGTTCCCTTCCCCGCAAAATACCCCGTTCCATCAACGCCACCCGCAGTCCCTTCACCGCTAAGGCGCAACCAATTAAAATGCCCAAGGTGCCACCGCAGATAAGCACATCGAAATCTGCAACGCCTAAAGACTGTTGACTTTCTTTAACTAACGTTGGTACTGGTGCGGTGTTTTCGCGCACAGATGTTAAGATGCGATCGCTTTGGCGTAACCCTGCTAAAACATCGCCGGGTAATTGGGAAAGAATTTCTTCAGTTAAAGACATTTTGGAAAAACTCAACTCTACATTCCCAAGCTACCTGAGAATGAAGAAAGTATTTTACCCCACCCTAACCCTCCCCTTATAAAGGGGAGGGAACTGGATTTCCGGTTTCCCCCCTTTATAAGGGGGAATTAAGGGGGGTAATTCGACACCGTAGTTACTGAGGGAAGGCAATACCGTTCGGATAAGGTTTTTTCATGACAGACCCTAGATACAAAGACGCGATAAATCGCCGTCTTTACAATAAGTCCTTTGTAGAGACGGCGATTTATCGCGTCTCTTGCCTTAACCGAACCGTATTGCAACCGGAGGGGTTCGCGGGGTCGTTCGGATAAGATCCCCCCGCCTTTGGCGACCCCCTTAAAAAGGGGGTAGAAGAAATTAAGCCCCCCTTTTTAAGGGGGGTTGGGGGGATCTCCGACGAATAAACACGTTAACCGAACTGTATTGGGTCGGGTTCTTCGAGTTTAATAAGTAATTAAGCGGACATGATATCAAGGCAATAAAATTCGCCGCTACACAAACGAACTCCGCCTTCGCCCATTAATTTTTAAGCGTTGGGACAGATGGAGTAAATCAGTTCACTTTTTTCCAAGTGTCAATAACTACTGCACCTGGAATGGTTGCGATCAAAAAGACTTCCTTGCCACCATCAACAATGATACCGCTATAAGTATCACCATTTAATACTATCTGCACCGTACAATCTTGTTTAACACTATAGGTTCCTGAAGCTGTTTCGTTTTTAGTTACAGTATTGTTAACGCTATAAGTAGATGTTGCTTGAAAATTTCCCCTTCCATCAAGCTTAACTAAACCAACTTGAGCTAGAGGCCATTCTACGATCATCCCAGTGGCTTTAGTTCCGTAGCTACCTTTTATGGTTGCATTATTACAAGAAGGCGTAGCTTGGGCGTTCACCTTTTGAGAGATAGCATCTGAAATGGTCAATGCTGACACACTACCAATTATTAACGTCGTAAAAAAGCCCTGGATTTTAAAGTTCATCATATTCCTGAAATCAACACCCTCTTGCGTAAATATAGACACTAGAAGATTACTATTGAATGACTTAACTTGTAAATCACACTAGAAAGTAAAATTTTTTACACGAAAATTATTTGCACCCACAAGTTTTTTCCCACGTTTGAAGTTGCCTCGTCGGAGATTTTGAACAAAACCTCACCCTGGTTCGTGTCGGACTTTTCACGTTATGTGGAAAAGTCCACCAAAAACCTAACCCCCTAACCCCCTTCCCGACACTCTAAGGGAAAAAATTCAAAGTCTCTCTCCTTTTAGGAGAGAGATTTAGAGAGAGGTTTTCCACATCCCGTCAAAAGTCAGGTTGAGCGATCGCATTTGCTTGTTGAGCGATCGCATTTGCTTGTTGAGCGATCGCATTTGCTTGTTGAGCGATCGCATTTGCTTGTTGAGCGACAGCATTTGCTTGTTGAGCGATCGCATTTGCTTGTTGAGCGATCGCATTTGCTTGTTGAGCGATCGCATTTGCTTGTTGAGCGATCGCATTTGCTTGTTGAGCGATCGCATTTGCTTGTTGAGCGACAGCATTTGCTTGTTGAGCGACAGCATTTGCTTGTTGAGCAACAGCATTTGCTTGTTGAGCAACAGCATTTGCTTGTTGAGCAACAGCATTTGCTTGTTTGGAAGTAGGTACGGTACTACTACTGGATACAAAGGCTGCTCTAATGTGTTGTCAGAGTGGCTAAGTTGTATGTAAATTCAAGCAGCAGCTAAGATAAAGGTTTATAAGCGTCAAAGATGAACGTTTTACTTCTATACCCCCGTTTTCCAAAAAGTTTTTGGTCTTTTGAAAAAACACTAGCTTTATTAGACCGTAAAGCAATGCTACCGCCTTTAGGCTTGGTAACTGTAGCCGCGATATTACCTCAAGAATGGGAGTATAAGTTAGTAGATCGAAATGTTCGCGTCTGTACCGAAGCAGAATGGGCTTGGGCAGATTTGGTTATTATGTCGGCGATGATTGTGCAAAAAGAGGATTTACTCTCTCAGATATTAGAAGCAAAATCCAGAGGTAAACGGGTAGCTGTTGGTGGCCCCTTCCCGACAGCGCTACCAGATGAAATGACATCCGCCGGAGCAGATTACTTGATATTGGACGAAGGGGAAATTACCCTACCCTTATTTGTAGCAGCGATCGCACGGGGCGATCGCACAGGTATATTTCGCTCTGGTGGTGAAAAACCAGATGTGACTAATACTCCAACTCCTCGCTTTGACTTGCTAGAATTTGAAGCTTATGCGGAAATGTCGGTGCAATTTTCGCGTGGATGTCCCTTCCAATGTGAATTCTGCGACATTATTGTGCTATATGGTCGTAAACCCCGCACCAAAAACCCAGAACAAATATTAGCAGAACTAGATTATCTCTACAAACTGGGTTGGCGACGCAGTATTTTTATGGTGGATGACAACTTCATTGGTAATAAGCGGAATGTCAAATTATTTTTGAAGTCCCTTCTGCCGTGGATGGTAGAACATAACTATCCCTTTTCCTTTGCCACAGAGGCTTCAGTTGATTTAGCCCAAGATCAAGAACTGATGGATTTGATGGTAGTGTGTAATTTTGGAGCCGTTTTTCTGGGAATTGAAACCCCCGACGAAGAAAGTCTCACTTTCACTCAGAAATACCAGAATACCAGAGACTCGCTCAGTGAAGCTGTGAATAGAATTACCCGCTCAGGGTTGCGAGTCATGGCAGGTTTTATCATTGGGTTTGATGGCGAGAAAGTAGGAGCAGGCGCACGAATTGTCAAGTTTGTCGAGGAAACAGCAATTCCTACAGCCTTATTTAGTATGCTGCAAGCGCTTCCAGATACAGCGCTGTGGCATAGATTAGAAAAGGAAGGACGACTCCGCAATAAATCAGCCAACATCAACCAAACCACGTTGATGAACTTTGTCCCAACTCGACCTTTAGAAGATATCGCTCGTGAATATGTGCAGGCGTTTTGTGATTTGTATGAGCCAGAACGATTTTTGGAGCGTACATACAAACACTTCCGGCTTTTGGGCGAAGCAACCTACCCGAAAAAGGGCAAAGCTGCCAAGAAACCATTGAACTGGAAAGTACTCCGAGCGTTTCTGATTATTTGTTGGCGACAGGGTGTCCGTCGTCAAACGCGCTGGCAATTCTGGCGCAACTTGTGGAGCATGTATCAGCATAATCCGGGTGGAGTCAGTAGCTATTTAGCTGTTTGTGCCCAAATTGAGCATTTCTTGGAGTATCGCCAGATTGTCCGGGATGAAATTGAGGCTCAAGTCGCTGAATTTCTAGAAGCAGAAGCTAGGGTAAAACCGGAAGCACAAGTGATGGTTAATTCGATAGCGAATTAAATTTGCAATGATAATGCGTCGGGATGCATTGCAATACGGTTTGGTTAAGGCAAGAGACGCGATAAATCGCCGTCTGTACAATAATCAGTCCTTTGTAGAGACGGCGATTTATCGCGTCTTTGTGATCGTACAATGCATTCCGATACATGTCCTTATTGGTAGAAATGACCATGCCACGCGATAATTTAGAGATAAATGAAGCGATCGCAGTACAATTTGCTCAATTAGTGCTGGATTGTATCGGGCGAGAATATCCCCACAGTGGTCTTTATTGGGCTGATAGCGACGAGGATCTAAAACCACCGCGTGAATTGACTCCTGCTTTTTATGGCTGCTTAGATTGGCATTCAGCTGTACATGGTCACTGGTTGCTGGTACGTCTTATGCGTCACTTTCCTGAAGCCTCCTTCAATGCAGCCTCAAAGCAAGCACTTGAGCAAAGCCTAACACCTGAGAAAATTCAAGGAGAAATTGCTCATTTCCAACGGCTACCGTTTTTTGAATTTCCTTATGGTGTGGCATGGCTTTTGCAACTGGCTGCGGAACTTCACCAGTGGAATCATCCTCAAGCGAAAGAATGGCGGGTTGTATTGGAACCGCTAGAAAAGTTGATTGCAGGTAATTTACATCGCTGGATTGACGGACTGAAACTTCCCAATCGCACAGGGATGCATAGCCAAACAGCTTTTGCACTTGGTTTGATGCTAGATTGGGCACGGATTACCGAAAATGCTGACTTCACTGGGTTAATAGAGAACAAGGCACGGCAATTTTATCTAAGCGATCGCAACTACTCCTTACAATTTGAGCCGCTTGGTTACGATTTTCTTTCTCCTGGCCTTGCTGAAGCAGACCTGATGCGGCGAGTCCTGCCAACAACAGCTTTCACTGACTGGCTCACCGATTTTCTTCCAGAAATACCGATTGAGACTTCAGCAAATTGGTTACAACCACCCGGAGTAGATAATCCTCAAGATTATATGCAAGCCCACTTCTATGGTCTTAATCTCAGTCGTGCTTGGATGCTTGAGGGTATCATTTCTAAATTGGCAAATAGCGATCGCCGCCGAGAAACACTCCGCTCTACTGCCCTTCACCATCGTCAGCATGGACTAGCAAATATTGTAAGTGAACATTATGCAGCTAGTCACTGGGTAGGTACTTTTGCTGTTTACCTCCTAACAAATCGTGGGTTGCAAAAGCAAATTAGTTAATTCCCATGTCAATGGATAATTTATTTCTTGGAAGTCTCTTAGCGGATAGCTATGGTTGAGCCAGTCCTGAGTGGGTAGTGGGGCAGAGAAAGGGGAGAAGAACTCCTAACTCCTAACTCCTAACTCCTAACTCCTAACTCCTAACTCCTAACTCCTAACTCCTAACTCCTAACTCCTAACTCCTAACTCCTAACTCCTAACTCCTAACTCCTAACTCCTAACTCCTAACTCATTGTTTTGCCCAATCATTAAAATATGCCAAGTAAATATGTCTTAGCTGACTGATACTGTCAGGATCATAGAGTAAAGAGTAAAAGGCAATCTATTTTGACTTTTAACTTTCTCCTTTTGTTCAACTTTCCACAAGGGTAGGTTTTATCTTGACTAAATTGAAGGTTGGTATCAATGGCTTCGGTCGAATCGGGCGACTTGTGCTTCGCGCTGGCATCGATAACCCCAACATTGAGTTTATAGGCATTAACGACCTAGTACCACCAGATAACCTCGCTTACTTATTAAAGTACGATTCAACCCACGGTAAATTAAAGCATAAGGTTGAAGCTAAGGAAGATGGTATCCTCATTGACGGACACTTCATTCCTTGCGTGTCGGTGAGAAACCCAGCAGAGTTACCTTGGGGAAAATTAGGTGCAGATTATGTAGTGGAAGCTACCGGACTCTTCACTGATCACGAAGGAGCCGGAAACCACCTGAAAGCAGGTGCAAAGCGAGTGGTAATTTCCGCTCCCACTAAAGATCCAGATAGGGTTTCTACCCTACTAATGGGTGTAAATCATCACTTGTTTGACCCTAGCAAAGATATAATTGTCTCCAATGCTAGCTGCACTACAAACTGTCTAGCTCCCATAGCTAAGGTCATCAATGACAATTTTGGGTTGACTGAAGGGTTGATGACCACAGTCCATGCCATGACTGCCACTCAGCCAACTGTAGACGGCCCCAGTAAGAAAGACTGGCGCGGTGGTCGAGGTGCAAGCCAGAATATTATTCCCTCTTCTACAGGCGCAGCTAAAGCTGTAGCGTTGGTTTTACCAGAATTGAAGGGTAGGTTAACTGGTATGGCTTTGCGAGTTCCGACTCCCGATGTCTCTGTAGTTGATTTAACTTTCAAAACTGCCAAAGCCACTAGTTATAAAGAAATCTGTGCTGCCATGAAAGAGGCTGCCGCAGGTTCTCTAGCAGGTATTTTGGGTTACACAGATGAAGAAGTAGTTTCCACAGATTTTCAAGGCGATACCCATTCTAGTATCTTTGACGCAGGTGCTGGGATTGAGTTGAATTCCAACTTCTTTAAGGTAATTGCCTGGTATGACAACGAGTGGGGCTACTCGAATCGCGTGATTGACCTGATGTTGTCTATGTCACAGAAGGAAAAACTCGCATCTACAGCTGCTGTGGTTTGATTGGTCATTTGTCATTGGTCATTGGTCATTGGTCATTAGTCATTAACTTTTGACCCTTGACTTTTGACTTACCCGCAGGGGCTGACCCTTGGCTTTTGGGATTTGGGTTGAATGGTAAATATGCTGAAAACAAAACTTCATTTAGTATTTTTATTTACAAAATCAGTGATATAAAGCACATGTTAATTTGGATGGCTTGGGCGATGTCTACGACGGGCTACGCCTACGCTCAAATCATCCAAATTTGCAGGTTACTCCTCAACCCCTAATCCCTATGCGTCGAACCAAAATCATTTGTACTGTTGGCCCGGCTACATCTGCACCCGAAAAGCTGCAAGCTTTAGTAAAAGCTGGAATGAATGTAGCGCGGCTGAATTTTTCCCACGGGGCTTATGAATTCCACGCCCAAACTGCTCACTATCTCAGACAAATTAGTAATGAGCAGCAAAAGCCGATCGCAATTATGCAAGACCTTTGTGGCCCGAAGATTCGTTTGGGAACTTTACCACCAGAAGGGTTAAATTTAGAAGCTGGTACTGAAGTCACCTTTGTTTTGCAAGAAAAGGGTGAGAGTATCGATGAACTACCTTTACCATTGCCGACTTTGTTCGCAATGGTGCGACCAGGCGAACCAATTTTGATTAATGATGGTCGCGTCAAGTTGATTGTTACCGCTCGTGATGCCGATCGCATTCGCGCACAAGTAAAAATTGGCGGGCTAATTTCCACACACAAAGGAGTAAACCTACCACAAACTCCTTTACCTGTTAGTTCGATTACCGAAAAAGACTTGCTGGATCTGCGCTTTGGGATTCAGTTGGGTGTAGACTGGGTGGCGGTATCCTTTGTGCGATCGCCACAAGACTTAGAACCTGCCAAGCGAATGATTGAAGCTGCTGGTGCTTCCATCCGCTTAATTGCCAAAATCGAAAGAGCAGAAGCAGTAGAGAATTTTGACTCCATTCTGAATGTTGCTGATGCAATTATGATTGCCCGTGGCGATTTAGGGGTAGAAGTACCAATTCACGAAGTCCCCCTAATTCAAAAAGATATTATTCGCCGTTGCAATCGGGCTGGCAAGCCGGTGATTACAGCCACCCAAATGCTAGAGTCGATGATTAGCGCCCCCGATTCCCACCCGCGCCGAAGCAACCGACGTTGCCAACTCCATCTTAGATGGAACAGATGCAGTAATGCTTTCTGGTGAAACAGCTGTTGGGCAATATCCCATCGCCGCCGTCGAGATGATGCACAATATCGCTGTGCGGACAGAACAGGCTTTAGATGAGGGTAGCAAACATGCTTGGTGTCATGAAGCAGGTAGTCTCAGCGTTACCGAATCTGTAGCAGAATCCGTGTGTCGCATCGCTTATGAAACAGGCTCACGGGCAATTCTCTGTAACACTACATCAGGAAGTACAGCGAGAATGGTGTCTAAATATCGCCCTACTTCTCCCATTATTGCCCTCACCTCTGACATCACCGCTTATCGCCAACTAGCACTTTCTTGGGGTGTGGAAGCTTTGCTAATCCCACCAGTCCACAATGCTGAAGAGATGTTTACCAATGTGGTGAACACAGTTGTAGACATGGGTTTAGCCAATAAGGGCGATAAAGTAGTTATTACCTCTGGTGTTCCAATTGGTAAATCAGGAACAACTAGCTTAATCAAAGTGCATTCCATTGGACAGCCAATTTCGGCATAAGGCACTTAGAATAAGGCTGTGGCTCAAGATAGTAAACAAAATTGGGCAATGATTAAGAAAAATTGCCAGAATCAGAATTGAAGGAAGAGTAAAGAGTGTAAAGAACTGGGGAATAAGTAAATCCTGTAACATTCATCACGGAGTATTTTATGTCTAAGAATTTACTGGAACAATTGCGACAAGTGACTGTTGTCGTCGCAGATACAGGGGATATCCAGGCAATTGAAAAGTTCAAACCCCAAGACGCTACCACCAATCCTTCTCTGATTACTGCTGCGGCGCAGATGCCGGAATATCAGGGAATTGTCGATCAAACTTTACTGCAAGCGAAGAAAGATGCAGGAGCCGGAGCCACCCAAGCACAGATAGTTTCTCTAGCTTTTGACCGTTTGGCAGTTGCCTTCGGATTAAAGATTTTGCAAATCATCCCCGGTCGCGTGTCTACGGAAGTCGATGCTCGTTTGTCCTACGATACCGAAGCTACCCTAACTAAGGCACGGGACTTAATTGCTCAGTATAAAGCTGCCGGAATTGGCCGCGATCGCGTCTTAATTAAAATTGCCACAACCTGGGAAGGCATTCGCGCTGCGGAAATTCTCGAAAAAGAAGGTATTCACTGTAACCTTACCTTGTTGTTTGGTCTTCACCAAGCGATCGCCTGTGCAGAAGCTGGCGTTACCCTAATTTCTCCCTTCGTCGGCCGGATTCTCGACTGGTACAAAAAAGATACCGGACGCGATAGCTACCCAGCAGCCGAAGACCCAGGAGTTTTGTCAGTCACCAAAATCTACAACTACTACAAGAAATTCGGCTATAAAACCGAAGTTATGGGAGCTAGCTTCCGTAACCTTGGTGAAATTACTGAACTTGCAGGTAGTGATTTGCTGACCATTTCGCCATCACTTTTGGCTGAATTGCAAGCAACTATTGGAGAACTGCCACGCAAACTCGACCCCGCCAAGGCAGCAAACTTGGAAATTGAAAAGATATCCGTTGACAAAGCTAGCTATGACAAGATGCACGCCGCAGACCGCATGGCAACTGACAAATTAGATGAAGGCATCAAAGGTTTCACCAAGGCATTAGAAGACCTTGAGAAACTTTTAGCAGACCGACTAGTTCGCCTTGAAGGAGAAGTAGTAGCAGCTCATTAGAACGTAACCATAGTTAGTGGTTAGTGGTTAGTGGTTGGTGATTCAACCACTAACCATTAGTTAGTTGCATCAGTCCTCATCAATACCGTCGTCGGATAATCTGGTATCGTCCGTAAGGCTGCCGTCGCTGGATAATCTGCCGTTGCCTAAACTGCTGCCGTGGTCGAATAATTTGATATCGTCCGTAAGGCTGTCGGCGTCGAATATTTTGGTATCGTCCGTAAGGCTGTCGGCGTCGAATATTTTGGTATCGTCCGTAAGGCTGGCGTCGTCGAATATTTTGGTATCGTCCAAAGGGCTGTCGGCGTCGGATAATCTGCCGACGTCTGATCATTCGGTATCGTCCTGACCGCCGTTGAGCAATTAAAAGCTCTCCGGTTTTATCTCCAACTAAGTTACCCTCTGGTGCAACGCTCTGTTCATTGCGACCATTACTTAGAGAAATATCCTTCGCTTCAGCTAATGAGGGCGGATACACAAAGGCACATAGCAATAGCGCTATTGAAGATAACTTCTTGAAACCTTTCATGTTTTTGCTTCTACTAGACTTTCGGTAATAACTTTATTAAACACCTTAAAGCCAGCAAATTATTCTTCATCCACTTTTTTTAAACTTAATTTAGGATTAAATCCTGTATTTTAATCTCATCCTTATGGATAATTGTAAATTGCAGGAATCTGTGTAAATAAAGAGTGAATATCTAGGAAAATGCAATTTTTCTCAATGGTTCAAGTATTGTAAAACCTCCTATCAATTGCTATTTCAAAAGACTAATTTTTTTACGCATCACTTGACCTTCAACATGGGGAGTATAGTCTTTACCAGACTTTGGTGCTTCTTTTAACCCATCAATACTACTTGGCTCATAATTGATGTGCGGATTCTCGCTTCCCTTATCGCCATCGAGATAATCCATTTGGCCACCATGCTGATTTGTAGCAACCCTGGTTTTTGGTTTATTAATTGCTAATTGCAGATAATTTGCTCCTACACGGTAACGCTGAGTATCCGAGTAAGAGAAAGTTCGACCTTGAAGCAATTTATCATCCGAAAAATCTAGTTCATCAACTAACACACCTGTACCAAAGGGCATATTCGCTATCCCAATAATAAGTTTTGGTCATGAATGCGCTATTTTATTCCTTGGGGAGATTTAGTAATGATGCGTCAGCAATTTTTAAGGCTAAAAAGGTTAGCTGAATCTAGCCGTAAGGCGAATATTTAGAGCCTGAAAATTCTTTTAAATCATACTCGTGATAAAATTAAAATTAAACCTATCTATAAAACAATACGGTTCAGTTAAGGATTTTTGGTACTAATTTTAGACCTGTAGAGACGCGAAATTTCGCGTCTTTACCAAGGTTTTTGGGCTTAACTGAACTGTATTGATCTATAAAAACCAAAAAATATTTTTATAAGTGCAATTACTTACATTCAAGTTTATAAAACTCCTGATTAGATTGCAGTTTCCTAATGTTAAAGAAATTACAACCAAAGAATTAGCTCAATTACTATTAGGTTCTGCAAAGCCTCGGCCATTAGTGCTAGATGCACGGAGTCAGATAGAATATGCAGTGAGCCATATTGAAACAGCAGCGCAGATAGACGCTCTTATACCTGACTTAGCAGTACTTTCTACAGTTTCAAAAGACAGACCAATTGTCGTGTACTGCGCCGTTGGCTACCGTAGCGCCAAATTAGCCCAGCAGCTTAATGAAACTGGGATGAAGTGCATTTATAACTTGAGTGGTGGCATTTTTCACTGGGCAAATGAAGGAAGGCTCATTTTTAAAGACG
Organism: Nostoc sphaeroides; assembly: GCF_003443655.1. Taxonomy (NCBI): domain Bacteria; kingdom Bacillati; phylum Cyanobacteriota; class Cyanophyceae; order Nostocales; family Nostocaceae; genus Nostoc; species Nostoc sphaeroides. The sequence continues at coordinate 2,900,462 of NZ_CP031941.1, forward strand.
ACCAATCTACACAGGTTGTACATCCTTACAATGCAATCTGGGGAAAACTTCTGAAAGCTCGTTACCATGCTCAGGAGCATTAAAAAAATTCATTTTAACAAAGAATTAAGCCTTGATCTAAGAGGTTATTTGGAAAGTCTTAGGCTGTCATTTTAGGTACTTATTGATCCCCCCCACTTAGGGAGAACCCAAGACCGCGCTGGCTCCCCTTATAAAAGGAGGAACCGGAATTAAAGTCCTCCTTTTTAAGGAGGATTTAGGAGGATCTAAAGTTTTTGATACAGCCTACTACTTTTAAAACATGCTCTAAGCGTATTGGTTTATAACCCTGGCAAATAAATGAATTTAAAATCTGATTTAGATATAACAAATAATCACCAATAAAGACACTATTAACTCGATTTGTTAAGAGTATTGGCGGTACTATTGTTAATTTATTTTCATGCTGCCGCAGTTTGTGACCAAGGCGAATTAGGCGATTTTTATATTAAAAATGACTTATCAAGCCCTACCCTCAATACGGTTCGTTTAAGCCAAAAGATGCGATAAATCGCCGTCAAGACAAAGGATTAATTATTGTAGAGACGGCGATTTATCGCGTCTTTGTGATTTAGAATTTTCATCAAAAAACCCTAACCGAACCCTATTGTCCCTACCCTTGGATGGGTTATTTTTTTTGTTCGTACTCATCACGAAAATATCGGTTCCTATTTACAGTTTTACCCACAGTTTTTAACGGGATTCATCCTCAAGGTAATTTTGAGTGGGCGCTGCCGCTTATCCATTTTTTTTGCTGCATCAAACAGTTTTGGTGGCGATATCTTTTTATCTATTGCAATTTGATTTAGGCATAGCTGCAAAATTTTTAATGATTAGTACAGCAACCGTTTTAGTGAGAAATGCTTTGTATGAAATCTTTATAAAACGTCTCAACAAAGAGTCCGATTTCTCTTTGGGCTAAAGCCTATCAACATTAACAAGTAAAATAAAGATAATTATAAAACTACTAAATCGGTATGTCTCAAGTTTCTATTATCATTCCTACTTTAAATGAAGCAACTAACTTAGGACGGACATTGCGCCAACTGACTTTACTTAATCCTCCTCCTTCTGAGGTGATAGTGGTAGATGGTGGCAGCCAAGATCAGACGGTGACAGTTGCAAAGCAAATTTTTGAGTCATTTAATCAAACTTTGAATGTACAAATTCTTTCATCTCAACAGCGAGGGCGTTCTCTTCAGATGAACTATGGAGCATCAGCAGCAACTGGAGATATCATTTGCTTTCTTCATGCAGATACTTGGGTTCCAGATGATCTAATTACCATCATCAACAAGACTCTGGCAGAACCTACCATTGCCTGTGGCGGGTTCATTTCTCTGATGTCAGGATCTCAAACAACTCGTTGGGGTATCTCTCTACATAATTATTTAAAAACCTATTACGCACCACTGTTATTTAAGCCTCACCTCTTTTTTCGAGGATTGCGTCTGTTGTTTGGAGATCAAGTAATGTTCTGTCGTCGAATTGATTTTTGGGATTGTGGCGGATTTGATCAGGCATTGCCGATTATGGAGGATGGAGATTTATGCCTGAAGTTAGTTAAAAAAGGACGTATCTATCTGGTAAATCGGATTGTTCATTCCTCAGATCGTCGCGTAGCCAAATGGGGTAGCTTCAAAGCAACTGCAATTTACCTTTATATTGGCCTTTTGTGGGGGATTGGGGTTAATGCAAATTATCTTAAACAGTTTTATGAAGATATTCGCTGATTTAAGCTCCAATCATAATCAAGATAGGATATTCGCGTTGAAGCATTAAGGGGATAGTCTGTTTTCAAGTAGGAGCGGATGTATTCGGGAATGGAGGGTGCAACCTTTAAAAAATCTTGACGATACCATTTCAAGATTTTATTACAGTAAAGCGTTTTGCTCTCCATGTCATAACGGACTTTTTCAGCGTTATTCATGAAACGACGTGTATCTTCATCTAATTGCTGAATAACCTGCTCAGGAAAGTAAGCTCCCGAACGTAGTAAAGGACAACCAACTGAAGCACAAACGATCGCAAAATGAATTCGTGGCTCCTGCAATTTTTCCCGTAGAATAGAGTTCTCAATTTTAGCTAAACTATAACTTTCCCCAAACATATAATAAGCGCGACGTTGGAAGAACCACAAAAAAGCTAGCCAGTTGGGAATCCCTAAAATTCGCGGACGAATCGATTCTATCGGGTATCTCTCCAAAATTGTCGAAATGGTGAACGCATTGTAAAGGTTGATCCACAATGCCAATTCTTCGAGATTGTTGCTATTAGATTTAAAAGCCAGATTTTTTTGGCTCGACAACCAATCTGCAATTGCTTGGGGTTGCTCCTTTTTCCAAGCAATGTAGTCTACACGACCCTGTTGATCAACATACTGACGCAATAATCTGTCCCAAGGTTCAAAATCAATCATTATCGCTGTGTTGATATGTTAGCCGTTGTTTTTAAGTAGAAACATCAACTTACCATTTATGTCATCGGGTATATGTGCGCCAGTCGCAGTAGTGATTAAATTATACATTAATGAAAATACGCAAATTGGCTGGGTTTAAGCTAAAGGGAATCAATAAAAGCCCTTTTACTTACTTGTTGATGGTATTTATCTACAGCCTCACTGCCTGCGTTTTTCAACCTTGGGAGTTTTTAACAAGCTCACTAAGCTGTTATGCTGCCGTCTTCAGGCAAAAATCTCTAGTAGAAATCAACCTGTATTAGGAAGTGGGCAATGCACATTGGATTTCTCAACCCTCAAGGCAATTTTGATTCAGCCAATAGTCACATCACGAAACACCCAGATTTTGGGGGTCAGTTGATCTACGTTAAGCAAGTCGCCATAGCCATAGCTCAAATGGGTCATAAAGTTGATATTATCACCCGTCAAATTATTGACCCGGAGTGGCCAGAGTTTGCCCAAGCGATTGACACTTATCCAGGGATCGATAACGTCCGCATTATCCGCTTACCAGCAGGGCCAAAAGAATTTCTCTCTAAAGAGTTGTTATGGCCTCATCTAGTCGCTGATTGGATACCCAACATCTTGAAGTTTTATCAACAGCAAGGTGGTTTACCCGATGCTATGACTGCTCACTACGGCGATGGAGGACTGTGTGGCGCTCTAATTGAAGAGGAGACAGGTATACCTTTTACCTTTACTGCTCATTCTCTCGGCGCTCAAAAGATGGACAAACTGGAAGTCACCCGAGAGAATCTCGCAGAAATAGACGAGCAATTCTATTTCAGATATCGCATTTTAGCAGAACGCCTGAGCATGAATCGCTCGGCCATTAATATCACCAGTACACGACAAGAACGCTTTGAACAGTATTCTCATCGAGTCTATAGTGGTGCAGTGGATCTAGACAACGACAACCGCTTTGCAGTGATTCCACCGGGAGCAGATTTCTCGATTTTCGGTGCAAAAGCGCGTTACGAAAATGAGGAGGCTACCCACATGCTCATTCAGGAGCGATTGGCACGGGACATTGCAGAACCACGTCGAGATTTGCCTGTTATCCTAGCATCCAGTAGATTAGAGCTGAAAAAAAATATATTAGGGCTAGTGCAAGCCTTCGCAATGAGTCCAATACTTCAGGAACGATCTAACTTGGTGCTACTTACAGGGGGGCTGGACGATCCTTTACGAGAGGAAACTACTGACTGCATGGCTGAAGAGGTATTAGCTCCGATTCGGGAAGTGGTCAAAGAAAACGACTTGTGGGGCAAGGTGAGTGCCTTTGTCCTGTTAGATCAGTCTCAAGAATCACTGGCAGCAGCCTATCGGTTTATGGTTAAACGTCGCTCAGTATTTGCGCTGACCGCACTCTACAAACCCTTTGGGCTTGCTCCCTTAGAAGCAGCAGTTGCAGGTTTACCAGTGGTAGCAACTAAGAACGGTGGCCCCAGCGAGAGCTTGCGGCAGGGAAATAAGGAATATGGCGTACTCGTTGACCCAGAAGATCCTGCTGATATTGCACGGGGCTTGGAGCGGTTGCTATGTGATGGTCAGGAGTGGGAGTATTTTGCCCAAGCGGGTCAGCAACGGGTACTGAAGACGTACACTTGGGAATCTACTGCTGAAAACTACCTGACTTTGCTTGAGCAGATTCTGTCTTCACCGGAAACCCGCCCTCGTGATGAACTCTTTCCCATCCATCCCTACTTCCGTAATCCAGAATCGCAAACCGATGTTTTTTTGGAAGAATTGGGCGACCTCTACTTTGGCTCTAACCAAAGGGTACTAAGTACATCTAGCCTGTGAAGAAGCAAAGCAGGTTCTAGGTAATTATCCCAGCTATGAGCAGCCAGCGCAAAACGTGCTGACTGCTTCGGCACATTGCTGGTTTTGTTCCATCAATGCCATGTGTTCTCTTAGTTTTACAGTGATTCAGAGTAGAGTAATTCTGCTTTCATGCGATCGCTCGCCACAGGTTTTGTAGCTCTATCTGATTTTCCTAACCTGGTAGATCCCAAACAATTACTCGGAAGCGATCGGTGTAGTTGTCGGGCATAATATCATCTCATTTACTTTATTTCTACCTTAGAATCGGTTACCCAATCATTGCCAGTCATCCCCCTTATTCAGGTTTCCATTGAAAATTCACGCTTTCCCCTTGCTTCGTTGGCACAGTGCATAAACCATTGTTGCCTACAACCCGGCACTGTGGGGAGTTTCATGGGGAATCAGAAACAGTCCCAAAATAATTTGGAAAAATGGTTGACACAATGAAGTAGGTTCGCTATATTGAATAAGTGCCTGAAGCGGAGCGAGAAAAGCGACGCCAAAAGGTGAACCGAACCTTGAAAATATTATAGTTTGAAAGCGATTATACAGCAAGTAGTTTGGGTCTAAGAAAATAAAGATAACTAAGCTGAAGTTAAAAAAGAGCAGCTAATTGAGCTTACAAACGCTTCAAAACGGAGAGTTTGATCCTGGCTCAGGATGAACGCTGGCGGTATGCTTAACACATGCAAGTCGAACGAAATCTTCGGATTTAGTGGCGGACGGGTGAGTAACGCGTGAGAATCTGGCTCTAGGTCTGGGACAACCACTGGAAACGGTGGCTAATACTGGATGTGCCTTTCGAGGTGAAAGATTAATTGCCTGGAGATGAGCTCGCGTCTGATTAGCTAGTAGGTGTGGTAAAGGCGCACCTAGGCGACGATCAGTAGCTGGTCTGAGAGGACGATCAGCCACACTGGGACTGAGACACGGCCCAGACTCCTACGGGAGGCAGCAGTGGGGAATTTTCCGCAATGGGCGAAAGCCTGACGGAGCAATACCGCGTGAGGGAGGAAGGCTCTTGGGTCGTAAACCTCTTTTCTCAGGGAAGAAGACAATGACGGTACCTGAGGAATAAGCATCGGCTAACTCCGTGCCAGCAGCCGCGGTAATACGGAGGATGCAAGCGTTATCCGGAATGATTGGGCGTAAAGCGTCCGCAGGTGGCGATGTAAGTCTGCTGTTAAAGAGTCTAGCTCAACTAGATAAGAGCAGTGGAAACTACATAGCTAGAGTACGTTCGGGGCAGAGGGAATTCCTGGTGTAGCGGTGAAATGCGTAGAGATCAGGAAGAACACCAGTGGCGAAGGCGCTCTGCTAGGCCGTAACTGACACTGAGGGACGAAAGCTAGGGGAGCGAATGGGATTAGATACCCCAGTAGTCCTAGCCGTAAACGATGGATACTAGGCGTGGCTTGTATCGACCCGAGCCGTGCCGTAGCTAACGCGTTAAGTATCCCGCCTGGGGAGTACGCCGGCAACGGTGAAACTCAAAGGAATTGACGGGGGCCCGCACAAGCGGTGGAGTATGTGGTTTAATTCGATGCAACGCGAAGAACCTTACCAAGGCTTGACATGTCGCGAATCTTCTTGAAAGGGAAGAGTGCCTTCGGGAGCGCGAACACAGGTGGTGCATGGCTGTCGTCAGCTCGTGTCGTGAGATGTTGGGTTAAGTCCCGCAACGAGCGCAACCCTCGTTTTTAGTTGCCAGCATTAAGTTGGGCACTCTAGAGAGACTGCCGGTGACAAACCGGAGGAAGGTGGGGATGACGTCAAGTCAGCATGCCCCTTACGCCTTGGGCTACACACGTACTACAATGCTCCGGACAGAGGGCAGCAAGATAGCGATGTCAAGCAAATCCCGTAAACCGGAGCTCAGTTCAGATCGCAGGCTGCAACTCGCCTGCGTGAAGGAGGAATCGCTAGTAATTGCAGGTCAGCATACTGCAGTGAATTCGTTCCCGGGCCTTGTACACACCGCCCGTCACACCATGGAAGCTGGTAGTGCCCGAAGTCATTACTCCAACCATTCGTGGAGGAGGATGCCTAAGGCAGGACTGGTGACTGGGGTGAAGTCGTAACAAGGTAGCCGTACCGGAAGGTGTGGCTGGATCACCTCCTTTTTAGGGAGACCTACACCCCTTAGAAATCGAAAAGTAAACAGCTATATAGATACTAAGTTGGTCTAACCTTAGGTCGGTCGCAGACATTTGCAAATGTTGAAAGCTTTCAAACTATGATGAAGGTTCGATATGGGCTATTAGCTCAGGTGGTTAGAGCGCACCCCTGATAAGGGTGAGGTACCTGGTTCGAGTCCAGGATGGCCCACCTGAAGAATTAGTAATTACTAATTCATAATTCATAGTTACTTATGAATTATGAACTATGAATTATAAATTATTCTGGGGGTTTAGCTCAGTTGGTAGAGCGCCTGCTTTGCAAGCAGGATGTCAGCGGTTCGAGTCCGCTAACCTCCACCTGTGGCGATTGCCATTAGAGAAAATTTTGTGAGAGTTCAGCAACATGACAAAATTTGTCAGACTGCTGGGTTTAGTCTCAGCCAGAACCTTGAAAACTGCATAGAAACGCGAAAAAAGCAGGCAGACACAGAGAATCTTTACAGATGTTTTTGTGAATGCAAGTGATAAAAAGACCAAATGAATTGAGTGGTCAAGCTAATAAGGGCTAACGGTGGATACCTAGGCACACAGAGGC